>OY970245.1:1937500-2668048 GCA_963715455.1 uncultured Solirubrobacterales bacterium | reverse complement strand
AGCCTCGCGCCTCGGCCCGGGGTTTTCTCTTGTAACGGCTCGTAAGTAGATCGAGGAGAAATGGCTCGCGGAGATGTCCGCATCGCGGTGACGTTGGCTTGCGAAGACTGCAAGCGGCGCAATTACCAGACGAATAAGTCGCGGCGCAATACGCCGGATCGCATCGAGATGCGCAAGTACTGCCGCTGGTGCGGCAAGCACACGGCGCACAAGGAGACGCGCTAGCCGCCATGGCCAAGACGCGCGCACAGCGCAAGGCCGAGCGGCGCGCCCGCGAAGAGCAGGAACGCAAACGCTCTGGCGACGGTCGCCCCAGCGAGGCGCGTGCTCAGCACGACACCCAGGTGCCGGTCTCCGGTGAGGTCGCCGAGGTCGAGGCGGTCGAGGCCGGCATGGCCGCCGGCGCCCCCGAAGCCGCGCTTGAGACCCCCGACGCGCCCAAGTCCTCACGTGCCGAACGGCGCGCCGAAACCAAGGCGCTCAAGGAAAGCGAAAAGCGCAAGCGCACCGAGCAGAAGCGCCGCGAGAGCGAGCAGCTCGCCAAGAAGCAGAAGCAGGCCGCGGCGGAACGCCAGCGCGGCGGCGTCATCGGCTTCCTCGCCTCCTGCTGGGCCGAGCTGAAGAAGGTCCAGTGGCCTGATCGCGACACGCTCGTCCAGGCCAGCGCCGTGACACTGATCTTTGTCGCCGTTGCGGCGGCCTATCTCGGCGCCCTCGACGCCGTCTTCAACTTCCTCGTCAAACAGATCCTCTAGCGGGATCACCAAACAGAAGGCTTACTGACAGATGTATCGCTGGTACGTGATCAACACCTACTCTGGGCACGAGAACAAGGTCAAGCACAACCTCGAGCACCGGGTTCAAACGATGAGTCAGAACCGCAACGTGCGCCAGGTCGTCGTCCCCACCGAACAGGTGATGGAACTCGGCAAAGACGGCCAGAAAGAACCGAAAGAGAAGCGCACGATGCCGGGCTACGTCCTGGTCAACATGGAGATGACCGACGACGCCTGGGGCCTGGTCAAGAACACCCCCGGCGTCACCGGCTTCGTCGGCTCGCGCAACAAACCGGTACCGCTCTCCAAACCGGAGGTCGACCGCCTACTGCACCGCGAGACCGCCGAGCGCCCCCGCACCCAGGCCCAGTTCTCGATCGGCGAGTCGGTCAAGGTCGTCTCCGGCCCGCTCTCCGACTTCTCCGGCGAGATCGCCGAGATCAACGAGGACGCCGCCAAACTCAAGGTGCTGGTCTCGATCTTCGGCCGCGAGACCCCGGTCGAGGTGGGCTACGACCAGGTGAAGAAGATTTAGTCGGGCGACCGCTACCCTCCCCGATCCCAATGGCGAAAAAAGTCCTTACACAGATCAAGCTGCAGATCTCGGCTGGTTCGGCCAACCCGGCCCCGCCGGTCGGCCCGGCGCTGGGCCAGCACGGCGTCAACATCATGGAGTTCTGTAAGGCGTTCAACGCCCAGACCCAGTCCGAAGGCGGCACGATCATCCCGGTCGAGATCACCGTCTACGAGGACCGTTCCTTCACCTTCATCACCAAGACGCCGCCGGCCGCGGTGCTGATCAAGGAGGCGATCGGCATCAAGAAGGGCTCGGGCGAGCCCCACGTCAACAAGGTGGGGACGATCTCGATGGACCAGGTCCGCCAGATCGCCGAGCGCAAGATGCCCGACCTCAACGCCAACGACCTCGACGCCGCCTCGAAAATCATCGCCGGCACCGCCCGCTCGATGGGCGTCGACGTCAAATAGGAGACCCCGTGGCCCACGGCAAGCGCTACCGCAAACAGCTCGGCAAAGTCCAACGCGACAATGCCTACCCGCCCGCTGAGGCGATCGCCCTGATCAAGGAGACCGCCAGCGCCAACTTCGACGAGACGGTCGAGCTGCACGTGCTGCTCGGCGTCAACGTCCGCCATGCCGAGGAGCAGCTGCGCGGCACGCTCGCCCTGCCCCACGGCCTCGGCAAGGACGTTACGATCGCCGTCTTCGCTCAGGGCCAGCAGGCCCGCGACGCCGAGGCCGCTGGCGCGGACTTCGTCGGCGGCGACGACCTCGCCAAGAAAGTCGAGGAGGAGGGCTGGACCGACTTCGACGTGGCGATCGCTACCCCGCAGATGATGGGCACGGTCGGCAAATTGGGCCGCGTGCTCGGCCCGCAGGGCAAGATGCCCAACCCCAAGGTCGGCACGGTCACCGACGACATCGAGAAAGCCGTCTCCGAGTCGAAGGCGGGCAAGGTCGAGTACCGCACCGACCGCCAGGCGATCGTTCACATGGCGATCGGCAAGGCGAGCCTCGAGGCCGACGCCCTGCTCGAGAACTTCACCGCCGTGATGGAGGAGATCATCCGCGCCAAGCCTTCGGCGGCGAAGGGCCGCTACATCGTCTCCTGCACGGTGACGACGACGATGGGGCCGGGCATCCGGGTCGACGCTTCCAAGATCGGCGAGGACCATGAGGCACCGGCGGCTGGCCAGCCCGCAGGGGAGCCAGTAACCGCCTAAACTCCGCCGCCGCGCTTTACCCAAGACCACCGGCAGCCGCCGACGGGCCGATAAGTCAAAGCAGGCTTGACATTTCGGCCCATCGGCAGCGGAGGCCCGGTGCAGGTGAACTATGAACCGAGACGAGAAGCAAGCCACAATTGAGGAGCTCGCCGCCCAAATCGAGGCGGCCGAGGCGATCTTCGCGGTCGACTACCGGGGTATCAGCGTGCCCCAGGCTGCCGAGCTGCGCGGCAAGCTGCGTGAGGCCGACGCCAGCTTCCGCATCGTCAAGAACCGCCTCACCAAAATCGCTGCCAGCAACGCCGGCGAGGAGCGTCTCGCTGAGCTGCTGCAGGGCCCCACCGCACTGACCTTTGTCCGCGGCGACACCGCCCAGGCGGCGAAGGCGATCGCCGGCTTCAACAAAGAGCACGACGTGCTCACTTATAAGGGCGGCTTCATGGACTCGGTCAGCCTCGACGAGGCTGGCTTCAAGGCGATCGCCAAGCTGCCCGGCCGCGACGTGCTCAACGGTCAGCTCGCCGGCGTCGTCGCCAGCCCGCTGACCGGTTTGGTCCGCGGCCTCGGCTCGATGATCCAGGGGCTTGCCTTGCAGCTCGGGCAGATCGCCGAGAAGGGTCTTGTATCCGGGGAGGCTCCGGCGGAGGAGGCCTCGGCCGCTGAGGCCGATGCTGAGCAGCCCGCTGCGGAAGAGGAAAAAGCTGAGGAGGAGGCGGCGGACGAGTCTGCCGACGATGAGACTTCAAAGGAAGAGGAGGAGTAACGAGTGGCAACCAAGATTTCGACAGAGGATTGGATCGAGGAGCTGAAGAGCATCTCGGTGCTCGAGCTCTCCGAGCGGATCAAAGCGCTCGAGGAGGAGTTCGGCGTCTCGGCGACCGCGGTCGCCGCTGCGGCCCCTGCCGCGGCCGGCGCTCCCGCCGGTGGTGACGGTGGCGGCGACGAAGAGAGCTCGACGGTCGACGTCGTGCTGACCGAGGTCGGTGGCCAGAAGGTGCCGGTGATCAAGGTCGTGCGCGCCGCCACGGGTCTCGGTCTGAAAGAGGCCAAGGCGATCGTCGACGAGGCTCCGAAGGCGATCAAGGAGGGTGTCGAGCGCGAGGAGGCCGACAAGCTGAAGGCCGAACTCGAGGAGGCCGGCGCCAGCGTCGAGCTCAAGTAAGAGTCGCCGGTCGGGCTTGGAACCCTAGGCAGGGAGCCAAGTCTGCGGCCGCGCGCGGCCGTATGTTATTTTTCGCGGTCGCGCGCCAGTTGTGTCCCCTGCCCGATATTTGCGCTGTATCCACGTCCCTCTGACCGTCTGAGGAGTCGCCGACTTTGGCACGTTCGAACGCTGCCCCCGTAACCCGCAGGAGCTTTTCCCGACTACAGAACCCCCTCGAAGTCCCCCACCTGATCGATATTCAACGTCGCTCCTTCGAAGAGCTGACGGATCCGAAGAAGGGCGGGCTGCGAGAGACGATTGACGACATATCCCCGATCGAGGACTACACGGGGAACCTCGCCATCGTCTTTGGCGAGTTCAAATTCGAGGAGCCGCCGCACACAATCGAGGAGTGCCGCGAGAAGGACATGACCTACTCGCGGCCGCTCTCGGCGACGGTCGCCTTCCAGAACAAAGAGACCGGTGAGATCCGCGAGCAGGCGGTCTTCATGGGCGACTTCCCGTGGATGACCGAGCGCGGCACCTTCATCATCAACGGCACCGAGCGCGTCGTCGTCACCCAGCTCGTGCGCTCTCCCGGCGCCTACGTGATGGCGCCCAAGGACGCCGAGAAGCAGGTCTTCATCGCCAACCTGATGCCGGCCCGCGGCTCCTGGCTGGAGCTCGAGATCGACAAAAAAGGCCGCGTCTACGTGCGTATCGACCGCAAGCGCAAGCTGCCAGTGACGGTGCTGCTGCGCTCGATGGGTTACGTCGAGGACGAGAAGCTGCTCGACATGTTCGACAACTCGATCTACATGCGGCACACGATCGAGGCTGACACCGAGGCGACCCGCACTGAGGAGGGCGCCCTGATCGAGCTCTTCAAGAAGCAGCGTCCGGGCGAGCCGCCCTCAGTCGACGCTGCCCGCAACCTGCTCGAGCAGCTCTTCTTCGATCCCAAGCGCTACGACCTCACCCGGGTTGGTCGCTACAAGCTCAACGCACGGCTCGACCTCGACATCGACCTCGACACTCGGGTCCTCACCCACGACGACATCATCGCTCTGGTCAAGGAGCTGGTCAGCCTGCCGAAGCTGCTCGGCATCCCCGAGGAGGTCGACGAGGAGAACCCGATCAAGGACTACGCGGCAGAGGCGATCACCTACCCGCGCGAGCCCGTCAACGAGCACCTCGACGAGTACGAGCACTTCGGCAACCGCCGCCTGCGTACGGTCGGCGAGCTGATCCAGGAGGCCTTCCGCATCGGCCTCTACCGCATGGAGCGCGTCGTTCGCGAGCGGCTGACCACGGAAGACTCGGATGCGATCACCCCGCAGACGATCATCAACATCCGCCCGGTCGTCGCCGCGATGAAGGAGTTCTTCGGCTCCTCGCAGCTCTCGCAGTTCATGGACCAGACCAACTCGCTGGCTGGGCTCACCCACCGGCGCCGCCTCTCGGCGCTGGGCGCCGGTGGTCTGACCCGTGAGCGGGCACCGATCGAGGTGCGCGACGTGCACCCGACTCACTATGGGCGCATGTGTCCGATCGAGACGCCGGAGGGGCCGAACATCGGCCTGATCGGCTCGCTCTCTTCCTATGCGCAGATCTCCGAGCACGGCTTCGTCACCACCCCCTACCGGATGGTCAAGGACGGGGTCCTCACCGGGGAAATTGTCCATCTCGACGCCACCCAGGAGGAGGACAAGATCATCGCCCAGGCGAACGCCGAGGTCGATGAGTCGAGCGGCAAGCTGAAAGGTCCGCAGGTCCTCGTCCGCGCTGCCGATCAGGAGTACACGACCGCGGCGCCCAAGGAAGTCGACCTGATGGACGTCTCGCCGACTCAGATCTGGTCGGTGGCGACGGCGCTGATTCCCTTCCTCGAGCACGATGACGCCAACCGCGCGCTGATGGGCTCCAACATGCAGCGCCAGGCGGTGCCACTGCTCAAGCCCGACCCGCCGCTGATCGGCACCGGCATGGAGCGCCGCGCCGCGGTCGACACCGGTGACGTCATCCTCGCCGCCAACGACGGCGAGGTCGCCCATGTCGACTCCGAGCACATCGTGGTCAGCCACGGCGCGAAGAAAGACGAGTATCCGCTGCACAAGTTCATGCGCTCCAACCAGGGCACGCTGATCCACCAGCGGCCGATCGTCAACACCGGCGACAAGGTCAAGCAGGGCGATGTGCTCGCCGACGGCTCCTCGACCGGTGGCGGCGAGATCGCCCTGGGTAAGAACTGCCTGGTCGCTTTCATGTCCTGGGAGGGCTACAACTTCGAGGACGCGATCATCCTCTCCGAGCGCCTGGTCAAGGACGACGAGCTCACCTCGATCCACATCGAGGAGTACGAGATCGACGCCCGCACGACCAAGCTCGGCGACGAGGAGATCACCCGCGACATCCCCAACCGTTCCGAGGAGAGCCTGCGCAACCTCGACGAGCGCGGCATCGTCCGCGTCGGCGCCGAGGTCCAGTCGGGTGACCTGCTGGTCGGCAAGGTGACGCCCAAGGGCGAGACCGAGCTGACTGCCGAGGAGAAGCTGATCCGCGCGATCTTCAAGGAGAAGGCGCGTGAGGTCCGCGACACCTCGCTCAAGGTCCCCCACGGCGAGGGCGGCGTCGTCATCGACGTGCTCACCTTCAGCCGTGACGACGGCGACGACCTGTCCGCCGGCGTCAACGATCTGGTCCGCGTCTTCGTCGCCACCAAGCGCAAGATCGCCGAGGGCGACAAGCTTGCCGGCCGCCACGGGAACAAGGGTGTGATCTCGAAGATCGTCCCCGAGGAGGACATGCCCCACCTCGCCGACGGCACTCCGGTCGACGTCATCCTCAACCCGCTCGGCGTGCCGAGCCGCATGAACATCGGCCAGATCCTCGAGACCCATCTCGGTTGGGTTGCTGCCAACGGTTGGTATGACGACGGCTCGGTGTCCTACAAAGAGGCTCACTCTGAGCAGGGCGACGGCCGCGTCTACGTGGCCACCTCGGTCTTCGACGGCGCGACCGTCGAGGACGTCGACGAGGCGCTGGTCAGCTGGTCCGACGAGAACGCCGAGCGCGGCATCGACCTTGGCATCGACAAGAGTGGCCGCCCCGGCGCTCGTGCCTCGGGCACGGCCCAGCTCTACAACGGCCGCACGGGAGAGCCCTACGAGGGCAAGGTGACGGTCGGCTACATGTACATCCTCAAGCTGCTGCACCTGGTCGACGACAAGATCCACGCGCGTTCGACCGGCCCCTACTCGCTGGTCACCCAGCAGCCGCTGGGCGGCAAGGCGCAGTTTGGCGGCCAGCGCTTCGGCGAGATGGAGGTCTGGGCCCTGGAGGCCTACGGCGCTGCCTACACGCTGCAAGAGATGCTCACCGTCAAGTCCGACGACACGGTCGGGCGGGTGAAGGCCTACGAGGCGATCGTCAAGGGGGAGAACATCCCCGAGCCGTCGATTCCCGAGTCCTTCAAAGTGCTGCTCAAGGAGATCCAGAGCCTTTCACTCGACGCCAACGTCGTCTCCGAAGGGGGAGACGTGGAGATCGCCGAGGAGGATGACGACCTGCTCAAGGCCGCCGAGGAGCTGGGCATGGACCTCACCGGGGTCCGCGCCGAGTCCCCCAACGGTGCGGCCGACGAGCGTGAGGAGCAGGTGGTCGCCGAGGGCGAGGGCGGCACCGACGGGGCCGCGGCAGAGACAGAGACAGAGACAGAGGCCGCTGAGGCCAAGGTGGAGGACTGATGATCGACATCAACAACTTCGACGCGATCGAGATCGGTCTCGCCTCGTCGAAGAAGATCCGTTCCTGGAGCTGGGGCGAGGTAACCAAGCCCGAGACGATCAACTACCGCACGCTGAAGCCGGAGAAAGACGGCCTCTTCTGCGAGCGTATCTTCGGTCCGACCAAGGACTGGGAGTGCTACTGCGGCAAGTACAAGCGCGTCCGTTACAAGGGCATCGTCTGCGAGCGCTGCGGCGTCGAGGTGACCCGCTCCAAGGTGCGCCGCGAGCGCATGGGGCACGTCGACCTGGCCGCCCCGGTCTCCCACATCTGGTTCTTCAAGGGCGTGCCGAGCCGCATCGGCTACCTGATCGACATGGCTCCCAAGGAGCTCGAGAAGGTCCTCTACTTCGCCGCGTCGATGATCACCTGGGTCGACGTCGAGGCCCGCGACAAAGACCTCGGCATGCTCGAGAAAGAGGTCAAGAAGGTCACCGACTCCTACGAGGCGGAAAGGGAGAAAAGGACCCAGGAGCTGAGTGAGTCCCTGGAGCGCCGCATCGCCTACCTCGAGGACGGCACGCAGACCAAATTCGACGACGACGATCACATTTGGGCCGACTCGCTGAAGCTGACCGCGGCGCAGCTGCGCAAGCTCAAAGACGATGAGCGCGCCAAAATGATCAAAGAACTGAAAAAGACCTTCGAGGCGGAGATCTCCGACACCGAGGCCTACATCGACGAGGCGATCGAGCGGATGGAGGAGGTCTGGAAGATCTTCACCGAGATGAAGCCGAAGGACGTCGTCAACGACGAGACCGTCTTCCGCGAGCTCAAGGACCGCTTCGGCTCGCCCTTCGGTTGGGGTGAGTACTTCCGCGGCAGCATGGGGGCGGAAGCCGTCCGGGATCTGCTTGAACAGGTCGACCTCGAGGCCGAGTGCGAGGAACTGGAGCAGGTGATCAACAGCTCCAAGGGCCAGAAACAGGCCCGCGCCGTGAAGCGGCTGAAAGTCGCCTCCGCCTTCCTCAACTCGGAGAACAAGCCCGACTGGATGATCCTCGACTGCGTGCCGGTGATCCCGCCGGAGCTGCGGCCGATGGTCCAGCTCGACGGCGGTCGCTTCGCCACCTCCGACCTCAACGACCTCTACCGGCGCGTGATCAACCGCAACAACCGGCTCAAGCGCCTGCTCGACCTCGGTGCGCCGGAGATCATCGTCAACAACGAGAAGCGCATGCTGCAGGAGGCGGTCGACGCGCTCTTCGACAACGGCCGCCGCGGCCGCCCGGTTACGGGTCCCGGCAACCGTCCGCTGAAGTCGCTCTCCGACATGCTCAAGGGCAAGCAGGGGCGCTTCCGCCAGAACCTGCTCGGCAAGCGCGTCGACTACTCCGGTCGCTCGGTGATCGTCTCCGGCCCGAGCCTCAAGCTGCACCAGTGCGGCCTGCCCAAGCTGATGGCGCTGGAGCTCTTCAAGCCGTTCATCATGGCCCAGCTGGTCGAGCGCAAAGCGGTGCAGAACATCAAGGCCGCCAAGAAGATGGTCGAGTCGATGATCCCCGAGGTTTGGGACGTGCTCGAGGACGTCATCCACGAGCACCCGGTGCTGCTCAACCGCGCACCGACCCTGCACCGCCTCGGCATCCAGGCCTTCGAGCCGGTGCTGGTCGAGGGCAAGGCGATCCAGGTCCACCCGCTCGTCTGTCACGCCTTCAACGCCGACTTCGACGGCGACCAGATGGCGGTCCACGTGCCGCTCTCCGCCGAGGCTCAGGCCGAGGCGCGGATCCTGATGCTCTCGGCGAACAACATCCTCTCACCGGCTCACGGTGCGCCGTTGGCGACGCCGACCCAGGACATGGTGCTGGGCATCTACTACCTCACCTACGGCCCCGACGCCGAGGAGCTGGCGAAGATCGACGAGCAGCTCAAGGCGGGCAAGGCCGGCAAGCTCAACGGCTCCGCGCCGAAGACCTTCCGCTCCGCGCAGGAGGCCGAGCTCGTCTACGAGAACGGTGGCTGCAAACTGCACGACCAGGCCGAGTACCGGCGGGCCGGGCACGAGCACTTCCTGACCACTGTGGGTCGCATCATCTTCAACGAAAAGATCGAGCGCGCCCTGGCCGAGGCGCTCGGCGACGATTTCGATCCCGAGCAGTTCGAGTTCGTCAACCACTCGCTGAAGAAGCGCGACGTCAACGAGATGGTCTCCGACCTGGTCGAGGCCTACGGGGCGCCGGCCGTCTCACAGGTGCTCGACGCGTTCAAGGACCTCGGCTTCCACTACGCCAGTCAGGCGGGGATCACGGTCTCCAAGAACAACGTCGTCTCGCCGCCCGACAAGGAGCAGATCCTCGAGCGCTACGAGAAGCAGACGGCGGAGATCCAGGGTCAGTACGACGACGGCTACATCACGGCCGAGGAGCGCCACGAGGCGGTCACGTCGCACTGGAACAACGCCACCGACGAGGTTGCCAAAGCGATGGAGGACAACCTCGACGAGCTCAACCCGATTTTCATGATGGCCAACTCGGGCGCTCGCGGCTCCTTCAAGCAGATCCGCCAGCTGGCCGGGATGCGCGGCCTGATGGCCAATCCGAAGGGTGAAATCATCGAGCGGCCGATCAAGGCCAACTTCATGGAGGGCCTCTCGGTGCTCGAGTACTTCATCTCCACGCACGGCGCCCGAAAGGGTCTTGCCGACACGGCGCTGCGCACGGCCGACTCGGGTTACCTCACCCGGCGCCTGGTCGACGTCGCCCAGGACGTGATCGTGCGCGAGGAGGACTGCAAAACCAAAGACCACATCGAGATGGCGATCCGCAAGGACGACAACTCGCTCAACGACAACCTGATCGGTCGCCTGGCCGCGAAAAAGTTCGAAACCAAGCGCGGTCGCGAACTGCTTAAGCGCAACCAGGAGATCACCCTCCCTGACGTCGAAGCGATCGCCGAGGCGTTTGACGGCGAGGAGGTCAAGGTTCCGGTCCGCTCGGCGCTCAAGTGCGACGCCGACTCCGGTGTGTGCCGCTCCTGTTACGGCGTGGCGCCGGCGACCGGCTCCACGGTCAATATCGGCGACGCGGTGGGCATCATCGCCGCACAGTCGATCGGCGAGCCCGGCACGCAGCTGACCATGCGGACGTTCCACACCGGTGGTGTCGCCGGCCAGGACATCACCCAGGGCCTGCCGCGCATCGTCGAGCTCTTCGAGGCGCGGAAACCGAAGGGTCTCGCCCAGATGGCCGAGGTGGCCGGCAAGGTCTCGGTCGAAGAGACCGACAAAGCCCTGAAAGTGATCGTCACCGAGTCGAGCGGCGAGGAGCACGCCTACAGCTTCCCGCTGCGCACCCGCCTGCACGTGGCGGACGGCGAAAAGGTCGAGGTCGGGCAGCAGCTCAACGAGGGCTCCCTGTACCCCGCTGACCTGCTGGCGATCCGTGGCCGCACCGACGTCGAGCTCTATCTGGTGGCCGAGGTGCAGAAGGTCTACCGCGCCCAGGGCGTCGACATCAACGACAAGCACATCGAGCTGATCGCTCGCCAGATGCTGAAGAAGGTGCGGATCGAATCGAAGGGCTCGACCAGCCTGCTGCCCGGCCAGCTCGAAGACCGCGGCGCGCTCAAACGGCTCAACAAGAAGACCAAGGAAGAAGGTGGGACGCCGGCCAAGGCCGAGGAGGTCATTCTCGGCATCACCAAGGCCTCGCTGGCCACCGAGTCCTTCCTCTCCGCCGCGTCCTTCCAGGAGACGACCAAGGTGCTCACCGACGCCGCCCTGGAGGGCAAGCGCGACAAACTGGTGGGCCTCAAGGAGAACGTCATCATCGGCAAGCTGATCCCCGCGGCAACCGGGCTGAAGCACTACCGCACGCTTGCGGTCGAGCCCGCGGTGCCGATCGAGCCGCCGAGCGAGGAGGGCCTGCTCGACGAGGAAGAGTTGGCCGCCGAGCTCGGCCTCGACGACACCGGCGATGCGGTCGAGAGCTTCGGGCCCTCCTTTGCCGAGGAGCTTGAGGAGCTCGCTCAGGAGATCGAGCAGACTTCTGAGGAGAAGTAGTTGGTGGGAGAGGGGCGGGCACCCCTCTCCACTTAACTTTTTCGAGGGTCGGGGATGGTCGTCCGCGGGCGGCTTTCGCGAAAAAGTACAAGACGTTTCGAGGGGTGCCCGCCCCTCTCCAAACGCAAAAGCGGCCCGGGCGTTGTCTGCCCGGGCCGCTTTGCTGTTGCTTGTGGGGTGTAACGCTTTGTGGTCGGCGCAGCGCCGCAACGCGTTACGCCATCGTCCTTTAGTTGCTGGATCCGCCGCTTAGGCAGTAGGCGTAGGCGGTGAGGGTCGAGTCGTTGGCCGAGTAGCTGCGGGCGTAGGCGCTCCAGCCGTTGCCGCTGCGCACGCTGCCGACCAGAGACACCGTGTAGTTGGCCGGCAAGCCGCCGCCGCTGATCACCGTGGTGCTCGCGGGGCAGTTGGCGGTGACAGCCGCGTTGTCGCCGGCTTTGATCGGCACCTGGTTGGTCACCTGGATGATCGTGCCGAGCTCTGAGGCGCGGACCGAGCCGGCCTGTAGCTCGCTCGAGCCGACCGAGTCGGGGCCCAGGTCGTTGGCGGTCAGCGACTGGTCGGCGACCTCCGAGGAGGCGACCGAGGCGGCGCCGAGATCCGCCGCGGTGAGCGTCTCGGGGGCAACGTCGGAGGAGTCGACGCCGTTTTCGGCGATCTCCGTCGTGTCGACCGCGTCCGGGGCGATCTTGCCGGCGGCCACCGCGTTGTCGCGCAGGTCGACGGTGCGGATCGTGCCATCGACGATCTGCGGTGAACGGACCGTGTTTTTGCCGACACCGGCGGCGATGGCGCTACCGGTGAGGGCGGCGAACAGGGCAATGCACGCAATCACGAGGGCGGGGCTGGGACGGAACGAGCGGGTCTTGTGGGTCTTGCTGGTCATCGGGGGCTCCTTTCGTTGGTTTCAAATCCCGATGGACCAAGCTTCGAATCGAAAGGCGATTTCAACTACGGACCCCAGGGGTGGACTCGCTCACCCCTCGCCACCCTGGCCGGCCGGCCAGTTCGAGTAAATTCACCGGCCGTGACGCCCGCTCAGAAAATCTGCGTGATCGGCGCCGGCTCCTCCGGCATCGCCGCCTGCCAGGTGCTTGGCGCCAGGGGCATTCCCTTCGACTGCTTCGAGAAGGGCTCTGAGGTCGGTGGCAATTGGCGCTACGAAAACGACAACGGCATGTCATCGGCCTACCGCTCGCTGCACATCAACACCTCGCGCGGGCTGATGGCCTACCGCACCTATCCGATGCCCGACGATTACCCCGACTACCCCAATCACTTCCAGATCGCCCGCTACTTCGACGACTACGTCGACCACTTCGGCCTGCGCGAGAAGATCAGCTTCGGCACCGAGGTGAAGAGCGTCGAGGCGGTCGACGGAGAGTGGCAGGTAACGGTCGAGGACAGCGACGGCCGCGCCGAGCTCCACCGCTACCGCGCCGTGCTTGTCGCCAACGGCCACCATTGGGACCCGCGCTGGCCCGAACCGGCTTTCCCCGGCGCCGATGAGTTCGAGGGCGAGCAGATCCACGTCCATCACTACCGCGAGTCCGAGGTCCTCGAGGGCAAGCGGGTGCTGGTCCTGGGGATCGGCAACTCGGCCACAGACATCGCCGTCGAGGCCTCGCGCATCGCCGAGCACACCTTCCTCGCCATGCGCCGCGGCGCCTACGTCATGCCCAAGTACCTGAACGGCAAACCAACCGATGAAGCGGCTTCAGACCTGTTGACCAGGATGCCGCTGCCTGTGCAGCGTTTCGTCCTCAACCGCATGCTCGGTTTGACCGCTGGCGAGATGACCGCCTACGGCCTGCCGCAGCCCGATCACAAGCTGCTCGAGGCGCATCCGACTGTTTCTGCCGAGCTGCTCTCACGACTCGGCCATGGCGATATCGAGGTGCGGCCAAACATCGACCGCTTCAGCGGCGGCCGCACGGTGCGCTTCATCGACGGCAATGAGGAGGAGGTCGACCTCGTCGTCTACTGCACCGGCTACAAGATCAGCTTCCCCTTCTTCGACGACGATCTGGTCGCCCCCCGGGACAATCGCCTGCCGCTCTACCGGCGCGTCGTCTCGGTCGAGCACCCCGGCCTCTACTTCATCGGTCTGATTCAGCCCCTCGGCGCGATCATGCCGCTGGCCGAGGCACAAGCCGAGTGGGTCGGCGATCTGCTTGAGGGACGGGGGACGTTGCCTTCACCCAGCGAGATGAAGGCCGAGGTCGAGGCGACCGAAGCGAAGATGCGCAAGCGCTACATCGCTTCTAAGCGTCACACGATCCAGGTTGACTTCCAGCCTTATCTGCGCGAGATCCGACGCGAGCGAAAGCAGGCTGCGCAGCGGGTCTGAGGGGAGGGGCGACACCTGGCCGCCTCCTCATTGCTCCAGCGCCGCTTGGTTCATGTTGGGGCCCGCGGGGGCGGGGGGTGGGGCGCCAGCGCTTGAAGCTGCCGCCATCGGAATCCTCCCCAGCTGCCTCGGACTCGGGGGCCTTGCTTGCCCACCAGATCAGCCAGAGGGCGCCGAAGACCGGAATCTTCAGCACGACCAGCAGGAAGAAAATCGCCCAGAATCCCTCCATTGGGCTCAGTGTAGAGAGGTGGCCCAGAGCCGCAAGGCCTCGACGTGGGCCTCCTCGAGGCCGAGATGGGCCTCGGTGGGGACGAGCAAGGTTGGCTGCTCGCGGCGTTCGGCCCACTCGAAGCAGCTCTCGTCGAAGTTGTCGTCAATCCAGGCCAGGGGCCGACCCACTGCGTACTCGTCGATCGGTCCCAGCTTCCAGTGGGTCCCGCCCGGACGCGCGGCTACCTCAAAGCTCACGTAGGGCAGCTCCGGCAACCCCAACAGCCCCGGCAAATAGAAGTTCGCCTTGTCCTCCCAGCCCGTCGCCCAGATCAACTCAAAGTGCTCGCTGAGCCGCTGCAGTCGGTCTCCGGTGGGAAGCGAGATGAGGTGGGGAATCCCATCGACCAGCTCCAGCTTCGTATGCGCCCGGTCGGGCTTCTGTTCTGACCCGAACAAGCTGATCACCCCATCGATATCCACCGCGAGGATCGGGCGATCCACAGCCGGCGCTGGCTTACCAGCGGTAGTGGGCGAACGCCTTGTTCGCCTGCGCCATGCGGTAAATGTCGTCCTTCCGCTTCCAGGCGCTCCCCTGCTGCTGCGTGGCGTCAACGATCTCGCTAGCGAGGCGCTCAGCCATCGAGTACTCGCGGCGCTGGCGGGCGTAGTCGACCAGCCAGCGAATCGCCAAGGTACGGGCGCGGCGCGCGGGCACCTCGACCGGCACCTGGTAGGTGGCGCCGCCGACCCGGCGCGAGCGAACCTCGAGCACCGGGGTGAGTTGCTTGATCGCGCTCTCAAGCGTCTCGATCGGGTCCTCACTCGAACGCTCGCCGACGATCGCCAGCGCGTCGTAGACGATGCGCTCGGCAAGCTGCTTCTTGCCGTCGCTCATTACCTTGTTGATCAGCTGCTGGACGAGCCGGTTGCGGAAACGCGCATCGGGCTCGACCGGACGGATCTGTGCTGCTGAGCGGCGTGGCATTAGATGGTCAACTTGCCTTCACGCCGTAGCGGGAGCGGGCCTGCTTGCGGTCGGAGACGCCGGCGGCATCGAGCGTGCCGCGCACGACCTTGTAGCGCACGCCTGGCAGATCCTTGACGCGACCACCCCTAACCAGCACCACCGAGTGCTCCTGCAGGTTGTGGCCCTCGCCGGGGATGTAGGTGGTGACCTCCATGCCGTTGGTGAGGCGCACACGGGCGATCTTGCGCAGGGCTGAGTTCGGCTTCTTCGGCGTTACTGTGGCGACGCGGGTGCAGACGCCCCGTCGCTGGGGCGCGGCAACGGCCTTCTTGCGGCCCTGCGCTGACTTGAGGCCCGGCGTCGCCGTCTTCTTCTTCGGGCGCTTGCGGCCCTTCCTGACAAGTTGATTCGTATTCGGCACGGCCGCGCATAGTAGAGCAGTCCGCCAATGACCAGCCCCGCCGCTGCCGCCAGCTGGGCGTAGAAGCCCGCCTCGAGCACCGCCGTAGCGCCCGAGAAGCGAGCCGCCTGGGCGCCCGTGTCGAGCCCCGCTGGCAAGTCGACGAGCAAGATCACCGCGATGCAGAGCACCCCCAAGCCGACCACGACTCGGCCGAGGCCGCGCCGCTTCGGCTGCAGGGCCAGCACAGCGGCGATCGCGGCGAGTACCGCGATCGGGATGAGCAGATAGGAGTGGGCGTCTCTGGGCGTCTCGGTGCCGACCGTGGGAGGTTCGGCTGCCGGCAGGCCGGCGTAGGCCGCCTGGCCGATCTCGACGCTGCGGTAGTCGACGAATTGGGCGGCGATCAGGCAGGCGGCCGAAGCGACGATCGTCGCGCAGATCGCTCGCTGTGGGGTGATCACCGTGCTGAGCGCGGTTGCGCCCCGAATTGCCGTGGCGCTCGTCCATAGGAGGAGGCGTTCGAGGCGCGAGAAGGCCCGCAGGCCGAGCACGGCGAGTGGCCGCAGGCGCCTACCGATCGCCCGCACGAGGCGCGTGATCAAACGCCAGACACGCCCCAGCTGACGCAGTAGGACCGTTCGCAGTCGAGTAAGTCGCTTAGCCAGGGGAGGACGGACCTGCTCAATACGACGGGCCACGGCGCGATCGAGCCGTCGCGAGCGCTTGCCGGCCGCCAGCAGGACCGCGCCGATCCGCCGCCGAACCGCTGCTATCATCGCCCGTCGCTCAGGCAGTCTTTTCGACGTTCGCTTCGAAGTACGTTTCGCCGGGCCCGCGAGGGCCTTTTTCATGCGCCGATCCCGGCTCTTGCCAGATCGCTCGCGTTTGTTCCGTCCCCGTTTCACGACCAAACCCTTACCTTAGGAACCATGGCACGCACATTTCCCCTGGAGAAGACGCGCAACATCGGGATCATGGCGCACATCGACGCCGGTAAGACGACGACCACCGAGCGCATCCTCTATTACACCGGCCGCACCCACAAGATGGGCGAGGTGCACGAGGGCGCCGCCGTCATGGACTGGATGGAGCAGGAGCAGGAGCGCGGCATCACGATCACCTCTGCCGCGACCGCCTGTGAGTGGAAGGACCACCGCATCAACATCATCGACACGCCCGGCCACGTCGACTTCACGGTCGAGGTCGAGCGCAGCCTGCGCGTGCTCGACGGCGCGATCGCCGTCTTCGACGCGGTCGCCGGCGTCGAGCCCCAGTCGGAGACCGTCTGGCGTCAGGCCGACAAGTACCGCGTGCCGCGCTTCGCCTACATCAACAAGATGGACCGCACCGGCGCCGACTTCTTCAATGCGGTCGAGACGATGAAAGACCGCCTCGGCGCCAACCCCCTGCCGATTCAGCTGCCGATCGGCAGCGAGGATGCCTTTGAGGGCGTCGTCGACCTGATCGAGATGAAGGCGCTGGTCTGGAAGGACGAGCTCGGCACCGAGTTCGAGACGGTCGAGATCCCGGCCGACCTCCAGGATCAAGCCGACGAGTACCGCACCCAGCTGATCGAGGCCTGCGCCGACTACGACGACGAGCTGATGGAGGCCTATCTCGCCGAGGAGGACATCCCCCACGAGCGGATCGCCAAATCGCTCCACCGGGCTGCCCTCGACACCAAGGTGACACCGGTCCTCTGCGGCTCTTCCTTCAAGAACAAGGGAGTGCAGCCGCTGCTCGACGCGATCGTCGAGCTGCTGCCCTCGCCGCTCGAGGTGCCGCCGGTTACCGGTGTCGTCCCCGCTGGCAAGGGTCAGCCCGAGGACGTCGAGGACGAGCGACCCGCCTCCGACGAGGCTCCCTTTGCCGCCCTCGCCTTCAAGGTGATGACCGATCCCTACGTCGGCAAGCTCACTTACTTCCGCGTCTACTCCGGCAAGCTGGAGAAAGGCGGCCGCGTCCTCAACGTGAAGACGGGCCGGACCGAGCGCATCGGCCGGCTGCTGATGATGCACGCCAACAGCCGCGAGGAGATCGACGAGTGCTACGCGGGTGACATCTGCGCCGGCGTCGGCCTCAAGGAAACCAGCACCGGCGACACGCTCGCCGCTCCCGACGCGCCGATCGCCCTGGAGAGCATCGAATTCCCCGAGACCGTGATCGCCGTGGCGATCGAGCCGAAAACCAAGGCCGACCAGGAGAAGATGGGCAACGCCCTGCAGCGGCTCGGCGAGGAGGACCCGACTTTCAAGATCGAAAGCGACGAGGAAACCGGCCAGACCCTGATCCACGGCATGGGCGAGTTGCACCTCGAGGTGATCGTCGACCGCATGCTGCGCGAGTTCAAGGTCGAGGCCAACGTCGGCAAGCCCCAGGTCGCCTACCGCGAGACGATCCGCAAGGAGGTCAAGAAGGTCGAGGCGCGTTTCGTCCGCCAGACCGGTGGCCGCGGCCAGTTCGGCCACGTCGTGATCAACGTCGAGCCGGCGCCCGGTGAGGGCTTCGAGTTCGTCAACAAAATCAAGGGCGGCGCTATCCCGGGCGAGTTCATCGGTCCCGCGGAGCAGGGGATGAAAGAGGCCCTCGAGAACGGGGTCAAGGCCGGCTATCCGATGGTCGACGTCAAGGTCGAACTCGTCGACGGCTCCTTCCACGACGTCGACTCCTCGGAGATGGCCTTCAAGATCGCCGGCTCGATGGCGATCCAGGACGCCGCGCGCAAGGCCAACCCGGTCCTGCTCGAGCCGGTGATGGCGGTCGAGGTGGTCACGCCCGAGGATTTCCTCGGCGACGTGATCGGCGACCTCTCGCGGCGCCGCGGCAAAGTCCAGGGCCAGGAGCAGCGCGGCAACGCCCTCGCTGTGCAGGCCTTTGTGCCGCTCGGTGAGATGTTCGGCTACGCGACCGAACTGCGCTCGATGACCCAGGGCCGCGCGACTTACACGATGCAGTTCGAGCGCTACGAGGAGGTCCCGAGCAGCATCGCCGAAGAGATCGTCGAGCACCGCTCCGGTGAGCCGGTTGGTGCGGCCTCGTGACCGGCAACGGACCGCATGGGTGTTCTAGCTATATTTCCCAAGTTCGCCCGCGGGCAGCGCTAACCGCGCTGCCCGGCAACACTCCAGAGACTTAACCACCCAACGCAGACAGAACCCGACTTCGAAAGGTAGAACGGAGAGAGATGTCCAAGGAGAAGTTCGAGCGCGATAAGCCGCATGTGAACGTCGGCACGATCGGTCACATCGACCACGGAAAGACGACGCTGACGGCCGCGATCACCAAGACCCTCTCCACGAAGGGTGGCGCCGAGGCGAAAAGCTTCGAGGAGATCGACAACGCTCCGGAGGAGAAGGAGCGCGGGATCACGATCGCGACCTCGCACGTCGAGTACCAGACCGACAACCGGCACTACGCCCACGTCGACTGCCCGGGCCACGCCGACTACGTGAAGAACATGATCACCGGTGCCGCCCAGATGGACGGCGCGATCCTGGTGGTCTCGGCCGCTGACGGCGTCATGCCGCAGACGCGCGAGCACATCCTGCTCGCCCGTCAGGTCAACGTGCCCCACGTCGTCGTCTTCCTCAACAAGGTCGACCAGGTCGACGACGACGAGCTGATCGAGCTCGTCGAGGAGGAGGTCAAGGACCTGCTCAACGAGTACGACTTCCCCGGCGACGAGACGCCGATCGTCAAGGGCTCGGCGCTCAAGGCGCTCGAGGGTGACGAAGAGGCCCAGAAAGCGATCTTCGAGCTGGCCGACGCGCTCGACTCCTACATCCCCGAGCCCGTGCGCGAGCTCGACAAGCCCTTCCTGATGCCGATCGAGGACATCTTCTCGATCACCGGCCGCGGCACCGTCGCCACTGGCCGTGTCGAGCAGGGCATCGTCAACACCGGCGACGAGGTCGAGATCGTCGGCATCAAGGACACGACGACCACCGTCGTCACCGGCGTCGAGATGTTCCGCAAGATCCTCGACGAGGGTCAGGCGGGCGACAACATCGGCGCCCTGCTGCGTGGCACCAAGCGCGAGGAGATCGAGCGTGGCCAGGTGCTCTGCAAGCCCGGTTCGATCACCCCGCACACCAAATTCAAGGCCGAGGTCTACTGCCTGAAGAAGGAGGAGGGTGGTCGTCACACGCCGTTCTTCTCCGGCTACCGGCCTCAGTTCTACTTCCGCACGACCGACGTGACCGGGATCGCCAACCTCCCCGAGGGGACCGAGATGGTGATGCCGGGAGACAACGTCGAGATGACGATCGAGCTGATCCAGCCGATCGCCATGGATCAGGGCCTGCGTTTCGCCATCCGCGAGGGTGGCCGGACCGTGGGCTCGGGAGTCGTCGCCGAGATCATCGAGTAGACGATTCGCCAAGGGCGGGCCGCCGGTCCGCCCTTTCGCTGCCAGCAAGGCGGCGAAGACAACTGCAAGGACATACGACCGGGGGCGGCGCCCCAACACAGGGGCCCCGCCCTTTATGCGCGGTAAGACGCGCGAGAAAGACAAGAGAGAAACGTTCAGAAGTGGCAGCGATAGCAGCACAAAAGATCCGCATCCGGCTCAAGGCGTACGACCACGACGCCATAGATCGGGCTGCCCGTGAGATCGTCGAGACGGCGGAGCGCACCGGCGCCAGCGTCTCCGGTCCGGTGCCGTTGCCGACCGAGAAGAACGTCTACTGCGTGATCCGCTCGCCCTTCAAGGACAAGGACTCGCGCGAGCACTTCGAGATGCGCACCCACAAGCGGCTGATCGACATCCTCCAGCCTTCGCCGAAAACCGTCGATTCGCTGCAGCGGCTCGACTCGCTGCCCGCTGGCGTCGACATCGAGATCCGGCTCTAGTGCGATGGCTGCGATTCTCGGCAAGAAGCTCGGCATGACGCAGGTCTTCGGCGAGGACGGCACGGTGACGCCGGTCACCGTGATCGAAGCCGGTCCCTGCAAGGTGACCGCCGTGCGCGAGAGCGAGCGCGATGGCTACGCCGCCGTGCAGCTCGCCTTCGGCGAGGTCAAGCAGGGCAAGTTGAGCAAGGCCGAGGAAGGCCACCTGAAGAAGGCTGGAGCCGCGCCGATGCGCCACCTGGTCGAGTTCCGCGACGAGGATCTCGGCGCCGAGGAGGGCCCGAAGATCGGTGACGATGTCACCGTCGCCGTCTTCGAGGCGGGCCAGAAAGTGAAGGTCTCGGGGATCTCGATCGGCAAGGGCTTTCAGGGCGGCATCAAGCGCCACAACTTCAGCCGCGGCCCGGTCAGCCACGGCTCGCACAACGTGCGCGCCCCGGGCTCGATCGGCGCCAGCACCTTCCCCGCTCGCGTCTTCAAGGGAATGAAGATGCCGGGCCAGATGGGCAACAAGCGCATTACTCAGAAGGGCCTCGAGGTCGCCGATGTCGATGCCGAGCGCAACCTGCTCTTGATCAAGGGCTCGGTGCCCGGCTCGCGCAACGCTGTCGTGGAGGTGCGCACCGATGGCTAAAGCGGCCGTGCTCGGCAAGACGACCAAGGTGGACCTGCCGAAAGAGCTTTTCGCCGAGCCCTTCCATCACTCGCTGGTCGATGAGGCCGCGCGTGCCGATCTTGCCGCCCGGCGGCAGGGATCGGCCTCGACCCAGACCCGCGGTGAGGTGGCGATGACCGGCGCCAAGGCCTGGCGCCAGAAGGGCACGGGCCGTGCCCGCGTCGGCGCGCTCAGCGCTCCCAGCCGTTTCGGCGGCGGTGTCGCCTTCGGGCCGAAGCCGCGGCACTACACGGTCAAGGTCAACCGCAAGGCGCGCCGCAAGGCGCTCCGCTCCGCCCTCTCGGTCCACGCCGAGCGGGACAGCGTCGCGTTGCTCGACGCCGGAACCTTCGAGACGCCCTCGACCAAGAGCGCGGCTGAGGCGCTTGACAAATGGGGAGCAAAGCGCGCGACCCTGATCGTGCTCGCCCCCGAGGAGGGTGGCGCCGCAAGGAGCTTCCGCAACATCCCTCGTGTCCAAGTCGCCGAGGTCGGTGCGATCGGCGTCGCCGATGTGGTCGGCGCCGCCTCGCTGGTGCTCTCGGAAGCGGCGTTGGCGAACCTGCAGGAGAGGCTCGGCTAAGTGCCCCTTCAAGCGACATTGCACCTGCACCGGCGGCCTCGGAACGTCGCCATGCGGCGTCCTCAGTCGGCCACGTACCAAAAGGTACGCGGCCTCCCTGCGTCCTTGCCTGGCGACGGCCGAGTCTCGCCGCTGCAGGCACACTGTCACTGGAAGGGGCACTGATGGACGCGCGCAACGTGATCATCCGCCCGGTCGTCTCCGAGAAGAGCTACGCCTTGATCGGCGAGGGCAAGTACACCTTCCGGGTGGCAGACCGCGCCCACAAGACCCAGATCGCTCACGCGGTCGAGGAGATCTTCGACGTCAAGGTGGCCCAGGTGCGCACTGCCAAGGTGCGGCCCAAGCCCAAGCGCCGCGGTCTGCACCAGGGCACGACGCGGGGCTGGAAGAAGGCGATCGTCCAACTTGCGCCGGGCGAGCGGATTGAGCTCTTCGAGGGCGCAGAGACTGCATAGGGAAATAGGGATGCCGAACCGCAAAACAAAACCAACCAGCCCGGGACGCCGCTTCGCGACGTATCCGCTGCGCGAGCAGCTGACCGAGTCCCGTCCGGAGCGCAAGCTGACCGAGGGCCTGCGCAAGTCGGGAGGGCGCAACGCGAACGGGCGCGTCACCGCCCGTCACCGCGGCGGCGGCGCCAAGCGGCGCTACCGGCAGATCGACTTCAAGCGGCTCAAGGACGGCGTGCCCGCCAAGGTGGCGAGCATCGAGTACGACCCCAACCGCAGCTGCTACATCGCCCTGCTGCACTACGCCGACGGCGCCAAGAGCTACATCCTCGCTCCGGCGGCGATCTCGGTTGGCGACGAGGTCCAGTCCGGTCCCGGTTCGGACATCCGCCCGGGCAACGCGCTGGCCCTCGGCGAGATGCCGACCGGCACGATCGTCCACAACGTCGAGCTCACTCCCGGCCAGGGTGGCAAGCTCGGCCGCTCGGCTGGCACCTCGATCCAGCTCGCCGCCAAGGAGGGCGAGATGGTGACGCTGCGCCTGCCCTCCTCGGAGATGCGCCTCGTGCGGGCCGAGTGCCGCGCCACGGTTGGCGTGCTCTCCAACGCCGAGCACCAGAACCTCAAGGTCGGCAAGGCAGGCCGCAACCGCCACAAGGGCAAGCGGCCGCAGACCCGCGGCGTGGCGATGAACCCCGTCGACCACCCGCACGGCGGCGGCGAGGCCCACCACACGCCGGGCGGCCACCCGGTGACCCCCTGGGGCAAGCCGACGCTCGGCTACCGCACCCGCAAGAAGGGCAAGCAATCCGACCGATACATCGTGCGCGGGCGTCGCCGAGGAAAGAAGAAGAGGTAGGCAACAAGATCATGGGACGCTCGACCAAAAAGGGACCGTGGGTGGAAGAGGCGCTGATCAAGCGCGTCAACGCGATGAACGAGTCCGGCACCAAGCAGATGCTGAAGACCTGGTCGCGCAGCTCGACGGTCTTCCCCGACATGGTCGGCCACACGATCGCCGTCCACGACGGTCGCAAGCACGTGCCGGTCTTCATCTCCGAGTCGATGGTCGGCCACAAGCTGGGCGAGTTCGCGCCGACGCGCACCTTCCGCTCGCACTCGGGAACGGGCAAGGGTGAGTAGCGTGGCTGCCCCGGTCGTCGTTCGCGCCAGCGCGCGCTACGTGCGTGTCGCCCCGCGCAAGGCCCGCCTGGTCGCTGATCAGGTGCGCGGCCTGCACATCGATAAGGCCCGAGCGCTGCTTGAGTTCTCGCCGCGCGGTGCCGCCGAAGACATTCGCAAGCTGATCGAGTCGGCCGCGGCTAACGCCGAGAACAACCATGACCTGGTTGCCGACGAGATGTGGATCAGCGAGATCACGGTCGACGAAGGCCCGACGATCAAGCGCTACCGCCCGCGGGCTCTGGGCCGCGCCTCGCGGATCAACAAGCGAACCTGCCACATCGCCCTGGCACTGAGCCCGGAAGAGGAAGGCTGATGGGACAGAAGATCCATCCCGGCGGCTTCCGCGTCGGCTACATCCAGGACTGGAAGTCCAACTGGTTCGAGGAGAAAGACTTCTCCGATGTGCTCAACGAGGATCTCAAGATCCGCGATCACATCGAAGGCAAACTCGCCCATGCCGGGCTCTCCAACATCACGATTGAGCGCCATGGCGAGATCGCGGTCGACATCCACACCGCCCGCCCGGGCATCGTGATCGGCAAGTCGGGCTCCGAAGTCGACGCCCTGCGCAAGGACCTGCACAAGCTGACCGGCAAACCGGTGAAGGTGAACATCCGCGAGGTGAAGCGCCCTGAGCTCGACGCCAAGCTGGTCGCCCAGTCGATCGCCGAGCAGCTGCAGAATCGAGTTGCCTTCCGCCGCGCGATGAAACGCGCCCTCACCTCGGCGATGCGCTCCGGTGCCAAGGGCGTCAAGGTGCAGGTCTCCGGCCGCCTCGGCGGTGCCGAGATGGCGCGCACCGAGGGTTACTCCGATGGCCGCGTGCCGCTGCACACGCTGCGCGCCAACATCGACTACGGCTTCTTCGAGGCGCGCACGACGACCGGCCGGATCGGTGTCAAGTGCTGGATCAACAAGGGCGAGGTGATGCCCGAGGGCTTCCGTGACCAGCTCACAGACGAGGACAGCGCGCCGCCGAGCGGCCAGCGTGGCGGCCGGCCACCCGGAGATCGTGGTGGCCGCGGCGGCGACCGTGGCGGTCGTGGAGGCGGCGGTCGTGGAGGTCCCGGCGGCGGCCGTGGTGGCCAGCGCGGGGGAGGTGGCCGTTAGTGATGGCTCCTTCCAACACAGCACACCTCAGCCGGCTGCAAACCGGCGCTGGATCTGCGTCCTCGGGTTTGCCTTTGGCACCACCAAAGGCTGCACCCTGCGTCCTTGCCCAGCTTGGTTTTCGCTCGGCTGAGGCGCACTGCGCCGGAAGGAGCCATCACTCATGCTGATGCCGAAGCGAGTCAAGCACCGCAAGCAGATGCGCGGTCGCATGCGCGGCAACACCAAGGGCGGCAGCACCGTCGCCTTCGGCGAGTACGGGCTTAAGTCGCTCGACCGCGGTTGGATCACCAACCGCCAGATTGAGGCCGCCCGTGTGGCGATGACCCGCAAGATCAAGCGCGGTGGCAAGGTCTGGATCAACGTCTTCCCCGACAAGCCCTACACGAAGAAGCCCGCCGAGACGCGCATGGGCTCCGGCAAGGGAAACCCCGAGGGTTGGGTCGCGGTGATCAAGCCGGGCAAGGTGATGTTCGAGTTGGCCGGCGTCCCCGAGGACCTGGCTCGCGAGGCGCTGCGCCTGGCCGGGCACAAGCTCCCGGTGAAGACCAAGTTCGTCAGGCGCGAGGGGGCCGAGACACAGTGAAGGCCGCCGAGGTCCACGACATGAAAGACGACGAGCTGGTGGCGAAGCTGATCGACGCCAAACAGGAGGCTTTCAACCTGCGCTTCCGCCAGGCGACCGGCGAGCTGGAGAACACGGCGCGGGTGACTGCTGCCCGGCGCGACATCGCCAGGCTGCTGACGGTGGCCAAGGAGCGCGGGATCGATGTTGAGAGAGAGCTGAAGAGATGACGGACGACGAGACGAAAAAAGACGAGAGCACCGAGGAGACTCCGGAGCAGGACGCGGCGGATTCGTCCGCGGGTCCTGTCGCCGAGGACGGCGAGTCGTCCTCGCAAGCTGCGGGCGACTCCCCATCCTCGACGCCACCCGCGGAAGAGGCGGATGAGTCCAAGGACGAGGCGCCTGAGGCTGAGTCTTCCGACGGATCTGAGGCTGAGCAGGGGGAGTCCGCTGCGGCTGAGGCGGAGCCTGCTGCCGAGAAGGCGCCTGCGGCGGAGGAGGCGGCTGAGCCTAATCCGGAGGACGATCTTCCTTGGAAGGAGCGGCGCAGGCTGGAGCGTTCGCGGCGGCCGCACAAGGCTGGAGAGGCGCTCAGTCCTGAGGAGCGGATTGCGAAGCGGGCCCAGGAGCGCAAGCTCAAGGCTGCGTCGCGGCGCAAGGAACGGGCCGCTGCCAAGGTCGGAAAGACTGCTGGGACCGGGACTCCTTCCGCCGAGAAGGACGCCGTGGCCGCCAAGATGCGCCAGGGCGTCGTCGTCTCGAATAAAGGCGAGAAATCGATCACCGTGCGGATCGACATTGCCCGCCGCCACCCGACTTACGAGAAGGTCGTGCGCCGCTCGCGGACGCTGCACGCTCACGACGAGCGCAACGAGGCCGGCGAGGGCGACACCGTGAGGATCGTCGAGACCCGGCCGCTCTCCAAGACGAAGCGCTGGCGCCTGGTCGAGGTCCTGGAGCGAGCCAAGTGATCCAGCAGGAGTCGAGACTCAAAGTCGCCGATAACTCCGGTGCTCGCGAGATCCTCTGCATCCGCGTCAAGGGCGGATCGCACCGCCGCTACGCCGGCGTTGGTGACGTGATCACGGCGACTGTCAAACAGGCGAGCCCGCAGGGCGGCGTGCGCAAGGGCGAGGTCGTGCAGGCCGTCGTCGTGCGCACCAAGAAGCAGCTCGGCCGCCCCGATGGCACTTACATCGCCTTCGACGAAAACGCCGCCGTGCTGATCGATCCGGCGAGCAACAACCCGCGCGGCACCCGCATCTTCGGCCCCGTGGCCCGCGAGCTGCGCGATCGCAACTTCATGAAAATCGTCTCCCTGGCACCAGAGGTTCTCTGATGGCCAAGGGCATGCGCATCCGCAAAGACGACCAGGTGATGGTGATCGGCGGCAAGGACGCTGGCAAGACCGGTCGGGTGACGCGCACCGAGCCGCAGCGCAACCGCGTCTACGTGGAGAACCTCAACATGATCAAGCGGCACGAACGGCCGCGCTCGCAGACCGATCTCAAAAACCCCCAGGCGGGTGGCATCGTCGAGAAGGAGGGGCCGATTCACGTCTCCAACGTGATGCTGCTCGATCCCAAAGACAACAAGCCGACGCGGGTCGGCGTGCGCCGCGACAAAGGCGGCAAGCGCGAGCGTTTCTCGAAGCGCACGGGGGCGGCTGTCTGATGGAGGCGACCGCCACAGTGCAGTCCCAGGCCGCGCCGCCGCCGCGCCTGCGCGAGCGCTACGAGCAGGAGGTCCAGCCGGCGCTGATCGAGAAGTTCGGTTACTTGACGCCGATGCAGGCGCCGCGCCTGCAGAAGATCACCCTCAACATGGGGCTCGGCGAGGCCAAGCAGAACGCCAAGATGATGGAAGCAGCGCAGGAGCAGCTGGCGACGATCGCCGGCCAGCAGCCCAGTGTGCGCCGCGCCCGCAAGTCGATCGCCTCCTTCAAGGTGCGCGAGGGCATGCCGGTGGGCATCTCAGTGACCCTGCGCCGGGCCCGTATGTGGGAGTTCCTCGACCGGCTCTGCTCGATCGCCGTGCCGCGTATCCGCGACTTCCGCGGCCTCAACCCGCGTTCCTTCGACGGGCGGGGCAATTACTCGATGGGCGTCCGCGAGCAGCTGATCTTCCCCGAAATCGACTACGACTCGATCGATGAGGTACGTGGCCTCGACGTGACGATCACGACCAGCGCCGCCACCGACGAGGAGGCCTTCGAGTTGCTGCTCGGCCTGGGCATGCCTTTCGCCAAAGAGGGTCGGCCCGGCAAGCCTGACGCCGACGTCGAGGTCCAGGAAGCCGCCGAGGAGGAGAAGCGCAAGGAGGAGGCGCGCCTGCGCGCCGACGCCGAGCAGGCCGCGCTCGAGCAGCTCAAGGAAGAGAACCCAGAGGCCTATGAAAAGCCCGCGACCGAGGAGGCCGAGGGCGAGGACGGAGAGCCTGCTGCCGAGGGCGAGGACGATGCCGAGAACTCGGCTGATGAGGAGAATCAGGAGAATGGCTAAGACTTCGCTGAAGGTAAAGCAGGGCCGCAAGGCCAAGTTCAAGTCCCGCGCATACAACCGCTGCCGCCGCTGTGGCCGGCCGCGCGCCTACTACCGCAAGTTCGGCCTCTGCCGGATCTGTTTGCGGGAGGCGGCGCACGAGGGCCACATCCCCGGCATGACCAAGTCCAGCTGGTAGAGACGACCGAGAGAACGACGAGAAGATGCTGACCGACCCAATAGCCGACTACCTGACGCGGATCCGCAACGCGCTCGGCTCCGGCCACGACGAGGTGGAGATCCCCGCCTCGCGGCTGAAGCTGGAGATGTCGCGGATCCTCAAGGAGCAGGGCTACATCCTCGACTTCGCCAAGCAGTCCGCGACCGTCGGCGAGGCGATCAAGATCCGCCTTAAGTACACCGAGGACCGCCGGCCGGTGATCACCGGCCTGGAGCGCGTCTCGCGCCCCGGTCGCCGTCGCTACGTCGATCACAAGCAGGTGCCGCGCGTTCACGGTGGTACTGGCACGGCGATCGTCAGCACCTCGGTTGGCGTGATGACCGGCCACGAAGCCAAGTCGAAAGGGGTCGGCGGCGAGGTTGTCGCTTACGTCTGGTAAGTCCAATGAGCCGCATCGGAAGAAAGCCCATTCCCGTGCCCGAGGCTGTCTCGGTTGAGGTTGCCCCTGGCCGCGTATCGGTGAAGGGGCCAAAGGGCGAGCTCGCCCAAACGCTCTCCTCCGACATGAAGGTCGAGCAGTCCGACGGCGTGGTGACGATTGAGCGACCGACGGACCGCGGCGAGCACCGTGCCCTGCACGGGCTCACTCGCAGCCTGATCGCCAACATGGTCGAGGGCGTCACCGAGGGCTTCGAGAAGCGCCTTGAAATCCAGGGTGTCGGCTACCGTGCCCAGCTAAAGGGCAAGAACCTGGAGCTGGCCCTGGGCTACTCGCACCCGGTGTCGATCGAGGCCCCCGAGGGCATTGAGTTTGAGGTGCCACAGCCGACCGAGATCATCGTGCGTGGCATCGACAAGCAGCTCGTCGGCCAAGTTGCCGCCGACATCCGCAAGCGCCGCCCGCCGGAGCCCTACAAGGGCAAGGGAATTCGCTACCGCGACGAGCACGTCGCGCGCAAGGTGGGCAAGCGCGCATGACGGTCGTCACCAAGCGCCAGGCGCGCCTGCGCCGTCGCCGTCGCGTGCGCGCCCGCGTCACGGGCACGGCTGAGCGGCCGCGCCTCTCCGTCTACCGTTCTAATCGCGGAGTTTTCGCCCAGTTGATCGACGACAACAAAGGCCACACCGTCGCTGCCGTCAACTGGATTGAGCCGGAGCTGCGCAAGCTCTCCGCTTCGGCGCAGGCCAAACGAGCTGGCGAGCTCTTGGCCGAGCGGGCCAAGGCGGCTGGCGTCGAGACCTGCGTCTTTGACCGCGGTGGCTACCAGTACCACGGCCGGGTCAAGGCATTGGCCGACGGAGCGCGAGAGGGGGGACTGGTCTTCTAGCGCTCGTTCGCTACCTTGGACCGCTGCTCATGAAGGGAATGGACACAACCAACGTCGAGACGGTGAGCCCGCGTGGGCTCGACCTGCAGGAGCGCGTGATCGAGATTAACCGCGTCGCCAAGGTGGTCAAGGGCGGCCGGCGCTTCTCCTTCACCGCCCTGGTCGCCGTCGGCGACGAAGACGGCGTGGTCGGGATCGGTTACGGCAAGGCGCGCGAGGTACCGCTGGCGATCCAGAAGGGTGTCGAGAACGCCCGCAAGGACTTGATCCGTATTCCCAAATACGGCCAGACGATCACCCACAAGATCATCGGGCGCTTCGGCGCGGGCCACGTGGTCCTGCGGCCGGCCAGCCCCGGTACCGGCGTGATCGCCGGTGGTGGCGTGCGCGCGGTGCTTGAGCTCGGTGGCGTCAAGGACGTGCTCACCAAGAGCATCGGCACGCAGAACCCAATCAACCTCGTCAAGGCGACGATGGACGGGCTGATCCGACTTAGGCGACCCGAGGAGGTCGCAGAGCTTCGTGGTTTGACCGTTGCTCAGGTCTTGGGAGTTGAGAAGTCCAATGGGGCAGTTGCTTCGGTTGAGGCTCCGACCGCTGAGCCGGCGGGTCCTGTCGCTGCAGGGGACCCACCTCCCCCTGCGGTAGCTAAAGCTTCCTCGGGGGAGGTCCCCCCTACAGCGCCACCCGCCGGAGAGGCGGAGGCGGCTGACGCCGAGGCTCCGGCCGCTGAGGCTGACGCTCCAGCGGCTGAGGAGAAAGCTGAGGAGTCGTCGTGAAGATCAAGCAGGTGCGCTCTACCAATGGGAGCAATCCCAATCAGAAAGCGACCTTGAAGGCGCTTGGGCTGAGCGGCATCGGCAAGGCTGTAGAGCGCAAGGACAGTCCTCAGTTGCAGGGTCAGCTTCGCGTCGTCTCTCACCTGGTAGAGGTCAATGATGGCTGAGACGCCGCGGTCTGAGGAGATCGGGCTGCACAATCTGCGGCCCAAGCCGAGCTCGCGCAAGGCGCGCAAGCGGCTTGGCCGTGGTGAGGGCTCCGGGCTGGGTAAGACCTCGGGGCGCGGGCACAAGGGAGCTGGCTCGCGCTCGGGCTCCAAGCGCAAGGCCAACTACGAGGGCGGGCAGAACCCGATCCACATGCGCATGCGAAAGCTGCGCGGACCGCACATGAAGAAGTCGATGCCCTTCGAGAACTTCCGCACCAAGACTCAGCCGGTTAACCTCGCCGACCTGGAGGAGCGTTTCGATGCCAACGCCGAGGTGACCCCGGAGGCGCTCAAGGAGAAGGGCCTCGCCAAGCGCTCGGATCCGGTGAAGATCCTCGCCCGCGGGGAGATCTCCAAGCAGCTGTCCGTGCACGCTCACGCTTTCAGCGCCGCGGCCAAGGAGCAGATAGAAGCGGCGGGCGGTTCCTGCCACACTCTGGAGCCCTAATGCTCCGGACTATTGCGAACGCTTTCAGCGTCGCCGACATTCGCAAGAAGCTCGCCTTCACGGCGGCGATGCTGCTGCTCTACCGGCTGGGCGCCTACATCCCCGCGCCGGGCGTCGACATCGACGCGATCAACGAACTGGAGAGCAACTTCTCCGGCGGCGGCATCCTCAACCTGCTCAACACCTTCTCCGGTGGCAGCCTCTCGCGTCTCTCGCTCTTCGCCCTGGGGATCATGCCCTACATCACGGCCTCGATCATCCTGCAGCTGCTCACCGTGGTCCTGCCTTCGCTGGAGAAGCTGCAGAAAGAAGGCGAGGTTGGGCAGCAGAAGATCACCCAGTACACGCGCTACCTGACCGTCGGTCTGGCTTTCGCCCAGTCCTTCGGCTACGTCTTCCTCTTCCGCTCCTTCGGCCAGCAGGCAGGCAACAACGTGATCGGCACGCTGGGCGGCACCAAGGTGCTGTTCATCGTCATCTCGCTGACGGCGGGCTGCACGCTGCTCATGTGGTTCGGCGAGCTGATCACCCAGCGCGGCATCGGCAACGGCATCTCGCTGATGATCTTCGCCTCGATCGTCTCCGAACTTCCCCAGGGCCTGACCGCCTGGTGGACCAATCCCGATCAGGTCTTCGTCGTGATGATGCCCTTCGTCGCGCTCGCCGTGATCGTCGCGATCGTCTTCGTCCAGGAGGGCCAGCGGCGCATCCCCGTGCAGTACGCGAAACGGGTCGTGGGGCGCAAAATGACCTCGGGCGGCTCGACCTACCTGCCGCTGCGCGTCAACATGGCGGGCGTCATCCCGGTCATCTTCGCCGCCTCGATCATGGCCTTCCCGCCGACCATCGGCCAGCTGCTCAATACGCCCGCCGCGCTCGACTTCGCCGCCTTCTTCAGCCCCGAAGGCTGGGCTTACATCGCCGGCGAGGTCTTCTTCATCATCGTCTTCACCTACTTCTACACGGCGGTCACCTTCAACCCGGTTGACCAGGCCGACAACCTGAAGAAGTACGGCGGCTTCATCCCGGGCGTGCGTCCCGGGCGACCTACCGCCGAGTACCTCGATCGCATCCTCTCGCGTCTCACTTTCCCCGGCGCCCTCTACCTGGGCGCCGTGGCAGCGCTGCCGACGATCCTGCTCAGCCAGACCTCGGCCAACTTCGCCTTTGGCGGCACCTCGATCCTGATCGTCGTCGGTGTCGCTCTGGAAACCGTGAAGCAGCTCGAGGCGCAGTTGATGATGCGCAACTACGAGGGCTTCCTCAAATAGGCGGCCGATGGCGGAGCTGAACCTAGTGTTGCTCGGCCCGCCCGGGTCGGGCAAGGGAACTCAGGGTGAGCGCCTACAGGAGGACCTCGAGCTGCCCTACTGGGCGACCGGGGACATCCTCCGCGCGGCGGTGCGCGAGGGGACCGAGCTCGGCCGCTCGGCGAAGGAGTACATGGACCGCGGCGACCTGGTTCCTGACGAGCTGATCGTCAGCATGATCGGCGAGCGCATCGATTCCCCCGAGGCCGCAGACGGCTTCATCCTCGATGGCTTTCCACGCACCGAGCCGCAGGCTGAAGCGTTGGCGGCGAAGCTCTCTGAGCTGGGCCGCGAGCTGACCGCCGTGCTGCTCATCGATGTTTCCGACGAGGAGGTGGTGCGCCGTCTCGGCGGGCGCCGCACCTGTCTTGAGAACGGCCACGTCTTCCACATTGAGTTCAACCCACCCCAGCAGGAGGGCGTCTGTGACCTCGATGGCTCGGAGTTGATCGTGCGCGACGACGACAAACCGGAGGTGATCCGCCACCGGCTCGAGCAGTACCACGAAAAGACGGCGCCGCTGATCGAGTTCTACGATCACCAGAGCCTTTTGCGCCAGATCGAGGGCAGCAAAGCGCCGGAGGCTGTCGCCGAGGAGATCAGCCGCACGCTGGCGACCTTGCGGCTCGAGGCCGACGAGGCGATCTAGCGCACCCTTGTGTACAGGATGATCGTCACCAAGACCCCCGAGCAGGTCGACAAGATGGCGGCCGCCGGCGAGATCCTCGTTCGCTGCCTGCAGATGCTTGCCGCCAAGGCCCGGCCCGGGGTGACCACCAAGGAGCTCGACGAGGCTGCCGAGAAGCTGATCCGCTCGCAGGGAGCCGAGCCGGCGTTCAAGGGCTACCGTGGCTTCCCCGCCTCGATTTGCGCCTCGCCCAACTCGATGGTCGTGCACGGCATCCCGAACGCTTATGAGTGCAAGCGCGGCGACGTGCTCTCGATCGACGTCGGCGTGATCAAGGATGGCTGGGTCGCTGACGCGGCGATAACGGTGCCGATCGGTCCGATTGAGCCCGAAGCCCGCAAGTTGCTTGACGTGACCAAGGCGGCGCTCTTCGCCGGCATCGAGCAGATGCAGCCCGGCAACCGGCTGGGTGACGTTTCGGCGGCGATCCAGCGCGCGGTCGAGATCGAGGGGCTCTCGATCATCCGCACCCTGGTTGGCCACGGCATCGGCCGCGAAATGCACGAGGAGCCGCAGGTGCCCAACTTTGGCACCCCCGGCAAGGGCCCACTGCTCGAGCAGGGCACGGTGCTGGCGATCGAGCCGATGGTCAACGCTGGTGGCCCGCTGGTGCGCATGGGGGACGACGGCTGGTCCGTCTATTCCGAGGACGGCTCGCTTGCAGCTCACTTCGAGTTCACTGTCGCCGTTACCGCTGAAGGCCCCCGCATCCTCACCCCCTGGCACGAGCAGGAGTAGCATCGCCACCTGCGCGGCGTCGCTGACGCCTGGCCCCTGCTATCTTTCCCGGTCGGCCCACAGGGCCGGTGGTTGCCTGCCGTCCAACTCCTGGGGCGTGCAGGAGTCCTGTTTTCGATACGAGACCGGAGCAATGAAGGTTCGAGCTTCCGTAAAGCCGATGTGCGAAAAGTGCAAGATCATCCGCCGCAACGGCGCGGTCTTGGTGATCTGTCAGAACCCCCGACACAAGCAGCGTCAGGGCTAGGGCAGCGGCGAGATGGCACGTATCGCAGGAGTAAACCTTCCGGTCGGCAAGCGCGCCGAAATCGGCCTCACCTACATCTTCGGCATCGGTCGCTCGACCGCCCAGAAGATCCTCGAGGAGGCCAAAGTCGATCCCAACACGCTGGTCAAGGACCTCACCGAGGACGAGGTGATTCGCCTGCGCGATGCGGTCGAGCAGCGCGAGGTCGAGGGCGATCTGCGTCGCGAGCGCTCGCAGGACGTCAAACGCCTGATGGAGATCGGCTCCTACCGCGGTCTGCGCCACCGACGCGGCCTGCCGGTTCGCGGCCAGCGGACCAAGACCAACGCGCGCGGTCGCAAGGGCCCGCGCCGGATGAGCGTCGCCGGCAAGAAGAAAGCGCCGACGCCTAGGTAGGGGAGCAAATGGCAGCAGCAAAAAAACCCACCAAAGGGCGCTCTCGGCGCCGTGTCAAGAAGAACGTCACCTATGGCCAGGCGCACATCAAGACTTCCTTCAACAACACGATCGTCACGCTGACCGACACTGAGGGCAACGTGATCGCCTGGGAGTCGGCCGGCTCGGCGGGCTTCAAAGGCTCGCGCAAGTCAACCCCCTTCGCCGCGCAGGTGACGGCTGACGCCGCCGCCAAGAAAGGCATGGAACACGGCCTGGAGAAGGTCGAGGTCTTCGCCAAGGGCGCCGGCTCCGGTCGCGAGACGGCAATCCGCTCGCTGCAGGCCGCCGGCCTCGACGTGACCACGGTCAAGGACGTTTCGCCCCAGGCCCACAACGGCTGCCGTCCAAAGAAGCGGAGGCGCGTCTAGATGGCTCGCGATACTGCGCCGCAGTGCAAGCAGTGCCGTCGCGAGGGGCAAAAGCTCTTCCTCAAGGGCGAGCGCTGCTTCACCGACAAGTGCGGCGTCGAGCGCCGCTCCTACCCGCCGGGAGAGCACGGCCGCGGCCGTATGCGCCAGTCCGAGTACCGCGTGCAGCTGCGCGAGAAGCAGAAGACGCGGCGCTACTACCAGGTGCTGGAGAAACAGTTCCGCGCTTACTACGACAAGGCTTCGCGCCAGGACGGAGTGACCGGCGAGAACTTGCTGCGCCTGCTTGAGTCCCGCTTCGACAACGTCCTGGTCCGCCTCGGCTTCGCCGCCTCGCGGCGCCAGGCGCGTCAGCTGATTCGCCACGGCCACTGGTTGATCAATGGCCGGCGGGTCGACATTCCCTCCTACCAAGTACGTCCTGAAGACGTGATCTCGATCAAGTCAAGCTCGGCGGCCACCGACACGATTCGTCGGGCGACCGAGCTGGTCTCGGCCGTGCCGGCCTGGCTGCAGGCAGATCACGATTCGCTCACTGCCAAGGTTCTGCGCTACCCCGAGCGCGCAGAGATCTCGGCGCCGGTGCAGGAGCAGCTGATCGTCGAGCTGTACTCCAAGTAACCGGAATCCAGTTTCTGAACACGCAATACGCAAGGAACACATGACCACTGACTTTCAGGTCCCCCGCATCACTTCAGAGAAGGTTGACGATCGCCGCGGCACCTTCACCATTGAGCCCCTCGACAAGGGCTTCGGCTACACCTTCGGCAACAGCCTGCGCCGCGTCCTGCTCTCCTCTTTGGGCGGCGCCGCGGTAACCAGCGTCCGCATCGAGGGCGTCGCGCACGAGTTCTCGACCGTGTCAGGCGTTAAGGAGGACGTCACCGACATCGTCCTCAACCTCAAGGACCTCGTCGTCCGCATGCACACCGACGCCGACGAGGTCGAGGCGCCGCTGGTAGCCACTGGCCCTGGTGAGATCAAGGCCAAGGACATTGACCTGCCTTCGGGCGTCGAGATCCTCAACCCCGACGCGCCGATCGCCACGCTGGAGAAGAAAACCAAGCTGGAGATCTACCTGACGATCGGCCGCGGTCGCGGCTACTCGCCGGCCGAGGAGAACAAGTCCGATGACCAGCCGATCGGCGTTATCCCGATCGACTCGATCTTCTCGCCGATCCGTCGCGCCTCCTACTCGGTGGCCACGGCGCGTGTTGGGCAGCGCACCGACTTCGACAAGCTGACGTTGGAGCTCGAGACAGACGGCTCGATCGAGCCGGGTGCGGCACTGCGCGAGGCCTCGGAGATCCTCATCAAGAGCCTGGCAATTTTCACCGACGCCGACCGCGTCGAGGAGCTGACCGCGCGTGAGCCGGTCGCCGCTCACACCGATGTGCTGCCGGGGCCGGGTGGAGTCGATGGCGGGCCCAGTAGCAACGGCCTCGACGAGATCCTCATCGAGGAGCTCGAGCTGGGTGTGCGCTCCTACAACTGCCTCAAGCGGGCGGGGGTGCAGACGGTCGGCGACTTGGTGCGCAAGACGCGCTCCGAGCTCAATGCGATCCCCAACTTTGGTCAGAAGTCGATCGAGGAAGTGATCGAGACGCTGCACGGTCGCGGCCTCGATCTACAGGGAGACTGAGGAGCTGAGCCGGCGATGCGCCACCGCAAGAAGCGCAACAAGCTGAGCCGCGACGCGGCGCATCGCGAGTCCTTGCTCTCCAACCTCTGCAAGCAGCTGATTGACCACGAACGGATCAAGACCAGCCAGGCGAAGGCCAAGGCGGTCAAGCCCGAGGTCGAGCAGCTGATCACGCTTGCCAAGCGCGGTGACCTGCACGCCAGGCGCCAGGCGCTGGCGACCCTGCACAACGACAAGTTCATCGTGCACAAGCTGTTCGAGGAGGTCGCGCCGCGCTACGTGGAGCGACCTGGTGGGTACACGCGGATCGTCAAGCTTGGACCGCGGAAGTCTGACTCCACGGAGATGGTTTACCTCGAGCTGGTGTGAGGGGCGTGGGGGCGGGTGCCTCCCGTTCTGACAATTGCCGGTCTAAATTAGACCGGCAATTTGAGTATCCGCCAGCCCGGGAGGCACCCGCCCCCACGCCCCTTAGCGCGCTTCCGACATTGACCACCCCAGAGTGGGGTCAATGTCGGCTACGTGTAGCTGACGGACTCGAGGTAGAGGCCGTGGGGTGGGGCGGTGTCGCCTGCCTCAGAGCGGGGGGCTCCATGTAGGAGTTGCTTGAAGCTTTCCAGGGATCGGCGGTTGCTGGCTACTTCGAGTTGGGTGCCGACGAGGACGCGGACCATGTTGCGCATGAAGGCGTCGGCGGTGATGCGGAACTCGACCAGGTCGCTGTTGCTCGCCCAGGACGTGGAGAGGATGTTGCGGTCGAAGCGGACGTGGTCGGTCTGGGTGGGGGTGAAGGCGGTGAAGTCGTGCGTCCCTTGCAGGGCCGCGGCGCACGCCTTCAGGGCGTCTAGATCCAAGCGGTGGGGCCACCAGAGCGCGCGGCCCTGCTCGAACGGGCTTGGGGGGTTGCGGACGAGGACTCGATAGACGTAAGTGCGCGAGGTGGCGTCGCGGCGGGCGTCGAAGCCGTCCTCGACAGAATTGGCCGCTATGACGGCGATGTCGTTGGGGCCAACACCGTTCAGACGGCGGGCCAGATCCCTGGGCACCTCTGTGGCGGCCGTGAAGCTCGCCACCTGTCCAAGAGCATGCACCCCCGTGTCGGTGCGCCCCGCGACCGTCAGCTCCACGGGCTCGCGCAGCACCGTCGCCAGCGCCGCCTCCAGCTCCCCCTGCACGGTCCGCAGCCCAGGCTGCTTCGCCCACCCCCGAAACCCCGCCCCGTCATATTCGATGTCGAGGCGGACTGCGGTCACTTGCCGAGCAGTTTGAGCAGACCCGCTTCGTCGAGGATCTCGGTCTCGTATTTCTCGGCTTTTCCCAGCTTCGAACCTGGGTTGTCGCCAGCGACCAGGTAGTCGGTTTTTTTCGAGACCGAGTTGACCACCTTGCCCCCAGCGGCCTTGATCAGGGCACCCGCCTCCTCGCGGGTGAGCGTGGGAAGCGTGCCGGTCAGGACCAGCGTCTTGTCTTCCAGCGGCCCGCCCGTGGTGCGCCTTTCCGAGGCGTCCTGCTCGAGGCGCAGGCCCTTCTCGCGCAGCTTGCCGATCAGCTCCCAGGTGCGCTCGTCAGCCAGTGACTCGGCGATTTGCACGGCCATGATTGGGCCCACGCCCTCGACTTCCTCAATTCGCTCGGGGTCGGCGGTGTGCAGGGCGTCGATCGAGCCGAAATGGTCGGCCAGCGCCTCGGCGGTCACGTAGCCGACGCCGGGCAGGCCGAGGGCGTAGAGCACGCGGTTGAAGGGCCGCTCGCGCGAGGCATCGATCGCCGCGACCAGGTTGCGGGCGGATACCTCTCCGAACCCCTCCAGCCCGGCTAGCTTCTCCTCGTTCAGCTCATAGATATCGGCGACGTCGGCGATCAGGCCTTCCTGCAGGAAGCGCATTGCCTGCTTTTCACCGAGCCCGTCGATGTCCATCGCGCCCTTGCTGACGAAGTGCTTGACGTGCTGGAAGGACTGCCCGGGGCACCCGGCCCGGTTAGGGCAGATCGAGAAGACCGCATCCTCGGCCTTCTCGACCGGTGTGCCGCAGGCCGGGCATTTCTTCGGCGGCTTCACCCGCCGGGTGCCCTTTCGCCGCCGCTGCACGAGGGGCGCCACGACCTGGGGGATGACGTCGCCGGCTCTCATCACCACTACCTCGTCGCCGATGCGCACGTCCTTGCGGGCTAGGTCCTCCTCGTTGTGCAGGGTGGCGGTTGAGACGGTGACCCCACCGACGTGCACCGGCTCGAGCATGGCGAAAGGCACAAGGTGGCCGGTGCGCCCCACGTTCCAGACCACGTCGAGCAGCTTGGTCGTCGCCGTCGTCGGTGCGAACTTCCAGGCGATCGCCCAGCGCGGCTCGCGCCCGACCACGCCCAGCTCCCGCCATAGCGCCCGCTCGTCGACCTTGACGACGACTCCGTCGATCTCGTAGTCGAGCTCATCGCGGCGCTCCTCCCACCAGTGGCAGCGCTTGACCACCGAATCGATGCCGGAGTGGTGGGCGATGTCGGGGTTGACCTTGAAGCCGCGGGCCTCGAGCCACTCGATCTCCTCGCTGTGGGTGGCGAGATCGAGGCCATCGACGGCGCCGATGCCGTAGATCCAGACCGAGAGGGGGCGTTCGGCGGCGAGGGCGGGATCGAGTTGGCGGATTGAGCCGGCGGCCGAGTTGCGCGGGTTGGCGAAAGTGGGTTCCCCGGCTTCGGCGCGACGCTCGTTGAGCGCCTTGAAGTCGGCGATCGGCAGGTAGACCTCGCCGCGCACTTCGATCGCTCGCGGGGCATTCTCGATGCTCAGGGGGACCGCCCCGATCGTACGCAGGTTGCGGGTCACGTCCTCGCCGATGCGCCCGTCGCCGCGGGTGGCCCCGCAGACCAGCACGCCGTCCACGTAGGTGAGGGTGATCGCCAGGCCGTCGATCTTCGGCTCGCTCGTGTAGCTGAACTCGGCGGCGCTGATGTCGAGGCGCTTGAGGTGGTTGCCGATGCGGGTCTCCCAGGCGCGCAGCTCCTCCTCGTTGCGGGCGTTGGCCAGGGAGAGCATCTGCTCCGCGTGCTCGACTCGCTCGAAGCGGTCGAGCGGTGGTGCGCCGACACGCTGGGTGGGCGAGTCAGGCGTGCGCAGCTCGGGATGCTCGGCCTCGACCGCGCGTAGCTCATCGAGCAGCGCGTCGTACTCGTCGTCACCGATCAGCGGGTCGTCGAGCACGTAATAGCGGCGGTTGTGCTCCGCCAGCTCTTTGCGCAGCTCTGCCGCCTGCTGTGCAGCCCCGGACTCGCTCACACCGAGGTGGGGGAGCTCGCTGCCAGCATTTGCGCGAAGTCCCAGCCGCGCAGGTGCTCGAGCCCGCCGTGATCGGTTAGATCGAAGTGGATCGGGGTGACCGCGATGCGCTTTTGCGCTACGGCGTTGAGATCGGTTCCCTCGATCTCCTCGTAGCCCGGCTTCCAGCCGTAGATCTCGTAGTGCTTGCGGTCGCCCTCCTCGCCGATCAGCTTGAGCTCATCGTTGTAGATGCGTTTGCCGAGCTTCGTCACCTCGACCCCCTGGGGCTCTCCGGCGGGGCAGTTGACGTTGATCAGCGTCGCCTCCGGCACCGACCCTGCGAGCAAGTGCCGCACCAGCTCGGCGGCGAAGGCTGCGGCGGGGCCGAACTCGAAGCGGCCGCTGACGTAGCCCATGCCGCCGCCCGAGGACTGCTGGGAGAAGGCGACGGCCGGGATGCCCAGCACGATCCCCTCGAGGGCCGCGGCGACGGTGCCCGAGTAGGTGATGTCGTCGCCCAGGTTGGCGCCGTGGTTGATGCCGGAGAAGATCAGGTCCGGGCGGTGGCCGACGAGGCCCAGCTCGGCGAAGCGCACGCAGTCGACTGGGGTGCCATCGGTGGCATAACCCACTTCGCCGTCGCCGAACTCGACTTCCTCGACGGTCAGCGGTGAGCGGGTCGTGATGCTGCGCGCGGTTGCGCTGCGGTTGGAATCCGGCGCGATCACGTCGACCTCCACACCCTCTATCTCGCGCAAAGCCCGCCGCGCCGCCTGCAGCCCGGGAGCTGTGATTCCATCGTCGTTGGTCAGCAGCACGCGCATGGCGACCGATTCTAGGTGCCGGCCCTGCGGGACCGACTCTAAGTCGTTCCCCTTGCGGCACTTTCAACGCGCCACACGTGGAGCAGCGACAGGCCGGGTGGGGCCGTAATGGCTTTCGCGCAGATTGGTCCGCTGACCACGGTGTTCGAGACGGGGGCAACCGCAATGGGTGCAGGTGTCGTGATTGGCAGTGTCGTGATGGGGGCAATTGGATTGGCCCATGGGATGGTCCCGGCAGCAGATCGGAGAGCGAGCACCGATAGATGGCTGTCTGGGCGGTGTATCGGGTGCCATGGCGCTAGGTGTCGACACGCTCGTACGCTATGTTTTCTGAAATGAATTGTCTGCATCAAGGAAATTGCCTGTGAGCGGCAGTCGCTGGCATGCTGGTATTAGCCTTGCGATCGGGGCTGCGATCATGCTGACGGGCGGGATCCTTTTCCATGAGACGAGTGAAGCCGCCATGCAGGCAACGGCGATGATTGGCTTCTTCGCCGTGTTCGGGGTCTTTCACTTTCTCGATGAGCGCGCGAGACGCCGCAATCGAGAACGCGCTCAGTAGCCGGCGATTTCGCCGGCGATGCGGTCCTGTTCGAGGTGGGCGAGGCTGAGGTTGCCGACGCTCGCCATCAGGATCGAGAAGAGGATCACGCGGCCGCTGCGGTTGAAGCAGTAGCCGGAGAGGTTGCTGACGCCGGTCAGGGTGCCGGTCTTGGTGCGGCAGCGGCCGTAAGCGGCGCTGCCGCGCATGCGCGTGGCGACGGTTCCCTCGCGCCCGGTGAGCGCCAGGTCCTGGATGAACTCCTCGCCCACTGGCTCCTCGCGCATCGCCTCCAGCAGGGCAACGATCTGCGCCGGTGAGGCACGGTTGCCACGGGTCAGCCCGGAGCCGTCGACGGCCCGCAAGCCGGAGCCGTGTGCACGGGCGAAGCGCTCCACAACCCCGGCTCCGGCAGCCGTCGTTCCCGCGCCGCCGAGGCGCGCGCCGAGCAGCTTGATCAGCATCTCGGCGAAGAAGTTGTGCGAGTAGACGTTGGTGAGGTTGACGAGCTGGGTCATGGCCGGCGATTCGACCCTGGCGAGCACGCGGCTCGAGGTCGGCGCCTTGCCCAGCGCAACCCGAGCTGCGATCTCGATGCCAGCGCTGCGCAGCGCTCGGGCCAGGGTCGCAGCTGCCCTCTGGGCGGGATCGGTGGCGAAGCTGCGAGCGCTGACGCTGCTGTAGCCGGCGTTGAAGGCGAGGCCGGAGAGCGGTCCGATATAGGAGCTGGTCGCGTAGCCCGAGTCGGCTACCCCGCGCAAGCGGTCGAAGATCGTGTCGTCGGCGTAGAGGCGTCCCGTCACCCGGCGGATGCCAAGTTCGCGAAGCTGACTCTTGAGCAGGAAGACGTTGGTTCCCAAGCCGAGGAAGCGCTCGTAAAAGGCGGGCGTGCCGAGGGCGGGGTCACCGGCACCGACCAGGTAGAGGCTGCCGTGCAGTGTGCCCCCCCAATCGAGCGTGCCGTCGGTAACCAGCGTCGTCTCGATGCGCTCCTGCGGTCCGAGCCGAGCGAGCGCCGTCGCCGTCGTAAAGAGCTTCATGTTCGAGGCCAGCGGTCGTCGCCGGTTGGGCGCTCGCGCGCAGAGGGTCTTGCCAGTCTCACCGTCGACGACGAGCAGGCCGCTAGTCCCGCCGCCGCCCTGCAGGAGGCGCGCTCGCATCGTCGCGCAGGGGGACTCGGCCCCTGCCGAGGCCGTGCCGAAGGCCAAGAGGAGCGCAAGTAGCGCGCAAATCGCGGCAGAGAGTGCCGGGGTCCGCCTCACTTAATGGGATAATGCATGTTTATGGGCAAAGTTGTGGACATCGAGTCGCAACCGCGACGTCGCCGCAGCCGTAAACGCCCATCGAAGACCGCCCTCGTGCTCGGCGGCGGCGGCTTTACCGGCGGGGTCTATGAGATCGGCGCTCTGCGCGCCCTCGACTTGCTCGCGGTCAACAGCACGGTCAACAACTTCGACGTCTACGTCGGCACCAGCGCAGGCTCCTTCGTCGCCGGGATGCTCGCCAACGGCGTTACCCCCGACGAGATGATGCAGGTGATCAATCGTCGCGTGCCATCGGAGCTCGATGACCTCAACCTGGGCAAGGTGCTCAAGCCGAACTACCTCGGCTTCGTCGAGAAGGCGGCGCTGTTGCCGCTGCGCACGCTGGAGCTGGCGCGAAGCCTGGCACGCATGGGCGACTTCTCGGCGATCGACGTTGGCGTCGGGCTCGCCGAGGCGCTGCCGACTGGCTTTTACTCGGGGGATGGCGTGGTCGAGTACGTCGCGGCGGCACTGGGCGAAGCCGAACGGGTCGACGACTTTCGCTTGCTCGACAAAGAGCTTTACCTGACCGCTACGGATCTCGACACCTGCGAGCGCATCGTCTTTGGCGAGGAGGGTTGGAACGACGTGCCGATCTCCAAGGCGGTCCAGTGCTCGACCGCCCTGCCGATCGTCTACAAGCCGGTCGACCTCAAGGGTCGCCAGCTCGTCGACGGCGGCATCCGCTCGACCACGAACGTCGATGTCGCGGTCGAAAAGGGTGCCAAGTTCATCGTCGTCGTCAACCCGCTCGTGCCCTTCGTCAACGACTTCGAGAAGACGATTCCGACCGTCTTCGGTACCCGCGTGCGGCGCGTCTCCGATATGGGCCTGCCGGCGATCGCCAACCAGACCTTCCGCCTTATCGCCCACGCCCGCCTGCATCAGGCAGTCGAGATGTGGCAGGAGCGCTACCCCGGGGTCGACATCATTCTGATCGAGCCCGAGCCCAATGACGAGCTGATGTTCGGCACGCCGATCATGGACTACTCGCGGCGGCTGAAAATCGCCCAGCACGGCTTCGAATCGGTGACCGCGGCGCTCGCCGAGGACTACGACCGCTACAAGGAGATCGCCGACCGGCACGGTCTGGAGATCTCCGAGCGCCGCGTACGCCGCGTGGTCGAGCGGGCTGCCGAGGAAGAGCCCGAGCAGACCTCGGCCTGGCGGCGCGTGCTCGAGCAGACGACGTCGGCCCTGCTGCGTCAGTCCGGCGAGGCGTCCTAGGCGTCACTGGCGACAGCAGCGCCCCGGCGCTTGCGGCGCGGCCGTTTCAAACGCGTCAAAGAGAGTGTGACGACGATCGGCGCGGCGAAGATGGCGAAGAGCGCGCCGCCGAGCTGCCAGTGGGCTCCCCCATCGAACCCGGCGTCCCAGAGGTCGATGCCGGTCCAGATGCCGAGCAGTCCGAAGCTGGCGATGAGTAGCAGGTAAACGAAGCGGCTCTTGCGGACCTTTTCCAGTGGGGCGGCAAGCTTGCTTAGCCAGCCGGGAAGGGGGAGCCGGGCAACCGAGATGACGCCGAGCGCCGCGAGGGGCGCCAGCACGACGAGGTCCGGTGGGTTATCGGCTCCGGGCGCGAAGAGGATCCGTTCGATGTCGAAGCCGATGATCGCCGCCCACACCGCGACGAAGCCGAAGGCAAAGCCGAGCAGGCCGCTGGCGAGCAGGAAGTTGATCAACGGCCGCACCTCACGCCAGACCCGTAGGACGGGAACGGTGGCGAAGCCGATCACGCCCAGTAGGCCGACCAGTGCGGTAAGCGTTGCCCAGGACCAGATCGAGGAGAAGCTCAGCGTGGCATCGGTCTCGGTGGCCACCAGGCGGCTGGTCAGGTAGACGGCGGCTGCCCAGAAGCCGAAGCCTGCGGTGGTCCGGTGGAGAGGGCTCTTCGCCACGGTTGCGGCGACCGCCGAGAGCGGCGTTCGCACGACCCCGAAAAGCTTTGCCAGCGGCGCTCCCGCGGTCCGCACCGCCGAGAGCGCAACGAAGGCAGCGTGGGTGATCGTGCGCAGGCCGAGATCGCTGACCGCTTCCTCGTCGTCGGTGAGCCGGCCCGGCAGCGAGTCGCCGTCTTCGTAGAGGGCGCGGACGGCCTTGATCTCGGCGACCAGATCGCGCTCCCCGTCGTCTTTGGGAAAGGGCTCGACGGCGCTGCCCAGCTTGCTGTCGGCGGTCGTCTCGCGGCGGATCACTGGCAGCTCGTCGACGACGATCTCGAGCTGTGCTGCGCGCTGGAAGACGGTCCGGGTGAAGGGCATGTCGGTCGTTTCGCCGTTGGGCCCGGCGGCCATCAGCTCAGCCTCGATTCGTGCCCTCACCTGTTTCTTCAGCGCGGCTGTCGAGGGGGCCGTCTCCGGGGTGGCCCCGTCCCGCGTAGCCACGTCGTCGAGGGCCTCCTGCAGCAGCCACTGGCGGGTCTGTGTGAGCTTCTCATCGCCCTCGGGCAGGAGGGCCTCGACCAGGCACTCGCTGCGCTTTTCCGCCTCCTTCTGCCAGATCTCCGGAGACCCGACTTCGATTGCGTCGGCGGGCCGGTCGAGCAGCAGGTCGACGATCCGCGCGGCGGCATCGAGCCGTCCCCACATGAAGTCGTTGGCGCGCCAGGAGCGCCGGTAGAAACCGGCGAAGTGACCGAGGCCAACGCCGGCTAGCTTCTCGTCGGCGGAGGCAGGGCTGGGCAACCGCAAGGGGCCGGTGGTGAAGATCGGAGAGGGGGCCGCCGGGGTGAGCTGGACGAAGCGCAGCTCTTGAGCGCTTTCGATTTCGGCTTCACTGGCAAAGGCGCGGCGGATCACCTCGATTGCCAAGACGCGCCTCAGGAAGGTGGAAAACCAGTCGTCGGCTCCGACCGTGTCGCGGAACAGCGCTGCCGCTGGGCTCGCGCCGAGCGCATCGCGGTGCTCGACGACAACGCCGTGCAAGGCCGCTGCCCCGGCTTGCACTGCCGCGAGGGCTTTTGGAGCCTCGGCGAGTGTGGTTTCGACCGCTTTCTCCAGCCGGTCGAGTGGCTCTTCCTTGCGGAAGGTCGAGGGGTTGTTTTCGTTCCGCGAGGCCAGTACCTGCTCACGCGCGTCACCGAGCGTCTCCAGCTGGGCATCGATCGTGTCACGAGCCCTGCGGAGGATCGGGCGCAGCTCGTCGTCCGCTCGTCCTATCTCTGGGCGCAGCAGGTCGAGCAACAGGTGGAGGATCCGCTGGGCGGGACGCATGCCCCAGCGCCAGGGACCGAACGGCGAGGAGTCACGCGCAATGGAGCGCGGGATCCAGGGGAGGCTGCCGCCGGTGCCTTCGAGCAGCGCCATCGCCGCCGAGGCTTCGCTTGGATCGCCCAGCATCTCTTCCAGCGACTCCATCGTTCGCCGTTTTCGGTAGGCGTCGAAGAGCCCGCCGGCTACCGTGAGGAGCGTTTCGAGATCCATTCGCAGGAGGGGCAGCTGGACGCTCTCGGACAGCTGCGGACGCTCGACGGCGCGCTTGATCGCGTAGAGCTGATCGACGAACGGGGCGGCCCTCGGCAGGTTGATTACGTAACCGCCGATGTCAGACAGCTCGGGTGCCGCGGTATTCAGCTCCTCGCTGGGCAGCACGGGATCCCCGTTCAGATAGCAGACGTAGCGCAGCACGCGCGAGTCGGCCCGCTTGCTGGGGATCAGGTCGAGGGCGGCTTTGATCGGGGCGTTGTCGAGCAGCCCCCCGTCGATGCCGTAGGTCGACCCGGGAAGCCCGGCCAGCACTTGTGGGCCGCCCTTCACTGGCCACGGCTCGAAGGCGACCGGGAAGGAGGCCGAGGTGCGCGCCGCGGCCGCCAGCGCCGGCGCGCTGAAGTGGCTGGCTTCGCGGAATTTGAAGCGCGGCCGGTGCTCACGCGCGATCAGCTCGCCACCCCAAGAGTCGGGGAAGCGTTTTTCGACGCCGAACACGTCAGTCATCGTCACGTCCAGGCTGGGCGCCAGGGGCCTCACTGGAGAGCTGGTTTTGCAGGCCTCATAGCCCGGGGCTTTGGGATTGATGCCCAGCACCCCTTCGAAGGCCTGCAGGATGCGCTTGTGGAAGAGCTCGCCATTCATCAGCGAGGGTGGGTCCTCCTTGGTGGTGGGATAGAGGAGGTCGCCGAGGTCACCCAGGTCGAGCCACTGGGTGCGCACGAACTCGACGTCCAGCTTGCGACCGCTGACCATCGCCGCACTGAGCAGGGCTCCGTTGATGCCACCCGCACTGGCCCCGCTGAGGATGTCGATCACCAGGCGGCGACCGAAGCACGCGCACAGCGCATCGTAGATACGCGGCGGCTCTTTGCCGGGTGCGCCTGCACGCCGCGCCCGATCGAGCTCCACAGCGCAGCCACCCATCCAGACGGCGAGGCTGACCCCGCCGTTGAGGGCCATCGCGATGCGGATCTCCTGCGCCGCCGCCGCCATCGCGCGAACCCTTTCAGGTTTGTGCCGTTTTAGTCGGGAGACTTGAAGTGGCGGAGTCGCCTAGCTCGCGTAGAGCTGCTCGATCTCTTGCTCGTGCTTGGCGGCGACGACCGCGCGCTTGACCTTCAGCGTCGGGGTCAGCTCGCCGCTTTCCTGCGAGAGGTCGTGGGGGAGGATGGCGATCTTCTTGACTTGCTCGACCCGGGCGAACTTCTCGTTGATCGTGTCAACGTGGGCTTCGATCGTCTTGCGCACGTCGGGGTTCTTCGCCAGCTGCTCGGGGTCCTCGGGTAGGCCGTTCTCTTTGGCGTAGGTGACCGCGTCTTCGGGGTCGAGCGTCACCAGGGCGACCAGGTAGGGCTTGCGGTCGCCGACGACCACGCACTGGGAGACCAGCGGGTGCTGCTTGATCTCGTTCTCGAGGTTGGCCGGGGTGATGTTCTTGCCGCCGGCGGTGATGATGATGTCCTTCTTGCGGCCGGTGATCTTGATGAAGCCGTCCGCGTCGATCTCGCCGATGTCGCCGGTGTGCAGCCAGCCGTCGACGATCGTCTCGCGGGTCGCCTCCTCGTTCTTGTAGTAGCCCTGGAAGACGTTGGGGCCCTTGACGAGGATCTCGCCGTCCTCGGCGATCCTCACCTCACAGCCGGGGAAGGGTTTGCCGATCGTGCCGATCTTGAAGTCCTCAGGGGTGGAGATCGTCGCCGCGGTCGAGGTCTCGGTCATCCCCCAGCCCTCGAGCACGAGCACTCCGGCGGCGTCGAAGAAGCGCAGGATCTCAGGGTTGATCGGGGCGGCGCCGGAGACTGCCAGCCGCAGGTTGCCGCCGAAGAGGCCGCGAATCTTGGAGAGCACCTTCTCGTCGGCGAACTTGTACTGCTTGCGCAGCAGAAAACCGGGCTTGCGGCCGGCACGCTCGGTCGCCCGCATCTTCTTGCCGACCTCGATCGCCCAGTTGAAGATCGCCTTTTTGAGGCCGCCCTCTTTCTCCATGCCGCTCGTCGCCGCGGTGTAGATCTTCTCGAAGATGCGCGGCACCGAGGGAAAGTAGGTCGGCTTCAGCTCGGCCAGGTTGGGGAGGATCTGCAGCGGGTCGCGCTCCCAGTAGGCGAGGTTGGCGCCGAGGTCGAAGCTGCCCAGCTGGATGAGGAGGGCGAAGGAGTGGGCGAGGGGCAGGTAGAGGTAGGTGACGTCTTCGCCCTCGATGACGCTGTTCTCGTTGACCATGTCGAGCATCGCCCGGTAGTTGCCGTGGCTGATGATGCAGCCCTTGGGCGGGCCAGTCGTGCCCGAGGTGTAGATGAAGGTGCAGATGTCGTCCTTGGTGACCGATTTCCAGCGGGTCTCCCACTCGGCGGCGTCGCGCCCCGCGCCGCGGGCGGCCAGGTCCTCCATCGAGATCGCGTCGTCGCTGGAGCCGGTCATGCGCACGACGTGCTCGAGCAGCGGCAGTTGGTCGCGCACCGCACGGATCTTCTCCAGCTGCTCGTCGTCCTCGACAACGACCACCTTGGCATCGGAGTTCTCGAGCACGTACTGGCACTCCTCCGGCGAGTTGGTCTGGTAGATCGGCACGACGACGGCGCCGGCGGAGAGCGCGGCGAAGTCGAAATAAGTCCACTCGGGCCGGGTGTTGCCGAGGATCGAGACCTTGTCGCCCTTGGTGACGCCGAGGTCGATCAGGCCGAGCGAGAGGGCGCGCACCGTCTCCAATACCTCGTCGAAGCTGCGCGTCACCCACTTGCCGTCCTGCTTGAAGCTGACGGCAGGAGCGCTGCCGTACTGCTCAGCGGAAAGCGGCAGCAGGTCTGCCAGGGTTGCGGAGTGCGTTCCCCTCTCCATCCGGGAGGGGAGTGTAGTGAGCGTTAGGTGGTTCGGGCCTCGCGGTTCTTGCTCTGGCGGGCCATGCTGCGCAGCGAGGTCTCAAAGAGTGATCTATCGATACGGCCGTGGAAGATGGGAACGCCCATCTGCATGCACTTGCCGATCACCTCCTGCCGCTTCATGTGAAGCTCTTCGGCAAGCTCGGACGGGGTGAGGTGATTGGCCACGGCGGACCTCCCTTATCGTTGAAATCGGGTAGAGAGAATCTACCCCCGAGAGCTGACGTGTCAACCGGATTGGCGCAGCTTGCGGGGTCGGCGACGAGCGTGAGTCGCGATAATGCCTCGATGCCCGCCGCGACCCAGGACCAGAGCCCGGAGCCGGTTGCCGTGCCGCTGCCACGGCGGGGCCGCATCTGGGTGATCCTCCTGCTCGGCATCACGGTCTTCGCGATCGGCTACGCGATCGTCGAGATCGCCACCCGGCCGGCGGGCCGCGACGTTGTCCGGGTCGCCGGGATCGGCGACGCCCAGAGCACTTTCAGCGGCATGCCGCAGGCCGGAGCCCGGCTCGGCTCCGCCGACGCGCCGGTCTCGATCCAGGTCTTCAACGACATGCAGTGCTCGAGCTGCCGCGGCGACTTTCTCAGCACGATCCCGACACTGGCCGAGGACTATGCCCGCCCCGGGGACGTGAAGCTGCTGATGCGCCACTACTCGGTTGCCCAGAACCCGCTCGAGCTTGGCTTCTACGGTGCTGAAGCGGCGGCTGAGCAAGGCTATGGCTGGCAGTACACCTACCTCTTCTTCCGCAACCAGGACGAAGCCGAACGCTTCGGCATCGGCGACGAGCTGATGGTCTCGCTGGCCGGCTCGATCGGCGAACTCGACGTGCCCGAGTGGGAGCGCGTGCTCGAGCAGGAAGTCGGCGCCGACGGTCAGATCACGCGGCGGCTGGAGAGTTACGACCAACTCGGCGCCGAGCTCGGTATCCGCACCCGCCAGGCAGCGATCGTCAGCGGTCCCAGCGGCACCCGCACCCTGCAGGACGGGCCGGCGCTGGCACAGATCGAAGCGGCGATCGAGGCCGTCAGGTAGCGGCCGCGCAGGTCTGGGATAATCGCCGCCTCTCGGGGCGTGGCGCAGCCTGGTAGCGCGCACCGTTCGGGTCGGTGAGGTCCCCGGTTCAAATCCGGGCGCCCCGATATTTGTAGCACAATGCGTGCTACGCTAATGAACGTGAGCCGATCCCTTCACGTTCGACTGGACGACAGCTCAGCCGCTGCCCTGAGAGTCGTTCGGGGTGGCGGGTCGAGCGATTCCGAAGCCGTTCGTACTGCTCTCCGAGAGGCTGCTGCCAGGCGCCGGGCGCGCTCCTCGATCGCCGAGGAGGTCGAGCAACTCGCGGCCGACGAGGTCGATCGGGTCGAGATGCGGGCCATCCGCGAGCAGATGGCTGACCTCGCCCCGGAATCGCTCGACTGACAGTGGTTCGCGGCGAGGTATTCCGCCTGCCGTCGCCGCGAGGCGCACGCGGGCGTGAGCAGCGGGGCGCCCGTTACGCGGTCGTCGTTCAGGCTGATGAGTTCATGGCCCTGAGCACGACCCTCGTCGCGCCAACGTCGACAAGTGCCCGTCCGGCCACGTTCCGGCCGTCGGTTGACCTGGATAGCGAGGAAACTCGGGTCCTCGTCGAGCAGACCACCGTCGTGGATCCACAGCGGCTTGGACGTTCCGCTGGCCGCCTCGATGCCGACGAGCTTCGAGCCGTCGACGAAGCCCTCTCACTGGTATTGGGTCTCTGAGCTCAGTGTTGCTGTGCTCTAAGGGTCGCTGAAGAATTCATCGGTTACGCGGTAGTCGTCGTGATAGACGACGCGTGCCTTCAGAGGAGGACGACGCGATAGATGCCGAGCTTGTCGGGACGAAGCCGAACGCTTCGGCATCGGCGACGAGCTGATGGTCTCGCTGGCCGGCTCGATCGGCGAACTCGACGTGCCCGAGTGGGAGCGCGTGCTCGAGCAGGAAGTCGGCGCCGACGGTCAGATCACGCGGCGGCGTCGAGACCAGGGTTCTGGTCCAGCAGGTCAAACGAAACGCGAAGCGCTTCCCGTCGGACTTCATGTTCCAGCCGACGAAAGCCGAGACCGAGGCTTTGAGATCACAATTTGTGATCTCAAACGAGGGTCGAGGCGGGCGCCGTTACGCGCCGTATGTCTTCACCGAGCAAGGCGTGGCAATGCTCTTCAGTGTCCTCCGCAGCGAACGGGCCGTCGCGGTGAACATATCGACACGCTGGTCAAGCTGAGGTCGTCCCTGGAAGTCTCCGCTGATGATCTGCTCGACGGGATCACTTGGTCTCCCGGTGACTACCGGCCGGGAGGGTTTGTGGAGCGGAGTGAAGGCTGATGGCAAACGCAGAGTGCCATGCGCTGAGTGCCTATGTGTTACTGCCACAAACTCTCGATATGCCCGCTGGGCCGATCCCCGGCTCCTCTGAGCGTCTGAGGACCGACCCAACTATTCCTTAGTTGTGCTTCGTGATGAACGCAGGAACAAGCGAACCGACCGTGCTGATTCTCATCTGACTCACCCCCTCTCCCTTGGGTCGAGCCAGCCGGATTGACCGGCGAAGGGAGAGATGGTAAAGAACTTTTAACTAACTGACCGTTAGTCGGAGGACCGACTGCAATCGGGAGCCTCCTTCCATATGCTCAGGCACGCTTTATCGCCATAAAAACGCTGACTACCAAGGTGCATGAGGAGCCAATCGATGCCGAAGCCAGACTTGACGACCAGGAGCCGCGATGAGCGAGCGGCCTACATCATCAAGCACCCCTATCGCATTGATTCACTCGCGATTCTCAATGAACGGGTGGCCAGCATCGCCGAGATAGCCGAGATCATGGGTGTGCCTGTTAACAGGCTCGAACATCACATCAGGGATCTTTACGACGCCGGCTGCATCGAAATCGCCAGGATCGAGCAGCGGCGTGGCGCTCATGAGCACTACTACTGCGCGTCCCTGCGCCCGAACATCAGCGACGAGGCGTGGGCGACGCTGTCACTTGAGGAGAGACTTGAGATATCCAGCCTAGTCTTCGCGGCAATCATGGCTGAAGCCCTGGGCGCACTTCGCGTATGGACTTTCGATTCGCGCGTCGATAGGCATTTGAGTTGGCGCATCCTTCACTTGGATGAGGAGGGCTGGTCAGAACTTGTGGAGGAGAAGGCGGAATCTCTGGAGAGAACCGAAGCGATTCAAGCCAACGCATACCACCGAATGGCGTCGTCCGAAGACGCAGATATCTCCGTAATCGCAGGTGCCTTTGCATTCGAGCGCGCGAAACCGGGGCGGTCCGCTATCCCCGATTGACCGAGCCTTTTCCCGATATTCCATCCTTTCCCATTTGAAAAGCGAGTCGGCGTTCATGAAGATTTGACTGACTCGTACCAAAATAAAGATCGCTTAGATACCGCACCAAGTAACCAACAGCTGCGGGGTAGCAGGAGTCTGGCGATTGCAGCGCCTGGGCGGCGGGCCATAACCCGCCCCCCGGGGCTCGGCACAGGAGGCATCACTCCCATGCGCGCACAAAGTATCCGACCACAATGCGAGGTCTTCGGCCAGCCGCAAAATCGCCTTAGCGTGGGGACCTGATGGTTACCCCAGCCGAGCGGGCGCTCTCACATCCCAGCCGGATTGCAATTCTTGACCACCTCGCGAGGGTCGACCTCGCAAGCGATAGGCAAACCGCCCAGGCGGTGAAGTTGGCGCCCGCTACGGCCGCCTACCACCTTCGGGTGTTGAAGGATGCCCAGATGGTGAAAAGTGCTGGGACCTTCCTTGTGACTGGAACAGCTCAGCTTTTTTACGAAATGGCGGCCATTCAGTGATTAATGCAGACCTCGGCTAATTCGTCTGTGTTCGCTGCAGAACCGATCGGGGGAGCTCTTTCCGTGACCGATGGACCGATGGATTGGGACAGGTTGCTTGTCAGCCTGCTACACGAAACCCAGCTACACATCATCGAAGCGATGTGGCGAATAGACCAACCAATGTCTGCGAGCCAGCTAGAAAGGGTTCTCGGCGACTTTGGGACGCTCTCGGCGCTCTCTTATCATGTCCGGCGTCTCCGTGAGTTGGGTGTTCTCAGACTTAGCTGGAGCAGGAAGGTAAGGGGTTCAAAAGAGCGCTTCTACCGATTGGCCGCTCCTGACGAGTAGCGAGCTTTGACGCACTTTCGCTGCAATTGGATGGCACCGCATAGCCAGCCTATCCACGGCGTGGTATAGGCCAACTTAAAGCTTTCGACACGATCTACGCGATGTATCCGGATTGACCCCTTTGAGAGGAGGATCAATTTCCTCACGCCAGGGTGGCACGCGCCGCGCGGGTCGATGAGCCAGGCCGGGTTTGACGGAGACTCCGAAACCAGGATCTTGTCCTGGGGAATGGAGATTCTCCGCAGCCATGCCACGACAGAGGAAGTACCCCGAGGAGTTGCTTGACCGAGGCGCCCGTCTGGTCTTTGAGTCCGGCCGCCCTGTCACCCACGTAGCCCGCGATCTCGGCATTCCGTCCGAGACGCTGCGCAAATGGGTGCGCCAGGCCGAAGCCGATGCCGGCAAGCGCAAGGAGCTACTGAGCAGCGAGGAGCGTCAAGAGTTGAGCCGCCTGCGCGGCGAGGTGCGCGAGCTGCGTCGGGCCAACGAAATCCTCAAGTCCGCCTCGGCGTTTTTCGCGGCCGAGCTCGACCCACACCGACCGAAGTGAGCTCCTTCATCGAGGAGCACCGCCAGCGCTTCGGGGTCGAGCCGATCTGCAGGGCCCTGGAGGTGTCGGCCTCCGCCTACTACCAGCGCCGAACAGGGCAGCGCTCTCCCAGGGCGATCGGGGACGGGCGCCTGCTCGCCCGCATCCGCGAGATCCACGAGCGCAACTACTGCGCCTACGGCTACCGGCGGATGTGGATCGCCCTGCAGCGCGAAGGTGAGGAGGTCGGGCGTGGCCGGGTGCAGCGGTTGATGAAGGGCGCGGGAATCCAAGGCGCCAAGCGGCGTGGGAAGGCCTGGCGAACGACAAAGCCCGATCCCCTGGCGCACCGGCGCCCCGACCTGGTCGAGCGCGACTTCAGCGCCGAGGGGCCGAACCGGCTCTGGGTCGCCGATCTCTCCTACCTGCGCTGTTGGGAGGGCAACCTGTTCTTCTCCTTCGTCATCGACGTCTTCAGCCGCAAGGTCGTCGGCTGGCAGCTCGCCCCACACATGCGCACCGATCTCGTTCTCGACGCGCTGAGAATGGCGCTCGCCCAGCGTGACGCCGGCGCCGACGTCCAGCTGGTGCACCACAGCGATCGCGGCAGCCAGTACACGTCGATCGACTACACCCAAACGCTCGATGACCACGGCGTCATGGCGTCCGTCGGCTCGGTCGGGGACGCCTATGACAACGCGATGGCCGAGAGCTTCGTCGACTCCTTCAAGACCGAGCTGATCGCCGACCGAAGCTGGCGCTCCCGGACGCAGCTCGAGCTGGCCGTCGTCGAGTACATCGCCTGGTTCAACAACGACCGCCTACACGAATCCCTCGGCGATCTGCCACCCGCCGAGTTCGAGTGCCTATACGTTGCCCAGGGAGTCAACTGAGCTATCCACAGAGAAGATTGGAAACCAACTAAAAAAGTCTCCGTGGAACCTGGTCCGGCTCACGAACCCCCGGAGGCCATTTTCAGCGCGCTTGGACCTTTTCCACACCACGATCCTGACAAGACGCTTGCCTGGGGCGAAGGTGCTCATTCGATCGCCACCTATCGACGCCGCTACGTCATTCAGAATTCGACGAGCGTGCTCGGCAAACAACCACGCGGCGCAGTCGCGCGAGCCGAGCGGGCTCGCGCTCAACGCCGCGTGCGGGAAGCTCAGCGCAAGCTAGGACACAGCGCCGGTCGAAGTGCCGAACGTGACATTGGTCGAGAACTGAGCATTGGGCTCGCCGACGTGGCGGAGACCTGCCCCTTTAAGGGGTGTCGAGCGAGAAAATCGGACTCTACCGATGATATTCGTGGGGCTACCAAACTGTTATCTCGTCGGAAAACCCCACCAAATCCACACTGAAAAATAATTCAGTAAGAATTCCCCAGTACTTGGTATCGACAGAAGCCAATCGCCAGATATTGTCCCGTTCCAATTACGGGATTGGCAATTTCCTACTAGGCGGGGGAGGCATCTGTAGATGGGTTCGTTTCGACGGCTTGCGGTCAGTCGATCGCGGTGGCTCGCATTGTTCGCGGTCTTGCTGCTCGGCGTATCCGCCGTCCCAGTCCTGGCCGACCCTCCTCCCACGGAGCCACCGCCCCCCGGTGAGGTGAATCAGGCGTCCCCCGAGGAAGCGCAGAAGCTTCCGGATGCCTCCGATATCGCCGAAGGCATGCGGGAGATCGAAGAAAACGAAGTCGCGGAAGAACGCTGGCTGGAAAGCTCCGAAGCCGAGCATCAGCGCGAAGAATCACTGTTCTCCTACGCCAACGCTTCTGCCCCTGAGGCCGTCGATCTGCTTGACACTTTCTTTGCCGAGCAGCTCGAACTGCTCGATCAAGACCCCGCGCGGGCCATCTCTGACGCGACACTTGATCGGGTACTTGGCGCGACTGAGGCAAAGGTCACCGTTGATGGCGTCTCGATGCTGTTGGAAGGAGCCTCGCCCATCCGAGTGACGAATGATGACGGGGAACTGCGCAAGGTCGACCTCGACCTGGCTCCCGTAGACGGCGGACTTGCCCCAGCCAACCCACTAGTTGAGGTCAGCTTGCCTGGCTCCTCCTCTGGGGAGATGACGGTGGGCGAAGAAGGCTTGGCGATTGCGCCTGTTCTCACCAAGCCAGCCAACGAGGCGCGCCTACTGGCCGGAGAGAATGTCCAATACCACGAAACACAGGAGGCGACTGATCTCATTGCGGCCCCGCTCGGTGCGGGCCTCGAGCTCTTTTCGCTGCTGCGTTCCGCCGAAAGCCCCGAGGAGCTGCGCTTCGAGGTTACTCTGCCGCCCGGTGCTGAGCTTCGGCTTGAGGAGAGTGGCGGCGCCGAGGTAGTCAGAGGCAATGAGCAATTGGCGCGAATCCCTGCTCCGACTGCGCTTGACGCGCAGGGCAGCGATGTTCCAGTGACGATGCGGATCGAAGGGACCACCCTCGTCCTCGCGGTCAGTCATCGCGAAGGCCAATTCGCCTACCCGCTGCTTGTCGACCCCGCCATCGTGGAGAACTGGTACGACGGCAACAACTGGTGGTGGGGGCAAAGCCTCGCTGCACTGGAACCTGCCACAAGCCCATGGATATGGGCGACCAACAACGGCGGTCGTTTCTGGGCTGGAACCCACCACATCTACCATCAGTGGAACGGCTCCGACCGCGGTCTATTTATCTCGGGGACTGATACCACCGGGGCACAACCGGCGAATCAGCTTGGCCAGTTCACCTATACCGTACCCGGCGCCAACAGCTACATCGGGGCCGTGTTGATCAGCCCGTTCTGGCGCGATGATCATGGCTGCACCGACCTCGGCAAATACCCTGAGCCTCACGACTACACTGGCCTATGGAGCGATGCTTGGGGCTGGGCTACCTTCCATCGCGATTGGGCTCATTCCTATGGCTATGGGATAGAGCAGCCTTCCACTCAGCTTGCGCCTCAGGATATGTGGCGGGAGAAAACTGGGCAGGTATTTGTCCTCGGAATGGGCACCGGCAACGGCACCGCGGCGAAAATGCCCTGCTGGAGGGACATCTATGCCGGCGGTGTCGCGATTTTCCTCGATGACCTGTCCAACCCGAATATCGGCACGGTCACCGGTATTCCGAGCGGATGGTTCAGCGATACTCCACCACTCTCGATCAACGTGCCTACTAACGATGGTGGCCTTGGGGTGCGCCGTGTCACGATCACCAACCAAGGCAAAGCGCTTGTCGCCCAAGACAACGTCGGCGGATGCACCGGCCTGCGTTCCGCAATGTGCCCGGCGGGCAGGAACTCGGTGTTCACGCCGACTGCGAACAGCTTTGGCGAGGGAATCCGAACCGGTGCCGTCAACGTCGAAGACCCGACCGGGAAGACCGCCAGCGTTCCGATCCAGACCATGGTCGATCGCAGCGTGCCCGAAGTTACGTTGAGCGGCCAGCTTGCTGAAGCCACCGAGGAGGTGGGGAGCGAAGAACCCCCGGCGCCAGAAGATGGGGCCGAGAAGCTGAGGCTCCCTGTCTACAAGCTCACAATCAAAGCGACGGATGGCAGTAAAGAAAGTCCTTTGACCAAGCGCTCGGGCGTCAAGAACATCGAAGTCTTCCTCGACGGCAAAAAAATGCAGGTTCCTTGGGTGCCGAAATCATCCTGCCCGGAAACCAGCTGTGAAAAGAAAGAGACCTACACACTCGGACTGGGCAATATCGAGACCGCCGGCAGCCACACGCTGCAGGTGAAGGCGATCGACTTTGCCGAAAACGTCAAGACCCGCGACATCGAGTTCGAATACTTCCCTGCAACTGGGATGAGGGACGAGTACGTGATGCACTACTTCCCGCTGCCCGATGGAGTGGGCGATGAATCCAACGAAGAGCATCCGGCCCGGCCCGAACTCGCGGTCAACGTTATGAACGGCAACCTCGTCTACCGCGAGCTCGACCTCGACATCAAAGGGGCTGCGGTCGACCTCGAAGTCGAGCGCTACTACAACTCGATGCTGCCCGACTCTGAGAACACCGAATGGGGCGATGGCTGGACGCTCGCCCAGACACCCCAGCTTGACCCCGAGGAAGCCCCGAGCCCAAGCGAAACGGAAATCGTCGATTCGAGTGGCGCCGTAGACGGGGGCATCGAGCTGCCCACCCAGGCGGGTGGGAAAGAGTTCGACCCAGAGCTGCAGGCGACGCTTACCAAGGAGGCCGACGGCGGCTATGAGCTCACCGATGAGACCGGCGAATCGGCAACCTCGGTTGCCTTCAACGAAGACGGGCGGGCTGAGGCTCTGCGCACCGAGGGCTATGCCAAGGTCGACTACGACTATGAAGGCGGAGAGCTGGTCGAGATCGCCGTCCAGGACCCCGCCACCTTCGCCGCCGACCCTGAGGAACTCGAGATACCCGAGGCCGAACCGATCGCCGTGCCCACCTATGCGAGTTCTTTTGGCTCCAACGGATCGGGGAATGGCCAGTTCAAATCCCCCGGCGACGTGGCCATTGACTCCGTCGGCAACCTCTGGGTCGCCGACAAGTCCAACAACCGTGTGCAGAAGCTCAATGCGAAAGGCGAATTTCTGACGAAATTCGGATCGAGCGGCACCGGCAACGGCCAGTTCTCCGGACCGTCTTCGATCGCGATCGATCCCAAAGGCAACCTCTGGGTCGCCGACAAGTCCAACAACCGCATCCAGAAGTTCGACCCAAGCGGCAACTTCCTGCTCAAATTCGGATCGAGCGGCACCGGCAACGGCCAGTTCAGCCTCCCCGAAAGCATCGCCGTCGATGCAAAAGGCAACGTCTGGGTCTGCGACACGGGCAATGGCCGCATCCAGAAGTTCTCCGAAGCGGGTGAGTTCATCAAAGTGATCGGCTCCAAAGGATCGGGCAACGGCCAGTTCGGCGAGTGCACCGGCATCGACGTCAGTCCCGACGGGCGGATTTGGGCCGGAGACTGGATCTACAACCGGGTCAACGTCTTCTCCGAAGCGGGTGAATTCCTCTTCAAATTCGGCTCCTCCGGGTCGGGCAACGGCCAGTTCAGCCACCCCGACGCGGTCGAGGTTGACGCCGTGGGCAACGTCTGGGTGGGCGATCAGAGCAATCACCGCATCCAGCAGTTCGACTCCGAAGGCAAATACGTCCGTCAGTTCGGCAGCCTCGGCTCCGGTCCCGGCCAGTTCAGCTTCACCTACCCGATGGGGATCGAGACCGACTCCAAGGGACACCTCTGGGTAGCCGACGTCAACAACCACCGGGTGCAGCAGTGGCTGGTGCCGATTCAGCAGCCCACCTATGCCAGTGCCTTTGGCTCCAACGGATCGGGCGATGGGCAGCTCAAATCCCCTGGCGATGTCGCGGTTGGCCTCGGCGGCAGCCTTTGGGTCGTCGACAAGTCGAACAACCGCATCCAGAAGTTCAGCTCCAATGGCCAGTTCCTCGCCAAGTTCGGCTCCTACGGCACCGGCAACGGCCAGTTCAACCGACCCGCCTCGATTGCTGTGGACCGCGACGGCAACCTGCTCGTCGCCGATGCCAACAACAACCGCATCCAGAAGTTCGACCCAAGCGGCAACTTCCTGCTCAAATTCGGATCGAGCGGCACCGGCAACGGCCAGTTCAGCCTCCCCGAAAGCATCGCCGTCGATGCAAAAGGCAACGTCTGGGTCTGCGACACGGGCAATGGCCGCATCCAGAAGTTCTCCGAAGCGGGTGAGTTCATCAAAGTGATCGGCTCCAAAGGATCGGGCAACGGCCAGTTCGGCGAGTGCACCGGCATCGACGTCAGTCCCGACGGGCGGATTTGGGCCGGAGACTGGATCTACAACCGGGTCAACGTCTTCTCCGAAGCGGGTGAATTCCTCTTCAAATTCGGCTCCTCCGGGTCGGGCAACGGCCAGTTCAGCCACCCCGACGCGGTCGAGGTTGACGCCGTGGGCAACGTCTGGGTGGGCGATCAGAGCAATCACCGCATCCAGCAGTTCGACTCCGAAGGCAAATACGTCCGTCAGTTCGGCAGCCTCGGCTCCGGTCCCGGCCAGTTCAGCTTCACCTACCCGATGGGGATCGAGACCGACTCCAAGGGACACCTCTGGGTAGCCGACGTCAACAACCACCGGGTGCAGCAGTGGCTGCTTGCCAACTATGCGCCCGTTCCTGCTGTGGAAGTCGACGTGACCGATGGCGATCCGCAGGTCACCATCGAGACGGAAGGCGGGCTGGTGAGCAGCGTCGAAGGCAACGCCGCCGGTGAGCATACCTACGAGCACGAAGGCGACTTTCTCGTGGCCCACGAGGGACCCTTGGGGGAGACCACCTATGAGAAGGACGGGGCTGGCAGGCTCACGAAAATCACGCTGCCCAATGACACCTGGGCGGCGATCGAATACGAGGCAACATACGGACGGGTCACCAAAGTCACGGTCGATCCAGCCGGCTCCGAACCAGCGAAAAGCACTGAATTCAACTATTTCGATGACCCGCGGCGCACGATCGTGATTCCGCCCGGCGCACCACATCTCAACTACGACATCGGTGCCGATGGCTCGGTGCTCAAGTGGTGGAACACCCAGAAACCGCCGGAGCTCGATCTGGCCGGCACGCTCTATGACAACAGGGAAAAACCGCAGGCCATTTCCAGCGGGGATTACTCACTCGAGGCACGGGCCGAATCCGCCGAGGGAATCGCCTCCATTCAGATCCTGGTCAACGGCAACCAGCTGATTAGCGAACAGACCTGTGAACAGACATCAGAACCCGGGATCGAGTGCGACAACGAACCTATCATCGACGAATGGATCACCAGCACCAACTCTCACCCGCCTGGACACCTCGACCTTAAAGTCATCACCACCGACCGTAACGGCGAAAGCACCTCGGAGAGCTTCTGGGTCGATATCCCTCAGCCGCTACCTCCACCCGCACCCGGCTCGCCGATTCCGCCAACGTTCAGCGAAATTGCGGAGTTCCGTGAAGAGTATGGCTTTGAGGTGGTTTTCCCAGTCAAAAATGAGACCCAGCTAAACGAACGGATCTTCGACTTGATTAACGCCTGGTATGAAGGCGATTCAGTTGCTAGGTCAACGACGGAAAAGTGGGGAGTGCCTCTGCGGCCTGCCGACGTCGCGGAGCTCGAATATCGCGAACAGTATCTTGATCAAGCAGCAACCACACTGCCACAGTGGGTACTGGTCCATGCCGCATCCGCCGGATACGCTGGTTTCTACGTCGATCACCGACAGGGTGGAAAGCTATTTGTGGGCTTCAAAACCGGGCAGACCGAACACGTCAACGAACTTAAACAGCCTGGCGTGCTTATGGCGCCGGCAGACAGGGTCAAACCCTTTCCTACTCAGCCACCTCACTCGCTCAAAGATCTTGAGACGCTACAGCTCGCAGTATCTGACGCACCAACGAATGGAGCTGTTACGCAAGTAGGTATTGACATTCCAACGAATCGGGTAACAGTCGGTGCTAATAACGTAAATCAGGTTAAAGCGACATTGGAATCACTGTTCGGCCAACAGGCACCTACTACGGTCTATTCGGACCAGTCCGAAGGCCCAGCGCCTAGAAGTCGAGAAAGGTATACAGGAAGAATTAAGGCTGGAGATACAGTACGCAGCAAATCAGGACAAGAATGCACTGCAGGCTATGGAGCTTGGGATATTGGCGGAAGAGGTGCCGATGGCCTTCTTACACATAGGCACTTCCTCTTGGTGGCAGGTCATTGCTTTTTTACGCTGGGACAGCAGATGCTCAGATGGCAATGGACGCCTGATGGCAAAAATCTTGTGGGAGAAGAAAACCCAATGGGATTTGTGCGCCGTACTAACTTCACTAGTGTGGGTGACGGCTTCATGGTTGATGCATCAGCAGTCCGTTTGGAGAACCCAGACGTTGCGCCTAGGCTTATTTACACTCGGTACGATCAATCGGTTAGGATTTCAGACCCGATCATCCCGTATGAAGGGATGATCGTGTGCCACTCTGGGAAGACGTCTAATCGTCCAAAATGTGGAGCTGTTGTTAAACCTCCGGTTGCGTTTAGGTATAGAAAAGATGGTCCCAGGATGTGGCAGGTTCCCTTTAAGGCCTTTTCACTGGGCGGAGATAGTGGTGGGCCAGTGTGGCAACCTGGCACGGGCCGTGCAGTTGGCTCGATGACGGCAGGGGAGTTCGATGAAACGATTGAAACTTCATATATAACCCCCCTCCTACTGAGTCCGGCCCGCCCTGCCGCACCTGGAATTTTGTCTGTCTTGGGCACGCCAGAAGGCGCGCTAAACTTGGTCAAGTGGAAGGATTAGAGATCAAGGCGATGCACGATTCGAATGAGCTACGTAGGAGCATGCTTTTGAGTATGGTGCTGGCGCTGCTTTTGCTCTGCTGTGTGAGCCCGACCGGCGCATATGCCCGAGCTGATGATGGATTTTGCGGGCGCCCGCTAACTCATGACTTTGAAGAGAAGCTCTACGGCTTGCCTTCGATCATAGAAGTGCCCGAATCGGGGTATCTGCCTTTTGCGTCGACGATTGGTCTTCAAAAGTTTTCAGCTCCGCCCAACGGCGGCCGAATTATTTCGGGCAGCGGCAGCTTTGGCTACACGATATTTAGCAGGAACACTATTGCGGTCAATTGGATTGTCGAAAGCAAACTTGCTCGAATCGATACAAGTGGTGTGGTAACGGACATGGTGGGGCAGACGCAAGAAGCAATTAAAGAGGTGTCAAATCGCAGCATTGTGGAGTTCGTAATGAAGACACCTGGAAGCCCAGGGTCTTACCGATATGACATTTCTTTTTCGGATGGGGCTGGTGTGCCGCTCGGTACCTACAGCAATTACATTCGAGTCGTGCGCCAGAGGCGCTCGGTCGTTCTAGCTCTTCAAAGGCGGGCATTGCATCCCGGTGAACATCTTCGAATGAGGGTTAGGAATCAAGGAACCGAGGCGCTTGACTACACAACGGTGTTCCATGTTCAACGGCGGGTAGCATCTGGAAGGTGGTCTGAGGTGTTTTCGGCGGGATATCGGCGTCCCTATCCCCCAACCCGGTTTCTCGGCGCGGGAGAGATAGGCAAGTGTGAAGTAATTCGCCTTCCGTCCAGCTTGACAAAGGGTCGCTATCGTGTGGTTAAGGAGATAGGTGAGGCGCATTTTGGTTCAGATGCTAGTTCGGTGTTTAGACGCGCTGCGGAGTTCCAGCTCGGTTAGGAAATGTCCGTTGCGCCTGTGCCGCCTCGTGGTAAGCAAGTATGCTTTCTGGGCATGTCTCCGCGAAATTGGTATGCGGAAAATTACGGTCTCCGAAAGAGTAACCTTTAGTTTCCGGGGGATACCTGGGTAACTATGGCTAACTTGCTTCAAGGGGGCGCTCCATTCGCGGGGATAGTGGCGCTCCGGTCTGGATTAGAGGAAACTCATAAGGCGGTCGGACCTCTTTCCGCAGGCGACAAAGTTGAAAGCTGCCTGACGCCACTCCTTCCAATCCCTGGCTCACCGGGACCTCAAAGCCGAGTGTCCAGCGCGTGATAACTAGATATTCCGATTCCGACAACGTGTCTTTCTGAAGTTGCTGTCTCCTAAGAGACCAGTGAAAAAGATTGGAAAGAAATCGGCAAAGTCGCGCGCGACGGTTTTCCTCGCTCGTTGGAAATCGGGTCTGTTATTCAGGTGTGAAAACGCAAACTCCATCTTGTGGCCCGATACTCTCACGAGATAAGCATTATCAGGATGCTGCGGGAGTGAGCGGGGGGTACTGGGTGAAGTTCGAGACATACCCGGATCATGGTGACAGTGGAGCTCCGGTATGGAGTCCCCGGACGGGTGCCTCGATTGGATTGCTGGTGTCAAGGCGAGGCGGTGTTCAGGGGCTTGTCGAGCCCTTGCTGCACCCACCCAACATGAATGGCAACATCTACCAGGCATTTTGCACAGCCCGTGGCTTGAGCCACTGCGTCTGAGGCTCGGAGGCTAAATGCGCCTTAATTCTAAAATGGCAACATATAGACCAGTTTCTGGTCTTATACTGATCGTTTGCTTCATGCTGGGCTTGGGAAGTTGCGGGGGCGAGGGAGACGCAATTGCCTCTAAGCAAGAAGCCCTTGAATGGTCGATTTTCAAGCGGACCGGTCCTAAGCAGGCTCGGCTTGTTGGAGAAGTTGACTACTGTGTAGGGACCCCAAAGCCGAGTGTCCAGCGCGCAATAGCGAGATATTCCGGCAACCGTGTCTTTCTGAAGTTGCTGCTGTCTCCTCAGAAACCGGTGGAAAAGTGTCGAGGCGTTGACCTCGCTGTCTACAAGACTGTTTTCTTCAAACGAAACCTTGATAATCTCATGCTGTTTGATTCGAGTACGGATCCACCTCCGCGTCGCTGGCCAGCTGAGTGAACTCGTAAGCCCCACGTCAGCCCATCCCGTCGTTGCGCAAGGACCCTGCTGACGATGTATGGAGCATGTTTCAGCGTTTTGCCCAGCGAGCGTCTCAAATGCCTGGTCGACGCATTGGGCCGCGCGGGTGGTCTGGTGCAATTGTCGTCAAGAAGGGATCCCGGTGGTGCGGCTGGCCGGAAGGGAAAGCTCCAGTTGTCGTGTTTCTCGGGTGAGTTGGCAACGGGACCGATTCGTCGTCCAAGCCTCGAAAATTGCTGAGGCCCATCGGGCATCGCTGCGACTCTTCCGTCTCGTGGCAGACCACCGTCGTGGATCCACAGCGGCTTGGACGTTCCGCTGGCCGCCTCGATGCCGACGAGCTTCGAGCCGTCGACGAAGCCCTCTCACTGGTATTGGGTCTCTGAGCTCAGTGTTGCTGTGCTCTAAGGGTCGCTGAAGAATTCATCGGTTACGCGGTAGTCGTCGTGATAGACGACGGCGGTGCCTTTGGAGGAGGACGAGCGATAGATGCCGAGCTTGTCGTAGCCAGGGGCTTCGCCAAGAGTGTCGATTGCTTCGTAAGCAGCTTTCCCGTTGAGCATTAGCTGTGGTTCTCCGTCGAGCCATACCTTCAGAGAACCTTCGGCGCCAAAGTCGACACGGATGACCACCTCGAACCAACCTTCCAATCCGGGGAGCGGGGCCTCCCAGTAGTCCGCAGACCCATTCCCGGGCCCCAGCCATAGCATCGGGGTGGATTTGTCTAAGTAGATCTGCAACGAAAGCGGAGGCGACCCAGCGCTTTCGTCGTGCATCTGCCAAATCATGCCCCAGTGACCGAAGTCCCACGAGTCGACCCGGCTGAGGATGCGGAAGTAGCGAATATCCGATTCTTCGAATTCCTCACCCGAGATCACCTCGGCCCGTTGTGATCCGGTGGCCGGCTCTTTATCGCCTTCTTTGACTTCGAAGCGCCCGGCGTAGGTTCCCTGTGAGACCGGGCTTTTGACCGCGGTGATCCGGCCAGGAATAGCTTGGACGGAAGCCCACTGCGTGAGATTCCCCGTCTCGAAGTCGCCTTGGAAGAGCGGCGCCGGCTCCGGGGGGTCGCTGAAGAATTCATCGGTTACGCGGTAGTCGTCGTGATAGACGACGGCCGTGCCTTCAGAGGAGGACGAGCGATAGAGCCCGAGCTTGTCCTCGCTCGGCGCTTTTCCGAGGGTGTCGATTTCGTCGAAGGTCAATTCTTCATTGAGCATTTCCTGGGGTTCGCCGTTCAGCCAGACTTTCAGCGATCCTTTTGCGCCAAACTCGACCCGGATTACGACCTCGAACCAATTTCCCAGTTCGGGAAGCGGCGCCTCCCAGTAGTCGGCGGATCCGCTGCCATGACCTAGCCACAGCATGGGCGTTGAGCCATTTGCGTAGATCTGCAGCGAAAGCGGGGGCGAGCCGCCGCTTTGATCCAGAGCCTTCCAAATCATGCCCCAATGACCGAAGTCCCACGAGTCGACCCGGCTGAGGATGCGGAAGTAGCGAATATCCGATCCTTCGAATTCCTCTCCAGACCACACCTCGGCCCGTTGTGATCCGGTATCCGGCTCTTTATCGCCTTCTTTGACTTCGAAGCGCCCGGCGTAGGTTCCCTGTGAGACCGGGCTTTTGACCGCGGTTACGCGGCCAGGAATTGCTTGGACGTAAGCCCACTGAGAAAGGTCGCCCGTCTCGAAGTTCCCGTTGAAGAATTCGGTAGCCGAGGCGGGGGTTGCAACGACAAGCAGCAAGCCAGCCACCGAGATCGCGGTAACGCAAAACTGTCGCAGGCGAAACACCTAGAGCACCATAGCTCTAATCAAAAACTTTCATGTATTCGACAGACTCTTACCTGGTACCCGACACCGATCGGTGATCGTGACGAGCTCTGGTAGAGATACCGTTCGATGAACTCATGCGCAGTTGAGCGCGACTTTCGTCTGCGCAAGGGGTCAATGTTGGGACGCATGCGCAAACTTCTTCTAATCCCGCTCACCCTGACGCTGCTGGCGTTGACGCCGACAATGGCCGGTCTCGGTGCCGTGCCGCCGGACAAGGCGCCCCGGGGCTTCATCGGCATGTCGCCGCAGGGGCCGACCGGGGGCGAGGACTACCAGCTGATGGAGCTGGCCGGGGTGAAGAGCGTGCGCCTGCCGATGAACTGGGCCGACCTCGTGCCCACGCCAGCCGAGCGGTTCGAACCCAACTGGGTGGGATTCGACGACCACGTGCGGCTCGCCGCCGAACAGCGCATCCGGGCCTTCCCTTTCCTCTGGGGCACCCCGCAATGGGTCTCTCCTCGGCTCGGCAGCGAGCCGGTGGTCAATGCCCGCCAGCGGCACGAGTGGCTGCGCTTCCTGCGCTCGGCCGTCAACCGCTACGGGCCGGGTGGGCGATTCTGGAGCGAAAATCCCGACCTTCCCCAGCTGCCGATCCGTCAGTGGGAGATCTGGAACGAGGAGAACATCGTCACTTTCTCCCGCGTCCCAGATCCGGACACCTTCGCCAACTTGATCCGCATCTCCGGCCGCCTCCTACACCGCCTCGATCCCGGTTCCACCGTGATCCTCGGCGGCCTCTTCGGGCGGCCGCTGCAGGTGCCGCCCAACATCCACTCGGCAGACTTCCTTGCTGGCGTCTATGGGACTCCGGGGATCAAGCGCCACTTCGACGGCGTCGCCCTGCACCCGTACGTGGCCGATGCCGGCGCGATGGAAGCGCAGATCGAAAACCTGCGCGCCGTCATGCGCCTCAACGGCGACGCCGGGACGAAGCTCTACGTGACCGAGATGGGCTGGGGCTCGGACGGCTTCGAGTCCCGCTGGGAGCGGGGCCCCCGCGGTCAGGCCCGCGAACTCGATCGCTCCTTCGCGATGTTGGTTGGCAATCGCGGACGCTGGCGGATCGGCGGCGTTTGGTGGTTCTCTTGGGCCGACGTCGGCGGCAACTGCCAGTTCTGCGACTCGGCTGGCCTGCTCACCACCGGTCGAGAAGCGAAGCCCGCCTGGTATCGCTTCAACGCCTGGACCGGTGGGGAAGCCGGCGCGGTCCCGCGTGCCTCGGCTCGCGCTCTGCGCGAAACCCCCTGAAACGGACCGCCTTCCCGCCGCTAGGCTAGTCCCGGACAGGAAGGCACATTGAGCTGGATCGCAATATCCGCACTGGAGCTGGCGTTGGCAGTTTTGTGCGCTTGCCTTGTCGTGTTCTGGCTGCGGGCAAGGAAGGCACGGCGTCGCTTTGCGACGCTGGGCAAGATCGCCGCGGTCTCCGAGGCGGGGGGACGCTCGAGGAGACCTTCGATGCGATCTGCGACATCCTCGTTCCGGAGCTGGCCGACTTCTGCATGATCGACGTGATCGAGGCGGGCAGCGTGCGCCGCGTCGCGGTGGGTGTGGCGCCGGGTGCCGCCCCCGAGATCGCGCAGCGCTTGCGGGAGAGGGCACCTTCGACACCTGCCTGGATGATCGAGGGCGAGGCTGAGCCCTCCTTCGAGCCGCGCTTCTTCGAGCGCATGTCAGACGCCGAGCTGCGGCAGCTCGCCCACGACGATGGTCCCGACCTCGATTTCCTGCGGGGTCTCGGTGTGCGATCGGCGATCACCGTCGCCCTGCACGCTAGGGGCAAGGTGACCGGCACGCTGACCCTTGTCGTTGCCTGGTCTCGGCGGCGCTACCGCAAGGACGACGCCCACTTCGCCTGGATCCTCTCGGGACGCGTTGCGCTGACCCTCGACAACCGCGGGCTCTTCGCCAATCTCGAGCAAGTCGAAGCGGCCAGGGCGGAGATTGCCGAGACCCTGCAGCACGGTCTGCTGCCGCCACCGCTTCCCCATATTCCCTGCTGGTCGCTGGCCGCGATGTACCAGCCAGCGGGGGCCGAGAACGAGGTCGGGGGGGACTTCTACGACGCCTTCCGCGTTGCTGGCGGCTGGATGCTGGTGATCGGCGATGTCACCGGCCGTGGGGCGCGGGCAGCATCGATCACGGCCCTGGCCCGTTACACGCTGCGTACAGCCGCCGTGTTGACCGACGATCCGCTGATCGCACTGGCGACGCTCAACCGCGCGCTGCTCGCTCGCCGCGGCGGGGCGCTGTGCAGCATCGCCGTGCTGACGTTGAGCGAAGATGGCGCCCAGCCGGTACGGATCGCGGTCGCCGGCCACCCACCGCCCCTGCTGGTCGACGGCGAGCGGGTGCTCGATGCCGCTGAGAGCGGGCCTGTGTTGGGCGCTTTCTCCGATGCTCAGTGGCAAGTCGAGTACTGCCGCCTAGCGCCCGGCCAGCAGCTGGTGATGATCACCGATGGGATCGTCGAGGCGGCTGGCAGCGAGGGTCGCTTCGGCGAGCCACGGCTACGAGCGCAGTTGGCGGGCACGAGCAACCCTGCCGATGTAGTGCAGCGACTCGAGGGGGCTTTGCGTTCCTTCACAGCTGGCGTGCTCGATGACGACGCCGCGATCCTCGCCCTCGCCAGGGCCGGCGAGGATTTGCCGCGGGCCAACCCTGCGCCACTGGGAATGACGGCGGGGATCGATGGCTGAATCCCCCGAGGCGCGCGTCGCACTTCTCTTCCAAGCGTTCAACCAGCGCGACGCCGAGGCGATGGTCGAGCTCTGCGCCGAGGGGATGGAATTCGTCGGGGTGACCGGCGAAGAAGCCGGTCGCGAGTCCCCCTACAGCGGTCGCGAGGGCCTGCGCCAGTACCTCACCGACGTCGAAAACCTCTGGGAAGAGCTGCTGATCACGCCGAGCCGGGTCGAGCGGCGCAGCGATCACCTGCTGGTCGTCGGCCGCGTCTACGTGCGCAGCCGCGAGCTCGGCATCCGCGACATGCCCGTGGCCTGGATCTGGAGGACCGCCGAGGGCCTCTTCGTGCGGGGCGAGGTGTTCGTCGATCCCGACGCGGCGGTCGCTCGCTTTGCCAGCATCTCGGCTTGAGCTAGAGGGCGATTCGTCGGTGCGCCCGTTTTGCGCCATCCCCCCACGGGTACCGAGATGGCCTAGGCAGACGGTTATGCTCGCGGTCCCTTCTGAGGGGAACACGACTCCGGCGTGAAGGTTTGATGGCGAACGGCTCTACCACCACCGAGAGGCCAAAAGGCCTGCAGATGAGGCTCCCCGCCAGAGCGGAGAACGTCGCCGTCGTCCGCCATGCCCTGGCCGGTCTGGCTGAGCAGATCGGCATGGACGAGACCGGGCTCGCCGACCTCAAGACGGTGGTCACCGAGGCCTGCATGAACGTCGTCGTGCACGCCTACCCCGACGGCGTCGGGCCACTGCTGGTCGAGGCCGAACCCGACAGCGAGGGCCTCACCGTGGTGATCAGCGACAGCGGCTCCGGGATCAGTCCGCAGGCGGACTCCGAGCGAGACAGCCTGCGCCTCGGCCTCTCGCTGATCGCTGCCCTCTCGAGTAGCTTCAGTATCTCCGGGGGCCTGGGGCGCGGCACCGAGGTGATGATGCGCCTTCCCCTCGAAGGCGGTGGCACCAATGGCGCCCACAGCGAGCAGCAGCTCAGTCCGGAGGTGACCGGGACCGAGATCGCCGTCGGTCGCGCCGAGCTGCTCGAACCGGTGCTGGCTCGCATGGTCGGCGCCCTCGCGGCGCGGCGTGACCTCTCGGTCGAGCGTGTTTCTGATGCGGTGCTGGTCACCGACGCAATTGCCGAGGCGGCACCGGGCCGCTTTGCCGACGGCTGTGTGCGCCTCGGTCTCAGCGAGAGCGAGCAGGGGTTGGAGTTGCGCCTCGGCCCGATGGAGAAAGGCGGCGCTGGAGAGATCCGTCGCCAGCTCGAGCTGCCCGAGGTAGGGGGCTCACTGGAGGCGCTGGCCGATGAGCTGGCCGTCGATGAGTCGAGCGATGGCGACTACCTGATCGTCCGCTTCCTCGGAATCCAGGGCGCTTAGTCGCGCTTGCCTTCGACGTCGCGTTCCTCCGCCTCGATCCGCTCCCGGATCTGAGCCAGGGCTCGGCGCAGGATGCGCGAGACGTGCATCTGCGAGTGGCCGATCTGCTCGGCAATTTGAGACTGAGTCATGTCCTCGACGAAGCGCAAGCGCAGCACGATCCGCTCGCGCTCCTCGAGGTAGGGCAGGGCGGCGTCGAGCGCGATGCGGCCCTCGACTAGCTCGAAGCGCTCGTCTTCGGTGCCCACCCATTCGGACGGGGGCGCTTCGTCGGACTCCTCACCCCCGGCTGGGCGATCGAGCGAGAGGGGGCGGCGGTTGTGATTCGCCTCCATCACCTCGAGCACGTCGATCTGCTCAAGCCCCAGTCGCTCGGCGATCTCGCCGACCGAAGGCGAGCGCTGCAGTTGCTTGGTCAGCTCGGTGATCGCCTTGTCGACTTCGGCCATGCGGTCGTGCAGGCCACGGGGTACGCGCACGGTCCAGACGCGATCGCGGAAATGGCGCTTCAGCTCGCCGAGAATGGTCGGCGAGGCGAAGGCGGTGAAGGGGATGCCCCGCTCCGGATCGAAGCGGTCGACGGCGTTAAGCAGGCCGAGATTGGCGACCTGTAGAAGGTCGTCGAAGGACTCACTGGCGCCTCTGTAACGCAGGGCCAGGCGCTTGGCAAAGGCTAGGTTGCGTCGTACAAGCTCCTCGCGGATGGTGGGATCGCGGTCCTTAGCAAAGCGCTCCCAAAGCTCGCGTTCGCTGGCGAGCTGCTCGTTCGTCCCCGGGGGGCGGGCAGTATCGCTGTCGTCTGTTTCGCGCCTGGCTGCCATTGCGCCCTCGTGGGCCGGGTGCCTTGTTTCTCGTCCGCCCTTGGAGCCTGCTCTGAGGCCGTGCAGCCGCTCTCAGGTACACGCTAGCAAGCCGTTAGGCTCCCCCAGACTTCAACATCACGATCGAAGGAGACGCCAGATGGCCTTTTCGGTTCCCGACCTGCCTTACGCATACGACGCGCTCGAGCCCCACATCGACGAGGCGACGATGCGAGTTCACCACGACAAGCATCACCAGGCCTACGTTGACAAAGCGAACGCTGCGCTGGAGGGGACCGAGTGGGCCGATCGTGACGTCGAGGACGTGCTGCGGAACCTCTCCAGTCTGCCGGGTGACAAGCAGGGTCCGGTGCGTAACAACGCCGGCGGCCACTACAACCACACGCTCTTCTGGCAGATGCTCAGTCCCGATGGCGGCGGCGCGCCGAGCGGCGATCTGGCCGCCGGCATCGACGAGGCCTTCGGCTCCTTCGACGCCTTCAAGGAGCAGTTCAAGGAAGCCGGTATCGCCCGCTTCGGTTCCGGCTGGGCATGGCTGGTCAAGGACGGCTCCGGCTTGGCGATCGTCTCGACGCCTAACCAAGATTCGCCGATCTCCGACGACGCGACGCCGCTGCTCGGCTGCGACGTCTGGGAGCACGCCTACTACCTCAAGTACCAGAACAAGCGCCCCGACTACATCGACGCCTTCTGGAACGTCGTCAACTGGGACTACGTCGCCCAGCGGCTCAGCGAGGCAGGCTGAGCTAGGAGGCGACGGGGGTCGCCGGCCGCGCGGCCTCGGGCAGGTCGCGCGGTGCCGATCCCTCCTTGGGTGGGATCAGGCACATCGCGTGCTCGGCCTTGGCGGTGATCGTCAGGCTCGGGTTGACGCCGGGGTTAGCGGGGATCGCTGCCCCGTCGGTGACCAGCAGGTTCTCGTAGCCGAACACCCGGTTGCCCGCGTCGACGACGCCGCTCTCGGGGTCGGCGCCGACCACGGCGCCGCCGAGGATGTGGGCGGTCGAGGGGATGTTGCGCACCGACTCGGTGATCGCGCTCTGCGCGACCCCGCCTATGCGCTTGGCGAACCAGCGGGTCACCTGCTCGGCGGCGGGGATATAGGTCGGGTTGGGGCGGCCGGGGTCCTGTTCGGTCTGCAGGCGCACTCCCTTGCCGAAGAGTTTGCGCTTGGGGCGGAAGTGCATCGCCGCGTCCACCGTCTGCATGACCAGCAGGATCACCGTGCGTTGCGACCAGCGGTGGGGGATCAGCATGCGTGCCGTGCGCAACGGGTGGCGCAGGACGGCAGCGAGCCACTTGACCGGCCGCGTCAATTTCGTCCCCGGCCCGGTCATCGCGGTAAAGGTGCTGGCCATCGCGTCGCCGCCCTGACCGTAGGTGACCACCTCGATGTGGGTGTCGGGGTCGGGGTAGATGCTCGAGGTGATCGCCACCGAGCGGCTGAAGTCGCGCTCGTCGTCGGGGGCGGTGACCGACTGGATCGACTCCGAGTTGGTTCGCACGAGATCGCCGAGGCGGTCGGAGATGTGCGGCAGGGCGCCGTTGTGGCGGCAGTTGGCGAGCAGGTTGTTGGTGCCCAGCGCGCCGGCGGCGACGATCACCCCACGAGCGGTCAGCGTGCGCCGCTTCTTGCGCAGCAGCGAGCCGGAGCGCTCGCTGGCCACCGCGTAGCCGTCGGAGCCGTCGGCGGCGCCCAGCGGGCGGATCTCGGTCACCTGGCGTTCGGGCTGGATCTCGACGCCGAGCTTCTCGGCGAACCAGAGGTAGTTCTTCATCAGCGTGTTCTTGGCCCCGTGGCGACAGCCGACCATGCAGCTTCCGCAGCGCATGCAACCGGTGCGGCTCGGGCCCTCGCCTTCGAAGAAGGGATCGGGAACCTCGACGCCGGGCTTGTCGAAGAAGACGCCGACGCGGGTGTTGGTGAAGGTCTCGCCGACGCCGATCTCCTTGCCGTATTCCTGCAGCAGCTTGTCGGCCGGGCCGATGCCCTCGTACTCAACTACGCCGAGCATGCGCTCTGCGGTGTCGTAGTGCGGCGCCAGTTCGCGCTCCCAGCTGCCCAGCTCGCTCCACTGCGGGTCCTCGAAGAAGGCCGGCCGTGCCCGGTAGAGGGTGTTGGCGTAGCCCAGACTGCCGCCGCCGACGCCGCTGCCCGAGACGATGAAGACGTCCTTGAAGAAGGTCATGCGCAGCACACCGCGCATGCCTAGCTTCGGCATCCAGAAGTAGCGCCGCGGATGCTTCAGGTTCGACTCGGCGAAATCCTCGTCGCGAAAGCGGCTACCGCACTCCAACACCGCCACCGAGTAACCCTTTTCAGCAAGTCTCAAGGCGGATACGGAGCCCCCGAATCCGGAACCAACGACTATCCAGTCGAAGTCGTGCATTAGACGTGGCTTCCGCGGGTGGCGTGAGGCAGGGGGGTCGAGGACGTACACCTCGCCCGCAGGCCCCCCTGCCTCACGACAGGACCCGCGGTCGAGAGCATCAGGCCTCGCCGGGCTCTAGGGGTCGGAAGTCTGAAGTCCGGGCTCCGCATACGGGGCAGAACCAGTCTTTGGGGATGTCCTCGAAACGGGTTCCGGGCGGGATGCCACCATCTGGATCGCCCTCAGCCGGGTCGTAGATGAACCCGCAGCTCTCGCAGATCCAAAGGGTCGCCTCGGTGGTTGCGCTCATGCGGAAATCTTAGGGATGCTCAGTCTTTGCTGAAGCTGACCGAGACCGGTTCGCGCTGGGCCGGGTCCTCGATCTCGAAGAACTCGCGTTTGGTGAAGCCGCCCTGGTTGGCGATGATCGAGCCCGGGAACTGTTCGATGTCGGTGTTGTAGGCCTGCACGTTGGAGTTGTAGATGCGTCGGGAGGCCTGGATCTCGTCCTCGAGCTCGGAGAGGTTGCGGCTCAGCTGCTGGAAGTTCTCGGTGGCGCGCAGCGTCGGGTAGTTCTCGGCGACGGCGCGCACGTCGGCCAGCGCCTGGGTCAGTTTCTGCTCCGCCTTGGCGGTTTCCTCGACGCTTTCGGCGGCCATCGCGGCGGCCCGCGCCTGGGTCGTCTTCTCGAAGGTCTGGCTCTCGTGCTCGGCGTAGCCCTTGACCGTCTCAACCAGGTTGGGCACGAGGTCGTGGCGGCGCTTGAGCTGCACGTCGATGCCGCTCCAAGACTCGTCGACCCGGTTGCGCGCAGCGATGATCGAGTTGCGCTTGGCGATGTAGTAGATGACCGCGATGACGATGATCGCGACCACGGCGACGATGACCCAAGTCATTGCGGGCATCCTACTGCCCCGCCCCGCCGGTGCAACGTTTTACGGTGCTCCCGGAGCCACAAGGCGTTGCAGCAGGTGACCGAGCCATAGGATCGAGCGATGGGGGCCAAGCAGGAAGCCCAGGACTGGGCCGAGATCGTTGCCGGGTACGGCCAGCGGAACGAGCTGAAATATGAGCCGGTTGGCGGGATCAACCCCAAGGACGGCCCGGTGGCACTCTGCGTCGGCGGCACCAACCGCCTCACCGGCCAGTTGACTGAGGGCTTCTGGGGCTCCTGCTGCGATGCCGACGAGAAGGAGGTCGGCAGCCTCTTCAACAAGGCGGTATTGCCCACGGCACTGCTCGCCAAGGCGCACATGCCCGACCTGGCCAAAGTCGTGCCTGCCTTCAACGTCGAGTCGATCGAGGGGCACGAGCACGTCACCCAGCGCTTCGCTCGCAAGGTGCAGTTCGAGTCGATCGAGTTCAACAAGCGCTTCCTCGCCACGGTGCCGAGCGAGTACGACCCCGTCGCCCTGCGCGAGCTCTTCGGTCCCGGCTTCCTCGAGTGGGTGACGACGCTCCCCGGCGAGATCGATTTCGGCATCAACGACCGCCAGCTCTGGTTCCTCTGGCGCTTGCGCGAGCGCAGCGAGGCAGAGCTGAAAGCGGCACTGGGGAACGCGGGGCAGCTGTTCAAGCGCCTGCAGGTCGAGATGGAGGAGAGCGGCATCAACACCTACCCGCCGGGGCCCTGGCACGCGGGGCTGGAGCCGTTTCCGCAGACCTAGCTCAAGCTGGGTAATCCGGATCGCCAGGCAGGACGACGCGGTGGTCCTCCTGCGTGCCGATCACCTTGGGCAGGATCGGCTCGACCTCGATCTCCCGGTGGGCGGCGATCGCCTCATCCGAGCTGCGGTAGGGGAGTAGCGACTCGAGCTGCTTGACGGTTGGGAAGGCGAGCACGAGTTCACCCGCAGCGTGGGCCTCGAGCGCATTCGCCGGCTCGAACCAGCTGGCCTCGACCGTCTCGACGCCATCCGGCTGTGGTGGCGAGTGCGCTGGTGCCAGGGCAAGGAAGAACCAAGCGTCGAAGCGCCGCGAGATCACCTCCGGGGTGATCCAGCGCGAGAAGGGCACGAGCTCCTCGTCAGGAGCCAGGGAGATCCCAGCCTCCTCCTGCAGCTCGCGCACCGCACAGGCTTTGAAGCACGTCTCGTCCTCTCCATCGCCATCGCCATCGTCGACCGCGCCGCCAGGAAAGACCCAGACGCCGGGCATGAACTTGGCCGACTCGGTGCGCTTCAGCATCAGCACCTCCAGTGCCCGGTCGACGTGCTTGCCGCCCCGCCTCAGCAGCACCACCGAGGCGGCGGGTCGGGGAATAGCGGGCTCGCCGAGATTGGGCGCCTCCGCTGGTCCTCTCTCTCGCTCGGGCATCGACCCACCATATCCAGGAGCTGCTAGACGAGCGCGCGGTTTCTGGCCCGTACGAGCCAGGTCCGGCGGATCAACCAGACGAGCAGCAGGATCAGGGCCAGCGGGGCGAGGACAGCGAGCGCGATGACGGTTATGCCGGCAGCGATGCCGAGGATGTGACCAGCGTCGTCGAGCGCGTCACCGATGCCCCAGCTGCCCTCGCTTGAGTCGGTTGCCGAGGCACCGGTCTCGATGCTCAACGAGACGCGCGAGAAGTCGGCGCGCTGGCGGAGCTTGTCGAGGCGGGCGCGCAGCGCTGCGGCGTGCAGGCGCTCGTCGCGCAGAGCGATCTCAATAGCTTCGCTCTCGGACTGAGTTTCCGCCGCGGCGAGCTGGGTGAGGAGCCCGTCGATCTTCGCCCGCGAGTCCTTCAGTCGCTCCCCGAGGGCGAGGGTAGGCGCGGTGATGTCGGCGGTCGCTTCGTGTCGCGAGCGCACCTCGTCGATCGCCGAGAAGGCGGCGAGGGCGTCGCCGAGCTTTGCCGTGGGGATGAGTAGCTCGAAGTGAGCGCCGGCATTTGCTCCCGAGGTGGTCGTCGAGCGCAGGACGATCCCGTTGACGTCATGGACTGCGTCGAAGACCTCGGCCGAGTCGGCACCCACGTCCCCCGGTTCGGCGAGCAGGGTGATCTCGGCCGAGCGCTCGATCTCACGCTGCCTGCGGCCGGGGATGGCGAATGCTCTAGCGATGCCCGAGGAAAGGGATTCCGAGCTCTGAACCCCAGAAGTGCCTTCTGCTTGTCCGGCAGCGGCATGCCCAGCCAGCCGATCCAGGGCCTTGGGGACCGCCGCGGAGAACTCGGTGATTCGTGGCGGGCGCTGCTGCACGTTTCGCTCGAGCGCGGTTGGCGTCGGAGCCGACTCGTTGACGGCGATGAGGACCGTGGCGACCGCGATTGCGGCGAACGCAGTCCCGCCGGTCGTGAAGAGCAGGCGCTGAGGTGAGAAACCGCGGAAGCGGTCGGCAATGGCGGCGAGCGGCGAGCGGCTCGCTTGCGAGACCGGCTTGAAGCCGGCCGCCACGCGCTCATCGAGTTCGGCAGCGAAGGCGGGCCGCGGTGTCGGCCGCAGCGCCCTCAGCGCCGCATCCAGGTTGCCAGGGTCGCTAGAGCGCTCCATTGCAGGCCTCCCTCAGCTTGTTGACGGTGCGGTGCAGCTTGGTGCCGGCGTTCGACTCGCTGATGCCGAGCACGGCAGCGATCTCGGCATTGGAGAGGCCGGCGAAGTACTTGAGGCTGACCAGCTCGCGCTCGCCTGCCGCCAGCTTGCCGAGCGCTGCCTCCAGAAGGACGCGGAGCTCGCTCTGCTCAGCCTCGTCGTTCCCCGTCAATCCGGTGGCATCGACCGGCTCCGTGGCCAGCTGCGCGTCGCGACCGCGGCGGCGCAGCTCGTCGAGGGCGGCATTGCGGGCGATGCCGAAGAGCCAGGCCCGGGCGCTGCCGCGCCTTGCGTCGAAGCGCGAACGCTTGCGGTAGGCGCGCTCGAAGGCGGTGGCGGTGACTTCCTCCGCGGCAGCCGGATCGCGGAGCAGCCCGGCGGCGTAGGCGTAGATGTCGTCGCGGCTCGACCGGTAGAGGCGGTCGAAGGTCAGATCCGCTTCGCTTGGCGCCTCAGCGGCGGAGGCGACGAGAGTCTCGCTCATGCCCTTACTACGAGCGACGCCCAGGTTGATCACAACTGGAACGCTATTTGGCTGGCGCCACCCTCAGGCTGCGTGGGCCAGGTTGGCTGGCGTGGCGGTGGCGCAGGCGGCGCGAATCGAGCCCGCAGTGATCTCGACCAGCTCACGTAGCTCGGACTCGGAGATCGAGAGGGGGGGCATGAGGACGACGACGTCGCTGAGCGGGCGGATGATTGCGCCGCACTTGCGGGCCTCGAGCGTCACCCGGTGGCCCATGCGCAGGCTCGGATCGTGCTCGCCGAGGTCGATGCCGACCATGAAGCCGCGACCGCGCACCTCGGCGACCTCCGGCATTGCCCCCACATCGCCGAGCAACTCCTGCAGCAGCCCGATCTTCGCTTGCAGGCGATCGAGTGTGTGCTCCTCCTCGAAGGCGTCGAGGTTGGCGAGGGCGGCGGCGCAGGCGAGCGGATTGCCGGTGTAGGTGTGGCCGTGGAAGAAGGTGCGGTATTCCTCGGGGGCGCCGAGGAAGCCCGCGTAGATGCGCTCCGTGGCCAGCGTCGCAGCCAGCGGCAGGTAGCCGCCGGTGAGGCCCTTGGCGAGGCAGAGCAGGTCGGGGGAGACATCCTCCTGCTCGCAGGCGAACATCGTGCCGGTGCGGCCGAAGCCGGTCGCCACCTCATCGCAGATCAGCAACACGCCGAAGGCGTCGCAGAGATCGCGCACAGCGCGCAGGTAGCCGGGCGGGTGGGTGAGCATGCCGGCGGCGCCCTGCACTAGGGGCTCGACGATCACCGCGGCGATCTCCTCTTCGTGCATGGCCAGGACCCGCTCCAGGTCGGCGGCGTCGCCGGGCTCCGCCGCGTGGGTCTGGAAGAGCAGCGGCCGGTAGGTGGAGTGGAAGAGGTCGAGGCCGCCAACTGAGACGGAGCCGATCGTGTCGCCGTGGTAGGAGTCGCGCAGGTGGACGAAGGAGGTGCGGCGGGTGTGCTGGCCGCCGCGCTGCTGTTGGTACTGGAAAGCCATCTTGAGGGCGATCTCGACCGCGGTCGACCCCGACTCCGAGTAGAAGACGCGCGCGAGCCCGTCTGGGGCAAGGTCGACGAGGCGCGCCGCGAGCTCGGCGCCACCGGGGTGGGAGAGGCCGAGCATGGTCGAGTGGGCGACCTTCTCGAGCTGCTCGCCGACCGCAGCGTCGATACCGGGGTGCCGGTGGCCGTGCACCGTGCACCAGAGAGAGGAGACGCCATCGAGGTAGCGCTTGCCGGCGTCGTCGAATAGGTAGCTGCCCTCGCCGCGCTCGATCATCAGCGGCTCTTCCTCCAGCCAGGCCTGTTGCTGCGTGAACGGATGCCAGAGGTGATCGCGGTCGAGCTGGATGGGATCGGCCGGCATCGGGTAGAGCGACCTTAGTCCGGAGGCCGGCGGCAAGTGGCGTGCGGCTTCGCACATACCTCTACACGGATTGCTGTAACCATTAATCGATGGCAGAGCGTGGAGCACCACCGAAGGTCCCGGAGGTACGCCGGCGTGCTTTGCATGCCGTTCGCTCCCTCTTCACCCCTTTGCTTCCGGACGACTACCTCGAACTGATCAACCCGCTCTGGTCCACCCGCGAGCTGCGCGGACGGATCGAGCGGATCGACCAAGAGACGCCGGAGGCCGTGACGGTCCTGATCCGCCCTGGCTTCGAGTGGACCGGCCATCGCCCGGGCCAGTACCTGCGGATCGGGGTCGTCGTCGACGGGGTTCATCACTGGCGTGCCTATTCGCTCACCTCGGAGCCGGGCCGCCCGGATGGCTGCATCAGCATCACCCCGAAGCTGGTCGACTCGGGCAAGGTCTCGCCCTATTTCGTCCACCAGGCCCGGCCCGGCGACGTCGTCCGGCTCGGGGGAGTCGAAGGGACCTTCGTGCTGCCCGAGCCGCCGCCCGCGAAGGTCCTCTTGATGAGCGCTGGCAGTGGGATTACGCCGATCATGAGCATGCTGCGCAGCCTGCACCGCGGTGGGGCCTGTGCGGACGTGGTGCACATCCACTCCTCCCGCGATCGGGAGGGAGTGATCTTCGCCAATCTGCTCGAGAAGATCGAGCGCGCCGAGAACGGCTACGACCTGCATCTGCGGATCACCGGCGAGCAGGGCAGGATCGCTCCCGCCGACCTCGACCTGCTCTGTCCCGACTGGCGCGATCGCCACGCCTACATCTCCGGCCCGGCGCCGATGCTCGACGCGATGAGCGAGCACTGGCAGCGCGACGGCGACCTCGGCTTGCTCCACATGGAGCGCTTCCAGCCGGTGATCGGCGGGGAGCCCGGCGAGGGCGAGGGGGGTCGGGTGCGGTTCCTCAAAAGCGGGGTGGAGGCCGGTTGCGACAACGGCACGCCGATCCTCGTCGGCGGCGAGGAAGCGGGTGCGACCCTCCCCTTCGGCTGCCGCATGGGCATTTGCCATACCTGCGTGGGCAAGCTCTGCAAGGGCGAGGTGCGCGACCTGCGCACCGGCAAGGTCCACGGCAGCGAGGGCGAGATGATCCGCACCTGCGTGAACGCCCCCGAAGGACCGATCGAGATCGCGCTTTGAAACCGACGAAAGGGAGACATGAACACAACGACTGCTGAGGTCGAGAGCCCGCTCGCGCACCTTTCGGCGGAGCAGCTCGAAGAGCTGGCTCGCGAGCTCGACGAGATCCGCGACCGGACCTTCGCCGACCTGGGCGAACGCGACAGGCGCTACATCGAGAGCATGATCGCTATGCAGCGTCGCCTTGCCGTGCTCGGGCGGGTGCTGCTGCTCGGCGCCCGCTACCGCCCGGCCAAGCTCGCCGGCACCGCCGCCCTGTCGATGGCCAAGATCCTCGAGAACATGGAGATCGGGCACAACGTCCTGCACGGGCAATGGGACTGGATGAACGACCCCCAGATCAATTCCTCCACCTGGGATTGGGACACAGCCTCGACCGCCGAGGCCTGGAAGCACTCCCACAACTACGTCCACCACACCTTCACCAACATCCTCGGCAAGGACAAGGACCTGGGCTACGAGATCATGCGGATCGACCCGCAGCAGAGGTGGAACCCGGTCTACCTCGCCCAGCCGCTCTACAACCTGCTGCTGATGGCGTTCTTCGAGTGGGGCGTTGCGCTTCATGACCTCGACTTCGAGGCGATTCGCAAGGGGCGCAAGTCCAAGGCCCAGATCAAGCGCGAGCTGGCGGGGATCCGCGAAAAGGCCAAGAGCCAGGTGGTCAAGGATTACGTCGCCTGGCCGCTGCTGAGCGGCCTGGCGACGGCGGCTCTCGATGCTGGCTTGGAGGCTCGCAGCGGCGGCAGGCGTCGCGGTGGGCTGGCCGGTGTCCTGAAGCGCGCCCTCAAAGGCGGCCTGAGCTCCTACCGCTCGGCGGCGTCGGCTGACGCGACCGCCAACGTCGTGCGCAACGTCTGGTCCTACGCGATCATCTTCTGCGGCCACTTTCCGGACCAGACCCACACCTTCAAGCCCGAGGAAGTCGAGAACGAGACTCGCGGTGGCTGGTACGTGCGCCAGCTGACCGGAGCCGCCAACATCGAGGGGAGCCCGCTGTTCCACGTCGCCAGCGGCAACCTGGGCTACCAGGTCGAGCACCACCTCTTCCCGGACCTGCCGAGCACCCGTTATGCGGAGATTGCCCCACAGGTAAAGCAGGTCTGCGAGCGCTACGACCTGCCCTACAACAGCGGTCCCTTCGGCCAGCAGCTGGCGATGGTGCAGCGGACGATCCTGCGCCTCGCCCTCCCCGGCGGCGCGCCACGCCCCAAGCCTGGTCCGTACCGGCGGGAGGACCATCCCGCTCTGTGATAGGCCTCACAGGAGCAACTATTTCGATAGAGAAATAGTTGCGGGTATGCAAGTATTAATCGCATGCAAGCGAGTGAGATTGCAGCGATGGTCGAGAAGGTCGAGGTCCCCGAGGTCGGCGAGGAGGCACAGGAGACGGCGGCGCGGATAAGCGCGCTGCTGCGCCACCTGTTCCTCTACGACCGTGGCAACCTGCTGCGCGTGATCGAGCAGAGCGGCCTCTCGATGACTCAGTCCAAGGCCCTGCTGGAGCTGGGCGGACTGGGCGAGGCGACTGAGGCGCGCCAGGTGGGCGATCTTGCGGAGGCGCTCGGCGTCTCGGTTCCCTCGATGAGCAGGGCCGTCGACGGCCTGGTCAAGAAGCGCCTCGCAACCCGGGTCGAGGACCCCGAGGACCGGCGGGTGAGGCGAATCGCGATCACCGCGGCCGGCAAGAAGCTGGTCGACACGCTGATGGTCGTGCGCCAGGCCGGGATGGAGACCTTTGCCGCAAGCCTCACCGCAGCGCAGCGGCGCAAGCTCGACGCCGCGATCGACTCGCTGATGGACCGCGAGGACATCGCCGCCGCTTATGAGCACCTGAAGGACGTGGGACCGGCTTGACCCGTTACCGGCACCTGATCACCGATGACAACCGCAAGTGGTGGACGCTCGGCGCGATGTGCTTCGCGCTGTTCATGATCATGCTCGACAACACCGTCGTCAACGTCGCACTGCCCTCGATCCAGCGTGACCTGGGCGCCTCGATCTCCGGCCTCGAGTGGACGATCAACGGCTACACCCTCTCCTTCGCCGTGCTGCTCGCCACCGGTGGGCGGCTCGGCGACATCTTCGGCCGGCGCCGCATGTTCCTCTTCGGCGTTGTCATCTTCGCCCTCTCCTCGGCGACCGCCGGCCTGGCGGCCAGCTCGACCGACCTGGTGATCAGCCGCGTGGTCCAGGGAGTGGGTGCAGCGTTGATGATGCCGGCGACGCTCTCGATCGTCACCGACGCCTTCCCGCCCTCGGAGCGGGGCAAGGCGATGGGGACCTGGGCGGGGATCTCTGCCCTTGCGCTTGCCGTCGGGCCGGTTGTCGGCGGCTTCCTCACCGAGCACGTCAGCTGGCGGGCGATCTTCTACCTAAACATCCCGGTGGCAATTGGGGCTATCGCTGCCTCGCTCTTTGCCGTGCGCGAGTCGCGCGACACCACCGTGGGTCGCGACGTCGATTTCGCCGGGGTCGCCGTGTTGACCGCCTCCCTGACCGCGCTGATCCTCGCCCTGATCGAGGGCAACGCCTGGGGCTGGGGCTCGACCGAGATCGTCGCCCTGTTGGTCGGCGCCGCCGTGGGCCTTGCCGCCTTCGTCGCGATCGAGCTGCGGGTCAAGGTGCCGATGGTCGAGTTCCACTTCTTCGCCGATCGCAACTTCCTCGGTGCCGTGGTGGTTGCCTCGATCGTCTCCTTCTCGATGCTCGGGGTCTTCTTCTTCCTCGCCCTCTACATGCAGGACATCCTCGGCTACTCGCCACTCGAGGCAGGGGTGAGGTTCCTGCCCTCGACCCTGATGATCGTCGGCGTGGCGCCGGTCGCCGGCCGCCTCGCGGACCGCTTCGGCCCGCGCTGGCTGATCGCGGCCGGCCTCTTGATCGTCGCCGCCTCGCTCTACAGCTTCAGCGGCATCGCTGTCGACTCGACCTACTTCGACCTGCTGCCGGGTTTCATGCTGCTCGGCCTCGGCATCGCGCTGACTATGTCGCCGATGACCAGCGCCGCGATGAACGCGGTCGCGGTCGAGAAGGCGGGCGTCGCCTCCGGCGTGCTCTCGATGTTCCGCATGGTCGGTGGCAGCCTCGGCGTTGCCGTAACCGGCGCGATCTTCCAGAGCGCCGTCGGTGCCAGCTTCGAGTTGGCCACTCCGCAGGAATTCGTCGATGCGCTCGGCCACGCGATGAGTGTCTGCGCGGTGGTCGCCCTGCTCGGCGCCGTGATCGGGGCGACCGCGATCCGCGCCCGGCGCGACACGCTCAGCCCCGAGGCCGTCGAGGCGGCAGTCAATCCGGGCGGTGACGAGCTGGCAGGTCGCGAGGCCATCGCTGCGGGTGAGACTGCCGCTTGATCGAATACCCCGGATGCTGATCCTGCTGCCGCCCTCCGAAGGCAAGGCCAAGCCGGAGGAGGGCGAGCCGCTCGACCTCGATGCGCTGGTCTTCGCCGCACAGCTGGGCGAGCGGCGGGCGGAGCTGATCGGGCAGCTCGACCCTGGGTTGCGCGACGCTCCGGCGGCGTCTGCGGCGCAGGTCTACACCGGCGTGCTCTACGGCAGGTTGGATCTGTCGAGCTTGCCCAAGTCGGCCCAGAGCCGGGCGGCCAAGAAGGTCTTGATCGCCAGCGCGCTCTGGGGCTTCGTGCGACCCGAGGACCGGATCCCCTACTACCGCCTGCCGCCGAAGGCCAAGCTCGACGGGATCGGGCCGCTGACCGGGTACTGGCGCGCGGCGCTTGGCGCGGCGCTGCCAGATGAGCCCGGCGAGCTGATCGTCGACATGCGCTCTGCCGCCTACGCGACCGCCTGGAAGCCGAAGCGGGCGACGCTACTCGCCGTGCGTGCCTTCACTGAGGCTGACGGCCAGCGCAAGGCCGTCTCGCATATGGCGAAGGCGGTTCGTGGGGAAGTTGCGCGCGCCTTGCTCCTGGCAAAGCGCGAGGCGAAGGATCCAGAGGAGGCTGCGGCAGTTGTCGCAGCGGCCGGCTTCGAGGTCGAGCTGGCGCCCGGCAGTCTCGATGTGATCGTCAGCGGCTGAGCGCCAGCGCTGGCCAGCCGGAGGGGTCGGCGAGGTCTACCCGCTCCAGGGTCTCGACACGAACTTCGCCCAGGGTCTCGACCGTCTTGTGGTTCGAGCGCTCGATCGCGCTCGGTTCCTCGGGCCAGGGCGTGAAGACCACGGCCTCGACCTGGAGTCCAGCACTGCGGGCCGCCTCGAGCGTCAGCAGCGTGTGGTTGATCGTGCCCAGCCCGGGCGGGGCGGCGATCACCACGGGGAGCTCGAGATCAACGGCAAAGTCGCGCACCAAGTAGTTGGCAGTGAGGGGGACAAGCAAGCCACCGACGCCCTCGCAGACCAGGGCGTCGGCTCCTGCTGCCGCTGCGCGGGCGGAGATCAGCAACCGGCCGGGCTCGATCTCCTCGCCGGCTTCGGCGGCGGCGAGATGGGGCGAGGCCGGTGGGCCGTAGCGATAAGAGGCGATCTCCTCATCGCCTTGCTCGGAGTCGGCAGCGCGCCGCAGCAGCGCATGGTCGCTCTCGCCGGGATCGTCGAGGCCGGTCACCGCCGGCTTGAAGACGGCCACTGTGCGTCCCGTGCCGAGCAGGGTGCGGGCGGTGACCGCCGCGACCACGGTCTTACCGACCTCGGTGCCGGTGCCGGTGACGAAGACGCCCCGCAAGGGCTCAGGCCGCGACGGGGACCGCGACCGGGGGGGTGGCGATGCGCAGCTCGCGAGTCGTCGCGCCGACCAGCTGCGCCGCCCTCTCCAAGTCCTCTGCCCGGTGCGTGGCCATCACCGTGAAGCGCAGCCGCGAGGAGCCCTCGGGCACGGTTGGCGGGCGGATGCCCTGGGCGAAGACGCCGCGCTCGAGCAGCAGCTCGCAGAGCTGCATCGTCGGCTCGGCCGGACCGACCTCGAGCGGCACGATCTGGGTTTGCGAGTCGCCGATCGCCAAGCCCTCAGCGGCGAGCGCCTGGCGCAGGGTGGTCGCATTCGCGGCGAGCCGCTCGACCCGCTGGGGCTCCGCTTCGAGGACCCCCAGAGCCGCCAGGCTGGCCGCGGCGACCGGCGGCGGGGGGGCGGTGGAGAAGACGAAGGAGCGTGCCGCGTTGAGCAGGTACTCGCAGAGCTCGCCGCTGGCACAGGCGTAGGCGCCGTAGGAGCCCAGTGCCTTGCCCAGCGTGCCGATCACCACGTCGACCTCCCCGCTGAGGCCGGCGGCGGCGACCGAGCCGCGCCCACCCGGCCCCAGCGCCCCGGTGGCATGGGCCTCGTCGATCATCAGCCGGCAGCCGTTGTCCTGAGCGAGCCGCACGAGCTCCGCCAGCGGGGCCACGTCGCCGTCCATCGAGAAGACGCCGTCGCTGACGATCAACGCGCTACGCCCGGCCGCCTCGCGCAGTCCCCAGGCGAGGTGCTCGACGTCCCCGTGGCGGTAGACGAAGGTCTCGGCCCGGGAGAGCCGGCAGCCGTCGATGATGCTGGCGTGGTTGAGCTCGTCGGAGAAGACGACCTCCCCGCGCCCGGCCAGGGCGGGGATCGTGCCGCTGTTGGCCAGGTAGCCGGAGCCGAAGAGCAGCGCCGCCTCGTAACCCTTGAAGGTGGCCAGCCGCCGCTCCAACTCGCGGTGGGGCCGCATGTTGCCGCTGATCAGGCGCGAGGCGCCGGCCCCAGCGCCCCAGCGCAGCGCTGCCTCGGCAGCCGCCTCGCGCACCGTGGGGTGCGCGGCCAAGGCGAGGTAATCGTTCGAGCAGAGCAGCAGCACCTCCCTGTCGTCGAGGGTCACGCGTGGGCCCAGGGGGCTGGAGATCAAGCGCAGCCGGCGGTGGAGCCCGCTGTCGCGAAGCTCTGCCAGCCGCTCTGCGAGGTCGGTCATGCTGCCGGCGTCGGGTAAGGCGGAGGTTTCTTCGCCTTCTTGATCACCCGCAGCTGGGTGGAAGGATCCCAGAAGTTGGCCTCGTCCTGGCGATCGATCAGCTCGTCGATCGGCGTGGCCGGTGTCTCGCCGTCGAGCCAGCCGTCGCGGTTATCGGGCCGCGGGTTGGCGCCGTTGTCAGGCTGTCGGGCGACGTTCAGTCCCAGCTCCTCGAACATTTCCCGGTCGTCCTCCGGTTCGGCTCCGAGCGTTGTGAGGAAGTTGCCCATCATCACGCCGTTGAGCCCGGCCTTGACGGCTAGCGGCTGCAGGTCGCCGAGGTTCTCGACTCGCCCACCGCAGAGCCGGAAGAGCGCCCCGGGAATGATCAGGCGGAAGATCGCTACCCACTTGACCACCTCCCAGGCATCCATCAGCGGCCGGCCGCCGAACTTGGTCCCCTCGCGCGGGTTGAGCAGGTTGATCGGTACCGAGGTGGGGTTGAGCTCGGAGAGCTCGAAGGCCATCTCGACCCGCTGGTGACGCGACTCGCCGAGGTTGAGGATGCCGCCGACGCAGGTCTCCAACCCAGCCTCCTTGACCGCTTGGATTGTGCGTAGGCGCCCCTCGTAGCGCACGGTGGTCGAGACCTCCGGGTAGTAGGAGCGCGAAGACTCGACGTTGTGGTGGACGCGCTGGATTCCCGCCTCGCGCAGCTTCGTCGCCCGTTCGGCCGACATGTGGCCGATTGAGGCGCAGCGCTTGAGGTTGGTTTGCTCGGCGACCAACTCTGCGCCCGCGAGGATTTTCTCGAAGTCACGCTTGGAGAGACCCTGGCCCTGGGTGACCATGCAGAAACGGTGCGCGCCGGCCGCCTCGGCCGCCTTGGCGTGCTCGAGGATCTGCTCGGGCTCCATCATCGCGTGCATCGGCGTGTCCGCCTCGGCGTAGCGCGACTGGGCGCAGAAGCCGCAGTCCTCGGCGCAGCCACCCGACTTGGCGTTGACCAACGAGCACATATCGGTCGAGTCGCCGAAGTTCTCGCGGCGCACCTGCCAGGCCCGCTCGATGAGCTCGCCGATCTCCTGGTGGTCACTGAGCTCGCCGAGGGCGAGCGCTTCCTCGAAGGAGATCAAGGGCGGCATTGGAGCGCAAGGCTAGGCTTCGTTCCGGACGTGCATTTGGCGAGGATCAAGCGGCGACGACGGATCGCGCTTGCCGCGATCGGCGGCTTGGCGATCGGCGCTTTCGCCTTCGGCGCGGCCCTGGGCGATGGGACGCGCTCCTCGCCAAGCGTGATGGAAAGACTGCCTCTGTCCCAGCTCGTCGGCCAGCGCTTGGTAGTCGGCTTCGAGGGCACGAAAGCGCCGCGCGCCGTGAGGCAAATGGTCCGGGCAGGCGAGCTCGCCGGGGTGATTCTCTTCGCCGAGAACATCTCCACCCGAGCCGCGGCCCGTCGCCTGATCCACGGGCTCCAGGCGATCCCACGGCCGCCCGGGCTGCGCGACCCGCTGTTGGTGACAATCGACCAGGAGGGTGGCCTGGTGAAGCGCGTCGCCGGCGCCCCGATCGCCTCTGCTCAAGAGATGGGTCTGCGTGGGGCTGGCTTCAGCCGCCGGCAGGGGCGTGCCACCGCCGCCAACTTGCGCGACCTCGGAGTCAACGTCGACCTCGCGCCCGTGCTTGACGTCGCTCGCCCCGGCGGCACGATTGCCGATACGGATCGCGGCTTCGGCCCGACTGCCGCGCGCGTGTCAGCGACCGCGGTCCCCTTCGCCGCGGGCTTGCAGGCAGGCGGGGTCGCTGCCACCGCGAAGCATTTCCCCGGTCTCGGCGCGGCGGCGGAGAACACCGACTTCGCGGTCCAACGCATCGACCTCTCTCGCGCCGAGCTGCGCGCCGTTGACGAGCATCCCTACCGTCGCTTCGTCGCTCGTGGTGGTGATCTGGTCATGCTCAGCACGGCGATCTACCCGGCTTTCTCGCCCTTGCCGGCGGCCTTTGCCCGCTCGATCGCGATCGGCGAGCTGCGCCGCCGGCTGGGTTTCGAGGGCGTTTCGATCACGGATGCGCTGGAGAGCGCCGCCGTCGAGGACTTCGGCGGCCCAGCGATGGCTGGGTTGGCCGGCGCCCGTGCCGGCACCGACTTGCTCCTCTTTACCGACCACCACGCCGGCGCCCGTGCCGCTCAGGCCCTGCTTCGAGGCCTGCGCAGCCGCGACCTCTCGCGAGGCGCTTTTGAAAGCTCCGTCGCTCGGGTGTTGCGTCTGCGGCGAACGCTGGGCGCTGGCTAGGTCCGCTTGCCGGCCGGGGCCCTCGGCGCCGGCGCCGGCGGTCCCTGGCGATCCTGGTCGAAGTCGCGCACCGCATTGCCGCCGGCTTCCTTCGCTGCGTACATCGCCGCATCCGCTCTGGCCAGCACCGATTCGTAGCTGAGCCGGCGGCCGGTGCCGAAGGGCGCGATACCGATGCTGGCGGTGAGCGATGGAGCCTCCTCCTGCTTGCTGAAGCGGGCGCGGATCGCGGCGGCGACCTCCTCCGCGATCGCCTTCGCCTCGGCGATCTCGCAGCGCGGTAGGGCAATCGCGAACTCGTCGCCGCCGAGTCGCGCCAGCACGTCCGTCTCGCGAGCACGATCGCTCATCACCACCGCGATATCGGCCAGCACTCGGTCGCCCGCTTGGTGTCCGAGCGTGTCGTTGACCTGCTTGAAGTGGTCGAGATCGAGCATCAGCAGCGCCCCCGGACTCCCGTAGCGGTGGCTGCGTGCCAGCTCGGTGCGCAGGTCTTCCTCGAAGCGGCGCCGGTTCTTGAGGCCGGTGAGCGAGTCGTGGCTGGCTTGGCGCGCGAGATCCTGCATGCGGTCGTTGCGGCTCCAGATGAGCACCAAGGTGGCGAGCAGCGCCGCCACCGAGAGGCCGACCAGGGCGATCATCAACGCCAGGCTGACCCCGGGCCGGCTCGGATCGCGCACGACTAGCGTCCAAGACTGGTCAGCGATGCGGATCGGTGCGGTGGCGCTTTCGCCGCGGGACAGCTCGGGCCCGGCAATCGTTTTGCCGCGCTCAACTAGGGCGACGTCGACCTCGTCGGGCAGCGCCGCCGCGGCCGCTCCGGCCAGGTCAGGGATCTGGAAGCCACCGGCGGCGAAGCCGGTTAGCGCCGCTCGTCGCTCGGCAACGGTTCCGGTTGGGGCGCCGTCGCGGTAGACGGGCCGGAAGACGTTGACGCCGGTGCCACCAACCCCCAGGCGCATGGCGCTGGTCGCCGCCGGCTTGCCGGTGTCGCGCGCACGGAGCAGGTATTTGCCACGCGGCTCGTCCGCTCCGACGTCGTAACCAATCGGCATGCTGATCTGCAGCCCTTCAGCAGCGGCGAAGGCGAGCGGGTAGTAGTGCGGCCGCCGCTGGGAGGGTCGTAGCTCGCTGAGGTTGCCGCGCTCGAGAATCTCGGCGCCGTGGCTTTGCTCGAAGGCCGCGCGCTGGCTATCGGGCACCGAATCGATGAAGGCGGTTGCCGAGAGGGCGCCACTGCCGAGCAGCGAGTCGGCGACGATTTCGAACTCGTGCCGGTTGAAGCCGTCCTCGGCTTGGTAGAAGGCGGCGGCGCTGGCCAGCTGGCCGATCGAGAGAGCCGTTTGCGCTTCGGCCTGGTGCGCGGCCCGCACGGCGGCCCCTTGCTGCGATTCCTCGAAGTTATCTTGTTCGCGCTCGTGGAAGACGAGCGCGATCGTGATCGAGCCAATGGCGATGGCGGCGACGAGGGCGAAGCCGAGCAAGAAGCGCAGGCGCACGCTTCCTTTGTCGGTTCCGTTGGAACTGGCCTCAATCGACGGGCGCGTTTGCAAGCGACTCCCAGAGGTAGAGCGATGCGAGGCTGCGGTGCGGCCGCCAGGGCTCGCCGATCTCCACCACGCGGGTGGGGGCCGGCATCTCCTCGAGCCCGTACTCGATTTGCACGGCCTTGCGGATGCCGAGGTCACCACCCGAGAGCACGTCCGGTCTCTCCAGGTGGAAGAGGAGGAACATCTCCGCGGTCCAGACGCCGAGCCCGCGCACGGCGACGATCTCGGCGATCACCTCCTCGTCGGAGAGCTCACCGAGCCGGTCGAGCTCCAGCTCGCCGTCGATCACGTGCTGAGCGAGGTCGCGGATGTACTCGACCTTGCGGCCTGAGAGGCCGGCCCCGCGCAGGTCGGCTTCCTCGGCTTCGAGCAGCTTCTCGGGTGGCGGGGTGCTGCCATCGAAGAGCTCGAGCACCCGTCCGTAGATCGTTCGCGCAGCCTTCGTCGAGAGCTGCTGGCCGACGATCGCCCGCAGCAATGCCCCATAGGCGTCGGCCGGGCGCTCCTCGCTGCGCCGCCGTAGGCGCGTCTCCAGGTCGATCTCACCGATCCGTTCGATCAGCGCCGACATCGTCGGATCGCTGGCGGCCAACTGCTCGCGAGCCGCGCTCATCGTCCCTTCCACTCGGGCTTGCGCTTTTCGGCAAAGGCCTGCACTCCCTCACGGAAGTCCTCCGAGGCAAAGCAGGACTCGCGCAGGGCGACGAGGCCGGCCTCCTGCTGCTCGCTGAGCGTCGGCGAGGCGGCGAGCAGGTCGATGGCGCTCTTGTTGCCGCGCATCGAGAGTGGGGCATTGGCGGCGATCGTCGCCGCTAAATCGACCGCCATGGCGTCGAGCTCGTCGTCGCCGACGACTTGGTGCACGAGTCCCATCTGCTCGGCGCGAGCTGCGCCGAAGTTGCGCCCCGTGAGGAAGAGCTCCTTGGTGCGCGCCAGGCCCACCGTGTGAAGGAACTTGCGTAGTCCGGTGTGGCTGTAGACGAGGCCGAGCTTGACCGGTGGCATGCCCAGAACGGCGCTGGCCGAGGAGATCCGCATATCGCAGGTGACGGCAAGCTCGAGGCCGCCGCCGATGCAGTGACCGTTGATCGCCGCCACCGTCGGCCAGGGGTGGGCGGCAAGCGCCTCCATCGCCGCGTGGAAGGGGTGGGCGACGAGCGCCTCGGCGTCGCGCTCGAAGGTCTCCGCGGGGATCGAGGCGAGGTCGTAGCCGGCGGAGAAGACCGGCGGCGCGCCGGTGATGATCAGGCAGCGCGTCTCGATCCCGCGGTCGAGGCGCGGCAGGGTCTCTGCCAGCGCGTCGAGGATCTCGTGGTCGAGCGCGTTGCGTCGCTCGGGGTTGGAGATGCGGAGGCGAACGACCGCCTCGGCCGGTGAGTCGAGGAGGAGCTTGCCGCTGGCGAGTTGTTCACTCACTCGAGCACTACGAGGACGTCACCTTCGCTGACCGACTGGCCCTCCTCGCAGCGAATCTCCTTCACGGTGCCGTCGTCTTCGGACTCGACCGGGATCTCCATCTTCATCGACTCGAGGATGACGACCGTGTCCCCGTCCTCGATCTGATCCCCAACAGCAACCTCGATTTTCCAAACGTTGCCGGTGATGTGCGCCTCGATGTCTGCCATGGCGCGGCACAATATCCGCCGTGTCCGACTCCTTGGCGGTCGTCGTAGCCGCCCGCAACGAGGCCGACCGGGTGGGAGCGACGGTTGCCGCCCTGTTCGAGGCTTTCCCCGGCGCCGCGATCTGGGTCGCGGATGACGCCTCGAGCGACGGGACGGCCGAGGTGGCGATGGCGGCCGGGGCGAGGGTCGTCAGCCGCGGGCGGCCTCACGGCAAGGGGGCCAACGTGACGGCTGCGGCCGAGGCGGCGCTGAGCGAGAGCGAGGCACCAGAGCTGATCCTGCTCTGCGACGGCGACCTAGGCGACTCGGCAGGTCGCCTGGCACCGCTGGTTGCGGCGGTCGAAGCCGGGGAGTGCGATTTGGCGGTCGCCGCCTTCGGACAGCGCGTCGGCGGCGGTTTTGGCTTGGCGCTTGGCTTTGCCCGCTGGGCGATCCGTCGGCTCAGCGGCTTCGAGGCGACGGCGCCGATCTCCGGTCAGCGGGCCCTGCGAGTCGAGGTGCTGCACGCAACCCTGCCCTTCGCCCGTGGCTACGGCATGGAGATCGGCATGACCGTCGATGCCGTTCGCGCCGGTTACCGGGTCGGCGAGTACGAGCTCGACCTCTCCCACCGCGCCACCGGCAGATCCCTCTCCGGCTTCGTCCATCGAGCCCGCCAGCTCCTCGACTTCACACGGGTGTACCGGGCACGTGCCTAAGGGTTCGATCCCGGCGAAGGCCAGCCCCCCGCAGCGCGCTCGACCGAGCCGGCGAGCGAGAGCAGTGTCGCCTCGTCGTTTTCGCGACCGAGCAGCTGAGCGCCGATCGGCAGGCCGCCCGAGGTGAGGCCGGCGGGCACGCTGATCCCCGGCCATCCGGTGACGTTCCAGGCGAAGGCGAAGGGACAGATCGCCGTTGCCACGGTGCTCGTCGCCCAGTAGCCGCGGCCCTGCAACGCGCCGATCCGCGGCGGCGGCTTGGCGGTGGTCGGGGTAAGGACCACGTCGCAGCGCTCGAAAACACGGCCGATGCGGCGCTGTAGGCCGGGCTCAGCGGCGCGCGAGATGCGCAGCGGCAGGCCGCTAAGCGCGCGGCCGAAGCGCGCGTGGGCGCGAGTGCGGGGCTCGAGGCTGGCGCGGTCTTCGCCATGGGCTTGCAGCCAAGCCTCGACACCGGCCATGCCGCGCGGGATCAATGCCGGGCCGACCAGGCCGTAGTCGGGGTCGACGCGGACGATCTCGTGGCCGAGCTCCGCGAGCTGCGCCGCGAAGCCCTCGATCGCCGCCTGGTGCTCGGCATCGACCTCGCTGGGCACTCCGAACGGCGTGGCGAAGGAGATCGCGACGCGCAGCTGGCCGGGGTCGCGCTCGGCGGCGCTGAGGAAGGGCTCCGCCGGTGGCTGCGGCTTGTGCAGGTCGGCCGGCACGTTGCCGCTGATCGCGTCGAGCAGCAGGGCGGCGTCGCCGACGTTGCGGGCCAGCGGGCCGTAAACGCTGAGCCCGTTGAAGGCCTCCGGGTCGGGCCAGGTCGAAACCCGTCCCCGTTGCGGCTTGAGGCCGATCAGGCCGGTCCAGGCGGCGGGGATGCGGATCGAGCCGGCGCCGTCGGAGCCGATCGCGACGGGGACCACGCCGGCGGCGACCGCCGCCGCGGCGCCACCGCTGGAGCCGCCCGGTGTGTGGTCGGGGTTCCAGGGATTGCGCGTGGCGCCGTGCAGCGGCGTCTCGGTGAAGTGCCACTGGCCGACCTCGGGCGCGTGGGTCTTGCCGATCACGATCGCGCCGGCCTCGCGTACGCGGCGCACCGCCTCGGCGTCGCGCACGGCGGCGCGACCGCCGCCACAGCCGAAGGGGGTCGTGTGGCCACCGAGGTCGACATCGTCCTTGATCGCCACGGGGACGCCGAGCAGCGGGGCCTGCTGCCCGTCCGCGAGCTGCTGGTCTGCTTCCTCGGCCGCGGCGAGCGCTTCCTCGGCACAGATGACCCGGAAGGGGTTGAGCTCGGCCTGTGCGGCTTCCGCCTGCTCGAGCGCGGCCGCGACAAGCTCGCGAGAGCTGGTCTCTCCCGCATGCAGCGCTGCCACCTGCCCGACGATGTTGTCGGAGCCTCGCTGCCCTGTCATTTCCTTTGCCCGTGCCATGCCCGTGGGAAGAAGTGTGCCGTTTCGTGCGCGCGAGTGCATTCGACGCCGGCCGACCGCGCTCCGTCGTGGCCTGCCGGCGTCGAACCGCCATTTAGGTAGTGGGGATGACGATCGCCTCTTTCTGTTCTTTGCTGAGTTCGGCGACCTCGGAGGAGGTGAGCCCAGCGGCTTGGGTCGGGGTCGGGTTGGCGCCGAACTTGATGTTGACGTTGGCTGGCTTCCAGAGGATGTTGTGGGCAAACAGGCCCGCGATGATCGCGGAGAAGGTTTGCTCGACGAAGCTCGTGAAGCTGCCGATGTCTGTGGCGACGGCTGTGTAGAGCGTTGCCGCGATGCTGGTCAGGACGATCTGCACGATCGCCTTCGACGTCTCCGTCTTCCAGGGCATCACCTTGTTGAGGTAGTAGCCGCCCAGCGGCACGATCGAGCCGATAATCAGGACCCAGAGCTGGTCTCCGGTGATCAGCAGTTGAGAGGGGGCGTCATTCACTGTGCTTCTCCTTTCGTAGGGGTTCCGATCCTTTGCGATTGAAAAGTCCCAACGCAAGAAGAAAACTGTTCGTTTGGTCAATTTGCGACAAAAACCAGTGCCCTGGAGGCAGCGGGTGAGGGCTACGCTGCGCTCGTGATCCTCGCCATCGACCAGGGGACGACCGGCACCACCTGCCTGGTCTTCGACCCGCAGGGCGAGGTGGCGGGTCGCGCCTACGCGGAGTTCGAGCAGCACTTCCCGCGGCCCGGTTGGGTCGAGCACGATGCCGCTGAAATCTGGGACGTGACGCGGCGGGTCGCTGTGCAAGCGATCGTCGACGCCGGCATTCAGGGCGCTGAGCTCGACGGCATCGGCATCACCAACCAGCGCGAGACCGTGGTCGCTTGGGATCCCGATACGGGCGAGCCGCTGCACCGAGCATTGGTCTGGCAGGACCGGCGCACGGCGGAGCGTTGCGCGGAGCTACGCGCCGCCGGGCATGAGCCCCTGGTGCGCGAGCGCACCGGCCTCGTCCTCGATCCCTACTTCTCGGCGACCAAGATCGAGTGGCTGCTGGGCAACGTCGAGGGAGCGGAGCGGGCGGCCTTCGGCACGGTCGACTCCTGGCTGCTCTTCAAGCTCACCGGGCGCCACGCGACCGACTACACGAATGCCTCGCGAACGCTGCTCTTCGACATCCGCAAGCTGGCTTGGGACGGGGAGCTATGCGACCTCTTCGGCGTCGACCCGGGGCAGCTGCCCGAGCCGCTGCCCTCGGCCCACCTCTACGGCACGACGAGCGAGTTCGGCGGCGAGGTGCCGGTGGCAGGGATCGCCGGCGACCAGCAGGCGGCGCTCTTCGGCCAGGCCTGCCATGAGCCCGGTAGCGCCAAGAACACCTACGGCACGGGCAGCTTCGTGCTGCTCAATACCGGCGACGAGGCGCCGGAGCCCGGCGACGGGCTGCTGGCGACCGTTGCCTGCGGCAGCGGCGAGGCGGCCGCCTATGCGCTCGAGGCCTCGATCTTCGTCACCGGCGCCGCCGTGCAGTGGCTGCGCGATGGGCTCGGCGTGATCGAGCGGGCGGAGGAGACCGAGCAGCTCGCCGCCTCGCTCGACTCGAACGATGGCGTCTACTTCGTGCCGGCGCTGACCGGCTTGGGCTCGCCGCACTGGGACCCCTACGCCCGCGGCACGATCGTCGGGCTCACCCGCGGCAGCGGTCGCGCTCACCTTGCTCGCGCGGCACTGGAGGCGATCGCCTACCAGGCGGTCGACGCGGTGCGCGCCCAGGAGGCGGTCTCGGGGGAGCGGCTGGCGGTACTCAAGGCGGACGGGGGAGGCGCGGCCAACCGTTGGTTGATGCAGTTCCAAGCCGACGTGCTCGGCGCCGAGGTGGTCGTCCCAGAGATTGCTGAGACGACGGCGCTGGGTGCCGCCTACTTGGCCGGGATCGCGACCGGCCGCTGGACGCTCGCGCAGGTCGGGGAGATGTGGCGCGAGGCGGCGCGTTATGAGCCGGCAATGGGCGGGGACGAGCGCGAGGCACTGCTCGCCGAGTGGCGGCGGGCGCTGGAGCGGGCCAGAGGCTGGGCCGCTCCCGGCGAGGATCAAATCCCTGCGTAACCGCCGGTGTGGCCGGGGGTATCGCGTAGCGACGGCCGGGGAGGCCGCGCCCTTATGCCCGACATGAAGCCACAGGTCTACAAAGACGAACGTCCCGCCGAGTACTTCGACCAGTTCCACGCGGCGGCGCGAGAGGGTGTGGGCTGGACCTACATGCTGGTGCGCATCATCCTCACGCTGCCGACGCTGCTGATCTACCGCGTGCGGGCGATCGGGGTCGAGAACGTGCCTAAGGACGGCGCCCTGATCCTCGCCCCCAACCACTTCAGCCAGATGGACCACTTCTTCATCGGCCTCTACCTGCTGCGTCGCAAGGTGCGCTTCATGGCCAAGTCGCAGATGTTCGGCCCGCCGGTGCTCACCTACATCTACAAGCACGGCGGCGTCTTCCCGGTGCGCCGCGGGCACCACGACGAGGAGGCGATGAAGACCGCCTTCACCATCCTCGGCCAGGGCGGCATGCTGCTCGTCTACGCCGAGGGCGGCCGCTCGCGCAGCGGCAAGCTGGGCGAGGTCAAGCCGGGGATCGGCCGCATCGCACTCGAATCGGGGGCGCCGGTCGTACCCGTCGCGATCCAGGGCTCGGAGAAGGTGCGGCGCTGGAAGCGCTTCGGCTTCCCCAAGGTGACGGTGCGGTTCGGCGAGCCGCTCAGCTTCCCGATCGAGGAGGCCCCGGCCCGCGAGCGCCAGCTCGAGGCCGCCGAGCAGATCTTCGCCCCGGTGCGCGAGATGTACGGAGCGCTTACTCGTAGCGAGCGCTGATCCCGGCGAAGAACTCCGGGTCGTGCCCCGGGGTGACGATCGCGTCGGGGTACTCGCGCTTGAAGAGCCGCAGCTCCTGCAGCGAGCGGCGGTAGTTGTGCGCGTCGTAAGGGCGTGGCGCGAGTGGTGCGTCGCCATCGAGCTGGGCCTGCATGTAGGTGGCGTCGCCGCCAATCACGAAGTCGTGCTTAGCGAGGCGGGCGATCACCGACATGTGGCCGATGCTGTGGCCCGGCGTGTAGGCGAGGCGGATCGAGCCGTCGCCGAAGAGGTCGAAGGTGCGGCCAAAAGTGGCGTAGGAGTCGATCCCGCCGCGATCGAAGTCGACGGTGCGGTAATCGAAGGCGTAGTCGAAGTGGTGGCGGCGGTAGCCGTTGAGCAGGGGTCGGGGGCCGACCGCGGCCGCCTCCCACTCGGTCTCACTGACGACGAAGGTCGAGTTGGGGAACTCCGAGATCGCCGAGCTGTGGTCGAGGTGCATGTGGGTCATGACGACGACCGGGATCTCACCCGGGTCGAGGCCACGTTTGCGCAGTTGGGCCGGCACGTCCTCGCCGGCCCCAAGGTCGGGCTTGCCGATGCGGGTGGCCATGCCGCCGAAGTTCTCGCGGCCGTCGGTGGCGATCGACGGGTGCAGGCCGGTATCGACGAGGATCGCTCCGGCGCTCGGATGGCGCAGCAAGTAGGCCGGCACCGGCACCGTCGCTGCCGGGTTGCCGCTGATCAGGGCGCGCAGCAGCTTCAGCGTCTCGAAGCGGCCGCCGGGTCGTTCCATCATCGTGCGCGGCCAGGTGACGCGGCCGGCGACGATCGGTTCGACCACGACCGTCGAGCCTGGCGTACCCCCGGCCAGCGGCTCGTGCAGCGGTTTCGGCTCGACGCGGACCTTCACAGCCGCTCAGGTTACGGTGAGCGTCCGTCTATAGGCTGCCCGCCACATGGCTGAAAGCTCGCATTCGCGCATCTTCAAGCCGGATCTGCTCGCCGGGCAGGTTTGCGTCGTCTCCGGCGCCGGCAGCGGCCTGGGGCGCGAGACGGCGCTCGAACTTGCCCGTCTCGGGGCGGTCGTGATCGGCTGCGGCCGCCGCGAGGAGCCCCTGGCGGAGACCGGCGAGCTGGCTGCCGGTCTCTCCGGCTCCTTCGAGCACGAGGCGCTCGATATCCGCGAGGAGGAGGCGGTCGACCGTTTCTTCGACGGGGTCCTCGAGCGCCACGGGCGGCTCGACGTACTGGTCAACAACGCCGGCGGCCAGTTCCTCGCCCCGGCCGAGACGATCAGCCCGAAAGGCTTCCGCACGGTGATCGAGCTCAACGTGCAGGGCACCTGGCTGATGACCCACGCGGCGGCAACCAAGGCTTTCATCCCGCAGGGCGGCGGCAAGGTGCTCAGCGTCACCCTCTCGCCGCACCACGGCATGCCGGGCATGGTCCACTCCGGCGCCGCCCGCGCAGCGGTCGAGAACATGATGCGCACCCTGGCGGTCGAGTGGGCGCGCTTCGGGATCAAGACCTGCGCCTTGGCCGCCGGCCAGTTCGCCACCGAGACGCTGCTCACGAAGTATCCGCAGGTGGTCGTCGACAACCTCGAGCGCTCGATCCCGATCGGTCGTGCCGGTCGCGCCGAGGAGATGGCCTGGCTGGTCGCCTACCTGGCCTCGCCGGCGGGCGACTTCTTCTCGGGCACGACGATCACGATCGACGGCGCCCGCGACAACTGGGCCGGCCCCTGGCCGCCCGAAGCGATCGCCAGCGAGTCCGGCGACCCGGTTGCCGAGGAGCGCCGCCCGAAGCCCTAAACCGGTGTAACGCTTTACGGCCTCGGTACGTCCACAAAGCGTTACACCCGAGGTCGGAAAGTCGCTATTTGCGCGGCTCGAGGATGACCAGCGGGATTTCGCGGCCCTTGCTGCGCGCCGCGTAGTCCTCGTAGCCGTGGTAGGCCTTGACGCACAGCGGCCAGAGGCGCTCGCGCTCCTCTGGGCCGGCGGTGCGCGCGTGGACCGGCAGGCGATGTGAGGCCACCTGCACCGTGGTGTCGGGGTTGGCCATCAGGTTGTAGTACCAGGCCGGGTTCTTGGGGAAGCCGCCCTTGGAGGCGACGACGACGAGGTCCTCGCCGTCGCGGATGTAGAGCAGCGGAGAGGTGCGCTCGACGCCGCTCTTTGCCCCCTTGTGGTCGAGCAGCAGCATCTTGCCGGGGACGCCGGGAATCGTGTGCCCGAGGCGCCCGCCGGTGGCTCTGTACAAGGCAGTGTGCAGGCCCATGAAGCGACGGGTGGCAGGCCAAATCCTGTCCGCTACGTCGAGATAGCGGGGTGTGCGCCTGCCACCTGTCGCCTGGGAGCTCAGGTGTACATCCCTCCGAACATGCCGCCGGTGACGTTGAGCACCTGGCCGTGCACGTAGTTCGCCAGCGGCGAAGCGAGGAAGAGCACCGGGCCCGAGGCCTCCTGCGGCGTGGCGGGACGGCCGAGCGGGATGATCGCCGAGGCCATCGCCCGCATCTGCTCGGGGATGCCGAGCTCGATCTTCTCGCCGGTCGGGGTGGTCATCTCGCCACCCTCCTCCTTGGCCGCGGTGAGGCGGGTTTCGACGAAGCCGAAGGCGACCGCGTTGACGTTGATCTTGAACTGGCCCCACTCCTTGGCCAGCGTTTTGGTCATGCCGACGACGGCCATCTTCGCCGCCGAGTAGTTGACCTGGCCGGCGTTGCCCATCGTCCCCGAGGTCGAGGAGATGTTGATCAGCTTGCGGAAGACCTCTTTGTCTTCGCCGCGCTCGGCCTTGGCCGCCTCGCGCCAGTGTGGAGCGAGGGCACGGGCGACGCGGAAGGGCACCACCGTGTGGATGTCGAGCATCGCCTGGAACTGCTCGTCGGTCATCCGGTGAGCCACTCCGTCCCAGGTGTAGCCGGCGTTGTTGACGGCGATGTCGATCGCGCCGAAGGCGTCGACGCCGGCGGCGACGAGCTTGTCGGCGGCGTCGGGCTGGGTCAGGTCGCCGGCGAAGACAGCGGTCTCGCCGTCGATCTCGCTCGCGGCCTGCTCGGCGACGTCGGCGTCGAGGTCGTTGATCAGTACCTTGGCGCCCTCGCTGACGAACAGCTCGGCGGTCGCCCGGCCGATCCCGCGGGCCGATCCGGTGACGATCGCCGCTTTCCCATCAAGAAGTCCCATCAGTCTGCTCTCTCCTTCTCGGTTCGTGAAAGTCGGCCGCGGAGGCTATCTGGAATCGGCGCTGGCTGACTGGCCAGTCAAGTTCGATCGAGGCTCAGGGAGCTGATCTCATCAGCAGCCGGTAGTCGTGGAGCGTCTCGAAGCCCATGTCCTCGTAGATCGGCTTGCCCATTGGCGAGGCCTGCAGGGAAGCGATCTCGCCGCCGAGCTCGAAGCCGGCATTGGTTGCTGCCGTGGTCGCCGCCCGACCCAGTCCCTTACCCCGTGCCCGCTCGAGGCTGCCCACCCAGTAGATGCCGGCGACGCCGTGACTGACGATCGTCATCGCGATACTGGCGGGCTCGCCCTCGAAGTAGACGATGAAGGCGGCGACGTGGCTGGCGAAGAGGCCGTCATGGTTGGTGTAGCCAGCGAAGACCTCGGGCGGGAAGCCGAGGCTCGCATAGGACTGCTTAGCGATCTGCCAGAAGTCGACGGCCTGCTCGGGGTCGGTCAGCCGGCGCAGCTCCGCCCCGGCAGGCAGGGTCGGGGCTGGCACGGGGGCGGGGAGGACCATCTCCGGCATCGCGTAAGCGAGCTGCATGCCGGCTGCCTCGGCTGCGGCGGCGAGGTCGCGGTCCTCCTCTACGTCTCCGCGCACCCAGACACTGAACCCGCGCCCTCTGGCGGCGAAGAACTCCTGTGCCCGCTGCACGAACTCCTCCGGATCGAGCCGCTCGTCACCGCGGAAGGCCGCGTTGGAGATCGTCGGGTGGGAGTTACTGCCTGCGCCGAAAAACCAGCCGTCCCCCTGCGCGACCTCGGCGTTCGGGTCGAGTGCGAAGAACTGCCGCGAGCCCTCGATCAGGTTGAGATGGAGACGTACGTCAGCCACTTCAGGCGAGTTTGACACTGCCATCCTCGGTCACCGTCCAGTGCGGGTTGTGGGCAACCTCCCAGGGGTGCCCGTCGGGGTCGGTGAAGACGCCGCTGTAGCCGCCCCAGAAGGTCTCGGCCGGCTGGCGGCCGATTGTCGCGCCAGCAGCCCGGGCCTCCTCGATCACCGTGTCGACCTCTCCCGGAGAGCCGAAATTGAGCGCCAGCGTGATGCCGCCCCAGCCACCGCCGTCCTCAACGCAGCTGTCCTCGGCCAGACGCGCGCGATCCCAGAGCGCGACGACCATCTCGCCAGCCTGGAAGAAGACCACGTCATCGCCGGGCGAAGCGCTGGTCTGCCAGCCCAGCGCTTCGTAGAAGGAGCGCGCCCGCCCGAGGTCGCTCACGCCAAGCGTGATCAGGCTGACGCGCTGCTTCACGGGCGAATCAGGACGTGGGCCCGGCGGGTGGGGGGCCGCTGGCGGGCGGCTCGCTTGACTCCGGCTCCTGGGGGAGAGGGGGTGGCATTTGCTCGGCTGGCGCCGGCGGCGCCAGTTCACCCTCGACCGGATCGGCCTCGGCCTGCCAGACGTCGTTCAGCGAGACCTGGATGTAGGCCCACAGCGCCGGAGCGATGAGGATGTAGAGGATGATCGCGATCCAGCCGTTGAGCGGCTCCTTGCCGGCAAGGCGCGAGGCCCCCATCACGCGCTTGGTCCCGCGCCAGTAGGTGATCAGCGCCGGGACGATGATCAGGGCGCCGGGAAAGAGCGCCAGCACCGAGTTGGTTGGGTTCTGGCCCAGGTCATAGCCCTTGGCTTTGCCGTAGTCGCGCAGCTCGCGGTTGATCCTGTACCACCAGACCAGGTGGTAGATGCCCAGTGTGATGAATGGCAGCAGTGCTGCCGCCCAGGGACTGCGCACCTTGACGCGATCCTGGCTCTGCCGGATCTGCATTTCGTAAGCCATCTATCCCTCGTTTCTCCCCACCGATGATTCGGTTGCGAAGACCCTAACCGACGCTCCGCCGAGCGCCTACTCCATCGAGCGCTCCTCGACCACCTCGAAGACGCCGTCGGCGCCGACCGACTCGACGAGCTCGTCAACGGCAGCCCGACGCGCGTCATAGTCGCTGCTGTCGCGCTGCCCGGCGCGCAGCTCATCGAGCGTGCCGTCGAAAAAGCCGAAGGTGATCACCTCGTTCTCGTTATTGACGTTCTGCAGTGCGTAGAAGCGCTTCCAGCCAGAGGGCACCTCGACGTCATCGTCAGGGATGAAGGCTTGGCGAAACTGCTCCATCGTGCCGGGCTTGAGCTGGCGAACGGTCAGTGCACAGAGCATCTGGACTCCTTTCGGTTGACCCTGCCAAAGCGATCGTACGCCCGCCGGGCGCTCATTTCCAGCGGCCGGGAACGGCTATCTTGCGGCAGCGATCGCAGCGAGGTCCTTCGGCCTGTGCAGGGCGAGCAGGACGCTCCTCTCGACGACCGCCAGGCCGCCCTTACGCAGCTTCACCTTGGCGCCCGTGAGGCGCGCCACCTCGCCCGAGAAGTAGGGCTCGTGCCCGATGAGCAGAACGTTCCCGTGGCCAGCGGCGAGGGAGAGTGAGTCGAAAGGACCGCCGCCCAGCTCCTCGGCGATCTCCGGCTCGAGCCCGAGTGCCTCGCAAGCGAGACGCGCAGTGTCGGCAGCCCGCACCTTGGGGCTGGTCAGGCAGGCGTCGATCTCAGTGCCCTGGGCCGCCAGTGCCTCGCCGGCTCCCCTAGCCTGCCGCTCGCCCTTCGCCGTCAACCGTCGCGCCGCATCGTCGCCGGTCCCTTCCTCGGCGTCGCCGTGTCGCAGCAGGTAGATCACGAGCCCACCGTACCCGGCATGCGCAGCACGTCTACAGGTTGCGAACCCGCCGGCCGATCTCCTCGTCCTCTGGATAACCGGCGGACTCCCAGAACCCTCCTGCCACCTCATCGTCGAAGGCGACCAGGGCGGTCACACGATGGACACCACACTGACGCAGGTATTTCTCGCCCGCCCGTACCAGCGCCTGCCCGATGCCCTGTCGCCGATATCCATCGCGAACGGCGAGCCGGTACATGTTCCCGCGCCACCCATCCCAGGCGGCGATCAACGCCCCGACGATCTCCCCGTTCTGCTCGGCTATCAGGAGTGCAGCCGGGGAATCGGCGACCAAGCGCTCGACATCATCAGGCCGGTCGGGCGTGCTCGCATGCCCGCTGCGCGCCTCGGCCCAAAGCTTCAGCACAGCCGGTACATCAGCTTGTCGGCAGGGCCGCACGATGATCGCCTCGCTGGCCAAGGAGGAAGCGTAGTCCCTGCAGGCCCATCAACTTCCCGACCATCTGGGACGAACTCGCTGAGTAATTCTAAGAAACACTCAGAGTTCGTAGAACTTACTAAGGTCACCTAACTGGGGTCTGGTGGGGACGCTCGGCTCACGATGGCACTCGCAGGGAGGAGTAACAGTGAAGTGTCTAGACCGGACCGTTCAGCTGGCCGTGGTCGGCTTTGTCCTGTTGGGCTCGTACATCTGTGTGGTCTCACCGCCGGGAGCGATGGCAGTCGAGCGGTCGGAGCGAGCGGGCGCAACCGGGATCTTGGTCGTCCAGATTGAAGGCCTGCCTCGCGGCGAGCACGCTGGGGTCACGGTAGTCGGGGCGAGGGTCGGTTCCACGCGCAGATCACCTCATCCGGGGTTACGAAGCTCCGTAAGCTGAAGACCGGTCGCTACCAGCTGCATGTCGCACCGGTCGAGATCAGGGGTGGTCACGGCCTCATCAAACGGGGCGCGATGGCCTACCCCGTTCGTCGCGGGCTGAAGGTGAAGGTGAGGCGCGGAAGGTCCAAACCGGCCAGGGTTCGCTACGGCACGATCCGCAATCCGGGGGTCGAGGAGCTGTCGGCGCAGACGATAGTCAAAAGGTGCTGGGGAGGCCGTCGGTGCCCCGCGGGTTGATCCTGCGTGAGGATCCCGGATACGGGCGGGGGATCCTGCTCACCGCGGGGCCGAGCGACGAGTTGCCGCGAGGCTTGGTGGCACGAGTGACCTCGGTGCGAAGCGGCCGGCAGCCGAAGTGCTGCTGCGGCCGGCCAGCCTGCAACGGTTAGCATGGCCCTGAGCGGCGATCCATAAGGTTGCCGACCCGATCGAGGCGAAGAGGGCGATCCGAACGTCCCCCAGAAGTTTCACAGCCATCGCAGCCCTGGTGATATCGCTCGTAGGTGCCGGAGGCGCGCAGGCGAACACGGTTTCCTACACGGGTGAAGGGATCAACCTCAAACCCGGGCAGACGAGGGGCCTGCCGATCCTGGTCGGCTTCGACCTCCGCGGGCGCGGCTGTCCGGCCGGGCCGCATTGCTTCGACCATGCGACGGTCCGCAATTTCGACGCCGTTTCGTGGGCCTACCCGAACTGCCTCGAAGTTCTCGACAGCCTGTTCGAACTCGACAAGAACGTTGGCAATCCCGTTACCGGGAAAAGCCACAGGTTCAGCGCCAGTGGCCCGAACGAACACTACGAAGACGATCATGTGACGATCTCCGGCCGCCTGCTCCGCAACGGGAAGCTCGCCAAGGGGTGGTTCACGGTCACCAATTCCGGCTGCTCGACCGGCCGGATCGCCTGGACGGCGACGCCGGAATGATGGGCGGCGGCTCCGTTCTCAGGAAGCTCGCGGTCGGGGCGGCCGCCGTCTCCGCGCTCGGCGCCCTGGGCCTCCCCGCGGCGGCATGCGCGGCGGATGACGTCGTGGTCAGCCAGAAGAGCTCCGCGAATCAGGTCAAGCCGGGGGGAGCGGTCACGATCGACATCACAGTCACCGACCAGGGTTCCGTCCCCTCTGAAGAGGGGGATGTCTTCATCAGCATGCTCTCGCTCTCGGGCCACGGCCAGCCGGCGAACAACCCGTATCAGTCGATCACCGCCTCGCAGGGGACCTGCGAAGACACCTCCGAACCCGGGGAACCGCCCAGCGCGCTCTGCAGCCTCGGCGCGATGCCGCCGGGAGGGACGGTCCACATCACCGCGGTGATCACGGTGAACCAGTCGATGAACCACCTCGCCTACGTGCGTTCGGCGGGCTATCGGGAATATCCCGACGGCAACCGCAGCAACAACGAATCGGCGGTTACGGTCTACGTCGATCGGCCGCCGATCGTCAGCGGCTCGAAGAAGTTCGTTCTCAAGGGGCTTCCGGACGGCTGTTTCTCTAAGGACTTCAGCCTGCTTATCGTGGTCAAGGCCCCGATGGTGAAGAAGGTGGTCTTCTCCACCCTTCCGATCGACGAATCCGGCGACGGCGACGAATTCCGGAGGACCGCGAGGGCGAGCCGCCTACGGGTGACGGTCCCGGTCTCCAAGTTCGCCCTGGAGCTGAACAGGCAGTACGAATTCAAGGTGAAAGCCAGGCCCCGCGGCCGAGCGCCGCTGAAGGGCAAGGTCACCTTCGAACGATGCTGACGCGTCAAGCGGAAGCGAACCGGCGACCGGGATCTGCTCGCCAGCGCTCGCGAAACGCTGTCTGAGTTCGCGGAGAAATCCCAGGGAATCCCTACAGACCTGTGGTCAGCCGCGAAGGGGCTTGAGCCACTCCTGGGGGACGAAACCCGCCGGAATTCCCGTCGGGTAGTCGGGCATCAACTCGGTGGCGAAGCGCGCCGCCTTGCGGCCCTCCATCGCCGGCGCCAGGTCCTCGAAGGTCATCAGTAGCCGGACCGACGTCCCGATCTGGAAGTCAGCGGCGTTTCGCTGTTTGCCGCCGATCGTCCCCTCGTCGAGCAGCTTCTCGACGTGGTCGAGCAGGGAGGGCAGCGCTCCGACCGTCCTCCTCACGCTCTCGGTGTCGTTGGCCCCGACCTTGTGCGCGAAGTACCAGGCCACCGGCCAGCCCGCCGAGCCGACCAGGCTCGATGCCGGCACGCCGGCCTCACGGGCCAGCTTGATGCGCAGCTCCGGTCGGCGGACATTGATCCAGCCGCCCAGCCGCCGTGGAGCCAGCTGCAGGATGTGGTCTCCCCAGCGCTCGGCTTCCTCGACCCGAATCCGTGCTTGTGGGTCGGCGGGGAACAGCGACGGCTCCGGCTGCACCTCCTCGATCGCGCGAGAAATCGCGCGCGAGCCCTGGACGCGGCGGCGGCCCAGCCTCAGGGCGGGCACGGTGCCGTGCCGGAAGCCAAGCGGCCGTAGCAAAGCGGCGTGGGCGCCGGGCACGAAGTTGACCACCCTGTGCTCGATTCCCTTGTGCTCCAGCATCAAGCGCGCGGCGTGCGAGGAGTGCGAGGAATGAACTGCATAGAGCGTTGCGGACATTCGCGGCACCCTACGCTGAGCGGCGTGTCAGAGGGCCGGTGTAGGGAGCCCTATAGCCCCATCAACTTCCCGAGGATCTCCTTCATGAGTTCCGAGCATGGCACGCAAGGGCACGAGGGATCATCCGCGGGCACGGGTTCCCCGCAAATGAGCCTGTTTGGCGACGAGGGCGACGACCGGAAGTGATCAGCGATGGTCCCGGCGATGTGTCCGGATCGTGTCCCTAGGAATACGTTCCCGGACATCGCAGACAACAAGTGTCAAGTTGACGCGGCGCCTTTTCGAAGCTCTCCGTGAGCGCTATCCCCCTGGGGACGGAATCTGTGGAGCGATTTGCAGCTGTACCTGGATATTGCGAGTTGAGTGCCTTGAAAATACCTCTCTAGCTCTCTAAGTTCGACCTGCCACCGAGGCGGCAGGGTGCTCCTCTCGTGCCGCGGACGGCGATCGCCTCGGGCTTCTTTCGGTGCCGTCTGAACAACTGCCATGGAAGCGAGCGTGTTTTGTGAGCGTGCAAGAGGAAATCTTCGAGTGGGTGCAGGAGTTCGAGCCCTGGAAACAGGAGCTTTTCATCCGCGCGGCAGCCTCCCCGGAGTTGTCGGAGGTCGACGCCGAGGAGGTTGCCTCGATGGTGGCTGGGGAGCAGGCCGCCGATGGTGCGCGCCCACGCGAAATCAAGCGCGAAGACCTACCCGACGACAGCCGCGTTGGTCAGCCACTGGTGATCGAGCAGATCACCGGGCTTCGCAATGTCAACGCGATCGAGGACGGACAGACTCTGGCCTTCAAGCCCAGCGGTGTGAACGTTGTCTGGGGTGCAAATGGGGCGGGCAAGACTGGCTATTCCAGAATTCTTAAGAAGGCCGGTCGCACGCTCTACCGAGAGGAGGTGCTGACTAACGTCTACACATCCGATCAGAGCAGGCCACGGGCGACCTTGGTGGTCAAGGTTGGCGACGAGGAGCACAGCGAGGACCTCGATCTTGACGCCGACCCCCCGCCATTGCTCTCTCGGATCTGTGTGGCCGACTCCCGTGCGGGTGAGATGTACCTGACTAAAGAGACTGAAGTCGACTACGTGCCGACTACGCTCTCTAGCCTGAGCCGCCTGGCGAGTGGCCTGAATGCAGCGAAAGGGGTTCTGCAGCGACGCCGCGACGCCGTCGAGGTACCGCAGATCGACCTTCGTCCCTTTGGCGAGGAAACACGCGTCGCGACCTTCCTATCTGGGCTCGACGCCAACACATCGGAGGTCGATCTCCGTGCACTGGCAGAGCTAAGCGAGGCGGAGCAGCAGCAGCAATCCACTTTGCGCAAGAGGATGGGGGAGATCCAGGCGATGCAGGCCCCGCAACTGCGTGCTGCGGCCGAACGAGAGGCCACTGAGGCGACTCGCCTGAGTGGCGATCTACGGGCTGTGGCCGATTTTCTCGATGTGGATGCGATCAAGCGGGCAGCAGAGCGCGAGAAGTCGCTACGCGAAGCACGGGAAGCGGCCGATCTGGCCGCGAAACAGTTCGAGGCCCAGCCGCTTGAAGAGATCGGCAGTCAGCCCTGGCGCCTGCTCTGGAATGCGGCGCGGGAGTACGCTGCGCATCTCGGCCAGGCCCTGCCGCCAGACCACGACCCGGCTCATTGTCCGCTTTGCATGCAAGAGCTAAGCGAGAACGCCCGCGAGCGCTTGCAGTCGTTCGACTCGTTCGTCACCGACAATGTGAATGCACGTCTAGCGGAGCTTGAGCGGGAGAACAAGCAGGCGATTGACCAGCTGCCCGATGTCGGTGTCATCCGCGACCGGAGTCAAGGGGCAATCGCGCTCCTTGGTGACGACGAGGGCGAGCTTGGCGTGCCGGTTGCAAAATGGCTCGACGTCGCTGAGGCTGGTTTCGAACAGTTGCGAAAGGCGGAGTTCGACGATTTTAGGGCGCTCGGCGCCCCGCCCGATCTGGAGCCGTGGATTAACGGGCGAAGGGAGGAGGCAAAGCGTCAAGCCGAGATCGAGAGCGGCGAGGAGAACGAGAAAGCCCGCGCCGAGCTAGCGGATCTCGATAGCCGCCAACTGCTCGGCGAGCGCATAGAGGAGTTCCTCGCGCGTATTGGCGCCCTAAAGAAGGTTGACCATCTCGACAAGGCGATCTCACAGACCGGGACCAGCGGTGTTAGCCGCAAGATTGGAGCCCTCTCTCAGGAACTCATTCAGGGAGGCCTCGAGGAGGCGCTGAAACGACAGCTAGAGGCACTTGAGTTCCGGGACATCGAGGTCGTGCCGAAGACTCGGATCGTCAAGGGTCAGCCGGTTGCTGGGCTGGCTTTCAAGACCGTCGAGGGTGTGCCGTTGACCTCTGTTCTCAGTCACGGCGAGCAGCGCCGCCTAGCACTAGCGATGTTCCTGGCCGAGATGGAAGTGCGCTCAGACCCAAGCCCAGTTGTTTTCGATGATCCGACCAGCTCGATCGACCAGGAGGGGCGCCGCCGCATCGGTCGCACCCTGCTCAAACTCGGCGAAAAGCGTCAGGTGATTGTTTTCACGCACGAGTTGTCACTTGTCCTTGAGCTCCAACGCCACGCCACCCCAGCCTCCGAGGTCTTCGCCCAGCACGTTAAGCGACTCGGCAAGACCGTCGGCCATGTGCAGCCCAGCCTGCCCTGGGAGGGCCTCAGCCCCAAAGATCGCCTTGGCGACCTCGACCAGAAGTTGCTCAAGTTGCGCAAGGAGTACGAGAAGCAAGATGAGGAGAACTACGCGCCCCAGGCGGGTCATTTTTGCAAGCTATTGCGTGCTGCATTTGAGCGCGCGGTCGAGGACTCTGTACTTGCTGGGGTCGTCACACGTCGAAGCGACGATGTCCATACCAAGCAATTGCGCACGATCAATTGGAGCGCGGAGATTTGTGACTTGGTAGATCGCGGGATGAGTGAGAACTCACCCTGGGTTCACGATCAACCGCTTGCCGACGGCGCCTCGCCCCCGAGTCCTGACGAGCTTGAAGAGGGACTTGACGTCTACAAGGAACTGCTGAAAAAGGTTGGCGCGATAAAGAAGGAACGCTCCGATGAGGCAGAGAAGCGAAAGAAGGAGCGAGTTGCTGAGTTGAAGGCGGTCCCACTGACGCACTCTCGGGACGAGCAAGCGGAAGACGCGAGCCCGAAACTGAAGCCAGTTCCCGACCCAGATCCTGAGCCCGTCGTTGATATCCCCGCAGGGCAGGACCGCCCGGAGCCGGCAACCGGACAGCTGGAGATCGAGTGAACTTTCACCGGCCGGGCTGGGCTAGCGCGGAGGAAGACTGCGCGATTCGGTGCAGCAGCACGTGAAGTATTTGCACGGAGATTGGTCACGGAGTCTCGGAACGGCGTTGTGATCCCGAGTCAGGAGCAGATTCGTTCGGCCTATCCAGGCGAGTCGCATGCCTGCGACCACCGAAGCGCTGAAGGCAGCATGCTCCCTCGATTCCCTTAAGCTGCCCCGTCTTGGAGGGCGAAGTCCTGCATCTGCCCCCTCCGACAGAGGGCGCGGATGCACGAACTACCCTAGGAGCAGGTGATGAACGAGGCCGCAAACGCGATAACCCTCCGCCTGGAAGGCGCTCGTGCAAAGCGTGGCGTCGCCCTGTCCGACTTCGAGACCTTCATCGATAGCTTCCTGGCCGCCCTTCGCGATTTCGACCGGGACCAGCGAGGGGAGCCGACGAGAAAGTCCGGGCACCCCGAGGCTCGTGCCGCTGCGGTTACGTCCTTCCGGCTCGTCGCATTTCGTCAAGGAAGTGGGGTCGCGACCATCGAGCCCGAGCTAGCTTCGCCCGACGAGGACACCGAAACGCTAGTCGACGCTGAGCCGGTTCAACTAGAGAACCTGAGGTCGCTTCTTGCCAGCGTGGAAGAAGAGGCAGTTCTGCCGGAGTCTGTGACGGACGCACTGGAGAAAGCGCGGCGCACTGCTGGGGACGATGGCACCCTGGCGGTAGATGTTCCCTGTCCGGCGAATTCGCAGCAGCAGTCGCGTCACGTGGTTATTGATGCCGGGCGGATCGAGAGGATTCGGGCGGCCAGGAAAACGCCGCCCGCGGCGGCTGTCACATCGATCTCAGGTCGCCTTCATCAAGTCGATTTCGAGCCAGACAAGCTTGCGATCCGTGCCTCCGATGGTGTGGATTGGGTGTGCAATTTCCCGAAGGAGTTGGAGCGCCAGGTCGAGACCTTGGTCAACCGGTTTGTATGGGTGAGCGGATCAGGTGCGCTTCAGTCAGCGCGTCGAGGAACGATGACCCTTGCTGAGATCAAGGCGGTTGAGCAAGGGGTGCAGACTGGTCTTTTCTCAGGGGAGCCGATCCCCGATGAGGACCTTGCGGCGGCCCAAGGCATAAGAGAACCGCAAGGGCTTGATGCGGTTGGCTCGGTGGAGTGGACGGATGCGGACGACGCGTATCTCGCGGCACTCACTGGCGATTAATGGCTTCCCTCCCTGAGCGGTTGCTCTGCGATACGAGCTTCGTAGGCCACGCCGGGAAGCGGAGGGCGAGGCCAGAGAGGTACCAGCATTGGGATGCCCCAGTGCTTGAGCGCATCGACGGTGCGATCCTTGCGATTAGCGTGGTCACCCTTGCTGAGGCCCGATTTGGCTATCTGAGCGCAGGTTGGGGGGAACGCCGCATTGCCGAGGAGGAGCGCCGCCTCGGCAGCTTTCTTCATGTTCCCCTGGACTTCCCGGATCTGGACGAGTGGGCGCGTTTGCGCGATCGATCTGGCCAGCAAGGATTGGCGATCAGCGACAACGACCTCTGGATTGCAGCTACGGCAAGCACGCGAAAATATCCGCTGGTTACCTGCGACAGGGATCAGCTTCGTCTCGACGATGATCTCGCCATCGACGTGATCTATATGCAGCCACCGGCGTAGTGCCTTGCCGTAGAGCGGGCATTGGTTACCTCAGCCCAGCTTGTCGGCGAGCTTTCCAAGCTCGCCCATTGACACGCCGAGGGCGGCGGCGATTCCCTTGAGGGTGCCCCAAGTCGGGTTGGCGTGGCCGCGCTCGATCAGGGAGAGGGTGCCGGTGGTTATGTCGGCGTCGTGGGCGAGGTCTTCTTGGGTTACGCCTCGCTTCTGGCGAAGCTGGCGGATCGCTTCGCCTAGAGCGGGCTGGGGTTGATCGGAGCGGCGCATCCCGGTTGGGACGCTTTCAGACACGAGCGACATGGGCTAGGGCACGAAACAGTAGCGATATGTGCTCGGTTGGTGCTAGGCTCCCGCTATCTAAAAAAGTGCCCCCGCGCTGCCTGAACAGCCGGGGGCGTGGCACAGGAGGGATTAGCTCCCATGCACGACGAAGATATCCGGCGGCGCTCACTCGCGCCCGCCCACGAGGACGAGATCATGGAACGGTCGGTCCTCACCCAGGTTCTTGTCCTCCACCCCGCGCAGCTGACGATCCTGGAGCTTGCGCTCCGGGTTGAAGCTGATTGCCAGGAGGCCGGGCAGGACGCTGTAGAGCGCGCTGTGCGCGAACTGAGCCGCGATGGGTTGCTCTTTTGCGACTGTCGGCGGCTTGCCCCCAGTCGGGCTGCCATCCGCTTCGAGGAGCTTGTTGGGGGTGTCTCGTGAGTCTGCGGCCAGGAGGGGTCAGGGATCTCAAGGGCGTTCTCGGCGACAACCTGGCCCGCTGTCGCAAGCGGGCTGGCCTCTCTCAGGAGGAGTTGAGCTGGCAGGCCGGGCTGCACCGCACCGAGATCAGCCAGCTTGAGCGCGGGCTGAGAATTGCCCGCGCCGACACCATCCTCAAGCTCGCGAGCGCCTTGGAGATTCCGGTGGGCGATCTGTTCGAGGGGCTGGTCTGGGAGCCGGGGAACATGCGGCGGGGTCGGTTTACGCAAGAGCCGGGGGGAAATGCTGAGGATTGAAAAGGCCCCAATCGACCTCATTTCACCGACCCCTAAAAGCGATGAGTCAGACCGATCAGAAGAAGACGCCTCCGCTTCCCAATCTGATCCGTGTCCCGACCGCAGCAGTAAGGAGCCAACGGGCCTACCCCAGGCCGCTCATCAAACACCAACCTCGCACCCCCGACACACTATGAACCCCGAACAGGTGTTCGCTTTTCAGCGTCTCGGAGATTGGGGCCGTTTCGCTGTCTCGCGGCGTTTCGGGTGGACCCTGGCCTGGCGTCCGGCGGCGGATTTTGGCACGGCTTCGCCGCGCGGAAATCGCCTGTACGGACGCCAGGCCGAATGTGTCCGCGACCTGGCGAAGGGCGATTTCTTAACAAAGAAAGCGGGGCATTCCTCCTCTTCGTTGGACAGTAGGTGCAGAGGAAATTGCCCGACGACCCTCACACCAACCTTGAGCAACTGCTCTCTCCGGAGGACGTTGCCCGCGCCTGCGGTTTGTCGCGCCGAGCGGTCTACCGAGCGATTGCACGAGGCGAGCTGCGTGCTGCCCGCCTCTGCCATCGGCTCCGAGTTCAGCCCGGCGAGTTGGACCGCTGGATCGGAGAGGGGACGCTCACGGTTGATCCTCCGGCTAGGCCCGAAGGGTCGCACCGTTCTACGGCGGTCGCTAGCGAAGGCTTGCGCGCACTGCTCGATCAGGCGGGCGACGGATAGGCGAATGCGATGAGCGTCGAAAGGGTCGAGCGGAAAGGTGGCGCGGTCTGGCGGGTGCGCTGGCGCGACGAGCAGGGGCGCGAGCGGTCCAAGGTGATCGGCCGCAAGCGTGACGCTGAGTCATTCGAGGCCGAGGTCGTTCGGCGCAAGCGCACGGGCGATCTCGACCTGCTCACGGGCGGCCAGCAAACGCTGGCCGAGTTTGCGCGGGAGTGGTGGAAGCTCTACGCGGTCCCCAATTTGGCTTCGCGCACCCTGCGCAGCTACGCGGGGCTGTGGGATCGTCACGTACTGCCGAGGCTCGGCTCGATGCGACTCAGTGCGATCACGCCCGAGGTCGTAGAGCGCTACCGGGCCGAACTGGAAGCGGATGGGGTGGGCCTGCCGACCGTTCATCGGGCGCTTGTGCAGCTACAGGGCGTCCTGCGTTGTGCGGTCGAGTGGCGGCGGATCGGGCACAACCCGGTCAAGTCGGTGAAGAAGCCGAAGGTTCGCCGCTATCGCGAGGTGCGGCCGTTGTCGCCGCTGATTGTTGAACGCCTGCGCGTGGCGGCAGCGGGAAGGCGACGGAAGCATGGTCCGCGAGACGCGGCCTTGATCGCGGTGCTGGCATACGCCGGGCTGCGACCCCAGGAGGCGCAGGCGCTTCGCTGGTCAGACGTTCGCGAGAGGACGCTCTTGGTCGAGAAGGCAGCAGATGGTCAGGGCGGCGTCAAGACGACGAAGACGGGTCAGGCGCGTACGGTCCGGTTGCTTGCGCCGCTCGCTGCTGACCTGGCCGAATGGCGGCTTCGCTGCGACCACGGTGGCGACGACGACCTTTTGTTCCCGAACTACTCCGGTGGCGTTTGGAACGACGGCGCTTGGCAGTCATGGCATCGAGACGCTTGGCATCCCGCCTGCGGCGTCGCGGGCATAGATAACGCTCGCCCCTACGACCTTCGCCACAGCTTTGTCTCGCTACTGATCCACGAAGGACGCAGCGTGGTCGATGTCGCGCGGCAGGCCGGGCACTCACCGACGATGACGCTCGACGTTTACGCGCACGTCTTCGATGAGTTCGACATTGCGGAGCGAGTGTCTGCCGAGGATCAGATCGCCCAGGCGCGACGCGATGTGTCCGAATCGTGTCCGCCTAGCGCGGACGATGGGGAGGAGAAGCAGGAAATCCCTGCAAAGCCCTACAGCCCCATCAGCTTGCCGAGGATCTCCTTCATCACCTCGTCGGTGCCGCCGCCGATTGGGCCTAGGCGGGCGTCGCGGACGGCGCGCTCGATGCCGTACTCCTTCATGTAGCCGTAGCCGCCGTGGATCTGGAGGGACTGGTCGGCGATCTCGAGCACGGCGCGCTGGGTGACGAGCTTGGCCATCGTCACCTCCTGGATGCAGTTCTGTCCTTCGTGGAAAAGGCGTAGGGCGTTGTAGGTGAGGGCGCGGGAGGCCTCGGCCTTGGTCGCCATCTCGGCGACGTGGTGGCGGATTGCCTGGAACTTGCCGATCGGCCGGCCGAAGGCTTCGCGTTCGAGGGAGTAGTTGACGGTGGTCTCGATCAGGCGCTGCATGGCGCCGACGGCGCCGATCGCCATCAAGAGCCGCTCCCAGGCGAAGTTGGCCATGATCAGCTTGAAGCCCTCGTTCTCCTCGCCCAGCAGGTTCTCCGCGGGCACCTCGACGTCGGTGAAGGAGAGCTCTCCCGTATCGGAGGAGTGCCAGCCCATCTTCTCCAGCTTCTGCGTGACCTCATAGCCGGGCATCTCACGCTCCAGGACGAGGAAGGAGATGCCGCCGTGGCCGCCCTCCTTGGTCGTCTTGACGGCGCAGACGAGGAAGTCGGCGCGCACACCGTTGGTGATGAAGGTCTTCGAGCCGTTGACGACGTAGCCACCGTCGACCTTCTCGGCGAAGGTGGAGATGCCGGCCACGTCGGAGCCGGCGCCCGGCTCGGTGATCCCCAGGGCCCCAATCTTCTCGCCGGCGATCCCTGGCACCAGCCAGCGCTGCTTCTGCTCCTCGGTGCCGAAGTTGAAGATCGGCGGCATGGCGATCGAGGTGTGGGCGTTGAGGCCGGCGGCGACTCCGCCGGAGCCGCCGCGGCGGGCCAGCTCCTCGACCCAGACCGCGTCGTGCAAGTGGGTGCCCCCCTGGCCGCCGAGCTCCTCGGGGAACTTCAGGCCGAGGAAGCCGAGCTCGGCGCAGCGGCTGTAGAGCTCGCGGGGGAATTCGCGCGCGTCCTCCCACTCGGCGACGTTGGGTGCAATCTCCTTGGAGACGAAGCGGCTGACGGTTTCGCGCAGCTCCTCGTGCTCATCGCCGAAGGGCGGCAGGAGAGCTCGCGTCCCTGTGTCCTTGATTACGGTCATCCTGCGCTCGCCGCACATCATCCCCTAAGCGATGGACCACACGACCCTCAGCCTGATCACGATTCCCCTCTTCACCGGGGCGATCGGCTACCTGACCAACTTGAGCGGCGTCTGGATGCTCTTCTACCCGGTGCGCTTCGCCGGCGTGCGCGTGCCCGGCCTTGCGGCGCTTGCCAACGTGATGCCGCGCCGCATCCAGCAGATCCCCGGCCTCGGCCAGGGTGGCCTCGGCTGGCAAGGGATCGTTCCCTCGCGGGCAGCGAAGATGGGCTCGATCGCAGTCGACAAGGGGCTCTCGAAGCTCGGCGGCGCCGGGGACTTCTACCGCCAGCTCGATCCAGAGGCGATCGCCGAGCAGATCCTCGCCTCGGCCCGCGACGAGATCCACGACGTGGTCGAGCGGATCATGGAGCGCGAGCGTCCACAGCTCTGGAACGACCTGCCACCGCGCGTGCGCGCCGCCGTCCATACCCGCGTCGAGCAGCAGCTGCCGCAGATCGTCCACTCGATCACCGAGGAGATCGGTACCCACGCCGACGACCTGATCGACGTCAAGCTGATGGTCATCCGTCGCCTCGACGCCAACCCGGCGCTGGCCAACCGGATCTTCCTCGAGGTCGGTCGCAAGGAGCTGCGCTTCATCGTTTACTTCGGCTTCTTCTTCGGCTTCCTGCTCGGGGTTCCGACCGCGTTCCTCACCGAGCAGGTATGGACCCAGTGGTGGGTGCTGCCGATCGCCGGCGTGCTGATCGGCTACACGACCAACCTGCTCGGCATCCGCATGATCTTCGAGCCGGTGCGGCCGCGGCGGGTCGGCCCGTTCGAGGTTCAGGGGCTCTTCCTCAAACGCCAACCCGAGGTGGCCGAGGTCTACGCCGACATCATCGCCGACGACGTGGTGACGATGGGCAACGTCGCCGATGACCTCATGCACGGGCCCAACTCCGACCGCACGCGCCAGCTGATCGAGGACTCGCTGCGCCCCGCCGTCGACCGCGCCCTCGGTCGTGCCCAGCCGGCCGTGCGGGTGGCGGTTGGCAGCCGCGACTACGAAACGATCCGCACCTCGCTCGCCGCCGAGGCTGCGGACTACGCCGTCACGCCGCTCGCCGACGCCGAGTTCGCGGCCAGGCAGCGCAGCGGCGTGCGCGAGTTCGTCGCCAGGCAGGTGCGGGCGATGGGACCGACGGAATTCTCGGAAATGCTGCGTACCGCGGTTCGTGAGGACGAGTGGCTGCTCTATCTGCACGGGGCCGTGCTCGGATTCGGCGCCGGGCTGCTACACCTGGCGATCTTCGGATGACGGGAGCGAGCGACAGGGAGGGCGTGGAGGCACGGCACCGGCCGGCGCCAGCGGAGGAGCAGCCAACGCTGGAGGAGCTGGTGCAGGCGGCGCCGGGCCTGGCCCGCATCGCGGCGAGCATGGCCTGGCAGGGTGCTTCGGAGATCGCCAACGCATATGCCGAGAGCGCCTCGCGCGTCGCCCGGGCCGCCTCACAGGGCGAGTCGACGGCCGAAGCGGTGCAGGAGACAACCGCCGAGCTGCGCGCACGCCTGCGTCAGCTGATCGGTGTGCGTGAAGACCCGCGGCCCCGCCCCGCAGGCGATGACGACTCCTCGACCGCTGTCCTGCGCCGTCGTGGCGAAGAGCTGCTGCGCCGGTCAGCCGACGTCAGCGTCGACGTCGACTCGCACCCCGCCTACATGCGCATCCTCGACGCGCTCGCCCCCGACGAGGCCCGCATCCTGCGCTTTCTGGCCCGCAACGGGGCCCAGCCCGCGGTCGACGTGCGCGCCGGGCTGCCGTTTGCCTCGGCGCTCGTCGCCCAGGGCTGCACGATGATCGCCGAGGAAGCGGGCTGCCGCCACGGCGAGCGCGTCCACGCCTACCTCAACAACCTGCACCGGCTCGGTCTGGTCTGGTTCTCGCGTGAGCCGCTGCGCGATGCTCGTCGCTACCAAGTGCTGGAGGCGCAGACCGAGGTGACAGATGCCCTCGCGCGGGGTGGGCGCACCGCTCGCACCGTGCGCCGCAGCATCGTGCTCACCTCGTTTGGCGAGGACTTCTGCGCGATTTGCCTGCCGCTGGATTAGGCGCGCATTCTGAGCTGCGCGCCTATCGTTTTACTTTCGTTGCAGGATCTAAATCCCCGCAACGCATTGTCTGCGCAGAGATTGGCTAGCGTGGTTACCATGGAGCGCACGATGTGGAGCGACGAGCGGCTGGACGAGCGGTTCAACGGGATCGATCGGCGATTCGACAACCTCGAACGCCGCATGGATGCGAGCTTCAGCGAGGTGCGGGCCGAGATTCGTGAGCTGCGCCAGCTCATGTTCATGCTCTGGGGCCCAACAATGGTCGGCATCCTCGCCAGCATCGCCGCTGCGCTTTTCGCGAACAGCTGAGCTCCGGCCCGCGGTCACAATCGCGGGCCGGAGGCCTAAGCCCTACAGCCCGTAGCTCTTGCCGATCACGTCGAGCATCACCTCGTCGGTGCCGGCGCCGATGCGGTTGAGGCGCACGTCGCGGAAGGCGCGCTCGATCTCGTACTCCTTCATGTAGCCGTAGCCACCGAGGATCTGCACGGCGTCGTCGGCGACCTCGCAGGCGATCCGCGAGGCGTAGAGCTTGGCCATCGTGATCTCGCGCACCGGGTACTCGCCGTTGGCGAAGCGCCAGGCGGTGGCGTAGGTGAACTGCTTCGCCGCCTCGGTCTTGGTCGCCATCTCGGCGAACTTGTGGCGGATCGCCTGGAACTTGCCGATCGGGCGGCCGAAGGCTTCGCGCTCCTTGGCGTACTCGAGGGTCTTTTCGATCATCCGCTCGGCACCCGCGTGGCAGCCGGCGGCGGCGACCAGCCGCTCGCCCTGGAGCTCCCAGGCGATGTGGTAGAAGCCCTTGCCAACCTCGCCCAGCACCGCGTCGGCCGGCACACGGACGTCTTCGAAGGCCAGCTCGCCGGTGTCGGAGGCGTGCATGCCCATCTTCTCGAGCTCGGCCGAGACGCTGAAGCCGGGCACGTGGTTGCCCTCCTCGTCGCGCAGGTCGACGAGGAAGAGCGTGATGCCGTCGTGGCGCGCGTTGGGGTCGGTCTTGGTGACGAGCACGATGAAGTCGGCGCGCGGGCCGTTGGTGATGAAGGTCTTGGAGCCGTTGATCACGTACTCGTCGCCGTCGCGGATCGCGGTCGTGCGGATGCCGGCGACGTCGGATCCGGCGCCCGGCTCGGTGATCCCGATGCAGCCGATCTTCTCTCCCTTGAGGCCCGGTTCGAGGTACTTGCGCTTCTGCTCCTTGGTGCCGAGCAGGTGGACCGGGGGCAGCACCATGTCGCTCTGCACGGCGAAGCCCATGTTGGTGCCACCCGAGCCGGTGTAGCTCATGCACTCGGCACGCACCAGCGAGTAGAAGTAGTCGCCTCCCTGTCCGCCGTACTCCTCCGGGAAGCAGAGGCCGAGGAAGCCGAGATCGCCGGCGCGTTTCATGATCTCGCTCGGCCAGTAGGTGTCCTCCCACTCGTTGCGGTGGGGCCACATCTCCTTCTTCACGAACGACTGCATCGACTCGCGCAGGTCTTCGTGCTCCTGGCTGAAGATGAAGTGCTTGCGGCCCGCTTCGTGGTCGGGCTTGATGACTTTGGAGCCGTTGGTGGTTGCGGTCGCCATTGCGTCTCTCCTCGTTCGAGTTCTAGTCGCCGGAAATCCGTTGTGGACAGTAGCACTTCCTACTTACAGCGAAGTTCGGCTATGGTCCCTCGCCGTGGACTACGAGGTCGTCAAGTACGAGGTCGCCGACGGGGTCGCCACCGTGACCCTCAACAACCCGGAGAAGCGCAACATGCTCTCCGGCCAGATGCTGGTCGAGCTGGTCGACGCGATGAAGACGGCGCGCGACGCCGAGGACGTGCGGGCCGTGGTCCTCACCGGAGCCGGGGACAAGGTCTTCTGCGCTGGGGCCGACCTGGGCGGCTTCGCCGCCGACGTGCCACTCGTCGCCAAACACTTCGCCACAGACCTCTTCCTCGAATACTTCAGGCTGATGCCGCGCCTCGGCAAGCCGAGCCTCTGCGCCGCCAACGGCCACGTGCTCGCGGGAGGGATGGGCCTCGCCCTCTCCTGCGACCTGCTGATCGCCAAAGAGGGCGCCACCTTCGGCACGCCGGAGATCAACGTTGGCGCCTTCCCCTACATGATCATGGCGATCATCTACCGCAACGTGCCGCGCAAGAAGGTCAACGAGATGATGCTGCTGGGCGAGCGGCTGAGCGCCGAGCAGGCGGTCGAGTACGGGCTGGCCAACAAGGTCGTGCCGGTGGGCGAGTTCGATGCCGCAGTCGCCGACTGGGCGACCAAGCTGGCCTCCAAGAGCCCGGTGCTGATGCGCCTCGGCCACGACGCGATGTACCGCCAGCAGGACATGGCTGTCGACGATGCGCTCGAATACCTGCGCTCGCAGCTCTCGCTCACCTTCTCGACCGAGGACATCGTCGAGGGCGTCACCGCATTCTTCGAGAAACGCGATCCGCAGTGGAAGGGGAGGTAGGGATGGCCAGCACCGAGGAGCGACCAGCGGCGCGCAGCGAGGACGATGACCGTCATCTGCTGCCGGGTACCGCCCCGCTCGGCGAGCTCACCGAGCAGCTGCACGAGCGGCGCGAGAAGGCGAAGCGGGGTGGCGGTGAGGAGAAGATCGCCAAACAGCACGAGCGCGGCAAGCTGACCGCCCGTGAGCGCATCGCCCTGCTCGTCGACGAGGGCAGCTTCGTCGAGATGGGCATTCATGGCCGCCCCCACTTCGCCCAGCGGGCGATGGAGGGCAAGGAGGCGGCGGCAGACGGCGTGATCACCGGCTGGGGCGATGTCGACGGCCGGCCCTGCTGCATCGCCGCCTACGACTTCACCGTGATGGCCGGCTCGATGGGCATGACCGGCGAGCTCAAGGTCACCCGCCTGCGCGAGATGGCGCTCTCCAAGCGCATGCCCTTCATCTGGCTGCTCGACTCGGCCGGAGCGCGCATCCAGGAGGCGGCGGGCTCGCTCTTCGCCGGCTCCGGCCACCTCTTCCGCGAGGAGGTCGAGATGTCGGGGGTGATCCCGATGGTGGCGGCGATGATGGGGCCCTGCGCCGCCGGCACCGCCTACATTCCGGCGCTCGCCGACTTCGTGCCGATGGTCTCCGGCCAGGGCGCCATGGCGCTCGCCGGCCCCCACCTGACCAAAGCGGTCACCGGTGAGGACATCACGATGGAGGAGCTGGGCGGCGCCAAGGTCCACTGCCGCAAGTCGGGGGTGGGGGACCTCGAGGTGAAGGACGACGCGGAGTGCATCTGGGCGGTCAAGACCTACCTTTCCTTCTTTCCCGCCAACTGGGAAGAGAAGCCGCCGGTGCTTGCCGTCTCCGACCCGGTCGACCGCCAGTCGGAGAAGCTAATGGAGATCGTCCCCGACTCCTCGCGCCAGCCCTACGACATGTACGACGTGATCCGCGAGATCGTCGACGACGGCGAGTACTTCGACCTCAAGCCGAAGTTCGCCAAGACGCTGATCACCTGCTTCGCCCGCTTCGGCGGCCAGCCGGCAGGGATCGTCGCCAACCAGCCAAAGCAGTTGGCCGGCATCCTCGACAACGACTCAGCCGACAAGGCGGCGCGCTTCATCAACCTCTGCGACGCCTTCAATATCCCGCTCGTCTTCCTCCAGGACGTGCCCGGCTTCATGGTCGGCGCCAAGGTCGAGCACGCCGGGATCATCCGTCACGGGGCGAAGATGCTTTACGCGGTGAGCCGCGCCACGGTGCCCAAGGTGACCGTGATCGTGCGCAAGGCCTACGGCGCCGGTTACTACGTGATGTGCGGTAAGGCGTATGAGCCGGACCTGATCGTCGCCTGGCCTGGGGCGGAGATCTCGGTGATGGGAGCTGAGGGGGCGGTAAACATCATCGGTCGCTCGATGATCGAGGCCTCCGATGACCCCGAGGCGACCAAAGAGGCGATGCTCAACGCGGTGCGCGAGCAGATCGACCCCTACATCGCCGCCGGCAACGCCGTGATCGACGACGTGATCGATCCGCGCGAGACGCGGCCGACGATTGCGCGGGCGCTGAAGATGGCGAAGGACAAGCACGTCGAGAAGCCGAAGAAGCGACATGGGGTGATGCCGGTATGAGCTCGTTCGACGACCCGGTGGTGATCAGCTGCTCGATCAGCGGCGTGATCGCCAACCGCGACCAGTGCCCGGCGATTCCCTACACGCCCGAGGAGTACGCGGCCGAGGCGCGGCGCGCCGTCGACGAGGGCGCCTCGCAGATCCATATCCACGCCCGCAAACCGGACGGCACTCCCTCGTACGAGATCGAGGACTTCCAGGCGATCACCGAGGCGATCCTCGCCGAGGTCGGCGACGTGATCATCAACTACTCGACCGGGGCGATCGGCATCCCGATCGAGAAGCGCATCGAGTACCTGCGGGCGCTGCGCCCCGATGTAGCGGCGCTCAACATGAGCTCGATGAACTACGCCAAGTACAGCTCGCGGCGCAAGGACTTCGTCTTCAAGGCGGTCTTCGAGAACAGCTTCGACACGATCATCGAGTTCCTCACGGCGATGCGCGACCTCGGCATCAAGCCCGAGCACGAGTGCTTCGACGCCGGTCACGTCGCCAACCTCGACCCGCTGATCGACATGGGCCTGCTGGAGCGCACCCCGCTGCAGATCTCGCTGGTGATGGGGGTCAACGGCGGCATCCGGCCGACGCCGCGCAACGTCACCCTGATGTCCGACCAGATCCCCGGCGGTGCCGAGGGTGAGCACCAGTGGCAGGTGATCGGCATCTCGCGCGACCAGTGGAAACTGCTGGGCGCCTCACTGGTGCTGGGCGGCAACGTCCGCGCTGGAGTCGAGGACAACCTCTATCTGCCCAACGGGGAGATGGCGCGCTCCAACGGCGACCTGATCGGCAAGGCGCGCCAGATGGCCGAAGACGTCGGCCGCAGTGTGGCCAGCGTCGCCGAGGCGCGCGAGCTTTTGGGAGTGCCGAAGCGTGAGCGCTCTCCCGCTTAGCGACGTCAAGGTCCTCGACCTGACCCGGCTCCTGCCGGGCGGCTTCTGCTCGCTTCTGCTCGCCGATCTCGGGGCGGAGGTGCTCAAGGTCGAGGACACAGGCATGGGCGACTACATCCGTTGGGCGCCGCCCTATTACGGCACTGACGAGCAGCAGGAGCTGGGCACGCGCTCGGCGCTCTACCTCTCGCTCAATCGCGGCAAGCGCTCGGTGCGTCTGGATCTCAAGAGCGAGGCGGGGAGGGAGGCGCTGCTGCGCCTGGTCGAGAGCCACGACGTCGTGCTTGATGGCTTCCGCCCCGGCGTGCTCGACCGGCTCGGCGTCGGCTACGAGCGCATGCGCGAGGCCAACCCTGGCATCGTCTTCTGCGCGATCACTGGCTACGGCCAGGACGGGCCCTACACGCAGCGCGCCGGTCACGACATGAACTACCTGGGACTGGTCGGGGTGCTCGGCCTGACCGGCGCCAAGGACGGCCCGCCGGTGCAGTCCGGCGGGCAGATCGCCGATCTCGGCGGCGGCGCCCTGATGGCGGCCTTCGGCGTGATGGCGGCCCTGCACGAGCGGCGCCGCTCCGGCGAAGGCCAGCTGGTCGACGTCTCGATGGCCGATGGCGCCCTCTCCTGGCTGGCGATGGTGGCGGGGCGCTACTTCTGCGATGGCGAGGTGCCGGTGCGCGGTGAGCAGCAGCTCGCTGGGGGCCTGATTTGTTACCTGCCCTACGAAGCCAGCGACGGCTGGGTCACCTGTGGGGCCCTGGAGCCGAAGTTCTGGGCTGCCTTCTGCAATGGGGTAGAGCGACCGGACCTGATCGAGTCGCAGTTCGAGACGCCGGGCTCCGATGCCTGGCAGGCGGTGGCCGAGGTCTTCCGCTCACGCACCCGCGCTGAGTGGAAGGTCTTCAATGACGAGCACGACTGCTGCATCGAGCCGGTGCTCGCGGTCGCCGAGGCGCTCGACTCCGAGCTGATCCGCGCCCGCCAGATGGTGGTCGAGATGGAGCAGCCGGGGCTGGGCACGGTGCGCCAGCTCGGCGCCCCTGTGAAGCTGAGCCGCACTCCCGCCGACCCGACCCGCCCGGCGCCCGCTTTCGGCGAGCACACCGACGAGGTGCTGGCCGAGGCCGGCTACTCGGCCGAGGAGATCGCCGCGATGAAGGAGTCCGGCGCCGCCGCCGGCCCCAGCGCCGACGCGGCGACCACCTTCCGCGCATGAGCGCCAACGCCAAAGGGGTCGATGGGCCGATACGTCAAGGTCACCTTGACGTATCGGCCCATCGACCCAACGGGGACCTGCTGCGCATGGGAGAGCTGGCCGAGGCCTCTGGCGTGCCGGCGCCGACGATCAAGCACTACTTGCGCGAGGGCCTCTTGCCGGAGCCGGTCAAGACCAGTCGCAACATGGCTTACTACCCGCCTGAGTTCGTCGATCGCATCAGGTTGATCAAGCAGCTCCAGGAGGAGCGCTTCATGCCCCTGCGGGCGATCAAGTCGGTGCTCGACGAGGACCCCGAGCGCGCCCGCGCCCTAGTCGAGCTCGAGGACCGCATCCTCGACCGGGCCCTTGGCGCCGAGCGCACCCGGACCAGCGCCGCCGAGGTGCGCGAGCGCTACGGCGTGCCCAAGGAAGTCCTCGACCGGCTCGAGAAGCTCGAGATCCTCAGCCCCAACACGCGCGGCTACTCACCCTCCGACATCAAGATCATCGAGGCGATCAGCCGCTTCCGAGCCGGCGGCTACGACGAGCAGATCGGCTTCACCGTTTACGACACGCTGCGTTACAAGACCGCCCTCGAAGCGCTGGTCCGCGAGGAGGTCGAGATGGTCATCGACCGCCTTGCCGAGGAGGTCCCGCCGGAGCGCGTGGTCGAGATGCTCCAGTCGGGCGCCCAACCCCTGCAGGACCTGATTGCCGCTCTCCACACCAAGCTGCTTGTTGCCGAGCTGGAGCGCCACCGGGCGCGCCGCGACTAGCCGCTGGATATTTGCACTCCTCTGTCTTGTAGAATGCGCGCATAGGTAGAGGGTCAATGGTTCGTCCATTCACCTCCAGAAGAAGGCTCGCTTCGGCGGGCCTTCTTTATAAGCGCCCCGACGCCTGCAACGACGCCGGGGCGTGGTGTCTACTGCCTTACGGTCTGAATGACGATCCAGACCAGCAATAGGTAAAGGATCTCTGATCCAGTCATTGCACCTCCTTTCTCTCGGGCGACAACTGGAACGGCCACCCGAGAGAAGAGAGGAACTGGCTGGAGACGACCCTCTGCCACCAAGACACAGCATACAAAACGTTCTCAGCTAAAACATTTCGGCGCTGAAGCCCCGCTGGCCAGCCGTGCGGGTGCTAGCGCGTCGCTGCCAACGCCTCGCGTTCTTCTTCGATCGCCGCGAGGGTGGTCATCGCGCCGGTTTCCTTGGCAATCGCCGCGGCTTCGTTAAGGGTGCTTGTGACATCAGGATCGCCGGCTGCGGACCGCGTGCGGGCGACAGCCAGGATCGCCAGCGGCAGCGACCAGCGCATGCCCCGCTCGCGAGCGATCTCGGCCGCTTCGGTGGCCAGCGCGATCGCCTCGTCGGTGCGGCCGACACCGGCCAGGGCATGGGCGCGGAGCGCCGATCGCCAGGCCTCCATCTCACCGCCGGTGTCCATCGCTTCGCGGTAGATGCGCTCGGCGGTTTCGAGCGAGTCGAGTGCTTCCTCGTAGTCTTCCGCGGCGAGCTGGCAGGCGCCCAAGTTGGCGATCGCCAGGGTGCGCGAGAAGACGTCGCCGAGGCGCTCGGTCTCCTCGCAGTTGCGACGCGCGACGCCGATGCCGCCCTCGACGTCGCCGCGCATCGCGAGCATCAGCGCCAGGTTGCTGAGCGTCCAGCTCTTCGTCTCGGGGTCGCCGTCCTGCTTGGCGATGCGTAGCGCCTCTTCGAAGAGCGCTTCCGCCTCGTCGAGCCGGCCGCGCTCGCGCTCGACCAGGCCCTTGCCCATTGTTGCCCAGGCGACCGGGCTGCCGACGACGATGCCGGCGCCGATCGAGCGGTCGCCGCCGGTCAGATCGAGCACCCGGTCGAGCTCCCCCTCGAAGCCGTCGAAGTCACCGGCACAGAGGAAGGCATAGGCGCAGGCGGCGCGCATCGCCACCCGCAGGTGCAGGTCGCCCGATTCGTCGGCCAGGCGGTTGGTCTCCTCGACCGCGGCCAGCCAGGCCTGCGCTTCGTGGGGCATGCCCGGCCGAGCGGCGGTGGCGAGCCGCAGCAGGGCCAGCGAGTGCAGATCGCCGGTCCGCGTCGCGATCTCCTCGGCCTCGGCGACGAGTCGCGCTTCCTCGTCCTTGTCCATGCCCAGGCGCCAGGCGTACTGCAGCTGCAGGAGGCGGGAGGACACCGCCAGGGTCGCGGTCTCATCGCTTTCCGGGAGCCCTTCGACCAGCTCCATCGTCTTGCGCCAGAGACGCAGCGCCTCGCTCGGTTGGCTGCTGCCCGCCCAGTAGGCGGCGCGAGCCGACCAGCGCGCCGCTTCCAGCCTCTCCCCAGCTGCTTCCAAGTGGTGGGCGACCAGCGCCGCCAGCTCATCGAGCCGGTCGGGCTCGAGCTCGATCATCGCCCGCGCCGCGGCGGCGTGGGTGGCGCCGCGGTGCTCGGCGAGCTGCGTCCCGTAGGCGACCTCGCGGGTCAGCGGATGGCGGAAGGCGAGCACCCGTTCCGGGTAGAGCTCGGCTTCGTAGAGGAAGCCGCCGTCGACGAGCTCGCAAAGCCCTCCGTCGAGCTGCTCGCTGCTCAGCCCGGCGGTGAGGCCGAGTGATCGCGCGCCCACCTCCTTGCCGAGCACCGCCGTGATCTGCAGCAACTGCTTGGCGTCTGGGCTGAGACGATCGATGCGGGCGGTGAGCACGGCCTGCACGGTCGCCGGCACACCGGCCTCCTCGACCGGTCGCACCAGGCGGTAGGCGCCGCGCTCGCCCTCGAAGTGGCCGGCCTCGACCAGCTCGCGGACGATCTCCTCGACGAAGAACGGGTTGCCCGCGGTGCGCTCGTGGATCGGCTCCTCGAGCCCGTCCAGCGAGGGGTCCTCGCCGGCGATGTCGCGCAGCATCTCCAGGGTGTCCTGCTGCCCGAGGGGCTCCAGGGGGAGGCTGCGGTAGATCGGCGAGCCGTCCCACTCGAACGAGTGCTCCGGCCGGAAGTTGACCACGCCGAGGGTGGGGGTGCCGGCGACTGAGTTGACCATCTCGTCGAGCATCGTGTTGCTGCCCGCGTCCATCCAGTGCAGGTCCTCGACGACGAGCACGACCAGGTCGCGGCGGGAGGGGGCATTGATCAGGTGGCAGACCGTCCTGCCCAGCGCCCGCGCCCGCGCCTCGGGGCTCATCTGGGTCAGGGGGCGGTCGGGGTCGGGCACGCCGAGGAAGTCGAAGATCAACGGCAGCTCGGCGGCTAGTCCGGGGTCGAGCAGCAGCGCCCGGCCGGCGATCTTCTCGCGCACGATGCGGTCCGCATCGGCGTCGGTGATGCCGAAATAGGCGCGCAGCATTTGCAGGACGGGCATGAAGGGAATCGACTTGCCGTGCGCCTGCGCCTGCGCCTCGAAGACCTCGATGCCGCGCTCGCGGCAGCGCGCGACGAACTCGTAGGTGAGGCGACTCTTGCCGACGCCCGGCTCGGCTTCGATGCCGACCACGGCGCCCGCCCCGGTTCCGGCCCGCGCCAGCGCCTCCTCGAGGACCACCATCTCCTCGTCGCGCCCGACGAAGCGTGAGAAGCCACGCTCGCGAGAGAGGTCGAGCCGCGAACGCGCGGCGCCTACCCCGGCCAACTCGAAGACCCTCACCGGCTGGCTGGCGCCCTTGATCTCGAACTCGCCGAGGTCCTCGAGCTCGAGGAAGCCGCTGGCCAGCTCCGCGGCGCCATCGGTCAGGTAGGCCTTGCCCGGCTCGGCCAGCGCCTCCATGCGCTGTGCGAGGCCGACCGTGTGGCCGATCGCCGTGTACTCGCCCTCGCCGGCGGCGTCAATCGCCCCGGTGACGACTTCGCCCGAGTTGATGCCGATCCGCGTAGAGAAGTTGAGGCCCGGACCGCGGCGCAGCTCGGCGGCGTACTCGGAGACGTCGTCGAGCATCTGCAGGGCGGCGTAGCAGGCCCGCTGCGCGTGGTCCTCGTGGGCGACCGGCGCGCCGAAGACGGCCATGATCCCGTCGCCGGTGAACTTGTCGACCGTCCCCTCGAAGCGCTCGACCGCACTTGCCAGGATGGCGAAGAAGCGCTGCATGATCTTGCGCCACTCCTCCGGGTCCTGTCCCTCGGCCAGGTCCATCGAGCCACTCACATCGGCGAAGAGCACGCTCACCTGCTTGCGCTCGCCATCGTCCTTGCCAAGTCCCGGCATGGGCACCCAAGACTACGCTCACCCACCGCTGACTTCGCCTTTGTTCGCGTATATGGCGAAGAAAGACGAAGTCAGCGGTCCGGGTAGCCTGTGCGGGTGCGGTCGGCGCTCGTTACTGGGTCATCTACGGGGATTGGGAGGGCGACCGTGTTGCGCCTCGATCGCGCCGGTTGGCGGGTCTTCGCCGGGGTGCGCAGGGAAGAAGACGCCGAGTCGCTGCGCGCCGAAGCGTCTGAGCGGCTGAGGCCAGTAATTCTTGACGTGACCGATGCCGGGCAGATCGCCGCGGCGGCTGAGCTGATCGCGGCCGAGACCGGCGGACAACTCGACGGCCTGGTCAACAACGCGGGTGTCTCCATACCCAGCCCCTTGGAGACGATCCCGATCGAGGACTTCCGTCGCCAGATCGAGATCAATTTGACCGCCCAGGTGGCAGTCACCCAGGCGCTTTTGCCCCAGATCCGCGCGGCGCGCGGGCGCATCGTCTTCATCACCTCGATCGGCGGCCGCATTGCCTTTCCGCTGACCGGCGCTTACCACGCGGCCAAGTTCGGCCTCGAGGCGGTGGGGGATGTCTTCCGCCAGGAGCTGCGGCCCTGGGGCATCTCGGTCTCGATCGTCGAGCCGGGCTCGATCGACACCGAGATCTGGGATCGGGGCGAGCGCACGGCCGATGAGGTCGGCGGGCGATCACCCACCCGCGAAGAGCTCTACGGCGGGGCAATCGCCAGCTACCGCAAGGTCGTCAGGAAAGTCGCCGATCGCGGCATCCCGCCGGAGAAGGTCGCGCGGGCGATCGAGCACGCGCTCACCGCCAGCCGTCCCCGCACCCGCTACCTGGTCGGCCTCGACGCCAAGTTCCAGGCGCGAGCGAAGATCATCCCGACGCGGGTCTTCGACCGCATCGTCGCGCGCGCGATGGGCCTCTAAAAGTGTTCCAACAATGCAAAGCACCCCGGGAGCGTTTGCTTCCCGGGGTGCTTTGCAGGACTTCTGCGGCCGAGTTGAGTCGGCAGTGGCCTGCTGCTATGGAGCCGTGACAGCGAAAGTGCCAAAGGCAATTTGACCTTCGGTGCCACCCACCACTTCTTCTTCTTCTTCTCCAGCGATGGTCAAAGCCGCTCCGTATTTGGATGCGCCGCTACTGCCTACGGCGGTTGTCGGATTGCGGATCGAGAAGATCAGCGACGGGGGAGTTTCAGGCGGGTCGCTGCCCGCGTATACGCACAGGAATCCTGGCGATGCGAGCGGGTTGCTGACAGTGCCTTTGGTCGCTCCCGAGCTGCATTTACCGGTTGGGCCTTCTTTGCCGAACCCAACTGCAACGACATGAGCTGCATCAAGCGCTGCGGCAAGGGGGATGTTGAAGGACGCAGATGCGTGGGCGAATCCATTTGGGCCGTAGATCCCAGCCCAGGTGCCGGTCTCGGTTTTCCCGGAAGGCAGCACGCCGCCCGCCGTCCACGGAGATCCTTCGGGGCCGGTTGCACCAGTTGCTCCCGTCGCTCCTGTTGCGCCGGTTGCACCAGTTGCTCCCGTTGCTCCTGTTGCGCCGGTTGCACCAGTTGCTCCCGTTGCTCCTGTTGCGCCGGTTGCACCAGTTGCTCCCGTTGCGCCGGTTGCACCAGCGGGACCGGTTGGGCCAGCGGGACCAGCGGGGCCGGTGGCGCCAGCCGCCCCATTGGCTCCATTTGCGCCGGTCGCGCCTGTCGCCCCTTTCGGGCCCTTCGGACCGCGTTTGCCCGTTTTGCCTTTGGCTGAGGCGGTAGCGTGCCCACCGTTGTCGCTTGCCGCGTAGGCGCCGCCGATCATGGCGAAGACCAAGGCCATCACTGAGATGAGGCCTGGGATGCCGATGCGATTTCTAAGCAGATGCATCTTCACTCTCCCTGTTGCGTTGATACGTATCTCTCTGCGGGCGGCGCAGGGCCCCCCTTGCTTGTTCCCATGTCCCTGGACAGCCAGGTGCTTGCGTGGCTGTCAGTGCGCAGAGTACCAGGCTGTTCTCGAAGAGAATCGAAAAGGTTCCCAAGCAGTGCGCAGCGCTGCATCGATGGCAAACCGGAGCCGTTTCAATAGATGTGAAGCCGACGAGAGGCCACAGATGCTCAGATCAATCTAAATTTTCTTATCAATGATCGCCGACAACAAAGCTCCTCCAGTGCGCGTGCGTGCAGGTGGGGTGGTCCTCTCACTGATCGCCGGGCCGCTGACGGTTCCTATCCTCCGAGCTCATCGAGACCAGCCGTTGCGGTTGCCGGAGCTCGGCGAGCGAATCGGCGGAGCCGCACAGGCGACTCTGCGCGGGCAGATCGGCAACCTGCGAGGCATCGGCGCCCTTGAACGACGTGTGCGCAGCGGCATGCCCTACACGGTCGAGAACGAGCTGACCAAGGTCGGCCGCGGGATTCTCGATGTGGCCGACTATGTCGAGTCCTGGCTTTCGCGCGCCCCACAAGGCGCGATCGCCCTCGGCAGCGAGCCGGCGAAGGGAGCGCTTCGAGCCCTGGTCGACGGCTGGGGCTCGACCATGCTGTACGCCTTGGCGGCAAGGCCCCTATCGCTCACCGAGCTGAGCAACCTGATCGGTGATCTCAGCTATCCGGCGCTCGAGCGGCGGCTGTCCGCGATGCGCGCTACGAGCCTCGTAGGGCTGTGGCCAAAGGGCGCCCGCGACGCCAAGCCCTACGCGGTAACCGAGTGGACGCGAAGGGCAATGGGCCCACTCCTCGCCGCCGGCCGCTGCGAAAGCCTGTATCTCGCGAAGAAGGGCCAACCCCTGACCAGGACCGATATCGAGGTAGCCCTCGTGCTCGCCATCCCGCTCGCCGAGGTCGATACGTCGCACAGTGGCTCTTGCGTGCTAGCGGTCGACACCGGCGCCCGCACGGAGGATCCGGCTGAGGGGCAAATTGCCGACGTGCGCGTCGAGGTCGCGAAAGGCATAGTCGTCTCCTGTGTCTCTCAGCTCGAGCCGGACCCGGGCACCTGGGCGTTAGGAGCGGTCGACTCGTGGGCCGAAGCGATCGTCGAGGGGCGGGCCGACCAGATCCACGTCGGGGGCGAGAACCCAGGCTTGGCCAACGCTCTCGTGGTCGGCCTGCACACCGCCCTCTTCGGAGCCGCGCGCTAGCGCTAGGCTCCGACGCCTTCGCGAGTACGGCTGTCACGAGGCACGGGCCGCGGATCGAGCCGCACAGGGGCGCTGGAGAGCGCCTGCACTCGCAGGTCGCTCCAGGTGAGGCCTTCGCGGACGAGGGCGGGCAAGCCCAGGGCCACTGCGGTGGCGATCTCCACCGCTTGCAGGATCACGCCATAAGCGAGCGCATCGGCGGTGCTGACCCCGAAGCCGGTGTGCAGGACGCTGAGCACGGCGACTTGGAAGATGCCGATGTTCGAGGGCGTGGCCGGCAGGACGGCGGTCACGTTGACGGCAAAGAGCACCGCTGCGGCCGCGCCGATACTCGCCTCGTCGCTGAGGCCGAGGGCGGCAAGCAGCGCCCAACAGGCCGCCAACTGGATCGCCCAGGCGCTGAGCTGCGCGGTGGCCGCCAGAGCACCCAGGCGCGGTCTGCGGAAGACACTTAGCCCCGCCCGCACCTGCAGAAGTGCGGCGTGCAGCGCCGCACCGAGTCGCGCGACGCGCCCGTTGCCGTTGCGCCGCATCAACTGCGGGCCGAGCAGCACGACGAGCAGCAACACCAGCGGCACGAGACTGAAGAAGAAGATCTTCTGCGTGCTGGAGTGGAAGAGATCGGTAGTCGAGACGATGATCACACCGAGCAGGGCCAGGGCGACGATGTTGAGCACGGTCTGAGAGACCAGTGTGCCGAGCAGCACGGGGAAGGTCTCACGCATCCGCCCGATGCGGCGTGCCAGCGACATCGCCCTTGCCGGCTCGCCGAGGCGCGCCGGCAGGGTCGCCGACATCAGCACGCCGATCATCGTCGCCGAGGTCACGTCGCGCCGCCGCACCGGTCGCCGCGGCAGCGCCGCGCGCACGATCCAGTACCAGGAGGCCGCGCGGAAGAAGAGTGAGAGGCCCATCAACGCGCAGGCGACGAGCACCCAGGTGAGGTCGGAGCGGACGATGCTCTCGACCACCTTGTCGACGCCGATCTTCTGCGCCGCCAGCACGGTCAGCCCGACGCCGATCGCGCCCGCCGCGCCGAGGCCGATCCGCCGGGCGATCTTGCGTCGCCCTTTCCCCTCGCTTGCTGGCGTGGGATCCAGCGAGGGCAAGCGCTGCGGCGGCTGTGGGGGGAGGCCATCGGCAGGCCTCATCCCCATTCGGTGGGCGATGCGCTCGGTGGCGTTGGCCGGCGCCGGCGCCTCGATCGCCCGCTCATAGACCGCGGTAACGCGATCGGCGACACGCGGCCAGGCGTAGCGCTCGGCACTCTGGCGGGCGGCATCGCCCATCGCCGCCAGCCGCTGCGGCTCGTGGTGAGCCCGCTGCAGCTCCTCCGCCAGCCGCTGCGGATCCCCGGGCGGCACCAGGACTCCGTCGACGCCGTCTGTCACCACGTCGCTGTAGCCGGCGATGGCCGAGGCGATGGCTGGCGTCCCCGCCGCGAACGCCTCGGTGAGCACCATGCCGAAGCTCTCCCCGGAGAGCGAGGGGGCGCAGAGCACGTCGGCCTCGTGCATAGCCTGATGCAGGTCGTCGCCCGAGACCCGCCCGCGGATGTCGATCCAGCGCAGCGCCTCCGGGTCGGCGAGGTAGCGCATTACGTCGTCGCGCTCGGCGCCGATCACGGTTAGGCGGCTGGGTACGTGCTCGACCAGCGCGCCGAAGGCAGCGAGCAGGACCGGTAGACCCTTGCGCTCCTCGGGGCGACCGACGAAGAGGACCCGGAGCTCCTCACCGGGCGGCTTCGGACCGCGCGGCGCGGCAGTAATGTCGACCCCGTTGGGAATTACCTCGTAGTGCCCCCCGAACCAGCGCCGACCCGTCCACGCTGCCGCCTCGGAGACCGCGATCCGCGCCCAGAGACGGTTGAACATGCGCCTCGCCCCCAGCGCCGTGGCGATGTGGTTGGGAACCGCATTGGTCGAGTAGGCATGGAAAGTGCCAACCGCCGGCATCTCAGCGCCCAGCGCAGCGTTCCAGCCAACCAGGGGCACGAGTGGCTCGTGGATGTGGACGACGTCGTAGCGGCCCCGGCGCAACTCGCGTCGTGGCGTACGTACTCCGCCGGCTGGGAAGGGCGAGAGATTCGAGACCGCGCCGTTGGACGGGATGCCAATCGTCCGGCCGAGAGGGATCAGATAGTCCGGCGCCTCACGCAACTCGGGTGCGGCCCGGTGCAGGCAACGACTGACCCGGCCAGGCGGGTCGAAGGGGGCAAGCACACGAACGTGGTGGCCACGACCGAGGAACTCCTCGGCAAGCGCCTCCACGTGCCGGTTTACGCCCCCCTGGTAGGTCCAGGAATATGGCGAGGCGAGGGCGATTCGCACGAAACGGAAAGGGTAGTAGATTGCTCAGAGGCGACCGGGAAGTCACTGGGACGACTCGGACCTCGCGACGGCGACGAATGCCAACAGGTAAGCGGCGCCGATCACCAGCAGCAGGGCGCCGGAGTCGTTGGCGAGCGTGCCGCATACGATCGCGGCAAGAGCGCCGGCGAGGCCGGCGCACATTGCTGGCACGTCCCGCAGCCAGACCCGGAGACGATCGCGCCTTGCGATGGCGAGTACCGCCAGCGCTGCGACGACCGGCAGGAAGAGGAGCACCACCGGCCGCGTGAAGCTGTGTGCCGAGAGCTGCAAGCGGCGCTGGGCTACGTCGGCGAGATCACCGAGCCCGCCTGCGTCGAGCACCGAGCGGGTCAGATGGGCGTTGGCCCCGGAGGCGAGGTCGGCGAGCGCGATCAGCCCCAGCAGCAAAAGTGGAGCAGCGATGACAAGCAGCGCCGTGCGGCGACGCCGGGCGGCAATCGCCGCGGCAGCGACCGCGGCGCCGACCGGCAGCACGATCGCCGCCCCGACATCGGCGCCGAAGCGGCCCGCCGCGAAGATCACCGCGCAGAGCAGCCCGATTACGAGGAATGTTGCGGCGTTGACCCTTGGCGAGACCCGTGGCGCAAACCCTGCCAGCCCTGCCCCCGTCCCAGCTATAACGAGCACGGCAAGCACCGCCTCGAGCTCGTTGCCGATCCCGTAGAAACGCACCCCAAGCCCAGGATTCGGCCCCAACAGGGAGAGCGACGTGAGCGGCGAGCCGGCGAGCACGTCCACCGCGTAGCCGAGGACAACCAGTCCAGAGGCGACCGCTAGGGCGCGGTAGGCGGACAGGGCGATCAGCGTCACCGCTGAGAGACCTGGCGCGCCCACCAAGAGCAGCAGCCGTTCGACGTTCTGACTGGGATCGAGCGCAGCGCCGACCAACAGCAGCAGGGGCAGGTAGATGACGCTGAGCGCCAGCAGCTCGATGGCGAGCCGCCCCCTTCTTCCCCCGGTAGCCGCGATGACCAGCCCGACAGTGAGGATCCAGACCAGCAGGCTGACGCCGATCACCGGGCCGCGGCGCTCGGAGATCGCCGCCATGCGAGCGCCGAGCGAGGCGATCCCGGCTACGTCGACCGCCCCCTCGGCGCGAATCGGCTGGCCCGACATCTCGTCCGGCACGCCAATGCCCATGCGCTGGAGGATCGTCGGGGCGACATCTGTAGAGAGCACGTATCCGTCGGTGCGCGTGCTATCGGAGGTCAAGTCTCCGTCAAAGCCGCGACCGGCGATTCCGATCGCCAGCGCCTCGTTCTTCCCCGGCGGCGCCCGCTCGATGGCAAGCATCAGGTCCTCGCTCGACAGCCCCCTCACGAGGCGCGAGAGCTCGCCCAAGTTGAGCCAGCGCACCTCACATCTCTTCCCCACCTTGGCGAGCGTTGCGGCCAGCAACCCCGGCACGATGTCTGCCGGCGCCGATTCGGCCCGCTCGACCACCGCGGCCGAGTAAGACGGCCCACACATCCCACCGCCAACGTCTCGCGGCAGCTCCTCGTCATAGAGCGAGTCGAAGACCCGGTTCCCCTGTGAGACGTCCAGGTAAGTCTGCGCTGCCGGCACGCCCCCCAGCCCAGCGCTCATCAACCCCGGCGCCATCCCAACCCCCACAAGCTCCCCGACCGAGGTCCCCTGGGGCACAAGAGCGATGACCACGCTAGCGCCCGGGGGTTGGGTAGGGGGTGAAGCGTCTTGTACTTTTTCGCCGAGCGGCCTGGCCATCGCCATATCCGCCTCACCGAAAAAGTTAAGCGGAGCCCCCTGCCCAACCCCCGGGCCCATCCCAAGAGCAAGAGCTATCGTGACCCCAATGGCCGAGCGCACTTTTGCCAAGTTCACGATGTTCAAGGTCGATCCCGCCTGGCGCCGCCGCGACGCAGAGCAGCGGGCTGTCGACAAGCAGGAGTTCCTCGCCGCCTGCGAGGACTTCGCCATCGACCGCTCGTTGCGCGCCTACTCAACCATAGGAACGCGCGGCGACGTGGACTTGATCCTGCTCAGCCAGAGTCCCAACCTCGACGACCTGCATACCTTTCACGTCGTGCTTGGCCAGAGTGGGCTGGCAAAGTGGCTCGATACCCCGTACTCGTTCCTCTCGATGACGAAGCGATCGCCCTACTCGGACGAGCAGGCGCGACCCGAGATCTGCGCGTCCGAGCGCAAGTACCTCTTCCTCTACCCGATGGTCAAGCAACGGCGCTGGTACGGGTTGCCCCCCGAGGAGCGCAGTCGGATCATGAAAAGCCACATCGAGGTCGGCCGCCGCTACCCCGAGATCACGATCAACACCTCCTACTCCTTCGGGCTCGACGACCAGGAGTTTGTAGTCGCCTTCGAGGGTGACGACCCGGGCATGTTCCTCGACCTCGTGCAGGAGCTGCGCCCCACCGAGTCGAGCAAGTACACCGAGATCGAGACGCCGATCTTCACTGCCGTGGCACTCTCACCGCGCAAGGCGCTCGACGCGCTCGACGGCATGCCCAGCGCGGTTCCGGCCGGCGCATAGGCACCCGGCGCTGTCCGTCCCCTATTCTTTCGCGCTCGCCATGACCCAGATCGGAACCGAAGACAAGCCACTGCGCGTCGCGATCGTCGGCGCCGGCCCCTCCGGCTTCTACGCCGCCGAGCACATCCTCAAAGACGAGGGCACCCACGCCCAGGTCGACCTCTTCGACCGCCTGCCGACCCCCTTCGGGCTGGTCCGCGGGGGCGTTGCCCCGGACCACCCGAAGATCAAGTCGGTGATCCGCGTCTACGAGAAAACCGCCGCTCGCGAGGGCTTTCGCTTCTTCGGCAACGTCAAGGTAGGCCACGACATCGAGGTCGAGGACCTCGAGCGGCTCTACCACGCGATCGTCTTCACTGTCGGCTGCGAGACCGATCGCCAGCTCGGCATCCCTGGCGAAGAGCTACCCGGCAGCCACGCAGCCACCTCCTTCGTCGGCTGGTACAACGCCCACCCCGACTACTGCGACGACGAGTGGGATCTCTCCTGCGAGCGCGCTGTGGTGATCGGCAACGGAAACGTGGCGATGGACGTCGCCCGCATGTTGGCGCTGACCGATCACGAGCTGCGCCAGACCGACACCGCAGACCACGCGATCGAGGCGCTCGACCGCAAGCAGATCCGCGAGATCGTCGTGCTCGGCCGTCGTGGGCCCGTCCAGGCGGCCTTCACCAACCCGGAGATCAAGGAGCTGGGTGAGATGGAGGACGCCGACGTCGTCGTCGACCCGGCCGAGGTCGAGCTCGACCCCGCGAGCGCCGCCTACCTCGAGTCCGACGAAGCCGACAAGACGACGCGGGTCAACGTCGAGACGCTGCGCGAGTTCTCTGCCCGCGAGCCCGAGGGCAAGAAGCAGCGCATCGTGCTGCGCTTCCTCGCCTCACCGGTTGAGATCAAGGGCGACGACAAGGTCGAGAGCATCGTCATCGGCCGCAATGAGCTGATCGAGGAAGGCGGTGCGCTGCGCGCCAGGGACACCGGCGAGCGCGAAGAGATCGAGTGCGGCTTGGTGCTGCGCTCGGTTGGCTACACCGGCATCCCGATCGAGGGCGTGCCCTTCGACGAGAAGCGTGGCCTGATCCTCAACGAGGGCGGTCGGGTGCTCGACTCCCATGATTCAGGTCACAAGGTCGGCCACTACACAGCGGGCTGGATCAAGCGTGGGCCCTCAGGGGTGATCGGCACCAACAAGAAGGACGCGCTGGAGACGGTGCGGCATCTGCTCGCCGACGTCGAGTCGCAGACCCTGCTCAGCCCCGAGAGCCCCGAGCCGAGCGCGGTCGAGGCGCTGCTCGACGAGCGCGGCATCCGTTATGTGAGCTTTGAGGACTGGCAGGCGATCGACCAGGCTGAGGTTGGCCGCGGCGAGCCCCACGGCCGCCCACGGGTCAAGTTCGTGCGCGTCGAGGAGATGCTCGGCACGCTCGGCGAGCGCGTCACGGGTTAGCTAGGAGCCGGCACCCGGCATCACGGCGAGCAGGTCGATCACGTAGATAGAGGTCCAGCGGCTGCGCCCTGACCCCTGCTTCCAGCCCAGATAGTGCAGCTCAGGCGGTACGACGAGTTCTCGCCGACCCCCTACCTTCATTCCCGGCAGGCCGACTTTCCAGCCTTTGATCACCTCGCTCATGCCGAACCTGGTGGTGCCGAAAGCGCCCGAACGGGCTCGCCTCTGAGCATCGACATACCTAACGCTGAGGTAGTTGACAAGAACAGCGTCGTTGAGAGTGACGGGCGCGCCGGTGCCCTCGCGCAGGTCCCTGACCACCAGCTGCCGTGGCGGTGGGACGCTCCGCTTGGCGATGGTGATTCCGGGCAAGCTCCGCCGTTCCGCCTTTGACAGGGTGAGTACCGCTTTTTTCTCCGCTCTCCCGGCGGTCGCATCTGGACTCGCCGCATTGCTCCCGCCACAGGAGATAAAGCTGGATGCCAAGAGTCCCACGCCAATTAGCGCAAGAAATTTCATGTAAAAAGCTTAGAGAACGATGCGGTACTGCGCGCAAGCCTCGGGTTCAGCTCAGAACGTCTTTGCTGACGCTGCCGATGCCGAGCAGGCCGGGACCGACGTGGGCGCCGATCACGGGGCCCACCTCGGAGGTGAAGGCCGGCTCGCAGCCGAAGATTTCGCGCGCGTCGTCGATCAGGCCATCGGCGGTTTCCTGATCCTGAATGTGCTGAACAACCCAGGCGTCGAGGCCCGACTCGTGTCGCTGGCGGGCGTAGTCGCGCAGGCGCTCGATCGAGCGGGCCCGGGTGCGGACGCGCTCCACCGGAGTGATCTCCTCCTCGAGGGTGAGTATCGGCTTGATCTTCAGCGCCGAGCCGATCCAGGCCCGGGCGCCGCCGATTCGCCCGCCGCGCCGCAGGTACTCGAGCGTGTCGATCGCGAACCACATCTTCAGCTCCTTGCGGCAGCGCTGCGCACGCTCAAGCGCAGCGGCAGCGTCTGCTCCGGCCCGCGCGGCGGCAGAAGCGGCGAGCACTGAAAGTCCAGTGCCACCGCAGGCAGACTGCGAATCGAAGAGCACGATCCGCTCTCCTCCCTTGCCCTCGTCGATCAGCCGCTGGCGCGCCTGCCCTGCCGCTTCGAAGGTCCCCGAGATACCCGCGGAGAGGTGGATTGAGGCGATCTCACGACCTTCGGCGAGCAACGGCTCGTAGACCTCGACGAAGTCGCCGATCGAGGGCTGGGACGTGGTCGCGCCGCTGTCCGAAGCGCGCAGGCGCTCATAGAACTCGGCGTAGCCGGCAATCTCGGCCTCGGCTTCCTGCTGCCCGTCGACGGCCACATAGAGACTCACCCGGTGGATGCCGCGCGAGGCGACGAGATCATCGGGCAGATAAGCCGTCGTATCGCAGACAACCGCGGTTTCAGAGGACGCGCTCAAGCAGGGCGATTCTCGCAGACGACCGGTTTCCCCGCCGGCCATCGCTACACTTTGTGAAGTGACGGACACGCTACAAGCAGCCATCTCGCTCACTGACAAGGCGGCCGGCAAGATCGCCGAGTTGCTGGGCTCGCAGGAGGGCGACGAGAGTCAGGCCCTGCGGGTTGCCGTGCGCGGTGGCGGCTGCTCGGGCTTTCAGTATGCGCTCGCCTTCGACCGGGCCAAGGAGGATGACCATGTCTTCGAGGTCGGTGACGTTTCGGTGGTCGTCGACAAGGTCAGCATGCAGTTCGTCTTCGGCTCCGAGGTGGACTACGTCGAAGGCCTGCAGGGCGCCGGTTTCCAGGTCAACAACCCCAACGTGGTTGCGGCCTGCGGTTGTGGTTCTTCTTTCCAAGTGAAAGAAGACGCGCCAGCCGCCGTCTGACGCGGCGCATGTCGGCGTCCTCGGTCGCTCGCGTGCAGAGCACGCCACGCTCCCTGCGTCCTTGACCTGCTTGGTCAGCCGACGGCTTTTATTCGATTTGGATGGGCGGGGCCTGCGTTGGAATCGAAGGCTCGGGCTCAGTTTTGGGCTGCTCGACGCCGAGCGCTTCGGCCAGCTCGCCCGAGTCGAACATCTCCTCGACGATATCCGCCCCGCCGAGCAGCTCGCCGTTGACGTAGAGCTGCGGGAAGGTTTGCCAATCGGAAATCTCCGTGGTGACTTCGCGCAGCGGCTGCAGCGCCGGCAGCACGTCGATCGCTCCGTACTCGACGTCCATCGAGTCGAGCACCTGCACGACGCGCATCGAGAAGCCGCAGCGCGGCATTTCCGGCGTGCCCTTCATGAAGAGCAATACCGGGTTGGCGGCGATCAGCTCTTCGACCTTCTGCTTCAGCTCGACGTCGGCCACGGACACAGACTAGCTATCCGGCAGCTCGGTCTTCAGTGAGAGGGCGTGGATCGTGCCGTCGTCGAAGCGCTCCTTGACCGCGGCCTTGACCAGGCGGTGCTGGGCGAGGCGTGAGAGACCCTCGAACTGCGGGGCGCTGACCGTGGCGCGCAAGTGGTCGCCGGTGCCGGTTTCGTCGACCACCTCGGCCATGGCCCCCGGCAGGGCTCCCTCGATCATCGCCTTGATCTCCGCCAGGTCGGCCACGAGCTCCGGGCGCTAGCGGCGCCGGCGGCGCAGCATCATCAAGCCACCGATCGCAAAGCCGGCGATCGCCGCCCCAGTGATCAGCTGCGAGCGGTGCTCCTGGACCTGACGCCGCCAGTCGGTTAGCTCGGCGACGCGGCCGCGGAGGATCTCCACAGAGGCACCCAGGTCGCGACGCTGCAGGTCGATGTCGCGACGGATCTGCGTCGCCGATCTCCCCGGAATGCCGGCGGTCGAGGGACGCGCGGGCTCGGGTTGAGCGCTCATTCCGCACCCGCCTTCGTGCTCGACTCGAGTGTTTCCTTGGTCAACTTTGCCTCCGCAATCGCCTGCTCGGGCACCGGCGGAGCCCCAGCCTGCACCGAGCGATAAGCGAAGAACCCGGCGCCGGCAGCAATCAGCAGGAAGATCGCAGCCTCGACGAAGAAGCCGGGCCAGGCGTTGCCGTCGAATACCTCTTCGGCGAGCAGCCAGGCAACTCCCTCCATGACCAGGATCAGCGCGAGGAAGGCGAAGACGCCGGCAGCGATGCCGACCACCGAGCCGCGCAGGATCTTGCCGACTTTCTCGGAGATCTCGGTCTTGGCCAGCTCGATCTCCTCGCGGACCAGCGTCGAGCTCTTCTCCGCGACGTCGAAGACCAGCTCGCTGACCGAGCGCTCATCCTGGGGCGGCTGTGGCGCCGGTGCGCTTGGAGGGCCGTCCGCCACGTTACTCCGGTGGATCTTCGTTGTAGAGACGCCGGAAGACAATGCCCGAGATGCGCGTGGCGACAATGCTGGCCAACGCGCCGCTGGCTGCCAGTAGGCCGCTCCAGACGAGCCGCTTGGTGATCTCGTTGTCCATCGGTCCCGACCTTACCTATCGGGGCTCGAGGCCGTCGCAGATCGTCGCTACCAGCAACGTCTTTGCCTGATCGAAGTCAGTGTCGGAAGCGGGGATCACCTCGAAGATCCAACCGGAGAGCAGCTGCTCGACCGCACCGTAGAAGGACATCGAGGCGAAGGTGGGATCGATGTCGCGGCGGAAGTCGCCCAGCTCCTGGCCCTCGGCGACGATTTTGGCGATCGAGTCGTAGGCGCGGCGAATCTCGGCCAGGTGGGTACGGCCAAAGGAGTTGGCCGCCCGCGTGACCTCGACGATGATCACCTTCATCAGCTCTGGGTCGTGGCGGTAGGAGTCGACGATAAAGCCGGCCACCGCCTCGAGCTTGGCGCGCGGCGCGTCGCCTTCGCGATCGGCCTCCTCGATCGCCGCAAGGAGCAGCGACCAACGCTCGCTGAAGAGTTCGTTGAGCACCTCGTCCTTGGACTTGAAGTAGTGGTAGACGAGGCCGTAGGCGACGCCCGCCTCGTCGGCGATGTCCGAGACCCGGGTCGAGTGGAAGCCCTGGCGGGCGAAGACGCGGATCGCCGCGTCGAGGATCTGGCGCCGCTTGTCGATCGCTGGGGCAGCTGCTTTTGCCATCAGGCGTGCGCCTCCGTGAGCTGCGGCCAGACGTAGGCGCGAGGCCGGCGGTTGGCGAGCAAGGGCAGCGACTCGCGCACCTCGGCGAGGGCGGCGAAATCGAGGTCGGCGGCGACGAAGCACTCCCCGTCGGGGGCGGCAGCGAGCACGACGCCCCACGGGTCGACGATTGCCGAGTGACCGTAGGAGTCGAAGTGCGGTGGCGCCGCGCCGACCTGGTTGGGGGCGAGGACGAAGGCCTGGCTCTCGATCGCCCGGGCGCGCAGCAGCACCTCCCAGTGGTCGCGCCCGGTGGCGGCCGTGAAGGCCGAGGGGACGGCGAGGACCTGGGCGTTGCGCAGGGCGAGGATCCGGTAGAGCTCGGGAAAGCGCAGGTCGTAACAGACGCTGAGGCCGATCGTCGCCGTGCCCAGCGCCGCGGTGACGATCTCCTCACCGGGCTCCTCGTGCTCGGACTCGCGGTAGGAGACGCCATCGAGATCGACGTCGAACATGTGGATCTTGCGGTAGACGGCAAGGTCCTCGCCGTCAGGGCCAATCAGCACCGAGGTGTTGAACGCCTTGCCATCAGGCCCCCGCTCGGAGACGCTGCCAGCGAGCAGGTGGATGCCGAGCTCCTGCGCCCAATCGCGCGCGGCGCTCAGACTGGGCCCGTCGAGCGACTCCGCCCCGGCGAGCAGCTCCTCGCCCCCGGCGAGCAGGTTCCACTTCTCCGGCAGGCCGATCAGTTCCGCCCCCTCACTCGCGGCAGCGCGCACCAGGCGCTCGGCCGCTGCGAGGTTGCGCGGCTTGTCGCCGGTCGAGTTGAGCTGTATCACCGCTGCGCGCAAGCGTGCCTCCACGGGTTGGTTGACTGACCAGTCAATCGATCGCCCGAGTATAGGATCGTCCGCGGCCGACGGTCATCCGGGTGGAGCATGGTCGGCACCCGGGCGCACCGATCGGCGCCTCGCACGGAACCGTGCACTCGGCCGGCCGACTTGCTGGCAGTTGCAGGGAAAATCGTCTTCCGCAGCCCCTCGCCGGGGCGAGCGGGGGGCCTTCGGACCGGATTTCTTGACCGGGCGTCCAGGCGCGGATATCTAAACCAGCGCCCGGCTTACCCGGGCACCTAGACAAGTCCAAGCTCGGCGGCGATGCCGCCGGGAAGGGAGACAAAGTGAGACTCATCAAGATGTTCGGCCTTGCTGCGATTGCAGCTGTTGCCGCAATGGCGTTCGTCGGTGCCTCATCGGCCTCGGCGGAAGCCACTGAACTGTGCTTAAACGCCTCGGGCGAATGTAACCCACCGGCCAACGTGCACTATGTAACCCCTGAAAAAGGCACGCTGTTAAACCCGGTGCTCAACGTCAAATGCATAGGGTTACTTTCTGGTGGCGTTACTGAAAGCTCTGGCAACCCGGCAACAATCGAAGTCACCGAACTGAAATACACCAGCTGCACGTTCGGCTGCACGGTCAAAGCGACCAAACTGGGTCAACTATTAGTGTTACAGGAAGGTGTCGAATTAGCGACGGTCACTGGCCACGGATTCGTGGTGAACGTCAACTGCTTCGGCTTCATCAACTGTGACTACTCGAGCGAAGCACTCAACGGTCACGGCTTAGGCCCGAACGTCACGGGTGGCGTTGACCATGTCACTTATGCAGAAGCGCCGGTCAAAAACGTCGGTGGCGAAAGCTGCCCGGAAACCGGTAAATTAGACGCCTTATTCGCTTCTTTACAGGCGATTTACATCAGGTAGACGAGTTCAGCTCACGGCTTTTCTCTAACCAGGAAAGCGCGTAGCGACAAGCGACCGCCCCGGTACGCCGGGGCGGTCGCTTTGCGTTTCCAAGGTCACGTTCCAGGAACGTTAAAGGTACTTGACAAGAACAAACAGGTACTCTAGCCTGTCGATCAGCTAGGGATGCAGGGTTTGACCGATCGACGGGGGAGGGGTGACCGGATTGCAGAGCGGAGCCGGTAGGGCCGCGGCGCGCGGAATCAGCTGGAACCGACTGAGCGCTTTGCTCGTGCCGGCTGCGATTTGGCTTGGCCTGGTCGTGCTCGTTTCACCGGCTGCTGCCGGCCCGCCTATCCACCTGCTCGAATCACGGGAAATTGCCGGGCTCGACCATGCCTGCGGCACGGCCGTCAATTCCGAAGGTGACGTATATGTCTCCAGCGCCGGTGAGTCGGCAATCGAGGTCTACGACGAGGATCTCGACCCACTGACATCGATTCCCAACGCCAATGAGCCCTGCGGCCTCACGGTCGACGGCAAAGGTCAGCTCTACGTCTCCGAGGCGGCGACCGGCAATGTCGTCCGCTACAAACCCAGTGCCTACCCCTTCGTCGGCACACCCACCTACGGCCCCGCCGAACCGATCGATTCCAGCGGGGACGCGCGCGGGATTGCGATCGACCCGCACGACGGCCGTCTCTACGTGGCGGAGGGGGACCACATCGCCGTCTACGCCTCCAACGGCAGCTTCGAAGCGAACATCGGCACAGGTGACCTAGACGACGTAACTGGTGTGGCGACCTACACCTACTCGTTTGCGGTGACCAAATCCTTCGAAGGAAAAATTCTGGAAGAGAAGGCGATTCGTTATGTGTTTGCGGCCGATGCCGGCACCGACGAGGTGAAGATCTTCAGCGGCGAGGTGCTCAACCCGACCCTGGGTGGCGTCATTGCCGCCCCGAAACTGCGTCGCTCGCTCTCCGGGCCGCAGGCGGGCGAAGACTTCGAATTCGGCAGCGCCGGCGCCTACCTCGCGGTGGACCCCGGCAACGGCGACGCAGCTGGCAAATGCGCCTCAGTCGCCGATCAGGCCTGCACGGCGGGCCACTTCTTCGTCTACGACGCCGGTCACAACGCTGTCAACGAGTTCGACGCGAGCGGCGAATTCCTCGACCAGTTCTCGGACTCCGCACTGGCTGATGCAGAGCCGACGGCGATCGCCGTCGATCGCTCGGGCGGTTCCGGCGACGGCACGATCTACGTCAGCTCGGGCCCGGGGGTGGGCGCCAAGCTGCTTGCCTTCACTCCCCTGAGCACGCCGAGCCGCGCGCCGCTAGCAGACGAACCACCCTCGCGCACTCAGGAGACTGCCCGTGCGGTGGCCACAGATGTTGATGGCAATGTCTATCTAGGGATCGGGTCTGCCCTGGTCAAGGTGTTTGCGCCCGGGGGCGAGGAGCTCGAAGTCGGTCCCGCTGGAGAAGGAATTCCGGTACAGGGTCTGGTTAAAGACCTCGCCGTCGATTCGCGCGGCAATGTCTATGTAGTCGAGTCCGACGAACGGGTCGTCTACTTTGAGCCGAGTGCACCAGTGGCGGATGGCACCACCTATAGCCGCCACGAAATCGTGACTACCGGCTTTCCAGAGCAGATCGCCACCGATCCGCGCAAAGATGACGATCGTCTGCTGGTTGCGTTGGGGGATGGAAAATTCAAAGAATACAAATCGGCCGAGGATGGGTCGGGGCTTCTCAAAGACTGGGCGCCTGGTTTCACTTTTGACTTTCACCAGGGTGGTATCGACATCTACCGAGAAAATGGCAATGTCTACATCGGTGGATCGGAAACTGGGGACATCTCGATTTTCGACCGCGAAGGCAAAGAGAGGCTGGCGCGGATCACCGGCGAGGGTTGTCCTGGTGGATCCCTGAGTGCGTCACCTGCGATCGCCGTCGACCAGTCGAACGGCCACGTGTTGGCTTTCGCCAACCGCATGGGAGAGGGTCGCGAGTACGACGCCGGAGGTGGCTGTGTGGCGGAGTTCAGCTTCCCGCAGGGCTTCACCGAAGAACTCAGTCGGCCCTACGACATCGCGATCGACAACTCCTGCGCGCTTGCCGACCCGCCGCTGAGCGTCTCAGAATGCGAAGCGTCATACCCCGCCAACGGCAACGCCTACATCGCCTTCGACGACACGGCGCCAAGCACACCGGATCTCTGGGCCTTTGGGCCGCTGACCTATGGAGAACCGCCGCTGGCCGAGACCGGCCTGGCCAGCAACCTGGGGGCGGGAGGCGCGCGGCTGAACGGAACGGTCAACCCGCGCGGGTTTGAGCTGCTCGACTGTCGCTTCGAATACGTCACTGAGGTCGAATTCGCGCTCGGTGGCTTCTCCAGCGCCGAAGACGCTCCCTGCGTCCCCGATCTGGCCACGATCGGCAAAGGCAGCGCACCCGTGGCGGTTCACGCGGACATTGGTGGAGTGAATCCCGGCACGCGCTACCACTTCCGCCTGGTCGCCGAAAACAAATTCGGGCCGAGCATCGGCGAGGGCCGGATCTTCGGCCCCCCTGTGGTTGCCACCAACCCCGCCCTGCCGGTTCTCTACACCGAAGCGAAGCTGCGCGCGACGGTCGATCCCTCCGGTCTGGCAACCGAGTACCACTTTGAGTACGGGACGGGAGTCGACTACGGCCAGAGCACTCCGACTGTGGAGCTCCCCCCGGGCGAAGGCCCGGTCGCGGTGCAGGCCTCCCTCACGGGCCTTGCCGAAAACACGACCTATCACTTCCGCATCGTCGCCGAGAACGAAGCGAATCCGGCTGCGGTGGTCGGTGACGACGAAGAATTCAAGACCTTGGAGAGGAGCGATCCTCCTCCCTGTCCCAACACCGAGTACCGCACCGGCCTCTCGGCCGGACTGCCGGACTGCCGAGCCTACGAGCTCGTCACACCGGCCGAGACCAACGGGCTTGCCCCCTTCGCCCCCCTGATCGACAGCGCCGGCAGCGGCGAGGCCGGGTTCAGCAACTGGCTGACGCCGCCGCGCGGCGCGGCCGCCGGCGAGCGCCTCTCGTACTTCACGGTCGGCACGCTGCCTGGTTTCGAGGGCAACGGCACGCTCGATGGCTACCGTGCCGAGCGCGGCTCGGGGGCGCACCCGCCAGAAGGGTGGACGAGTCAGCTCTTCGGCCCCACCTACCGGCAGGCGGTCCCCGACATCAACCACCCGGTAAGCCAGCAGAGCGTCGCCGCCGGCCAGCTTTACTCCTTCTGGCAGACGCGGCCGGTGGAAGTCTTCCCGGAGACGCTCGAGCCGGGCATCTACCTGCGCACGCCGTCCGGCTTCGAGCCGGTCGGCAGGGGCTCCCTGGCAACCGATCTGGGTGCCGGTGGCCGCTACGCCAGTCCGGAAGGCGAGCACGTGATCTTCGACTCCGAGGAGCACCTCGAGGCAGCGACCCCGCCGGCACTCGATGACACGGTGGCGATCTACGACCGGCCCGCCGGGTCGGCGAGTGCCGAGGTGGTTTCGCTCAAACCCGACGGCGGTTCCTTCGGCGCTGGTGAAGACGCGATCTTCATCGGCGCCAACGAAGATGGCTCCGCCGTCCTCTTCAAGGTGGGCGGCGCGCTGTACCTGCGGCGGAGCGGCCAGACCACCCAGGTTGCCGAGGCCCCCAGCGTCTTCGCCGGGGTTTCCGAGGACGGCACGCACGTCTTCTATGCCGCTACAGCCTCCTTCACAGCGCCTGCGACCCTCTTCGTCTGCGATGTCGACGCGGGCCCCTGCGTGGGCGGCGCCCCGACCGGCAGGTCGCAGATCGCCACCGACGCGATCTTCCTCAACGTCTCTCCTGACGGCTCGCGGGTGCTGCTCAGCTCTCAGAAAGCGCTCACCGGGGCGCAGGAAAACGAAGCCGGCGAACAGGCGGTTGACAATGCGCGCAACCTCTATCTCTGGGATCGTGAGGAAGCCACCCTCAGCTTCGTCGCGCAGCTCGATCCACTCGATTTCAGCGGCTTCGGCGGTGACCCGGTCGCCCTGGACCGGTGGACCGCAGCGATCAACCCCGGTCCCCAGTCGGGTCTCTCTGGCTCGCCGACGCGCAGCACGCCCGGAGGGGAGGTGTTCGTCTTCCAGTCGCACGCCCAGCTCACCTCCTACGACAACGAGGGTCGCGGCGCGATCTATCGTTACGACCCGCAGGCGACGGTTGGGGGACGGCTGCTCTGCGTCTCGTGCGACCCGACCGCGGCCTCACCGAGCGCCGACGCGATGCTGGTCGACATCAACGGTGGGGTCGACACGAGGACCCTGGTCGCCAATCTGACCGACGACGGCGAGGCGGTCTTCTTCGAGAGCCCCGACCGCCTACTGCCCGAGGACGCGAACGGGGTGGTCGATGTCTACGAGTGGAAGGCGACGGGCGCGCCGGGCTGTGAAGACGCGGGCGGCTGCCTGGCGCTGATCTCCTCCGGACAGGGTGAGGAAGCCAGCCATCTCTTCGGGATGAGCGCCGACGGCCAGGATGTCTTCTTCCGCACCCGCGAGAAGCTCGTCGGCCAGGATGTGCCCGGCAGCCCCTCGATCTACGATGCGCGCGTCGAGGGTGGCATTCCCGATCCGCCCGCCCCGGCGCCGTGCCAGGGCGACGCCTGTCAGTCGCCGGCCACCCCGCCGCCCTCCATGGCGCCTCCGGCCACCACCGGACCGGGCAGCAGCGCCCCTGCCGACACCACGGGCCGGCGCCCTCCCTGTGGCAAAGGCAAGCACCGCGTCAAAGGCCGCTGCGTGAAGAAGAAGCACAAGAAGCGCAAGGGTGGCGGCCGAGCCAACCACGATCGGAGGGGGCAGCGATGATCCGCCGCGCGACCCTGTTTGCCGCTTTCGCCGCAGCCGTAATCGTCCTCGGGGCCCCGGGTGGGGCCGCTGCGGCAGAGCCGTGCAATCTCACGCCGAGGGCGGAATGCTTTGGGATCGAATCGGTTGCCGCCTCGCTCTCGACCATGGAAGCCGGCGCGCACCCCGACCTGACGCTCGACGTGCAGATCAAGCAGGACCCTGAAAGCGAACCCAACGTCTTCGATCTCAAGGACTCCTTCTCGCCGACCCGGCACATCCGCTTCAATGCTCCACCGGGGTTGATCGGCGACCCCAACGTGCTCGGCGTGCCCCAGCAGTGCACGGTGTCCGAACTGCTGAGCTGGAACCAGGTGACCGGCGGCTGCCCCAACGGCTCCCAGATAGGCATCTCGGTGGTCGCCGCCTACGAGCTGATGGCTAAATTCCGCGAGCCCGTCTTCATGATGGAGCCGCCCGGTGGCGACGTCGTCGCACGGGTGGGGCTGATCGCCGGCATCTACCCGACCTTCGTCGATTTCCGCGTGCGCTCCGAGGGGGATTACGGGCTGGTTGCAGAAATCCGCGACGCGCCGGCGGCGGCGAGGCTGATCGGCGCCAAATCGACCTTCTGGGGGGTGCCGGCTGCCGAAGCGCACGACGACGAACGCTGCACGGCCCTCGAGGTGTTCACCAAAGGCTGCGTCGTCTCCGAAGCGCGCCCGCCGGGCTCGCGGCCGCTGCCCTTCCTGACCAATCCCACCCGTTGCGGCGTTCCGCTGAGCGTCGGCGTCAATGCTGCGAGCTGGGCGGACCCGCAATCCCCTAGCGGCGAACCGGAATTCAACCCAGCCGAGGAAGTGACGCACGAGTTCGCCACGATCACCGACTGCAACCGGCTGCCGTTCGGCCCGAGTCTGACGATCGAGCCGACCAATCACCGGGCGGGGGCGCCGACCGGCCTGGACATCACGGCCCGGCTGCCGGCGTCCGACGGGGTCAAAGTGCTCGAACCCTCCCAGGTTCGCGATCTGGTCGTCGGCCTGCCCGAAGGCATGGCGATCAACACGGGGGCATCCGACGGCCTCGAGGTCTGCAGCGACGATGACGTCAATCTGGGTGAGCGCGTGGCGGCGGAATGCCCCGACGCCGCCAAGCTGGCCGAGTTCGAGGCCGAGATCTCCGCCCTGTCGCGGCGCATCAAGGGCGCGATCTACCTGCGCGAGCCCGAACCGGGCAACAACTTCCGTTTCTGGGCAGTCGCCGACGACCTCGGCGCTCACGTCAAGCTGGAAGGCCAGCTGTACGTCGACGAAGCGACTGGAGAAATCGAATCGGTCCTCCTCGACCTGCCCCAGGTGCCGCTGCGGGAAGTGAAGCTCGTCTTCAAGTCGGGCTTCCGGGCACCGCTGCTCAACCCGCCGACCTGCGGTGACTACGCCAGCTTCTACGAATTCACTCCCTGGTCGGGAGGCCCGCCGGTGGAAGCCGTTTCGCCGATCAAGATCGACGAAGACTGCGATGGGCTGGGCGGCTTCGAGCCGAAGCTCGCGGCTGGCTCGACCAACCCCTCGGCCGGTCAGCACTCGCCGTTCGTCTTCACGCTCACGCGCCGAGACGGCGAACAGAACATCGAAGGCCTGGACGTCACGCCGCCGAGGGGCTTCGTCGCGACGTTTGCCGGCATCCCGCGCTGTCTGGGGGCGGCGGCTGAAAGTGGGCAATGCCCAGCCGATTCCCGGATCGGCAGGGTCGTCGCTGCGGTCGGCGCGGGCTCCAACCCGCTCTGGATACCGCAGCCCGGCAAGCGGCCCACGGCGGTCTACCTATCCGGTCCCTACAAGGGGGCGCCGCTGAGCTTCGTCACGGTCGCTCCCCGGCAGGCCGGGCCGTTCGACTTCGGCGACGAAGTCATTCGGGCGGCGGTCCGGGTCGACCCGAACACTGCGCAAGCGACCGCGCATGCCGAGCCACTGCCACAGCTGATCGAAGGCATACCGATCAGGTACAGGACGATTCATATCGCCCTGGACCGACCGGGCTTCGCCTTGAATCCGACCAGCTGTGCCGCCAAGGCGACCGAGGCCACGCTCACCTCGCCGGCCGGAGCGGTGGCCAGGCCCAGCGCCCCCTTCGCCGCCGTCAACTGCGATGCGCTTGGCTTCAAGCCAAGCCTCTTCTTCCGCCTGCGGGGCGGTACGCGCCGCGGCGCCCATCCGAGCCTCAAGGCGACGGTAAGGCCCAGGCCCGGCGACGCCAACTTCGCCGCCGCCTCGGTGGCTCTGCCGCGCTCCGCCTTCCTCGACCAGGCGCACATCCAAACCGTCTGCACCCGGGTCCAGTTCGCGGCGCACGATTGCCCGGCGGGATCCGTATATGGCCAGGCCGAAGCGACGCTGCCGCTCTTTGACGAGGTGCTCTCCGGCCCTGTTTACCTGCGCTCCTCGAGCAACCCACTACCCGATCTGGTCACGGCCCTCAAAGGCCCGGACTCGCTGCCGGTGGAGGCCAACCTGGTCGGGCGCATCGACTCCATCAACGGTGGAATTCGCACGACCTTCGACTTCGTGCCCGACGTCCCGGTGACGAGCTTCGTGCTCACCATGCAGGGCGGCAAAAAGGGCCTGCTCGTCAACTCGACGAACCTCTGCGCGAAGGTGCAGAGGGCAACAGCCAAATTCATCGCTCAAAACGGAGTGAGGCGCACGCTGCACCCCGTCGTGAAGGCCCAGTGCAGCAAGGCAAAACGCCAGAAAGCGCGCGGCACGGGCTCGCGCACTCGCTAGGTCCTCTTTCCCTTCACGCTGGCGTTTGACGACGCCGATCGAGCCGTCCCGCCAGCGACGCTTGATCGTGTTGCCCCCGGCTTTGACCCGTCGAGTGGGATTCGGATATCTCAAATGCTCCCCATCTGGGGAACGTGAATGGATATCGACCCTAGGAGGAACAGATGAAGCTCCTCAGGACCCTCGGTCTCGCGACGGCGATGGCGACCGTTGCGATGGCCTGCAACGGGACATCCTCGGCAGCCGCCGAAGCCACCGAACTGTGCTTAAACGCTACAGGCGCATGCAATCCGCCGACGAAAGTGCACTACCAGACGGTGGAAAAATTGACTCTCTTAAACCCCATACTTAATATCAAATGCAACGTATTACTCTCTGGCACCGTGACGAGCAGCTCCGGAAATCCCGCGACAATCGAAGCTACTGAATTGAGTTACAGTAACTGTACCTTTAGCTGCGCGATCAAACCGACAAAACTCGGGACAATCTTAGTCTTACAACAAGAAGTCGAATTAGCCTGGGTGCTTGGGCATGATTTTATTGTGAACTGGAACTGCCTCGGCTTTATCAATTGTAACTATTCTAGTGCAGAACTCGCTGGTCATGGCTTAGGCCCAAACGTTACAGGTGGCCCGGATCACATCACCTACTTGGAAGCACAGGTAGAAAACGTTAGCGGCGAATCATGTCCAGAATTTGCCAAATTAGACATGTTACTGGCGTCCTTAACCCCGATCTACATTAGGTAGATAACCAACCGAATAGCACGCGCTAGGCCAGTTGTTTCAACGGGCGACTGGTCTAGCAAGCGCACTCCGGCGTCTCTTGATCCGCAGGGTGAAAAACCCACCCAAGCCCGGTGCCGAGCGGTCGGTGTCAGCGGGTGGGGCCTGTCGGCTCCGCCCGCCCGCCGCCGCGCTCGGTACCGGCGATCAGCTCGTCGGGCGCTGAGTCCTCGGGAATAAACCCCGATTTCATGCCGAAGTACACGGCCTGGGGGTGGTGGGCGATGATGGCGACGGTCGATTGCTCGGGTAGCACCGCGTAGCCGTCGGAGAGGGTCATGCCGATCTCGGTCAGGCCGAGCAGGCGCCAGACCTTCTCGTGCTCGGACTGGTCTGGGCAGGCTGGGTATCCCCAGGAGTAGCGCCGACCTTGGTCGAGGGGGAGCTCGAGCTCGCGGCGCACCTCTGAGTGCAGCCACTCGGCGAGGCCCTCGGCGGCCTGAACGCCGAGCCCGTGGACGAAAAGCTGTTCGGCGAACTCGCCTTCGCGCTCGAGGCGCTCGATCAGCTCGGTCACCTCGGGCCCGACCGTGACGCCCTGCAGGGCGACGACGTCGCGTTCGCCGGAATCGAGCGGCCGGAAGAAGTCGGCGAGGCAGATGCGGTCGTGCCGGGGCTGGCGCGGAAAGGTGAGCCGCTCCAGCTGGCGCTGGGGCTCGTCCGGGTCGAAGACGATCAGCTCGTTGCCGTCGGCATTGCAGGGGAAGTAGCCGAGCCGTGCGCGGGGATGGAGGTAGTCCTGCTCGCCCCACATGCGCTCCAGGCGGGGGGCGAACCCCTCCTCGCCGTCGCGCCCCTCGACCAGGGCCTCCCAGGCCTCGCCCTTCACGCCACGGCCGCCCCAGTGCAGCTTGAAGAGCACGTGGCGGTCGAGGTGGGGGAAGACCTCATCGAGATCGACGTCGACGTCCCGTGCCCCCCAGAAGGGCGGCGCGGGGACCGGTACGTCGGTGCGGGCCTTCGAGCGCACGCTGTCGTCGCTGGTCGGTGGGCCATGGTCGGCTTCGACGGGCTTCTCGCGCAACTGCCGGGCCTCGACACGAATCCGCTCGACCAAGGCCTCGCGTGCTGGCTCGTCGACCAGTGCGTCCATCGTGTCGAGTCCCTGGAAAGCGTCCTTGCAGTAGAAGACGCCGGGCCTGTAGACCTCATCGGACTCCTTGCCCTTGGGGTAGAGCGTGCGCCGGCCGAAGTCGCGGTTGATCGCAGCGCCGCCGATCAGCACTGGGAACTCGAGGCCCCGCTGGTGCAGCTCCTGCACGCAGATCGGCATCTGCTTCGAGGTCGAGACGAGCAGGGCCGAGAGGCCGATCGCATCGGCCTCGTTCTCGATCGCCGCCTCGATGATCGTGTCGACCGGGACCTGCTTGCCGAGGTCGATCACCGTGTACCCGTTGTTGGTGAGGATCGTGTTGACCAGCGACTTGCCGATGTCATGCACGTCGCCGAAGACGGTGGCGATCACGACCTTGCCCTTGGTGTGCCCATCGATGCGATCGAGGTAGTTCTCGAGCTGGGCCACGGCGCGCTTCATCACTTCCGCCGATTGCAGGACGAAGGGCAGGATCAGTTCGCCGGCACCGAACTTGTCGCCGACCTCCTTCATCGCCGGCAGCAGCACCTCGTTGAGCGTCGGCACGGCGCCGATCTTCTCCACCGAGCGGTCGATCCACTCCTCGACGCCGTCCTTCTTGCGGCGCAGGACATGCCAGTGCAGCGCCTCCTCGGGCTCCATGCCCTCGGTCGGGTCGCCGGCCTCCTCTGCCTCCTCCTCACCCTTCGACTCGAAGTGGGCGATGAAGCGCTCCAGGGCGTCCTCACGCCGGTTGAAGACCAGGTCGTCGGTCAGCTCCCGCTCCTCCGTGGAGATCTCTGAGTAGGGCGTGATGTGGTTGGGGTTGACCATCGCCAGGTCGAGCCCCGCCTCGACGCAGTGGTGTAGGAAGACCGAGTTGAGCACGGCGCGAGCCGGGGGGGAGACGCCGAAGGAGACATTCGACACTCCCAGCGAGGTCTTCACCCCGGGGATCTCGGCCTTGATCCGGCGGATGCCCTCGATCGTCTCGACCGCGGAGGGCTTCCACTCCTCGTCGCCTGTGGTCAGCGTGAAGGTGAGCGCGTCGAAGATCAACGCCTCGGGATCGAGCCCGTGCTCGTCGCAGGCCAGGTCGCGAATGCGTTTGGCGATCTCCAGCTTGCGCTCCGCCGTCTTGGCCATGCCGACCTCGTCGATCGTCAGCGCGATCAGCGCCGCCCCGTGCGCCTTGGCCAGCGGTGCGACGACGTCGGCCTTGTCGCGTCCGGCCTCGAGATTGATCGAGTTGACGATCGCCCGCCCGGGAATCTGCTCCAGCGCCGCGCGGATCACCTCCGGCTCGGTCGAGTCGACCTGGATCGGTGCTGGCTGGGTGAGCGAGACCCGCTTGACGACGGCGCTCATCTGCTCGTCCTCGTCCTGGCGCTCGGTCAGCGCCACACAGACGTCGAGCACGTGGGCGCCGCCTTCCACCTGGTCCTCTGCCACCTGGACGAGCCCGTCGTAGTCGTCGGCGAGCAGCAGCTCCTTGGCCTTGCGCGAGCCCTGCGAGTTGACCCGCTCCCCGACCAGCGTCGGCCGCGGTTCCTGCACGAGTGGGGTGGAGGTCATCATCGAGGAGACCTGCACCGGCCCCGGTGCCGGGCGCTCGCTGGGCACGCAGTCGACGACCCGCTCGCGGATCGCGGCGACGTGCTCTGGTGTCGTGCCGCAGCAGCCTCCGACGATGCCCACCCCGTAGCGCTCGACGAACTCACCCAGGGTGGCGGCCAGGGCTCCCGGCTCTTCGGGAAAGATCGTCTCGCCTTCGGGCCCCTGCAGGGGTAGGCCGGCGTTGGGGATGCAGTGCACGGGCAGCGGGCTGTACTCGCCGAGGAAGCGGATCGCGTCGCGCATGTCCTCCGGGCCGGTCGAGCAGTTGAGGCCGATCACGTCGACGTCGAGTGCCACCAGGGTCGTCAGCACGGCCCGGATGTCGGTGCCGAGCAGCATCTTGCCGCCCTGCGGCAAGAGCGAGACGCTGGTCTGGATCGGCAGCCTGCGGCCGATGTCGGCAAAGGCCTCGCGGGCGCCGAAGATCGCCGCCTTGACCTCGAGGATGTCCTGCGCGGTCTCGACGATGATCAGGTCCGCGCCGCCGGCGATCAACCCCCGGGCCTGCTCGGCGAAGACCTCGACCAGTCGGCCGAAGGAGATGTCCCCCAGGGTCGGGTCGGTGGAAGCCGGCAGGAAGCCCGTCGGACCGATCGATCCCGCGACAAAGCGGTCGGGCCCCGCGGCGCGGCGGGCGATTTCCGCCGCCTTGGTGTTGATCTCCAGCGTCTGTTCGCCTAGGCCCCACTCGTCGAGCTTCAGGCGCGAGCCCTGGAAGGTGTCGGTCTCGACCACCTCGGCTCCGGCCTCGAGCATCGAGCTGTGCACCCCCTCGATCACGTCCGGGCGGTTCAACACCAGCGCCTCGTGACACTTGCCCGCGAGACCCCCGTAGTCCTCCTCGGTGAGGTCGAACTGCTCGAGGGTTGCGCCCATGCCGCCGTCGAAGACGACGACACGCTCGCGGGTGGCGGCTATGAAGTCACGCTCGGCCATCCAAAGAGGCTACCGAGCGCGTTTCCACGCGCGTCAGTTGAGACGGCCACACTGGGCGAAGCCGTACGCTTCGCCCAGTTCGGCGGCCTTTGCAAGTGATTTGTTCGGTGCGCGGAAGAACACCGTCGGGTCTTTCTTCGCGTCTTCCAGGCCCTTCTGCTGCGCCTTGAGCATCGCTTTGATCTGCTGCTCGTCGCCACTCGGGGCGCCCAGCGCGCTGAGTTCGTCGATCTGCTCTTCGAAGGTCGGGACCAGGCCAGTCAGGATGAAGTCTGATACCTGGGATTTCAGTTCGGCTTCGTTTGGGGCGGTCGACCGTTCACGGGCATATTTTTCGCCGATGCTTTGGACCTCCTGAGTCGCTTTCGTGCAGATCGCGTCGGCGCTCTTGATGAACTCCTGCTTCGAGAGAGTGCTGGTCTCGACTGTGATCTCACCGCTGTCGCCGCCGTTCGAGCTGGCCTCGTCCCCGCAGCCGGCGGCAAGCAGCGCAGCCACCAGGGCAAGCACCAGAAACGACTTTATACTCAGAAAGTACTGACCCATTCGGCTGCAACATAGCAGACGCTCGGCAAGCGGGGCCCAGGTGGGCGCAGGGCTACCCGTGCAGGCCGAGACGGCGCTTCAGATCGCGGGCATTGAACGCCCTGGCGATGCGCCCCACCAGGCTGCGGCGAGCGCGCGTGTAGGGGTACCAGGTGGGCTCACGCTTGCCGCCGAAGCGGGTGATCACGACCGACTCTGTGCGGCAGTACTTCTTGATGCCAGGCTCTCCGTGGCGGTAGCCGATCCCCGACTCCTTCCAGCCGCCCATCGGCACGTCGGTGGCCAGGTAGTTGACCAGTACGTCGTTGACGTTGACGGCACCGCACTCGACCCGGCGCGCGACCCGCTCGGCCCGATCCTTCTCACCGAAGACCGAGCCGGAGAGCCCGTAGCGACTGTCGTTGGCCAGGCGCAGCGCCTCCTCAGCGTCGCGCACCTTCATCACTCCCACCACGGGCCCGAAGGTCTCGTCGCGCATCACCTTCATCGAGTGGTCGACGTCGACCAGCACGGTCGGCTCGAAGTAGTCACCGGCGCTTGCCGCTCGCTTACCCCCTGTCAGCGCCCGGGCGCCGCTGGTCAGGGCGTCCTCGACCTGGTCTTCGACGATGCCGATCTGATTGGGGGAGGTCATTGCCCCAACCTCCATGCCGTGGCCCTTCGCATCGGGGCCCTGGCGCAACCTGCCGACCTCGCCGGTGAGCTTGGCGACGAACTCGTCGTAGGCCGGCTCCTCCACGTAGATGCGCTCCACCGACATGCAGATCTGACCCGCGTTCATCATTCCGCCCCACGCCGCGGCGTTGGCGGCGCGATCGATATCGGCGTCGGCCAGCACGATCATCGGGTCCTTACCGCCCAGCTCGAGGCTGACCGGCGTCAGGGTCTTGGCCGCACGGGCCATCACCTTGCGGCCGGTGCGGTCGGATCCGGTGAACTGCACGAAGTCGACGGCGTCGACCAGAGCGCCACCCGTCTCACCGATGCCCTGAACGCAGTCGAGCACGTCGGGTCCGCCGATCTCCTCCTTCCAGGCTTTGACGACCTCGGCCAGGCCCAGCGGGGTGAACTCAGAGGGCTTGATCACGACTGCGGCGCCGGCCTGCATCGCCGGAATCGCATCGCCCAGGGCGAGGATCAGGGGGAAGTTCCAGGGGCTGATGATGCCGACCACCGGGTGGGGCCGGTACTGAACGCGCAGCTTCTTGGCCGCCAGCAGCGGCGTGTGCGGGCGGACCGCCTCCTCGCCGATGAACTGCTCGGCCTTCGTCCCATAGAAATTGATCAGGTCGGCCAGGTAGACCGGCTCGTTGGCGGCGTCGGGGCGGACCTTGCCGGTCTCGCGCAGCATCGTGTCGAGCACGCGCTCAGAGTTGTCGAGCAGCCAATCGCGCAGCTGCGCCAGCCACCGATAGCGCCCCTCGATGCCGATTGCCTCCCACTCGGCCTGGTTGGCGCGCACGCGGGCGACCGTCTCGGCGACCGAATCGGGCGAGTCGATCGGCACGTTGGCAATCAGCTCACTGGTCGCCGGGTTGTAGACCTCTAGCCGATCGTCACCGGCCGCCCTCGCTCCGTTGTCCCCGCCTGTGCGCGCTGGGTTTCGCTCCGCCGTCCCGCTCTCCATCAGGAGTCCTTTCCTCGACCTTGGCTGGTCAGCCAACTGTACCTATGAAAAGGCGCACGGTGGAGAACCACCGTGCGCCTTTGTGAGGCAACTGCCGAGTCGTCTATTCGTAGACGACTGCCTGAGGTGCGAGTTCAACGTCGAAATTCTGTTTCGTCTCGTTGGTGCCAGCCGCAGCGGGCAGGCCCGACTGCGAGTTGACCAGGCCGTTGATGCTGATCGGGATGAACCCGAAGAGCGTCAGCGTGCAACCGTTCGCGCCGGGAGCGTCGAACGAGTTGTCGACGTAGACCCCGTTGATCGCTTTGAACACGAACGGCAGGTCCGCTTCGACTTCCGTTGGCGCCGTGCCGGAGATCGGTTTGTTCGGCGCCGGGGGGCTCGTCGTGTTGATCGTCAGGCGCAGGTTGATCGGGTCCGTGAAGGAGCCGACGTAGCAATTGTTGCCGAGAATTGGGTTGATCAGATGCACCCGGATCGGCAGGTCGACTTCTTCGATGCCACCGAAGGCTTTCGGCTGCCCGGCAATCTCGGTTACCGCATAGAGCTTCAGGCCCTCGAGATTGAGGAAGTTGATCAGCCAGTCGAGGCCGGTCAGGCCGATGATCCCACCGGGCACCTGCTGTTTGACGTGGGTCATGCCGCCTTTGCTGTTCGCCACGATGTTGGCGAATTCGCCACCTGCCGGTTCGACGCCTCCGGTGAGCGTGATCGGGTTCGTGATCGGCACGTCCTTGCTGCCCATCTGGAAATGACCGCCGTCGACGACGACGCGTTGACACAGGATCACGTGTTCGTTTTCTTCTGGGCCCGGACAACCGGCGAACCGCTCGTAGCCTTTTCGAATCGTGTCTGCCGAGGCCACTGGCGCCAATAGCGCGAGCGCAGCGAGACTAGCCCCTACGACTGCCATCAGCAGCCCAAGATGCCTTGATCGCATTTCTCTCTCCCTAATGTTTTGTATGAGTACGCCGAAGCGTCGTTTAAGAACGCTTCAATTCCGCATATTGGCGTATCCGCTCAGGAGAATGCGATTGGTTGACAAAAGAAGTGTGTATGTCAACAGAGCGGGAGTGGAGTCCTCCCGGCTAGCGAGGCACGAGCCTGTAGACCGGCCCTTCCTGCGAGGCAACGTAGAGGCGCCCGCGGGTGTCTTCGCCGAAGCTGGTGGGAAAAGAAACCTCGAGGCCGAGGGGTCGGTCGCCGCTGGCGCGGTGCCCGTCGGGGACGAGGCTGCGCAGCTTGCCGGCGCAGAAGTCGGTGTAGACGTAGCGGCCGCGCAGCGCCGGCAGGCGGGGGTCGCGCACCACGTAGCCGCCGATGATCGTGCAGTTGCCGCCGCCTCGGCCGTAGACCATGATCGGTTTCGTCGTGCCGCCCGGGTTGGGCGTGCCGCTTTCATCTTCGGTGTAGCGCGATTTGCCCTCGAAGGCGTCCCAGCCGAAGTTGGCGCCGTTGGCCTCTCCCACGGTCGTGTAGTCGAGCTCCTCGAAGCGATCCTGGCCGACGTCGCCGATCGCGATGCGCGGCTGGCCGTCGCCCCCCCTGTCGAAGGAGAAACGATACGGGTTGCGCAGGCCGTAGCTGTAGATCTCATCGCGCCCCGGCCGGCCGACGAAGGGATTGTCGCCCGGCACCGTGTAGGGCTGACCATCGCTCGCGCGGGGGTCGATGCGCAGCAGCTTGCCCAGCAGGCTTTCCTTGCTCTGGGCGTTGTTGGGTGGGTCGCCGCCGGCGCCACCGTCGCCCGTCCCCAGGAAGAGTAGATCGTCGAGGAACTGCAGCTGACCGCCGTTGTGATTTGAGTTGACCGGATGGGGGACGCGAATCACAGGGCGCCGCGAGCCGCGCGCCGCACGCGTCGCGCTGCGCCGGCGGAACTCGTCGACGCGGATATCGCCCGCGTTGTCTGTGTAATAGACGTAGAAGCGACGGCTCTGCCGGTAGTCGGGCGGGAAGGCGATCGAGAGCAGACCCTCCTCGCCACCTGCTTGCACCAGACTGCCGATGTCGAGAAAGGGTCCGGCGGGACGGCCATTGCGTAGGACGACGACCTGCCCGTCTTGCTCGGTGATGAAGAGCAGTTGTGGGTAGCCGGGCGCCCCGGTCACGTAGGTCGGTTCGTCAAAGCTGCCGATCCGCTTCAGCGCGACGCCACCCGTCCGACGCTCAGCGACGTCCCCGGTCCCTGGCTCATTGGCCGAGCCGCAGGCCGGCAGCAGGAGGGCGAGCAGTGCGGTGGCGAGGGCAGCCCAGCGTCCCATCGCGGGACTACTTACCCGTTCGATCCGACTTTTCGACGACTTCGCCGCTGTCGGTGACTTCCTTGTCAAGCGGCGCCGAGCTGATCTGCACCGTGAAAGAGCCGCCCGGCTCGACGCCACCATCCGTCTCTGCCTTGGCTGCGCCGCTCAGCCCCGCGTCGATCGAGTAGGTGAGGATGTGCTGGCCGCTACGTACGGCGCTCAGCTTCCAGACCAGGTCGACGGTCTTGCCGGCCTCCAGCTTGCCGAAGTCATAGGTCTTCTGATTGGAGGTTGCGGCGCCGCCTGGTTTCGAGGAGCCGGCGAATTTCGGATAGTGCTCGGCGAGCACCCAGATCGGCCGATCGGGCTGGGCGAGTTCGGGCTGTGGGTCGCGGATCGCGAAGGGCAGGGTCGAGCCGCGTCCCTCCTTGCCGCCGACCGAGACGTTGACGGTCAGCGCCGGAATCGTCTTCTCGCCCGTGTTGCGGATGCCCAGCTCCATCAGCGTCGTTTCGCCCAGCTTCTGCTCGGTGGGGAACTTGGCGCTGACTACTTTGAGCGGGTAGGTGCCAGCAGGCTCGTTAGCGTCGGAGGAGGAATCGCCGCTACCACAAGCTGCCAGTGAGATGCTGATGACGGCTGCGAGCACGCCCGCGATTGCAGTCCGCGAGCGGAGACGCGAAGCCTGTTTGCCGTGCCCCCCCAAAGCGGCCGCAACATACCACGGGGTTTCGGCTGTTCTGAGGCGGGTTAGCGCCAACTCAACAGTGCCTGCAGACGCATCGCATAAACTCGCTTGAGGAGGAGGACGATTGGTCGGATCCGCGGTCAACAGGGCATTCCTGCCCGCTAAGTCGTTGTTCGAACAGGTCGGGGACATGATGATCCTCACTGCGCGCACGCTCGTCTCCGCGGTCAAGCCGCCCTACCCGTATGGAGAGGAGTTCATCGGCCAGTTCCTCTTCGCCCTGCAGCTCTGCTGGTTCCCCCTGCTCGTCTCCACCGTGGCCTTCGGCTTTGGCGCCCCCGGCCTGCAGGCGTCCAACTTCCTTTCGCTCTTCGGCGCGCTCGACCGACTCGGCGGCTTCTTCGTGCTCGCCTCGATTCGCGAGTTCGCCCCCTTCGTCACCGCCGTGGTCGTCGCCGGCGTCGCCGGCACGGCGATCACTGCTGACCTGGGTGCCCGCAAGATCCGCGAGGAGCTCGACGCCCTGCAGGTGCTCGGCGTCGACCCGATCAAGAACCTCGTCGTGCCGCGCTTCCTGGCGCTGATGCTGATCACCGGCCTGCTCGACATCTACGCCCTCGTCTTCGGCATCTCCGGCGGCATCGCCGCCGAGCTGCTCTACAACCAGCCGCTCGGCGGCTTCTTCGCGACGCTCTTCTCCAACGCCTCGATCACCGACCTCTGGGGCTCGGTGATCAAGTGCACGCTGTTCGGCGCGATCATCGCCGTCGTTTGCTCCTACAAGGGCATGACCGCCTCCGGCGGTGCCGCCGGCGTCGGCCGCGCCGTCAACCAGGCGGTGGTCATCGCCTTCATGGGCGTCTTCGCCTTCAACTACGCCTTCACCCAGACTCTGCTCGCCACGAATCCAGAGCTTCAGACGATCCGGTGATGGGGCGGTCTTCATGAACGCTTGGCTCGAGGTGCCGCGCGGCTGGCTCGACTCGTTTGGCGAGATCGCCCGCTTCGGCTCGCGCGTCGCCGGCCTCGTCTACAGCGGCCGTGTGCTGCGCTTCTTCGGCGAGGCGCTGCGCCAGGCCGGCATCCTGATCCTCGGCTCGGCGCTGATCATCTGGGGCCTGGTCTTCATCCTCGGCTTGCAATGCGGCATTGAGGGCGCCTACCTGCTGCGCGCCCAGGGCGCGCCGGCCTACGCCGGCGTCTTCTCCGCTTGGTGCGACCTGCGCGAGATCATGCCCTACGCCTTCGGCTACATGCTGGCTGCCAAGGTCGGCACCGGGATCGTCGCCGAGCTCGGTGCGATGCGCATCTCCGACGAGATCGACGCGCTCGAGGTGATGGGCGTGCCGCCGGTGACCTTCCTCTGCGCGACCCGCCTGCTCGCCGCCTGGATCGCCTTCCCCTTCATGTACCTCTGCGGGATCGGGATCATGTACTTCGCCAGCTACCTGGCCGTCGTCGAGCAGATCGGCGACGTCTCCTCGGGCGGCTACCTGCTGATCTTCTGGATGTTCCAGAACCCTCCCGACCTGCTCTTCAGCCTGACCAAGGGCATGTTCATGGCTACGGCCATAGTCTTGGTTGGTTGCTACTACGGCTACACGGCTTCGGGAGGGCCGGTGGGCGTGGGGACCGCCACCGCGAAGTCGATGGTCCTCAACATCGTCTTGGTTCACATCATCGGGATGCTTGGCACTCTGGTCTTCTGGGGAGCCAACCCGCGGGCGCCGATAGGAGGCTGAATAGGCTTATGGCAGTGGACGATCAGAGTCAGAGCGAGAGCGGGCCGTACGTCAGCGACGACGGCGCCATCATGGGCCGCGACTTCGTCATCCCCGGGGTCGACCCGGCGGATTCCGACCCCTACAAATTCCATACCGGCCGCAAGCGCGACCACGGCGGCGAGGATGCGATCGAGATCATCGACCTGGTCAAGCAGTTCGGCCGCGCCCGCATCCTCAACGGCCTCAACCTCGGCCTGCCCGAGGACCAGGTCTCGATGGTGCTCGGCCCCTCGGGAACCGGCAAGAGCGTCCTCATCAAGCACATCGTCGGCCTGCTCTACCCCGACTCCGGCGACGTGCTCGTGCACGGCGAGTCGATCCCCAACATGACTGATGATGAGCTCTTCGAGGTGCGCAAGAAGTTCGGTCTGCTCTTCCAGGACGGCGCCCTCTTCGGCTCGATGAACATCTACGACAACACCGCCTTCCCGCTGCGCCAGCACACCGACAAGAGCGAGGAGGAGATCGGCGAGATCTGCAACCGCCGGCTCAAGGAGGTGGGGCTCTCCGAGGCGATCTACAAGATGCCCAACGAGCTCTCCGGCGGCATGCGCAAGCGCGCCGGCTTCGCCCGGGCGCTGGTCCTCGACCCGGCGATCGTCATGTTCGACGAGCCCGACTCGGGCCTCGACCCGGTGCGCACGGCGCTGCTCTGCGAGCTGGTGCGCGAGGTGCACGAGGAGAACGGCGGCTGCTACCTGGTAATCAGCCACGACCTCAACACGGCGCGCCGCATCTCGGACTTCATCGCCGTGCTCTGGAACGGCAAGATCGTCGAGTCGGGCCCCAAGGAGGAGCTCTTCGACTCCGAAAACCGCTTCGTCAGCCAGTTCCTCAACGCGGACGTCAGTGGTCCGCTCTCGATGGATTGAGGGACCGTTACTCGCTCGTCGCCGGTCTGCTCTTCGCGATCGTTATCGCGATCGCCGCGCTCAACACGCTGGGCAGCGACGACCAGCAGACGCTCGGCCTCGATCAGCTAGGGCGCAACTGGCCGCTGCCAGAGTTCGCCGTGCCGGATGCCGCCACCGGCCCCGAAAGCGACGCCAACGTCGCCCAGGACGATTGCGAGACCGCGCAGGACCCCTGTCCGTCAGAGGCTAGGAGAGACCCCGCCTGTCGCATCCGCACGCCGGGCGCGATCCGCGTCTGCGACTTCTTCGATCGCCCCCTGGTGCTCTCGTTCTGGTTCTCGCGCGGCGGCAACTCCTGCACCGAGCAGCAGGACGTAGTCGATGCCGTCTACCCGCGCTACCGTGACCAGGTGGACTTCCTCTCGCTGAACGTGCGCGACGATCGCGACACGGTGCGCGATCTGATTCGCGACCGGGGCTGGCGCATGCCGGTCGGCTACGACCACGATGGCGCTGTCGCCGCCCTCTACCGCGTCGGTGGCTGCCCGACCTTCGCCTACGCCTACCCCGGTGGAACCCTGCACGATGCCAGCATCGGCGAGCTCAGTGCCGCCGAGCTAGAAACGCACATCGAGGAGTTGTTGCGCGCGACCCGCAGGGCGGAGGGCAGCTGATGGCCGGGGCAGAAGCGGCTGGTTCAGATCTAGGCTGGGAGCCACTCCCAGAACAGGGTTGGGTGGCACCACACATCGCTGCCGAGTTCCCCGGCCTCGGCATTGCCTGGGTTGAGGTCGACGCTCGTCCGGGCCGCAGCCCCGAGCCGGTCAGGCGCCGCCTGCGCGATCTCTCCGACCGCTTCTACGGATCGCACGCGATCCACATGCGCGAGCGGCCGATCCCCTGGGCCTACCGCGTCTTCTTCCGCCAGATCGGCCTCGACCCCGATCGCACGCGCACGCCGGTTGAGCAGCTCGCCCTCGATCGCCTGCACGACGGGGCCTTTGTTACTCGCGGCCTTCCTGGCGACGCGCTGACGATCGCCATCGCCGAGACCGGCGTCGCCCTGCGTGCCTTCGATGCCGAGCGGATCGAGGGCAGGCTCTGCATTCGCGACTCGGCTCCCGGGGAGTCGTTTGCCGGCAAAGCTGGCGAGCTGGCGCAGGGCACGCTGACGATCGCTGACGAGCGCCGCCCTGTCGATCTGCTCTTTGGCGGCGAGGTAAGCGAGAGCGGGCAGGCGGTCGGACGCGAGACGAGGCGAGTTACGATCGCCGCCGTACAGGTAAAGAACGTTCCGCAAGCAGCGGTCGATGAGGCATTGTGGATCGCCAGCGCCGCGATTGAGACCGCTTAGCCTTAACCGGGCACTCGTTTTCAGCCGCGCTGCTGTGATCTACACTCGGCTACAGGTCTATGCCGGATCTGCTCGATCGAGAAACGCTCAGCGTGCTGCGAGTGGGAGGCGACGAGCGCCTCGCACGGGCTGAGCTGCGCCGTCAGATCGGCCATCTCGAGCGGGAGCTCGCCCACCTGCGCTCGGAGGCATTCACCCGGGTCGGGGTCGAGACTGGCGTTGGGGCCTCGTTCCACGAGCCGCGCATCGCCGGGCTCGCCGAGCTGGAGCGGGTTCGCGACGCGTTGGCGGCGCGCCTCGCCGAGGCGCGCGGAACCCTGAGCCGCCAGTCTGAGTCGGAGACCCGCAACCGCGAGCTGCTGCAGCGCATGCTGGCCGCGCCGGCCGACTACAAGTGGGTGCGCATCTCGCGCGACGACCTCGGCGAACCGGGTTGCGGGCACTGGCACTCGCTGCCGCGCCTCGGGCCGCTCGGCATGTTGATGGGCTGGTGGCGGGTTAGGGTCTCCTCTGGATGTCCCTTACCCGCGCGGCTTGCGGCCGTTGAGCGCCAGACGCGAGACGGAGGAGCGACCGCCGGCCCCCTGGGGGAACTTTCCCCTTGCCGAGCTAACCGTGCTCGCTGGCATCGTCATGCTGGCGATCGGCATCTTCGGTGGCGGCCCGACGGCGATCGGCGTCGGCGTCGTCCTCGCGGGACTCGGCGGGCTTGAGGTGGCAGTGCGCGAGCACTTCGCCGGTTACCGCTCGCACACCACGCTGCTTGCCGGCACCGTCTTCGTACTCGTCGTTGGTGGCCTCTTCTACCTCGCCGGCCTCATCTTGGCGATCTGCCTGGGAGTGGGGGCAGTCGCCTTCCTCGCCTCCTTCTACACGCTGCGGCGCAAGTTCCAGAGTGCTTCCGGGGGGCTCTCTTTCAAGGTCGGCCGTCTCGGCTGAGCCGGCTGCTTCGGCAGCTGACGGTTCACGCCAGCACGGATTCGCGCGAGGCCAGCTCGGTTGAAAGCAGCGCTCGCTGGCGCGAGGTGAGCGTTCCGAGGCGCTTGTTCTCGTTGAGGGCGAGGCCGAGCAGGAACTTGCGGGCGCGGGTGCGGCCCCAGCGACGCTGGCTGGTGAGCAGCTCCGCCAAGGTCATGCTCTCCGTCTCCCAGGGGCAATCGCGAACAATGTCGGCTGCCTCCACATCCCCGCGGGCGATCGATCGCTTCAGCTCCGCCCTCGCAAGGCGCACACGATTGGCGCGGGCAAGCGCCTGCATGTGCTGCGGTGTATTGATGGCGGATGCGGTCGTCTGAGCAGGGGCTATCGAAGCAGCGTCCACTGGGACTCCTCCCTTGGGGGTCGTTTAACTGGGTAGCTCTGGGCGCCGGCCAGCGGCGTCCTGCCTTGGCCTGGTTGAGTCGAGTTCTCCACCACCGCTTCCCTGCCCCGGGAGGCGATTGGCGCTGGCGCAAGCTATGCGGCCCAGCGGTGACCGTCAAGCCCGTGCTAACGCATCCCCGTCCGACCCGCCCGCTAAGAGCATCTTTTTCGTGGCCGATGGATACCGGCTCACTTGCGGCTGGAGCGAAACTACCCCGAGCGGGGTAGGTCGGGGAAGTCCTCGATCGCTCGGGCGATCGTGCCGAGTGCCCCGTCCAGATGCTCGCGCTCGTGGGTCGCCATCAGGCTGGTGCGCAGCAGGGCGCCGCCGGGGGGAACAGCGGGGTGGATGGCGACGTTGGTGTAGACGCCGGCCTCGAAGAGCGCCTTCCAGAGCAGTACTGCTTGCCAGTCATCGCCGACCAGCATCGGTACGACGGGCGTCGTGGCGATCGTGCCGTCGGGCAGGGTGCCCGGCTCAACTACCTTCAGGCCGAGGGCACGCAGTCCCTCGCGCAGGTACTCGGCGTTGGCGAGCAGGGTCTCGAATAGTTGCGGCCCCTCGGAGCGGATGACACGCAAAGCGGCGAGGGCAGCGCCCATCGCCGCGGGTACCGCCGAGGCGCTGAAGACGAAGGCGCGCGAGGCGATGCGCAGGTACTCGATCACGTCCGCCGGCCCGGCGACGAAGCCGCCGCAGGAGGCGAGGCTCTTGGAGAAGGTGCCCATACGCAGATCGACCTCGTCCTCCAGCCCGAAGAGCTCGCAGGCGCCCGCGCCACGCGCGCCGAGCACCCCGGCGCCGTGAGCCTCATCGACCATCAGGCGCGCGCCATGCCCCTGGCAGAGCTCGACGATGCGCGGCAGGTCGCAAACGTCACCCTCCATCGAGAAGACCCCGTCGACTACAACGAGCACGCCGCCACCGTCTTCTGCTGCCCGCTGCAGCATCTTCTCCAGCTTGTCCATGCGGTTATGCCGAAAGGGGCGCAGCTTGGCACCGGAGAGGCGACAGCCGTCGAGGATCGAGGCGTGGTCGCCGGAGTCGACGATCACCGTGTCACCGGGCTCGAGGATCGTGCCGATCGTGCCCAGGTTGGCCTGGTAGCCGGTGCTGAAGACGATCGCGTCCTCGCACCCCATCCATTCCGCTAGCTCGCGCTCCAAGTCGACGTGCAGCGGCGTTGTGCCGTTCAGCAGACGTGAGCCGGTGACGCCGGTTCCATAGGTCTCGAGCGCCTCGCGCGCCGCCTCCTTGACCCGCTCGTCCCCCGTCAGCCCCAGGTAATTATTGGAGCCGAGCATGATTGTCTCGCGTCCCTCCATCTCGACCACGGGGCCGGCCTGCGAGGTAAGCAGGCGAAAGTAGGGCAGCAGGTCGTGCTGCTTGGCTGCTTCTAGTTGCTCGAGGCGGTCGTGGCTGCGCGCCTTTTCGAAGACGTCGACCGGCGTCCTGGCGGTCTCACCCATTGATCGAAGTGTAGGTTGCGGGTCCCATGGCAAGCGTGAGCATCCGCCCGGTTCGCGGCCGCCGTGAGCTGAAGCGCTTCGTCAAGGTCCCCTTCGTGCTGCACCGCGACCATCCGCAATGGGTGGCACCGCTGATCTTCGAGCGCCTGCAGTTCCTCGACCGCGCCAAGAACCCCTTCTTCGAGCACGCCGAAGCGGAGTACTTCCTGGCTGAGCGAGATGGTGAGGTGGTCGGTCGCATCACCGCTCAGATAGACGAGAACTGGGACTCCTCCCAGGGGGGCAGCGACGCGATGTTCGGCTTCTTCGAGACGGCCAACGACCCAGCTGTGACCGGCGCCCTGCTCGATGCGGCGACCGAGTGGGCGCAGGGCAAGGGGCGCGAGCGCCTCCTCGGCCCGATGGACTTCACCACTAACGACGAGATCGGCGTCCTCATTGAGGGCTTCGAGCGACGGCCGATGATCCTCGAGAACTGGCACCCCCCCTATTACCGGGAGCTGATTGAGGCGGCCGGTTTCTCCAAGGCGATGGACCTGCTGATGTGGGAGCTGCAGTTCGGCGACCTCAAGGAGGGCGAGAGCTTCGACCCCTCGATCCACGCCGCGGCGGAGCAGGCGCTGCACGACGAAGGGGTGAGGATTCGCAACATCAGCATGCGCAACCTGAGCGAGGAGATGCGCCACTTCTCCGACGTCTACAACGAGGCCTGGGGTCGCAACTGGGGCTTCGTGCCGGCCACCGATGCCGAGATCGAGTTCCACGCCAAGCTGCTCAAGCAGATCCTTGACGAGGACTGGGCCTTCATCGCCGAAAAGGACGGTGAGGCGATCGGCGCCGCCCTTACCCTGCCCGACGTCAACCAAGCGCTGGCCAAGCTCAACGGGCGGCTGCTGCCGCTCGGCTGGGCCAGGTTCCTGCTCGCCAAGCGCCGCATCGATCAGCTCAGGGTCTTGGCGTTGGGCGTCAAGCGGGCCTACCGTCACACCGGGGTTGCCGCCGGGCTCTACCTGAAGCATCTCGAGACGGCGGCACGGCCCGGGACGATCGAAGGCGGCGAGATGGGCTGGATCCTCGAGACCAACGAGGCGATGAACCGGGCGATGGAGGGCATGGGGGGGAAGGTCGTCAAGCAGTACCGCGTCTTCGAGAAGCGGCTTTAGATCTGCGCAAGGTGCGGGATGCGCGGCGATGGGCGCCGGGGGTCTCGCTAAGGTCGACTCGGTGAGTGGAATGGAGCTAGAGGTGGTACCTGTTCGCGTCCTGCCTCACGAGGAGCGCACCGCGCTCGCTCTGCGCAACGAGGCGAAGACGGCGGCGATCGCCGCCGCCGGGGGCGTGCTCGCCGGTGCGGCGACGGTTGCGGCAGTGCGGGCTGTGGGCGCAGTCGCCAACCGCAAGCGCAGCCCACGTCGCGCCTCGCGCCGCGAGCGGCCTTCGAACATCGTCGCCAGCCGCTCCTTCCTGGTCGACGTGCACCTGCTCGGCAGGTGAGCCTCGAGCTCGAGGTCCGACCGCCTTCGCCATACCGCCTGCCGCGATACGGCAGCGAGGACGGGGTGATGCGGGTCAGGGACGGGGTTGCGTCGCGGCTGCTGCACGTCGAGGGCCGTCCGGTTCTCGTGCGGGCTTGGGAACCGGGTAAGGAGCGGGTGGCGCTGCGCGCCGAGCCGCTCGACCCCGAGGCGATCGCTGCACCGGGGCCTGCCGATGCCGCTCCGGTCGGCGAAGCCGGGCCGGCCGAGCTCGAGCTCGGCCTGGCGCGGATGCGCTTTGCACTGGGTATCGACGACGACCTCACTGAGTTCTACCGGCGCTTCCGCCGCGACCCGCTGCTCGGGCCCCTGCTGCGCCGCCGACCTCACCTGCGTCCGCGCCGCCGACCATGGCCATGGGAGGCGCTCGCCTGGGCGGTGGTCAAGCAGCTGATCGAGAGTGGCCGCGCCGCCCGCATCCAGCGCCGCATGGTCGGTCGTTGGGGTTCGCGAATCGGCCCGGGTCGAGATGGCCTCAAGGACGTCCCCACCGCTGATCTGATCGCCGGCCGCGCCCCGGTCGAGCTGGAGTCGATGGGTCTCGCTCTGAAGCGGGCGATTGCGTTGCGCGCGGTTGCCAGTCAGGTTGCTGCCGGCCGCTGTGACCCCGGTCAGCCGAGCGCCGACCGGCGCCTGCTCTCAATCCGCGAGGTCGGGCCCTGGACGGTGCAGTGCCTCGGCCTCTTCGGTCGTGGCGATCCCGACTCGCTGCCCGCCGGGGACCTTATGTACCTCAAGCAGGTCGGCCGCCTGGCCCGCTTGGGGCGTCGCGCCACGGTCGAGGAGGTGGAGGAGTTCTACGCTCCCTACGCCCCCTTCCGCGGACTCGCCGCGGCCTGGACCACCCTCGTGTAAAGCTGGGCGTCGATCCGCCGATAAGGCGGACATGGAGCCGACCCGGGGCGGAAGCTGGCCCGAGAAGCGAGTCACCGAGTTCCTCGACCAGATTTCCGCCGGGGGCGAGGACTACCGCCGCTTGGTCGAGCGCCTGCCGGCGATCGTCTACTCCTCCGAGCTGGGCGAGGAGGGGCACTGGCGCTACGTCAGCCCCCAGGTCGAGGAAATCCTCGGCTACACGCCGGAGGAGTGGCTTGCCGATCCAAGCCTCTGGGCGAAACTCCTGCACCCCGAGGATCGCGAGCGCGCTCTCTCTCAGGAGACCCGCAAGACGATCGGCGACCGCAACCCGCCGCCGGTCGACTATCGGATGATCACCCGCGACGGCCGCACCGTCTGGATCCTTGACGAGGCGGTGCTTGAGCCCGACGAGAACGGTACGCCCGTCTGGCACGGCGTTCTCTACGACATCACCGAGCGCAAGACAGCCGAGCAGGATGCCCAGCGGGCCGCCGCCCAGCAAGCGGCCGTTGCCCGTCTCGGCGGTAGGGCGCTGAAGGACGGTGACCCCGACCAGTTGATGGGCGAGGCGGTCTCGCTGATGAGCGAGATCGAGGGGGTCGACGCGGCTTGCATCTGGGAGATCGGCCGCGACGGTCGCCGACTCGGCCTGCGCGCCGGTCTCGAAGACCGCGTCGTCGGCTCGGCGCGAGCATCGGCGGCGCGCGACTCGCACGCCGGCGCGGCCCTCGACTCGCGCCTGCACGTGATCGTCGACGACTGGACCACCGAGCGTCGCTTCTCAATGCCTCCGGCGCTGCGCGTGCTGGGTATCCGCAGCAGCCTCGCCGTCGTGATCGACGGTAAGCAGCAGCCCTTCGGCGTGCTTGACATTCACTCCACTGAGCCCAACCGCTTCACTCCACAGGACGTGCACTTCGTCCAGGCTTCCGCCAACGTGCTGGCCGATGCGATCGAGCGCCATGCCTCCGACCAGGCGCTGCGCCACCGGGTTCTGCATGACCCGCTCACCGGCCTGCCCAACCGGCCGAGCTTTGTCGATTCGCTCAGCGACGCGCTGAAGCGCAGCACCGTCTCCGGCTCGCCGGTTGGCATCCTCTTCCTCGACCTCGACAACTTCAAGCTGATCAACGACAGCATGGGTCACCATGCCGGCGACGAGCTGCTTCGCGCCGTTGCACCCCGCTTGCGCGCTCACCTGCGACCCGGCGACATTGTCGCCCGCTTCGGCGGCGACGAGTTCGGCATCCTCGTCGACCGTCTCGCCGACGAGGACGAGGCGGTTGCGATCGCCGACCGCATCGCCGCAGCTTTTGCCGAGCCCTACACGATGAGTAGCGTCGATCACTTCGTCAGCGCCAGCGTCGGTATCGCGGTCGCCCGCCCCTCGGCGCGCGAGCCGATCGACGCAGACATGCTGATTCGCGACGCCGACGCGGCCATGTATCGAGCCAAGGAACGCGGTCGCGCGCGCTGTGAGCTCTTCGACGCCGAGATGCGCGCCCGGGCGCTGCGCCGGTTGGAGGTCGAGCGCGAGTTGCGTGGTGCACTCGAGCGCAACGAGCTCGAGCTCCACTACCAGCCGCTGATCGCCTTGCGCAGCGGTGAGATCACCGGCCTCGAGGCGTTGGTCCGCTGGCGCCATCCCGAGCGCGGCCTGCTCGACCCCGGTGACTTTGTGCCGATCGCCGAGGACAGCGGCCTGATCGAGTCAATTGGCCGCTGGGTCCAGGAGAGCGCCTGTCGACAGGTGCTTGAGTGGCACGAGCTGCGGCCCGACCAGCGGCCCTTCGACGTCTCAGTCAACCTCTCTGCCCGTCAGGTGACCAGCCGCGACCTGCCCGCCTCGCTGACAGAGATCCTCGGTGGCACCGGACTTGAGCCAGTGCATCTGCGCCTCGAGATCACCGAGAGCGTTCTGGTCGAGGAGTCAGCAACGGCGACCGGCACCCTCGAGGCGCTCAGCGAGCTCGGCGTCGGGCTCGTCCTCGACGACTTCGGCACCGGCTACTCCTCGCTTGCCTACCTAAATCGCTTTCCCTTCGATGCGCTGAAGATCGATCGCTCCTTCGTCGATGCCCTTGGGGTCGAACAGGAGCGCACGGCGATCGTCGAGGCGATCATCGGCATGGCTCGGGCGCTTTCGCTTGACGTGATCGCCGAGGGGGTCGAGAACGAGGCGCAGCTCTCCGAGCTCTCCCGGCTCGGCTGCGACTACGCACAGGGGCACTTCTTCTCGCGGGCCCTGCCAGCGGAGAAGATCTCGACGATGCTCAGCGAAGGCGTGCCGCTCTACTCGGGGATCTCGCCGGGGAGGTAGTCGTTGGAGAGCACCGCGGCTGGTGACGGCAGGCTCGAGATCTGCTCGTTGTCGCGCATCCAGCCGGCGAACTCGACCCAGCGTCCGGCGTCCATGTAGCCGTAAGGCTGTCCACCGCGCGGCGGGTTGAGCAGCGGCAGCGTCGCCGCCACCTCGGCGCGGGTCAGTTTCGGGTCGAGGTCGGGGTTTGCCTGTAGTAGCGCTTTGGTCGTCGCATCGGGGCTGCCGGCAGCTGCTGCGGTTCCCCGCGCCAGGGCCGCGAGGAAGAGGCGGATCGCCTCCGGGTCCTGCTCTAGCCGCTGGCGCCGGGCGACGAGCACGAGCTCGTCGTAGGTGGGGACGCCGAGCTGATCGACCGGCGTGACGACCGGGTCGAGGCCGCGCAGGCGCAGATCGACGCCCTCGACGTTGCGGAAACCGCCCAGCATCACCTCGGCCTTGCCGCCGGCGATTGCCGGCAAGAGGCCGAAGCCGACGTTGACCGTCTTCACGTCAGCGGGCGAGAGCTTGGCCCGGGCGAGGATCGTTTTCAGGTAGGCGTCCTGGTAGGGGATGCCGGCGGTGGCGATCGTCTTGCCGCGCAAGCCGCCGATGCCTTTGATGCCCGATTTCTGCAGCCAGATCATCGAGGTGAGGGGGCGGTTTACGAGGGCGGCAACGGCGGTCACGTCGAGCCCCTTCTCGTGGGCGAGCAGCACCTCGGGCTCGTAGGAGATCGCCAGATCGGTCTGCCCGGCGGCGAGCAGCTTGATCGGTGCGGCGGGGTCTGAGGGCGTTTGGATGCTGACGTCGAGCCCGGCTTCATCGAAGTAGCCGAGTTTCTGCGCCATGTAGATCCCGGCGTGATCGGGGTTCGGGTAGAAGTCGAGCGTCAGGCTGAGCGATTCCGCCTGATCGGTCGCATCCTCGCTCTTCTCACCGCAGGCGGCGAGGCCGAGCGACAGGGCGAGGAGGGCCATGGCAAGGGCGATCGCCTGCATCCGGGGAAGTTTCATCCCTGCTTTCTATCGCCAAGTGACGATGCGGCGCTGTGCGAGGGCGAGCAGGCCGTAGAGCGCGAGCGTCATTGCCGAGAGCACGACGATCGCAGCGAAGACACGGGCGGTCTCCAGCTGGGCGTTGTCGACGAGGATCATGTGGCCGAGGCCGGCGTCGGAGCCGACCCACTCGGCGAAGACGGCGCCGATCGCGGCGATCGCGACGGCGATCTTGGCGCCGCTGAAGAAAGCGGGCAATGCCGAGGGTGCCTCCACCCGCCAGAGGATCTGTCTGCGGGAAGCGTTGAGGGTGCGCATCATCTTCGTCGCCTCGGGGTCGACCGAGCGCAGGCCGGCAAGCGTGTTGACCGTGATCGGGAAGAAGCAGATCAGGGCGACCACCCAGAGCTTCGGGGCGATGCCGAAGCCCAGCCAGACGACCAGGATCGGCGCGATGGCGAGCACGGGGATCGTCTGTGAGGCGACGATCAGCGGGTAGAGCGCCAGCCGCAGCGTCTCGGAGAGGTGCATGGCGACGGCGCAGGCGACCCCGACGATCAGCGCGCAGGCCAGGCCAAGCAGCATCTCGCGCAATGTCACCCAGGCGTTCTCGGCGAGCAGCGAGCGGCTCTCCCAGAGCGCTTCGCCTATTTCTGCCGGGGAAGGGACAAGAAACGGCTCGAGGTTGAAAAGGTCGGCGAGTGCACCGCTGCTGGCAGCCAATTGCCAGGCGCCAATCAGGGCTGCGACGAGCAGCGTGGGAAAGAGCCAGCGTCTCATCGCGAGCCTTCGTGCAGGGCTTGCATGGCTCGCTCGCGCACGACCACGAAGCCTGGGTCGGTCACCGCTTCGTCCCGCTCTGCGGCGCGCGGTGTGGGGGCGCTCAGCTCGGCGACCAGATGCGAGGGCCGCGCCGAGAGCACGATCACCTGATCGCAGAGGTAAAGGGCCTCCTCGACGTCGTGGGTGACGAGCACGACTGTGCGGGGATCGGCCTCAAGCGCGCCGGCCAGCCACTCCTGCATCTCGGCGCGGGTGATTGCGTCGAGTGAGGCAAAGGGCTCATCGAGCGCCAGGACCGGCTTGCCGGCGATCAGCGTGCGCAGAAATGCGACCCGCTGGCGCATGCCGCCAGAGAGCTCGGTGGGTCTTGCCCCCTCAAACCCTCCGAGGCCGAAGCGCTCGAAGAGCTGGCTTGCCTGCCGTCGTGCCACGCCACGACGCAGGCCCTGGTTGCGCAGCGCCAGCGCTGCATTGTCGATTGCCGAGAGCCAGGGCAGCAGCAGGTCGCGCTGGGGCATGAAGGCGCAGCAAGCGAGGCGATCTGCAGCTGTCAACGCCTCCCCAATCTCGATCTCCCCCTGTTCTGGCTCCTGCAGCCCGGCGATCAGCTCCAGCAGGGTGGACTTGCCGCATCCGGAGGGGCCGACGAGGCCGAGCACGCCGTTGGCGGGGACCTGAACGTCGAGACGCTCGATCGTGCGCAGCGCGCCGTAGCGGTGTCCGAGCTCGCGGATCGTGATTCCGCTCCCGGCGCCGCGGGCGCTGGCAGGCGATGCGCTTGCCGCGGCGAAATGGCTTGCGTTCGCGGGCATCTTGGTATCCTGCCGCACTCCGCGCTCCTGACCATGAAGGTCAGGAAAGTCGATAACCACCACGCGCGGCACCACATATGGACCCGGCAATCATCATCTTTGGCTTCGGCATTGGTGCCATGGTCGGCATGACCGGCATGGGCGGCGGCACCCTGATGACGCCGCTGCTGATCCTCATCTTCGGGGTCAAGCCGGTGACCGCGATCGGCACCGACATCTTCTACGCGGCGGTGACCAAGACGGTCGGCGGCTGGCGCCACCTGCGCATGGGCACGGTCAACATGAGCCTGGCGCTCTGGATGGCGGCGGGCAGCGTGCCGGCCTCGGTCAGCGGCGTCTGGGCGATCTCGATCCTGCAGAGCAAGATCGGCGAAGAGAAGCTCGACTCGCTGGTCTACGCGCTGCTCGGCGGCACCCTGCTGATGGTCGGCATCATCACCCTGGCGCGGGCGCTGATCCTCAGCAACCTGATCGAAGAGCGCGACGACTTCCAGCTCAAGCGCCGCCACAAGATCGCCGCCGTGGCGATCGGAGCGACGACCGGCTTCGTCATCGGCATCACCTCGGCCGGCTCGGGCACGGTGATCGCGATCCTGTTGATTGCCGTCTTCCGCCTTGCGCCGCGCAAGGTTGTCGGCACCGATGTCTTTCACGCCGCGATCCTGCTCTGGGCGGCGGGCATCGCCCACTGGGTCGGCGGCAACGTCGACTTCGTCCTCGCCGGCAACATCCTGCTCGGCTCGGTGCCCGGCGTGATTGTCGGCGCGCACTTCGCGGCGCGGGCGCCGATCGGCTTCCTGCGCACGGCGCTGGGTGTGGTGCTTGTCGCTTCGGGGATCGTCACGGTGCAGAAGGGCGACCCGCTCGTTTGGCCGATCGCCGCCGCCGTCGCCGGCATCGGCCTCGGCTTGCTGATCTGGTTCCCGCGCTGGTGGTCGAAGCGGCGCGAAGAGCGCGAGGCCAGGGAAGGAATCGACCGCTCGTCCGATCTGGCGCCGGAGACGATCGGCTGACTGATTAACTAGGCCTCATGCGCGTAACAGCGAAGGCCGACTACGCCGTACGTGCCGCGGCCGAGCTGGCAGCGGCCGAGGAGGGTCCGGTAAAGGGCGAGAAGCTCGCCGACGCCCAGGACATCCCGCTGCAGTTCCTCGAGCACATCCTGCTTGAGCTCAAGCACGCCGGCATCGTCCGCGCCCGGCGCGGGGCCAAGGGCGGCTACTGGCTGGCTCGCCCCGCCGAGGAGGTGACGATCGCCGACATCGTCCGCGCCGTCGAGGGCCCGATCGCCCACGTCCAGTCGACCCCGCCGGAGTCGATCGAGTACCGCGGCAACTCCCAGCACCTGCAGGAAGTCTGGATCGCCGTCCGCGCCAGCCTGAGGACGGTGCTCGAGCACGTCACGCTCGCCGACCTGGTCAGCGGCGAGCTGCCGAGCGAGGTTGCGTCACTCGCCGCGCAGCCGGACGCCTGGGTCGCACGTTAAGCGGCGTAGCCGCCGCGAGGACGGCTGCGCCTGTCTTCAGTTGGGTTAGCCCGCGTTGGTCAGGTCTTGACCCAAAGTGGGGTTAACGATTCATAGAAGAAGTCCCAGCTGGCTTCCGGGCACGGCGCGTCGAGTGGGCCGGTGGGGGACAGCGAGACCTTCGTCCCGCCGAAGCCGCCGTTCGATTCACCGCCGAGCAGCGGAAGAGTCGAGCCTAACAGGTGTGTTTCGCCGACCGGCGTGTATTCGCAGTCGATGAACGGCGCGCAGACTATCCTGAATATGAGGTTGTCATAGACAACCGTGCCTAAATTGGCGGCTGTCTTTAAGAATAAGATTAAGCCGAGTTTGGTCGTCGTCACCGTGCAGGCCCCACCGAGTGAGCTGGTACAGCTTGTCCAGTTGAATTTGGTGAGATGGCTGATCTGGGGGGCGTCTAAGCCTAAGACGCTGCCTTCGGCTAAGGCTTCTTTGCACGTGACATTGCCTACTGAGGTTAAGAAGCCCGAGTTGAGGGCGACAGCATGGAAGCTGGTCACCTGTTTTTCAGGCGGACAGGCTAATTCTCCACCTACATTCGAGCTGCACATCGCCGTGTTGCCTGCCATTGCCGATGATGTGCCGAGAAACGCCATTGCGACTACTGCCAGGACTGCGGCTATGCCGAGTGTCTTGATGGATTTCATCTCGATTCTCCCTTCCGGTGGGGAAGGCCACCGGTTTGAGTGTTGGTTCGTCGGGGCGGATGTCGGTTGGACTCGGCCCGAGCTCTCTGTTGTACAGACAGGAGAATAGAAATAGACCCGATACGCCATTTAGTCAAGAAGCTTTGACTCAATGAGCACCAATTCGCTGGATCGGCTCGCCAATTCGTGCGCGCGGCGACGCGGAAAGTCAATCGGCCGCGGGAACGCCACCCGCGACGACGTTGACGAAGTTCTCTAGGTGGCGCGTTGTCCAGCACTCGAAGGCGCCGTCACAGTGGCGCTCGTAGGCGGCCATCACCGAGTCGCCGTAGTTCCAGTAGAGGCGCGGCTCGGGGTTGAGCCAGAAGAGGCGCCCGGCGCGCTCCGCCACCTGGGCGAAGACCTCGGCGTGCGGCTCGCGGCCGTTGGTGCGGGCGTCACCGAGCACGATCACGGTCGAACGTGGATCGAGTTCGTCGCTGATCTGCCCAAGGAACTCGAGCCATACGCGGCCGTAGTCGGTGTAGCCAGAAACGTCGGCGACGCCGCCCTCGCTGGAAATGCGGTGGGCGATGACGCGGAAGTCGCGCTCGTGCTCGAAGACCTCGGTCACCTCGGAGATGCGCTCGATGAAGACGAAACTGCGCAGCTTGCGGAAGGAGTCGTGTAGGGCGTGCAGGACGGAGAGGAAGAAGACACTCGCAGAGGTGACCGAGGTGGAGACGTCGCAGAGCACGTAGATCTCCGGCCGCCGCGGACGCTTGGGCCGGTAGCGCAGGTGCATCGGCACGCCGCCGGTCTCCAGCGAGGCGCGCATCGTGCGGCGCACATCGACGGTCCGACCCTTGCGCCGGCCACGCTGCTCGTGACCGAGCGTCGCCAAGCGGCGCTTCATCTGCGAGACGGCGCGGTGCACGGCCGCCAGGTCCTGGGTGGGGCTAGTCGGCAAGGCGCGGTCGAGCTCGGCCAAGGGGCGGGAGGGGGGCAGGGTCGAGGTGCGCTCGATCAGGTCGCGCTCCAGCTCGCGGCGCAGGTGGCGCTCGAAGGCGTTGAGCTGCTCGCGCTCGATCGGCGGCAACTCGGCGGCGCCGTCCTCGGCGGACTGCTGCTGTCCCGCCGAGAGCCCCAGCGTGCGCCTGATGCGCTGCACGTCGACGCCGACCACGCCGGAGCCCTCGCCCTGGCGGCCGAAGGCGCTGATCGCCAGGCGGGCCAGGTCACGCATCTCGCCGTCGTTGCCCTCGACGATTGCCTGGCGCACCTGCTCGCGCAGCTCATCGATATCGAGTCGCTCACCGCCCTCGTAGCGCCGGCCCTGCTCCTCGACGCCGCGCTCGATCGCCTCCGCCTCCGCTGTGCGGAAGAAGAAGCGATCGAAGAGCAGCTCGAAGAGGCGGCGGTCCTCCTGTGACTTGGCGATCGTCGCCGCCAGCGCCTCGCGAAAATCGTCGCGCGAGGACCAGGGCACTTGCTCAAGCGCGGCAAAGGCATCGAGGATCTCCGAGGTGCCGACCGCGACGCCCTCGCTGCGCAGCTCCTCGCAGAAGCTGAGCAGCTTCGCCGCCAGGCCGGGGGGCCCGGCTTCAGCCTTGGGGCCGTATGGACTCGGCGGCGGCAAGCTTCACCCCGACCCGCTCCGCCACCAGCTCGATGTCGGTGCGGTGCTTGATGATGATTGACATCGACTGCGCGAAGGTCTCGGCGTCGATGTCCTCGGCTCCCATGAGCAGCAATGTCCGCGCCCAGTCGATCGACTCGGCGATCGAGGGCGGCTTCTTCAGGTCCAGATCGCGCACCATGCGCACCACCTCGACCAGGCGCCGCGCCAGCGCCTCGGGCAGCTCCGGCGCGTGCAGACGGACGATCTCCATCTCGCGCTCTAGCTCCGGGTAGTCGAGCCAGAGGTAGAGGCAGCGGCGCTTGAGCGCCTCGGTCAGCTCTCGTGAGTTGTTCGAGGTGAGCACGACGATCGGCATCGTTGTCGCCGCCACCTCGCCCAGCTCGGGGATCGTGATCTGGAAGTCGGAGAGCAGCTCGAGCAGCATCGCCTCGAACTCCTGATCGGTCTTGTCGATCTCGTCGATCAGCAGGACCACCGGCTCGGGGCTGGCGATCGCCTGCATCAGCGGCCGCTCGAGCAGGAACTCCTTGTCGAAGATGTCGCCGTGCACCTCCTCCCAGCCGTCCTCGCCGCCGGCTTGGATGCGCAGCAGCTGCTTGCGGTAGTTCCACTCATACAGCGCCTTGGCCTCGTCGAGGCCCTCGTAGCACTGCAGGCGGATCAGCTCGCGCCCCGTGGCTCGCGAGAGCGCCTTGGCCAGCTCGGTCTTGCCCACCCCCGCCGGGCCCTCCACCAGGACGGGCTTTCCCAGCCGTTGGGCCAGGAAGGAGACCAACGCGGCGGGCTCGTCGGCGAGGTAGCCGACTCCCGCGAGCGCGTCCTTCACCTCGGCGACAGAGCCATCTGACATGTGGGCGATGATAATCCCGCCTCGTGTTCGACCTCGCCCTGCCACTCGCCACCTTGCTTCCCCACAGCGCTGGCCCCTACATCGCGCTGATGCTGATCGGCTTCGCCGTGGGCATCCTCGGCCATCTCAGTTCCGCCCGCTGGCTGGTGGCGGCCGGCATCATTCTCATCTTCCTCGGCGCCTTTCTTTTCCCCCTAGCGGTGAACTTCACCGAGGAGGCCCCGCGCAAGATTGAGGCGCCTGAAGAGAGCGTGCAGCCGCTCGAATCGATTCCTTAGGAGGCGACCCTGGGCCAGAATCGTCGCTGGCGTCGTAAGCTTCACGGCTCCGCCCCGACCAGACCTCGTCCAGGGAGGCAGGCAGTCTTGAGCCGAGTACGCATCTTCATCATCTTTGCTGCGCTGCTGGCGCTGGCAGTAGCGCTTGCCGCCTGCGGTGGCGACAATGGCAGCGACGATCCGCGCGCGGTTGCCGACGAGGCGACGCTGAAAGGCGTCGAGAGCGGTGAGGTCGACCTGACCCTGGGGATCGATGTTGAGGGTGAGAAAAGCGGCCACGTGGACGTGACGCTCAGCGGGTCGTTCCAGACCGAAAGCGAAGAGCAGCTGCCCGAGCTCGACTTGACAGCGACCGCGAAGGGCTCGATTGGCGGGGAAAAGGTCAACTTCGAAGGCGGGCTTGTGCTGCTCGGCAACAAGGCCTACGTCAACTACGAAGGCACCGAGTACGAAGTCGACGCGACTACCTTCAACTTCGTTCGCGCCCTCTTCCGCCAGCAGGGCCGCGGTGAGGATCGCTCGAGCGAAGCCACCGCTTGTCAAGAAGCATTCACCGAACTCAAGCTCGGCGAATTCATCGAGAATCCCAGCGAGACGACGGACGCCGAGGTGGGCGGTACGAGCACAACCAAGGTGAGCGGCAAGCTCAACGCCAGCGGCGCGATCGACGCCCTGATCGAACTGAGCGAAGACCCGGTTTGCAGTGAGCAGCTGCGCGCCACTGGGCAGCTGCCCTCGACCGCGGAACTCGACCAAGCGCGGGGCACGGTTGACGACTCGCTCAAGTCGGCCACGGTCGAGCTCTACGTCGGCGATGACGACATCGTGCGTCGCCTCGTCGCCCAGGCGGCGATCGAGCCACCTGCCGGCACAACCGACGGTGGCGCCCAGAGGGTGGACGTCGACGTCGACCTGACCCTGACCGGCGTCAACGAGGAGCAGACGATCACGGCTCCATCGAGCTCCAAGCCGCTCAGCGAACTCTTCATCAGGCTGGGGATCAACCCGATCGAACTGCTCGGCCTGCTGCAGGGTGAAGGCGGCCTTGGCTCGGGTGGCCTTGACGGCTTGCTCGAAGGGCTCGGCGGCATCGGGAGCGCCCAGTAGTCGCCTTCCTGCGCACGCCGTACGGCTGGCCCTATCTACTGACGCCGCTGATCCCGTTGGCGGTGGCGTTGGACCTGGCCGGCGCCTCCGCGGGGGTGATCTTCGCGGCCTCTGCCTTGGGCATCATCCCCACGGCGGCGCTCATGGGCCGTGCCACCGAGGAGCTGGCGGTGCGCTCGGGTCCCGGGATAGGCGGGCTGCTCAATGTCACCTTCGGCAACGCGCCAGAGCTGATCATCGCCCTCTTCGCGCTCGAGAAGGGCTTGCAGGAGGTGGTCAAGGCCTCGATCGTCGGCTCGATCCTCGGCAACATCCTGCTCGTGCTCGGCGCGGCCATGTTCTTCGGTGGGCTACGCCGCGACAAGCAGACATTCAGCCGCACCAGTGCCGGCGTGCAGACCTCGATGCTGCTGCTCGCCGCCGCGGCGCTGGTCATGCCGGCGATCTTCGAGCTGGTCGAGGGCCAGGGACTGCCGGCGCCGGGGGCGGAGACCGTCGACTACGACGCGACCGTCGAGCACCTCTCGCTGGCCGTGGCGATCGTGCTCATGGCGACCTACGTCGCCGGCCTCTTCTTCTCGCTGAAGACCCACCGCGCGATCTTCAACCCCGAGTACGAGGACGAGGACACCTGGGGCTGGTCGACGCGTAAATCGGTGCTCGCACTGGCCGGGTCGGGATTGCTGGTCGGGCTCATGTCGGAGGTGCTGGTCGGTTCGATCGAGGAGGCCTCGCACGCGATCGGCCTCTCCGAGTTCTTCATCGGCGTGATCGTCGTCGCGATCGTCGGCAACGCTGCCGAGCACTGGGTCGCGGTGCTGGTCGCGGTCAAGGACAAGATGGACCTCGCGGTCAACATCGCGATCGGCTCCAGCGCCCAGGTGGCCCTCTTCGTCGCCCCGATCCTCGTGCTCGCCTCCTTCTTCCTCGGGCCCCACCCGCTCGCCCTCGTCTTCAACGGCTTCGAGCTCGGCGCGATCCTGCTCGCCGTGCTGATCGCCAACTACGTCGCCCAGGACGGCGAGTCGACCTGGTTCGAGGGCGTCCAGCTGCTTGCTGTCTACGTCGTCTTCGGCCTTGCCTTCTACTTCGCCTGAGCGCGGCCTGACCGTGCCAGTCGCATAGGCTCACCCGGCCTTGGAATACCTCTTGCTCGTCGTCAGCTTCGCGGTGATCCTCTCGGGGGCGCTGCTCTTCACCAACGCAGTGGAGTGGATCGGCCACCGGCTCTCCCTCGGCGAGGGAGCCGTCGGCAGCCTGCTGGCTGCCGTCGGTACGGCGATGCCCGAGACGCTGATTGCGATCGTTGCCCTGATCGGAGCCGCCGAGGGGGCGGACCAGGTGGCGATCGGGGCGATCGTCGGCGCTCCCTTTCTACTCGGCACGCTGGCGATGGGGCTGGTCGGCCTCTTCGCCTACCTCTACCGCCAGCGCCGCGAGCAGGGGCTCGAGCTGAAAGCCCACCGGCCGACGCTGGAGCGCGACCTGCTCTTCTTCCTGCTCTTCTTCGCGATCTCACTGGCGCTGGGCTGGGGTGCGCCCGATGCGCTGAGGATTCCGGTCGGCATCCTGGTCATGCTCTCCTACCTGTTCTACATCGCCCGCACCTTGCGAGGAGGGGGGGAGGTGCAGGACGAGGAGACGCTCAATCCGCTGATCTTCGAGCGGCGCGCCGAGCGACGCGAAGACCCGGCGCTGACCCTTTGCGTGATCCAGTTGCTCGTCGGCCTTGGCGCGATGGTCGGCGGCGCCCATCTCTTCGTCGAGGAGCTGCTCCACATCGCCGAGAGCATTGGTGTCGAGGCACTCGTGCTCGCGCTTGTGCTCGCACCGCTGGCGACCGAGCTCCCAGAGAAGGTCAACAGCTTCTTCTGGGTTCGCGAGGGCAAGGACTCGCTGGCGCTCGGCAACATCACCGGGGCGATGGTCTTCCAGTCGACGATCCCGGTCGGCATCGGGCTCGTCTTCACCGACTGGGAGCTGAGCGGCAACGCCGCGCTATCGGTCGGCCTCGGCCTCGCCGGTGGCCTGCTCGCCTACGAGGTCCTCCACCGCCGCGGCCGCTTCGGTCTGCCCGCGGTCATCACCTGGTTCGCGCTCTACACGGCCTTCATTGTCGTCGTGGTGCTCGGCGCCTGAGGTATCAGACGGGCCGCACAAGCGCCCTTCACGTTCGCCGTCCCTTGGGATCGCCAACGGCATCCTCATTGACTTAACTCAATTGATTTTTCAGTAAAAAATGATAGATCTATGCTGCGTTGAGACCCAATGCATGTGCTGGGGTGATTGCAGGCGGGCCATGACGGGCGCTCTACGTGAACCGTGATTCAGTCGATCGAGCGGCCAAACCGCCGCCAAAGGAGATGTGAAATGAGACTCATCAAGATGCTCGGGCTTGCCGGGGCCACAGCCCTGGTTGCAATGGCATTCGTCGGTGCTAGCACCGCGTCTGCCGATAGTGCGTGTTTAGTCGATCCCCCAGGCGGTGCCTTTGGTAAATGCCCTGCGGGTGCTATCTGGAACGGCCCAATCATTGGCTTATCCCAGGAAGCCGTCTTCAAAGTCCACAATACGGAAACGCGGTGCAAGTCTCAGTTCTTAGCGGACTATAACTTCAACGAGGGCCCCCATGTCGGACTCTTATATTTAATTTTATCCCTCGTGTTCACCGAATGCCTAGGTGCGTGTCAAAACGCCTTTGCGGAGAATCTTCCCTACTTACTCTTAGTATCAGCGTTAAATCAGCACGCGATCCTGAAACATGATTTCAACGGTCCCCCGGCTGTCTTACTGGAAAATTGCCTCATCTTAGGCTTCCCGTTGAACTGCTTATACAAACTGCCCCAGAACTCATTATTGAATTACTTATTAGAGCTCAATAGTCAGTTGCTGCCATTATCGGGTGCGCTGAGCGCCAATCTGCCGCTGGCCTGGGCAGGAGACGATCCGTTCTGTCCCGCAGCGGCCAACCTCGAAGCCACGTACTTAATCTACGAGGATTTCAATGGCGTCGAGGGTGGTGAGCTGTTCTTTACTGCCTTACCGTAGTTCGTAAAAGACGCTCCCAATGCGTCAACGCTTGAGTTTGGAGAGGGTCACGTCTGCCGGGCGTGATCCTCTCTTTCATCCTGCCGGAGATGGCGAACCGAGTGGGTCAGGCGGCGGTCAGTTCGCCCAGCGCTTTGAGCACGAGGTCGTCGTGCTTTTTGGGCTGCACCTTGGGGAAGACCTTGGCGATCTTGCCCTCGGGGTCGATGACGAAGGTGGCGCGCTGCACGCCCATGTACTTCTTGCCGTACATCGACTTCTCGACCCAGGCGCCGTAGCGCTCGGCGACGGCGTGGTCGGCATCTGCGAGCAGGGTGAAGTCGAGGTCGAACTTGCCGGCGAACTTGGCGATCGCCTCGACCTCGTCGGGCGAGACGCCGATCACGCGGGCGCCGGCGGAGTCGTACTCGCTGCTGCGATCGCGCACCCCACAGGCCTGGGTTGTGCAGCCCGGAGTGTCGGCGCGGGGATAGAAATAGAGGACGATCGTCTCGCCGCGCAGGTCGGCGAGGCTGACTGGGTTGCCGTCCTGATCGGGCAGAGTGAAGTCGGGAGCCTTGTCGCCGGGTTCGAGCACGCTCGGACCCTATCCGCCTTTCCTGACGTGAGAGGCCAAGGGATTGCTGGTCGCGTCTGTCCTAGGCACTGATACCTTGATGACCGTGAGTGATCTGCGGCGGAATGTTCGAGTAAAGGTTATGGAGGGCGGCCGTATAACGGAGGCGGCCCTGGCCAAAGAACTTAAGGTTTCCAAGGCAGAGATCAGACAGGCCGCCGACGCCGAGGAGACTGTTGTTGCTGTCCCTGATCAAGCGGAGCGGACCTACGAATATCAGCCTCTCACGGGGTCATTCGTAGAGAAAAATGAGGATGCGGGCAACCGCTAGTAACCGGCGAGTCTTTGAAACAGCCTGCGCAGGAAGTCTCCGCGCTTAGGAGCTAGATGGCCAGATATGGGCTGGCTAGTCCTCGCGGCCGGGGTCCTGGCCATCCTCGTCCTCGTCGAGCTCGTCGTCACCCTGCTCCAACGCGGTCTCGGAGACCGAGCCGCTCGAGCCGGGGTGGTAGCTGGTCTGGAAGCTCTCCAGCACCTGGTCGCGCCGGTCTTCGTCGACCGGTACCTCATCGGAGATGCGCACCCAATCGGCGCCCTCGTAGGCCTCCATGTTGAAGACCTCCTGGTCGAGCGAGGTTGAGTCGTCGACGACGACCAGGACCTCGGTCTGCGGGTTGAAGTAGGTCCCCGGCTGCATCAGCAGCTCCTCGACCTCGTAGAGGTTCTCCTCGGCGGCACCAGCCATCAGCCCGATCCTATGAGATCAGCGAGGCGGCGCTCGGTCTCGGCCTCGACGTCGAGCGGCGCTTCGCCGCGTAGCTGGCGGCGGTAGGAAGAGGCCTCGAGCATTTGGCGCACCTCGGCCTCCTGCACCTCGGCGCTAACTGGCGATGGCAGGGGTCGCGCCGAGCGCGGTGGAAGGTCCGGGTCGATCGCATAAGGCCCACGGCCGATCCCGCGCCAGGCCTTGCCGGACTGGGCAAAGGCAAAGGCAGCAACCGGCAGCACGACGAGCGTGATCAGCATCAGCACGTTGCCGTTGTCGACCGCGGTCGCTGCCAGCAGGCGGACCATGCCTCAAGGGTACGACCACCGCCCTGCCGCCGCCATCCGATACCCTTCGGGCTTGGTTGACTGACCAGTCAATCGGTGGTCGTCGTCCCTGCGGCGAGGCCGCGCCGAACGGCTTACAACGGACAAACAAGGAGCCTCGACCAGTGGTTGACTTCACCCTCACCGACGAGCAGAAGGATCTGCGCGAGATGGCGCACAACTTCGCGGAGAACGAGATCCGCAAGGTTGCCTGGGAGTACGACGTGGACGGCACCTGGCCCCAGGACATCATCGACAAGGCCTGGGAGGTCGGGTTGATGAACACCCACATCCCCGAGGCCTACGGCGGTCCCGGCCTCGACTACCTCTCCGGTTGCCTGATCGAGGAGGAGATGGGCTGGGGATGCTCCGGCATCGGCACCAGCCTGATGGCCAACGGCCTGGCCTCGGCGCCGATCACCCTCGGTGGCTCGGAGGAGACCAAGAAGAAGTACCTCGGCATGCTCGCCGAGGCGCCGAAGCTGGCCTCCTTCTGCCTGACCGAGCCCGACGCCGGCTCCGATGTCTCGGGCATGAAAACCAAGGCTGTCAAGAAGGGCGACAAGTACGTGATCAGCGGCTCCAAGTGCTTCATCACGAATGGCACCTACGCCGACTACTTCACGGTCTACGCCAAGACCGATCCCGAGGGTGGACACCGCGGGATCAGCGCCTTCGTCGTCGACGCCGACCTGCCCGGGGTCACCGTCGACAAGAAGGAGGACAAGATGGGCCAGCGGGCATCGAACACCGCCACCATCTCCTTCGACGAAGTCGAGATTCCCGCTGAGAACCTGCTCGGCGAGGAAAACAAGGGCTTCAAGCTGGCGATGATGACCCTCGATCGCACCCGCCCGGGCGTCTCGGCGATGGCGGTGGGCATCGGCCGCGCCGCGCTTGAGTACGCCACGGAGTACTCCAAGGAAAGGGTCCAGTTTGGCGTGCCGATCGCCATGCACCAGGCGATCCAGTTCATGATCGCCGACATGGCGACCAAGGTCGAGGCCGGGCGCCTGCTGGTCTGGAACTCCGCGGTCCTGCTTGACCAGGGTGTCCGCAACAGCAAGGTCTCCTCGATGGCCAAGCGCTTCGCCGCCGACTCGGCGATGGAGATCACCGTCGACGCTGTGCAGGTCTACGGCGGCTACGGCTTCATCAAGGAGTACCCGGTGGAGAAGTTGATGCGCGACGCCAAGATCATGCAGCTTTACGAGGGCACCAGCCAGATCCAGCGTCTGGTGATCGCCAAAGAAGTATTGCTTCCGCGCAGCGTGGACGAGCCCACGCCCGAGGCCGAAGCGAAGGCCAAGGCGTCCGAGGGCAGCCAGTCCGAGCAAGCTGCCGCGACGGTCTAGGCAGCGGCCGAAAAGCGTCTCTCACGAGCCGCCGGGCCATGGCCCGGCGGCTCTTTTTTTGCGTGCGGTGCGGGGGTAGGGTGGACCGAACGCACTCGATAAAGGGGGTCCCATGACCGAGACACCAGGGGGCAACGAGGTCGGGATCGACGGTAGCCTCGAGAAACTACGCGCGGAGTCACGCTCTGGGCGAAAGAGGATTTGGGACGAGCAGGAGTGGGAGGGGCTGAGTCGCGAGGAGCGCTGCGATCTGGCGACCTGGATCTTCGACCTGATCGAGTCTGACGTTCGCGATGCGCTGCAGGCCGCGACGTTCGGCGTCCGGGACGACGAGCACACCAGTCGCACCGTTTCCCTCGTCGACGAACTCGGCTGGCGTGAACTCAACCGGATCCAGGATGAAGCCCTTTGGCAGACCCTGGCCGTCAAGGCCGATAGTGCCGCCCGCCTGGCTGAGAGCGGTGAGGAGGGCGTCCCGGTGCTCTCAGCGATGCTCTGCTTCGAGATGGAGACGCTGCGCGAACTGCCCCCGGCGCCGGACTAGGCGACGCGGGCACCCTGTCGGGCGGTCTTCTGGCGCTTCAGCTTGTCGAGCTCGACCTTGCGCAGCCGTACCGACTCGGGCGTCACTTCGACGCACTCGTCCTCACGCAGGAACTCGACCGCGGCTTCAAGCGAGAGGCGTTTGGGTGGCGCCATGCGCTCCAGGACCTCGGCGCTGGCGGCGCGCATGTTGGTTTGCTGCTTCTCCTTGGTGGCGTTGACGTCCATATCCTCCGCGCGGGCGTTTTCGCCGATGATCATTCCCTCGTAGACCTCCTCGCCGGGACCGACGAAGAGCGTGCCCCGGTCCTGCAAACCGATCAGCGCGTAGCCGGCACTCTTGCCGCGCCGGTCGGCGACGATCGAGCCGGTCGGGCGCAGGCGCAGCTCACCCGCCCAGCGCTCCCAGCTCTCGAAGACGTGGTGCATGACGCCCGTGCCGCGGGTCTCGGTGAGGAACTCGGTGCGGAAGCCGATCAGCCCGCGGGCCGGCACCAAATATTCCATCCGCACCCAGCCGGTGTCGTGGTTGGCCATCTGCTCCAGGCGTCCCTTGCGGCCGGCCAGCAGCTGGGTGATCACACCGACGTGCTCCTCGGGGGCATCGATCGAGAGCCGCTCGACCGGCTCATGTGTCTTGCCGTCGATCTCCTGGGTGAGCACGCGGGGCTGACCGGCGGTCAGCTCGAAGCCCTCGCGCCGCATCAGCTCCAGCAGGATGACCAGCTGCAGCTCGCCGCGGCCTTGCACCTCCCAGGCATCGGGGCGCTCGGTGTCACGGACGCGGATCGAGACGTTGCCGACCAGCTCGGCGTCGAGCCGGTCGCGCACTTGGCGGGCGGTCAGCTTGCTGCCCTCGGTGCCGGCCAGGGGAGAGGTATTGATCCCCAACACGATTGAGAGCGAGGGCTCATCGACGGTGATCACCGGCAGCGGCCGTGGGTCGGCGGGATCGGCCAGCGTCTCGCCGATCGTCACCTCTTCCATACCGGCGACGGCGATGATCTCGCCCGGGCCGGCTTCCTCGGCGGGCACACGCTCGAGCGCCTCGGTGACGTAGAGCTCGGAGACCGTCGCCCGCGCGACTGTGCCGTCGGCCCGGCACCAGGCGATCTGCTGGCCCGAGCGGATCGTCCCGTTGTGGACGCGGCAGAGCGCCAGGCGGCCGACGTAGGGCGAAGCGTCGAGATTGGTGACATGCGCCTGCAGAGGGTGATCGGGGTCGTGCTCCGGCGCCGGGATCTTCTCCAGCATAAGCTCCATCAGCGGGGTGAGGTCGCTCCCCTCGGCGCCCTCTTCAAGCGCGGCCCAGCCAGCCTTGGCGTTGGTGTAGACGATCGGGAAGTCGATCTGCTCGGAGTCGGCGTCGAGGTCGAGGAAGAGCTCGTAGACCTCGTCGACGACCTCGGCGATGCGTGCGTCGGGCCGGTCAACCTTGTTGACGACGAGGATCACCGGCAGTTTCGCCTCGAGCGCCTTGCGCAGCACGAAGCGGGTCTGCGGCAGGGGCCCCTCGGAGGCGTCGACGAGTAGCAGCACGCCGTCGACCATGGTCAGGCCGCGCTCGACCTCGCCGCCGAAGTCGGCGTGGCCGGGGGTGTCGACGATGTTGAGCTTGACGCCCTCGTAGTCGACCGCCGTGTTCTTGGCGAGGATCGTGATGCCCTTCTCGCGCTCGAGGTCCATCGAGTCCATCACCCGCTCGGCCACGTCTTGGCCTTTGCGGAAAGCGCCCGACTGCCAGAGCATCGCGTCGACCAAGGTCGTCTTGCCGTGGTCGACGTGGGCGACTATCGCGATGTTGCGGAGATCGTCTCGGGTGGTCATCGGCGGGAAGGATAGGGCTCGCAAAGAAGAGGCCCGCCGGGGGCGGGCCTCGAAATGCGGAAGTGCGGTTGCGACTACGAGGTCTGCTGAACGCTCGCCGCGGCGGGGCCCTTGGGGCCTTCCTCGGACTCGTAGCTCACTTTGGAACCCTCCGTGAGGGACTTGAAGCCCTCGCCGAGGATGGCACTGTGATGGACGAAGACGTCCTTCGAGCCGTCATCGGGCGTGATGAACCCGTAGCCCTTGTCGTCGCTGAACCACTTAACTGTTCCCGTGGGCATGCATTGCCTCCACTTGATGTGCTGCGAACGCGGAGGCTTCAGGTAAAGCGACGACGCGAGCGCTAGACACGACTTTGCCGGATATCCATCCGACCTAACGCGGGGACCGTAGCAGGGATAGGAGGCGCGAAGCCCGGCGCTCGGATCGCTGTTCGGCAGTGTTCAGGAGTAGAGGAGACCAGTCGATACCGTGACTGAGATGAGGCGAGTGCGACGATTTCCCGTCCGCGCGGGCAGGCTCACGGCTGCGCTTGCGATCGTCGCCCTCGCGCTTTTTCCGAGCGCGGCAAACGCGATGCGGGAGACGAGGAGCGAAGGTGTCTTTCCTGGCCGGGGGGTCTTCCTGCGCGAGGGCAAGCGCGTCCTGGCCGATGTGCACTTCTCTCGCGGGGCTCTCGCCGGGCTCGGCGATCTGCGCGCTGCCGGGGCGACGATCGTCGAGGTGAGCCGTCGTTACCAGACGGTGACCGTGGCCAGCCGGCCCGTGGGCCTGCCGGAGCTCGAGGCGGTCAGGCGGGTCGAGGGGGTCAACGAGGTTCTGGCGCCGATCGTGCGGGCGGCTGACTGCGGTGGGGCGATGCGGTCCGAGGGGGACGGCCAGCTGAACGCGGCGGTTGCCCGCTCGGCATTTGCCCTCGACGGCAGCGGGGTCACGGTCGGCATCCTCTCCGACTCCTTCGATCGCAAAGGCACGGCAATCACCCACGCTGCCGGAGACGTCGCCAGCGGCGACCTGCCGGGGCCGGCAAGCCCCTGCGGCTCGCAAACCCCGGTGGCGATCCTCGACGACTCGGCCAATGGCGGCGACGAGGGGCGGGCGATGGCGCAGATCGTCCACGATCTCGCCCCCGGGGCAGCGCTCTCTTTCGCCACCGCCTTCAACGGGCAGACCGCTTTCGCCAACAACATCAGGGCTCTGCACGCCAGTGGCGCACGGGTGATTGTCGACGACGTCTTCTACCCGGACGAGCCCTTCTTCCAAGACGGCCCGATCGCGGTCGCGATTGGCGAAGTCGCGGCGGCCGGCAGCGCCTACTTCTCGGCGGCCGGCAACGACAACCTGATCGATGCCGAAGGGCGTGACATCGCGTCTTGGGAAGCCCCCGAATTTCGCGACTCGGGGGGCTGCCCGGCGGAACTCAAAGCCGTCCTGCCCGAGGCCGAGCACTGCATGGACTTCGATCCGGGCCCGGAAAGCGACGACACCTTCGGCTTGACCGTCTCGCCCGGCGTGACCCTGGCCGTCGACCTGCAGTGGGCGGAGCCGTGGTTCGGGGTGCAGACGGATCTCGACACATTCCTGCTCGACGAAACCGGCAAACCGTTGGAAGAGGAAGTGGGCGAAGAAAAACTCCTCATCGGTAGCGGCAAAGAGAACGTCAAAGGCACGCAGAGGCCAATCGAGTTCTTCAAGTGGAAAAACGAGACAGGGGAACCGGTCGATGTGCAGCTGGCGATCAATCGCTGCGCTGGTGAATGCAACCCGGAGGCCAGCGCCAGCGAGCCGGCGCGGCTCAAGTTCGCCCTCTTGCAGAACGGCGGTGGGGTGACCGCGTCCGAGTATCCGGAATCTGCTGAAGGCGACATCGTCGGCCCGACGATCTACGGACATGCCGGCAGCACGGCAGCCACCACGCTGGGGGCGATCCGCTACAACGCGAGCACCGCGCCGGAGGACTTCTCCTCCCGCGGCCCACTAACCCACTACTTCGGCCCGGTGAAAGGCACCGCCCCCGCCGCGCCGATCGGGCCGACCGCGATCGCCAAGCCCGACCTGGTGGCCACCGATGGTGGTGCGAACACCTTCTTCGGGCAGTTCTTCGCCGGCGCCTGGCGCTTCCTCGGCACCTCCGCGGCGGCCCCCCATGCGGCCGCGGTCGCGGCGCTGATGAAGCAGGCCAACCCGGCGCTCTTCTACGACACGATGCGCGGCGTGCTGGCCGATACGGCCCAGCCGGTGGGCGCCTTCGGGCCCGAGGCCGTTGGTGCGGGCTTGATCGATGCCTATTCGGCGGTAAGCAGGGTGGCCCTCGGTCCGGCGATTTCGATCACCGAGCGGCCGGCTTCGCTGGGCCGCGACCGCCAGCCGCGCATCGGCTTCAGCGCCAACCGCCCGGTGGTCTTCAGTTGCTCGATCGACGCTGGCGACCCCCGCCCCTGCTCCTCGCCTTTCGTTCCCCTGACGCCGCTCACCGATGGCCCGCACGGTTTCGCCGTGCAGGGGGTCGATGCCGCCGGTCGGGTCGGCACCAGCGAGACGATCAGCTTCCGCATCGATACCCAGCGCCCCAGTACTTTCTTCCGCCAGCGCCCCCCGAAGCACGTGCGCACACGTCACCGGCGCGCTCGCGTGACCTTCCGCTTCGGCTCCAACGAGAGCGACGTGGTCTTTGCCTGCAAGGTCGATAGCGGCCTGTTGCGCTTCTGTAAGCCGCGGCTGGTGCGCCTGCTCCGCGCTGGCAAGCATGTCGTCTCGGTCAAGTCCCTCGACCCGGCCGGCAACGTCGATCGCACGCCCGCCATATACCGCTTCGAGGTCGAGCGCGTGCCGAAGCGCGTTTCCCGCGCGGACGGTTAACCGCGCAGGCGCCCGGCAAGGCCGGAATGGCGCCCGCCGCTGTCGTCACGGCGCACGGCGGCTCCGAGGGCGGCGCTATCGCCGATCAGCACACAGCTGCGCCGCGCCCGGGTGATCGCCGTGTAGAGCAGCGGCCGGGTCAGCATGCGCGAGTGCGAGCGGTGGCAGACGCCGACCACGACGGGGACCTCGCAGCCCTGCGCCTTGTGCACCGAGATCGCGTAGGCGAGGCGCAACGTCGCCGTCTCCCCATAGGGGATGGTCAGCTTCTCGCCCTCGTCGGTCTCGACGAGGATCTCCTCCTCGGTGGCGTCGTCTCCCTCGAGGAAGACGATCGAGCCGTTCATCAGGCCCAGCTCATGCGAGTTGCGGGTCTGGATCAGCCGGTCGCCCAGGCGAAAGCGCCCGCCGACGGCGGCCTTGCCGCGCGGATTGAGCTCTCGCTGCAAGGCCTCGTTGAGCGCGTCGATGCCGATCGCGCCCCGGTACATCGGCGCCAGCACTTGCACCTCGCGCACCGGGTCGACGGCAAAGCGCTTTGGGGCACGCTCGGCGACCACCTCGACGACGGTCTCCAGCGCGCGCTCCGGATTGGTGCGGTCGATGAAGAAGAAGTCGTGATCCTGGCCCTCGCCGGGAGTCAGGTGGGGAGGGCGGCCCTGGTTGATCTCATGGGCCGCGGTGGTGATCATCGAGCGCGCTGCCTGGCGAAAGATCTGCGTGAGCCGCACGACCGGCGCGATTTCGGCGGCAATCAGGTCCTCGAAGGGCTTGCCGGCTCCGATCGGCGGCAGCTGATCGGCGTCGCCGACGAAGACCACGTGGGTCGACTCGGCGAGGCCGCCGAGCAGAACCTCCATCAGGCGTAGGTTGAGCATCGAGGACTCATCGACGATCACTAGGTCAGCCGGCAGTGGGTGGCCTGGCTTGAAGGCGGGCTCGCGGCCCGGCATCCACTCGAGCAGGCGGTGAATCGTCTGGGCCGCGTGGCCGGTCGCCTCCTCGAGACGGCGTGCGGCACGGCCGGTCGGCGCGCAGAGCGCGATGCGCAGGCTGGCCAGCTCGGCCTGCTCGACGATCGCCCGCGTGCAGGCAGTCTTGCCGACGCCTGGGCCGCCGGTGAGCACCGAGATCCGCGCCGCGAAGGCGCCGCGGACGGCGGCCCACTGCTCATCGGTGAGCTTGTTGCCTTCGGCATCCTCGGGGGGCGCCTCGCCGGGGTCGTGATCGAGGTGGGGGGGCGCCGCGGCGCGCCTGGCCAGGGTCTTCGCGACGGCAACCTCGCTCGCATGGGTCAGCTCGCGGTAGACGCAACCCTCCTCGACGTGCAGACCGCGGGCTTCGCTCAGCACGTCGGGATCGGGCGCCAGCCCGAGCAGCTTGGCGCTGCGCTTGGTCAGCTCGGTAAGCGGCAGGAAGCTGTTGCCCTGCTGCTCGGCCTCGGTCAGGGCATAGACCGCCGCGGCCTGGGCCCGGCGGCTCGACTCCGGCGGCACGTCAGCGCCAAGCGCGATCTTGTCGGCCCGGGCGAAGCCGACACCGTCGACCTCGGTCAGCCGGTAGGGGTCCTCGTGGAGGATCGCCATCGAGCGCTCGCCGAAGCGATTGTGGATCGGCGCGGCCAGATGGGCGAGACCGTGGGGAGCGAGCTGCACATGCAGGTCGCGAACCGCGCGGCTGGCATGCCACGACTCGGTCGCGGCTGCCGCCTGGTCGGCGCTGACGCCGCGCAGCGAGCTGAACACCGCCTGCGGGTTGGCGGCAATCGCGCCGAGCACCGCCTCGCCGTGCTCGTCGAGGAGTCGTTCGGCCCGGGCTGGGCCGATGTGGCGCAGCGAGGTTAGGTAGGCGATCTGCCCCTCGCGGTCGGTGGGGTCGAGGGGAAGAGCCCCTTGGGCGCGCAGCTGGCGCCCGTAGCGGGCATGCGTTTGCCACTCGCCGCTCACTTCTGCTCTGTCGCCGACCCCGAGATGCGCGACCGGGCCGACCAGCGCAAAGCCCTCGCCCGACTCTGCGTCCTGGACCTCGAGCACCGCGTAGCCGTCGTCCTCGGCGCAGAAGATGACGCCGAGCACCTCGACGGTGGCCGAGTGCCCGGGCGCGTCGGTGTCGAAGAGGGTGGCGGTGCCGGTCACACCCCAAAGCTAGCTGGGGCCAAGGCGGCTCCCGGCGCTAGCATCGTCCGCAATGCCCGACATTCTCAAGCTCACCCCGTCGGAGTCGCTGGAGGTGCGCTCTTCGACCCCCGAGGCGCTCCAGGTCGAAGCCACCTACGGGCCGGCCGGCTCGCCGCCGCCCAAGCACTTTCACCCGGCGCAAGACGAGCATTTCGAGGTGATCGCCGGAGCGCTCCGCGTGCGGGTCGACGGCGCACAGCGCGACCTCAGTGCCGGCGACTCGATCGAGATCCGCAGAGGCGGCGTCCATCAGATGTGGAATCCCGGCCAGGAGCCCGCCCGGGTTCGCTGGCGGACCGCTCCTGCGGGTCGTACCGAGCAGTGGTTCCGGGCGATCGACGCGCTGCACCGCGAGGGCAAAGTCGGCCGCAACGGGATGCCCGGACCGCTCGCCTTCGGCGTGATGCTGAGCGAGTACCGCGACGTCTTCCGGCTGGCCGGGCCGGACTGGCTCTTGCGGCCGCTGTTCGCCGGCTTGGCGGTGCTGGGCCGGGCTCGCGGCTACTCGGCGCCTTGACCGGCCCGGCGAGGGGGCTCTGCGACAGCTGCCGGCACCAGCAGCTGGTGCCCAACACCCGCGGCTCGGTCTTCTCACTCTGCCTGCGCTCGCGGGTCGATCCGAGCTATCCGCGCTACCCGCGGGTCCCGGTGGCGGCCTGCCCCGGCTATGAGCCGCGGGCAGGCACCGGCAAGGGACCTGGTTCCTAGCTCGCCATCGGGTCGGGTTCGCCGAGCTTCGTGATGTCGGGGGCCTCGTAGCTGTCCCCTGGAACGCCGCCCATGATCAGCAGGCGGATGCCATCGGGGCCCGGCCAGACCTTGCGCTTCACACCGGGGCCGACGCGCGCCATGTGATCGGGGTCCAGGGGGTAGCGCTCACCCTCGATCTCGATCTCCCCACCACCGTTCATCGCCACGTAGACCTCCTCCTGGCCGTCCTGCGCGTGGTCGTGCTCGGGGTAGTTCTCGAAGTTCGGCGGCATGTCGATCAGCTGGATGCCGAACGACTCCACCCCCAACTCCGCTCTAACCCGCTTGAAGGCGCCCCGGTAGATCGCCTCCATCTCGTCGATCTTCCTCACTGTGAACGTGCTCATCTTGCCTCCCTGATTCAGTCTGGCTTTTGTACTTGGGGTCGCGGGCGCGATCCTATCGATATGAACGAACGTTCGTGCTTTTATGTAGCCTGTGATCGATGGCGACGAGCGAGGCAGTCTCGACCGAGGAGCCCTCCGCCGCCGGCAAGGGGGCCCAGACACGGGTCGCGATCCTCGACACGGCGGTCGACCTCGCCTCGGTCGAGGGTCTCGAGGGCCTGACGATCGGCCGGCTGGCGACGGAGCTGGCGATGAGCAAGAGCGGCCTCTTCGCCCATTTCGGCTCGAAGCAGGAGCTACAGCTGGCGACCGTTGAGGCAGCCGCGCGTCGCTTCCGGGTGGCGGTGATCGATCCTGCCGGCGAGACCCCCTGTGGGGCGCGGCGCCTGCGGGCGATGGCCGACCGCTATCTGGCGCATCTGGAGAGCGGCGCCTACTCGGGGGGCTGTTTCTGGGCTGCCACCTCGGCTGAGTACGACGACCGGCCGGGGCCGGTGCGCGACGCGATCGCCCACGCCCTCGACGGCTGGCTGGCGGAGCTGGAGCACCAGGCGCGCATTGCCGGCGCGGAGGATCCTGGCCGCTTCGCCTTCGAGCTCTATGCCGTCGTGATGGGCGCCAACTCGCGCCACCGCCTTGCCGGCGACCGCTCGGCCTTCGACCACGCTCGTGCCATCGTCGACCGCCTCCTGGAGGAGTTGCCAGATGCGCGGTGAGGCTCGCCCGAGCGAGGTGGAGGCTGACGACTTCACGCGCCGGTTCGCCGAGTACTGGCGGGCTCCAACGCCCGAGGGACTCGACACGGTCCTGGCCGAGGAGGTGCGACTCGTCACGCCGCTGATGCCCACGACGCACACGCTCGAGGAGGGGCGGCGCACGTTTGCCGCCTTGTTCCAGCTGATCTCCGACCTGACCGGCGAGGTGCACCGCTGGGGCGCGACCGAGGATGGTGTGCTGATCGAGTTCAGCCTGAGCGGCACGGCCGGCGGCAAGCCGATTTCCTGGCAGGCGGTCGACCGCTTCGTCCTTGGCGAGGACGGGCTCGCAACCGAGCGGGTCTCCTACTTCGACTCGGCGCCGATCGCGCTGACCGCCGCTCGCCGCCCGCGGGCATGGCCCGCCCTCCTTCGCGGTCGCCTGCAGCAGTTGCGCCGCTGAGCGGGCGAGCGCGCTGGGTCAATCCAACAGGCCGACCTGGCGCAGGATCGAGACGGAGTCGGAGTAGACGTCCTTGCGCTTGATCAAGCCGTTCTCGAAGGGGATCACATCGACCCCATCCCAGCTGATCTCGAGGCCGCTGGGCGGCGCCTCGAGATCCCCGCGTCGCAGCGTCTGGGTGTGGGAGGCGGTTGCCGTCCACTCCTGGGTGACGACCCCCTCGCGCACGTAGAGCCGCCGCGTCTCGAAGCGCATGTCGGGCCAGGCCTCGAAGATCTTGGCGATGTGGCCCCGTACCTCCTCGCCCTGGGCCGACTCGCCCGCCGTGTGGTTGGCGAAGACCATGTCGGGGGTGTGCATGGCGACGATCGCGTCGAGGTCCTGGGCGTTCCAGGCCTCGTTGTAGCGCGTGATCGCCGCGCTCAGCGCCTCGCTGCCGTTGGGGTCCACCATGCGGATCACTCTAGCCGGCCGGAGCGTCTCCGTCGCTAGGGTTGCTGCGTTTGGACGGCGACTGAGGAGGCCTGGATGGACGTTGGAATCGGACTGCCCAACGCGGTGCCCCGCACGACCGGGGAGCAGCTGACCGAGTGGGCACGACGCGCCGATGCCCGCGGCTTCAGCTCCCTGGGCACGATCGACCGCATCGTCTTCGACAACTACGAGCCGCTTGTCGCGCTTGCCGCGGCCGCCGCGGTCACCGAGCGCATCGGCCTCTGCACCTCGGTCCTGCTGGCGCCCCTGCGTGTCAATGCCACCCAGCTCGCCAAGCAGGCGCTCAGCCTGCACGCCCTCTCCGGCGCTCGCCTCACCCTCGGGCTCGGGCTGGGCGGGCGCGACGACGACTACGAGGCCAGCGGCGTCGAGCTGAAGGGCCGCGGCCGCCAGCTCGATGCGATGCTCGAGCGGATCGAGGAGGTCTGGTCCGGCAACGAGGTCGGGCCAGCCGCTGAGGGCGCTCCGGAGCTGATCGTCGGCGGGCACGCCGAAGCGTCGTTCGAGCGCGCCGCCCGCTTCGCCGATGGCTGGATCGCCGCCGCTTCGGGGCCCGAGCAGTTCGCCGAGGGTGCGGCCAAGGCGAGGGTCGCCTGGGAGCGGGCGGGTCGCGACGCGGCGCCACGGACGCAGGCCCTCGCCTACTTCTCGCTCGGCGAGCAAGCCGAGCAGGAAGCCCAAGCCAACATGGGCGACTACTACGCCTGGCTGGGCGAGCAGATCGCCGACTTCATCGTGGACGGGGCGGCTAAGGACGTCGAGGCCGTGCGCCAGCAGGTCGCGGCATACGAAGCTGCGGGCTGCGACGAGCTGATCTTCTGCCCCTCGTCCCACGATCCCGGTCAGGTCGACCTGCTGGCCGACGCCGTCGGCCTCTGAGCGATGGTCCGCGATGCGCCGGCCGGCGTCGAGGTGGCTGTGGTCGGCGCCGGCCTCTCCGGCCTGCGCGCCGCGCAGGCGGTGGCTGACGCCGGGCACGAGGTGCTCGTGCTCGAGGCCCGCGATCGCGTCGGCGGGCGCCTGCTCAACGGCGTGCTCGGCGAGGGGGTCCAGGTCGATCTCGGCGGCCAGTGGGTGGGCTCCGATCACTCACGCGTGCAGGCGCTCGCCGGTGAGTTGGGAATCGGCAGCTTCCCCCAGCACGGGGCCGGCCGGAACCTGCTCGATGTGGGTGGCAAGCGGCGGCGCTACCGGGGCACGATCCCGCGTCTCGGCCCGGGTGTGCTCTGGGACATCTTTCTCGCCCGGCGGCGCATCGCGCGCCTCGCCCGCGAAGTCGGCGCCGAGCAGCCTTGGGCCGCGCAGCGCGCTGCTGAGCTCGACGGCCTGACCCTCGCCGAGTGGTGCGCGGCCAACGTGCGCACGCCGGTCGCTCGCGAGCTGATCGGCCTCGCTGGGCGAACGGTGTGGGGCGCCGGGCCGGAGGAGCTCTCGATGCTCCACGTGCTCTTCTACGTCAGTGCCGCGGGCAGCTTCGACAAGCTGATCGACACCGAGGGGGGCGCCCAGCAGGATCGCCTCGACGGTGGCGCGCAGGCCTTGCCCCTCGGCCTCGCCGGCTCGCTTGGCGAGCGGGTTCGGCTGGGCGCTCCGGTGTGGCGCATCGAGCAGGGCGACGGGGCGGTGCGCATCTTTGCCGAGGGCTTCGAGCTGCAGGCGGAGCACGTGATCGTCGCTGTGCCGCCGGCGATCGCCGCCCGAATCGAGTTCGACCCCCTGCTGCCGCCGCAGCGGCGCGAGCTCGGCGAGCGCCTGCAGCCAGGCGCGCTGAACAAGTGCGTGGCGCTCTACGAAACGCCGTTCTGGCGAGACGATGGCCTTAGCGGCGAGTCGGTCACCGACGCCGGCCCGGTGACACTCACCTTCGACTGCTCCCCGGCCGATGGTTCGGCCGGGGTGATGCTCGGCTTCGTCGGCGGCCCCGAGGCGCGTCAGATGGCGACGCTGGGGTCCGCGGCTCGCCGAGCGGCGGTGCTCGCCTGCTTCGAGCGGCTCTTCGGCTCGGCGGCGGCCGAGCCCCTCGACTACGCCGAACAGGCCTGGGCAGCAGAGCCATGGTCCGGCGGTGGGCCCACCTCGAACTTCGGCCCCGGCGGCTGGACCGCCTGTGGACCGGCGCTGCGCGAGTCGGTCGGTCGCATCCACTGGGCCGGCACCGAGACGGCCACCGTCTGGAGCGGCTACATGGAGGGCGCCCTGCAGGCTGGCGAGCGCGCCGCCGAGGAGGTGCTGCAGCTGCTCGGCAGCGCCAGCTCGCTCGCCGCCTAAACTCGCCCGGTGGATCGTGCCCTGCTGCAGAGCACGCTGGCCGCTGCCGGCGAGCCGCCCTACCGCGCTGCCCAGGTATGGGAATGGGTGTCGCGCGGCGTTCGCTCCTACGGGGAGATGAGCAACCTGCCGGCGGCGTTGCGCGAGCGGCTCGCTGCTGAGCTGCCGATCTCGACTTTGGACCTGCGAGCGGAGGCGCGCTCCGATGACGGCACGGTCAAGGCACTCTTCCACACGGCCGACGGGCGGCCGATCGAGGCGGTGCTGATGCGCTATCGCGACGGGCGCCGCTCGGTCTGCCTCTCCTCGCAGTCGGGCTGTCCACTGACCTGCTCTTTCTGTGCGACAGGGCAGATGAAGTTCGGCCGCAACCTCAGCGCCGACGAGATCCTCGACCAGGCGCTGCACTTCCGCCGTGCCGAAGCGATCGACCACGTCGTCTTCATGGGCATGGGGGAGCCGACGATGAACCTCGACGCGGTGCTGGGGGCCTGCGAGCGGCTGCCCGACCTCGGCGTCACCCACCGCCGCACGGCGATCTCCACGGTCGGCTGGGTTCCTGGCATCGACCGCCTAACCGAGTGCGAGATGCCGGTCAGCCTCGCCCTCTCACTGCACGCACCCAACGACGGCCTGCGCTCGCAGCTGATGCCGGTCAACGACCGCTACCCGCTGGCCGAGGTGCTGGCTGCCTGCGAGCGCTACCGCGCGCGTCGCCGGCGCAAGGTCTTCGTCGAGTACGTGATGCTCGACGGTGTCAACGACCTGCCCGAGCACGCCCGGCAGCTGACCGAGCTACTCGACCCCCGCGCTTACAAGGTCAACCTCATCCCCTACAACCCGACCGGCGCCTATGACGGCTCCTCGCCGGAGCGGATTGAGCGCTTCCGCGCGATCCTCGCCGAGCAGCGGCTCGCTGCCACCGTTCGCCTCACCCGCGGCCGCGACATCGACGCCGCCTGCGGACAGCTCGCCGCTGCTGGACAGAGGTAAGGACACATATAGGGACATATTTAGGCCTATAATCGTTTCAGGGCTGCTATGAAGCGATATCTGAAAACCCATTCACATATCGATTTCAAGGTCGATTTGCGGCTGGCAATGCCTTCGACCTGGGTTCTGCTGGGTGAGGCGAAGTCGAAGTGCCAGCACGTTGGACGTGCGCTGCTCGCGCCGGCAGCGGCCAGTGAGCTGCTGCAGGTCTACTTGGCCAAGGGGATGCTGGCGACGACCGCGATCGAGGGGAACACGCTCTCTGAGCAGGAGGTGCGGCAGGTTCTCGATGGGACGCTGGAGCTGCCGCCCTCTCGCGAGTACTTGGAGAAAGAGATCGAGAATGTGCTGGCCGCTTACAACCTCGCCAGTCAGGAGCTGCTGGACGACCCTGCGCTTCCCTTCACCGTTGAGCGCCTCAAGGAGTACAACCGACTGATCCTCGACGGCCTCGAGGTCGAGGAGGGGGTCGTCCCGGGAGAGATACGCGAGCACTCCGTCGTCGTCGGCAGCTACCGCGCGGCCCCAGCGGAGGATGCCGAGTATCTACTTTCGCGCCTCTGCGACTGGCTCAACGGCGACGAGTTGAATGCCCCCAGCGACGCACCCCAGCTGGCCGCCCCACTGGCGATCGTCAAGGCGGTGGTAGCGCATCTCTACCTCGCGTGGGTCCATCCTTTCGGCGATGGCAACGGCCGTACCGCGCGCCTGCTCGAGCTCCAGATTCTCCTCACGGCCGGCTTCCCGGTTCCGACCTGCCAGCTCTTGTCCAACCACTACAACCAAACCCGCAGCGAGTACTACCGACAACTGGCGACGTCGAGTCGTGAGCCACACGGACTGCTCTCTTTCCTGGCCTACGCGGTGCAGGGGTTCGTGGACCAGCTTCGAGAGCAGCTGGGCGTGATCTGGAAGCAGCAGTTCGAAGACCGCTGGGCGCAGCACGTCCATCAGGCATTTCGCGATCGTCGCTCAGAGACCGACATTCGTCGCCTCCGCTTGGTGCTCGATCTTTCACGCTCTTTTCACGCGTCTAGAGAGGCAGTGGCAAAGCGGGCGATTCCCGAGCTCACTCCCCGCCTGGCGGCGGCCTACGCGACCAAGACCGAAAAGACCCTGAGCCGTGACCTCAACGCGATCAGGGAGCTTGGTCTGCTGAGGCAGGAGCGCGAGGGTTGGGTTCCAGCTGACGAGGCGATCCGCGGCCTGCGGCCGCCCGCGGTTGACGGGGTGCTCTGGGAGTAGACCTTGTTTGGCCAGTCAGCCAACTAGGATTCCGGGGGTGCCCGTGGAGACGCCCGCCAAGCAGCCTGCCCGCATTGAGCCGCCCGAGCAGCTGAGTGCCAACCCGGTCCGCCGGGTTGCCGAAGACGTGCGGACCGAGTTCAGCGTGCGCCGGCGCGGTGCCTACCCGCCCGGCCCGCAGAGCTTCGACTTCGGCCGCACCCTGCAGGCGGCGCGCGATCCGCTGCCCCTCCTGCTCGGCCTCTACGAGGAGCACGGCCCGATCTTCAGCGTGCGCCTGCTCCACCATCCGGTGATCTTCATGCTCGGCCCGGAGGCCAACCACTTCATCACGGTCGCCCATCCGGAGAACTTCCACTGGCGCGAGTCGAGCTTCGGCGACCTGATCCCGCTGCTCGGCGATGGGCTGCTGACGATCGACGATGCCTACCACGACCGGGCCCGCGAGATCATGATGCCTGCCTTCCACCGCGAGCAGGTCTCGGCTTCGGTGGAGGCGATGATCGCCGAGGCGACGCCGGCGATCGAGCGCCTGCGGCCGGGCCAGGTGATCGACATCTACGAGTGGATGCGCGGCCTGGCGATGCGCATCGCGATGCGGGCGCTGCTCGGCCTCGATCCCGACGAAGCTGGCAAGGGTGCCGCGGCGGCCGAGCACTTCGAGCGGGCACTCGGCTTCTACGGCACCGACTTCCACCTGCGGCTGCTGCGCGGCCCGGGCTCGCCCTGGTCGAAGATGGTGCGCTCGCGCGAGGTGCTCGACGAGATCGTCTACGGCGAGATCACCCAGCGCCGCGCCGATCCCGACCCCGAGAAGATGGACATCCTCAGCTTGCTGCTGGACGTGCGCGACGAGGCGGGGGAGGGCTTTACCGACAAGGAGGTCCGCGACCAGGTGATGACCCTGATGTTCGCCGGGCACGACACCTCGACCTCGACCCTGACCTTCATGATGCACGAGCTGGCCCGCCATCCCGAGGTGACGGCCAAGCTCTGCGAGGAGCAGGATCGGGTACTGGGCGGCGACGCTCCCGATATTGAGCGGCTCGAGCGCGAGATGCCCTATCTCGACATGGTGCTCGACGAGGTGCTGCGCCTCTACCCACCCGCCTGGATCGGCCCGCGCCGCGCCGTGCGCGATTTCGAGTTCAACGGCCATCAGGTGAAGCGGGGTGCCTACGTCAACTACTGCTCCTGGGCCAGCCACCGCATCCCCGAGGTCTTCCCCGACCCGGAGGCCTTCATCCCCGAGCGCTTCACGCGCGAGCGCAAGGCGCAACTGCCCCGCGGCGCTTACGTGCCCTTTGGCGGCGGGCGGCGCATCTGCATCGGTAAGCGCTTCGGCCAAACCGAGGTGAAGTTGGTGGCGACGATGCTGCTGCAGCACTTGCGCCTCGATGCGATGCCGGGCCGCACGATGACCGTGCGCCAGATGCCGACGCTTTCGCCGCGGGGCGGTCTGGAGATGCGGGTACTGTCCCGCGCGTGACCGACGCCCCACCGGCGCAGCGCCTCAGTCCCTGGACGCTCTGGTTCGGCGGCCTTGCATTCTTCACCTGCTACCTCGGCCAGACGGTCCTTGGCGTAATCCAGCCGACGATCGCCGAGGAACTGCAGCTCTCGGCTTCCGAGGCTCAGTGGATCGTCAACTCCTTCTTCCTCACGCTGGCGCTCTTCGCCGCCGTTGGCGGTCGACTCGGGGATTACTACGGCCACCGCGAGGTGCTGCTCGTCGCCCTTTCGATCTTCGCCATTGGCTCCCTTTCAGCCACCGTCTCGCAGGGCTTTGTTTGGCTCGTCGTGAGCATCGCCGTGGCCGGTATCGGCGCCTCGACGCTCTATCCATCGAGTGCCGCGATGATCGCCAACCGGGTGCCGCTCGAGCACCGCGGCGACGCACTCGGCAAGTACTCGGCGATCGGCGTGACCGTCTTCGTCATCGGCCCACTGATGGCCGGGCTGCTCACCGAGGTAGTCAGCTGGCGGGCGCTCTTCGGCCTGCAAGTCGCGGTTGGTGCCTCCCTCGTCGTGCTCGGCTGGCTCAAGGTCGACAACCGGGCGATCGGCGAGCCAGCGCCCTTCGACTTCCGTGGCCTAACCGTGCTGATGATCGGCCTCGCCGCATTGCTCGTGGCCCTGATGCAGTCGCTCGCTTGGGGCTGGGACTCGGCTGCAACGCTGTCGCTCTTCGGCGCCGGGCTTGTGACGCTCGGTGGCTTCGCTTGGCTCGAGCTGCGCACGGCCCACCCGCTGCTCGACGTCGGCTTGTTGCGCCGCCGCGTGCTCGTCGGCATCGTGCTGGCGATGTTCGCCGCCCAGTTCGTCGTCAACGGCTACATCGTCTACATCGCCACCTACCTCCAGCACGTGCTCGACTACGGGCCGCTGCTGGCCGCCCTGGCGATCGCCGCCTCGATGATCGCCGAGCCGCTCTTCAACATCCTCGCCGGCCGCGTCACTGATCGCATCGGGCCGCGGACCCCGGCGCTCGTCGGCTACCTGCTCACCGCGGTCGCCATGGCCTGGATCGCCGCCTTCGTCGACGATGAGAGCTTCGCCCTGCTCTTGCCCGGCCTGCTCTTGCTCAACGTCTCGATCGCGCCGATGTTCACCTCGCTGCTCACCGGCCTCAGCAACGCCGTCGCCGCCGAGGAGCGCGGCGACGCCAACGCGCTGGTGCTCACCGTGCGCTGGATCGGCGCCGCCGCCGGCACGATGGTGCTCGGCATCGTCGTCTACTCGGGAGCCGGCGGCACGACCCCCGACGCCTCGCCATACGCGACCGCCTTCCTGATCATCGCTGGCGCAGCGCTGGCCGGCGCCCTCGCCTGCGCGGCGCTGCTCAAAGGCCCCGCTGCGGACAAACGACCCAGGCACCACCACTTCCGGCCGCATTTCTGACACGGCGATTCGTCATCGTCGATGAAGACGATCCCGCTCGCTCGAGTTGCTCACGGGGCCAATTCGGCGAACGGTGGGTTTGGGTTTACTTAAGTAATTCTGTTTAAAAACCCTAGTTTTGAGGATACAGAACAACTCAGTTCCGAATTAGCGTCAGCCTCAAGCGGCTTTGAACGAAGGGGGCGTGATGCAGTTAGGAGAGGCTATTTTCGCGCGGCAATTGCTTGCCGTCATCTTTTGCGCGCTAGCTGTAGCTTGCGCCTACCCGACCTCTGCAGGCGCCGTTGAATGCAAAGGCGAATTCCTCCGCAAGTTCGGTGGTGACAGCTCCGGTGCCGGCCAACTCGCATTCCCCGGTGATATGGCCATCGACTCCAAAGGCAATGCTTGGGTCCTCGACATCGGCCACACCCGCGTGCAGAAGTTCGATTCCGAAGGCAAATTCCTCCTCCAGTTCGGCGTCGCGGGAACCGGCAACGGGCAGTTCTCAGGTCTGGAAGGGATCGCAATCGACCCCGAAGACGACGTCTGGATCGCCTCCGGCGACGCTCGCGTTCAGGAGTTCAGCGATGAAGGGACGTTCATGCAGGCATGGGAAGTGCCGGTCGAAACCGAATTCAAAGTCCAACAACCCGCGACATCGAGCATAGCCATTGACCCTGAAGGCAACGTTTGGGTGGTCGGCACCTTCCCGCAGATCACGGGAGGAAAATTAAAAACCTTCAATGCCAAGAAGGTCACCGCCGCCGGCAAATTGATCTTTTCGTTCGGAGAAAGCGGCTCCGAAAGCGGCCAGCTCAAAGAACCGCGAGACATCGCCGCCAATGCCGAAGGCGACATCGTGATCGCCGACACCGGTAACAACCGAGTGCAGGAATTCACCACCGAAGGCACCTTCGTGCGCAAATACGGCACCGAAGGCACCGGCAACGGCCAGTTCAAGAGCCCCGAAAGCATCACCTTTGACTCCGAAGAACGAGTCTGGGTCGCCGACACCGGTAACCACCGGGTTCAGCGCTTCAAAGCCAACGGCACCTACATGAGCCAATTCGGCACAGGCGGTCCCAATGACGGGCAGCTCGCTTTTCCGCAAGGCATCGCCACCGACTCCGAACTCAACGTCTGGGTGTCCGATACGGTGAATGATCGGGTGCAGGAGTTCACCACCGCAGGCGAATTCCTCCAACATTTCGGCGGCGATGCCTCTGGCCCTGGCCAACTCGCATTCCCCGGTGATATGGCCATCGACTCCAAAGGCAATGCTTGGGTCCTCGACATCGGCCACACCCGCGTGCAGAAGTTCGATTCCGAAGGCAAATTCCTCCTCCAGTTCGGCGTCGCGGGAACCGGCAACGGGCAGTTCTCAGGTCTGGAAGGGATCGCAATCGACCCCGAAGACGACGTCTGGATCGCCTCCGGCGACGCTCGCGTTCAGGAGTTCAGCGATGAAGGGACGTTCATGCAGGCATGGGAAGTGCCGGTCGAAACCGAATTCAAAGTCCAACAACCCGCGACATCGAGCATAGCCATTGACCCTGAAGGCAACGTTTGGGTGGTCGGCACCTTCCCGCAGATCACGGGAGGAAAATTAAAAACCTTCAATGCCAAGAAGGTCACCGCCGCCGGCAAATTGATCTTTTCGTTCGGAGAAAGCGGCTCCGAAAGCGGCCAGCTCAAAGAACCGCGAGACATCGCCGCCAATGCCGAAGGCGACATCGTGATCGCCGACACCGGTAACAACCGAGTGCAGGAATTCACCACCGAAGGCACCTTCGTGCGCAAATACGGCACCGAAGGCACCGGCAACGGCCAGTTCAAGAGCCCCGAAAGCATCACCTTTGACTCCGAAGAACGAGTCTGGGTCGCCGACACCGGTAACCACCGGGTTCAGCGCTTCAAAGCCAACGGCACCTACATGAGCCAATTCGGCACAGGCGGTCCCAATGACGGGCAGCTCGCTTTTCCGCAAGGCATCGCCACCGACTCCGAACTCAACGTCTGGGTGTCCGATACGGTGAATGATCGGGTGCAGGAGTTCACCACCGCAGGCGAATTCCTCCAACATTTCGGCGGCGATGCCTCTGGCCCTGGCCAACTCGCATTCCCCGGTGATATGGCCATCGACTCCAAAGGCAATGCTTGGGTCCTCGACATCGGCCACACCCGCGTGCAGAAGTTCGATTCCGAAGGCAAATTCCTCCTCCAGTTCGGCGTCGCGGGAACCGGCAACGGGCAGTTCTCAGGTCTGGAAGGGATCGCAATCGACCCCGAAGACGACGTCTGGATCGCCTCCGGCGACGCTCGCGTTCAGGAGTTCAGCGATGAAGGGACGTTCATGCAGGCATGGGAAGTGCCGGTCGAAACCGAATTCAAAGTCCAACAACCCGCGACATCGAGCATAGCCATTGACCCTGAAGGCAACGTTTGGGTGGTCGGCACCTTCCCGCAGATCACGGGAGGAAAATTAAAAACCTTCAATGCCAAGAAGGTCACCGCCGCCGGCAAATTGATCTTTTCGTTCGGAGAAAGCGGCTCCGAAAGCGGCCAGCTCAAAGAACCGCGAGACATCGCCGCCAATGCCGAAGGCGACATCGTGATCGCCGACACCGGTAACAACCGAGTGCAGGAATTCACCACCGAAGGCACCTTCGTGCGCAAATACGGCACCGAAGGCACCGGCAACGGCCAGTTCAAGAGCCCCGAAAGCATCACCTTTGACTCCGAAGAACGAGTCTGGGTCGCCGACACCGGTAACCACCGGGTTCAGCGCTTCAAAGCCAACGGCACCTACATGAGCCAATTCGGCACAGGCGGTCCCAATGACGGGCAGCTCGCTTTTCCGCAAGGCATCGCCACCGACTCCGAACTCAACGTCTGGGTGTCCGATACGGTGAATGATCGGGTGCAGGAGTGGGCCTGCTAGCAGCTCGGGTCCCCCTGGAATCGCTCGGGGGGCTTGAGTTCCGCTCATAGCGGGTAGCGGTCGCAGAACCTGAACCTGAGGAGGGAGAGGCATGCGTAAGTTGTCGAGTCTTGGGCGCGCCCTACCGCTGGGCATGATCGCCCTTGTCGCTGCTGTCGGACTGGCTGTCGCTGCGCTGGCGAGCGTTCCTGCCAGCAGCTCGAAAGCAGGCAAAGTCAAGGTCAAGTGCCCGACCAAAGTTCTCAGCGGGCAGAAGAAGGTGACCTGCAGGCTCTTCGGCCGGTTGCCTGTCGGGCCCCAGGGTCCGAGAGGTAGCCAGGGTCCCAAAGGACAAAAAGGCGCCAAGGGTGACAAAGGCGCCAAAGGCGACCGAGGGGCGACGGGCCCGGCCGGCGTCTCCGGCTACGAGGTCATCAACCAGACCTTCAAAGAAGTGTTCATCCAGAACAGCGGCGGCTTCCGCGGGCTCAGCGCCGTGCAGACCGTCGAGTGCCCGGGCAACAAGCGAGCGATCGGCGGCGGCACTGACCTGGGTACTAACGCGGGCCAGAACGGCCAGCAGCGCCAGGTCACCGTCTCGCTCAGCGCCCCTAACGGCACCGGAACGGGCTGGTCCGTCCAGCTCTTCAACAACTCGACCTCGCTCGACACCACGATCGACCTACGCATCTACGCCATCTGCGCCAGCGTAAGCTGATGCTGGACAAGCGACCCAGGCGCCATCACTTCCGGCCGCATTTCTAGCGAGCGCTTGTCCGCTGACGAGGGCGGTAATAGGGTGGTGCGGGAGGCAATTTTCGCGAAAGGAGCCGCGATGTCCCCCGCGCCACTCGATTCCACCACCCTTGACGGCTTCCGCTCTGCCTTTGACGGCGAGGTCATCGCCGACGGCGAGGGCGGCTACGAGGAGGCCCGCGCGATCTTCAACTCGATGATCGCCAAGCGGCCCGCGGCAATCGCCCAATGTGCCGATGTCGAGGACGTTCGTTCGGCACTTGCCTTCGCGCTCGAGAACGAGCTCGAGGTCGCGGTCCGCGGCGGCGGACACAGTGTCGCCGGAGCTTGCCTCACCGACGGTGGTTTGACCATCGACCTGCGCCGGATGAATGCGGTTACCGTCGACCCAGAGGCGCGCACCGCGACTGTGCAGGGTGGTGCCACTTGGGGACATTTTGACGCTGCTTGTCAGCCGCTCGGCCTCGCCGCGACTGGCGGGCGCGTCTCGACCACGGGGATCGCCGGGCTCACCCTGGGCGGGGGATCCGGCTGGATCGAGCGTAAGTTCGGACTCGCCTGCGACAACCTGCTCGCCGTTGAGCTCCTCGCCGCCGACGGTCACATGGTGCGGGCCAGCGAAGAGGAGAACCCAGAGCTGTTCTGGGCCCTGCACGGCGGTGGCGGCAATTTCGGCATCGCCACCGAGCTGACCTTTCGTCTGCACCTGCTGCCGGACTTCACCGCGGCGCTGCTCTTCTGGTCGCCGGGCGAGGGGCCCGAGCTGACCCGCGCCTATCGCGAGTTCATCGAATCGGCACCCGACGAGGTCGGCGGTGGCCTGCTCTACCTGACCGGGCCACCGGAGGAGTTCGTGCCCGAGCACCTGCGCAACCGGCTCGCCTGCGCGATCCTCGTCACCTACACGGGCCCCGAGGCCGAGGCGAGCGAGGCGATGGCGCCGCTGCTTGCCCTCGAGCCCGAGGGGGAGATGATCGCCGCGATGCCCTACGCCGAGCTGCAGTCGATGCTCGACGACCCGCCCGGCTACCGCAATTACTGGTCAGCGGAGTACCTCGACGAGCTGCCCGACGCGGCGATTGACGCCTTCTGCGCCAAGGCGGACGGGGTGATTATTCCCTCACCGACCCAGCACATCATCTTCCCCTGGGGCGGCGCCGTCTCCCGCCGCGCCACAGAGTCACCGCTGGCGACGCGCTCTTCGCCCTGGGTGGTCCACCCACTGACCATGTGGGAGGACCCGGCCGACGACGAGCGGGCGATCCGCTGGACACGCGACCTATGTGCCGAGATGAAGCCCTTCGCGACCGGCGCCACCTACCTCAACTTCGTCGGTGACGAGGGCGAGGAACGCATCGTCTCGGGCTACGGGCGCGAGAACTACGAGCGGCTGGCGGCGGTGAAGGCGGAGTACGACCCGGGGGACGTCTTCCACCTGCACCACCCGATCCGGTCGGCCGCCGCTACTTAACCGCCGCTACTTAATGAAGAGCATCTCCTCGTACTTGGGCAGCGGCCAGAGATCGTCGGCGACGACCTTCTCCAGCTTGTCGGCTGCCTCGCGCACCTGCTCCATCGCGGCGATCTGCTTGTCACGTGCGTGGATCGCCCAGTCGAGACCCTCGAGGCCAGGGTCGGCGTTGGCCTTCGCCAACTCGGCGAGCGCTGTGTTCAGCTCCGAGACCAGGCTCTTGGCCTCGTCTTCGAGGTCGGCCGCGCCGGCCTCGCCGATCAGCGCCAGGTGGCGCAGCGCCGCCGGCAGGATCATCGTCTTGGCGATCGAGAAGGTGGTCTCGGCCTCGATGTTGGCGCGGATCGAGTACTGCTCAACCCAGACCTCATAACGCGACTCGAGCTCGCGCTTGGAGAGCACGTCGTAGTTCTCGAAGGCAGCGACGGTCTGCTCGCTGAGCACCTCGGGCAGCGCGTCAGGGGTCGTGCGCAGATTCTTCAGCCCGCGCTGCTCGGCTTCCGCGTGCCAGGCCTCGTCGTAGTTGTCGCCGCCGAAGCAGACCTGCTTGTTGGCCGAGTAGGCCTCCTTGACCACCTCGATCACGGCCTCGGCGACGTCCATGCCGCCGCCCGTCTTGGCCTCGAGCTTGTCGGCCAGCTCGTCGATCGCCTCGGCGGCGATCGTGTTGAGCACCGTGTTGGGGAAGGCCAGCGACATGCTCGAGCCCAGCGCCCGGAACTCGAACTTGTTGCCGGTGAAGGCGAAGGGCGAGGTGCGGTTGCGGTCACCGCCGTGCATCGGCAGGGCCGGCAGCACGGTCGCCCCCAGCTCGAGGAAGGAGGCCGGCGTGTGCGGGTCCCCCTCGCCGCTGGCGATCGCCTCGAAGACCTTCTCCAGCTCGCCGCCGAGGAAGATCGAGATGATCGCCGGCGGCGCCTCGTTGGCGCCGAGGCGGTGGTCCTGGCCGATGTTGGCGACCGAGGCGCGCAGCAAGCCCTGGTGCTTGTTGACGGCCTGGATCACCGCCGCGCAGAAGAAGAGGAAGTGGATGTTGTCGGCGGGCGTGTCACCGGGATCGAGCAGGTTGGACCCGCTGTCGGTGCTCATCGACCAGTTGTTGTGCTTGCCCGAGCCGTTGACGCCGGCAAAGGGCTTCTCGTGCAACAGGCAGACCAGCCCGTAGCGGCGGGCGACGCTCTCCAGCACCTGCATCATCAGCTGCTGGTGGTCGGAGCCGACGTTGGAGTTCTCGAAGACTGGGGCGATCTCGTACTGACCCGGCGCCACCTCGTTGTGGCGGGTCTTGACCGGGATGCCGAGCTTGCGCGCCTCGAGCTCAGACTCCATCATGAAGGCGAGCACTCGCTCGGGGATCGAGCCGAAGTAGTGGTCGTCGAGCTCGTGGCCCTTGGGTGGCTTGGCGCCGAACAGGGTGCGCCCGGTGGTGATCAGGTCGGGACGCTCGAAGAAGAACTGCTCGTCGATCAGGAAGTACTCCTGCTCGGGCCCGACCGTGGTGAAGACGCGCTGGCTCTCGCTGTCGCCGAGCAGGCGCAGCGCCTTGATCGCCGAGCGCGAGAGGGCGTCCATCGAGCGCAGCAGCGGGATCTTGCCGTCGAGCGCCTCGCCGGTCCAGGAGGCGAAGGCGGTCGGGATGCAGAGCAGTGCCCCATTGGGGTTCTCGAGGATGAAGGCGGGGGAGGTGGGGTCCCAGGCGGTGTAGCCGCGCGCCTCGAAGGTGGCGCGCACGCCGCCGGTTGGGAAGGAGGAGGCATCGGGCTCGCCTTGGACCAGCTCTTTGCCCGAGAAGCCGGCCAGCGCCGCGCCCTCGCCGCCCTTCGGCTCGAAGAAGGAGTCGTGCTTCTCCGCCGTGGAGCCGGTCAGCGGCTGGAACATGTGGGTGAAGTGGGTGGCGCCGTTCTCCAACGCCCATTCCTTCATCGCCTCGGCGACGGCGTCGGCGAGGCTCGGATCGAGCGCTTCGCCACCGGCGAGGGTCGCCTGCAGCTTCTCGAAGACGTCGGCGGGCAGGCGTTCGCGCTGCACGGCAACGGAGAAGACGTTGGCGCCGAAGGGGTTGTTCTCGGGCTGGGTCAGGTCGAGCGCGCCAAGGGCCTCTCCGTTGGAGCTCCACTGGGCTGCGGTTACGTTCTGCTGGCGGATACGGGTCATCGCTCTGTTCGTCCCTCGCTTGGCGTCGTGCCCGGGGCGGCAGGCACGGTCGGTTACCGGTCCACTCCCTTTATAAGAGCCAAAAGAGCCTAGCGACGGCGGCTCGAAGATGCCTTTGTACCCGGGTACAAGGATCGCGATCGGGGCTTGTACCGCCTGTCAGCTGGAAAGCGGCTCGGCCTGCAGCAGACCTACCGGGTGGCGCAGGCGGAAGCCGCGCCCCGAGCGCATGGTTTCGCTCCAGCCGGGGCCGTGGGCGTCGCCGTCATCGGTCATCGAGGTGTCCCAGCGCAGGCCGGCGATCACCGCGAAGACGTGCCCGTCGTTGGCATAGATACGTACCCACTGGCCCGGGCCACCGCCGCCCCAGCGCATGAAGCCGCGCGAGTCGAGCGGTGCTTCGAGCAGGCCAGCGGCATGCATCACGTAGCTGACCGAGCCCGAGCAGTCATAGCCGCGCGAGCTCCAGCCGCGATGGCCGCCGCCCCAGCGGTAGGGCCGGTTGTGGATGCGGTTCCCCGCTTCGATCATCGCCTTGACCGCCGGAGGGGCCGAGGCCGGTGCGACCGCACGGCCACCGGGCAGCAGCGTGGCGTCCGGCACTGCGGCGCTGGCGCTCGCCACCGGTCCCAGCAGGCATCCGCACACGACCAAGATCATTCCCCACCGAAGCATGAAAGGCCTTTATCGGTAGAGATCGCGCCAACCTAAAGCGTTCCGCCGCACGAAGGGAATCGCCGAACACCTCGGGTTCGTACACAACTCCAATACGACCCGAAAGCTTCGCCTCAGCTCGAATGTGGCGCGGCCAGCTACAGCGTTTTGAACGTCCGGTCGATCCCCACGGACGTTCCCGCCGCACTTTCAGCCACCACCCTGAAGTGGTAGCGGGTGCCTTCGCTGAGGCCGGTGATGGGCTGTTCGACCAGCACGTTGGCGGTGCCCGAGCCGATCGATTCAGGCACGAGTGGGATTTTCGTGCCGTAGGATTCGGTCAGGCCGTACTCGAAGTAGTAGGTGGTGGCGAAAGCCTCCGGGTTGAGGTTTGCGTTCAGGGTCGCTGAACTGGTTTTGACGTTACTCGCCGGGTTGGTGGTTGCCTTCGGGGGCTCAGCCTTGACCGTCCAGCCCTCCACCCGATCGTTGCCGGCATCGAGGATCAGGAGTTTCTGCGTAGCAGGCGCCGCGATCCCGGTCGGTTCGATGAACTGCCCGGCCCCGCTGCCTTCTTTGCCGATCTGGTCCTGGAGTTCGCCTTCCCTGTTGAACTTCTGCACGCGATTGTTGCCGGAGTCGACGACCCAGATCCTTTCCTGGAAGTCGCTCAGAACTCCAATGGGATTCTGGAATTCGACGTTGTTGCCGGAGCCTTCTTTGCCGAATTTGGAGATGTAGTTGAACGTTGATGCGTTGAATCGTTGCACCCGGTTGTTGCCGGTATCGACAACCCACAGGCGTCCAGCAGAATCGATGTCAATTCCGGTGGGTGATTTGAATTCAGCTTCACCGGAGCCTTCTTTGCCAACCTGGCTTAGGAATTTGAAGGAGCCGTTGAACTTCTGCACGCGATCATTTCCGGTGTCGACGATGAACGGCCTGTCCGAAGAGTCGAAGGCGATCCCGCTGGGGGATTTGAACTGGCCTTCTCCGGAACCTTCTTCTCCGAATTTACCGAGGAATTCGCCTTTGGAGTTGAACTTCTGCACGCGGTTGTTGCCGGAGTCGACGACCCAGATGTTGCCTTCGGAGTCGATCGCGATCCCCTCCGGCGATTCGAATTCGCCGCTGCCCGTGCCTTTTTTGCCAAATTGGGCAACGTATTCGCCTTTTTCGTTGAACTTCTCAACCCGGCTGTTTTCCGTGTCGGCGACCCAGATGGCACCTTCGGAGTCGATCGCGAGATCGAAGGGTTGAGCGAGCTGCCCGTTGCCGGAGCCTGGTTCAGAGAATGAGAAGTTGAAGCCGGCCGTCGTGAAGACCGCATCTTCGCCCTGCGCCGTCCCCCCTTCGCTTTCGGCAGCGATTCGGAAGTGGTAAGTGGTGCTCTGTTTGAGACCCGTCACAAGCTTGCTGACGGAAACGTTGGTGGTGCCAGAGCCAACCGATTCCGGGGTGATCGGGATTTTGCTTCCGTAGGACGTAGTTTCTCCGTATTCGAAGTAGTAGGTGGTGGCGGCGCCTTCGGGGTTGACCGTGCCTTTGAGGGTCGCCTGTTCGTAGCTGACTGCCGTTGCTGCTTCGGTGGTAGCGGTTGGTGGCGCCGCCGCCGCCGAAGCGGGAATGCTTCCGAGCACGCAGAGAACGAGAGCAAGAAGCGGCGTCATTCGCCGGAGACGACCGGCGATCTGCCTGTTCTCGGGCTCCGCCAGGACGTTGCACGCGTTTTGCTGAGGAACCTGAGCCCACCAACCGTGCCTTCCGTGCATCGCCTCCACCTTGCCTCCTCGTAGTGGCTATATGAACTGAATAATCAGGAAAGCTTATACATCGCTCACCGTAGCTCCAATCGCCCCGAAAATCTCGGCACCTATGGCCAGGTGTGTCCGGCTGGCTACCCAGAGCGACTCACCTATAGCCTTCTGCCGCCCACAATCCCTGGAGGAATCGCAAGCCAATGTTCGTATCGAAGGCCGCCGTTGTCGGCGGCGGCACAATGGGCGGTGAGATCGCGCAGGCGATCGCCGCGGCTGACATCCCCGTCGTCGTCAAGGACATCGACCAGCAGTTCGTCGATGCCGCGGTCGAGAAGGCGCGCGCGGTCACCGAGGGCCAGCTCGCCCGCCTGGTCAAGAAGGAGAAGCTGACCCAGGAGCAGGCCGATGCCCGGCTCGCCGAGGTGGTGGGCCTGGTCACCGGCACCACCACCTACGAGGAGTTCGGCGACGTCGACTTCGTCATCGAGGCGGTGCCGGAGAAGATGGAGATCAAGCAGGCCGTCTTCCGCGAGCTCGACGCGGCGACGCCCGGTCACGCGATTCTCGCCTCCAACACTTCCTCGCTCTCGATCACCGAGATGGGGGAGACGACGCTGCGCCCCGACAAGGTCGTCGGCTTCCACTTCTTCTACCCCGCTTCGATCATGCCCCTGGTGGAGGTGATCGCTGGTGAGGACACCTCCGAGGAGACCGCCACCGTCGCCTACAACTTCGCCCAGGCGATCAAGAAGCAGCCGATCGTCTGCGGCGAGGTGCCCGGCTTCGTCGTCAACCGCATCCTGATGGCGACGATCGGCGAGATCTGGCGCGTCCAGGAGGAGCGAGGTCTCTCGCTCAAGGCGATCGACGAGGCGATCGCCGGCGCCCAGCTGGCGCCGATGGGTCCCTTCTTTCTCACTGACTTGCTCGGCCTCGACACGGTGCTGCACGTCGCCGAGCACCTCGCCGATTCCTACGGCGAGAGCTTCTACGTCCACCAAGGCCTCAAGCAGCTGGTTGCCGACGGCAAGCTCGGTGCCAAGTCGGGCGGCGAGGGCTTCTTCAAGGAGGGTGAGCAGAGCATTCCCGGCGAGGCCGATCCCGACGCCGAGGAGCTGATCGCGCTCTTCACCTGCCGAGCGCTGATCGAGGCCTGTCTGCTGGTCGAGGAGGGCGTTTGCTCGGTGCGCGACATCGACCTGGGGATGATGGCCGGCGCCGGCCTCGACCCGCGCAAAGGCCTGCTGCCCCCCTTCTGGAAAGCCGACGTCGAGGGCCTCGGCACGGTGCTGGAGCGCATGGAGGGTCTGCAGGAGCGCTATGGAGAGCGCTTCGCGCCGCCGGTGCTGCTGCGCCGCCTGGTCGCCCAGGGGCGGTTGGGAATGGCCACCGGCCAAGGCTTCTACCCCTACCCGCAGCCCGATGAGGGCGAGCAGGCGGAGACGGTCAAGCTCGAGACGCGTGGCAATGTGGCGATCGCCTGGCTCGCCAATGCGCCGATGAACGCCGTCTCGCCCGACGTGATCCGCGACCTGGGGACGGTTTGGGAGCGGGTCAAGGCGAGCGACGCGGGGGCGATGGTGATCGCCTCTTCGGTCCCCATCGTCTTCTCGGCCGGCGCCGACATCAAGGCCTTCACCCAGATGGACGAGGGCGGCGGCGAGGAGTTGATCCACACCGCCCACGCGCTGCTGCGTGACTTCGGGCAGGCTCGCGTGGCGACGATCGCCGCCGTCAACGCGATCGCCTTCGGCGGCGGTTGCGAGCTGGCGATGGCCTGCGACGTGCGCATCGCCGCAGAGGCAGCGGTCTTCGGCCAGCCTGAGGTGAAGCTGGGGATCATTCCCGGCTTCGGCGGCACTCAGCGCCTGCCGCGCCTGGTCGGGCCCAACAAGGCTCTAGAGATGAATCTGGTCGGCGACGCGATCCTCGCCGGCGAGGCGCTCGAAGCGGGCCTTGCCAACCGCGTCGTGCCCGATCATGAGCTCTTCGAGACCGCTCTGATGTGGGGCCGCAAGCTCGCCGGCCAGGCACCGGTAGCGGTCGAGCAGGTCAAGCTCGTCTCGCACGCCGGCGACCTCGACCAAGGCATCGAGGCCGAGAAGCAGGGCTTCGCTACCGCCTTCCGCAGCGAGGACGCCAAGGAGGGCATCGGCGCCTTCCTTGGCAAGCGCACGCCTAAATGGAGCGGAAAGTAGCGACCGGCATTTCGACGGAGGTCGAGCGACTCGCGGAGCTGGTCCGTGAGTCGAGATCCACCGTTGCGCTGACCGGGGCGGGGGTTTCGGTGCCCTCGGGGATCCCCGACTTCCGCACGCCGGAGACCGGGCTCTGGGCGAACGTCGACCCGATGGAGGTCGCCCACATCGACGTCTTCGAGCGTGACCCGGCCCGCTTCTGGTCCTACTACCGGCCGCGCTTCCACTCGCTCGGCGACAAGCAACCCAACGCCGCGCACGAGGCGCTGGCCGAGCTGGAGCGGCGTGGCCTACTGGAGGGCGTGATCACCCAGAACATCGACCGCCTGCACCGTGCCGCCGGCTCGCGGGAGGTGGTCGAGGTGCACGGCTCGATCGAGACCTCGACCTGCCGCAGCTGTTCGGCCTCCTTCGGGATCGAAGCGGTGAGCGAGCTGTTCGACGCCGACGGGGTGGCGATCTGCAGCGAGTGCGGTGGGCCGGTCAAGCCCGACGTGGTGCTCTTCGGCGAGATGCTCCCCGCCGCGGCGATGGCCCGCGCCCAGCAGCTGGCCGAAGGCGCCGAGCTGATGCTCTGCATCGGCTCTTCGCTCGCCGTCTACCCGGTTGCCGGACTGCCGGGGCTGACCCTGGAACGCGGCGGCCGCATGGCGATCGTCACCAAGGGGGCGACGCCTTACGACGCCAAGGCGGAGCTCAGGCTGGAGGGCGAGGTCGACGCCGAGCTGAGCAGCTTGCTGGCGGCGCTCGCGTGACGGCGACGATCAGGCACCCCGACGCGGTCATCTTCGACAACGACGGCCTGCTGCTCGACACCGAGTCGGTCTGGACGCGGGCCGAGCAAGACCTCTTCGAGCGCCGCGGCATCGAGTTCACGCCGGCGCACAAGCACGAGCTGGTCGGCACCTCGGCCGAGATCGCTGGTGGCATTCTCGAACGGCGGTTGGGGGAGCCAGGTCGCGCCGTCGAGCTGATCGAAGAGCTCAACGAGCTCGTCGTCGCCGAGCTGGAGCACGGGGTGGAGGCGATGGTCGGCGCTCGCGACCTGCTGCACGAGCTGAAGCAGCGCGGCACGCCGATCGGGCTCGTCTCCAACTCGCCGCTCGTCTTTGTGCGCCGCTCGCTGGAGATCGCCGGCTTTACCGATCGCTTCGACGTAGTGCTCAGCGCCCACGAAGTAGCGGCGCCCAAGCCGGCTCCCGACCCCTACATCGAGGCCTGCAAGCGGCTCGCGGTCGAGCCGGGCCCCGCGGTGGTCGCGCTGGAGGACTCGCCCACAGGCGTAGCCGCCGCCCGTGCCGCCGGGCTGACCGTGATCGGCATTCCCTCGCTCGAGGGGATCGAGTTGGCGGAAGCACACGAGATCGCCGAGTCGCTGCTCGACGCGACCGTCACGCGGCGACTAGCGCTCTAGCCCCGGAGGACCCGGCGACGGCGCAAGACCCGCTCGCAGAGAAGGAGCAGGTCGGTGAGGCTTTGGAGTTGCTCTGGGTTCAGATCGTTGCGCAGAGCGCTGTTGGCAAGCCCCCCCACCTCCTGGCGACGTGCTTCCAGCGTGGCCATGTCCTCCGTGTGGCCTGGGTCGGTGAGGGCGTCCTTGAGCTCGATCAGCAAGGCCTCGAAGCCAACGCGTAGCTGTAGGGCGGCCTCGCGGTTACGACCCGCATCGAGGTCCGCCCGGGCGCGCAGGATCAGCGTCTCGCAGGCGTCGAGCCGCTCGCGGCCGCCAAGCACGGCGGCGACCCGCTCTTGGGGGCGCAGCTCCTCGGCGCGCTGCTGGCGGCGTGAGGTCGCTCCGGCTCCTGGGTCGACCTCGTGAGCGATGCTGAACTCACCGCTGGCGACCTGCTCACCGCTGCCGTAGCCAAGTCGGGCCGAGACTGCCCGGCTGGCGCTCAGCGTCTGAACGTAGGGGTCGCCGCTCGCCACGCCGTGGGCGTGCAGCGCCCGATTGAGCGCTGCGAGGGCTTCCTCGACCGAGGCATCGATTGCCTCCTCGCCTGCCGTCGCGGTCTCCAACCAACGCTGAGCCTCGCCCTCGTCGTCAAATGAGTCGAAGGCGCGCACGACGGTCGCCCTTGCAAGGGGGAGGGAGGCGAGCTCGGCGCCGACCTCGGACTCACGCGAACGCCGCCGCCGCCGTCTCGGCGGTGGCGGCGCGCCCAGCGTTTCGAGCACCAGTACCCGCTCTTGGCCGCCGTCGCGCAGCACGTAGCGGCCATCGGCCACAGCGAGCGTGCCGGCGAAGTCGAGTTGCGCGAATCCGAATAGCTGCGCCAGGGGCGGCGATTATCTCGGCTACTTATCGCCGGCGTCGCCAGCGGTGCTGCCGTTCTGTGATTTGGCCGGCAGCGAGTACTTCGAGGGCTCGGGCTCCACCTGCGGATTGTCGATCTCCTCGAGACGATCGACGAGGCGCTCCCACTGGTCTGGTTTGAGCAGTTCCACGAACTGTGCCTTGCCGACGCCGCCGATGGGGCTGTAGCCGATGTGGACGTGGTCGGCATGGTCAGCCATCGCAAAGCTGGGCCCACCGAGTTCTTGCAGGGAGATCAGCTCATCCGGCGTCATCGTGCCCTGTAGGCGCAGTACGGCTCTGAGCAGCGATTCGGTGAGCGTCCCCGGGCCCTGGTTGCCGAGCACGGGCACGCCGTTGATCATTGCGATGTCGACCGCGTTGCCAAAGGAGTGGTTGGAGATGTTGCCGCTGGTCGTGATGCTGCCGTATCGGCCGCAGAGCATCGAGGTGATCGTCAGCCGGAAGCCCTGCTGGGAGAGGTAGGCGAGGGCGGCGAGCAGCCGCCGGTCGATCTGGCCGCCGCGGATTTCAATGCGATCGCAGTCCGGCAGTTCGATCCGTTCGTCGGCGAGCACGCGCTGCTGTAGCGCCTCCTTGGAGAGCAGCAGCACCCCGGCGCTGCCGAGCTTCACGGCGAAGGGGCTCTTGCCCTTGGCCCGGTAGATGGCTGTCGCCTCGAGCAGCTTCCAGCCGTCGAGGATCGGCTTCGGATCGATGCGCGGCGCGCCGCGGCCGGCCGGCCGGATCGAGAAATTGATGTGGGAGTCGATGCCACCCTCGGCTGCGCCGATGCGGGCCAGGACCGTTCCAGCTATAACCTTCGACCCGACCTTTAGGGTTCCATTTTCGCTGGGACTGTCGACTTCCTGTACGGGGGCGTCGAGCTGCTCCTCCTCAACCCGGCTCGGCAGAGCACGCAGGCGCGGCCGCAGGTTCTGGCTGTCGATCGGGACGCGCTTCTCGTGGCCGGTTGGCATGACCACCGTGCGGTCCTCGCGGGCGATCTTGCCGAGCTCGGCGTAGGTGTAGCGGTTGCCATAGGCATCGCGCAGGACGATGAAGCGGCCGAGTGTCTGTGAGCTGCCCAGCTTCTCGATGACACCGTCGTTGACGGCCACCACCGGGGCGTCCTCAGCAGCGAAAATATTGATCCCGCGCCGCGTCGGCGAAGAGGAGATCACGTCGCCGGCGCTGCCGTATGCCGCGTCGCCCGATCCATCCTTCGCAAGCGCCTCGCGGGCCGAGAGATCGTCGGCATAACGGGCATCGGCGGCGACCGGGAAGTGGGCGCCCTCGGTGAGCCCGGTCAGCGAGCCGACCAGGTCGGCCGGCAGCTTGCCGTAGGCGCGGGCGTAGGTGAGCACCTCTTGCACGTACCAGTCGGCGTGGTTGTAGGCGAAGATCGCGTCGTAGAGGTTCTCCGAGCCGCCGCTCAGGTCGAGGTAGTTGGCGGCGGCGCAGATCGCGTCGACCGGGTTGTAGGGGTCCTTGCGGCCGTCGCCGTTGGCGTCGAGGCCAAAGGCCTCCCAGCTCGAGGGCAGGAACTGCATCCAGCCGATCGCGCCGGCGCTGGAAGGCCCCATGTTGGTGCCGAAGCCAGTCTCGATCTTGTTGATCGAGGCGAGCACCTGCCAAGGGATGCCGTACTCGGTGCCGCAGGCCTGGTAGATGGGCAGCAGGAAGGGTGGGATCTCGAAGGAGTCGATGACGAAGTTAGGCACGCCAATCGGGGCGGGGCCGAAGGGGGCGATGGTCGTCGTCGGGTTGGCATTCGTCGGGGTGCCGCCGCTGGAGTAGTGGGTGCCCCCGTCTTGACTGTCCTCGGGCAGCTGCACACCACCCGTAGCACTAGGGGCCGTGGCGCCACCGCTGTTGCCGCCCTGGCCGCCGCTGGCATCGCCGATGCTCTCATTGCGCTTGATGTTGCCCTGGCCGTCGATTGTCGCGCCGGGTTGGACACCGTCGCTCTCTGCTTCTGGCGCCGCCGTCTCGGGGGCAGTCACGCCCTCGGCGTTCTCCGGGGCCGGCGCAGAAGGCGGCTCCTCGCTGATGTCGGCAGGAGAGGAGCAGGCGGGGTCCTCGCCATCGATCAGCTTGTCCCCGTCGTCATCGATTCCGTTGGCGCAATCGGGCGGGCCTTCGGGGGTGGTGGCGAGCGGCGCGGTTGCTTCCGGAGCGTCGGCGCCCGGTGTTTCTTCAGCACCGGCAAAGCCGACACCGAATGCGGTGACGACGCCAAAGCTGGCCAGGGCGATGATCAGTGCAAGCTTGTTTCTCATCACGAAGACGTCTCTATTCCCTGCTGTCCTACCTAGTTACGCAGCCGAGCGCCCAAACCCGGTGCATTGCGCTCGCCCAAGCTACTGGCTTGCCCAGGGGTGCGCAACGGCTCTCCGCTGCCCCCAACATGCCCTTAATCAACGTTCCTCTCATGCCTGCTGCACGGGAGGATTTCAGGCGAGCCGGATGCGCCGGTTAAGCTGATGTCAATGGATTACGACGATCCGGATGGCCTGCGGGCCCGCAGCGAGCAGGCCATCGGTGAGTTTGCCCAGGCTCTGCTCGACAGCAACGTGCTCGAGAACGCTGTCGCCGCCGCCTTCGGCGCCCGCGAGAAGGCGCTCGAGGCACAGCACGCTGCGATGAGCGCCCTCAACCTGCCCTCGGCGGGCGATGTCGAACGCCTGGAGCGACGGTTGCGCTCACTTTCTCAGCGCCTTGAAGAGGTTGAGGACCAGGTCGATCGGGTTGCCCGCGACATTGGCGCCCTGCGGCGCAAGGTAAACGCCGAGCAGCGCGAGGAAGAAGAAGTCTAACCCTCGACTTTAGGTTGAGAGTAGTTCGGCTGCCGCTCTGCCGGCTTGCTTCTCAAGCTCTTCTAGGGGTTCCTTGTCGAGTAGCTCTCCGGCGTTGTTCTCGGTGACGATCAGCAGCGTCGCGGCGGTCATGTTCAGCGATCGGGCACGAGCGAGAAGCGGCGCCGTCTGCATGTCGGCAGCGACTACGTCCCCTGGCAGCGACTGCTGGCCGGGATGGGCGTCGACGCTGGCGATCCTCTCCGGCCTGGCGCGCTCACCTAGCGCCTCGCCGAGCCGTGCGGTCAGCTCTTCATTGGGCTCGACAACCTGGTCGGCGGACACTCCGTGCACAATCGCGCTGCCACCGGCGGCGACAGCCTCGCGCACGACGAAGAGCTCGCCCAGCGCCGCGCGATCCGCAACCCCGACGCAGGTGCCCAAGCGCAAGACGCGCCGCACGCCCAGCTCGGCCAGGTCGCCGAGCACCAGCGCGGCGCTCGGTCCACCGATTCCCGTCGACTGGATCGTCAGCGCATGCCCCGCTGGGGTCTCGCCGGAGTAGCCCCACAGCCCGCGGGCGTGGTTGCTCATCTTGGGCTGGTCGAGCAGCTCCTGGGCGAGTAGCAGGGCGCGACCGGGGTCGCCGACGACGATCGCGTCAGCGGCGTACGAGGCGGTCGGGCGCAGTCGGGTGGGCATCGTCCGGCGACCCTATTGCGCCACCATTGCTGTTGGCCTCGACATGCTCGTCGTTTGACCCGGCTGCGGCGTGCTCGGTCGGCCGTTCCTGCATTTCCTCCTCGTAAGCGGCGATCGAGCGGCGCAGTTCGCGCTTGCGCAGCCACTCGGCGGCGAAATAGCTGCCGATCACGAAGCAAAAGGCGAGCAGCTGCGCCGCCAGCGTCTCGACCGTCGGGTAGACCCCGAGCCAGGTGCCCATCCAGAGCGGCAGGTCGACGTCTATTGGGTGGATCGAGAGCCAGCCGACGCCCTGCATGGTGCGCGCCGTGTTGCCGACCAAGACGACCAGGACCAGGGCGATCAACACCCCGGTGGCGATCAGCATCTTCTTATAGGGGAGCTTGCGCTCGAGCATGAATGTCAGCGCGCCGACGACCGCGGTGATCGCCAGGCCGAGCGAGACGCCGGCGAGCACTACGCCGGTCCCCGAGCTGAGCTGCAGCGCCTGCAGGAAGAGCACCGTCTCGAAGCCCTCGCGGAAGACGCTGGTGAAGCCGAGCGTGTAGAGGCCCGCCACCGTGGCGGCGCCAGCGCCTGTGGCGAGGGCGGCACCGGTCAATGCCTTGCCCCGGTCGCGGTGCCCCTTGATCCACTCGGTCCAGTAGACGCGGTGGAAAAACCAGTTCATGACCAGCAGCAAGACGCCGATCGCGACCACGCCGACCACCGCCTCGAGCTTCTCGCCGTATTTGGAGAGCGAGTCGAGCAGCAGTAGGGCGAGCACGAACATCACGACACTGGCCGGCAGGGCGAGCAGGGCGCCGCGGTAGATCGGTTTCCGCAGGGGCGCCCGCGGGCCGATCATGCTGGCCGTGATCGCGGCGAGGATGAGGATCGCCTCGAGGCCCTCGCGGAAGACGATCAGCGCCGAGTTGGTGATCGCCGTCGTCGCGCTGGCGCCGTCGCCGGTCAGCGCCCTGGCGTCGGCCAGTTTTTCGTCGAGGTCGAGCCGCGTCTCGCGGATCTCGCTGACTGGGGCGTCGCGGGCGACGAGGCTGGCCAGCCCGGCGTCGCCGTTGGCGCCGTACCAGATCAATCCCTCGATCTCGAGCGCCAGCTGTGGGTCGAAGGCACGCAGCTTCAGCTCCGGGCCGAACTCGAAGAAGCCGTAAGCGGCGAGCCGGGCCTGCTCGGCCTCCTGGTAGCGCCCGGCTCCGGCGGCCGCTTCGAGCTGGTCGAGCGAGATGTCGACGAGTTCGTAGTCGGCTTCGTCGCTCGGTTCGGTCCACTCCTGGGGCGCGATCCGTTCGAAGTTCTCGGCGGCTCGGTCGCGGGCCTCGTCGAGCTCCTCCTGGGGGGCGACGGCGACGTTCTGCTGGGCGTTGTCGACGTCCTCGCGCAGCAGGGCGTAGTCCGCCTTGATCTGCTCGACCGCTGCAGGATCGCGATCGAGCAGCACGGGCTCGAGGTCGGAGAACGCCGCTTCGACGCCGTCCATGAAGGCAACCGCCTCCTGCACCTCAAAGGGGATCGTCACCCGTTCGTCGCTGGTCCCCTTGTCGTACTCCTTGGGTACGAGATCGAGGAAGCGGACCAGCTGGCTCGCGCGGTTGACCTCCTCATCGGGGGTGAGCGGTGCCGCGGTGAAACCCTCGAGGTCGGCTTCGACCCGTTTACGAGCAGCTTCGAAGCGAGGCCGGTCCGCGGCGGCTCCGGCCGCCGCCAGCGCGGCGAAGTCGCGACTCGTGGCGCGCTGCTCGTCGTCGCCCCGCTGCTCGCCGTACTCGGGAGCGATCGCTTGCCAGTAGCCGTCGACGATCGCCGCCGTTTCGGCGAAGCGCCCGCCGAAACCGCGCTCGGCAGCCTGGGCAGCTTCGCCGAGGTTGGTAAAAAGCCGCGCCTGGAAGGCGTCGAGCAGGTCCTTTTCGATTTGCACCACGGTCTCGTGCGGTGAGCTTTCGCCGGCGGCGAGCTCCTGCACAGCGGCCGTCGCATCGACGCCCGGGCGGGTGAAGCGGGTCGTCTGGCGGAACTCGCGGATCTGCAGCCAGGCGCTCGCCTCGGCGGCGTCACCGCGCCGGGCAGCGGCGACGGCGACGGCGAGCGCCCCGCGACGCAGGGCAGCGACGATGCGTCCCCGGGCCGCCGCCAAGCCGACTTCGTCGGAGGCGGCGCCTGACTGCCGTGCCGCGGCGAGCGAGGCTTCGATTTCGCGCAGCTCGGCAGGGGCGTGGTTGGCGAGGCCGTTGCGCAGTGGCCCGCGCAGGCTGGATTCAGCCGCGCCTATCGGCTGCGCCGTCGGTTCGTCGAAGAGCTGTTTGGTCTGCGCTTCAGCCAGGTCGGCGCGCATTGCGTCGGCGGCCTGCCACGGCGCCGCGGCACGGCCTTGGCTGGCCATCCACAGCAAAGCCGCCATCGCGAAGAGCATCGCGATGGCGGCTTTCGTGGCCCATTGGGGCCGCTGCTGTGGATGTCCTTGCCGGACCGGTCTCGCCTAGCCTTCTTGCAGTTCGACGTCGAGCTGCTTGGCGGCTTGGGTCACCTGCCCGGCGATCGCCTCGGCCTGGGCCTGCGCCTGGGCGCCGAGCGCGTCGGCCTGCTTGGCGGTGAACTTCTCGCCGCCGGCCTCGCGATCGCGCAGTTCGGAGGCGAAGTCGACGAGGTTCTGCAGCTCCTTGCGCGTCTGCCTGGCCTGCTGGGGGTTCTCGCTGGCGATCAGCGGTTCGATGCCGTCGTAGGTGACGAGGATGCCGCCGAGGATGTCGGCGATGTCGGAGAGGCGTGAGGTGGCGACGAAGCCGAGTTCCTCGGCGCCTTCGCCGGCGATGAAGCGCGAGTTCTTCCAGGCCTCGAAGTACTCGCTCATCGTTGGGGTCATGACGACGATCGAAGTGAGCGCGTCGGAGGGGGTCGGTTCGAACTCCTGAGCGTCTTCGTCGAGGCTCTGCGCCTGCTGCTCGAATTCGTCCAGGGTTGCCTTGTAGGTGTCGGCGTCGGGCAGGCCCTCGCCGAATTCGACCTTGCCGTCCCCGTTCACGTCGGGCTTCGTGCCCTTCGCCTGCAGCTCGGGATTGGTGCCGTAGAGGGCGGTCTCGGTGAGGAAGAAGAGGTTGCCGGGCTGCTTCAGCTGCTTGCCCGACGGTGTCGTCAGGGTGAAGGAGACTGCGTCTTCAGGCGTCGAGGCGTCCGAGCCAGCGTCGATATCGACGTCGTACTGGGCCAGCCGCGGCACGCCGGCGACGATCCCCTCCATCTGCTCGTAAGCCGGGTTGGCGCTGACGAAGGCTTCCTTGGAGTCGGCGAGGATCTCTTCGACTTCGGGCCCGTGCTCTGCGAGCAGGCGGTCGTAATCGAAATTGACCGATTCGGCCAGCTCGTAGTACTCGTCGGCGTTCTGCTTGAGGACCGCGACCTGGTCGACCAGGTCGGCCGAGTGGTCAGTCAGGTAGCCCTTGACCGGTTGCAGCTGCGCGGCGCTGCCCTCCACCGTGGTCTCCTCGTCGCTGCTGTCGCCGCAGCCGGCGGCAGTCGGTACTGCGAGCGCGAGAGATGCGAGTGCCAATCCGAACTTTGCCCTGACCTTCATCGAGTCGAGTGCCTCCTGAATCGTGGGAGTGTACTTAGGCTTGCCTAAGCCGAAAGGCAACCCTAACTGAATCCGAGTGATGAAGTCGGGATTCGTTAGGCAGGCCGAATGCCAGGCCCCTCCGCCACTCGTGAGAAACGTGCCGGGCGGATTTTCTCCATCCGTCCAAACACAGCCCTCAAGCCGCTCCATACCTTGGCTGCGACCGCCAAACCGCGACCGCCGGGGCGTGCTCCGGTGGGCAAGGAGGGAGTTTCGATGAGAAAGAAGATGGGCCTCGCCGTGATATTCGCGGCACTTGCGGCCCTGGTGCTGCCATCCGTGGCAGGGGCTGCGACTGTCGGCGAAGTTGCCGGCTCGCTCGAAGAAAAGGTCAGCGAGCTGAACATGGTCTGGGTCGCCGTCGCGACCGCCCTGGTCTTCCTTATGCAGGCCGGGTTCATGTTCCTCGAGATCGGCTTCTCGAGGCAGAAGAACGCCGGCACTGGGGTGGCCAAGATTCTCGTCAACCTGGCGATCTGCACGCTCGCCTGGTGGGCGATCGGCTACGGCATCGCCGAAGGCGGCAATGGCGCCGAAGGCCTGCCGGGCAACAAGATCTTCGGCGGCAGCGGCTTCTTCTTCCACTTCGACCAGACGGTCGCGGGAGAAGCGGTCACCGGCGAAACCGCGATGCTGATGCTTTTCGGGCTCGCATTCTGTGCTGTCTCCCTGGCGATCGTCTGGGGCACGACCCTGGAGCGGATCAAGTTCGGCGCCTACGTGATCTACGCGGCGGTCTTCGGCGCGATCATCTACCCGCTGGTCGCCCACGCGGTTTGGGGCGGCGGGCTGCTCTCCGACATCAGCGGCAAGCCGGTAATGGACTTCGCCGGCTCCTCGGTCGTCCACCTGACCGGTGCGGTCGGGGCGCTCGCGGCGCTGCTCCTGCTCGGCGCTCGCAAGGGCAAGTACGACGCCAACGGCAAGCCACGGGTCATCCCCGGGCACTCGATGCCGCTGGTTGGCCTCGGCGTGATCATCCTCTGGATCGGCTGGTTCGGCTTCAACGGAGGCTCGACCTTCGAAACCGCCGGCTCGTTCTTCGGTGAGGTGATGCTGAATACCCAGCTCGCCGCGGCAGCCGGGGTGATCGGCGCTTCATTGGCGGTCTACATGAAGAGCCGCTCGCTCGATGTCGGCATGGCCGGCAACGGCGCGATCGCCGGTCTGGTCGGCATCACCGCTCCGTCGGGCTTCGTCGAGTACTGGGCGGCGCCGATCATCGGCTTCATCGCCGGATTGATCGTCGTCTACGCGGTGCTGGCGATCGACAAGCTGCTCGACGATCCGGTGGGCGCCCTCTCCGCGCACGGCCTGGCGGGAATCTGGGGCACCCTGGCGGTGGGCATCTTCGCCTCGCCGCGGCTGATCGTCGAAGGCGCCGGACCGGGTATCTGGTACGGGATCTTCGGCGACCAGAGCCTCGGCACGGCCTTCGGCCAGCTGGGGGTCCAGGGCCTGGCGGTGCTCTTCACCTTCGTCGTCGTCTTCGTCATCTCGATAACCACGTTCGCGATCATCAAAGCGACGATCGGGTTGCGGGTCTCCGACGAGGAGGAGGAAGCCGGCCTCGACATCAGCTCGCACGGGATGTACGGGTACCCGGAGCAGTTCATCCCGCAGCCGGAGTACTCCACCGGCTTGCCCAGCACGATGGGCGCCGGGACCGGTGTGCCAGCGCCGGCTCCTGCCCAGATGACAGCCACCGAGACGCGATAGGAGGGTCGAGCGCATGAAGAAGATAGAGGCGTTCATTCGCCACGAGGCGTTCGAGCCGATCCGGGCCGAGTTGCTCGACAAGGGATTCCCATCCCTGTCGATCCTCGAGGCCAAGGGCTCCGGCCGCCAGAAGGGGATCGTCGAGAAGTACCGTGGCTCGACGCTCACCGTCAACGTCCGGCCGAAGCTCAAGCTCGAGGTCGTCGTGGAGGACAAGGACAAGGGCCTGGTCGTCGAGACGATCCTCAAGCACGCCCGCACGGGTGAGGTCGGCGACGGCAAGATCTTCGTCATCCCGGTGGAGGAAGCGATTCGCATCCGCACCGGTGAGGACGGGGAGCCCGTTTTGCAGGTGCACGAGGAGTCCGAGATACCAACATGACCCCGGGGCGATCCCGGTAGGGGTTCCACTTAACTTTTCCCGAAGACACGGGTTGGCTGTCCGCCGGCGCTGCGGCGGGAAAAGTACAAGACGTTCCACCCCTACCGGGATCGCCCCTTACGCATCGCCGCGGCTCGTCGGCCTTGATGTCTAGCCTCGCTGGACCCTATGGCTGAAGAGCGCATATCTCTGAAGGAGGCTTCGCGCCGCGCGGGGGTATCGGCGGCGACGCTGAAGCGCTGGGCCGACGAGAAGGTCGTGCCGGTGCGGCGTGGGCGCTGGACGGCCGCTGCGGCGGCGCAGGCGCGTGTGGTCGCCCGCATGCGCGAGCGGGGTCACTCTCTGGAGGACCTCAAGCGAGCCGGGCGTGAGGGCCGCCTCGCCTTCGGCTTCGCCGAGGAACTCTTTCCCCGCCCGGAGGGGCGGGTGACGGTTGCCGAGGTTTCCGAGGAGACCGGACTCGAGCCGCAGCTGATCGAGCGCATCCTCGTCATCCTCGGCACGCCGCTGGGCCAAGAGCGCCTGCTCAGCCCGGAGGACGTCAAAGCCTTGCGCCACTGCGCACGGGTGCTCGCTGCCGGCTTCCCACTGGTCGCCTTCCTGCAGCTGGTTCGCGTCTACGTGCAGTCGCTGCGTCGTATCGCCGATGCCGAGGTGCGCCTCTTTCACCTCTACGTCCACGAACCGCTGATCCGCGACGGTGTTCCGGAGCTGGAGATGGCCGAGGAGATGGGCGAGCTGGCCGCTGACATCCTGCCCCTGGCGACGCCGCTCACCGAGTACCTACACACTCGCTACCTGCGCTTCTTCCTCGAACAGGATGTGGTCGGCCACATGGAGAGCGAGCTGGGGGCTGCCGGCACGCAGGTCCACCACGTGCCAGTCACGCTCTGCTTCATCGACCTCACCGGCTTCACCCGCTACACCGAGGAGGAGGGGGACCTGGAGGCGCTCGACGTGATCGAGAACTTCGTCGAAACGGTCGAGGCGACGATGCCCCCCGAGGCGACGATCGTCAAGACGATCGGCGACGAGGTGATGGTTGTCTCGCCGGACCCCGGCTCGCTGACCGAGTGGGCGGTCGGGCTGATGGACCGTTTCCCGCTGCGGCCGCAGCCCCGGGTCGGCATTCACTACGCGCAGGCCGTCTACCGCGATGGCGACTACTTCGGCACCCACGTCAACCTCGCTCACCGTGTGGTGGGCAGTGCCCAGGCGGGTGAGGTGCTGGTCACCGACCGCGTCAGTGAAGCGCTCAAGGGCCGCGACCTGATCTGTGAGCCGATCGGCGAGGTCAAGCTCAAGGGCTTCCCCGAGCCGACGCCGCTCTTCGTTGTCCGCGCCGCGACCTGACCCGCGACACTTACCTATATGGAGAGCGAGGCAATGCTGGATGCCGTTCGCGAGGGCGGGCTTTTGCCCGTAGACGTGCCGCTCGTGGCGATGCTCTCCGGGGGGCGCGATTCGGTCTGCTTGCTCGACCTCGTTGTCCGATTGCTTGGCACCGAGGGGGTAACCGCTCTGCATGTCAACTACGGCCTGCGCGACGACTCCGATGCCGACCAAGCCCATTGCGAAGCGTTCTGCGAGCGGCTTGGCGTGCGGCTCGAGATCGAGCGGCCGCGCCGACCCGAGGGGCCGGGGAACCTGCAGGGTTGGGCGCGCGACACGCGCTACGCGGCAGCGGCGCGCCTGGCGCTTTCGGACGAGGCGCTGATCGCCACCGGACACACCGCCGACGATCAGCTCGAGACAATCCTCTACCGGCTTGCTTCTTCGCCCAGTCGCCGGGCGCTGCTCGGCATGAGGCCGCGTGACGGCAGCCTCGTGCGGCCGCTGCTCGGCTTCACTCGTGAGCAGACCACCGCCTACTGCGAGGAGCGAGGGCTGTCCTGGCGCGACGACCCAACCAACGCGGAGACCGGCTACGCCCGCAACCGCGTGCGCCATCGCCTTGCTCCGGCCCTGACTGAGATCCACCCCGCCGCCGCCCGCAACGTGTTGCGCACTGCGGAGCTGCTGCGCGACGAGGCGGAGCTGCTCGATTCGCTCGTCGATGCCGAGCTCGACCGCGCGGGGAACGGGACGCGGGGAACTATCGAGCTCGGTCGCCTGGCCGAGCTACACCCGGCTTTGCGCCGCCTGGTCGTGCAGCGGCTTGCCGATCGCGCTGCGGGCCGGCCGGTGCCGGGTGCCGCCAACCACGCCGACGAGGTTGCCGGTCTGCGCCGCACGGGGACGGCGATGCTCGACCTCGGCGGTGGCGTGCGCGCCGTCGTCGAGCGCGGCGTACTGCACGCCGAGCGCTGACTTCGTCGTTTTGGGCCCATATGCACCTCAAAAGGCGAAGTCACCGCAAGGGAGATGCTCCTAGACTCCCGCCCGTGAGCGACTCGATCGGCGAGACCCTCGTCTCCAGCGAGGACCTGCAGCGGCGTGTTGCCGAGCTGGGCCGGCAGATCAGCGAGGAGTACGCCGGACGCGACCTTGTCATGGTTGGCGTGCTGAAGGGCGCTGTGCTCTTCCTCGCCGACCTGATGCGCAACGTCGACGTGCCCTGCGAGATCGACTTCATGGCGGTCTCCAGCTATGGCTCGCAGACCGACTCCTCCGGCGTCGTGCGCATCCTCAAGGACCTCGATGCGCCGATCGAAGGCCGCGACGTGCTGATCGTCGAGGACATCATCGATTCCGGCCTCACCCTGCAGTACCTGATGCGTAACCTGCGGGCGCGCAACCCGGCCTCGCTCGAGGTCTGCGCCCTGCTCACCAAGCCCGAGCGTCTGCGCGTCGATCTCTCGCCTCGTTACGTCGGCTTCGAGATCCCCAACCGCTTCGCGATTGGCTACGGCCTCGACCACGCTCAGCGCCACCGCAACCTCTCCTACGTGGCCGCGTTGGACGATTAGATGGCAAAACCGCCCTGGTACGCTGATTTTTCCTCGTGAGGCGTTTTTTCAAGAGCGCAGCTTTCCCGATCCTGCTGGTGGTGATCCTTGCTTTCGTCGCCCAGCGGGTGATCAGCCCTGACTCGGGTTCGGAGGCCCCTTCCTACAACGAACTGGTCGCGCCGAAGACCGGCCTGATCGCCGGCGGCAAGATCGAAGAGCTGACGATCAACCCCAAGGACAACACGCTCGACGTCAAGCGCAAGAACGGGGAAAGCTTCACCACCGGCTACCCCAACAACACCGAGCAGTCGCTGCTCAACCTGATCGACCAGCACGACGTGAAGACGACCGTCAAGGGAACCGGCGGCTCGAGCCTGCTCTCGCTGCTCACCTACATCCTGCCCTTCGTGCTCTTCTTCGGTTTCTGGATTTTCCTTATGAACCAGATGCAGGGCGGCGGCTCGCGGGTGATGAACTTCGGCAAATCGAAGGCCAAGCGGATGTCGGTCGACGCGCCGAAAATCACCTTCCGCGACGTGGCCGGGGTCGACGAGGCCGTGCAGGAGCTGCACGAGATCAAGGAATTCCTCGAGAACCCGAAGAAGTTCCAGGCGCTCGGCGCCCGCATTCCCAAGGGGGTGCTGCTCTACGGCCCGCCCGGCACCGGTAAGACGCTGCTCGCCCGTGCTGTCGCCGGCGAGGCGGGCGTGCCCTTCTTCTCGATTTCCGGCTCGGACTTCGTCGAGATGTTCGTCGGCGTTGGTGCCAGCCGCGTGCGCGACCTCTTCGAGCAGGCCAAGCAGAACTCGCCCTGCATCATCTTCATGGACGAGATCGACGCTGTCGGTCGCCACCGCGGGGCCGGTATGGGTGGCGGGCACGACGAGCGCGAGCAGACGCTCAACCAGCTGCTGGTCGAGATGGACGGCTTCGAGATGAAAGACAACATCATCTTGATCGCCGCCACCAACCGGCCCGACATCCTCGACCCGGCGCTGCTGCGGCCGGGCCGCTTCGATCGCCAGGTCGTCGTCGACCGTCCCGATCGCAAAGGCCGCAAGCAGATTCTCGAGGTGCACACGCGCGGCAAGCCGCTCTCCAAGGCGATCGACCTCGACGCGCTCGCCGGCCAGACACCCGGCTTCACCGGCGCCGACCTCGCCAACCTGATCAACGAGGCGGCGTTGCTCACCGCCCGCACTGGTCGCCGCGAGATCTCCATGCAGGAGCTCGAGGAGGGGATCATGCGGGTGATCGCCGGGCCCGAGAAGAAGACCCGCGTGATGAGCGAGAAAGAGCGCCTGATCACCGCCTACCACGAGCTTGGCCACGCGATCGTCGGCCATCTGCTGCCCAACTGCGATCCGGTCCACAAGATCTCGATCATCAGCCGCGGCCAGGCGCTCGGCTACACGATCAGCCTGCCGACCGAAGACAAGTTCCTCACCTCGCGCGCCGAGCTGACCGACACGATGGCGATGACCCTGGGCGGCCGCGCCGCCGAGGAGATCGTCTTCGGTGAGATCACCACTGGCGCCTCCAACGACCTCGAGAAGGTGACCGCGACGGCGAAGCAGATGGTGATGCGCTTCGGCATGTCGGAGCGCCTCGGGCCACGCGTCTTCGGCCACGATCGCGGCCAGCCCTTCCTCGGCCGCGAATTCAGCGCCGAACCCGACTACTCCGACGAGATCGCGCGTGAGATCGACGACGAGATCCGTCGCATCGTCGAGGCCGCCCACCAGACCGCCAAGGACTTGCTCAACGAGCGGCATGAGGAGCTCGACCGCATTTCCAAGATCCTGCTCGATCGCGAGACGATTGACGCCGACCAGTTCATTGCCCTGCTCGACGGCAAGCCGGAGGACGAAGTGTTTGCCGACGAGGAGGAGCCGGCGGCGCCCGCCGAGCCGGCGCCTGAGCCGGAAAAGGCGCAGCGTGAGGGTGCGCGGCCGATTCCGCGGCCCCGGCCTGGCTATGCAGGCGGGGATGCGAGCTGAGGGGCCACGGGGTGCCTCTCGCCCGGACAAATGCCGGGCTAATTAGCCCGGCATTTTGAGTAACCGCCCGTTCGAGAGGCACCGCGTGTCCCCTCGTCTCATGGGCGTGGTCAACGTGACCCCCGATTCGTTCTCGGATGGGGGCGAGTACCTCGATCCAGTTGCTGCGATTCGGCATGGCTTGGAGCTTGTGGGGGATGGGGCGGAGATTCTGGATGTCGGCGGGGAATCGACGCGGCCGGGGGCGGAGCCTGTGGAGGAGGCCGAGGAGCTGAGGCGGGTCGTGCCGGTGGTAGAGGGACTGGCGGGGAAGGCGACTGTCTCGGTCGATACGTCGAAGGCCGCCGTGGCCGCGGCGGCGATCGAGGCGGGGGCGGCGATCGTCAACGACGTGACCGCCTTGGGCGGCGATCCTGGGATGGCGGGCCTCTGCGCCGATCGCCAGGTTGGGGTCGTGCTGATGCACATGCCCGGCAACCCCCGCACGATGCAGGACGACCCGACTTACGAGGACGTCGTCGACGACGTCAAGCGTTACCTGGCGGAACGCGTCGAGGCGGCTGTTGCTGCCGGCGTCGACGAGCAACGGATCTGGCTCGATCCGGGGATCGGGTTCGGCAAGACGCTGGAGCACAATCTGGAGCTGCTGCGGCGCTTGGGGGAGCTGCGCGAGCTGGGCCGGCCGCTGGTGGTCGGCACCTCTAGGAAGAGCTTCATAGGCAAGATCGATGGGTCTGGGGTCAGCGATCGGCTGGGTGGCACGATCGCCTCATCGGTGCTGGCTGCAGCCGGGGGAGCCGATGTGTTGCGCGTCCACGACGTCTCCGAGATGGCGCAGGCGCTGCGGGTCACCGCGGCAGCGCTCACCTAGCGGCTCAAAGCCGCGTCGCTCTAGGTCAGGCCCTAGGTCGCAGGCCGTACCTGCCCAGCAATACGCGCTGCACGACGAGGCCGAAGATGAAGGCGGCGAGCAGGGCGAGGCCGAAGCGGAAGATGATCACGCCGGCCGAGTTGTCGAGGGCGCGGCTGAAGAGCGATTCGCTGACGTTCTCGACCGGTTCCTTTTCTTCGATGACCTCGTTGCGGGTTCGCTTGTCCGTTTCGCCTTCCGGATCTGCGCCCACCTCGATCATTCGCGTGGTTGTGCGGATCGTTTCGCCCGGCACCTTGCCGTCGCGCTTCTCGGGTATGGACTGGGAGAGCAGGGCGACGCTGGCCCCGCAGAAAACGAGCAACGCGGCGAGCGCCGCGATGACGTTCACCTTGCCGGGATAGCCAAGCCGGCGCCAGCGGGCTCGCATGCTCATGTCTTCTCCATCATGCGGGCGCATCCTAATCACTCGGTCCGTCGCCACGGGCGAGAGTGCGCACAGCGGGTAGGTTGCAGCCATGGAGGCTCATGACAACGGCATGGAATCGAGCGTCGAGGTTGAGCTGCGCGGGCTCTCGATTTACACCCACCACGGGGTTAGCGACGCCGAGCAGGAGGTGGGGCAACGGCTCGAGTTCGACGTCTCCTTCGACGTGCCCGACTGCGACGCGGTGCTTACCGACCGTATCGAGGACACAGTCGACTACGCCGAGGTTTGTGACATCGTCGCCCTGGCTGCCACCGAGCGCAGCTACCGCACGCTAGAGCGCCTCGCTCAGGTGGTCGGGGAGCGACTGATGGAGCGCTACGGCTGCGATTCGGTCCGTGTACGGGCCGCCAAGCCCGAGCCACCCTTGCCTCTGGCGATCCAGGAGGTCGCGGTCGAGGTCTCCCAAGAACGCCTCGCCGAAGAGCACGACGAGGACGAGGCGGAAGAGGCATAGCCGCGGTGCGGACCGGCTACCTTGGTCTCGGCTCCAACGTCGGCGAGCGCGAGGCGCACCTGCGGGCGGCGATCCAGTTGCTGCGCGAGCGCGGTGTCGAGGTGGAGGCCGTCTCCTCGACCTATGAGACGGAGCCGGTTGGTGAGGTGCTCGACCAGCCCGACTTCCTCAATGCCGCGATCCGCATCCGCACCGAGCTGGGGCCGGAGGCGCTGCTCGACGTCTGCAAGGAAGTCGAGGTCGAGCGCGGTCGTAGCCTCGACGCCCCGCGCCACAGCCCACGCCCGCTCGACGTCGACCTGCTGCTGCTCGGCAACCTCGAGCTGCGCACCGAGCGGCTCACCCTGCCGCACCCCGAGGTGACCAGTCGCCGCTTCGTCCTCGCCCCGCTTCTGGAGCTGGACCCCGAGCTGACCCTGCCCGACGGCACCGTGCTTTCCGCCACCCTTGCGGCTCTCGGCCCTGGCCAGCGGGTCGAACGTACTTCCGGCGATTCGTTGAAGCCTTAAGGGGTCATAGCCCCGGTAAGGCTTCAATCACCGATCAGGCGGGTGTGGTGACGCCGCGTAGCGGCTGCATCCAGGCGGGCGGGAAGACTGGTGGGAAGTCACCCGCAATCTCGGGCTGTACGCGGACGGCGAGCTTGCCGGCGGGACGATCCTCGATCAGCGGGCGCAGGTCCTGGAAGGTCATCGCCAGCCGGATGCTCGGTGCGATCTGGAAGTCGGCGGCGTTGAGCTGCTCCCCGCCGAGCACCCCGGTGGCGATCCACTCGTCGACTTGGTCGAGCATCGGCCCCAGCTTGGCGAGGCCAGCGCGGACCTGCTCGTCCTTTGCGTCGTGGATGCGTACCTCCATCGCCAGGATCGGTCCTGCGGTCTTCACCGCCAGGCCTACGGGGATGCCCAGCTTTGCGCCCTCCGAGTAGCTGCGCAGTGGCGCCTTGTTACGGCGGAACGCCCACCAGATCGCCTGGCGGATCGGGTGCTGCAGCTCCTCGTCACCGAAACGCTCTGCCTCCTCCACTTTGGCGCGCTGCTCGACGTCGGCGGGGAAGAGGGGTGGCTCAGGGCGCAGCCGGTCAAGCTCCTGCGAGATCGTGCGCGAGCCTTGCAGCTTGCGGCCGTCGAGCTTGAGCGCCGGCACGGTCGGTCCTGGGAAGCCCAGGCCGCGGACCACTGCCCGCGAGACGACCGGGAAGAGATCGGTGCGCTTGAAGGGGATTCCCTTCTGGGCCAGCATCAGCTGAACCGCCACCCCCGGATGCGAGCCCGGGATCGTGTAGAGCCGCACGTTCACCGCGGCGATCCTACCCAGACGGCAGCGGACGCGGGAGTGAGGCCAGTCCATCTCTGACTCTTCTGGCCTCACGGGAGCAGAGCAGCCGTCATTTGTTCAGGGATAATCGCGTCGTGCTCCTCGCGGTCGACGTCGGCAATACCCAAACCCACCTGGGCGCCTTCGACGGCGAGAGCCTGGTCGAGCACTGGCGCTTTCAGACTCGCTCGGGGGCGACCGGCGACGAGCTGGCGGAGCGGATCGCCGGCTTCTTCTCGCTCTGCGAGATGCCATTCGGCGAAGTGGACGCCCTCTGCGTCTCCTCCGTGGTGCCGCCGCTCGGGAGTCAATTCGAGGAGATGGCGCGGCGGTATCTGAACGCGGATTGCCTGACGATCGGTCCCGGCATCAAGACCGGGATGCCGATCCGGATCGACAATCCACTCGAGGTGGGCGCCGACCGCCTCGTCAACGCGATCGCCGCCTATGAGCGCTTCGGCGAGGCTTGCGTTTCGGTCGACTTCGGCACCGGCATCAACATCGACGCGGTCTCCGCCGATGGCGAGTACCTCGGCGGCGCGATCGGCCCCGGCCTCGCACCCTCGCTCAGCGCCTTGATCGAACGGGCGGCTCGGATCACCAGAATCGATCTCGAAGAGCCGCGGGAAGCCATCGGCCGATCAACCCGGGCGGCGATCCACTCCGGCTTCATATTTGGCTTCGCCGGGTTGATCGACGGCATTGTGCGCCGGATCGAAGAGGAGTTGCCGAATCCGCGAGTGCTCGCCACCGGTGGCTACGCCTCCACCGTCGTCCCCTTCACGGAAACAATCGATGAAGTCGACGACCTCCTTACTCTCAAGGGGCTGCGATTGATCCATGAGCGAAACACCTCCACAGCCCCCGCTGACTGATCCCTTCCGGATCGGCAACGTCGAGATCCCCAACAGAGTCCTGCTGGCCCCGCTGGCGGGGATCGGCAACTGGTTCGTGCGTCTGCAGGCCAAGCGGCACGGGGCCGGCCTGGCCGTCTCGGAGATGGTCTCCAGCTTCGGCCTGCACCACCGCAACGAGCGCACCCTGCGCGAGCTGATGCGCATCCACCCCGAGGAGCACCCGGTCTCGATCCAGCTCTTCGGCCACGACGCCGAGGTGATGCGCTCCGCCGCGACGATCGCCGCCGAAGCCGGCGCCGACCTGATCGACATCAACATGGGCTGCCCGGTGCGCAAGGTACGTAAGACCGGCGCCGGCGTCGAGCTGCTGCGCGACCACGAGCTGGCTCTTGCCTTGGCGCGCGGGGCGATCGAGGGCAGCGGCCGGCCAGTGACCGTCAAGCTGCGCTCTGGGATCGCCGCCGGCGACCGTTCCGGCTTCGAGCTCGCCGTGCGCCTCGCCGAGGAGGCCGGGGTGGCGGCGATCGGCTTCCACCCGCGCGCGGCGACAGCCGGCCACAAAGGCCAGCCCGACTACGCTCTTACCCGCGAGCTGGTCGAGCGCATCGAGGTGCCGGTGATCGTCTCCGGCGGCCTGAAGAGCGCCGCGGCCGCGCACGCCGCCTACGCCGAGTCAGGCGCCGCCGCGGTGATGATCGCCCGCGGCTCGTTTGGCAACCCCTGGCTCTTTGAGGAGCTGACCGGGGTGCGTAGCAAGCCGCCTGAGCGGTCCGAGGTTGTGGCCGAGCTGCTCTGGGTGATTGACCGCGCCGAGGAGCACCTGGGGACCGAGCGGGCAAGCCGTTACCTGCGCAAGTTCTACCCCTGGTACATGGAGCCGCTGGGCGCTTCGCCGGAGCTTGCTGACGAGCTGCAGCGCAGCGCTGACCTGCCTCGCGCCCGCCGCCTGATCGCCGATTTGGGCACTCTGACTCCCTCGCTATAATCCCGCGACTTACGGCCCTGGTGTGGTGAGGAAGTCACCGCCGCACCTGGGCGTTTTTTAGCTCTAAAAGCCGTTTTCCGCCGTCTCAACCCAGCAAAGCGAGGTCAGGACAAGTGAGCCGCCAGTCCGTAATCACTCCCGAGGGTATGGAGAAGCTCAAGGAGGAGATCGATCACCTGTCGACCGTCAAGCGGCGCGAGGTTGCCGAGCGGATCAAGGAGGCGCGTGAGTTCGGCGACATCTCCGAGAACGCCGAGTACGACGACGCCAAGAACGAGCAGGCGCTGCTCGAGCAGCGCATCGCCCAGCTCGAGGAGCGGCTGCGGCGGGCGACGGTGATCGACGAGAAGGGCCTCGGCACCGACGAGGTGCAGTTCGGCTCGATCGTTCACGTCAAGGACCAGAAGACGGGCGACTCGCAGAAGTTCCAGATCGTCGGCTCGACCGAGGCCGATCCGCTGGAGCACAAGCTCTCCAACGAGTCGCCGATCGGCAAAGCCCTGATCGGCCACAAACGCAACGACATCGTCACGGTCGAGGTCCCGCGCGGGCCGAAGAAGAAACTCAAGATCACCAAGATCGAGACGGCTTAGCTGCCGATAGGGTCAGGCCCGCGATGAGCGAGGCCGAGAAACAGGATCTCTCCGACGTCCTGCGCGACCGCCGTGACAAGTTGGAGCGGATTCGCGAGGCGGGCATCGACCCGTTTCCCCCTGAGCTCTTCGAGCGTGAGGAGATCGCTGAGGTGCGCGTCGCGCACGAGGGGCTGGCGCCGGGCATCGAGACGGACTCTCGCCACCGGGTCGCCGGGCGGCTTGTCGGTCGCCGCGGCCACGGCAAGGCCTGTTTCCTCGACCTGCGCGACGGCAGCGGCCAGATCCAGCTGCATGCCCGCGAGGACCTGCTTGGCGAGGAGGCTTACCGCATGCTGGTCGAGCTCGACCTCGGCGACATCGTCGGCGTCGAGGGCACTGCCCTAGCGACGCGGCGCGGCGGGGAGCTCTCGCTGGCGATCGACCGTTGGAAGCTGCTCGCCAAGAGCTTGCGGCCGCCACCCGACAAGTTCCACGGCCTCGAGGATGTCGAGACCCGCTACCGCAAACGCGAGCTCGACCTGATTGCCAACGAGGAGAGCCGCCGGCTCTTCGCTCTGCGCGCCCGCACGGTGAGCGAGCTGCGCCGCTGGCTCGACGAGCGCGGCTTCGTCGAGGTCGAGACGCCGGTGCTGCAGCCGCTCTACGGCGGCGCTCTGGCACGGCCCTTCACTACCCACCACAACGCCCTCGACCGCGACTTCTACCTGCGCATCGCCACCGAGCTCTATCTGAAGCGGCTCGTTGTCGGTGGCATCGACCGGGTCTACGAGCTGGGCAAGGACTTCCGCAACGAGGGCATCTCGCACAAGCACAACCCTGAGTTCACGATGCTCGAGTGGTACGAGGCCTGCTCTGACTACACGGCAACAGCGCAGCGCCTGGAGACGATGGTCGCCGAGGTGGCCGAGCGGGTGCTGGGCACGACGAAGGTCCAGCGCGGCGAGGTGGAGATCGACTTCGCCCCGCCTTGGAGGCGCGTGACCCTGCGTGAGGCGATCCGCGAGCGCAGTGGGGTCGACATCGCCCAGCACCCCACTCGGGAGGCACTCGCCACGGCGATGGGGGTCGAGCCCGACCCCCAGGAGGGCTGGGGCAAGCTGGTCGACGGCCTGCTCTCCAAGTCGGTCGAGCCGCAGTTGATCCAGCCCACCTTCGTGCTCGACTATCCGGTGGAGCTCTCGCCTTTCGCCAAGTCGCACCGTTCCGAGGAGGGCCTGGTTGAGCGCTTCGAGGCCTTCGCCGGCGGCATGGAGATCGCCAACGGTTTCAGCGAGCTCAACGATCCCGACGAGCAGCGCCGCCGCTTTGAGCAGCAGGCGGTAGAGCTACAGCGTGGCGACGAAGAGGCCCAGCCCTACGACGAGGATTTTGTCGCGGCGCTTGAACAGGGAATGCCGCCGACCGGCGGGGTGGGTCTCGGCGTCGACCGCCTGGTGATGCTGCTCAGCGGGGCAAAGAGCGTGCGCGAGGTCGTGCTCTACCCGGCGATGCGCTCCTGAGCGGCCGAAAAGCTCGCTCTGAGCGAATATTTGCGGCGCTGGGCCAGTTGGGCGCTCTCGGTATCGTTTAAAGGCACATGGGCGCCTCCCGATGACCGAAGGGCGTCTTCCGATACTTACCCCGTCTAGCCGCGTTGGGTAGATAGAGAGGCTTTTTGTTCGAGCGATTCACAGAGCGAGCCCGTCAAGTAGTCGTCCTGGCCCAGGAAGAGGCGCGCACGCTGAAGCACAACTACATCGGCACCGAGCACATCCTGCTTGGCCTGCTGCGTGAGGAGGAGGGCCTCGCGGCTCGCGTCCTCGAGTCGCTCGACATCACCACCGAGCGTGTCCGCTCGCAGGTGGTGCGCATCGTTGGCTCTGGCGAGGAGGTCACCTCCGGCCAGATCCCCTTCACGCCGCGCGCCAAGAAGGTGCTCGAGCTGGCGCTGCGCGAGGCGCTCTCGCTCGGCCACAACTACATCGGCACCGAGCACATTCTGCTCGGTCTGGTGCGTGAGAACGAGGGCGTCGCCGCTCGCATCCTGCTCGACTTCGACGCCGACTCGGACAAGATCCGCAACGAGGTGATCCGCATGCTGTCGGGGCCCGGCGGTCGCCGCCAGGGCGCCGGCGCCGGTGCTGGCTCGGGTGAGGGTAAGAAGTCCTCGAAGCTGCTTGACCAGTTCGGTCGCAACCTGACCAAGCTGGCCGAGGAGGGCAAGCTCGACCCGGTGATCGGCCGCGAGACCGAGATCGAGCGGATCATGCAGATCCTCTCGCGCCGCACCAAGAACAACCCGGTGCTGCTCGGCGAGCCCGGTGTCGGCAAGACCGCCGTGGTCGAGGGCCTCGCCGCCCGCATCAACAAGGGCGAGGTTCCCGAGCTGCTCAAGAACAAGCAGATCTACACGCTCGACCTGGCTGCCCTGGTGGCCGGCTCGAAGTACCGCGGTGAGTTCGAGGAGCGCCTCAAGAAGGTGATGAAGGAGATCACCCAGCGCGGCGACATCATCCTCTTCATCGACGAGCTGCACAACCTGGTCGGCGCCGGCGCCGCCGAGGGCGCGATCGACGCCGCCTCAATCCTCAAGCCGGCGCTTGCCCGCGGGGAGCTGCAGACGATTGGCGCGACGACGCTCGACGAGTACCGCAAGTACCTGGAGCGCGACTCGGCGCTGGAGCGGCGCTTCGCCCAGATCAAAGTCGACCAGCCCTCGGTCGAGGACACGGTGAAGATCCTCGAAGGCCTGCGCGAGCGCTACGAGCAGCACCACCGCGTCAACATCACCAATGATGCGCTGGAAGCAGCCGCCGAGCTGGCCGACCGCTACATCTCCGACCGCTTCCTGCCCGACAAGGCGATCGACCTGATCGACGAGGCCGCCTCTCGCATGCGGATCAAGTCGATGAGTGCACCGCCCGTCTACCGTGACCTCGAGGAGGAAATCGAGACCACGCGGCGTGACAAGGAGGCGGCGATCGAAGCGCAGGAGTTCGAGAAGGCGGCGAACCTGCGCGACACAGAGCGTCAGCTGACGACCCGCAAGCGCCAGCTCGAGGACGAGTGGGCGGAGGGCGAGAACGGTGAGCGGCCCGACGTCGGCGAGGAAGAGATCGCCGACATCGTCTCGATGTGGACCGGGATCCCGGTCTTCAAACTGACTGAGGCCGAGACCAAGAAGCTGATCCGCATGGAGGAGGAGCTGCACAAGCGGGTGATCGGCCAGGAGGTGGCGATCACCGCCGTCTCCAAGGCGATCCGCCGCTCGCGCGCCGGCATCAAGGACCCCAAGCGCCCGGCCGGCTCGTTCATCTTCCTCGGCCCCTCCGGGGTCGGTAAGACCGAGCTCGCCCGCACCCTGTCCGAGTTCCTCTTCGGTGACGAGGAATCGCTGATCCGCATCGACATGTCCGAGTACATGGAGAAGCACGCGGTCAGCCGTCTGGTCGGCTCGCCCCCCGGTTACATCGGCTATGACGAGGGCGGTCAGCTGACCGAGGCCGTGCGGCGCAAGCCCTACTCGGTGCTGCTGCTCGACGAGATCGAGAAGGCCCACCCCGACGTCTTCAACATCCTCCTGCAGATCCTCGAGGACGGCCGCCTCACCGACTCGCAGGGCCGCACGGTCGACTTCCGCAATGCGATCGTGATCATGACCTCGAACATCGGCGCCTCGGAGATCGCCAAGAACACCTCGATCGGCTTCACCGTCTCCGACGAGACCGGCATGTCCTACGACGACATGAAGAACCGCATCATGAGCGACCTGAAGAAAGTCTTCCGGCCCGAGTTCCTCAACCGGATCGACGAGGTGATCGTCTTCCACAAGCTGGCCAAGGAAGAGGTCAAGGAGATCATCGACCTGATGATCAACCGCGTCCGCGTCCAGGTGGCCGAGCACGAGCTGCAACTGGAGCTCAGCGACGCCGCCAAGGACCTGCTGGTCGAGAAAGGCTGGGACCCCTCGATGGGCGCCCGGCCGCTGCGCCGTGCGATCCAGCGCTACATCGAGGACCCGCTCGCCGACGAAGTCCTGCGCCAGGGCGAGATGACGCCCGGCTCGACCGTGATGGTCGAGCGCGACGAGTCCGGCGACGAGGACGACCGGCCGCTCAGCCTGAAGATCGTCAAGCCGCGCAAGCCGCGCCCGAAGAAGTCCAAGCCCGAGCCCGAGAAGGTCGGTGTCGGCGCCAAGCAGGGCGAAGGCGAGGAGAGCGGCGAGCCGCAGCCTGAGCCGAGCGGCGAGCAGCCCAGCACCGACGGCGACGCCTGACAAGCCCCTCCAGTGCGCGAACCGGGCCGCACGGCGATAGGGACCTGGAGTGGCGGGTGTTTTCTGCACTTCGGCGAAACGGTTGATGAGGAGCGGCTAGAGCGGCTGCTGCGCCCGGGCGGCGGGATCGAGACGCTGCTCACGGCTGACACCTATGGCCAGGGTGAGGCAGATGCCCTGCTGGGACGGGCGCTAACTGGAGTTAAACGCAGCGAGTACTGCTTGGTTGGCGCCGTCGGCCACGACTTCTATGAGGGAGAGCGCGACGGGCCGCGTGGCTTTCCGCGCTTCACCGATCCGCGTCTGCGCGGCGCGGACGAGTACGCGGACTACCTGCGCATGGCGACCGAGCGCAGCCTCGAGCGGCTCGGTGTCGATGCTTTCGACCTGCTGTTGCTGCACAACCCGGACCGCGTCGGCTACACGAGCGAGGCTGTCTGGGAGGGGATGGCGGCGCTGCGCGAGGCCGGTTTGACGGCCCAGATCGGCGTCGCGCCCGGTCCGGCCAACGGCTTCACCCTCGACCTGATCGCCTGTCTGGAGCGCTTCGGTGAGCGCATCGACTGGGCGATGATCATCCTCAATCCCTTTGAGCCCTGGCCTGGCGAGCTCTGCCTCGGGGCGGCCGAGCGCCAGGGGGTCAAAGTGATCACCCGCGTGGTCGACTACGGCGGTCTCTTCTGGGGCGACCTGCATCCTGGCATGGAGTTGGCCAAAGGGGATCACCGCGCCTTCCGGCCCGCCGGCTGGATCGAGGCGGGGCTGGAGAAGCTGGAGCGGGTGCTGCCCTATGGCGAGCGAGCCGGCCTGACCCCGATCCAGCTCGCCTCTCAGTGGAACCTGGCCCACCCGGCGATCGAGTGCGTCGTGCCGACCCTGATCCAGGAGGCCTACCCCGGCGCACCCTCGATCGAGGAGAAGCGCGCCGACCTGGCCGCCCTGCCGGTCGACCAGGGCCTGAGCGCGGAGGACATCGCCGCGATCGGCGCGATCGGCGACAACACCGGCTGCATGACGCTCAAGGGCGCCAATCCCCAGCACGAGGGCGAGGAGCGTCCCGATCGCTGGGGCCTCAGCGACGAGCTCGCTGCGGTTGGCGAGCGCTGGGGCATCGACCCGGCTCGCGACCTCGTCACCTCGTAGGCTGCCGCGCGTGACGCGCAAGTGGTGGACGCTGATCGGGGCTTGCGCGGGTCTTTTCATCTTGATGCTCGACTCGACCGTGGTTGCTCTGGCGCTGACCTCGATCCGCAAGGAGCTGGGCGCCAGCGCCGCGGCGCTGCAGTGGGTGATGAATGGCTACCTGTTGACCATCGCCGTGCTGGTGGTAACCGCTGGGCGGTTGGGCGACATGCTCGGCCGCAAGCGGGCCTTCCTGATCGGCATGGCGATCTTCGGCGTCGGCTCGGTGCTCTCTGGCGCTGCCCAGAGCCCCGAGATGCTGATCGCCGGTCGTGTGCTGCAGGGCGTCGGCGCCGCACCGGTGCTCTCGCTCTCGCTGGCGATCGTCTGCAATGCCTTCCCGGCCGCGGAGCAGCCGCGGGCGCTGGGCATCTGGGCGGCGGTCTCGGCGATCGCGCTGGCGATCGGGCCATTGCTTGGCGGGGCGTTGGTCGAGCTCGACTGGCGGCTGATCTTTTGGGTGAACCTGCCGGTCATCGTCGCCGGCATCGCGATTACCGTTTGGGCGGCGCCCGAGTCACGCGATCCCGGCGCTGGGGCACGTATCGATCTGCCTGGTCTGCTGGCCCTGACGGCCGGCCTGGGGGCTGTCGTCCTCGCCCTCGTCCAGTCGCGGGTCTGGGCGGCAGAGCTGACCGCGGCGCTCGCCGTCGCCGGCCTCCTCGCCCTGGCGCTCTTCGCCTGGATCGAGCGCCGCGCGCGCAACCCGATCGTCGAACTCGAGTTGTTTCGCAACGGCCCGTACTTCGGCGCCAGCGCCGCCGCCTTTGCCGTCGTCGGCTCCTACTGGGCGGTGATGTTCTTCCAGCCCCAGTACCTGCAGGACGCGCGCGGGCACTCGGCGATCCTCAGTGGGTTGCTGATTCTGCCGGTGACCGCGCCGATGGTCTTCATCTCGCCCTTTCTCCGGTCGTCTGATCGGGCGCTTCGGCGCCCGCGGCCTGATGACCGCCGGCATGGTCTGCGGCACCGCCGGCCTGATCGTGCTCACCCAGATCGCCCCCGATAGCCCCTACACCATGCTGCTTGTTGGCTACCTGCTCTTCGGAATCGCCATCGGCCTCGTCTACGCGCCGATGTCAACCGCGGCGATGGCGGCGATGCCGGCCGAGAAGGTGGGGATCGCCTCCGGGGTGCTGGCCATGGACCGCATCGTCGCCGGCTCCCTGGCCCTGGCGGCGACCGGCGCCGCCTTCCACGCCCTGCAGGCAAGTGGTGACTCGTTCACCGCCTCGATCGCTGGCTCGACCTGGGTCTCGGTGGCTCTCTGCGCAATCGGCACGGCTCTCACCTGGGCCTTCGTCCGCGATCCGGCCAGTCCCGGGCCAGATCCCAACGTCGCCGGCAAGCCGCAGCCACGGGCGCTCCAGCACCACACTCACCACCGCAGATTCCATCTATAAGTGAGCGGTTTCCTTGACAGTGTCCATTCCGACCTGTCCACTGGGGATTAGTCACACCGCATTCCAAAGCGGTTTTTGGCATCCTAGACAGTGATGTCAGCGCTGCCTGGGGATGAGCTTCACGAGTTGTCCGAACGCCAAGATCCCCGACTACTGAGGGCTCTGGATGTCGTCGCGCCGGGTGGTGCCCTGCGTGAGGGCCTCGACAACATCGTCCACTCGCGCACGGGTGGCCTGATCGTCGTCGGCGATCCGAGCGACATTTCCCACCTGCTCTCCGGCGGGATCAAGCTCGACATCGACTACACGCCGGCGATGCTCTACCAAGTGGCAAAGATGGACGGGGCGATCGTGCTCAACGCCGAGGCGACGACGATTGCTTGGGCCAACGTGCAGCTGATGCCCGACCCGACGATCCTCTCCTCGGAGACCGGCACCCGCCACCGTACCGCCGAGCGCGTCTCCAAACAGACCGATGCCCTGGTCATCGCGATCTCGCAGCGGCGCGACGTCGTCTCGCTCTATGTCGAGGGGACCAAGTACATCCTCCAGGACATCCCCGCAGTGCTGGCCAAGGCCAACCAGGGCCTGGCGACGCTCGACAAGTACCGCGCCCGGCTCGACCAGGTCTCGACCCGACTCACCGTGCTCGAGTTCGAGGGCGGCGGCGTGCTCTACGACGCGCTCGCCGTGCTGCAGCGAGCTGAGCTGGTGACGCGCATGGCGGTCGAGGTCGAGCGCTACATCGTCGAGCTCGGCACCGAGGGCCGCCTGATCGAGATGCAACTCGAGGAGACGATGGTCGGCGTCGCCGCCGACAAGACCGCCTTGATCCGCGACTACAGCGTCGAGGACTCCGAGGGGAACCTCGCCTCGGTCCTGCAGTCGCTGGCCCGCATGCCGCACGAGGACGTGCTCGACTTCGGTCGGCTGGCCGAGCTGCTCGGCTACGACCGCAAGCTCAACACGCTCGACTTCCCGGTGGCCCCGCGCGGCTACCGCGTGCTCGGCCGCGTGCCGCGCATCCCAAAACTTGTCGTCCAGAAGATCATCCACGAGCTGGGTGGGCTGGAGGAGGTCCTCGCTGCCTCCGACGCCGACCTCGAGGCCGTAGACGGAGTTGGGTCCACCAGGGCCAAGGACATCCGTGAGGCCCTGCGCAGGCTCCAGGAGGTCGATCTGGTTGACAGGTACCTACATAGCTGAACGGCGATCGACGCCGTCGACGAGAGAAAGGAGCACCCGATTTCTGAGCTAGTTGCAGAGGAGGCCATGGAGGTGGACTTCGAAGCGGACGTCCCTTATGTCTGCGACTTCGAGGAGGGGGACAAGGTCGTCTACCCACATCACGGTGCTGGCCTCGTGCTGAAGAAGGAGTCTCGTGAGCTGATGGGGGAGGAGCGTGAATACCTCACGATCAAGATCCTCCACAACGAGCTGACGGTGATGGTTCCTTGCGAGAACGCTGGCGTTGCCGGTCTTCGGCGGGTGATCGATGAGGAAGAAATCAAGAAGGTGACCGACGTCCTCACCGATGACGTGTCAGATATGCCGAAGAACTGGAACCGGCGCTTTAAGTACAACCGCGAGAAGATCAAGACCGGCGACGTCTTCGAGTTGGCCGAGGTCGTCCGCAACCTCGCCATCCGCGAGATGGAAAAGGGCCTCTCCACCGGCGAGAAGCAGATGTACACGCGGGCGAAGAAGATCCTCGCCTCGGAGTTCATGTACGCGCTCGACAAAGACGAGGAGGGCGCGGAGGAATACCTCGACGGCTTGTTGGAGGAGCGCTTCGCCGCCACGGCGACCGCCTAGCTCCAGCAGCGTCACCGCGGTCATCGCGGCCGCCGGCTCCGGGGAGCGACTCGGAGCTGGCGGCCCGAAGGCCTTCGTGCCGCTCGCCGGCCGACCGCTGGTCGAGTGGTCTGTGGCGGCCTTTCGGGATGCACCGTCGGTGGGCGCGATCGTCGTCGCTTGCCCGCCGGGACATGCTCACGACCTGGGTGACAACGACGTCGAAGTCCTTGACGGCGGTGCGACCCGGTCTCAGTCAGTGTCCAACGCCCTGCAGGCGGTCGGCACGGAGCTGGTCGCGATCCATGACGCGGCCCGGCCGCTGGTCACCGCTGAGCTGGTCGAGGAGGTAATCGCGACCCTCAAGACCGACGCCGACGCATCCGGCGCCATCGCCGCCACCCCACTCACCGACACGATCAAGCAGGCGACGAGTGCTGCATCGGGCACCGAGAACGTGCCAAATGCAGGACTCCTCATCGAGCAGACGCTCGATCGCAGTTGCCTTTGGGCGGCGCAGACGCCGCAGGTGTTCCGGGTCGAGGCGCTGCGCGCGGCGCTGGAAGGCGCCGAGGACGCGGCGGCGGCCACCGACGAGGCCTCGCTGGTCGAGGCGGCGAGGGGCCGGGTGCTGATCCATCCCTCCCCGGCCGAGAACCTGAAGGTGACTACGCCGCTCGATCTGCGCCTGGCTGAGTTGCTGCTCGCTGATCGCGCAGGTGCCGCTCCCGGCGGCGGGTGAAGAGGCGGCGCTGGAACGCGAGGGTGGCGACGCCGGCGAGCACGATGGCGATCAGGTTGAGGCTGAGCTGAGCCATTGCACCGCGCCAGTCGCTCCAGTTGCCGAGCGCCGCAGCGACGCCGATGTTGGCCGCCGCGGGGATCGTCGTCACCGAGATCAAGACGCCGACGAGGGCGCCTGACTTAGCTGAGGTAAGCGAGAGCACGCCGGCGGCGCCGGCAAAGGCAGCGACGATGAAAGAGAACGCTTCGGGCTCGGCGATGAAGCGGGTCAGGGGATTGTCGACCGATCTGAAGTCGGCCGCGACGAGCCCTGTCGCCACACAGAACAGGGTGAAGAGGAAGGCGGCCGTGATGCCCACCGGAAAGCCGACGGCGAGCGCGGTCAGCGAGCGCAGGGCGACGCCTCGGCGGCGCTCGACGGCGGCCACGCAGAGCCCGGCCAGCGGCCCGAACTCCGGGCCGACAACCATCGCGCCGACGATCAGGATCGGCGAGCCAGTGAAGATGCCGACCGCGGCAATCAGGCAGGCGAGGGCCATGAAGGCGAGGAAGGTGCCGCTCAGCTCGGTGGTCTCGGAGGTGCGCGCCTCGACCTCCTCCCAGACGACGGCGTCGGAAGTCGCACCGCGCGCCGCCCGCTCGGCGCGATCGGCCGCTTTGGAGAGCTGCGAGTCGATCTGCTCGAGAGCGATCGAGCCGTCGCGGGCAATGCCCAGCTCCTTGAGATCCTCGATCAGCACGCTGGCTTCCTCGCGGGCGATGTCGCAGAGCACCACGTCGCCGCGTGGCTGACGGGCGGCCCCTGGGAGGTAGACCAGGTTGGAGGCTGAGGGGGCAGCTTCGAGCAGGTCGAGAACCTGCTGGCAGCGGTCTGCTGGCGTCACGATCCGTAGGTGGACCACGGCCGCAGCGTATCCGCGACCCGAGTCGCCTAGTCTCGCGTGCCGATGCTGACCGACTACCACCTGCACCTGCGTCCCGACGAGCCCGACACGCCGCCCGAGCGCTACTTCACGAGCGAGAACGTCGAGCGCTACTTGGCTGCCGCTCGCGAGGCGGGGATCGAGGAGCTCGGCGTCTCTGAGCACGTCTACCGCTTCACCCAGGCCCTCGACCTCTGGCGGCATCCGTTCTGGGAGGAAGAGGCGCGCGACGACCTCGATGCTTACTGCGAGTTCGTGCGCAGCACGCCGTTGCGGCTTGGGGTCGAGTGCGATTTCGTACCCGGCGCCGAAGACCGCACCGCCACGTTGCTGGAGGCGCGCGACTTCGACTACGTGGTCGGCGCGGTGCACTTCGTCGGGGAGCAGGCGGTCGATCACGAGGGCTGGGACGTCTGGGAGCGCAGCGGTGACCCCGACGAGGTCTGGCGCCGCTACTTCGAGGCTCTGACTGAGTGCGTCCGCACCGGGCTCTTCGACATCCTCGCCCACCCGGATTTGGTCAAGGTCTGGGGGGGCGCACGGCCAATGCCCGAGCGCGATCCGCGCTTCTACTACGAGCCAGCGGTAGAAGCGATCGCCGAGAGCGGTATCGCAGTGGAGCTCTCCACCGCGGGGTTGCGCAAGCCCGTCGGCGAGCTCTACCCGGCCGTCGCCTTCGCCGAGATGTGTGTCGAGGCCGGCGCCCCGTTTGCGCTTTCCTCGGATGCGCATCTGCCCGAGCAAGTTGGTTTTGCCTACGCAGAGGCGGTCGAGTGCCTCGGCGACCTGGGGGTGGGGGAGATCTGCGTGTTCGAGCGACGCGAATGCCGATTGGAGCCACTGGGTGCCGCGGTGCGCGAGGATGAGGCTCGATGAGCGTCGGAATCGGCTACGACAGCCACCGCTTCGCCGCGGGCCGCAAGCTGATCCTCGGTGGGGTCGAGGTCGAGCACGAGCTGGGCCTCGACGGGCACTCCGACGCCGATGTGCTCACCCATGCCGTGATCGACGCCCTGCTCGGCGCCGCCGGCAGCGGTGACATTGGCGCGCTCTTCCCCGACGATGAGGAGCGCTGGCGAGATGCCGACTCGATTGACCTGCTGAGCACCGTGGTTGGCACCGTTGCTGGGCGAATCGTCAACATCGACGCGACCCTGATCTGCGAGCAGCCGCGCATCGGGCCGCTGCGAGCGGAGATGGAGCGCAACCTGGCCGAGGTGACCTCAGCCCGGGTGAGCGTCAAGGCAACGACCAACGAGGGCATGGGCTGGATCGGCCGTGGCGAGGGAATCGCCTGCATAGCGGTGGCTTCGGTGGATAGCGACTAGGCTTCCCGATCCGCATGGCAACGATCGGCTCCATAGCGTCGGGCATCCGCCAGTCGGCCTCTGACCTGGCCTTCGAGGCGCGAGTGCTGCGCGAGGCCGGCATCCTCGGCCCGTCCCGTCCGGATCGCTCGGCCAAGGTCGCAGCCACCTTCCTGCGCTGGGGGGCCTCGCCGGCGACCGGGGTAGCTACGGCGGCGCACAAATACCCACACGAGACGATGCTGATCGACGAGCGCGGCTCGCTCAGCTTCGAACGTGTGCAGCGCCGCACCAACGCGCTCGCCCACGCCTTCGCCGGCATGGGCATCGGCCCCGGCGACGGCATCGGGGTGATGTGCCGCAACCATCGTGGCTTCATCGAGACCACCCTGGCCGCCGCCAAGCTCGGCGCCAGCGCGCTTTACCTCAACACGATGTTCGCCGGGCCACAGCTGGTCGAGGTGACGCGCCGCGAGGGCCCAAAAGCGCTGGTCTACGACGAAGAGTTCGCTGGTTTGCTCGACGGCGTCGATGAGGGCATTGAGCGGATCATTGCCTGGACCGACGGAGACCCCGCCGAGCAGACGCTCGACTCGCTGATCGTCGCCAACGAGGACTCCAACCACAAGCCGCCACCCGACAAGCCGCGTTTCGTGATCCTCACCTCGGGCACGACCGGCGCGCCAAAGGGGGCGCAGCGCTCCAGCCCCGACGGGTTGATGGCGATGGCGGCGCTGATCGACAGGATCCCCTACCACGCCCGCGAGCGGATGATGATCGCCGCGCCCCTCTTCCACTCCTGGGGGTTCTTCCACTTCGTCGTCAGCCTGCCCACTGCCTCGACGATGGTGCTGCGCCGGCGCTTCGACCCCGAGCAGACGCTGCGCGCGGTCCAGGAGCACCGCACCGAGGTGCTCGGCGTGGTGCCGGTCATGCTGCAGCGCATCCTGCGCCTGCCCGAGGAGACGCTTGCCGCCTACGACCTTTCCTCATTGCGCATCACCTCGGTCTCGGGCTCGGCCCTGCCGGGCGAGTTGGCGATCGAGTGGATGGACCGCTTCGGCGACAACGTCTACAACCTCTACGGCTCGACCGAGGTCGCCTACGCGACCGTGGCCACGCCCGAGGATCTGCGCGCTGCACCGGGCACCGCTGGGCGCCCGCCGCGCGGCACGACGGTGCGGCTCTACGACGAGGCTGGCCAACAGGTCCCCCAGGGCGAGGTGGGGCGCATCTTCGTCGGCAACGAGATGTCCTTCGAGGGCTATACGGGCGGCGGTGGCAAGGAGGCGATTGACGGACTGCTCTGCAGTGGCGACGTCGGCCACATCGATGCCGAGGGCCGCCTCTTCATCGACGGCCGCGACGACGAGATGATCGTCTCCGGTGGCGAGAACGTCTTCCCGCGCGAGGTCGAGGACCTGCTCGCCGACCATGCCTCGGTGGTCGAGGTTGCCGTGATCGGGGTCGAGGACGACGAGTTCGGCCAGCGGCTGAAGGCGTTTGTCGTCATCGCTGCCGGGGGCGAGGTCTCCGAAGAAGAGCTCAGAGCGCACATCAAGGCCAACCTCGCCTCCTACAAGGCGCCACGCGAGATTGAGTTTCTCGAGGAGCTGCCCCGCAATGCCACCGGCAAGGTGCTGAAGCGCGAGCTGCGCGAGCGCGAGGCGCAAAAGTCGGCCTAGCGCAGCGAAGCCGCTAATTGCGGGATTTGGGCGGCGACAGCCGGTTTTGACCCTCCGCTGCCCGTAGTAGGTTTGCCCTTGCATGGGCGATTCCGCAGCGCATCTGAGAGCAGTCGGCGCAGCCACCGAGGAGTTGCACGAGACTGCCAGCCAGGCGCTCGAGTGGGTGCGGGTCAGCGAGGAGCGCGTTGCCAAGGCTGAGGAGAGGGCCGATCAGGTCCACGCCGAGGTCAAGGAGCGGGCGATGGCGACCCTGCGCAAGCTCGGTGAGGAGGGTCGCGCACGGGTATCGACGGAGCGCGACAAGCGCAAGCAAGCGGAGTCGCGGGCGAAGCGCGCAGAGGCGGCGCGTGATCGAGCCGAGAAGGCCTTCGAGCAGGCGCAGCAGCGTGCGCAGGCGGACCGCGAAACGCTGGCGCGCGAGCTGGGCTCGGTCCGCGCAGAGTCCGAGCAGAAACTGGCTGAGGCGATCGAGAGCGCTACGCAGGAGGTCGAGCAGCGCCAGAAAGAGGCGCTCGACCAGCTCAAGCTGGAGGCCGACCAACGGGTCGCCGCTGCCGAGCAGCGCGCTGCCGAAGCCGAGGCTGCTGCCGCTGAGTCGCACGAGCTGGCGGTGCGGCTCGAGGCGGAGATCGAGGAGCGCGTCATGCAGGGCACCGTGGACGTGCGGCGCGAGGCCGACGAGCGGGTTCGCAAGCTGGTCGAGAAGGTCGAGGGCGAGGCGGTCGAGATAGCGCGGACGCGGGCCGAGGAGGCGCTGAAAGCCGAGTCGGAGCGAATTCGCCTGCAGGCCGAGCAGCGTGAGGAGCGCGTGCGGCAGGCGGCCGAGGATGAGATCAAGGCGAGTGCTTCGCGAGCCCGGCGCGAGGTTCTGGCAGCCGCCGACGAGACGGCCCCGGCTTGGGAACGTCGCGAAGCGACCGCCGCTTCGGGCTCCGGCTACCGCACCTTCTAGACCTCTGTAGGGCCACGCCCCCTGACGGAATAGGCCCTAGCATCCGCACCGATGCGGCAGGTGCGGATCAAGGACACGCTGAGCGGCGAGCTGGTCTCGCTCGATCCCGACCGGGAGGTCGGCATCTACGCCTGCGGACCGACCGTCTACAGCCGCATCCACATCGGTAACGCGCGCCCCTTCGTCGTCTTCTCGCTGTTCGCTCGCTTCCTGCAAGCTGAGGGGTATCGAGCCAAGCTGGTTGTCAACGTCACTGACGTCAACGACAAGATCTACGTCGCGGCGCGCGAGGCGGGGGAGGAGTCGACGGCTTTCGCCGCGCGTATGACCCAGGCCTACTTCGAGGACACCGGTCGCCTCGGCCTGGGCAGGCCCGACGCTGAGCCGCTAGCTACCGAGACGATCGAGGGCATCATCGCCCTGATCGCCGAGTTGGTCGAGGCCGGGCACGCCTACGAATCCGAGGGTGACGTCTACTTCCGTGTGCGCAGCTTTATCGGCTACGGCAAGCTTTCCAACCGGCGCACCGAGGACATGGACCAGGGCGAGGAGGCGGGCTCGGAGTCGCTCAAGGAGGATTCTCTCGACTTCGCCCTCTGGAAGACGCAGAAGCCCGATGAGGACACGGCCTGGGACTCACCCTGGGGCAAGGGTCGGCCCGCCTGGCACATCGAGTGCTCGGTGATGGCCGAGCAGGAGCTGGGACCCGAGTTTGCCATCCACGGTGGCGGCTCAGACCTCGTCTTTCCCCACCACGAGAACGAGATCGCCCAGTCAGAGGCCGCCGGGCGACCATTCGCCCGGGCCTGGATGCATAACGGCATGGTCGAGACCGATGCCGAGAAGATGTCGAAGTCGGAGGGCAACATCTTTCAGCTCTCTGAAGCGCTGGATCGATATGGGCGCGAGGCGGTCGTGGCGTACCTGATCTCTGGGCATTACCGCGGGCCGTTGGCATTTGGGCCAGAGCAGATGGAGCAGGCCGTCGCCCAGGTCGAGAGGCTGAGGAACTTCTTTCGGGAGCACCCGGTCAGGGACGGACGAGCGCCAGGGGGGGTCTCGTCCGAGCAACAGCAGGGAGGCTCTGCCGAGACCCCCCCTGACGCTCGTCTGAGCGCCTTCAAGGATGCGCTCACGGATGACTTCAACACGCCCAGGGCGATGGCGGAGGTTTTTGAGCTTGTTGGCGAAGCGAATCGGGACGAGGTCCCCGAGGGCGAGGCTGTCCAGGCGTTGGCGGAGATGCTCGATGTCGTTGGCCTCAGCACCCTTACCCAGCCGGATGAGGGTGCTGAGGCCAACGACGAGGCAGAGAAGCTCTTGGAGGAACGTGAGGAAGCGCGGGCCGCGAAGGACTTTGGGCGGGCCGATGAGATTCGCGAGCGGTTGGCCGAGCTGGGCTGGGAGGTCCGGGACTCCGCCGAAGGCGCGAAGCTCGTGCCCAAGGGCTAGATGGCGAGTCAGCTGATCTACGGAAAGCAGCCAGTTGCCGAGGCCGAGCGGGGGAGGCGGCGGGTGCGGCGGGTTTGGCGGGCGCCTGAGACCTCGGCTGAGGAGCTGGGGCGGCTCTGTGGCTCACCGGATCACCAGGGGGTGGTGGCCGAGGTCGATGCCTATCCCTACGCCGACCCCAATCAACTGCTGCGTGCCGAGGATGGGCTGATCGTCGCTCTCGACCAGGTGCAGGACCCCCGCAACCTGGGGGCCGTCTGTCGCTCAGCGGAGATCGGTGGCGCCGCTGGCGTGGTGATCCCCGAGCGTCGTGCAGCTGAGGTGACTGCGGTGACCTGCAAGGCGTCGGCTGGGGCGGTCGAGCATCTCTCCGTCGCCCGCGTATCGAACCTGGCCGACTGGCTGGCGAAGGCCAAGGATGCCGGCTTCTGGATCTGGGGCGCCGACGGTGGGGCGCAGCAGGCGCCATGGGAGATCGACCTGAAGGGCCCCACGATTCTCGTCCTGGGAGGCGAGGGAAAGGGGCTGCGGCCGCGCGTCGCGAGTATTTGCGATGGCCTTGTCGCCTTGCCTCAGCGGGGCAGCATCGACTCGCTCAACGTCTCTGCCGCGGCTACAGCGCTGCTCTTTGAGGCCGTCCGGCAGCGGATCTGACCTCTACCACCTGCAACGGCGGTTGCAAAAAATCCCTGCAAAGGGGTTGACAGAACTCCGCGCGGACGTAAACTACCGCGCCAACAAGGGTGAACCTCAGCTTGAGTCTGAGATAACCCAGTCCATAAGGGCGCCACCAGGGGAGGTACGGGCGCCACGACCCTTCGTCAAGGAGAAGGATCTGTGGCTCTATCTTCGCCGACCCAGGAAATGCAGTTGCCGTCCGGTCGTCTCAATGGTTCCCTGAAACCGGCCGAATCTAACCTTCAACCTGAGCTTGATGATCATTACCTCGTCGCTCTGGCCAAGGATGGACGGGCCGACGCCTACGACGCGATCGTACGTCGCTACCGCGGCTTCGTACGCCTCAAGGCCTCTTCCTACTTTCTCCTCGGGGGCGAGTCCGACGACCTGATTCAGGAAGGTCTGCTCGGTCTCTACAAGGCGATCCGCGACTATCGCACCGATCGTGAGTCGAGCTTCCGCAACTTCGCTGAGCTCTGTATTACGCGCCAGATCATCACCGCTGTGAAGACGGCGACCCGCAACAAGCACACGCCGCTCAATCAGTACGTCTCCTTCAGCCAGACCCCCGCCGCCGCTGGCGACTCCGATACGACGCTGGACGAGATCCTGCCCGGCCCGTCGGTCCACGATCCGGTCAACCAGGTGATTGCCTCCGAAGAGCTGGAAAGCCTCGTTTCCTGCCTCTCGGGGGTTTCGGGCGTGCTCTCTGACCTGGAGAGCCGCGTGCTCTCGCTCTACCTTGACGGTCACTCTTATGAGGCGACCGCTGAGCGGCTGGAGTGCGACACGAAGACGGTCGACAACGCCCTGCAGCGGGTCAAGCGCAAGGTCGGCGCCCACCTCGCCTCGCGCGAGGCCCTTTAGGGCAGGTCGGCGAGCACGTACTCGAGCAGCTGCTGGCCGTGCTCGGAGGCGACGGAGATGTCGTCAGCCTTGATCCGCGCCCGGTGCAGCGACTGCATGCGCAGCACGTCGCCGTCGCAGTGGCCGTTGGGGAAGATGCCCGAGTAGGAGACACCAAGGCGCTCAAGGTGGTCGGCGACCAGCGCCGTGGCGGGCGTCTCCAGCGGGAGGTCGAGGTAGATCGCGTCGAGCCCGGCGCGGTGAAAGAGGTGATGGCGCTCGGCGGCCACCGCTTCCTCGAGGTCGACGCCCGGCGCGCGCACGGTGATCAGCGCCAGGTTGTGGTCGGTGTCGAGCGCGACGTGCAAGTCGGTACGCGCCGCCAACTCGGTGCCCACCGGCGGCTCGGCGAGCGTGCCACGCAGCTCGCATAGCTCCAGCGTCTGGCCGACGATCGCCGCGTGGCGCTCGGGCGCGTAGACGGGGCGCTCGTGACCGTCGTTCAGCTTCGTGTAGAAGAGCGCCGCCGATTGCCTGCCGCGCCGCCCCTCGCTGGCTGCATCGTTGGAGACCGAGGCCGGGATCCAGCCGAGCAGGAAGCCGGTCTCGTGCGCGCCGAGCTCGATGTTGGCCCGCTGGCTGTACGGATGAGCGGCGGTCGCCTCGCTGTACATGCCGGCCATCCCCTGCTCACTGGCCCAGTCCATGAGGAAGCGCTTGGTGCGGGTGAAGAGGTGCTGCCCGCGCGCGGCGGGCACGGTCACCGCCTGTCCCGAGTGGCCGACCGCGTCGTCGGCTACGGCGAGGCTCATCCCCTCGTGGCAGAGCAGCTCCCCCGCGGCCGACTCCGCGACACAAGACACGTAGGTCCCCGCCGCCAGTCGTGCCGACACCTCCTCGGCGTCATAGACCCAGCGCACGTCGTAGCTCTCCCCGTATGCCACCCGGATCGCCTCGCTGAGCACCGCCCCTTCATCGGGCTCAAGGAAGCGGAAGCGCACGTCCATGGCGGCCACGATGTCATAGACGGCAATGCGCCTGCCGAAATGTTCTGTCTGCGGTGAGGGCTATGCTGTCGATGTGCCCTACGCCTTGCCCAAGCCGACTCTGACCTCGCATCCAGTTGATGTTGGCCACCGGGCGGAGGCCGCAATTCTCGCTGAGCTGGTCAAGCGCGGCTATCGCGTCCTGCTGCCATTCGGCGTCAACCAGCGCTACGACCTCGTCCTCGACTGCGACGGGCAGTCATTGCCCGCAGAATGATTCTGTCTACGTCGTACCCGCAGACGAGGTACCGAACCGAGGGATGTACCTTCGCGTGAGTCCTCCGCGCAACCGACAGGGCAAGCGCGTACGCTGGGCAAAGGACTACAAGCTGCCCGCCTAGCTTAATTGGTAAAGCATCTGATTTGTAATCAGGAGAGTTCCGGTTCGAGTCCGGAGGTGGGCTCTTTCAGGCCGAGGTTGACTCTCCGCCGCCCAGCACGCGCGCCTTCTCCGCTGCCAGCTCTGCGTCAGTGAGCACGCCTTTCTCGTGCAGGGCGGCAAGCCGCTCGAGGCGCTCGAGGCGGGACTCCTCGGAGTCGAGCGTCGCCGTTGGCGCCTCGTCGGCGGGCTTGCGTATCTCTGGAAGGCGCAGCTTGGAGGCCTTCTCACCGAGGTTGGCGTCTTTGACCGCGCCCACGACGCGCTCCTTGGCACCGCCGAAGACGTCGTCGTAGCTGGCGTCGGGGAATTCCTCGTTGGCCTGCTTGCGCAGCTCGTGGATGCCGAAGGCGGCCAAGCCAGCAATCACCAGCGTGGTCAGGAAGGAGCGTAGGTTCTGGGTCGGCGCCGAGAGGAAGTAGATGCCGACGAGGATCGCCAGGCCGGCGTAGACGTAGGGGACGTAGTCGCGCAAGGTCGGGGCGAGAAAGCGGCGGGTCGAGCGCGCCGAGCCAGTTGGCGAGGCGAGCCAGCCGGCCACGCCGAAGAGCACGCCGATGACGATCACGGTGGTGGCAATGCTGGTCATCAGCGAGGTGCCGATCGACCAGGCGGCTTCCGCCGCAGGCTTGACACTGTCTTCTTCGACCAGCTGGCCGACGACGATCCCGCCGGCAATCTCGCGGGCGACGATCACCGCAAACCCGGCGGCGATCAGGCCGACGCCACAGGAGAGCACGGTCACCCAGCGTCCCTCGCGTGAGAGGTAGATGGCGAGACCGAAGCAGAGGAAGGTGAGCAGCGAGAGCAGGATCGCCAGGCCTTTGATTGCGACGACGATGTCCTGCGCAGTCTTCAGCTGGTCGGAGCGCAGGATCGTGATCTGGGCCGCATCGGACGGCAGCTCTTCGGCGAGGTCGCCGCCGATCCCAACCTGATCGGCGAGGTTGGTCACGAGGCTGCCGAGGTTGAGGCTGACTTCGCCTTCTTCGGTCGAGACCGTGCCCTCCTTTTCCTCGAGCACGGCAAGCAGCTGTTCGTGTGTGGTGCGGTTGGCGCTTCGCCAGAGCTCTTGAGCTGTCGAGGTCTGCAGCACCTGGTCGGCGCCGTTCGGGGCGAGCTGCCGCAGGCCCCCGGAGAGCGGTCCGGCAAGCTCCTTGGTCTCGCCTGGGAGCTTTTCGCTCAGTTTTTTTTCGACGTCGACATTTTCGTAGAGCTGGTCGACGAGGTAGTCGCCGACCTCTTCGCGGATCGTCGAGTTCTGGATCAGCCGCCCGCTGGTGTCTACCCAGTCGTCTGTGTTGAGCGCTTGGCGCTCGGTCCAGATCGCGAAGACGCTGAGGAAGGCGAGCAGCGAGCCGAGCACTACGAGAACTCTCACCAGGCGTCGCCGTCCGCGGCTCATCGCCAGTGGATGCTATACGTGACGTTGTGAAGCTGGAGGGCATTCACCACATCACGGCGATTACGGCCGACGCGCAGCGCAACGTCGACTTCTACGCCGGGGTGATGGGCCTGCGCCTCGTCAAGAAGACGGTCAACCAGGACAACCCGACCGTCTACCACCTCTTTTTCGCCGATGAGGAGGGCAGCGCCGGCTCCGACCTGACCTTCTTCGAGTTCCCCGGTGTGCCGCCCGGCCGGGCCGGCGCCGGCGACGTGCATCGCATCGTCTGGCGGGTCGCATCGCACGAGTCACTCGACTTTTGGGAGGAGCGGCTCGGCGCTAATGGGATACAGACCGAGCGGGGCGGGGCGGGGCTGCGCTTCGCCGACCCGGAGGGCCTCGCCCACGAGCTGGCCGTGGTCGAGGTCGCCGACGAGCCGCTGATTGCCGACCATTCGGAGGTTCCGGCGGAGCTCGCGCTGCGTGGCTTTCACGCGGTTTGCGCCTACAGCGCCTCACCTGAGGCGAGCCGGCCGCTGCTCGAGGCGCTCGAGTTCGAGTCGCTCGACGAGGGCACTTGGGAGGCGCGTGGCGCCAGCCGTGGCGGCCTCTACGTCTACGAAGCCCCACCCGATCTGCCCTCTCAGCAGGGGGCGGGCAGCGTCCACCACGTCGCCTGGGCCTCGACCATCGACGAGCACGAGGAGTGGCGCGAGCGGGCGATCTCCGGGGGCGCTCAGCCGACGCCCGTGATCGATCGCTTCTACTTCCGCTCGATCTACTTCCGCGAGCCGAGCGGCGTGCTCTTCGAGATCGCCACGCTCGGCCCCGGCTTCACCGTCGACGAGCCGCTCGAGCACCTCGGCGAGAAGCTCTCGCTGCCCCCCGACTACGAGCACCTGCGAGCCGAGGTCGAACCGAACCTGCGGCCGGTAGTCAACCCGCGCACAGTCTCGGCCGGGTGAACGGCAACTTCGTCTGGCGCGATGCCGGACGTGTCGTCGTCTTTCGCGACGGCGGCTTGCACGACGCCCCCCAGGTGCTGGCCGAGCACGGGATGGAGCGCTTTGAGCTGCTCTCCACGGCTCGGCACCTGGGGGCGACCGAGGGGCTGGCCGGCGCTGCGCTGGCGGTGCACGAGGTGGCGCCGGGCAATCCGGCCTCCGCCGTGCCCGACGCTGCCGCCAGCCTGCTCGACGCAACCCGGGGGGAGGCCCTCGTTGCCTTGGGAGGTGGTCGCACAATCGACACGGCCAAGGCGATCGCTTCGGTGACCGGCGCCAGCGTCGCGGCAATCCCGACGACCATGTCCGGCGCCGAGATGACCGGCATTCACCGCCTTCCGGCTGGAGCCGAGGATCGGGTGGGCTCGCTCGTGCGCCCCTCGCTGGTGATCGCCGACCCGGCGCTGATGACCAGCGCCCCCGAGGCAGAGCTGCGGGCCAGCTCGATGAACGCCCTCGCCCACGGCGCCGACTCGCTCTACACGCCCTTCGCCAATCCGGTCTCGCGGATGACCGCCCTGCGCGGCGCCGAGCTGATCGCCGCGGCGCTCGACGAAGACCCGGCTGAGCGCAGCCGCGACGGCTTGGCGCTCGGCTCGATCCTCTGCGGCTACGCGATCGACTCCGGCATGTTCGGCATCCACCACGTCGTCTGCCAAACCATCGCCCGCACCCTCGACATCCCCCACGCCCCCACCAACGCCGCCATCCTGCCCCGGGTAATGGCCTTCATGGCCCCCCGCGCCCCCGACAACCTCCAGCCTCTGGCAACGGCCCTAGAAACCGACCCGGATCACATAGAAGCTCGCATCCTTCAACTGGCCGGCAACCCGCCCGGACTTGGCCAGTTGGGCGCGGACAAGAGCAAGCTCCCCCAAGCCATCGACTCGATCCTCCTCCGCCCCGAGCTCGCCTTCACGCCGGAACCTCCAACCAGCGACGAGCTAGCCCAGCTGATCGAGTCCGCCTGGTAGCAAGGGTCGGGCGCCCCTCCCGGCGGCTTGTACTTTTTTGGGTGATCCAGCCGCGGCCGCCAGGGCGCGTCTTCCCAAAAAGTTGAGCCGGGAGGGGCGCCCGACCCTTGCCCCCGGTAACCCCGGTCCCTAACCCGTGTAGCCATCCACTGATGGACCCCTCCCGCCTTCAGGCGTACCACGAGTACACGCGCAAGCACGGCGTCAACCCGATCCTCTACCTCCTGGCGAGGATCTTCATGACCCCCTTCTTCCTCGTCTACTTCCGCTACGCGCGCACCGGCCGCGAGCACGCCCGGCTCAAGGGGGGCTTGATCGTCGCCTCCAACCACCGCAGCTTCCTCGACCCCTTCGCGATCGGCGGCGCCCTGCCCTGGCGTCGGCCGATGAACTACGTCGCCAAGGTCGAGCTCTTCGAGCGCCGCTGGCAGGGCTGGGTCCTCTCTCGCCTCGGTGCCTTTCCGATTCGTCGCGGCGAGTCCGATGAGGAATCGGTGGAGACCGCTCGCGTCGTGGTCGAGCGCGGCGGCGCCGTTTGCATCTTTCCCGAGGGAACGCGTATCCGCAGCGGCTCCCTCGGCGAGCCAAAACGCGGTGTCGGACGCCTCGCCCTGCAGACCGGGGCAGCAGTGATCCCCGCGGCCGTGCTGGGCACCGAAGAGGTGCGACGTGGATGGCGCATCCGCCCGCGCAAGGTCAAGGTAAGGCTCGGCAAAGCGATGACCTTCCCGCGCGCCGTTGATCCCTCGCGCGGTCTCGCGGCAACGGTCACGGCCCGGATTTGGCCCAATGTCGAGCTGCAATGGGAGGACCTCGGCGGTCTGCCGCCGATGCGCCGCGCGGCGGTAATCGGCGCGGGAAGCTGGGGGACCGCCGTGGCCGTGCTGCTCGCTCGCGGAGGGCTCGAGGTGCAGCTCGCCACCCGTACCGCCGCCCAGGCGGAGGAGCTCGAGGAGGCGGGCGAAAACCGCCGCTACTTGGAGGGCGTTCGCCTGCCCCGTTCCGTGCAGGTGCGCCAGGCCTCTGAAGTTGAGCTCGCCGGACTTGACCTCGTCTGCCTGGCGATCCCTTCTGGTTCCCTACCCCAGGCGGTGGGAGCGATCGCCGACCGCGTCGGGGAGCGCTCGACCGTCCTGCTGCTGACCAAGGGCCTGATCGCTCCCCAGGGACGACTCCCGGCCGACTATGTCGGCGAGCGGGTGCGAGCTCGGGCGATTGCCTGTCTGGGCGGCCCGGCCCATGCCCGCGAGGCCGTCTCGGGCTCAGCCGCCCTCGTCCTCGGCTCGGCCGATGCCGATCTGCGCGATCAGCTCGGCGGGGTCTTCGACCGAGCGGGGCTTGTCTGCGAGCGCTCGCGCGACGTCACCGGGGTGGAGATGGCCGGGGCGGCGAAGAACGCCGCCGCGCTCGCCGCCGCCGCCGCCGAGCCGTACGGCCTCAACGCGGCTGGGATCGCTGCTGCTCTGGTCTGGCGCGAGTGCATTGAGCACGCCGTTGGTCGCGGCGCCGAGCTCGGCACCTTCTCTGGCCTGGCTGGCGTTGGTGACCTAACCGCCACCGTGATGGCGCCCAGTGGCCGCAACCGACGAGCTGGAGAGCTGCTCGGCCAGGGCCTGCCAGCGGGGGAGATCCCCGCCAAGATCGGTCAGGCATCCGAGGGCCTCGACGCAGTGCCGCTGCTCGCGGCGGCGACCAGCGAGGCGGGCGAGTCGGCGGAGGCGCTCGCTGGCCTCGCCGCCCTGATCCGCGGCGAGGTGGACGCCGAGACCTGGGTCAGCGGCCTGCGCCAGGTCGAGCGGTCGAGGAGGGTGGCATGAGCGCAATAGGCTTGAGGGGTGAGCGGCAAGGAGAACTTCGAGCCCGCCAGTCTCGATCCCGAGGAGAAGGCGGAGCTCGACCGCGCCTTCGAGGATCTCTATCGGGCCCACCTGCGCGACGTCTACTCCTACGCCTACTACAGAATCGGCAACCAGCACGACGCCGAGGACCTCACCGAGCAGACCTTCCTGCAGGCCTACCGGCACTTCGACCGCGCTCGGCGCGAGTCCGACGGGCGGCCATTGCGGCCCTGGTTGATCCGGATTGCGCACAACCTCGCCTCCAACTACTACCGCGACCGCTCACGTCGGCCCCAGACCTCGCTGGAGACCGCCGACCCGATCGCTGCTCGCCACGGCACCGAGGCGATCGCCGAGGGGCGCGAGGAGCTGCGTCAGGTGATGGCCAACCTCGAGCATCTCTCCGACGACCGGCGCGAGGCGCTGATCATGCGCTTCGCACTGGGTATGGACAATCGCGAGATCGCTCGCGCCCTGGGGCGCAGCGACGGCGCCACCAAGGTGTTGATCCACCGGGCGATCAAACAGCTGCAGGAGGAGATGAGCGATGAGTGAGGCGAGCCAGCGTCTGACCGGCAGCACCTGGGACGTGGAGCACCTGCTCTCCGATGCACTGCGCCCGATTGAACCCCCGGAGCGACTCTCGGGGCGCTTCGAGGACACGCTCTCCGCAGTAACTCAGGCAGCGGCCGAGGAGCTCTCCCACTGGGCCGAGGAGCTTTCTGAGAGCGAGCTGCGGGCGTTGCGCGACCCGCGCAATTGGGTGCGTCCCGTGGTTGCCGTAGGAGCTGGAAGCGCGGCTGCCGGCGCCCTGGTCGTGCTCGAGTTGCGCCGCCGCGGCCGTCAGCAGGCCAAGGGCGGCCTGCGCTCACTTACTGGCCGCGTCAAGCCGTAGCCGCGGCTTGCCCCTTGGTTGCCGGCGTCGCCAGCGCGGCGGCGATGCCGAGTGCGCCCAGGGCGAGGTGGAGGAAGTCACTCGCGGTGTTAACCGGCAGGAAGCCGAGGATCGCCTCACCGTCTCCCAGGGCGAGGCCCCAGCAGGCCAGCCCGACGTAGGCGAGGCCGAGGAAGAGCGAGTAGCTGCGCGAGGCGTAGCCCGCTAGGAAGAGGCCCAGCGCGCCGCTGAGAACGTGCAGGGTGTTGCTCCATCCGTTGACGGCAAAGACACCAAAGAGTTCCTCCACCTCCCCGGGGGAGCCAAAGGAGGCGCTGTAGAAAAAGCCGACGATGCCGATCACGACGAGCAGCGCGCCGACGGCAGTGGCGTAGAGGCGGGCTGGGCTGGGGGCGTCCATCGGCGGCGATTGTAGGCTGCTCATCCTCATGGCCCAGACTTGCTACCGCCATCCCGACCGCGAGACGGGCGTCTCCTGCTCGTCTTGCGGCCGGCCGATATGCCCCGACTGCATGACGCCAACCCCGGTCGGCATGCGCTGTCCCGAGTGCGCCAGCCAGCGCACCAAGGTGACCAGTGGAGTGGGGGAGGCGAGCTTCTTCAGCAGCGCTCCGGCGACCGCAATCCTGATCGCCCTCAACGCGGTGGCCTTCGTCGCCGAGATCGCCAGCGGCAGCGGTGGATTTAGCGTCGGCCACAGCTCGATCGCGATCGACTTCGGCCTCTATGGCCCGTTCGTCGCCGAAGGCGAGTGGTATCGGCTCCTCACTGGCGGTTTCCTCCACGCCAGCCTCTTCCACCTGGGCTTCAACATGTTCGCCCTCTACTTCCTCGGCCGCATGCTGGAGCCGTCGATCGGCACGCCGCGCTTCCTCGCGGTCTACGTCGCCTCGCTCTTCGGCGGGGCACTGGGCGCGCTGCTCCTCGATCCCAATGCGCTCACGGTTGGCGCCTCGGGAGCGATCTTCGGCCTCTTCGGCGCCACCTTCGTTATCGCTCGTGGTCGCGGCTTCGACGCCGTCGCATCCTCGATCGGCATCATCCTGGTGCTCAACCTCGCGCTCAGCTTCGGCAGCTCTAGCATCAGCCTTGGCGGCCACCTCGGCGGGCTAGTAGCGGGAGTGATCTGCTCGCTGACAATTCTCGCCGGCGAGCGGGGCATGCTCGGGCGCCGTCACTTTCCGGCGGAGATGAGCGTCATGGTTGTCGTAGCGCTGCTCTCGATCGTCGCCTCGCTGGCGATCGCCTAGCGCCGCTCAGACGCCACGACTGGCCGGTGAGCGCAGCTCGGCGAAGCCGATGTTGCCCGGTGGGTCGACCAGGTCCGGATGCAGCAAGTGACCGAGCAGCTCGACGCCGTCGATCAGCCGTGGCCCCGGCCGTGAGAAGGTCGAGGCGGCGTCGACGGCGAAGACGCGCTGCGCGCCGAGCGGCTCGATCTCGAACCAGTGTTCCAGCGCCTGCGAGCGAGAGCCGTCGACGTACCAGCCGCAGGGCATGGCGATCAGCACGTCGGGGTTGAGGCCCGCTAGCTCCCCCCAGGAGACCTCCGGTGACTTGAGCCCCGGCGGTCCGGCGACGTCTTCGCCGCCGGCGATCGAGATCATCTCCGGCACCCAGTGGCCGCCGACGTAGGGCGGGTCGAGCCACTCCAGGGCGATTACACGGGGTGGAGCTGCCCCGGAGACAGCGGCGCGCACCGTCGCCAGCCGTCCCTCTAGCTCGCCGCGCAGCTCGTGGGCGGCCTCTGGGATCGCCGTAGCCTCGCCGAGACGGACCACGTCCTCGAGCATCTCGCCCAGCGTGCTGGGGTCCTGCTGGAGGACGCGCGGTTTGCTGGGCAGGCGAGCGGCGATCGAGACCACGTCCTCGAAAGAGACTGCGCAGACCGCGCAGACGGCCTGCGTCACGATCAGGTCGGGGGTCAGCTCGGCGAGCAGCTCCTCGTCCAGCTCATACAGCGCCCGGCCCTCCGCCACGCGGGCCTTCACCTGGCGGTCGATCTCGCCGGCGTCGAGGTCGGCGGGCAGTACCGTGCGCGTCAGGTGCGGCAACGACCGCGCCTCGTCCGGGTAGTCGCACTCGTGCGTGACCGCGACGACGCTGTCGCCGAGCCCGAGCGCGTAGAGCATCTCGGTGGCAGATGGGACGAGGCTTACGATCCGCATCTCGGGCTCAATATGGCACTTATCGTCGAATCCGCGGAGCGGCGGGCTATATTTGCCTACGCCGAATGGCCGACGACGACCTCCCCCGAAGTACCCGGCCAAATAGACGATGAGCGCCCTGCTGCTCGTCCTTCTCCTTGTGCTGCTGGCCATCAACGGCTTCTTTGTCGCGGCCGAGTTCGCCCTCGTGCGCAGCCGCCGCGGCAAGATCGAACAGCTTGCAGAGGAAGGCGAAAGCGGCGCCGAGGAGGTGATCGAGCAGCTCGACAAGATCGACGAATCGCTCTCCGCCTGTCAGATCGGCATCACGATGGCCTCGATCGGCATCGGCTTCCTTGGCGAGCCCTCGCTGGCAGTGCTGCTCGAGCCGATCTTTGGTGGGCTCTCCCACGGTGTCGCGGTGGGGCTCTCGGTGGCGATCGCCTTCACCATCGTCACCGCGCTGCACATCAGCGTCGGCGAGCAGGTGCCGAAGATGCTGGCCATCAGCCATGCCGAGCGCACCGCCCGCCGCGTCTCGCGGCCGCTCAATTGGTTCCGCATCGCGACTGCCCCGGTGACCTACGGGTTGAGCGCCTTTTCAAATGCGATCGTGCGCCTCTTCGGTGTCGACCCGACCGACATCGAGGTGCGCCACACCGCGGAGGACCTCAAGCAGATCATCGACAGCTCGCGGATCGGTGGCACGCTCGACCCCGGCGAGGCGGGGATGCTGGGTGGTGTCTTCCACCTGCACGAGCAGGAGGCCCGCGAGGTGATGACGCCGATCCCTGCGGTAGTCACGGTCGATGCCTCCGAGACGGTTGAGACGGCGCTGCGGCGCTGTGTCACCTCCGGCCACACGCGCCTCGTCGTGATCGAGGACGAGAACCCCGACCGGGTCAAGGGGATCGTCCACAACAACAGCCTCGCCCGCCTCTATATGAGCGACGGGCCGCAGGCCGAGATCGCGCCGGTCGTGCGCGAGGCGGTGATCGTCCCCGAGACCCGCCCGCTCGACGACCTGCTGCACGACCTGCAGGTGCAGCGCACCTCGCTCGCCGTGATCGTCGACGAGTACGGCCGCACGGTCGGCATCGTCACGGTCGAGGACATCCTCGAGGAGGTGGTGGGGGAGATCGAGGACGAGACCGACCCGCGCGCCGCCGCCCTGCGCCAGCTGGCCAGCGGCGAGTGGTTCGTGCGCGGCCACGTCTCGCTCGGCGACCTATCCGACGCAGGCATCGAGCTGCCGGTCGATACCGACGCCTACAACTCGGTCGGCGGCTACGTCTTCGGCGAGCTCGGCAGGCTGCCCAAGCGCGGCGACACGATCACCGCCAACGGCTACACGATCCGGGTCGAGTCGGTGCGCGAGAACCGCATCGAGGCGGTACGGATCAGCGGTTCCGTCCGCCACGCCTCCTAGCTTCTCCGGGCAACCCGCGTTCCACCGAAGACTTGGAGGTATCGCATGTGGGTTGTGCGTCTGAGCGACAAGCAGCTCGAGGTTCTGCGGGCGCTGCTGCGCTCCGAGGAACACCTCGGCCCGGCGCTCAAAGGCGCGGTCGAGGCACTCGATCTTGCCCGCTGGGACGACTTGCCCGAGGCAGAGCTCCCCTGGGAGGAGATCGAGTCGAGGGCTCGCCAGCAGGGCATCTCGCCTGCTGACGTTATTTGGGATCTGGCGGGTAAGCGCTAGTCGTAGGAGTAAAAGCCTGAGCCGCTCTTGCGGCCCAATTTTCCCTCGTCGACCATCTCGACGAGGAGCTTCGGAGGCTTCTGGTACTCCTCGTTGGAGGCGGCGTAGAGGGCGTCGCCGATCGCCTTGCAGACGTCCAGGCCGACGAAGTCGAGCAGGGCGAGCGGGCCCATCGGGTGCCCGGCGCCGAGCTTCATGCAGGTATCGATCTCACCCGCCTCCATGCCCGTCTGTTCCATGAAGCGGACGGCATCGAAAAGGTAGGGAAAGAGCAGCCGGTTGACGACGAAGCCGGCCAGGTCGGGAACCTCGACCGCGGTCTTGCCCAGTGCCGCGCACCAGGCGAGCGCCGTCTCACGAGCGCCCTCGGCGCCATCCGGGAAGCAGACCTCGACCAGCTTCATGCGCGGCACGGGGTTGAAGACGTGCAGGCCGAAGAGCTTGCCTTCGATGCCTCCGGCCTTGGCGATCTCGGCGATGCTCAGCGAGGAGGTGGTGGTGGCCAGCGCGGCGTTGGGGCAGGCCTCGGCGATCTTCTTCAACAGCTCGCCCTTGGGCTCGACCTCCTCGACGATTGCCTCGACGATCACGTCGCAGTCGGAGAGATCGGCGGGATCCGTCGTCACCCGCAGGCGCGAAGGCTCGGCCCCCTCGATCTTGGCGCAGGCAGCGACCACTTTCTCCTCAGCTCTCCAAGCCGATGCCTCGCTCCTGGCCAGCAGAATCGTGTCTGCCGTCGTAGTCGAAACAGCTGCCAACCCCGTAGCGATGGCGCCGCTACCTGCGATTCCCGGACTCTCGTACCCCGCGTTTGCGTTCATGAACCGAGTCCTATCAAGCTCCCACAAGTAAAGGTCGGGCGGTCCTCCGCGCGGCTTGTACTTTTTCGGGTGATCCAGGCGCGGCCAAAGGCCGCGTCCTCCCGAAAAAGTTGAGCGAGGAGGGCCACCCGACCCTCGCCCCAGCTACCCTTGGCTGACTGACCAGTCAATCGATCGGAGGCAGGCGATGACAGACAATGGAAACGGCAAGTTCGGCGGCCGCGAAGTAGTCATCGTCGAGGCGGTGCGCACCCCGGTCGGGCGTGGCCACGAGGAGAAGGGCTACTACAAGGACGTCCACCCTTCGAACCTGCTGGCCAAGGCCTACGGCGAGCTGTTCGAGCGCTCGGGCGTCGATCCGGCTGAGACCGGCGACGTGATCGCCGGCTGCGCCCAGCAGTTCGGTGAGCAGGGGGTCAACATCGGCCGCAACGCCTGGCTCGAGGCTGGCCTGCCGATCGAGACGCCGGCGACCACGATCGACCGCCAGTGCGGCTCCGCTCAGCAGGCCGTGAACTTCGCCGCGGCGCTGATCGCCTCCGGAGTCCACGACGTCGTCGTCGGCGGCGGTGTCGAGCACATGGGCCACATCTCCTTCGCCGACGGCTACTCGGTCATGGAGCAGCACGGCATGCCCTTCTCGCCGCAGCTGATGGAGCGCTACAACCTCGTGCCCCAAGGGATTTCCGCCGAGATGATCGCCGACCAGTGGGAGATCCCCCGCTCCGAGCTCGACGAGATCGGCCTGCGTTCGCACCAGCTCGCCGCCAAGGCCACCGAGGAGGGTCGCTTCGAGCGCGAGATCGTCCCCTTCTCGGTCAACGGCGACACCTACGCCACCGATCAGGGCATCCGTCCCGACACCTCGCTGGAGAAGCTCGCCCAGCTGAAACCGGCCTTCAAGGAGGACGGCAAGATCACCGCCGGCAACTCCTCGCAGGTGTCCGATGGCGCCGCCGCGGTTCTACTGATGACTCGTGAGAAGGCCGACGCGCTGGGCCTCAAGCCGCGGGCCCGCATCTTCGACCAGACGACGGTCGGTGTCGACCCGGTGATCATGCTCACCGGCCCGATCCCGGCGACGCAGAAGCTGCTCGAGCGCAACGGCATGGCGATCGACGACATCGACCTGGTTGAGATCAACGAGGCCTTCGCCTCGGTCGTCGCCGCCTGGCGTCGCGAGCTCGATCCCGACATGGACCGGGTCAACGTCAACGGCGGCGCGATCGCCCTCGGCCACCCGCTCGGCTCGACCGGCGCCCGGCTGATCACCACCCTGCTGCACGAGATGGAGCGCACCGACAAGGAGATGGGTCTGGTGACGATGTGCTGTGGCGGGGGACTAGGTACCGGAACGCTCATTCAGCGTATCTAGACAGGAACGTGTAAATTCTCCCCACCAGTCTAAAAATCTGGAGGGGAGAGGGAAGTGAGCAAGCGACTGATTGGTTTGATGGCCGGCCTGCTGCTTATCGCCGCGCTGGCAATCGTCGGCTGCGGCGACAGCGACGAAGAGGCCACCGCCTCATCGATCACTAAAGCGGAATTTGTCAAAAAGGCTAATGCGACATGCAAAGCGGCAGAAGAACAGATCCAGGGTGACTTCGGCGCATATGCGGTTGAGATCGGGGAACTGAAAAACCCAACCGAATCCGACTACGCCAAACTGATCGAGGTGGTTCTCGTGCCGAACCTCGAGGAGGAAATCGAGAAGCTACGCGAGCTCGGAGCGCCTTCCGGTGACGAGAGTGAGGTCGATGCGATGATCGAGGCGCGAGAGGAAAGCATCGAGCTCGCTGAAGAGGACCCGCGGTTGGTGGTCGACAAAGGGGAAGCGATCTTTGGCAAATCCAGCCAGCTTGCCGAAGAATATGGCCTCGAGGCGTGCGCAGCTCGCTAGCTCTTTGGCTGCATAGCCAGTTGGTCGCTATGCTGCGGCGCCGATGGACCTGACCCTCTCTCCGTCTGAGCAGCAGTTCCGCGACGAGGTCCGTAGCTGGATCGAAGAGAACCATCCTGGCCCGGAGCCGGAAGGCGGCCTCGAGGAGGTGATGGCCTTCCGGCGCGATTGGCAACGCAAGATGCACACCGCTGGCTGGGCGGGAATCTCCTGGCCCAAGGAGTACGGCGGTCGTGGGGCGACGCTGATCGAGCAGGCGATCTTCGTCGGCGAGGCGGCAAGACTCGAGGCGCCGAGTCCCGCAAACGTGCTCGGCCTGGCGATGGGCGGCCCGGTGGTCATCGCCCACGGCACCGACGAGCAGAAGCGGCGCTACCTGGAGCCGATCCTCACTGCCGAGGAGATCTGGTGCCAGGGATTCTCGGAGCCGGAGTCAGGTTCGGACCTAGCCTCGCTGAAGACGCGGGCGGTAAAGGATGGCGACGAATGGGTGGTCACCGGCCAGAAGGTCTGGACCACTTTTGCCCAGTACGCGAAGTGGTGCATGCTCGTCGCCCGTACCGACCCCGAGGCGCCCAAGCACAAGGGGCTCACCTACTTCCTCATGGATATGGAGCAGGAGGGCGTCGAGGCCAAGCCGCTCGTGCAGATCACCGGTGAGGGCGAGTTCAACGAGGTCTTCATCGAGGAGGCGCGGATTCCCGACTCCAACGTCGTCGGCGGCGTGGGCAACGGTTGGTCGGTAGCGATCACGACGCTGATGAACGAGCGCGCCGGCCTTGCCTTCGGCGCCATCGCCCAGATCGCCAACGGCCTCAAGCGGCTCGGCGCGCTGGCCGCCGAAACCCGCGTCAACGGTGGCACGGCCGCCGAGGACCCGGTCATCCGCCAGCGCCTCGCCCAGCTTCACATCGAGGCCGAGACGATGCGCCTCAACGCCTACCGCGGCCTGACCAAGACGATGCAGTCGGGCATCCCCGGGCCGGAGGGCTCGCTGGGCAAGTGGCAGTGGGCCGACATCAACCAGCGCATGGCGGAGCTGGCGCTTGACATCGAGGGCGCCTACGCGCCACTGGCGCGCGGCGACGAGCACGCGCTTGCCGGTGGGGCCTGGCAGTACAGCTTCCTGCGCTCACGGGCCAACTCGATCGAGGGCGGCACCACCGACATCCTTAAGAACATCATCGCCGAGCGCGTGCTCGGTCTGCCGAAGCTGCGCTAGGGAGGCCGCCATGTACTTCGATCTCACCGATGAGCAGCAGGCGATCAAGTCGACCGCCCACGATTTCCTCGCCGCCCGCTACAAGTCGGAGCGGATTCGCGAGCTGGCGGAGGGCGAGGACGGCTTCAAGCAGTCCGACTGGGCTGAGATGGCCGAGCTCGGCTGGACCGGCCTGGCCCTGCCCGAGGAGTGGGGCGGGCAGGGGCTCGGGATCGTCGAGCTTGCCGTGCTCTTCGAGGAGATGGGCTATGCCCTTGCTCCCTCGCCGCTGCTCTCCAACACGGTGGTTGGCCTTGCCCTCGCCCTGTGTGGCTCCGACGAGCAGCGCGAGCGCTTCCTGCGGCCGCTGGCGACCGGCGAGCTGCGCGGCACGCCCGCCCTTTGGGACGCTGGCTCGCCGGCAACGATCGGCGAGTTCACCATGGAGGCGCGCGCCGCGGGCGATCGCATCGTCCTCGACGGCGAGAAGGTGCTGGTCATGGATGCGGCCGCAGCGGACTTCCTTCTCGTCGCCACCGCCGACGGGCGTCGCCACGTGGTCGAGCGCGAGGCCGCCGGGGTCACGGTGACGCCGGCCACCTCGATCGATCCAACCCGCCGTCTCTATGCGGTGCGCTTCGAGGGTGTCGAGGTAGCGGCCGAGAACACGCTGCCGGGTGCGGCTGCCGACTATTTCCAGGTCTTCCACCGCATCTGCGTCGCTCTCGCCGCCGAGTCGACCGGGATCGCCCAGCGGACGATGGAGATGGCCGTCGCCTACGCCAAGGACCGCCAGCAGTTCGGTCGCCCGATTGGCTCCTACCAGGCGGTCTCGCACCGCTGCGCGCAGATGTTGCTCGAGACCGAGAACGCTCGCTCGGCTGTCTACGGTGCTGCCTGGGCGGCGGATGCCGAGCCGGAGTCACTGCCCACCGCCGCATCGATGGCAAAGGCTTACGCTTCCGACGCCGGTTGGCGGGTTCCCGACGCATCGATCCAGGTGCACGGCGGCATCGGCTTCACCTGGGAGCACGACCTGCACTTCTTCCTCAAGCGCGGCAAGGCCAACGCGGCGATGTTCGGCGACGCCAAGTGGCACCGCGAACGGGTCGCCGATGCGATGTTCGCGCCTGCCGCCGAGCCCGCGGCGGCTTAGGGCGACTGCGTGGGGGCTCTCGAGCGCATCTCGGTTGCCGCGATCGGCATCTCGGTCGCCGATCTCGAGGCAGAGACGAAACGCGCCGAGGCGGCCGGGGTCGAGTGCGTCTGGGCGCCGGAGCTGTTCCGCTCCTCTGTGACTCAGGCCGCCTACCTGGCGGGCCGGACCGAGACGATCGACGTCGCCACCGGGATTGCCTGGGCCTTCACGCGCAGCCCGTTCATCCTCGCCGTGAGCGCCCTCGACATCGACGAGATGTCCGGCGGGCGCTTCCGTCTCGGCCTCGGCTCGGGTGTCAAGCGCCTTAACGAGACCTGGCACAACGCCGAGTACGGCAAGCCGGCCCCCCACATGCGTGAGGCAATCGAGGCGACCCGGCTGATCATGCAGCAGGCCAGCAAGGGTGAGCCGATCCGCTACGAGGGCACCTACTACGACATCGACATCAAGGGCTGGATCCGCCCTCACCCGGCTGCCCGCGAGTCGGTGCCGATCTACACCGCCGGGGTGCAGGGCGGCATGTGCCGCATGGCCGGTGACGTCGCCGACGGGCTGATCGGCCACCCGATCCAGAGTCTGCGCTGGATCGACGAGGTCGTCGTCGCTTCCTTCGAAGAGGGCCTCAACCGCTCAGGGCGCGAACGCTCCTCCTTCGACTACCTGCCGACGGTCTGCTGCGCGATCGACGACGACGAAGAGCGCGCCATCGACATGGCCCGCCGCACGATCTCCTTCTACGCCACGGTCAAGACCTACATGCCGCTCTGGGAGCTGCACGGCTTTGCCGACAACGCCGTCGCTGCCGGCGAAGCCTTCCGCCGTGGTGACCTCGCCGCGGTGCCGGCGGCAATCAGCGACGAGATGGTCGACGCCTACTGCGCGGCCGGCCCGCTCGACAAGGTCCGCGCCCGGGTCGAGGCCACCGCCGAGCGCGCCGACGGCCTCTTCCTCACGCCACCGACCTACTTCATCTCCCCCGAAGAGCTCTCCGAGTTCCAGAACCGCATCATCGACGCCTTCGGCCCAGCAGCCTGAATCTGAGCCGGGGGTGAGGTTGTCGGGTGCCTCTCCCCAAAACGCGCGGCAGGAGCCGTGCTTGAGTGTTTTGGGGAAAGGCACCCGACAACCTCTCGAAACACAAGCTTTCAAGCACTCCCCCGAGGCGCCGCCTCGGCTTGAAAGCTTGCGGACTTTGGCTCCGGCTCCGCAATCCAGGCGTATCCGAGTGACGTGTCGAGGGGAGCCAGGCTCCCCCAGCAGATTCGCAGAGCTACTCGTCGCGCGGGGTGATGCGGTAGGTCGAGACGACCTCGGCCTGCTTCGCCTCGGGGTGGACGACGTAGGCGCTGGGACCACCGCCGAACCAGCCGGCGCTCTCGTTGTCGGCGACGAAGATGCCGGGGTGGTGGCGGCCGTTGCCGTCCTCGACCCAGACTTTGTCGCCCTCTTTGAAGCCGTGCGGCGCGTCGTTCATGGCTGAGAAGACTAGCTGTAGTTACTCAGCACGTTTGAGCGCGGCGAGCCGAACAATATCCTTGAGAGGTTACAAGAATTTTCTTGCTCATTTTTGCGTAACCGGTTATGAATATCTGGTCGATGATCGGTCTTGCCGATCATCAGCGCAATCCGTGATGCGGCGGGCAAGCCCCGTCCGCACGAAAAGGAGACACAATGAGACTCATCAAGATGCTCGGCCTGGCGGCTGTCGCCACGGCGGCTTTCATGGCAACCGTCGGCGTTGGTTCGGCGATGGCTGTAGCCAACGACAAAGTTGTGTGGTGTATCAAAAGGGTACACAACTGTCCCGCCAACGAAGATTACCCTGCTGGAACCGAAATATTCGCTGGAGCAACAAAAACGGAATTTTTAACCAACCTAGCTAACGCGTCGTGTGCTAAATCGGAACTGGCCATGACCAACACAGGCTTATTAGTGCACGGAGACGTTACAGCCCTTACATTTGAAAATTGCAGCACGGAACTCGCAAAATGCACAATCAAAGCAGAAAACCTTGAATACTTATTCACGGGCAGATTAAACGCTAGCTTAGGTTACGAAATTAAAATCACCGAAAAGGCCCCAAACGGAGTGCCGCAGATAACCATCGAATGCGGCTCGGTCATCGACTGCACGTACACCACCAAAGAAGTGTCCGTCGCGGCCCTATTATCGTTCACGCCGGAGGTATTGAAAATCGAACAGGTATTCGTCTTTTCCGAAGGGTTCCTGTGCGCGAAAATCATGACCTGGGATGGAACGTACCAACTCGAATGCCGGGAAAGTGAAGCCCCTGAAGAACTCAAAAGGTGCTGGGTCAAGATGGAGACCTGATCCGACTTTCTGAAGGCTGACGCCGGGCGCTCTTTCGCGCCCGGCGTCGGTGTCTACGGGCAGACGACGATCAGGTGGAAGTCGGCGTCGGCGTCGGCGCCTTTCTCATCTCGCGTGCGTACTTCAATCCCGTTTGGGTTGGCCGGCGAGACGTTCGTCTGCGCATAGCCGGCGCCCGGCACCGACGTGCCTGCGTTGTTGCGCATGGCGACGTTGGCGCAGAAGGCAACGTTGAACGGAACAGCCACCGTTACCGCGCCACCAGCCTCGGTTGCGGTTATCGCAGCGTCGCTGGCTCGCGATAGGGCAGCATTGCCGGCTCCGACAGGATTGTTGACCACCGCCCAGTAAGTGTGCGTGGCGCGCTTCGCTGCCGGCACCACGCCGAGCTTGTTGGTGTTGATCTGGAAGCCGGTCAAGGTCTTCTTCTTCAGCTTGCCGCCGCCGATCGTCTGCTTTTTGATCGCGCCGCCGTTGATCGATTGCGCCGCGTAGGCGGTGCCGGCCAAGGCGACGATCAAGGCGATCATGGCGACGACCATCGCCGGCGAGGGTCTGTGCTTCCTCCACGTCTTCATCGAGACTCCCTTCTCGCGACCTGCCTCGCGCCCGAGGCCTGTTGGCCCGTTACCCCTGCAGGGTCGAGACGAAACGCCGGAACTTGGCCATGTCGGTCACGGCGGGGCCATGGCCGGGGAGGATCAGCGAGGGCTCGAGGTCGGCGAGCTTGCGGATCGAGCGGCGATTCTCAGCGGGGTCGTAGGTGAAGATCACCGGTGGCTCGGCCAGCATCGGCCTGCCGGTGGCATAGCTCATGTTGCGGATCACGTCGCCGCAGATCGCCACCCGGTCGGAGTCGCGGAAGAAGATCACCTCGCCGCGGGCATGCCCCGGGGCGTGCACGAGGCGGAAGCCGGCCACCTCGTCGCCCTCCTGCAGCACCCTCCCGACCTCGTAGGGCGGGCCCTGCCAGATGCGCTTGATGATGCGGTTGAAGGGGTTGGTCGGGGCCGCTTCCTGCACCGGCCGCCTGCCCTCCATCGCGTCGACGTCGTCGGCGTGGCAGGCGAGCGGGATGCCGCGTGCCTCACAAACGTCCTTGGCGACGCCCTGGTGATCGGGGTGAACGTGGGTCAGGGCGAGCAGCGAGAGCTCGCGGCCCTCGATCTCGGCGAAGATCCGTCGCCGGTCCCAGCGCGTGCCGGCGTCAATCAGCACGTCGCCTGCCAAGTAGACGTTGACGCTTGGCGCCGGGAACTGCTTCAGCCGCCAGACGCCGGGCGCGAGCAGCTTCATCGGTGGGCGATCCCCATCGTGCCCCGCGGATCGCCACTGTGCTCGGCGAGCTCTTCCAGCTCGGCGATCTTGCGCTCACCTTCGCGCCGGGCGGGATCATCAGGGGGCAGGGGCTCGATCAGCCGGCGAATACGGTTGCGCACCTGCAGGGCGAAGTGGGGGGTGGAGGCGCCAGCCAACGCCCGGATGTCCTCGGCGGTCACCCGGTGGCCACCGCCGAGCAGCTGTGGATTCTCGGCCTCGCTCACGGTTCCCCGCCGCCGATCTTGGCAAGTTCGGCCAGCTGGTCGATCTCAGCCTGCTGCTTCACGTCGATGGCCTCCTGATCTCCGATGATCCATACGTGGTTGTAGAAGGCGCGCGTCGGGTCCGTCGTGTAGCCCGGCTTGACGTCGAGCAGGTAGTCGCGCAGCGCCGCGGGCAGCGTATCGGCGCTGTCGGTGAAGAGCAGCGGGCCCCAGGTTCCAGAGGCCGAAAGCGGTGCCGCGACCGCGGCCTCAAGCGGCGAGTCGCTGCGCGCGACGACGAAGCCGTGGCCGGGGTCGTTGACGTTCCAGCCGAAGTTGCCGTTCGCATAGCGAGCCAGAGCCAGAGCGTTCTCGACCGGTTCCTCGCCGGAGACCCGGCGCACCTGGCCACCCGCCCGGGCGGCTTCGCGGGCGACGTTGGAGGAGATCGCCGAGGAGGGGCCGAGTACGTAGATCGGGACCTTGGGGTGGCGCTTCAGCGCCTGCGCCGTCTCGGCCGGCAGTTTCTCCGTAGCGCTGAAGAGCACCGGGTCACCGGAGCGAGCCGCCCAGGCGGCGGCTGGCACGGCGAACTCGGGTTGGTCCTCGGGGGCGAGCACGATGTGAGCCGGCGGACCGTCGAAAAGCTTGTCGCGCTGAGCGGCGATCGCGGCGGCCAGGCCGGCTGGGCTGTTCCCGGCGATCCGTGTGCTCGCCAAGTCACTTGGCATCGCCGCCACGCCGATGACGAATGCCTGCGCCTTCGCGGTATCGGCGTTGCCCTGGGGCGCAAGCGCCGACAAGGCCTGCTCCGTCGCCTCTGGCAGCTCACCACCGGACGAGACCAGCAGGGGGGCTCCAACCGGTTCTGCCATCAACACCGCGGCAGCAACTGCTCCCTGCCACTCGCCTTCGTCGACGAGCGTGACCGCCGCCGGCCGCTGAGTTGGTGTCGCCGACGGGAAGACCGCCAGGGCGACGGCAGCGGCCATGCTCGCCGCGTCGGATCCGCCGACCCTGGTCGTGTTGTTGGTGGCGAAGGAGGGATAGCCGAGCTCTTCAGCCGCCTCGGCGGCAGGGGTCTCCTCCGGCCCCAGCGCCTGCGGGGGTGGCGCTTGCGCGGGCGCGGGCGCCGATTCGTCCTGCTTCTCGTTGGAGCTGCCGCCGCCGAGCACGGCGGCGACGAGAAAGACGACGGCGACGAGAACCAATCCGGCGATTGCCTTCAGCGCCGCTGGAATCGGCTGGCGGCTCGGCTTGGGTGGGGGAGGAGGCGACGGCTCGCTGGCCGTCGGCACGTCGGCGTTGATCGGCTTCCCGGCCACGGGCTCGAAAGCTACACGCGCGGCGGTGGCTGGCTGGTCAGCTAACCTTTCCTCGACTGGTTGACTGACCAGTCAATCAGTCAACGCGCGCCCGCCGCCGACCAGAGGGGATCAGATGGATTTCGCACTCAACGAGGAGCAGCAGGAGTACAAGGATCGCTGCCGGACCTTCGCCCGCGAGGTGATCCGCCCGGCCGCTCGCAAGCACGACGAAGAGGAGAGCATCCCCTGGGAGGTGATCAAAGAGGCGCGTAAACAGGGCTTCGGCGGCCTCGAGGGCATCCAGCGCTCCGCCGGCGACGGTGAGGGGCAGATGCAGGTCATCTCGGCCGAGGAGTTCCACTGGGGCTGCGCCGGCATTGCACTGGCCATCTCCGGCTCCGGCCTCGCTGCGGCAGGCATCGCCTCCTCCGGCACGCCCGAGCAGATCGCCCAGTGGGTCCCCGAGTGCTTCGGCAGTGGCGACGAGATCAAGCTCGGCGCTTATGCGGTCACCGAGCCACAGGCCGGCTCCGACGTGAAGAGCCTCAAGACGACCGCCAAGCGCGATGGCGACGAGTGGGTGCTCAACGGCACCAAGGTCTTCATCACCAACGGCGGCATCGCCGACGTGCACGTCGTCGTCGCCACCGTCGACCCCTCGCTCGGCACCCGTGGGCAGGCCTCCTTCGTCGTCGGCAAGGACACCCCGGGCCTCAGCCAGGGCAAGAAGGAGTCCAAGCTCGGCATCCGTGCCTCGCACACGGCCGAGATCGTGCTCGAGGACTGCCGCATCCCGGCCGAGAATCTGCTCGGCGGCGAGGAGAAGCTCGAGCGCAAGCTGCAGCGCGGCCGCGAAGGCAAGAAATCACGCGGCGCCGACGCCCTGGCCACCTTCGAGATGACCCGGCCCCTGGTTGGCGCCTCGGCGCTGGGCATCGCCCAGGCCGCTTACGAGTGGACCCTCGAGTACCTCGACGGGCAAACCGTCGAGGGCCGGCCCGCTCTGCAGGAGCAGCGCATCCAACAGGTGCTCGCCGATGTCGCCACCGAGATCGAGGCCGCTCGCCTGCTGGTCCAGCGCGCCGCCTGGATGGGCCGCAACGGCATCCCGATGACCGGCGGACAGGGCTCGATGTCGAAGCTCAAGGGCGGTGACGTGACGATGTGGGCGACGACGACGCTAATGGATTTGGTCGGGCCCTACGCCTGGAGCACGGAGTGCCCGCTGGAGAAGTGGTTCCGGGACGCGAAGATCTACCAGCTGTTCGAGGGTACGGCGGAGATCCAGCGCATGGTCATCTCGCGCATGCAGGCCCGTGAGTATGCCGAGCGGTTGGGGTACGCCGCCGAAGTGGCCGAGCAGGCGATCGCCGCGAAGCCGGACAAGGAGCCAGTTCCGGCGTAGGCATGGAGAGCTGTCGGGGGTCCCTTCTCAGGCCGCTTCGCGGGAGTTCCTGAGAAGGGACCCCCGACAGCTCTTAAGCTCCGGGCGTGCACTCGCATGCTCATTCGCACGCTCTCGACGCCCGTAGAGGGGATAGTCGGCGGCGGATGTGGATGGCGCTTTGGATCAACCTCGCGATGCTTGTCGCGGGGGTGGTTGGTGGGCTGCTCACGGGGTCGCTGGCGGTGTTGGCCGACGCCGGGCACGTGCTCTCCGATGTGGGCTCGATCGTCTTGGCGCTGTTCGCCGTCGCGCTTGCTGCACGCCCTGCTGCGGGGCGGATGACCTTCGGCTATCAGCGTTCGGAGATCCTCGCCGCGCTGGTCAACGGGTTGCTTTTGGTCATCGTCGCGATCGCGATCGCGATCGCCGCCATCGGCCGCTTCGGCGATCCGCCCGAGATCGACGGCCTCGGAGTGCTCGGCCTCGGCATCTTCGGCCTGCTCGGCAACCTCGCGGCGACCCTCGTGCTTGCGGGCGGGGAGCGCCAGGACGTCAACCTCGAGGGGGTGTTCCGTCACAGCCTCGCCGATGCGCTCGGCTCGCTGGGCGTCGTCATTGCCGGCGCCGTCGTCCTCGCCGGTGGCTCGCCGATCGTCGACCCGATCGTCGGCTTGGCAATCGCCGCTCTCGTCCTCGCCTCCTCCTGGCGCCTGATCAAGGAGCCGCTCGACGTGCTCATGGAGGCGGCGCCCGAGGGCCTCGACGTGGACGCCGCCGCGGCGGCGATCTGCGAGGAGGAAGGGGTTAGCTCCGTGCACGACCTGCATATCTGGACGGTCACCTCGGGCTTCGGTGCGCTGGCTGCCCACGTCGTCGTCTTGCCCGAGTGCGATCGCGACCTAGCCCGGCAGCGGATTGAGCTGCTGCTGCGCGAGCGATTCGGCATCGACCACACCACGCTGCAAATGGAGGAGCAGGTTCCCGAGACCCTGCTGCACGTCGAGAACGCTCCGCGCCAAGCCTGATCGCAAGCCCGGTTGCAGGGCAAATCCCTGCGTCGGCCCAATTCTCGACTTAGCTAGCCTCGTACGCGATGCATAAGCCTCGCCTTGCCCTGGCGGCTCTCCTCGCCGCCGCGGCGGCGCTGATCGTGCTGTTCGCAGCCGGCACGGTTGCCTCCGCCGACGATCTCGAATCGCAGCTCGATGCGAAGGAAGCGCAGCTCTCCGAGGCGCGCGAGCAAAAGGGCGTGCTGACGACGACGATCTCGCGTTACGGCGAGCGCATCACGCGGCTGACCACCGAGGTGGCCGTGCTGCGCGGCCGCGAGGCGGCGGTCGAGGTCCGCCTCGATGCCAAGCAGGCAGAGCTCGACCAGGCGGTCGCTGAGCTCGAGACGGCAAAGCGCCGTCTCGCGGTGATGAGGGCGCGGCTCAAGCGAGCGCTCGTCGCTCTGCGCGAGCGCCTCGTCGCGATCTACGAGACCGGCACACCGGACGTGCTCAGCGTGATCGTCGGGGCAGACGGCTACGACGATCTGATCGACCGCACCGAATACCTCAACCACATCCGTGGCATGGATGAAGCCGTCGTCACCCGGGTGCGCGATCTGCGCGATCAGGTGAAGCGCACCGTTGCTCGGCTGCGTGCGGTCAAAGACCAGATCGAGGCCGCGCGCGATGCGATCGCTGCCGAAGAGCAAGCGCTTGCCACCGCTCGCGCCGCCGTCCAGCAGCGCCAGTCGGCGCTTGTCTCCGTGCGTGGCGAGCGCGTCGCGGCGCTGAAGAAGATCGAGCAGACCGAGGAGCATCTGCACGGCGAGGTCACCGAGATCCAGGCGGAACTGGCAGCGCGCCTCGGGGAAATGGCCTCTTCGCCGCTGCCGGCGGGGCCGATTCGCTACGGCTCGGGCCAGTTCATCTGGCCGGTCGACGGCCCGGTCGTCTCCGGCTTCGGCATGCGCTGGGGGCGCATGCACGAGGGGGTCGACATCGCCGTGCCGGCGGGCACCCCGATCCGCGCAGCCGCTGACGGCTCGGTCGTGCTGGTGCAGTCCGACGCCGAAAGCGGCGGCTATGGCAACTTCACCTGCCTCGACCATGGCGGTGGCCTGCAGACGTGTTATGCCCACCAGTCTTCCTTCGCGGTGACCTCGGGGAGCGTCTCGCAGGGCGACGTGATCGGCTACGTCGGCTGTACCGGCCACTGCTACGGAGACCATCTGCATTTCGAGGTTCGCATCGGTGGAGCGCCTACCGATCCGCTCGGTTACCTGTAGGCCTCGGACTACTCAAAATTCCTCGGAAATCCAACTATTAGGTATGGGCTGAGGGGATTTCCCCTGCGACCCTGGGTAGGAAGCGACCAGGGGCAGTGGATGATTCGCCAAGCTCACACCTATCTTGCAGGTGCCATCTCGGGCACAGCCCTGATCGGGGCCGCCGTCGTTGCCTTCGTCCTGCTCGTTTCGCTCGGTGCGCTTAGGGACTGGCCGCTGGCCGGGATCGGTGGTAGCGGGGAGGAGTCTGCGGTCTCCGAGGGCGATGCCTTGACCCCGTCCACGGCCCTGCCGGCGAGTGTGGGCGAGACAGCTGCCAGTGACCGCACTGCGGGTGCCAGCGGCGATCGCTCGGCGCAAGGCGCTGACGGCGCTCGTCAGCAGGTTGGGGCCGCCCCAGCTGCTCCAGGCGCCCCCGCGGCCGATTCGCCGGGAGGCGACGCGCCGGCCACCGACCCGGGCTCGGGCGACGCGGGAGGCTCCTCTTCGTCGGCTGGCTCGGGCTCGACAGGCTCCGGCGGTGGCGGCTCGCAGTCGAGCACCGGTAGTGGGGGTGGCTCTAGCCAATCGACTTCGGGAGCAGTGACGAACACCGTCAACGAAACCGTCTCCGGTGTCGACGGCGCCGCCGCCGGGGTCCTCGGCGAAGCCGGCGTCACCGAAGTCACCGAAAAAGTTGTCAACGGTGTAGCCGGGCCGGAATCGACGGTCGGCAAAACGGTCGACAGCACGGTCAAAGCGGTTGGCGGCTTGCTCGGCGGCGGTCAGTAACGCCACCGGCAACCGGAGCTCGGCCCCCAACCGTCACAATGCCCGCCTATGGCGGAGCAAGGACAGGCAGGCGCCGTTGCCAACCCGATTGCCGGCTCTCCGGTCTATCCGGGCGGCAGCCGTGTAAATGAGCGTGGGCACCTCGAGATCGCCGGCTGTGACCTGGTCGATCTAGCTGCTGAGCAGGGCACCCCCGCCTACGTCTATGCCGAGCACGACATGCGCGCCCGCGCTCGCGCCTACCGCGAGGCGTTCGAGCGCCGCGATGCCGAGTTCGAAGTTCTCTTCGCCAGCAAGTCCTTTCCCTGCACCGCTGCCTACCGGCTCTTCGCAGAGGAGGGCCTTGCGGTCGACGTCGCCTCTGGCGGCGAGCTGCACATGGCGCTGCGCGCCGGCTTCGATCCGGCTCGTATTCACATGCATGGCAACAACAAGAGCGACGAGGAGATCCTCTTCGCGGCCCGGTCGGGCGTCGGTCACCTGATCCTCGATTCCTTTGATGAGATCGAGCGCTGTGAGCGGCTGCTCGAACAGCCGCAAGACGTGCTGATCCGCGTCACCCCCGGCATCAAGCCCTCGACCCACGACTACATCCAGACCGGCCAGCTCGACTCCAAGTTCGGCTTTGGCCTGGGGGACGGGCTCGCCGCCCAGGCCATCGAGCGGGTGCTCGCCTCCGACGTGCTGCGCCTCGCCGGCCTGCACGCCCACATCGGCTCGCAGATCTTCGAGCTCGAGCCCTACACGTTGGCGATCCGCGCGCTCGGCGAGCTGGCCGGCGAGTGGTGCAGGGTCGTCAATGTCGGCGGCGGGCTCGGCATCGCCTACACCGCCGAGGACGAGCCGCCCTCGATCGACGCCTACGTCGACGTCAAGGTGCGCGGTGTCGCCGAGGTCTTCGGCCCCGGCGTGCGCATCCTGGTCGAGCCGGGGCGCTCGCTGGTCGGCAACGCGGGAGTCACCGCCTATCGCGTCGGCACCGTCAAGGAGATCCCCGGGGTGCGCACCTACGTCGCCGTCGACGGTGGCATGTCGGACAACCTGCGGCCGATGCTCTACGGCTCGCGCTATGAGGCGCTGATCGCCGATCGGGCGGCGGCGCCCACCGACACCTTGGCGACGATTGCCGGCATGCACTGCGAGTCCGGTGACATTCTCGTACGCGACACGATGCTCGCCTCTCCCGCGGTCGGCGACGTGCTGGTCACGCCGGCGACTGGCGCTTACGGTCACGCGATGGCGAGCAACTACAACGGCGTCACCCGTCCGCCGGTGATCTTCTGCCGCGATGGCGAGGCGCGGGTCGTGGTGCGCCGCGAGACCTACGAGGACCTGACTTCGCGCGATGTCTAAACCTGTGCGCATCGGGCTGCTGGGACGCGGCACGGTCGGCGGTGCCTTCGCCGAGCTGGTCGCGGCGCGCGCCGAGGCGGTCGAGTCGGCGACCGGGCGGCGCCCCGAGGTGGCCGGCGTGCTCACCCGCGAGGTCGGTGACTTCGCCGAGATCCTCGCAGGGTCGGATCTGATCGTTGAGTTGATCGGTGGCACCGAGCCGGCACGCCAGTACGTACTCGAGGCGCTGCACGCTGGGCGGCCGGTGGTCACCGCCAACAAGCAGCTACTTGCCCAGCACGGCGAGGAGCTTTTCGACGCGGCGCGCGAAGCCGGTGTGCAGCTGCGCTTCGAGGCGGCGGTCGCGGGTGTGATCCCGATCGTGCGCGTCATCCAGGAGAGCTTCGGCGTCACCGAGATAACCAAGGTCTTCGGCATCGTCAACGGCACGACCAACTTCATCCTCAGCGAGATGGCGGCTAGCGGCGCGCCCTACGAGGAGGTGCTGTCCCGTGCCCAGGAGCTGGGCTACGCCGAGGCCGACCCGACCGATGACGTCACCGGCGCCGATGCCGCGGCGAAGATGGCGATCCTCGCGCGGCTTGCCTTCCACACGCCGGTCACGTTAGACGGCGTCTCCTACGAGGGGATCGAGCAGGTCAAACCGGACGATCTCTCCTACGCCAAGGAGCTAGGGCTCTCGCTGAAGCTGCTCGGCGTCGCCGAACGGCGCGAGGCCGGCGTCAGCGTGCGCGTCTTCCCCTGCTTCCTCTACGGCGGCCACCCGCTGGCCCCGGTCGAAGGCCCCTTTAACGCGGTTATGGTCGAGGCGCCGGAGATCACCGAGGTGACCATGTCGGGGCCCGGGGCGGGCGGCGTGCAGACCGCCTCGGCGGTGCTTGGCGACGTCGTCTCGATCCTCAGCGGCGACGCCCCGGTCCACGAGACCCGCGAGCAACTGCCGATCGTCGCCGACGTCGCCTCCTCCTTCTACCTGCACCTCGAGGTCGCCGATCGGCCCGGCGTGCTCGCCAGGATCGCGCAGGTGCTCGGCGACGAAGAGGTCTCGGTGAAGAGCGTCGTGCAGCGTGGAACCGGCGAGGATGCGCGCCTCGTGATGGTCATTCACGAGTGCCTCGAGTCGCGCTTCGCGGCGGCGCTGGAAGCGATCGACCAGCTCGACGTGCTGCGCGCCCCGCCGCGGGCAATCCGCGTGATCGAAGAGGAGTTCGTTTGAGTCCGGTTCCCCTGATTGAGCGATACAGGGAGCGCATCTCGCTCGAGCCGGGTGACCCGGTGATCTCGCTCAACGAGGGCTCGACGCCGCTGATCGAGGCTCCGCGCCTCTCCGAGCGCCTTGGCGTGCGGACCTACCTGAAGTTCGACGGCGCCAACCCGACCGGCAGCTTCAAGGACCGTGGCATGACGGTCGCCGTCTCGCGGGCCAAGGGCAGAGGGGCGGAGGCGGTGATCTGCGCCTCGACCGGCAACACGGCGGCCAGCGCCGCCGCCTACGCGGCCCGAGCGGGCTTGCGCGGCGCCGTGATCGTCCCCGAGGGCAAGATCGCGATCGGCAAGCTCGCCCAGGCGCTGATGCACGGCGCCCGCGTCGTCGCTCTGCAGGGCAACTTCGACGACGCGCTGCGCATCGTCCGCCAGCTGGCCGCGAAGCACCCGATCGAGCTGGTCAACTCGGTCAACCCGCACCGCATCGAAGGGCAGAAGACCGCTGCCTTCGAGGTGGTCGAGGAGCTTGGTGAGGCGCCCGGCGCCCTGGCGATCCCGGTGGGCAACGCCGGCAACGTGACCGCCTACTGGCGCGGCTTTCAGGAGGTCGGCGCCGCGCCGCTGCTCTATGGCTTCCAGGCCGAGGGCGCCGCGCCGCTCGTCAACGGCGCCCCTGTCGCCAACCCCGAGACGGTCGCCTCGGCGATCCGCATCGGTAACCCCGCTCGTTGGGAGGAGGCGATGGCGGCCTTTACCGCCTCGCGCGGCCGTGTCGCGGCTGTCTCCGATGAGCAGATCCTCGACGCCTATCGCTGGCTTGCCGCCGGCGAGGGGGTCTTCTGTGAGCCTGCCTCCGCTGCGTCGGTAGCTGGGCTCTTGGCGCACGGCCTGCCGGTTGTTGAGGGAGCCACGCCGCCCGAGACGATCGTCTGCGTGCTCACCGGCCACGGCCTCAAGGACCCCGACACGGCCCTTTCCAAAGCGCCGGCGGTGATCAACTGCGAGAACGACCTCAGCGCGGTTGAGCGCGCCGTGTTCGCATGACCGCGCGTCACCGGCTGATCCGCGTTCCGGCCAGCTCGGCCAACCTCGGCCCGGGGTACGACGTGCTCGCTGCGGCGGTTTCGCTCTTCCTCGAGCTGGAAGTTGAGGAGACGGGCGAGTTCTCCTTCGATCCGGGCACGCTCGACGTGCCCACGGGGCGCGACAACCTGATCGTGCGCGCCTTCGAGAGCTTGCACTCCGCCGACGGCATCGCCTTCAAGCTGCGCAGCGAGATTCCCTTGGCGCGGGGGCTTGGCTCCAGCGCGGCCGCGATCGTCGCCGGGCTCTTCGCCGCCGACCATCTCTACGAGCTTGCTCTCTCCAAGGAGGAGATGCTGGCCCGGGCTACCGAGTTGGAGGGCCATCCCGACAACGTCGCCGCGGCGATCTACGGCGGTTTCGTTATCTGCGGCGCTGGGCAGGGGGAGGTGCCGAGCGCCGTGCGCTTCGATCCACCCGGTGGCCTTGAGGCGATTGCCGTGATCCCCGCCGAGGAGGTCTCCACCGAGCGGGCCCGCGCGGCAATCCCGGCTGAAGTGCCCCTGGCCGACGTGGTAGCCAACGTCTCCGCCGCTTCCCGCCTGGTGCTCGGCCTGCAGACCGCCGACCTCGACCTCATCTCCGCCGGCCTCTCCGACCGCATCCATCAGGAGCGCCGCCGCCAGCTTTACCCGCGCTCGATGGACCTGGTCGACGCGGCCGCCGAGCTAGGTGCCCTTGGGGCGACAATCTCCGGCGCCGGCCCAACCGTGCTCGTCTGGACCACCTGGCAGGACGCCGGCAAGGTCGCCGAGGCGCTGGAGGAGCGCTGCGAGGGCTGGGCCGAGGTCCAGCGCTTGCCCTTCACCCCGCACGGCGCCGATGTCCCCGAGCTTTAGGTTTCAGCTGTGACACATGGGTGCATTTCCCTGCGTCGAACTACCATAGTGGTAGGGATTGGCGGACCTCCATCTATTAACGTGCGGAATAAGTTTTGTCGAGACGCCGGAAATGCCCTACTAGGGCTTTGACGGAGCCACACAAAGGGGGGGTTGTGGGAAACGCCAGCTCAGGAACGCGTGGAGCAGTAGTAGGTTGTTTCGTCGCCGCGGTCGCGTTGACGATCTTGCTGTTGACTCCGATCTCAGCGGTTGCGACCTCTGTGCCTGACCCCCGTACCCTCGAACTGCAAAGTATCCAGCAGGAGTTCGGCGTCTCCAGGGAGGCGGCAGAACGGAACCTGGTGGTCCAGGAACGCGGGGCTGGGATCGTGGAAGAGCTTCAGGCGACGGAGGGCGCTGGCTATGCCGGTGTGTGGTTTGACGGCGACGCGGGCGAATTCGTCATTCCTGTCGTGCGCTCGAGCGCACGAAATGCGGTCACCGACCTCCTTGGTGGCACCAGCCTGCGGGACGACTACCGCACGCGATTGGTGTCCTCCAGCTGGCGGGATCTCGAAGTCAGCCAAGAACGGCTGGACAAAGCGCTGAGTGGCTTCTTCGAGGAACGGCTGGTGCAGACCTCGCTGGATCCGCGTACCAATTCCGTCGTCATCTATGGGGCAGCCGGCGCAAATAAGATCCAGCAGGCGCGGATTGAGAGCCTGGCCGCCGCAGAGAGCGTCAATGTCGAAGTCAGGCCGCAAGACGCAGAGCACTTCGAGGCTCAGACACTGGCTTGCGACATCACGGAGGCCGTTTGCGACAAACCGCTGCGAGGCGGCGTCTTCATCGAACCGTCGGGACCTTCCACGGAACCGACTTGCACGACGGGATTCAAGGCAATTGGCAATGTCGTTGGGAACCGATTCATGCTCACGGCGGGGCACTGTTTTACAGCGTCCGCCGACTGGAACACATGGGATACCAACTTCAACGATCGCTATGTTGGGCACATAGAAGCTGGGGTATACCCAGTCCACGACTATGCGGCGATTCGGGTCAACGGATATGGCAACTGGTGGGAAGAAGGCGGGGCTCCATGGCCCTCAGAGGTGGTCTATTGGGGGGGGAGCCAGCACATCCCGATAACCAGCGAAAGCTGGAGCTATCTCGGACAGTCGGTGTGCCATTCCGGGTGGGCCACGAAATCCAGCTGCGGCACCGTTTCCGCTATTGCGAAAACCGTGACCTACGGCGGCGCTCATCCCGGAACCGTGTACAACCTGACGGAAGTCTCCGGCCCGGAATTCGTCGCCGGCCCCGGCGACAGCGGTGGCCCGTTCTGGACCGCAAACACTGCCCTGGGTCTTTTGTCGGGCGGCAGTATTGAAAACCCCCATCTCGCCTACTACAACGAGATTACTGAAGCCACCACCGCTCTTGGGGTGACCGTCGGACCGCGAGTCGGCTCCCCGCCCCCGCCCCCACCCCCGCTGCCAGAGGAAGTGGCTTACTCGGACGCGGCGAACGCGAACTCCACCACCACTTGGCAGTTCGACTCTAAAGCCGGCTGGCAGCAGCTGTTCATGTGGGGTCATGAAGTCGCGGCGGGGACCCGGCCGGCGATGCTGAAATACGGAGGAACGACGCACATCTTCTACGTCGACGCAAGCAGAGGCAACCAGATCACCGAATGGTCCTGGAACTCGGTAACCGGGTGGCAGCAGAAATTCCTGGCAACCGATCCGGTCGCCGCTGGCTCCAGCCCATCGGCGGTGATGTCCAACGGGACACCTCATATCTACTTCTCTGACGCCGCGACCGGTCGATCGATTGCCGCCTTGGTCTACAACAGCTCGAATGGGACCTGGAAACAGTCCAGATTCTACGGCGATCCGGTGGCAAAAAACAGCAGCCCCTCGGCGATCGCAACCCCGGGCGGGGTGCAGATCTTCTTCGCCGACGCCGCGAAGAACAACACGATTGCCGCCTGGACCTGGAGCAGTACTCTCCAACAGTCCTTCTTCTACGGCGATCCCGTCGCCGCCAACAGCAGCCCATCGGCAGTTGTGACCGGCGGTGGCGCCTCGCGGGTCTACTTCGCCGACGCCGCGAAGAACAACACGATTGCCGCCTGGACCTGGAGCAGTACTCTCCAACAGTCCTTCTTCTACGGCGATCCCGTCGCTGCCAACAGCAGCCCATCGGCAATCGAGACCCCCGGCAGCTCGCGGGTCTTCTTCGCCGACGCCGCGAAGAACAACACGATTGCCGCCTGGACCTGGAACAGCGCCCTCCAGCAGTCCTTCTTCTACGGCGATTCCGTCGCGGCCAACACCAGCCCGGCAGCGGTTCTGACCGGCAGCGGCAACTCGCGCGTCTATTTCAACGACTCGACCACCAACAACACGATGTCCTTCTGGGAGTGGGGAGGAACTCTCCAGCAGACCCGTCTATTCGGTCACCCGATGACGGCTGGGAGCAGTCCGGGCACCTGAGCAAAGTGTCTGACCGCCGATCTGTTTGAATGGCGAAATGGCTGATGGCTACACGATCAAGCACCGCGACGAGTTCGAGACGATGGAAGGGTCCGGCGACGCCACCTGGCAGCTGGCGCGCAAGGCGCTCGGCACCTCGGCCTTCGGCTTCAATCTGGTTGAGATCGGCCCCGGCGGGCAGATCCCCGAGCACGACGAGAGCGAGAGCGGCCAGGTCGAGCTGTTCGTGATCCTCGAGGGCGAGGCCGTGATGCGGCTCGATGGCGAGGATCACCCCGCACCCGCCGGCACTTACGCCTCGCTTGAGCCGCCGGTGACCCGCACGATCCTCAACCGCTCCGACGCGCCGGTCACCGCGCTGCTGATCGGCGTCCACCCGGCTGGCGAGTACAGCGCTCCCGGCTGGGCCTAGCACTGGAGCGGATTTAGCCGCTATTTGCAGGGAAACTCTGATCGTTGGATTTCGACGGGTAGCCGGCCCTATAATCCGTCGACTTGTCAACCCGTCGCGCGCCCGCTCGGAGAAGGCGTGGAAACCGGGAGGTCAGCAGTGTCCGATACCCAGTCCCGTGAGCTTCACGGCGAGCGCCCCGTCCGCTACTCGCCAGAGCGTGCCTACCGGCCGCTCGTCTCTCCGCCCAGCGTCGAGGACAAGGACGCCTGTGCGATCTACGCCTCGGTGCGCAAAGACGCGACGCCGAGCCACGCGCCGATCGAGCTGGCGATCCCCGCCCTGCAGAAGATGCTCCACCGGGCCGGCAACGTCGACGGCGAGGGCGACGGCTGCGGCCTGCTGCTCGACCTGCCGCGCAAGATCTGGGCCGAGGAGGTCCGCTCCGGCGGCCACGATCCCTCGCTGACTCTCGACGACGCCTTCGCCGTCGCCCACATCTTCATCGAGCGCTCCCAGGACCGCGAGCGCATCCAGCATGACGCCCGCGAGCTGCTCGGCCAGGGTGGCTTCCGCATCCTCGCCGAGCGCCTCGGCGCGGTCGACTCGCCGGCGCTCGGCCCGACCGCGCGCGAGGAGGAGCCCCACTTCTGGCAGCTCGCCGGTCTCGTCGCCGACGCCTCGAACCGCGACCGGGTGCTCTTCGACCTCTTGATCGAGCTCGAGCAGCAGCTCGGCGTGCACGTGCCCTCATTCTCCGCCACGACCTGCGTTTACAAGGTGATGGGCGCCCCCAAGATTCTCGGCGAGTACTACCCGGACCTGCGCGACGAGCGCTTCGAGACGATCGGCAGCTTCGGCCACAACCGCTACTCGACCAACACCTGGCCCTCCTTCAAGCGTGTTCAGCCCTTCTCGGTGCTCGGCCACAACGGCGAGATCAACACGATCGCCCAGCTGCGCCAGGAGGCGCGCATGCTCGGCGTGCCGATCGAGCCGGGCTCCTCCGACTCCCAAGACCTCAACCGCACGATCGACACGCTGGTCAGCCGCGATGGGCTCAGCCTCGCCGAGGCGATGGAGATGGTCGTGCCGCCGATCGTCGAGGAGATCCGCTCGCTGCCCGCCGACCTGCACCGCTTCTACATGTACCTGCGCCAGGCGATGGGGCCCTTTGCCCAGGGCCCGGTGGCGCTGATCGCTCGTCACGCCTCCGAATGCGTCTTCTCCTCCGACGCGCTTGGCTTGCGCCCTCTCTGGCAGGTCGAGACCAGCGACGACTTCGTCTTCAGCTCCGAGCCGGGCGTCGTGCCGGTCTCGGCGATGATCGCTGAGCCCAAGCCGCTCGCCCCGGGTGAGAAGGCCCTGGTCCTGATCGATCGCGAGCACAAGCGCTCGACCCTGCACCCGCACGACGCGATGCTGCGCATCGTCCGCGAGCGCTGGCTGCGCCGCAACGGCGCCGAGGACGCCGCCGCCTACGACCGCGCCCTGCGGGCCGGCGGCCCGCTGGAGGGGGACGAGGTGCCCGGCTACTCCGACGCCGGCCCGGAGGAGCCGGTCAAGGTCGCCGATCGCGTCCTCGCCGGCTTCGGCTGGCAGCGCGACGACGTCAAACTCGTCCAGCAGATGGCGTCCAACGGCTCCGAGCCGGTCGGCTCGCTGGGCTATGACGGGCCGCTGGCGGCGCTCTCGCCGGAGCGTCAGAACCTCGCCGACTACTTCAAGGAGACGGTCGCCGTCGTCACCAACCCGGCGATCGATCGCGAACGCGAGATGGAGCACTTCTCAACCCGGGCGATCTTCGGTCGCCGCCCCTCGCTCGGCGCCGCCGGTGAGGACACCGCCACGGTCGAGACCGCCTTCCCGGTGATCCTCGGCGGCCACCATGAGATGGCGCCGCTCTCCGACAAGACCTACCGCAAGATCGCCAACAAGCACCGCACCTACCTGCTCGAGGATCTCTGGGAGGAGTTCCGCGGTCGCGCCGACGTGGTCGACATCTCGCTGCTCGAGTCGGAGACGACCCAGGGCGCGGTTGAGCGGATCAAGCAGGAGGCGGTGAAGAAAGTCCGCAACGGCGCTGAGCTCTTGGTGCTCACCGATCGCACCGTCTACGACGCCGACCGGCGCTTCCTCGATCCCCACCTGGCGATCTCTGCCGTCGACCAGGCCCTGAAGGGCTTCAAGGTCGAGCCGGGCGAGGAGAACCTGCGCCGCCGCTGCGGCATCGTGCTGCGCTCCGCCGCGCTGCGCAACGTCCACGACGTAATGCTCGCCCTCGGCCTCGGCGCCAACGGCGTCTGCTCCTACACGATGGTCGAGGTGGTCTGCGTCGAGGACTACGAGACCGACGTCTCCAACCTCTGCGACGCGCTCAACAAGGGCATCGAGAAAGTCATCTCGACGATCGGCATCCACGAGGTGCGCGGCTACGCCCGCCAGTTCTCCTCGATCGGCATCAAGCCGGAGCTGGCCGAGATCTTCATGACCGAGGCCTTTGCCGCGTCGGAGTCCGGGGGCGTCGGCTTCGCTCAGCTCGACGAGAGCACCAACGAGCGTGCCCGCATCCTCGCCGGCGACGAGGAGGCCAAGCCGGCCAAGACCTTCCGCTTCTACCCCAAGGTCTACAAGGCGGCGATCGCCACCGCCAACGGCTCGGGCTCCTATGAGGAGTACTCCGAGAAGGTGCGCGACCTCGAGCAGCAGAGCCCGATCTCGATGCGCCACATCATGGGCCTCAAGGGGGATCGCGAGCCCGTCGACCCGGCGGGCGTCGAGGCCGGCGTCGGCCGCCATGACTACCCCGTGGTGATCTCCTCGATGAGCTTCGGCTCGCAGTCCGAGCCGGCCTTCCGTGCCTACGCTGACGCGGCCAAGGCGATCAACATCCTCTGTGTCAACGGCGAGGGCGGCGAGATCCGCGACATGTACGGCAAGTACCGCAAGTGGCGCGGCCAGCAGGTCGCCTCAGGCCGCTTCGGCGTCTCGGCGGAGATGCTCAACTCCTCCTACGTGGCTGAGATCAAGATCGGCCAGGGCGCCAAGCCGGGGGAGGGCGGCCACCTGCCCGGCAAGAAGGTCTCCGAGAAGGTCGCCGCCGCGCGTAACGCCTCGCCCGGCACCGACCTGATCTCGCCCTCCAATAACCACGACCTCTACTCGATCGAGGACCTCGCCGAGCTGATCGACGAGCTGAAGACGGTCAACCCCGACGTGCGCGTTTCGGTCAAGGTGCCGGTCGTGCCCAACATCGGCACGATCGGCCTCGGCATCGCCAAGGCCGGCGCCGACATCATCACCCTCTCAGGCTTCGAGGGCGGCACCGGCGCCGCCCGCCAGCACGCCCTGCGCCACGTCGGCTTGCCTTCGGACATCGGCACCCGCGCCGTGCACCGGGCGCTGATGGAGGCCGGGCTGCGCAACCGGGTCGAGATCTGGGCCGACGGCGGTTACCGCCATGGCCACGACATCGTCAAGCTGCACTGCCTCGGCGCCAACCGGGTCGGCTTCGGCACCCTGGCGATGGTCAGCCTCGGCTGCACGATCTGCCGCGGCTGCCAGCTCGACACCTGCCACGTCGGCATCGCCACCCAGATCGAGACCGTCGAGCAGGCCCAGGAGCACGGGCTGAAGAAGTTCACCCCTCAGGAGGTCGACACGGCCGCCGAGAGCTGCGCCCGCTTCTTCCAGGCGATGGGCGAGGAGGTCAAGCAGGTGGTCGCCTCGCTTGGCTACGAGCGCGCCCAGGACCTCGTCGGTCGCTACGACCTGCTCGAGCAGGTCTCCCACCACGACGCGATCGACCTGGCGCCGTTGATCACGCCGCTGGATGAGTTCCTCGATCTCGAGCCGCTCGACTTGCCGGCGCCCGAGGAGGCCGAGGCGCGCGCCGAGGCCGGCCTCGTTGCAGCCCGGCCGATCCGTATGGAGGCCAAGCAGGCCTCGGCCCAGATCGGCGGCCTGGCCGGTGACATCTGCGCCGGGCGCACGATCCGCAACGAGTTCCCGCGGGCGACCGATGCCAACGATCGCGTGCTCGGCACCGAGCTGGCCGGGGCGATCGCCCGCTCACGCATCTTCGACGAGGATCCCCCTGAGTCGAATGACGACGTGCTCGCCAGCCTCGAGTTCAACGGCGGCTCGGTCGCCGGCCAGGGCCTCGGCGCCTTCAATGCCTACGGCGTCGCGATTCGCGTCGAGGGCGGCGCCCAGGACGGTGTCGGCAAGACGATGCTGGGCGGTTCAGTCGCAGTGCTGAAGGGCAAGGGGGCCAAGGGCCGCCGGCTCAACGGCTCGGTCGGCAAGTCCTTCGCCTACGGCGCCCAGCGCGGCCGGCTCTTCGTCCAGGGCTCGGCCGACTCACGCTTCTGCATCCGCCTCTCGGGCGCCGACGTGGTGCTCGCCGGCGAACCGGAAGAAGACATCGATGACGACCGCGGCTGTCTCGTCGACCGCGCCAACGCCAAGGGCTTCGCCTTCGAGTACATGACCTCCGGGCGGGCGATCGTGCTCGGCGACCTCGGGCCCTGGGCCTGCGCCGGAATGACCGGCGGTCGCGTCTACGTCCGCTACAACGCCTTCGGCATCGACGCCGACGCGATCCAGCGGCGGCTCGGCAAAGGCGCCAAGGTGGAGCTCAAAGAGCTCGACGCCGAGGGCCTGCTGGACGTCGATGATCTGCTCGGCGCTTACGCCATCGAGCTGCGTGCCACCGGCCAGGACGAGGAGGCCGAACGCGTCATGGGCCTCGCCGGCGATGCCGCCGACAACTTCATGATGGTCGTCCCGCACAAGGTGCAGGCCGACCCCAGCATCTCGACCGAGTAGGCGTCGCTATCGCGTCAGCAGGTCGCCGATCGTGCGGAGCTCGCGGAGCAGGCCGTCGAGCATCTGCTCGGTGTTGGTGTGAATGCGCCACTCGGCGTACTTGCGGTCCTGCTCGACCTCGTCGATGCGCTGCTCGAGGGCATCGGTGCGGGCGCCGAGCTTGTCGATTCGCTTGTTGAAACGCTTCTCGACCTTGCGCACGCGGCGCTTCAGCAGGGCATCGGTCTCCGCGCGCAGGGTGTCGAGCTCACGGCGCAAGTCGACGTCGCCGCCGTTCTCCTGCTCGGCGAGCATTTCCTCGACCCCGGCGCGCACCCGCTCGATCTCCTCGTGCAGGCGTTCGCGGGCTCGCTCAGCTGCTACCTCGGGGGGATCCGCGTGCATAAGCCCCATGCTAGGGACGCCGGTGGCCGGAAACTGCGGGAAAAGCTGAGCTAGGCCTCAAGCACGAAGAGCCGGTAGCAGCCGATCGTCAGCTCATCGCCGTCTTCGAGCCGTCCCCAATCGATGATCTCGCCGTTGAGGAAGATGCCGTTGAGGCTGCGATCGTCGAGCACGCGCAACGAACTCGGCTGTTCGGAGACGATCAGCGCGTGGCGGCGGGAGACGCTGGGATGGTCAAGGCGGATATCGGCGGCAGCGCTGCGGCCGATCCGGGTCCAACCCCGCTCGATCGGAAAGACATGGACCTCACGGTCTGCTTCGCAGTGGGCGAGGTAGCGCCCCGACCCAGACAGCATCGCCCGCGCCTCTGGCAGCCAGCTGGATGGAGAGAGGGTCTCGGGGGCGGCCAGCTCGGCGGTCTGGCCGTGTTCCTGCATCGACTCGAAGATCGAATCACGCTGGTACTCGGCAGCCCCGCAGCGGGGGCATTCCGGCAGTCGGTCGTTCTCGCGCAGCGAGAGCTGCGAGCCACAGGCGGCGCAGAAGAAAGTCCCCGAGCCGGGGATCGTGCCTACGGCGAATCTGTCAACGCTCGTGCCGGGGCTGACACTGGTAGAGATGGGAGCCTCCTTCCCGGCGCCTCACCAAGCGATGCTAGCGCGGCGCGCATGTAGTTGCATCAGGGATTTCCCGTAAAGGCCCCCCGTCAAACCTGCGGCGGGCATAGAATCGCGCCGCTCATGGGTCCGGTCAGTGCAGAAATTGAGATCGATGTGCCGCGCCAGCGTGCCTTCGAAGAGATCGCCGATCTTGCCCTGCGTCCCTCGTTCACCGATCATTTCCTCAGCGATTTCCACCTGACGCGAATCGAGTCGCGCGGGGTTGGTGCCGGAGCACGGTTTCGCTTCGCCGTGCGCCCGCGGCGCGTCTGGATGGACACGGCAATCGCCGAGCTCGATGTACCGCACCGCATCGTTGAGCACGGCCGCGGCGGCCGCGGCAACCGCATCCCCTCGACCACTTTCTGGGAGCTGATCGAGGGGCCGGGCTCGTTGACCACGGTGCGCGTCTCCTATTGGACTGAGCCGGGGCCGGTCGACCGCGGCCTCGAGCTGCTCTCCGGAGCCTCGATCCCCTACGCCCGCCACTGGCGCGAGGCGCTGCGCCGCCTGCGCGATCGGCTCGAGTCGCCGACCCCTGGCGAGGAACGAATTGCGCTGGCCGGTGGCAACCCCCACGCGACGGGTATTCCCTGAGCCGTCTCTTATAGGCTCTCGCCGCCGATGCCCCGTCGTTCCCGACTCGTCCCGCCGCTGCTTGCCCTGCTGGCCCTGACCGGCCTGGTTTTCCTGGTCTCGGCTTGTGGCTATGAGAGCCACGAGACGGAGGTCGCCGAGGGTGAGCCGGTCGAGCTTGGCGAGCTCAGCTACAACGCGATCTTCTCGCGCTACCTCAATCCGAACGACAACGAGGACTCCGCCTACCTGGTCGGCCAGCCGCCGGCGCCCAAAGGCTCCGCCTACTTCGGCGTCTTCTTCGAAGTCCAGAACGAGAGCGAAGAGCCGCAGACGCTGGCCGAGACGATGACGATCGAGGACGCCGACCACAACGAGTTCGAGGCGATCTCCAGCGAAAGCCTCTACGCCCTGCCGCTCGGCGGCGAAGTCGAATCGCAGGAACAGATCCCGATTCTCGACTCGACCCCCGAGCAGGGCGCGATCGAGGGTTCGCTGGTTCTCTTCCTGCTGCCCGAAGCGGCCAGCGAGGCGCGTCCGCTGATTCTCGCCATCCCCGGCTCCGATGGGGAGCACGGCGAGGTCACGCTGGACCTTTAGAGGCCGGCGGAGAGCACTTCCGCCGCCGCCGGGGCAGCCACTTCGCCGCCCGCCGCTTCGGCTTCGATGAGCAGCACCGAGACCGCCAGCCGCGGCTTTTCCGCTGGGGCGAAGGCGGCGAACCAGGCATCCTTGATCTGCTCGGGGTTCTCGGCTTCCTCTTCGCCGGGCTTGGGGCCGAGCTCGGCCGTGCCGGTCTTGCCCGCCACCTGCGCCTCGGCGATCGCTGCGGCGCTGCCCGTGCCGCCGGCGACGACGCCGATCATCAGCTCGGTCAGTTCGTCGGCGATCTGTTTCGACATGACGCGCTCGGGCTCCATCTCGGGACGCAGCTTGCGGTTGGCCACCACCGAGGTGGGCTGGCGCACGCCGCCGTTGGCGATCGTCTGCGCCACGCTCGCCATTTGCAGCGGTGTGGCCAGCACCTCGCCCTGGCCGATCGCGGTCACTCCGAGGTCGACTTCTTCGCCGATCTGCTCGGGGATCGTCGATTCTTGCGGTTCGACTTCGGCGACGATCTGCTCGGTGTAGAGCGTCGGCGGCGAGTTGAAGCCGAAGCGCTCGGCCGCTTCGACCAGTTCGTCGTTGCCGATCTCGGGGCCAAGTGGAGCGAAGTCCGCGTTGCAGGACTCGGCGAAGGCTTCGCGGAAGGTGCCGCCGCAGAACTCACCGTTGGCATTTTCGATGAAGCGGCCGCCAACGTTGACACCGTCGACGATTTCGAATTCGTCCTCGAGCGAGACGACGCCCTTCTGCAGGGCGGCGGCCGTGGTGATCATCTTGAAGGTCGATCCCGGTGGTTGCGGGGCGGAAAAGGCGTAGCCAGCGAGAGCGCGTACATCGCCGTTGCGTGTGTCGAGCACGGCGATTCCTCCAAGGCGACCGGCGAGCGCCGCCACTGTCGCTTCTTGCAGGCCGGGGTCGATCGTCGTCTTCACCGGCGCGCCGGCTTTGGGCTCGGCTTCAGCCAGGGTTCGGGTTGAGCCGCTCGCTTCATGGACGGCGAGCAGCTTGCCTCCGGGCTTGCCAGCCAGGCGGGTGTTGAAGGCGCGCTCAAGGCCGCTGACGCCGACCGGCGTGCCGGGCGGGAAGCCGCGGCGGGCAAGCGCCTCGAGGTCTATGCCTTCGACTTCTTCGGGAAGCCCGACTTCGCCGGTGACGTCTATTGAGGAGCTGCCCAACGGGTGGGCGCGGGCTTCGGCTGGACCGCTGGCCAGCGGCGAGCCGTCGCCGGCGAGGATCGCCGCGCGCGGCGCCAGCTCGACCTCGCTCTCGAGGTGCTCGCCGCTGCGCAGTCCGGGGAAGGTGAGGCTTTGCTCCCAGGCGATGCCGCCCTCGGCGTAGGGCAGCTCGAGCCGCTCCTCGACCTTGCCGAAGGCGACGGTGCTGACGGTGACCGGCAACAGCACGACGGTCTGGCCGTTGCGCGATTCGCTGTCCTCGGGGCCGTCGGCTTCCAGCGAGCGCAGGGTCGCGATCTCCTCCGCTTCCCGGTAGGCGATGACGAAGTCATTGAGTTCGATCTTGCGCTGCGAGTCGGGGTTCAGCTCCCGGTACATGGCCGCGAACTCGTCGCGCTCCCAGGCCTCGACGAAGCGCTCCGCTGCTTCGGATTCGGGGGAGCCGGAGGCGCCGACGTTAGCGCCGATGATGAAAGCCACCAGGGCGATGAGGCTGAGGGGAAGCGCGCGGGTGATGAGACGGCGACGCCGCTCCACCTCGGGGGAACGAGGGCTCATTTTCGTGAAAGGTAGTGGAGCCTTCATGATTTGACGCGATGACCGTGCTCGATTGGGGGATCGTTGCCTTTACCCTGGCGTTGGCGCTTTGGGGCTACCGGCAGGGGCTGATCGTCGGCACCCTGACCCTTTTCGGTTTCGCCCTTGGAGCCTTCGCTGGGAGCCGCATCGGTCCTCTCGTCCTCAACCAAGGTTCGGAGTCGCCCTACGCGCCCCTGTGTGCGGCGCTGGGCGCGTTGCTGGTCGGCGCCTTGGTGGCTGTGACGCTGGAGAGCCTTGCCCTGGGCCTGCGCGCGCGCCTCGTTCGCGGCAAGGGCTTGCACCTGGCCGATGGGGCGGGGGGAGCTGCGCTAATCGCCTCGGTGGCGCTTGGCTTGGTTTGGGTTTTCGGCGCCGTCGCCCTACACGCTCCGGGTACCGCGCAACTGCGCGCCGACGTACAGCGCTCGCTGATCCTGCGCAGCCTCAACGAGGTGCTGCCGCCTTCAGGTCCGATCCTGCGGGCGCTCAATCGCGTTGACCCGGCGCCCTCGATCGTTGGCCCCGCGACTCCGGTGGCGGCCCCCGACGCGGCGATCGTCGCCGACCCTGACGTCACCGCCGCGGCCAGCTCGGTGGTCAGGGTGCTGGGTACCGCCTGCGGTCTCGGCGTCGAGGGCTCCGGCTGGATCGCGGCGCCGGGCTTGGTCGTCACCAACGCACACGTCATCGCCGGTGAGGAGGACACCACGGTGACCATCCAGGGTGGAGCCTCGCTGGAGGCAACGCCGGTCCACTTTGACGTTGAGAACGACCTTGCCCTACTGCGCATCGACGCCCAGCTGCCGCAGCTGCTGATCGCCGCCGATCCCCAATCGGGAACCGCTGCTGCGGTGCTCGGCTACCCGGAGAACGGCCCCTTTGCCGCGGCACCCGCCCGCCTCGGCGAGACGCGCGAGACGCTCAGCGAGGACTCCTACGGTCGCGGTCCCATATCGCGCTCGATCGTCTCGCTGCGCGGCAGCGTGCGCAGCGGCAATTCCGGTGGCCCGCTGGTCGATGCTCGTGGCCGCGTCCTGGGAACCGTCTTCGCCGCGACGACGAGCGGCGCTCCCGGCGGTTTCGCGATTCCCAACCAGGTCGTCAGCGGAGCGCTGCGCACTGCGGATGCGCAGGTCGATACCGGTCCCTGCACGAGCTAGGAAGTCCGCCACTTACGTTCGGTAAGCTGGAGCCGCTACGTGGAGGCTGGGTCAGAGACCCAAGATCAGGCCGTGCACGGCGTTTGCCCGCACTTCCATGCGGCGATCGAGCTGATCGGCAAGCGCTGGACCGGGGCGATCGTCTCCGCGCTCACCGAGGGGCCGCTGCGCTTCGCCGAGCTTGCCAGGGCCGTGCCCGGTCTCTCCGATCGCCTGCTCTCCCAGCGCCTGCGTGAGCTTGAGCAGGAGGGCCTGGTCGAGCGTCAGGTTGAAGCCGGCACCCCCGTGCGCGTCACCTATTCGCTTACCCAGAAGGGGGCGGAGTTGCGCCCGGCACTGGCCGAGCTAAAGAGCTGGGCCAAGCGCTGGCACGAGACCGGCTGAAGCCCGTCGGCCCCCGGGGATAGCCTCGGCGCATGGATCTGCCGGGTCCCTATGCGGTTGGGCGCTATGCGCGCAAGCTCGAGGAGGAGATGCGCCGCCGCGCGCGTGTCGCCCTGATTGGCGAGGTCACCGGGCTCAGCCGCAGCAAGACCCAGACCTTCTTCGAGTTGCGCGACAGCGAGGGCGCCGTGCCCTGCGCGATCTGGCTCAACGAGCTGGAGAAGCTTGACCTGCCGGAGCAGGGCTTGCGCGATGGCAGCGAAGTCGTGATCGCCGGCGGCCCCGACTACTACCGGGGCAGCGCCCAGTCCTCACCGGCCTTCTGCTTCCGCGCGACTTATATCCGCCTGGCCGGGGAAGGCGATCTGCTGGCCCGGCTCGAGGCGCTGCGCAAGCAGTTGCGCAAAGAGGGGCTCTTCGAGCTGCAGGGTCAGCTGGCGCGACCGTTGCTGCCGAAGACGATTGGGGTGGTCACCGCCGAGGGTGGCGCCGCGCGTCGCGACCTGCTCGCCGGGCTGGAGCGACGCGGCTGGCGGGGGACGGTCGTCTGGGCTTTCGCTCCGGTTCAGGATCGCCACGCCGCGCCGGCGATCGCCACGGCGATCCAGGATCTCGCCGCCCAGCCGAGAGTCGAGGCGATCGTCGTCACGCGCGGTGGCGGCAGCCTCGCCGACCTCTGGGCATTTTGCGACGAGACCCTCTGCCGCACCGTGGCTCTCCTGCGAGTGCCGGTGATCAGCGCCGTCGGCCACGAGCGCGACTCGACGCTGATCGACGACGTCGCCGCGGTGGCCTGCTCGACACCCACACATGCCGCCGAGGCGGCGGTGCCGCTCGATTGCTCGGTGGCGCGCGGCGAGCTGCTGCGCGTCGCCGGTGCCTTGCGGCGTGCCGCGGGCCAGGCGGTCCCAGTGCGCACCCCACGCTTGGTCGACCTTGCGCGCGGCCCGGCGCGAGCGCTACGCCGCGAGCGCCTCGCCCTCAACCAGAAGACCCGTGAGATCCGCGCCGCCTCTGGACGCGGCCTCGCCGAGCGGCGCGACTTCCAGAGTCGTCTGGCCAGCGTCGTGCTCGAGCGGGCGCGGCGGCGCGCAGCAGGCGCCGAGATGCAGCGCCGGCGCGAGGCCCTGCGCCAGGCCGAGGTTGCGTTGCGTGCCCACGAGCCGCAGCACACGCTGGAGCGTGGCTACGTCCTGGTCGAGGACGGCACGGGGGAGCCGGTGACACGCAGCGCCGCTGCGGTGGCCGCGGGACGCGTCAAACTGCGCTTCGCCGATGGCAGCGTCGGCGCCGAGGTGGACAAGGGATGAGCGAGAAACCTGAGAGCTACGAGGTGGCCGTGGAGCGGCTGGAGCAGATCATCGACCGGCTCGATTCCGGCCAGGCCGGTCTGCGTGAGACGCTCGACCTCTGCCGCGAGGGCCGCGAGCTCGTCACCTACTGCGCGGCTGAGCTCGACGCAGTCGGCGAGAGCCTCGAGGAGCTGCAGCTAGACGAGTTGGCGGCCAGGCTCGACAGCGGGGCGCTCTGACCGGCGCTTGCCGGCGTCCTCGGTCGCTCGCGTGCAGAGCACGCCACGCTCCCTGTGTCCTTGGCCTGCTTGGTCAGAGCGCCCCGCTGAGCGTGGTGATCTTTTCTTCAAGCCGCTGGCGAGCGGCCGCTAGCTCGTCTGGTCCCCAGAGTGTGATGATCGGCTCATCGGGCCGCTCCAAGAAAACGTAGGCGAGCTCGACCCCCTCGGCCCCGCGCGCCTCGGCGACCGCCAACGCGTAGATCGCCTGCTGGATCGTGTAGCGCTTCGCGAGCTCACCGGGTTGTGCGCCCTCGAGGCGGTCGGTCTTGTAGTCGACGATCAGCGGGGCTCGTCCCTCCTCTTCGGCGAGCAGGTCGATCGAGCCACGGACCACCCTGCCGCCAAGCTGCATCAGCAGCGGCACCTCGACCCGCGTGCGGGCGTTCCCGGGGCCGATCCGCTCAGCGAACAATCGCGATCCCATCCAGGCTCGCAGCGGAGCCAGCAGCTCTGCCACCGCGGGGGGCTCGGTTGCGTCCTTCTCCGCCGCGGCTTCCGCGGCGAGCCGTTCGACAACCGCGGGAGGGGGCTCGGCCCAGTCGTTGGCATGGCTCCACTCAAGCAGGGCGTGCACGGCAATCCCGCGCACGGCGGCATCCTCGCGGCCATGCTCGACGGGTACCTCTACGGCTGGCCCGGGGGCTTGGTGGGTGACAGAGAGGGTCGCGAGGCGCTCGTCGATCGCCGTGTAGGAGAGCGGCTTCGCGGGAGGCGGGGGCGGGGTCCGCGGGAGCAGCGGTGCCGGGCCCCGGTCGGGTCCGCTGTCGGCCTCGATCGCCGGGTGGGTCGCGCGCAGCGCCGCGGCGCGCTCCGGTGAGGCGAGGTTGAGGCGGACGCGAATCGCTGACGGCGGGAAGCAGGCGTCGAGGCCGGCACGCGGTGCCGGCGCCGGGATCGCGATCTCCGAGTCCAGCTCGCGGTCGATCTCAAAGGTCGCGGCGATCCGCTCGATCACCGACGTCCCGGTGCCGAGGCTCACCGGCTCGGGTCGCACGACCCCGCTGAGGATGAGGCGCTCGCGCGCCCGCGTCGCGGCGACGTGGAAGAGGCGCAGCTCTTCCTCGGCTTCGCGCTCGCGCGCCTCCTCGCAGAGCTCGCGGTAGGCGTAGAGATTGATTGCAGCGGCGCCAAGGCGGCGCAGCTGCATGCCAACGCGGGGCGCCGCCGGCTCGCTGCCCACGGCAAGCGGTGGCGTGCGGGCAGCGGCCAGCAGGCCGCGGGCGAGGCCGGGGATGGCGACGACGTCGAACTCGAGTCCCTTGGCGCTGTGCACGGTCATGATCCGCACGCCGTCGTGACCCTCGACCGCGGTCGCCGCCTGGGAGTCCGCGTCACTGCCGGCGCGCACGGCGAGGAAGTCGAGCAGGCCGCGCAGGTCGCGACCCTCCGCGGCCTCGAACTCGGCAGCCATACGCATCAGCTTGCGGACGTTGGCGAAGCGAGCCTCGCCGGCGTGGCGCATCAGCACAGCGAGGTCGTAGCCGGTCTCGCCGACGGCGGCATCGATCAGGTCGGCGAGGGAGAGCAGCGGCGCGCGGCGGCGCAGCGCCCGCAGCGTGGTCGCGAAGCGGCGCAACAGCTCCAGCTCCGCCTCTGGGATCGCTGCGAGCAGCTCCGGCTCGGCCAGTTCCGTCTCGCCGAGCCCCGTTGCCCGCTCGAGCGCTCGCCAAAGGGGGCAGCTGCGGCCGCCGGCGGCGCGCAGCAGCCAAAGCGTGTCAGGGGCGACTCCGCAGGCGGGCGAGGCCAGCGCCCCGAGCAGGGCTTGGTCCTCCAGCGGGTTGGCGATCGTTGCCAGCAGGGCGCAGACGTCGGCAGCCTGCTGCTGGGACCAGTAGCCGCGGCCGCCGACGACATAGGGCCGCAGGCCGGCCCGCTCGAGCGAGTCCTCGTGCGCGTCGAGGTGGGTGTAGGCGCGCAGCAGGACCACCATCGAGCCGCGCGGCACCCCGACGTCGGCGAGCTCGCGCAGGCGGGAGGCGAGCTGGCGGGCCTCGGCGAGGGTTCGGGCGGGCGTGCGCGCGTCGGTCACCGGGTCGAGGTCGATGCCCTCCTCGTCCCAACCCCGGTGGCCGGTCAGCAGCAGCTCGACCGCCGCGCCGCCGCCCGGCGGCTCGGGCGCGGCCGGGGGGGTACCGACCCGCAGTGGCCGATAGGGCTCGCCCAGCAGCCGCTCGCCGATCGCGTTGACCGCACCGATCACCTCGGGGCGGGAGCGGAAATTGCCGCTCAGCGCCAGCAGCTCGCCGTCGGCCGCGGCGCCGATCGATTCGCGCTGCTCGCGGAAGACGTCGAGGCTCGCATGGCGGAAGCCGTAGATCGACTGCAGCTCGTCGCCAACCACCATCAGGCTCGTGCGCGGGCCGCGCAACGCCTCGATCAGGCGCAGCTGCAGCCGATTGGTGTCCTGGAACTCGTCGACGAGCAGGTGCTCGAAGCGCTCGCGGTAGGCGGCACCGGCCTCGGTGCGCTCGAGCAGGCGCACGGCGAGCAGCTGCAGGTCCTCGAAGTCAAGGCCCGTGCGGCGCTCCTTGGCGGCGGTGAAGCGCACCGAGAACAGCTCCAGGAGGGCCGCGAGGTCACGGTACGCGCCGCCGCCCTCGCCCGCCTCGGCAGCGCGGCTGACCAGGTCGTCGATCGCCTCGCGGTATTGCGCGAGCGCCTTGCCGCCCTTTTTCGTGCGCAGCGCGTCGAGCGCGTCGAGATCGGGTCGCTCGGCGCTGTCCAGCAGCTCGTCCGCCCGCCCGATCAGCTCGCGCTGGCCATTGCTCGGCTTCAGCTCCGCCAGGGTGGTGGCGGCGGCCTCGGCGGCGCGGCGCAGGGCGGAGTCGACGTCGGGCTCGGGCTGTGCGGGCAGGCGCGGCTCCGCCTCGCCGCGGCTGCGCAGCTCGGCGTGGACCGCGACGACCAGCGACCGCAGGCCGGGCAGGTCGAAGCTCGCGACCAGCCTCTCGCGTCCGGGGTCGTCGCCGGCGAGAAACTCCTCCAGGGCACGGTCGAAGGCCTCGCCGGCGGCGCGCTCGGTCTCGGCCGCATCGAGCACGCGGAAGCGCGGGTCGATCCCGGCGGCGACCGGGTGGCCAGCGAGCAGCCGGTTGCAGAAGCCGTGGATGGTCGTCACCCAGGCTCCGCCCAGCGCGGGGAGCAGCTCGCGGGCCCGCTCGGAGCCCCCTGCGGCACGCGCCGCGATCGCCGCCCGAATCCGCTCGCGGAGCTCGGCGGCGGCCTTCTCGGTGAAGGTGAAGGCGAGGACGGCGTCGGGCGAGGCTCCCTGGTCGCAGGCGATCTGGCAGTAGCGCTCGACCATCACCCCGGTCTTGCCGGTACCGGCGCCGGCCTCGACCAGGACCGAGCACGCCGTGGCTCCAATCGCCGCTGCCTGCTCCGGCGTCGGCTCGCGGCCGCTCACCGCTCGTCCTCATCGGCATCGGGCTCGGCCGGCGCCCGGTCGCGGCGGCAGATCGGCGCCAGGTCGCAGTACTGGGGGCAGACGTCGTGGTCGCGCAGGCCCGCACGCGGCCCCGGGTCCCGGCGGATGTCGCCGGCCCGCATGCGGGCGACGATGCGGCTTGCCCGATCGCGCGCCTCGGCCAACACGCCTTCGAGCTCCTCCCGGTCGACGGTGTCGGTGCCGTAGACGCCGTGCGAGGCGAGCGCCTCGCTCGCCTCGTCGAGGACAACCCCGCGGGGGCGGCGCTCCGAGGAGCCGCGCAGGGGTTGGTAGACGCCACCCACCGTGGGCGCCTCCCAGAGCTCCTCGACGGCGAGCATGTAGAGCTGTAGCTGCAGCTTCGCTTCCTCCTCCAGCTTGGCCAGCGCGCTTACCGAGCTGGCGAGCTTGTAGTCGATGACGAGCGCGCGGCCCTCGCCATCGCGGTCGACACGGTCAATCGCGCCGTGCAGGCTCCAGTTGCCGATGCCCAGCGTCGGTCGTTCGGCGCTCTCTTCCTGGCCGAAGCTGGCCTCGAGCAGCCAGGGTCGGAAGCGATCGTCGCGCTCCGCCTCCTCGGCGAGGAAGCGGGCAAGCAGGCCATCGACCCGGCGCAGCATCGCGCGCTCGGCCGGGTGACTGCCGAGGCCTCGCTCTGCCGCGATCGCGGCGACCAGCTCCTCTCCGCGCTCGAGCCAAGCGGGCAGCGAGTCGGGACGGGGGAGGCGATCGCCGCCGGGCGCCTCGCGGTAGAGACGGTAGAGCGCTTCGTGCATGAGACCGCCCTGGACGAGCGGGTCGGGGTCCGGCTCGAGCCGCTGCGGGCGCAGCTCATGGTGGACGAACCAGCGATAGGAGCAGAGGTCGAAGCCCTCGATGGTCGTGCCGCCGTAGGCGGGCACCGCGGCGAGCCGCTCGAGCACGACCGGGTTGGTGAGCGGCCCGGGCGCCCGCGTCGCCGTCTCCGATTGCGCGGCAGATTCGAGCCGCGCCGCGACCCGCTCGGTTACCTCGGTTGGCGCCTCGGCCGCCGCGAGCGCTGCTACCGGATTCCGGCCGGTGCCACGTGCGGCGATCGCCCGGGCCAGCTCGTCCTCCGAGGGGGCGTCGGCGAGGCGCTGCACGACGCGCGTAAGGTCGCGGCCGCGCGTCAGCTCCGCCTCCAGCGCGTCCACTTCATCGGCGGGCGGCGGCGGGTCGAGGAGGCGGCGCACCTCGTCGAGGAAGGGTGAGCGCGCCTCTGCCGCCCCGTTCTCGTCGCTGTCGCGCCAGGAGAGGTAGAGGCGGCGACGGGGCAGGGCGAGCGCGGCGTGGAAGAAGTAGCGCTCCTCGGCATCGCTCTCGCGGCGCGGCGGCAGGCCCAGCTCGCCGCGCTGGCGCTCGGAGAGGAAGGGGTCGGCGCGCCCCTCGCGGCGGGGGAACTCGCCGTCCTGCAGCGATGCGACGAAGACGTGGTCGAAGCGGGCCGCGCGCAGGCGGTCGGGACCGCCAATACGCACCCGGCCGGTTGCCGGGCCGGTCCAGGCACGTACTCTCATCGCCGCCAGGATCGGAGCCAGGGAATCGGGCTCGGGCGCCAGTCCGGCCAACGCTGCGCGCTCGCGGAGCGCGTTCTCGATCGCGCCGGCGGCACGCGCCTCGAGCTCGGCGGCGTGCGGTAGGGAGCCCGGCTCGGCCGCGGCCCGGCGGCGGACGCGCTTGGCCATCGCGGCGGCGATCTCCGCGCCGGCGCCGGCGAGGGCAACGCGGTCCCTGCCCGCCTCGCGCAGCCGGGTGAGGTCCTCGGGGAGCGCGCCGTAGCGCTCGCGCCAGAGGGCGAGCGCCGCCGCCGCGCTCTGCGCCCGCTCGCGACGCACCCTCCGCTCGAACTCATCCACCCGACTCGTGGGCACGTCGGAGGGCCCGCGCAGGTAGCGCAGCAGGTCGCTCGCCTGGCCGGCCCCGAGCTCGACCTCGAGCAGGGCGATGAGGGCGCCGCCCACGGCGGTCGTCGCCATGCCCACCTCGGCGTCGAGCGCTGTGTGGATGCCGTATGACTCGAGTACCGAGGCGAGCAGCTGCCCGCGCCGCGTCGGGTCGCGGACGACGACCGCGATCTCCTCGGGGTCGCAGCCATCGGCGAGCAGCTTCGCCACCTCGGCACCGATCGCCTCGGCCTCGCCGCGCTCGCCGGCCGAGCGCAACAGGGTGAGCGAGCCGTCGGGCGCCATACGCGTCGGCTCGGGGGACCCGAAGGAGCGCTCCAGGTGGAAGAGGAGGGGGGAATCGGTGTTGCCGGCGTCCGCCCGGGTCTCCTGTTGCGACGCGATCCCGATCTCGCGCAGGCTGTGCAGTAGCTCTGCGCGCGCCGCCAGCGCGGCGTTGCCCTCCTCGAAGGGCACGGCGACGATTACGTCGGTCGCCGCGGCGAGGGCACCGATTGCCTCGCGCTGGTTGCCGGTCAGGTCGTCGAAGCCGTAGAGGAAGACCGGCCGCGACCGCCAGATGGCCGGCGACTCGCGCAGCAGGCGGATTGCCTCGCGGGCGATGCCGTGGGTGTCGATGCGGTCCAGCCCGTCTCTGATCCGCGCGTAGGACGAGAACAGCGCCGCGACGTCGCCCAGGTAGGCAGAGCCCTCCAGCGTTCCCGCTACCGCTTCGACGTCGGCCGACTCCAGGCCGGCGCCCTGCAGCTCGTCGAGCAGCCGCACCAGGGCATCGGCGAAGCCTGACCGCCGTGAAGAGCTGCCCAGCGGCCCGAGCTTGCCGCGCAGCTCCTCCACCGCCGTCGCCACGGCGCCACGGCGCTGAGCGGCGCTCAGCTTGAGCGAGGGTGGCGCTCCACCGGCGGCGACCACGGCGCCGAACAGCTCGTCGAAGTTGGCCACGGTGGCGCCGAGGATTGGCCTGTTCTCGCTCAGCTCCCGCTGGAAGGCGTAGACATCGTCGTCGGTGGGCACGACGAGCATCGGGTCGCGATCGAGAACCGCGAGCAGGCGCCGGCGGACGAGGCCGGCGCGGCCCGAGTTGGGGGGTCCGAGGATCAGGTCGAGGCTCATCGGTGGACGGTCCAGCATAGGCTTGGCCGCGGCGCTCGCCGGGCCGCTCCGAGGTCGCGCGGGAAGCCGCAAATCGGGGGATTACGACTGCCGATTTGCCGTCTTCCGCCCCCTCTACATTCTGCGCAGCATGGCTCTCTGCTTCGTAGACCCCGCTGACGCCGTCCGGGCGATCGCCGACTCGATCGGTCGTGAGGCTCGCCGCCAGCTGCTCGGCGAGGCGGTGCGCGCTTGGGTCGATGAGATCCCTGACGACGAGCTCGAGACCCACTACGCCAAGGCCCTCTCCGAGCTCGACGAGCACGACCTCTCGATGCTCGCCGCCTGGCACGGCTCGCTGGAGGTGGGCCACCCTGTGCCCAACCGCGACTTCCTCATGGGTGCCTTCGGCTCGCTCGGTGAGAACCGTCGTGAGGCGCTTAAGCTCGCCGCCGGGTTCCGCGGCGAGGAGGCGGTCGACGCCGGCGTCACCGAGGAGGACGCCCTGGAGCTGGTCCTCAGCCTGCTCTCGCCGCCCCGCCAGATGGAGCTCGCCCTCGAGGCGGTAGAGCTCTACATCTGGGACCGCGCGGGCTCCGACAACTAGCGTAGCGGGGTTTTCGTCCGTCATACGTAGTAACCTTGCTGTATGACAATGCTTAGCTTCAGGGTCGCCGACACCGAAGCAGCTGAGGTGCAGCGTTGGGCAGAGGCCTTGGGTCTTGATCGCTCCGAGCTATTGCGGGATGCGCTTCACCGCCATCTGGTGAGGCTCCGCAGTGAGGTGGATGTCAAGAACTGGGAGCAGATGCCGCCCACGGAGGCCGAGCAATCGTTGTCGCAGGTGGCCGATTGGGGCCCCGCCGAGGACTGGGCTGATTGGGCCGATGAGGCGGGGTGAGGTCTGGTTTGCCGCCACACCGGGTGGCGATCGGCCGGTGCTGGTTCTGACCCGCGACCCGGTTGCCGATCGCATCCAGGCGGTTGTGGTTGCGGCGCTGATGCGGACTCGGCGCGAGCTGGTTTCCGAGCTCATGCTGACGGCGGCGGACGACGGCCTTCCTACTGACTGCGTGGTCAACTTCGACAACGTTCATACCGTTCCGCGCTCCGCCTTCCGACGTCGGATCACCTCGTTGTCAGACGCTCGCATGGGACAAGCCTGCCGCACGCTGCGCGACGCGGTGGGCTGCTAGCGCCGTTGCGCGGTCTCACATTCTGTGTTCCACCGGCGTTGACTCAGAGATGGATCGCAGCGAGATCACTTTCGATTCTGGTGACGATTCGTGCGTGGCTTGGCTCTATCCGGCTGCGGGCGGTAGCTCCGAATCACCGATCGTGGTCATGGCGCATGGCCTCTCGGGGACCCGCCGCGACCGGCTCGGGCCATTTGCCGAGCGCTTTGCGGCGGCGGGGTTCGCTGCGTTGGTCTTCGACCACCGCGGCTTCGGTGACAGCGGCGGCGAGCCGGATCTCTTCCATCCGGCTCGACAGCTCGAGGACTGGCGAGCGGCAATTACCCACGCTCGGTCGTTGCCGAGGATCGATCCGGCCAGGGTGGCGACCTTTGGTTCCTCGATGGGTGGAGGCAACGCTCTCGCAGCCGCCGCGCAAGATGCGAATGTCGCCGCCGCTATAAGCCAAGTCCCCTTCCTCGACATCGTTCGCCAGGCGCACCGCTCCACGCCATCTGTGACCGCCCGGATGATCGGCGCGGCGCTGCAGGGACGGCACGTTCCAGCCGTCGGCCAGCCCGACGAGCCCGCCTTCATCAACGCGCCCGGTGGGGAGGAGGGCTGGCGCCGCGTCGTTGCGCTCGACGAGGACTCGCGCTGGCGCAACCGCGTCTCCTCGCGCTGGCTGCTCGGTCGCCCGTTTCGTCCCGTCCGCTACGCGGCCAAGCTGCATTGCCCCTGGCTTGTATGTGTCGGTGAGTCCGACAGGGTCGCCAGGCCGGGTCCGGCTATCGCCGCCGCACGCCGCGCCCCGCAAGGCGAGCTACATATCTACCCGGGTGTCGACCACTTCGACATATACGACGGTCCCGCGCACGAGGCGCTGCTCGTCGATCAGCTCGACTTCCTGCGCCGCCACCTCGGTTAGGCGAGTGCGGCGCGGATCTCGGGAATTGCCTGTGCGTTGTCCTGGAAGTGGACGGCGTTGATGCCGGCCTTGTGGGCGGCTTCGACGTTGACCAATATGTCGTCGATGAAAAGGCAGTCCCCGGCTGAGCGACCGATTCGCTCCAGGGTCAGCTGGTAGATCTTCGATTCGGGCTTGCGACAGCCGACGAAGCCGGAGTCGACGACCGTCTCGAAGATTTCATCGACCGGCAGCATCGAGCGCCAGAGCGGCTCCCACTCGCGCACGTTGTTGGTCAACATCGCCATCTGCAGGCCGTCAGCCTTGAGCTCGCGCATCAGCTCGATCATCTCGGTGTTTGGTTCGAGCGCCTCGAAGTAGATCTCTTTGAAGCGGTGCATCTCAGGCCGGTGGCCGAGCAGCGGCTCGAGGTGGTCGGTGAGCTGTGCGAGGAATTCCACCTCGGTGATCTCGCCGCGCTCCATCTCGAAGAGCGGGTTCTCGCCGTTTGCCTCGGTGGCGGCCTGCATGCCCTTGCCGAGCATCTCGGTGCTGATCCCGGTCTGGTCCTGGAAGGCCATGAAGGACTGCAGCAGCGGCGTGGTCAGTACCCCGCCGAAGTCGGAGATGACCGATTTGATCTCACTCATCGCAGTAGACGATCTCGTAGTGGCCGAGGCCCTCACGGCCCTCCAGCGCCCAGCGGAAGAAGGCGATCTCGCCATGCAGGCCGGGGTGCTTGACGGAGCCGGAGCTGATCAGCGTGCCGGCGCCGCGCAGCGGCTGTCCCTCTTCGCTGTCCAGCCAGAGCTCGAGCGTGGCCCGGCGCTGCACGCCGTCGGGACCGTACTCGGTGGAGAGCAGCGTCTCTGAGACCTCGACCGGGGCGCCGTCAGGGTCGCAGAGCAGCGCTGCGATCTGCTCCCCACCGTGCCCAGCGGAACGCTCCGGGCGCACCGCGCTGAGTCCCAGCAAGCCGCCGTCGGCAAAGACGATGCCGATTGAGCGTCGCTGGATCTGGCCTGGCTCGTTCATCGGCCGGGAAGCCTATTGGCCGGTCGGACCAGGTGCCCGGCTACCATTGGCGCCATGCCAGAGAACGAGGCAACGGCAGCAGTGCTGACTGAGGACGACGTGCTGGAGGCGCTCGAGGAGGTCATCGACCCCGAGCTTGGCCTCGACTTCGTTTCCCTGGGTCTCGTCTACGACGTCGAGATCGAGGGCGCCGAGGTCTACGTCACCTTCACGCTGACCACCCCCGCCTGCCCGATCGGCCCCCAAGTCTCCGAGCAGATGAAGGAGTTCGTCGGCGACCTCCCCGGCGTCACCGCTGTCCACCCCAAGATGATCTTCGACCCCCCTTGGTCACCCGAGATGATGACCGAGGACGCCAAGTTCGCACTTGGCTTCTAGGCAGGGATTGCGGGGTCAGAGGGGGTCATAAGGGGTCAGTTTCATCCCCATTCCATCCCCAAGAGCATCCCCACGGATCACGGTGCGTGCGAGGCCATCCGTCGCCGCGCCCAGATGAACCCGCCGCCGAGAAGGACTGCTCCCCACAGCAGCGCTGACCACAATCCAACGGCCCCGGCGAGGAATCCGGCAACGCCGACCGCGACGAGAACGGCGACATAGCCGAGGAACAGCCAAAGCGCCCGACGGAAGAGGCGAGACACGACTATCCGTCGCCTGCGTAGGTCTCCTCGCCACCCTGGATCGCCTGCAGACAAAGGGCGACGATCAGGGCCAGGCCATCCCGCTCGACTCCAAACTTGCGGCGAGAATTCGCGACATCGTTGATCGAGGCGAGCACGCGAGCTGTCTCTGACTTGTCCTCGGTCTCGTAAAGACTCAAATCAGTTTTTCCGGAGAACCGGCGCGCAAACCAGTCGATCAGCTGGCCGTCCCGAATGTGTTCGCGCGTTTCGTCGATGTCGAGAGATTCGCCCGCATCGAGCATGGCGTTGGCCTCCCAAGCAAGGATCGTGAACCGATGCAGATACCGCATACCGCGAGAAGGCTCTCATAATTCCCAATGACTGATGCCTCCCATCCATGAGCACCTACCGGACGACGCGGTAATTTTCCCTCGTGGACGTCGTGATCCCGTTTGTAGTCGGTCTCGTCGGTGTCGTTGTCGGTGGTTTCTTGGCTCGGCGCAACGAAAAGAAGGCGCAAGGTGAGCGGCTTCTAGTTGAAGCAATGAATGACGCTGCCACGGCAATCGCCGAGGTGGCGAGCGGTGAGGGGAAGGCTGCGCAGAGTCGCTACGCCTCGGCCGTATCAAGGATTGCACTGCACGCATCGCCAACCGTAATTTCCAAGTTTCGGACGTTTCAGAACGACGCCACCACGAGCACCTCAGGTGGGAGGGCGCGTCTTATTGATGCTGTTCAGCAGGCACGCAGGGAGCTGGGACATCGGCATGCTCCAGACGAGGACATCGCCGTATTGCTGTTTGGCAACGCTGAGCCCTCAAGGCATTTCTGCTCAAGCTGTCGCACCGCTTTGGAGCCAGGCAATCGGTTTTGTGCGGAGTGCGGAGTTGAGGCCGGCCACGCTTGAATTAGGCCGATGCGTCCAAATACGCATCCAGCATCGCTCGTGCTTCGACCTCGCTGCCCGGCATCAGGTGGCCGTAGCGGTCGAGGGTGATCGTGATCGTCGCGTGGCCGAGGTAGGTGCTCAGGGTCTTGGGGTTCAGCCCGGCAGCGATTCCGATGCTGGCGTACGTGTGGCGACCCTCGTGGAAGCCGAGAGGTTTGAGGCCCGCCTTGCTCCAGCGCGCGTGCGTGCGGCGGCGCAGAATTCCGGCGTCGGTCGGCCAGTCCGGGTTGTTGGTGCTCGGAAAGAGCAAGCCCTCGCTCGGGTGGTCGAGCAGAACGAAATGATCGGCGAGAAGTACGGCGAGCTTGTCGATGATCGGCACGCTGCGCGGCTTGCGGGACTTCGTGGGAATGAACTGCTTGGTCCCTCGGTCCCAGCTTCGGTGAACGTGAATCCAGCCGCCATCGAGATCGACGGCGGCAACGTCGAGTGCCAGCAGCTCGCCGAGCCGTAGACCGGCGTAAACGGCGAACCCGAGCGTCGCCCGGTCCTTCGGACGCATTGCGGCAATCAGCTCAGCCGCTTCGGTGGGCGAGGCGATCCGCTCGCGAGCTTTTTCTCCCGTTGGGAGGCGTAGTCCGTTGCACGGGTTGAGCTGGACCCAGCCGCGCAGTTCGGCAAAGCCGATTAGCGCCCGCAGTGCGGCGACGATGTTCCTGATCGTGGACGGCGACCGATCCGGCGTCATCAGCCCGTCGGCCCAGCGCTGAAGCTCTGGGCGCTGTAGGCGGCCGATTCGCTTCGACCGCAGCTCGGGGATCACATGGTTGTTCAGGTCGCGCTCGTAGCCGCGAATGGTGCTCGGCTTGTAGGCATGCCCGCCCTTCTGCCGGAACGTGTCCGACTTCATGTCGGCGATGAACTCCTCCGCTGCCTCGGTGACGGTGGGTCCGGCGGCGGCTGAGAGGGTGCCTGCCTGTAGGCGCGCTTGCGCATCTACGCGCCAAGATCGTGCCTCGGCTAGCGACCCCGTCCACGGCCCTCGTGCGTACTTGCCGACGGCCTTGTCGTGGGCGGTGCCCCTGTATCGCTTGCGGCCCTTCGCGTCCGTTCGGACTTCGATCCCTTGAAGGGCCGGACTACGCTTCTTGTTGCTCATGGAGCATCCTCTCTATGGGCCATGCCCCCGGCCGGTGCAACGGCGCGGGGGCGCTTTATTGTCTGAGACATTCTAGACGCCGGGCGGGCGATTCCGGCGAACGTCGCATTGCCTTCCAGCCACCTTTCGATCTCGGGCACGGGGATGATCCGCAGGCTGCCTCGACGGACGATCCGAAGTTCAGGCTGAACGTGCCGCTTGAAGGACGACTCACTCATCCCGACCGCTTCGGCGGCCTCCTCGACGGTCAAGCCGAGGCGAGGGGGAGAAGGGCGGTTTGGCATGGCGTACCTGCTGTCCATCGAGGCGGTCGTTTGCATCGGATATGTCCGAAAACGCCAGCGAACGCCCCCAGCAATTCGGCGTGACGGCGGGCGAGGAGGGTTGCAACCTCACCGACAACCACCTCCAAGCAACGACAGCCAGCCAGAAAAGACCCACGAGAAAGGCAACAGCTACCAGCCAAGGATGCGCTCTCTCAGGGCGGCAATGTCAGCCATGAGAGAGCCATCAGGGCCGAAGGCCCAACAGCCAACAGCAACCACCCTCACGCCCTATCACTTTGTTAAGAGAGCGGGGCAAAACGCGCTCCCGTTGGACAGAGAGGGTGATGCTGTCCATCGGCAAGCTCGGCAAAGGCCAGGAGCGCTACTACCTCGACAAGGTCGCCGAAGGCGCTGAGGACTACTACTCCGGCGAGGGCGAGGTCGCCGGAGAATGGCTCGGCGACGCCGCCGAGGATCTGGGCCTGTCGGGCGAGGTCGAGGCGGCCCAGCTCGAAGCGATGCTGACGGGCCGCAACCCGGTAGACGGCGAGCCGCTGGTCGGGATGCGCGGCATCCCTTCCAGCGGCTCGGTCCCCGGCTTCGATCTCACGTTCTCCGCCCCCAAGTCGGTTTCCCTGCTCTGGGGTCTCGGCGGGCCCGTCGCCGCGCTCGAAGTCAAAGCCGCCCACCGCGAAGCTGTCGCCGCCGCGCTCGACTACATGCAGCGCGAGGCGTGCTGGACCCGCAGAGGAGCCGGAGGCTCGGAGTTCGTCCAGGGCAACGGCTACCTGGCGGCAGGCTACGTCCACCGCTCATCCCGAGCGGGCGATCCGCAGCTGCACACCCACGTCCTGATTGCCAATGCGACGAAGGGACCGGATGGGCGCTGGACCCGGCTCTACCACCCGGCGATCTACAACCAGGCCAAGACCGCCAGCTACATCTACGAGGCCCATCTTCGCCACGGGCTGACCCGCCGCCTCGGCGTCGAGTGGCAGCCGACCCGCAAGGGCATCGCCGAGATCGCGGGCTTCGCCGACGAGCACCTGCGAGCCTTCTCCACCCGCCGCCAACAGATACTCGAGGCGGCGGGCGCGGACGCCTCCGCTCGCTCGATGCAGGTCGCCGCACTCGCCACTCGCAAGCCGAAGGAGCGCGACGTCGGCCGCGGCGAGCTGCTGGCGCGCTGGCGATCGAGGGCTGAGGAGATCGGCTTGGACCGCGAGACGATCGCGCGCACCTTCGACCCGGAGGCGGCGCTGAGGATCGAGCGCCCCGATGCTCCCGCCGTCTCAGAGGCGCAGCTTGGCCGCGCCGTCACGGCCGCGGCGTCCCATTTCGACCGCCGCGAGGCGATCCAAGCCGTCGCCGACTCGCTGCGCCAAGGAGCATCGGGCGCGGAGGTCGAGCGGTTGGCCGATGCCTTTCTCGCGTCCGATTCCGTGATCCAGATCGGCGACGGTGGGAAAGGCCCCCGCTACACGACGCGGCGAATCTGGGAGTTGGAGCGCGAGGCGCTGGCAGCCGCCGAGCGAATGCGCACCCAGGGACCGGACCCGGCAGGCGAGCTGATCGCGGCCCGCGTGATCGGCGCTCGCCCGACCTTGAAGGCCGACCAGCGCGAGATGATCCGCCGTCTCCTGACGAGCCCCGAAGGAGTCGCCGTGGTGATCGGCGAGGCGGGCAGCGGCAAGACCTTCGCCATCGTCGCCGCAGCCGAGGGATGGGCGCAGGCCGGGATCGAGCTACGCGCCGCAGCCCCGACCTGGCGAGCTGCGAACGTGATGCGGGCCGAGGGCTTGCCCGCTTCGAGCATCGCAAGCCTGCTCTTGAGGCTCGACCGAGCCGAGCACGAAGGCGGCGAGGGCTTGCCACATGAATCGGTGCTCTTGATCGACGAGGCCGGGATGGTGGACTCAGCCACCCTGGCACGACTTGTCTCCCATGCCGAGCGAGCGCAGGCGAAGCTCGTCCTCGTCGGCGATCCCGAGCAGCTTGGCGAGATCGAGGCGGGCGGCCTGTTCCGGGCACTCGCCGAGCGCACCGATCCGATCCACCTTTACGAGGTGATCCGCCACCGCCACGACCTCGACCGGGACGCCGCAAAGCGGATACGCGAAGGCGAGGGCCGCGAGGCGCTTGCCCTCTACCAGTCGCAAGAGCGGGTCACGGTCGCCCCGAACGCCGAGGAGCGCCGCGAGGCGATGGTGCGCGACTGGCATAAAGCATTCGAGCGTGGGGAGGACACGGTGATGTTCGCCAAGCAGAACGCCGAGGTCGCGCGGCTGAACGAGATCGCACGAGAGGTCCGCCGCCAGGCCGGGCAGCTCGGCCGGCAGGAGATCGAGGTCGGCGAGGCGAGCTTCGCCGCCGGCGATCTCGTCATCACCCGCGTCAACGATCCGCGCGCGGAGGTCTTCAACCGCGAGCGCTGGCGAATCGCCGAGGTCGACGCGGCCGAGGGGCGCGTCGTCCTCGACGGTATCGACCAGGCCAAGGCGGTCGAGATCGGAGCCGACTACCTGGCGCGGGCCAATCCGCACTCCGATGCCCCGGCGCTCGAACACGCCTACGCCGTGACGACGTACTCGGCGCAGGGCACGACCGTTGACCGGGCATTCGTCGCGGCCGACCCCTCGATGGACAAGCAGGAGCTATACGTCGCCACCTCGCGCAGCCGCGAGGAGACGTTCATCTACGCCACGCCCGAGATTCAGGCCCACCGCGAGGAGATCGCGCCGTCCTCGCCCCACCTGCGCGAGGGCATCCCGCACATCGGCGAAGCCGCCGAGCGCGACCGCGCGCAGCTCGCCGCGCACGACGAGGCATTGCGCTCGAAGTTCTCCGGCCTGCCGACCGAGGATTTGGTCGCCCGCCGCAATGAGCTACGAATCGCCGCAGGCCGGGAGGAGAGCATGGAGAGCCAACGGCGCAGCTTGCAGGAGCGGATCGAGCGAGCCCGCGAGCACATCGAGGGCTTTGGAGTCGAGCGCGAGGCGGCGCAGGCGCTGCCGCGACGCGAGCGCCGCGAGGAGCTGGCCCGCATCGACTCCCGGGAGGCGCGCTCGCGTCGGGAGACTGCCCGCCTTGAGGCCGAGCTGGTGAACATGCCCGCAGTCGGGGATGCCGCCCGCCGCGAGCTGGCCGTCACCGATCAGGTTCTCGCGCAGCGGCGCGAGCTGGCGATCATCGCGGCGCGGATCTCCCCGCCCGCCTACATCAAGAACGAGCTGGGGGAGAGGCCGAGCGATCCGGCCAAGCGGAAGGCATGGGACCGCGGCGTCTCGCAGATCGAGCGCTACCGCCAGGAGCACGGCATCAAGGACCCGAACAAAGCCCTTGGCCGAGAGGCGAAACGAGGAGCTGAGCGTGCGCGGCAGGAAGCAGCGCGGCGGCGGCTCCTTGAGGCACAGCGAGCGCTAGGCCTGGGACAACACGCAGCGAGAGCGCGGCAGCTTGGCAGAGGGCTGAGCATCGGTCGTTGACCCCCGACCTACCGCCGATTGAAGCACCGCTCGGGTGGCCGTCAACCCCTGCGGGGTCGGGCGCTTCGCGCCCTTGACTGCCACCCGAGCGGTGCTGTTTGGCAGGTAGATCGGGGGGCAGGTGCGCCTGAGGCTTATGCAGCGAGCTTGTGCCCGCCCGCCGCGTGAAACTCGGTGACCCACTCGCGGGGTACAAAGGTCGGGCGGTCTCGCTTGCGCCGAACGTGGTCGGCAAGCCACAGGAGGCAAATCGACAGCAGGAGAACCGGTCCCGTTGCTGCGGGGGGTCGCCAGACCACGTCTGAGCCGTCGGGGAAGACGATTGCGATTGGCTTCCGCTCGGCCACGGCTTGAGACATCAGCTTTGAGGCGTCGGGAGAGTCGGCCGGGATGAGCACCGTTGTATCCGGGTAGCGCTCATCGGTTTCGGGATCGACAGCAACACGACCGAGAAGGTCGAAGGCGGCGTCGGTGCCGGGTGTGTTTTTGCTGCGGGCTAGCTTCTCCATGATTCGATTATCGCTTCCCAATGGGCTTTCAGGTGGGCGATTGCAGCCGGAATAGCCTCGTTGGTCGACCCCTCGTGGAACGGAGCTTCCGGATGCTTTCCACCTTGCCGAGTGTAGCGGTGCATGTGGTGGGTTCCGAGATGGTTGTCGTAGACGCGAATCGTCTGCCACTCGCCGTCTACGAACGCAAGGAGGACGACTGAGTAGCGCTCGATTGGCCGCCCCGAGTGGCTGAGGCGTACGACGACGCCGTCGATGATCCCGATCTCGATGGTCCGCTCGTAGGGCACGGTTGCCAGCCTCACACGCGAGGCGGACAGCGACGCCATAGGCTCCGCGAGTGGCGAATGATCCGAAAGAGAAAGCGCTCGCCGAAGCGAAACGCGCTCAGCTCGACTACAAGCAGAACGTCACCGCAGCACGCAAGGCGCGACGGAAAAGCTTCGAGCGAGCACAGAAAGCAGGATCGTCGCTGCGCGATATCGGCCGCGCAGTCGGGTTGCATCCAACGAGGGTCAGGGAAATCCTTCGGGGCGAATAGACCGTTGGGGTTTCCCCTTCGGCTCTGGTAGCCTCCGGGGTCGAAATCAAAAACGGCGACCCGCCGCGCGCTAACGCGACGGGCCGCCTGACCACAAGGAGAACACGCCTCCTCATGGCTAACGAGAACCCTATGGGTCGCGGCGCTGCCGTTGCCCTCAAACTCCCCGCCGATCACACCCGCTTCCTACGGGACACGTTCGAGCGCGCCCGCGAGGGCGTCCGTGACGAGCTGCAGGACTACCCCGACGACCTCAAAGACCCCGACTACCTGCGCCGCGAGGACGCCGCATACGGGCGACTCCTCGCGGCGCTGGACCCGCTTGTAATCGTCCCCGACCAGGACGTGCGCGATTTGGTCGGCGACCTGGCTCACATCATCGATAGGGGCAACGAGTACAGCCGCGTTGTCGCCGAGCACGAAGCCCTGCATGGTTTGCACGCGCAGCTCGGGGGAGGGGAGAGACGATGATCGACCTCGCCGCTCGCTTCGGGGACAACCTGGCCCGCCACCGCAAGCGCGCCGACCTCTCCCAAGAGGATCTGAGCTTCCTCGCCTCGCTGCACCGGACCGAGATAAGTCAGCTTGAGCGGGGGCTGCGCCTTTGCCGCATCGACACGCTGATCAAGCTGACCTGCTCCCTCGAAGTCTCCGCCGACGACCTGCTCGCCGGCATCAATTGGTCCCCCGGCGACTACCGGCCGGGCGGGTTTGTGGAGCGGAGCGAGGGATGAAGGTCGCCGACCAGTTCGGCCACAACCTCGCCTACTGCCGTAGGCGGGCCAAGCTCTCCCAGGAAGAGCTGGCGGTTCGCGCATCCCTCCACCGCACGGCGGTCGGCCAGCTTGAGCGCGGCGAACGAGTCGCCCGCGTGGACACGGTCGTCAAGCTCGCCGGCTCCCTCGGCATCCCGCCCGAAGAATTGCTCGACGGGATGGGCTGGGACCCAGGCGGGACGCGGCTCGGGCGGTTCGCAGAGCGCTGAGGTCGATGGCGGGGGATGAGAAGGCACTTCACGCTTCGGATCCCGACGATATGCACGGTTCCGTCCTCGTGCGTCTCTAGATTTTCGATCCAATGCCCTCACGTGGCCTTTTCTATGCGCGGCTTGAGGATCGCGACTGGACCTTCATTGAAGGGCTGGGCGATGAGCCGCCCTTTGACGGCTGCGTGATCCGGGCCAACTATCTCGCTCCTTACCCGCCGGAGGACGGCCGGCATGGGCAGGACCATGACCTGCTCAGCGGCGCCTTGGAGGACAAGGGGTGGTCGTGGGCGCTCGATCCCCATACTGCTCCTCACATTCACCATCGCGCTCACGAATGGACTTCCCCGAGGGCGCGCAACTGTTCGCTCGCGCAGGCTCTGCCACTGCCTTGGACCCTTGAGGGTCTTGCGGATGCGGAGATACGCGGCGAGCTGATCGACCGCTCCGTCTCCCTGCAAGAGTCTGCTGGCCCTCTTGCTGCCCCCTACGTCGAGGTTGACCGCCGCGATCTGCGCTCGACCACGATCAACTGCCAGCTGATCAATGCGACCGCTGAGCGCGCGACTGACCAGCGGGTCCTCGCTTATCTACAGGCTCTGCCCGGGAGCCTTCGGAGCGGTGTTGTCACGGAGGCGGCCAAGCGCTTTGTCGAGGCTGGCGCGGAGACGATCTTCATTCGTATTAGAAGCTTTGACTCGGGTGACTTCGATCAGATTGTGGCCTACCTTGAGCTTGTCGAGGCGATCGAGGCCAACGGCGCCCGACCTGTCGCCGACTCTGCGGGGTACTTCGGGCCTGTGGCCGTCGCGGGTGGCGCCGATGCGATGACCGCGGGCGCCCGCTACTTCCGCACCGTATCGCCTCTTCTTACCCGCCCCAAGGAGAGGGTTAAGAGCGACGAGGGAAGTAAGAAGAACAACGGTGGCGGGGGGCCGCTTCGCTACGAGTTGCCGGGACTCCTCGACAGCGTCACTCCCGGCGAGGAAGACGCCCTGCAGGCAATCTGCCCGGAGTCGGAATGCCGGGCGGCTGCCTCAGAGGACGAGCCTGCGCTGATCCGCGTCCACAACTTCCACGAGCTGCGCCGCATGTCTCACCTCGCCGCCGATGCGGGTCTCCATTTCGCCGAGACGCTGCGCGTGATTGGATCGCCGATGGCGCTACTTTGGGCGAAAGCGCTTGATCAGCGCGCCGAGGGACGCCGCACCGCCTGATCGAGCACCCACTCGGCGAGGGTCTCGCCGGCTTCGACCGCCGCAGCTTCCCAGAGCAGCCTGTCCCTGGGCAGCTTTCGCAGATGCTCGGCGGCCCACTCTCCGAGCGTCAGCCCGGCTTCGATGGCACCCCGCTGCCACGCTACCGCCGAGTGAAACGGAATGCGGGCACTGACCGTGACCTCGGCCTGTCCAGGCACACCCAAGCGCACGACCTCGGCATCTTGCTGACCGCGAAGGCTGCGTAGAGCGGCGGCGAAGTCCCTTATCCGGACCGGCAATCCAGGAACAGGGGGGAGGGGATTCGCTGCGGCCGCGTCGAGCACGGCGCGGAACCGCGCGCCGCTGGCGTCGTCCAGCCCCAGCAGGCGCAACGCCCGCTCGCTCTCGACAGCGAGGCCGATCCAGGCGTCCTCGCGAAGCCCCTCTTCTCGGGCCACGTCTCCGGCCGCCTCCGCCAATGTCGCCGCGATGGTCAGGGAGAGCCGCGTCTGGCTGACGCCCGGACGCGTCGGCATACGCCGTAGGTCGCGCTTGGGGATCTCGAAGCCGTCGCTTGATGGTGGCGACAAACTGACCAGCTGCAGATTCATTATGGTTTAACCATAATATCCTGCTCGGATGACGAAGGCAGGCAACACCGAAACTCCTCACGCGGATGTGGTTCCCAACTGGTTCCTGGGTGGCGAACGGCGGCGCCTGCTGCTGGAGGCGATCACCACGCGTCCGAAGAAAGGGTGGACCGTGGCCGAGCTAACCGAGCGCACCGGGTGCGGACAAGCCACCGCATACGAAGTCGTGCGAGTCCTCCGTGACCTCGGCGTGGTCGAGCCGCCCGACGCCAAGCGCCGCTATCGGCTTGCTCCAGACCACAGGCTCGCCACGCCCTTGCGGGTTCTTCTGGACGAGCTTCGCACCTATGCTTCGCGCGCCGTCGACCGTCCGTCTCGCGGTTCGCGGATCACCTAGCCCAGGGGGCGACGGTCTCGGACTCCTGGACTCGCCGGGGGACGCGAATAGCTCTTTGCTCTAGAGATCGTCATCCCCAAGGCCATCCCACATGACCAAGGAATCGGCTTTGCAGGGACAACTTACGCTCCTAGTCCCGAGTTGATGAGTGATGATGCCAAGTTCGCATTGGGTTTCTAGGCACGGTTTGCGGGATCATAAGGGTAACCCTGGCGACCTCCAACGGCAACTTCTCTTGAGTCTGCCCTGCGGTCCTCCCGAGGCGGTGCGCGTGACCGAAACGCTACGGTCTCACCGATGCCGAAACGCACTCGCGCCCAGCGGGTTGAGGAAGAGTCTCGCGATGCCTTTAAGGCGGCGCTCGACGAGCGCTTCTTGTTTCGCGACGACGTTCCCGACTACGGCATCGACGGCACCGTCGAGGAGTTCGACGAGGATGACAAGGCAACCGGGCTCCGCTATTACCTGCAGCTGAAGGCGACCGACGGCGAAGGCACCGGCGAGGAGTTGAAGCGCTCGATCCCGATCGAGCACGCCAACCTCTACAGCTCCTTGCCGCTGCCGCTTCTGATGGTCCGATACGTGGCTGCAAAGGACGACCTCTACGTGCGTTGGTGGCATTCGCCCCTGCCGGGCAAGCACCCACCCAAGGCAAATGCGGCCTCTATGACCTTTCACTGGGCGCTTGAGGACCGCTTCGGCGAGGGAGATTCAGAGCGCTTGGCGAAGGAGGCGCGAAGCTTCTTGGAGCTGCGCTCGGTTTCGCCCCCGCTCCCGTTCTTTCTCGAATTGGAGATCGAGGAGCCACCCTTTGGGTTGACCAGCGCCGAGATCGAATTGGCGGTAAAGGCGGAGGCGACGAAGCGACCCGACGTAGTCGAGCTGCGCAAGGACAAAGCGAACGGGCGCCTCCTGGTTCGCGGTCTCTATCTCGCGGTCGAGATGCCGGGAATGATCGCGTCAAGCTATGACCTCGGCGGTGACTATGACCCTGGTTCCAATGGCGAGCAAATTGCGATCGACTTGATGACGTTGGTCGGGGCGGCTTTCGCTCGCTGGGGTCAGGCTGAGTTGGCGGCACGAATGACGACGACGTTCTTCGCCCGCTCGACGCTCGTTGAGCAGCCCGAGGCGGCGATGCTCTTGGCCGGGGCGATGACCACCGCGCGCCGGATCAGCGAGGCACTGGCTGTGGCGGAGGAGATCGACGCCAGTGGCTTGAGCGGCGAGCACAACACCAGCATGTTCTTCACGCTTGCCTTCCGCCGGCACAGTAGTTCTTTGAGCCCGACGGAGATCGACGAGTACCGGGCAGCGATGCAGCGGCGAATCGAACGCCGCGAAGCGGTCGGGGAGCAGGTCGAGGCCTCCCGCGAGGCGCTCTCGCTGGCGAACCACCACCGAACCCAGCAGGACCCTGGACCTTCAATCGAGCTCTACGAGCGCGCGGCCGAGCTCGATCCTGAATACCGCGAGCGAGCTCATTTTTGGCATGAGCTGGCCGGGGTCCTCTTCTTTTCTGGCCGGTTCGACGAGTCGGCTGAGGCTTACGGAAAGGCGATCGACCTGGGCGGAGGCGATCTAGCACCTCTGCTGCGTGCCGATGCCCTGATGTTCGCGGGGCACTATTCGCAGGCGCGAGAGGCGTTCAGGGAATTCCTCGAGGACATCGAGAGCTTCGAATCCGGATCGGAGTACTACTTGAAGACCGGGCTACTCGATTTCCTTATCGATTGGCGTGGCTTGCACGATCAGGAGCGCAATCCTCAGGCTGCGATCAAACTGGTCGCTGATGTCGTTCCCGACGATGGGGCTGCCGCCGGGGAAGAGGAAATCGCCGACAAGTGCTGGGATGCGCTCGCTGAGGACGGGCTCAATGGTCTCGCCTGGTGGAACCTAGCTTCGGCGGTAGAGAAGCTAGGGGAGCGCGAGCAGGCCGGTCTGATGTTCCTCAATGCCGCGCTCTGCCAGCCATGGGACGCCGAGGCCTGGGCTTTTGCCTTTATTCACCTATGGCGGGAGGGCCGCGGCGAGCTGCTGCCGATGATCCTGGTCACCGGAGAGCGCCTAACGGGTCAAAAGGTCCTGCCGACGATCAACGCTTTGGTCACCGAGCACATGGAACCCGACGCCCGTGGGGAGCTGATCTCGGGCCTTGCCGAGATGGTCGATGAGTTGGCCGATCCACGCTCAGACGGCTTCGAGCTGCGCTTCGTCAACAGCGGCCAAGAGGTCGAGAGCATGATTGTTCCCGGCGCCGCCACCCGCCGCGACTAACTCAGTCGAGACACCTCCGCTGGTCTGACCTTCAGAGACTACGCTCCACTCGTGCGAGCGCCGAAGGCGAAAGAAATCGGTTCGTGGCTCTGGCACGGTCTAAACGCGGCCAGCCTGGCCCAGTGGCTCTGGTCGGTTGGGGGCGGTGCCGTGGCAACGGCGCTCCTCTCAGCGCTCCTCCAGCTGCAGCCGCCGTGGAGCTTCGTCTTTGCCGCTGGAGTCTTTCTCCTCGCCGCAGCCGCGATCCTGACCTTGCTCACCCGCCGGCATGTTGAGCCGAAGGGCTCCGACTCCCATCGGACGATCGGCAGGAGCTGGACCGGACAGCCCCCGGCAAACGTGCCGCCCAAGGAACGAGAGAGCGTCGCCGCGGATAGAAACGGGGTGCAAAGGCTCCGTCGCCGTGTTCTCCTCGGCGCCCCACTGGCCCTCCTCGCGATTGCCATCGCTGCCTTCCTCATCACACAGGTAGAGCGCGGTGGATCGAGCGTTTCCGGCCCTGATCGCCCCTCAGCGGCGGGTCGTTCCGAAGCGAGCCCCGAGGAAATGACCACCAGCCCTCGCTACAACCTCTCGGCCGGACTCCGCGTTGCGAACCGCAGCTACGACGACCGTTGGGCCACGCAGATCAGGGCCGATCCCACCGATCACCTCGCCCTCGCCCTTACCCTCGAAAACAAAGCACCCGTCACGAGTTACCCGCTGGTCCTTTGGACTGACTACGAGCAGGATCCCCAAACCGTGGGCGACTACCGTCTCAGGCTCCTCGTCGCGACCCCGAACGGGGCGGTGCTGATGGGCAGCCCCTGGGTCTACTTCCACCCCTGGACCAACCAAGTCGAAGATCTCCAAATTGAGTGGGGCGGCCGGGCGGTGAAGGCGCGGGTGTCGGAACCTGATGGAGATCTACTCCGAACCGCGAAATGGGAATCGGGAACAATCCCCTACATAACACCGGTCGAACTTCGGAGCCCCTACCAAGGCTTGGCGGACTACATTCCGGTTGGGCCTCTGGCGAGCGGGCAACGTGTGCTGGTCGAGTTCGGGGCCAGCTGGAACTTCCTCGGCAAGGCCGAATTCGGGACGATAGCCCCGACCTTCGGCATCGAGGGCAGGACTTCCGACACGCTCAACACCGGCAGCGTGCGAGTCGGCGACCGGATCGCCTTCACCGCACTGCTGGATAACCAGGGCACCGTCACATCCAATGGCCGCCTCCGAGTCGGCTTCCAGCCACGCAAGCGCGGCCGCTACATCCTGATGCGCCTCTATGGATCGCTCTGGGAGGGCGAGACGTTGATCGGCACGGCGACGATCAACAGCGCCGACGGGCGCCCGATCGCGCTAATACCGCAACCTGGTTCGACCGAAGTCTGGAGCCATCCTCCGGGCTCCTGGATCCACGAGCCCGACTGCCCAGTCTCCTCAGCACCGATCAAGAAACGCGTGCTCGAAGACGGGATTACCCTCGGTGGCGTTGACATCGGGGACTTCGGGGGCTTCACTCCGCACGGCAACTGCGCGGGAGTCGAGTTCAACGAGCAGTTGCACTTCAAGGCTACCGTCGTGCCTCGTTGAGTAATCGCTCGATTAGGTGTCCTCAAGCACCGGCAGGTACTCGGTCAGATAGCTGCACGCTGAGGGATAGTGTCCCTTAAGCCGAATACTCGAACCACTGTCACGCTCGACCAGGACGTGATCCGCGCCCGTCAAGATCAGGGGCGCGCACCTGTCGGCACGTCTCTGAGGTAACCAAGGACAGCCCACCCGGATGAACGGCCTCTATCCCGGGATCCCGCGTCGGGCTCGCATCGGAGTCGCATCTTGACTTGCATCCCCACCACCATCCCCACCTAAAACAGAAATTGCTATTTTGCAGGGAGAAGTGTCGGGTCTTCCGCGTGATGATGACCGAGGACGCCAAGTTCGCCCTCGGCTTCTAGGTCTTTGCTGCATTCACCACCCATGCGGTGCCAAATGCAGGAGCGGTCGCGAATCTGCGGTTGGGAACTGGTTCTAGCCCGGCAGGCGCGGGTCCTCTGAGTCGATCTCTTCGGCGGTGGCGTCGTAGTCGTAGGTGCGGCGAGGTGGAGGAGGTGTGCCGGGCTCGCTAGGAGGCGATGCGCCGAAGCCGCCGGCTCCCGGTGCGCCGACGACGACGAAGCGCTTGCCCACGTAACCGCGCAGCAGGCGTCGAACGATCGCCCGGCTCGGTGGGATGAGGAAGATCAGGCCGACGATGTCGGTGACGAAGCCGGGGGTGAGCAGCAGGGTGCCGCCGATCGCGATCAAGAGGCCGTCGGCGACCTCACGGCCGGGGAAGCGGCGCTCGGCCAGGGCGAGGTTGAAGCGACGCCAGGCGCCGCGGCCCTGCTGGCGCAGCAGCAGCGAGCCCAATACGGCATCGGCGAGCAGCAGGGCGATCGTCGGCCAGACGCCGATCAGCGAGCCGATCTGGATGATCACGTAGAGCTCGACGATCGGCACGACGATGAAGAGGGCAAGGAGGATGGCCATGCCCCAAGCCTAGAGAGGCCGCTCGCTCAGGCCGCCGCCGCAGCGGCTGCCGCTTCCTCGAGCTCCTCCAGCGACCGGTTGAGCCCCTCGGCGAAGGTTTCGACGTCCTCCATCGAGTCGTAGTCGGCCAGCAGGCCGAAGCCGACCTTGCCGTTGTAGCTCATGATCGCCACCGCCATCGCGTGGTTCGGCGGCAGGAAGGCGACCGGGAAGACCTCCTCCAGCTCACGGCCGAGCACGTAGAGGGGGATCTGCGGCCCCGGAACGTTGGTGACGATCATGTTGAAGAGGCGGGTCGAGAAGTTGATCCGTGAGGCCTGCGCCAACAGGGTCGGCGGCGCGAAGTCGTTGAAGCGCGAGATCACTTCGGCGCCCAGCGCTTGCTTGGAGCGCTTCAGGCCCTCCATCTGCTCGCTGACCACGCGCAGGCGCCGCACCGGGTCCTCTACGTAAACCGGCAGCGGTCCACGCATCGCCGCGATTCGGTTGCCGAGGTTGCCTTGCTCGTCCTCGGCTCGAATCGAGACCGGCACCAGGGCGCGCAGCTCGAGCCCCTCGGTGCGCACCCCGCGCGCGTGCAGCCAGTCGCGTAGCGCCCCGGTCACTACGGCCAGCACTACATCGTTGACGGTGCCGCCCAGAGCGTCCTTGATGCGTTTGAAGGTGGCCAGCTCTGAGCTCGCCCAGGTGAAGCGTCGGTGGGGGCCGATCTTCTGGTTGAGGGGGACGTCGGGGGCTGGGTCAGCGAAGGCGCCGACGACCTCTCCGACTCCCTCCAGTGCCTCGCCGACACGACGCGCGGCCATCTCGGGGTGGCGCACCGCGGCGATCGCGCGCTCGATCAGCTTCACCGGCGCCGTTGCCGCGTCAACCGCGCCGCGCGCGACCAGGTCCGCGGTGCTCGGCTCGGGCCGAGGAACCCAGCCATCCTCGCTCGTGGCCGGCTTAGGAACAGGCTCTAGGTCGAAGAGCACCGTGCCGATGTCGACCCCCGAGACACCATCGACCATTGCGTGGTGAGTCTTGGTCAGCAGGGCGAAGCGGTCGCGCTCCAAGCCCTGCACCAGCCAGATCTCCCAGAGCGGCTTGGAGCGATCGAGCTGCTGCGAGAAGACCCGTGCGGCGAGCCGCTTGAGCTGCTGTTCGCCGCCCGGGTCGGGCAGCGCTGAGTGACGGATGTGGTAGGTCAGGTTGAAGTTGACGTCGTCGGCCCACAGCGGCCGGCCCGCCTCCAGCGGTGGCACCACGAGGCGCTGACGAAAGCGCGGCACCTGACTGAGGCGGCCGCGCACGTGCTCGACCAGGTCGACGTATTTCGGCGGCGGCCCCTCGAAGAGGAGGATTCCGCCGATGTGCATGTGGCTGGCCGAGGTCTCGTTGGTGAGGAAGGAGGCGTCGACTGCCGTCAGCCGGTCCAGCTGGTGTCCACGCGTTGCCATTGTGCAAGGCTAGCCACGCGCGCAAACCGGGGCCAGCCTGCTAGCCCGGTCGCAAGCCCACCACCGCTACCCTGCAGCCATGCCTCCCGTTGCAATCGCAGCCCCCAAGCGGGTCCTGCTCGCCGCTCCGCGCGGCTACTGCGCCGGCGTCGACCGCGCCGTGCAGACGGTCGAGCGCGCCCTCGAGCTCTACGGCGCACCCGTCTACGTGCGCAAGGAGATCGTCCACAACAAGCACGTCGTGCAGGAGCTCGCCAAGCGCGGCGCGATCTTCGTCGAGGAGGAGAGCGAGGTGCCGGAGGGTGAGATGGTCGTCTTCTCGGCCCACGGCGTTGCCCCGGCGGTGCACGAGAACGCCGCTGCCCGCGAGCTGCGCACGATCGACGCCACCTGCCCGCTGGTCACCAAGGTCCACGTCTCCGCGCGGCGCTTCGCCGCCGAGGGCTACACGATCGTGATGATCGGCCACGAGGGCCATGAGGAGGTCGAAGGGACGACCGGCGAGGCTCCGGAAAGCATCGTTCTGATCGAAACCGCCGACGAGGTTGAGTCGCTCGAGGTGCCCGATCCTGAAAAGGTCGCCTTCATCACCCAGACGACGCTCTCGGTCGATGAGACGGCGGAGGTGATCGCCGCCCTGCGCGCCAAGTTCCCGGCGATCGTCAGCTCCAAGTCGGACGACATCTGTTACGCGACGACCAATCGCCAGATCGCCGTCAAGCAGCTTGCCCGCGAGTGCGAGCTGGTGCTCGTCATCGGCTCGACCAACTCCTCCAACTCCAACCGCCTGGTCGAGGTGGCGCGCGAACACGGCGCTGACTCCCACCTGATCGACAATCACACTCAGGTCGAAGAGCAGTGGCTCGAGGGGGTCGAGACGGTTGGCATCACCTCCGGAGCCAGCGCACCCGAGGAGCTGGTCGAGCGCCTCGTCGAGCTCTTTCGCGAGCGCGGCGCCGAAGAGGTTTCCGAGCTGCGCACAGTCCAGGAGGACGTGCGCTTCATGCTGCCCAAGGAGATTCGGGAGGAGCTTGCAGGGCGGGAGGCACAGGGCCTCTCCGTCGGACAATCGCCGGCCTAATTAGGCCGGCGATTTGAGTATCCGCCCGTCAGAGAGGCCCTGTGCCTCCCGCTATGGGATGCCCGCGGCGAAGCTGACGGACCAGATGCGCAGGTCGGCGGAAGGCTCGAGTGTGAGCTTGTGGGGCTCGTGGCGGTCGTGCTTGGCCAGCGGGTAGAGGTTCGCGCCTTGGATTTGGAGCTTTTGTGGCTCGCCACCGTCCAAAGACACGCTGAGCGTGCCTTCGCCTTCGATCGTCGCGTAAGCACCTCCTGCTTCGTACTCGACTGCGAGCTCGTCGCCCTCCCAGGGCTGTTCCCACGAGCCGCCGGGGAAGAGCTCCGGGGTGGGGGGCATCACCTTGGCGCCGGGGGTGTCGGTTGGGCGCAGCGGCTCCATCGGCGTCGGCAGGGAGCGCAGCGCGTCCAGTTCGCGCAGCTCGGCCTGGATCGCCTCCTCGGTGCCGGCGTACTCCCCCTCGCCGAAGTGAAACCAGCTCAGTGCACCGCCCAGGCTCCAGAGGAAGAGGCTGGGCCAGCCCTCGCAGCCGTAGGCGTGCCAGAGCTTGCGCTCGGCATCGATCGCGACCGGGAGCTCGACCCCCAGGGCTGTCAGGCCCGCGGCGACGTTCTCGGGCTCCGCGGCGAAGGGGAAGCGCGGCGCCTGCACGCAGATCGTGTGCAGGCCGGCCTCGCGGTAGCGTCGGTCCCACTCGACCAGGTAAGGGAGGGTGCGCACGCTGTTGAGCTGTGAGTAGTCGATGAAGTGGACCAGCGCCGGTCCGGCCGCGGTCAGCACCGGCATCGACTTCGGCGCCTCGCCGATCCAAATGAGGTCAGCCGGCAGGTCGGGGGCCGCGATGTTCTCGCGTTCCGGGCGCATCCCCGAAAGCTATTGCCTTAGGAGTGCTTAAAACTCTTCGATAGATTCCGGCGATGGCCGAGATCGTCCTCGCACTGGTTCCGCTTTTCTTCCTGCTGGTCGCGCTGCTGCTCGGTCACTACCCGGGCTGCGAGGCGATCCTCAAACTGGCCGCGCGAATCGCCGCTGCGCGAGCTCCGCGGGCGGTGGGACGCGAAGCGCATCCCAAGCCGCCCGAGACCCATGCGGCCAGCGGTGGTCTGCTGATTGCTTTTGGCATCGCTCAGCGACCGCCACCGCTCGTTCCCTAGCCACGCAAACCGGGCGGCCAACTCGGCCGTCGAACCTGCGCAGCGCCGCCAAGCCTGCGCGTTGGCAAGGAGCCGAACGATGAATTCGAATACGACACGCGTGATCGCCGGCATCGCTGCAGTTGCGGTGGCCGTGATCCTGCTGATAGCCCTCAAGGACGACGGCGAAAGCGCAAGCGAACGATCGGACCGTGCATCTAATACGGCAGCTCAGGCGCCGAATGGATCCGGCAAGGATGGGAAAGCGGCGTCCGCTGCCGTCCCGATTGTCGTCGTCAAAGACGGCGAGCCGGTTGATGGGGTCCTGACTCTGACCTACAAGGAGGGAGACCAGATCCGCTTCAAGGTCGAATCCGACACCGGCGACGAGGTCCACGTCCACGGCTACGACATCGAGAAGGAGGTCGAGGCCGGCGGTTCGGTCACCTTCGACTTCCCCGCGACGATCGAAGGCGGGTTCGAGACCGAGATGCACCACGGCGGGCAGATCGTCGAGCTGATCGTCAACCCATGAGCCTCTGGCTGCCAGTAGCGCACGCGCTGGCGGCGCGCCAGGACCTGCCTATTCCGGCCTGGCTCTTCGCCTGGGGGGCTTCGATCGTCCTGATCGTTTCCTTCTTTGCGCTATCTGCGGGCTGGCGCACACCCCGCTTCGAGCAGGACCATTGGCGTCCGCTCGGAGTGGGGCTCTCACGTGTACTGCGCAACCTGTTAGTACAAGTTCTCTGTGGTGCGGTCGGTGTCTTCTTGCTCGGCGTGGCGATCTACTCCGGGCTTGAGGGAACCGAGGCCCCCGACCGTAACTTCGCCCTCACCTTTCTCTTCGTCACCTGCTGGCTCGGTTTTCCATTGTTCAGCGTGATCTTCGGTGACGTCTTTCGGCCCTTTAATCCCTGGCGTGCAATTGGTCGAGTGGTGGGGGGTGGATTCACCCTGATCGCGGGTCAGCGCCCCGCCCACCTCCGTTATCCGGAGGCTCTGGGGCGTTGGCCGGCCGCCGTTGGCCTGCTCGCCTTCGTCTGGCTGGAGATCATCTACGGCGCCAGCGGTGGCGTTGCGGTGGGTCTGTCTCCACACCCTGCCGCGGTCGCAGCGCTCGTCTACACCTTCTACACCTTGGTGATGATGGCGATCTTTGGCGTTGAGAAGTGGTGCCAAACCGGCGAGGTGTTCTCGGTCTACTTCGGCATGTTTGCCCGCTTCGGGATGTTTGCCTTCCACGAAGGCAGGCTGGGGCGGCGCCGTCCCATGGCTGCCGCGACGAGTTGGGCAACCGTGCCGGGCTCGCTTGCCGTGGTGATCGCCTCGATTGCGACCACTGTCTACGACGGTGCCCAGGAGGGCGTCTACAAGGGCGCGATCACCCAGCTATTTGAGTGGTTTGCAGATGCCGGCCTCAGCCTCACCGCGTCGCTGCGGCTCTCGGCAACGATCTTCATGTTGCTCAGTGTCTGCGGCGTCGCGCTCATCTACTTGATCGGCGTGCGGGGCATGGCGGGAATAGCCGGCGCCCCACCGTTCTCCAAATTGCGCTCCGGCTTCGCCCACACCCTGATCCCGATCGCTTTCGCCTACCTCGTCGCCCACTACTTCAGCCTCTTTGTCTTCCAGGAGCAGGCTCAGTTCACCTATCTGCTCTCCGATCCACTGGGCACAGCGACGACAGACCTCTTCGGAACCGCTTCAGGCGGGATTGACTTCAAGCTACTCAGCGCCAATGCCATCTGGTACGTACAGGTTGGGGCTCTGGTGATCGGTCACGTCATCGGCTTGGTCCTCGCTCACGATCGCGCTACGGCGTACTGGGGTGACTACCGGCAGGCCGCCCGTTCGCAGTACTGGATGCTGGCGGTAATGGTCGCCTTCACCTGCTTCGGCATGTACTTGCTCTCCGTCGCCAATGGATGATTTATTCCGCGTTTTGCGGAGAGTATGGTTGGGTTCCACGCCTGCTCGCGGTTTTCTACCGATGTGCCGGTATTCACATCTGGTTTACTAAGGATGAGTCCACTTTGACTCTCCCTCTCCGAATTCGGCGCCGGGGCCACTCATCGCAAGGCGGGTGGCTCCGGCGCTTAGTAGCCATACTTAGCCGGTGGCTTTTCTTCTGCCCCTTGCCCATGCCACTCATTGGCTCTGGGTTCTCTACCTGCCGCCGATTCTGATTGTCGCCGGCTCCGTGCTGCGCACGGCGCTCGTCGAACGGCGCAAGAGGCGCGACTAGAGGATCTCGCTGAGCCGCTGCTCGAGCGCTGCGGAGATCTCGTCCCTGACCGGGCCGGCGGCGAGCCGTTCGACCAGGGACTCGAGGAAGCCTTCGATGATCAGCGACTTCGCCTCGGCCGGCTCGAGGCCACGCGAGGTCAGGTAGAAGAGCTGATCGCGGTCGATCTGGGCGATCGCGGCGGCGTGCGTGCAGCGCACGTCGTCGGCTTCGATCTCCAGTCCCGGGATCGCATCCGCGTGGGCCTCGGTAGAGAGCAGCAGGTTGCGGCTCTCCTGGAAAGCGTCGGTCTGCTGGGCGCCGGGGTCGACGCGGATCATCCCGCGCCAGACAGCCGTCGCACCGGCGGCGAGCACGCCGCGGAAGGCAAGGTCGGAGTTCGTGTTGGGGGCTGCGTGCTCTTGGGTAGTGTCGTAGTCGAGGTGTTGCCCGGGCCCCCCGGCGTATCCGCCAGTGACCCGTGCCTCGGAGCCCGGGCCAGCCAGCTTGGTCTCCATGCGCACCTTGCCGCGCGCCGAGCCAAAGCCGAGAGCGGCCCAGTCGAGGCGTGCGTCGCGCTCCACCTGGGCGCGCTGCGTGGCAAATATCCAGGCCGACTCGGAGATGTCTTGGGTGTTGACGTAGCGCAGCGTGGCGCCCTGGCCGACGCTCAGCTCGACCACCGAGTTGAGCAGCGCATCGACGTCATCGCTCGCCGAGGACCAGTGCTCCCAGACCTCCGCCTCGGCGCCCTCCTCGAGCACGACGAGCGTGCGCCAGGCGAGCGCCCCCCCGCTTTGCTCGAGCGGCAGCTCGATCTTGATCGGCTCGCCGACCCGCACGCCGCGCGCCACGTGGACGAGCACGCCGTCCCGCCAGGAGGACTCGTTGCGGGCGACGAAGGGGTCCTCGGCCGGCACCAGCGAGCCGAGATGCTCCCGCACCAGCTCCTCATGCGAGACGGCTGCCTCGGCGAGGGGGAGGACGGTGACGCCCTCCGGCGCGCTGATCGTCGCGTCGGCGTCGACCTGCTCGTAGGCATCGATCTCCAGGCCCGCCAGGTCGGTGAATTCCCAGCCCTTCGACTTCGCGTCGGGCAGCGGCAGGCTCTGCGTGAGAGAGGCGCCCTCGCGGCGCCTCTCCGAAAGCCAGGCGGGCTCTACTGCGACCTCAGCCAATCGAGCCCTCCATCTGCAGCTCGATCAGCCGGTTGAGCTCGACCGCGTACTCCATCGGCAGCTCCTTGGTGACCGGCTCGATGAAGCCGTTGACGATCATCTTCGAGGCCTCCTCCTCGTCGAGGCCGCGGCTCTGCAGGTAGAAGAGCTGCTCGTCGCCAATCTTCGAGACGGTCGCCTCGTGGCCGACGTCGGCGTCGTTCTCGTCGATGCGGATCGTCGGGTAGGTGTCCGAGCGCGAGTCCTCGTCGAGCAGCAGCGCGTCGCAGACGACCTTCGAGCGCGACTCGGTCGCCCCGTCGGCGATCTCCAGCAGCCCGCGGTAAGTGCTGCGCCCGCCGTCCTTGGAGATCGACTTGGAGAAGATCGAGGAGGAGGTGCGCGGCGCCGCGTGGATGATCTTGCCGCCGGCGTCCTGGTGCTGGCCGTCGCCGGCGAAGGCGATCGAGAGGATCTCGCCGTGCGCTTCGGGCCCAAGCAGGTAGATCGAGGGGTACTTCATGGTCAGCTTCGAGCCGAGGTTGCAGTCGACCCACTCCATCGTCGCCTTCTCGTGGGCGACCGCCCGCTTGGTGACCAGGTTGAAGACGTTCTGCGACCAGTTCTGCACGGTCGTGTAGCGAACCCGGGAGCTGGGCTTGGCGCAGATCTCGACCACCGCTGAGTGCAGCGAGTCGCTGGAGTAGACCGGCGCCGTGCAGCCCTCGATGTAGTGGACGTCGGCACCCTCCTCGCAGATGATCAGCGTGCGCTCGAACTGGCCCATGTTCTCGGTGTTGATGCGGAAGTAGGCCTGCAGCGGCATCTCGACCTTGACCCCGGCCGGCACGTAGACGAAGGAGCCACCCGACCAGACTGCCGAGTTGAGCGCCGCCAACTTGTTGTCGTTGGGCGGGATGATCGTCGCCCAGTACTCGCGCACCAGGTCCTCGTGCTCGCGCAGCGCCGTGTCCATGTCGGTGAAGATCACGCCCTGGGCCTCGAGCTTCTCGTTGACCTGGTGGTAGACGACCTCCGACTCGTACTGGGCGCCGACTCCGGAGAGGAATTTGCGCTCCGCCTCGGGGATGCCGAGCCGGTCGAAGGTGTTCTTGATGTCCTCCGGCACCTCGCTCCAGTCGCGGCTGTTTTTCTCAGATGCGCGGACGAAGTAGTGGATGTCGTCGAAGTCGATCTGGCCGAGGTTGCCGCCCCAGGTTGGGGTCGGGCGCGCGTAGAAGTGTTCGAGCGCCTTGAGGCGGAAGTCCCGCATCCACTGCGGCTCGTTCTTGTACTCGGAGATCGATTCGACGATCTCACGCGAGAGGCCCTTCGGCGCCTTGTAGGCATAGCCCGACTCGGAGTCGTGGAAGCCGAACTTCTCCTTGTAGTCGGCGTTGATGCCGGCCAGCGAGCGTTTCTCCGCTACGACCTCGGGTGTTGCCATGCCTAATCGACCTCCAGGGTGATCGTGTCGTCCACGACGGTCGCCGTGAACGTCTGCACCGGCGCGAAAGCGGGGAGCGTCTTTGGCCTGCCGGTGGTCAGGTCGAAGAGCGAGCCGTGACGGGGGCACTCGACCGTGCAGGTCGCCTCGTTGAACTCGCCCTCGGCGAGCGGCCCGTCGTCGTGCGAGCAGCGATCCTCGATTGCATACAGCGAGCCCTCGCAGTTGAAGACGCCGATCTTGCGCCCGTCGTGCTCGACGAGATGCATCGTCCCAGGGGGCAGCTCCGCCGCCGGGCAAACGCTGATCTTCTCTGTGATTGTGCCGTCCGTCACGTTATTCCTAGTGTATAGGTCGGATTTTAGCGACCGGGCAGGACCGGCCGCGCACCGTAACAGGGGCTTGACCACTTTCCGGCAGAGGGTGGGAGGATCCAGCAACTGCACGATATTCGAGGATTGGAGAGAGGATGAGCGAGCGCAGCACCTATGCGCCGGGTACCCCGTGTTGGGTGGACCTGGGATCCCCCGACCTGGAGGCGTCGATTGGGTTCTACGGGGGCCTCTTCGGCTGGGACGTGCCGGAGAGCGCCAACTCCGAGGCAACCGGCGGCTACCGCCAGGCGATGCTCAGGGGCAAGCCGGTCGGCGGCATGATGCCGTTGATGCAGGAGGGCCAGCCGCCCGCCTGGACCAGCTACGTCTCGGTGGCCGACGCTGCCGCGACGGCGGCGAAGGTCAGCGAGGCCGGGGGCAGCGTCATCGCCGAGCCGATGGAAGTGCTCGACCTTGGCTCGATGGCGGTCTTCGCCGATCCCACCGGCGCCGTCTTCGGTATCTGGCAGCCCAACACGTTCCACGGCGCGGGTCTCGTCAACGAGCCCGGCGCCCTCTCCTGGAACGAGCTCAACACGCGTGACCTGGCGGCTGCCAAGGCGTTCTACGGCGCCGTCTTCGGCTGGGCCTTCGATGACGTCGAGTTCGAGGGGGCGGGTGGCTACACGACGATCAACCTCGGCGGGGACCCCGTTGGCGGCATCCTCGACATGACCGAGCGCGGCGTTCCCGAGCAGGTGCCGGCCCACTGGCAGGTCTACTTTGCGGTCGAGGACACCGACGCGGCGATCGAGCAGGCCAAGCAGGGCGGCGGCAGCGTCATGGTCCCGCCGATGGAAGTCCCGGCCGGCCGCTTCTCGATCCTCACCGACCCCCACGGCGCGAGCTTCGCGGTGATCGCGCTCGCCAGTTAGTAGTTGAGGCAGCGCATCCGACTTTGACCCCACCCCAGTGGGGTGAATGTCGGATGCGCTCTACAGCACCGACGCTTCGCTGGGGTCGCCTGCCTCGCCCTCGTCCTCCCATTCGGCCGGCTGGCCGAGGGAGGCGCTCTTGACGACCTTGAGGCCGAGCATTGCGCACTTCATCCGCGTCGCCGAGATCTCGATGCCGAGCAGCTCGAGCACGAACTCCTTCGGCAATCGCAGCAGCTCCTCTCGCGACTTGCCGGCCAGCTCGTCGGTGAGCAGCGAGGTCGCCGCGGTCGAGATCGCGCAGCCTTTGCCGTCAAAGGCGATCTCCGCCACCCGGTCCTCCTCGTCGAGCCGGATCGTCACGTGCTGCTCGTCGCCGCAGAAGGGGTTGGTGTCCTCGAACTCCAGGTCCGGGTTCTCCAGTCGCCCGAAGTTGTGCGGCCGCTTGTAGTGCTCGAGGATCTGGTCCCGGTAGAGCTCGTCCATCAGAGGCCGAAGACCTTGCGCGCGTCGTGGAGGCCCTCGACCAGGCGGTCGATCTCCTCGGGCGTGGTGTAGACGCCGAAGCTGGCGCGGGCGGTGGCGGCGACGCCGAGGCGCTCCATCAGCGGCTGGGCGCAGTGGTGGCCGGCACGCACGGCGACGCCGTGGCGATCGAGGATCTCGGAGACGTCGTGAGCGTGGACGCCCTCGATCTCGAAGGAGACCGGGCCGATGCGCTCGGGGGCCGCGGCCGGGCCGAAAACGCGTAGGCCGGGCACCTCGGTCAGGCGCTCCAAGGCGTACGCGGCGATCTGGCGCTCGTGCTCGAGCACGGCCTCCATGCCGACGCCGTCGAGCCAGCGCAGAGCCGAGGCCATGCCTACCGCCTGGGCGATCGCCGGCGTGCCCGCCTCGAAGCGCGCCGGTGGGTCGGCGTAGGTGGTGCCCTCGGTGGTCACCTTGCGGATCATCGAGCCGCCACCGAGGAAGGGCGGCATCGCGCGCAGCAGGTCGAGCCTTGTCCAGAGTGCCCCGATCCCCGTCGGTGCGTAGAGCTTGTGGCCGGTGACCGCGTAGAAATCGACGCCGAGAACGGCCATCTCCAGCGGCAGCTTCGGCGCCGCCTGGGCGCCGTCGGCGAGGACTCTCGCTCCGGCCTCATGCGCCAGGCGCGAGATCTCCGCCAGCGGGTTCTCGGTGCCGAGCACGTTGGAGACGTGGGTGACGGCGACCAGCTTCGGCCCGCGCTCCAGCAGCGCCGCGTAGGCCTCCATGTCGAGCGTGCCCTCGTCGGTGACTGGCACCCAGTCGATCTCCGCTCCGACCCGCTCGGCAAGCTGCTGCCAGGGAACGATGTTGGAGTGGTGCTCCATCTCGGTGAGCACGATGCGATCGCCGGCGCCGATGTTGGCGTCGCCCCAGGCCCGCGCCACCAGGTTGATCGCCTCGGTCGCGTTGCGGACGAAGATCACCTCGCGCCGGTCGGTGGCCCCAAGGTGATCGGCGACGGTTGCCCGCGCCCCCTCGTAGGCGGCCGTCGCCTCGGCGGAGAGCGTGTGCGAGCCGCGGTGGACGTTGGAGTGGTGGGAGCGCTCGTAGCGGTCGACCGCCTGGATCGAGGCCAGCACCCGCTGGGCGCTGGCACCGCTGTCCAGATAGGCAACCGGGCGGCCGTGGATCTCCCGCTCGAGCGCCGGGAAGGCGGCTCGCACCTTCTCGATTGCGAAGGCAGGAGCAGACGAGGAGCGCTCTTTCGTCGTCGGCTCCATGCTCCCGAGGTCAGGCGATGGCGCCTGCCTCCACCTCCTCGCGGATCCAGCCGTAGCCCTTCTCCTCGAGCACGCCAACTAGCTCGGGGCCGCCTTCCTTGACGATCCGGCCCTCGAACATGACATGGACGAAGTCGGGCTTCACCATGTGCAGGATGCGCTGGTAGTGGGTGATGATCAGCACGCCCATCTCGGGACCGGCGAACTTGTTGACCCCATCGGCGACCGTGCGCAGGGCATCGATGTCGAGCCCCGAGTCGGTCTCGTCGAGCACCGCGATCTCCGGCCGCAGCAGCGCCAGCTGCAAGAGCTCCATGCGCTTCTTCTCGCCGCCGGAGAAGCCTTCGTTGAGGTAGCGGCTGGAGAAGTCTTTGGGGATGTTGGCCAGCTCCATCGCCTCCTGGGCGATGCGGGCGAAGTCTTTGATCTTGATCGGCTCCTCGCCGCGTGCCTCGCGGTGGGCGTTGATGATCATTCGCAGGTACTTGCTGACCGAGACCCCGGGGATCGCCACCGGGTACTGGAAGGCCATGAAGAGGCCGGCGCGCGCACGCTCGTCGGGGTCGGCCTCGGTCATGTCCTCACCCTTGAAGGTGATCGTTCCCTCGGTCACCTCGAACGCCGGATGACCCATGATCGCGTTGGCCAGGGTCGACTTGCCCGACCCGTTGGGCCCCATCAGCGCGTGCACCTTGCCCTTCTCGACGTCGAGATCGAGCCCGCGGAGGATCTGCTTGTCCTCGGCGCTCACGTGCAGGTTGCGAATCTCCAGCTCAGCCAATTTCACTCCGTTTCTGGGTTTGGAAGGTCTGCGCGTCAGGCGGCGGTGCCGACCGGCGCGGGGGGCATGTCGCGGGCGCTGCCGCCGGAGAACTCCACCAGCTCGGCAAGCGTCGTGCCCGAGAGGGCTTTCGTCACGCCACCCTGCACCCGCGTCCAAAGCAGCTTGGTCGCGCAGGCGCGGTCGCCGTCGTCCTCGTGCGAACAGAGCACTTTGCCGTCGGGCGTGTCGTGGAAGCACTCCATCGGGGCGATCTGCCCTTCCAGCGCCTCGACGACGGCGTCCATCGTGATCTCCTCGGCCGGCTTGGCCAGGCGATAGCCGCCGTGCGCGCCGCGGGTCGAGGTCACCAGCCCCGCCTTGCGCAGTTTCGCCACCAGGTGCTCGAGATAGGAGAGCGGCAGGCGCTCGGCCTCGGCAACGGCGCTCAGCGAGATCGGCAGCGAGCCGGGCTGGCGCCCCAGCTCGACCATGAGGCGGACCCCGTACTCGGCTTTGGTCGAGAACAACATGCGGCTTTAAATCCTACTGAACGAGTCGGTTATGCCGCTTCCGTGGCCGTCTCGCTCTCGTCGCCGAGCTTCATGTGGGCGCGGCTGTCACTGCCACGGATCAGCACGAGAGTGAGGACGAAGCCGAGCAGGGCGATCGCCGCGCCGCCCAGGAACGCCGCCTGGAAGCCCTCGGTGAGGCCGTTCTTCAGCGATGAGCCACCGGCGGACATGAGGTCGTCGGTGCGCGCGATCGCCACCGCCGAGAGCACCGCGAGGCCGAGTGCGCCACCGATCTGTTGCGAGGTGTTGATCAGCCCGCTGGCCAGGCCCGCCTCGTGTTCGTCGACCCCCGAGACGGCGGCGATCGTCGTCGTCACGAAGGCGAAGCCGAGGCCGGCGGCGGCGAACAGCGAGGGTCCGAGGATGTCGGTAGTGAAGCTGCCGCCGACCGAGACACGGCTGAACCAGGTGAGGCCGATGACGATGAACATCAGGCCCGCGGCGAGCACCGGCTTGTAGCCGATCCTGGTGACCAGCTGCGAGGCGATGCCCGCCGAGGCCATGATCACCAGGGCCAGCGGCAGGTAGGAGAGGCCAGCGTGGATCGCGCTGTAGCCGAGCACCTGCTGCATGTAGAGCGAGATGAAGAAGAACATCGAGAAGAGCGAGGCGCCGACCAGCAGGCCGACGACGTTGGCCCCGGTCAGCGTGCGGATGCGGAAGATCGAGAAGGGCACCAGTGGTTTGGTTGCGCGCAGCTCGATCGCCACGAAGGCGGCGAGCAGCAGGACCGAGAGGACGATCAAGCCGATCGTCTGGCTCGAGCCCCAGCCGGCGTCGTTGGCGTCGACCAGCGCGTAGACGAGGATCGAGAGCGCCGCGGTGACGGTGACCGCGCCGGCTACGTCGAAGGCGCGCGTCTCGGACTCGGCGCGGCTTTCGGCGATCAGCCGCGGCGAGAGTGCCAGGGCGATGAGGCTGACCGGGACGTTGACCCAGAGCACCCACTCCCAGCCGAGCCCGTCGGTGAGGATGCCGCCGAGCAGCACGCCGGCGGCGCCACCCGAGCCGGCGACCGCGCCCCAGACGCCGAGCGCCTTGTTGCGCTCGGCGCCGTCGCTGAAGGTCGTCGTGACGATCGAGAGCGCCGCGGGGGAGATGATCGCCGCGCCGAGGCCCTGTGCGGCGCGGGCGGCAATCAGCTGTCCCTCGGTGGCGGCGAAGCCGGCCAGCAGCGAAGCGACCGCAACCAACAGCAGTCCCGCCATGAAGACCCGGCGGCGGCCGAGCAGGTCCGCCGCGCGACCACCGAGTAGCAGGAAGCCGCCGAAGGTGAGCACGTAGGCGTTGACCACCCATTGCAGGTTCTCCTGGGAGAATTCGAGCGCCCTGCCGATCGAGGGCAGCGCCACGTTGACGATCGAGGCGTCGAGGACGACGACGAACTGCGCCGAGCAGAGCAGGATCAGCGCCAGCCAGCGCTTCTCACGAAAGTCTTCGTTGGCGGTCATCGACTGGGGCTTCTCAGTCAAGCAAAGTCAGATGCTCGGCCGGGGCGCTGCCTAGGGCTCGATCAGGCCGCGGCGGATCGCATAGCGGACCAGCTCTACCCGGTCGCGCATGCCGAGCTTGCGCATCGCGTTGGTGCGGTGGTTCTCGACCGTCTTCTCGGAGAGGTGCAGCAGCTCGGCGATCTGCTTGGTGGTGTGCGCCTCGGCGACCAGCTTGACGATCTCCTCCTCGCGCGGCGTCAGTTCCTCCTCGCCGGCGCTGCCCCGCTCGAGCACGTCCTTGATCAGCGTGCGCTGCGCCTCGGGGGTGAGGAAGGGCTCGCCGCGCTCGACCGCGCGGATCGCCGCCAGCAGATCGGTGTCGGCCTGCGCCTTAAGCACATAACCCGAGGCACCCGCCTTGAGCGCCTCGAACAGGTAGCGCTCGTCGTCGTGCATGGAGAGGATCAGCACCGATACCTCGGGCGCCTGCTGCTTTATCTCCCGCGTCGCCTGCAGCCCGGTCAGCTTCGGCATCTTCACGTCGAGGATCGCCAGGTCGGGCCGCTCGCGCACGGCCAGCTCACGTGCCTCGGCGCCGTCGGCCGCCTCGGCCACGACCTCGATGTCGGCCTGTTGCTCGAGCAGCAGCCGAATCCCCGAGCGCACGATCCCATGGTCGTCAGCGATCAGCACGCGCAGCATTGGCCAAGTCTCCCAAGCGAGGGGGCGAAGGGCGGGGTGTGGCGACTTATCCGTGAGATGGACGGAAAAGTCGCCACACCCGACGGTTCGATCGCCGAGCTCGCCGAAAGGCAGCACGGGGTTGTCTCGGTTGCCCAGCTGCGTGGCATCGGGGTGAGCGACGATGCGGTGCGAGCCCGCTTGCTCACTGGCCGGTTGCACCGCGTTCATCAAGGGGTCTACGCGGTAGGTCACTCAGCGCTTTCGCTCGAGGGTCGCTGTATGGCAGCTGTCCTTGCGACGGGGCGCGGATCGGCTCGATCAGGCTCAGTTCTCGATCACTGGGGCGCTGCCGTGAGTCACCGCAGCGCCGCATCTTTGTGGGGATTCCTACCGGATGCCGGGGGCCTAGTCGAGGTGGTTGTCCCAGGGGCTGGCGGACGCAAGAAGCGCCATGGTGTCGGCATCCATCGATCGCGCTCCCTGGTGGCCGACGATGTGACGCTGCTCCGCGCGATACCCCTCACGACGGCGGCGCGAACGATCGCGGACCTGCGCTTGGCCTTGGCTCTCGGCCGAGCCGGTTCTGTGCCCGCCCGGGAGCTGCGAAAGGCGATTCGCCAAGCAAACGTGCTCGGCCTCCCCCTCGGTGGCGATCTTGGTCGCGACCGAACGCGAAGTGATCTGGAGCGAGACTTTCTGGAGCTCTGTCGACGTCACGGTCTACCCCGTCCCGAGGTCAACGTCCGTATCGGCCCTCACCTCGTCGATTTCCTCTGGCGAGATCGCCGCTTGATTGTTGAAACCGATGGCTATCGCTTTCACCGGGGCCCGGAAGCTTTCCGGGAAGATCGCAGGCGCGGTCTCGAGCTAATGGGTTGCGGCTATGAGGTCGTTCGGCTTGCCGACCAGCAGATCGATGATGAACCGGGCCGGGTGGCGGAAACGCTTGCTCCGAGGCTCGCTTCTAGTCGCCAGGATTAGGGCGGTGGACCCGGCTAGCCAGGAACAGAGAGGTGGACTGCAGTGCCGCGGCCGGGGCGTGACTCGATCGTCAGCTCGCCGCCGATCAGCAGCGCTCGCTCGCGCATTCCGGCGATTCCCAGGCCGCCCTCGGACTCGTCGAAGGCGAAGCCACGGCCGTCGTCGGCGACCTCGAGCTCGACGCCGCCGTCTTGACGCCGCCGCAGCTTCACCGTGACTCGCTCGGCACCGCTGTGGCGGGTGGCGTTGGCGAGCGCCTCCTGGGCGACTCGGTAGACAACCAGCTGGGCATCGTCGCCGAGCTCGGAGAAATCGCCCTCGGCGGCGAACTCGGCCTCGATCTCACCGCGCGAGAGCTGCTCGACCTGGCCCGCCGTGGCCGCCGCCAGGCCAAGGTCGTCGAGCGCCGTCGGCCGTAGCTGCCGGGCCAGCGAGAGCAGCTCGCGCATCGCCTGGTTGGCCAGCGCCTTGGTCTCGGCCAGCTGTGGCTCGAGCTCCGGCGGGGCCGCCTCGCGGGTTGCCTCGAGGCGCAGCAGCAGCCCGGTCAGCGACTGGTTGACCTCGTCGTGCAGGTCGCGGGCGACGCGAGCGCGCTCCTCCTCCTGGGCCTGCAGCGCGGCGCTGCCGGCGCGCCGACGCTCGGCCTCGAGGCGCTGCATCATGCGCAGGAAGGCGAGCTCGATGCGCTCCACCTCCTCGGTCTCGCCGACGCCGTCGATCGAGCGGGGAAGGGCGGCGCCGGGGCGGTTGAGGTCGACCTTCTCCATGTCCTCGATCAGCCGCTCCAGCGGCGCGAAGCGGCGCCGCAGGACCAGCAGGCGAGCGGCGAGCGTCGCTGCCAGGAGGATCAGCGCGACGATGGCCAGGGTCGTCACAGGGCGAGAATAGGGGTTGGCACCTATGGCCAGAGTGCGCCGTCATGGCAATACTTCGTTGACCACTCGACCGAGGAGCTGAACGCATGACCACCACCAAGCAGTCCACCTGGGGCGCAACCCTGCGCACGACGATCCTCCTGGCATCCCTCTCCGGGCTGCTGGTCCTGATCGGCGCTCTGATCGGTGGTCCCAGCACCGCCGCGATCTTCCTCGGCATCGCCCTGCTGATCAACCTCGGCTCCTACTTCTTCAGCGACAAGCTGGCGCTCAAGATGAGCCGCGCTAAGCCGCTGGAGGAGTCCGAAGCGCCGCGGCTCTACCAGATCATGCGGGAACTGACGACGCGCGCCGACCTGCCGATGCCGCGTCTCTATATGATTCCCCAGGACCAGCCCAACGCCTTCGCCACGGGCCGCAACCCGCAGCACTCCGCGGTGGCGGTCACGCGCGGGATCACCAAACTGCTTTCCGAGGACGAGCTGCGCGGCGTCCTCGCGCACGAGCTCGCTCACGTCAAGCATCGCGACATCCTCATCCAGTCGGTCGCTTCCGCAATCGGCGCGGCAATCACCTACCTCGCCTACATGATGATGTGGTTCGGCAGCGACGACGAGTCGCCGCTCAGCCTCGTCGCCTCGCTGGCGATGGTCCTCCTGGCGCCGATCGCGGCGACGATCATCCAGCTCTCGATCTCCCGCCAGCGCGAGTACGCGGCTGATGCCGGTGGCGCCGCGATCTGCGGCAACCCCGAGTCGCTGGCCAGCGCCCTGCTGCGCCTCGAGCAGGGGGCGGAGGCGATCCCGATGCAGGTCAACCAGGCGGCCGAGCCGCTCTACATCGTCAAGCCCTTCAAGGGTGGCGGCATCGCCGGCCTCTTCTCGACCCACCCGCCGATCGAAGAGCGGGTCAAAAGGCTCCGCCAGATGCGCCCCAGCCTCGGCTGATCGGGCAGCCAGCAGCAGAATTCGAACCGGCCCCCCTCCAGGGGCCGGTTCTCATTGGCTCGCTATACTTTTTGAAGTAAAGCTGATCCGGATTCGGGGGATTTGATTTAGGCATGGCGACCGAGGCAACGACCAAACGGCAGGTCGAGGAGATCGAGCCCTTCGAGGCTGGGCAGGAGATCGAAGGCGGTGACGTCGTCCTGATCGACACCCGCGAGCCGCACGAGTACCAGGAGGCTCATCTCGAGAACGGCAAGCTCGTCCCGCCTGGACTGCTTGTCGACGAGATCGCCAGTGCCGCACCCGACAAGTCGGCCCGCACGATCATCTACTGCCGCAGTGGCAACCGCTCCTACAAGGCGGCTGAGCAGATGGAAGCGCTCGGCTACACCGACGTCGCTTCGATGGCAGGAGGGATTCTCGCTTGGCAGGAGCAGGGCTTGCCGGTGCTCGCCACCGAGGGGATGACGCCCGAGCAGCGCGATCGCTACTCGCGCCACACGTTGCTGCCCGAGGTCGGCGTCGACGGCCAGCTGAAGATGCTCAACGCCAAGGTGCTGCTGCTCGGCGCCGGCGGGCTCGGTGCTCCCACGGCGCTCTACCTGGCGGCGGCCGGGATCGGCACGCTCGGCCTCGTCGACGACGACGTGGTCGACGCCTCCAACCTGCAGCGCCAGGTGATCCACAACACCGAGCGCATCGGCACTCCCAAGACTGAGTCTGCGCGGCTGACGATCGAGGCACTCAACCCTGACGTGAAGGTGATCGAGCATCGCATGCGGCTCAACGCCGAGAACATCCTTGGGGTGATCGAGGACTACGACGTGATCGTCGACGGGGCCGACAACTTCCCCACCCGCTACCTGCTCAACGACGCCTCCGTGCGGTTGCGCAAGCCGGTCGTCTCCGCCTCGATCCTCAGCTTCGATGGCCAGATCTCGACCTTCGTCCCCTTCGAGGGGCCTTGCTACCGCTGCCTCTACCCGACCCCGCCACCGGCCGAGCTGGCGCCCAGTTGCTCCGCCAACGGCGTGCTTGGCGTGATGGCCGGCACGATGGGCACCCTGCAGGCCAACGAGGTGCTGAAGCTGGTGATCGGCACGGGTGAACCGCTGATCGGCCGCCTATTGCTCTACGAGGCGCTCGGTACGCGCTTCACCGAGCTCAAGGTGCGCCGCGATCCGGAGTGCCCGATCTGCGGCCCCAATGCCGAGCAGATCCCTGAGTCGGAGATGGGCCAGTTCCCCGACTACGACGCCTTCTGCGCCGGCTGAGCCCAGCCTCGTCTAGGATCGCGTCCGATATGGCGACCGTTCGCATTCCCAAGGTCCTGCAGGCACACACGGGCGGCCAAGCAGAGGTCAACGCTGAGGGCGCTGACGTGGGCGAGGTGCTGCGCGCGCTGACCGCGGCGCACCCGAATACCCAGGCGCAGCTCTTCGGCGAGGACGGTGACCTCAACCGCTACGTCAACGTCTACCTCAATGACGAGGACGTGCGCGTGCTCGACGGCTTGGGCACCGCTGTCAAAGACAGTGACACGGTTGTCATCCTGCCCGCGATGGCCGGCGGCTGAGTCTCGCCGCTGGGTGACCCATGTCTCTCTGGACGACGTACTACTTCGCCATTGATGAGCTCGGTGAGAGGATCCTCGAAGAGCTGGACATGGAGCTCGGGTTCACCGATGGCAGCAATAGGGACGGCAAGTACCGGGGCTACTTCGGCGTGGGCAAGTCGCCGGAGGATTTCGACGTCATGCTTGAGGAGATCGCCCCCGGCTGCTGGGAGCATGTCGGCAAACGCCCCGACGCCTAGCGCACGCGGTCCAACAGCACGTTTCTCTCTGGCCGGGCCACCGGGCCAGTAGCTGGGCAACTCCATCGGGCGACCCACTGCCCAGGGACCGGTGGTGGGTCAGTTTGGGTCCGCCCATTAGGATCTTCGGATCATGTCGACCATCATCGACTTCGACGGCGGGCACAGCGAGGCTGTGATCGAGCCGATTAATGAAGTCGAAATGGCTCTCCAGAACGCCATGACGACGAATCCGCCATTGGCCAAGCTGACGCGGGTTCAGAATGAAACGCCGATCCGAGTCAATGCAACCTTTGTTCGAGTGCTCTGGGAGCGAGAGACGGGACGCAGGCAGGTAGTAGCCAGGGCTGATTAGTCCAGCAGCGCCGCGATCGGTGGTTCCGCGTAGAAGATCGAGACCAAAGCCGTTGCGCTGATGACGATGGTCTACGCCGATCATCTGGATACGCAGTGCCCCGAAGTCCGAGAATTCGACGTCTTCCATGCGTTTCTTCTCTGTTTTCGTTAGGCGAACCGAATCAAAGGTCAGCGTGGCGAACCCGAGCAGCGGGGGGTCGGCATCAAGATCTGTGAGCAGGTAGGTGGCACTCAGCCCATGCCGCAGGCCCTGCTTATAACGCCGGCTTGTGAGGAAGTCGCAAACATTCTCGGCGACCGGATCACCAACGTGATCCTCTCCAACACAATTAAAATCCGCGATTACTTGGGATAGCTGCTCGTCAACAGGTAGCGCCAGGCGCCGGAGCTGCGGCGCCGTATGGGGTGCCTTTTCAAACTGACCCACTACCACCCTCTGGCTATACTTTTTGAAGTGGCGGGAGAGCTTCTGAAAAACCGGCCGTGCGGAGGAAGCTTCGGCAATATCCTCGAGTCGATCGGCAACACGCCGCTGGTCGAGTTGCCACGCCTCACGCCGAATCCCGACGTGCGCATCTACGCCAAGCTCGAGGGTCACAACCCGACCGGCTCGGTCAAGGACAGGGTCGCCAAGTCGATGATCGATGCGGCTGAGGCCGAGGGCGCGATTGAGCCCGGGCAGACGATCCTCGAGCCGACCTCGGGCAACACGGGCATCTCGCTGGCGATGATCTGCCGCCGTAAGGGCTATCAGCTGAAGGTGGTGATGCCCGACAACGTCACTGCCGAGCGCACCCAACTGCTCGAGATGTACGGGGCGGAGATCGTTTACTCGGAGGGGGCCAAGGGCTCCAACGGCGCGGTCGAGGTGGCCCTGGAGATGTCCCAGGACCCCCAGTTCTACATGCCCTATCAGTACGGCAACGAGGCCAATCCGCTCGCCCACTACAACGGCACCGCGGTGGAGATCCTCGAAGAGCTCGACGAGGTGACCGCCTTCGTCGGCGGTCTCGGCACCGGTGGCACCTTGATGGGCAACGGCCGGCGATTCAAGGAGGAGAACCCGGAGACGCTGATCGTCGCCGCCGAGCCGATGCAGGGTGAGCTGGTCGACGGGTTGCGCTCGCTCGACGACGGCTTCATCCCGCCGATCATCGACATCAGCCTCTTCGACCGCAAGATCATGGTCTCTAACCGTGACGCGATCGTCTGGACCAAGCGCCTGCTCGAGGAGGAGGGTGTCTTCGCCGGCGTCTCCTCCGGGGCGATCGCCGCGATCGCCGTCCGTATCGCTGGCGAGCTGGAGAGCGGCAACGTCGTCTTCCTGATCCCCGACGACGGCTGGAAGTACCTCTCCTCCGGCGTCTACACCAAGCCGATCGAGGAGATCGAGAACCTCGATTCCACGGTTTGGTGGTAGCCGTCTTCTAGCGGCGCACACCGAAACTCGGCGTAAACGGAGCTGACCCTGGCGCGTTACGACGCCGCCGGCCAGCGCGATCTCTCCTTCCTCGTCCAGCTGCAGGTGCATGAGGGCCCTGAGCGGCAGCCCGATGGGGGCGCCTACATCCTCTTCGAAGAGCGCACAGAAGCGGTTTCCACAGTTGGCAACCTGATCAAGCTGGGCGCCCGATGGATCCCTCGACAGCGCCTTTGGCAAGCCGGTCGGCTGCGCGTCTTCTACCGGGCGGGGAGCGTGGATCCGACCGCGATAGCCGTCGACGGCAAGGGGCGCATCGTCGGTACCCGTAAGGCCAACGAGTTGAGCGGCACGCCCCGCCGCGACGTGATCGCCGCTCTTGGCGGCAAAGACAAAGTGCGCGGACTGGCGGGGCCCGATCTGATCTGCGGTGGCAAGGGGCAGGACACGCTGCTCGGCGGTCCCGCTCGGGACGAAGTTCGGCAGTAGTCCGCTAGCCTCGCCGCACGATGCGGATCGCCCAGTCGCTGATCGACGAGATGGTCGCCCACGCGCGCGGAGACCTGCCCAACGAGTGCTGCGGCATGGTTGGCGGGGCCGACGGCGAGGCCACGGTGGTCATGCCGGTGGCGAATGCGGCAGCTAGCCCGTTGCGCTTTGAGATGGACCCGCAGGGCCAGTACAACGCGCTCAAGGCGATCGAAGACGACGGTGGGGAGCTGCTGGCGATCTACCACTCGCACACGAAGAGCGCTGCCTACCCCTCGCAGACCGACGTCAACCAGGCGGTCAACTGGCCCGATGCGATCTATCTGATCGTCTCGCTGGAAGATCCGGACGCCCCCGACGTCAAGGGCTACTGGTTGAAGGACCTGAAGATTGCCGATGCCGAGCTCGTCTTCACCTAGCGGTCGTCTCGTCAAGGTCGCCTATGCGCTGAACCAGATGGAGGCCGAGATGATCCAGGGCCTGCTCGGCGAGCACGGCATTCCCAGCATGGTCCAGCGGACCGTCGATAATCCCGAGTTCCTGGCGGCCGGGCCGCGCCAAATCCTCGTTCCCGAGGCAGCCGCCGAGCTGGCACGCGAAGTGCTGGAGGGCACGCCGGGAACCGATTGAAGCCTTACCGGTGATAGCCCCGGTAAGGCTTCAACGATTAGGCGGGTGTGGGCCGGGCGATTTCGCGCAGGTAGCCGCGCCAGGCGTCCTCGATCTCCCCGATGCGCGCCTCGAAGGCCGCCTCCAGCGTGGGAGCGGCGCCGCCGGGCAGCAGCTCCAGGGCGAGACGCTCGCAGGCCTCTGGGCCGCGTTCGGCCTCGAGCAGATCGAAGAGCGTGCCGCCGAGGATCACCGCGTCGCGGCGCGAGGGCGGGAAGGAGGGGCGGGCGCTCTCGCGCAGGCGGCGGATCACCGCCGCTCGGTAGAGGCCGACCTGGCGGGAGAAGTACTGGGCACCCCCTTCGACCAGCCAGGCCCAGCGCAGGTAGCGGGCGAAGCGGCGCGGGGTCCAGGAAGGCGGTAGCTCCGGGTTGTTGGCGGCGACTACCAGCTGGGCGTAGAGGCGCTCGGCCGTGCCGCGCAGCGCCTCGCGCGAGTCGTCACCGGCCGCGCGGCGCTCCGTGTGAGGGTCGTTGAGCACGTGCAGCTCGGTCGCCATTGCCCAGCCCGCCAGATAGCGACGCCCTGCCGGTGCCGCCGACCAGCGCGCCGCTGGTAGGAAGGGGTGGGCGAGCGAGAGCAACGTGGGATGGGTGTGGACGACGACCGTGATCTCTCCTGGCACCCGCTCGAAGCGCTCCTCGAGCCGCAGGCGCAGTTCCTCCATGCGGTCCAGCGTGCGCTCAGCGAAGGCAGTGTCGCCACTGTCGTGGCGCGCGGTGAAGCTCAGGCTTTCGGTCTCAACCCAGGGCAACGGGGCGAGACTACCGCCGGCTCAGACCAGGGCGGGCTCGGCCGCCTCGACCCCGCAGACCGAGAGGATCTCGGCGCGGGCGCGGTCGAACTCTTCGTCGGCCATGACCGGCGTGCCCTCGAAGGGCAGATCGCGATCGACCTCGACCCAAGAACGGCAGCCGTGGTACTCCTCGCGCACCTTGACCGTGACCGGGCGTGGGATGCGGTGGACCCGCAGCAGCAGCACGTGCAGCGGGTGGCGGCGCTTCCAGTTGAGCCGCTTCTCGGCGTAGTCCGGAGTCCAGACGTAGTAGGGGGAGAGGCCGTCGACCATGCGCGGATCGGTCACCGTGATGTGATCGGTCACCTCGGCCCAGGCGCGCAGGCGAACCCGCTCCGGCTGGTTGATGCCACCGTCCTGAATCAGCGCTTTGGCGGGCGGTTCCTCCTCGCCCCAGACGCCCTCCTCGAGTGCCCGGCCCAGCTCGGGGTGGTGGGACTCGCGCACCAGGTTGTTGCGCTGGTGGTCGAAGGTCGGGTAGAGGAAGAAGCGCTCGTGATCGAGCTCGAAGTGCTTGTTCTCCTCGCGGATTCCGCCCTTGCGCAGGGTGAGCAGCTGCTCACCCTCGGCGAGAGCACGGACAGTTACGGCCCATTCCTTGAAAGCGATCGGCATTTGAAGTCTTACCTAGAAGAAGGTGTGTTGAACTTGACTGGTTGGGGACGCCTCGGACCCCGTTCCAGGATGAGAAGCCCGCCCGAGTTGGGCATTCTAGACGAGACTGGCTGGAACGCCAAATCTGTGACCAAGGTCACTGACTGCCGTGGCCTGCGCCTCCGGGCGTTTCCATGCGCAACCTGTCGCCTGGTGCCAGCGCGCCCTCGGCCTTGCCGGGGAGGGGCTCACCGTTGCGCAGATTCCGCCCCGGGGCTCCGTTCTCGCCCCCGTCGCGACCCTGCGGCGCGTGGCGGCGGCGCTCGCTGATCAACGAGAAACGTGTCGGCTCCAGCGCTTCGATCTCACGCACGATGCCGTCGCCACCCCGCCGGGCGCCGTCGCCGCCGCTGCCGCGCCGCAGGGAAAGCTCGCGCACGCGCAGCGGGAACTCGCTCTCCAGCGCCTCCACCGGGGTATTGAGCGTGTTCGACATTGCCACGTGGATGGCGCTTGGGCCGTCGGCGTTGGGGCAGGCGCCCTGGCCGCCGCCCAGCGTCTCGTAGTAGGTGAAGCCCTCTCCCGCGAGGGTCAGGTTGTTCATCGTGCCTTGGCCCTGGGCGGGGACCGGGCGGGCGCCGCCAAGAGCGGCGCTGACCAGGTCGGCGACGCGACTTGAGGTCTCGACGTTGCCAGCGGCAACGGCCGCGGGGGGTCGGGCATTGAGCAGGCAGCCCTCGGGGGCGATCACCTCGATTGGCCGGTAGGCGCCGGCGCAGGGCGGCGCGTCGGGATCAGTGAGCACGCGCACGGCGAAAAATGCGGCCGATTTGGTCACCGAGAGCGGGCAGTTGAGGTTGCCCTCGACCTGCGGGTCGCTGCCGGAGAAGTCGAGCGTCAGGCGGTCGCCGGCGATCGTCGCGCTGACACGCAGGACGATGTCGCGCTCGGTGCCGTTGGCGTCATCCTCGAGAACATCCTCGGCCTCGTAGGTGCCGTCGGGGAGCTCTGCCAGGGAGGCACACGTACGGCGCTCGGCGTAGGCGAGGATCTCTGTCATCGCGGCGCGCAGCTGTGCCCTGCCGTGCCGTTCAGTTAGCTCGGCGAGGCGTTGCGCCCCTATGCGGTTGGCGGCAGCCTGGGCGCGCAGATCGGCGAGCCGCTGCGCTGGGAAGCGCATCTGCGCGGCGAGCTCGGCGAGCGTCTCCGGGGCCGCCCGGGTGGGTGGGATGACGACGCCCTCCTGCTCGAGCCGCGTTGAGCCGGCGGGCATGCTGCCCGGGACCTCGCCGCCGACGTCGGCGTGGTGGGCGCGGCAGGCGGCGAAGCCGAGCAGTTGCTCCTCGACGAAGACGGGGGAGATGAGCGTGATGTCGGGCAGGTGGGTGCCGCCTCTGTAGGGGTCGTTGAGGATCCACGACTCTCCCGGCTCTTGTTCGAGATCGAGCACCGCCGCAACCGCGTCGGGCATCGAGCCGAGGTGGACGGGGATGTGCTCGGCCTGCATGACCAGCTCGCCATGCGCGTCGAAGAGCGCGGTCGAGCAGTCGTGGCGCTCCTTGATGTTGGCCGAGTAGGCCGAGCGGATCAACGCTGCGCCCATCTCGTCGCAGGCGGCGCGCAGCCCGCCGATCATCACCTGCAGGGTCACCGGGTCCACAAAACCCTCCGGTGAAACGTTTTGTGGCTGTATATGACGAACAAAGCGTTACACCCCGGTTGCGGTTGCTCTGATCGTTCCGCTCTCGTCGACGGTGGCCCGCCAGCCCGGCGGCATGACGAAGGTCGCCTCGGGCAGCTCGAAGACCGCCGGTCCCTCGATCGCGAATCCGGCAGGCGGCTCGCCGCGCAGCACCGGCGTCTCGATCCACTCGCCGTCGAAGTAGACCTCGCGGGTGGCCTGCTCGACCTGGCCCTCTGGCGCCGCTACCGGTTGCGGGCTCCGCCCCGCTGAGACCAGGGCAAGGCGAATGTCGACGAGCACCACCTCGCCCTCGGGATCGCGATGCCCGTAGCGCGCCTCATGCGCCGCGGCGAAGCGCTCGATTAGATCAGCCGGGTCGGGATGGGTGGGGCCGGGAACAGAGAGCTCGAAGGCCTGGCCGGCATAGCGCATCCCGTAGACGACCTCAGGCTCAGCTTGCCCCAATTCTCCGTCCAGTCGGGCGATCAGCTCGTCGACCTCGGCGGCGACCCGCTCGGCGCTGAGGTCGGTGGCGCTGAGCATCACGGTTTGGGTTGTGTCACGGCGGTGGTCCGAGGCGCAGAGGCCGAGCGCGGAGAGCACGCCGCCGGCTCGTGGGCAGAGGATGCGCTCGATGTCGAGCTCGGCGGCGATTGCGGCGGCGTGCATCGGGCCAGCGCCGCCGAAGGGCATCAGGGCGAAGCCACGCGGATCGACGCCGCGCTCGACCGTGACCACGCGCAGCGCCCGCACCATCTCCTGGTTGGCGACGCGGACGATGCCGGCGGCGGTCTGCAGCTCGTCGAGCCCCAGCGACTCGGCCAGGCCACCGACGGCCCTGCGTGCCGCATCGAGGTCGAGCGGCACACCCCGGGCCAGCTCCGTGCTGGCGTCGAGCCGGCCGAGCAGCAGGTTGGCGTCAGTGACCGTCGGCTCTTGTCCGCCGCGGCCGTAGCAGGCCGGTCCCGGCTCGGCGCCAGCCGAGCGCGGACCGACGCGCAGCGCGCCGCCCGCATCGCGCCAGCCGATCGAGCCACCGCCGGCGCCGACCGTGTGCACGTCGACCATCGGCAACTGAATCGGGCGGCCCTCGATCGTGCGCGAGTCGGTGCGTCGCACCTCGCCGCCTTCGACCACGCAGACATCACAGGAGGTGCCGCCCATGTCGAGGCCGAGGGCGTTGCCGTCGCCGCTCGTGCGGGCGATCAGGCCGGCGCCGACGGCGCCACCGGCTGGGCCGGAGAGCACGCTCCAGGCGCCGGCTTGCGCCGCATCATCCGCAGTCGCAACCCCACCGGAGGACTGCATGACCAGTGGCCGTGGCAGGCCCGCGGACTCCGCCGCCTCGCCAAGCCTGCCCAGGTAGCGGCCAAGCAAGGGGGAGAGGTAGGCGTCGATCGTGGTGGTCGAGCAGCGCTCGTACTCGCGAAAGCGAGGCAGCACCTCGTGCGAGGCGGAGACGTGCAGGTTGGGCAGCTCGGAGCGCAGGTGATCGGCAATCTGCTGCTCGTGGCGCGGATCGAGGTAGGAGAAGAGCAGGCAGATGGCGACCGCTTCAGCGCCGCTCTCGCGCAGCAGGTTGGCAAGCCGCTGTGGCTCGTCATCCGTGAGTGGCTCGACGACGCCCTGCGGTGCAATCCGCTCGTCGGCCTCGAAGCGCAGCTCTTCATCGACCAGCGGCACGGGCTTCGGCGTGCAGAGCCGGTAGAGCTCGGGCCTGTCCTGTCGCCCGATCTCGAGCAGGTCGCCGAAGCCGCGCGTCGCGATCAGCGCCGTGCGCGCCCCGCGTTCCTCCAGCAGCGCGTTGGTCCCGACGGTCATCCCGTGGGCGAATGACTCGACCTGCTCGGCGATTGCCTCGGCCTGCCCAAGAACCGCTTCGATCGCGCCGATCACAGCCAGCGACTGATCCTCAGGCGTGGTCGGCAGCTTCGCTGTGTGCACTTGGCCGTCCTTGAAGAGCACTGCGTCAGTAAAGGTCCCGCCGACATCGACCCCAAGCAACATGGATCCGACGCTACCGGCCGGCGGTGAGTTCGCACTTATTCGCCGATACGGCGAATAAAGACAAAGTCACCAGGTTTCTTGGCGGATGTCGCCGGCCGGGCTATGGATGAGGTGGACGCCGTCGAGGTCAGGGTCCAAGTGGGGGAAGTCGGGGCGCAGGTGGCCGCCGCGGGACTCGCGGCGCTGCAGGGCGCAGGTGGCGATCGCGGCGGCGAGTGGGTAAGGGTCGGCCAGCAGCTGCTCGAGCTGCTCGGGGCGGCGCAGCGGGCCGGCAAGCTCCCAGACCGCCTTGCGGGTCGCCTCGGTGGGCGGCTCGAAGCGCCAGGGGCCGGGCTCGGGTGGATCGGACATCGCCGGCTCCTCGACTGCCGCTGCGGCTGCGCGGCGGCCGAAGACGAAGCACTCGCTGAGCGAGTTGGAGGCGAGTCGGTTGGCGCCGTGCAAGCCGGTGCAGGAGCACTCACCCACCGCGTAGAGGCCGGGCAGCGAGGAGCGCCCGTCGAGGTCGACTGCCACTCCGCCCATCGTGTAGTGGGCGGCGGGGGCGACCGGGATCGGCTCGGCGCTCGGATCGAGGCCCGCCTCGCGCAGCGTCGCGAAGACGTTGGGGAAGCGGGTCGGATTGAGCTCGCGCAGGTCGAGCCCGACCGCCTCGGTGCCGTCGGCCGCGAGCCGGTCGAGGACGGCGGCGGTGACCGCGTCGCGCGGGGCCAGCTCGTCGGTGAAGCGGCGGCCGGTTGCGTCGAGCAGCGTCGCGCCCTCGCCGCGCACCGCCTCGGTGATCAGCGTGCCGTCGAAACGGGTGCCGGGGAGATAGAGAGCCGTCGGGTGGAACTGGCAGAACTCGAGGTCGGCCAGCTCGGCGCCCGCCGCGGCGGCCATCGTCGGCCCGGCCCCGATCGCCCCCCAGGGATTGCTCGTTCGCTGCCACAGAGCCGCGGCGCCGCCGGTTGCCAGCACGGTTGCCGCGGCGGCGATTCGGTCCCCATCGGTGAGCAGCCCATGGCAACGCTCGCCATCGCTCCACAACGCCGTCATCGAGGTGTGCTCGCGCACCTCGATGCGCGGCTCGGCGGCGACCATCTCGGCCAGCTTCGAGGTGATCTCGTGCCCCGTGGCGCTGCCGCCGGAGTGGACGATGCGCCGCCGCGTGTGGCCACCCTCGAGCCCGAGCGCCAGGTCGCCGTCGGGCTCTAAGTCGAAGGCGACGCCGCGCGAGCGCAGCTCGTCGACCGCGGCGGGCGCCTCGTCGACCAGCACCTGTACCGCCGAAGGGCGGCAGAGCCCGCGGCCGGCGGCGATCGTGTCGGCGGCGTGCTGAGCAGGCGAGTCGCCCGGCTCCAACGCCGCGGCGAGTCCGCCCTGCGCCCAGTAGCTGGCGCTCTGCGAGAGCGGCGTGCGCGAGACGACGCAGACACTCGCGCCGGCCTCCGCCGCCCGCAGCGCCGTCCACAGCCCGGCCGCGCCGCCGCCGACGACGGCGACGTCAGGCGAGGCGTCGGGTGCTATCGCTGCCCTGCCTCTCGGCGGATCTCGTTGATCTGACCACGCAGCCAGGCGGCAGCCGCCTCGCGAGCACGGGCGCGCTCGTCGGCGACCGCACTCTCCGCGTCTGCGGAGCGTTTCTCGGCCGCGGCAATGCGCTTCTCGGCCTCCGAGGTCTGCGCTTCGATCTCGGCTAGCCGTCCCTCAGCCTCGGCGAGCACCTGCTCCTTGGCCTCGCGCTCGCGCTTCAACTCCTCGGCGTGGGCGAGGCGCAGCTCCTCCAGCGCCTGCGAGGCGCGCGCCTTCTCCTGCTCGAGGTCGGTCTCCAGCTTCTCGATCTCCTCAGCGACCCGCTTCTCGGCGGTGCTCGCCGCGGCTGCCGCCTCCTCGAGACGCTTCTTGGCCATCTCGACCTGGGCGCTCAGCTCTTCGCCGCTCGGCTTGCTTGTTGCGTCACCCATCAGCGCTCAATCTATTACGAGGCGGCGAGGACGTACGAGCTGGGGACCCGAGCCTTTCGTCGCATTCACGCCACAGAGTGCGTACCACGCACGCGGATTCGATTCATACGGTCGAGGCATGCTCTGGTTCTTGCCCGGCGTTGCCGCGATAGCTGGCCTGCTGGCTGACTTCATCTCCGGAGGCATTGCGAACCTCGTTGGCCTCACGGGCCTGCTCGCGGGTGCTGCTCACTACGGCGCCATCCTTGCCGGTCTCCCACCGCGAAAGATCGAGCGGGTGACCGGGATTGGATTTTTCGTCGGCGCCGGCCTTGGCTTTGCCACGATAGCTATGAATGTTTTTGTCTGAGCTACAATTGCTCCATGAGTCGCCGCAACATCATCTTGCTCGCCGCCCCGTTCATAGCTGTCGTAGTGCTGGTGCCACTACTCAAGGGGTTGGGCGCAAGTCAAGAAATCGTCTGGATGGCCATGGCGGTCAATGCAGTCGTGTGCGGCGGCGCCCTCGGAGCATTTATGGACCCTGTGCCGGAGTTGCCGCGGAGGCGTAGGCACGACAGGGCGCCCAGGTCGCGGGCCTCTAAGCGGTAGCACTCCGCTGCGACGACGCGAGCACGTCGCGATAGGCGACGATCGTTCGTTCTGCCATGCGGGTGGCAGAGAGTGAGGCGGCGCGGGTGGCGCCGGCTACGCGGGGGTCGGGTGAGTCGAGCAGGGGGCGGGCGGCTGTGGCCCAGGTATCGAGGTCGAAGGGGGTGCAGAGCGTGCCCCGGATGCCTTTGAGCGCGAAGGGGGAGATGCCGACCGGGGTGGAGAGCACGGGGATGTCGCAGGCAAGGGCCTCGATGGCGACCATGCCGAAGCCCTCGTAGTCGGAGGTGACGAGGACGGCGTTGGCTGCGTTGACCCAGAGCGGCATCTGGTCGGGGTCGATCGCGCCGCCGGTGAGCAGCTGCGCGTTGCAGGCGGCGGCGAGCTCGGCGGCGCGATCGTGGCGCTTCTCGGGTCGCCCCGGGTTTGCTGGGAAGAGCAGATAGTGCCCATCCGACTCGAGCCCGAGCTTCTCGCGACTCTCAACCTTAGGTAGAGGGTTAAAGCGACGCACGTCGGGGCCGCAAGGGAGAACCGCGGAGCCGGGTACGGGAGGGAGGCCGGGGCGGCCGTCCTCAGGCCCGAAGAGCGCCCGCGAGACGCCGGCCACGAGGTCCGCCCGCCAGGCAAGGCGCCGCGACATGGCGCCGACCAGCCAGTGACGCACGTCGGTGCCGTGGAAGCTGACGACGAGCGGCTTGGCCCCGGCACGGCGTGCGACCCAGCCGGCCAGGCCGTAGTGGGCGTGGACGAGGTCGAAGCTCTCCTGCTCGAGCAGGAGACGCAAGCGGCGGGCGGCGGGCCGGTACTCGGAGCGACCGCGCGGGAACTCGAACACCTCCACTTCGATATCGAGGCGCCGCATCTCCTCGACCTGGTCCCGCACCCAGCGTCCCCGCTGGGGCGCCTCGGCATCCGGCGTGAAGTTGTTGACGACCAGCACCCGCACCGCCGGAAGGCTAATGCCCATGCGGGATGTCGCCTGACCGCCACACGCATCTGTGTCGAGAAACAAAATTGTCCTTGACAACCAGAAACGTGATCGTCTAATCTGGCGACCAGATCAAGAAACACGGATATCCGTATTTCCGATCTACTGGGACATAGCAGCACCACAGGGACAACCGAGCCTCGAGGAAGCCGCAAAGGGAAGCGGTGGGCAGAGGGGCTCACGGGACAAGGAGAAGAGATTTCGATGCTCTCGCCACTACGCAACCGCTTCGGCATCCCGGGAGTGATCTCGGTTGTCGCTTTGGTCTTCGCAATGCTCGGCGGCGCCTACGCCGCCAACGACTCTTCCGACGGCGGCGCGACCGCCTCGGCCAAAGCCAAAAAAGGCCCAAGGGGGCCCAAAGGCGCGACCGGACCTGCTGGTCCGACTGGACCAGCAGGTCCGGCGGGCGCCAAGGGCGATGCCGGCGCCAATGGCTCAAACGGCGCAGCTGGCGCTACCGGGCCGGCCGGCACTACTGGTGCCAACGGCGTGAGCGTCACCAGCCAAGAATTCCCCGGCATCATCGACGGCAGCAAATGCGCCGGTGTCGGCGGCTCCAAATTCGTCTCGTCCAGCGGCCCGACCTACGCCTGCAACGGCGCAGACGGCAAAGACGGCGAGCCCTGGACCGTCGGAGGTGTCCTGCCGGAAGGGGAGACTGAGACTGGTACCTGGTCGTTGCGGGCGTTTGCCAATGGACAACAGGTCGTCTCGCCGATTTCCTTCACCCTGCCAGTGGATCCGGTTCCGGTGGCCCACTACGTCACGACGCCGACCGCCGATTGCCCCGGCGTCGTCGCCGGCGAACCGACTGCCGAACCTGGTCACCTCTGCGTGTACAAAGGCCTTGAAACCGGGGGGGCGACCGAAGTGGCAGGGAAAAAAGTCTTCTTCTTTTTGCCCAGCAGCATTTCCTTTACAGAAGGGATCGAAGCCAGCGGGACGATCATGTCGATCTTTTGCGGAAGCGGTTCTTGCATCTGGTACGGCACCTGGGCCGTAACAGCAGCCGAATAGGGCCTGGGCGCGCTCGAGATGACCAGCGGAAAGTCAGCGATGACGTCCATCCACCACCGGGTGCGCAATGCGCTCACCGCTCCGATCGCATTGATCGTGGCGGTGAGCGCCCTGGCCTTCAACCCGGCCCCCGCGCAAGCCGAGATCGGCCCCGAACTGACCCGCTTCGGCGAGTACGGCAGCGGGGCGGGGCAGTTCAGGTTCGAAGGCGGTGGGATCGCCGCCGATCCCGACAGCGGTCACCTCTTCGTCTCCGATCGGCACAACAATCGCATCAGCGAGTTCACCGCCTGGGGGGAGTTCGTCAAGTCCTGGGGCTGGGGCGTCGCCGATGGCTCCCCAGAAGCGCAGACCTGTGGGCCGCCGGAGCCGGTCTCAGAGCCTGAAGCATCGCTCTGCCAGGCAGGGACCGGCGGCGACAAAGCAAGCCAGCTGCAGGTGCCGAACGGAATTGCGGTTGGCCCCAACAGCGAGGTCTACGTCTTCGAACGCAACAACTCCCGCATCCAGGTCTTCAACCAGGCCGGCGCCTTCCTGCGCATGTTCGGCGGCGAAGTCAACAAGACCAGCGGCGCCGACGTCTGCACCGCCGCAGACATCACCGGCGGCGATGAATGCGGGGCAGGCATCGAAGGGACCGGCCCAAGCGAGTTCTCAATCGATTTCGTCTCCCGGACCTTCCGCGACTACCTCGACATCGCCCCCGACGGCACCGTCTACGTCGGCGACCAGGACCGCATCCAGAAGTTCGACGAGGACGGCAACTACCTGAGCTCGCTGCCGCTGCCCGAGCCGGGCCCCCCGGGCGCTCTGGCGCTCGATCCCGAAAGCGGCGACGTCTACTTCAGCTACAGCTGGATAGGAGAAGCGGCCGATTCCTACCGCCTGAACGAGAACACGGGCGCGGTGGTCTACCCGCTACCGGCCACCGCCGTGGAAGCGATCGCGCCGGCGCCGGGCGGGACGGTCTACCTCACCGACGACCCGTCACCGAACGGCAACTCATTCCCCGAATACAACCCCCACCTGCTGGAGATCGACAGCCTCGGCGAGGAAATCGAAAGCTGCTGCCCCTCTACCGGCAATTCCGTAGGAAACGTACACCTGTCCGCGGCGACTACGAACGTGGTGACGGCCAGCGGAGAAGCCGACCTCTATGTGGTGCACGCCGAGCTGTTCAAAGTTGGTTTCGTCGAGGTCCGCGGCACCCCACCCGACAAGTGGCCGCCGCCGCCTGCCCCACCCGAGGTAAACGCCCAGTTCGCCAGCGCGGTAGGCAGCGAGTCGGCGGTGCTGAAGGCCGAGATCAACCCCAACTTCTGGAGCGACACTGCCTACCAGCTCGAATACGGCACGGAGGACTGCACCGGTGGCGGCTGCCAAGCGCTGCCCGAGCGCCAGCTCGGTGCCGGCGTGGTCAACAAAGACGTGACCAGCGACGGCGTCGTCCTCTCCGGCCTTGAGCCGGGCACCACCTACCACTACCGCTTCCGGGCCGAGAGCTCGGGCGACGAGGACCCGGTCTTCGGCCCTGACCGCACCTTCACCACCTTCGTCCTGCCCAAGCAGGTCAGCTCAGCTTGTCCCAACCAGGCCTTGCGGACCGGACCCTCGGCGGCGCTGGCCGACTGCCGTGCCTATGAGATGGTCTCCCCGGTCGACAAGCTGGGCGCCGACATCTCCGTCTTCATCTCCTCGAACAGCAAGTCGGCTCGCCTCGACCAGGGCTCCGCCTCGGGCGAGAAGATCACCTACTCGGCCACCGCCGCCTTCGGCGATTCGCCGTCTGGCTCCTACTCATCCCAGTACCTCTCGACACGAGGAGCGCAGGGCTGGTCGACCACCGGCATCTCACCGCCGCGCGACGCGGGCTCGCTGCTCACCATCTTCGACAGCCTCGACGCCCAATACAAGGCCTTCTCGGAGGACCTCTCAAGCGGCTGGGTGCTGCAGGACTCCGATTTCTCGCTGGCTGGAGGCTCGGTGCCGGGCTTCGCCAACCTCTATCGCCGCGACAACCTCGATGGCGCCTACGAAGCGCTGACCACGGTCCCTCCGCCGGTGCTCAAAGCCGACTCCTTCGTCCCCGGGCTGCGGGGTATCTCCGCCGATGGCAAGCACGCCGTCTTCACCGTGCAAGACAAGCTCACCCCCAACGCGGTGGCGAGCACCACGATCAAGCAGCTCTATGAGTCCTTCGAAGGGCAGCTGCGCCTGGTCAGCGTCAGGCCCAACGGCAGCGCCTCCACCGAGAGCTCCACAACAGGCTCCTACAGCGGCGTCTTTCAAGACAACCGCGGCGACAACGTCGCCGGGGCGGTCTCCGACGATGGGCGGCTGATCTACTGGAGCGAGGACCCCAGCGACAAGCTGTATGTGCGGATCGAAGCCGGCGAAACCGTCGCCGTCTCGGGCGCCGACGCAGCCGCCTTTTGGACCGCAACCCCCGACGGCAAAGGGGCTCTCTTCACCGAAGCGGGCAAACTGCGCCGCTTCGACGAGCCCACGCGCACCTCGACGACGCTCGTAGCCAGCGGTGTGCAGGGCGTGATGGGCGCCAGCGAGGATCTCGCGCGGATCTACTTCACCTCGACCAGCGCCCTGGCCGCAGGGGCGACAGCGGGCCAACCCAACCTCTACCTGCACGAAGACGGCGGGGAACCACGGTTCATCGCCACCCTGCCAAGTCAGGAAGTGCCCGGGGACAGCACCGCGCCAAAAAACCGCCTGGCTGCGCTGAACCCCTTGGAACGCCTCTCGCGGGTAACGCCAGACGGGGCGACGGCGCTCTTCATGACCAGGGGGGCACTGACCGGCGCCGAGAACCTCGATCGCGAGAGCGGCCAAGCCGCCGCCGAGGTCTTCCGCTATGACGCCGAGGCCGAGGAGCTGACCTGTGTCTCCTGCCTGCCGACCGGGGCGCGCCCGCAGGCGGCGGAGCTCGAAATCTCACTCAACGAAAAAACGGGTTACCTCTACGCCTCGAGCATCCCCGGCTGGGAAATGCAGTTGCACGCCCCGCGGGTGCTATCCGACGACGGCAAGCGGGCCTACTTCAACAGCCTCAACCGCCTCGTCCTCACCGACACCAACAGCCGCCAGGACGTCTACCAGTGGGAGGCCGAGGGCACCGGCGAATGCACTGACAGCGCTCCGGGCTTCAACCCCGCCCACGGCGGCTGCGTCAGCCTGATCTCCGACGGCAAGGGACCGGCAAAGGCCGAATTCATCGACGCCTCGACCGACGGGAAAGACGTCTTCTTCTTCACCGAGACGGGCCTCCTGCCCCAGGACATCGGCCAGATCGACGTCTATGACGCCAGGGTGAACGGCGGCTATCCCCAGCCACCAGCGCCAGCGGCGGAGTGCGAGGGCGAAGCCTGCCAGGCGCCGATCAGCCCACCGGCTGAGCCTTCCTACGCCAGTCAGGGCTATCAGGGCCCCGGCAACCCCAAGCCGGTTGCCAAGAAGGCGAAGAAGGCCAAGAAGAAGAGTGCCAAAGCCAAGAAGAAGAGTAAGAAGAACAAGCAGCGCAAAGCGCGAGCCAAGCGCGACAGAGGAGGACGCCGATGAGCGCCGTCGAGTCAACCCGCCGTGGCTTGTTGGCGCTTGCCGTTGCGCTGCTCGCCCTTGCTTCCTTCGCCGCCCCCAAGGCGAGCGGCGACTTCGGCATCAAATACACCGAGCTCAGCTTCGATGAGCAAGACGGCTCGCCGGTGATCCAGGCGGGCGCCCACCCCTTCACGATGGCGACCACGGTCAACTTCCAGACGACCATCGACGAAAAAGGCTTCGAAGTGCCCGACGACGCGATCAGGGACCTCTATACCGAGCTGCCCGAGGGCTTTGCCGGGGTGCCGACCGCGACGCCGCGCTGCACCGGGCCACAGTTCTCCAAACTGCTCAGCCTCCCTTCGGGGCTCAAATACCCCAGCTGTCCGATCAGCTCGACGGTCGGCTACATCAACGTCCACGGCGCGGCCAATGCAGGCCCCCCCGCCAACCAGGTCAAAGCCAGCGTCCCCGTCTATAACCTGCTGCCCCCGCCGGGCACCCTCGCGAAGTTCGGCTTCGTCTTCCTCGGCGTGCCGGTCGTCTTCGACGTGCGCTTGAGCGAAGAGCACCCCTACCAGGTGATCGCCTCCTTCCACGGCATCTCCCAGGCGATCCTGATCTACGGGGCGACGCTGACCCTGTGGTCCGATCCCTCGGCCGACGTCCACGACATCGATCGGGGTCAGTGTCTGCTGACCACGGAGAGCGACCTGTGCACAGTCGACGGCTCCGGCGAGCCGCTGATCACCCTGCCCTCATCCTGCACCGGCCCCTTGCGGGCCGACTTCGAAGGCAACTCCTGGGACGTCCCGGAGGTCTTCGTCAAAGCCTTCGCCGAAACTCACGACGACGGCGAACCACCGACCCCGCTGGGCCTCTCTGAGTGCGCCGCGCTTGACTTCGCTCCCGGTATTTCCGCTTCGCCGACCACCAAAGCCGCTTCCTCACCGACCGGCCTTGACTTCGGCCTTGACGTCGTCGACCAAGGCATCCTCGATCCGCAGGGCATCGCCGCCTCGACGATCAAGCGCACCGAGGTAATCCTGCCCGAGGGCTTCAGCGTCAACCCCTCGGTGGCCGAAGGCCTCGAGGTCTGCAGCGAAGCCCAGCTCGATAGAGAGACAGCTTTCTCTGAAGCAGGCTCAGGCTGCCCCTCGGCCTCGAAGATCGGCACGGTCGAAGTAGAAACCCCTGTCTTGGAAGAAAAGGTCCACGGCGCCCTCTATATCGCCGAGCCCTACGAGAACCCCTTCGACTCGTTGATCGCCATGTATGTGGTGATCAAGAACGCCAAGCTGGGGATCAGGGTCGTGCAGGCGCTGGAGGTGATCCCTGATCCGGTCACCGGTCAGCTCACCACGGTGGCCAACGACATGCCGCAATTGCCCTTCTCCAACTTCAAGCTGCACTTCCGCGAGGGAGCGCGTTCACCCTTGGCATCTCCTCCTGCCTGCGGCACCTATGAGGCCACCGCCAAGCTCTTCCCCTGGTCGGGCAACGACCCGGTGACCACCAGCTCGGCCTTCGAGATCATCAGCGGCCCCGGTGGGGCGGCCTGCCCAAGCGGAGGGTTGCCGCCCTTCAAACCAGGACTCTTCGCCGGCACTCGCAACAACGCCGGTGGCACCTTCAGCCCCTTTGACGTGAGGCTCTTCAGAACCGACTCCGAACAGGAGTTCACCAACTTCTCGATCAAGCTGCCCCCGGGCATCGCGGGAATCCTCGCTGGCATCCCGTATTGCTCAGAGGCGGGCATCGCTCAAGCCGAAGCAAGGACAGGCCCCCACGGTGGCCAGGAAGAGCTCGACAATCCCTCCTGCCCAGCTGCCTCGCAGCTCGGCACCACCTTCGCCGGCTCGGGAGTAGGCCAGACCCTCGCCTACGCCCCTGGCAAGATCTACCTGGCGGGTCCATATAACGGCTCAGCCATCTCCATGGTGGCGATCACCGCCGGCAGAGTCGGCCCCTTCGATATCGGCACCGTCGTCGTCCGCCTCGCCTTCCGCGTCGATAGAGAGACCGCCGAAGTCTTCATCGACGCCACCGGATCAGACCCGATCCCCCACATCATCAAAGGCATCCCCGTGCATCTGCGCGACATTCGGGCGGCCACCGACCGGCCGAAGTTCGTCTTCAACCCGACCTCTTGCGAAAGGACCTCGACGGCCTCAACGCTCTTGGGCTCCGGGTTGGACTTCGGCTCAACTCATGACGACAGGCCGGTAACCGTCTCAACCCCCTTCCAGGCAGCCGATTGCGCTGCCTTGGAGTTCAAGCCGAAACTCGACCTCAGATTGAAGGGCGGCACCAAACGCGGTGATCACCCGGCCTTCAAGGCGGTCTTGAAGATGAACGGCGGCCCCGAGGGCGGTGAAGCAAACATCGCTAGAGCAAGGGTCACCCTGCCCAAGTCAGCTTTCCTGGAGAACGCCCACATCAAAACGATCTGCACCAGGGTGCAGTTCAGGGCCGACCAGTGCCCAGCGGGCTCGGTCTACGGCTTCGCCCGCGCTTACACCCCCGTGCTCGCCGAGCCCCTCGAAGGCCCGGTCTACCTCCGCTCTTCTGAGCACCAGCTCCCCGACCTGGTCGCCTCGCTTCACCACGAGAAGATCACCGTCGATGTCGTCGGCCGAATTGACTCGCTGAAAGGCCGGATCAGAAACACCTTCGAGGCGGTCCCCGACGCCCCGGTGAGCAAATTCGTCTTGACCATGCAAGGTGGCAAACGGGGCCTGATCGTCAACTCGGCCAACCTCTGCAAAGGCAAGCACAAGGCGATCTCCGAATTCACCGGGCAAAACGGCGAGCTCTCCAACACAAAGCCGGTTGTGAAGGCCAAGTGCGGCAAGCAGGGCAAGAGCGGCAAGGCCAAGAAGCGCAAGCGCAGGGGGTAGGCAGTGAGCAGAAGGGTTCTCTGGCTCGGCACAGCCGCGGCCCTCTTGGCCTGCGCCACGATCGCCACCGCCGCGGTGATCCAACGCGGCAACCTGAGGATCACCGTCCTCTCCCAAATCCTCCCTTACAAGCTCCCACGAACGGGTACCGATCCCATAGCCGTCTTCGTCTCCGGCCACCTCGAGGCGCCCAAAGGCGGTGTCCCCGATCAGCTGCAGAGGATGAGCGTCAAGGTCAACCGCCACGGCTTACTGCAATCAAAGGGCCTGCCCACCTGTCGGGTAGCAGACATACAGCCTGCCTCAACCGAACGCGCTCTTTCCACCTGCGGCGATGCGGTGATCGGCTCCGGTCAGTTCTGGGCCAACATCGTCCTCCCCGACCAGGGCGCCTATCCAACCCGAGGAAGGCTTTTGATCTTCAACGGCCGCGAGCAGGGAAGACCGGTGCTGCTCACCCACATCTTCACCGCCAACCCCTTCTTCAGCTCATTCGTCTTGGTCTTCAAGATTCGCCACCTAAGGAAGGGCGCCTGGGGCACACAGCTCTCCACATCGCTGCCTCAAGCCCTTGGCTCCTGGGGCTATGTCGATCGCATCAAGCTCACCCTGAAGCGCAAATACACCTATAGGGGAAAGCAGCTCTCTTACTTCAACTCAGGCTGTCCGGCTCCCAAGGACGTTCCCCGCATCGTCTTCCCCCTGGCTCTCGCCACCTTTGAGTTCAAGGGTGGGCTTGAGCTCTCCACCAAAGTGGAAAAGAGCTGCGCGGTGAAGGAATGAAGAGAAAGGCAGGGATGAGATGAGAAAGACGACAGCGGCTCTGGTGACCTTGACAGCGCTCCTTGCTGCCCCCACTGCCCACGCCGCCTATGACCCTTTGGGCGGCGGTAGCGCCAAGCTCACGCTCGATAAGTCCTTCATCAGCCTGTTGAAGAAGTCAGGCGTGACGCTCGCCGCCAAAGCGCCCGCCAAGAAGCAAGGCAAGACGATCACCCTGCCCGTCACAGGCGGCAAGGCCGATCCGACCTCCGGCAAGGCCGAAGTGCTCACCGAAGGCACCCTGGTCTTCCAGAAGGGCAACAGATCAGTCCCACTGCGCAAGGTCGAGCTGAAAGCCAACCCCAACCCGATCTCCGCCAAAGTGGGCGGCTCCCAGCTGAAAGTCGCCAAGTCAAAGAGCACCAAAGCCAAGCGCGAAGGTTTTGGCCTGGGCTTCTCGGCCAAGCAGCTGACTCTCACCCAGAAGGTCGCCACCCGCCTGAACAAGAAGCTACGGGTCAAAGACGCCTTCAAGGAAGGGCAAGTCATCGGCACTTTGAAGACCAAGACGCTGCCCCAGCTGGTGACGATCCTGCCTCAGGGAAAGGGCACGCTTGTCCCCGATCCCCATATCCTCGCCAAGTTCAAATCGCTCTTTGTCTCCCTGAACCCGATCTCACCGGCAGAACTCTCTCCAGGGCCCGTGTTCAGCTTCCCGATCGCCGCCGGAGGACAGATCTCACCTGATGCCTCCCAAGGCACCCTCAGATTGGCTGGAGCGATCGAACTCCTCCAACTCGGCGCCGGGCAGATCTTCCACACCGAATACTGGTTTGACCTGGGAGCTAAGACGACAAGCGCAGAAGTCGAGATCCTGCCCACCCCCGCCTTCCCCGGCAAGCTGGGGCGGGTCGGGGTCTTGGGGCTGGGCATGGCCGGGGCCAGCGTTTCCTCTGATCCGAAGGGCCGCTCGATCTCGGTAGCGGACGCAGCCCTGACGCTCGATGCCGCTACCGCGCAGAGCTTCAACGAAGCCTTTGCGGCGGGCGCCCCGACGTTCGCCGCGGGGGAGGCTTTTGGGGTTGTGAGCTTCGGGGCCGTGGGGCAGTAGGGCCGAGAGGATTGCCTCGACCGATATAGACAATAATGTTTATCTATCCCGATGAACGAGCCTGCGCACCATTCAGAGGGGTTCGCCGGGGCCTTCGACTCGGCCGTGGCGCGCCTCCAGGTCCGCATCGAGTCGGCTTGCGTCTCTGAGGCTGCGTGGCCCGCACAGGTGGCGGCTGGGATTCGGGCAGCTTTGGCCTTCGCTGCCTCTGACCCGGCAGCAGCCCGCACGCTTACGACTGAGGCCCTCGCGGGTGGGCGCGCTGGCTACGAGCGTTACGACCGGATGATCTCCCACCTGAGCGAGTGGCTCTTGCCTGGTCGCGAACTGCAGCCCCAGGGCAAGCGGTTGCCGGAGATCACCGAGAAGGCGATGGTCGGCGGCGTGGCGATGCTCGTCGCCCAGCGGGTCGATCTCGGCAGGCACGCGGAGCTGCCGGAGCTGGCGCCGGAGGCGATCCAGTTTGCCCTGACGCCGTATCTGGGGACCGAGGAGGCGCGTCGCGTCGCCCTGCGGGGGTAGGCGCGGCCGACACGTCCATGTCCCGTTGCAAAGGCGGCACACCCGCGCCTTGTTCGGTCTGAATCGCGCCGGCAGCATCGGCCTCAAACGATCGAAGGAGGCTTTCGATGCTGCTCTACAGGCTGATGGGGTACCTGCACGTCGCGATCGAAGAGCGCCTGCGGGCGATCCGTTCCCTGGTCGGTGAGCGGGGCCAGGGGACGGTCGAGTACGTGGGTCTGATCCTGCTCGTCTCGCTGCTGATGGTCGGCATGGTGGCGGCGATGAAGGGATTCAGCGGCAAACAAGGAGTTGAGCTCGCCGAGGTGATCACGAACAAGATCAAGGAGGCGGTCGACAAGGTGGCTTTCAAATGAGGCTGGAGGTGGGGCGGCCCGAGCGGGCCGCCCCGTTGGTTGAGGCGCCGCTGCGCTCGCTGGTCGATTCCGTGCGGGTTCCGGTGGAGTGGATTCCGTCCGGCTCGGGGCTTAGGCTGTATTACAGCATGAGGCATCGAACACAGCTATATCTGGACGAGGGTCAGTACCGCTGGCTCAAGCAGCGGGCCGGCGAGGCCGGCAGCATCGCCGCGGTGGTGCGCGAGCTGATCGACGCTGAGCGGGCTCGGGGCGCCGATCCCACGGGAGATCCGCTGCTCAGCTACCTGATCGAGGAGGCGCCGGGCGCCGGGCGTTCGGGCACCAGCGTCAGCACCCTCGACGATGACCTCTACGGCCGATGAAGTCGGTCTTCGTCGACACCAGCGCCTTCGTCGCGCTGCGTAACTCCTCTGAGGCTGAGCACGAGCGGGCTCGTGCGGCCCTGGCCGAGCTGGTTGCCGAGGGGGTGGCGCTGTTCACCTCGAACTACGTCTTCGCCGAGACCTACACGGCGCTGATGGTCCGCGTGGGGCGCGGGGAAGCGATTGAGTGGGGGCGGCGCTTCCGCGCCAGCAACGCGATCGATCTCGTCCATTTGGACCGGCCGATCGAGGAACGCGCTTGGGAGATCCTCGAGCAGCATGAGGACAAGCGCTGGAGCTATGTCGACGCGACCTCATTCGCGCTGATCGAGCGCGACAGCGGCGAGGAGGCGTTTGCCTTCGACGCCCACTTCGAGCAGCGTGGCCTTCATGTACTTCCAGTGAAGGATTCTTGACTGCTAAAGCTCTTTACTTCTATTCTCCAAAGAGGCTCACATGGCGTCGGAAGACTGGTCTGACGTCGGAGGGCTACCCCAGTGGGTGTGGAGGGCCGCGGGCATCCGCGGCCCTTCCGCGTTGAGAGGCGCTGTGGGTGGGCCGGCCTTCGTTTCGGCGCCCCGCCATGACAGACTCGCGCCATGCCAGCCTCGCGCAGCTACGACCGTGCCCCCGCCGACATCCGGCCGGTGACGATCGATCCCGGCTTCGTCGCCAGCGCCGATGGCTCGGCGCTGATCTCGATCGGCAAGACGCGAGTGATCTGCACCGCTTCGATCTCCAACCAGGTGCCGCGTTGGATGTCCGGCCGCGGCCGCGGCTGGGTGACGGCCGAGTACGCGATGCTGCCCGCCTCGACCGGCGATCGCAAGGCGCGCGACGTCAGCAAGGGCAAGCAGGACGGCCGTGGAGTCGAGATCCAGCGTCTGATCGGGCGCTCGCTGCGCGTGGTGGTCGACTTCCGCGCGCTGGGCGAGCGCAGCATCTACGTCGATTGCGATGTGCTCGAAGCCGATGGCGGCACCCGCTGTGCGGCGATCACCGGCGGCTACGTTGCCCTGCAGCTCGCCTGTCAGAAGCTGCTCGACAAGGGCGAGATCGAGGCGCTGCCGCTCAGCGGCTCAGTAGCGGCGATCAGCGTCGGCATGGTCAACGGGCGCGCTCTCTGCGACCTCGACTACGGCGAGGACTCCAACGCCGAGGTCGACGCCAACGTGGTGATGACCGGCGACGGCGGCCTGGTCGAGGTGCAGGCGACGGCCGAGCGCACGCCGCTCTCGCGGGCCTCGCTCGACGAGTTGCTCGGCCTTGCCGAGATGGGCATCTCACGCTTGCGCCAGGTGCAAGAGAAAGCGGCTGGGGGCGCCTAGTCGGGTAGTAGCGATCGGTGATCTTCGCTACCGCAAACAAGCACAAGCTGCGTGAGCTCTCCGAACTGCTGCCCGGCGTCGAGCTGGAGCCGCTGCCAGACGGTGTTGAGCTGCCACTCGAGGAGGGCGACTCGTTCGCCGAGATCGCCCTCGAGAAGGCGCGTAGCGCTCACGCCGCAACCGGCAAGGCGGCGATCGGCGACGACTCGGGGATCGAAGCAATGGGCCTTGGCGGGCGTCCGGGAATCCACTCCGCGCGTTACGGCGGGCCCGACGCTACCGATGAGGAGAACCTCGCCAAGCTGCTCCGCGAGGTCGCAGAAGCGGGCGATGACCGTCGCGCCGCCTACCACTGCGCCCTGGCCCTAATCGAGGCCGACGGCAGCGAGCGGGTCTTTGAGGCACGCTGTGAGGGCATGCTGATAGAGGCGCCGCGCGGCGCGGGTGGCTTCGGCTACGACCCGGCCTTTGTTCCCGATGACACCGACGACGAGCGCACCATGTCGGAGCTGAGCCAGGCTGAGAAGAACGAGATCAGCCACCGCGGCCGCGCAGCACGCCTGCTGCTCGCGCATCTCGCAGGCGAGTCGGCACCGGCGCGATGATCCGCACCAAGAGCGGCGCAGCGGCGCTCTCGATCGCCTCCAACTCGCTGTTGATCGCGATCAAGCTGGCCGCCGGGGCGATCACCGGCTCGATCGCGATCCTCACCGAGGCGGTCCATTCCTTGATCGACCTGGTCGCCTCAGTCGTCGCCTTCGTCTCGGTGCGCAAGGCCGACGAGCCGGCCGACGCCGATCACCCCTACGGCCACGAGAAGGTCGAAAGCCTGGCGGCGACGATCGAGGGACTGCTGATCCTGGTCGGCGCCGCGATCATCATCTACGAGGCGACCCACCGCCTCGTCGTCGGCGCCGTGGTCGACGAGCTTGGCATCGGCATCGCGGTGATGGGCTTCTCGGTGGTCGCCAACCTCGTCGTTTCCGCCGTCCTCTCACGCCAGGCGAAGATGCACGAATCTCCCGCCCTGGAGGGCGACGCAGCCCACCTGCGCACCGACGCGATGACCTCGGCCGGCGTGCTGGCCGGGCTCGCCGTGGTCGAGCTCACCGGCAACGCCGCCTTCGACTCGATCACGGCGCTGCTCGTCGCCGGCGCGATCGTCACCGCCGGGATCAGGATCATCCGCCGCTCCTCCGGCGTGCTGGTCGACGAAGCCCTGCCCGGGCAGGAGATGGACGAGATCGAGGCGGCGATCGCCGCCGCGCGCACGCCCGAGGTCGCCGGCTACCACAAGCTGCGCGCCCGCCGCGCCGGCCGTCACCGCTACATCGACCTCCACGTCCAGTACGCCTCTGGCACCAGCCTCGAGCGCGCCCACGACCTCGCCCACGCGATGCGCGACTCGATCGAGGCCGCGGTCCCCGGCGCCGAGGTGATGATCCACGCCGAGCCCGAGACCTCCCTGCAAAACCCCGCCAGCTTCCGCTCCGGCCCCTTTCGCGCGGGCTAGGTCCGGTGGCGCTCAGGGCTCGGGCAGGTTCTCCAGGTCGAGCCTGTCCTGAGTGCGGCCCTGCGCCTGCTTCATCTCACGCAGGCGAGCCAAAGAACAGACTTGGACAGGGATGCCTAGCAGGTCGCTTTCGATGGCGTCTTCGGCGAGCTGCGAATAACTCGGCACGCCTCTCGCGCGCTGCACTACGTCGAGTCCGCCAAATCTGGTCATCGTGGTCACGTTGCCTCCCCGCCTGACCACCGCTGCATCGCCATCGGCGTCGAAGGGCCTACCACCAACAGTTGGCAGGGTCGATTCCAGCGCCTCGAGCGCCACCGTCAAGCGCTGCAGGTTGGCTGGATCGGGATCGGGAACGAGGTCGAGATCCTCGGTTCCCCGCACAAACCCGTGAGCGCTGACCGCGACGCCTCCAATGACGACGAATTGCACCTCGTGCTTGTGCAGGGCCTCAAGCAGGGCCCTGAGATCGAACTCGGTCAAGTGGGCGTCCCAGCAGCTGCGCCCTTAATGGCGCTCAACTGCTTGCAGAGTGTGTGCATCCGAGCCAACCGCTCGCTCATTGTGGCGTTGCGATCTGCCTCTAGACGGATTTCCCGGGCACGTCTCAACTCGCTGATGTCGCCGCTGAGCGTTTTTGGCTGCACGAGAAAAGTCTAGCTTCGGGGTGCGTCTCCCGGGTTCAGTTTCAGGGACTGGGCAGCAGATTCACTGCGGCGGCGAGGCCGACAGCGGTGATCGTGATCGCGTAGCCGGTGTAATCGCTGAGCGCGAAAGCGATCGCGGCGATGGCGCAGATCGAGACGACGGTGATCCAGGAGGCTCGGGCCAGGGACACGGGCCGGTATTTTGGCCGAGATGGCCGACGGTGAGACGAACGGGACGATTTCAGGCGAGACGGCAGCTGGCGCGCTCGCCTACCTGACCGAGATGTCACCCGACCTGCGTGGTGGCGCGATCCTCGATTCCGGCGGCGCCGTGCTCGCCGCCAGCGGTCAGCCGCAGCGCTGGCAGGAGGATGCCGCGGCGCTCTTCGAGGTCGCCGACCGCGCTGGCGGCGAGCCGGTCGAGCAGGTCCATATATCCACCGAGCAGGGCGAGGTCTTCGCCCTGCGCCAGGCCGGCCTGGCGGCGGTCGCGGTGACCGAGCGCTTCGCCCTCGCCTCGCTGCTCTTCTTCGACCTGCGCTCCGTGCTGCGCGACCTGGCTACGGGTGGCGACGGGAAGGCGGGGGAGTGACGCCTCCCAAGCCCCATCGCGTTTTGCTCGACCGCGTCTCCGGCTATGCCGACGAGGCGGCCGCCTACATGCGTCGCCGCCGCGTCTCGCGTCGGCCCTTCGCGCGTCTCTACTACGCGGAGGGGCGGGCCAGCGACCACGCGACCGACTCGGTTGCCGGTGGCGAGCTCTTCGTCGCCGCTGGGCGACTGATCGAGGTGGCCGGCAAGAGGCCCAAGCAGTGAGCGAGTACACGGGGCTGATCGAGCCCGACGTGGCTGAGCGGGTGATCGCCAAGGCGCTCGTCAACGGTGGCGAGTTCGCCGAGGTCTTCGCCGAACGCGGCGCCGGCATGACGATGGCGATCGACGAGTCGCGGGTCGAAGCGGTGCAGTCGGGCGCTGACCAGGGCGCCGGCGTGCGTGTGCTGAGCGGCGGCACCACGTACTTCGCTCACGTTGACGGCCTCGACCCCGCTGACCTGGAGCAGGCCGCAGGAGAAGCGGCGGCCGCTCTGCGTGGTGAGCAAGCAGCGCCACGATCGCTGCAGGCGGTAGCGAGCACGCCGCAGCCGATCGAGCAGCGACCGGCCGAGGTGCCGGCGGAGCGCAAGGCGGCCTTGCTGCGGGAGCTGGACGAGCGTGGCCGCGGCGCCGGGGCCGAGGTCAGTCAGCTGATGGCCTCCTATGCCGAGGTGCGCCGCGAGGTGACCGTCGCCAACTCGGAGGGCCTCTACAGCGGCGACGACCGCACCCGGGTGCGGATCGGCGCCCAGGCGGTGGCGCGTCGCGGCGACTCGGTCGAGACCGGCGCCGAGACGCTGGGTGGGCATCGTGGCTTCGAGCTTTTCGACGGTGCCCCCGCCGCGATCGCCGAGCAGGCAGCGCGCAAGGCGCTCACCCTGCTCGACGCGGATCCCGCTCCGGCGGGCTCGATGCCGGTGGTCGTCGGCGGCGGCTTCGGCGGCGTCCTCTTCCACGAGATGACCGGGCACGGACTCGAGGCGGACCACATCCAGAAGGGGGCCAGCGTCTACGTCGGCAAGCTGGGCGAGCAGGTTGCCCAGCCGCTGCTTACCGCCTACGACGACGGGCGCATGCCCAACGAGTGGGGCAGCGACTCGATCGACGACGAGGGCGTGCCGACCCAGAAGACGATGCTGATCGAGGACGGCCGCCTCACCTCGTTCCTCTACGACGGCACCACGGCGCGTCGTGAAGGCGTCGCCTCGACCGGCAACGGCCGCCGCGAGAGCTTCCGCCACCTGCCCGTGCCGCGCATGACCAACACCTACATCGCGCCGGGCGAAGCCAAGCCGGAGGAGATCATCGCCGAGCTGCAGCGCGGCTTCTACGCGGTCTCTTTCGGCGGTGGCCAGGTCGATCCGGCGACCGGCGACTTCGTCTTCGGCGTCTCTGAGGGCTACCTGATCGAGGCTGGCAAGGTGACCAAGCCCTGCCGCGGCGCCACCCTGGTCGGCAACTGCCTGCAGGCGCTGGCGGCGATTGACGCGGTCGGCGACGACTTCGAGATGAAGACCGGCGTCTGCGGCAAGGCGGGGCAGAAAGTCCCGGTCGGCACCGGCCAGGGCCACGTGCGCATCGCGGCGATGACGGTCGGGGGGACGGAGGTTTGATCGAGCTGGCGCGGGGCGCGGTCGAGGCGGCGCTGGCGGCGGGCGCCTCCGACGCCGAGGCCTACGCCTCCGAGGACGCCGGGCGCGAGGTGCGCGCTCACGGCGGTGAGGTGGAGAGCCTCACGGCGGCGACCAAGCGTGGTGTCGGGGTGCGCGCCTGGATCGGCACTCAGCTCGGCTACGCCTACGGCACCGACCTCTCGGCGGCGGGCATCGCCTCCCTGGCGGGCAGGGCGGTCGAGGCGGCGCGGGTCGCCGACGAGGACGAGTTCGCCGGGCCGCCACCGGCTAGCGACGGTGCGCTCGCCGAGCTGCAGCTGAGCGATCCGTCGCTCGCCGCGCATTCCACCGCCGAGCTGGCCGAGCTGGCGCTAGCCGTCGAGCGCGCGGCGCTCGAGGCCGATCCGCACATCGCCGGCGTCGAGCAGGCGGTCTATGCCGACTCGGCCGAGCGCGTGGCGATCGCCTCCTCGACCGGTGCCGACGGCGAGTACGAGAGCACCAGCTGTTACGCCTACGTGCAGGCGCTGGCCGAGGGCGAGGACGGGCGTGAGACCGGTCTCGGCTTTGACCTGGCCCGCGGGCCGGCCAGCCTCGATCCCGCGGCAATCGGCCGCGAGGGGGGCGAGCGGGCGGCGGCGATGATCGGCGCCGGCAAGCCCGAGTCGCGCAGCTGCCCGGTGGTACTCGACCCGACCGTCGCCTCCAGCTTCGTCGGTCTGATCGGCAAAGCGCTGGGCGCTGGCATGGTGCAGCGCGGCCGCTCGCCCTTCGCCGGGCGCCTCGACAAGGCGGTTGCCAGCGAGGCCTTCGTGCTGCACGACGACGGCCTCGACCCGGCTGGCTTCGCCACGGCCCCCTTCGACGGCGAGGGCCTGCCGCGGCGGCGCACACCGCTGATCGAGGACGGCACGCTGCGCACCTACCTCTTCGACACCTACACGGCGCGTCGCGGGGAAACGTCCTCGACCGGTAACGCGGGCCGCGCCGGCTACCGCAGCCTGCCCTCGGTCTCGCCCTCCAACCTGGTCGTCGCGCCCGGCGTGCTGAGCTTCGCGCAGCTCCTCGGCGAGGCGGGGGAGGGGGTGCTGGTCAGCGACGTTGCCGGCCTGCACTCCGGCGTCAACCCGGTCACCGGGGTGTTCTCGGTGGGCGCCTCGGGGCGGGCGATCCGCGGCGGGGAATTGGCCGAGCCGCTGCGCGAGTTCACCATCGCCAGCGACCTCGTCTCGATGCTGACCGCCGTGCGCGCGGCGGGCGCCGATGCCCGCTGGGTCCCCTTCGGCGGCTCGGTGCGTACGCCGTCGCTGCTGGTCGGCGAGATGACCGTCGCCGGATCTTGAGGCGGCAAGCGCTTTTACGCCGTGGGCGCTGTTAGATTGCGGCCGATTTCAACCACCCCATGACGGAGGAGCTTCGACGTGACAAAGGCTGAATTTCTGGACCAACTTTCAGGCGACGAGCGGCTGGGCAGCAAGAAAGCCGCCAGTGATGCCGTCGATGCGGTGCTCGACGCGATCACCGACACGCTGAGCAGCGGTGGCGAAGTCAGCTTCACCGGCTTCGGCAAGTTCCACGTCGCCGAGCGCGGTCCGCGTCAGGGCGTCAACCCGCGCACCGGCGAAAGGATCACGATCCCCGGTGGCAAGGTGCCGCGCTTCTCCGCCGGCTCGGCGTTGAAGACCAAGGTCAAAGGCTGAGCCAGAGCCCTTTCGCAGATCGGTTGGCGGTGCTCGTCGAAGAGCGCCGCAGCCAGATCTGCCTCGGTCTCGACCCCGACCCGTCGAAGCTCGCCGGGGACGGGACGGATGCTTCCGCCGCCCCGGCCGCCGAGCAGGCAGCCGGGGCGGTTGTCGTTCAGTGCCGCTCGCTGATCGAGACGGCGGGCCCCGCCTGCGTCGCGGTCAAGCCCCAGCTCGCCTGCTTCGAGCGGCTCGGCGCGCCGGGCTGGGCGGCGCTCGCCGAGGTTTGCGCGGTGGCCCAGGAGGCCGGATTGCTGGTCATCGCCGACGGCAAGCGCGGCGATGTGCCGGTCACGGCGGCTGCCTACGCGCAGGCATTGGTCGGCGAGACGCCCACCCCCTGGGGCCCCGTCGCCGGGCTCGGTGCGGATGCCTTCACCGCCAACCCGCTGCTCGGCCTCGATGCGCTGGAGCCGCTCGTCGCCGCGGCGCAGGATGCCGGCGCCGGGGTCTTCGCCCTGGTGCGCACCAGCAATCCCGGCGCCAGCGATGTGCAGGACCTGCTGGCGCCCGAGCAGCCACTGCACGAGCGGCTCGCCGGTCTGGTCGACGGGCTCGGCGAGCGCTTGCTCGGCGAGTCTGGCCTGAGCGGCATGGGCGCCGTGGTCGGCGCCACCGCGCCCGAGCACATTGCCCGCCTGCGCGAGCTGATGCCGCGCTCGATCTTCCTCATCCCCGGCGTTGGCGCCCAGGGTGGTCGCCCCGAGCTGCTCGGCGCCGCCTTCGCAGCGGGGCGCGCCGCGGCGCTCGTCGCTGCCTCGCGGGGAATCGCTGCGGCGGACGATCCGGCTGCCGCCGCAGAGCAGTTGCGGGTCACGATTTGGGACGTTTCGACCGCCTAAGACTGCTTTGAGCGGCTATACGATCTGCGGCCGATTCGCTCGCCAACCCAATTCGATGGACAAGCGCACCTCAGTAACAGCTCGGATCTTCGCGGTCCTCGCCCTCGTTGGGGCTTTCATCCTGGCCATGGCGATCCTCGGTGGCGCCTTCGACAGTGGCGATTCGGGCAGCTCGAACGGCAACCGCAGCGGCGACAACGGAAGTCAGGGCGCCGAGCGACCGAAGCGCAAGGTACCCGCCGTTTACGTTGTGGAGAGCGGCGACACGCTAATCGGCATCGCCCAGGAGACGGGTGTGCCGGTGGGCCGCATCGAAGCCCTCAACCCCGAAGTCGATCCACAGATCCTCGGCACCGGCGAAGAGCTGAAGCTGAAGTGAACGCGCAAATCGTCACGGTGACTGCCGGGTGTTCGAGTCCGTGGCGATTTGCGCGTCAAGCCCTGTGATGGTGAGCAGACGGCGTCGCGGCGTGCTGCTTGCCGCGCTTCTGCTGGCCCTCGCCCTCGTCGCTCCAGCCCGGGTGGCCGCCGCCGGGCCGCCGGTCGACGCACGCGCCTGGGCGTTGATCGACGCGCGCAGCGGTGACGTGCTCCTCTCGCACGCCGGGCGCGAGCGGCTGCCGATCGCCAGCACGACCAAGCTGATGACCGCCTACGTGGCTTTGCGTGAGCTGCCCCTGGAGCGCATCGTGGGCGCCGCGCCCTACGACGCGATCTACGGCGAGTCGCTGCTCGAACTGCGGCCAGGAGAGCGGATCAGCGTGCGCGACTTGCTCTACGGCCTGATCTTGCGCAGCGGCAACGACGCTGCCTATGACCTGGCGCTCGCCGCTGCCGGCTCGGAAGCCCGCTTCGTCGCCGAGATGAACCGCTACGCGGCCGCCCTCGGCCTGGCCCACACCCACTACGCCAACCCGATCGGCCTCGACCAGGAAGGCAATTACTCGAGCGCCCTGGATCTATCGACCCTGGCCCGGCGCCTGCTGCGCGACCCCGCCTTCGCTCGCATTGCCGCTGCTCGCCGCGCCCGCCTCCGCAGCCTGCGCCCGCCGCGCACGATTGACACCCTCAACGACTTGCTCTACCGAGCGCCTTGGACCACCGGCGTGAAGACCGGCCACACATTCGGCGCCGGCTATGTGCTGGTCGCCTCCGGGCAGCGCGATGGGGTCGAGCTGATCTCGGTCGTGATTGGCGCCCCGACCGAGACCGAACGTGACCTCGCCAGCCTGCGCCTGCTCGAATATGGCCTCTCCCGCTACGAGCGGCGGGTGCCGGTGCGCCGCGGCGAGCGCTTCGCCAGCCCGGAGATCCGCTACCTCGACGGCGAGCTGCCGCTGCGTGCCGCGCGCAGCGTCGCGATCGGCCTGCGCCCCGAGCAGAAGCTCGGCCTCGAGGTGCGCGCACCGGGCGAGGTTGAGGGACCGATCAAGCGAGGCGCCCGGCTGGGCAGCGTCGCCGTTTTGGTCGACGGTCGCCGTGCCGCGACGATCCCCCTGCAAGGCGCGCATGGCGTGCCCGAGGCGAGCGCCCTCGATCGCGCCCGCAGCCTGCTCGGCGCCGATCCGATCCCGATCGCGATCGCCATTTGCGTGATACTGAGCGGTGCAGTCTTGCTGAGGCGCTTCGCACGAACACGATGATCCTCACCGTCACCCTCAACGCCGCGATCGACCGCACGGTCGCCGTTCCCAACTTTCGCCTCGGCCACCGCCACCGGGCGGTCGAGAGCCGCACCGTCGCCGGCGGCAAGGGCATCAACGTCGCCCGTGCGCTCAACCGGCTCGGCCGGCCGGTGATCGCCGCTGGTTTCGCCGGTGGTCCGACCGGCGAGCGGCTGCTCGGCCAGTTGCGCGAGGAGACCGTGCTCACCGACTTCACCAGGATCGCCGCCGAGACGCGCATCAACCTGGCCGTGGTTGACCCCACCTCGGGCGAGCAGACCGAGATCAACGAGCGTGGCCCGGCGGTCAGCCGCGAGGAGGTCGAGGTATTTGCCGAGCGGCTCGGCTACCTGGCGGATGGCGCCCGGCTGGCGGTGATCGCCGGCACGCTGCCGCCGGGGGCGGGCGAGGACCTCTACGCGCGGCTGGTCAAGGACCTCGCCGACCGCGGCGTCCCTGTGGTGCTCGACGCGGAGGGCGAAGCGATGCTCTCTGGCCTGCGCGCCGGGGCGGCGATCGTCACCCCCAACGAGCGCGAGGCCGAGGAGCTGGTTGGCCAGGAGTTCGCCGACCGCGCCGACCTCGTCCACGGCCTCTCAGAGCTGATCCGCCTCGGCGCGGTGGAGGCGGCGATCACCCGGCCCGACGGCTGCGTCGCCGCCGTCGGCGAGGCCAGCGAGCGGCGCTTCCTCGAGGTGCGCACCGAGCCGCTTGACCCGGTCTCCACGGTCGGCTCCGGCGACGCCTTCCTGGCCGGCTACGTGGCGGCGCGCTACGACGGCCGCCCGGCCGACGAGTGCCTCGCCTACGGCGTCGCCTGCGGGGCGGAGTCGACCCAGCACTTTGGCGCCGGCGCCGTTGACCGCGGCCAGGTCGAGCGCCTGCTCGGCGAGGTCCACGTGCAGGATTTGGAGGTCCCCGCCGAAGTGTAGGCTGGGTCCTCAACGCCACCCTGGAGGACCTAATTGGAGATCGACATCGGTCGCGGCAAGAAGGGGCGGCGCGCTTACGGATTTGACGACATCGCGATCGTCCCGTCGCGTCGCACCCGGGATCCCGACGACATTGACATCAGCTGGACGCTCGGCCCCTACCGCTTCGAGCTGCCGCTCGTCGCCTCGGCGATGGACGGCGTGGTCAGCCCCGACACGGCTGTGCTCGTCAACGAGCTCGGCGGGCTGGGAGTGCTCAACCTGGAGGGGATCTGGACGCGCTTCGAGAACGCCGAGGAGGAGCTGGAGAAGATCGCCGCGGCACCCAAGCACGAAGCGACGCGGCTCATGCAGGAGATCTACACGGCGCCGGTCAAGCCCGAGCTGATCGGCCAGCGGATTGCTGAGATCAAGGAGCGTGGCGCTGTCGCCTGCGGCTCGCTCACCCCGCAGAAGGTGCGCGAGCACTACGAGATCGCGGTCGAGGCGGGGATCGACATCCTCGTCATCCAGGGCACCGTGATCTCCGCCGAACACGTCTCGACCACGGTCGAGCCGCTCAACCTGAAGGAGTTCATCGCCGAGGTGCCGGTGCCGACCGTGGTCGGCGGCTGCGCCTCCTACTCGACCGGCCTGCACCTGATGCGCACCGGCGCGGTTGGCGTGCTGGTCGGCGTTGGTCCGGGCGCCGCCTGCACGACGCGCGGCGTGCTCGGCATCGGCGTGCCCCAGGCAACGGCGATCGCCGATGTGGCAGCCGCCCGCTCGCAGCACATGCTGGAGACCGGCGAGTACGTCAACGTGATCGCCGACGGCGGCATGCGCACCGGCGGCGACGTCTCCAAGGCGATCGCTTGCGGGGCCGACTCGGTGATGGTCGGCTCGCCCCTGGCGCGCGCCAAGGAGGCGCCGGGTCGCGGTTTCCATTGGGGCATGGCGACCTTCCATCCCTCGCTGCCGCGGGGTACGCGCGTCTCGACCAAACAGGACGGCACGATGGAGGAGATCCTGCTCGGCCCCGCCCAGGAGAACGACGGCACCTTCAACCTGATGGGGGCGCTGAAGACCTCGATGGCCACCACGGGCTATGAGGACATTCGTTCCTTCCAGCGGGCCGAGGTGATGGTCGCGCCGGCGTTGATGAGCGAGGGCAAGAAGCTGCAGAACGAGCAGTCGGTGGGCATGGGCTCCAATGGCAGGGCGGCGGTCTCCGCCGGTGTTGGAGTCGCCGACGACTGAGGCCGGCGTCAGCACGGCGCCGGCCCAAGCCTCAGAGGAGGTGCTGGTCCTCGACTTCGGGGGCCAGTACTCGCAGCTGATTGCGCGGCGGATTCGCGAGTGCGGCGTCTTCGCTGAGCTGCTGCCCTCGACCACGTCGGTCGAGACGCTGCGGGCGCGCCAGCCCAAGGCGCTGATCCTCTCCGGCGGTCCGGCCTCGGTCTACGAGCCGGGGGCGCCGGCCTTCCCAACCGAGCTACTCGACCTGGAGATTCCGCTGCTGGGCATCTGTTACGGCATGCAGGCGATGGTCCAGGCGCTGGGCGGGCGGGTCGAGGCGGCCGAGTCGGGGGAGTTCGGGCGCACCGAGCTCGTCCTGCGCGATGGTGGCGGGCGGCTGCTCGCCGACTTGCCCGAGGAGCAGCACTGCTGGATGAGCCACCGCGACGCGGTCTTCGAGCCCCCCGAGGGCTTCACGGCACTCGCCTCAAGCCCCGGCTCACCGGTGGCCGCTTGTGAGCACCCCGACCGCGGTCTCTACGGCATCCAGTTCCATCCCGAGGTCGTCCACACGCCCTACGGCACGGAGATTCTCACCCGCTTCCTGCGCGACGTCGCCGGCTGCGAGCAGCAGTGGTCACCGCAATCGGTGATCGCCGAACAGGTGGCGAAGATCCAGGCGCAGGTGGGGGAGGGGCGCGTGATCTGCGGCCTCTCTGGCGGCGTCGATTCCTCGGTTGCGGCGCTGCTCGTCCACAAGGCGATCGGCGAGCAGCTCACCTGTGTCTTCGTCGATCACGGCCTGATGCGGCTCAACGAGGCCGAGCAGGTGGTGGCTGCCTTCGAGCAGTTCGGCATCCCGCTGGTCCACGTCGAAGCGGAGCAGCGCTTCCTCGAGAAGCTGGCCGGGCAGGACGAGCCCGAGCGCAAGCGCAAGATCATCGGCGAGGAGTTCATCCGCGTCTTCGAGGAGGAGGCGGCCAAGCTCGAGGACGCCGCCTACCTGGTCCAGGGCACGCTCTATTCCGACGTAATCGAGTCGGGGGGCAGCGACAACGCGGCGACGATCAAGTCCCACCACAACGTCGGCGGCCTGCCTGAGGACCTCGAGTTCGAGCTGGTCGAGCCGCTGCGCATGCTCTTCAAGGACGAGGTGCGTGCCGTCGGCGCCGAGCTGGGCCTGCCCGAGCGCATGGTCTGGCGCCAGCCCTTCCCCGGGCCCGGCCTGGCGATCCGCATCGTCGGCGGCGAGGTCAACAAAGAGCGGCTCGACATCCTGCGCGCCGCCGACGCGATCCTCCAGGAGGAGATCCGCGCCGCCGACCTCTATCGCCAGCTCTGGCAGTCCTTCTGCGTGCTGCCCGTCGTGCGCTCGGTCGGCGTCCAGGGCGACGGCCGCACCTACGCCTACCCGATCGTGATCCGCGCGGTCACCTCCGACGACGCGATGACCGCCGACTGGGCGCGACTCCCCTACGACCTGCTGGAGCGCGTCTCCAACCGGATCATCAACGAGATCACCGACGTCAACAGGGTGGCCTTGGACATTTCCTCGAAGCCTCCCGCCACGATCGAGTGGGAGTAGCTGTGGGTGACGGGCCCGATCCTGGCAGGGGTTTCGCTTAACTTTTCCGCAAGTGAGTAGGGCGGCTCTCCCGGAGGGGTAGCAGGCGGAAAAGTACAAGACGCTCCACCCCTGCCAGGATCGGGCCTGATGCCATTTGCTGTCTCGATTGCGGTGCTTAGTCTGGTGCAGGGGGCGCTGGTGGCGTTTCCGGCCCCGCGGCCCTTGCCTCCTTGGCTGGAGCGTTTGCGTAGCCGTTGGTGGGCGCTGGTGCCGGCGCTCTCGATCGTCGTCGTGGTCGGCGGGATCGAGCTCTACTCGGACTCGGCCACGGCGCTCACCTATCTGGCGCTGGTTGCGGTGCCGCCGCTGGCGGCCGTGGCGCTGGCGGTTCTCATCCACGGATCACGGCCCCCTTGGGCGCTGGCGGTGCTGCCCCTCTTCATCCTCGCTTGGGCTGTGCCTGAAGCGTTGGCCGGCGAGGCTGCGGCCACAGCGCTCTCTGGCTTGGCCTGTATCGCCCTCGGTTGGCTGCTGGTCAATGCGGTCGCGGCTCGCTGGTTGCGCTGGGGCATCTACGCGATGGCCGTGCTTGACGCCGCTCTTGTCGCGGCCAATCTCCTTCAGGGTCCCAGTGACGTGCTCAGCGCCGCAGCCCCCGCGGCCGATCTACCCGCGCTCCAGGTTGCCAGCTTCGGCGCTGCCCGCATGGGCTTTGGCGACCTCTTCGTCGCCGCCTTGGTCGGCTGCCTCCTCGCCCAACCCTCTGCCGATGGGCCGGAAACGGGACGTATGGACACGTTTACGGCCCGTCGGCAGTGGATCGGGGCGGGGCTTGTTGCCGTGCTTGCGCTTGGCTTCGACCTGCTCTTCTTTGCCGTCGACACGCTGCCGGCGACCGTGCCGGTCGCGGTGGCGCTGGCGATCGTCAGCCGGCGGGGCTCAGCTCAGCTGTAGCGGTCCCACTTCTGCAGGTAGGGCAGCGGGTCGATTGGGCTGCCACCCTCATACCAACCGGGTGCCGTCCAGATCTCGAAGTGCAGGTGGCAGGCGGTGGCCGAGCCGGTGTCGCCGACGATGCCGATCGGCTGGGCGGTGCGCACCGTGTCGCCGGTCTGTAGCGGCGAGGCTTCGGCGAAGTGCGCGTACATGAAGTCGAGCGTCGTGCCCTTGCCGTCGATCACCACGTAATTGCCGGCGGCACTGTGGTAGCCGGAGTACTGCACGCGGCCGCCGCGGGCGGCGATCACCGGCACGCCGCAAGCGGCCATCACGTCGTGGCCCTGGTGGGTGTGGCCGGCGCGGCCAGCGCCGAAGACGGCGCCGCTGCCGCCGTAGTCGTGGTTGCCGAGCAGCGGGAAGGCGTAGGCATAGAAGTCGAAGCCGAGGCTGGGCGCTTCGCTTTCCGAGGGGGTGGCGAGGCGCGCCGCGACCGCGCCCGCCTGCGAGGAGACCTGGAAGCTGTAGCGGCCGTTGGGCGCCGCGCGGCCGTCGTTCATCGTCCCGTCCCAGCGGATCGAGGTTTTCGTGTTGGGGGCGACGTCGCTGCGAAAGAAGGTGCGCACGCTGGCGCCGGCCTCGTCGACGACGTCGATGCGCAGGTCGTTCTGCGCCTGGTTGCTGGCGATCGCGAAGCTCAGCTTGGGATAGCGGTAGCCGTAGTAGAAGGACTTGCGGGGTGTGGTCTTGGCCGAGATCAGGCTTATGGCTCCGGCGCTGGGGGCGTCGGTTGCCGCGCCGCTGGGGCTACCGGGTGGCGGTGGGCTGCCGGCCGCCGTGGGGGCACCGCCGGTCGTGGCGATTGCAGACGTGGCAAGGATCAACACCAGCGTCAACGCCAAAATCGCCGAATAAGCCCCCGCCAACCAAGGCCGGGTGGTCCTACCAACCACGTGCCCTCTCTTTCGTTCGCCTACGGAGTTAGCTGTCGGGCTCGCGCTGAAAGAGATGCGCTACGACCTTTTCGGCCGATTCGCCCCTGGAACCTGCAACGGCTCCTGCGGTTCCTCCGCTCCCAGCCACCCGCGCAGCTGGGATTAGGCATCGTTGGCGCGGCAGTATAGACAGGCGCACGGTTGCGTACGCAAGATGCCGCGCGGCGGCTATCATGCCGGGGCCGCTGGGCGCTGCCCGCGGTTTTTCTCTGATGAAGACCTATGTCGCCACACCCGCCGACCGCCAGCGCGACTGGTACGTCGTCGACGCCGAGGGCCAGACCCTGGGCCGCCTTGCGACGCGCATCGCCGACGCGCTGCGCGGCAAGCGCAAGCCCGAGTACACGCCACACGTCGACACCGGCGACTTCATCGTCGTCATCAACGCCGAGAAGATCCGCGTCACCGGCGACAAGCTCAATCAGAAGCGCTACTGGCGCCACAGCGGCTACCCCGGTGGGATCAAGTCCCGCACGCTGGCCGAGATGCTCGAGCGGCGTCCCGAGGAGGTCATCCGCAAGGCGGTCAAGGGCATGCTGCCGCGCAATCGCCTCGCTCGGCAGCAGCTGACCAAGCTCAAGGTCTACGCGGGCCCCGAGCATCCGCACGAGGCGCAACAGCCGAAACCGATGGAGATACAGACTTGATCGACGACGAGAGCAAAGAGACTTCAGAGCAGGACGAGACTTCGGTCGAGGGCTCGGAGGGGTCGACCGCGGGTCCTGTCGCGGAGGAGGACTCCTCGTCCTCGCAGGCTGCGGGCGAGGAGCCCACCTCCACGCCACCCGCGGAAGATGCGGTTGAGGCCGAGTCCGAGGTGCCTGCGGCCGAGGGTGAGGCCGTCGAGGAGTCTGGGGAGGGGGAAGCTGAGGAGTCCGAGGCGGTTGAGGCGGAGCCTGCTGCGGAGGTTGAGGAGCCAAAGGCTGAGGCTGAGAAGCCCAAGGCTGAGGAGAAGAAGAAGGATTTGATTCCGGGGGCTGACCTGGAGCCGATCGCGGTTGAGCAGGAGGAGCGGCCGCTGAGCGCTGAGGAGCAGGCCCGCCAGGAAGCCGAAGAGGAGGAGCGGCGCCAGCGCGAGGCCGAGCTGGTCGGCGATGCGGTCGAGGAGGAGCCGAGCGCGGCGAGCCGTGCGCCGGCCAAGATGGAGGGCGATGCCCGCTTCCTCGCCACCGGCAAGCGCAAGACGGCGATCGCTCGCGTCACCCTGCTGCCCGGCAGCGGCAAGGTCGAGATCAACAAGCGGGCGCTGGATGAGTTCTTCCCCCGTCCGCTGCACCAGACGACCGCCATGCAACCGCTGGTCATCACTGGCTATGAGGGCAACGTCGACGTTCGCGTTCGCGTCCACGGCGGCGGCATCAGCGGCCAGGCCGGTGCGGTGCGTCACGGCATCGCTCGGGCGCTGACCGAGATCGACCCGGAGCTGCGTGGCGAGCTGAAGAAACGTGGCTTCCTGACTCGCGACGCGCGCGCCAAGGAGCGCCGCAAGGCCGGCCTCAAGAAGGCCCGTAAGCGGCCGCAGTTCTCCAAGCGCTAGGCCGCGGGTGACGACCACGCGCAAGCTCTTCGGAACCGATGGAGTCCGAGGAGAGGCTGGAACCTTCCTCAGTGCCGAGCTAGCGACCTCGCTAGGTCGCGCCGCGACCGCCTCGCTCGGGGTGGAGCGCCCCCAGGTGCTGATTGTGCGCGACACGCGCGAGTCGGGGCCGATGCTTGAGGCTGCCTTGGCCGCCGGCATCGCCGCGGCAGGCGGCGATGCGCTGCTCGGCGGCGTGCTGCCCACCCCGGCAGCGGCAATTCTCGTCAAGCGCCTCGGCCTTGACCTCGCCGCGGTCGTCTCCGCCTCCCACAACCCCTACCGCGACAACGGCATCAAGTTCTTCTCCGCCGCCGGCACGAAGCTCGACGACGAGGCCGAGGCGCGCATCGAGTCGCTGCTCGATGCCGAGCCCGCTACCACCGAGCCGGGTCGGGTGCGCGAGCTGAACGGCGGTCTCGAGGACTATCTGCGCGCCCTGCAGGCGGCCTTCCCGCTCGATCTCTCCGGCCGGCACGTGATGCTCGACTGCGCCAACGGCGCCACCTTCCGCGCCGCGCCGGCGATCTTCGAGCGGCTTGGCGCGACGGTCGAGACGATCGGCGCTGACCCTGACGGACGCAACATCAACGCTGGTTGCGGCTCGACCCACCTCGATGCCCTGGCCGAGGCGATTGCCGGCTCCGAGGCGACGATCGGCTTTGCCTTCGACGGCGATGGCGACCGTGTGCTGGCTGTCGACGGCAGCGGGCGCACCCACGATGGCGACGAGCTGATCGCGCTCGTCGCCCGTGGCATGGCTGCTCGCGGCGAGTTGGCCGGCGGCGTCGCCGTCACGGTGATGAGCAACTACGGCTTCCACCAGGCGATGGCAGAGGCCGGCATCGAGGTGGCGGTTGCCCAGGTCGGCGACCGCTACGTGCTCGATGAGCTGCGCGAGCGCGGCTGGGCGCTGGGCGGCGAGCAGTCCGGACACATCATCGATACCCGCATCGTCGCGACTGGAGATGGCACGGCCGCGGCTCTGGCCACAATGCGCGAGCTGGGCGAGCGCCAGTTGGCTGACGTCGCGCCGATGGAGAAGCTGCCCCAGACGCTGGTCAACGTCGAGGTTGCCGACCGTGAGGCGATCGCGGGAGCGAGCGCTGTCTGGGAGGCCGTCGAGCGCGAGGAAGCCAGCCTCGAGGGGCGCGGCCGCGTGCTGCTGCGACCGTCGGGCACCGAGCCGCTCGTGCGGGTAATGGTTGAGGCGCCGAGTGCCGACGAGGCGGAAGCCGTTTGCGAGCGGCTTGTCAGTCTGGTCACACAAGAGCTGGCCTAGCGCCCCGGTCTCTACCCTTACTCGCCTCCTATGTGCGGAATCGTCGGATACGTCGGCGGGCGACCCTGCCTTGACCTGCTTGTCGCCGGGCTAGAGAAGCTCGAGTACCGCGGCTACGACTCGGCCGGGATCTCGGTGATCGAAGACGGCCAGATCGACAGCGTGCGCGCAGTCGGCAATCTGGCGAATCTACGCAGTGCGGTCGCTGAGGAGCTCAAAAACGGTGCCGCCCCCAGCGCCACCACCGGTGTCGCACACACGCGTTGGGCCACCCACGGTCGGGTCACAGAGGAGAACGCCCACCCGCACGGCGACTGCTCGGACCGCATCCACATCGTCCTCAACGGCATCGTCGAGAACCACGCCGAGCTGCGCCGCGAGCTGGGCGAGCAAGGCCACACCTTCAGCTCGGAGACCGACGCCGAGATCGTCGCCCACCTGATCGAGCGCAACTACGACGGCGACCTGACCGCCGCCGTGCGCGCCTCCTTCGCCGAGCTGCGCGGCCACTACGCCTTCGTCGCCATGCACGCCGACGAGCCCGGCCGTCTGGTCGGCGCCCGCAAGGAGTGCCCGCTGGTCGCCGGCGTCGGCGAGGGGGAGAGCTTCCTCGCCTCGGCGATCCCGGCTTTCCTCCCCGAGACGCGGCAGGCGGTGCTGATCGAGAACGGCGAGGTGGTGACGATCGACGCCAGCGGGATCAGCATCACTGACATCGATGGCGCCCCGGTCAGCCGCGACCCCGAAGAGGTGACTTGGGACGAGGACGCCGCCGAGAAGGGCGGTTATGAGACCTTCATGCTCAAGGAGATCCACGAACAGGCGGACGCGGTCGCCGAGACGATTGCCGACCGCCTGCCGGGCGACGACGGCGTCGACCTCTCTGAACTGGAGCTCGATCCCGAGTTCCTGCTCGGCCTGCGACGCATCGTCATCGTCGCCTGCGGCACCTCCTACCACGCCGGTCTCGTCGGTCGCTACGCGATCGAGGAGTGGGCCCGGGTGCCGGTCGAGATGGACGTCGCCTCCGAGTACCGCTACCGCAATCCGGTGGTCGGGCCCGAAGACCTGGTGATCGGCATCACCCAGTCGGGTGAGACGGCAGACACGCTGGCGGCAATGCGCCTGGCCCGCGAGCACGGCGCAAAGGTGATGGCGATCACCAACGTGATGGGCAGCCAGGCGACGCGTGACGCCGACACCGTGCTCTACACGCGCGCCGGACCCGAGGTGAGCGTCGCTGCAACGAAGACCTTCGTCGCCCAGGTGGCGGTCATGTACCTACTCGGTGCTTACCTCGCCGAGTTGCGTGGCACGCTCAGCGCCGAGCGCCTTGCCGAGCTGGTTACCGAGCTGAGGGCGATGCCCTCACGGATCGAGACGACGCTGGCCGATTGCGAGCCGCGCGCAGCGGAGATCGCCAGCGCCTACGCCGAGCACGACTTCTTTCTCTACTTGGGGCGTCACATCGGCCTGCCGGTCTGCCTCGAGGGGGCGCTGAAGCTGAAGGAGGTCTCCTACATCCCCACCGACGCCTATGCGGCGGGCGAGATGAAGCACGGCCCGATCGCCCTGCTCGACGAGTCAACCCCGGTGATCTGCGTGGCGACCGAGAGCCCGGTGCTTGGCAAGGTGCTCTCCAACGTCGAAGAGGTGCGCGCGCGGGGTGCGGCGACGATCGCCATCGTCACCGCCGGTGACGAGCGTGCCCCAGAGGTTGCCGACCGGGCGATCGAGGTCGCCCGCACCGACTGGATCCTGCAGCCGATCGTCGCCATCTTGCCGCTGCAGCTGCTCGCCTACGGCATCGCCCGCGCCCGCGGCCTCAACGTCGACCAGCCGCGCAATCTGGCGAAGACCGTCACCGTCGAGTAACCCAAACCACCCGGCGATGGGCCGAAATGTCAAGCCTGGCTTGACATTTCGGCCCATCGCCGGGGCTCGCTAGTCTGCCGCCCCATGATCAAGACCCGTCTCGTACTCCCCGTCCTCGCGGCTGCGGCCGCAATCGCCGTCGCCGGCTGCGGCAGCAGCGATTCGTCCAGCTCCGACCTGGCCAGCTTTGCGCCGCCCGGCTCGCTCGTCTACGTCGAAGGCAAGCTGCAGCCTTCCGGTGAGCTGGCCGAAGACGTCAACACGCTGGCGCAGACGATCGCCGGCGAGGACGACCTCGGCGGGCTGATCGTCGAAGAGCTGGAAATCACAGCAAGCGACGACGGCGAACCGGTCGATTTCGCCAAGGAAGTGCAGCCGTGGCTCGGCGAAAAGGCGGGCATCGCCTTTGCAAGCCTCGACGGCGAAGGGGACCCCACTGAAATGGTGATCGGCGTCGAGAGCACCGACGCGGAAGCCACCCAGGACTTCATCGACACGCAGGCCGAGCAGAGCAAAGAGCCCTACGAGGACGTCTCCTATGAAGGCGTCGACTTCAAGCTCACCGGCTCTGACGAAACCGCCGTGGGCCTCGTCGACGACACGCTGCTGATCGGCGAAGACGAAGCCGTCTTTAAGAAGGCGATCGACGCCTCCAGCGGCGAATCGCTGGCCGACGAAGCGGGCTTCGAGGACGCGATCGCCAACGCCTCCGAGGGCAGTCTCGCCGACGCCTACGTCGACGTCGGCGGCCTGCTCGAGCAGTCCGACGACGAGATCGACCCGCAGGCCCGGGAAGCCCTCGAGAGCGCCGGTATCGACCCCAGCGAAGCAACGGCGGTGGCCAGCGTCATCCCCGGCAGCGACCAGATCGAGGTCGATCTGAGTAGCGACCTCGGCGGCGAGCAGCCGCCCAGCGGCGACGTCTCGGAGTTGCTCGGCTCCCTGCCGGGTGACTCGTTCGCGGCCTTTGCCGCCGCCGGCTTCGGCGAGCAGCTCAAAGAAGCGATCGACGAACTCGACAAGTCGGGAATCTCCGGCGAGCTGCCGCCCAACCAGCTGAAGAGCACGCTGAAAGCGATGGGCATCGACCTCGACAAGATCGCTGACTCGCTCGAGGACGCGGCGATCTTCGCCCAAGGCGACAGCGAGGCCAGTCTCGGCGGCGCCCTGGTACTGACCAGCAGCTCGAACGAAGCGGCCAAGACGGCCGCCAACCTCGGCACCCTGCTGCGCAACACGCAAACGCCGGGGGTTACGGCGGTGACCAGCAACGGGGTGAGCGGCTTCTCCGTGCGCGACGAGGAGCTTGGCCGCAAGCCGCTGGTCGTCGTCGCCAAGGACGATCGTGTGGCGATCGCCTACGGTCTGCCGCCGGCGCTGCAGGGCCTCTCCCCGGAAGGCGGCAAGTCGCTCTCCGAGAACGCTAACTACAAGGCGGCTGTCTCAGCGCTCGGCGGCACGCCGATCAGTGCCTTCGTCGACGGTCCGGCCGCCCTGCGCCTGGCCGAAGGCGTCGTCTCGGGTGAGGACGCGGCCGAACTCGAAGAGGCGGAGCCCTACCTGGATGCGATCAGCTACATCGGCATCGGCGGGGGTAGCGAGGATGATGTGGCGACGGCGAAGCTGATCATCGGCATCGAGAAGTAGGCCGCGGGGATGACCTCCGGCGTCGGCGTCGACCTGCTCGAGATCGACCGTCTGGAGCGGGCGCTGGAGCGCTATCCCCGCCTCGCCGAGCGCGTCTTCAGCCCGGCCGAGCGCGAGTACGCCGAGGCTCGCGCGCGCCCCGCCCGCCACTTGGCGGCCCGCTTCGCCGCCAAGGAGGCGGTGACCAAGGCCCTCGGCCTGACGAGCGGTTTCGGTCTAGGCGAGATCGAGGTGGTGGCCGGCGAGCCACCGACCGTGCGGCTCAGCGGGCGAGCGGCGGAGGTGGCCGCCGGGGGGCGCATCGACGTCTCCATGACCCACTCGCGCGACTTTGCCGCCGCGGTTGCGGTGATGGCTCCCGATGATGCTATGACGTTTTCAAAACATCAATAGTCTATTTTGCAGGTATTTTACTAGTTGTTCTCTCGTATTTTCCGAGTTAGCCGAAGATATTTCCCGAGTTAGCCGCTAACCTTTTCTCGGTGACTGGGCAGTCTCACAGCGCGGAGCTTCTCGATCGGACGATCGAGGACACGGTCGTCGAAGCAATGGGCGGTGCTCGCGCGGTAGCGCTGCTTGGCGCGCGGCAAGTAGGCAAGAGCACCTTGGCGCGAGTCATTGCCGACGGGCGCCTGCCGGCCGACTGGATCACCCTTGATGACGAGCTTTCCCTTGCTCGGGCTGTAGCCGATCCGGTGGGGCTCGTCGCCGGCATGGGACGGCGGACAGTGATCGACGAGATCCAACGTGCGCCGCAGCTGCTGCTGGCGATCAAGGCACGACTGGACAAGGACAATTCGCCTGGGCAGTTCCTTCTGACCGGTTCGGCGAATCTTCGGCGCATTCCCAGGGTCAGCGACGCCCTGCCCGGTCGGGTCGACTATCTGACGCTGTGGCCTTTTACCCAGGGCGAGCTTCGGGGTAAGCGCGAGGACTTTCTCGCCTGTCTGTTTCGCGGTGAGCCGCCAAAAGTTGTCGATGCACCTGTGGGGCGCAACGGGTACGCGGACCTTGTGCTTCGTGGTGGCTTTCCGGAGGCCCGGCGTCGCGCCGATGCCCTTCGCGGTCGCTTCTTCGAGAGCTACGTCACCTCGATCGTCGAGCGCGATGTGGCAGAGACCTCACGGGTGCACGTGCCTGGCTCGGTCGAGACGATCCTGCGACTTGTTGCCGCCCGATCTGGATCGCTCGCCCGCTTCGATTCGCTGGGCAGAGACGCTGGCGTAAGCGGAAAGACCGCCAAGACCTACGTGGAGGTTCTGGAGCGCTTGTTCCTGGTCCGTGTGCGCCAGGCGTGGCACGTGAATCTCGGGCAACGGCAGGTCAAGGCCCCGAAGCTCTACATTGCCGATCCTGGGCTGCTTGCCGGTCTGGTTGGGGCTGACCGGCGGCGAATTGATGGAGACGACGGCTTGGCGGGCTCCTTGCTCGAGACCTTTGTCGCGACGGAGTTGGAGCGGCAGGCGTCCTGGTTTCCGGAAGCGCTCAGCTTCTGGCACTACCGGGAGCGCGACCGAGAGGTCGACGTGGTCGTAGAGCGACCATCCGGGGAGGTACTGGGCATCGAGGTAAAGAGCCGGGCAACGGTTCGCGAAGCCGACTTTCGGGGACTGGTTCAAATGCGCGAGCGGGTCGGCGCGCGTCTCGTCGCCGGCGTGGTCCTCTATGCCGGCGAGCGAATCTTGCCTTTTGGGGATGGTCTTTGGGCGCTGCCGATGTCGGCGATGTGGGAATCGAGTCGGGGCTAGGCTGGGAAGGAATGGAGCCCTGGCTGAAGCCGCTCTATGACGCCGAGGGCATGCGGGCCGTCGATCGCTGGGCGATCGAGGAGATGGGAGTCCCCGGTGAGCAGTTGATGGAAGCGGCGGGCACGGCGCTCGCCGAGGTGGTCGCTGGGTTGGCGCCGCAGGGGCCCGTGCGCATCGTTTGCGGCAAGGGCAACAACGGCGGTGACGGCCTGGTCGCCGCAGGCCGGCTGAGCGCGATGGGCTTCGCGGTCGAGACCCTGGAGCTAGAGGCCGGTGAGCTGCCCGATGATCTCGACGCCTGGCTCGAGGGCTCAGGCGCCGTGGTCGACGCGATCTTCGGTACCGGTTTCTCAGGGGCGCCGCGCGAGCCGGCGGCGAGGGCGATCGAGGCGATCAACCGCTGCGGGGCGCCGGTCGTTGCCTGCGACATCGCCTCGGGGGTGGACGCTTCCAGTGGCGAGATCGCGGGAGTCGCCGTCGAGGCGGACCTGACCGTGAGCTTCCACGGCGCGAAGCTCGGGCACCGCGTAGCGCCAGGCAAGTGGCACACCGGTGAGCTGCGGGTCGTGCCGATCGGTATCCCTCCGGGGGCGCCACAGACGGCAAAGGCCGGCGAGATCGAGCCGGCGGTTCTGGCGCTGGCGCCGCGCCGCGGCCCGCGCTCGACCAAGTTCAGCTCCGGCCAGGTGGTGATTGCCGGGGGCTCGCGGGGGCTGGCCGGGGCGGTGCAGATGTCCTCCCTGGCGGCGATTCGCGCCGGCGCCGGCTACGCCACGGTCGCGGTTCCCGCAGACCTCGAGCCGGTCTTCGAGGCTGGTCAGCCCGAGGTCATGTCGGTTGGTTGCCCGGGGGGCGACGGTTGCCTAGCGCCGGGCTCGCTGAAGGCGGTCCTGCGCGCCTTCGAGCGCGCCGCCGCCGGGGCGCTGGGGCCGGGCCTGGGTCGCGATCCCGGCTCGGTCGAGCTCGCCCGCGACGCGGTGGCGGCGATCGAGACACCCCTGGTGATCGACGCCGATGGGCTCAACGCCTTTGCTGGGGAGCTCGACCGGATCGCCGCGCGTAAAGCGTCGACGATTCTCACCCCGCACGCGGGAGAGCTGGGACGTTTGCTCGATCGTTCCTCCGAGGAGATCGGCGCCCGGCGGCTCGCCGCGGCGCGCGAGGCAGCGGTCGCCGCCGATGCCGTGGTCGTGCTCAAGGGCGACGACACGATTGTCACCGACGGCGAGCGTGTCGCGGTCAACGCCCTCGCAGCGCCGGCCCTGGCCACGGCGGGCACCGGCGACGTGCTCTCCGGCATCGCCGCGGCGCTGCTCGCCCGCGGCCTCGAGCCCTTCGCCGCCGCCTGCGCCGCCGTCCTCTCCCACGCCCGCGCCGGCCGCCACGCCGCTCAGCGCATCGGCGCCGCTGAGTCCGTGATCGCCTCCGATGTGATCGCCTCGATCCCCGCCGGCCTCCGCGTCGAATAACCTCACCTGCCGATGAAGACCGCTGCCGAGATCATGGACGCCGACGTGCCGAGCGTCTCTCCGGACGCCGACGCGCGGGCCGCGATCGAGTTGCTCGCCAAGACCGACCTGGGCGCGATCCCGGTGATCGACGGCGAGCGCAAGGTGGCCGGCATCGTCAGCGAGTCCGACCTGATCCTCGGTGACGAGCAGGCTGATTTGCACCTGCCGCACTACCTCAACATCATGGGCGGCGTCGTCTTCGTCGGTTCGATGAAGGGTTTCGAGGAGCGGCTCGACAAGGCATTTGCGACCAAGGTCTCCGAGCTGATGACGGCTGACCCGATTGTCGTCCGCGAAGACGATGACGCCGAGACGGTCGCCCGCATGATCGCTGAGAAGCACCACAACCACCTGCCCGTGGTCGACGGCGAGGGTCGTCTCGCCGGGATGGTGACGCGGGCCGACGCGCTCGCCGCGCTCGTCGCCGAGTAGCGCGATGAGGCGGGCAATCGCCCGGGTCGACCTCGCCGCTGTCGAGCGCAACTGCGCTCGGTTGAGGTCGGAGCTGCGGGAGGGCGCGGAGCTCTGCGCTGTGGTCAAGGCCGATGGCTACGGTCATGGTCCCGAGGCCTGCGTCGAGGCGGCCCTGGCCGGTGGCGCGAGCCGTCTGGCGGTGGCGACCGGGGGCGAGGCGGCCCACATCGGGCGGTGCTTCCCGCAGATCCCGCTGTTGACCATGGGGGCGCTGACCCCGGGCGACCTCGATGCGGCCCTCGCCGGCGGATCGGAGGTCGCGGTCTGGCGCGAGGGCTTCCGCCAGCTCACCGCCACCCGCGCTCGCGCCCAGGGACGGCCGGTGCGCGTCCACGTCAAGCACGACAGCGGCATGGGCAGGCTCGGCAACCCCGATCCGACCGAGGTGCTGGCCCTGGCGCGCGCCTGCGCCGCCGATCCGGATCTCGAGCTGGCCGGGGTTTGGACGCACTTCGCGACCGCCGACGAACCGGACTCGGAGTACTTTCACCAGCAGCGCGAGCGCTTCGCTGCGGTCGTGGCGACGGTTAAGGCCGAGTTCCCCGGCGTCCTCGCCCACGCCGCCAACAGCGCCGCCGTCTTCCGCGATCCAAGGTCGCACTTCGACATGGCACGTTGCGGGGTCGCCGTCTACGGCCTCGACCCATTCCAGGGCGACCCGGCCGAGCGAGGCCTGGCGCCGGCGCTCTCGTTGCGCTCCTACGTCGCCGACGTGAAGCGCTTCGCAGTCGGGGAGAGTGCCGGCTATGGCCGCACCTGGCGCGCGCCCACCGACACCTGGGTCGGCGTGCTGCCTCTCGGCTACGGCGATGGTGTGCGTCGCGGTCTCTCGAACAACGCTGAGGTGCTGATCGGCGGGCGGCGTTACCCGCTGGTCGGCACGGTCTCGATGGACAACATCACCGTCGACCTCGGCCCCGAGACCGAGGTCGAGCCCGGCGCAGAGGCCGTGCTGATCGGCGAGCAGGGAGGCGAGAGGATCCTCGCCGAGGAGGTTGCCGGCTGGCTCGGCACGATCAACTACGAGATCACCTGCGGGATCTCGGCCCGGGTGCCTCGGGAGCGGGCATGAGCCTCGCCGAGCGGCTCGGCTCGGCGGCGGCCGTGGACCTCGCCAGGCGGGCGCTCGGCGACGAGGAGCGGGTCTGGATCGCCGGCGGCGCCGTGCGGGACGCGGCCCTGGGGCGGGAGGTCGAGGATCTCGATCTCGCCTTGATTGGTGATCCCGCCCTCGCGGCCAAGGCAATCGCCCGCGAGGGCAACGGTCACGCCTTCGAGCTCTCGGCGGAGTTCGGCAGCTGGCGTGCAGTCGCCGCCGACGGCACTTGGCAGATCGATGTGACCGCGCTGCGCGGCGAGACGATCGAGACCGATCTGGCAGGGCGCGACTTTACGATCGGCGCGGTCGCGGTGCCGCTTGCGGGCGACGAGCCGATCGATCCGCACGATGGGCTCGCCGACCTCGAGCGCCGCTTGCTGCGGGTGGTGGGGGAGCGCAGCTTTGCCGAGGACCCGCTGCGCCTGCTGCGCGCCGCCCGGCTCGCCGCCAACCTCGCCCTCGAGATCGATCCGAGCACGATCGCCCTGGCACGGAGCGAAGCCGGCCGGGCGGCCGAGCCGGCCGGCGAGCGCCAGCTGGTCGAGCTGCGCCAGCTGGTCGGTGGGCCGGACCCGTTGCGTGGCGTGGCGCTGCTCGACGACCTCGGGCTGACGCGGGTCGTCCTCCCCGAGCTGGATGCCCTGCGCGGAGTCGAGCAGGGCCCCAACCACCACCTCGACGTTCACGGCCACACGATCGCCGTGCTGGAGCAGACGCTCGAGGTCGAGGCTGACCTGGAGCGCTTTGGTGGCGAGCGAGCAACTGAGCTGGAGGCGCTGCTCGCCGAGCCGCTCGCCGATGAGCTCGACCGGCGCATGGCCCTGCGCTTCGGTGCTCTGGTGCATGACATCGGCAAGCCGGCGACCCGCTCGGAAGGTGATGGCTACGTGACCTTCGTCGGTCACGATCGCGACGGGGTGGCGATCGTCGGCGAGCTCTGCGCGCGCCTGCGCGCCAGTCGCGACCTGACTCGCCACCTGCAAGACCTCACGTTGCACCATCTGCGCCTCGGCTTCCTCGTCCACGAGGCGCCGCTGCCGCCACGGCGGGTGCATGAATACCTGCGAGCGACCGACCCGGTGGGGGTCGACGTCACCCTTTTGACGATCGCCGATCGACTTTCGGCCCGGGGCTCGGGGCCGTTTGCGACCGACGAGGCGATCGAGGCCCACCTCGTCCTCGCCCGCGAGATGCTCGCCGCTGCCCTCGACTGGCGCCGCGAGGGCCCACCGAAGCCACTGTTGCGCGGCGATGAGCTAGCCACCGAGCTTGGCATCGGAGAGGGCCCCGAGTTGGGCGAGCTGCTGGGCGAGCTCGAGGCCGCCCAGTACGCGGGCGAGGTCTCCACGCGCGAGCAGGCGGTGGCACACGCCCGCGCCCGGCGCGGCTAGGCCACTTCTCAAGCGGTCCGGTACGCTCCCCGCCGCATGGCGAAAGAGGAGAAGATCGAGATGGAGGGTGAGATCACCGAGGCCCTCCCCAACACGATGTTCCGTGTCAAACTCGACAACGGCCACGATGTGCTCGGCCACATCTCGGGCAAGATGCGCCGCCACTACATCCGCATCCTGCCCGGCGACCGGGTGAAGATTGAGCTTTCGCCCTACGACCTCGACCGCGGCCGGATCACCTACCGCTACAAATAGGCCGCGCGTGAGCGAGCAGCGCCTGCGCATCAACACCGAGAACGTCGTGTACGAGGAGGTCGACGGCGAGGTGATCGCGATCGACCTTGGCGGCGGCAGCTACTACAGCCTGGCGGGCAGCGCACCGGCCGTCTGGAGTCTGCTGGCGAGCGGCGTCACCGAAGCCGAGATCTGTACGGCGTTGGGCGACCTTTACGAGGCCGATGCCGAGGCGATCAGCGCCGAGGTCGCGCCTTTGCTGGGCAAGCTGATCGAGAATCGTCTGGTCGCTACGGCCGAGCAGTCTGCGGATGCCCCGCCGAGCCTGGCCAACGGCGGCGGGAAGATCCCCTTCGAGGCACCGCGCTTCGAGCGCTACGACGACATGCAGGACTACTTCCTGCTCGATCCGATCCACGAGGTCGACACGACCGGTTGGCCGCGACCGGCGGCCTAGCTCGTGGGGCAAGTGCCGGCAGCGACAGCGCGCGACCTGGCCGGCGAGTACGTCGAGCGGTCGCATGCCGCCTTCGAGCGGGCGGCCGGGTTGGCCGGCCTCTTCGAGGCTGACCTTGACCTGGCCGGCATGCATGTGCGCCTGCGCTTTGCCGGTGAGGGGCTGCGCGACGTGCTGCTGCCGCCTTTCCAGCACCTTGCCATGTCCGGTGCCAGTGCACCGCAGCTTTCGATCTCGGCCTTTGACGGCGCCACGAGCGGCGGCGAGGCCCCGGCCCCGGCCTGGGAGCCCCTGCAGGCGGCGCCCGGCACGAACCCTGTGGTCCGCCTGCGCTCCGAGCGTTTCTGCGTGCTCGCGGCGGCCGGCTCGGGTGCGGTGACGGCGGCGGAGCCGCAGGCCGGCCAGGCGACCTACTACGTTCCAGACGCGGGAAGCATTCCCTCGAGCGAGCGAGCGGCGCCGCTACGCGAAGCGCTGCAGCTGCTGATGGCGCCGCATGGTCGCTGGATGACCCACGCGGGCGCCGTCGGCCGCAAAGGTCGCGGCGTGCTGCTCGTCGGCCGGGGCGGCTCGGGCAAGTCGACCCTGGCGCTCTCCTGCGCCCTAGCCGGCATGGAGATCGCCGCCGACGACTATGTGCTGCTCGAGACCGGCCCGCCGCGCGCCCACGCGATGCAGTCGACCGCGAAGCTGACCGAAGACAGCGCCCGGCGGCTTGGCCTCGATCCAAGCACGATCGACCCGGCAGGCTTCGAGCCGACGCTGGAGGGCCCAGCCAAGGCCCTGGTCGACATCAAGGCCCTGGCTCCCGACCGAATGCGTCGCGATCTGGAGATCGTCGCCCTAATCGCCCCCACACCACCTCCGCTGACTTCGCCTTTGTTCGCGACTATGGCGAAGAAAGACGAAGTCAGCAGTCGAGGGGAGCCGGGGTTGCGGCCGGTTTCGGCCGCAGAAGGGCTGCGCGGGCTGGCGCCGAGTACGATCGTCCAGTCAGGATTCCATGGGGCGGCAGCTTTGTCTGCGCTCGGAGAGCTGGTGCGTGAAGTGCCCAGCTACGCGCTTGAGCTCTCACCTGATCCATCAGCCAACGCACAAGCAGTCGACCAGCTGGTGGGCGAGCTTGGCTGAGCCGACGGTCAGCGCGGCGATCCCCGTGCATAACGGGGAGGCCTACCTGGCAGAAGCGATCGAGAGCGTTCTCGCTCAGGAGCGGCCCTGCGAGCAGGTGATCGTCGTCGACAATGACTCGACCGATCGCAGCGGCGAGATTGCCCGCGGCTTCGGCGCGCGCGTGGAGGTCATCTGCGAGCCGCGGCGAGGTATCGGTGAGGCGCGCAATGCGGCGCTGCGCGCGGTTCGCGGGGACTTCGTCGCCTTTCTCGATGCCGATGACCTCTGGCGCCCGGAGAAGACCGCCCTGCAGTTGGCTGCCTTCGAAGCCGATCCCGAGTTGAGCCTGGTCTTCGGCCATGTGCAGCAGTTCGCCAGTCCCGAGCTGGGGGAGCAGCAGGCAGAAGCGCTGCGTCTCCCCGAGGGCGCCCAGCCCGGCCTCTATATAGGGGCCATGCTGGCCAGGCGGGTCGCCTACAAGGCGATTGGCCCCTGGCAGGAGGGCGTGAAAGTGAGCGACGGGCTCACCTTCTTGCTGCGCGCCCGTGAGCTTGACCTGAAGCAGGCAATGCTGCCGGAGACCGTCACCATGCGCCGTGTGCACGGCGAGAACCACTCGATCAGCAACCGGGGGGAGCGGGCCGAGTTCGCGCGGCTGCTCAAGCAGTCCCTCGACCGGCGCAGGGGCGCCGCCCGGTGAGCGCCGTCTTCACTCGGCGGCGCGAGCGCGATGCCGTTCAATCCGCGCCTTGATCGCGCGAAAGTGACCGGCGCGGCTCGCGGCCGCGTTCTGGGTGAGGCTCTCCGGATGCACGCGACGGCGCAGTAGGACCTGTCCCAGGCGGGCGATCTCGACCCCCTGCTCGCTGGCGCGCAGCATCCAGTCGAAGTCCTCGGCGGCCCGCATCGTCTCGTCGAAGCCGCCGACCTGCTCGAAGACCGCGCGGCGCATGACCACCGTCATCGGATGCACGTCGGGCTCGTCGGCCAGCTCCTCTGGCTTGGGAGGCATCACGGTCGGCACCTTCGAGCCCTCCACCCAGAAGGGCAGCTCGGCACCGTCTTCGACCAGCAGTTCCTGCTCGGCCAGCACGCAGCCCACCTGCGGGTCGTCGATCAGCACGCCGACCTGGACTAGAAGCTTGTCCGGGGTCATCAGGTCGTCGCTGTCATGGAAGGCGATCAGCTCACCGCTGGCGGCGGCGAAGCCGCGGTTGCGCGCGGCTGACGGGCCGCGGTTCTCCTGGACGATCACCGTGACGCCGTCGTAGGCGCGCGCCACCTCGGCGGTGCGGTCAGCAGAGCCATCGTCGACGACGATCGTCTCGACCGGTGCGTAGGTTTGGGCAAGGACACTCGCGATCGCCTCGCCGATGAAGCGCTCGGCTTCGTAGGCGGGGATGACGACGCTGACTAGTGGGCCTGGGTTCACGACGGCCATTCTGTCGGCTCGGCCAGCTCGGCGATCAGCGCCGACCAGGCGAAGTCGCGGGCGCCGAGCCCAGCGCCGCTGCGCGGGTCGTAGTACTCGCGCAGACCTTCGCGCTCGACCGCCCCGATCAGACCACGCGCGACGCGTTCGGCCTGATCCTCATAGCCGAGGCGGCGCAGACCGAGCCAGAGCAGCCAGGCGGCGTTTACCCAGGTCGGCCCGCGCCAGTAGCGGCGCAGCAGGCCGCCGCTGCCGCCGGGCTCATAGCTCGGCTCGGCAGCCGAGACCGAGGGCGGCGCCACCGGGGTGAGGAAGCGGCGCTCGTCGAGCAGGTGCTCCTCGACCAGGCGGCGGCCGATCTGCTCCGGCAGGTCGGGGAGGGCGAGGGGGGCAAGTGCCGCCCAGGTGACGATGTCGGGCCTGGCGCCGCCCGGCTGCGCCTCGTCGATAAAGAGACCACGCCGCTCGTCCCAGAGCCGCTCGACCAGGGCCGGTGTGGCGGACGGTCGCCCCATCGCCTGCAACGAGAGCGACCAGAGCGTGTTGACCAGCACCTCGCAGAGCACCGGTCCGCCGCGCTCGCGGATGCGCCGCGCGTCGAAGTCGAGGCCGCGGTTGCGGTGCACGAGCAGTGGGAAGCCGACGCGCGAGCATGCGCGCCTGCCCCAGACCGGGTCGAACTTGGGCGAGGCATCGAGCCCCGACTCGTCGGGCTGCACGATCCAGAGCAGCTCGTCGCCCTCCAGGTCGCGGTTGGCGGCCAGCCAGTCCAGCTGCGCGGCGATGCGCGGCTCGGTGGCTGGGTCGCCGACCGCGATCCGCCAGGCCCAGGCGAGCAGCGGCGGCTGGATCGTGCCGGTCTGCAAGGCGCTGCGCGAGGTGACGTTGTAGAAGGGCAGGCGCGAGAGCGTCACCGGCCGCTCCCAGAAGATCGTGTGGCCGATGAAGCCGTCGTCCTGCTGTGCCGCCAGCAGCGTCTCCAGCTCGCGCCGCGCCCGCGCCGGGTCGAAGCGCCGCCGGACGATCGCCGCGAAGCAGGAATCCCAGTACCACTGCCATGGGTAGCGGCTTGGGCTCGGGCGCGTGTAGGCGAAAGGCACCCCGTCCCGCTCGCCCTCGATCCAGCTGCCCCTCAGCAAGCGTTCCGCGTGTGCGACCGCCTTCACACTGCGGTGCGGCGCATTTCGCGCAGCGCCCAGGCGCCGAGCACGACGAGCAGGCCGAGCAGGGCGACGATGCCGGGCCAGGTCTCGGCCCAAGTGACGCTGCCGACGAAGCCCTGGCGGGCGGCGTCGACGACATTGGTCACCGGGTTGATTTCGGCGACGCTCTGTAGCCAGGGCTGCAGCAGAGCGAGTGGCGCGTAGGCGGTGGTTGTGAGAATCAGGGCCATCATCCCGGCCTGCATCAGCGGCGCCGCGGACTGGCTCTTGAAACGCAGGGCGAGGGCCGAGCCCCAGCAAGCGGCGACCGCGGCCATCGCTGTGACCATCAGGTAGACGACGACCAAGCCCTCGATGCCCGGCCAGCTGGCGCCCAGCGGCAGGGCGATGAGCAGGACGAAGCTGGCGGGGATCAGCGCTCGCGTGCTGGCCGCGAGCACGCTGCCGGCGAGCAGCACCCAGCGCGGGGCGGGGGAGACAAGCAGCCGGTCGGTCCAGCCCTGCTCGATGTCGCGGGCGAGGTTGACCCCGGCGGCAGCGCCGGTGAAGCCAGCGCCCTGCAGCATGCTGACCGGCACGATGAAGCTCTCATACGTGCCGGTTTCGAAGCCGTTCAGCTGGGTGAGGGCGCCGAAGACGCCGTTGAGGCCGAGGAAGAAGATCGTCGGCGCCAGCACACCGGGGATCGCCGCCCCCGGCACACGCAGCAGCTCGTTGCGGGCGCGCGCCATGAGGGCGCCGATCGCCGCCAGATTGGCGCGCCACGCAGGCAGCGTTGCCGCGGAGTCCATCAGCCGACCTTCAGACGGTGTCGCAGGGCGCGGGCGCTGAGCACGAGGCCGAAGACGACGATGCCGAGGATCGCCAGCACGGCGTAGAGCGTCTCGGCGGCGCCGATGTCGGAGATGATCGGGTCGCGGATGCCTTCGACGATCAGGCTCAGGGGGTTGTATTCGGCGATCGTCTTGGCCGGCTCGATCATCAGGTCGATCGGGAAGAAGGCCGAGGAGAGGAAGAGCACGACGAGGACCAGCGGGAAGAGGCCCTGGACGACGCTGGCGCTGCCCGTGCGCAGGGCGATCGCCGCACCGATGCCGCCGACCGCCATCGCCGTCGCCGTGACCAGGACGATCGCGACCAGGGCGCCGGCCACGCCGCTGTGGATCTCGGCGCCGAAGATCAGCCCGATCGCCAGGAACCAGAGCGAGGCGAAGAGACCCAGCGCCGCGGTTCCCGCCAGCCGGCCGAGGACGATTGCGAAACGCGGGATCGGCGCCGAGAAGAGCCTGTCGGTGAAGCCCATCTCGATGTCGACGGCGAGGGCGATGCCGCCGCTGTTGCCGGCCAGCATCAGCGACTGCATCATCGCCCCGGCGAGCATGAATTGGAGGAAGCTCTGCACCGGCGGGAAGCCGGGCAGTTCGACCGCGCCGCCCGCACCGCCGGTCTGGATCGCCAGCAGCAGCGTGGGGAAGACGATGATCGGCGCGATCAGCTGTGGGCGGCGGAAGGTCTGGCGGATCGAGCGCATGCCCAGCGCCCGCACGACGCGCGCGTTGGTCGTCAGGCGGTTCACGCCTCGACCGCCTCCTCGGCGCTCTCCTCGCTCTCCTCCTCGAGGTGGTAGCCGGTCTTGGCGACGAAGACGTCGTCGAGCGTTGGGCGAACCAGCTCCAGCGACTCGACCGCGATGCCGGCCTCGTCGAGCGCCCTCACCACCCGCGGGATGTCGGCGGCGCCGTTCTCGACCTCGACCAGCACCGTCTTGGCATCCTTGGGCGGCAGCAGCCGGCCGACCCTGGCGCAGACCTCCTCCGCGGCCGCGATCGAGCCGGCGGCGATCTGCAGCTGGATGTGGGGATTGCCGATTTCCGCCTTGAGCGACTCCGGCGTGCCTTCGGCGACGATCCGGCCGCTGTCGATGATCGCCACGTTGTCGGCGAGCTGGTCGGCCTCCTCCAGGTACTGGGTGGTGAGGAAGACCGTCGTGCCCTCGTCGTTGAGCGTTTGCACCTCTGCCCAGATCGTCTTGCGGCTGACCGGGTCAAGGCCGGTGGTCGGCTCGTCGAGGAAGAGCACGCGTGGTTCGTGGACGAGCGCCGCGGCCAGGTCGAGGCGGCGCTTCATGCCGCCCGAGTAGCCGCCGACCCGGCGATCGGCGGCAGCGACCAGGTCGACCCGCTCGAGCAGATCGTCGGAGCGCCGACGACCCTCGGCGCTGGGCAGGCCTTGCAGGGTGGCCTGCAGGCGGATCAGCTCGCGCCCGGTCATCAACGGGTCGAGGGCCGCCTCCTGTAGAGCGACGCCGATCGAGCTGCGCACCGCCCGAGCTTCGGCGACCACGTCGTGCCCGGCGACCCGCGCCTGCCCCCCGGTCGGCAGCAGCAGCGTGGTCAGCATCCGCACGGTCGTCGTCTTGCCTGCTCCGTTGGGGCCAAGGAAGCCGTAGATTTCGCCCTCCTCGACCGCGAGGTCGACACCCTGTACAGCAAGCACGTCGTCGAAAGCGCGCTCCAGACCCTGTACGACGATGGCTCGATCCGTTGTCTCCATCCCGGCTGGCAACCCTACAGACGGCCCCTGGCCGGGATCGTGCAATGCAGCACGGAAGTGCGCATCCGGCCGGGCGGGACGGCAGAATCGAGGCCGCAACCCTAGTGAGGACACCGGGTTTGCAGCTTGAGATCGTGCTTGGAGCAGGAGAAAACCGGACCGGCAGGTTGCGTGCGCCCGCGGCGTTGGCGTTGGCCGGCGCCTTTTTCGCGCTGCTTGTCGTGGCGGCCTGGCCGGGCGACGCTGGCTCAGCACCGTTGCGCGTCGTCGTGCTCGGCAAGACGGCGACCACGCCGCCGCCCTCATGTCCGGGCAAAATCGTCAACAACGTTGAGGTCATCCCTTGCCGGGTGGAGGGGCACGTGACCGGCTTCCAATCGACCGCCGGCGGGGTCGACCGGCCCTACGAGGTCCCCTTCGACGGCAAGATTGTCGCCTGGTCGATCACCCTGGCGCGCCCCTCACGGGCAGACACCAAAACGACGACCAACGAGGTCGGCTTCTTCAACGAATTCCTCGGCGACCCCTCACAGGCACGGATCGGCGTGCTGCGCCCGGTGGAAGGCTCCAAGCCGCCGAAATACACGCTCGTCCGGCAGAGCCCGATCGAGCGGCTCAACCCGCACTTCGGCACGACGCCGATCTTTGCCCTCGAGCACCCACTGAGCGTGCTGCGCGGCCAGGTCGTCGCCCTGACGATCCCCACCTGGGCGCCGATGTTCGCCTTCAACGTCACCGACGAAGACACCTGGCGCGGCAGCCGCCTAGAGGGCAAATGCGCCTCCAGAGAAGACATCCAGGGCGGCAACCCGCAACAGGGCGTAGGCAAAACCAAGACCTACGGCTGCTTCTACTCCAACGCTCGGCTGCTCTACACGGCGACGCTGGTCAAGCAGCCGTAGGGGTTCGGGCGGAATGCCCGGGGCGAGCGTCGGGTACCCCCGCTCACTCGCAACTCGTCGTTGAAGCGGGGTCAGCTAGCGCCTCGATCGAGCTCCCCTCCTCCCGCGCAAAACGTTCGCGGGGGCACCCGACGCTCGCCTCCCGCAACGGCTCGCAGCACGGAAGCTTCAAAGACGAGGCGTGCGGGGGAGTGCCCTGGGCGTGTTGGGGTCTCGTGCCTTGAAGCTGATCAGGGATGGACGTCGGTAGGGCCTCCGAACGTTTTGCGCGGGAGGAGGGGAGCACCTAAGAGGCGACAGCTATTGCCGATTCAACGACGAGTTGCGAGTGAGGAGGCCCTACCGGCGGCCATCCCCCGCCGGGACTAAAGGGCTTCTTGACGCAGCCCGCAGTAAGGGCAGTCGCTGATGTCGAGGCCGATCAACTGGTTGCAGCGGCGGCAGGCGCGCAGGTTCTCCGGGGTGCGCGGCAGGGAGGAGGTCGAGGGGGCGAGTGGCAGGACCATCGCCACCGGCTCCATCTCCTCGCCGGTCTCGCGGTCGAGGTAGACCTCGCCGGGCTCGGCGTGGGTCAGGGCCTCGCGGCCTGAGGCCGGGGCGCGCATGCGGAAGAGCTGCTTCGAGTTCACGGCCGCGAAGACTAATAGCTTGCGCGGCTCCGATGCGTGTCCTGCTCTTCCACGGCTACATGCTGCGCGGCACCGGCAGCAACATTTACAACTTCAACCTGGCCAAGGCGCTCGCCGGGCTCGGCCACGAGGTGCACCTGCTCTGTCAAGACCGCGAGACGCGGATCGAGGGGGTGGAGATCCACAACCCGGACATCGGCGGCCTGCTGCCCGTCTACGTCAAAGACCCCTACGAGGGGTTCGAGGTCAAAGCCTTCCCGGAGCTGACCGACGAGGAGCTGAACCGTTACATCGAGGCCAACGTGGCGGCTGTGCGCGATGTGGCTACGCGAGCTGGTGGAATCGATCTCGCGCTCGCCAATCACCTCGTCATGGGCCCGGCGATTCTTGCCCGCGCCGAGGTCGCTCCCTTCGCCGCCAAGATCCACGGCTCGGCACTGGAGTACACGGTCAAGCCACATCCTCGCTTTCTTCCCTATGCCGAAGAGGGCATGGAAGCTGCTCGAGGTGTTCTGGTCGGCTCGCGACATACAGCCGAGTCGCTTTGGCAGGCACTGCCCGGCGTAGAGGGGATTAGGGAGAAGACAAAGCTCGGTCCGCCAGGTGTCGATACGGAGCGGTTTCGGCCCCGCGAGGTGGGGTCGGGTCCAGCGGGAACTCGCCGCGAACGCGGCCCCGCTGGACCCGACCCCACCTCGCGGCGTGTCATCTACGTCGGCAAGCTGATCGTCTCCAAGGGGGTCGACCTTTTGCTGGCGGCATGGCCGCTGGTCAAGGCCCATCATCCAGACGTGCGTCTCGAGATCGCGGGTTTCGGCGAGTACGAGGATGGGTTGCGGCAGCTGCTCGATGCGCTCGGGCAGGGCGACCTCGGCAAAGCTCTCGAGATCGCGGGAGCCGGTAGGGGGCTCGAGGGCGGCAAGGAGAAGCCGTTGCCAATTCTCTCGGCGTTTCTTGCCGATCCACCTGCCGGCTACGCCGAGGCGGCGAAGGCGGCCGCCGGCTCGGTCGAGCTCATCGGGCGGTTGGAGCACGATCAGGTGGCCGAGCTGCTGCCCGGCGCCGAGGCGCTGGTCATGCCCAGCACCTTCCCCGAGGCCTTTGGGATGGTCGCCGCGGAGGCGGCGGCCTGCGGGGTGTTGCCGGTGTCTGCCGGGCATTCGGGGATGCTTGAGGTCTCGCGGCAGCTGCAGGAGGCGCTGCCACCCGAGGCCGGCTTGCTGACCTCATTTCCGGTCGAGGCCGGGGCGGTCGAGGCGATCGCGGAGCGGCTCAACGGGTGGCTGGCGCTGTCGGCGGATGCGCGTGCGACTGCTCAGGAAAGCCTGGTCGCCACTGCGCGGCGGCTTTGGAGCTGGGAGGGCGTCGCCCGCGGCGTGATCGACGCCTCACGGGGCGACCTTGACCGTCTGCCGGATGCATAGAATGCGCCCCCGCCGATGATCGGTCGTCTCCCGATAGCGAAGATGTTCGCCGCCACGCTCGTGGGCACAGTCGTGATCTCGGCGATCATGCTGCCGATCAACTGGAACGGCCAGGGCGCCTCCACGGCGGCGCCGGAAATCGACCAGTTGCTCAGCGTGATGATCGTCCTCTCGGCCTTCGTCTTCTCGCTGGTCATGGTGATGCTCGGCTACGCGCTGTGGAAATTCAAAGCCAAGCCGGGCGACGAATCCGACGGCGAGCCGATCCACGGCAACACGCGGCTCGAGATCGCCTGGACCGTGATTCCGACGATCATCGTGCTCTTCGGCGGCGGCTACAGCTGGGTGGTCCTCAACAACATCGAAGATCCCGCCAAGGACCCGATCACGGTCGACGTCTTCTCGCAGCAGTTCGCCTGGAGCTTCGGCTACCCGGGCAAGGAAAACGCCTACTCGGAGGGCGAGCTGCACGTGCCGCTGAATCGCCAGGTCCACTTCAAGATGCACGCCCTCGACGTGATCCACTCCTTCTGGGTGCCTGAGTGGCGGATCAAGAAGGACAACGTGCCTGGGATCACGACCACAGCGATCGTCACACCCGACAAGCCGGGCACCTACCAGCTGGTCTGCACCGAGCTCTGCGGTTTTGGCCACACGACGATGCGGGCCGAGGTCGTCGTCGAGCCGCCGGCCAAATTCCGCGAATGGGTCGCCAGTCTCAAAGAGACCGTGCCCGATCCCTACCTGGAAACGATCAAACAGGACACCGAAACCGACCCGATAGGCCTGGGGGCCGGCGGGGCATAATGAGGAGACTCTTCTGATGGTCGCCGCGATCAAGCAGCCAGGTTGGATTCGGGGGGCGCTCGGTGCCGTACTCGGCGCCGCCTTCGGCTTCTTCCTCGTAATCGTCCTGCGCGAGATCTCCGGCCTGCCGATCTACCAGACCGAGCAGACCGGCTACCCGCATGTGGTCGTGCCGCTGATCACCGGCCCGCTCGGCTTCCTACTCGGCTTCGGCTGCTTCGACTACTGGCTGCGCTGGGCCGTGGGCGCACCGACGATCCCCGAGAGCCATTCGCAGCACGGCGCCAAGAGCTGGAAGGACTATTTCCGCTTCAACACCGATCACAAGGTGATCGGCATCCAGTACGTCGTCACCACCTTCTTCTTCTTCTTCATCGGCGGGCTGATGGCGATGCTGATCCGTGCCGAGCTGGCTCAGCCGGGCACGCAGATCGTCGACGCGGCGACCTACAACAGCCTCTTCTCGACGCACGCGGTGCTGATGATCTTCGTCTTCGTCATCCCCGTCTTCGCCGGGCTTGCCAACTACGTGCTGCCGCTGATGATCGGCGCCCCGGACATGGCCTTCCCGCGCCTCAATGCGCTTAGCTTCTGGATGCTGCCGATCGCCGGAATCCTCTTCGTCGGCAGCTTCCTCGCCCCCGGAGGCGCCTTTGACACCGGCTGGACCGGCTACGCGCCCCTCTCCACCGGGGCGCCGCTGGGGCAGTCGTTCTTCAACCTCGGCGTGCAGTTCGCCGGCGCCTCCTCGATAGCGACAGCTCTGAACTTCCTCGTGACGATCATCACTATGCGTGCGCCCGGAATGACCTTCTGGCGCATGCCACTGCTCGTTTGGGCCAACCTCTCGACCTCACTGCTGGTCGTCGCCGCGACACCCTTCATCGCCGGCGTGCAGTTCATGGTGCTCTTCGATCGCGCCCTCGGCACGCAGTTCTTCGAGCCACTCGGCGGCGGCGACGTAGTCAGCTACCAGCACATCTTCTGGTTCTACTCGCACCCTGCCGTCTACATCATGATGTTGCCCGGCTTCGGGATCATCAGCGAGGTCATCTCGACCCACGCCCGCAAGCCGATCTTCGGCTACCGCTTGATGGCTCTAGCGCTGATCGGCATCGTCGTGCTCAGCTACTCGGTCTGGGCGCACCATATGTTTGTCGCCGGCATGTTCAGCTGGCTGCGAGTGCCGATGATGATCACCACGCTGCTCATCGCGGTGCCCACCGGGATCAAGATCTTCTCCTGGCTGGGGACGCTCTACTTCGGCAAGATCCACACCTACTCAACAGCGATGCTCTTCGCGCTCGCTTTCATCGTCACCTTCACGATCGGCGGCATCAGTGGCGTCATGCTGGGCATGGTGCCGCTCGACATCCACGTCTCCGACACCTACTTCATCGTCGCCCACATCCACTTCGTGCTCTTCGGCGGCTCGGTCTTCACGATCTTCGCCGGCGTCTATCACTGGTTCCCGAAGATGACCGGGCGCATGTACGACGAGAAACTCGGCCGCGTCCACTTCTGGGGCACACTCTTCGGCACCTGGCTGACCTTCATCCCGATGCACTGGGTGGGGATGGACGGCATGCCCCGTCGCGTCGCCGACTACGCCACCCAGTTCGGCGAGTGGAACCTGCTGATCAGTTTCGGCGCCTTTGTGCTCGGTGCCTGCCAGCTCGTCTTCCTTTACAACATGGTCGTCAGCTGGCGCTACGGGCCGAAGGCCGAGGCCAACCCGTGGCGGGCCAAGACGATCGAGTGGCAGGTCTCTTCGCCGCCGCCGGTCTTCAACTTCGACGAGATCCCGCGTGTCGTCGGTGGCCCCTATGAGTTCGGCGTGCCTGGCGCGCGCCACGCGATCATGGCCGGCGAAGGGGTCGAGGCGCCAACCGAGACTAAGCCGGCGACGGTGGGCTCGACATGACAGAGGCTGCTGAGACCAAGCCCCTGCTCGTCTTCCTCAACGAGGTGGCGGGTGGACGCAAGCTGCTGCAGGCGGTGCAAGAGCGCGCCGGCGAGGTTCCTTTCGTCGCGGTCGCGGCTCCCCAGAACCAGCCCGCGGTCGGCCAGTTGATCGACAGCGGTGAGCTGCGCGACGCAGCCCGGGCCCGGGTCGAGGTGACGATGTCGATCCTCTCCGAGTACGGCATCGGCTCGGTCGGCGAGGTGATGGATCACGAGCCCTCGCTGGCGCTCGACGATGCGGTCCGTGCCCACGAACCGGGCGAGGTGCTGCTCTCTTGTGCCGCCGGGACGCGCTTTGGCCTTGCTCGCAAGGACCTGGTCGAGTGGGCCAGGAGCCGCTTCGAGCCCGAGATCGAGATCACCCACATCCCGGTGCGGATCACCGACGACTCGGTCAGCTGGGAGAAGAGTCACACGCTTGTCGTCGCCACCCAGACGGTGGCCGCGCCCGACCTGGTTAGCCGGCTAAAGGAGCGCGCCGCCGGTCACCCGCACCGCTACACGATCGTCTGCCCGCGGGCTGAGGACGTCACCGAGCCGCAAATCGTCCGCGACCTCGCCTCCACCCTGGCCGAGCTCTACAAGGCAGACATCGACGCCACCGGTCAGCCGATGAGCCCCGATCCCTTCCACGCGGTGAAGAACGCGATCGAGCACTACAGCATCGACGAGGTGCTGATCTCGACCTTCGCCGGGGAGAGCTCGCGCTGGCTTGAGGACGACCTGATCGGCAAGGTTCGCGAGATCACCGAGAAGCCGGTCGAGCATCTCGAGGTCGGCCGTCCGGCAGCGGTCGTCGCAGCCGCTGTCGCCGAGGGAGGGGAGGTCTGATGGAGAGCGCAACCGTCACCCTCGGGCACGCCCACGAGGAGCACCACGGCCCACCGGAGGCTCACGCCAGCTCGCGGATCGACCGCCAGACGCTGGGCATCCTGCTCTTCATCGTCTCCGAGATCATGCTCTTCGGCGCCTTCTTTGCCGCCTACTTCTTCCTGCGTGTCGTCGTCGACCCGCCGGTCTGGCCGCCGGAACCGTACGAGCTGCCGAAACTGGTCGCCGGGATCAACACGGCGATCCTCGTCTCCTCCAGCTTCACGATCCACTACGCCCTCGAGTCGATCCGCCGCGGCAATCGCAATGGCCTCAAGCTGGGCCTGGTGCTGACCTGGCTGCTCGGCGCCACTTTCCTCTTCATCCAGGTCAACGAGTACGTGCACCTCGGCTTCAGCGCCCGCGACCTCGGCTTCGGCTCGATCTTCTACAGCCTCACCGGCCTGCACGGCGCCCACGTCTTCGTCGGCCTCTTGCTGCTCAGCTTCGCCACGATCCGCGCTTTCCGTGGCCACTTTGGCCCCAAGGCAGAGGACCACCTTGGCGTCGAGGTGCCAGGCATCTACTGGCACTTTGTCGACGTCATGTGGATAGTCGTGTATACGACGGTTTACATCCTCTGAGCCGGCTGCAAATCGGCGCCTGACTGCGTCCTCGGTCGCTCACGTGCAGAGCACGCTTCGCTCCCTGCGTCCTTGCCAGGCTTGATTTTCGCCGGCTCAGGGTAAAAATTTGGGATATGCACAACCCGCTGCGATCGGAGGCTGACGCATTCAAGTGGGTCGTGGTCATCGGCGCCGGGGCGGTCTCGGTGATTGCGCTGGCGTTGTTGACGCGACCCGCGATCGGCGCGGTTTGGGCGGCGGCGCTGATCGGCTTCGGCGCCGGCTTCGCCTACCGGGCGGCGCGCGGGTCTCTGCCACGCAGCGTCGAGGTGACGCGCGGCGGAGATAACAAGCACCGCGTGCTTGTCGTCGCCAACGAGACGGTCGGTGGCGGTGAGCTGCTGAGGGAGATTGGGGACCGGTGCCGAGGCCGGGACTGTCAGGTCATGGTCGTCACCCCGGCGCTGGCGGCCTCGCGCGCCTCCCACTGGGCCTCTGACGTCGACGAGGCGATCGAGTTGGCCCGGCAGCGCATGGAGCTCTCGCTGATGGCGATCGAGGAGCTGGGTCTGAAGGCGAAGGGGGAGATCGGCGACTCGGATCCAAACGTCGCGATTGAGGACGCCCTACGCGTCTTTCCCGCCGATGAGATCGTCATCTCGACCCACCCGCCGGAGCGCTCGCGCTGGCTTGAGCACGGCGTCGTCGATCGGGCGCGTGAGCAGATCGATCTGCCGATCACGCATGTGGTCGTCGATCTCTCCGCGGCCAGCCACACCGTGCACTGATCATTCCGTCGCGGTTCCGCGCGTTTCAGCGCGCCACGTGCGACGTTCTGTCTGCAAGGGTCTGTCACCATGGAGGCTCTGATGGAGAGGCGCTGGACAGACGACCGGCTCGATGACTTCCGCAATGAGGTCGATACGCGGTTCGACCGTGTCGAAGGACGACTCGAGCGCATCGAGACGCGGCTCGACGGAATTCAGCAGTCGATCGTCGATCTGAACAAATCGCTTGCCGATACGAACAGATCGATCGCCGATCTGGGCAGGTCAACGGCCCAGTCGATTGCCGATCTGAGCACATTGACGAACAGATCGATCGCCGATCTGAGCCGGTCGACGAACGAGGCAATTGCCGATCTGAGTGGGTCGACGAACAAGGCGATCGCCGATCTGAGTGGGTCGACCGCCACGTCGATCGCCGGGCTGCACAAGACGCTGGCCCAGTTCGCGATGATGCTCGTCGTGGCGGTAGTCGGCCTCACCGCGGCGCAGGTCGGCCTGATCCTGACTCAGCTCTGAGTCAGCGCTGGCGTGGTCGGATCCACCACCTCGGCAGGGCCATGCTCGGACTCGGCTATTGCACCCCGCCGCTCCAACCTTCCCGCCGTCGCCACCGTCCAGAGCATCGCTAGCCAGGTGAGCGTGGCTAGGGCAACGTGCAGCCAGACGAGCTCGGGGGGGAGCTCCAACGCCCACTGGACGCCGCCGAGGAGGCCCTGCAGGCCGAGCAGACCGATCACCGCTGAGAGGGGCTTAAGCGCCCTCCTATCGCCTCCCGGGCGCCGCAGGAGCAGCCAGACCGCGATCGCGGCTACGCCGAAGACAGCAGCGATCGCCGAGTGGCGCTGCACGACCCACTCGAGTGTGCCGGCGCCCTCGAAGTTGAAGCGGTGCACGAGCTCGCCTTCGTGGGCGCCGGCGTGTGGTCCCGAAGCGGTGGCGATCGTGCCGACGAGGATCGTCAGCTGTCCGAGAGGGACCAGTGCGCGTACCGCCCAGACGCCGAGTCGGTCGCTGGATCGCCGTCGCTCCCAGGGCTCATAGCGGGCGCACCAGGCGAGGGCAAAGGACGCGTCGAGCAGCAGCATCGAGAGGATGAAGTGGCTCATCACCAGGCCGGGGGCGAGGTGGTACTTGACCACCAAGGCACCGAGGATCGCTTGGCCAACGACGCCCAGGGGCAAGAGCGCCCCGAACAGCGCCAGGTGGCCGCGAAACGGCTGTCGGAACCAGGCCAGCACGCTGGCGGCGATCACCGCCAGGCCGACGAAGCCGGTGAGCAGCCGGTTGCCGTACTCGATCACCGCGTGGGTGTCGAGTGGCGGCACAGTTTTGCCATAGCACTTGGGCCAATCCGGGCAGCCGAGGCCGGAGCCCGTGAGGCGCACCGCGGCGCCGGTGAGCACGATCAGTGAGAGCGCCGCCAGGGCGACCAGGGCGACCTTGGCGTACAGCTCGGGGGTGATGCGGAGGCGCTCGCGCATGTTGCCTCAGCGGATGATGCCAACGACCGCCCGGCGGTCGCCGGAGGGCTCAGCCTTTGCTGCCGCCGCTGCCTTTGCCGCCCGTCGATTCGACCAGGTATTGGACCAGGTCTTCGAGTTCTTTCGGAGTGAGTTCCTGCGCGTAGTCAGGCGGCATCAGGCCGGGCGGATAACCCTTGGCGATCACTTTGTTGGGATCGACGATCGACTCGTCGATCATCGCCGCGCTCTGGCCAGCGAGGACTTCTTCCAGGTTGGGGCCGGTCACGCCACCCGATTTGGCGGCGGCCAGCGTGTGGCAGCCACCACAGCCGTTGTTGGCGAAGACCTGGGCCCCGGGGCCCCCGGGGACCGTGGGCGGCGCCGCGCCTGGCACGCCCGCGTACATCGCCACGTAGGCAGCGACGTCCTCCAGGTCCTGGCCGGTGACCAGGTCGGCGGGCATCGAGGCCGAGGGGTTGTTGGTCATCGGCCGCGGATATCCAACCTGGGCCTCGACGACGCCTTCGACGGTGTCGTCGGTTTGGCCGGCCGCCCGGGCTGCCGCAAAAGCATGATCGAGGTTGGGGCCAACGCCCTCGGCCGTGCCCGCCTGTGCCATCGCGTGGCAGGCACCGCATTTCTGGATGAACAGGGTGCGACCCCGTTCGGGATCAGCACTGCTGGTCCCGCAGCCTGAGGCGGGCAGCGCGACCGCCGCCAGGGCGGCGAGGACGAGCAGCAGGCGGGTTGGCTTGGAGAGCTTGGACATACGGCGCGAAGCGCGCCGGAGTCTATATGTCCCGCCCACCCGAAAGCGGTTTGTGCAGGCACGAACCTCGGGTAGGCTTGAGGCGATTCTCACTAAGTTGCGACCGGAGGAGGTTTGCTGCCAGATGCAGGTACGGGAAGGGATGTCGAAGGTGGTCCTGACCATCGGCCCGGGCCACACGCTGCGTGAGGCGGCGGCGATGATGGCCGAGAAAGGGATCGGTGCCGCCCTGGTCAGCGACGACGAGACACCTGTGCCGTGCATCGTCACTGAGCGCGACGTTCTGGTCTCGATTGGCAAGGGTGAGGACCCCGACGTCGAGCGGGTCGCCGACCACATGAGCGACAGCGTGATTGCCGCCTCGCCCGAGTGGAGCCTCGAGCGGGCCGCTGCCGAGATGTCGAGGCGCGGCATCCGCCACCTGGTTGTCTACGACGGGCCCGAGCTGGTCGGCGTGCTCTCGATGCGCGACATCGTGCGCGTATGGACCAGCGAAGGGGCCACCTCTGCCATGTCGCCAGATGGTGATTGAGACCCGTCCCGGCAGGGGTTCCACTTAACTTTTTCGAGGAGCGGGCAATGGCTGGCGCCCGCAGGAGCACTCGCGAAAAAGTACAAGACGTTCCACCCCTGCCGGGACGGGTCTCTACGAGCGTGGTGGAGAGATTCTTTCGACGGGCAGAACCGCGCCCCGCACCTTTTGCTTGCGGGGGAGCTTGAAGTAGTTGCGGGTCGCGTCCTTCGCCATGCTGCGCAGGGCGAAGAAGGCGATCAGCAGGCCGCCGATCGCGTAGGCCCAGTTAGGCAGCATGAAGCTGATGAAGATGCTGCAGAGGGTCAGCGCCACGGCGAAGGCGAAGACCAACGGCGCCCAGGAGGGGGCTGACTGGTAGACCAGCTCGCCGGGCTCAGGGACGTGGCGGTGCTCCTCCGTCATGAGGCGATATAGAGCATCGCGGCCACGAAGCAGAGGGCAAAGATCGCCGCGGCGAGGCCGCCGGCCACCAGGCCGGCCGAGAGATTTGCTTTTGCGGTCTCGCGGTCCACGCTGGGATTTCTACTAGAACAACCGGTCGAGCGGCATGGCCACGAAGAGCAGCGCCAGGTAGGCGAGCGAGTAGAGATAGGTGCGCAGCGCCCAGCGGCGGTCGGCGCTGCGTAGCAGGCGCACGGCGCAGTAAATGAAGCCCGCACCGAGGCTCATCGAGGCGACCAGGTACTCGATGCCGAAGCCGCCGGCGCAGAAGGGCAGTTGGGTGACCGCGTAGAGCAGCACCGTGTAGAGGAGGATCTGGCGGCGGGTCTCATCCTCGCCGCGCACCACCGGCAGCATCGGGATGCCGGCCTTGGCGTACTCATCCTTCATCAGCAGCGAGAGCGCCCAGAAGTGGGGCGGTGTCCAGAAAAAGACGATGGCGAAGAGGAAGAGCGCCGTGCCGCTCACCGTGCCTGTTACCGCCGCCCAGGCGACCAGCGGCGGCACCGCGCCGGCGGCGCCGCCAATGACGATGTTCTGGGGGGTTGAGCGCTTGAGCCAGAGCGTGTAGACGAAGACGTAGCCGAGGAGGCCGGAGAGCGAAAGCGCCGCGGCCAACGGGTTGACGGTCAGCGCCAGCAGCGTGAAAGAGGCGCAGCCGAGCAGCGCCCCGAAGGCGATCGCCGCCTGTGGCGAGATGCGTCCGCTGGCCACCGGCCGGGTGGCGGTACGGGCCATGATGCGGTCGATGTCGCGGTCGATCGCGTGGTTGATCGCCCCAGCGCCACCGGCGGAGAGGGCGCCGCCCAAGCAGGTGAGCAGGACGAGGCCCAGCGAGGGATCGCCGGCCACGTACATCGTCGTGATCGTGGTCAGCAGCAGCAGCGACTGCACCTTTGGCTTGGTCAGCGTCAGGTAGTCACGAAGAACGCTGGGAGCCGCTGAGTGGCGGGCAACCGCCGCGGCGGTGGTATCCATCGCGGTCAGGCTATCGGCTGCGTCTCGGCCGCCGGCTGCTCGCGCCGGCTGGTGCTGTGGGCAATCGCCGCGCGGATGTCGCGCATCGGCCGCTCGCTGCGCACGTCGGGCAGCAGGTCGAAGTTGTGCGGCTCCGGCGGTGAGAGCGCGAACCACTCGAGTGAGTCTCCGCCCCAGTGGTCGTGACCGGCGCGGGCGCCACCGCTGCGGCTGGCGATCGCGTTGGCCAGCGTCATGACGATGCCGATCGTCAGCACGAAGGCGCCGACCGATGCGATCGCGTTCCAGGCGCTGACCCCAGTGCCGCTGAAGAACTTGTAGGCGTTGACGACCTCACCGTGTAGGCCGCCGGAGAAGAAGAGCGGCACGAAGGTGAGCAGCGTGCCGAGCACGATCGTCCAGAAGGAGATGCGCGCCAGCGTCTCGCCCATTGTGCGGCCGGTGAGCTTCGGGAACCAGTAGTGCAGCGCGGCGAAACCGCCGAAGACGCTGCCGCCGATCAGGGCGAAGTGGGTCGCCGCGGTCGAGTCGGTGGTGTGCTGCAGGCGCCAGCCGACGGCGACCATCGAGTGGGTGATCTCTGAGGCGAGGCCAATCGAGATCATCGAGATCGCGCCGAGGGCAAAGAGCAGCGGCGCGCGTAGCTGCAGGGCGCCACCGACCATGGTCGCGATCAGGTTGAAGAGGATCAGGCCGAAGGGCACGATCAGGGCCAGCGACATGATCATCGCGAAGTACATCCAGCCGATCGCGATCGGCGCGGTGAGCATGTTCTGCAGCCAGGCGAGTGTGCCGATCGCGGCGATCGCCACCAATGAGCCGATCACCGTGCGGCGGCCCACCAGCGTGCGTCGTGCGAAGACCGGCACGATCTCGGCGATCGCAGCCAGGGCCATGATCAGGACGAGCATGTAGGCGCCGGTGTAGAAGATCCAACTGAGGTGCTGCCAGAGCAGGGGCGCCCCGCCGGAACCGTCGGCGAAGAAGATGCCGTCGTAATTGCGGTCGATGAGCAGCATCGTGATCGCCGCCAGCATCACCGGGCCGATCACCACGAGGAGCCAGGAACTGATCGCCGCGGCCCAGGCGAAGACCGGGGCGCGGCGCCAGGCCATACCCGGGGCGCGCATCTGGCCCAGGGTCGCCGCCAGATTGATCGCGATGAGCACGAAGCCAAGCGTCGCCAGGCCGGTGGCGGCGGCCCAGACGTTGACGCCGTTGTCCGGCAGGTAGGCCAGCTCGGAGAGTGGTGGCAGTGGGTTGACGCCTGCCTCAGAGGGGGTGTAGAGGAAGCTCGCGTAGAGCACCGTGGCGCCGGCGATGAAGAGCCAGAGGCCGATCTGGCCGAGGCGTGGCAGCGCGGTTCCGCGGGCACCGACCTGCAGCGGCGCCAGGTAGTAGAAGAGGCCCAGCGCCAGCGGCAGGGCAAAGAAGAAGACCGCCGTTGCCCCGTAGAGGGACAGCATGCGGTTGAAGGTGACCGGCGTGAGGAAGGTGTTTTCGGGGATCACCAGCTGCAGTCGCATGAGCAGCAGCTCGACGAGAGCGATGAAGAGAAAGCCGAGGGCGGCGACGATCATTATCCGGCCGACATCCTTGTGGTCCCCGCTGGTGACGATCTCGATCCAGCGGGGACGGCGACGGGGGAAGCCGTCGACGACGATCTCCGGCGGCGCAGCGCTCATGGTGTCTCTCCCGCTTTGATCAGCTCGACGACGCGATCCTGGGCGTCCTGGATATCGGCTTTCTGCTGGGCGAGGAAGTCTTCGTAGGCCTGCGGGGAGACGACTTCGACGGCGGTACGCATCGCCGCGTAGGCCTGCCCCGAGAAGGTCGCCGACTGCCCCCGGTAGATGCCTTCCTCATCGGCGCGGAAGATGACCTTGTTGGTCTTGCCAGGCACGGCGTCGCGCTTGCCGGCCAGCGCTGGCACGTCCCAGGTGTGGATCACGTCGGTCGAGACGAGCTCCAGTTCGACCGTCGTGTCGACCGGGACGACGAGCTTGTAATAGGAGAAGGACGTGTTGGGGTAGTCATAGCGCCAGAGCCACTGCTGGCCGGTGGCGAGGATCTGCAGCGGCTTGCTGCGGGCCGAGGCAAGGCCGGCATCGCCGGTGGTCGGCGTCTCGCGTGCCTTGTCGGTGTAGATCACGCTGACGATGAAGAGCACCGCAGCGAGGACAGTGAGCAGGCCGCCGACCCGCAGCTGGGTGCGGCGCTCGCCACCGCGCAGCTCGCGTGGTGCCGACCCGCGTTCCCCACGGTAGCGGCGCACGGCGTAGATCAGCGCGACGTTGACGGCGACGACGAGCAGCGTCGCGACGACGAAGCCGATCCAAAGCAGAGTGTCGATCTGGTCGGTGCCAGGCGAGTTCGGACTCAAAGCGCGGCCATTCTAATCACGGAGGTGACGGACACGCGCGGCGCACCCGCATCGCTGACTTCGCCTTTATCGGCGCATATGGAGTCATAACCACGAAGTCAGCGAGTGCTGCCGGTTTTTCGCGCCTATACTCGCCGGCCTGATGAAGGCGCGCTCGCGGTCATCTCCGGCGCTTCGTCTCGCGGTGCGCGCCGCAGCGGCGGGGGTCGTTGGCGCGGCGATCGCCCTACCCTTGCTGCGCCGCCGCCTGCGCGTCCCCGCGCCGGTGACGATCGCCGCTTGCGCGGCCGGGCCGCTGGCGGTCGCCGTCCTGCGGCCGCGCTCGCGCAAACGCGACGTGGCGCTCTTCGCCATGCAGATGTGGGCTTTCACCATGGTCCACGAGCTGCCCTACGACGATCCCGAGCGGCTGCGCCGCCGGCTGCGGGCGCGCTATCCGATCGCCGTCGACCGCGTGATCGGCCTCGGCCAGCTGCCCAACGCCCGCCTGCAGCGTGCCCTAGCCCGCTTCCGCGGCGTCGGCCCGCTCGACCGCACCCTCACCTGGGTCCACTGGCTCTGGTTCCTCGAGCCCTATGCGGTCCTCGTCTGGATCCTGCTGCGCCACCCGGAGCGCTTCCCGCGGGCAGCGCGGCAGATGGCCGCCGTCTTCGATCTCGGCTGCGTCGGCTACTTCGCCGTGCCCACGGCGCCCCCCTGGTGGGCCTCCGAGCAGGGCCTCACCGGGGTCGAGGTGCGGCGCATCATGGTCGGCGTCGGCGAAGAGACTTGGCGCTCGGCCTGGCCGACGATGTACGGGGCGTTGGGCGGCAACCCCTGGGCGGCGATGCCCTCGCTGCACTTCGCCACCTCGACGATGGCGGCGATCTCGCTGTCTGAGGCGGGGCGCACCGAGGGGGCGGTCGGCTGGAGCTACGCGCTGACGCTCGGCTTCGCGCTCGTCTACCTGGGCGAGCACTACGTCACCGACCTGCTCGCCGGCGCCGGCCTGGTCGCCCTCGTGCGGCGCGGCGAGCCGTTGGCCGAACCGGCGGTTTTGGGTATCAACCGAGGTTTGCGCCGCTTGGAGCGCCTCGCCAGCGGGTAGCTTCCCTGAGGTGTCTCCCGAGGGTCCGGTAAACGGCGGCGGTGTCGCTGAGCTGCCGATCTTCACGCGACGGCGAGTGATTCAGACGGCGATCGTCGTCTTCGCGGTGCTGATCGGGATCTACTTCCTCTTCCCAAAGCTGGTCGGGTTGGGCAGCGCCCTGGACAAGCTCGACGAGGCAAACCTCGCCTGGGTTGCGGTCGCGGTTTGCTTCAACGTGGCCGCGATCGGCACCTACGTGGCGCTTTTCAAGGCGGTTGTCGGTGGCGACGTGTTGCCGCTCAGCTGGAAGGAGACCTACGAGATCAATATGGCCGGCCTGGCGGCGACCCGGCTTTTCTCGGCGGGCGGCGCCGGGGGGATCGTGCTCAGCTTCTGGGCGCTGCGCAAGGCGGGGATGCCGCGCCATGAGACCGCGCGGCGGATGGTCTCCTTCCTGGCCCTGCAGTACGTCTTCTACCCCGTAGCGTTGATCGTCTGCGGCGTTCTGCTGCGCACCGGGGTGGTGCCCGGCAAGGGCTCGGTCGAGCTGACGATCGTCCCGGCGGGCGTTGCCGGTCTGCTGCTGCTCCTCGGTCTGCTCGTCGCCCTGATCCCCCCGGACCTCGGCCGGCGGCTGGCCTCCCACGCGAGGAGCGAACGCAGTCAGGCGATCGTCGCCAACGTGGCCAAAGTGCCGGCAATCGCCGGCGAGGGACTCAGATTTACCGCCGGTCTCTTCGCCAAGCCCTCGCGCGGTGGCCTGGCGGTGATCGGCGCTGCCGGATTCTGGGCGGCGAACATCGGCATTCTCTGGGCCTCCTTCAAGGCGTTCGGGGTGCACGTGCCGCTTGCCGTCGTCGTCCAGGGCTTCTTCCTCGGCATGGTCGCCAACCTCTTCCCGCTGGCGCCGGCCGGGGTCGGCGCCGTGGATGCCGGCATGATCGGCGCCTTCGTCCTCTTCGGCATCCCGGAGGAGACGGTCTTCCCGGCGATCCTCGTCTACCGCCTGGTTGCCTTCTGGATGCCGTTGCCTCTCGGCCTGATCGCTTTCTTCCAGCTCCGGCACACGGCCCAGCGCTGGGAAGCCGAAGAGTTGCCGATCGACCGCGAGAGAGAGCTGAAGCCAGGGCTGGAGCCGGCGCCGCACTGAGCCTTCTCGACTCTCCCGGCCGCTACTATACAAAATGAAGTATTAGACTCCAGGCGGCAAAAGATGGCTGAGGACAAGCAGATCGAGAACGTGATCATCGTCGGCGGTGGGCCGGCCGGCTACACGGCTGCGCTCTACACCGCGCGCGCCAACCTCAAGCCGCTGGTCTTCGAGGGCTTCCAGTGGGGTGGGCAGCTGCAGAACACCACCGACGTCGAGAACTATCCCGGCTACCCCGAGGGGATCATGGGGCCGGAGATGATGACCCAGTTCCGCGCCCAGGCGGAGCGTTTCGGCACCCGCTTCGTCGCCGACGACGTCGACCGGGTCGAGCTCGCCGACGGTGGCGTGCAGAAGGTCTACCTCGGCGACGAGGAGCACCTGGCCAAAACCGTGATCCTGGCGATGGGGGCGGAGCCGCGGCGGCTCGGCATTCCCGGCGAGATCGAGCTCAGCGGCTGCGGCGTCTCCACCTGCGGCGTCTGCGACGGCGCTTTCTTCAAAGACCAGAAGGTGATCGTCATCGGCGGTGGTGACTCGGCGATGGAGGACTCGATCTTCATCTCCAAGTTCGCCAGCGAGCTGACCGTGGTCAACCGGCGCGACGAGTTCCGCGCCTCGAAGATCATGCTCGACCGGGCTCGCGAGCAGGACAACATCGACTTCAGGACCCCCTACGTCCCGGAGGAGTTCGTCGCCGGCGACAACGGCCGGCTGACCCGCGTGCGCCTGCGCAACGTCGAGAGCGGCGAGAGCGAGGACTTCGAGACCGACGGGGCCTTCGTCGCCATCGGCCACATCCCCAAGTCGGAGATCGTCGCGGATCAGGTCAACACCGACGAGAACGGCTACATCCTCACCGAGGGCGGCTCGACCCGCACGAATCTGTCAGGGGTCTTCGCCGTCGGCGACGTCGTCGACCACACCTACCGCCAAGCGGTCACCGCCGCCGGCAGCGGCTGCAAGGGCGCCCTCGATGCCGAGTGGTACCTGCGCGACACGCCGCCCTCGCCTGAGGCTCACTGGATGGTCGGCGGCGAGCCCGTAGAGATCGCCCCAACACCAAGCAGCTGATTCGCACGAAACCTCGTTTTTCTGCCTATGGCGCGTAAGAACGAGGTTTCGACTGGAGGGTTAGGGTTGGGCCATGGGTGAGCGGCTGAGCGAGGTCCTTCCTTTTGTGATCGCGGTGCTGTTGCCGCCCGCCGGGGTGCTGCTCGGGCTGGTCGAGCTGCGACAGGATCGCGAACTGGGCATCCGCCTGCTCGTCGTCGCACTGCTGGCAGCGGTTGTCTGGACGCTGCTCTTCGTCAGCTGAGCGTCAGCCGACGAGCTTCTGGACGACGAAGGTGCGGGTCCCTTTCGGGGTCTCGATCTCGACCGCCTGACCGACCTTGGCGTCGCGCAGGGCGCGGCCGATCGGCGACTCGGCGGAGAGGCGGCCGGCGGCGAGGTCGGCCTCGGTCGAGCCGACCAGGGTCCAGGTGCTCATCTCACCTTTGCCCTCGTCGAGTACCTCGGCGGTGCGGCCGAAGGCGAAGCTGTCGGAGGCGCCGTCGGCGACCTCGACCACGACGGCGGTGCGCAGGCGCTCGCGCAGCCGCTTGATCTTGGTCTCGAGGTGCGCCTGGTCATCCTTGGCGATGTGGTACTCGGCGTTCTCCTTGAGGTCGCCTTCCTCGCGCGCGGTCTTGATCCGCGCTGCCATCTTGGTCCGGGCGGGGCCTTCCAGCTCCTCGATTTCCTCGCGCAGGGCGGCGATGCCATCCTCGGTGATCGCCTCCCCGCCGTTTTCGGCGTCTGGCATTTGTTCACCCTTGCAGATACCTGGACTTGGCACCACTGGCGCCACACCGACGCCCGCTAAGGTGGATGCACGGCTCCCGCCTGCTCCCATATCCGCTCGATCGAGGTCTTCGACCCACCGACCGAGGTCGCTGGCTGCGAGGAGTGTTTGGCACAGGGCATGCAGTGGGTCCACCTGCGCATGTGCCAGGCCTGCGGCCACATCGGCTGCTGTGACAACTCGCCGGGCAAGCACGCCACTGCCCACCACGCGGAGACCGGCCATCCGGTGATCCGCTCGGTCGAGCCGGGCGAGGACTGGAGCTGGTGCTACGTGGACGAGGCGATGTTCCGCCTCGCCCGTTAGTCCGGGGTGACGATGGCGAAGCCGGGGTCGGGCTCGTCGAGCAGGCCGAGCAGCTCGCCGATCTTGGCGCCGTCGCCCTCGACCTGCAGGCGGCCGCTCTCGGCCAGCTCGGCGATGTCGGCCGTTTTGAGCAGCAGTTGGTCGAGCGCCTCGCGGGCGACGATGAGCGCCGCGTCGGCCATTGGCTCGTGACGACCCGGCTTGTGGTGGAGGACGCCGTTGTGCACCGTGATCCGGTGCTGCTCGTCGGGTTCGGTGACCACCCAGTCGATGCGTAGCTCGACCTCCCAGGCGCGTGGGCCGTTGAGACGAGTCGCCATCGCGTCGAGCAGCTGGCTGATCGTCAGCCGGGCGAGTACATCGGGCGGCGCGGTCGCCGTTGGCGTGCCGGAGATGCCCTCGCGCAGCTCCTTGGCACCCATCAGGAAGAAGTTGCGCCAGGTGGCGTTCTCAGCGCCGTAGCCGAGCTGCTCGAGTGCTTCGGCCTGCAGCTCACGTGCCGCTTGGTTCCCGGGTTCGGCGAAGACGAGGTGGTTGACGATCTCGGCCACCCAACGGTAGTCGCCTTCGTCGAAGCTGACTCGTGCATTCGCGAGCAGCGCCTCGGCACCGCCGGCGAGCTCGACGTAGCGGCGCGCCTGCTCGGTCGGCGGGTGCTCCCAGAGGTGTGCCGGGTTGCCGTCGAACCAGCCCATATAGCGCTGGTAGATCGCCTTGGTGTTGTGGCTGAGCGAGCCGTAGTACTCATGGCAGTGCCACTCGTCGGCGAGGCTCGGCGGCAGCTCGATCAACTCGGCGATCTCGGGGCCGGTATGGCCCTGGTTGAGCAGGCGCAGGGTCTGGTCGTGCATGTAGGTGTAGAGGTCGCGCTGCTTTTCTAGGTAATCGACGATCTGCTCTTCCCCCCAGGTCGGCCAGTGGTGGCCGGCGAAGAGCACCTCGGTCTCGGCGCCGAAGAGCTCGATCGCCTCGTCGAGGTAGTGAGCCCAGATGCGCGGGTCGCGGACCAGGGCACCGCGCGGGGTGAGGATGTTGTGCATGGAGCGGGCGGCGTTGTCGGCGATGCAGAGGGCGCGGGCCTCGGGGAAGTGGATGTTCATCTCGGCCGGCGCCTCGGTGCCCGGCGTCAGCTGGAAGCGCATGCGCACCCCGTCGACGGTCTCTTCCTGGCCGGTCTCGACGACGTCGAGGTTGGGTGGCAGCAGGGTGATCGTGCCCAGCGAGGTGGTCTGACCGAGACCGGCGCCGAGCTGGCCCTCGGGACCGCGCTCGAGCATCGCTCCGAACATGTAGCCGGCCCGCCGCCCCATTGCCGTGCCGGCGAAGACGTTCTCGCTGACCGCGTGATGGAGGAAGCCAGCGGGGGCGATGATCGGGATTCCCCGGCTCGCGACCTCCTCTTCGGAGACGACGCCCTTGGCGCCGCCGAAGTGGTCGACGTGACTGTGGGTGTAGATCAGGCCGGTGACCGGGCGCTCACCGCGCTGCTCGCGGTAGAGCGCCAGTGCCGCCGCGGCGGTCTCGGCGGAGACGAGCGGGTCGATGACGATGATCCCCTCGTCCCCCTCGACCACATGCATGTTGGAGAGGTCGAAGCCACGCAGTTGGTAGTAGCCGGGCGCCAGCTCGAAGAGGCCGGCGATGCGGCCGAGGCGCGCCTGACGCCAGAGGCTCGGGTTGGCGGTCGGTGGCGGCTCAGCGTCGAGGAACTCGTAGGACTCGAGCTCCCAGATCGTGCGCCCGCCGGCGCCCTCGATCCGCGCTGGCTCAAAGGGTGCGATTAGCCCGCGGCGCGCTTCCTCGAAATCCCTGTCCCCACCCCTGCCCGGTGCGTCCATGGGCGCAGTCTTTCATCGGGACGGCCGTGTCGGGTTCACATCGATTTCTCAGTTCGGCAACCGTCCCTTATCAAGTCGTCTCGCTTGCCTTCCTAGGTTCGCGGCGAGATCCAAACCGGATCCGAAATCGGAACACGACAAGGAGGCAACATCTCCATGCGAGCCAAGCGAAAGCACCTCGCGCTGCTCACCGCCATGGTCCTGGCGGCGGTTGTTTCGGTGGTCGCGGTGGCCACCGCCCACAAAAGCAACAACAGCGACGACAACTCGAACGAGATCAAGCGGCTGATCGATTCGGGCAAGCCGAAGAACGTCATCCTCTTGATCGGCGACGGCATGGGCGACAGCGAGATCACGCTGGCGCGCTACTACGGCAAGGGGGCAGCTGGAACCCTCAACATGGAGACGCTGCCCTTCGCGGGCGAGCTGATCACCTACGGGCTCTCGGCCGGTCCCGGCCCGGTGTACCCGCCCAACTACGTGCCCGATTCGGCGCCGACGGCGACGGCTTGGTCGACCGGTAAGAAGACGATCGACGCGCGCCTCTCGCAGGGACCGAGCACGGCCGAGAACGTGCCCGGCTCCAACGCCGGCTACACGACGACGTACGAGATCGCGGACCAGCGCGGCATGCTGGTCGGCAACGTCTCGACCGCGGAGATCACCGACGCCACCCCGGCGGCGCCCTCCTCGCACATCTCCCTGCGTGCCTGCCAGGGCCCAGCCGATACGCGCACGATCTGCGCCTCGGAGGCCAAGGGGGCCGGTGGCCTCGGCTCGATCGCCGAGCAGCAGGTCGACCACCTGCTCGACCTCAACCTTGGTGGCGGTCGCAACCGCTTCCTGCAGACGCTCGACGGCAGCACCAAAACCGTCGTCGACTATGCCCAGTCAAAGGGCTACCGCTACGTGCAGACGGCGGCCGAGCTGGAGGACGTCAACTCGCTCTCCAAAGGCCGGGTCCTCGGTCTCTTCACCCCGGGCAACATGACGACCGAGTTCAAACCGCTGGTCGCGGCGACGACGCCGGGCGCCGGTGGGCCGACGTTCCGTTGCGATGAGACCAACCGTCCCGCCAATGAGCCGAGCCTGGCGGCGATGACCGACAAGGCGATCGATCTGCTGGAGAACCGCAAGGGCTTCTTCCTCCAGGTCGAGGGGGCCTCGATCGACAAGCGCGACCACGCCTCCGACGTCTGTGGGCAGATCGGCGAGAACCTCGCCTTCGATCGGGCCGTCGGCGTGGCGCTCGCCTACCAGGAGCGCCATGACGACACGCTGGTGGTGATCACAGCCGATCACTCCCACACGAGTCAGATCGTGCCGGCCGGGCAGGACACGCCGGGCTTCTACGCGACGCTCAAATCGGCCGACGGCGTGCCGATCCGTGTCTCCTACGCGACCGGCAAGACCGCCGGTGGCCAGACCCACACCGGCGCGCGTGTGCCGGTGGCGGCGATCGGGCCGGGGGCGACCAACGTGATGGGCGTCCGCGACCAGACCGATCTATTCAAGACCTTGATCGGTCGCTGACCGGCTGATTCTCAGCTAGCGGCGCTTACCTACCGCTTCGCCCCGGCGATAAGTCGCGGGGCGGGGCGGTAGGCCTCGCCGTACTCAGTCTGGAGCTCGCTGAGCAGCTCCACGGCGCGCGCGGCGCCGATCAGCTCGGTCAGCTCGAGCGGACCGCGCGGCCAGTTGAAGCCGAGCCGCATCGCGGTGTCCATGTCGGCGGGCGAGCCAACCTCCTCTTCGAGTGCGAAAGCCGCCTCGTTGGCGATCTGGGCAATGAGGCGGGGAAGGATCTGGGGCGCCGCCGGGTCGATCTTCTCCAGCTCCTCAGGGTCGAGCGTCGGCGCCTCGATGCCGAGCTCCGGATCGGGAGTGCGGCGCACGTCCTCGCCGTACTCGTAGAAGCCGCGGCCGACCTTGCGGCCGAGCCGTCCCTCGGCGACGAGCCCTTCCTGGATCTCGCTCGGCCGCCAGCGTGCCGGTTCATCGCCTTGGGCGTAGAAGGAGCGGGCGACGCTGAGGTTGATGTCGAGCCCGATCAGGTCGATCAGCTCGAAGGGGCCCATGCGGAAGCCGCCGCCGAGCCGGCAGATGCGGTCGATCGTCGGCGCGTCGGCGACTCCCGCCGCCAGCATGCGCAGCGACTCGAGCGTGAAGGGTCGCGCCAGGCGGTTGGCAATGAAGCCGGGGCTGTCCTTGGCGCGGATCGGCGTGCGGCCCATACGCGTGCCGACCTCGGTCGTTGCTTCGAGCGCCTCGGGAGACGAGTCAGCGGTGGCCACCACCTCGACCAGCTTCATCAGCGCCGGTGGGTTGAAGAAGTGCATGCCGACGACGCGCTCACGCCCCGGCACCTCGGCGGCGATCGCGGTGACCGGCAGCGAGGAGGTGTTGGTGGCGAAGATCGTCTCCGCCCCGCAGGTCTCGGCTAGCGAGGCGAACAGCTCGCGCTTCAGCCCCAGCTCCTCGGGGGCCGCCTCGACGACCAGGTCGCATTCGCCGAGGTCGCGGACGCTCCTCGCGGCACCCACCCGGTCACTGGCCAGCTCGGCTTCGGCCTCGCTCCAGATGCCCTTCGTGGCGCCCTTGGCCATCGCCCGGTGCAGGCGATCGATGCCCGCATCGAGTGCCTGGGGCACCGGGTCGTGTAGGCGAGTCTCGAAGCCGCCCAGGGCCGCGACCTGGGCGATACCGGCGCCCATCGTCCCCGCGCCGACCACGCCGATCCGCTCAACTGCCATCGTCACTTCCCCTCGAATTTCGGCTCACGCTTCTCGATGAATGCCCGCATGCCCTCTACCCGGTCCTCGGTTGCCATAGCCAGCTCGTAGAGGCGGCGCTCATTCTCCAGGCCGGCGCTGAGCGCGGTCTCATCGGCGGCGATCACCGCCTGCTTGGCGAGGCGGGTGGCGATCGGCGGTCGCTCGGCGACGGTCTGGGCGAGCGCCATCGCCTCCTGCAGCCAGCTGCCCTTCTTGGCCACTTTGTTGACCAGGCCCATCTTCAGTGCCATCTCGGCGTCGAAGCGGCGGCCGGTGAGCACGTACTCCATCGCCCGCTGCTTGCCGAGCACGCGGGCGAGGCGCTGGGTGCCGCCACCGCCGGGGATGATCCCCAGGGTGATCTCCGGCTGGGCGAAGAGCGCGGTGTCGGAGGCGACGATCATGTCGCAGGCCAGGGCCAGCTCACAGCCGCCGCCCAGGGCATAGCCGGAGACGGCGGCGATCAGCGGGGTCTTGATCGCGGCCACGCGGCGCCAGAAGGAGGCGGCGGGGTGGCGCAGCGCCTCGGCGAAGCTACGTTCGCTCATCGCCTTGATGTCGGCGCCGGCGGCGAAGACGTCGTCGGAGCCCGCAATGACGATGCAGCGCACCTCGGGGTCGGGATCGAGCCGCTCGAGCTCGCCGGCGAGCTCTTCCATCATCTCCGGCGAAAGCGCGTTGCGCGCCTCGGGGCGGTTGAGGCGCAGCAGGACGACGTGCCCTTCGCGCGTGCCCTCGATCGCCCCGGCCATGACTTATTCCGCCTCGAGCGGCAGCATTGCGTTGATCCCTGTCGCCTGGCGGCCAATGATCAGCTTCTGGATCTGCGAGGTCCCCTCGTACAGCGTCGTCACGCGGGCGTCGCGCAGGTAGCGCTCGACCGGGTAGTCGTCGACGTAGCCGGCGCCGCCGTGCACCTGGATCGCCAGGTTGGCGCACTCGACCGCCGACTCGGTCGCATAGAGCTTGGCCACCGAGGTCTCGGTCGTGTTCGGCAGCCCTTCGTCCTTTAGTAGACCGGCGCGGTAGACCAGCATCCGCGAGGCGTCGCGCTTGACGATCATGTCGGCGATCATCTCCTGGACCAGCTGGAAGCGGGCCAGGGGTACGCCGAACTGCTTGCGCTCCTTGGCGTAGGCGACCGAGGCTTCGACACAGCCTTCGCAGATGCCGACGCAGCCGGCGGCGACGCTGTAGCGGCCGTTGTCGAGGGCGCTCATCGCCACCTTGAAGCCGTCGCCGATCTCGCCCAGCATCGCGTCCTCACCCACCTCGACCGAGTCGAGCGAGATCTCGCCGGTGTCGGAGGAGCGCAGGCCGAGCTTGCCGTGGATCTCCTGCGTGGTGAAGCCCTCGCTGTCGCAGGGGACGAGGAAGCAGGCGAGGCCGCGGTGCTTCAGCGCCGGGTCGGTCTGGGCGAAGATCAGCGCCACCTCGGAGAAATTGGCGAGGCTGATCCACATCTTCTGGCCGCTGATCGACCAGCCGCCGTCGGTCTTCGTCGCCCGGGTGCGCAGGTTGGCGGCGTCGGAGCCGGTGTCGGGCTCGGTCAGGCCGAAGCAGCCCAGCGCCTCACCAGAGCAGAGCCGCGGCAGCCACTTCTGCTTCTGCTCCTCGGTGCCCCACTTCTCGATCGAGCCCGCCACGAGGGAGGTCTGCACGGAGACGACGGTGCGGGCAGAGGAGTCGGCGCGGCCGACCTGTTCGACGATCAGCCCGTAGCCGATGTAGTCGAGGCCGCGGCCGCCGTAGGCCTCGGCGACAGGGGCGCCGAGGTAGCCGACCTCGCCCAGCTTGCTGGCCAGCTCGCGGTCGAAGCGCGCGGCGCGGTCGTTGTCACGCACCCGCGGCGTGATCTCCTTGTCGGCGAATTCGCGCGCCACCTCAGAGATCAGCCGCTGCTCGTCGGTCAACTGGAAGTCCAAAGTCAAAGCTCCTTTCCGAGCGTCGCCCCGAACGCTTCCTGGGCTTCGCGAGTGCGGGGACCGGGCGCCGAGGGCAGTTCGGCGCCGTCGATTGCGGACACGGCTTGGATCTCCCGTGTGGTCGAGGCGAGGAACGCCTCCTGGGCGGCGCGCAGGTCGGCGACCGGCCAGGCGCCCTCCTCGACTTCGAGCGCCTTGACCAGGCGGTCGCGGGTGATCGACTCGAGCACGCCGTTGTCGAGCGCCGGCGTGCGCAGGGCCCCCTGCGGCGAGACCCAGAAGATCGCCGAGGTGGGCGGCTCGAGCACGATGCCGTCGGGCTGGACGAACACCGCCTCGTCGGCTCCCTGCGCCTTGGCGAGGCGCGTTGCCTGCATGTTGGCCGCGTAGGAGAGCGACTTGACGCCGTTGAGGATCACCGTCGGGCTGTAGGTGACGGTGGCGACGCTAACCGTCTCGGCGTGAGCCGGAATCGGCTCGGTCATCGCCAGGCGCCGGCCCCCGCGAGTGACGATCAGGCGCAGCTGCCCGTCGGCATCGCCGAGCTCCGCGAGCAGCGCCTCGATCTCGCCCTCCAGGGCAGTGCGGTCGAATTCGAGCTCGATCGCGCTAGCCGAGCGCTGCAGCCTGTCGAGGTGGTCGACCAGCGCGAAGGGCTTGCCCTCGTAGAGGCGGATCACCTCGAAGGCGCCGTCGCCCCGGTAGAGCCCATCGTCCTTGAGCGGCACGACCGCCTCGGCGGTCGGCGAGATCCGCCCGTCGACGCTGGCCAGCTCTCTCAGCTCGGTCGCCATCGGTCGGCGAGGCTACCTCGTTGAAGGGTTAAGGGGGCTGTAGCCCCGGTTAGGTATCAACGAACGGTGGGGAGGGCTAGAGGGCTTCGAAGACGGTGGCCAGGCCCTGGCCGACGCCGACGCACATCGTCGCGATGCCGTACTTGCCGTTGCGGCGGCGTAGCTCGCGGACGAGGGTGGTGGCGAGGCGGGCGCCGGAGCAGCCGAGCGGATGACCGAGGGCGATCGCGCCGCCGTTGACGTTGAGTTTCTCCTCGTCGATGCCGAGTTCGCGGGCGCTGGCAAGCACCTGCGAGGCGAAGGCCTCGTTGAGCTCGATCAGGTCGATCTGCTCCAGGGCGAGACCAGCGGCCCCCAGCGCCCGCGGGATGGCGACGGCCGGGCCGATGCCCATGTAGGCGGGGTCGACCCCGGCGACGCCGGTGGCGACGATCCGGGCCAGCGGCTCGGCGCCCAACTGCTCGACGCCGGCCTCGGAGGCGATCAGCGTGCAGGCGGCGCCATCGTTGAGGGTCGAGGCATTGCCGGCGGTGACCGTGCCGTTCTCGCGGAAGGCGGGTCGCAGCTTGGCCATCTTCTCCAGCGAGGCGTCGGTGCGCGGTCCCTCGTCGGCCTCGACGGTGACCGTCTCGCGACCTTGTGGCGCCTCGATCGGCACGATCTCCTCGGCGAAGATCCCCGCCTCGGCGGCGGCGACGGCGCGCTGGTGGCTGCGCAGCCCCCAGGCGTCCTGGTCCTCGCGGCTGATGCCGTAGCGCTCGGCGACGTTCTCGCCGGTCTCGCCCATCGACTCGGTGGAGACGCCGAGCTCGGCCATGCGCGGGTTGACGAAGCGCCAGCCCAAAGTCGTGTCTTGCATCGTCTGCGGGCCGCGCGGCAGGGCCCGCTCGGGCTTGCCGACCACCCAGGGGGCGCGGCTCATCGACTCGACCCCGCCGGCCAAGTAGAAGTCGCCCTCGCCGAGCTTCGCCGCCCGCGCCGCGCAGTTGATCGCCTCGAGGCCGGAGGCGCAGAGGCGGTTGACCGTGGCGCCGGGGACGCTGTGCGGCAGGCCGGCGAGCAGCGCCGCCATGCGTGCCACGTCGCGGTTGTCCTCGCCCGACTGGTTGGCGGCGCCGAGGTAGACATCGGTGATGCGCTCAGGATCAACGCCGTTGCGCTCGACCACAGCGGCGATCGTGTGTGCGGCGAGGTCGTCGGGCCGCACTCCGGCGAGCGCACCGCGGTAAGCGCCCATCGGCGTGCGCAGCGCGTCGACTATGTATGCCTCGGACACCCGGGGGATTCAAGCGGACAGCCGTCTCCGGCGTATGCTTGCCCCGTGTGGTTCATCCTCGGCACCATGGGCATGCTGGCCCTGATCATTGGCGTGCTGCTCGTCGTTGGCCACTTTTACCCGGGCACGAGCGCCGAGTTGATCGACTGGAAACCGACGCGCTCACCCGAAGTCGAGGCGCAGAACGAGATCGACGACGTCCAGCAGATGCTCGCGGCGCAGAACGAGATGCGCCGCCGGCGCGGCGTTCCGGAGCGCAACGAGCAGGAACTGCGCGACGAAGTTGCCGCCGAGGAGCTCGAGCGGCTGCGCCAGCGACGCCGCTTCGAGGCCACCTGAACGCGCGGTGGCGCGGGCGCTGATCGTCGGTTGCGGCTGCCGCGGGCGGGCGCTGGGGGACGAGCTGCTGACTGAAGGCTGGGCAGTGCGCGGCACGAGCCGCCGCGAGGAGGGCCTGGCGGCGATCGAGGCAGCTGGGATCGAGCCGGCATTGGCCGATCCCGCGCAGCCCGGCACTCTGCTCGACCTGGTCGGCGACGTCACTGTGATCCATTGGCTGCTCGGCTCGGCCAGCGGCTCGGCGGAAAACCTCGCCGCGATCCATGGGCCGCGGCTGGAGCGCTTGCTCGAACGCCTGGTTGAAACGCCGGTGAGGCGCTTCGTCTACGAGGCCTTCGGCACCATCGATGCCGAGCTGCTCGCGGGGGGCGCAGCGATCGTCGAAGCGGCTGCGCAGACCTGGCAGATCCCGGTGGAGATCACGCGCTCCCCCCGGGTGTAACGCTTTGTTCGCCGTATAAGGCCGCAAAGCGTTACACCAGCGAGGCGGTGATCGCATCTCTCTAGACTCCGATAAGGATTGACGGAATTGCCAGATTTGCGACGAAAGGAGCGGGCCGATGGCGCTGAAGCTTGGTGACGTAGCACCTGATTTCGAGGCCGAGACGACCGAGGGCCGGATCAAGTTCCACGACTGGATCGGCGACTCGTGGGCGGTGCTCTTCTCGCACCCCAAGGACTTCACGCCGGTCTGCACGACCGAGCTCGGCTACATGGCGAGCATCGAGCCCGAGTTCGCCAAGCGCAACGTGAAGATCATCGGCCTCTCGGTCGACCCGCTCGACAAGCACGAGGACTGGGCCAGGGACATCGAGGACACCCAGGGCACGGCGCCCAACTACCCGATCATCAGCGACGCCGACTACGAGGTCTCGAAGGCCTACGGGATGCTGCCGGCGGAGGTCTCCGGCGATCCGGGCGAGCGTACGCCAGCCGACAACCAGACCGTGCGCAACGTCTTCGTCATCGGCCCTGACAAGAAAGTCAAACTGATCCTCGTCTACCCGATGACCACCGGGCGTAATTTCGACGAGGTGCTGCGCGTGATCGACTCGCTGCAGCTGACCGCCAAGCACAAAGTCGCCACGCCGGCCCAGTGGCAGGACGGCGACGACGTGATCATTGCCGGCTCGGTCTCCAACGATGAAGCGAAGGAGACCTACCCCGATGGCTGGGAGGAGCCGCGCCCATACATCCGCATCGTCCCGCAACCGTCTAAGACGTCGTAACCGGCGCCTGGCGGTGTCCTCAGTCGGCTGTCTGCGGGTCACGCACTGATGTGCGCTCCCCTTGCCAACCTCCCTGCGTCCTAGCCAGGCTTGGTTACGCCGTCTTAGACCCGTCCTAGGAAATCGCCGAGAATTCGCGCGGTGGCGCCCCAGATGAGCTGGCCTTCGATCTCGTAGGTCGGCGTGTGGATCGGCACGCCGCGCCGCACCAGGCGGCGCATCGCGTAGCTCTCGCGCAGGGCGTCGAGGGAGAAGCTGAGCACTGTCTCGACCTCGGCCGGGTTGGGCTCGAGGGCAAGCTCGCCGGGGTGCGGGATGTGACCGACGAAGGGGTGGATCAGGTAGCTAGTGACGAAAGTCCTCGTCGGCGTCAGGCTCTCGCCCAGCTCGACCCGGGCCGGGTCGAGGCCGATCTCCTCCTGCGCCTCGCGCAGCGCCGTGGCGCTCAGGTCGGCGTCCTCGAGGTCGCGGCGGCCGCCGGGGAAAGAGATCTCGCCGGCGTGGCGGCGCATGTCGGCGCGCCGCTCGGTGAAGATCAGGCCGGGCTCATCAGGCCAGCCGTAGAGCGGCAGCAAAACGGCTGCCTCGGTTTCCTGTGGCGACTTATCCGTCATATAGACGTAAAAGTCGCCACACCCTCAAATGATCACTTGCACTGTGCCGCCGTCCACTGACCAGGCGGCGCCGCTGACGTAGGAGGCGCGCTCGGAGCAGAGGAAGACGATCGCGGCGGCGATCTCGGCTGAGTCGGCGAGGCGGCCGATCGGGCGCTTGGAGCCGGCGGTGGCGAGCGCCTCCTCGCGGCTCGCGGCGCCGCTCATCTCCTGCGACTGGTCGAGCAGGCCGCCGGGCTCCATCCACATCTCCGATTCGACCGGGCCGGGGCAGATCGCGTTGACGAGCACGCCGCTCTGCGCGTAGCGGTCGGCGAAGAGCCGCGAGAGCGAGAGCTCAGCCGCCTTGGCCACCGAGTACTCGGGCATCGCCGCCGAGGGACGCTTGCCGGCGGTCGAGCAGACGTTGACCACGCGGCCCCAGCCGCGCTCGGCCATCGCCGGGATGGTGGCGCGCATCGCGCGCAGCGGCGCCATCACGTTGAGCTCGTACTGGGCGCGCCAGTCCTCGTCGGGCACCTCGTCGAGGTCCCGCCACTGGGCGACGCCGGCGTTGTTGACCAGCACGTCGAGTTGGCCGAAGTGCTCGCTTGCTGCGGCCAGCATGCGCTCGCCGGCGTCCGCGATGGTGATGTCCAGCGCGAGGCTCGCGGCCTGTCCGCCGCTCCCCGCCCCGGCGGCGGATGCCTCCACGACCGCCGTCGCGAGCCGCTCGGCATTGCGTGCGACGAGCAGCACGCTGGCCCCCTCGGCGCAGAGCAGCTTGGCCGTCTCGCGGCCGATTCCGCGGCTGGCGCCGGTGACGAGGCAGGCGCGTCCCGCGAGGCCCAGGTCCATCAGAGCGGCTCGACCTGGTCGGTGACCGTCACGGCGCTCTCGCCGGCGAGGATCTTGTGCACCGGGCACTTACCGGCGATGGTCAGCAGTCGTTCGCGCTGTTCGTCACTCAGCTCCGCCGGCAGGCGCAGGGTGACGGCGAAGGCGCGCGGTACGTAGCCCTCGTAGGTGACATCCACGTCGACCTCGACGGCACCCACCGACCAGCCCTTGAGCTCGGCGTACATCTCGACCGTCACGGCTACGCAGCTGGCCAGGCCGGCAGCGACGAGGCGCGTGGGGGAGGGGCCGGTGTCGGTTCCCCCGTTCGTCAGCGGCTCGTCGACGATCAGCGTGTGGACGCCGTCTTCGATCTCGACCCGGTGGGCGAAGCCTTCCTGACGACGGGCGACGACCTTCATTGCTCAGGTCTTGCCGCGACCCTTGAAGAGCGCCGGGTCATCGACGTCGGCGAAGCGGGCCATCGCGTAGGCGAGGTCGGAGGCGCGGTTGACGAAGTGGATCACCGTCTCCGAGGCCAGCTCGCCGGCCTCGGCCAGCGCCGAGATATGGCGCTCCGCGCGGCGGATCACCGTGCGGGCGATGTCGAGCTGGGCGGAGAGCTGGTTGCCGCCGGGGATGACGAACTGCGGCGGTAGCTCGACCTCGCTCATGTAGCGGTCGATGCGCTGCTCGAGCTCGGCGACCATCGCCTCGGTGGTGCGGCTGATGCCGTCTTCGAGTCGCTCGGCCGCTTCCGGTGCGGTCGCCAGCTCAGCGCCGGCGACGAAGAGGCCGTCCTGTAGATGGAGGATGTCGGCGGCCAGCTCCGCCTCACCGGCATCGCAGAGGGCACGGGCGACGCCGAGCTGGGAGCAGGCCTCGTCGAGGGACCCGTAGGCCTCGGTGCGGCCGTGGTGCTTGGGCACGCGGCCGCCGTACCAAAGCGAGGTCGAGCCGTCGTCGCCCTTCTTGGTGTAGATCTTGACCACGGTCCGATCCTACGCCGCGTCGCGGCGCACCTTCAGCCAAGCGGGTTGAAGACCAACCCGGTCAGCACCTTGGGGAAGAAGTAAGTCGACTTGGGCGGCATGTTGGCGTCGCTTTCGCAGATTTCCTTCGTCTGCTGGACCGGGATCGGGCGCAGGATGAAGGCAACGTCGTAGGCGCCCTCGTCGAGCAGGCGCAGTGAGTCCTCGATGCTCTTCGCGTAGCCGATGCCGCGCTTGGCGAGGATGTCGTCTTCGGAGAGGCCGGCGATGCCCTTGAGCACGAGGGTCTCAAGGACCGCCGCGTCGAGGCGGCGGTAGGCCTCGGGCATACCCTCGAGCTGGCGGTCAAGAGCGGCGATGGCCGCGTCCTTGAGGCGCAGGCGGAAGGCGCGTTTGTGGTGGGAGTCGTAGAGGCCGAAGACGCCGACGCCCTGCTCGCCGAGCGGGTCGATGTCGTCGGTCTCCACCTCGCTGACGTCGAAGGTCTCGCGCAGGCCCTCGCCGAGGCGCTGCTGGCGCTCGGGGTCGCCGGCGAGGCCGGAGAGCAGGCGGTGGGTGGGGTAGATCGAGAGGCCCGGGTCGTCGAGGCCAGTGAGCGCCATCAGCGTGTAGTTGTGGTCGCCCTCGCCGCCGATCTCGTCGCGGTAGGCGATCGCCGTCTCGTAGCGGTGGTGGCCGTCGGCGATCAGCAGCTGGGCGTCAGCGAGTAGCGCGGTGATCTCCTCGTTGACCGCGGGTATCCGCCAGATGCGCGTCACCGTGCCGCCGGCGTCGGTCGCCTCGCCCCAGGGCGGCGTGCCCTCGGCATGCGGGGCGACGACGGGCCAGGGATCGACGGTGCTCAGCGAGAAGATCGGCGAGAGGTTGAGCTTGGTCGCGCGCATCAGTTCGAGCCGGTCCTGCTTGGGCCCGGGCAGGGTGCGCTCGTGGGGGAGGATCGTGCCGCTGGCGAAGTCCTCGACCCGCACGCGGGCAAGGATGCCGTGGCGCGTGTGGCTCGACCCGTCGGGGCCGGTGTAGTCCTGCTCCATCGCCCAGATCGCCGGCTCGGCGTCCTCGGCGAGGGCGCCGGCCCGCTTCCACTCCTCGATCGCCTGGGCGGCGCCGGCATAAGGGTCGCTCTCGCCGGCGGACTGCGGCCCGGTCTCGCCGTAAGGCTTGGGCAGGTCGACGGCGACCGCGTTGTAGGGCGAGCGCGCCAACAGCTCGGCCCGCATCGTCGTGTCGATCACGTCGTAGGGGGGAGCGACGACGTCTTGCAGCGACCCAACCGTATTGAGGTCATAGTGCAGGGCGTTGAGGGGCAGCACCTCGGCCATGGCGGCGAAACCTAGCGGTTGCCGGACGCCGAGCCCAGGTAGCTTCCCCCGCCCGCTCTACACTGAGCGCCTCGGGGCGTGGCGCAGCCTGGTAGCGCGCCGCCTTTGGGTGGCGGAGGTCCCCGGTTCAAATCCGGGCGCCCCGATCCTTCGACATAGCATTGGAGCTATGGGCATCGTCGTCACCGATGACCGGCTGATCGTGCAGGGGGTGCCCCGCAAGTTCGAGCCACACGGAGAGCCGATCTCGTTGCCGCCGGAGCGGATCGCCGATGTCCGCGCTGAGGGCGGCGGCGGTGGCTGGCCCGAAATCGGCGCGGCGATCATTGGCAAGGCCAGCGTTGCCCTCAAGCTCCGCACCAGCGGCGGTGAGAAGTTCAAGCTGCTGATGATGCGTGGCGAGGGCCCGCTTGGCGGGCTTGGCGGCGGGGGAGACCCAGCGCCAGGGTGTGCAGGCACTCGGCTACTGGTTCGCGCGACAGGCGGAGTCGTCCCGGGTGACGGAATGACGCAAGGCGTCAAAGACACTGTGGACGGTGCTCGGGCGTCCGGCTTGAGGTGGCTCGGGGTCTCGCTAGCCACGCTGGCCTTCGGGCTGCCGGCGATCGCCTTCCTCGTAGCGCTGGTGCTCGTCGATGGGCACGCCAGCATCGTCTACTACGAAGCGATCGCCCAGATCATCCCGATCGTCATCCTCGCCCTGGCGATCGAGCTGCGCTACTTCGCGCCTGGTCGCGGGCTGCCGGCGCCGCTGAAGCTGCTCTTCCGCGATCCGCTGCGAGCCAGGGTCGTGGGCTTCGTCTACGCGGCCGCCACGCTGCTGGCGCTCGTGCTCAGCGAGGCGGTTGCGCTCTGGGTGCTGGCCGAGGGCAGCTCCGATCAGCTGCAGTTGAGCATCACCACGGCGGGGTTGACGGCGGGCGCGGTGGCCCTGGTGGTGGCGATCCTGCTGCCGGCCGGCAAAGGGAACGGCAGCTGAGGAGCCAAAAAAAGGGGGCAGATACCTCGGGTTTATGTCCCCTGGACGGGTGTCCCTCAGGCAGACCGGCGAGGGTGCCGATAGTTGCGTGTGAATATGGAGGCCACCCAGAAAGAGCGGCGCGTCGAACGGGTGCAGTTCGAAACCGATCGGCAGCGCATCGTCGGCGATGTGACGCTGCCCCCGGAGGGCTACCAGAGCCGCTTCTCGGATTCGCTCAACCGGGTGGACATCATGTTCATCCCGCTGGTCAATGCCGAAGTCTCATCACTGATGGGCGGTGACGTGGACAAAAGACCCTTCATGGTCGTCTCCAAGTCGCACGTACGGGTTGCCTACCCGGTTCCCGACGACGCCACCCTCTACTAGTCGCCGCTCCACTCAGTCGCGCTGCCGTCGGCCACCGGCGTAGGAGCCGAGGTCGAAGACGAAGGCGAGGATGACGAGGAACCACTCGAAGCCCTCGACGCCGTTGCTCCCGGCGCTCCACATGACCGCGTAGGCGAGCGTCGTCCAGGGCAGCAGGAAGAAGCCGAGCAGGGGGACGATCCAGTCGTCGAAGGCGCGGCTCAGCAGGTCGCTGAACAGCCAGAGCACGAAGAGCGCCAGGCGCGGCGAGATCAGGGCGAAGAGTGCGACGAAGCAGCCGATGGGGCGCACGCTATCCGCTCGCTAAGGTCATTGCGAGCAAAAGGAGACGCGCAGATGGACCGACTCGGCAAGCTGATGACGATGCTCAACCCGGAGAAGACGCGGATGCCGGCGCCCGAGGAGGCCCTGCCGGGCCGCAGCGAGCCGGTCTTCGCCGTGCCGAAGGAGCACGCCGTGCTGGGCACGCCCCTGCAGCCGCCCTTTCCCGCGGGCACCGAGGTCGCCTACTTCGCGCTCGGTTGCTTCTGGGGGGCGGAGCGGCTCTTCTGGACGATCGACGGCGTCTACACGACCGCGGCCGGCTACATGAACGGAACCACGCCGAACCCGACCTACGAGGAGGTCTGCAGCGGCAAGACCGGCCACGCCGAGGCGGTGCTGGTCGCCTTCGACTCGAACAAGGTCTCCTACGCGGATCTGCTTAAGGTCTTCTTCGAGGAGCACGACCCGACGCAGGGGATGCGCCAGGGCAACGACGTCGGTACGCAGTACCGCTCGGGGATCTACTTCACCAACGACGCCCAGAAGCAGACGGCGGAAATGGCCAGGCAGGCCTACGACGAGGCACTGCGCGCCGCCGGGCATGACCCGGTGACGACTGAGGTCGAGCCCGCCGCTCCCTTCTACTACGCCGAGGACTACCACCAGCAGTACCTGCACAAGGTGCCGAACGGCTACTGCGGCCTCACCGGCACCGGCGTCTCCTGTCGCATTCCCGCGGCGGCGTCCTAGCGCGCTCCCCGCCCGGCGCGGCGAATAGCATCCCGCGCTCGTGACGCCCTCCTTCGGCTCCTACATCGGCGGCTGCCTGGCGACGATCGGCATCGTCAGCGCCCTCGCCCTCGGTGGCTACTGGCTGCGGCGCTGGATCGTCCCCGAGTTCTCCGGGGCGCTGGCCCGACTCGCCGACGCGACGATCGCCTCGGCGCTGCTGATCGGAGCCCTGCAGGCGCTGGGCACGCTGAGCATCCTGACGGTCGGCTGGACGATCGTCGGCTGCATCGCTACCGGCCTCGGCGCGGCGCTGCTCGGCTGGTGGCGGGCGCCGGCGAAGTCCCGCGAAGTGCCGGCGCCGCAGGTGCAGGCGGTGGCCCTGGTGATCGCCCTCGGCGTCGCCTCCTGGGTGGTCGCCGAGTGGACCTTCCCCTCGCTGCAGAGCCTCGACTTCGGCATGTTCGGCGGCGACACGACCTGGTACCACATGCCTTTCTCGGGCCGCATCGCCCAGGACGCCTCGATCGTCCACCTGCATTTCACTGACCCGCTGCGGCTCGCCGCCTGGTTCTACCCGGGCAGCGCCGAGCTGGTCAACGCGGCCGGCATCGTGCTCTTCAAGACCGACTGGCTCTCGCCGCTGATCAATCTGATCTGGCTGGCGATCGCCCTGCTCGCCGCCTGGTGCGTCGGCCGTCCCTACAAGGTGGGGCCGGCGACGCTGGTCGCCGGGGCGCTGGTCTTCGCGGCCGGGGTGATGATCGAGACGCAGCCGGGTGAGGGGCGCAACGACATCATGGGCCTTGCCTTCCTGCTCGCCTTTGTCGCCTTTCTGATCAACGGCCACCAGCGCCGCGCGCCGAGCGAGGGAGCGGTGCAGGACACGCCGGAGAGCGGCGCGCCGCTGCTCGACAAGGGACCGCTGATCCTCGCCGGCATCGCCGCCGGCTTGGCGATCTCGGTGAAGTTGCCGCTGTTGGCGCCGGTTGGCGCGATCGCGCTCGGCATGGTGATCGTCAGCGGTGCCGGGCGACGCTGGATGACCGCCGCGGCGATCGGCATCCCGGCCTTCGTAGTCGGCGGCTACTGGTATGTGCGGGCGGCGATCCACACGGGCGGCAACCCGATCCCGCAGATCGGCTGGGGGCCGCTGCACCTGCCGCGCCCCGACCAGATGCCGCTCGACCCGCGGCCGCGCTTTGCCGTCGCCCACTACCTCGGGGAGCCGACGATCTACCGCAAGTGGTTCTTCCCGCAGCTGGAGAACGCGCTCGGGCCGCTCTGGCCGCTGATCCTGATCATGGCCGCGGCCGCCGCCCTCTACATCGTCTTCCGTTCGCGCAACAAGATCCTCCGCGTGGTGGCGGGAGCGGCGCTGCTCACGGCGGTCGTCTACCTCTTCACGCCGCTCACCGCCGCCGGCCAGGAGGGCTCGCCGACCGGCTTCTTCACCAACACCCGCTATCTGATGCCCGGCCTCCTCCTGGCGCTGGTCCTCCTGCCGATCGCGCGTCCGCTGCGGGCGCCCGACAGCCGCGCCTGGCAGACGTTGCTCTTCCTCACCGGGGTCTTCGCGATCGGCGTGCTGACCACACCGCGCTGGTACCCCGGCTACATCGTCGGCACCGTCTTCCTCACCCTGGCGCTGGTCTGGGCGCCGGCAGCGTTGACGATGCTGCGTGGGCGGCGCATGGCGAGCCGGGGAATCGTCGCTCTGGCCGGGGCGAGCATCCTGCTGCTCGCCATCGTCCTCGGCCGCGCCCAGGAGGTGCAGTACTACAAGCACCACTACACGCGCACGACTCCCTTCCTGCAGGAAGGCGGGCCGCAGGACGCTTTCGCCTTCGCCCACAACCTCAGCGACAAGCGCATCGCGATCGCCGGCTCGGGCGAGATCTTCTTCGGCCAGTACGGCTTCTACGGCCGCAACCTCGACAACTACGTCCAGTACATCGGCGTCGAGGGCCCCGACGGCACCTACCGCCTGGCGACCAGCTGCCGCCAGTTCCGCCGCCTGCTCAACGAAGGCGACTACGACTACCTAGTGCTCAGTCAGTACACGCAGGACTCGGCCGACTCGCCCTACTGGTATCCGATCTACGCTTGGGTCAAATCTGACCCCGCGCTGGAAGTCGAGGTCGAAGAGCCCGACATCACCCCGCAGCCCGACTACGTCTTCAAAGTCAACGGCAAGCTCGATCCGGCTGGCTGCGCCAACCTCGGCGCGGCCTGAGCGTGCCCGCGGGGAGGAAGGCCGCGCTCAGACCAGTGCCAGGGCGTGTTCGCGGATCAGCTCAGCCGAGCGCTGTGGCTGCTCCCACCAGAACATGTGGCCGACGCCGCTGAGCGTCTCGAGCTGGGCGTCGGGGATCAGCGCGGCGATCTCCCGGCCGTTGTTGTAGCCGAGCAGGCGATCGACGTCGCCGTGGACGACCAGCGTCGGCAGGGCGATCTGGCCGAGGCGCTCGTGCGTGTCATGGGCGCCGCAGGCGCGCATCTGCTGCAGCACGACCGGCTGCGGCGCGGGCAGTGCCGAGCCCATCTCGGTGAAGGCGGCGAAGCGTGAGTCGTCGGCGCGAAAGCCGGGGGAGAGATTGATCTCCCACATCGCTCGGAAGACCCGCTCACGCTCACCGGAGGCGTAGGCCTCGCCGAGCATCTGCAGGTCCTCGGGCGCCATCAGCGTCCCCTGCGGACCGCCGCAGTAGCTGGCGCCGATCGTCAGCGTGCGGATCCGCTCGGGGTGGGCGAGGGCCAGCTCCTGGGCGATCATGCCGCCCATCGAGATGCCGACCACGTGCGCCGTCTCCAGTTCGAGAGCATCCATCAGGCCGAGTGTGTCGGCGGCCATGTCGGCGGTCGTGAAAGGCAGCTCGGCCGGGCCCGAGAGGCCCATGCCGCGGTTGTCGAAGACGATCGTCTCGAAGCTGCGCTCGAGCTCGTCGAGGAAGGGCCGGCCCCAGGCAAGGTGCGTGGCGCTCATTCCCTGGATGAGCAGCAGCGGCTCGCCTTCCCCGGCGCGCAGGTAGTGCAGCTCTGTCCCCGCTGCATCGACGCTCGGCATGCCGCCGATCCTACGCCAAGCCCGCTTGCCAGCGCCTAACCTAGGCGGACCCGCCCCAGTAGCTCAGAGGACAGAGCACCGGCCTTCTAAGCCGATGGTCGCTGGTTCGAATCCAGCCTGGGGCGCTGACCACCGTAGGTCGGTACCCAACCGATACCTTTTGGGACTCTGAAGGACTCGACGACATCCGGGCCCGACAGCGAGCCGTCGAGCCGTCGGCGCCTCTGGCAGGCCGTGATCGGGTTGGCAGTCCTGATTGCCGCCCTTGCCGTGTTTGCCTGGCAGCAGGGGGGTGACGACGACAGCGATGGACCGCTGAATGCGATAGCCGAGGCGGCCGAGAGGACGCAGCGCGAACCGGGCGGGCGGGCCGCGATGCGGTCGGTCGTCTCCTCGTCGGTGCCGTCGGAGTCGTTCACGATCACGGGCGAGATGGTCTTCGACGCCGAGACGGATCGCAGTCAAGCGGTCCTTACGGTCCCACGCTCCGGGTCAGGGGATTCGGTGGAGATGGAAGTCGTTGGCGACGGAGCCGTCATGTATATGCGTTCGAGCCAGTTCGGCTCACTGCCGGGCGGGCGCGAGTGGATGGCGCTCGATTTTTCGTCGTTCGTGCAAGGGCTGGACACACCGCTCCCCGCCGACGGCGACGCGATGGGGGAACTGGAACTCCTGGAAGCGGCGACCGGTGACGTGCAGAAGCTTGGCGACGAGGACGTGCGCGGCGTGCCAACGACGCGCTACCGCGGCACGGTCGGCGTCTCCGAGACCGTCGAGCGCCTACGGGAGGAAGGCGCCGAGGATCTCGCCTCGTATGCCGAAGAGAAAGGCACTCCTCTGCGGGTCGAGGCGTGGATCGACGCCAACGGACTGGTGCGACGCATGCGTTTCGTCAAGTCCGAGCCACGGGAAGGAGGCGAGGGTTCCTTGACCATCGACATGCGCATGGATTTCTTCGACTTCGACTTCGTCCCCGAGATCGACGTGCCCGAGCCGAGCGAAGTATTCGACGCGACGGCCTTGGCCCAGGACAAGCTCCGCGCCGCGAACGACGATTAGCTCAGCCCTGGCCTGATCGCGGTTTTGCCCTCCGCCATCTGACCAGTGCGCTACTTTTACCGAGACGACGGGAGTCCCGTTGTGGGTTGTGGAGTTCCACGGCCCAAATACCTGTGAGATCCGGGTCCGGTTCTCTGGGGAGCAGAAGGGAAACAAGATGGTTCTAGCCGAGCCCGAAGGCGAGCCGCGCGTGGTTGCGTACCAATTCCGGTACGAAATCGCCGACGCCTACATCGAACAGAGTCTCGACGAGGAGGGGATCGAGCAGCCCAAGATGTGGAAGATCACGTTCGAGCTGCGTGACCTTCCTAACGCAGAGCTTCGCCGCCGCGCTCGCGCCGTGCAGAGGGCGTGGACGACGACGCCGGGCTACCCGGTTCTCGACAAGCCGACCGAGGATCCGGTCGAGTTCATCGAGGGGGCTGAGCGCTGGATGGCGGAGGCGACCGGCGACCTGACCGAGCACGAGGCGGCGGAGCGTGGTCGCAGCGAACGCCGCGAGCAGTTCGAGCAGGACAAGCGGGCCTGGATCGAGGAACACGGCTCGAGCCGCCTGCGCCGCGCCAGCAAACGCGACTACAAGGTGAATCGCCTCTATGCCCAGGAGCGCGCGGCGCAGGAATTTCCCCGCTTCTGGTTGGAGACGAGTAGCGATGCTCGCTGGAACGAGCGTACGGATCCCAGTGAAGCTGCACTCGACCTCGAGGACCGGGTGCGGGACGGTCTCGAGATGCGGCCCGGCGAAATGGAGGTGCGCATCGTTTGGCTGACCGAACCGCCTGCCGGGATGGGGTCGATGGCGTGGAATGACTTGGGGCTCGAGTGGGCCGAGCAGGAGGTGATCCTGGTGCAGCCGTACCTGGGCCGTTACCGCCTGTTCCTGCCGGTGGACACGGATTTGTGGCGTCCCACCGAGTCGGATGAGGAGGAGGACTGATGTCGCCTCTGGCGCGCAGCGCCCTGCTCGATGCGACGCTGACCACCGATTCGCGTGGCCGGTGGGTCCTGCTCGACCGGGAGGCCGAGGCGGACGCCGATCTGCTCGCGAAGGTTCAGGCGTTCGAGTCGCTCTCCCACTCGGCCGGCATCGAGGCTGCGCGATGGCTCCGCGAGGACGCCATCGACAACGATCCGCTGACTCGCACTCGCGTCCTGGTCGGCGAGGATCGGGTCGAGGGGTTCATCGCCACCTGCTTCGGCAGCGTCGACCTGACCGGCGGCGGTCGCAAGAGACTCTCCGTTCCGCGCCGCCTCCAGCGCCAGCAGGTTCCCGCCTTCCTGGTCTCCTGGGTGGCAAGGCACCGGGAGAGTGAGATCCCCGGCTCGCAGCTGATGCTCACCGCCCTCGGGCTGGCACGCGAGGCAAAGCGCAACAGCGGCCTGGTCGCCTTTGCAGTCGACCCCTACGACGAGCGGGTCTCGACCATGTGGCGGGGCGCGCCCTGGCATTTCCGCAAGAGCAAGGAGCGCTCCGACGGCCGGCCGGCGCGCCTCTACCTGCCTATCTAGTCGATGCGGCCTTCGCTGCGCAGGGTCTCGATGTGACGATCGGCAGCATCCAGGAGGTGCTCGACCTTGGGATCCCGGCGCGCACGGGCGAACTTCTTCGCGTCTATTTCAGCGAAGGACTGATCCGTCTGCTGCTGAGCGGATCGTGCGCTGTGCGACTTGGCCTTGCGATCCACGATTGCCATCGAAGCTCCTTCCGTACTTGTGCCGGCCGCGTCGGGAAACCTGCGACCGAGACCTTCATAGGGTAACCGGCTTATCCCCCGAAGCCGGTTTGTCCTCCAAATTTCGCATCCCAATGCGGTTGCAGAAGCTCGTGGGGGCGAAGGCAGCTCGGCTGCGCCTAGCAGCGGAAGGCGTCGGTGAAGTGGTAGTGGGTTTCGACCGCGCCGCGGATCTGGCGCTTGCGGACGCGCTTGAGGACGCGCCATTTCTTCAGCGACTTGAGGTGGTAGGAGATAACGGAGAGCTGGGTGTTTGGCCGTAGGCCGCCGGCCCTACTTGCGCAGCAGGTCGCTGGCGCTGACGCCGACCGCTTTGGCGAGGCGTTCGACGGTCGAGACCTGGGGGTCGCGCTTGCCCGACTCGATCCTCGAGACCTCGGTCGGGTGGACGCCGCTCTCCTGGCCGACTTCCTCCTGCGTCATCTTGCGCCGTTCCCGGGCATGCCGAAGGTTCCTGCCGAGGTTGTCACACACGTCGGAGATCGTCCGTGCTGGCGACCCGGTTCTCCATAGTAAATTTCACAAGTTCGGTAAAGACTACCCGCGCATTCGCTGCCGCCCAGAATCGTTTTGGACTCTCGCGTGTTTCTAGAGCATGAGGACGAGCACCGAGCGCAGAGCGGATATCGCCCTGGCCCTGCTGGTCACCGGCTGCATCGCCGGCGTCTTTCTCGTCGGCCGGGCCCGCTAGCGGCGGAGGACACGGAGCCGCCCGCTAGATTCTCAGCGTGGCAGAGGTTCTCTACTACGCGATCCCGGCATTCGTGCTGCTGCTCGTCGCCGAGCTGCTCTCCTTCAAGTACCTGCGCGACGACGATCTGGTCGGCTACGAGTCGCGCGACACGCGCACCAGCCTGTCGATGGGCGGTGGCAACGTCGTCATCAACGCGCTCTGGAAGTTCGTCGTCCTGGTCGCCTACGCGGGGCTCTACGAGCTGACGCCGCTGCGCATGCCGGCCGACGCGTGGTGGACCTACGTGCTGCTCTTTTTCGCCGACGACCTCGCCTACTACTGGTTCCACCGCGTCCACCACGAGGTGCGCGTCTTCTGGGCGAGCCACGTCGTCCACCACTCCTCCCAGCACTACAACCTCTCGACCGCGCTGCGCCAGACCTGGACGCCGATGACGGCGCTGCCCTTCTGGGCGCCGCTGGCGCTGGTCGGCTTCGCGCCGTGGATGATCCTCACCCAGCTGGCGATCAGCCTCATCTACCAGTTCTGGATCCACACCGAGCGGGTGAAGAAGCTGCCGGCGCCGATCGAGTTCTTCTTCAACACCCCTTCCCATCACCGCGTGCACCACGGCGCCAACGAGGTTTACCTCGACCGCAACTACGGCGGCATCCTGATCATCTGGGACCGCATCTTCGGCAGCTTCCAGGGCGAGACCGTGCGGCCGCGCTACGGCCTCACGCAGAACATCCGCAGCTTCCGCCCGACCCGCGTCGCCTTCCATGAGTTCGCCGCCCTGGCACGCGACGTGCGGGCGGCGAAGAGCTGGCGTGAGCGCTTCGGCTACGTCTTCCGCGGCCCGGGCTGGTCGCCCGACGGCAGTGGCGGCGGCACGCGCGGCTGAAACTGGCGCCGGTTTGACGGTTTCAACCGTCGGGTAACTCTGGCGGCATGGAGCTATCAATTCTGTTGATCATCATCGGGATCGTCCTGGCGATCCTCGTCAACTACATCTTGGGGATCATCGTCATCCTGATTGGCTTGGCGATGCTCCTGCTGCCGCGGCTCGGGACGCGACGAGCCTAGGGCGGGGGCGGCGGGACGAATCGTCTCGCCGCAATGCCCGCGGCTTGCGCGGTGTGCACGGGCTGGCAACCTTGTGTGATGGCGCCCTGGAAGCTGCCCCTGATCGTCGCGGCACTGGCGGTGCCGATCATCGCCGGCTTCCTGCTTGTCGGACCGGCGCTTGGCATGGCGCTTGGCGCTCTCGCCGTGCTTGGCCTGCTTGTGGTCGCGGCGCGGCAGCGACCCTCTGGGCCGATCGGCGCGGCCCCTGGCTCGGTGGCGGGACGGCACGTGTTGATCGTCGCCGCTGCGGGCGTGGAGGACCCGGCTGACGTGGCCCGCATCACCCGCGTCGCGGACATCGGCGAGCCGGGCGAGGGCGAGGAGGTGCGGGTGCTCGCGCCGGCGCGGATTGGCTTCCTCGATCGCTGGGCCTCCGACATCGAGGGCGCCCGTCGCCAGGCGCAGCAACGCCTCGTGGTCACCGTTGCCGCCTTGGCCAAGGCCGGGGTCGCGGCCGAGGCGCGGGTTGGCGACGAGGACCTTGTGCAGGCAGTCGAAGACCAGCTGCAGAGCTATCCGGCGACTGAGGTCGTTCTGGTCAGCGGCGAGGGAGTCGCGGCGGACGATGCCGTGGTCGAGCTGCGCGCGCGGCTGGAAACGGGCTTTCACCACGTGCGACTCAGCGCCGACTCCTAACCCCCGGGTGCATCAAATATTCCTCCCGCCAGGGGGAATATTTGATGCACCCGGGCCGCTCAGCAGACGTGGGTGCGCGCCGCGCTCTTCACCACCTGGAAGGCAGCGCCGGGGATGCGCTTCAGCTGGTTGAGGTTCTCGTCGTCCCAGCGGCGGTCGCTGGTGCCGCTGAAGAACCAGTTGGAGCCGTTGTCGGCGACGATCATCCCGTAGCGCTTCAGCGCTTCGGCGATCACGCGGGCGCCGCCGCTGAAGCCGCCGAGGCCGTAGCTTGGCTTGAGCCGCAAGCGCGTGCCCATCGCCGGTGCGTTCGCGTTAGAGGTGTCGCCGGCGCAGTGCGAGGCGGGGTGGACCCAGGCATCGCGAGTGCTCTCGAAGGTGACGCGGATCGCGTGGTCGACCCGGCCGGCAGCGACCTCGTCGTAGCGGACGAGGCCGGGGAAGATCGGCAGCCCGGCGGCGTCGGCCGAGGTCCATGAGTCAGGACGCAGGCCGGTGGAGCGCAGGTCCCAGCGCGTGCCCGAGTCGGCATTCCAGTGGGCACCCCCACCGCCTTTGAAGAAAGCACGGTAGAGCTCGTAGAGCGTGCAGATCGAGCGGTCAATGACGAGCACGTGGCGGTCGCCGTCGCTGCTCTTGCCTCCCTCCACCGGGGCGCCCGAGGGGATCGGGAAGGGACCGGGGTCGCTCTCATCGCCGTAGGCGGTGTAGCGGATCGGCAGCTTGCGCTGGCCAGTGCCGACGACCGCGTAGGGGAAGCCGTAGGCGCGCGGTGAGCCGAAGTCGGGGTGGAGGTGATCGCCGCCGTTGGCGTCGATGTAGGCGATCGTTGCGGCGGAGCCGCGGGCGACGGGTGCCTTGGAGATGTCCTGGTTCCAGGCCGCCTGATTGGGGAGTGAGGCGGCGTTGGCCGGGAGGCCGGCGGGCGGGTCGGGGAAGACCGAGCAGCCGCCGAGGTCGGGGTAGGGGCCGACGGCGGCGGCCGAGCTGGCGTCGAGCAGGGCGCTCGCGGCAAGTGCGGCGCAGACCAGTGCGCCCGTCAGGCCGCGCATCCGACTTTGACCCCACCCCAGTGTGGTCAATCTCGGCTACGCCTCGTGGCTGGCGTCGTCGTGGACGTTGAGACGGCCGATCTCGAGCTCATCGACCTTCAGCCGCCCGATCGCGGCGCGGCCGATCGCCAGGCGGCCGACGCTGAGCCGCCCGATCGCGAAGCCGCCGATCGCCGCAGCTCCTACGGCGAGGGCGCCGATAGCCATTGCCCCCTTCGCCTGAGCGCCCGTTGCCGACGTCGGCAGTGTTGTCTGGAGGAGCGCGATCCCGCGTCGTTTGGACATCGCCCCAACCGTAGCGCGGCTAGCCTGAGTCGCGATGAGCGTGGACGACCGTCCCACCTTGCTGGCGATCCAGCATGTCCCCTGGGAGGGGCCGCACCGCATCCTCGATGCCTGCGCCGAGCTGCACGTGCAGACGGTCAAACCGCTGGCCGGCCAGGCCCTGCCCCCTCACGACGTAGTGGCTGGCGCAGTTGTCATGGGCGGGCCGATGAACGTCGACGAAGTCGAGCGGCACCCCGAGCTGGCGACCGAGCGCGAGTGGCTCGCCGAGGCCCTGCGGCGCGACATGCCGCTGCTGGGCATATGTCTCGGAGCGCAGCTATTGGCGCGGGCGCTGGGAGTCGAGGTGAGGCCGGGGGAGGGGGTGGAGCTGGGCTTCGCCCCGGTGGAGGTGCTGGACGCCAACGATCCGCTGCTCGGCGGCTTGGCGCCGCAGACGAGTGTCCTGCACTGGCACGGCGAGGTCTTCGACCTGCCCGACGGCGCCCAGCACCTGGCGCGATCGGCGCGCACCGAGGTGCAGGCCTTCCGCAAGGGCAACGCCTGGGGCGTGCTCTTCCACCCTGAGGCGGACTTTGCCCTGGTGGAGGCGTGGCTGGCAGTGCCGGAGATGGTCAAGGAGGCCAGCAATGTCCTCGGCGACGCAGGCGCCCACGCCCTCCCCGAGGAAGCCGAAGCCGCCGAGCCAGACCTGATCGCCCGCACGACTCCCGGCCTCCAAGCCTTCACGTCCCTGGTCGCCTCCCACCTAGCCCAATCACCTCGCCCGCCAGCCCGCTAGATTGAAAGCCGCGCGGTGGACGTAGCTCAGCTGGTAGAGCTCCTGGTTGTGGTCCAGGCGGTCGCCGGTTCGAATCCGGTCGTCCACCCCTTTACGAAACGCCTGCAAAGCTAGGTTTGGTCGGGCGGCCGAGCATTGCGCTCGGGATCCACGCCCAGCGTCACTCCGGCGGTAAAGCCATCCCGCTCGAGACTCTTGCCGGCCCGGGCGAGGGCGAGCACCGAGCTCGAGCCGCCCTGAACCCGAAAGATGCCGTCCGTGTTGCGCGGCGTGATCTCGGCCGTATTCCGGTTGTAGGGGGCGAGCGCGAAGACTTCCGCGTCGCGCCGATCGGAGGTGAACAGCTGACCGGTGTACGAGACGTGACCACCGGAGTAGGTGCCGTCGCTCTGCCGTCCGCCGATGTGGACCTTGACGTGGATGTGCGTCGTCCGCCCCGGGTACTGACCCGGGTAGATGGTCGCGAACTCCGTCAGGCCGTTCCCGTCGGTCAGCTGGATCCCACGCAGGTAGGTTTCGCCCTCGCTGCCCTCCGATGTCTCGCCCGAGTAGACGCCAAGCGCGTCGCAGTGCCAGATGTCAACGGCAGCATCGCGGATCGGCTCGCAGGTATCCGAGTCGACGACGGTCAGCGCCAGCGCGAGCGGCACGCCGGGGCGGTTCTCGACGATGTCCTGTCGAACCTGAGCCAGGTCGATGTAGAAGGGACCTTCCTCCTGCCCGGGCGTCAACACGCAGTCGGGCGTGGTCGTGGCCCCTTCCGCTACGGATCTGGCCGTCTCGTCCTCGTCAGCACCACAGGCGTAAAGGGCAGCGCTCGCCAGCGCCCCCGCTGACAGCACCACCATCTCGCGGCGCCGCATCGGTGCCTGAATCCCGCTGGAGGGCCGCCCGTCGTCCGCCGGGCCCCCTCGGCTCCCGCTCGCTCGATCGTTCATCAGCCTTCTTCCAGCTATGCGGATTCTCAATTGAAAAGACTAACCCGATTGGCTTTTGCTGTTAGCGTCGCTCGGTATTCGCTTAGCGGTTGAATGAAGGGGATTCCAGGAAAGTGACTTACGAGGCGCCTGGGCGAGTCGAAGAACTCAGTGACGATCTGCGCGCTCGTTGGAACTTCGAGATCTTCAGGGCCTACGAGGCTCTGCAGGATCTGCAGACGCGCTTCTTTGAGATTGATCCGGGGGCGCTCAAGCAGCCCCGGGTGACCAGCGGGGTAGCCTGGCCGGCCGATCCGTTCGGGCCCACGTTCTGCGCAGATGACGGCAGGGTTCGCGCGCTCTGCGACTGGGCCGCTCGGGGCCGGCAGATGCTCCACAACGAGTACTGCGAGTACGCCGTGCTCGAGGGAGAGGATGCGACCGGCCGGCCACGACCCAAGCGCGTCCAGGTGACGACGGAGCTTCGCGAGTACTGGCTTACCCTCGCGACCTACGATCCCGAACAGGTCCTTGCCGCGGCCGCCGACGTACTCGGGAGTGAGCCGGGGTGGAGCGAGCTGTATGGGGTGTCGAACCCACGTGCTCTCGACGAGGGAGACCGGCGCCGGTGTTTCGCGACTGAGATGGCCGGACATGGGAACGACCCAGAGCTGGAAGCCGCCGGGGTGCCGCGCAATCCTCGCCGCGGCCTCAACACAGAGAACGCCGTCTTCATGACGCATCCGATCAATGGGCTCGATGACCTTCTCTACATCCTTCTCTTCGGCGCCCGCCGCTTCGTCGTGCCGGGTCCCGACGGCGCCCCGCGCCGAGCCGGGAAGGACGAGGTCTTCGCCGCCGCCGGCCTCCCGCAACTGGCTTGCCGGCATGCGGATCCGACCACGGCCATGGCCGCGTACGAGGCGGTTTTGGCGGACAGGGCCCTGAGCGTGGCCAACCCCCTCGGGGTGTACCTGCGGCCCTTCAACCGCCATCTCCTCCAGGTCGACGGTGCCCCGATCGACGAGGGTTGGGTTCGCTGGAGCCGCGGCAAGGACGGCCTGTACCAGCGGCTCGAGCTCGGGCCGAGCGACGAGGACGACGCCTTCCTCGACGACATCGAGGTTGCCGTTGGAGCCGAAAGGCAGCCGCTCACCGGTGGCTATCAGCTGCTGAAGATCCTCGAAGTCGGCCCGCTGATCGCCACCGGCGAGGCCGAGCCAGCCAGCGAGACCGAGTTCGCGGAAGTACCCGCGGCGGACCCCATCGAGTGCCGGAGCACCGGTATATGTAAGAAGGTCATCGAACTGGAAGCAGAGCGCAGCCGCGTTTGATGGCGGACCGAACCCTTCAGGAGGGGATCTACTACGCGCCCGGCGAACGGCCGGGGAGGTTCTTCGCGCTGATGCTGCTTCGTGCGACCGAGCAGCGTGACGCGCGGCGCGTCGGTGAACGGCTCCGTGACCTCTGGCAGCTGTACGCGGACCTGAAGCAAGGCCGCGTGCCGGATCTGGAGCCGGTCACCGTTCCAGTCGAGGACGACAACCTCCAGGTGCTGCTCGGACTCGGCCCGAAAACCTTCGAGCTCGCTGGCGCCGCCCGGCACAAACTGGATGGGCTCTCGGGTGGGCGCCAGTTCGCCTCCGCGAGGGAAGGGGGTGAGGATCCGGTACTCGCCGGCTCAGGGCTCAAGTACGCGACGGATGCGCACGCCGATGCGGCCGGCGCCGAGATCTGTGTACAGGTGACGGGCGACACCAAGCTCGCGGTCGACCGCACGGTCGTCGAGACCTGGAAGCTGCTGTCGGACCTCGGCGATCGGGATGCCAGCGACCTGGAGCTCGCAACGTTCTACCTCGGATTCCAGCGCTCCGACCGGCGCAGCTGGATCGACTTCCACGATGGCCTCTCGAACATGCGCAGTGAGGACCGTGAGGCGGCGATCGCGATCGACAGCCGCACCGGCGAGGAGTGGTGCGCCGGCGGCACCTACCTCGCCTTCCTGCGGCTTGCCGTCGACCTGGGCGCGTGGAGGCGACTGGACTCCAGCGAGCAGGAGCTGATCGTCGGCCGAGACAAGCTGAGCGGCTGCCCAATCGTCTCCACCACCGCGGCGGGGGCCCCGGTAACGGACCCGGCTTGCCCGGTCGCCGGCACGCGGATTTGGGAGACGCCGAACGACCCGCATTTCGCCGAGCCACCGCGGGTCGATGACCCGATCGTCCTGCAAAGCCACGTCCAGCGCGCCAACCATCACGGCGAGGCCACGGCCGGCGGAGGCAGGCGGATCTTTCGCCAGGGCTACGAGTTCCTCGAGTGGGCTGAGGGGTCACCCGGCTTCAGGGCTGGACTCAACTTCGTCAGCTTCCAGGACAGCCCCGATCGCCTGTTCGCGATCCTCACCGGCGAGGGGTGGCTCGGCAGGGTCAACTTCGGGGGCGATCCAGAGGCCCAGTCGCCCGGCATGGAGAGCCTTCTAAGCGCCTACGCAGCCGGCGTCTACTTCGTGCCGCCGCGCGCGACCGAGGGCGAGCCTTTCCCGGGCGCCAGCGTCTTCGGCGTCGCCTAGCCCACGCACGGCTTTTCAGCCGGTTTGTGACTCCCTTTCTTGATCCAGGCGCTGACCCAGACTCGCAAGCGCTCAGCCACCTGACCGCCGAATTCGATCGGGCGGCCGCCGATCTCGATGTCGCCGACCACGTAGCCTCGTTTTGCTTGCGGCGGCACCTCAAAACGAGCACGCAGAGTGTGCTGGGCGTCGCCACGCTCGATCTTCCAGAATTTGGCTGCATCGACACCATCCGGGGTCACCATCCCGGCCGTGATCGGTCGGCCGAGATAGAGGCCGATCGGGTCGCCCAGCGTGATCTCGGCTCCTTCCCGCGCCGCGTGGTTGACCGCCGCTGCGATCTGCGGATCGCTGTGGCGGAGAGGCTCGCCGAGGCGGCCGCATCGCACCAGATCCTGCTGGTCGAGCACGGGTTGGCCGCTCCTCGCTCGTGGCACGGTGGCATTCGCGACCAGATCGATGGCGGCTCCGAGGTTGTTGGTCGTCTGGACCATGTGCGCGAGGCGGCCCGGCTGTGACGTGTTCCATTTGTTCTCGCGCCTGTAGGCGCCACCCGCGCCGCGAAGGTCTGCCAACTCGACCCTCGGGTCGACGAATTTCCTGTACAGGGCGAGCAGCCGCTGGGTGTCCGTTTTGAAGAGGTGTTCCCAGTACTCCGGCACCTCGCTGGTGAAGGTGACCTTCGTGACCTTGCCTTTTTTGTTGCGCTCGACCGTCCACTCGCAGTACTCGTCCTGCAGCTGGCGCTCTCCGTCGGCCAGCTGCCAGCGCCGCAGCGGCGACGGCTCTTTGGCCCGCACGACCGCCGGAAACGCGAACCACGCGATCATGGGTTTCTGCGTGTCCGCTGGAGTGTTCCTCGCGGTCGGATCGTAGAACTGAGGGCGCTGGGGACCGACGTAGCTGGCGAAGACTTTTTTCACCCCGTCGCTCCACCGCGATGGGCTGCGGTCTTTGAGTTCCGCCGGCGTATCGAAGCGCTCGAGTTTCGCCATCTCTCAGCCCATCCCTACGGTGCCGTCGGATCGCATCCTGCGCGGCGCCCGCTCGATGTTGGTTTTCGGCAGCAGCAGCGGGAACTCGGAGATCGGCATCTCGTGGAAGGTTTTGCGCCGCTCCTCCGCCAGCTTGAAGTAAGGCTCGAAGCCCGCCTGCGTTTTGAGCTTCCCCTCGACCGCTTTGTAGTAGCGGTTGAGGAGTCGGTTGAAGGGTTTTTTGAAGTTGGGGCCGGCTTTCCAGCGCTGCGCGAACTCCGCCTCCGGCGAGTCCGGGGGCCCGGTTTGAGCCGCGGCGAGGATTGCGGTTGCCATCTCCTGCGAGAAGGAGCTTTTGCCTTTGGCGATCCGCGCCGTTGGGGGGGTGTGGCGGAGCAGCGCGGCGCGGCGTTCGGAAAAGACCGGGTTCCAAGGGTCGACCATCAGCAGGCAGGCCGCAAGCCGTTTGCTGAGGAGCCCGATCTTGACCGCTTCGCGCAGCAGGACCTGGTCCTCGAACGCCCGCTCAGGGACCAGGAAGCAGAAGTGGGTGTCGCCTTTGCGAACGAATCCCTCACCGTCCTCCATCCTGACCTGGAATTTGGTCAGGCATCTGGTGTAGATCTGGCCGCTGAGCCTGAAGGCAGGGGGTTCGTCCAGCCCAAGAACGCCGGAGAGGCCCTCCGAGTCGACAAAGAAGGTCGGTGGAAGGTCGAGTTCGCTGGATGGCCCCAGAGCCGAGTTCTGGACGTGCGTCGTGATCAGGTTGACGGTCGAGCGGCGTCGGTTGGGGGTGCCGAGCACCTGCTCCATGATGTGGCGGGGACGGGTGACGGTCCCACCGCCGTCGCGCAGCGAGGCGAACCGGGCCCTCGTCCAGCGTTCGATCGCCGGGCGTGCCGCCCCGAGCTCGAAGGCCAGCGCGCCTTCGGGCTCCTTTTTTTTAAACCACTCGTGGTCGCGCCGAGTGTCTTTGACCGCGAAGACGTTGGCAAAGATGCTGGCCGCCGGCGAGTGCCAGTTGATCCAGGGCGTCTTCAGCTCCTTCATGATCAGCGAGCCGCTCGGGTGGCTCTCGAATGGCCCCTTTCCCCGGCTTGAGTCGCGCACAGCGTCTCGTGAGTTGCCGGCGAACATCCAGGCGCCGGGACCGGTGGAGCGGTAGTAGTTGAAGCCGCCCGCTTTGCGGTCCCAGGCCATCACCTCAACCGGCGCGATCAGCTTCGGATGACCGGAGCTGAGGAAGACGTCCGGGCCGGTCGGGCCGCTGCCCAGGGTCACCAGGAAACGCAGCGTTCGCGGGACGGTCGCCGTATCGGCGCTCATCGCGATTTGGCTGCCCTCGCCGATGATGAACGACTTCTGCGTCCGCAGCCGACTTTTTTTCGGAGCCCCCGCCTTGATGCGCTCGATGATGTCCTCGGCGGATTTGGGGATCCTTTTCTTGGCGAAGAAGGTTGAGGCGAAAATGTCGCCGAGCGCTTTCACCTCGGATGTCGTCATCCTCTGCGGTTTCGGGTCCGCGCCGACGATGAAGCGACTCAGCGCTTTTCGATCGAGGCCGTCGACGAGGTCACCATCGTCAAATGCCGTGCAGGTCTCGTTGGCCATCGGCTAGTCCTCATCCTTTCCTTAGCGTCTTCGGCGGGGAACCTATCGCGTGATTCCTGATTGATCAATCAAATATCGCCGTGGTGAGTCCGCTGGAGAGGTGGTCGCCAAGCTCGTCAGCGCTGCCGACGAGGAGGCGATGCTGGCCGAGATCGCAGCCGGGTTCGAGAAGCTCGCCTCTGATCCCACGGCCCTCTCGGCCTATCGCGCCGAGAGCGAAGAGATCGAGCACGCCAAGTCCCGTCCCTTCGTGATCGTCTCGGTCTGATCAGCTGAACCAGACGAGTCTCGGTCTCTTGCTTGCGGTGCCGCTCACGCGAACCAATTTCGGCAATGCTCTCCACCTGGCAATTCCGGCTTCAGAGGGTGGTCTCAAAGAGGACGGTTTCGCCATACCCGAGCAGCTACGCGCAATTTCGCACGAGCGGCTCAGCCGGAGACTTGGTGGCTTGCGCCCCAAGACTCTCGAGGAACTACTCAAGCGCTGTCGCGTGCTCCTTCGCTAGCGTGGCTGGGTCAGCTTCCGATGAATGTTCAGTTGACCGCCTCTCCGTCTTCTTCGCTGAGGAAATCGTTCGGCGAGGTACCCGACCAAAAGGCCACTTGGCATCAAAGTCGCCCAGCTCGCCCTCGAATACGTCTCGATCTCGCTCGACATCAGACGGCTACGCTGCTACCGAGTCGAGCCGACCCAGCTCCAGCCTGAGCGCCGAGAGAAAGGCGGAGCCCGGTCTGGCCTCGGCGATCATCTGCACCGACTCGCGGTAGTGATCGGCCATGCTCGCGACGCTGGTTCCCATTCGCGCTTCGGCAGCCTCTCGCGATACGCCGATTCCGCGACGAAGCCCGGCGATGTCGGAGAGCTTGTCGACAGCAAATACCGTTATCGCCCGCACTCCGGCTGCGGATACCTGCGCGCGCAGCGCAGCCTTGCGCGCCTCGAAGGACTCGATCGTCGGGTCCTCGCTGAGAACCATCACGAGCCACGCGATCGAGTCGCCCATCTCTTCTCTCAGCTCGGGCTCTCCAAGGGTGCCCCGCTCCACCGAGTCGTGGAGCAGCCCCACGGCGATCAGCTCCTCGTCGAATTCGAGCCGCTGCAGCAAGCCGGCCACCTCGGTGACGTGTTCGAGGAAGAGGCGCCCATCGGACGGCCGGCGTTCGGAGCCGTGTGCTCTTGCCGCGAGAGAGAAGGCATCGCTTAGGTAGCTGGAAGCCCGGATCCACCCAGGGGTGCCCGAGATCTCCCGCCGACCCCTTGTTGGCTGCCCATCCTTTGCAAGGGTCGCCGTGCCCGCCGATGGATGGCCATTGCCGCCCGCCACCTCGCGAGTATTGCAACGCGCTGGCATGAGTTACGCGACGTTCATGCGGAACCAGATCCGCTTCTCACGTTTGTCGGCTTTCCACTCCTCGACCAGGCCATCGAGGATTTGCAGGACGAGTGGGCTCTCTTGTCGACCGACCGCCCGGACTCCGGCCCCGTCGTCGTGAACGGTCCCTTCGATACGTCGATCCTTGATGCACAAGGACACCTCTATCGGCTCGCGGGCGCCATTGGCGACGCTCATCCCCACTAGCTCGCTGACCACCGTCCTGATGTCTGAGAGTGAGTGCTGGTTGACCTGGCTCGCCAGCGCAGAAAGCTCCCGCCGGGCTTGGCTCGGCGCCTCGACGGTTGGAAAGACCCGTAGCCGCACGCCTCTGTACTACCCACTTTTTTGGATAGCGAGCGGGAGGCTCAGCTTGGTTCTTTGTTTTGAACTTCTTGCGGCGTGGTAGAAATACTGAATCTTAGGTAGAGGCGAAGCGCACGACAGCTGGAGGAGAGGGCGCGGGGCGCCGCTGGTGGGGATGCTCGGATGCGGGCTCCTCGCGTTGCTGCTGGTTGTCGTGCGTGTGGAGGCCGCGGTTGCGTTCGAGGCGCGTGGGAGCGTCGAGCAGGTCTATGCGACTGGGCTCTCGCCGGGGGCGCAGGTCTCTCTATACGACGGCGAGGGGCAGGAAGTCGCCACGCAAAGCGCCAACGAGCTCGGCGGGGTTCTCTTTCGCGATGTGACGCCGGGAGGCGGCTACACCGTCGGCGTGGCCGGAGGGCCCCCGTCGGCTCCGCTCCAGGTCCTCACGACCCAGTCGGCGCCGCCCAGCACCGGCGTCTACAACCAGTCGATCCCCGCTAGCGGGTATGGGTACCTGACCACGCGCGACGGGATCGAGCTGGCGATCAATGTCCATCCGCCGCAGGACGTGACGAAAGTGCTTCCCGGGGTGCAGCTGCCGCCGCTGCCTAGCGGTCCGACGCCGACCTTGATCGAGTACTCGGGCTACGGGTACGCGAATCCGGCCGGGCCCGAGAACGGGATCTCGATCCTGGCCAACCTGATGGGGTTCACCGTGGTCGACGTCAACATGCGCGGCACCGGCTGCTCGGGCGGCGCCTTCGACTTCTTCGAGCCGCTGCAGAGCCTCGACGGCTATGACGTGATCGAGACGATCGCGCGCCAGCCGTGGGTCCTGCACGACGAGGTCGGGATGATGGGCATCTCCTACGGCGGGATCAGTCAGCTGTTCACCGCCGCCACCCGGCCGCCGAGCCTGGCGGCGATCTCGCCGCTGTCGGTGATCGACAGCACCCAGACGACGCTCTATCCGGGCGGCATCCTCAACACCGGCTTCGCGCTCGAGTGGGCCAAAGAACGGGTCCACGACGCCGAAGCGGCGTCGCCGACCTCGGGCCAGGAATGGGCCCACCAGCGCATCCAGGAAGGCGACGCGACCTGCGCGGCAAACCAGGCCCTGCACCCCGAGGCGGTGGATCTCCTCCAGAAGATCGAGGAAAACGACCACTACATACCCGAGGTCGCCGATCCGCTGGCGCCGGCCACCTTCGTCGACGAGATCGAGGCGCCGACCTTCATGGCCTGCCAGTGGACCGACGAGCAGACCGGCGGCCACTGCGCGAACCTCGCCGACCGCTTCACCGGAACGCAGCGGAAGTGGTTCACCTTCACCAACGGCACGCACGTCGACTCGCTGGACCCGGCGACGTTCAACCGCTGGTACGACTTCCTGCAGCTCTACGTCGCCAAGCGGCCACCGCTCCTCGCTTCGGCGGCGGTCCGCGCCGCCGCGCCGCTGATCTTCCAGGAAGCGATGGGAATACCGGGGATGACGCTGCCGCTCGATCCAATCCAGCTGCAGCCGACCTACAAATCGGCGCTGACCGCCTTCGAGAAACTGAAGCCGGTCCGGGTGCTCTTCGACAGCGGCGCTGGCGGCCTCTCGCCGGGCCGGCCTTACCCCGGCTTCGAGAAGTCCTTCGACGAGCTCCCGGTCCCCGGCACCGAAGCCAGGGCTTGGTACCTCTCGCCGGGCGGCGGCTTGAGCGGCGCTCCGCCGGCCGGCTCACACGCCGACGAGTTCACCTGGGACGCCGATGCCCTGCCGAGGACCGATTTCAGCGGCGACACCGGCGCCGGCACCGGTGGCCTCTGGACGGCAATGCCCAAATACGAATGGGCGCAGAGCCCGCCGGGAAGCGCCGTCTCCTACCTCACCGCGCCGCTGAGCGCGAACACGACCGTGATCGGGGCCGGGGCCGTGAACGTGTGGGTCCGCTCCTCGACCCCCAACGTCGACCTCCAGGCGACGATCAGCGAGGTGAGGCCCGACGGCAAGGAGACCTTTGTCCAGAACGGCTGGGTCCGGGGCGCCGCGCGGGCGCTCGACCCCGAGCAGAGCACCCCGCTGGAACCGGTGCTGAGCCTGCGTGAATCCGACTTCTCCCCACTGCCGCCCGATCAGTTCGTGCCGGTGACGATCCCGCTCTACTACGAGGGGCACGCGTATCGAGCCGGCTCGCGGATCCGGGTGACGATCGCCGCCCCCAACGGCACCCAGCCGATCTGGGCCTTCGACGAGACTGAGCCGCAGGGCACCGCGCAGGTCGCGATCGCCTACGGCGAGGACATGCCCTCGAACCTCCTGCTCCCCGTCGTACCCGGGCTGAGCGTGCCGACCGGCCTACCTCCCTGCCCGGGCTTGCGGGGACAACCGTGCCGCGCCTACCAGGCCTTCGCCAACCAGCCGGCAACCTGACCGAGGAAGGGGCGAGGGTGCTTGCCGACGATGTCCCGTGCGCGGCGCGAGTTGGTTGCTTGCTTCGCGTCGTCGCGGGTAGCGGAACAGGGCGGACCGCCAGCCCGGGCCCCAGCGGCTTTTACCGGCATTCCAACTCCGGTTCCCGCTCGGGTGAGAAGACCAACCGCCCCTTCGGCGGCGAGGCGTCCGGGCCGGCGGCACCCTCTACTCAGTCGACACAGGACCAGCGTGAGGCCATCCCGGCGCTCGAAGATGAACAAGGCCCAGATCGCGCATGGGCAAGTAATCTCGCTCGATGGACTTCAAGCTCGAGCTGATTCCCGTGCCGGTCTCCGACGTCGACAGGGCGAAGGAGTTCTATGCCGAGCGGGTGGGCTTCAATGTCGACAATGACGTGACCGTGCGAGAGGGCCTGCGCTTCGTGCAGCTGACTCCGTCCGGGTCTGACTGCTCGATCTCGATCGGCGAGGGGATCACCGAGATGGAGCCTGGCTCGCTCGAGGGCCTGCAGCTCGTCGTCGAGGACATCGAGGCGGCGCGGGAGGAGCTCGTTGGGCGAGGGATGGAGGTCTCCGAGATAGAGGACTTCCCCTGGGGCCGCTTCGTCTTCTTTAGCGACCCAGACGGCAACCGCTGGTCCGTCCAGCAGATCCCCGACTACGGCGAGGGCCGTACCCAGCCCGAGGGGCTCTAGGTCTGCGCGTCAGCTAGCGAAGCGCCCTCAGTATTGCCTGACGGGCGGCTCTGGTTTGCGTTTAGCAAATAGGGGCAAAAGGGCAAAACGAGGACGAGGAGGGCAAATGAACCGCCAGCTGGGCTCTAGGCAAAGGACGCACAAGCGACACGCGCTGCGAGCGTTGCTTGTCCTGTGCGCGGCGCTCGCTCTCGTGCTCGCCTCGGTCGGAGTGGGTATGGCGGCCAAAAAAGCGGGCTCGGCGGATTTGGCGATCAGCAAGGTGGATACCCCTGACCCGGTCGTCGTGGGCACGGTGCTCACCTACACGATCGGCGTGCAGAACCTTGGGCCTGACATTGCCACTGGCGTGCGGGTAACCGATCAGCTGCCCAAAGGGGTCGATTTCGTCTCGGCCGTCTCGACCGCGGGTAAATGCACGCGCAAGGGCAGGAAAGTCACCTGCGACCTCGGCCAGCTCGGCCCTCCGGGACTGGTCAGCTACGGCGGTCCCGCGACGGTGACACTCGCGGTCATCCCCCGCAAAACGGGGGTGATCGGCAACACCGCGAGCGTCAAGGGCGAACAGAAAGACCCGGTTGGGGCAAACGACAAAGTCACTGCGGCGACCAGCGTCGTGGGCCCGGCGGCCACCTGCCGCGGGGTTGCCATCTCGATCGCCGGAACGGCTGGCGATGACTCGATCACCGGCACCCCGGGTCGCGACGTGATTGCCACCTTCCAGGGCAACGACACGATCGCCGCGCTCGGCGGCCGCGATCTGGTCTGCGCCGGGAGCGGCGCCGACGTCGTCGGTGTCGGTGCTGCGGCCGATCGAGTCTTTGGTGGCGGTGGCGCGGACCGCCTCTTCGGCCGCGGCGGCCCCGACCTGCTGAAGGGCGGCGCCGGGCCTGACCTACTCAAGGGGAACCGCGGCGCCGATCGCCTCCGCGGAGGGCCCGGTACCGACCGCTGCCGCGGTGGTGCCGGCGTAGACTCGACTCGCGGGTGCGAGCGGATCTGAATACGGCAGCGCGCGCCGCGGTGCGCGGCAGGGTGCAGGGCGTCGGGTACCGGGACGCTGCGCTGCGCCGTGCGCGCCAGCTCGGCGTGATGGGCTGGGTTCGCAATGCCGAGGACGGCAGCGTCCAGGTCCATGCCGAGGGGACAGAGCAGGAGGTGGAGGAGTTGATCGCTTTCCTGGGCAAGGGGCCGCGCGGAGCGCAGGTCGACGAGGTGGAGATCGAGCGGGTCAAGGTCGAGGGCCACGAGCAGTTCGCGATTCGCGGGGTCAGGGCCGGTGTCTTCGTCGTCCAGGAGCACGCCGCCACCGCCCATCACTTTGACCTGCGCCTCGAGGTGGACGGCGCGATGCGCTCCTGGGCGGTGCCCAAGGGCCCGTCGATGGACCCGGCGGTCAAACGGCTCGCCCTGCAGGTCGCCGACCACTCACTGGCGCACAACGAGTTCGAGGGTGAGACCGACGGCGGCTGGGTGAAGCTCTGGGATCGTGGTCAGTACGAGCAGGGCGGCCGGGTCGCCTGGCCGGAGGCGCTCGATCGCGGCCACGCCGTCTTCGTTCTGCACGGCGAGAAGCTGCGCGGCGGTTTCGCCCTGCAGCGCACGCGCGGTGGCGAGAAGCCGCAGTGGCTGCTGATCAAGCGCCGCGACGAGCAGGCGCAGCCGGGCTCTGATGTGGTGGCTGAACGTCCAGCTCCTTGAGGTACTGGTGCACGAAGGCGATCGCTGGTCGATTAGGTAGCGCGACATGCTCTTCTCGAGGCGCTTCAATCTCAGGTAGGTCGGCACTTTGGAGTGGGACGAGGGGTAGCAACAGGTGGATCGCGAGGCCAGAGTGCAAGAAAATGTCATGACAACTTCAGAAAACGAAGCGATTTCGAAACCTCAATTTTTTGGTATTGGAATTGATGGCAAGATGACTAATAGTCAGCCGCGATTTGACCAAATCGCGAAGCGGGGGAAACGGCGAGGTAGCAAGATGCGCGCCCAGACAGGCACGCTGGCTGATTGTGTTTGCCGTCCTGTGCTTTCTCTGTACGGCCGCTCCGATCTTGGGGGGATCGGCCTGGGGATCCACACACACCGCCTCCGGTGGCGCGAAAGGGGATGAGGCCGAAGCCGGTGACCAGCCCGGTGAGGCGCCGGTACCGATCGAACCAGAGGCCGGAGAGGTGGCGCCCGGCAATGTGTCACCTCCCAGTGCCGAGCTTGTCCAGGAAGACATCGAGGCGACCGAACGCGCCGAAGCCGCGAAGGAACGCTGGCTCGAAAGCGAGGAGGCGATCCGCCAGCGCGAAGAATCGAGACGCGCCTTCGCCAGCATCTCAGCGGATGAGGCCGAAGGCCTGCTGGCGCAATTCTTCCCCGAAGAGCTTGCGGCGCTGAACGCCGATCCAGCTCGGCTGCTAACCGATCTCGAAAACGTCGAACCGCTCGGAACCAATGCGGCGCTGGTCTCCGACGAACAGGGCGAGCGTTCGCTGCTCGAATCCTCGATTCCAGTTCAGAGCGAAGTGGGCCAGGGTTCCAAGCAGCCGCTGGACCTCAATCTCGAACGATCCGGCGACAGTTTCACGCCGAAGAACCCGTTGGCGGAATTGAGCCTTCCCGACTCGGCCCTCGGCTCGGTTCGTCTCGCCAGCGGCCTAAGATTCGACCTGCCCGCGAGTGCCGACAGTCAAGCGCGGCCGGTCGAGGACGTTGGCCTCATCTACCCGGAAACGGAGAAGGCGACGGACACGATCTTGGCGCCGGTCGCGGGCGGTGTCGAGGTCTTCCAGCAACTGCGCTCGCCCGATAGCCCGGAGGCGCTTCGCTTCGACCTCGGCCTGCCACCCGAAACGCTCCTCGCTCCGACCGAAGCCGGCGGGGCCGAAGTCATCTCGGCGTCGAAGGAACGGATCGTCTCGATACCGCCACCGTGGGCGGTCGACGCTCAGGGAAGCCCGGTGTCGGTGGCGATGAGCGTCGAGGGCAGCTCGCTCACTCTTGAGGTTGCGCATCGCTCCCGCGACCTTGCCTACCCGATCCTCGTCGACCCGGCCTACATTGAAGAGAACGCCCCCTTTGGCAACTGGGGCCCGGCCTGGAACGACCAATACGAAATGTGGAAAAGTCCGGTCTTGGGAATCCGCGCCAAAGGCAGCTCCTACTCCTATGCGGGGGGGAGCTTCGGCCATTGGGTCTGGACGACCCACGGCGCGACGACCTATATCTCCGCCGCCGGCTTCGGCGGTGACACGTTCACGTTGCCCGGAAACTGCGCCACCGAACAGCCGACAAACCAACCCCACGGCTACGCCGGACTCTTCAATCCGGGCACGGGCACGTATGTGGGAGCCGGCCTTTGGTATGGGGGAAGCAGCTGGACCAGCGCATACTGGGCTACAGGCGGCACTCCGGGTGTGCGCCAGGCGGTGGTCGGGATCGGCGTCGGCGCTTCGGCTGTCCAACACAAATGCGCCATCACTTTCGAAGTTGCCGGCGTCACCGTGCAGCAGAAGGACCCCGAGGCGCCGACGATCAATTGGGTTGGCGGTGCGACGGGAAACTGGGTCAAAGACATCTCGGTCACGACCTATGTGAGCGATCCCGGACTCGGCGTAACCGGGATCACCCTCAGCCCTGAAGGCGCCGCCCCGCACACCATCGGCAGCTGCGCCGGCACCTACGTCAACCAATGCCCAGCCGGTCGCGAAGCGAACTTCGGCGTCGGCTATTTCGCCGAAGGCGAGCGGGGCGCCAGCATCTCCGCTTATGACCCGCTCGGCGCCAGCCCCAATTCCGATCCAAATCATGTCTCCGCCAGCTATCAGTGGACGACGAGGCTCGACCGCACCAAACCCGACGTCGAGCTCGAAGGCCAGCTCACCGAGGCGATCGAAGAAGCCGAAGAAGCCGGCGAAGAAAGCGCAGAGGAAGTGCCGCAGCTGCGCCTGCCCGTCTACAACCTGAAGATCGCCGCCACCGACAAGGCGACGACCGGCAATCCGAAAACGGAAGCGAAAGCGAGGCGCTCGGGCGTCAAGGACATCGCCGTCTTCGTCGACGGGGAAGAAAAGGAAGTCCCATGGTCCCCGCAGGGGTGCTCCGGGCCCGAATACAGCTGCCCGATGGAAGAGGTCTTTCCCGTCTATCTCAACACCCTCAACGGCGACCCAGTTCACAAACTAAAAGTGGTCGTCGAAGATCAAGTCGGCAACGCAAAAGAAGAAGAACGCGAATTCGAATACATCCCTGCTACCGGGATGAAAGACGAGTACGTAATGCACTACTTCCCGCTCCCCGACGGCACCGGCAACGAAGGCGAGGAAGAGCATCCGAGCCGCCCAGAACTAGCGGTCAACGTGGTCAACGGCAACCTCGTTTTCCGGCAGAAGGATGTTGACGTTGAAGGCCCGGCGGTGGATCTCGAAGTCGAACGCTTCTACAACTCCCAGCTCCCCGAGGAAGACAACACCGAGTGGGGCGATGGCTGGACGCTCGCCCAAACGCCGCAGCTCGAACCAGAAGAGACCGAAGCCGAAGTTCCGCCGCAGCTGGCCTCGGTGCTGCGCACGACCGGTGCGGTAGAGAGTGCGGTTCAGCTGCCGACAGAACCGGAAGGCGAGCACTTCGACCCGAAGCTACAGGCGGTGGTGACGAAGGAAGCGGACGGCGGCTACGAAGTCGAAGACCAGACCGGCGAAACGGATGCAACGATCGCTTTCGACAAAGCCGGCAAGGTCAAGGAGCTGCGGACTTCCGGCTCCGCAACGATCGACTACGACTACGAAGAAGGCGATCTCGCCGCGATGGCGGTCGAAGACCCGGCCACCGCCACATACAGCGAGCCCGAGCCGGAAGTCCCCACCTACCAATCCTCCTTCGGCACAGAAGGCTCCGGCGACGGCCAGTTCAAACGCCCCGCCGACGTCGCGATCGACGCCCAGCGAAACATCTACGTCGTCGACAAGGAAAACAATCGCATCGAGAAGTTCGACGGCGCCGGCAACTTCCTCAAAGCCTTTGGCACCAAAGGTTCGGGAGACGGCCAGTTCAACACGCCGACCGCGATCGCGGTCGACCCCGAAGGCGACGTCTGGGTCGCCGACCAATTCAACTCCCGCGTCCAGCAGTTCAGCAAAGAAGGCGCCTTCATCAGCAAGTTCGGCTCCTACGGATCCGAAGCCGGCAAACTCGGCCTTCCGCAGGGCCTGGCGATCGATGCCGCCGGCAACCTCTACGTCGCCGACGCCCTGCCCAGCCGCATCCAGAAGTTCAAACCGAACGGCGAATTCCTCGAACTGATCGCCGCCAGCGGCAGCGGCGCTGGCCAGGTCAGCTCCCCCGCCGGCCTCGACATCGACGCCGAAGGCAACCTCTGGGTCGCCGACCGCAGCAACAACCGGGCGCAGGCCTTCAACCCGGCGGGCGAATTCCTGCGCCAATGGCAAGGCTCCGGTGCCGCCGCCTTCAAGCCCTTCGCGATCGATGTCGACGCCAAAGGCACGGTCTGGGTCGGCGACACCGAACACCACCGCGTCGAGGGCTTCACCCCCTACGGAGCCCTGCTCGCCGAATTCGGCGAGCAGGGCTCTGGCGACGGCCAGCTCAACCTCTCGAAAACGCCTTCGGGCCTGATCGCCGACCCCAGCGGCGACATCTGGGTCACCGACACCGGCAACCAGCGGGTCGGTAGGTGGTTGGCGGGGGGCGATTTCAAATACGACCTCTCCTACCAATCCTCCCTCGGCGCCGAAGGCACCGGCGACGGCCAGTTCAAACACCCCGCCGATCTCGCGATCGACGCCCAGCGAAACATCTACGTCGTCGACAAGGAAAACAACCGCGTCGAGAAGTTCGACGGTGCCGGCAACTTCCTCAAAGCCTTTGGCGCCGAAGGCACCGGCGACGGCCAGTTCAAACAGCCCACCGCGATCGCGATCGACCCCGAAGGCGACATCTGGGTCGTCGATCGCAACAACTACCGCGTTCAGCAGTTCAACGCCAACGGCGAATTTGTCTCCAAGTTTGGCTCTCTCGGCACCGGCAACGGTCAGTTCTTCATCCCCGAAGGGATCGCGATCGACTCGGCGGGCAACGTCTACGTCGGCGACCTCAGCAACCGCGTCCAAAAGCTGAAAGCCAACGGCGAATTCGTCAAAGTGATCGCGCCGAGCGGCACGGGCCCGGGCCAGGTCAAAGCTCCCGCCGGTCTCGACTTCGACGCCGAAGGCAACCTCTGGGTCGCCGACCGCAACAACAACCGGGTGCAGGCCTTCAACCCGGCGGGCGAATTCCTGCGCCAATGGAAAGGCTCCGGTGCCGCCGCCTTCAAGCCCTACGGGATCGACGTCGACGCCAACGGCGCCGTCTGGGTCACCGACACAGACCACCACCGCATCGAGGGCTTCACCCCCTACGGCGACCTGCTCACCCAATTCGGCTCCTCGGGCTCCGGCGACGGGCAGCTCAACCTCAGCGCTCCGGTCGGGCTGGAGGCGGATCTGGTGGGCCGCATCTGGATCGCCGACGGCGGCAACCATCGCGTGCAGCGTTGGCTCGCCGAGCAGAGCGTCAAATACGACCTCTCCTACCAATCCTCCCTCGGCACAGAAGGCTCCGGCGACGGCCAGTTCAAACACCCCGCCGACCTCGCGATCGACGCCCAGCGAAACATCTACGTCCTCGACAAGGAAAACAACCGCGTCCAGAAGTTCGACGGCGCCGGCAACTTCCTCAAAGCCTTCGGCTCCCAGGGCTCGGGCGACGGCCAGCTAAACCAGCCGAGCGCGATCGCGATCGACCCCGAAGGCGACATCTGGGTTGCCGACACGAACAACTCCCGCGTCCAGCAGTTCAGCAAAGAAGGCGTCTTCATCTCCAAATTCGGCAGCGCCGGCGCCGGTAACGGCCAACTCTTCGGGACCGCAGGGCTGGCGATCGATGCCGCCGGCAACATCTACGTCGGCGACCTCATCAATCGCATCCAGAAGTTCAAAGCCAACGGCGAATTCGTCAAAGTGATCGCGCCGAGCGGCACGGGCCCAGGCCAGGTCAAAGCTCCCGCCGGCCTCGACTTCGACGCAGAAGGCAACCTCTGGGTCGCAGACCGCAACAACAACCGCATCCAGGCCTTCAACCCGGCGGGCGAATTCCTGCGCCAGTGGAAAGGCTCCGGCGCAGCCGCCTTCAAGCCCTATGGGATCGACGTCGACTCAAACGGCACCGTCTGGGTCGCCGACACAGAACACCACCGCATCGAGGGCTTCACCCCCTACGGCGACCTGCTCACCGAATTCGGCGAGTCGGGCTCCGGCGACGGGCAGCTCAACCTCAGCGCTCCGGTCGGGCTGGAGGCGGATCTGGTGGGCGATGTCTGGGTTGTGGATGGTGGCAACCATCGCCTCCAAAAGTGGATTCCGACCGAGGAACTGCCACCGCTGCCCGGTGACGGCGACGCATCGGTGCAGGTCGAGCTGGACGAAGGGCTCGTCGAAGTCGTCGATGGTCCAGAGGCAGGCGAAACCACCTATAGCCACGATGACGCGCTGTTGACCGCAGTCGATGGCGAGCAGGGAGAAACGGAGTACGAGTACGACAAAGAGGACCGTCTGGCTAAAGTCACCCTCCCCAACGGAACCTGGGGCGAAGTCGAATACGACTCCGCAGGGCGAGTCAAAAAGGTGACCGTCGACCCTGCGGGCGGAGAACCCGCCAAGGCCACCTACTTCATTTACAAAGAGGAACCGCGGCGCACGACCGTCGATGCCGAAGGCGAGCCGGCAATTGTCTATGAGATAGGAGCGGACGGCTCGGTGCTCAAGTGGTGGAACACCGAATCCCCGCCTGAAGTCCAGCTGACGGGCAGCCTCTACCAGAACAGGGAAACTGCGGGGCCGATCGAAACCGGCGACTACGAGCTCGACGTCTTCGCCAGTCATGTCGAAGGCATCGCCTCGATTGAGATCGTCGCCAACGGCAACGTGCTGGTCAGCGAAAAGACTTGCGATGAGGATCTCGAAACGGAAGAAGTCGAGTGCGATCCACTTGATGATCTCTGGGTCACCAACACCGGCGACTGGGCACCGGGGATCGTCTACGTGGAAGTGATCGTCACCAACACAGACGGGAAGGCTGAAAGCGAGAGATTCTGGGTAAACATTCCCTATACCCCCCCGCCGGACCCAGAAGCCGAGGAAGCGGCGAAATTCGCCGACGTCTTGAAATTCCGGGAAGAACACGGACTCGACCTTGACCTCAAAGGCAACGAGAAAGCGATCGCCGAACGGGTCTGGAACTCGATTGGTGATTGGAACACCCCCCATACCCCGGCTGGAGAAGTGGCGCGGGCATCATGGGAACGCTGGGGCGTGCCGCTGCGCGCGGCGGAAGTCGCCGAGCTCGACTACAGGCTCTCCTATGCCGGGCAGGACATCGGCGCGATCGACGCCTGGGCGAGAGCCCAGGCTCCCGGCACCTATGCCGGCACCTACATCGACGAAGCCGCCGGGGGCCTGATCCGGGTCGGCTTCACCGCTAACCAGGGGACGCAGATCGCCAACCTGAAGGCCGCCCTGAGCCTGATCGCCCCCCAGCGGGTGACTGGCTTCGCGCCGGTGCCCCTCAACGCCCTTTCCGCCCTCAGTGGACTGCAGAGCCAGGTGATGTCGATCTCGAGCTCCAATCCGCAGGCGCAGATTCACTCTGCCGGGATAGACATCCTGGCGAACCGCGTCCGCGTTGGGAGCTCGAACACGACCGCCGCCAAATCGTTGCTCGACATACAGCTGGGAGCGCAAGCGCCAATCACGGTCTATCACTCGCCGCCGATTGCGTCGGCGGGGCTCAGGGCACGGATAACCGGGAAGATCCATGGCGGCGAGCGGATCACCGCCTATCACGTGAACGGAGTCGAATCAGGTCTCTGCACCTCGTCCGTCGGCGCATACGAATACGCGACCAAACCCGCCGACGGATCGACCGTGCTGCGGCTGTTCGCGCTCACCGCGGCCCATTGCGGGCCTCTCAACGGCGCCATCGTGCGGGGCCCGGGACCGACCTCGCCGTTCAAACTCTCCGAACTGAACGAAAACACCCATCGCATCGCGGGGTACATGAAGCGACATGGGTACGCCCACCACGCGTCTCCCTATCGCCCGCTCGACGCGGCCGCCGTTCGCCTGACGGAGCACATCGAGCCGAGGCGCATCCTCGACGGTGGTGAGCCGCTCGCGGTCCGCGGCATGTCCACCGTGGAGCCCGGGATGATCCTCTGCCATGCCGGCGCCACGACCTGGGAAGAATTTGGCCGGCAGAAGACCTGCGGTCCCGTAATCGTCGCCGAGCCTGTCTCATACAACCAATGCGAAGTCGTCGAAAACGGAGAATGCGTCGGCCCTGCGACCCCCCTGAAACAGTGGTCCTTCGATGCACCGATCGAGCCCGGAGACAGCGGCGGTCCGGTATGGATCGAGGGCACGAACCTGGCCGTTGGCATCAACTCGTCCGGAGGATCCACGACCTATATGGCGCCGATAGCCCCGGACCCGCTGTACCCGGACATGGCGAGTGTCTTCAGTGACTCCTCGATGGGTTCGCTTGACGGTTTGACGACCTCGCTGTCAGAATAATCGTGTGATGCCAGGAAGATCGCGAATCGTCACAGTCACAGTGTGTGCGTGCCTAGCTGCGGGGTCCCCGGGTGCCGGGGTCGCTGTGGGGGGTGCCTCCACATCGGCATCTGGATTCTGCGCGAAGGTGCCCAAGGACGATCCGAGGTTTCCCCCCGGCAGGGTTGCCCTCGTGGTGGGGAGCGAGGCGGTCGTCCGCGGCGGTAAGGTGGCGGTTCGGCTCTGGAATGGCAGCGGGCAGAGGATCGGCTACTCTGCCGACCTCCTGCGCCAAAGGCTCGACGGTTCGCGCTGGGTCGCCGACCCTCCCCTCGGCGACGATCAACCGCCCGCGATCCGCCGCCGTCTGACCTCCGGCGCCGCGACCCCCTGCCTGCGCTCGATGATCGCGCCGGACGCCACCCCCGGCCGCTACCGATTCCTGAAGCGGATTTACGTCGAAGACGGTGGTCAGGCGCGGACGATGACGAAGGTCGCCCGCTTCCTGGTGCGCTGACCGACCGCCTGCCCTCGCACGCCGGTGGTCTGGGCGAGGCTAAGCTTTTGGCTTCCGAATACCACCTGGAGCGTCCAGACTTGCCGGCGCTCCGCCGGTCGCTAGCTACGCGTCATCAGCTTGCCTGAGCCGGACCGAGTTCCACGGAGACCGTGATTGGTGGTTCATATTTCCCTGTAGATAGCTCAGTTGACTCCCTGGACAAGCTTGGCGCCACACCATATTTTTGGTAACAATGGGAGCCAGCCGCCTATCAGTCGGTCAGCGGTGGCGAGAAAAGGCGAGTTTCTCTGTACGTCTGGTGCTCGAACCGAAAAGGTGAAGTGCGGGTACGTGGTTGGGATTCGATATAACAAGCTCAAAGGACTGGCGAAAGCAACTGCCGCGCTAGTGGTAGATGGGCTCGCTACTCGCTCAGATTGGCAATCTACACATAGCTACGGTGAAATAATGACCACCATTACTCGCGCGAAAGGACTTCAACTCGGCATTGTGTCGTTGATGCTTGGCGGCACTCTAATATTGGCAAGCGAGTCGCTTGGCCGGGATACGGGTGAAAGCGGCGCGAAAAATACGGTAGGCCCTCGAGAAAGATCCCAAACCATCCGTGATGGGAAAGCCAGTCCGATTAGATGGAAAGTCCTAGGTATCCTGGGGCCTCAGAGAGTGAGAATCGGTGGCTATGTGGGATGGTGCCCAGGGCCAGATGCGCACCATCTAAGGCCATTGCCAGAGATTCAACGGGTACGTAAGGTCGAGCGTCCTGGGCGAGCTATTCTGACGGCATATTTGGTTCATCGTGCCGAAAAGAGTTGCGCTGGAGTGGAAGTGCTGGTCGAGTACGTAGTGCACCTCCATCAAAGGCTCGGCAAGCGGTCGCTATATGACGGAAGCGTGTCGCCTCCGGCCAGACGGTGGCCCGTGTCAGCGAATGTAGTTGGTGCGGGAGGCAATCAAGCGCATTAGCTAGAGCCACCGAGAGGTCGGCGAAGACCACCACGTTGCCGATTTCCTCCGCTGACCACGATCGACGGCCGGGCGTAGCTCCCCCGCCGATCTCACGAACCACGGGATCGACGTGGATATGCTCGACCGATGGACGCGGCGCTGGCCTGGGGAGCCCTCGCATCTTCCTCGTTGGTGCTCGGCGCGTTGCTTGCCTTCGCCCGCCGTTGGCCGGCAGGGCAGGTTGGCCTCGTGCTGGCCTTCGGCGCCGGTGCGCTGATCAGCGCGGTCAGCTTTGAGCTCGCCGCCGAGGGGCTGCGGGTCGGCAGTCTCGGCGCCACGGCGCTTGGTCTTGGGGCGGGCGCGCTCGCCTACTACGGCCTCGACGGGCTGATCGCCCAGCGCTTTTCGGCCGGGCGCGGGCGGTCGGGACGGATCAGCGGCTCGGACCCGGGGAGCGCCCTGGCCCTGGGCGCCTTCCTCGACGGCATCCCCGAGCAGCTCGTGCTCGGCATTGGCCTGGCCGGTGGGGAGGGGATCGGCATCGGGCTGCTGGTCGCGATCTTCGTCTCCAACCTCCCAGAGGCGATCGGCTCGGCAAGCGAGATGCGCGAGGGCGGCGCCGATCGGCGCCGCGTCCTCGGCCTTTGAGGCGCGGTCGCAACGATCTGCGCCCTGGCTAGCGTCGCCGGCTACGCGATCGCCGACGCAGCCTCTGGTGACCTGCAGGCCGGCATCGACGGCTTCGCCGCCGGGGCCCTGCTGGTCATGCTGATCGACTCGATGATCCCCGAGGCGACCCGCGAGTCGGGCCGCGTAGCGGGCCTCGTCACGACGCTCGGTTTCGCCGTGGCGACGGCGCTCTCCAGCCTCTCCTAGGCAAGAACGATCTACGGTTAGCCCGTGGCGGTGACGCTCGACGAGCTGAAGGTTGGGGACCGGCCGGAGGCCTGGCGCGAGTGCGGCTTCCTGGTCGAGGGCGAGGTGTGCGTCGTCGGCGAGGCCCGTATCCGGCTCACGAGCGAAGCAGGCGCTAAGGGGTTGAGCGCCTGGTCGCTGCGTGGCGTAACGGCCGCGGAGCTGGATGGGCTGCCAACCGTCAGCTCGGACCGACCGCCGCCCGAGGCGGCGCCGTCGCATCCGAACGGCGTCACCGGGCTCGACCACGTAGTGGCGATCAGCTCCGACCTCGACCGCAGCGCCGCTGCGCTGAGCAAGGCCGGGCTCGACCTGCGACGCATCCGCGAGGAGCCAACCCCGGCCGGCGCGCCACGGCAAGCCTTCTTCCGCCTCGGCGGGGTCATCCTCGAGGTGGTCCAGGCGCCGCCCGAGGCGATCGAGCGGACCGGTGGAGACCGGCCCGCCTTCTTTTGGGGCCTGGCCTTCGTCGCCCCGGACCTCGAGGCAACGGTTGCTTCGCTCGGCGATCGCGTCAGCGAGATCCGTGACGCGGTCCAGCCCGACCGCCGCATCGCCACCCTGCGCCGCTCGGCCGGCCTCGCGGTGCCGATCGCGTTGATCACACCCCCCGCCCAGTAGCGGCTATTTGCTCGTCGTGAAGGGGGTGGCGCTGGTGTAGGTGGCGCCTTCCGAGGTCGCGGCGGTGATCGTGTTGCTGAAGTTGCCGCTGGCCGGCGCGGTGTAGGTGAATTCACCGCTCGATTCGGCGGGTCCCGAGCTGGCGATCGCGAGCGGGGTGCCGCCGATCGTGCCACCGGTCGAGGTGATTTTGACCGCATGGCTGTTGCCGACGCCTTCGACCGTGTTGCCGAGCGTGTCGGTGACGTTGACCCGCGCTTTGACCGTGCCGCTGTTGCCCAGGCCGGTGACCGAGCAGGTGAAGAGGCAGGTCGAGCCGAGCACGCCGGCGCTGATCGTCACGTTGGAGAAGGCGAGTCGCGAGGCCGAGCCCGCTTTGACGGTGACGGCCAGTGGGGTGCTGGTCGAGATCGTGCCGTCGCTGACCGAGATGCTGGCCGCCCCCGAGCGGTTGAGTTTCATCACTCCGTTTTTCGAAGAGGAGCCCGAAGCGGCGCCGGAGCTGAAGGTGATCGCCGTCGCCGAGCCGAAGTTGATCGCCGTGCCGGCGCTGTTGAAGACCGTTGGCAGGGTGCCGTTGGGGCTTGCCGAGGAGCCCGAGAAGGTGAGGTTTTTGGCGCCGGTATAGGAGGTGGCTGTATTGCCGTAGGGATCGAATGCGGTCATCGTCAGGTTGTCGTTGGCCCCCGCTGTGGGCGTGGTCGAGGCGGCGGAGAGAGATAGGCGCGATGCGGTTGCGGCGGCGACGCTGACCGTGACCTGGGCGCTGGTCAGCGAGCCGTCGGTCACTTTGAGGTTGTTGGAGCCGCTTTTGTAGAGGGTCATCAGGCCATTCGTTTCACCGCTGACGCTGGCCACGCCGGCGTTGAAGTCGATCGCCGTGCTGCTGCCGAAGGCGACCGGCGTGCCTGAGCTGTTGGTCACCGTCGACACGTTGCCCCCTCCGCTGGTCAAGCCTCCCGTGAAGGTGAGGCTTTTCGAGCCGGTGTAGGAGGGGATCGGGTTGCCGTAGGTATCGGCCACGGTGACGGTCGCGGCATTCGTTTCGCCGGCCGTCTGACTCGTTTTGGTCACCCCTAGGACGATTTTCGAGGTGGCCGCCGCGACGACCGTGAGCGTGGGGTCCGGCGAGCTGGAGATCGTGCCGTCGGTCACGTCGATTGTCGTGGCGCCACTGCGGTAGAGGCGCATGACGCCGTTTTTCGAGGAGGAGACGCTGGCTACGCCCAGGGTGAAGTTGATCGGCGTTGCCGTGCCGAAGTTGACCTGGGTACCGGAGCTGTTGGTGACCGTCGGCGTGTTGCCGCCAGGGCTGGCCGAGGCGCCGGAGAAGGTGAGGCTCTTGGCCCCCGTGTAGGTGGTGACGGTGGCGTCGTTTTCGTCCTGGGCGGTGATCGTCAGGTTGTTGGTCACACCGGCGGTGGGTGTGCTCGAGGCCGCTTTGAGGTCCAGGTGGGTGGCGGGCCCGACGGTGATTTTCGCCGTCGCGGTCGAGCTCGTGGCGCTCCACGAACGCCACTTCGCGGTCACTTCATAGCTGTGCGTGCTGACCGTCAGGCCGCTGTCGGTGCAGCTGGTGACGGTGGCCGGCGAGGAGCTGCTCGGGCAGTTGCCGGCCGGGGCCCCGCCATCGCGGGTCACGCGATAGGTGACTGCGCCGCTGCCCGGCGGCGTCACTGCCGCCCAGCTAAGCGCCACGGTGCCGCCGACCGCGGGCGTCGCCGAGGAGATTGTCGGCGTGGTCAGTTTCGAGATGCCGGCCGAGGTGCTGCCCGCGCCGGTGGTGGTGAAGTAGGCAAGCGCGGTGCCCGAGGCGGTCGCGACGATCAGCCCAACGGCGAGCACGGCGCCCGTCAGCCCCCCTGGCAGCAGCCGCCTCATCCGTGCGCCCTCCCGGAGAAGGCGAGCGGGAAGCTGGCGCCCTGGCAGGCGTCCTGGTTGACCGGCAGGTCGCGCAGCCCGATCGCCGGGGGTGAGATGCCCGGCGCGGGCAGGCTGGCCGAGCCACCGGCCGGGATGCGCAGCGGCACAGCGCCGGAGAGGCTGGCCGGTGCCAGGAAGAGGTTCGCGGCGCGAGCGCAGCCCGGTGGGTCAGCGGTGGCCGCCACCTCGAGGCTGGTGACGAGGATCGGCACCGGGTTGGGATTGGTGATTGTCACGGGCAGCCAGAGGGCCGGAGCGCCCGGATAGAGGGCGCCGATGCGGTCCAGGTGTGGCTCGATCGAGAAGTCCTTGGGCTCCAGGAGCCGCCAGCGAAAACGGGCCGCGGTGCTGCGCCGGCCCCGCTTATCAAGCCCGCGCACGGCGAAGGAGTGTCGGCCCGGGGCCAGCTTGGCGTAGAGCGCGGGCGTTCGGCAGGCGCGCCAGCCGCCACGGTCGAAGCGGCACTGGAAGCGCCGCAAGCGCCGGTTGGCGGTGAAGCCGAACCTGACGGTGGAGGAGGTCGAGACCTTCTCCGGGTGCTGGACGATCGCCGGCCGGGGCAGCGACGCCGCGGCAGGTTTGCCTGCTGGCGGCCGCTCGCCCCCCCGGGGTGCCGCCGCATAGGCGACGGCGCCCAGGCAGACGAGTGGCACGGCTGCCCCCGCGAGGACTCTGACGCTGCCCGGCATGGGATTGGCTAGCTGTTGACCAGGTGCAGGGTCAGCGTCGCGCCCTGGCAAGGGTCTTGGTTGACCCCGGTTTCGTTCATCGTCAGGGTCCCGGTCGCGGCCACGCTCTGGCCGTTGCCCGGCGGGAAGACCTCGTTGACGTTGACCGGGGCCATGGTGAAGTCCGGATTGCCGCCGGTGATCACGGTGCTGCAGCCCGAGTGCCCGGAATCGACGCTGATGCTCGACAGCGTCACCGTGCCGACGCGCTGCACGCCCGAGGACGGGTTGTCCACCGTGAGCGAGACCGGCGAGGACGAGCCCGGGTAGAGATTCGAGTTGACCGTGGCGTGCAGCGTCACCGCCGATGCCGAGCCAACGCTCGCCGTGCCGGTGCCGGAGCCGCTCGACGTGAAATAGGCGATCGCGGCGCCCGTGGCTGCCAACGCGATCGTGCTGCCAAGCGCGACAAGTACTCGTTTCCTGCTGGTCCAGCCCATCACGATTCCCCCTCTTATTGCTTTCCGAAGGCGGAAATCGAGGCTCCGCCAGCGCTGGGGCATCGACCATCTGTCCAAAGGGCTTTAGCCGTGAAAGGCAGAAAGGATTTTTCCGCCTTATCCGCGCCGTACAAGAGGTCGTTTGACGCCTGAGCGCCTATCCTGGCTGCGTTATGTCTCCCGACCACGAGGTAGCGGTGATCGGCGCCGGCTTCTCCGGGATCGGCACGGCGATCAAGCTCGACCAAGCGGGAATTCGCGACTGGACGATGCTCGAGGCCGGTGACGGCGTTGGCGGCGCCTGGCACTGGAACACCTACCCGGGCATCGGCGTCGACATTCCCTCGTTCAGCTACCAGTTCTCCTTCGAGCAGCGCGCCGACTGGTCACGTGTCTACGCGCCGGGGCGTGAGCTGAAGGCCTACGCCGAGCACTGCGTCGATGCCTACGGCCTGCGTTCGCGGATCCGGCTCGGGACGAAAGTCGCCGCGGTGAGCTTCGATGACGAGCAGCGCCTCTGGCGACTCGCGGTCGAGGGAGCCAACGACGTGACGGCGCGCTTCCTGGTCGGCGCCACCGGCATCTTCACCCAGCCCAAGCCACCCGAGATCCCCGGCCTTGAGAGCTTTGCCGGCACGACGATGCACACGGCGCGCTGGGACCACGGGCAGGATCTGCGCGGCCGCCGGGTGGCGATCATCGGCACCGGCGCCTCGGCGGTTCAGGTGATTCCCTCGATCGCGCCCGAAGTCGAGCAGCTGACCGTCTTGCAGCGCACGCCGATTTGGTGCCTGCCCAAGCCCGACGCGCGCATCGGCCCCCGTGCCCGGCAGCTGCTTGGCCGCGTGCCCGGCGCCCAGGCGGTGACCCGCGCTCTCAGCCAGGCCTATGTCGAGCTCAACTTCCCGCTGCCGGCGCACTTCCACGGAGTCGTTCCCGCCGCCACGGCGGCCGAACGGATCGGGCTGCGCCACCTGCGCCGCCAGGTCCACGATCCCGTCGTGCGCGAGAAGCTGACGCCGCGCTACGGGCTGGGCTGCAAGCGACCGAGCTTCTCGAACGAGTATCTGGCCGCCTTCAATCGCGCCAACGTCGAGCTGGAGACGAGTGCGATCGGGGCGATCACACCGGGAGCGGTGCGCACCGTCGAGGGCGTCGAGCACGAGGTCGACACGCTGATCCTCGCCACCGGCTTCCAGGTGTTCGACAAGGGCAACATGCCCGCCTTCTCGGTCAGGGGTAGCGACGGAGTCGAGCTGGCCGAGTGGTGGGACGAGAACCGCTTCCAGGCCTATGAGGGTGTCAGTGTGCCCGGCTTCCCCAACCTCTTCCTGATCCTCGGTCCCTACGGCTTCAACGGCTCCAGCTACTTCAACCTGATCGAGAACCAGGCGCGGCACATCGTCCGCTGCCTGCGCCGTGCCCGCAGCGCCGGGGCAACCACCGTCGAAGTGAGAAGCGAGGCGAATCGCCGCTACTTCGAGAAGATGCTGGCGCGGCGCAAGCGCCAGGTGTTCTTCGGCGGCAACTGCGCGACGGCGAACAGCTACTACTTCGACGCCCGTGGCGACGCCCCGTTTCGCGCGGCGACGACCCCGGAGACGATCTGGCGCAGCGCCCGCTTCGACCTCGACGACTACAGCTTCACGGCTTAGCTTGGCCGGCTGGCGGGCAAGGCCCGGCGTTGCCGCGCTGGTGGCCGCGATCGTCCTCGTCGTGGGATGCGGGGACGATGGCGCCGAGTCCCCGCCCGCACAGGCGGGGGGCCGGTCGCGGGCCGCAGCAGTTACCCCGTCCCACTGCCCGGCGGGCCTCGCCGACTGCCGTACGACTGAAGGGCGGATCACCTTCGTCGAGCGGGTCGACCCCGACGGCGACGGCGACGCCCACTTCGTCGTCGCCGACCCACAGGGCATCAGCCTGCCGGGCCTGACCGCGATCGACGTGCGCAAGGGCCTGCGCCCCAATCCGCTGCCGGAGGTCGGCGACCTGATCAGCGCCGCCGGCCCGGTGCAGACCGGCTCCTACGGCCAGCGCCAGATCCACGCGCTGGAGCTGCACGTTGCTGGGAGGTGAGAAAAACTGTGACTCATTTGCCGTGGCATGGGGGTAGAAAAGATAAGAGTTTTCTCATCGAGTAATTAGTCAAATCAGGGAAGTTCGCGCTTACTCTGGCACTGTGTACTTGCAGCCGAAGACGGCGCGGAAAAGTGCCAGGCAAGCTCGGTAAGGATGTCGCCTGGCTCTGGGTCGGCTACCTCTCCCGGGCGGTTGCCTACTTCGGGCTGATCGTCGTGTTGACGCGCGAGCTGGGGCCGGCCGGGTTCGGCTCGCTTTCACTGTTTCTCGCCGTGACCCTTGGCGTCTCGCAGGTCGCCGGGTCCTGGCCCTTCCTCGCCGTGCCGGTGCTGAGCGCACACGGCCGCACGATTGGTGCGGCATTCCGCCCCGCTGCCTACGTTGCGGCGATGGCCACCGGCGCATCCTTGCTCGTCGCTGTGCCGATCTCCTTTGCGCTCCAGTCGCGGGCGGCGATCTCACTGCTTGCAGTCGTTGCCTACTCGCTGGCGCTGGTCGCGCTACAGGGCATATACGCAGTGCAGCAGACCGAGGGCAGGATGGCTGGCATCGCCCTTCTGCAGACCGCGGACCGTGCCCTCGCCCTCGCTCTCGCACTGGTTGCAGCCGCGGTCCTCACCCTGGACGTGCTCCAGGCCGAGATCCTCCTGGCGGTCGCCTCCGTGGTCAGTTGCGCGGTCGCCTTTGTGGTGATCGGCAGGCGGCAGAAGCTCTTCCCGGCGCCATGCCGATGACATTCACGATCACCCGGTTTCCACGGTGATGAGCTCGGTCGGTGCGATGGGCATCGTCAGCCTCTGCTCCTACGGAGTGGCCTGGGCGGACATCTTCATCCTTGCCGCGTTCCGTTCCAATAGTGAAGTCGGCGTCTACTCCTTGGCATACCAGATCTTCACCTTCGTGGCGATGCTCGGCTCGCTTTGGGCGGTTGCCGCTCTGCCCGTGCATGCTCGCTCGACCGCATCGGGCGAGGGGCTCGCAGAGCAGCTTCCGGTCCCCCGACTGCTCGCCTATGCCGGGCTCTGGTCAGCGTTGATCGCCGCCGCCGCCGTCTGCTCGGTGGTCGTCCTGCCATACGCCTTCGGGCCCGAGTTCGCCGCCGCAGCGCCTCCGCTCCTGGTCCTGTTGGCGGGGAGCGGGATCTTTGCCGCGGCCTACTTCGTGGTGCTGCCCGGCTTGATCGGGGCCGGCCACACCAGCCTTGTCGCCAAGGTCGCCGCCGGCTCGGTGGTGATCAACATTGTTCTCGACCTGATCCTCGTGCCCAAGCTGGGAGTGATGGGGCCGGCGCTGGCGACCGTCGGCCAGTCGATCTTCGGCACGGCTGCCTTGGCCGGCAAAGTGCTTGGCGTGGGGGCGACGCTGCGCGTCTTCGCGGTCGGCACGCCGGCGGTAGTGGGCACGACGTTGCTGGCAATCAAACCCGACGACGCCGGCTTGGCGGTTACCTGCGCCGCGATCGCAATCGGCACTGGGCTCTGGGCGCTGGGCATGACCCGTCGGGTCAGGGGATTGCCAGCGGCGCGTGTCCACGCCTAGCGGTGACTGACCTGGCGGGGGATATCCCAGGGTTGGCGGAGCAGGGCTAGCATCGCGGGATGGAGATCTTGGTTGTCGAGGATGAGGCGGCAATCGCAGACTTCCTCGCGCGCGGCCTCGAAGCTGAGGGGTATGGGATAGAGGTTGCCGATGACGGTCTCGAGGGAGAGCGGTTGGCGCTCGAAGGCGGCTTCGACCTTGTGATCCTCGACCGGATGCTGCCGGGGCGCGACGGGATCGAGGTTTTGGCCGCGATCAAGCGAGCGCGGCCGGCGCTGCCCGTGATCCTGCTCACCGCCAAGAGTGAGGTGGGCGACCGGGTCGAGGGCCTCGACCATGGCGCCACCGACTACGTGACTAAGCCTTTTGCCTTCGAGGAGCTGGTGGCGCGCGTGCGAGCCCGGTTGCGCGAGGCGGATGAGCAGATGTCCACTGCCCTGCAAGCTGGCGGCATCGAGCTTGATCTGGTCGAGCGCCGCGCCAGTCGCGACGGGATCTCGGTCCGTCTCCCTGAGCGTGAGGCCGACCTGCTCGCCCATCTGATGCGCCGTGCCGGCGAGGTCTGTACGCGGGAGCAGATTCTCTCCGCAGTCTGGGGTTACAGCCACGATCCCGGCACCAACGTCGTCCCGGTTTACGTCGGTTACCTGCGTCGGCGCCTCTCCACACCCGATTCGCCGTTGCCGGTCGAGACGGTCCGCGGCGTCGGCTACCGCCTGGTCGAGCCGCGATGAGGAGCGCGTGGGGACGTCTCGGCCTGCGCGGCCGGCTGGCGCTCTCGATCGGCGGCATCGTGCTGCTGGTCTGCTCGGCGCTCTTCGTCACGGTCCGCTACGAGATGGATCAGGAGTCGGCCGCGATCCTGCGGGAAGAGGCCGAAGAGGACGGCCTATCGCCGAGTGAGGTATCGCCGCAGGAAATCGAGCACTTCGCCGCGATCGAAGACGCTCAGGGCGACACCGAGCGGGCCTTCCTGGTGGCGGCCACGTTGACCCTGGGGATCGCGCTGCTCGCTGGCTACCTGGTCGCCGCTCGCACGGCGGCGCCGCTGCGCCGCTTGGCGCAGACGGCAACCGCTGTCAACGCCGGCGATCTTTCACCCCGCACGGGCGGCGATCCTGCGGCTGCGACTGAGGTGCGAGTGCTGGCCGAGGCATTCGACGGCATGCTCGACCGGCTCGCTGAGGCCTTCGTCCGTCAGCGCCGTTTCGTCTCCGATGCCTCGCATGAGCTACGCACCCCGCTGACCGCGATTCGCGGCCAGATCGAGGTGCTCGGGCGCAGCCAGCGCCCTGACCAAGAGGCGGTGCGGCATGTTGAGCGGACCGTGCTCACCGAGATGGCTCGGATCGAACGGCTCGTTGATGACCTGTTGGCTTTGGCTCGGCTTGACGAGGGACTCATCCTTGAGCGCCGGACGATCCCACTGGGCTCCTTCATTTGGGATCTGGCCAGAGCCGATCCAGGTGGGGCTACCGTGGGTGAGATGCCCGATGGGACGCTGGAGGGTGACCCCGACCGACTCGCGCAAGCGGTTCGCAACCTGCTCGGCAACGCTCACCGCCACGCTGGCTCCACCGGTTTGGTCAGGATCGGCGCCAGCGCACAAGGGGGGTCGTTGACTGTCTGGGTGGACGACGACGGGCCGGGAATTCCACCGGCCGAGCGCCAAGAGGTGTTCGACCGCTTCTACCGCAGTGAGCGGGCTCGCGACCGGGGCTCGGGCGGCAGCGGTCTGGGCCTGGCGATCACCCGCTCGATCGTCGAGGCGCACGGGGGAAGGATCTGGGCCGCGGAGTCGCCGCTCGGTGGCGCCCGCGTCGCCTTCGAGTTGCCCGGCTTCAGATAAGCGAGACGACGTGGGCGGTGTCGGGGGCAACCCGGCCCTCGAGCACGTCCAGGTAGGCGCTCTGCAGGGCGTCGAAGCCCTGGCTGTGAATCGGCTTGAGCCAGCTGGCGGTCCACTCGCAGAACGGCTGCCAGGCCACGGCGACGCGCTGCTCCAACTCGGCACGGCCCCAGTCCGCCGCGCGCTTGGTGACGCGGTCGGGGGCGAAGAAGAAGGCGGGCGCCGGCCCGGGTAGCTCTTCGGCGCTGGTCAGACCGCCGGCGCCCAGCGCTTCCCAGTGCGAGGCGCCCACCGCCATGCTGTGCACCAGCTCGTCGCCGAAGTGCGTGTGGATCGCCAACCGCGCGGCGCCGTCGCCGGCGACGTCGACGTAGGTGGCCGGGCCCCGCTCCAGCGAGTCGACCTCGTCGTAGGTGACCGTGCGCCCGTAGATCCCCAGGCCAGCCACGAACTCGGCGTTGCCCGGAGAGGTGAGCCCGACCAGCTCGACCCCATCGCGCTGGGAGAGCAGGAAGGCGGCAGCGATCGCCGTCTTGCTCGAGGCGCTCGAGACGATGATCGGTCCGCGCTCGGTGAGGCCCTCGTCGGCGAGCTGGTCGTCGATCAAGAACGAGGTGAAGAAGAGTGGCCGCAGCAGCATCTGTACGTCCTCGGTATCGGCCCGGTAGAAGGGATCGCCGTCGCTGGCCAGGTAACGGTGGTAGGCGGAGGGCAGCGCCGCGCGGTGGGGCGAGCCGTCGGCGAAGCCCTGCTCGTTGACGCTCGCCGGCGTGACGAGCAGATGCGAGGAGGGGGGTAGGTAGCCGTAGACGCGGGTGCCCGCCGCGACCCCCTCGGCCTCGCTGCGCTCGACCTCGGCGAACCCCCAGACCGGCACCCGGCCCCAGCCGTCGGCGGCTGGGAAGAAGTCCCAGTAGGACATCGCCTCGCCCATCACGGCGTAGGTGACGTTGTTGGCGGTGAGGCCGAAGGCGTCGACGCGCAGGAGGGCCTGCCCGGGGCCGACATCGGGGGTTTCGGACTCGGCGATACGACATTCGCGGAAGTCGTCGCGCTTCACCAAAAAGTCAGACATCCCCGGCATCTTCTCAAGATAGCCTGGCTCGCAATAAACATCTGGTCCCGTAGGGGCCGTGAGAAAGGCAGGATTGCGAATGGCCACAGGCTGCATCGCCAAGCGAACCACGACACAGTCGATCACCAAAGCGACGGTCACCTACGCCTCGTTCGGGAGCACGGAATACGACGACGGCAACTGCTGGGAAGCAGGCCAGCCGACGCGGATCACGGCTCCCGAAGAAGGCCTCTACATCGTCACCTGGACGGTCAACATCCTGCCCTCCAGCGAAACCGGCGAGAAAGAGATGTGGATCGAGAAGAACGGCAGCGAAAACCAGCGCGTCGTCGCCCAGGACTTCCTCGGGCCGGCCGATGCGCAGACGCTGAGCGGCTCGGTGCGCCTGGCCGCCAACGACTACCTGCGTTTTGGCGCCTACCTGGAAACCTCGAAAAACGGCGAATTCACCAAAGACGAATACGGCTCGGGCGACGACCTGAACCGGGTCATCTTCGAGCGGATCGCGTAATGCCCAGCGAGGCTGCCGCGCTTCGGCGCGGCGCCTCGCTGGGGGGCTAGGCTGCCGCCGTGCGTCTCGCGGCAGTCACCGGCCCACGGGGGCGTTGGGTCACGATCGGCGTCTGGGTGCTGCTCGGCATCGCCGGCTTCGTGGCGCGCGGGCAGATCGGCGAGGTGACCGCCGCGGGGCAGAACAGCTACCTGCCGGCGCATGCCGAGTCGACCCGGGCCGTCGACGCCCTGCAGAGCGACTTCAGGGGGGGTGACGACGTGCCGGTGCTGGTCGTCTTCGAGCGCAATCGGGGGCTGACCGACGACGACCTCAACGCGATCGGCCGGCTCGGCGAAGGCATGGAACGGCTCGGCCTCGCAGGGGCGACGCCGGTGTTGGCGCCCTTCTCCGGCGAGGCGAAGCAGTCGCTCGGTGACGTGGCGAGGATCGCCCGCGGGGTGGGGCCGATCTCGCGCGACGGCAAGGCCGCCCTGGTCGCACTTGCGATCGACGCCGACGATCGCGGCGCCGTGGTCGGGGGCGTCGATGAGATTCGCAGCTACCTCGCTGCCCACCGCGTGCCCGGCCTGCACTCCTGCGTCACCGGGCCGGGCGGCATCGCCGCCGACCTCGAGACGGTCGCCGACGACGCGGCTCGCACCCTGCTGATCGCCACCCTGGGCCTGGTCCTCGTGCTGCTCATGCTCGTCTACCGGGCGCCGGTGCTGGCCCTGTTGCCGTTGCTCGCCGTCGGCCTCGCCTACCTGCTCGCGATCGGCATCACCTACCTGCTGATCGAGGCCGGCGCGATCGTCGTCAACGCCGAGGGCACGCTGCTGCTGCTCGTGCTCGTCTTCGGCGCCGGCACCGACTATTCGCTGTTGCTCATCCACCGCTACCGCGAGGAGCTGGGGCGGGGCCGTGATCCCGGCGAGGCATTGCCGCGGGCGCTGGGCGAGAGCCTGCGGCCGATCGCCGCTTCGGCCGGCACGGTGATCGCGACGATGCTGGTGCTGCTGCTGGCCGAGCTCGAGTCGACGCACTGGCTGGGGCCGGTGCTGGCGATCGGCATCGCCGTGATGCTGGCCGCCGCGCTGACCTTGTTGCCGGCGCTGCTTGCCGTGCTCGGCGATCGCGCCTTCTGGCCGGGCCGCAACACCGAGGCCGGCATGGCGCGCCAGCGCTGGGCGCGGATCGCCAGCTTCGTTCGCCGCCGGCCGCGGGCGATCGTGCTGGTCGTCTTCGGCGGGCTGCTGCTGTGCTCGCTCGGCAACCTTGTCAACCACGGCACGATCGGCTTCGGCCAGGGCGAAACGCACCCGACCGAATCGAGTCGCGGTACGGAAGTGCTCGAAGCGCACTTCCCGCCGGGGATCGGCTCGCCGTTGACGGCGGTGGTCGAGATCGGCCAGGTCGAGGCGGCGGTGCGCGGCCTGGAGGACCTCTCGGCGGTGAAGCTGGCGCTGCCGGTGCCGCCCTCGAGCGCGACCGACGAGGCGGCGGTGGCGATCCTGCTCAACGGCGATCCCTACGCCGGCTCCGCGGGAGACCGGGTCGAGGACATCCGCGACGAGCTGCAGCGGGTCGCCCCAAGCGCCCTGCTGGGTGGTATCCCGGCCGAGAACCTCGACGTCGAGCAGGCCAACGCCCGCGACACGAAGCTGATCGTGCCGGTGGCGCTGCTCGTCGTCGGCCTGATCCTCGCCCTCGTGCTGCGCGCCCTCGCCGCGCCCGTCTACCTGACGCTCACCGTCGTCGCCTCCTTCGCCGCCACGCTGGGCCTTGTCACGTTCGCTTTCACCGAGCTGCTCGGCGCCAGTGGCCTCGCCTTCGACCTCGTCCTGCTCTCCTTCATCTTCCTCGTCGCCCTGGGGGTCGACTACAACATCTTCCTGATGACCCGCGCCCGCGAGGAGGCGGCGCAGAGCGGCACACGCGAGGGAGTGCTCGTCGCCCTGGAAAGCACCGGCGGCGTCGTAACCGGCGCCGGCCTGATCCTCGCCGGCACCTTCGCCACGCTCACCCTGCTGCCGCTCGAGCAGCTCGTCCAGATCGGCGCTACGGTCGCTATCGGCGTCCTGCTCGACACCTTCGTAGTTCGCGCCCTGCTGATCCCAGCGATCACCTACCTCCTAGGCAACCGCGCCTGGTGGCCCTCCTCCGCGAAACCGCGTTAACCCGTCATATAGACGTATTAACGCGGTTTCGTGAGGCCTATTGGCTGAGCCACTCGCCGGCTCGGCTCGAGATCTGCAAGGCGGAGAGGTCGCCGCTGTCGCGGATTCGCTCGGCGGCAGCGACCAGCGCCTCGTTGGCGACCCAGGCGAGGCTGCCGCCGACGCTGATCCGACGGGCCCCGGCAGCGACGATCTCGGCCACGGTGAGGCTCGGGTGGGCGAGCACGTTGACCGGCTTGTCCAGCGCCTCGCAGATCGCCCGGATCTGGCCGATCTCGCGTAGGCCGGGCGCGTAGAGCACATCGGCGCCGGCCTGCTCGAATGCCTGCAGGCGAGCGATCGTGTCGTCGAGGTCTGGGTTGCCGCGCAGGTGGTTCTCGGCGCGGGCCGTGAAGGTGAAGGGGAAGTCCAGGCTCTGGGCCGCCTCACAGGCCGCTGCGACGCGCTCCAGCGCGTGGTCGAAGGCGTAGAGCTCACCAGCGGGGTCGTAGTCCTCGATTGAGCCGCCGACGGCGCCCGCCGCGGCGGCGCGCACGATCGCCTTCGCCGCATCCTCGGGCGCGGCGCCGAAGCCGTTCTCGAGATCGACGGAGACCGGCAGGCTGGTCGCCCGGTCGATCGCACTGACGTGCGCGACCAGCTCATCGAGCGTCACGTTGCCGTCCGGGCGTCCCAGGGTCATGGCGAAGCCGGAGCTGGTCGTCGCCAGCGCCTCGAAGCCAAGTGCCGCCAGGGTCCGGGCGGAGCCTGCGTCCCAGGGATTGGGAATGAGGAACGCCTCGCCTTCGTGCAGGGCGCGAAAGCGAACGGCCTTCTGCTGCTGGGTGGGTTGCGAATCGCGATCGGCCACGGCGCTCGATCCTAGTGACCGGCTCTGGGTGCTAGGCGCTCGTGGACGAAGCGGACCACGGTGGCGCCCTCGCCGACTGCGGTTGCACAGCGCTTGATCGAGCCGGCGCGTACGTCGCCGGCGGCGTAGATGCCGGGAACGTTGGTCTCGAGCAGTCCCTTGGCACCCGCTTCGGGGCCGGTGAGGACGAAGCCCCTGGCGTCGCGGGCGACGATCTCGCCGAGCCACTCGGTGCAGGGCACGGCGCCGAGGAAGAGGAAGAGGAAGGCGAGCGGCAGGCGCTCGCCGTCGGTCAGCGCCACCCCCTCCAGCTGGCCATCATCGCCGTCCAGCTCGGCGATTTCGCTGCGGTCTCGCACGGCGACCCCGTGTCGCTCGAGATCCTCGATCAGGTAGTGGGACATCGTCTCGCGCAGGTTCGCGCGCCGATGCAGCAGGGTGACGAGGGCGCCGCCGCGCGCCAGCCAGATCGCCGCCTGGGCGGCCGAGTTGCCGCCGCCGACGACACCGACCCGCTGGGCGCCGCAAAGTCGCGCCTCCGGCGGGCCGGCGGCGTAGAAGACGCTGAAGCCCTCATAGCTCTCCAGGTTGGCGACCGGCAGGCGCCGGTACTCGGCGCCGGTCGAGATCAGCACCGCGTGCGCCACCACCTCGGTGTCGTCGTCAAGGCGCACAAGGTGGCGTTCGGTGCCGGGCTCAAGCGACTCGGCGCGGTAGGGGCTGGCGGTGCGAGCACCGAACTTGCGCGCCTGGGTGATCGCCCGGCTGGTCAGCTCGGTGCCGCTGATCCCGGCCGGGAAGCCGAGGTAGTTCTCGATCCGCCGCGAGGTACCGGCCTGGCCGCCGAGCGCGGTGCTCTCGACGACCAGTGTCTCGAGCCCCTCCGAGGCGCCGTAGACGGCGGCGCCGAGACCCCCCGGTCCGCCGCCGACGACCACCAGGTCGACCTCCTCGCGTGGGGCCAGTTTGAGGCCGATGCCCAACGTTCGCGAGAGCTCGCCGTTGCTGGGTGCGTGCAGTTCGTGGCCGCCGGGCAGTCGCACCAAGGGCAGCTCGGACTCCGCCAGTCCCTCGATCAGGCCGGCGGCCTCGGCGGGATCGAGCCAGGAGTGGGGGAGGCGCTGGCTGCGGGCGAACTCGCGCAGGCGCCGCGTCGCGGCCGAGTCGCGCGGGCCGACGATCTCGATGCCGATTCCCTCGCGCTGCTGGAGCAGCTCGCGCCGCTCGACGAAGGCGGTGAGCAGCAGGTCGGAGAGCGAGCCGTCCTCGAAGAGCAGTTGTCGCAGCGCCTCGCGGTCGACGGCGATGTAGCGCAGCGGCTCGGTGGCAACCGCGGTGAGGAAGACCGTCTGCCCGGAGAGCAGGTTGATCTCGCCGAGGAAGCCCGAGGCCCCGTGGCGGACCACCTCCTTGCCGGCGCCGTCGAGCACCGCCGCCTCGCCCTCGAGGATGGCGATGAACGGGTAGGTCTCGTCGCCGATCTCATAGAGCGTCTCGCCGGCTTCAGCGGTCCGCTCCTCGCCGTGCGCGGCAAGCGTCTCCAGTTGTGAGGAGGAGAGCGAGCGAGTGACTGGCCCGGGCACGTATACAGACTATGCGCCGTTATTGATGCGTATGAATCAATAAACAAGCATCTTGATGCTAATATGGCTTCATGCGAACGACGATCACGCTCGCCGACGATGTCGCTGCCAGCATCGAGAAGCTCCGCCGTGAACGCGATCTCGGCCTCAGTGACGCGGTCAACGATCTCGTTCGTGCCGGCTTGGCGGCCAAGCAGCCGCAGCGCGTCTTCCGCCAGGAGACCCACGATCTGGGGCCTGGTGTGGACTTCTCGAATGTCGGCGAGGCGATTGAGACCCTTGATGGGCCAAGCGCTGCCTGATGCTGCTTGACGCCAACCTGCTGCTCTACGCCGTCCACAGGCAGGCGCCCCTGCACGAGGCGGCTGCGGCTTGGTTGACCGAGCAGCTCAACGGGCCACGGCGGATCGCCCTCCCGTGGCAGAGCCTCGCCGCATTCCTGCGGATCTCCACCCACCCACGCGCCTTCGAGCGGCCACTCGAGGCCACTACGGCGTGGGGCCTGGTCACCGCCTGGCTCGATGCCCCGGCGGCCTGGATCCCACAGCCGGGCCCCGGCCACCCGGCGCTGCTCGGTGAGCTGCTCACCCGCTACGAAGTACGCGGCAACCTCGTTCCCGACGCGCAGCTCGCGGCGCTCGCACTGGAGCATGGGTTGACGGTCTGCTCGACGGACACGGATTTCGCCCGCTTCGCCGAGATCGGCTGGCTGGACCCGCTGGCGCCTTCGAACTCCAGCTAGCCGGCCGGCTCAGCGCAGGCGCAGGGTGCGGGTCAGCTTGCGGGGCTTGAGGCCGGGGGTCGAGATCGTCGCTTTCAGGGTCAGCTTCGCATCGGCGGCAAGCAGGGCGAGGGCCTTGGCCGGGGGAAGCTTGAGCCGCAGCCGCAGGGGGCCGGCGACCTTCGCTTTGCGCACGGCTTTCTTCAGCTGCGCCTGGCCGTTGCCTCCCGGGTTCTGTCCCAGCAGGCGCAGGACGAGCCTCGATCCGGCCACCGGCATGACCACGCGGACGGGGATGCCTTTCGCCGAGGCGACGCTGGCTTTGACTCGCCGCGGCGCCACGAGCCGCGCTTTCAGCGGGGGTGTGACGGTCAGCGTCGCGACGCCGGTGGCCGTGCCGCCGCCCGGGGCTGCGGCCGCTGTCAGCGCGAGTTCGTAGTTGCCGGGGCGGGCGCTCGCCGGCACGTCGACGATGACTTTGCGGGTCGTCGCCGGGGCGCGCTTGGTGGTCGCGTTGCGCGGTGCCCGGCTGAAGCTGGCGCTGGGCAGCCGCAGCATCGCTTTGGGCAGAGTCGAGCTCGCTTTGAGGCTGAATTTGGGCAGCGCCGCGGCGCTGCTGGCGAAGTCGAGGTTGAAGGGGACTTTGACCTGGGCGCCGGGGGCGACGGCGCTCGCCGGCGCGGTGATCTTCAGGTCGGAAGTGCCGAGTTCGACCGCGGTTTCGGTCGTCCCGCAGGTCGTCAGGTCGCCTTCGGTCGAGCAGCTGAAGGGCCGGCCCGCGGGGCGTTCGGGCGTCACTTCACGGCTGGCGGGCAGCACCGCGACCCGCAGCGGCCCGCCATAGCTGCCGCCGTCGGCGACGGGCGGTAGGCCGAGGCTGGTGCTGACGGTCCATTCGAGCGTCTGTCCTGCCGGTTCGGCGATCGTGCCCGAGGCGTAGCCGAGGATTTCGGAGCCCGGCGGCGGCACCACGGTGCCGGTTTCGGCGAGCACGGGGTTCGCGGAGAGGGCAGAGGCGACTGCGGCGCTGCGGGTCAGGGTCAGCGGCCCGGCGCCGGGTCCGGGTGTGACCGTCAGCGTTTCCGGCGCCTGCGTACCGGTGGGCACGACGAGGCCGACGAAGACCTGGCCTTCGGTCGCCGTGGAGCCCGCTCCGCAGCTGACTTTGCCTTCTTCGGAGACCACGGTGGTGCAGAGCGCGAAGCGCAGTTGGATCGGACCGATCCCGCCCGGCTGGGTGAGCGCAACCGAGCCTTCCTTGAGCCAGACGCAACCGCTGAGCAGCAGGGCCGCCGCCGCGACGGCGACGAGCAGGGTGGCGAGGCGAGTCCGGCGCATCGGTATGGCAGGGTAGTGGGCGATGGGCGACTTCCGCTACGAGGGTCATCGCATCGAGTTCGACTCCTTCGGGGAGGGTGAGCGGGTGCTGGTGCTGGTTCACGGGCTGCTGATGAACCGGCGCATGTTCGAGCGGCTGGGCCCGGACCTGGCCGAGCGCGGCAACCGGGTGATCTGCGTCGACTTGCTCGGACACGGGCGCTCGGACCGGCCGGAGGACCTGCGCCTCTACTCGATGCCGCTCTTCGCCCGCCAGGTGGCGGCGCTGCTCGACTACCTCGAGTTGCCCGATGCTGTGGTCGGCGGCACCTCGCTGGGCGCCAACGTGGCGCTCGAGCTGGCGGTGGCCAGGCCCGAGCGCGTGCGCGGGCTCTTCATCGAGATGCCGGTGCTCGATAACGCCCTGCCCGGCGTCGCCGCCGCCTTCGCGCCGCTGCTGCTCGGCTTGCGTCTGGCGCGCCCCGGCTTCGAGCTGCTCTCGCGGGTCACCGCCGCCGTGCCGCGCACCCACCATCTGGTCGATCTCGGCCTCGACTTCGTCCGCCAGCGCCCCGGCCCCTCCGGCGCCGTGCTCGAGGGACTTTTGCTCGGCGAGACGGCGCCGCATCGCGAGCAGCGTCAGCAAATCGAGCAGCCAACCCTGGTCGTCGGCCACTCGCGCGACCCGGTGCACCCCTTCAGCGACTCGGGCATGCTCGCTGAGGAGCTGCCCAACGCTGAGCTCGTTGAGGCGACCTCGATCTTCGAGTGGCGGATTGCTCCCGGTCGCCTCACCGACGAGCTAGCCGAGTTCCTTGACCGCGTCTGGATGCCGGAGCTACGCGTGGTCACCGCAGCCGAGCGCTGAGCGAACCAATTGCTCAGAGTGTCTAGATCGGTACGCCGGGAGTTGCTAGTATGCCCAAAAATTCCAGACCAGTCTGAGTCATTCGGGGACTCAAGGGAGAGTCACGGAGCCCAAGGAGAGGGGCTTCGCCATAGCGCACCAGTGCCTTAATCGGTCAAAGGGCCGGCCTTAAAAGCCGGAGATCCGGGTTCGAGCCCCGGCTGGTGCATCCAATGGAAGCAAACGGAACCAGCTATGGCGGACAACCTCTTTGATCATTTCGACGAGGTAGCGACGGGCGGTGAGGGCCGGCCGCTTTGGGCTGCTCGCGCTCCGTACCAGCCGCACGAGCGCTACGAGCTGATGCTCGTGCCGCGGGTGCGCGACTGGCGCGAGGACGCCGGCGCGCTGGCCGCCCTGGAGCGGATCGAGGCCGAGCCGTTGGTCGACTCGCTCGACCGCGACGGCAAGCAAGTCTGGGTGCGGCTCAGCGACGAGTGGATCGAGCGCACCGGCGAGGCGTTGCTGACCGGGGAGACTGGCGACCACTCAGACCTCGCTGCCGGCCAGACCTACGCGCTCAACTTCTGGGACGCCAACTCGACCAAGGCGCTGCACATCGGCCACCTGCGCAACCTGGCGCTCGGCAACGCGCTCGGCGCGGCGCTCACCGAGGCCGGCGGCCGGGTTGAGCGGCGCAGCATCATCTGCGACGTCGGCCGCAGCATGGGCGAGGCGATGGCCGGCGTGGTGAAGAGCGGCCGCCATACTGAGGCCTCCCTGGAGGACGGTCAGAAGAGCGACCACTTCGTCGGCGCCTGCTATGCCGAGTACGTCAAGGCGGGGCCGATGCTCAACGGCCGTGGCGACGACAACCCGGCCACCTCGTTGACCCGCGAGCTGGACGTCCACCACGACAGCGCTGACGAGCTGCTGCAGAGCGTGCTCGACGGTGACCAGACAGCGATCGAGCTCTGGTCGAAGACGCGCTCCTGGGTGATCACCGGCCAGCGCAAGACTCTGGCCCGGCTGGGCATCTCCTTTGACCGGGTCTTCTTCGAGTCCGACTTCCTGCCGGAGGTGGCTGAGCTCTCCAACCTCGGCCTCGAGCACGGCATGCTCCAACGCCGCCCCGACGGCGCGATCATCTACCTCACCGACCGCGAGGAGCTGGAGGAAATGCCGCTGCTGCGCGCCGACGGCCTGCCCACCCAGCACATGCGGGCGCTCGCCTACTGGATGGCCGCTCCCGGCCTCGAAGGCACGACCTCGATCCAGGTCTGCGGCCTGGAGTGGGTCGCCCACGTCACCTGCCGCCGTCAGCTGATGGACGAGATGATGACCAAGGGGGCCGGCGCCGACATCAACCATCCCAAGCACGACGTCTTCCACGGGATGGTCTCCAAACAGAGCGAGTCGGTCTCCTCGAGTAAGAAAAACGCGCTGCTCATCGACGAGCTGGCGGAATGGATCGAGGCGGCACTCGACGAGCAGCCCGAACGGCAGGAGGTGCGCGCCAAACACCCCGAGGCGGAAAGCATCGTGCCCCAGGTGGCGCTCGGCTACTTCCTCATGCACACCAACACCAAACCGCTCGACTTCGAACCCGAGAAGCTCCTGCGCGAGGAGCAGAGCCTCGGTTGGGACCTGGCCAGGGCGCGCGCCCACAACGGCAACGGCTCAGCCACGGCGGCCGAGCCGGCGCTGGACCCCGACTACCGCTTCGCGGTCGTGCAGTCGGAGATGTACCGGCGCCACTTGGGCCAGGCGGTGGAGCGGCTCGACGTGAGCCCGCTCGCCCGCTATGTCGCCCACCTCTCGCGCTGGTACCTGGAGAGCGACCGCGAGCCACACGTCCAAGATGCGATCCAGGCAGCGCTTGCGCAGGGCGCCCGCGGCCTGGGACTGGAGGCCACCCGATGAGAACCCTGCTGATCGACAACCACGACTCCTACACCTACAACGTCTTTCATCTTCTCGCGGGGGTATCCGGTGAGGAGCCGATCGTCGTCGACAACGATGCGGTGTCCTGGCGGGCGCTGGAGCGCTGGGACTTCGACGCGATCGTGCTCTCACCCGGGCCGGGGACGCCGCGCCGCTGGCACGACTTCTGCGTCTGCGACGACATCCTGCGCTACAGCGAGGTGCCGGTGCTCGGCATCTGCCTCGGCCACCAGGGCCTCGGCAACGTGCTCGAAGGCGACGTGCGCAGCGCCCCGGAGGCGATGCACGGCCGCCTCAGCCGCATCTACCACGAAGGCGCCGGCCTCTTCGAGGGCATCGACCAGGGCTTCCCGGTGGTCCGCTACCACTCGTTGGCGATCACCGGCATGGGGCCCGACGGCAACGTCTGCGCCTGGTCCGACGACGGTGTGGTGATGGGCATCGAACACCGGCGCCGGCCGATGTGGGGCGTCCAGTTCCACCCCGAGTCGATCGCCACCGAGCACGGCAGCAAGTTGGTCGAGAACTTCTACCGGCTCGCCTTAGAGCGCAAAGCGCCGAAAGTGCGACCAAAGAAGCTGCCGCAGAGCACGCCGCGCCGCGTACGGGCGGCCAAAGCGCAGACCTCGGGCACGGAGGTGCGCCTGCGCACGCTGCCCGGCGAGCCCTCGACCGAGGCGCTTTTCGAACGGCTCTTCGCCGGCGAGCGCTACGCCTTCTGGCTGGACAGCGCCGACGCGCCGACCAAACTCGCGCGGAGCTCCTACCTCGGCACCAGCGCCGGGCCGGACCGCTGCGTGCTTGAGTACGACGTCGAGGAGAACGCGGTCCGTGCGCATCGCGACGGGGCGACGGCGATCGAGCGCGGCTCGATCTTCGACGTGCTCGACCGCGAGCTGGCCAAGCGCTCGACCGAGACCCCGGGCGAGCTCGCCCCCAACTTGGTCGGCGGCTTCGTCGGCTACCTGGGCTACGAGTGCAAGGCCGACTGCGGCGCCGCCAACGAGCACAGCTCCGACGTGCCCGACGCTGTGCTGATGCTGGCCAACCGCCTGGTTGCGGTCGACCACGTGCGCCACCGCACCCACCTGCTGGCGATTCCGGCCGGCGACGAGGCAGAGTGCGAGCAGTGGCTCGACGAGGCCGAGGCGGCGATGGCCGCCGTGCTTGCCGACCCGCCCGCGAATCCCTCGTCCGCCGATCCCGTCTTCGGCGCTCCCAGCGCCTCCCACGTGCGCTTTGAGTGCGGCCGCGGTCGCGAGCAGTACCTCGCCGACATCGCCCGCAGCCAGGCCGAACTGGCCGCCGGCGAGTCCTATGAGGTCTGCCTCACCGATCAAATCTCGACCAGCGCCGAGCCGGACGCCTTCGACCTCTACCGCAACCTGCGGCGCACCAACCCCTCGCCCTTCGCCGCTTACCTGCAGCTCGGCGAGGTGGCCGTGGTCAGCTCCTCGCCGGAGCGCTTCCTCTCGGTCGATCGCCAGCGCCGAGTCGAGGCGCGGCCGATCAAGGGAACCACCTCGCGCGCCGCCGACCCGACCGAGGACGCTGCCCTGAAGGCGGAGCTGACCAACGACGAAAAGACCTACGCCGAGCACCTGATGATCGTCGATCTGTTGCGCAACGACCTGGGCATCGTCTGCGAGGTGGGCAGCGTCGCCGTGCCCGAGCTGATGATCGTCGAGGACTACGCGACGGTGCACCAGCTGATCTCGACCGTCGAGGGCAAGTTGGGGGAGGGGCGCAGCGCGGTCGAGTGCGCCCGCGCCTGCTTCCCGGGTGGCTCGATGACCGGCGCCCCCAAGCAGCGCACGATGGAGATCATCGACGACCTCGAGGCCGAGGCGCGCGGCGTCTACTCGGGGGCGATCGGTTACTTCGGCGTTGACGGTGTCATGGACCTGAGCATTGTCATCCGCACCGTCGTCCTGCGTCCCGGGCGGACGACGATCGGCGCCGGCGGGGCGATCGTCATGCAGTCCGACCCCGAGGACGAGTTCGACGAGATCCTGCTCAAGGCGCGCGCGCCGATGGCGGCGATCGCCCGCACGATGACCGGCAGCGACTCGGCTGATGCCTGGAGCATCGAGCTCGAGCCGGCGAGGGCACGGGCTCCGGAGGCGGCGTGATCCGCGAGGCGACCGAGGAGGACGCGCCGGCGGTTGCCGCGGCCCTCTCGCAGCTGCTGGTCGAGCTGAGCGGCGGCGGGCCGCCGGCCTCCGAGCTCGAGCGGGCCAGCCGCGAGCTTGCCAGGGACAGGGGGATGGGTGCCCTGCTGGTGGCGGAGGCGGGGGGCGAGGACGGCATCGTCGGGGTCCTCGCTGCCAGCTGGCAGCACGCGATCCATGTGCCCGGCCGTTACGGCACGATCCAGGACCTCTGGGTTCACCCCGATTGGCGCAGCAAGGAGATCGGCCACCAGCTGGTCGAGGCCTTCGCCGCGGTTGCCCGCGAAGCGGGGGCGAGCCGGCTGGAGGTCGGCCTGCCGCGCGAGAGCTTCGAGCGAATCGAGGCGACCGAGGCCTTCTACAGGGCCAACGGCTTCGAGCACCTCGGCCCGCGCATGCGGAGGAAGCTCTGATGGCGTCGCAGACCCGCGCATCGGAGATTGACCCCACTCTGGGTGGGTCAAAGTCGGATGGGCGTGCGGTGGCCGAGCTGCTGTTGGTCGAGCAGCGCCCTGGCGAGGAGGACAGCGACGGCGCCCACTGGATCCTCGAAGGCGGCCGCATCCTGCCGGGCGTCGACGACAACCGCCGTTTGGCGGAGCTGCGGCGCGGCTTGTTGCGCCACGCGGGTGTGCGCTCGGCCGACGCCGATGCGGACAGCGAAGAGGTCGAGCAGACGCTCAGCGTGCTGCACGAGCCCGCCTACCTCGACGCGCTGGCCGAGGTCTCCGCGGAGCCGGTGGTGATGCCCGAGCTGACCCCTCCCGGCCTGCCGCCTGACATACCCGTCTCGGCCGGCCTCGTGGAGGCGGCCCGCGAGGGAGTGCGCACAGCGATGAGCGCCGCCGAGCGGCTCGCCGCTGGCGCTCGCTTCACCTATGCCCTATGCCGGCCGCCCGGCCATCACGCTGGACCGGCCTGGTTCGCCGGCTACTGCTATCTGAACACGGCCGCCGCGGCGGTGCAGACGCTGCGCGAGTCCGGCGTCAGCCCGGTCGGCATCCTCGACATCGACCTGCACTACCCCAACGGCACCGCGGCGATCGTCGAGGCGATGGCCGACGCGCGCTTGCACTCGCTGCACGCCTCGCCGGTGACCAACGTCGCCGCCGGCACGGTGGCGCCGAGCAGCGAGCGGGAAGTGGTGGTCGAGTTCGCCGGTAGCCCCGATCGCGACGCCTATCTCGAGGCGCTCGCCCTCTCGGTGGAGGACCTGGCCGCGACCTCGGAGGCGCTGGTCGTCTCGCTCGGCTACGACATCGTCGCCGGCGACCCGCACGGCTCCTGGGGCTTCGAGCCGCAGATCTTCACCGAGATCGGCGCCCTGCTCGCCGCCTCTGGGTTGCCGGTCTGTGTCATCCAAGAGGGCGGCTACGCGCTCGACTCGCTCGCCGAGTGCAGCGAGGCATTCGTCACCGGTCTGCTCGGTGGGGTGCCTGCATGAGTGACAACGGCCTCGGCCAGTTCCGTGAGCGGCTTGACCCGATCGACGAGGAGATCGCCCGTCTGCTCGGCGAGCGCTTCGAGATCTGCCGCGAAGTAGCCGTCTACAAGAGTGCGCACGGCATCCCGATGATGCAACCGGAGCGGGTCGCCGAGGTGCGGGCGCGCTACCTGGCGCGCGGTGCCGACGCCGAGTTGCCGGCGGACTTCACGGGGGCGCTCTTCGAGCTGCTGATCGGCGCCACCTGCAAGCTCGAGGACGAGCTGATGGAGGGGGAGGCTGCGGAAGGGAGTGAGGTATGAGCGCCCTGCCGCCAGGCCCGCGCCTGCCGCGGCTGCTGCAGTCGAGCCGCTGGACGCGCGAGCCGCTGCCCTTCCTCGATCGCTGCCGCGAGCGCTACGGCGACACCTTCACGCTGCGCCTGCGCCACCTCGGCACCTGGGTCGTGCTCTCCGATCCCGAAGACGTCAAACGGGTCTTCTCCACCGACAGCAACGAGCTCGGCGTCGGCGTACCCAACCTCGCTCTGAGGCCGGTTCTGGGGGCGCACTCGGTGATGCTCAGCGAGGAGCCCGAGCACATGGTGCAGCGCAAGCTGATGCTGCCGCGCTTCCACGGCGATCGCATGCGCGAGGACGCCGAGATGATGACCGAGCTGGCGCGCCGCGAAGTGCGCGCTTGGCCGGTGGGCGAGCCCTTCCGGCTTTGGCCGCGCATGCAGGCGCTTACCCAGGAGGTCGTTATGCGCGCCGTCTTCGGCGACGACGAAGGCCGCCTCGACCGGCTGCGTGCGCTGCTCACCAACCTCACCGAGGCGGTCAACGACGGTGGCCGGCTGCGCCGCCTCGCCCTCTTCGGCCCGGGCTGGCTGGAACGCAACCGCGCTTGGCGCGAGGCGATGGCGCCGGTCGAGGAGGCGGTGCTCGAGGAGGCGCGGCGGCGCCGCGCAGAGGGCGAGAACGGCCGCAAGGACGCCGTCTCGATCCTGGTCGAGGCGCGCCACGAGGACGGCTCACCGCTGAGCGAAAAGGAGCTGCGCGACGAACTGCTCACCCTGCTCACCGACGGCCCCACCTCGAGCTCACTGGCCTGGGTCTTCGAGCGCCTCCTGCGTCACCCCGAGAAGCTGGCGCGCCTGCAGGAGGAACTGCTTGCTGGCGCAGGGGAGGACTACCTAGACGCGGTGATCAAGGAGACCCTGCGCCTGCGGCCGCCGGTCTCGGTCGTCGTGCGGCGCCTGCTGAGGCCGGCCACGCTGGGCGGCTACGACCTACCGGCCAACACGCTGATCGCCCCCTGCGTTTATCTGGTCCACCACCGCGAGGACGTCTATGAGGAACCGGGCAGCTTCATCCCTGAGCGCTTCCTCACCCAGCGCGCCGCGGTGCCCACCTGGATCCCCTTCGGCGGCGGCGCCCGTCGTTGCCTCGCTGCCAGCTACGCCGAACAGGAGATGAAGCGCGTCGTGCGCACCGTGCTCGAAGAGGTCGAGCTGGAGCCAGTCGCCACGCGCAGCGAGCGGGTGACGCGGGCGGCGATCGCCTTCAGCCCTGCCGACCACGGCCTCGTCGTCGCCCGCCCCATTGCCCCTGTCCCTGCGGTGTAACGCGCAATGGTCCCTGTGGAGCCAGAAAACGTTGCACCGGCGCCGAGGGTGGCTAACCACGACCTGATCGTCGTCGGCGCCGGCGCCAAGGCGGCGGGGATCGCCACCAAGGTGCACATCCTCAACAGCCTGGGGCTGGCCAAGCTCTCGATCAAGGTGATCGAGGCGACCGAGATGGCCGCTTCCTGGAAGGGCCGCAACGGCATGACTTCCGGCGAGGAGCCCCTGGCGGTGACGCCGATCAAGGACGTCGGCTTCCCCTACCAGAGCCACATCGAGTTCGGCGAGGCGGGCGAGGCAATTGATGCAGGGCTGGCTGCCTTCACTTGGCAGCAGCACATGATCAGCAAGCGCCGTTATGCGCGCTGGGTAGACGCCGGCTCACCGCCGGTGCGCCACCGCGACTACGGCGAGTACCTCACCTGGGTGCTCTCACGGGCCACCGAGGGGGTGACTCACCTCAAGGCACGCGTCTCACGGGTGACGCTCGACGAGGCGGGCGAGCGCTGGGTGGTCGAGGCCGAGGAGGCGCAGGGCAGCGCGCGCCATACCGGCGCGGCGCTGGTCCTGACCGGCCCCGGCATCCATCGCGCCTTCCCCCACGAGCCGGCGGTCGCCGAGCGCGTCTTTCATTGCGACAGCAGGCGCAGCGAGTTCGCCCGCATCCCGGCCGACCGCGAGTGCGACATCGCGATCGTCGGCGGCGGCGAGAGCGCGCTCAGCGCGACGATGTTCCTGCGCGGGCTACGACCGCACTGCCGCTACACGATCTACACGCCGATGCTGCCGATGAGTCGCGGCGAGAGCTTCCTGGAGAACCGCGTCTTCTCCAATCCCGACACGGTCGAATGGGGCTCGCTCGACCTGCAGACGCGGCGCGACTTCGTCAAGCACTCCGATCGCGGCGTCTTCGACCCGCCGAGCCTCGCAGCGATCGCCTACGACGACCGCTGCCGCTTCGTCACCGGCCGCGTCAACGACGTCGGCGCGGCGAGCGACGGCGAAGGAGTGCGAGTCGTCTACGAGTCTCCCGAGGGCGTCGCCGAGCGCGAGCATGACTATGTCGCCAATTGCACCGGGTTCGACCTGCTGGCCCAACTGCGCACGCTTTTCCCAGCTGCCACCCGCGAGGAGATCGAGCGCCAGGCCGGGCCGATCTGGGACCGAGCGGCCGGCACCGAGGTCTCGATCGGGCGCCACCTCGAGCTGTGCGGTATGCAGCCTCGCCTGCAGATTCCCGGCTTGGCGGGCCTCAGCCAGGGGCCCGGCTTCGCCAACCTGGGGGCACTTGGCCTGCTCTCGAACCGTGTCCTGCAGCCATTCGTGGTCGACTACTTGACACTTTCAAATCAGTCAAATAAGGTCGCGCAATGACCAGTCAGGGCAGGGGAAAGGCCGCCCGCGCGGCGGCCGGAATCACCGTGCTGGTGCTTACCTTGGCACTAGCTGCCGGCCTCGTGGCGTGTGGATCCTCGGACTCTGACGCCGGCGCGGAGGAGACACTCAGCCTCACCGGCTCTGGCTATCCGGGCGTCGATGCGCTCAACACGCGCCATGTGAACGGCGAGATCGACAGCTCCAACGTCGCTGACCTAGAGGTGGCCTGGACCGCGCCGATCCCCGGCACGAGCAACTTCGGCAGCTACGCCTCGACGCCGGTCATTGACAAGGGCGTGATCTACTCGCAGGATCTGGCCTCCAACGTGCAGGCCCTCAACCTCGAGACCGGCGAAGTCCTCTGGACCGCCACATTCGAACAGCCCACGGTCGGCCCCAACGGCGTCGTCGTCGCCGATGGCCACGTTTTCGGCGCGACGTCCACCGAAGCCTTCGCCCTCGACCAGAAAAGCGGCCAGCAGGTCTGGTCGACGCAGCTGGTCCGCAAGGGCGTGGAAGGGATCGACATGGCACCGGGCTACGAGGACGGCTTGGTCTACGTCTCGACCGTGCCACTCAATACCGGCAGCCTGTATGAAGGCGGCGGCGTCGGCACCCTCTGGGCGCTCGACGCGAAAACCGGTAAGAAGCGTTGGCACTTCGACACCGTGCCGAAAAGCCTCTGGGGCAATCCACAGGTCAACTCCGGCGGCGGGCTCTGGTACCCGCCGGCCTTCGACGGCAAAGGCGGCATGTACTTTGGCGTCGGCAACCCGGCTCCGTTTCCGGGCACGCCCCAGTTCCCCTTCGGCTCCAGCCGTCCCGGCCCCAACCTCTACACCAACTCACTGGTCAAGCTCGACGCGCGCACCGGCAAAATGGATTGGTTCCACCAGGTGACGCCGCACGACATCTACGACTGGGACTTCCAGGGACCGCCGATCCTCATGGAGCTCGGCGGCAAAGACGTGGTTGTCGCCGCCGGCAAGTCGGGGATCGTGCTGGCCGCCGATCGTGAAACCGGCAAAGTCATCTGGCAGCGCAATGTCGGCAACCACAACGGCCACGACGAAGACAACCTGCTGGCGATGCGTGGCGAAGAGTCGAAGATCAAGACTCCGTCAACCGTCTACCCGGGGGCGCTCGGCGGCGTGATCGCACCGATGTCGACCGATGGGGAAACCGTCTTCGTGCCGATCGTCAATGGACCGATCACGCTGCTCTCCGGGGCCGAAAAGACCGAAGAAGCCGGATCCACTGGCGAAGTGGTCGCGCTCGACGCGGCGACCGGCAAAGTCAAGTGGAAAGAGGAAATGGCCACCGCGGCCTATGGCGCCACCACTTCGGTCAACGACCTCGTCTTTGCCACCGCGGTCGAAGGCACGGTAAGCGCCTTCACCGCGAAAGACGGTCAGCTGGTCTGGAGGGAAAAGCTGCCGGCTGGAACCAACGCCGGCGTGATGGCCAACGGCGACACGTTGATCGCGCCCGCCGGTCTCGCGGCCGCCGCAGGGCAGACCCCGCAAATCGTCGCCTACCGCGTCGGTGGCTAGGGCTCGCCAGGCGACGAGGTAGCGCCCGCTTCGACCTCGCCCAGGCGGTGACTGTCTACGTCGTAGACGAAGCCCCGCACCTGGTCGCGGTGAGGCAGGAAAGGCGAGCGGCGCACGCGCAGGATCGATTGACGCACGTCGGCCTCGATGTCGGTAAAGGACTCGATCGCGAAAGCAGGGGCGACGCCGGTCTGCTCCTGCAGCTCGGCCCGGAAGCCGTCGTCGCTGATCTTCTGCATGCCGCAGTCGCTGTGATGAATGAGCATCACCTCGCGGGTTCCCAGCTTGCGCTGTGAGATGGCCAGCGAGCGGATCACGTCGTCGGTGATCACCCCGCCTGCATTGCGCAGGACGTGCGCCTCGCCATCGCCGAGGCCCAGCGCGGCAAAGACGTCGAGGCGCGAGTCCATGCAGGTGACGATCGCCAGCCGACGGCTGGGCTGCACCGGCAGGTGCTCGCGTGGACGGGTCGTCGCAAAGCCGTCGTTGTTGGCGACCAGGTCGTCGATGATGCTCATCGCCGCGCAGATTAGTGCCCTGCGCGGGCCGCCAACGTGGCGATCGCGCGCTGGGCTTCCGGCAGCGCACGCTCGGCCGCGGGGCCGAGAATGCGCCGCCAAAGCGGCGCCAGCGGACCCTCGATGTAGATCGTGTTGACCAGCCGCGCGCCGTCGGGGCCCGGCTCGATTGCGTGTCGGTGTCCGATGCGCGCGCCGGGCAACCGTGCCTCGTCGGTAAAGAGACGGCCCTCCTCGAACTCGACCACCGCGAAGCGCAGGCGTAGGCCGCTGCGGAAGACGATCCGCGCCTTGGCGCCGAGCGCCAATGGTCCGTCGAGCGTGGCGCGCCTGATCTCCGCGTTCCAGTCTGGCCAGGCGTCAGCGTTCGCGTAGGCGCTGACCCAGACGCGCGTCGCCGCGACGCTTGTCTCCAAGCTGCTTGTCGTCTCCCAGCGACTCACCGGTAGAGGCCCCGGCCGAGCAACTCGACGTTGGCCTGTGCCCAGCGCTCCAGATTCTCCCCCTCGAGCGGACCACCGAGGACCCGCTCGAGGATCGGCGTGAAGCTGAGCGGCGCCCAGATCAGGAAGAAGTGCTGCAGGGTTGCCAAGGGGCGATCGGCATCGGTACGCAGTGCCCCCTGCTCGGCGAGCGCGTCGATCTCGGCCTGCCCGCCGGCGAGCATCATGCGCAGCAGGCCGCTGCTGTTGGGCGTCAGCTCGACCAGGGCGCGCCCCAGATAGGCGCAGACTTCCGGTTGTGCTCGCATCACCCCGACGGTCCGCTCGGTGCGCTGACGCAGGACATCGTCGTCGCCCTCGCCGGAGCTGGCGGCGATGTAAGCCTCGCCGAACGCCAGCAGCGCCGCCTCGTCGGTGGCGGCGATCAGGCCTTGCTTGCCGCCGAAATGGTGGACGACAAGGGCGGGCGAGACACTCGCGGCACGGGCCACGTCGCGCAGTGAGGTGGCGCCGATGCCGCGCTCGCCGAAGAGCCGCAGGGCGGCGTCGATGATCGAACTCTTGCTCGTCGTTGAACGCATGTACAGCTCACTGTACACATGTTCAATCTAATTCGCCCTACGCGCTTAACAGCTGCTCAGTTGACACCTCTCAAGCTTGAGTACTAGCTTGTGTATGGGAGAAAGGGGCCAATGCGGTGGGAAGCAGGGCCGTGAACCGGGCAGGCACTCGCCACGTCAGCTCGATCCAGGAGGTCAGGGCAGAGTTGGTTGAGCGCCTGCGAGCGCGCTCGGCTGAGATCGAAGATGCAGTCTTTAGTCGCGTCCAGGCCCTCACGGCGCCGGCGGAAAGCGAGGACGCCGAGTACAGGGCTGGCTTACGCGCGACGGTTGCCGAGCTGGTCAGCTACGCCCTAGTCAGCGTCGAGCAGGGCGAGGACTGGTCTGAGCCGGTGCCCTCCCTGGTCGCCACGCAGGCGCGGCGCGCGGCGCGCAGTGGGGTGGGCCTCGACACTGTCCTGCGTCGCTATGCGGCCGGTGACAGGCTGTTGGCTGAGTTCATCATGGAGGAGGCCAGCGGCTTCTCCAACGCCGCCCTGCGCCAGGTGTTGCGCGCACAGGGCCCGCAGGTCGATCGCGTAATGGCCGCTGTGGCGGCCGAGTACATGAGCGAGCTCGAGCTGATGCGGCGCTCACCCTCCCAGCGCATGGCTGAACGCGTGCAGCGCCTGTTGACCGGCGACTCGCCGCTGGACGCAGCCGAACTTGGCTACGAGCTGGAGGGATGGCACCTGGGCTTGATCGTCACCGGAGCGCGCCCCGATGTGGCAGCACGCACCCTGGCCGCTGGACTGAGCCGGCCGGTGCTGGTCGTCGTGCGCGGAGACGACCTCGCTTGGGCATGGCTTGGTGGTCAGGAGGAGCTGGCCGTCGCCGACGTCGGTCGCTACGTCTCGGCCGGTGTACTCGGCGACGTCTCTCTGGCGGTCGGAGAGCCCCGGCGTGGCGTCGAGGGGTGGCGCCTCACTCACCAGGAGGCGCAGGCGGCCCGCCTGGTGATGATCCGCCACCCGCAGCCGCTCACTCGAGCAAGCGAGGTCGTGCTGCTCGCCGCGGTTTTGCGGGACGAAACGCTGGCCAGGTCCTTGCGCCAGACCTACCTGGTACCCCTCGATGAGCACGGTGATTCCGAACAGGTGCTGCACGGGACGCTGCGTGCCTATTTTGCGGCGGGCTTCAATGCGGCCACTGCGGCGGCGGCCCTGGAAGTCGACCGACACACCGTGCAGCGCCGGCTGCGCAAGGTGGAGGAGGCGCTCGGACGCCTGCTGCACACCTGTCACGCCGAGTTGGCGGTTGCGCTTCGCCTCGAGGAGCTGGATGCGTCGCCTGGCCCTCGCGTTGCCGTGCAGCGATAAAGCCGTTTTCGCCCGCAATGCGACACAGTGGCGCGCTGGCCCTCGACGGCGCACCATATTGGTGTAGCTGGCCCGCAGAGGCGGTGGTACACATGGCTGGTCGCGTTTTGGGGGACGCGGAAAAGGGCTTTCCGTCCCCGTCGGCGGCGCTTCGTCCAGTGATAGCTCGGTGAATCTCGCTATGTCAGGGTCTCCAGTGGCCGTACAAACAACCCCCCTTCCCCCGCGAACCACTGCCCGGCGCTCGCCGAGTGCGGTCTCGAAGGTGGCTTGGCAGCCACAGGGCGATCTCGGTCAGTCCGAGTGGCTAGCCACCGGCCGGCGGCTCGGCGCGATCGGGCGCTGCAGCCAGTGGTGGATCGGCGACTGGATCCGTTACGGCACCGCCCGTTGGGGCGAGCGCTACGCCGAGGCGGCGCGGGTTACCGGCTACGACGTTGCCAGCTTGCGCAACATGGCCTGGGTCGCTTCGCGCTTCGATTTGTCACTACGTAGTGACAAATTGACCTGGAGCCACCACGTGCTGCTCGCCCCGCTGGAGCCCGGCGAGCAAGCCCAGTGGCTAGATCGGGCGCTGCGCGAGCGACTCTCGGTGGCTGATCTGAGGCTTGAGCTGCGGACCACTCGGGCCGGAGGCGCCAAGCAGGGCGACACCGGCGCCACGCAGGCCAGGGCTGAGGTCCTCGTCTGTCCCCACTGCGGCCACGAGCTGCACACCTCGGCGGACTAGGCCTTGGCCAGCCCAGCCGCGGTCGCGGGAGATTCACAAGCCGTCGCCGATCGCGCTCGGGTGACTCCGCGACAGCGCCTCGAGCTGCTCTGCGACGCCGGTTCCTTTCGCGCGATCCGCTCAGCCGCCCTCTCCTCGCGCCTTGCTGCCCGCGCCGTGCGTGGCGACGGCGTTATCGCCGGCCTCGGCCGGATTGACGGGCGCCCGGTGGCCTGCTACGCCCAGGACGCGAGCGTGCTGGGCGGCTCGCTCGGTGCTGCCCACGGCGACTCGATCGGCCGGGTGATGCAGCTCGCGGCACGCTCGCGGATGCCGATCGTCGGTTTCGTCGAGTCGGCGGGGGCGCGGCTGCATGAGGGCACCGCGGCGCTGGCCGGCTACGGTCGCATCTTTCGCCGTAGCGTGGCTCTCTCCGGCGTTGTTCCGCAGATCTCGATCGTCGGTGGGCTGGCAGCGGGAGGCGCCTGCTACTCGCCGTCGCTGACCGACTTCGTTGTCATGACCCGGCGGGCGACGATGTTCCTCACCGGCCCGCAGGTGGTGCGCGAGGTCGCCGGGGAGGAGGTCGGTCCCGAGCAGCTCGGCGGGCACCGCGTGCACGAGCGCAACGGTGTCTGTGACCTGGTCGCCGCTGACGATGCCCATGCAGCGGCGGTCGCACGTCGTTTGCTCGGCTACCTACCTCAGGCCGCAGGCGAGGGAACGCCACAAGAGCTGGCCAGCCAGCCAGTACTATCCGACCCGGGCGCCAACCTGCCCGCCTCCCCGCGCGCCGTCTACGACGTGCGCACGGTGATCGAGGGAATCGTTGATGGCGGCTCGCTGCTCGAGTTGGGACCGCGCTGGGCGCGCAGCATCCTCACCGGCCTAGCCCGTTGCGAGGGCCGGCCGGTGGGTGTGATCGCCAACCAGCCGCGCTACCTGGGCGGTGTGCTCGACTTCGAGTCCGCCCAGAAGGGCGCCCGCTTCGTCGAGACCTGCAACGCCTTTGGCCTGCCCCTGGTGGTGCTCGTCGACACGCCGGGTTTCATGCCCGGTCTGCGCCAGGAGCGGGCCGGCGTGATCCGCTTCGGCGCCGAGTTGCTGCGCGCCTTTGCCGCGGCGACGGTGCCGCGCGTGACCGTGATCCTGCGCAAGGCCTACGGTGGGGCCTTCATCACGATGAACTCCAAGGATCTCGGTGCCGACCTGGTCTTCGCCTGGCCGGGGGCCGAGATCGGCGTGATGGGTGCTCATGCGGCGACCGGCATCATCCACCGCAGCGAGCTGCAGGCGGCGACCGACCCGGTCGGCGAGCGGCAGGCGCTGGCGAACGCCTATGCCGATCAGCACCTTGGCGCGGCCGCCGCGGCGGCCGGTGGCTTTGTCGATGAGGTGATCGAGCCCTGGCAGACGCGCGAGCGCCTGGTCTGGGCTCTGAGCAGCCTCGAGGGCCGCGGCAGGGCGGCCCCGCCCGACGGATGGCGGTGAGCAAGGGGGCGCTGCTCGCGATCGGCGACTTGCACGTGGAGCACCCCGAGAACCGCGAGTTGGTCGAAGGCATCGAGCCGCAGACGGCGGCCGACTGGCTAATCGTCTGTGGCGATGTCGCCGATCGTCCCGAGGACGTCGAGTGGACCTTGGGCGCGTTGCGCGAACGCTTTGCGTCGGTGATCTGGGTTCCCGGCAACCACGAGCTGCTCAGTCAAGACGATGACCCGTCGGAGCTGCGCGGCGAGCGGCGCTACCGCCACCTGGTGGAGATCTGCCGCCGGCTGGGAGTCCTCACGCCCGAGGACCCCTACCCGATCTGGGATGGGCCTGGTGGCCCGGCGCGGGTCGTGCCGCTCTTCCTGCTCTACGACTACAGCTTTGGCGCCAACGTCGGCACGACACCGGAGGAGGCGCTGAGGCGCGCCTACGACGCCGGCGTGGTCTGCGTCGACGAGTTCCTCTTACACCCCGACCCGTATCCAAGTCGCGCGGCCTGGTGTGAGGCGCGGGTGCGCGCGACGGAACGGCGTCTGGCCGAGGTCGAGCCCGTCCTGCCGGCGGTGCTGGTCAACCACTTCCCGCTGATCGTCGAGCCGACCCGCGTCCTGCGTCATCCCGAGTTCGCCCAGTGGTGCGGCACGGTGCGCACCGCCGACTGGCACCGCCGCTTCCGGGCCATGGCGGTCGTCTACGGTCACCTGCACATCCCGCGCACGACCTGGCACGACGGCGTGCGCTTCGAGGAGGTCTCGCTGGGCTACCCGCGCGAGCGCCGCGGCTGGGGTGGGGGAGCGCGGGCGCCGCGCCGCATCCTGCCGGAAGTCGCCCATGCTTGAGCGGTTGCTGCCGGAGGGCGTCGCGATCGCCGAGACGCGCGCCGAGCTCGACGATGCGCTCTTCCCCGCGGAGGCCGAGCTCGTGGCGCGGGCTGTGGAGAAGCGGCGCCGCGAGTTCGCCAGCGGTAGGGCCTGCGCTCACCGGGCGCTGGCAAAGCTGGGCCTCGAGCCGGGGCCGGTCCTCAGCGGGGAGAAGGGCGAGCCGCAGTGGCCAGAGGGTGTCGTCGGCAGCATCACCCACTGCGAGGGCTACAGGGGTTGCGCCACGGCGCGCGCTGAGGACCTCGCCTCGATCGGCATCGACGCAGAGCTCGACGCGCCGTTGCCCGCCGGGCTGCTCGCCGACATCGCCCTGCCCGAGGAGCGCAAGCACCTGGCTGCCCTCGCCCGCGAGCAGCCGGGTGTCAACTGGGACCGGCTGCTCTTCAGCGCCAAGGAGTCGGTCTACAAGGCCTGGTTCCCGCTCGCTGGCCGTTGGCTGGGATTCGAAGACGCCAGCCTTGAGCTCGACCCCGGCGGGTGCACCTTCCTGGCCCACCTGCTGGTGCCCGGCCCAACTCTGGGCGGGGCCGAGTTGACCGGGTTTTCCGGGCGTTGGACAGTTGCGGGGGGAACCCTCTGCACGGCGATCGCCGTGGCGGTTCCGGCGCCGTCCTGAGCGGAGCTGGGTTTTGGGCCTCGCGCCATACGCGTACTAGGTTGTTTCTCCTGCACTTGTGACTGAGTTTTAGGGAGGGGTGCAATGACGAGGGCCTTGGGGGGCGGCTCGCTGATCGCGGTGGTAGGCATGTCCTGCCGACCACTGCGTGCACCCGATCCCGAGCCATATGGGTGCTTCACGGGGGCCGGCGAGGAGGCTCTGCATGGGCCGGCCACCGGGGTCGACTGCTTCGATCCGGCCTTCCTTGGCGTCTCACCGCATGAGGCGGCTGCGATGGACCCCCTGGAACGGCTCGGGCTGGAGCTCGCTTGGGAAGCGTTGGAGGACGCCGGCATCGGCATCGGGGACCTGCGAGGCGGCGCGGTGGGCGCCTTCCTCGAGACGATCGTCGGTGGCCGCATGTTTGGCCTGGTCGGGCCGTCGCTGACCGTCGACGCCGCTGTCTCGGCGCCCTCGCTGCTCGCGGTCCACCTCGCCTGCCAGAGCTTGGGTGGTAACGGCGAGGGCGAGCTTGCCCTCGCGGGGGGCGTCGACCTCGACGGGAACGGGGCCGCCGTCGTGCTCAGGCCCCTTGCGGCGGCCCACGCCGCCGGAGACCACGTTTACTGCGCCATCTGTCACAGCGCGGTCGGCGGCGGCGCTTCCGAATCTCCTGGCGAAGCGCGGGAAGCGGCCCTCGAGCGCGCCGGCGAGCGGGCGGGCCTGAAGCGCACCGAGATTCAGCACGAGCCGCAGGCCACCGGCATCGCCGGCTTGATCGAGGCGGCGCTCGCGATCGAGCAAGGGCAGATTCCAGCCAGCCTTGCCTCCGAAGGGTCGCGCCCGGCGATGCCCTCCGGGGCTCACGTCGTGCTCGTGGCGGCTCCTCCTCCTACCAATAGAGAAAAAGAGAGTAATTCTGCAGATTCCAGTAGTGAGCATGAATTACCGCTTCGTGCCCCTCTGCCTGGCCTGAGCTCGGCGGCGCTCTCGGCCAGATCGGATGCTGCGCTACGCGCCCAGGCGGCGCGCCTCTCCTCTTACCTGCGCACCCATCCCGATCTCGACATTGCCGACGTCAGTTTCTCGCTCGCCACGACTCGCGCCGCTCTCGAGCACCGGGCCGTATGCCTGGGGAGCGATCGCGACCAGATGCTCGAGCGCCTCGGCATGCTCGCCGAGGGCGGGGCCGGACGGGGCGTGGTCGAGGGAGTTGTACGCGGCGAGAAGCCGCCGGTGTTCGTCTTCCCCGGTCAGGGGGGGCAGTGGCCGGGGATGGCGCGCGACCTGCTTGCTTCCTCACCTGCCTTCGCGGATCATTTGGACGCCTGCGAGCAGGCCCTGGAGCCGTTCGTCGAGTGGTCCCTGCGAGATGCGATCCGCGCGGAGTCCGCTGCGCAGCTCGACCGCCTGGACATCCTCCAGCCGACGCTGCTGATGGTGACGATCGCGTTGGCCCAGCTGTGGCGGGATTGCGGGGTCGAGCCGGCGCTGGTCATCGGCCACTCCCAAGGAGAGATCGCCGCCGCCCATGTCGCGGGTGGCTTGTCCCTCGACGATGCGGCGCGCCTCGCGGCCCTGCACAGCAGGGCGTCGCTCTCACTCACGGGTGCGGGTGGGATGGCCTCGATTGCCCTGTCCCCAGCTGAGGCCCGGCGCCGGCTGGAGGCGTTCGGAGGGCGCGCCTCCCTGGCGGCGATCAACGGGCCAGCGTCGGTCGTGGCCTCGGCCGAGCACGATGCTCTCGACCAACTGCTTGCCGACTGCGCCTCCGAGGGTGTGAGCGCTCAGCGCATCGCCGTCGACTACGCGGCCCACTCGGCCCATCTTGAGACGATTGAGGCGGAGCTCCTGGAGGCGTTCGCGCCGATCTCGCCGGGCTCCGGGACAATCCCGTTCCACTCGACCGTGACCGGTGAGGTCATGGACATCGGGCAGCTGGGCCCCGAGTACTGGTACCGGAACCTGCGCGAGACCGTGCGCCTCGAGCCGGTCGTCCGCCAAGTGCTCGAACGGGGCCCTCATGCGCTGATCGAGATTGGTCCCCACCCAGTGCTCGCCTACGGGCTGCAGGAAACCGCCGACTCCGTGCTCGGCACGGGGGACGACGGCGCCATCGTGCTCGGCACCCTGAGGCGAGACGAAGGTGGGCCCGAGCGCTTCGCCGCATCCCTGGCGGAAGCCCATGTGGCAGGCACGAGCATCGACCGGAGTGCGCTTTTTGCCGGCGGCGGAGTGAGGCGCGTGAGGCTGCCCACCTACGCCTTCCAGTGTGAGCGTCACCGGCTCGACTCTGCGGACGAGTCCGAGCGGCGTTCGCCGCTCGAGGAGGAGGCCTCACGGCAGCGCTTGCTTGAGCTCGTACGCGCAGAGGTGGCTGCGATTCTCGACCGGGACGGCGCCGAGCAGATCGACGTCGACCGCAGCTTCAAGCAGTTGGGGATGGATTCGCTGGGTGCGGTGGAGCTGCGCAACCGGTTGCGCGCGGCGAGCGGGGTGGCCTTGCCGACGACGGCTGTCTTCGACCACCCGAAGCCCAGATTGCTTGCGAACCTGCTGCATGAGCGGGCCCTGGGGCTCGATCCGCGCCCCGCCTCCGCCGGTGTCACGCTGGCGGGACAGGCGGACGAGCCGATCGCGATTGTCGCCATCGCCTGTCGCTACCCCGGCGGCATCTACGGTCCAGAGCAGCTTTGGCGGTTCGTGGCGGACGGACTCGACGGGATCGAGAGCTTTCCCGACGACCGCGGCTGGAATCTAGACCGCGTTTTCGACCAGGACCCCGGCTCGCCCGGGTCCCCTCCTGCGCTGCGTGGTGGGTTCCTCGAGGACCCAGGGTGGTTCGATGCCGAGTTCTTTGACATCTCACCGCGCGAGGCGCTGGCAATGGATCCCCAGCAGCGACTGCTGCTGGAGGCCTCCTGGGAGGCCCTGGAGCGGGTCGGCCTCGATCCCCGTTCGCTGGCCTCCACCCGCACAGGGGTCTTTGCTGGGATCAGCTCCCAGGACTACACGGCCGGTCTGAGGGGGGCCGAGGTGGAGACCGCCGGCTACCGGGTCACCGGGAGCCTGACCAGCGTCGCTTCGGGGCGGGTTGCCTTCGCCCTCGACCTGAAGGGGCCGGCGATCACCGTCGACACCGCCTGCTCGTCGTCGCTCGTGGCAATTCACCTGGCGGGGCAGGCGTTGCGTGGGGGGGAGTGCAGCCTGGCGTTGGCCGGTGGCGCTACGGTGCTGGGCAGCCCGGGGATGTTCGGTGAGTTCTCACGGCAGGGCGGGTTGGCGGCTGACGGCCGCTGCAAGGCCTTCGCCGACGGCGCCGACGGGACGGGCTTCTCTGAGGGGGTCGGCATGCTCGTGCTCGAGCGCCTTTCCGACGCCGAAGCCAACGGCCACCCGATCCTCGCCACGATCAAGGGCTCCGCCGTCAACCAAGACGGCGCCTCCAACGGCCTGACCGCCCCCCACGGGCCTTCTCAGGAGCGGGTCATCCGCGAGGCTCTTGCCAACGCTAGCCTCGCCCCGCAGGACATAGACGCGGTCGAGGCCCACGGCACCGGCACTGCCCTGGGCGACCCGATCGAGGCCGGTGCCCTGCTCGCTACCTACGGCCAGGAGCGCGAGAGGCCGCTGAGGCTGGGCTCGATCAAGTCGAACATCGGTCATACCCAGGCCGCCGCAGGGGTGGCGGGGGTGATCAAGACGGTGATGGCGATGCGCGAGGGAGTGCTGCCCAAGACCCTGCACGTCGATCGGCCCTCATCCAAGGTCGACTGGGAGGCGGGCGCGGTGGAGTTGCTCACCGAGGCTGAGCCCTGGGAGTCCAACGGCCGCCCGCGCCGCGCCGGCGTTTCATCCTTCGGTGTCAGCGGCACCAATGCGCACCTGATCCTCGAGCAGGCGCCCACGCCGCTGGGGGTGGCTGGGGATGCCGGAGACCCTGACGTCGGCCCCGCCGCCGTGCAAGCCGAGGCCCAGTCGCTGGAGGGTCCGATCCCCCTGGTGCTCTCGGCTCGCTCGGAGGCGGCGCTGGCAGGGCAGGCAGGGCGTCTCGCCGCCCACCTGCGCGAGAACCCGCAACTCGAGCTCGCCGATATTGCCTTCTCCCTCACCACGACCCGTACCGCCTTCGAGCATCGGGCGGTTGTGCTGGGTCATTTGCGGGAGGAGCTGCTCGAGGGATTGGACGCCCTGGGGCAGGGCGAGCGGGCGCCGGGCGTGGCGGATGGCAGGGCCGCCCCCGGCGCCAAGCTCGCCTACTTCTTCAGTGGCCAGGGTTCCCAGCGCCTCGGCATGGGCAAGGAGCTATACGAGACCCATCGCGTCTACGCGGAGGCCTTCGATCGGGTCTGTTCGCAGCTTGATCCTCATCTGGAGGCGCCCCTGAAGGACGTGATCTTCGGCACCGATCCGGAGCCGCTGCAAGACACCACCTATGCCCAGCCAGCCCTCTTCGCGGTAGAGGTGGCTCTATTCCGACTCTTGGAGAGCCGCGGCCTAGCGCCCGACCTGCTCTGCGGCCACTCGATCGGTGAGCTCACCGCCGCCCACCTGGCCGGCGTCTTCTCACTGGAGGGCGCCGCCAAGCTGATCGCCGCCAGGGGCAGGCTTATGGGAGAGCTGCCAGCCGGCGGGGCGATGCTCGCGGTGCAGGCCCCAGAGGCCGAGGCAGCGGAGGCGATCGCCGGCAAAGAGCAAGAGCTCTCGATCGCCGCGATCAATGGCCCCGGCTCGGTCGTCATCTCAGGCGCCGAGAGTGCAATCGAAGAGCTCGCCCCTCACTTCACCGAGCAGGGCAGAAAGACCAAGCGCCTCGCCGTCAGCCACGCCTTCCATTCGCCCCTGATCGAGCCGATGCTGGCTGAGTTCGAGGCCGTTGCCCGGGAGGTCGAGTACCGCGCTCCCGCGATGCCGATCGTCTCCAACGTCAGCGGCGAGCTGCTCACCGCCGAGCAGGCCACCGACCCCGCCTACTGGGTCGCGCACGTGCGCCAGCCGGTGCGCTTTGCCGACGCGGTCGCCTGCCTGCGCTCGAAGGGGGCAAGCGCCTTCGTCGAGCTTGGCCCCGACCCAGTGCTGACGGCGATGGCGGCCGAGTCGCTGGAGGGGGAAGGCGATGCGGTTGCCCTGATCCCGGCCATGCGCCGCGACGTGCCCGAGCAGGAGATGGTGTCGCGCGCCGTGGCCCGTGCGCACGCTGCCGGCATCGCGGTCGACTGGGCCGCCTTCTTCAAAGGCACTGCCGCCAAGGCGGTGCCGCTGCCCACCTATGCTTTCCAGCGCCAGCGCTACTGGCTTACGGCTAACGCAAGTGGCGATCTCACCGCTGCCGGCCTCGTCGCTGCCGAACACCCGTTTTTTGCGGCCGCGGTCGAGGACCCCGGCGCAGACGGCGTCACGCTCAGCGGCCGCATCTCGGTCGAGTCGCAGCCCTGGCTGGCGGACCACGTGATCTTCGACACGGTGGTCCTGCCGGGCACCGCCTTCGCCGAGATGGCCCTGCGGGCCGCCGAGCAGGTCGGTGCCGAGCTGGTCGAGGAGCTCACCCTGGAGGCGCCGCTGACCTTCGAGGGGACAAGCGCGGCGCATGTCCAAGTCACGGTCTCGACAGCCGATGAGGAGGGCAGGCGGGAGATCGCCGTCCACTCGCGACCCGAGGGCGGCGCGAGCGATTGGACGCGCCACGCGACGGGGACGCTGCTGCAGCGCGCCCCCGGCGGCGGCCCGCGCTTGGAGGCCTGGCCTCCGCCGGGAGCCGAGCCGATCGAGGTGGGCTCCCTCTATGAGCTGAGTGCCGAGCGCGGCCTCGAGCTCGGCCCCGCTTTCCACTGCCTGACCGCCGCCTGGCGCCAGGGCGAGGACTTCTATGCCGAGGTCGCGCTGCGTCCCGAGCAGCAACAGGAAGCCCGGCGCTTCGGCATCCACCCGGTCTTGCTCGATGCCGCCCTGCATGTGACGGTGCTCAATGCCGGCAGCGCCGCCGAGCATCGCCAGCTGGGCGCCAGGCTGCCCTTCTCCTGGCGCGACGTTCGCCTCGACGCTAGCGGAGCGGACACGCTGCGAGTCAAGACCCGCTTCGAAGGCGAGTGGGAAGTGACCGTCGATCTGGCCGACGGCGAGGGAGCGCCGCTGGCGAGAGTCGGCGGGCTCGCCCTGCGGCCGGTGGTCGCCGAGCAGCTGCAGGTGGATGCTCGGCCCGGGGGCCTGCTCGAGGTCGAGTGGCGGCCGCTGACGCTCGAGCAGGGCGAAGGCTCTGCCATGGAGCTGCTCGAGCTGGCGGCGGAGCCCGGCGAGGACCGCGCCGCAGCCGCCGGGTTGGTGACCAGCGACATCCTGGATCGGGTCCAGCGCTGGCTGGGCGAGGAGGACGACGCCGAGCGCCGCCTGGCGATCCTCACACACGGGGCGGTTGCGGCGCGCGAGGGCGAGAGCCCCGACCCGGCGCTGGCAGCCGCCTGGGGCCTGCTGCGCTCCGCCCAATCCGAGCACCCCGGCCGCTTCACGTTGATCGACAGCGACGGTTCCCAGGCATCCCAGCAGGCGCTGCCGGCGACTCTTGCTCAAAGCGAGGAGCCCCAGATCGCCCTGCGCGAGGGCGGGGCGTTAGCCCCGCGTCTGTGCCCTGCGCCCGCTGGTGAAGCGGGGGAGGCAGTGGCGATCGACCCTGAGAAGACCGTGCTGATCACCGGCGGCACCGGCGGGCTCGCCGCGTTGGTCGCCCGCCACCTGGTCGAGGCCCACGGCGTGCGTCAGCTGCTGCTGGTCAGCCGCAGCGGCATCGAAGCCGACGGGGCCCGGGATCTGCAGGCGGTGCTCGAGGAGCTCGGCGCGGAGGTCGCGATCGGCAGCTGCGACGTCGCCGATCGCGGCCAGCTCGCAGAGCTGCTCGGGTCGATACCCGCCGATCGCCCGCTGGGCGCCGTCTTCCACACCGCCGCCGCGCTCGCCGACGCCACGATCGGTCAGCTCGGGCCCGAGCAGCTCGGGCAGGCCTTCGCCGCCAAGGCTCGTGGGGCCTGGAACTTGCACGAGCTGACCGCGGGGGCTGACCTTGCCGCCTTCGTCCTCTTCTCCTCGATCGCCGGCACGATCGGCGCGCCGGGCCAGGGCAGCTACGCGGCGGCCAACGCCTTCCTCGACGCCCTTGCTCGCCGCCGCCAAGCCAGCGGCCTGCCGGCGACCGCGATCGCCTGGGGCCTTTGGGAGCGAGCCCAGGGCATGGCCGCCGGCCTGGCCGAGGCCGACCGAGCGCGCCTGCAGAGGGCCGGCATCTCCCCGCTCAGCGACGGCCAGGGCCTGGCCTTGCTAGACGCGGCGCTCGCCAGCGGAGGCCCGCAGCCGGTCGCGGCCCGCCTCGACTCGGCCGCACTCGCCGCCCAGGTGCAGGAGGAGACCCTGCCGGCGCTCCTGCGCGAGCTGGTCCGCACCCCGCGACGGCGGCGCTCTGCCGGCGCCAGCTCGCTGGCCGCCAAGCTGGCGACCCTGCCCGAGGGTGAGCATCGGCCTTTCGTCTTGGACCTGGTGCTCACCGAGGTCGCCGCGGTGCTCGGCCATGACTCGGCCGCCGCGATCGAGCCCGGCAAGGCCTTCAAGGAGCTGGGCTTCGACTCGCTCGCCGCGGTGGAGCTGCGCAACCGCCTGCGCGCCGCCACCGAGCTGCGGTTGCCGCCGACCGTCGTCTTCAACCGGCCCAGCCCCGAGGAGCTGGCCGCCTACCTGCTGGCGGAGGCAAGCGCCAGCGGCAGCGCCCGCCGGGTCGCGGTCCGTGCCAAGGCAAGCGACGAGCCGATCGCGATCCTCGGCATGGCCTGCCGCTACCCGGGCGGCGTCTCCTCTCCTGAGGAGCTCTGGGAGCTGGTCGCCGAGGGCCGCGACGGCATCGCGGAGTTCCCCGACGACCGCGGCTGGGATCTCGAGCGGCTCTTCAGCCCAGACCCCGACCAGCCCGACACCAGCTACGCCCGCCACGGCGGCTTCCTCGAGGACCCGGGCGGGTTTGACCCCGGCTTCTTCGGTATCGCCCCGCGGGAGGCGCTGGCCATGGACCCCCAGCAGCGACTGCTGCTCGAGACCTCCTGGGAGGCGCTGGAGGCGGCCGGCGTCGACCCGGCCGCGCTGCGCGGCAACGCAGCCGGCGTCTTCGCCGGGGTCAGCGCCCAGGACTACACCGGCGGCATGCGCGCCTCCGAGGGCGGCCTCGAGGGCTTCCGCCTCACCGGCAGCTCGACCAGCGTCGCCTCCGGCCGCGTCGCCTACACGCTCGGCCTGGTCGGCCCGGCGATCACCGTCGACACCGCCTGCTCTTCCTCGCTGGTGGCGATGCACCTCGCTGCCCAGGCGCTGCGCAGCGGCGAGTGCGAGCTGGCCTTGGCCGGCGGCGCGACGATCCTCGCCAGCCCGGGGATGTTCACCGAGTTCTCACGCCAGCGCGGCCTCGCCCCCGACGGCCGCTGCAAGTCATTCGCCGAGGCCGCCGACGGCACCGCCTGGTCTGAGGGGGTGGGCATGCTGGTCTTGCAGCGGCTCTCTGCGGCTGAGCGAGACGGTCACCGCGTGCTGGCCACGCTGCGCGGCTCGGCCGTCAACCAGGACGGCGCTTCCAACGGCCTCACAGCCCCCAACGGCACCTCGCAGGAAGAAGTGATCCGCCAAGCGCTGGCCAACTCCGGGCTGGCTCCGCAAGACGTCGACGCGGTCGAGGCGCACGGCACCGGCACCACCCTGGGGGACCCGATCGAGGCCAGCGCTCTGCTCGCCACCTACGGCCAGGAGCGCGAGACGCCGCTGCGGCTCGGCTCGATCAAGTCCAACATCGGCCACGGCATCGCTGCGGCCGGCGTCGCCGGGGTGATCAAGACGGTGATGGCGATGCGCGAGGGCATCTTGCCCAAGACCCTGCACGTCGACTCACCCTCCTCCAAGATCGACTGGGAGGCGGGGCAGATAGAGCTGCTCACCGAGGCGCTCGAGTGGGGCTCGAACGGGCGCCCGCGCCGCGCCGGCGTCTCCTCCTTCGGGATCAGCGGCACCAACGCGCACCTGATCCTGGAGGAGGCGGTGGCGACCCCCGAGCCTGAGGCGGTGAGGGCCGGGGAGGGGGGAGAGGCGCCCGCGAGCCAGTCGCTGGCCGGCCCGATCCCCTTGGTCCTCTCGGCCAAATCGGCAGAGGCGCTTGCCGGGCAGGCCGCCAACCTCGTCACTCATCTCGAAGAGCATCCCGAGCTGTCCCTCGAGGACGTCGCCTACTCGCTGACCACGACCCGCTCGGCCTTCGAGCACCGCGCCGCTGTAGTCGGCGCGGGACGCGAGCAGCTGCTGGGCGGGCTGGCTGGGCTCGGCGAGGGCGCCTCCCCGCCAGACGCCGTGGTGGCCAAGGCGGCAGCTGTCGCCAAGCTCGCCTATCTCTTCAGCGGCCAGGGCGCTCAGCGTCTGGGCATGGGCAGGGAGCTCCACGCGACCCACCCCGCCTATGCCGAGGCCTTTGACGCGGCCTGCGAGCAGCTCGACCTCCATCTTGAGGTCCCGCTGCAGAAAGTCGTCTTCGGCGAGAGCCCCGCAGCGCTCGACGACACGACGTACGCCCAGCCCGCTCTCTTCGCGCTGGAGGTGGCTCTTTACCGGTTGCTCGAGAGCCGTGGCCTCACCCCCGAGCTGCTCTGTGGGCACTCGGTGGGGGAGCTGGTCGCTGCCCACCTCGCGGGCGTCCTTACGCTGCCTGACGCGGCCAAGCTGGTCGCCGCACGGGGAAGGCTGATGGGCGCCCTGCCGGAGGGCGGGGAGATGATTGCCATCCAGGCCAGCGAGGCCGCGGTGAGCGAGGCAATCGAGGGGCGCGAGCGAGAGCTCTCGCTCGCGGCGATCAACGGCCCGGCTGCGGTGGTCGTATCCGGCCAAGGACAGGCGGTGGAGGAGACCGCCGCCCGATTTGCCGAGCAGGGCGCAAAGGTCAAGCGCCTCGCCGTCTCACACGCCTTCCATTCGCCCCTGATCGAGCCGATGCTGGCTGAGTTCGAGGCCGTTGCCCGGGGGGTCGAGTACCGCGCTCCCGCGATGCCGATCGTCTCCAACGTCAGCGGCGAGCTGCTCACCGCCGAGCAGGCCACCGACCCCGCCTACTGGGTCTCGCACGTGCGCCAGCCGGTGCGCTTCATGGACGGCATCGCCGCTCTGGCCGCGCAGGGTGCCACCGCTTACGTCGAGCTGGGGCCCGACCCAGTGCTCATCCCGATGGCGCAGGAGTGCCTGGCCGAGCAGGGCTCGGAGGCGAGCTTCGCGCCCACCTTGCGCGAGCAGCGCGAGGAGCCCCAGGCCCTGGCTCTCGCCGCGGCCAGCGCCCACGTCGCCGGGGTGAAGCTCGACTGGGCCGCCTTCTTCTCCGGCGCTGCCGCCAAGCGGGTGCCGTTGCCGACCTATCCCTTCCAGCGCCAGCGCTACTGGATCACGGCCAGCGCAGATGGCGATCTCGCCTCCGCCGGTCTCTCCTCCGCCGTACATCCGTTCTTCGCCGCCACGGTCGAGGACCCCGACGTGGACGGCGTCACGCTCAGCGGACGCATCTCGGTCGAGTCGCAGCCCTGGCTGGCCGACCACGTGGTCTTCGAGACGGTGATACTGCCTGGCACCGCCTTCGCCGAGATGGCGCTGCGGGCAGCCGAGGAGGTCGGCGCCGAGCTGGTCGAGGAGCTCACCCTGCAGGCGCCGCTGACCTTCGAGCCGGGCAATGCGGCGCATTTGCGGCTCACAGTCTCGCCCCCCGACGAGGAGGGCCGGCGCGAGATCGTCGTCCACTCGCGCCCTGAGGGAGGCTCCGGCGAGTGGACCCGTCACGCGGCGGGGACGCTCCTGCAGCAGGCCACCGGCGACGGTGAGCGCCTTGATGCCTGGCCTCCGCCGGGGGCAGAGTCACTCGACGTCGACTCCCTCTACGAGCTGATCGCCGAGCGCGGTTTCGAACTCGGGCCGGCCTTCCACTGCCTGACCGCCGCCTGGCGCCACGGAGAGGATCTCTACGCCGAGGTTGCGTTGCGTCCCGAGCAGCAAGGGGAAGCGCGGCGCTTCGGCATCCACCCGGTGCTGCTCGACGCCGCCCTGCACACGACGATGCTGGGCGCCGATAGCGCCGCTGAGCACCGCGAGCTGGGGGCGCGGTTGCCCTTCTCCTGGCGCGACCTGCGCCTCGATGCGGGTGGTGGGGACAGATTGCGGGTCAGGGCCCGCTTCGAGGACGAGTGGGAGGTGACCCTCGACCTGGCTGACGGTGAGGGGGCGCCGCTGGCCCAGGTCGGCGGGCTGGCCCTGCGCCCGGTGGTCGCCGAGCAGCTGCAAGCCGATCCCCGGCCCGAGGGCCTGCTCGAGATCGAGTGGCGTCCCCTGGCGCTCGAGCCGGGCGAAGGCCCCGCCGTGGAGCTGCTCGAGCTGGCGGCGGAGCCCGGCAAGGATCGAGCCGCGGCCGCTCTGCTGGCGGCGGGCGACGTTCTGGGGCGGGTTCAGCGCTGGCTGGGCGCCGAGGAGAACGCCGAGCGCCGCCTGCTGATCCGCACCCAGGGGGCCGTCGCCGTCGATGGCGACGAGTGCCCCGATCCGGCGCTCGCCTCCGCCTGGGGCCTGCTGCGCTCGGCTCAGTCCGAGCACCCTGGGCGTCTCGGCTTGATCGACGACGACGGTAGTGAGGCGTCCCTGCGGGTATTGCCAACGGCCCTGGCTCATGCCGGTGAGGAGCCGCAGATCGCCCTGCGCCAGGGGCGCGGCCTGGCTCCCCGCCTGCGTCGTGGTGTAGCCGCGGCGGACTCGGCGGCGGCGATCGATCCCGCGACGACGGTCCTGATCACCGGCGGCAGCGGCGGCCTCGGCTCGCTCCTCGCCCGCCACCTGGTCGAGGCCCACGGCGTCCGCCATCTGCTGCTGGTCAGCCGCAGCGGCAGCGAAACCGACGGCGCCCGGGATCTGCAGGCCGTGCTCGAGGAGCTTGGCGCGGAGGTCGAGATCGCCAGCTGCGACGTCGCCGATCGCGCCCAGGTCGAGCGCCTGCTCGCCGCGATACCGGCCGATCGCCCGCTCGGCGCCGTTTTCCACACCGCCGCCGCGCTTGCCGACGGCACGATTGAGTCGCTGGGGCCCGAGCAGCTCGAGCAGGCCTTCGCTGCCAAGGCGGGTGGGGCCTGGAACCTGCATGAGCTGACCGCGGGGGGCGACCTCGCGGCCTTCGTGCTCTTCTCCTCCTTCGCCGGCACGCTCGGCGCGCCGGGTCAGGCGAACTACGCGGCGGCCAACGCCTTCCTCGATGCCCTTGCCCGCCAGCGACGGGTCGGCGGCCTGCCGGCGACCTCGATCGCCTGGGGCCTCTGGGAGCGCGGCAAAGGCATGGCCTCCGGTCTCGGCGAGGCCGATCTGACGCGCCTGGGGCGCAGTGGGATCGTCGCGCTCGACGATCGCCAGGGACTGGCCCTGCTCGACGCGGCGCTTGCCAGCGAGGCCCCCGAGTTGGTCGCCACCCGGTTGGACTCGGTGGCCCTCGGGAGTCGGGCCGCTGCCGGCTCTCTGCCGGCGCTGCTCGAAGGGCTGGTTCGCACGCCGCGACGGCGCCGCTCCGGTGGCTCGGGATCCCTCGCTGGCCGACTCGCCGTCCTGGCCGAGGATGAGCGCGAGCCCTTCGTGCGCGATCTCGTCCGCAGCGAGGTCGCCGCGGTGCTCGGCCATGACTCGGCTGCCGCGGTCGAGCCCGGCAGGGCCTTCAAGGAGCTCGGCTTCGACTCGCTCGCCGCGGTCGAGCTACGCAACCGCCTGCGGGTCGCCACCGGGCTACGGCTGCCGCCGACCATCGTCTTCAACCGCCCGACCACCGAGGAGCTGGCCGCCTATCTGCTGGAGGAGGCAAGCGCCAGCGGCGGCGCGCGCCGGGTTGCCGTGCGGGCGCAGGCCAGCGAGGAGCCGATCGCGATCCTCGGCATGGCCTGCCGCTACCCGGGTGGCGTCTCCTCTCCCGAGCAGCTCTGGGAGCTGGTCGCCGAGGGTCGCGAGGGCATCGCCGAGTTCCCCACCGATCGTGGCTGGGACCTGGAGCGGCTCTTCAGCCTCGATCCCGACGAGCCCGACACCAGCTACACCCGCCACGGCGGCTTCCTCCACGACGCCCCCGAGTTCGACGCCGAGTTCTTCGGCATCTCCCCGCGCGAGGCGCTGGCCATGGACCCCCAGCAGCGCCTGCTGCTCGAGGCCTCCTGGGAGGCACTGGAGGCGGCGGGCATCGACCCGGCCGCGCTGCGCGGCGAGCCAACCGGGGTCTTCGCCGGGGTCAGCTCGCAGGACTACACCGGTGGCATGCGCGCCTCCGAGGGCGGCCTCGAGGGCTTCCGCCTTACCGGCAGCTCGACCAGCATTGCCTCTGGCCGCATCGCCTACGCGCTCGGCCTCGAGGGCCCGGCGATCACCGTCGACACCGCCTGCTCCTCCTCGCTGGTTTCCATGCACCTCGCGTCCCAGGCGTTGCGCAGTGGCGAGTGCGAGCTGGCCTTGGCCAGCGGCGCGACGATCCTCGCCAGCCCGGGGATGTTCACCGAGTTCTCGCGCCAGCGCGGCCTCGCCCCCGACGGCCGCTGTAAGTCCTTCGCCGAGGCGGCCGACGGGACGGGGTGGTCGGAGGGCGTCGGCGTGCTCGTGCTGGAGCGTCTCTCCGACGCCGAACGCGAAGGCCATCCGATCCTGGCCACGATCCGCGGCTCGGCGATCAACCAAGACGGCGCCTCCAACGGCCTCACCGCCCCCAACGGCCCCTCCCAGGAGCGCGTCATCCGCCAGGCCCTGGCCAACGCCGGCCTCGCCCCCGGACAGGTCGATGCGGTCGAGGCGCACGGCACCGGCACCACATTGGGCGACCCGATCGAGGCGGGGGCGCTGCTCGCCACCTATGGCCAGGAGCGTGAGCGCCCGCTGAAGCTCGGCTCGCTGAAGTCCAACATCGGCCACACCCAGGCAGCGGCGGGGGTCGGCGGGGTGATCAAGACGGTCATGGCGATGCGCGAGGGCCTCTTGCCCAAGACCCTGCACGTCGATCGGCCTTCCTCGAAAGTCGATTGGGAGCTCGGCGAGATCGAGCTGCTCACCGAGGCCGAGCCCTGGGAGGCAAACGGCGAGCCCCGTCGCGCCGGCGTCTCCTCGTTTGGCATCAGCGGCACCAACGCCCACCTGATCTTGGAGGAGGCGTCCGCGCCTGCGAAGCGGACCGGAGCTGCAGGGGGCTCCGGTGCGGGCTCGGGCGCTTCCTCTGAGGCGATCGAGCCAGCGGGTCTGCTCGGCGGCCCGACCCCCCTCGTCCTCTCGGCCAAGTCAGAGCCGGCCCTGCAAGAGCAGGCCGCCAACCTTGCCGCCCATCTCAAGGACAACCCCGAGCTGGAGATCGCCGACGTCGCCTTCTCGCTGGCCACCAGCCGCTCGGGCTTCGCGCGGCGGGCGGTAGTCGTGGGGCAGGAGCGCGAAGAGCTGCTCGAGCGCCTCAGCGCGATCGGCCGCGGCGAGCCGGGGCCGGGCACCGTCCTCGGCAGCGCCACCGAAGCCCACCGCCCGGTCCTCATCTTCTCCGGCCAAGGCGCCCAGCACGTCCGCATGGCCGCCGAGCTGCTCGATGAGTCCCCGGCCTTCGCAGAGCACATCGCCCAGTGCGAGGCAGCCCTGTCTCCCCACGTCGATTGGTCGCTCACTGAGGTCCTGCGAGACGCGGACGGCAAGTGGCTGGAGCGCCTCGACGTCGTCCAACCCGCGCTCTTCGCCGTGATGGTCTCCCTGGCCAAGCTCTGGATCGATTGCGGCCTGAAGCCCGCCGCGGTCATCGGCCACTCCCAGGGAGAGATCGCCGCCGCCCACATCGCCGGCGGCTTGTCTTTGGAGGACGCCGCCCGGGTGATCGCCCTGCGCGCCCAGGCGATGGCGGGGATCGCCGGGCAGGGAGGGATGCTCTCCGTATCGCTGTCTTTGGATGAGGCAGAAGCGCTGATCGAGCCTTACGGGGAGAAGGTCTCGCTCGCCGCCCAAAACGGCCCCGCTTCTGTGATCCTCTCCGGGCAGCCCGAGGCCCTGGAGGAGATCCTCGAGCACTGCGAGGCAAAGGACGTCCGCGCCCAGCGCATCGCCGTCGACTACGCCGCCCACTCGGTCCAGATCGAGGCCCTGGAGGAAGAGCTGCTCGAGGCCTTCGCGCCGATCTCACCGCAAAGCGGGGAGATCCCCTTCCACTCGACCCTCTTGGGCACCCAGACAGACACCGCCGAGCTCGACGCTTCCTACTGGTATCGCAACCTGCGTGAGCCGGTGCGCTTTGAACCTGTGCTGCGCTCCTTGATCGAGCAGGGCCAGCGCGCCTTCATCGAGATCAGCCCCCACCCGGTGCTCAGCTTCGCCGCCGAGGAGACGCTCGAGGCCGTTCTCGAAGACCCAAGCCAGGCAGTCCTCTTGGGCACCTTGCGCCGCGAGGAGGGTGGCGCAGAGCGCTTTGCCCTCTCCCTCGGCGAGGCCCACGCCCAGGGCATCCCGCTCAACTGGCCCAGCTTCTTCAAAGGCACCGCCGCCAAGCGCGTTCCCCTGCCCACCTACCCCTTCCAACGCCAGCGCTACTGGCTCTCCGCCTCCCAAGGAGCCGGGGACCCCGCCTCGATCGGCCTCACCGATGCCAGCCACCCGCTGCTCGGCGCCGTAGTGGAGGACCCCACCTCCGAGCGCCTCACCCTCAGCGGGCGCCTCTCATTGCAGAGTCATCCGTGGCTGGCAGACCACGCTGTTGCCGGCACGGTGCTGGTGCCGGGCACCGCCCTGCTGGAGCTCGCCCTAGCGGCCGGGGAGGCAAGTGGCGCCCCCACCGTGGCCGAGCTCACCCTGCAAGCGCCAGTGGTCTTGCCCGAGCAGGGCGCGGTGCAGATCCAGGTCTCGGTCGCTGAGCCCGATCAGGCCGGCGCCCGCGAGCTGGCGATCCACTCCCGACCCGTGGGCGAGGAGACAGAGTGGGCGCCCAACGCCACGGGCAGGCTCACCGATGAGGTCCCCGCAGCGCCCGAGCCCCTGGGGGCCTGGCCACCCCAAGGCGCCGAGCCAATCGACGTCACCGAGCTCTATGAGCGCCTCGCCGACGCCGGGCTCGGGTACGGCCCCGCCTTCCAGGGCCTTGACGCCGCCTGGCAACAAGGCGAGCAGATCTATGCCGAGGTCTCCCTCCCCGAGGAGCACACATCAGCGGCCAAGGGCTTCGCGATCCACCCAGCGCTCTTTGACGCGGCCCTGCACGCCGTCGCCCTGGGCCAAGGGGAGGAGCTGCGCCTGCCCTTCGCCTGGAGTGGGGTCTCGCTCTCAGTTAGCGGGGCCAGCGAGCTGCGCGTCGCGCTGCGCCCCACCGAGGAGGGCGTTGCGATCTCGCTCTTTGAGCCAAGCGGCATGCCACTCGCCCGGGTCGACACCCTGGCGGCCCGCCCCTTCGATCCCGCCCAGCTCGGTGGGGCCAAGCGCACCGATGGCCTCTTGGAGATCGCCTGGCAGGAGGTCTCGATCGAGGACGGCGCCGAGCCGGCCGAGCTGCGCGAGCTGAGCCCCCCACCCGGCGAGGGCCCCGCCGCCGCCCTGGACGCCCTAGCCCTCGCCCAGCAGTGGCTCACCGAGAACGAGCAGGGCCGCCTGGCGATCCTCACCCGGGGCGCGGTGGCAACCAGCCCCCAGGAGTCCCCCGACCCCGCCTTGGCCAGTGCCTGGGGCCTTCTGCGCTCCGCCCAGGCCGAGCACCCCGGCCGCTTCACGCTGATTGACAGCGACGCCAGCGAGGCCTCTGAGGCAGCGCTTGAGGCGCTGCTCTCCTGCGGCGCTGAGCCCCAGCTGGCCCTGCGCGAGGGACGGGTGCTGGGGGCGCGGGCGATCGGGGTGGAGGTGCCCGGCGATGGCGAGGAGATGGTCATCGACCCCGAGCGCACCGTGCTGCTCAGCGGCGCCACCGGCACCCTCGGCTCGCTCCTCGCCCGCCACCTGGTCGAGGCCCACGGCGCCCGCAACCTGCTCCTGGTGAGCCGCTCGGGCGCAGCGGCGCAGGGAGCCAAGGACCTGCGGGCGCTGCTCGAGGAGCAGGGCGCGACGGTGAAGATCGCCAGCTGTGACGTCGCCGAGCGCGCTCAGCTCGAAGAGCTGCTCGCCTCGATCGATGCCGATCATCCGCTGGGCGCGGTGATCCACGCCGCCGGGGCGCTCGGCGACGCGACGATCGAAGCGCTCAGCGCCGCGCAGGTCGAGCACGCCTTCGCCCCCAAGGCCGATGCCGCCCGCCACCTGCATGAGCTGACCGCCAATGCCGATCTTTCGGCCTTCGTCATGTTCTCCTCGGCGGCCGGCGCGCTCGGCAGCCCCGGCCAGGGCGCCTACGCGGCCGCCAACGCCTACCTCGACGCGCTCGCCCAGAAGCGTCGCGCCCAGGGCCTGCCCGCCACCTCGATCGCCTGGGGCCTCTGGCAGCGTGAGAGCGAGCTGACCGCGCAGATGGGCGAGGCCGACCTGGCGCGTCTGCGCCGGGCCGGCATCGGCGCGCTCGATGACGAGCAGGGCCTGGAGCTCTTTGACCTGGCGCTCGGCTCGGGCCGAGCCCAGGCGCTGGCGATCTCCTTGCAGCGCGCAACACTGCGCGCCCAGGCCAAGGCCGGCGTCCTGGCGCCGGTCCTCTCCTCTTTGGCGCCGGTCGCCGCGCGTCGTCCCGGGCAAGGCTTCTCACTTGCAACGCGCTTGGCCGCGGTGACCTCCGAGCAGCGCCCGGCGCTCGCCCTGGAGCTGGTCAGGGCCGAGACCGCGCTGATCCTCGGCCACGGCTCGGCTGCCGAGGTCGATCCCGAGCGGGCCTTCAAGGAGCTCGGCTTTGACTCGCTCGCCGCGGTCGAGCTGCGCAACCGGCTCAACTCGGCAACCGGGCTGCGCCTGGCGCCGACGATGGTCTTCGACTACCCGACACCGGCCCTGCTCGCCAGGCACCTGTTGGCCGAGGCGAGCGGCACGGTCGCCAAGCAGGTCGCGGTCAGGGCGCAGGCCAGCGATGAGCCGATCGCGATCCTCGGCATGGCCTGCCGCTACCCGGGTGGCGTCTCCTCTCCCGAGCAGCTCTGGGAGCTGGTCGCCGAGGGCCGCGATGGGATCTCTGGCTTCCCGGAGGATCGGGGGTGGGAGCTGGAGCGCATTCACCATCCGCCGCCCGACTGGGCAGCGACGGACTATGCCCGGGTCGGGGGCTTCCTCCCCGACGTCGCCGAGTTCGACCCGGCCTTCTTCGGCATCAGCCCGCGCGAGGCGACCGAGATGGACCCCCAGCAGCGCCTGCTGTTGGAAGCCTGCTGGGAATCGCTCGAGGACGCCGGGGTCGACCCCGCGGCCCTGCAGGGCACCCCGGCCGGGGTCTTCGCCGGGGTCATGCACCACGACTACGGGGTGAGCGCCGGGGGGTCGGCGTCGGGTATGTCCTCGGGCATCGTCTCCGGCCGCGTCGCCTACGCGCTCGGCCTCGAGGGCCCGGCGGTCACGGTCGACACCGCCTGCTCCTCCTCGCTGGTCTCCATGCACCTCGCGGCCCAGGCGCTGCGCAGCGGCGAATGCTCGCTGGCGCTGGCCGGCGGCGTGACCGTGCTGGCCACGCCGGGCGTCTTCACCGAGTTCTCGCGCCAGCGCGGCCTGGCCCCCGATGGCCGCTGCAAGTCCTTCGCCGATACCGCCGACGGCGCCGGCTTCGCCGAGGGCGTCGGCGTGCTCGTGCTGGAGCGCCTCTCCGACGCCGAGCGCGAAGGCCACCCGATCCTGGCCACGATCCGCGGCTCGGCGATCAACCAGGACGGCGCCTCCAACGGCTTGACGGCCCCCAACGGCCCCTCCCAGGAGCGCGTCATCCGCCAGGCCCTGGCCAACGCCGGCCTCGCCCCCGGACAGGTCGACGCGGTCGAGGCGCACGGCACCGGCACCACCCTGGGCGACCCGATCGAGGCGGGGGCGCTGCTGGCGACGTACGGCCAGGAGCGTGAGCGACCGCTGAAGCTCGGCTCGCTGAAGTCGAACATCGGCCACACCCAGGCAGCCGCCGGCGTCGGCGGCGTGATCAAGACGGTGATGGCGATGCGCGAGGGTGTCCTGCCCAAGACCCTGCACGTCGATCGACCCTCCTCCAAGGTCGACTGGGAGGCGGGGCAGATCGAGCTCTTGACCGAGGCCGAGCCCTGGGAGGCAAATGGAGAGCCCCGCCGCGCCGGGGTCTCCTCCTTCGGGGCGAGCGGCACCAACGCCCACCTGATCCTCGAGGAGGGACCGCCAGCCCCCGGCCCCCAGGCGCAGGAGCCCGGGGAGGGGGGAGAGGCGCCCGCATCCCAGCCCCTCCAAGGCCCGCTGCCCCTACTCCTCTCAGCCAAATCGCCTGAGGCGCTTGCCGAGCAAGCAGCTCGTCTGGCAACCCACCTCAAGGACAACCCAGAGCTGGAGATGCCTGACATCGCCTACTCCTTGGCCACGACCCGCTCGGCCTTCGAGCACCGCGCCGTAGTCGTCGGCGAGCAGCGCGAAGAGCTCTTGGCGAGCCTCGAGGCCCTCGCCAATGGCGAGCCCTCAACGAGCACCGCCACCGACAAGGCGCCCACCACCGCAAAGCTCGCCTACCTCTTCAGTGGCCAAGGCGCCCAGCGCCTGGGCATGGGCAAAGAGCTCTATGAGACCCACCCCCCCTACACCCAAGCCTTCGATGCGCTCTGCGAGGCGCTCGACCCCCACCTCGACATACCGCTGGCGCAGGTGCTCTTCGGCGAAGACGCTGAGCTGCTCGACGACACCACCTACGCCCAGCCGGCGCTCTTTGCCCTCGAGGTCGCCCTCTACCGACTCTTGGAGAGCCAGGGCCTCACCCCCGAGCTGCTCTGCGGGCACTCGATCGGCGAGCTCGCCGCCGCCCACCTGGCCGGGGTCTTCTCGCTCCCAGACGCCGCCAAGCTGGTCGCCGCCAGGGGCAAGCTGATGGGAGAGCTGCCCAGCGGCGGGGCGATGGTGGCGATCGGCGCCAGCGAGGCAGAGGTGGCCGAGGCGATCGAGGGCAAAGAGGCAGAGCTCTCGATCGCGGCGATCAACGGACCGTCTTCGGTGGTCATCTCCGGTGAGCAGCAGGCCGTCGAAGCCCTCGCCGCCCAGTTCAGCGAGCAGGGCGCAAAGACCAAGCGCCTGGTCGTCTCCCACGCCTTCCACTCGCCCCTGATCGAGCCGATGCTCGAAGAGTTCGCCCAGCTCGCCAACTCCATCCCCTACAGCCCGCCCCAGATCCCGATCGTCTCCAACCTGAGTGGCGAGCTGCTCAGCCCAGAGCAGGCCACCGACCCCGCCTACTGGGTCGCCCACGTGCGCCAACCCGTGCGCTTCACCGACGGCGTTGAAGCACTCGCCGCCCAGGGCGCCAGCGCCTATCTGGAGCTCGGCCCCGACCCGGTCTTGATCCCGATGGCCCAGGAGTGCCTGGATGGCGGCGAGGCCCAAGCGGCCTTCGCGCCCACCCTGCGCCAGGGCCGCCCCGAGGCCCAGGCCCTCGCCCTCGCCCTGGCCACCGCCCACACCGCCGGCATCCCGATCGAGTGGCCCAGCTTCTTCAAGGGCACCGCCGCCAAGCGCGTTCCCCTGCCCACCTACCCCTTCCAACGCCAGCGCTACTGGCTCTCCGCCTCCCAAGGAGCCGGGGACCCCGCCTCGATCGGCCTCACCGATGCCAGCCACCCGCTGCTCGGCGCCGTAGTGGAGGACCCCACCTCCGAGCGCCTCACCCTCAGCGGGCGCCTCTCATTGCAGAGTCATCCGTGGCTGGCAGACCACGCTGTTGCCGGCACGGTGCTGGTGCCGGGCACCGCCCTGCTGGAGCTCGCCCTAGCGGCCGGGGAGGCAAGTGGCGCCCCCACCGTGGCCGAGCTCACCCTGCAAGCGCCAGTGGTCTTGCCCGAGCAGGGCGCGGTGCAGATCCAGGTCTCGGTCGCTGAGCCCGATCAGGCCGGCGCCCGCGAGCTGGCGATCCACTCCCGACCCGTGGGCGAGGAGACAGAGTGGGCGCCCAACGCCACGGGCAGGCTCACCGATGAGGTCCCCGCAGCGCCCGAGCCCCTGGGGGCCTGGCCACCCCAAGGCGCCGAGCCAATCGACGTCACCGAGCTCTATGAGCGCCTCGCCGACGCCGGGCTCGGGTACGGCCCCGCCTTCCAGGGCCTTGACGCCGCCTGGCAACAAGGCGAGCAGATCTATGCCGAGGTCTCCCTCCCCGAGGAGCACACATCAGCGGCCAAGGGCTTCGCGATCCACCCAGCGCTCTTTGACGCGGCCCTGCACGCCGTCGCCCTGGGCCAAGGGGAGGAGCTGCGCCTGCCCTTCGCCTGGAGTGGGGTCTCGCTCTCAGTTAGCGGGGCCAGCGAGCTGCGCGTCGCGCTGCGCCCCACCGAGGAGGGCGTTGCGATCTCGCTCTTTGAGCCAAGCGGCATGCCACTCGCCCGGGTCGACACCCTGGCGGCCCGCCCCTTCGATCCCGCCCAGCTCGGTGGGGCCAAGCGCACCGATGGCCTCTTGGAGATCGCCTGGCAGGAGGTCTCGATCGAGGACGGCGCCGAGCCGGCCGAGCTGCGCGAGCTGAGCCCCCCACCCGGCGAGGGCCCCGCCGCCGCCCTGGACGCCCTAGCCCTCGCCCAGCAGTGGCTCACCGAGAACGAGCAGGGCCGCCTGGCGATCCTCACCCGGGGCGCGGTGGCAACCAGCCCCCAGGAGTCCCCCGACCCCGCCTTGGCCAGTGCCTGGGGCCTTCTGCGCTCCGCCCAGGCCGAGCACCCCGGCCGCTTCACGCTGATCGACAGCGACGCCAGCGAGGCCTCTGAGGCAGCGCTTGAGGCGCTGCTCTCCTGCGGCGCTGAGCCCCAGCTGGCCCTGCGCGAGGGACGGGTGCTGGGGGCGCGGGCGATCGGGGTGGAGGTGCCCGGCGATGGCGAGGAGATGGTCATCGACCCCGAGCGCACCGTGCTGCTCAGCGGCGCCACCGGCACCCTCGGCTCGCTCCTCGCCCGCCACCTGGTCGAGGCCCACGGCGCCCGCAACCTGCTCCTGGTGAGCCGCTCGGGCGCAGCGGCGCAGGGAGCCAAGGACCTGCGGGCGCTGCTCGAGGAGCAGGGCGCGACGGTGAAGATCGCCAGCTGTGACGTCGCCGAGCGCGCTCAGCTCGAAGAGCTGCTCGCCTCGATCGATGCCGATCATCCGCTGGGCGCGGTGATCCACGCCGCCGGGGCGCTCGGCGACGCGACGATCGAAGCGCTCAGCGCCGCGCAGGTCGAGCACGCCTTCGCCCCCAAGGCCGATGCCGCCCGCCACCTGCATGAGCTGACCGCCAATGCCGATCTTTCGGCCTTCGTCATGTTCTCCTCGGCGGCCGGCGCGCTCGGCAGCCCCGGCCAGGGCGCCTACGCGGCCGCCAACGCCTACCTCGACGCGCTCGCCCAGAAGCGTCGCGCCCAGGGCCTGCCCGCCACCTCGATCGCCTGGGGCCTCTGGCAGCGTGAGAGCGAGCTGACCGCGCAGATGGGCGAGGCCGACCTGGCGCGTCTGCGCCGGGCCGGCATCGGCGCGCTCGATGACGAGCAGGGCCTGGAGCTCTTTGACCTGGCGCTCGGCTCGGGCCGAGCCCAGGCGCTGGCGATCTCCTTGCAGCGCGCAACACTGCGCGCCCAGGCCAAGGCCGGCGTCCTGGCGCCGGTCCTCTCCTCTTTGGCGCCGGTCGCCGCGCGTCGTCCCGGGCAAGGCTTCTCACTTGCAACGCGCTTGGCCGCGGTGACCTCCGAGCAGCGCCCGGCGCTCGCCCTGGAGCTGGTCAGGGCCGAGACCGCGCTGATCCTCGGCCACGGCTCGGCTGCCGAGGTCGATCCCGAGCGGGCCTTCAAGGAGCTCGGCTTTGACTCGCTCGCCGCGGTCGAGCTGCGCAACCGGCTCAACTCGGCAACCGGGCTGCGCCTGGCGCCGACGATGGTCTTCGACTACCCGACACCGGCCCTGCTCGCCAGGCACCTGTTGGCCGAGGCGAGCGGCACGGTCGCCAAGCAGGTCGCGGTCAGGGCGCAGGCCAGCGATGAGCCGATCGCGATCCTCGGCATGGCCTGCCGCTACCCGGGTGGCGTCTCCTCTCCCGAGCAGCTCTGGGAGCTGGTCGCCGAGGGCCGCGATGGGATCTCTGGCTTCCCGGAGGATCGGGGGTGGGAGCTGGAGCGCCTCTATGACCCCGAGCTGAGCAGGCCCGGCACCTCTTACGCATGCGAGGGCGGCTTCCTCGAGGGCCCCGATCGCTTCGACGCGGAGTTCTTCGGCGTCCCACCCCGAGAGGCGATCGCGATCGACCCCCAGCAGCGCCTGCTGCTGGAGGCCTGCTGGGAAGCCCTGGAGAGCGCCGGCATCGATCCGGACCAGCTGCGTGGCACCCCGGCTGGTGTCTTCGCCGGGGTCATGCACCACGACTACGGCAGCGGTGGCACACCGCCCGCCGAGCTCGAGGGTTACCTCGGCGCCGGCGTTGCAGGCAGCGTCGCTTCCGGCCGCGTCGCCTACGCGCTCGGCCTCGAGGGCCCGGCGGTCACGGTCGACACCGCCTGCTCCTCCTCGCTGGTCTCCATGCACCTCGCGGCCCAGGCGCTGCGCAGCGGCGAATGCTCGCTGGCGCTGGCCGGCGGCGTGACCGTGCTGGCCACGCCGGGCGTCTTCACCGAGTTCTCGCGCCAGCGCGGCCTGGCCCCCGATGGCCGCTGCAAGTCCTTCGCCGATACCGCCGACGGCGCCGGCTTCGCCGAGGGCGTCGGCGTGCTCGTGCTGGAGCGCCTCTCCGACGCCGAGCGCGAAGGCCACCCGATCCTGGCCACGATCCGCGGCTCGGCGATCAACCAGGACGGCGCCTCCAACGGCTTGACGGCCCCCAACGGCCCCTCCCAGGAGCGCGTCATCCGCCAGGCCCTGGCCAACGCCGGCCTCGCCCCCGGACAGGTCGACGCGGTCGAGGCGCACGGCACCGGCACCACCCTGGGCGACCCGATCGAGGCGGGGGCGCTGCTGGCGACGTACGGCCAGGAGCGTGAGCGACCGCTGAAGCTCGGCTCGCTGAAGTCGAACATCGGCCACACCCAGGCAGCCGCCGGCGTCGGCGGCGTGATCAAGACGGTGATGGCGATGCGCGAGGGTGTCCTGCCCAAGACCCTGCACGTCGATCGACCCTCCTCCAAGGTCGACTGGGAGGCGGGGCAGATCGAGCTCTTGACCGAGGCCGAGCCCTGGGAGGCAAACGGCGAGCCGCGGCGCGCCGGGGTCTCCTCGTTTGGCATCAGCGGCACCAACGCGCACCTGATCCTCGAGGAGGGGCCGCGGCCTGAGCCGGCGGAGGTCGCCGAGGCCAAGGCGGCGGACGGCCCGCTCCCCCTACTCCTCTCGGCCAAATCGCCTGAGGCGCTTGCCGAGCAAGCAGCTCGTCTGGCAACCCACCTCAAGGACAACCCAGAGCTGGAGATGCCTGACATCGCCTACTCCTTGGCCACGACCCGCTCGGCCTTCGAGCACCGCGCCGTAGTCGTCGGCGAGCAGCGCGAAGAGCTCTTGGCGAGCCTCGAGGCCCTCGCCAATGGCGAGCCCTCAACGAGCACCGCCACCGACAAGGCGCCCACCACCGCAAAGCTCGCCTACCTCTTCAGTGGCCAAGGCGCCCAGCGCCTGGGCATGGGCAAAGAGCTCTATGAGACCCACCCCCCCTACACCCAAGCCTTCGATGCGCTCTGCGAGGCGCTCGACCCCCACCTCGACATACCGCTGGCGCAGGTGCTCTTCGGCGAAGACGCTGAGCTGCTCGACGACACCACCTACGCCCAGCCGGCGCTCTTTGCCCTCGAGGTCGCCCTCTACCGACTCTTGGAGAGCCAGGGCCTCACCCCCGAGCTGCTCTGCGGGCACTCGATCGGCGAGCTCGCCGCCGCCCACCTGGCCGGGGTCTTCTCGCTCCCAGACGCCGCCAAGCTGGTCGCCGCCAGGGGCAAGCTGATGGGAGAGCTGCCCAGCGGCGGGGCGATGGTGGCGATCGGCGCCAGCGAGGCAGAGGTGGCCGAGGCGATCGAGGGCAAAGAGGCAGAGCTCTCGATCGCGGCGATCAACGGACCGTCTTCGGTGGTCATCTCCGGCGAGGAGGCTGCGGTTGAAGAGATCGCCGCCCAGTTCAGCGAGCAGGGCGCAAAGACCAAGCGCCTGGTCGTCTCCCACGCCTTCCACTCGCCCCTGATCGAGCCGATGCTCGAAGAGTTCGCCCAGCTCGCCAACTCCATCCCCTACAGCCCGCCCCAGATCCCGATCGTCTCCAACCTGACCGGCGAGCTGCTCAGCCCAGAGCAGGCCACCGACCCCGCCTACTGGGTCGCCCACGTGCGCCAACCCGTGCGCTTCACCGACGGGGTCAAAGCCCTCGCCGCCCAGGGCGCCAGCGCCTACCTGGAGCTCGGCCCCGACCCGGTCTTGATCCCGATGGCCCAGGAGTGCCTGGATGGCGGCGAGGCCCAAGCGGCCTTCGCGCCCACCCTGCGCCAGGGCCGCCCCGAGGCCCAGGCCCTCGCCCTCGCCCTGGCCACCGCCCACACCGCCGGCATCCCGATCGAGTGGCCCAGCTTCTTCAAGGGCACGAATGCCAAGCGAGTCCCCCTGCCCACCTACCCCTTCCAACGCCAGCGCTACTGGCTCTCGGCCTCCCAAGGAGCCGGGGACCCCGCCTCGATCGGCCTCACCGACGCCGAGCATCCCCTGCTCGGCGCCGTAGTGGAGGACCCCACCTCTGAGCGCCTCACCCTCAGCGGGCGGCTCTCATTGCAGAGTCATCCGTGGCTGGCCGACCACGCGGTTGCCGGCACCGTGCTCCTACCCGGCACCGCCCTGCTGGAGCTCGCCCTGGCGGCCGGCGAGGCCAGTGGCGCCCGCTGCGTGGCCGAGCTCACCCTGCAAGCGCCAGTGGTCTTGCCCGAGCAGGGCGCCGTGCAGATCCAGGTATCGGTCGCCGAGCCCGATCAGGCCGGCGCCCGCGAGCTGGCGATCCACTCGCGACCCGCGGGGGAGCAGGAGACCGAGTGGGCGCCCAACGCCACGGGCAGGCTCACCGATGAGGTCCCCGCAGCGCCCGAGCCCCTGGGGGCCTGGCCACCCCAAGGCGCTCTGCCAATCGACGTCACCGAGCTCTATGAGCGCCTCGCCGACGCCGGCTTGCAATACGGCCCCGCCTTCCAGGGTCTCACCAGCGCCTGGCAACAAGGCGAGCAGATCTATGCCGAGGTCTCCCTCCCCGAGGAGCACACATCAGCGGCCAAGGGCTTTGCGATCCACCCAGCGCTCTTTGATGCGGCCTTCCATCCAGTCCTCGACCACGCGCATGCGGCGCGCGAGGCGGGTGAGCTCGCGGTCCCGTTTGCCTGGCGAGACGTCTCGGTCGCCAGCAAGGGTGCCGACACGCTGATCGTGCGGATGAGCGCCGGCACCGAGCGCACCAGTCTCGCCGCCTTCGATCGGCAGGGAGCCCCTGTGCTCGGTGTCGGCAGCGCGCTGGTGCGAACGCTGCGCCAGGGAGGGCTCGGTGCTGTTGCGGCCGCGCGCCACCTCTATCGGCTCGACTGGCAAGAGCTGCGCCCGGATGAGCCCGCGGGTGCTCAGCGCTGGGCTGCGCTCGGCGGAGGGCCAGAGCTCGACGGCGCCGCAAGGTACGAGGATCTCGCCGCCCTGCTGGAGGCAATCGAGGCGGGGGCGGAGATCCCCGACGTCGTCTTCACAGCGATCGGCGCGAACGCCGCGGAGAGCCCGCTGCCGGCCGCCGCGCACTCGATCGCCCAGGAGGCTCTCGAGCTGCTGCGCGCCTGGCTTGCCGCCGAGCCGCTCGCGCGGTCGAGGCTCGTCTTGGTCACCGAGGGGGCGGAGGTCGTCGGTGCGGCCCCAAACGAGTCCGACCTCTCGCTGGCGCCCCTGGCGGGCTTGGCTCGCTCGGCTCAGAGTGAGCACCCAGGTCGCTTTGCCCTGATCGACAGCGATGGCACGGGGGCTTCGCGAGAGGCGTTGGCAGTGGCGTTGGCGACGAGCGGCGGGGAGCCACAGCTGGCGCTGCGCAACGGTGCGATCCTCGCTCCTCGCCTGGTCCCGGCCGAGGCCGCCGAGGAGGCCGCCCCGGTCACCCTCGACCCGGGCAAGACGGTCCTGATCACCGGCGGAACCAGCGGCCTGGGCGCCCTGATTGCTCGCCACCTGGTCGCCGAGCACGGCGCGCGCCACCTGCTGCTCCTCAGCCGCTCCGGCGCCGACGGCGAAGGGGCCGCCGACGTTCGGGCTCTACTCGAGGAGCTGGGGGCCGAGGTGCGCGTCGTTGCCTGCGACGCCTCCGACCGGGGGCAGCTCGAGGAGCTTTTCGCCTCGATCCCACCGGCACAGCCAATCGGCGCCGTCTTCCACTCGGCCGGTGTGCTCGACGACGGCGTGCTCGAGTCGCTTGATACCGAGCGCCTGCGACGGGTGATGGAGCCCAAGGTCGACGGCGCCTGGCACCTGCACGAGCTGACCCGCGAGCTGGATCTATCTCACTTCGCGCTCTTCTCCTCGGCGGCCGGACTGCTCGGCGGCGCCGCCCAGGCCAACTATGCTGCGGCCAACGCATTCCTCGACGCCCTGGCGTTGCGGCGTCGAGCGGCGGGGCTGCCGGCGACCTCGATGGCCTGGGGGCTTTGGCTGCAGGGGAGCCGGGCGCGCGGGGCGCGGATGGATGACGCTGAGGCGAGCCGCATGGCCGAGCAGATCCGTCGCCGGCTGGGCCTCACCCCGATGCGCCCGGAGCTCGGCCTTAAGCTCTTCGACGCTGCCCTGATCGCCACCGACCCGCTGCTCGCCCCGGTGGCATTTGACCGCTCGGTTCTGAGCGCTCAGGCGTCGACGGGCACGCTGCCGCCGATTCTCCGAGGCCTTGTGGGGGGCTCGCGCCGGCGCAGGGGGGCGGAGGGCTCGCTCACCGAGCGCCTGGCATCGGTTGCGGTCGGCGAGCGCCATGCGGCGGTGCTCGAGCTGGTCCGCAGCGAGGTGGCCACGGTTCTGGGCCACGCCTCCGCCGCGGCTGTGGATCCCGATCGCGCCTTTCAGGACCTCGGCTTCGATTCGCTCGCTGCGGTCGAGCTGCGCAACCGGCTCGGCGCGATCACCGGCACAGCGCCTGCGCCGACTGTCGTCTTCGACTTCCCCACCCCGAACCGTCTCGCCGCCCATCTGCTCGAGCAGGCGACCGCCGCGGGCGACCAGCCGCGGGTGGTCGCGAAAGCGACCAACACCGACGAGCCGATCGCGATCGTCGGCATGGCCTGTCGCTACCCTGGCGGCGTCTCTTCCCCTGAGCAGCTCTGGCGGCTGGTGGCCGGCGGGGGAGACGGTGTGGGTGAGTTCCCGGCTGACCGCGGCTGGGACCTGGAGCGCCTCTATGACCCGAGCCCCGGGGCGCCGGGCCGCACCTATACCCGCCACGGGGGATTCCTCGGCGACGTCGCGGAGTTCGACCCGGCCTTCTTCGGCATCAGCCCGCGCGAGGCGACCGAGATGGACCCCCAGCAGCGCCTGCTGTTGGAAGCCTGCTGGGAATCGCTCGAGGACGCCGGGGTCGACCCCGCGGCCCTGCAGGGCACTCCGGCCGGGGTCTTCGCCGGGGTCATGTACCAGGACTACGGAGACGCCTCCCAGGGCCTTGGCCCCGGCATGGGCTCCAGCGTCGTCTCCGGCCGCGTCGCCTACGCGCTCGGCCTCGAGGGCCCGGCGGTCACGGTCGACACCGCTTGCTCCTCCTCGCTGGTCTCCATGCACCTCGCGGCCCAGGCGCTGCGCAGCGGCGAATGCTCGCTGGCGCTGGCCGGCGGGGTGACGGTGATTTCGACCCCGGGGATGCTGATCGAGTTCTGCCGCCAGCGCGGCCTGGCCCCCGACGGCCGCTGCAAGTCCTTCGCCGATACCGCCGACGGCGCCGGCTTCGCCGAGGGCGTCGGCGTGCTCGTGCTGGAGCGCCTCTCCGACGCCGAGCGCGAAGGCCACCCGATCCTGGCCACGATCCGCGGCTCGGCGATCAACCAGGACGGCGCCTCCAACGGCTTGACGGCCCCCAACGGCCCCTCCCAGGAGCGCGTCATCCGCCAGGCCCTGGCCAACGCCGGCCTCGCCCCCGGACAGGTCGACGCGGTCGAGGCGCACGGCACCGGCACCACCCTGGGCGACCCGATCGAGGCGGGGGCGCTGCTGGCGACGTACGGCCAGGAGCGTGAGCGACCGCTGAAGCTCGGCTCGCTGAAGTCGAACATCGGCCACACCCAGGCAGCCGCCGGCGTCGGCGGCGTGATCAAGACGGTGATGGCGATGCGCGAGGGTGTCCTGCCCAAGACCCTGCACGTCGATCGACCCTCCTCCAAGGTCGACTGGGAGGCGGGGCAGATCGAGCTCTTGACCGAGGCCGAGCCCTGGGAGGCAAATGGAGAGCCCCGCCGCGCCGGGGTCTCCTCCTTCGGGGCGAGCGGCACCAACGCCCACCTGATCCTCGAGGAGGGACCGCCAGCCCCCGGCCCCCAGGCGCAGGAGCCCGGGGAGGGGGGAGAGGCGCCCGCATCCCAGCCCCTCCAAGGCCCGCTGCCCCTACTCCTCTCAGCCAAATCGCCTGAGGCGCTTGCCGAGCAAGCAGCTCGTCTGGCAACCCACCTCAAGGACAACCCAGAGCTGGAGATGCCTGACATCGCCTACTCCTTGGCCACGACCCGCTCGGCCTTCGAGCACCGCGCCGTAGTCGTCGGCGAGCAGCGCGAAGAGCTCTTGGCGAGCCTCGAGGCCCTCGCCAATGGCGAGCCCTCAACGAGCACCGCCACCGACAAGGCGCCCACCACCGCAAAGCTCGCCTACCTCTTCAGTGGCCAAGGCGCCCAGCGCCTGGGCATGGGCAAAGAGCTCTATGAGACCCACCCCCCCTACACCCAAGCCTTCGATGCGCTCTGCGAGGCGCTCGACCCCCACCTCGACATACCGCTGGCGCAGGTGCTCTTCGGCGAAGACGCTGAGCTGCTCGACGACACCACCTACGCCCAGCCGGCGCTCTTTGCCCTCGAGGTCGCCCTCTACCGACTCTTGGAGAGCCAGGGCCTCACCCCCGAGCTGCTCTGCGGGCACTCGATCGGCGAGCTCGCCGCCGCCCACCTGGCCGGGGTCTTCTCGCTCCCAGACGCCGCCAAGCTGGTCGCCGCCAGGGGCAAGCTGATGGGAGAGCTGCCCAGCGGCGGGGCGATGGTGGCGATCGGCGCCAGCGAGGCAGAGGTGGCCGAGGCGATCGAGGGCAAAGAGGCAGAGCTCTCGATCGCGGCGATCAACGGACCGTCTTCGGTGGTCATCTCCGGCGAGGAGGCTGCGGTTGAAGAGATCGCCGCCCAGTTCAGCGAGCAGGGCGCAAAGACCAAGCGCCTGGTCGTCTCCCACGCCTTCCACTCGCCCCTGATCGAGCCGATGCTCGAAGAGTTCGCCCAGCTCGCCAACTCCATCCCCTACAGCCCGCCCCAGATCCCGATCGTCTCCAACCTGACCGGCGAGCTGCTCAGCCCAGAGCAGGCCACCGACCCCGCCTACTGGGTCGCCCACGTGCGCCAACCCGTGCGCTTCACCGACGGGGTCAAAGCCCTCGCCGCCCAGGGCGCCAGCGCCTACCTGGAGCTCGGCCCCGACCCGGTCTTGATCCCGATGGCCCAGGAGTGCCTGGATGGCGGCGAGGCCCAAGCGGCCTTCGCGCCCACCCTGCGCCAGGGCCGCCCCGAGGCCCAGGCCCTCGCCCTCGCCCTGGCCACCGCCCACACCGCCGGCATCCCGATCGAGTGGCCCAGCTTCTTCAAGGGCACGAATGCCAAGCGAGTCCCCCTGCCCACCTACCCCTTCCAACGCCAGCGCTACTGGCTCTCGGCCTCCCAAGGAGCCGGGGACCCCGCCTCGATCGGCCTCACCGATGCCAGCCACCCGCTGCTCGGCGCCGTAGTGGAGGACCCCACCTCTGAGCGCCTCACCCTCAGCGGGCGGCTCTCATTGCAGAGTCATCCGTGGCTGGCCGACCACGCGGTTGCCGGCACCGTGCTCCTACCCGGCACCGCCCTGCTGGAGCTCGCCCTGGCGGCCGGCGAGGCCAGTGGCGCCCGCTGCGTGGCCGAGCTCACCCTGCAAGCGCCAGTGGTCTTGCCCGAGCAGGGCGCCGTGCAGATCCAGGTATCGGTCGCCGAGCCCGATCAGGCCGGCGCCCGCGAGCTGGCGATCCACTCGCGACCCGCGGGGGAGCAGGAGACCGAGTGGGCGCCCAACGCCACGGGCAGGCTCACCGATGAGGTCCCCGCAGCGCCCGAGCCCCTGGGGGCCTGGCCACCCCAAGGCGCTCTGCCAATCGACGTCACCGAGCTCTATGAGCGCCTCGCCGACGCCGGCTTGCAATACGGCCCCGCCTTCCAGGGTCTCACCAGCGCCTGGCAACAAGGCGAGCAGATCTATGCCGAGGTCTCCCTCCCCGAGGAGCACACATCAGCGGCCAAGGGCTTTGCGATCCACCCGGCGCTCTTCGATGCGGCCCTGCACGCCGTCGCCCTGGGCCAAGGGGAGGAGCTGCGCCTGCCCTTCGCCTGGAGTGGGGTCTCGCTCTCAGTTAGCGGGGCCAGCGAGCTGCGCGTCGCGCTGCGCCCCACCGAGGAGGGCGTTGCGATCTCGCTCTTTGAGCCAAGCGGCATGCCACTCGCCCGGGTCGACACCCTGGCGGCCCGCCCCTTCGATCCCGCCCAGCTCGGTGGGGCCAAGCGCACCGATGGCCTCTTGGAGATCGCCTGGCAGGAGGTCTCGATCGAGGACGGCGCCGAGCCGGCCGAGCTGCGCGAGCTGAGCCCCCCACCCGGCGAGGGCCCCGCCGCCGCCCTGGACGCCCTCGCCCTCGCCCAGCAGTGGCTCACCGAGAACGAGCAGGGCCGCCTGGCGATCCTCACCCGGGGCGCGGTGGCAACCAGCCCCCAGGAGTCCCCCGACCCCGCCTTGGCCAGTGCCTGGGGCCTTCTGCGCTCCGCCCAGGCCGAGCACCCCGGCCGCTTCACGCTGATCGACAGCGACGCCAGCGAGGCCTCTGAGGCAGCGCTTGAGGCGCTGCTCTCCTGCGGCGCTGAGCCCCAGCTGGCCCTGCGCGAGGGGCGGGTGCTGGGGGCGCGGGCGCTGCCGGCCGAGCGCGGCGAGGCGCTGCTGGCCCCCGCGGGCCCCTGGCGCCTCGACGCCACCGAGCGCGGCACCCTGCAGAGTCTCGCCCTGGTCCCCAATCCCGAGGCGAGCCGGCCCCTGGGCCCGAGCGAGGTGCGGGTTCAGGTCCATGCCGCCGGGCTCAACTTCCGCGACGTGCTGGTCGCTCTGGGGCTCTACCCCGGAGCGGCCGAGATCGGCGGCGAGGGCGCCGGGGTGGTGATCGAGGTCGGCGCCGAGGTGAGCGAGCTGGCCCCCGGCGATCGCGTCTTCGGCATGATCCCCGCCGCCTTCGGGCCGCTTGGCATCCTCGACCAAGCCTCTGCCGTGCCGATCCCCGCCGAGTGGTCCTTCGAGCAGGCGGCGGCCCTGCCGATCGTCGCGGCCACCGCCCGCTACGGCCTGCTCGACCTGGCCGACCTTGGGGCCGGCGAGCGGGTGCTGATCCACGCCGGGGCCGGCGGCGTCGGCCTGGCTGCGATCGGCCTGGCCCAGCACATCGGCGCCGAGGTCTTCGCCACCGCCAGCCCGGACAAGCAGAAGCTGCTCGAAGAGCTGGGCATCCCCGCCGATCGCATCGCCTCCTCCAGAGACCTCGAGTTCAAAGAGAAGTTCCTTGCGATCACCGGCGGCGAGGGCCTCGACCTGGTGCTCAACTCGCTGGCCGGCGAGTTCGTCGATGCCTCCCTGGAGCTGCTGCCGCGCGGCGGGCGCTTCCTGGAGATGGGCAAGACAGACGTCCGCGAGGCCGAGCAGGTCGCCGCAGAGCACCCCGGCGTCGCCTACCGCGCCTTTGACCTGACCGAGGCCGGCGCCGAGCGCATCGCCCAGATGCTCGCCGAGACCGTCGAGCTCTTTGAGCGTGGCGAGCTCGAGCACTCCCCGATCGCCAGCTGGGACCTGCGCCACGCCCCCGAGGCCTTCCGCCACCTGCGCGAGGGCAAAAACGTCGGCAAGGTCGTCTTCGAGGTCCCCCGGCCGCTCGACCCCGAGCGCACCGTGCTGATCACCGGCGCCACCGGCGGCCTGGGAGCCCTCACCGCCCGCCACCTGGTCGAGACCCACGGCGCCCGCCATCTGTTGCTGGTGAGCCGCTCGGGCGAGGCAGCCGCGGGGGCTAAGGAGCTCAAGGCTGAGCTTGAAGCCCTCGGCGCCGAGGTGCGGATCAGCGCCTGCGACGTCGCCGACAAAGAGCAGCTCTCTGAGCTGCTCGCCTCGGTTCCCGCCGAGCACCCGCTGGGCGCCATCATGCACGCCGCCGGGGTGCTCGAGGACGCGACGCTCGAGGCGCTCGACGCAGAGCGCCTCGAGCGCGTCTTCGCCCCCAAGGCACAAGCCGCCGCCTACCTGCACGAGCTGACCAGAGACGCCGATCTCTCCGCCTTCGTGCTCTTCTCCTCAATCGCCGGCCCGCTCGGCGGCCCCGGCCAGGGCAACTACGCGGCCGCCAACGCCTTCCTCGACGGGCTCGCCCAAAAGCGCCGTGCCGAAGGCCTGCCCGCCACCTCGATCGCCTGGGGCCTCTGGCAGCGCGAGAGCGCGATGACCGCTGGCCTGAATGAGGCCGACCTGGCACGGATGCGTCGCTCGGGGATCGAGGCGCTCAGCGACGAGCGCGGCCTGGAGCTCTTCGATCAGGCGCTGGGCTATGAGGGAGCCGCGGTGCTGGCACTGACCCTGGATCGCCCTGCGCTGCGCGCCCGGGCCTCCGCCGGCCTGCTGCCGCCGCTCTTCGCCTCCCTGGTGCGCGCCCCGGCAAGGCGTCGCTCGGCCGCCGCCTCAGAGCTGGCCGCCAAGCTCGCCGCGGCGCCCGAGGCCGAGCGCCAAACGCTCGTGCTGGGGCTGGTCCGCGCCGAGGCAGCCGCCGTGCTCGGCCACGACTCGCCCGCGGCGATCGAGCCCGGCAGGGCCTTCAAGGAGCTCGGCTTCGATTCGCTCGCTGCGGTCGAGCTGCGCAACCGGCTCAACTCGGCCACCGGGCTGCAGCTGGCGAGCACGGCGGTTTTTGACCGTCCCTCTGCCGGCGAGCTAGCTGCCTACCTGGTCGAGAAGATCTCGCTTGGCGCGTCGGCGTCCGCGGACGCACCCGGCAATGTCCTCGAGCTCGAGCTCAACCGCCTCGAGTCGACGCTCTCCCAGCTCACGTCCGACGATCAGCGTGAGCACGCCGCCGAGCGCCTGCGCCAGCTTTTCGCCGGTCTCGCCGCCGAGCCGGCAAGCGACCTCGCTGAGGCCACCGACGACGAGATGTTCGAGCTGCTCGACAAGAAGCTGGGGCATGTCTGACGTGGGCGCTGAGGAGAAGATGAGCAACGAAGCGCGGCTTCGCGACTACCTCAAGCGGGCGACCTCGGACCTCGACCGCGCCCAGCGCCGGATCGGCGAGATGGAGGCACGCAACCGTGAGCCGATCGCGATCGCCGGCATGGCCTGCCGCTACCCGGGCGGCGTCTCCTCTCCGGAGGAGCTCTGGAGGCTGATCGCTGAGGGCCGCGACGCGATCTCCGGCTTCCCCGAGAACCGTGGCTGGGACCTCGAGCGGCTCTTCGACCCGGACCCCGGCAACTCGGGAACTTCCTATGCGCGCCACGGCGGCTTCCTCCACGACGCTCCCGACTTCGACGCCGAGTTCTTCGGCATCGCCCCGCGCGAGGCGCTGGCCATGGACCCCCAGCAGCGCCTGCTGCTCGAGGCCTCCTGGGAGGCGCTGGAGACGGCCGGCATCGACCCGGCCGAGCTGCGCGGCGAGCCAGCGGGGGTTTTCGCCGGGGTCAGCTCGCAGGACTACGCGTCTGGGCCGCAGGTCTTCTCCACCGAGGTCGGGGGGTACCTGCTGACGGGCGGCGCTACCAGCATTCTCTCCGGCCGCGTCGCCTACACGCTCGGCCTGGTCGGCCCGGCGATCACGGTAGACACCGCCTGCTCCTCCTCGCTGGTGGCCCTGCATCTGGCCATGCACGCCCTGCGAACGGGGGAGTGCTCGCTGGCGCTGGCCGGCGGGGTGACCGTGCTGTCCACGCCGAGCGGCTTCATCGAGTTCTCACGGCAGCGCGGCCTCGCCCCCGATGGGCGCTGCAAGTCCTTCGCCGAGGCGGCCGACGGGACGGGGTGGTCAGAGGGCGTTGGCGTGCTCGTGCTGGAGCGCCTCTCCGACGCCGAACGCGAAGGCCACCCGATCCTGGCCACGATCCGTGGCTCCGCCGTCAACCAAGACGGCGCCTCCAACGGCCTCACCGCCCCCAACGGCCCCTCCCAGGAGCGCGTCATCCGCCAGGCGCTGGCCAACGCCGGCCTCGCCCCGCAAGACATCGACGCGGTCGAGGCGCACGGCACGGGGACAACGCTCGGCGACCCGATCGAGGCGGGGGCGTTGCTCGCCACCTACGGCCAGGACAGAGAGCGCCCGCTGAAGCTCGGCTCGCTGAAGTCCAACATCGGCCACACCCAGGCAGCCGCCGGGGTCGGCGGCGTGATCAAGACGGTCATGGCAATGCGTGAGGGTGTGCTGCCCAAGACCCTGCACGTCGACTCACCCTCCTCCAAGGTCGAGTGGGAGGCGGGGCAGATAGAGCTCTTGACCGAGGCCGAGCCCTGGGAGGCAAACGGCGAGCCGCGGCGCGCCGGCGTCTCCTCCTTTGGCATCAGCGGCACCAACGCCCACGTCGTGCTCGAGCAGGCACCGCCACTTCCAAAGCCCCAGGCAGGTGAGCCGGCAAAGGGGGGAGAGGCGCCCGGCGGCGAGCTCCTCCAAGGCCCGACCCCACTCATCCTCTCAGCCAAATCAGAGCCGGCCCTGCAAGAGCAGGCCGCACGTCTTGCCGCCCATCTCAAGGACAACCCCGAGCTGGAGATCGCCGACGTCGCCTTCTCGCTGGCCACCAGCCGCTCGGGCTTCGCGCGGCGGGCGGTGGTCGTGGGGCAGGAGCGCGAAGAGCTGCTGGACAGGCTCAGCGCGATCGGCCGCGGCGAGCCGGGGCCGAGCACCGTCCTCGGCAGCGCCACCGAAGCCCACCGTCCCGTCTTCATCTTCTCCGGCCAAGGCGCCCAGCACGCCCGCATGGCCGCCGAGCTGCTCGATGCCTCCCCGGCCTTCGCAAAGCACATCGCCCAGTGCGAGGCAGCCCTGTCTCCCTACGTCGACTGGTCGCTCACCGAGGTCTTGGAGGACGAGGACGGCAAGTGGCTGGAGCGCCTCGACATCGTCCAACCAGCGCTCTTTGCCGTGATGGTCTCCCTGGCCAAGCTCTGGATCGATTGCGGGGTGAAGCCCGCCGCGGTGATCGGCCACTCACAAGGAGAGATCGCCGCCGCTCACATCGCCGGCGGCCTGTCTTTGGAGGATGCCGCCCGGGTCATCGCCCTGCGCGCCAAAGCAATGGCCAAGATCGCCGGCAAGGGAGGCATGCTCTCCGTATCGCTGCCTCTGGATGAGGCAGAAGCGCTGATCGAGCCTTACGGGGAGAAGGTCTCACTCGCCGCCCAAAACGGCCCCGCTTCCCAAATCCTCTCCGGGCAGCCCGAGGCCCTGGAGGAGATCCTCACCGCCTGTGAGGCAAAGGAGGTTCGCGCCCAGCGCATCGCCGTCGACTACGCCGCCCACTCGATCCAGATAGAGGCCCTGGAGGAAGAGCTGCTCGAGGCCTTCTCCCCGATCGCACCGCAAAGCGGGGCGATCCCCTTCCACTCGACGCTCAACGGCGAGCTGACCGACACCGCCGAGCTGGGCGCCTCCTACTGGTATCGCAACCTGCGCGAGCCGGTGCGCTTCGAGCCCGTCCTGCGCTCCCTCATCGAGCAGGGCCAGCGTGCCTTCTTGGAGGTCAGCCCCCACCCGGTGCTCAGCTTCGCCGCCGAGGAGACGCTCGAGGACGCCTTGCAGGACCCAAGCCAGGCGGTCCTCCTCGGCACCCTGCGCCGCGAGGAGGGTGGCGCAGAGCGCTTTGCCCTCTCCCTCGGCGAGGCTCACGCCGCCGGCATCCCGATCGACTGGCAGCGCTTCTTCAAAGGCACAAACGCCAAGCGCGTCGCGCTGCCCACCTACCCCTTCCAACGCCAGCGCTACTGGCTCTCCGCCTCCCAAGGAGCCGGGGACCCCGCCTCGATCGGCCTCACCGATGCCGAGCACCCGCTGCTCGGCGCCGTAGTGGAGGACCCCACCTCTGAGCGCCTCACGCTCAGCGGGCGGCTCTCATTGCAGAGTCATCCGTGGCTGGCCGACCACGCCGTCACCGGCACGGTGCTCTTGCCCGGCACCGCCCTGCTGGAGCTGGCCCTGGCGGCCGGGGAGCTTGCCGCTGTCCCTGTCGTTGAGGAGCTCACCCTGCAAGCGCCAGTGGTCTTGCCAGAGCAGGGCGCGGTCGCCCTGCAGGTCTGCGTCGCCGAGCCCGATCAGGCCGGCAGCCGCGAGATCTCGATCCACTCCCGCCCAGCGGGCGAGGAGGCCGAGTGGGCCTCCAACGCCACGGGCACGCTCACCGCTGAGACCCCCACAGCGGCCGAGCCTCTCCCCGCCTGGCCACCCCAAGGCGCTGAGCCAATCGACGTCACCGAGCTCTATGAGCGCCTCGCCGACGCCGGCCTCGGGTACGGCCCCGCCTTCCAGGGCCTTACCGCCGCCTGGCAACAAGGCGAGCAGATCTATGCCGAGGTCTCCCTCCCCGAGGAGCACACATCAGCGGCCAAGGGCTTTGCGATCCACCCGGCGCTCTTTGATGCGGCCCTGCACGCCGTCGCCCTGGGCGGTGGGGATGAGCTGCGCCTGCCCTTCGCCTGGAGTGGGGTCTCGCTCTCAGTTAGCGGGGCCAGCGAGCTGCGCGTCGCGCTCAGCCCCACCGAGGAGGGCGTTGGGATCGCGCTCTTTGAGCCAAGCGGCATGCCACTCGCCCGGGTCGACACCCTGGCCGCCCGCCCCTTTGATCCCGCCCAGCTCGGCGGGGCGGGGCGCAGCGATGGCCTTTTGGAGATCGCCTGGCAGGAGGTCTCCCCAGAGATTGGAGCCGAGCCGGCCGAGCTGCGCGAGCTGGACCCCACAGAGGGCGAAGGCCCCGCCGCCGCCATCGGTGCCCTCGCCCTCGCCCAGCAGTGGCTCACCGAGAACGAGCAGGGCCGCCTGGCGATCCTCACCCGGGGCGCGGTGGCAACCAGCCCCCAGGAGTCCCCCGACCCCGCCTTGGCCAGTGCCTGGGGCCTTCTGCGCTCCGCCCAGGCCGAGCACCCCGGCCGCTTCACGCTGATCGACAGCGACGCCAGCGAGGCCTCTGAGGCAGCGCTTGAGGCGCTGCTCTCCTGCGGCGCTGAGCCCCAGCTGGCCCTGCGCGAGGGGCGGGTGCTGGGGGCGCGGGCGCTGCCGGCCGAGCGCGGCGAGGCGCTGCTGGCCCCCGCGGGCCCCTGGCGCCTCGACGCCACCGAGCGCGGCACCCTGCAGAGTCTCGCCCTGGTCCCCAATCCCGAGGCGAGCCGGCCCCTGGGCCCGAGCGAGGTGCGGGTTCAGGTCCATGCCGCCGGGCTCAACTTCCGCGACGTGCTGGTCGCTCTGGGGCTCTACCCCGGAGCGGCCGAGATCGGCGGCGAGGGCGCCGGGGTGGTGATCGAGGTCGGCGCCGAGGTGAGCGAGCTGGCCCCCGGCGATCGCGTCTTCGGCATGATCCCCGCCGCCTTCGGGCCGCTTGGCATCCTCGACCAAGCCTCTGCCGTGCCGATCCCCGCCGAGTGGTCCTTCGAGCAGGCGGCGGCCCTGCCGATCGTCGCGGCCACCGCCCGCTACGGCCTGCTCGACCTGGCCGACCTTGGGGCCGGCGAGCGGGTGCTGATCCACGCCGGGGCCGGCGGCGTCGGCCTGGCTGCGATCGGCCTGGCCCAGCACATCGGCGCCGAGGTCTTCGCCACCGCCAGCCCGGACAAGCAGAAGCTGCTCGAAGAGCTGGGCATCCCCGCCGATCGCATCGCCTCCTCCAGAGACCTCGAGTTCAAAGAGAAGTTCCTTGCGATCACCGGCGGCGAGGGCCTCGACCTGGTGCTCAACTCGCTGGCCGGCGAGTTCGTCGATGCCTCCCTGGAGCTGCTGCCGCGCGGCGGGCGCTTCCTGGAGATGGGCAAGACAGACGTCCGCGAGGCCGAGCAGGTCGCCGCAGAGCACCCCGGCGTCGCCTACCGCGCCTTTGACCTGACCGAGGCCGGCGCCGAGCGCATCGCCCAGATGCTCGCCGAGACCGTCGAGCTCTTTGAGCGTGGCGAGCTCGAGCACTCCCCGATCGCCAGCTGGGACCTGCGCCACGCCCCCGAGGCCTTCCGCCACCTGCGCGAGGGCAAAAACGTCGGCAAGGTCGTCTTCGAGGTCCCCCGGCCGCTCGACCCCGAGCGCACCGTGCTGATCACCGGCGCCACCGGCGGCCTGGGAGCCCTCACCGCCCGCCACCTGGTCGAGACCCACGGCGCCCGCCATCTGTTGCTGGTGAGCCGCTCGGGCGAGGCAGCCGCGGGGGCTAAGGAGCTCAAGGCTGAGCTTGAAGCCCTCGGCGCCGAGGTGCGGATCAGCGCCTGCGACGTCGCCGACAAAGAGCAGCTCTCTGAGCTGCTCGCCTCGGTTCCCGCCGAGCACCCGCTGGGCGCCATCATGCACGCCGCCGGGGTGCTCGAGGACGCGACGCTCGAGGCGCTCGACGCAGAGCGCCTCGAGCGCGTCTTCGCCCCCAAGGCACAAGCCGCCGCCTACCTGCACGAGCTGACCAGAGACGCCGATCTCTCCGCCTTCGTGCTCTTCTCCTCAATCGCCGGCCCGCTCGGCGGCCCCGGCCAGGGCAACTACGCGGCCGCCAACGCCTTCCTCGACGGGCTCGCCCAAAAGCGCCGTGCCGAAGGCCTGCCCGCCACCTCGATCGCCTGGGGCCTCTGGCAGCGCGAGAGCGCGATGACCGCTGGCCTGAATGAGGCCGACCTGGCACGGATGCGTCGCTCGGGGATCGAGGCGCTCAGCGACGAGCGCGGCCTGGAGCTCTTCGATCAGGCGCTGGGCTATGAGGGAGCCGCGGTGCTGGCACTGACCCTGGATCGCCCTGCGCTGCGCGCCCGGGCCTCCGCCGGCCTGCTGCCGCCGCTCTTCGCCTCCCTGGTGCGCGCCCCGGCAAGGCGTCGCTCGGCCGCCGCCTCAGAGCTGGCCGCCAAGCTCGCCGCGGCGCCCGAGGCCGAGCGCCAAACGCTCGTGCTGGGGCTGGTCCGCGCCGAGGCAGCCGCCGTGCTCGGCCACGACTCGCCCGCGGCGATCGAGCCCGGCAGGGCCTTCAAGGAGCTCGGCTTCGATTCGCTCGCTGCGGTCGAGCTGCGCAACCGGCTCAACTCGGCCACCGGGCTGCAGCTGGCGAGCACGGCGGTTTTTGACTACCCGAGCGCTGCCGCCCTGGCCGAACACCTGGTGGCGGAGGCGACGAGCAGCACCCTCACTGCGCGCATCGCGGTCAAGGCGGCTGCCACCGACGAGCCGATCGCGATCGTCGGCATGGCCTGTCGCTATCCCGGCGGCATCGCCTCTCCCGTGCAGCTCTGGGAGCTGGTTGCCGCCGCCGGCGACGCGATCGCCGAGTTCCCCACCGACCGCGGCTGGGGCCTGGAGCGGCTGTACGACCCCGACCCCGATGCTCAGGGCACCTCCTACGCACGTGAGGGTGGCTTCGTCGAAGGCGCGACTGACTTCGACGCCGAGTTCTTCGGCATCGCCCCGCGCGAGGCGCTGGCCATGGACCCTCAGCAGCGGCTGCTGCTCGAGACCTCCTGGGAGGCGCTGGAGATGGCGGGCATCGACCCGGCCGCGCTGCGCGGGGAGCCAGCGGGGGTCTTCGCCGGGGTCAGCTCGCAGGACTACGCCAACGGCTCGACCGTCACCGAAGCGGGCCTCGAAGGCTACGTCGTCACCGGTGGCTCGACCAGCGTGGTCTCCGGCCGGGTCGCCTACGCGCTCGGCATCGAGGGGCCGGCGATCACCGTCGACACCGCCTGCTCCTCCTCGCTGGTGGCGACCCACTTGGCGGTGCGGGCGCTGCGCGATGGGGAGTGTCAGATGGCGTTGGCCGGGGGAGTGACCGTGCTCGCCTCACCGAGCGTCTTCACCGAGTTCTCACGGCAGCGCGGCCTGGCCCCCGACGGGCGCTGCAAGGCCTTCGCCGAGGCCGCCGACGGCACCGGTTTGGCCGAGGGCGTCGGTGTGCTGGTGCTGGAGCGCCTCTCCGACGCGCAGGCAAACGGCCACCAGGTGCTGGCCACGATCAGGGGCTCGGCGATCAACCAGGACGGCGCCTCCAACGGCCTCACCGCCCCCAACGGCCCCTCCCAGGAGCGCGTCATCCGCCAGGCCCTGGCCAACGCCGGCCTGGCTCCCGGGCAGGTCGATGCGGTTGAGGCTCACGGCACCGGCACGATGCTCGGCGACCCGATCGAGGCCGGCGCCCTGTTGGCGACGTACGGCCAAGAGCGCGAGCGCCCGCTGAAGCTCGGCTCGCTGAAGTCCAACATCGGCCACACCCAGGCAGCGGCTGGGGTCGGTGGGGTGATCAAGACGGTGATGGCGATGCGCGAGGGCGTCTTGCCCAAGACCCTGCACGTCGATCAACCCTCCTCCAAGGTCGAGTGGGAGGCGGGGCAGATCGAGCTCTTGACCGAGTCCGAGGCTTGGGAGGCAAACGGCGAGCCGCGGCGGGCAGGCGTCTCCTCGTTTGGCATCAGTGGCACCAACGCCCACCTGATCTTGGAGGAGGCGTCCGCGCCTGCGAAGCGGACCGGAGTTGCAGGGGGCTCCGGTGCGGGCTCGGGCGCCTCCTCTGAGGGCTTGCTCAGCGGCCCGATCCCACTCATCCTCTCGGCCAAATCAGAGCCGGCCCTGCAAGAGCAGGCCGCCAACCTCGCCGCCCACCTCAAGGATCACCCCGAGCTGGAGATCTCTGACGTCGCCTACTCGCTGGCGACGACCCGCTCGGCCTTCACGCGGGGGGCGGTGGTCGTGGGGCAGGAGCGCGAAGAGCTGCTGGACAGGCTCAGCGCGCTCGGCCGCGGCGAGCCGGGGCCGGGCACCGTCCTCGGCAGCGCCGGCGAGGAGCGCCGAGCGGTCTTCCTCTTCTCCGGCCAAGGCGCCCAGCACACCCGCATGGCCGCCGAGCTGCTCGATGCCTCCCCGGTCTTCGCAAAGCACATCGCCGCCTGCGAGACAGCCCTGTCTCCCCACGTCGACTGGTCGCTGACCGAGATCCTCCGCGACGAGGACGGCAAGTGGCTTGAGCGCCTCGACGTCGTCCAGCCAGCCCTCTTCGCCGTGATGGTCTCCCTGGCCAAGCTCTGGATCGATTGCGGGGTGAAGCCCGCCGCGGTCATTGGCCACTCCCAGGGCGAGATCGCCGCCGCCCACATCGCCGGTGGCCTGTCCTTGGAGGACGCAGCGAGAGTCATCGCCCTGCGCGCCCAAGCAATGGCGGGGATCGCCGGGCAGGGAGGGATGCTCTCCGTCTCCCTGTCTCTTGAGGAGGCAGAAGCACTGATCGAGCCCTACGGGGAGAAGGTCTCGCTCGCCGCCCAAAACGGCCCCGCCTCCCAAATCCTCTCCGGAGAGCCCGAGGCCCTGGAGGAGATCCTCAGCGCCTGTGAGGCAAAGGACGTCCGCGCCCAGCGCATCGCCGTCGACTACGCCGCCCACTCGGCCCAGATCGAGATCCTCCAAGAGGAGCTGCTGGAGGCCTTCGCACCGATCGCACCGCAAAGCGGGGCGATCCCCTTCCACTCGACCCTCTTGGGCGAGCTGACCGACACCGCCGAGCTCGACGCCTCCTACTGGTATCGCAACCTGCGCGAGCCGGTGCGCTTCGAACCGGTGCTGCGCTCCTTGATCGAGCAGGGCCAGCGCGCCTTCTTGGAGGTCAGCCCCCACCCGGTCTTGAGCTTCGCCGCCGAGGAGACGCTCGAGGCCGCTCTCGAGGACCCAAGCCAGGCGGTCCTCCTCGGCACCCTGCGCCGCGATGAGGGTGGCGCAGAGCGCTTTGCCCTCTCCCTAGCCACCGCCCACGCCCAGGGCATCCCCATCAACTGGCCCACCTTCTTCAAAGGCACGAACGCCAAGCGCGTTCCCCTGCCCACCTATCCCTTCCAACGCCAGCGCTACTGGCTCTCCGCCTCCCAAGGAGCCGGGGACCCCGCCTCGATCGGCCTCACCGACGCCGAGCACCCGCTGCTTGGCGCCGTAGTGGAGGACCCCACCTCTGAGCGCCTCACCCTGAGCGGTCGCCTCTCCCTGCAGTCCCACCCCTGGCTTGCCGACCACGCCGTCGCCGGCACCGTGCTCCTACCCGGCACCGCCTTCGTCGAGTTGGCCCTGCGCGCCGCCCAGGCGGCGGGCTGCGAGGGCATCGAGGAGCTGACGATCCAGGCGCCGCTGGTCTTGCCCGAGCAGGGCGCCGTGCAGATCCAGGTCTCTGTCGCTGAGCCCGATGAGGCCGGCAACCGCGACCTGGCGATCCACTCCCGCCCCGAGCCGCAAGCCGAGGAGCTCGAGGCAGAAGCCGAGTGGGCGCTCAACGCCAGCGGCAGGCTGACGGCCGAGCCCCTCACCACCACCACCACCACTGAGCCGCTGCCCGCTTGGCCGCCGCAGGGGGCCGAGCCGCTCGAGACCACCGACCTCTACGAGCGCCTCGCTGACATCGGCCTCGAATACGGGCCCGCCTTCCAGGGCCTGACCACCGCCTGGCGCGACGGCGAGACGATTTACGCCGAGGTGGCGTTGTCCGAGGAGCAGGTCGCCCAGGCCCAGCGCTTTGCCATCCATCCGGCGCTGCTCGACGCGGCGCTGCACGCGGCGCTGCTCGCCGACCATGGCGAGGAGCTGCGTCTGCCCTTTGCCTGGGGAGGCGTCTCATTGGCCCAGGCCGGCGCCGGCGAGCTGCGCGTGGTGCTCAGCCTGCGCGAGGGGGGCGTCGCGGTCGAGCTTGCCGACTCCGCGGGAATGCTCGTCGCCCGGATCGACTCGCTCGCCGTGCGACCCGTCGATCGGGCCCAGCTCGGCCCTGCCGCGCGACCCGGCGACGGCCTGTTGGAGATCGCCTGGCAGGAGGTCTCGATCGAGGGCGGCGGTGAGCCGGCCGAGCTCTACGAGCTGCCGGTCGAGGCGGGATTGACGACGCCCGGGGAGGCCCGTGCCGACTCCGGCAATGCGCTCGCCGCGATCCAGGGCTGGCTCGCGGAGGAGGAAGATGCCGGCCGGCGCCTGGCGATCCTCACCCGCGGTGCGGTCGCGCTCGACGGCGAGGAGGCCCCCGACCCCGCGACGGCGACCGTCTGGGGGCTTGTGCGCTCCGCCCAGGCCGAGCACCCCGAGCGCTTCCTCTTGATCGACAGTGACGGCAGCGAGGCCTCCGAGCAGGCGCTGGCTGCGGTTCTGGCGAGCGAGGCCGAGCCGCAGATCGCCCTGCGCGAGGGCGTGGCGCTCGTGCCCCGGGCGCTGCCGGCCGTCGATCGCGACGATTCGCTGCTGCCGCCGCCGGGGCCCTGGCGCCTCGCGGTGCGTGAGCCGGGCACGCTGGAGAGCCTCGTCCTCCTGTCCAGCCCCGAAGCCGAGCGACCGTTGGGCCCGGATGAGGTGCGGGTCGCGGTCCGTGCGTCGGGGCTCAACTTCCGCGATGTGCTGATCGCTCTCGGGCTCTACCCCGGTGTCGCCTCGATCGGCAGTGAGGGGGCGGGCGTCGTGGTCGAGGTCGGTCCCGAGGTCGCCGATCTCGCGCCGGGTGACCGGGTGCTGGGCCTGCTCGCCGACGGCTTTGCGCCGCTGGCGATCAGCGATCGCCGCTTGCTCGTGCCGCTGCCCGAGGATTGGAGCTTCGAGCAAGGAGCCGCGGCGCCGATCGCCACCGCCACCGCCCACTATGCCCTGGTCGATCTGGCCCAGCTGCGGCCCGGCGAGCGCGTCCTGATCCACGCCGCGGCCGGCGGCGTCGGCATGGCGGCCGTCGGCCTGGCCAAGCAGCTCGGCGCCGAGGTCTTCGCCACCGCCAGCCCCGCCAAGTGGGACGCGTTGCGCGCGGCGGGGATCGCCGCGGACCAGATCGCCTCCTCGCGCGACTTGGAGTTCGAGCAGAAGTTCCTCGCCGTCACCGAGGGCGAGGGGGTCGACGTCGTGCTCGACTCGCTGGCCGGCGAGCTCGTCGATGCCTCGCTGCGGCTCTTGCCGCGCGGCGGCCGCTTCGTCGAGATGGGCAAGACCGACCTGCGCGAGGCCGGCGAGGTCGCCGCGCAGCATCCGGGCGTCGAGTACCGCGCCTTCGACCTGATCGAAGCCGGTCCCGAGCGCATCGGTGAGATCCTCGCCGAGACGCTGACGCGGTTCGGGCGGGGCGAGCTGCAGCAGCCGGCGCCCATGACCTGGGACCTGCGCCACGCCCCGCAGGCTTTTCGCCACCTGCGCGAGGGCAAGAACGTCGGCAAGCTCGTCTTCACGGTCCCCCAGGCGATCGAGCCCGAGCGCACGGTTCTGATCAGCGGCGGCAGCGGCGGCCTGGGCTCACTCACCGCTCGCCACCTGGTCGAGGCCCACGGCGCCCGCCACCTGCTGATCGCCAGCCGCTCCGGAGAAGCGGCGGAGGGAGCCGCGCAGCTCAAGTCAGAGCTCGAAGCGCTTGGCGCCGAGGTCGAGATCGCCGCCTGCGACGTCGCCGACCGCGCCCAGCTCGAGCGGCTGCTTGCCTCGATTCCCGATGAACACCCTCTGAGCGCCGTCTTCCATATCGCCGGCGCCCTCGCCGACGCGACGATCGAATCGCTCGACGCCGCCCAGCTCGACGCCGTCTTCGGCGCCAAGCTCGATGCCGCCTGGCACCTGCACGAGCTGACCGCCGAGCTCGACCTCTCTGCTTTCGTGCTCTTCTCCTCGGCGGCGAGCACGATCGGCGCCCCCGGTCAGGGCAACTACGCCGCCGCCAACGCCTTCCTCGACGCGCTCGCCCAGCAACGCCGTCATGACGGGCTGCCCGCCACCTCGATCGCCTGGGGCTTGTGGGAGCGGGCCAGCGCGCTCACCGCTCGGATGGGCGAGGCGGATGTCGCCCGCGTGAGGCGGGCCGGCCTCACGCCACTCAGCGACGAGCGTGGGCTTGCCCTGCTCGACGCGGCGCTGGGCAGCAACCGCGGCGCCGCCCTGGCCGTGGAGCTCGATCGCGCCACGCTGCGGGCGCGCGCCACGGCGGGCGCACTGCCGCCGATCCTCTCTGGCCTGGTCCGCATGCCGGCCCGCCGCGCCGCCGCCGGCTCCTCGCTCGCCACAAAGCTCGCCGCGACCGCTGAGGGCGAGCGCCCGGCCCTCGTCCTCGGCCTACTCCGCGCCGAGATCGCCGTCGTGCTCGGCCACGCTTCGCCCGAGGCGATCGAGCCCGCGAAGGCTTTCAAGGACCTCGGCTTCGACTCGCTCGCCGCGGTTGAGCTGCGCAACCGGCTGGTCGCCGCCACGGGACTACGGCTGGCAAGCACGGCGATCTTCGACTACCCGACTCCCGCCGCCCTGGCCGACCACATCCTGGCCGAGGCGACCAGCAGCGGAGCGAGCGCGCCGCTCACGGCTCGGGCCCGCGCCTCCGAGGAGCCGATCGCGATCCTCGGCATGGCCTGCCGCTATCCCGGCGGCATCTCCTCCCCTGAGCAGCTCTGGGAGCTGGTCGCCGCCGGCGGCGATGCGATTGCCGAGTTCCCGGCCGACCGCGGCTGGGACCTGGAGCGCCTCTATGACCCCGATCCCGACCGGCCCGGGACCGCCTACGCGCGCGAGGGCGGCTTCCTCGCCGACCCGGGGAGCTTTGACGCCGAGTTCTTCACCATCGCTCCGCGCGAGGCCCTGGCCATGGACCCCCAGCAACGCCTCCTCCTGGAAGCCTCCTGGGAGGCGCTGGAGGGCTCACGCCTCGACCCGGCTTCGCTGCGCGGCGAGCCGGTGGGGGTATTTGCGGGAATCAGCTCGCTCGACTACGGCGGCTCCTCACCGCTGAGCGAGGCCAGCTTGCAGGGCTACTTCGCCACCGGCCTCTCCTCGAGCGTCGCCTCGGGCCGCATCGCCTACGCGCTCGGCCTCGAGGGGCCGGCGATCACCGTCGACACCGCCTGCTCCTCCTCGCTGGTGGCCCTCCACCTCGCCGCTCAGGCGCTGCGCAGCGGCGAATGCTCCTACGCGCTGGCCGGCGGTGCGACCGTGCTCTCCACGCCCAGCGTCTTCACCGAGATCTCGCGCCAGCGCGGCCTCGCCCCCGACGGCCGTTGCAAGGCCTTTGCCGAGGCGGCCGACGGCACCGGCTTCGCCGAGGGGGCCGGGATGCTCGTCCTCGCCCGCCTCTCCGAGGCGCAGCGGGCCGGCCACCCGGTACTCGCCACGATCCGCGGCTCGGCGATCAACCAGGACGGCGCCTCCAACGGGCTCACCGCCCCCAACGGCCCCTCGCAGGAGCGGGTCATTCGCCAGGCCCTGGCCAACGCCGGCCTGGCCCCCCAAGACATCGACGCGGTCGAGGCGCACGGCACCGGCACGATGCTCGGCGACCCGATCGAGGCGGGGGCCCTGCTCGCCACCTACGGCCAAGAGCGCGAGACGCCGCTGAAGCTCGGCTCGCTGAAGTCCAACATCGGCCACACCCAGGCGGCGGCGGGGGTCGGCGGGGTGATCAAGACGGTGATGGCGATGCACGAGGGCGTCTTGCCCAAGACCCTGCACGTCGATCGGCCCTCCTCGAAAGTCGACTGGGAGCTCGGCGAGATCGAGCTGCTCACCGAGGCCGAGACTTGGGAGGCAAACGGCGAGCCCCGCCGCGCCGGGGTCTCCTCGTTCGGCATCAGCGGCACCAACGCCCACCTGATCTTGGAGGAGGCGCCGACGGCGAGCTCGGATGGGGAGGTGGGGGATGCGGCTGGGCCAGCGTTGCCAGATGCCATCCCACTGGTCATCTCCGCCAAGTCCGAAGGCGCCCTGCACGAGGCGGCGGAGCGCCTCGCCGCCCACCTGCGCCAGCATCCTGAGCTGGAGCCGCTCGACGTCGCCTACTCGCTGGCGACGACCCGCGCCGCCTTGGAGCAGCGGGCGGTGCTTGTCGCCCAGCAGCGTGAGGAGCTGCTCGCCGGCCTCGACGCGCTGGCGGCGGGTGAGGCCACCCCGGATGTGATCACCGGGGTTGCCACCAGCTCCCACCGTCCCATCCTCATCTTCAGCGGCCAGGGCGCCCAGCACGTCCGCATGGCCGCCGAGCTGCTCGATGCCTCCCCGGCCTTCGCAGAGCACATCGCCGCCTGTGAGGCAGCCCTGTCTCCCTACGTCGACTGGTCGCTGACCGAGGTCTTGCGCGACGAGGACGGCAAGTGGCTGGAGCGCCTCGACGTCGTCCAACCCGCGCTCTTCGCCGTGATGGTCTCCCTGGCCAAGCTCTGGATCGATTGCGGGGTGAAGCCCGCCGCGGTCATCGGCCACTCCCAGGGAGAGATCGCCGCCGCCCACATCGCCGGCGGCTTGTCTTTGGAGGACGCCGCCCGGGTGATCGCCCTGCGCGCCGAGGCGATGGCGGGGATCGCCGGGCAGGGAGGGATGCTCTCCGTATCGCTGTCTTTGGATGAGGCAGAAGCGCTGATCGAGCCTTACGGGGAGAAGGTCTCGCTCGCCGCCCAAAACGGCCCCGTCTCCCAAATCCTCTCCGGGGAGCCCGAGGCCTTGGAGGAGATCCTCGCCGCCTGTGAGGCAAAAGACGTCCGTGCCCAGCGCATCGCCGTCGACTACGCCGCCCACTCGGCCCAGATCGAGGCTCTCGAAGAGGAGCTGCTCGAGGCCTTCGCACCGATCTCACCGCAAAGCGGGGCGATCCCCTTCCACTCGACGCTCAACGGCGAGTTGACCGACACCGCCGAGCTCGACGCCTCCTACTGGTATCGCAACCTGCGTGAGCCGGTGCGCTTCGAACCCGTCCTGCGCTCCCTCATAGAGCACGGCCAGCGCGCCTTCTTGGAGGTCAGTCCCCACCCGGTGCTCAGCTTTGCTGTCGAGGAGACGATCGAGGCCGCCTTGGAGGACCCAAGCCAGGCAGTCCTCCTCGGCACCCTGCGCCGCGATGAGGGCACAGCAGAGCGCTTTGCCCTCTCCCTCGCCACCGCCCACACCGCCGGCATCCCGATCGACTGGCCCAGCTTCTTCAAAGCCACCGCCGCCAAGCGCGTCCCCCTGCCCACCTACCCCTTCCAACGAAAGCGCTACTGGCTGAGCGCCGCGGCCGGCCAAGGAGATGTCTCCGCCGCCGGACTCACAGATGCCGAGCACCCGCTGCTCGGCGCCGTGCTCGAAGACTCCGCCTCCGAGCGCCTCACGCTCAGCGGGCGCCTCTCATTGCAGAGTCATCCGTGGCTGGCAGACCACGCGGTGGCCGGCACGGTGCTCTTGCCGGGTACCGCCTTCGTCGAGTTGGCCTTGCGCGCCGCCCAGGCGGCGGGCTGCGAGGGCATCGAGGAGCTGACGATCCAGGCGCCGCTGGTCTTGCCCGAGCAGGGCGCGGTGCAGATCCAGGTCTCGGTCGCCGAGCCCGATGAGGCCGGCAAGCGCGAGCTGGCGATCCATTCGCGACCCGAGGCGGACGAGGGCGACCCGGGGGAGTGGCTGCCCAACGCCAGCGGCCTGCTCTCCACGGTATCCGCGCCGGGAGAGGGGCTCACGGCCTGGCCCCCGCCAGACGCCGAGCCGATCGACGTCTTCGACCTCTACGAGCGCTTCGCCGACGCCGGGATCGAGTACGGCCCCACCTTCCAGGGCCTGACCGCCGCCTGGCGCGACGGCGAGCGGGTCTACGCCGAGGTCTCGCTGCCCGAGGAGCTGGCCTCGGCGGCAGAGCGCTTCGCCCTGCATCCGGCGCTGCTCGACGCCGCCCTGCACACGATCGCCCTCGGCGGTGGCAAGGCGGAGCCGGACGGCGGCCTGTTGCTGCCCTTCGCCTGGCGCGGGGTCAGCCTGGCGGCTCGCGGGGCGAGCGAGCTGCGCGTCGCGCTGAGCCCGGGCGAGGAGCGCGTCTCGTTGACCGTCGCCGATGCGGCTGGCCGGCCGCTGGCCGAGGTCGGCTCGCTGGCTGTACGGCCGATCGACCCGGCGCAGCTCAGTGGGCGCAAGGCGCGCCCCGACGGCCTCCTCTCCCTCGCCTGGAAGGAGGTCACACCAGCCGGCGAGGCCGAGCCGGCCGAGCTGCACGCCCTGGACGCCGATCCCGAGGCGACGCCCAGCGCCGCGGCAGCCAGCGCCCTGGCGCTGGCCAAGCGCTGGCTGGCCGAGAACGAGCAGGGCCGCCTGGCGATCCTCACCGAAGGCGCGATCGCCGCCGGCGAGACAGAGTCGCCCGACCCGTCGCTGGCCGCCGCCTGGGGCCTATTGCGCTCGGCCCACTCCGAGCACCCCGGTCGCTTCCTGCTGATCGACAGCGACGGCAGCGAGGCCTCCCAGAAGGCGATCGAGGACCTGTTGACAACCGAGACGGAGCCACAGATCGCCCTGCGCGGGGGGCTTGCCTTCGCCCCCCGGGCGCTGCCGCTGCAAGGCGAAGGCGAGACCCTGGTGCCCCCGCCGGGGCCCTGGCGCCTGGACACGGCCAAGCGCGGCACGCTCGAGAGCCTCGACTTCTTGCCCTGGCCTCGGGCAGGGGAGCCCCTGGGGCCCAACGAGCTGCGTATCGCGGTGCGCGCGGCGGGGCTGAACTTCAGGGACGTTGTCGTCGCGCTCGGTTTCGAGGTGCCCGGCGATGCGACGCTGGGCAGCGAAGGCGCCGGCCTGGTCGTCGAGGTCGGCGAGGAGGTGAGCGATTTCGCCCCCGGCGATCGGGTGATGGGCTTGATCTGGGGTTCGTTCGCGCCGCTGGTGGTGGCCGATGCCGAGCTGCTCACCCGGATCCCCGCCGGCTGGAGCTTCGAGCAGGCCGCCGCGATGCCCTCGGTGACGGCCACCGCCCACTACGCCCTCACCACCCTCGCCGACCTCAAGGCCGGCGAGCGCATCCTGATCCACGCCGGCGCCGGCGGCGTCGGCCACGCGGCGATCGGCCTCGCCCAGCACATCGGCGCCGAGGTCTTTGCCACCGCCAGCCCGGCCAAGCAGAAGGTGCTCGAAGAGCTGGGCATCCCTGCCGATCACATCGCCTCCTCCAGAGACCTCGAGTTCAAAGAGAAGTTCCTCGCGGTCACCGGCGGTGAGGGCCTCGACCTGGTGCTCAACTCGCTGGCCGGCGAGTTCGTCGACGCCTCCCTGGAGCTGCTCGCCGAGGGCGGGCGCTTCCTGGAGATGGGCAAGACAGACATCCGCGATGCCGAGCAGGTCGCTGCAGAGCATCCCGATGTCGCCTACCGCGCCTTCGACCTGACCGAAGCTGGCCCCGAGGCGATCCGCGAGATGGTCGAAGAGATGGTCGAGCTCTTCGAGGGGGAAAAGCTCGCCCACGCCCCGATCGAAAGCTGGCCGCTGCGCCAGGCGCCGGCCGCCTTCCGCCACCTCAGAGAGGGCCGCAACGTCGGCAAGCTCGTCTTCGCGGTCCCCCAGGCGATCGAGCCGCAAAGGACCGTCCTGATCACCGGCGGCAGCGGTGGCCTCGGCTCGCTCACCGCCCGCCACCTGGTCACCGCCCACGGCGCTCGCCAGCTCCTGCTCACCAGCCGCTCCGGCGATGCGGCCCCGGGGGCCAAGCAGCTCAAGGCAGAGCTCGAGGAACTCGGCGCCGAAGTTCGGATCGCCGTCTGCGATGTGGCCGACAAAGAGCAGCTCGAAGAGCTGCTCACTGCGATTCCCGCTGAGCACCCGCTCGGCGCCGTCTTCCACTGCGCCGGCGCCCTCGCCGACGCGACGATCGCCTCGCTGGAGGAGGAGCAGCTCGACCAGGCCTTCGCCCCCAAGGCCGATGCCGCCCAGCACCTGCACGAGCTGACCAAGGAGCTGGACCTCTCGGCCTTCGTCCTCTACTCCTCGATCTCGGCCAGCCTCGGCGGCCCCGGCCAGGGCAACTACGCCGCCGCCAACGCCTACCTCGACGCCCTCGCCCAGAAGCGCCGCGCGGAAGGCCTGCCGGGCGCCTCGATCGCCTGGGGCCTCTGGCAGCACGAGAGCGCGATGACCGCCCAGATGGGAGAGGCCGACGTCGCCCGCCTGCGCCGGGCCGGCATCGAGGCGCTCACCGATGAGCAGGGCCTCGAGCTGCTCGACCAGGCGCTCGGCGCCGAGCTGCCCCTGACCCTTGGGGTGCGCCTCGACAGGGCCGCGCTGCGTGCCCAGGCGGCCGCCGGCATGCTGCCGGCGATCCTCAGCGCCCTGGCCAGCGCCCCCGCCCGCCGCCGCCAGGCCGCCACCGACCTCGGCAAGGAGCTCGCCGGCCTCGCTCCCGAGGAGCGCGCCGAGCGCCTCGCTGAGCTGGTCCTCGCCGAGGTGGCCGCCGTGCTCGGCCACCCCTCCGCCGAGCAGGTCGACCCCCAGCGCGCCTTCAAGGAGCTCGGCTTTGACTCGCTGGCGGCGGTCGAGCTGCGCAACCGCCTGGTCGCCGCCACCGGCCTGCGCCTGGCCTCCACGGTGGTCTTCGACTACCCCAGCCCGGCGGAGCTGGCCCGCCAGCTGGCGGTGGAGGTTGGGGGAGGGGGGAGTGCCCAGGTCGCCGTCCGCGCCCAGGCCTCGGACGAGCCGATCGCGATCCTCGGCATGGCCTGCCGCTACCCGGGTGGCGTCGCCTCGCCTGACGACCTCTGGCGGCTGGTCGCCGAGGGCCGCGACGGCATCGCCGAGTTCCCCGGGGATCGCGGCTGGGACCTCGAGCGCCTCTACAGCCCGGACCCCGACGCGCCGGGCACCTCGTATGCACGGCGGGGGGGCTTCATCTCTGGTGCCGCGGACTTCGACACCGAGTTCTTCGGCATCGCGCCGCGCGAGGCGCTGGCCATGGACCCCCAGCAGCGACTTCTCCTGGAAGCCTCCTGGGAGGCGCTGGAGGACGTCGGCATCGACCCGGCCGTCCTGCGCGGCGAGCCGGTCGGCGTCTTCGCCGGGGTCGCCGCCCAGGACTACGCGATCGGCGCCGGCAGCGCCGACAGCAGCCTCGAGGGGTATCTGGTCACCGGCTTCTCCTCGAGCGTCGTCTCCGGCCGCGTCGCCTACGCGCTCGGCCTCGAGGGCCCGGCGATCACCGTCGACACGGCCTGCTCCTCCTCGCTGGTCGCCCTGCACCTCGCTGCTCAGGCGCTGCGCAACGGCGAGTGCTCGCTGGCCCTTGCCGGCGGCGCCTCCGTGCTGGCGACGCCGCACATCTTCACCGAGATGTCGCGCCAGCGGGGACTCGCTCCCGATGGGCGCTGCAAGGCCTTCGCCGACGCCGCCGACGGCACCGGCTTCTCCGAGGGCGTCGGTGTCGTCGCCTTGCAGCGGCTCTCGGAGGCGCAGCGCGCCGGCCACCCGATCCTGGCCACGATTCGCGGCTCGGCGATCAACCAGGACGGCGCCTCCAACGGGTTGACGGCGCCCAACGGGCCTTCGCAGGAGCGGGTCATCCGCCAGGCGCTGGCCAACGCCGGGCTCGAACCCGGCGACGTCGACGCGGTCGAGGCGCACGGCACGGGCACGACGCTGGGCGACCCGATCGAGGCCGGGGCGTTGCTCGCCACCTACGGCCAGGAGCGCAAGCAGCCGCTGAAGCTGGGCTCGGTCAAGTCGAACATCGGTCACCCGCAGGCGGCGGCAGGCATCGCCGGGGTGATCAAGACGGTGATGGCGCTGCGCGAGGGCGTCCTGCCCAAGACGCTGCACGTCGATGCGCCGTCTTCGAAGATCGAGTGGGAGGCGGGGGCGATCGAGCTGCTCACCGATTCCGAGCCCTGGCAGGCGAACGGCAAGCCGCGCCGCGCCGGCGTCTCGTCGTTCGGCATCAGCGGCACCAATGCCCATCTGATCCTCGAGGAGGCGCCGGCAGCTGCACCAGGCGACGACGGGGACGGCGCGCCGGCGGCAGGCCCGATCCCGCTGTCCCTCTCGGCCAAGTCGGAGGACGCCCTCGCGGCGCAGGCGGCTCGCCTCGCCACGCACCTACGCGAGCGCCCGGAGCTCGAGCCGCGCGACGTCGCCTACTCCCTGGTCACGACCCGCGCGGCCTTCGAGCGGCGGGCGGTGGTCGTCGGCGAGGAGCGCGAGGAGCTGCTCGCCGGCCTCGATGCGCTGGCCACGGGCGCGTCCGCGGCGAACGTCGTGCTCGGCAGGGCGGCCACCGCCGCCAAGCTCGCCTACCTCTTCTCCGGCCAGGGCTGCCAGCGGCTCGGCATGGGGCGCGGGCTGTACGAAAGCAATGCCACCTATGCCGAGGCCTTCGACGCGGTCTGCGAGGCGCTCGACCCGCACCTCGAGACCCCAATCGAAGAGGTGGTCTTCGGCGCCGATGCCGCCCAGCTCGACGACACCACCTACGCCCAGCCGGCGCTCTTCGCGGTCGAGGTGGCGCTCTACCGCCTGATCGAGAGCCAGGGCTTGAAGCCGGACCTGCTCTGCGGCCACTCGATCGGCGAGCTCTCCGCTGCGCACGTCGCCGGGGTCTTCTCCCTCGAGGACGCCGCCAAGCTGGTCGCCGCCCGGGGCAGGCTGATGGGGGCACTGCCCGCCGGCGGCGCGATGGTCGCCCTCCAGGCCACCGAGCAGGAGGTGGCCGTCGCGCTCGCCGATCGCGAGGATCTCTCGATCGCGGCGATCAACGGCCCCGGCTCGGTGGTCGTCTCCGGAGCGGAGCGCGCCGTCGAGCAGGTCACCGCCCAGTTCACCGAGCAGGGCCGCAAGAGCAAGCGCCTCGCCGTCTCCCACGCCTTCCACTCGCCTCTGATCGAGCCGATGCTCGACGAGTTCCGCCAGGTGGCCAGCTCGATCACTTACAGCGAGCCCAAGATCCCCCTCGTCTCCAACCTGACGGGCGAGCTGCTCGGCGCCGAACAGGCGACCGATGCCAACTACTGGGTCGCCCACGTGCGAGCGCCGGTGCGCTTCATGGACGGGATCGACGCCCTCGTCGAGCAGGGCGCCAGCGCCTACCTCGAGATCGGGCCGGACCCGGTTCTCCTGCCGATGGCCCAGGAGTGCCTCGCCGGCTCCGATCCTGCGGCCGAGCTGGTCTTCGCACCTTCCCTGCGCGGGGAGCGCGACGAGCCCCAGACGTTCGCTTTGGCGCTCGCCGCGGCCCACGCCGCCGGGGCCAAGCTCGATTGGGTCACCGCCTTCGCCGGCAAAGGCGCCCGGCGCGTGCCGCTGCCCACCTATGCCTTCCAGCGCCAGCGCTTCTGGCTGACCGGATCGCAGGCGTCTGGAGATCCGTCAACGGTGGGCCAGCAGGACGCCGAGCATCCCCTGCTCGGCGCGCTGGTCGAGGACCCGCGTGGCGAGGGACTCACCTTCACCGGCCGGCTCTCGCTGGCCACCCACCCGTGGCTCGCCGACCACGTCGTCGCCGGCGTCGTCCTGCTGCCCGGTACCGCGCTGCTCGAGCTGGCGCTCAAGGCCGGCGAGGCGGTTGGCGCCCAGGGCATCGAGGAGCTCGCCCTGCGGGCGCCGCTCTTCCTGCCCGAGCAGGGCGCCGTGCGACTGCAGGTCACCGTCGCCGCAGCGGGCGAGGACGGTCACGCGGCCTTCGCGATCTACTCGCGCCCCGAGGACGAGGTGCTCGACGGCGCCGGGGAGTGGACCGAGAACGCCAGCGGGACGCTGGGCGCGGCTGTGGAGGCGCCAGCCGACACGCTGCTTACCTGGCCGCCGGAGGGGGCCGAGCGGCTCGAGACGGCCGATCTCTACGAGCGTCTCGCCGATGCCGGCTTCGAGTACGGGCCGGCCTTCCAGGGCGTGACGGCGGCCTGGCGGGAGGGCGAGACGATCTATGCCGAGGTCTCGCTGCCTGAGGAGCAGGCCGCCCTCGCTCAGCGCTTTGCCATCCACCCGGCGCTTTTCGACGCGGCCCATCACGCGCTCGCCCTGGCGACCTTCCCGGAGGAGACCGAGGGCGGGCTGCCGCTGCCCTTCGCCTGGAGTGGCGTCTCGCTCACCGCGGCGGGCGCCAGCGAGCTGCGCGTGGCGCTCTCCTCGGGCAAGGAGGGGGTCTCACTGCTGCTCGCCGATCGCCAGGGGGTGCCGCTGGCCAGTGTCGGCAGCCTGGCCGTGCGGGAGATCGACCCGGCGCAGCTCGGTGCAACGACCCGCGGGCCGCAAGGGTTGCTGCGGATCGAGTGGCGCGAGGTCCCGGTCGAGGCTGATGGGGAGCCGGGCGAGCTTTGCGAGCTGCCTGCCGAGACAGGCGGCGACGCGGCGGCCCCGGCCAAGGCCGCGCTGGCAATGGTCCAGGACTGGCTCGGGCGCGAGCAGCAAGGGCGCCTGGCGATCCTCACCCGCGGCGCCGTGGCCGTCGACGGCGAGGAGGAGCTGGACCCGGCGCTGGCCGGGGCCTGGGGCCTCCTGCGCACCGCCCAGGCCGAGCACCCCGGTCGCCTGACGCTGATCGACAGCGACGGGGACGCCGCCTCCGAGGCGGCCCTGGAGGCAACGCTTGCGATCGCCAGCGAGCCGCAGCTCGCCCTGCGGGCCGGCCGGGCGCTGGCGCCGCGCGCCACCCAGGCAGAGGCCGCCGGGCAGGGCGGCCCGCTTCTCGACCCGCAGCGCACGGTGCTGATCACCGGCGCCAGCGGCGCCCTCGGCTCGCTCGTCGCCCGCCACCTGGTCGAGGTGCACGGCGCCCGCAACATGCTGCTCACCAGCCGCTCCGGCGCGCAGGCGCGGGGCGCCAGGGACCTGCAGGCGGTGCTCGAGGAGCAGGGCGCGACGGTGAAGGTCGTCGCCTGCGACGTCGGTGAGCGCGACCAGGTCGAGGAGCTGCTCGCCCAGGTTCCCGCCAAGCATCCGCTGGGCGCGGTCGTGCACGCCGCCGGGCTGGTCGACGACGCGACGATCGCCGGCCTCGACGCGGCGCGCATCGAGCGGGTCTTCGCTCCCAAGGCCGACGCGGCACGCCACCTGCACGAGCTGACCGCCGGGCTCGATCTCGGGGCGTTCGTACTCTTCTCCTCGGCCGCCGGCGCGATCGGCTCCCCCGGTCAGGGCAACTACGCCGCCGCCAACGCCTACCTCGACGCCCTGGCACAGCGGCGCCAGGCGGAAGGGCTGCCGGCGACCTCGATCGCCTGGGGGATGTGGCAACGCACGAGCGGCATGACCGCTGGGCTGGGGGAGGCCGACATCGCCCGTCTGCGTCGTGCCGGCGTCACGCCGCTCAGCGACGAGCGCGGCCTGCAGCTCTTCGACGCAGCCTGGGGCTGCGGCTACCCCGTCGCCCTGGCGCTCGCCCTGGAGCCGGCGGCTCTGCGCGCCCGGGCCGAGGCCGGGGCACTGCCGCCGATGCTTGCTGGCCTGGTGCGCGCCTCCCGGCGCCGCCGCCTACCCAGCGGTCCCTCGCTCGCAAGTCGACTGGCGGCGTCCCCGGAGGCCGAGCACGAGAAGCTCGTCCTCGACCTGGTGTGCAGCGAGGTGGCCCTCGTCCTCGGGCACAGCAGCGGCGAGCAGATCGAGCCACACAGGGCCTTTAAAGACCTCGGCTTCGACTCGCTCGCCGCGGTCGAACTGCGCAACCGGCTGAGCGCCGTCGCCGATCTGCGCCTGGCGCCGACGATGGTCTTCGACTACCCGACGCCGGCGGCGCTCGCGGGCTACCTGCGGACCGAGGTGAGCGGCGACACGGCGGGCGGCGACGAGGTCACGCAGCTGACCCAGACGCTGAGCGCGATGCCGGCCGGCGACCCGCGGCGCGGCAAGATCGCCGCTCAGCTGCGCGCCCTGGCCGCCGACCTGGAAGGCGAGGCGGAGGCGGCGGACGGCGACGCCGATGCGGATCGCCTGCGCACAGCATCCGACGAGGAGCTGCTCGAGTTCATCGACGCCCAGATGGGGGGCGAGGCAAATGGCGGATGAGGCCCAGCTGCGCGACTACCTGAAGCGGGTGACGATCGAGCTGGCCGAGGAGCGCAAGCGCCAGCACGCCTTGCGCCACGAGCCGATCGCGATCGTCGGCATGGCCTGTCGCTACCCGGGCGGGGTGGCCACCCCCGAGCAGCTCTGGCAGCTGGTTGCCGAGGGGCGTGACGGGACCGCGGACTTTCCGGCCGACCGCGGCTGGGACCTGGAGGGGCTCTACGACCCCGACCCCGACGCACCGGGCACCTCTTACGCCCGCCGCGGCGGGTTCCTCGATGACCCGGCGAGCTTCGACGCAGGCTTCTTCGGCATCGGCCCGCGCGAGGCGCTGGCCACCGACCCCCAGCAGCGGCTGCTGCTGGAAGCCTCCTGGGAGGCGCTGGAGCGCGCCGGGCTGGCGCCGCTCTCGCTGCAGGGGGAGCCGGTCGGCGTCTTCGCGGGGGTCATGTACCACGACTACGCGACCCGCACCCAGCAGGGTGCCGAGGAGCTCGAGGGCTATTTCGCCACCGGCTTGGCGGGCAGCGTCGCCTCCGGCCGCGTTGCCTACTCGCTGGGGCTCGAGGGGCCTGCCGTCACCCTGGACACGGCCTGCTCTTCCTCGCTGGTCGCCACCCACCTCGCTGCCCAGGCGCTGCGCAGCGGCGAGTGCTCGCTGGCCCTGGCCGGCGGGGTGACCGTGCTCTCGCTGCCCGGGGCCTTCACCGAGCTGAGCCGCCAGCGGGGGCTCGCCCCCGACGGACGTTGCAAGTCCTTCGCCGAGGCGGCCGACGGCGTCGCCTGGGCAGAGGGGGTGGGCATGCTGGCGCTCGAGCGGCTCTCCGATGCGCAGGCGAACGGCCATCCGGTGCTGGCGACCATCCGCGGCACGGCGGTCAACCAGGACGGCGCCTCCAACGGGCTCGCCTCGCCAAACGGTCCCTCGCAGGAGCGGGTGATCCGTCAGGCGCTGGCCAACGCCCGCTTGGCGCCGGCCGACGTCGACGCGGTCGAGGCGCACGGCACCGGCACGATGCTGGGGGACCCGATCGAGGCGGGGGCGCTGCTCGCCACCTATGGCCAGGACAGGGAGCGCCCGCTGAAGCTGGGCTCGCTCAAGTCGAACATCGGTCACACCCAGGCGGCTGCCGGAGTGGGCGGCGTGATCAAGACCGTGATGGCGATGCGCGCAGGGGTGCTGCCCAAGACATTGCACGTCGACGCGCCGACCTCGCACGCCGATTGGGAGTCGGGCTCGGTCGAGCTGCTCACCGAATCCCAACCCTGGCAGGCGAGCGCCGCGCCGCGCCGCGCCGGCGTCTCCTCCTTCGGCATCAGCGGCACCAACGCCCACCTGATCCTGGAGGAGGCACCCGAGATCGAGCCGGTGGATGCCGTCGACGCCAAGGCGCCAGCCGGCCCGCTCCTCCTCACCCTCTCGGCCAAATCGAGCGAGGCGCTGGCTGAGCAGGCCGCCCGCCTCGCCACCCACCTGCGCGAGCACCCCGAGCTGGACCTCGTCGACGTGGCTTACTCGCTGGCCACGACCCGCTCGGCCTTCGAGCGCCGCGCCGTGGTCATCGGCGAGCGCCGCGAGGAGCTGCTCGCCGGGCTCGACTCCATCGCTGGGGGCGAGCCGGCCGCAAACGCCGTGCAAGGCGTGGCGCTCGGCAGCGCCAAGCTCGCCTATCTCTTCTCTGGCCAGGGCTCCCAGCGCCTCGGTATGGGCAGGGAGCTCTACGAGAGCAATGCCACCTACACCGAGGCCTTCGACGCCGCCTGCGAGGCGCTCGACCCACACCTCGACCTGCCGCTGAAGGAAGTCGTCTTCGGCGATGACGCCGAGCGCCTCGACGACACCACCTACGCCCAGCCGGCGCTCTTCGCGGTCGAGCTGGCCCTCTACCGCTCCTTGGAGGGTCGGGGCCTCACGCCGGACCTGCTCTGTGGCCACTCGATCGGCGAGCTGACCGCGGCTCATCTGGCTGGGGTCTTCTCCTTGGAGGACGCCGCCAAGCTGGTCGCCGCCCGGGGCAAGCTGATGGGGGCGCTGCCCAAGGGCGGGGCGATGGTCGCCATCGGGGCCACCGAGCAGGAGGTGACCGCGGCAATTGCCGACCGAGAGAGCGAAGTCTCGATCGCGGCGATCAACGGCCCCAGCTCCGTTGTCATCTCCGGTGAGGAGGCAGCGATCGAGCAAGTCGCCGCCCAGTTCACCGAGCAGGGCCGCAAGACCAAGCGCCTCGCCGTCTCCCACGCCTTCCACTCGCCTCTGATCGAGCCGATGCTCGACGAGTTCCGCAAGGTGGCCAGCTCGATCTCCTGCGGCGAGCCGCAGATCCCCGTCGTCTCCAACCTCAGCGGCGAGCTGCTCAGCGCCGAGCAGGCCGCCGACCCCGAGTACTGGGTCTCCCACGTGCGAGCGCCGGTGCGCTTCATGGATGGCGTCAAGGCGCTCGCCGAGCAGGGGGCCAATGTCTATCTCGAGCTCGGCCCGGACCCGGTGCTGATCCCGATGGCCCAGGAGTGCTTGAGCGACACCGCTGTCGACCTCGCCTTCGCGCCTGCCCTGCGTGGGGAGCGCGACGAGTCCCAGACGCTCTCGCTCTCGCTCGCTACTGCCCACGCCGCCGGGGCCAAGCTCGACTGGGAGGCCTTCTTCGCGGGTCGCGGCGCCGCTCGCGTGCCGCTGCCCACCTATCCCTTCCAGCGCCAGCGCTACTGGATCGACCCGTCGCCAAGCGCGGGCGATCCGAGCGCCATCGGCCAGGCCGGCGCCAACCACCCGCTGCTCAGCGCCGTGATCGAGGACCCGCGCGATGGCAGCCTGGTGCTCACCGGCCGCCTCTCGCTTGCCGCCGAGCCGTGGCTGGCCGATCACGCGATCGCCGGCACCGTGCTGCTGCCCGGCACGGCGCTGCTCGAGCTTGCCCTGCGGGCCGGTGCGGCGGCAGCTGCACCGACCGTCGAGGAGCTCACCCTGCAGGCGCCGCTGGTCATCCCAGAGCAGGGAGCTGTGCAGCTGCACGTCGGTGTTGCCCCGGCCGACGGCCGGGGCTGCCGTGAGATCGCGATCCACGCTCGCGAGGATGCCGCCGGTGGGCAGCCCGGCGTGAGCGAGGACTGGCGACCGATCGCTGCCGGCGTGCTTGCTGCAGAGGTCTTGGAGCAGCCGCAGCCGCTCGGCTCCTGGCCGCCCGAGGGTGCCGAGCCGCTCCCGGTCGAGGACCTCTACGAGCGGCTCGCCGACGCCGGCTTCGAGTACGGGCCGGCCTTCCGCTGCCTGACCGCTGCCTGGCAGCAGGGCGACGCGATCCACGCCGAGGTCTCGCTGGCCGACGAGGATGCCGCGGCCGCGCAGCGCTTCGCGATCCACCCGGCGCTCTTCGACGCGACCGGCCACGCGGCCCTCGACCGGGCCATGCAGGCGGCTGCCGCAGGCGGGGCCGCCGAGGCCCCGAAGGTGCCGTTCGCCTGGCACGGCGCCCGGGCGATCGTGCCGGGCGCCGCCTCGGTGCGGATCAGCATCGACCTCGAAGGGGAGGGGGGTGGGCTGGTTGCTTTCGACACGGCGGGCAAGCCGGTTGCCGCGGTCGATTCGGTCGTCTCGCGAGCGCTCGACCCGGCCATGCTGCAGGCCGCGGCGCGCCACAGCCTGCCCCTGCACCGGGTCGAGTGGGCGCCGGTCGAGCTGCACAGCGGGACGGCCCCCGATGGCGAGCCAACCGAGCTCACGCTGCTCGACTGCCGGGTCGCCGATCGAGAGGACGACGTCGCAGCGGCGGCGCAGGCACGGGCCGCGGCGGTCCTCGATGAGATCAAGGCCTGGCTCGCCGATGCGGGGACCGCGGGGTCGCGCCTCTGTGTGCTCACCGCGGGCGCGGTGGCCGCCGGCGCCGGCGAGGACCCGGACCTCGGCGCGGCGCCGATCTGGGGGTTGGTGCGCTCGGCTCAGTCCGAGCACCCCGGGCGCCTCGCGCTGGTCGACAGCGATGGATCCGAAGCCTCCCAGGCAGTGCTCCAAGAGATCCTCGGCGGCGTTGCCGGAGAGCCGCAGCTCGCCCTGCGCGAGGGTCGGCTGCTGGCTCCGCGTCTCGTCCGCGCGCCGGCCGGCGGTGAGTCCGTGCCGCTCGACCCGCAGCGCACCGTGCTGATCACCGGCGCCAGCGGCGCCCTCGGCTCGCTTGTCGCCCGCCACCTGGTCGAGGCCCACGGCGCCCGCCAGCTCTTGCTCGTCAGTCGCCGCGGGGAGGAGGCGCCCGCTGCGGTCGAGCTGCGGGCCACCCTGGAGGAGCTGGGCGCCGGCGTGACGATCGCTGCCTGCGATGTCGCCGAGCGTGCCGCGGTCGAGGAGCTGCTCACCGCGATCCCCGCTGAGCACCCGCTCGGCGCCGTCTTCCACTGCGCCGGCGTGCTCGACGACGGCGTGCTCGAGTCACTCGACGCGGAGCGCCTCGCACGGACGATGCGACCCAAGGCCGATGCGGCCTGGCACCTGCACGAGCTGACCACCCGGGCCGAGCTCTCCCACTTCGTCCTCTTCTCCTCGGCGGCCGGTCTGCTCGGTGGCGCGGCGCAGGCCAACTACGCGGCGGCCAACGCCTTCCTCGACGCGCTCGCTGCGCAGCGTCAGGCCAGCGGCCTGCCCGGCACCTCGCTCGCCTGGGGGCTGTGGGGCCTGCTGGGCGAGACGGTCGAAGCCGGTGCTGGCGGCGAGCTGGAGCGCCTCGCCGAGCAGGTTCGCCTGCGCCTCGGCTTCCGGCCGATCGCTCCCGAGCAGGGCTTGGCGCTGCTCGACGCCGCCTTCACCCTGCCCGACCCGCTGCTCGCCCCCGTGGCGCTCGATGCCGCCGCCCTGCGCGCTCAGGCCAACGCCGGCACCCTGGCGCCGCTGCTCAGCGGCTTGGTGCGGATGCCCAGCGCCGAGGCTGAGCGCGGATCGCTTGCCGAGCGGCTTGCCGGTGTGGCCGAGGAGGAGCGCGAGGCGTTCGTCCTGGAGCTGGTCCGCGGCCACGTCGCCGCGGTGCTCGGCTATTCCTCCCCGGCCGAGATCGACCGGGACCGGGCCTTCAAAGACCTCGGCTTCGACTCGCTCGCCGCGGTCGAGCTGCGCAACCGCCTCGTCGCGGCCAGCGGGCTCGAGCTGCCGCCGACCCTGGTCTTCGACTACCCGACGACGACGGCGCTTGCCAGTCAGTTGCTCGCCGCCGTCGATCCAGGCGCGACCGCGCAGTCCGCCGAGGACATCTTCCGTGCCGAGCTGGCGCGGCTGCCGCTCTCGCGGCTGCGCGAGGCCGGCCTGCTGGAGCCCCTGATGGAGCTGGTCGACGGCGATGGCGCCACGGTCAGCGCGGAGGAGGGCGCGATCGAGGAGATCGACGCGATGGATCTCGACGATCTCGTGCGGCGCTCGCTCTCCTCGCAGGCCGGCGAGCCCGAGGTGGGGGTGGAGCAGTGAAGACTTCTCCCGAGCAGGTGGCCGAGGCGCTGCGTGCGGCGCTCAAGGAAAGCGAGCGCCTGCGCCAGCAGAACCGCCGCCTGACCGAGGCCGCCAGCGAGCCGATCGCGATCGTCGGCATGGCCTGTCGCTACCCGGGCGGGGCCGACTCGCCGGCACAGCTCTGGGAGCTGCTGGCCGCGGAGACCGACGCGATCTCCGAGTTCCCTACCGATCGCGGCTGGGACCTGGAGCGCATCTACGACCCCGATCCCGATCGGCCCGGGACGACCTACGTGCGTGAAGGCGGCTTCCTCTACGACGCCGGCGAGTTCGACCCGGGCTTCTTCGGGATCAGCCCGCGCGAGGCGCTGGTCATGGATCCCCAGGAGCGGTTGCTGCTGGAAGCCACCTGGGAGGCGCTCGAGGACGCCGCCATCGACCCGGCCTCGCTGCGCGGCGTCGACGCCGGGGTCTTCGCCGGGGTGATGTACCACGACTACGGCTGGGATCGGCGGGCCAGCTCACCGGAGCTGGGCGACTTCCTGCCAACCGGGGGCTCGGCCAGCCCGGTCAGCGGCCGCGTCTCTTACGCGTTCGGCCTCGAGGGCCCGGCAATGACCGTCGACACCGCCTGCTCCTCCTCGCTGGTGGCGATGCACCTGGCGGCGCGGGCGCTGCGGGCAGGCGACTGCTCGCTGGCCCTGGCCGGCGGCGTGACGACGCTCTCCACGCCGGGGATCTTCACCCAGTTCAGCCGGCAGCGCGGTGTCGCTCGCGACGCGCGCTGCAAGTCGTTCAGCGATGCCGCCGACGGCGCCGGCTTCTCGGAGGGGGTCGGTGTGCTGGTGCTCGAGCGGCTCTCGGACGCGCAGCGCAACGGCCACCCCGTGCTGGCCACGATCCGCGGCAGCGCGATCAACCAGGACGGGGCCTCGAACGGGCTCACGGCGCCCAACGGCCCCGCCCAGGAAAAGCTGATCCGCAGCGCTCTAGCAAGCGCCGGGCTGCAGCCGGCCGATGTCGACGCGGTCGAGGCGCACGGCACGGGTACGGCGCTCGGCGACCCGATCGAGGCCGGTGCGCTGCTTGCCACCTACGGCCAGGAGCGCGAGCGGCCGCTCTTGCTGGGCTCGCTCAAGTCAAATATCGGTCACGCCCAGGCGGCAGCCGGGGTCGCCGGGGTGATCAAGATGGTGTTGGCACTGCGCGAGGGCACGCTGCCCAAGACGCTGCACGTCGAGCAGCCCTCGACGAAGATCGATTGGCGCTCGGGCAAGGTCGAGCTGCTGCGCGAGGCATGCCCCTGGGAGGCAAACGGGGTGCCGCGCCGCGCCGCCGTCTCCTCCTTTGGGGCAACCGGCACCAATGCTCATATGGTGCTCGAGGAGGCCCCGGCACCGCCCGCGGAGGGAGCACCGGTCGAGCGGGCGGGAGAGGCGCCGCCACTGATCGATTGGGTCGCCGAGCCGGCGCCGGTACCGCTCTGCTTGTCGGCGAAGAGCGAGTCCGCCCTGGGCGAGGTTGCCGGACGGCTCGCGGCACGACTCCATGGCGAGGCTGGGCTCGAGCCGCGCGACGCTGCCTGCTCGCTGGCCACGGGCCGCGCGGCCTTCGAGCACCGCGCGGTCCTGCTGGGCGGGGATCGCGAGCGGCTGGTCGGCGACCTCGAGGCTCTGCGGGCCGGTGAGTTGCCGCCCAAGGCGGTGCGCGGCCGGGCGCACGACGCCAAGGTCGCCTTTCTCTTCCCCGGTCAAGGCTCGCAGTGGCCGGGCATGGGGGCCGAGTTGGCCCGGGTCTCACCTGCCTTCGCCGAGCGGCTCGGCGAGTGCGACGAGGCGCTCGCGCCCTACACCGGCTTCTCGGTGTGCGACGTGCTGCGCGGGGCCGAGGGCGCCCCTTCGCTCGAGCGGATCGAGGTCGTCCAGCCGGTGCTCTTCGCCGTCTGTGTGGCGCTGGCCGAGCTCTGGCGGGCCTGCGGTGTGAGGCCGGCCGCGGTCGCTGGGCACTCGCAGGGCGAGATCGCCGCCGCCCACGTCGCCGGTGGGCTCTCGCTCGACGATGCTGCCCGGCTCGCCGCGGTGCGCAGCCGCATCATCGCCAAGCTGGCCGGCAGCGGGGCGATGGTCTCGGTGGCGCTTCCCGCTGAGCAGGCCGAGGCACGCATCGCGGCGTGGCAGGGGCGCATCGAGGTGGCGGCTCGCAACGGGCCGTCCTCGACCATCCTCTCCGCCGACCGCGAGGCGGTCGAAGAGTTCCTCGCTGGCTGCGAGGAAGACGAGCTGCGGGCGCGCGAGGTGCCGGCGACCATCCCCTCGCACTCGGCCCGCGTCGAGCCGCTGCGCGAAGAGCTGCTCGAGGCGCTGGCGCCGATCTCGCCGCGCTCGGGCGAGACCCGTTTCGTCTCCACGGTGACCGGCGAGTCGCTCGACACCGCGCAGCTCGGAGCGGAGTACTGGTACCGCAACCTGCGCCAGCCCGTGCGCTTCGAAGCGGTGACCAGGGAGCTGCTTGCCCAGGGCCACGGCCTATTGGTCGAGGTCAGCCCTCACCCGGTTTTCGCCCTCGCCGTCGGCGAGACGATCGAGACGGCCACCGAGAAGCCGGACGGGGCGCGAATCGTCGGCAGCCTGCGCCGCGACGAAGGCGGCCTGGGGCGCTTCCTCCTCTCGCTCGCTGAGGCGTACGCAGCCGGTGCGCCGGTCGCCTGGCCGGCGCTGCTCGAGGGCAGTGGCGGGCGCCGAGCGTCACTGCCCACCTATCCCTTCGAGCGCAAGCGCTACTGGCTCTCCTCGGCGCCTGGCGGTGCCGACGCCCGCTCGGTCGGCCTCGGTGATCCGGGTCACGCGCTGCTCAGCGCCGTGCTCGAGCAGCCCGAGGGCGACGGCCCGGTCTTCGCCGGCCGCCTCTCGCTGGCCGCGCACCCGTGGCTCGCCGACCACGCCCTGGCGGGGACGGTCCTCCTGCCGGGAACCGCCTTCGTCGAGTTGGCTCTGCGCGCCGCTGAGCAGGTGGGGGCGCGCACGCTCGCCGAGCTGACCCTGCAGGCGCCGCTCGTGCTCGCTGAGGGCGAGGCCGTGCAGCTGCAGGTCGCGCTCACGGCGCCCGACGAGGATGGTCGCCGGGCGGTCTCGATCCACTCCCGCCCCGAGGTCGGAGAGGGCGAGGCGGCGGAGTGGACCTGCCACGCGCAGGGCACGATCGAGGCCGAGGCTGTCGAACCGCCCGAGGAGCTCGGCGAGTGGCCGCCGGCCGGGGCCGAAGCCCTCGACGTGACGGGCGCCTACGAGCGGCTCGCCGCCGCCGGCTTCGAGTACGGGCCCGCCTTCCAGGCGCTGACCGCGGCCTGGCGGCAGGGAGAGGAGATCTTCGCCGAGGTGACGCTGCCCGAAGCCGAGGCAGGCGAGGCGCAGCGCTTCGGTCTGCACCCGGCGCTGCTCGACGCGGCCGGGCACGCCGCCATCGACACCCTGTTCGGCGCCCAGGCCGGGGCTGGGGAGAGCGCTGCCGTGCCCTTCGCCTGGCGCGGCATGAGCCTCCATGCTCGGGGCGCGACGACGCTGCGCGTGCGTCTCTCCACGGGCGAGCAGGGCACCGGCCTGCTCGCCTTCGACACTGCCGGTCGCCCGGTCGCCTCGATCGAGTCGATCGTCATGCGACCGGTCGACCCGGCCGTCCTGCGGGCCGTGGCCCGCCGCAACCTGCCTCTGCACCGCCTTGAGTGGGTGCCCGCCCCGCCGCGGGCAAGTGACGCGGACTCGGCGGGGGTGCGGCCACCGGAGGTCCTCGATTGCCGCGTCGCCGAGGGGGAGGACAGCGTCCCAGCGGCGGCCCTGGCGCGCACCGCGACTGTGCTCGAGCGGCTCAAGGCCTGGCTCGCCGAGGAGCAGGCCGAGGAGTCGTGCCTTTGTGTGCTCACCGCGGGGGCGGTGGCGGCCGCTCCCGGCGAGGACCCCGATCTCGGTGCGGCGCCGATCTGGGGGCTGCTGCGCTCGGCCCAGTCCGAGCACCCCGGGCGCCTCGTCGTAATCGATACCGATGGCTCGGAGGCCTCAGAAGCCGTCCTGCCCGAGACCCTGGCGAACGCTGGGGAAGAGCCCCAGCTGGCCCTGCGCGAGGGCCAGCTGCTGGCTCCCCGCCTGGCCCGCGCTCGGGTTGCGGAGGGAGTCTCCAAAGCCCTCGACCCGGAGCGCACCGTCCTGGTGACCGGCGCCACCGGGTCGCTCGGGTCGCTCGTCGCCCGCCACCTCGCCGAGGCCCACGGCGCTCTCCACCTGCTGCTGGTCAGCCGCAGGGGCGCCGACGCGGACGGTGTCGCAGGGCTGCTCAGCGACCTCGAGGGGCTGGGCGCCGAAGCGAGGGTCGCCGGCTGCGACGTCGCCGATCGCGTTCAGCTCGAGCGGCTGTTGGCGACGATCCCCGCTGAGCACCCGCTGGGGGCTGTCTTTCACTGCGCCGGGGTGCTCGACGACGGAGTCGTGGAGTCGCTCGACGCGGAGCGCCTGGCGCGGACGATGGACCCCAAGGCAACCGCTGCCTGGAACCTGCACGAGCTCACGGCGGGGGCGGAGCTTTCCGCTTTCGTCCTCTTCTCCTCGATCATGGGCATCCTCGGCGGCGCCGCGCAGGGCAACTACGCGGCGGCCAATAGCTTCCTCGACGCGCTCGCCGCCCACCGCCAGGCCGCTGGCCTTCCGGGTGTCTCGCTGGCCTGGGGGGGCTGGGCACAGCTCAGCGGGATGATCGAGGCCGAGCGGGGTGGGGCCGAGCTGAAGCGCGTCGTCGAGCAGGTGCGTCAGCGCCTCGGCCTCGTGCCGATGCCGCCCGAGCAGGGGCTGGCGTTGCTCGATGCGGCGCTCGGCATGCCCGACGCGCTGCTCGTGCCGAGCGCCCTGGACAGCGCCGTGCTGCGCTCCAAGGCCGCTTCGGGAACCCTGCCCGCGGTGCTCTCCGGGCTGGTCAGCCTGCCGGCCGAGAGCCAACGCGGCTCGCTCGCTAAGCGGCTCGCCGGCGTGCCTGAGGAGGAGCGCGGGGCGGTCGTCCTGGAGCTCGTCCGCGGCCACGTCGCCGCGGTGCTCGGCCATGCGACCACCGCGGAGGTGGAGCCCGACAAGGCCTTTCGCGACCTCGGCTTCGACTCGCTGGCCGCGGTCGAGCTGCGCAACCGGCTGGTTGGCGCCACCGGCCTGCAGCTGCCGGCCACGGTTGTCTTCGACTACCCCTCCTGCGCAGCGCTGGCCGCCCACCTCGTCGATCAAGTGGCGGGCGAGGTACGCGACGCCAAGGTCGCCGTGCGCCACAGCTCCTCGGCGGAGCCGATCGCGATCGTCGGCATGGCCTGCCGCTTCCCTGGCGGCGCCGACTCGCCGGCGGCGCTCTGGGAGCTGGTCGCCCGCGGCGAGGACGCGATCGCCGCCTTCCCCGAGGATCGCGGTTGGGACCTCGATCGGCTCTTCGATCCCGACCCCGACCGGCTGGGCAGCAGCTACGCCCGCGAGGGCGGTTTCGTCTACGACGCGCCGCGCTTCGACCCCAGCTTCTTCGGCATCAGCCCGCGCGAGGCGCTGGGCATGGACCCGCAGGAAAGGGCGTTGCTGGAAACCTGCTGGGAGGCGCTCGAAGACGGCGGCCTCGATCCGCGCGCGCTGCAGGGCAGCAGCGCCGGTGTCTTCGCCGGGGTGATGTACCAGGACTATGGCGTCGCCGACTACGGGGCGGGGATGACCTCGAGCGGCGTCTCCGGGCGGGTCTCCTACACCTTTGGCTTCGAGGGTCCGGCGATCACCGTCGACACGGCCTGCTCCTCCTCGCTGGTCGCCATCCACCTGGCGGCGCAGGCGCTGCGCGGAGGCGAGTGCGAGGTCGCCCTCGCCGGCGGTGTCACGGTGCTCTCGACGCCGGGCATCTTTGCCTTCTTCAGCCGCCAGCGGGCCCTCGCCCCGGACGGTCGCTGCAAGCCCTTCGCCGAGGCGGCGGACGGCACCGGCATCGGCGAGGGCAGTGGTGTCGTGCTGCTCGAGCGGCTCTCCGACGCTGAACGCCACGGCCACCCGGTGCTGGCCACGATCCGCGGCTCGGCGGTCAACCAGGACGGTGCCTCGAACGGCTTCAGCGCCCCCAACGGGCCCTCGCAGGAACGGGTGATTCGCCAGGCGCTCGCCAACGCCGGCCTGGCGCCGGGCGAGGTCGACCTGGTCGAGGCGCACGGCACAGGCACGATGCTCGGCGACCCGATCGAGGCGGGGGCCCTGCTCGGCACCTACGGCCAGGAGAGGGAGGCCCCGCTGCGCTTGGGCTCGGTCAAGTCCAACATCGGCCACGCCCAGGCGGCTGCCGGGGTGGCCGGGGTGATCAAGACGGTGCTGGCGATGCGCGAGGGCGTCATGCCGAAGACGCTGCACGTCGACAGCCCGTCGACCAAGGTCGAATGGCAGCGCGGTCAGGTCGAGCTGCTCGCTGAGGAGCAGCCCTGGTCGGCCAACGGCCGGCCACGCCGCGCCGGGGTCTCGTCGTTCGGGGCGAGCGGCACCAACGCCCATCTGATCCTCGAGGCGGCTGCTCCCGCCTTGCCCGTGAGCGAGGAGCCCCCTCCAGAGGCCGCTGGCCCCGTGCCGCTGGTGCTCTCGGCGAGGAGCGAGCCGGCGTTGCGAGAGGCCGCCGCCCGGCTCGGCGCCGAGCTCGATGCCGACCCCGAGCTGGCGCCGCTCGACCTCGCCTACTCGCTGGCGACGACGCGACCCAGCTTCGAGCAGCGGGCCGTGGTCATCGGCGAGCGCCGCGAGGAACTGCTCGCCGGGCTCGACTCCATCGCTGGGGGCGAGCTGGGCGCAAACACCGTGCAAGGCGTGGCGCTCGGCAGCGCAAAGCTCGCCTATCTCTTCTCTGGCCAGGGCTGCCAGCGCCTCGGCATGGGCAGGGAGCTCTACGAGAGCAGCCCCACCTACACCGAGGTCTTCGACGCCGCCTGCGAGGCGCTCGACCCACACCTCGACCTGCCGCTGAAGGAAGTCGTCTTCGGCGATGACGCCGAGCGCCTCGACGACACCACCTACGCCCAACCGGCGCTCTTCGCGGTCGAGCTGGCCCTCTACCGCTCCTTGGAGGGTCGGGGCCTCACGCCGGACCTGCTCTGCGGCCACTCGATCGGCGAGCTGACCGCCGCCCACCTCGCCGGCGTCTTTTCCCTCGAGCACGCCGCCAAGCTGGTCGCCGCCCGGGGCAAGCTGATGGGGGCGCTGCCCAAGGGCGGGGCGATGGTCGCCATCGGGGCCGCCGAGCAGGAGGTGGCCGCGGCGATCGCCGACCGAGAGAGCGAGGTCTCGATCGCGGCGATCAACGGCCCCGGCTCCGTTGTCATCTCCGGAGAGGGGGAAGCCGTCGAGGAGATCGCCGCCCAGCTCAGTGAGAACGGCGCCAAGACCAAGCGCCTCGCCGTCTCCCACGCCTTCCACTCGCCTCTGATCGAGCCGATGCTCGACGAGTTCCGCAAGGTGGCCAGCTCGATCTCCTGCGGCGAGCCGCAGATCCCCGTCGTCTCCAACCTCAGCGGCGAGCTGCTCAGCGCCGAGCAGGCCGCCGACCCCGAGTACTGGGTCTCCCACGTGCGAGCGCCGGTGCGCTTCATGGACGGCGTCAAGGCGCTCGCCGAGCAGGGGGCCACGGCCTACCTGGAGCTCGGCCCGGACCCGGTGCTGACCCCGATGGCCCAGGAGTGCCTCGACAGCGAGAAGGCCAGCTTCGCACCGACCCTGCGCCAGGCCGAGGCCGAGGCCGGGTCGCTGACCGCCGCGCTCGCCACCGCCCACGCCGCCGGGGCCAAGCTCGACTGGGAGGCCTTCTTCGCGGGTCGCGGTGCCGCTCGCGTGCCGCTGCCCACCTATCCCTTCCAGCGCCAGCGCTACTGGCTCTCCGCCGCGGAGTTGGGTGGCGACCTGAGCGCCGCCGGGCTCGCCGACGCCGCTCACCCGCTGTTGGCCGCGGCGATCGAGTCGCCGGCATCGGAGGAGTGCACGCTCAGCGGGCGCATCTCACTGCAGACCCACCCCTGGCTGGCCGACCACGCTGTCTTCGACACCGTGCTGCTGCCCGGCACGGCGCTGCTCGAGCTGGCCCTGCGCGCCGGGGTCGAGGTCGGCTGCGAGCTGCTCGAGGAGCTCACCCTGCAGGCGCCGCTGGTGCTACCCGAGCGAGGCGGGGTGCAGGTCCAGGTCGGCGTGAGTGGCGCCGACGAAGCGGGCCGACGCGAGGTGACGATCCACTCGCGCCCCCAATCGGGGGCCGACGGTGAGGGTCCGGGAGAGTGGACCCAGCACGCGATGGGGCTGCTCGCCCCATTCGAGGCCGGCGCCGACCCCCGTCTGCAAGGGCTGGCGACGTCGGCCTGGCCGCCTCCGGAGGCGGAGCCGCTCGAGGTCGAGCAGCTCTACGAGCGCCTGGCCGAGCGCGGCATCGAGTACGGACCCGCCTTTCAATGCGTCAAGGCGGCCTGGCGCCGCGGGGAGGAGGCTTTCGCGGAGCTTTCGCTGCCCGAGGAGCAAAGCGAGCAGGCAGGGCGTTTCGGCCTGCACCCGGCATTGCTCGACGCCGCCGGCCACGTCGCCGTCGACCTGGCGATCGCCGCCGAGGGGGGTGACCCGGACACGCTTGCCCTGCCCTTTGCCTGGCACGGCGTGCGCCTCGCTGCCAACGGCTCTGCCGCCCTGCGGGTGCGGTTCGATCTAAGCGCCGAGGGTGGCGGCTTGGTTGCCGTCGACGCCGGCGGCTCCCCGGTGATCAGCGTCGATGCTGTCACCCTGCAGCCGGTAGAGCGCAGCCAGTTGCAGGCGCTGGCCCGCGACCGCCGTTCGCTCTATCGGCTCGAGTGGCAGCCCCCGGTTCAGCGTCTTGCCGCGGCCCCCCCCGAGGGCCTGGCCGTGCTCGGCGAGGCGGCGCTGCCGGGGTTGGCCGAGGCCGAGCTGCACGTCGACCTGGCGGCGCTGCTCGCGGCGATCGAGGCGGGGGCGCCGGCCCCCGAGCTGGTCATCGCAGCGATGCGGCCCGCCGCAGGGCGCGATGCCCTGGCGGCCTGCCACGCCAACCTGGCTGCGGTTCTGGCGCTGGCCCAGGCTTGGATCGCGGCTGCGGAGCTGGCCGAGTCGCAGCTGGTGCTGCTCACCGAGGGTGCCGTCGCCGCTCGTGGGGATGAGGATCCCGACCTGGGAACGGCGGCGCTCTGGGGGCTGCTGCGCTCCGCTCAGTCCGAGCACCCCGGTCGCTTCGCGCTGATCGACGACGACGGCAGCGAGGCCTCGGCAGCGGCGCTCGCGAAGGCGCTCGCCGCCGTCGCCGAGGAGCCCCAGATCGCCCTGCGTGACGGAGAGCTGCTGGCGCCGCGACTGGCCCGGGCGAGCAGCGACCCTGAGGCGGCGGCCGGGCCCGCCTTCGACCCCGAGGCGACCGTCTTGATCAGCGGCGGCACCAGCGGCCTCGGCGCTCTGTTCGCGCGTCACCTGGTGGCCGAGCACGGCGTCCGTCACTTGCTGCTCGTCAGCCGCAGCGGCGCGGCAGCGGCCGACGCCGGCGAGCTGCAGGCCGAGCTTCAGGAGCTGGGCGCCGCTGTCGAAATCGCCGCCTGCGACGTCGCCGACCGCGCCCAGCTGGCCGAGCTGTTCGACTCGATCCCGGCTGAGCGGCCGCTCGGCGCGGTGCTCCACTCGGCTGGCGTGCTCGACGACGGCATGCTCGAGTCGCTCGATCGCGAGCGCCTCGAGCGCGTCCTGGCGCCGAAGGCCGACGCCGCTTGGAACCTGCACGAGCTGACCGCCGAGCGCCAGCTCTCCCATTTCCTGCTCTTCTCATCCTTCGCCGGGGTGCTCGGCGCCCCCGGCCAGGCCAACTACGCGGCGGCCAACAGCTTCCTCGACGCGCTCGCCGCCCATCGCCAGGCACGGGGCCTGCCGGCCACCTCGCTGGCCTGGGGGGGCTGGGCGTTGGAGAGCGGCATGGTGAGCGGCGCCGAGGCCGAGCTGGACCGTGCGATCCAACAGGTCCGCGCACGTCTTGGCCTGATTCCGATGTCGCCGAGCCAAGGCCTTGACCTTTTCGAGGCGGCCGGCGAGCTGGACGAGTCGCTGCTCGTCCCCGCCCAGCTCGACGGCGCCGCGCTGCACGCCCGCGCGCGGGCGGGGACGCTGCCGGCGATCCTGCGCGGCATCGTGCGCGTGCCCCGCGACGCCCAGGTCGAGCGGGGCTCGCTGGTCAAGCTGCTTGCCGGGGTCCCCGAGGCGGAGCGCGAGACGGTGACCCTCGACCTGATCCGCGGCCACATCGCCGCCGTGCTCGGCCACGAGTCGGGTGCCGAGGTCGATCCCGAGCGGCCCTTCCAGGAGCTCGGCTTCGATTCGCTGGCAGCGGTTGAACTGCGCAACCGGCTGGGCGCGGCGACCGGCATGCGTCTCGCGCCGACGCTGGTCTTCGACTATCCGACCGCGGCGGCGCTGGCCGGCTATCTGGTCGGTGAGGTCGCTCCGGACAGCGCCAGCGCCGCACGCCAGCTGCAGGAGGCCGAGTTGCGCGAGGCGATCGCGGGCCTCGAGGGGATGCTCGCCTCGGTCAAGGCGGACGCTGAGGCCCGGGAGCGGGTCAGCGCCCGGCTGCGTTCCCTGCTCGTCGAGCTCGGCGGTGTCGAGCCCGGCGACGAGGCCCCGGTCGAGGGGCTCGAAGCGATGTCGCACGAGGAGATGTTCGAGCTGATCGACCAGGAGTTCGGGGGGGACGAGGCCCGATGAGCAACGAGGCCAAGCTGCGCCAATACCTTGAGAAGCTGACGCTCGACCTGCGCAAGGCGCACCGCCGGGTCGAGGAGCTCGAGCAGGGGGCACGGGAGCCGATCGCGATCGTCGGCATGAGCTGCCGCTATCCGGGCGGCGCCGACTCGCCGGCCGACCTCTGGGAGCTGGTCGCCGCCGGCCGCGACGCGATCGCGCCCTTCCCCGAGGACCGCGGCTGGGACCTCGAGCGCCTCTACGACCCGAACCCGGCGAGCAGCGGCACCAGCTACGCGCGCGAGGGCGGTTTCCTCGCCACCGCCACCGAGTTCGACCCCGGCTTCTTCGGCATCAGCCCGCGCGAGGCGGCGATGGTCGACCCCCAGGAACGGCTGCTCCTGGAAGCCACCTGGGAGGCGCTCGAGGACGCGGCGATCCCGCCGCCGGCGCTGCGCGGCTCGCGCACCGGGGTCTTCGCCGGCTCGATGCTGCAGGAGTACGGCATGATCGCCGGGCTCACCTCGAGCGGCGTCTCCGGTCGCATCGCTTACACGCTGGGGCTCGAGGGCCCGGCGGTGACGCTCGACACCGCCTGCTCTTCCTCGTTGGTCGCCACCCACCTCGCTGCCCAAGCGCTGCGCAGCGGCGAGTGCTCGCTGGCCCTCGCCGGCGGCGTCACCGTGCTCGCCACTCCCGGCGCCTTCCTCTTCTTCAGCGCCCAGCGCGGCCTCTCCCCCGACGGTCGCTGCAAGTCGTTCAGCGAGGCGGCCGACGGCACCGGCATCGCCGAGGGGGTCGGCGTGCTCGTGCTCGAGCGGCTTGCCGACGCGCAGCGCAACGGCCACCCGGTGTTGGCCGTGATCCGCGGCTCGGCGGTCAACCAGGACGGCGCCTCGAACGGGCTCACCGCCCCCAATGGGCCCTCGCAGGAGCGGGTCATCCGCCAGGCGCTGGCCAGCGCCGGCCTCGAGGCGAAGGACGTCGACGCGGTCGAGGCGCACGGCACCGGCACCGTGCTCGGCGACCCGATCGAGGCGGGCGCCCTGCTCGCCACCTACGGCCAGGAGCGCGAGCAGCCGCTGCGCCTCGGCTCGCTCAAGTCGAACATCGGCCACGCCCAGGCCGCCGCCGGCGTCGGCGGCGTGATCAAGATGACGATGGCGTTGCGCGAGGGGCTGTTGCCGCAGACCCTGCACCTCGACGCGCCCAGCTCGAAAGTCGAGTGGTCGGCCGGCAGGGTCGAGCTGCTGGGCGAGGCGCAGCCCTGGCCGGAGAACGGCCGCCCGCGGCGCGCGGCGATCTCCTCCTTCGGGGTGAGCGGCACCAACGCCCACCTGATCCTCGAGCAGGCGCCGTCCGCAGACCCCGAGCAGGGCAGCGGGGAGCGCAACGGCGACGACCGCGGGCCGCTCCTCCTGCCGGTCTCGGCGAAGGACGAGGTGGCGCTCGCCGCCGTCGCCGAGCGGCTCACGCAGCGGCTCGGCGAGGACCCCGAGCTGGAGATCGCCGACCTCGCCTACTCGCAGGCGACGACGCGCGCCGCGCTCGAGCAGCGCGCCGCGCTGGTCGGCGAGAACCGCGCCGAGCTGCTCGCCGGCCTCGCCGCCCTGCAGCGGCAGGAGCCGGACGGGATCGCTCGCGGTTGGGCGAAGCAGGGGGGCAAGCTCGCCTACCTCTTCAGCGGCCAGGGCTCGCAGCGTGCCGGCATGGGGCAAGAGCTCTACACCGCCTACCCGGCCTTTGCCGCCGCTTTCGATGGGGCCTGCGAGCAGCTCGATCCGCGGCTCGAGATCGACTCGCTGGCCGCCCTGGTCTTCGCCGAGGGGGAGGAGCCCGCGCCCCTGCTCGACGACACGACCTATGCCCAGCCGGCCCTCTTCGCGCTCGAGCTGGCCCTTTTCCGCCTGCTCGAGTCCTTTGGCCTGGCCCCCAAGCTGCTCGCCGGGCACTCGATCGGCGAGCTCGTCGCCGCGCATCTGGCCGGCGTTCTCTCGCTGGCCGACGCGGCCCAGCTGGTCGCCGCCAGGGGCAGGCTGATGGGCGCCCTGCCCGCCGGCGGTGCGATGCTCGCCGTGCAGGCCAGCGAGGCAGAAGCGACGGACTCGATCGCCGGCAAGGAGGCCGAGCTGGCGATCGCCGCGATCAACGCCCCCGGCTCGGTGGTGCTCTCCGGTGCCGCCGCGGCGATCGAGCAGCTCGAGGCGGTCTGGGCCGAGCGCGGCCGCAAGACCAAGCGGCTCGCCGTCAGCCACGCCTTCCACTCACCCCTGATCGAGCCGATGCTGGCCGAGTTCGAGGCGGTCGCGCGCCAGCTCGATTACAGGGCGCCGCAGCTGACGATCGTCTCCAACCTGACCGGCGGCTTGCTGAGCGCCGAGCAGGCCACCGATCCCGCCTACTGGGTGGCCCACGTGCGCGAGCCGGTGCGCTTCGCCGACGCGGTCGCCACGCTGCGCGCCGAGGGCGCCAGCACCTTCCTCGAGCTGGGGCCGGACGCGGTGCTCAGCGCGATGGCCCAGGAGTGCCTCGCGAGCCAGGCCGATGAGTCGGCCGATGGCCTGGCCTTTGCTTCTGCCCTGCGCAAGGGCCGGGCGGCGCAGGGCACGCTCCAGCAGGCCCTTGCCGTGGCCCACGTGCGCGGCAGCGAGCTCGACTGGGAGGCGCTTTTCGCCGGCGCCGATGCCAAGCGGGTGCCGCTGCCCACCTATCCCTTCCAGCGCCAGCGCTACTGGCTCGACAGCGCCTCCCAGGGGAGCGGCGACCCGAGTGCCCTGGGGCAGGCATCCGCCAATCACCCGTTGCTCGGGGCGCGGCTGGCGCTCGCCGGCGGAGAGCAGGTCTTGCTCACCGGCAGCCTCTCGCTGCGCACCCATCCCTGGCTCGGCGATCACGCCCTGGGCGGCATCGTCCTCGCGCCGGGCACGGCGCTGGTCGAGCTGGCCCTGCGCGCCGGCAGCGAGGTGGGCGCCGAGCGGCTTGAGGAGCTCACCCTGCAAGCGCCGCTGGTGCTGCCCGAGCGGGGGGCGGTGCAGGTCCAGGTCTCGGTGGGGGCCCCGGACGGCGATGGGCAGCGGCCGGTGACGATCCACTCGCGGGCCGAGGCCGATGACGAGCAGGGCCCCGGAGAGGCGGCCGCCTGGACCTGCAACGCCCAGGGGGTGTTGGCCCAGGCGGCGCGCGGCAGCATTGGCCCGCTGACCGCCTGGCCCCCGGAGGGGGCCGAGCCACTCGATGTCGCAGACCTCTACGAGCAGCTCGCCGAGCAGGGCTTCGAGTACGGGCCCACCTTCCAGGGCGTGAAGGCGGCTTGGCGCAGTGGCGAGCAGCTGCTGGTCGAGCTCTCGCTGCCCGCGGAGCAGGGCCAGGAGGCGCAGCGCTTCCACCTGCACCCGGCGCTGCTCGACGCCGCCCTGCATACCGGTGCCGGCCTCGCCCTCAGCGGCCGGGCAGGCGAGGGCGAGGCCGATCTCGTCGTGCCCTTCGCCTGGCGTGGGGTGCAGGTCGCCTCGCGCGGTGCCGCCAGCCTGCGGGTGCGTATCGACACCGGCGGCCGCGGCCTGCGCGCTTTCGATGCAGCGGGCGACCCGGTCGCCTCGATCGAGTCGTTGGACGTGCGCGCCGTCGACCGCGACGCCTTGCGCAGCGGTGCCCGCGGCCGCCCGCCGCTCTACGAGATCGAGTGGATCGACGCGCCGGCCCAAGCGTCGAACGGCGCCGAGTCGCCCCGCGTGGGCCTCATCGGCGAGCAGGCTGGCGAGGGCCTGGCGGCCGAGCGCTACGCCGATCTCGAGGCGCTGCTCACCGCGAGCGAGGAGAGCGCTCCCGAGTTGGTCGTCGTCGCCCTCCGCCCCCAGGACGAGGACGTGGCGGCCGGGGCGCACGCCAGCGCTCGCGAGGTGCTCGAGCTGCTGCAGCGCTGGCTGACCGAGGAGCGCCTCAGGCACAGCCGCCTCTGCATTCAAACGAGCCGCGCTGTGACGGCTGGCGAGGGCGAGTGCCCCGACCTCACCACGGCCTTGATCTGGGGCCTGGTGCGCTCCGCCCAGAACGAGCACCCCGACCGCTTCGCCCTGCTCGACCTCGACGACGAAGAGGACTCGCTGGCCGTCCTGCCGGCGGCGCTGGCCGCCAGCCTCGACGAGCCCCAGCTGGCGGTCCGCGCCGGTCGCCTGCTGGTGCCGCGACTTTCCCGGGCAGGCACCGACCCCGAGGGTGCGAGCAATCAGCCCCTCGACCCGGAGGCGACCGTGCTGATCACGGGTGGCACGAGCGGCCTCGGCGCCCTGCTCGCCCGCCACCTGGCGGCCGAGCACGGCGTCCGCCACCTGCTGCTCGTCAGTCGCAGCGGTGTGGCAGCGGCCGGCGCCGCCGAGCTGCAGGCCGAGCTGCAGGAGCTGGGCGCCAGCGCCCAGATCGCCGCCTGCGATGTGGCCGACCGCGCCCAGCTGGCCGAGTTGCTCGAAACGATCCCGCCCGAGCAGCCGCTTGGTGTCGTGGTCCACGCCGCGGGCGTGCTCGAAGACGGCCTGCTGGAAGCGCTCGACGCCGAGCGGCTGGCGCAGGTGCTCAGGCCGAAGGTCGACGCCGCCTGGAGCCTGCACGAGCTGACCGCCGAGCGCCAGCTCTCCCATTTCCTGCTCTTCTCCTCCTTCGCCGGGATCCTCGGCACTCCCGGCCAGGCCAACTACGCCGCGGCCAATGCCTTCCTCGACGGGCTCGCTGCGCAGCGCCAGGCGCAGGGGTTGCCGGCCACCTCGCTGGCCTGGGGCGCCTGGGCGCAGGAGACCGGCATGACCGGCAAGCTCGAAGAGGCAGATCTGCAGCGCGCCGCTCGCTTCGGCATCCGCCCGCTCGATCCAGATCAAGGCCTCGGTCTCTTCGACCTGGCGCTTGAGCGCAGCGCGCCGCTGCTCGTCCCGGTCGGTCTCGACCGCGCCGGGCTGCGCGGCCAGGCAGCGGCCGGGGCCCTGCCGGCGATCCTGCGCAGCGTGGTGGGCTCCTCGGCCCAGGCGCCCGAACGGGGCTCGCTGGCCAAGCGCCTCGCGGACGTGCCCGAGGAGGAGTGGGACCGGGTCGTGCTCGAGCTGGTTCGCGGTCACGTCGCCGCGGTGCTCGGCCATGCCTCCAGCGAGGGGATCCAGCCGCAAGCGGCCTTCATGGACCTTGGCTTCGACTCGCTGGCGGCGGTCGAGCTGCGCAACCGACTCAACGTCGCCACCGGCCTGCGCCTGCCGCCGACCCTGGTCTTCGATCACCCCTCCACGGCGGCTGTCGCCAAGCACCTGATCGGCGAGGTCGGCGTGGCGGCCGGTGGCGAGGGGCGCGCGGGGGGTGGCGAGCGCGAGGCGGCTGAGGTGCTCGCCAGGCTTACCGAGATGCTGCCCGCGGCACGCTCCGACGAGCGGGTCCGCGGCCTGCTCGACGCCGGCCTGCGCGGCCTGCTCGCCGACCTCTCGGCGACGGGCGATGGCGTCGGGGGAGAAGACGAGGGGGGCGAAGACCTCGGCGCGATGTCGCACGAGGAGATGTTCGAGCTGATCGACGAGGAGCTGGGGGCGGGATGAACGACGAGGCAAGGCTGCGCCAGTACCTGGAGCGGGTGATGGTCGACCTGCGCAAGGAGCGGCGCCGGGCCGCAGATCTGGAAAGGCAGGCACAGGAGCCGATCGCGATCGTCGGCATGAGCTGCCGCTACCCGGGCGGCGTCAGCTCGCCCGAGCAGCTCTGGGAGCTGGTCGACGAGGGCCGCGACGGCATCGTTGGCCTCCCACGGGATCGCGGCTGGGACCTGGAGCGGATCTACCACCCCGATCCCGACCACCCCGGCGCCACCTATGTGCGCGAGGGCGGCTTCGTCGATGACGTGGCCGGCTTCGACTCCGGCTTCTTCGGTGTGAGCCCACGCGAGGCGAGCATCATGGACCCCCAGCAGCGCCTCTTGCTGGAAGCCTCCTGGGCGGCGCTGGAAGACGCGACGCTCGACCCCGGCGCCCTGCGCGGCGCGCCGGTAGGGGTCTTCGCCGGGGTCATGTACCAGGAGTACGCCGATGCCGAGATGGGCATCACCCCGGGCATGACCAACAGCATCGTCTCCGGGCGGGTCGCCTACACGCTCGGGCTGGTGGGTCCGGCGATCACCGTCGACACGGCCTGCTCCTCCTCGCTCGTCGCGACGCACCTGGCGGCGCGGGCGCTGCGCCAGCGCGAGTGCTCGCTGGCGCTGGCCGGTGGTGTGACCGCGCTGGCGACGCCGAACAGCATGGTGATCTTCAGCCGCCAGCGCGGCCTCGCCCCGGACGGACGCTCGAAGGCCTTTGCCGAGGCGGCCGACGGGGTCGGCTGGGCCGAGGGCGTCGGCGTGGTGGTGCTCGAGCGGCTCGCCGACGCACAGCGCAACGGCCACCCGGTGCTGGCTGTGATTCGCGGCAGCGCCGTCAACCAGGACGGCGCCTCGAATGGCCTCACGGCCCCCAACGGCCCGGCTCAGGAACGGGTCATCCGCCAGGCGCTCGCCGACGCGCGGCTTACGCCGCAGGACGTCGACGCGGTCGAGGCGCACGGCACCGGCACGATGCTCGGCGACCCGATCGAGGCCGGCGCCCTGCTCGCCACCTACGGCCAGGGCCGTGAGCAGCCCTTGCGGCTCGGCTCGATCAAGTCGAACATCGGTCACACCCAGGGGGCGGCCGGCGTGGCGGGCGTGATCAAGATGACGCTGGCGCTGCAGCGTGGCGTGCTGCCGCGCACGCTGCACGTCGACCAGCCCTCCTCGAAGGTCGATTGGGACGCCGGCCAAGTCGAGCTGCTCACCGAGCCCCAGCCCTGGTTCGCTGGCGAGCGGCCGCGGCGCGCCGGCATCTCCTCCTTCAGCGTCAGCGGCACCAACGCCCACCTGATCTTGGAGCAGGGACCGCCAGCCCCCGGCCCCCAGGCGCAGCAGCCCGGGGAGGGGGGAGAGGCGCCCGCATCCCAGCCCCTCCAAGGCCCGCTCCCCCTCACCCTCTCGGCCAAATCGCCTGAGGCGCTTGCCGAGCAAGCAGCTCGTCTGGCAACGCACCTCAAGGACAACCCCGAACTCGATCCCGCCGATATCGCCTACTCCTTGGCCACGACCCGCTCGGCCTTCGAGCACCGCGCCGTAGTCGTCGGCGAGCAGCGCGAAGAGCTCTTGGCGAGCCTCGAGGCCCTCGCCAATGGCGAGCCCTCAACGAGCACCGCCACCGGCAAGGCCCTCTCAACCGCAAAGCTCGCCTATCTCTTCAGCGGCCAAGGCGCCCAGCGCCTGGGCATGGGCAAAGAGCTCTATGAGACCCACCCCCCCTACACCCAAGCCTTCGATGCGCTCTGCGAGGCGCTCGACCCCCACCTCGACATACCGCTGGCGCAGGTGCTCTTCGGCAAAGACGCCGAGCTGCTCGACGACACCACCTACGCCCAGCCGGCGCTCTTTGCCCTCGAGGTCGCCCTCTACCGACTCTTGGAGAGCAAAGGCCTGAGGCCCGAGCTGCTCTGCGGGCACTCGATCGGCGAGCTCGCCGCCGCCCACCTCGCCGGGGTCTTCTCACTGCCCGACGCCGCCAAGCTGGTTGCCGCTCGCGGCAAGCTGATGGGAGAGCTGCCCAGCGGTGGGGCAATGGTGGCGATCGGCGCCAGCGAGGCAGAGGTGGCCGAGGCGATCGAGGGCAAAGAGGCCCAGCTCTCGATCGCGGCGATCAACGGCCCCTCCTCGGTCGTCATCTCCGGTGAGCAGCAGGCCGTCGAAGCCCTCGCCGCCCAGTTCAGCGAGCAGGGCGCAAAGACCAAGCGCCTGGTCGTCTCCCACGCCTTCCACTCGCCCCTGATCGAGCCGATGCTCGAAGAGTTCGCCCAGCTCGCCAACTCCATCCCCTACAGCCCGCCCCAGATCCCGATCGTCTCCAACCTGACCGGCGAGCTGCTCAGCCCAGAGCAGGCCACCGACCCCGCCTACTGGGTCGCCCACGTGCGCCAACCCGTGCGCTTCACCGACGGGGTCAAAGCCCTCGCCGCCCAGGGCGCCAGCGCCTACCTGGAGCTCGGCCCCGACCCGGTCTTGATCCCGATGGCCCAGGAGTGCCTGGATGGCGGCGAGGCCCAAGCGGCCTTCGCGCCCACCCTGCGCCAGGGCCGCCCCGAGGCCCAGGCCCTCGCCCTCGCCCTGGCCACCGCCCACACCGCCGGCATCCCGATCGAGTGGCCCAGCTTCTTCAAGGGCACGAATGCCAAGCGAGTCCCCCTGCCCACCTACCCCTTCCAACGCCAGCGCTACTGGCTCTCGGCCTCCCAAGGAGCCGGGGACCCCGCCTCGATCGGCCTCACCGATGCCGCCCACCCGCTGCTCGGCGCAGTGGTCGAGCTTCCCGACGACGAAGGCGTGGTGCTCACTGGGCGCGTCTCGCTCCAGACGCAGCCCTGGTTGGCCGACGAGATGCCGCTCGACGCTGGGGCCCTGCCGGGAGCCGTGTTCGTCGAGCTTGCCCTGCGCGCAGGGCTCGAGGCTGGCTGCGACTCGATCGCGGAGCTCAGCCTGGTCGAGCCGCTGGTCCTGCCCGCGCAGGGCGCGGTCCAGCTGCGTGTCTCGATCGCCAGTCCCGGGGAGGGGGGGCAGCAGCGAGTCTCGGTCCACGCCAGGTCTGATGCCGACCCCGGTGAGGCGGGCTGGGCGCTCCATGCCCATGGCCTGCTGAGTGGCGAGCAAGCGACCTTCGCCGAACCGCTGCAGAGCTGGCCGCAGTTCACCGAGATCTCGCTCGCTGGGGAGCTGGCCCAGGCAGCCGGGCGCTTCGGCTTGCATCCGGCCTTGCTGGAAGCCGGTCGCGAGGCCGGTCGGCCGGGCGCGGAGGAAGGGGCCAGATCGCGGGCGGTCTCTTGGCGAGGCGTTCGCCTCTATCGCCCGGGCGTCGCTTCGCTACGCGTCTGCGGGGCGGATGAGGAGGGGGGCGGTTTCGTCGCTTACGAGCCCGGCGGCGCTCCGATCCTCTCGGTCGAGGCGATCGTCGTCGAGCCGCTCGCCGAGGAGGTCCCCGACATGGTCGACCAGCGCCAGGCCGCGCCGACCGACTCGGTGGGCAGTGGGGTCCGCCGTCAGCGCTCTCACGGCTCGCTTGCCCAGCGCCTCGCCGCGATGTCGACGGAGGAGCGTGAGGCGTCGTTGCTCGAACTGGTTCGCCAGCAGGCCGCCACTCTGCTCGGCCATGCCAGCCCCGAGGACATCGAGCCAGAGCAGAAGCTGCTCGAGCTGGGCTTCGACTCGGTCGGTGCGATGGAGCTGCGCAAACGAGTGATCGCGGCGAGCGGCGCCAACTTGCCGGTCGCGGTCCTGGCGAGCCAGCCCAGCGTCGCCGAGATCGCCCAGCATCTACTCGCCGAGCTTGAGGGCACGGTCAGCGCCGGCGCGGCCGCCGGCCCGCCGAGTACCTTCCTCACCCTCCTGCAGGGTGCCGAGGAGGATGGCGATGCGGTTGAGCTGGTCGAGCTGATCGGCGCCGCTTCTCGCTTCCGTGGGTCATTCGACGCGGCGGCAGCGCCGCAGCAGGCGCCGCAGCCGATCGTGCTCGCCGAAGGTGAGGAGACCCCGGAGCTCTTCCTCTTCCCCTCGATCATGGCGATCTCCGGCCCGCTGGAATACGTGCGGTTCGCCAGGCGCTTCCGCGGTAGGCGGCGGGCGGTGGCCGTGCCAGCGCCGGGCTTCCTCGCCGGCGAGCTCTTGCCGGACAGCGTCGAAGCCCTGGCCCTGGCTCTGGCCGAAACGATCCTGACCAGCGAGCGACGCGAGGGGGCGGCGCTGGTCGGTTGTTCGTCCGGGGGCTGGCTCGCCCACGCAGTCGCCGAGCGCCTCGAGAGCCTTGGGATGACGCCAGCCGCCGTCGTCCTGCTGGACACATACCTCAGCGAGGACGGTGGGCTGGGGTGGCTCACACCGTCGCTGATGCGCTCGCTCTTCTCGGCCGACCAGGAGGTGCTACCGCTCGACGACAATCGGCTCACGGCGATGATGGCCTACTTCCGCCTCTTCGCCGATTGGCGACCGGCCGAGCTCAGCGCCCCGGTGATCCTCGCCAGGGCCAGTCAGCCGATGTCGACCATGGAGGACGACGACCCCGATCGCTGGCAGGCCGCCTGGGATCTGCCGCACACCGCGATCGACGTGCCTGGCAACCACTTCACGATCATGACCGAGCACGCCGATGCGACCGCCCAGGCCGTCGAGGATGCCCTCGGCGTGACGCTCGGCGGCGTGACTGCGGGGGTGCAGGCGCGGTGAGCGAGAGGTGGACCAGGGTGCCGAAGACAGACCCCGCCTACGCGGGCCAGGCCTACTACTCGCCCAGGATGCTGCGCCTTTACGACCTGATCGCTTACCGCATCGATTGCCCACTCTTCTGGCGCTGCTCGGTGCGGCAGCTGCTCGCCCTCTATGACCAAAACGTTTCCGACCGCCATCTCGACGTCGGTATCGGCACCGGTTACCTGCTCGACCGCTGTCGCTTCCCGGGGGCCGAGCCGCAGATCACGCTGGTCGACATCAACCCGGACCCGCTTGTCTTCGCTTCTCGGCGTCTGCGGCGCTATCGGCCGCAGACGCTCCAGGCCAACGTGCTCGCCCCCTGGGGTGTGCCCGACGGATCCTTCGACTCGGTGGCACTCTGCAACGTTCTCAACTGCGCACCCGGATCGATGCGCGAGAAGGCGGTCGCCTTCAAGTACGCCCGGGCGGCGCTGGCGCCCGGTGGCCGCTTGTTCGGCTGCTCCGTGCTCAATGAGGGCGTCGCCCACACCCGGCGTTCGCGCCTGGTCATGCGGCTGCTCAACCAGCGGGGTGTCTTCAACAACTTGCACGACCACAGGGACGACTTGGAAGCCGCCCTCGCGGGTGAGTTCGCTTCCTACGAAATCGCAGTCGAAGGCGCGATGGCCTTCTTCACTGCAAGCAAAGAGGGGGGTTCGCCATGAGTGCGATGGGCAAAGTCGAGACCGAGCTGGGTCTTGCGAGAGGCGGGGCATGGTTCTGAGGACACGCAGCTGGGGGGCAGGGGGGCCAGACCGGGTGGTCTGCGTTCACGGCGTCACCCAGCACGGCGGCATCTTCGAGGAGCTTGGCCAGCGGCTTGTCGAGCGCGGCCACTCGGTGCTTGCCGTTGACCTGCGCGGTCACGGCGACTCGGGGCGTGAGCCGCCCTGGAACGCGGCAACCCACGTCGCCGACCTGCTTGAGACCCTCGCTGCGGCGGGCGTCGAGCGGACCACATGGGTCGGGCACAGCTTCGGCGGCCGGCTCGTTGCCGAAGCAGCCCTGCAGGCAGAGGAGGGCAGCGAGCGGCTCATATTGCTCGACCCGGGCTTTGACGTGGCCCCGGCGCGGGCTCTGCGCGGCGCGGAAATCGATCGCCTCGATTGGAGCTTCGCGACCGTCGACGGAGCCGTCAACGCATTGCTTTCCAGCGACTCGGTTGTCAGCGCGCCCCGTGATGTGGTCGCCGCGTACGTCGCCAAGGACGTGCGCAAAGGGCCAGATGGCCGCTTCCGCCTCAGCTTCTGCCCGAGCGCCGCGGTCGTCGCTTGGAGTGAGATGACCCTGCCGGCGCCGGCAATCGCTCCCCTGCCCACCTTGGTTGTGCACCCCGAGGCGCAGCTCGCCGGCGTGGGCTCGCAGGGGGAGCGCTACCGCGAGGCGCTGGGCGAACTGCTCAGCGTGGTCACCGTTCCCGGCGGCCACAACCTGCTTTGGGAGTCACCGGGGGAGACGATCGCCGCGATCGAGGCCTTCCTCGATCGCTGACCCGTCTGGACAGCGTCAGTGGCGGGGGCCGGTCTCGCAGGAGTGCGAGCGGCCAATGCCACGACCCCCGTCACAGTAGTCGTGTCCGCCGCCGCCGTAGAGCTGGTCGGGGTTGGGGCCGCCGAGTAGGCGGTCATTGCCGCTGTCTCCGTGACAGCCGTCTTGGCCGGCGCCCATCACGCAGACGTCGCGACCTGGTCCTCCCCAGCAACCATCGCTGCCGTGGCTGGTCTCGCAATAGTCGCTGCCCGCTCCGCCGACGCAGTCGGTGTTGCGCGGTCCGGAGATGCAGACGTCGTTGCCGCCCTTGCCGATGCAGCGGTTGCGCCGGCTGCCCTGCGGGTAGCAGAAATCCTTCTCGCCGTTGCCGATCAGCTTGTCCGAGCCGGAGCCGAGGTAGACCGTGAGCGGCACCGGCAGCCGGTCGAGCACCTCGATCTTGTCGTTCGAAGCTCCCATCTCGATGACGATCGAGCCGGTTTCCGCGAGTCGGCAGGAGGCCCCGCTGTGGCCACGTGTGAGTCGGCAGCCGACCGGGCGCGAGCGTTGCATGCGGCCGTTGACGAAGAGATGCGAGCCGCGCACCGTGAGCCGCAGGTGCGAGCCCGATTCGGCGCCGCGGATAAAGATCGTCTCGTGCGTGGGCGCGGCCGAGCTGCCGGTGCCAATCAGCAGCAGGGCGAGGACGGCCAGCAGGGGGAGGGCGCGGCGCACGTCAGCTGCGGATTTTCGCGAGCGCTGTCTCGCGATCGGGATGGTTGGGGATCGTCGTATCGAGGCCGGTGATACTGAGCACCCGCGCGACCTGATCGCCGACTCCGCAGAGGGCGAAGCGGCCGCCGCCATTGAGCTCCTGCGAGGTGCGGACGAGCAGGGCGATGCCCGTGGAGTCGATGAATTCGCAACGGCTCAGGTCGATCACCAGGGCTGTATCGGCAATCGAGAGAGGGGCCTCGAGCTCGCGCTCGAGCTGGGCAGCGGTATGCATGTCGAGCTCGCCTTCAACCTCGATGACGAGCGCGCCAGCCGCCTGCTCACTACTGACTCTGAACGGAGCGGGGGTCAAAACGAAGTTCGCGATGCTACTGAAGGTTGGGGCGGAACTCCTTGACGATGCGAAACGCCCACCCCCCCTCGCCTGGTCTCCACTGCGATTAAAGAACCCGCGTGTAGCGGGTCCGTGGTCAGCGGGGCTCCTCATGGCCGGAGCCCTGTCAGCGATGCGTGGGCTCGGCCCACTGGCCGAGACCGGCCGGGCCCACGCTCAGCTGCCGAGCAGCTCGTCGAAGCGCAAGGCGGCACGCGTGGGCAGCACGAAGGACTCGCTGCTGTGCAAGAGCCCCGCGCCGGTTAGATCGCGCACCGCCCGCTCGATCGCCTCGCGCCCCGGTGAGCCCTCCCCGTTCTCGCCCATCTCACGGGCCAGCTCGGCGGTCGTCACCACCGTCGGATGCAGGGCCAGCACTTGCTGGAGGACGGCTGACTCGACCACGGCATCCTGCACGCTGGTGCTGCGAATCTCCTCGCTCCCGGTCACGGCTGCCTCGATAAGAGGATCGCTAGCGGTTCTCTTCCCCTCGCCTGCGCTTTTTCTTGGGCCTGGGCTCCGGCGCCGCGAGTGCTAGCCGCGCCCACTCGAGCTTGATCGCCGGACGGTAGAAGTGCTCGGTTGAACCGCGTACCTGCTTCGTCCGCTTCAACTTGACCGCGTCGCACTCGGCCAGCACGCGCACGTGGTAGCTGAGTGCGCTGAGCTGCTCGTTCAACTCCTCGGCTAGGTCGCTGGGGCTCATCTCCTTGCTCTGTTTGATCATCAGACGCAGGATCTGGCGCCGCAGGGGGTGGGCTAGGGCGATGAACATGTCGTTTGCTCTGGGACGACTTCTGGTTGCCATGTCGCGGCAATATAGAGCAAACGAAATCTATTGTCTGACAATGTTTTGTCTCTCAGACGTCAAGCGTCCTCGCGCACGCCACCCATTTCGGTGAAAACCGCGGTCGGGCCGCCGTCTTCGCGCTGCTCGTCGGCGATCACGTGGGAGACGGCATTGATCAGCGCCAAGTGGGTGAAGGCCTGGGGGAAGTTGCCGAGGTGGCGGCCGCTGGGCATCTCCAGCTCCTCGGCGTAGAGATCGAGCCAGCCGGCTGAGTCGAGTAGGCGCTCGCAGAGGGCTCGGGCTCGCTCGGGCTCGCCGATCTCCGAGAGCGCCGAGACAAGCCAGAAGGAGCAGATCAGGAAGGTGCCCTCCTCGCCGTGCAGGCCGTCGTCGGTCTCCTCGACCCTGTAGCGCAGGACGAGGCCATGGGCGGTCAACTGCTCGGCGATCGCCTCGACCGTGGCCCGTACGCGCGGATCGTTGGCGGGGAGGAAACGCAGCAGGGGGACCAGCAGTGTCGAGGCGTCAAGCGCGTCGGTCTCGTAGTGCTGGCGGAAGACCCCGTCGCGGACGCCGCGCTCGAGGATCTCCTCGCGCATGCGCTCGCTCTCTGCGCGCCACTCCGCCGCCACCTCGTCGAAGCCGAGACTGCCGGCGAGCCGCGCGCCGCGGTCGACCGCCACCCAGATCATCAGCTTCGAGGAGACGTAGTGCTGCGGCTCGCCGCGCGACTCCCAGATCCCCTGGTCGGGGTGCTCCCAGGCGGCGATCGCCGCCTCCACCTGGTGGCGGATCAGTTGCCGGTCAGCCGGCGTGCCAGTGCCGCGCAGCGCCTTCTCGTGCAGGTAGATCGAGTCGAGCAGCGCTCCCCAGACGTCGTTCTGGCGCTGGCTGAAGGCGCCGTTGCCGATTCGCACTGGGCGCGAACCGACGTAGCCGCTGAGGTGGTCGAGCGTGCTCTCGGTGAGGTCCTTCTCGCCGCCGATCCCATACATGATCTGCAGCTCGGGGTCTTCCTTGCAGACGCTGACGATGAAGCGCATGAAGTCGCGCGCCTCCTCGTCGAAGCCCAGCGTGTGCAGCGCCCAGAGGCTGAAGGTCGAGTCGCGGATCCAGCTGTAGCGGTAGTCCCAGTTGCGTTCGCCCCCCGGCGTCTCGGGCAGCGAGGTCGTCGGCGCGGCGACGATCGCTCCGGTTGGCGTGTAGGTGAGGCCCTTGAGTACCAGGGCCGAGCGCTGCAGGTGGATGCGCCAGGGATGGTCCGGGAAGCTGCCGGCGCGCAGCCACTCGCGCCAGAACTCTTCGCTCGAGTCGAGTCGCTCGAGCGCCTCCGGCGCGCTGCGCGGCCCGCCCAGATCGCCCTCGCCCCAGGTAAGGGCGCAGAAGCCGGTCTCGTCCTCGCGCAGCCGCAGCTTGCCGCTCGCTGCGCCGCCGGCAAGCGAGAGCTCCATATCGCTGGTCAGCTGCAGGCTGGTGCCATCTGCACCCTCGGCAACCGCTTCGCCCAGCTCGCCGCCGCGCCAGCTCGCTGCCTCGGCGCCGTAGGCGAAGCGCGGCAGGCACTCCATCTCCATCTCGACCTCGCCGTCGACGCAGGTCATCAGCCGCAGCAGCGAGTTGTCGGCTTCGTGCGCGGTGCGGGGCCGGCCATCCGCGCCGCCCTCGGGTGCCCACTCGGCGATCGAGAGCAGGTCGTGGACGACGACCCAGCCCGTGTCCGTCACCCAGGTCGTCTCGATCACCAGGGTGCCCGGCTCGTAGCGACGGCTGATCGGCACGACGACGCCGCGCGGCCCTAGCTTGAAGTGCCCGGCGTCGCGGTCGAGCACGGCAGCGAAGGCGCTCGGCGAGTCGAAGCGCGGCAGGCAGAGCCACTCGACCGCTCCGTCGTAGGAGAGCAGGGCGCTGGTGTGGCAGTCGGAGAGGAAGCCGTAGCTGCCGATTGTCGGAAAGCGGTGATTGCCCTGGCCCAAAGCGAGGCCAAGCTAGCAGCGAACGCGGGTGTCGCTCGCGCAAACCGCGTCGCTACGCTGGATTCGGTGAGTCTGCCCTTCGCCCACGTCGCCGGTCTCTTCGCGCCGCTCGAGGTGGTGCCGATCACGCTTGTCGCGATCCTCTACTGGCACCGGGCGATGGTCCTCTCCTGGGATGAGCGGCCGGTGCCGCTCTGGCGCCAGGTCTGCTTCGGCTCCGGCCTGGCGCTGATCGCGATCGCCCTCTTCAGCCCGATCGGCCACATCTCCGAGGAGCTGGTCATCGCTCATATGGCTGAGCACCTCTTGATCGGCGATCTTGCCTCGCTGCTGCTCGTCCTCGGCCTGACCAAGTCACTGCTGCAGCCGATCCTCGCGATCCGCCTCTTCAATCGCCTGCAGGTACTTGCCCACCCGCTCGTCGCCCTGCCGCTCTGGATGCTCAACTTCTACCTCTGGCACATCCCGGCGCTCTACGAAGCCGCCTACGGGGCGGCGCCGATGCATGCCTTCGAGCACGCCACCTTCCTCTTCTTCGGCTGCCTGATGTGGATGCCGATCTTCGGCCCACTGCCCAAGCCTGAGTGGTTCAGCGCGGGCTGGAAGGTGGGTTATGTGATCGCCGTGCGTTTCGCCGGGGCGATCCTCGGCAACGTGCTGATGTGGTCGGGCAGCGTGCTTTACCCGATCTACGCTCCCGGTGAGCGTTACTGGGGCATCTCAGCGCTCGCCGACCAGAGCACGGCCGGGGTAATCATGATGATCGAGGGCACCTTCCTGGCCCTTGGCGTGCTCGCCTGGACCTTCTTCGAAGTGGCCCGCGAAGGCACCGAGAAGCAGCGTCTACTCGACCTCGCCCACGATCGCGGATACGAGCTCGACGAGCGCCGCGCGCAGCGCGCCGTCGCCGCCGGCCACGGCGCCCGGCTTGAGGAACGCATCGTCGGGGCAACGAATGAGCCCGAGCGCGACCCCGTCTGAGCGGCGCCTGCTGGCGTTGCTGGTCTTCGTCGTCGGGGCCGCCAGCCTCGGCGCCGAGATCGCCGCAGCGCGCCTCTTGGCGCCCTACTTTGGCGCCTCGACGATCGTCTGGGCGAACACGATCGGCGTCGTGCTCGTCGCCCTCTCGGTCGGCTACTGGTTTGGTGGCCGCTTCGCCGACCGCCATCCGCACATGCGCGGACTCTGCCTGCTGGTGCTCGTCGCGGCGCTCTTGATCGCCACCGTGCCCTTCGCCGCGCGGCCTTTCCTCAGCTTCTCGGTCGACGCCTTCGACAGCGTCTCGGTCGGCGGATTCGCTGGCTCGCTCTTCGGCGTGCTGGTGCTCGTCGCCGTCCCAGTCACTCTGCTCGGTGCCGCGGCGCCCTGGGCCGTGCGCCTCGCTGTCGCCGACGTCGATCGCTCCGGCGAGGTGGTCGGCAGGCTGTACGCGACCTCGACCGCCGGCTCGCTGGTCGGCACGATGCTGGCTGCCCTGCTACTCATCCCGCTGCTCGGCACGCAGCGCACCTTCCTCGTCTTCGCTCTCGCCCTCGCTCTGGTCGCCGTGGCGGGTCTGGGCTGGCGCTTCCTCGCGGTGCCGGCGCTGCTTGCCCTGGTTGTCTCGCTGCCGGTCGGCACGATCAAGGCCGCCGACACGGGCCGCGTCCTCTACGAGGCCGAGACCACGCAGGAGTACGTGCGGGTCGTCGAACGCCCCGACGGCACGCGCGTGCTGGAGCTCAACGAGGGTCAGGCGGTGCACTCGCTCTACCGGCCCGGCAGCTACCTGACCGGCGACTACTGGGACGGCCACCTCGTGCTGCCCTTCGCCGCCAGTCCCCAGCCGCCGCGACGCATTGCGATCCTCGGCAACGGCGCCGGCACCGTGGCCCGCGCCTTCGGCCACTTTTATCCCCATACGGCGGTCGACGCGGTCGAGATTGACGCCGAGCTGACCGAGATCGGGCGGCGCTTCTTCGACCTGCGCAACCCGAGCATGCGCACCTTCCACGAGGACGCTCGCCCCTGGTTGCGCCGCGCCGAGGGCGGCTACGACGCGATCATGGTCGACGCCTATCGCCAGCCCTACATTCCCTTCTATCTGGCGACGCGCGAGTTCTTCGAGCTGGCTCGCGATCGGCTTGCGCCGGGTGGCGTGGTGATCGTCAACGTCGGCCACCCCGAGGGCAGCGAGGAATTGGAGACGGTGCTCGGGCGGACCATGGAAGCGGCCTTGCCGAGCGTGTTGCGCCACCCGATCGAGCTGACCAACACGCTCCTGGTGGCGGGCGAGGGGACGCTCTCGGCGGCGCGCCTGCGCCGCAGCGTCGGCGCCGTGCCGGCGCGCCTGCGGCCGCTGGCGCGCGAGACCGCCGCCCAGCTCATGCCGCGACTCGCCGGTGGCGAGGTTTACACCGACGATCGAGCCCCGGTCGAGTGGCTCGTCGACTCGTCCTTGCTGGAATACGCGAATGAGGAATAACTCGCTGGGGGGAGCTCTGGTCCGCGCGCGTGCTTGGCTGGTCACCGGCCCGCTGGGTCGTGGAGCGGCCTTCGCGATCGACTTCGGTGTCGCCCTACGCACGATGCTTGCCAACCGTCGCGGCTGAGCCCCCAGTCCTGGTGCAACGTTTTTTCGTCCTATAGGGACCAAAAAACGTTGCACCTGTGGCGATTCGTCTAGGGTCTCCCGCTCGTGCAGACCGTCGTCACAGAGCTGCCCGACTCGCGCGCCCGGGTCGAGGTGGAGGTTCCCGCCGAGCAGGTCGGCCGCGGCATACAGCGCGCCGCCCGCAGCCTGGCGCGGGAGATGCGGCTGCCCGGCTTTCGCAAGGGCAAAGCACCGCCCTCGCTGGTCATCCAGCGACTCGGCTTCGGCGCCGTCCTGCAAGAGGCGATCCGCGAGTCGCTGCCCGAGTGGTACGAGCAGGGATTGCTCGGCTCCGGCATCAGCCCGGTGGGTGATCCCAGCATCGAGATCGTCTCGGCGCCTGAGGCGGAGGACGAGCCGCTCAGCTTCAAGTTTGAGATCGGCGTGCGCCCGGAGGCGAAGCTCGGTGAGTACAAGGGGCTCGAGGTGGGCAAGGCCGAGACCGAGCCCGACGAGGAGATCGTCGAGCGCGAGATCGAGCGCATCCGCACCGGCTTCGCACGGCTCGAGCCGGTCGAGCGTGCCGCCGCTGAGGGCGACGTGCTGCTGATCGACTTCGAGGGGCTGCTCGACGGCAAGGCCTTCGAGGGCGGTAAGGCCGGCGACTACCTGCTCGAGCTGGGCAGCGGCCAACTGATCGAGGGCTTCGAGGAGCAACTGACCGGCGCCACCGCCGACGAGGAGCGCCAGGTCGAGGTCACCTTCCCAGAGGACTACCAGGCCGAGCAGCTCGCCGGCCAGGACGCGGTCTTCAAGGTCGAGGTCAAGGAGGTGCGGGAAAAGATCCTGCCCGAGCTCGACGATGAGTTCGCGGCCGAGGCATCGGAGTTCGAGACGCTTGCGGAGCTGCGTGCCGACATCGCCAAGCGGGTTGGCGAGGCGCTCGGCGAGCGCGCCGAGCAGGACTTCCGTGTCGCGGCGGTCGATGCGGCGGTCGCCGCAGCAACGGTCGAGATCCCCGACGACCTGGTCGCGGCGCGCGCCGCCGAGCGCTGGGAGCGGGTCGAGCGCCAGCTCGCCGCGCGCGGCATGGACCCCAACACCTACCTGCAGATGCAGGGCAAAACGCGTGAGGAGCTGCTCGAGGAGTCGAAGCCCGACGCCGAGCGTGAGCTGCAGCGCGAGGCGGTGCTGGCGGCGATCGTCGCGGCCGAGGCGATCGAGGTCGCCGAGGAGGAGCTGGTCGAGGCACTCGCTCACACGGCCGAACACGAGCGCACCACACCGGAGAAGCTGCTCGCCCGCTTGCGCGAGAACGGCCGCGACGCGATGGTCCGCGAGGACATCCAGGTGCGCAAGGCGATCGACCTGATCGCCGAGGCGGCCGAGCCGATTCCGCTCGAGCAGGCCGAAGCTCGCGAGAAGATCTGGACGCCAGAGAAGGAGCAGGATGAGAAGCCCTCCGAGCTCTGGACGCCCGAGTCCGGTTCCTGAGCCTGCACGCCTAGCTGCAGCTCGCGAGTCCGTGTAGCCGCTTCTATAGAGTGCGCGGCGATGAGTCCTTTGGTCCCAATGGTGGTCGAGCAGACCTCGCGCGGCGAGCGCTCTTTCGACATCTACTCACGGCTGCTGAACGAGCGCATCGTCTTCCTCGGCACAGCAGTTACCGAGGACATCGCCAACCTGATCGTTGCCCAGCTCCTGCACCTGGAGTCCGAGGACCCCGACAAGGACATCAGCCTCTACGTCAACTCGCCCGGCGGTTCGGTTTACGCCGGCTTGGCGATCTACGACACGATGCAGTTCATCAAGCCCGACGTGCAGACGATCTGCGTCGGCATCGCGATGAGCATGGGCGCCCTGCTGCTCTCCGGCGGCGCCGCCGGCAAGCGCATGGCGCTGCCCAACTCGAAGATTCTCATTCACCAGGTGTCATCCGGTTTCGAAGGCCAGGCGACCGACATCGAGATCCACGCCAAAGAGATCATCGACGTGCGTCGCCGCCTCGATGAGATCCTCGCCAAGCACACCGGCCAGCCTTTCGAGAAGGTCACAAACGACACCGATCGCGACTACTTCATGAGCGCCGAGGAAGCGCGGGAGTACAACCTCGTCGATCGCGTCATCGAGCACCACTGAGGTGCGCGCCCATCCCGGTAGGGGTTCCGCTTAACTTTTTCGAGAGGCGGGGATTGCTGGCGCCCGAGCGGCGGCCGCGAAAAAGTACAAGACGCTTCACCCCTACCGGGATGGGCGCTGTCGTGCTTGTGCTTCTGCTCGTCCTCGCCGGGTTGTTAGGGGGTAGAGCTTTTGCGAGCGATGGGGGGACGCGTTTCTATGGGCATGTCTTCCCGGTTGCTGGGCCACACTGGCTGCGCGGGCCGATCGGCGAGTTCGGGGCGCCGCGCAGCGGCTATGACCCGGTGCTCTACGGCAACTACCTGCTGATCGGCGGCGAAGGGGAGCGGCGCAGCTACTTCTACGCTCACCTGCCGCGGCCATCGCCGCTGCGGCGCGGCGATGGCGTCTTGACCGGCCAGTCCGTCGGCGCCGTCGGCGACACCGGCAACGCCCGCACGGTCGGCTGCCACCTGCACTTCGAGATCCACGTCGCAGGTCAGCCGATAGACCCAGCGCCGCCCCTGCGCCGCTGGGACCGCTACAGCTAGAGCCCCAGCTCGTACTCGACCCACTCGTTGCGCTCGGCGTCGGTCGAGTCGTAGAGGCGCTGGGCGGTTGCGTTGCTCGGCGCAGTTGCCCATTCCAGTCGCTGCGCCCCGCGCTCGCGGCCAACGGCGGCGGCGGCCTTGATCAGGGCTCGGCCAACGCCCTGGCCGCGCACCGCGGGGTCGACGTAGAGGTCGTTCATCAGCACGGTCTCGGCCGGGACAAGCGAGGTGAAGCTCCAGTAGAGGCAGGCGTAGCCGAGCAGCTTGCCATCGCGCCAGGCGCCGAGCAGCATGCCGTCCTCACTGGGGGCGATGAAACGGGAGAAGAAGGCGCGGTTGCGCTCCTCGTCGATCGTCTCGACCTCGTAGAAGCGCTGGTAGGCGGCGATCATCGGCAGCAGAGTGCCGAGTTCGGCCTCGGAGATCGGGGCGATTCTCAGCTCACCGGCCACCCGCTCACGGTACCGCGGTCACGCAAGTACGCAGTCACGGGGAGGGACGGGGTGCGGCGCGCAGTAAACGACCGCACCGACAGGCCGGCTTGATCCCCCCTCTAAGCTTTGGGGCGCGAGCCGGTAGGCAACCACTGCCCCTAAGGAGGGGATTCCGCTGGCACGGCCCACAGACTCGAACGAGCAGCTCCTCTGCAGCTTCTGCGGCAAGTCACAGCGCCAGGTGAAGAAGCTGATCGCCGGACCGGGCGTCTACATCTGCGACGAGTGCATCGACCTCTGCAACGAGATCATCGATGAGGAGCTGACCGCGCCGACCGGCGCCGTCGAGCTGGAGAACCTGCCCAAGCCGCGCGAGATCCACGACGTGCTGCAGGAGTACGTCGTCGGCCAGGACGCTGCCAAGCGCGCCCTCTCGGTCGCCGTCTACAACCACTACAAGCGCGTCCAGATGAGCCAGGCCGAGGACGTCGAGGTCGAGCTGCAGAAGTCGAACATCATGCTGCTCGGACCTACCGGCTGCGGCAAGACGCTGCTCGCCCAGACCTTGGCCCGCATCCTCAACGTGCCCTTTGCGATCGCCGACGCGACGGCGCTGACCGAGGCCGGCTACGTCGGCGAGGACGTCGAGAACATCCTGCTGAAGCTGATCCAGGCGGCCGACTACGACGTCAAAAAGGCCGAAACGGGAATCATCTACATCGACGAGATCGACAAGATCGCGCGCAAGGCCGACAACCCGTCGATCACCCGTGACGTCTCCGGCGAAGGCGTGCAGCAGGCGCTGCTCAAGATCCTCGAGGGGACGACCGCTTCGGTGCCGCCGCAGGGCGGCCGCAAGCACCCCCACCAGGAGTTCCTGACGATCGACACGACCAACATCCTCTTCGTCTGCGGCGGCTCCTTCGCCGAGCTCGACAAGGTGATCGAGAACCGCGTCGGCGACCGCGGCATCGGCTTCGGCGCGGCGATCTCCTCGCGCGACGCCAAGGAGGACACCGGCGAATGGTTCGAGCAGGTGCTGCCTGAGGACCTCATGGAGTACGGCCTGATCCCCGAGTTCATCGGTCGCCTGCCGGTCGTTGCCGCGATCCACCAGCTCAGCCGCGACGACCTGGTGACGATCCTCACCGAGCCCAAGCACGCTCTCACCAAGCAATTCCAGCGCTTCTTCGAGTTCGACGAGATCGAGCTCGTCTTCGCCGAGGACAGCCTCGAGGCGATCGCCAACAAGGCGCTCGAGCGCGAGACCGGCGCCCGCGGCCTGCGCTCGATCCTCGAGGAGACCCTGCTCGACGTGCAGTTCGAGCTGCCCTCGCGCCGCGACGTGACCAAGTGCGTGGTCACCAAGGAGACGATCGAGCAGGGCCGCCGGCCGACGCTCGTCACCGAGGCCGCCCCGCAGGACATCAGCGGCGTCAGCGACGAACTGAGCGAGGAATCGGCTTAGGCGCAGCCGGGTCGGATGCGAATCCAGGCGGGCCACGCAGGAGATGGACATGGGAGTTCGGCCGCAAGTTCATTCCCTGCGTGCGTCGAGCTTTCCAGCGAGAGGCTACTGAGAGCGCCGTCCTGCGACTCGATCCATAAATAGGCAGAACTGCCTATTTAAAGGCCCTTGGCGCGCTAGGCTCCCGTGCGCAGTGCAGGGGCGCTCGCCCATCAGATCGATCTACAACGGAAGAGGTAGCTGAGGATGAGTGAGAGTGTGCAGATCCGCGGTCGTCGGGTCACGTGTTTGGCCGCTTTGGCAGGGCTCGTCGCGATGGTTGCCTTCTCATCTGCGCCTTCGAGCGCATCTGCGGCCTGTCCGGTCACGCCCGGGGTCTTCGCAACCTCTTGGATCGGGGAATCCGGGCACTACAACACCGACGCAAACTGGACCAACGGGGCGCCAAGCGGTTCCTGCGACGCCTCGATCACCGCTGCCGGCACCTACACGGTGGTGATGACCGGTGGGTCGGTGGCGAAGTCGATGACGATCGGGGGAGCTGGATCGAGCCCCACCCTGCAGATCTCCGCCGAGGGCCCGAACACCAACCTAAACGTCGCCGCCGGTGGACAGCTCAGCATCGCGAGCGGAGCGGCGATAACCCTCAAATGCAACGTGACGCCCTCCAGCTGCGGCTCGCCTAGCATAGGAGCCCCGACGATCACCAACGCCGGCGCGATCACCGTCGACGCGGACGTCAACGCGAGCGTCGGAAGCACCCCCTTCATCAGCGGCCCGCTGCTCAACACCGGGACCATGCAGTTCAACCACGGGGCGAAGTTCGACAACGGCGCGGTGACCAACCAGGGCACGGTCAACATCGCCGATGGGACGATCCTGCGCTCAGGCGGCAGCTCCTGCGGCGACACCAGTGCCTCGTTCAAGAACGACGCCGGTGGGACGCTCAACGCGACCGGCGCGGGTACCTTCGACGTCCTCAACTACGAGCAGGGCGACGGCGCGACGACCGGCACCAGCCCGGTGCAGATCCCCTGCGGCTCGCTCAAATACACCGGCAACGGAGCGTCCAAAGTCAGGGTGTACGGGGGCATCACCCTGACCGGGACGATGCAGAGCAATCAGTCGCTGACGATCAGCGATGAGAGCAGCAACACGAACGCCTTCCTCGGCGGGCCGTTCACCAACAGCGGCACGATCACCCTCACCTGCAGCATCCCCTGCGGCGCCGGTGGCGGCCCGGACATTGCTGCCCAGGGCAACACGTTCACGAACGCGGGCACCCTCACCGTCGCGGCCGACGCCGGCACCGGCAGCGTGGTCGACTCGGGGAATGGCGGCACGATCGTCAACACCGGCACGATCAACTTCAACCAGAGCGGCGCGCTCGCGGGCGTGATCAATAACCAAGGCGCGATCAACATCGCCGACACCAAGGTCGCCCGCAACGAAGGCAGCTCGTGTGGCGATACCGGTCCCAAAGTCGCCAACAACACCGGCGGCTCGATCAACGGGACCGGCTCCGGCACCCTCAGCGTCATCAACTACGAGCAGGGCGCCGGCACCACGACCGGGACGGCGCCGGTCCAGATCCCCTGTGGCTCGGTGAAGTACCTCGGCACCGGGGCGAGCAAAGTGCAGGCCAACGGTGGCTTCACCCTGACCGGGGAAATGCAGACGGGCCAGTCGCTGGTCCTCGCCAACGCCGGCGTGAACGCGAATCTCGGCGGGAACTTCACCAACAAAGGCTCGATCACGGTCACCTGCCCCGGGGGCGGCTGCAGCGGCGGCCCGGGCGGAGGGGCTTTCCTCAACGTCAACGACAAGGATTTCGTCAACGCGGGCACGGTCACCGTCGCCGCGGCCTCGGGCACCGGCGGCGGTCTCGGCGCCAACTTCGAAGGGACCATCACCAACACCGGGACGATGCAGTTCGACCAGAGCGCCGGTCTTGGCGGGCCGGTAACGAACAAAGGTGTGATCGGCATCGCCGACGGCAAGACGGCTCTCTCGAATACGAGTTCCTGCGGCGATACCGGTGGTTCGGTCAAAAACGACACCGGCGGCCAGATCGTCGCGGCTGGCACCGGCACGCTCAGCGCGGTCAACTACGAGCAGGGTGCCGGCACGACCTCGGGCGCCACGCCGGTCTCGGTCAACTGCGGCTATCTCAAATACACAGGCGCCGGGGCAAGCACGGTGCGGGTGAACAGCAGCGCGTCGATGACCGGCAGCCTCGCGAGCGGCCAGACGCTGAGCATCGCCGGCACGGTCCATTCCGGGTCCTTCACCAATGCAGGGGCGATCTTGTTCGACCAGAGCCTGTCGAACCCGAACCTGAACCTGTCAGGGACGCTGACCAATACCGGCTCGATTGGGACCAGCGGAGCGTCGGCGAACACCTCCAATGTTGGAGGCACGATCGACCAGACCGGCGCCTCTGCACAGGTCGCGCTCCCGGCCGGGACGAAACTCAGCCTCGCCAACCCGCTGCTGCTGAAAGCCGGGAAACTCACCGGCGGCGGCACACTGCAGGGCACGGTGGACAACTCGGGAGGCACCGTTCTTCCCGGCGCCAGCCCCGGCACGCTGACGGTGAGCGGCAACTACACGCAGGGCGCGGGGGGCAAGCTCGAGATCGAGATTGGCGGAACCGGCGCAGGCCAGTTCGACCGCCTCGCCGTCGGCGGGAACGCGACTCTGGGCGGGTCCCTGGATCTGCAGCCGATCGGCAACTACTCCGCCTCCTCGGCAATTGGCGACAGCATCGGCTTCCTCACCTACGGAGGCACGCGGACCAACCAGTTCGCGTCGACGACGACCGGCGCGCTTGCCTGTCCAAAGCAGCTCTCCACCGCTTACGACGACACGGGGAAGAAAGTCAATGCCGTGGTGGCGAGCACGGGTGCGGTTTGCGACCCGCCGAAACCGCCTGAGGTCACCGTTATCCCCGTCCCCGACACGGTGCTGGGCAAATATCCGACAAAACCAGTGAAGACCAAAAAGGCGAAGGCCAAGATCAGCTTCAGCTTCTCCTCCGACGTGGTGGGAGCGACCTTCGAGTGCAAACTCGATAAAGGCAAGTACACCCCTTGCACCGCACCCATGTCCTACAGGTTGAAGCCGGGCAAACACACGGTCTCCGTGCGCGCTGTCTCGTCGGGCGGAGTCGATCCAACCCCGGCCAGCTTCAGCGTCAAGGTCGTCAAGCGGAAGCCCAAACCCAAGAAGTAGGCGGCGCCTCCGGGCTGCCTACGCTGACGGCGACCCCTGGGTGCCGAGTGATCGATTGACCCACGCGTAGCGGGGCAAATCGATCAGCCGGCACCGCGCCCAGGGGCGCGCAGGCGAATTCCGTCAATCCCTCCTAGACTCGGCCGCTCGTGAGCGAGCGCCGCAAGACCCTCGAGGAGAAGACCCGCTACGACCCGACAGAGGTCGAGGCGCGGATCTTCGCCGAGTGGATGGAGGCGGGGTATTTTCACCCGCCGGCCGAGGGCACGGCGGAGGAGAACTTCTCGGTGGCTATTCCGCCGCCGAACGTAACCGGGGCGCTGCACATGGGGCACGCGCTGAACGGGTCGATGCAGGACGCGCTGGTGCGGATGAACCGCATGCGCGGGCGCAATGCGCTCTGGATCCTGGGCACCGACCACGCCGGCATCGCCACCCAGTCGGTGGTCGAGAAGACGCTGCGCGCCGAAGGGGTCGATCGTCACGAGCTGGGGCGCGAGGAGTTCGTCAAACGGGTCTGGGAGTGGAAGGAGGAGTACGGCTCGCGGATCGTCGAGCAGTACAAGCGACTGGGCGCCTCCTGCGACTACGAGCGTGAGCGCTTCACCCTCGACGAGGGCTACGTGAAGGCCGTCTACCGCGTCTTCAAGCAGCTCTTCGACAAGGGCTACATCTACCGCGACAACTACATGGTCAACTGGGACCCGGGCTCGCACTCGGCGATCTCCGACCTCGAGGTCGAGAACCGCGAGGTCGAGGACGCGCTCTTCTCGATCGACTACCCGGTCGAGGGCTCCGAGCGGGTGCTGACCGTCGCCACCGTGCGCCCCGAGACGATGCTCGCCGACACCGCCGTCGCCGTGAACCCGAGCGACGAGCGCTACGGCGATCTCGTCGGCCAGCATTGCGTCCTGCCCCTGGTCGGCCGGCGCCTGCCGATCATCGCCGACGAGCACGTCGACCCCGAGTTCGGCACCGGGGCGCTGAAGATCACCCCCGGCCACGACCCCAACGACTTCGAGATCGGCCGCAAGCACGGGCTCGAGGAGATCGTCGTCATCGGTCCCGACGGGCGCCTCACAGAGGAGGCAGGGGAGAGGTTCGCCGGCATGACCGTGGCCGAGGCCCAGGAGGCGGTGGTCGCGGCGCTGCGCCAGGAGGGCGTGCTCAGCGGTGAGGAGCCCTACGTCCACTCGGTGCCTTTCTCGCACCGCTCGGGCGAGCGCATCGAGCCGCTCATCTCGCTGCAGTGGTTCTGCCGCATGGACGAGCTGGCGGCGCCGGCGATCGAGGCGGTCCAGAGCGATCGGGTGCGCATCGCGCCGGACCAGTGGAAGCGCGTCTACCTCGATTGGATGCGCGAGATCCGTCCCTGGTGCATCTCGCGCCAGCTCTGGTGGGGGCACCGGATTCCGGTCTGGTACTGCGATCCCTGCGAAGAAACGCTCGTCGCCGAGTCCGCGCCCGAGCGCTGCGGCGCCTGCGGCGGCGAGCTGCGCCAGGAGTCCGACGTGCTCGACACCTGGTTCAGCTCAGCGATCTGGCCCTTCGCGACGCTCGGCTGGCCCGACGATACCCCCGAGCTGCGCGCCTTCTACCCGACCAGCTTCCTCACCACGGCGCGCGAGATCCTCTTCCTCTGGGTGGCGCGGATGATCATGACCGGGCTCGAGTTCGCCGGCGACGTGCCCTTCGACGACGTCTACGTGCACTCGGTGATCCAGGCTCGCGACGGGCGGCGCATGTCGAAGAGCCTCGGCACCGGTATCGACCCTCTGGAGGAGATCGATGTGCACGGCGCCGACGCGTTGCGCTTCGGCCTGCTGGCGATGTCCTCGACCCAGGACGTGCGCTACTCCGACGCCAAGGTCCAACAGGGCCGTGACCTGGCGAACAAGCTCTGGAACGCGAGCCGCCTGATCCTGCTCAACGCCGCCGACGGGCCGATACGTCAAGGTGACTTTGACGTATCGGCCCATCGGCCGGAGGATCGCTGGATTCTCTCGCGGATGGAGCGGACTATCGCCTCGGTGACGGAAAAGCTCGACGGCTACGACTTTGCCCATGCCGCCCAGGAGGCCTACGCCTTCTTTTGGTCGGAGCTTTGCGACTGGTACCTGGAGATCGCCAAGCCGCGGCTGTATGAGGGTGAGGCAGCAGTCTCGGCCAACCTGCTCTGGGTGCTGGAGCGCACGCTCGCCCTGCTGCACCCGATCATGCCCTTCGTCAGCGAGGAGGTCTGGTCGTTTCACCCCTCGCGAGAAGGGCATCTCGCCGTGCACCCCTTCCCGGTGGTTGAGGAGTCGCTGTTCGATCCGCAGGCCGAGGTCGAGGTCGAGCGCGGCATCGAGCTGACCCGCCGCCTGCGCGCCTGGCGCGACATGGTCGAGGCGCCGGCCGCCAGCCAACTCTCCGCCCGCGTCGAGGGGGAGCAGCCGCAGGAGTTCGTCGGCCGCCTCTCGCGCTTCGAGTTCGGGCAGGACGGCGGCGACCCGATCGCCTCGGTCGGCCCGGTCAGGGTGCTCGCCTCAGCTGAGATCGACGCTGCCGCGGTCGCCGCACGGCTCGAGAAGCGGCGCGAGGAGCTGCGCGCGGAGGTGGCCCGAGCCGAGGGCAAGCTCGCCAACGAGAAGTTCGTCGCCCGCGCGCCGGCCGAGTTGGTGGAGGAGGAGCGAGCCAAGCTCGAGCGCTACCGGGCCGAGCTCGAGGAGCTCGCCGAATAGACGCCCAGGGATATCTGGACTCGCTGGAGCCGGTCGGCTGGAAGCTCGGGCTGGAGCGGATGCACCGGCTGAGCACGGCGCTCGGTCTGCCCCAGCACCGCTTTGCCTCGATTCACGTGGTCGGCACCAACGGCAAGTCCTCGGTGACTCGCATGATCGCAGCGCTGCTCGAAGCGCATGGGTCGCGTACGGGCGCCTGCATATCGCCCCACCCGGCGCGCTGGTCGGAGCGCGTGCTGATCGGCGGCGAGGAGATCGACGCGAAGGCCTTCGCTACGGCGGTCGAGCGCACGGCGCAAGCGGCGCAGACGGTGAACCACGCCTTGGGTGGGGACGAGGAGGTGACCCAGTTCGAGGTCGCTACCGCGGTTGCCTTCGTCGCCTTCGCGGCGGCCCGCGTCGACGTCGCCGTGGTCGAGGCGGGATTGGGGGGCAGGCTGGACGCGACCAACACGATCCCCTCGCGGGTCACCGTGCTCACCTCGATCGGTCTCGACCACACCGAGTGGCTGGGCGAGACCGAGCTGGAGATCGCCGCCGAGAAGCTCGCCGTACTGCGCGATCACACGACTCTCATCCTGGGCCGGGTGAGCCCGCAGGTCCACGAACTGGCCGAGCGCACGGCTGCCGAGCATGGCGCGCGCCTTGTCGTCGCGCCCGGGGATCCGGGGGAGGGGCTGGAGCTGCGCGCCGCCGGGCGTTTCCAGCGACGTAACTTCGCCTTGGCCTGCGCTGCGGCAGAGGCCTTCCTGGGCGAGCTGGATGCAGCTCGCGTCGCGAGCGTGGCGGCGAGCCTGACCGTGCCGGGCCGTCTGGAGCGCATCGCCGAGGATCCGCCCATCTACCTGGACGCTGCCCACAACCCGGACGGCGCTCTCGCCCTCGCCGAGGGTATTGCTGAGGTCGCCGCCGGCAGGCCCGTGGTCGCCTGCCTAGCGGTGCTCGCCGACAAGGACGCCGTCGCGATGCTCGCTGCACTCGCTCCCGTCCTGCGACAGGTGGTCTGCACCGAGCTCGATCCCGCCATGTTGCGGGCACGCGGCTTGCCCGGCATCGCCTCGCACAGCGCCGCCAAACTCGCCGAGGCGAGCGAGCGAGCCGGCCTCCGCGCAGAGCAGCAACCCGATTTTCTCACCGCTTTGGAGCGTGGCCGCGAGCTCGTCCTTGAGGGGCCTGGCGGCGTCCTGCTCATCACCGGCTCCCACTACGCCCTGGCGCCCGCCCGCGCAGCGCTCTCCCTGTGGCAGGATTGAGGGATGGAACAGCGCACCAAGAGCGCCAGCTCCGAACTGCTCTCGATGATGGCCCTGGTCGCTGCCGTCGTGGCCGGCGTGATCCTTGTCTTCTTCGGCCTCGGCTACCTTTTCGGCAGCCTCTTCCTCTGATCCGTCCAAACGCGCGAATCCGGCTTTGACCACGTCGGAGTGGGGAAAATGTCCGATGCGAGGGTTCACCGGCCCAGCGGCGAAGTAGACTGCCCGACCCCGCTCCCGAGCGGCCTCCAGCCATGGCACTAGCGATCTTCGGCATCGACAACGACGGCCTCAACCTGGCCGCGACCCTCTTTGTCCTGATGATCGTCGTCGTCTGGCTCGCCCTGATCGTCTACACGTACTTCGACGCCAAGCGGCGCATTTCCGATCCGTTCCTCGTTGCTTGCGCGACGATCGGCTCCTTCTTCCCCTACATCGGCACCGCCGTCTACGCGATCGTGCGACCGCCCGAGTTCCTCGAGGACGCCCACGAACGCGAGCTGGAGATCCGTGCCGCCGAGCTGCGCGTGCGCCAGTTGACCGAGGCCTCTTGCCCCAACTGCGAGTACCCGGTGGAGCGCAACTACCTGCGCTGCCCCAAATGCCAGCAGCGGCTCAAGGACCCCTGCCAGGCCTGCGGCAAGCCGGTCGACCCGCGCTGGTCGCTTTGTCCCTACTGCGAGAGCCCGATCGGCGAGCGTCGCCCGCGCCAGCGGACCAAGGCTGAGGGTCGTCGCGAGCCACGTCGCGAGGCGCCCGCCGCACGCGAGGAGCGGCCCAAACGGCGCAGCGCGCCGCCGCCCAAAGCCCGCAAGGAGGCGCCGCCGCCCGAGCAGCAACAAGAGCCTTCCCGACCAAAGAAACCTCAAAGGAGCCCCGCCCGTGAGCCGGACGCTGATCCTCGTAAAGCCTGACGCCTTTCAGCGCGCCCTGAGCGGGGAGGTGATCGCCCGCTTCGAGCGCAAGGGCCTGCGCATTGCCGCGCTGAAGACGATGCAGGCTGACGAGGCGATCGCCAACAAGCACTACGAAGAGCACACCGAGAAGCCCTTCTTCGGCGAGCTGGTCGACTTCATCACCGGCGGCACGCTGGTCGCGATGGTGCTCGATGGGCACGAAGCGGTGGTTGCCGCCCGGCAGCTGATCGGCGCTACCAACCCGGTCGAGGCGGCCCCCGGGTCGATTCGTGGCGACTTTGCGCTCGAGGTGACCTTCAACATGGTCCACGGATCGGACTCCGATGAGTCCGCCGAGCGCGAGATCGGCATCTGGTTCCCAGAGATGTCTTGAGCATCACGCTGGCATCCGGCTCGCCGCAGAGGGCCGAGATTCTTCACAAGCTTGGCTTGGAGTTCGAGGTCGTCGTCTCGGGCGTCGACGAGCTGAGCGGGGGGGACCCGGAGGTTGAGGTTCTCGAGAACGCTCGACTGAAGGCGCGGGCGGTTGAGGCTGACGGGATCGTGATCGGCTGCGATACGGATGTGGTGCTCGACGGGAGGGCGCTGGGGAAGCCGGCCGATGCGGGAGAGGCGCGCGGCTACCTGGACCGCATGGCGGGGCGGGGGCATGAGGTGCTGAGTGGCTTGGTGGTGCTTGTCGACGGTGAGGAGCGCAGTGGGCTTGACCGCACCACCGTCGTCTTCAAGGACCTGAATGAGACCGAGAAGCGGCGCTATGTCGAGTTCGGCGAGTGGCAGGGGCGCTCGGGCGGCTATGCGATCCAGACTCTCGGTTCGATCCTGGTCGAGCGTCTGGAGGGCAGCGTCTCCAACGTCGTCGGCCTGCCGGTCGGGCTGCTCTTCGAGTTGGCGCCGGAGCTCTTCCCGGGCGCCTAGTACAGCTCCGATTACGCCAGGCGATTTGACCGGCGCCCACCGTTTGGGATCATTTCCGCTGGAAGGCCAGCTATTCGCACATGGGCGTATTCGGATACCTGCGAGGTCTAGGCGGTCGTGACATGGCTGTCGACCTCGGTACGGCCAACACGCTGGTCTACGTGCGTGGCCGCGGCATCGTCCTCTCCGAGCCCTCCGTCGTCGCAATCGACTCCCACAACGGCCAGGTCCATGCCGTCGGCGCCGAGGCGAAGCGCATGCTCGGCCGCACGCCGGGCACGATCACCGCGATCCGCCCGCTCAAGGACGGGGTGATCGCCGATTTCGACGTCACCGAGCAGATGCTGCGCCACTTCATCAAGCAGGTGCACTCCAACCGCTTCGCCCATCCGCGGGTCGTCGTCTGCGTGCCCTCCGGGGTGACCGGTGTCGAGAAGCGCGCCGTCGAGGAGGCCTGCCTCTCGGCCGGTGCCCGCCAGGCATATCTGATCGAGGAGCCAATGGCGGCGGCGATCGGCGCCGGGTTGCCGGTTGCCGAGCCGACTGGTTCGATGGTCGTCGACGTTGGCGGCGGCACCACCGAGGTGGCGGTCATCTCGCTGGGTGGCATCGTCGTCTCGCAATCGATCCGCATCGGCGGCGACGAGCTCGACGAGGCGATCGTCAACCACTGCAAGCACCGCTACAAGTTGGCGATTGGCACGCAGACGGCCGAGCAGGTGAAGCTCGAGGCCGGCTCGGCCTCGCCGCTGCCCGAAGAGGTGCGGGCTGAGATCCGCGGTCGCGACCTCGTCTCCGGGCTGCCGAAGACGATCGAGCTGGGCTCCGAGGAGGTGCGTGAGGCGATGGATGAACCGGTCACCCACATCGTCGAGGCGGTCAAGGAGACGCTTGATCGCACACCCCCGGAGCTGGCGGGTGACATCATGGACCGCGGCATTACCCTGGCCGGCGGCGGTGCGCTGTTGCAAGGACTCGAACAGCGCCTGCGCGACGAGTGCCAGATGCCCTGCCAACTGGCAGAGTCACCGCTGTCGTGCGTGGCGGTGGGCTCGGGCATCTCCCTGGAGGAGTTCGAGGCTATTCACCGCGCCAGCAAGCAGAACTCGGGAACCAGGCACTTTGCTTAGTCCCCTTCATTTCAAGCCGAAAATCTAGGTCGTAACCGTGTACCGAAAGCAAGTACGCCGTCGTAGGGCGGTGCTCGCCCTGTTGATCGTCAGCTCCTTCGTGCTGCTCTCGGTTACCTACGGGCAGGGCTCACGCGGCCTGCAGAGCGGGGTCAGCACGATCTTCAGCCCGGTCCTGTCGGTGGCGGACCGTGCCCTGAAGCCGGCCCGCGACCTGGTCGATTGGTTCGACGAGACCTTCGACGCCAAGGGGGAAAACAGCCGCCTGAAGGAGCAGTTGGTCGTAGCCCGTGAGCAGGCAGTCGCCGGTCAGGAGGCTCTCCAGGAGAACGCCCAGATGCGCAAGCTGCTCGAGCTCGACACCAGCCCAGCTCTGGCGCTTTCAGCCTTCGAGGAGGTGACCGGGCGCGTCATCGTCCGCTCGCCGACCGTCTGGAACTCGAGCGTGACGATCGACCTCGGTGAGGGCGACGGCGTGCGGGTCAACGACCCGGTGGTTAGCGGCGACGGGCTCGTCGGCCGCATCTCCTCGGTCGAGCCGAGTTCTTCTCAGGTGATGCTGCTCAGCAACCACGCCAGCTTCGTCTCGGCCAAGGTCGTGCCGCCCGGCGTGCAGGGCGGGATCCGGCCCGAAGTCGGCAACCCCGAGGACCTCGTCCTCGACTTCATCGACTCGACCAAGCGTGCCCACCGCGGGCTGGCGGTGGTCACCGCTGGCTGGCGCGCCCAGGGCCTCGCCTCGCACTTCCCCGCCGGCCTGCCGATCGGCGAAGTGACCAGCGCCCCGGTGGTCGAGCAGGAGGCCAGCCAGCAGGTGCACGTGCGCCCTTACGCCGACCTGCGCAACCTCGACATCGTCCAGGTGCTGACCGGGGGCTGGCGATGAGCGCGGAGCGACCAAGCGTGCATCTCTGGTTCTTCGCGCCGGGAGCGAAGCGCGAGGCATTTTCATGATCCTCACCCCCTGGATCGTCGTCCGCATCGTCGTCATCTCGATGCTTGGCGTGATCCTGCAGCTCTCCTTCTTCTCTCAGGTCGAACTCTTCCACGTCAATCCCGACGTGCTGCCGGCGCTGGTCGTCTGCCTCGCCCTGCTCGGCGGCAGCACCACCGGCGCCGTCTGCGGCTTCGCCATCGGCCTCTTCGTCGACTGCCTGCTGGTCGGCACGCTCGGCATCAGCTCGCTGGTCCTGCTCGGCGTCGGCTGGTCGGCCGGCCTCGTCCGCGAACGCTTCGAGGTCCACGGCCTACTGACGCCGGCCCTGCTCTGCATGGGGCTCACCCTGGCCGCCGAGTTGGGCTTCGCCGCGATCCAGGTGCTGCTCGGCGTCGACGCCCCGATCAGCACCCTGATCTTCCGCGACATGATCTTGAAGAGCGTCTACGCCTTCCTCCTCGCCTTCCCGATCTACCTCGCTGTGCGCCGCGCTCTGCGCCCGGCCCTGGTCGAGGAGCCGCGGCTGCGGCGTCGTCGCGAACCGACCGTGCTGGGGGCCTAGGCCGTGTACCTCCGCTCCGATGAACGTGGGCCGGCGATGAGCAATCGCCTGGCGCTGCGCATCGCGGTCTTCGGCGGCTTTGCCGTCGTGCTCTTCGCGATCCTCTTCTTCCGCCTCTGGCAGTTGCAGGTGCTCGACGGTGATACTTACCTGGCCGAAGCAAAGAGCAACCGCACGCGCGAGTACCGGGTGAGCGCGCCGCGCGGCGAGATCCTCGACCGCGACGGCGACGTCCTGGTCGGCAACCGCACCAGCCTGGCGTTGCAGGTAAACCCGCGCAAACTGCCGGTCGATCCGGTTGAGCGGCGGGCTGAGCTCTCACAGCTCGCCGACCTCACCCACAGCACCCTGCACAGCGTGCGCCGCCACATGCACGAAGAGCTGAAACTGGCGCCGGCGGCGCCAGTCACCCTGCGCCGCGACGTTGGCAGCTACCTGGTCTACTACCTGCAGGAGAACCAGGAGCGCTTCCCCGGGGTCGAGGTGCAGCGCGTCTTCGTACGCGACTACCCGGACGGGACGCTGGCCGCCCACATCCTCGGCAACGTCGGCGAGGTCTCCGAGGGGGACCTGGAGGAAGCGCAGTACCGCAAGCTGCAGCCGGGCGACGAAGTCGGCCAGGACGGGGTCGAGTACACCTACGACCGCTTCCTGCGGGGCAAGCCGGGCCTGACCAGGATCCAGGTCGACGCGCTCGGCCAGCCGACGCCCAATGGCCAGCTCATCTCGCAGCCGCCGGTGCCCGGCAAGAGCCTCAAACTCTCGATCGACGATGACGTCCAGGCGGCCGGCGAGGCGGGGCTGGCGGGATACGGCTCGGGCGGCTTCGTGACGATGGACGTCGACACCGGCGAGATCATCGCCGTCGGCTCTTCGCCGACCTTCGACCCGGCTGACCTCACCCCGCCGCTGTCCCAGAAGCAGGTCGACGAAACGATCCGCAATCCGGCGCAGCCGCTCGTCAACCGGGCCGTCTCAGGGCTCTACCCGACGGGCTCGACCTTCAAGATCGTGCCCGCGCTGGCGGCGCTCGAAAACGGCGTGATCACACCCTCGGAGCCGATCTACGACAGCGGCTCGATCACGGTCGGCGGCCAGCCCTTCCAGAATGCCGGCGGCGAAGCGTACGGCAGCGTCAGCATGGTGCGGGCCCTGCAGGTCTCCTCCGACGTCTACTTCTACACGCTCGGCCTCGAGATGTGGGACACCGGCGACCTGCAGCGCACCGCGCACATGCTCGGCTTCGGCCGGGAAACGGGGATCGACCTCCCCGGGGACATCGAAGGGCTGCTGCCCAGCCAGCGCTGGCGCGACCAGCTCTACGAGGAAGGCGAAACCGACCGGCCCTGGTCGGCGGGCGACAACATCCAGCTGGCGACCGGCCAGGGCGACCTGCAGGCGAGCCCGCTGCAGATGGCGGTCGCCTACGCGGCGCTCGGCAACGGCGGCACCGTGGTCACGCCCCATGTGGGCAAGGAAGTGACCGACGCCGCCGGCAGGGTGCTGAAGGAATTCGATCCGCCACCGCGCCGCCAGATCCACATCGACCCCGAGTACCGCAGCGTCATCCTCGAAGGCCTGCACGACGCCGCGCAGGCGTCCGGTGGCACCTCCTACGAAATCTTCGGCGGCTTCCCGGTACCAGTGGCCGGCAAGACCGGCACGGCGCAGCGCATATACCAGGAAGATCAGTCCTGGTACTTGGTGCTGGCCCCCTATCCCGACCCCAAAATCGTCACTGCCGTTACGATCGAGGAAGGAGGATTCGGCGCCGAAGCGGCCGCGCCAATCGCACTCCAGATTCTCGAAGCCTATTTCGACAAGCACACGACGGGGTCCGCTGGGCCCAATGGGGGCAGCCCGGGCTGATGTACGCGACTCGCACGCGACAGGCCCGCCCTGAGCCCTTTGCCGTCCATCCCGGCATCGCCGAGCGCCTCGGCCTGCCCTACATGGACGGCGCCCTGGCGATCTCCGCCGTCGCTCTGGCCGCCTTCAGCGTCTTCACCTTGAGCCAGTCGACCCAGGGGGACGTGGCGGGCGATCCCAACTTCTTCACCGATCGCCAGGCGATTTACGCCCTGCTCGGTGTCGCAGGGATGTACTTGCTGACCCGCATCGACTACTCGCGCTTCCGCGAGCTGCGAGTCGGCATCTACACCTTCCTCTGCGTGAGCATCTCTCTGGTCTTCGTCTTCGGCTTCGCGGCGCGCGGCTCACGGCGCGCTTTCGATTTTCCGCTTTTCAGCTTTCAACCATCTGAGCTCGGCAAGCTCCTGCTTGTACTGGCGCTTGCCGGGTTCGTCATCGATGGGGCCAGGAACGGGTCTGATTGGCAGCGCACGGTGCGCTACCTCTGCCTCGGCCTGGCACCGGCTGCGCTCGTTTTCATGCAGCCGGACCTCGGCACCTCTCTGGTGTTCGGGGCGATCACCCTCGCCGTGATGTACGTGGGGGGCGTCCGTTGGACGCACTTCGCGGTGATCGGCGCGGCCATCGTCGCTTTGACAGCAGTTGTCCTCGTGGTGGCTCCCGCAGTCGGGACACCGATCCTCAAGGCGTACCAGACGGAGAGACTTACCTCCTTCCTGGACCCCAGCGGGGACCCCAGTGACGCTGGCTACCAGCAGAACCAGGCCAAGACCGCCATCGGCTCCGGTGAGGCAACCGGCCGTGGCGATCGGGCCACCCAAACGCGGCTCGACTTTGTCCCTGAGCGGCACACCGATTTCATCTTTGCCGTTATCGGTGAGCGCTACGGATTCATCGGAGCCGCGTTGGTCCTATCCCTATACGCCCTGCTGATCTGGCGGGCGCTGCGGATTGTGACGCTCTCGAAGAACTCCTACGGAACCCTGGTGGCAGGTGGCATCGCCGCCATGCTGCTCTTCCAGGTTTTCGTCAACGTAGGGATGAACCTGGGGATCATGCCGATCACCGGGATCCCCCTGCCGCTGATGAGCTACGGCGGGTCGTCGGTACTGGCGACCTTCCTGGCGATCGGCGTTCTACAGAGCATTCACATGCAAGCGCGCCTTGGTCAGAAAGGCAGGTTCGCCTGGTGACCCCTAGAAGGGGGCTAGACGTGCGTACCTACTCTGAACTGAGCTAAATCAATGAAAAAGACAATTCTGGTCTCCGCCGATCGTGGCGAGACCCGCGTGGCCGTCCTCGAGTCGAAGACGAAAGGCGGCAAACGCGACGTGGCGGAGCTCTACATCGAGCGCCGCGGCCGACGTTCGATCGTCGGCAATATCTACAAGGGCAAGGTCGACAACGTCCTGCCCGGCATGGAGGCCGCCTTCGTCGACATCGGCCTCGAGCGCAATGGCTTCCTGCACGTTGACGAGATCCTCCTGCCTAACGGCGAACAGGCGCCGAAGCGCGGCCGCGGTAAAGGCCGGCGCATCGACGAGCTGATCAAACCTGGTCAGGAGATCCTCGTGCAGGCGGTCAAGGATCCGCTGAAGACCAAGGGTGCGCGGCTCTCGATGAACATCTCGATCGCCGGCCGCTATCTGGTCTACGCGGCGCAGGGCTCGGGCGTCGGCGTCAGCCGCCGGCTAGCCGATTCCGAGCGCGATCGTTTGCGCAAGATGGTCGACCGCACCTACAAAGGCCCGGGTGGGCTGATCGTGCGCACCGCCGCCCACGGGGCCAAAAAGGCCGACTTCGTGCGTGAGATCGGCTACCTACACAAGCTCGACGAGGTGCTGCAGCGGCGAGTAGAGCAGACCGAGGCGCCCGACCTCGTCTTCCAGGAGGCCGACCTGCCGGTACGCGTGCTGCGCGACGTTTTCCTCAGCGACTTCGAGAAAGCGATCATCGACTCGCCCAAGCAGTTCGAACGGGTGACCAGCTTCTTCCAGCGCACCGCGCCGGAGCTGGTCGAGGGCGTCGAGCTATACGAGGAGCGCAAACCGCTCTTCGAGAAGTGGGGGATCGACGAGGAAATCGAGTCGACCCTCGGCCGCCGGGCCGATCTGCCCTCGGGCGGCTACCTGATCATCGATTACGCCGAGGCGCTGACCGTGATCGACGTCAACAGCGGCAGCTTCACCGGCCGCGGCAAAGGTGGCCTCGAGGAGACGATCACCCGGGTCAACACCGAGGCGGCCGAGGAGGCCGTGCGCCAGCTGCGCCTGCGCGACATCGGCGGCATCATCGTCATCGACTTCATCGACATGGCGCGGGCGAAAAACCGCGACAAGGTGCTGAAGACCTTGCGCAAAGCGCTCGACGCGGATAAGTCGAAGAGCTACGTGGTCGAGGTCTCGCCGCTGGGGCTAGTCGAGATGACTCGTCAGAACGTCACCGACGGGGTGCGCGAGATCCTCACCGCGCCTTGTCCGACCTGCGAGGGGGAGGGCGTCGTGCTCTCCGCCGAGACCGTGGCGCTCGACGCGATGCGTCGCTTGCCCGATCTCGCGGCTGGGGCGAAGGGCGCTGAGGCGCTGCTCGTGCGGGTCCATCCAAAGGTGGCCGCGGAGCTGATCGACCCCGAGAGCGGGCTTGCGGAGCTCGAGGCGGAGAGCGGCAAGCAGTTCCACTTTGAGGGTGGCGACGCGTTGCCGATCGCCACCTTCGAGGTGGTCGAGACCGGCACGCGGGCCGAGATCGAGGAGCGGGCGTTGCCTTTCAAGGTCGGCGAGGAGGTGCTGGTCAAGATCGACGAGCCGCACATGTACAACGCCGACGATGCGGTCGCCCGGGTCGACTCCTACATCGTCAGCGTCACCGGTGGCGGGCGTTTCGTCGGCGAGCGCAAATTGGTGCGCATCGAGCGGGTCGAGCGGGCCGCTGCCGTGGCCTCGTTGCCGGCGGGTGAGGCCTCCAACGGCGCAGGCGGCGAGGAAAACGGCTCCCAGCTAGAATCCGCGCCCTCGCGCAGTCGCCGTCGTGGCCGTAGAGGCGGTCGTGGTCGGTCGGGGTCCACTCAGAACAAGGACTAATGAACACGTACGCAGTCATAGAGAGCGGCGGCAAGCAGTACCGGGTCGAGCGGGGCACCTCCCTGCTCGTCGATCGGTTGAGCGCCAAAGAGGGCGACAAAGTCGCCCTGCGTCCGGTGATGTTCCGCGACAAAGAGGTCGTCGCCGGCGGCAAAGAGCTGGAGAAGGTCAAGGTCGAGGCGACCGTGACCGAGCACCTGCGCGGCAAGAAGATCAAGGTCTTCAAGTACAAGCCGAAGAAGGGCTACCGTCGCCGCGCCGGCCACCGCTCTGAGCTGACCAAACTCGAGGTGACCGAGGTCAAGCTGCTGGGTCGCAAAGCCCCCGCTGCGAAAGAGGAGAAGCCGGCGGAGGAGAAAGCAGTCGCTAAACCTAAAAAAGCCGCTGCCAAAAAACCCGCCAAAGCGAAAGCCAAAAAAGCCGCGGCGAAAAAACCTGCGAAAGCCAAAGCGAAAAAAGCGGCCGCGAAAAAAACTAAACCGGCTGCTAAAAAGGATTCTGACGATGGCTCATAAGAAGGGACTCGGCTCAAGCCGCAACGGTCGCGAATCCAACCCCAACATGCTTGGGGTCAAGGTCTTTGCCGGCCAGCAGGTCTCCGGCGGCGAGATCATCGTGCGCCAGCGCGGCACGCGCTTCTGGCCCGGCGAGGGCACCGGCCTGGGGCGCGATCACACGATCTTCGCGACGCGGCCGGGCAAGGTGGAGTTCAAGCCGTCTCGCAAGGGCCGCAGGATCTCGGTTCTGCAGGACTGAATCACCTTTTGGGAGGGGAGGGCGTCGGGCGCCCCTCTCAAAACGCGCGGCAGGAGCCGCGCTCGAGTGTTTTGGGAGGGGATGCCCGACGCCCTTTCCTGGCTTCGGCGCCCTGCAGGACCTCGCTGCGGAAAGCTTTTCCCCGGTGCAACGCTTTGCGGCTCTCGGTGCGCTGCTATGCGTTACACCTCCTCTTCTTATGTACGACAAGGCCAAGATCTGGGTTGAGGGCGGGGCCGGCGGGAACGGGTGTATCTCGTTTCGGCGGGAGGCCCACGTTCCTCGGGGTGGCCCGGATGGTGGCGATGGCGGGCACGGGGGGGACGTGGTGCTTGTTTGCGACTCGTCGAAGCGGGACCTTGCTGCGCTGAAGGGGAGCAAGCACTTCAGGGGCGGGCGGGGGAAGCACGGGGAAGGGTCGAACAAGCATGGGGGGCGGGGGGAGGACAAGGAGATCCTGGTGCCGGCGGGGACGCAGGCTGAGGCGGTCGATGGCAGTCGGGTTGACCTGATCGAGGCGGGGCAGCGGGCGGTTGTTGCTCATGCGGGGCGCGGCGGGCACGGGAACAAGCGCTTCGCGAACTCGACTCGACAGGCGCCGCGGTTCGCTGAGAAGGGGACCAGCGGGGAAGAGGGGTGGATCGAGCTGCGCTTGAAGCTGTTGGCCGACGTTGGGTTGATTGGGCTCCCCAATGCGGGGAAGTCCTCGCTGCTGGGACGGCTGACGCGGGCGGCGCCGAAGGTGGCTGACTATCCCTTTACGACGATCTCGCCGGTGCTGGGCACGATCGAGAGCGATGAGCGGCAGGCGGTCATCGCCGATATCCCCGGTCTGATCGAAGGGGCTGCCGAGGGCGCTGGTCTGGGGCATGAGTTTCTCGCCCATGTCGAGCGTTGCGCGATGCTCGTCCACCTGGTCGAGCTGATGCCGCTGGAAGGGGAGCCGGTTGAGAACTACGCGGCGGTGCGCGCCGAGCTCTCCTCCTACGGAGCGGGCCTCGATCATTTGCCGGAGCTGGTCTTGCTCTCCAAGCGGGATCTGCTGCCCGAGGACGAGGTCGAGGCGGCACTCGCCGAGTGGCGCGAGCGGCTGGGGGGCAGGGCCTTGGGAGTGCTCTCGGTTTCTTCAGCCACCGGCGAGGGACTCGGGGAGCTGCGCGGCCGCGTCCTCGCCTCGCTGCCCGAGACGGTGCCCGCCAGGCCCGAAGGTGGCCCACAGCCGGCGGCGGAGTTCGAGGCTGAGCACCGCGTCTACCGGCCGGTTGGCGAGGGGGGCTACGCGGTCGAGCGTGAAGAGGACGGTGGCTTCCGGGTCACCGGTCGCGGGGTCGAGCTGCTCTTCGAGCGCCACGACATCAAAAACGAAGAGGCGCTCGCCTACCTCGAGCAGCGTCTCAATGAGATTGGCGTAGTCGCCGCCCTACGCGCTGCCGGCTTCGAGCCCGGCGACGATGTGCGCGTTGGGGAGCACGAGTTCGAGCTCTTTCCGTAAGCAGAACCTCGTCTGCGTCGAACTCGCGTAGGGCCTCTTCGGTGGCAATCAGGGGATCGCTGTCGCCGAGGTCCCCGCGTGCCGTAATGCCTGCCTCGCTGAGCTCGCCAAGCATTCTCGCCAGGTTGCTTGTCGCCTCGTTCATGCTTGGGTCCGCCTGGCTAAGCAAACGACGCATCGGAGTCTGCTCGACCGCCGGGACGACGACCCTCACCTCGGTCTGGTCCCAAGGTCCGTGGCGCCTGCGCAGTCCGTCGACCAGCATCTGGCCACTGAGGTCATCGGTGGCGATCACCAGCACTCGCTTGACCGGCCTGATGACCAGGGCCGACTGCTGCTCATATGGCTGCGTAGCGGCTCCCATTGCCCCTCCGGCTTACCCGCCCATCGATCTGACAAAACCGAGTGCGAGATCAGGCGTGTGGAGACGCTAACGCCGGTCGGCCCTGGCGCGAATGCCCTCCCCGAGAAAATCCTCGCGAAATGCGGCAATCGATCCATCCCCGACTGAGGCTCAGCGGTTGCGGATGCGGCTCATACACTTGGGCGGCCATGACCCTGATCGTCAAGCTCGGCTCCTCGATCGTCGCTGCCGACGACGGCACCCTGCGCACCGAGGTGCTCGATTCTGTCTGTCGACAGGTGGCCGAGTTGGAGCAGGGGGGCGAGCGCGTGGTGATGGTCACCTCCGGCGCTATCGCCCGCGGCATGCGGCTCATGGAGCTGCCGGTGCGCCCGCGAGCTATGGACGAGCTGCAAGCCGCTTCCGCCGTCGGCCAGGGCGACCTCTTCCGCGCCTATGAGAGCCGCCTCGCAGAGCACGGCACGCACGCCGCTCAGGTGCTGCTCACCGCTGCTGATATCGCCGCTCGCACCAACTACCTCAATGCCCGCCAGACCCTCCGCCGCCTGATCGATTGGGGGGTGGTGCCGGTGGTCAACGAGAACGACACAACTGCCACCGACGAGATCAACTTCGGCGACAACGACTTCCTTGCCGCCCAGGTGGCGATCCTGCTCGATGCCCGGTTGCTGGTGCTGCTCACCAACACCGACGGCCTTCACACGGCGGACCCGACTAGTGATCCCAAGGCGCGGCTGATCACTGAGGTTGCCGACTTCGCCGAGCTGCAAGGCTTCGAGATCGGCGACCGCACCTCGGTCTTCGGCTCTGGCGGGATGCGCAGCAAGGTGGCTGCTGCCGAGATGGCGAGCGCTGCGGGCATCCCGTCTGTGGTCTGCAACGGCACCAGCAGCGACACGCTGACCGCTGCGGCCGGGGGAGAGCCGGTGGGTACCAGCTTTGCCGCTCAGGCGTCGAAGACCTCGAGTTTCAAGCTCTGGCTCAAGTACGCGAAGCCGGCCCAAGGACGGCTGATCGTCGACGAGGGCGCCGGTCGCGTGTTGCGCGAGAGCGGCTCCAGCCTGCTGCCGGTCGGCATCACCGCGGTTGAAGGGGACTTTCAGCCTGGTGATGCGGTTGACGTAACCGTCAACGGCTCACTGGTCGGCAAGGGCATCGTCGACTATTCCGCCTCTGAGCTATCGCAGGTCATCGGGCTCAAGAGCTCCGAGGTACGCGAGCTCTTGCCCCACGCTGCCGACGAGGTGATCCACCGCGATCGCTTCGTGCTTGTCTGAGCGATTGAGGAGTGAGGGTGGGGTGCCCCCTCCCAAAACGCGCGGCAGAAGCCGCGCTTGAGTGTTTTGGGAGGGGGCACCCCACCCTCACAGCTACCCTTAGCCCTTCATGGCGACCACAGTTCGAACCGTTCAAGAGACTTGCGAAGCGGCGAAGCGGGCTGCGCGTGGGCTTGTCTCTGCTCCGACCGAGGCTAAGGACGCGGCGCTGGCGGCTATTGCCAGGCTGCTGATCGAGCGGACGGGGGAGATTCTTGAGGCGAATGCGGCTGACCTTGCCGATGAGCGGGCCGCTGGGCTGACCCAGGCGTTGCGCGATCGGTTGACGCTGGACACGGGGCGGGTGGCAGCTATGGCTGAAGGGGTGCGGACCGTGGAAGCACTCGAGGACCCGGTTGGTGAGGAGCTGGAGAGCAAGCGGTTGGTCAGCGGGTTGGAGCTGCGCAAGGTGCGCGTCCCGCTCGGCGTGGTGGCGGTGGTCTATGAGGCGCGGCCCAACGTGACGATCGACTGTGCGGCGCTGACGATCAAGAGCGGCAACGCGATCGTGCTGCGCGGCTCCAGCTACGCGGAGCGCTCCAACGGCGCCCTGGCGGGGGTCGTTCGCGAGGCCCTGGCGGAGGCCGGGCTTCCCGAGGACGCGGTGCTGCTCGTCGGCGGCGATCGCGACGGGCTGGCCGAGCTGGCGACCCAGGAGGGCGCCGTTGACCTGCTCATCCCGCGGGGTGGCGAAGGCTTGAAGAACGCCCTGAAGGAGGTGGCGACGGTGCCGGTGATCTATGCCGCCGCCGGCAACTGCCACGTCTACGTGCACGCTGAGGCCGACCTGGAGATGGCCCGGCGCATCGCCTACAACGCCAAGGTGCAGCGGCCGGGGGTCTGCAACGCGGCCGAGACGCTGCTTGTCGATGAGGCCGTCGCCGCGGAGTTCTTGCCCGCGGTGTTGCGCGATCTGCACGGTGCCGGCGTCGAGCTGGTCGGCGATGAGCGCACCCGCGAGCTCGCGGGCGAGGTTGAGGTGGGCGCCGCCACCGAGGCGGACTGGGGTACCGAGTACCTCGACCTGAAGATGGTCGTCGGCGTGGTCGACTCGCTTGAGCAGGCGATCGAGCACGTCAACAGCCACGGCACCAGCCATTCCGAGGCGGTCGTCACTGCCTCCGCTGAGGCGGCCGAGCGCTTCACCGCCGGCGTCGACGCGGCGGTTGTCTACACGAACGCTTCGACTCGCTTTACCGACGGCTTTGAGTTCGGCATGGGCGCTGAGATCGGTAACTCGACCCAGAAGCTGCACGCACGGGGCCCGATTGGCCTGCGTGAGCTGACCACCTACAAGTACGCCGTCCACGGCGACGGCCAAGTGCGTGAGTAGCGCCAGCGCTGCCGGCATCGGCGTTCTCGGCTCGGCGTTCAACCCGCCTCACCTTGGCCACCTCGCCCTCGCCCAGGAGGCGCTCTGGCAGCTCGGCCTGGAGGAGGTGATCCTCGTCCCCACCGGCACTGCCCCTCACAAGCGGATCGCCGACGATCCGGGGCGTGAGCAGCGCCTGGCGATGACGCGCCTTGCCGCCGCCGATGACTCGCGCTTCTCGGTCTCGACCCTGGAGGTGGAGCGCGAGGGACCGTCCTACACATATGAGACCTTGCAGCTACTTGCAGAGGAACGCGGCGACACCGAGTTGGTCTTCGTGATGGGAGCGGACGCTGCGGTGGGATTGGAGAGCTGGCGCGAGCCGCGGCGGGTGACCGAGCTGGCCCGCATTGCAGTTGCCCGACGGGCGGGGATCTCCGAGGCCGACGTGGCGGCGGTGATGCGCAGTCTCGGTGCCGACGGGCGGGCGACGATGCTGGAGATGCCGCAGTTCGGCGTCTCCTCCTCGGCCGTACGCGAGCGGGCGGCTGCCGGCCGGCCGCTGCGCTACCTGACGCCAGAGTCGGTGGCACGCTTCATCGAGGAGAAGGGGATCTACGGATGAGCCCCCCGGCCAAAGCCGATCGTTCCAAGGCCATGGCTCTCCGTCTAGCCGAGTTGGCTGACGCGAAAGCGGCGGATGGGATCGTCGTGCTCGACATGCGCGAGTTGGTCTCCTACACCGATTTCTTGACGATCTGCACGGCGCGCAACGAACGCCAGGCGCGGGCGATCGTCGACGAGGTGAAGCTAAAGATGAAGCAGGAGGGGGGACTGCTGCCGGCCGGGTCCGACGGTGAGGGCGCCGACTGGCTGGTGCTCGACTACCTCGACTGCGTGCTGCACGTCTTCACTGAAGAGGCGCGGCAGCGCTACCAGCTCGAGGATCTCTGGCGCGAGGCGCCACGACTCGAGCTTCCCATGCCGGGCGATGGCGTCCGAGGGCACCTCTACGGTGCCGCGCATGGGTAGCTTCAGGAGGTCGCTCTTCGGCTACCGCCGTGTGGACGTCGACGCGGCGCTCGCGGCGCATGACGCCCGCAGCTGGGCGCTGGAGCGCGACGCCGAGGAGGCGCTAGAGCGGTGGCAGGAGGCCAATGTGGCCGCGGCCCGTGCCGATGAGGAGTTGGCTTCGCTCTCGGTGATGGTGATCGAGCGTGAGCGCGAGATTCGCAGCCTCAACGAACGCCTGCGCGAGGCCAACGAACGTCACGACCGCGGTATCGCCTCGCTTGAGTCGGTTTCGGCGCGGCTTGAGGAGATCCAGGCGCAGGCCCGCGGCCAGGCCACCCGGATCAGGATGAAGGCCCTGCGTGAGGCGGTCGAGGTGGGTCGTCGTGCCCAGGAGTTGGGTGACGTGGAGGCGGCCGGCGCCCTCGCGAACGGCAACGGCGGCGCGGCGCAGGAGCCCGCTGTGCCCGACCTCTTCGAGGGCCACGTCAAGGTCGAGATCGGCCCCCTCGACGACTTCTCCCAGCTGGTCGGCTTCGAGGATGCCGCCGGGCAAATCGACGCCACCTCGGAGATCTCGGTGGAGCGCTTCTCCGAGGGGCGCGCGACGCTCTCGATGCGGCTCAACGAACCGGTCGAGCTGCTGCGCGAGCTGGAGCAGCGCTCGCCACTCGACTTCCGCGTGCGCCGCACGGCAGACGACAACCTGATCCTCGACGTAGACGACGAGCAGCAGGCCGCCTAGGCCCTGCCCGGCGCCGCGGCGAGCCAGGGGCCGCCGCTACCCTTATTTCGCCTGGCGCCCTGGCGGAGTGGTTACGCAGCGGCCTGCAAAGCCGTTTACACCGGTTCGATTCCGGTGGGCGCCTCTCGAAAGCACCTGCAAATCGGAGTTCTCGTCCTAGACCGACCGCGAGGCGGGTCGCAACCGGGTCACGAAAGTCGGCGCTCAATCGCTGACAACAGCGGGCAAGTCGATCGGCTCGGCATCTATAGCTCGGTGCTACCGATGGTCGGGTCCAACGGCGCCCGAGGCAACGATCGGAACCTGCCCGTCCACCGGACGCGGAATCGTCACGCTCGCGCTGACGAGCTGGAGCCGGCTCGCGGCACTGTAGTCGAGGGGTTGCGGCTCTGCCTGCGTCTGGGCCGCCCATCCCTGCTGTCCGAGCCAAAGCCCGAGCAAGACCAGCACCACGGCAGGCGCAGCGCCGTCATTGAGCAGCATCAACCGGACTAGGAGCCTGTGCTGGTCTGGTCTCACGCGCACGAGTATCGGACGCGACTCGGATGCCATCGACGGGCCGAGGCCGTCGCCGCGCCAGTCTCAGATCGCAATCCTCATCGGCACGTTCTCGCTGTCTCGTTGCCCATCCCCAAGTTCTCCATGCTCGTTGCGCAGACAGCGCAGCGCGACGTTCAGGGCGGCGTATGCGTCGAGGCTGTCGGCCAGGTCGGCCCCAGGGGCCGCGAGCGTGCCCACCTGGTCCTCCAGGTCGGGGAAGAGGCGCCGCAGCAGGCGTAGGCGCTCGATCGCGCCAGCAGGTGAGCGCTTCGGCGGTGCGGGATGACCACTGCGCAAGCGGGCGAAGGTCAGCTCCGGATGGCACTCGAACAACCAGTCCTCGCTCGTTGGGTGCCCTTGAACCCAGGCGTCTACCTCCGCGATCTTGGGGATCAAGGCGACGCTCTGACGGGTCAAGCCGCGCGCTTCCGGGTCGGTCTCTTGCCTCTTGGCGACGAGCTGCTGGACCGCAGCGTAGTCGCCCCCGCTCGCCAGCAGGTCACGGGACGGCGGATTGAAGACGCAGCTTGCCCGTCCAGGCAGCAGCTTCCTCGCGGCGAGATCGCAGGCACGAGGTTCAACGTGACTGGGAAGGCCGATCGGGATGTCGATGGCCAAGACAGCCGTTCCGTGCTGGGCGCGGTAGGTCGCGATGGCCTGAAAGTTCGGGAACAGCAGAACGATTGTCTCCCAGGTCGAGGGGTCCAACGACGCCGACGAGCGCAGGCAAGCACCAACCCAACCGGCGCGCGCACCGTCCACGCCGATGGCGACGATCGACTTCGGCGTCACGCCTCGCAGCGTCGCGTCGCGTCGGTCTCGGCGTCGTAGTCGCTGAGTTCGACATCGAGCGACCAGAACGTCTGGCCCTGAAAGAGCGTCGCTCCGCAGGGCCAAGCGACGCGGATCGGCTCGAAGATGAGGTGCCAGAGCTGGCTGATCGAACCTGCTGCTGCCACTATTCCGACCTGGGGCGCGAGGCCCTGGGTGATCGCGGCCTGGGCATCGTTCCGTTCGCGGCGGGCCTGATTGCGCTGCCCGCTTAGTACCCGCACGCGCTGCTGGAGACGCTTCACCTTCTCCCGAAGCTGCTTTGCTTGGGTGTCCTGAGCCGTCCACGCTGTCGTCGTGTTCGCCCCCAACGCGACGAGTATGGCCGCCGCGGCGATTAGCGCGATCAGCTTCATGGTCGGGAAGGGTAACTGCGATAGCACGCTGTGCCTGTCCTACCCCGGTGGCCGTCGTTCTCGCCGGGTCGGCTTCGCCCTGGCGTCGCGCAAGCCGTAGTGGGCGCCGCTGGCAGATCGGCTGTGGAGCTACGAGGAACCGGTGGGCGCCGACGCGACGCTGCCCGTCCGGGTTAGAGGCGCCGATCATCGACGCGCCGCGCGAGCATTGCGTAGAGCGAAGCTGGCGGTCGGCAGCACCGTCGACCGATCCGATCCGCCCTTTTTGACGCACCAGCACTCGACGGCCAGCTTCGGGTCTATCGCCCGCGGGCATGGCAGCCTCGCGATGGGGCTTCCCTCCAGGATCAAGCGGCGCGCATACTCGATCGCGCTGGCATCAAGGCGCACGTCGCGGGCCTGGACGTGGGCGGCAGCAGGTCGATGGCTGCAAAAACCTAGAGACCGGCGAACAGGTCTCCTGGCGGAGCATCGAGCGCCTTCGCGATCCGAACGATGTTTTGGACGCGCGGTTCGCGCTGCCCGGCCTCGATCCGGCTGATGACGGCCGCGTCGAGACCCGCAGCGAGCCCCAATTGCTCCTGGGTCATCCCTCGCTCCTTTCGGGTGCGCTTCACGTTGGACCCGAATCGCCGTGCGGCCGACACCGCGCGGATGCTCTTCGAGACGGCCTCTCAACTCCATGTCGTAAACGACAAAATGAACTAGGCTCCGCCGCACTGTCATCGCGTTGGCGTTCATGGAGGTGGAGACGTTGAGAAGGCGGAAGTGGGGGACCTTGCTGGTTGGAATCGCTTTGGGCCTGGCCGTCTTGGCTGGCTGTGGTGGCGACAACGACGCCACCGAGGAAACAGCCACCGCCGCGGCAAAGCCTCAGTACGTGGTGCCTCCCGTTCTGGAAGACATCGCACAGCAGTTGCGGGCAGCCGGGATTTCGGCCGATCCGACCGTCCTCCACGACGGCGAGGCTGAGATCGAAGTCCAGGGAGCCGAAATCGTCTACTACACCGACCCGAACGAGGCCGCCAAAGAAAGCGAAGGGCTCCTACGGGTCGCCACCGGCCGCCCCCAGAAGGCGATGGCAGACGCGTACGGGCAGGTCATAGTCTGGACCGCCAACGAGCAGCCGCTGACGGGTGCGCAGCGGGCCAGGTTCGAGGAAATCTCGGCGATTGTGGACCCGCAGCGGTGAGGCCAGCTGCCGTCCTGCTCGTCGCGCTTGCCGTTCTGCTGGCAGGGTGCGGCTCCAGTGGTTCGCCCACCGACGCAAGCGCCGAACTGGAGGCCCTAATTCGCCGCCAGCTCCCGGCCGAGACCAAGCGCCTCACCGGCTCCCGAGCCTTCGTTTCCAGAGTCGGTTGCGTCCACAGTGGTGGCAGCACATACCAATGCATCGCCACCATCTCCGGCCCCAATGCATTCGGTGGCTACGGCACTGAACAGCTCCCAATCGACGGCACGTGCGACGAGACCGAATGTATCTGGAAGGTCTCTCCATGATTGCCGTCGCCGCGCCGGAACCGCCGTCCACAGCCTCGCCGTAGACACCGCTTCGTCCGTCGCTGGTGTCAGCCTACGCGCAGGAATGTTGCGCGATTCACGGGGGCCTATCGACACCTACGTCCCGCCCAAGAGCCGGCCGCTTCTGGAGCAGATCGAACTGGCTCGGCGGATCGCTATGGCTCGCTCCGCGCCGCTGTCGTTGACCTGGGACCAGATCGCCGAAGTAGAGGGAATCCCGAAGCGCACCGCGCAGCATTTCTTCAAGGGATGGCTGGACGGGTTGAAAGTACCGACCGCGGGGCGCAGCGCCGACTCGCTGAAGCGATATCTGGAGGCTTCTCGTGACTAGATTGAGAGCCGACGCCGAGACGGGGCGCTCCGGCTGGTCAAAGAAGCGCGATGCCGACCGGGCCGCGAGGTACCTTAGGAGCAGGTGATCGCTGGCCATGTGGGCCACGGTCGCGTTAAGAGCAATCGCCGTCGGCGCCGCCCCCGAGTGGGCGGCGTTTGACGTTATGGAAAGGCCGTCCGCTGGCGGCTATACCGTTGGTGGCGCGAAAATGCTCTTGACGGCAACGATCACCTATGCGCTCCTGGTCTGACTCGCTAAGACCAGCCGAGGCGGCTGAAGAGGCGCGCTTCGACAGGCTTGAAGAGGCGATGGAGGGAATCGCTGATTGTGCGCGAGCCAAGCATGAGCGAGGAGAGCAGCTTTCAGCCTTCGAGCGCTTCGAGCTTGAAAACGCCGAGGCGGATAACGACGACGGATTGCGCGGCCCCGAGGCACTGGAGGAATCGGAGGACTACCTGCGAGAAAGCGGGGTGGTTCAGATCGCCCACGAAACCGAGCGAGGGTCCGGCGATCTGCATGGCCACCTGACGGCGGCTGAGCGTCGGTTTGACGCCAAGCTAGACCAGATGGCGACTCGCCGCGTCCTCCGTCGTCGTCGGCACGTTCGGAGAGCAAGGCGACCGTCTTGCTCTCGGCGCTCACCCCGTCGGCGACGTTCCCCAGGCCACCGCGCTCGCGCGTCCTCAGTTGGCTCGCGAGGCGACCCTGACGGCGACGGCGACGATGACCCCGGCGACGTAGACCACCCCCGCGGTCGTCGGGGAGCGAGGGGGCCGACGTGACCGGGCGCGAGTACCTGGCCGCGCACAACGTCGATCTCGCGGTCGCCGAAGGCTGCGGCGTCGAGGTCGGCGACTGGACGCTCGGCTATCTCTATACGCGACCTGATGGCTCCGGCTACCGTCGGGTGCGTCACCTGGTGGGTGACCGCTCTGGTCGGACGATGCAACCTGAGGGCGAGCGGTTGAGGCTCTACTGGCCCGCGGGTCGCCGGGGCGGCGCGATCCTGCTCGCCGAGGGCGAGCCAGACGCGCTGGCCGCGCTGTCGGCCCTGCGCGCGAAGGGCGAGCAGCCACCCGTCCTCGATGGGCTCGGCATCGCCGCGGTACCGGGCACCGGGATGCCGGCGGATCGCGCGGCCGAGGAGCTGCGTGCCGCTGGCGCCGAGGTCGTCTACCTCGTGCTCGACGCGGACGATGCCGGCCGCCAGGCCGCGGATCGACTCGCCGAGGCTCTCGGCGAAGTCGGTATCGACGCGCCCCGGCCACCCCTGCCCGACGGCCGCGATCTCGCCGACGTACTCGCCGCCGCCGAAAACCCGACGCGGGTGCTAGCCGACCTTCTGGTTCAGGTAGAGGCCGTCGAGGCCGTCGATCGAGCCGGGCGGCTTCCCTGGCGCTGGGCCAACGAGCTTGCCGCAGCGGCGCCGGACGAGCCGGCGTGGGTCTTCGAGGGCTACGTTTCCGCTGGCGCCAAGACGCTGCTGGCCGGCCTGCCGAAGGGCGGCAAGACGACCCTCATCGCCGCGCTCATCGAAGCGGTCGCGTCGGCGGCGCAGTCCTTCCTTGGCCGCCGTGTCGGTGGCGGGCCGGTGGTCCTGGCGAGCGAGGAGGGTGACTCGACGCTGGGGCCGAAGCTGCGCGGGCTGCCGGATGGCCGCGTCCGTGTCCTAAACCGCGACGCCGCTTGGCCGAAGCCGCCCTGGGCGGACTTGATCGGTGGCGCCGTTCGCGAGGCAGAGGCGATCGGGGCGACGCTGCTCGTGATCGACTCGATGGCCTTCTGGGCGGCGCTGGAGCCGGAGCGCGAGAAGGACTCCGGCGCAGCCCAGGCGATCATGGACGCGCTGGACGAGGCGACCCGCGCTGGCCTCGCCGTTCTGCTCGTCCATCATCAGCGTAAGGCTCGGGGCGATCACGGCACAGGAGTTCGGGGCTCGACGGCGCTGGCCGGGGCGGTGGATGTTGTGGTCGAGTACGAGCGGCTGGGAGAGGACGCGCCGAGGAGCCAACGCCGCCTCGTCGCCCTCTCCCGTTGGCCGGCGACGCCGGACGTGCTGGTGCTTGATTACCACGTTGGCGAGGGCACCTGGAGAGTTATCGGTGAGGCCGAGGGACGGGCTGAGTCGGAGGGAGTCGGCGTCCGCGAGCTGGTCTTGACGGCGGTGCCGACAGAGCTACCGGGCATTACCGAGGACGAGGTGGTCGGGCTGCTCGGCCTCCACAAGAAGAAGATCGGCGGGCCGCTGCGCGAGCTGGTCGATGAGGGTGCTATCGAGCGGGCCGGGAAGGGCGTCAAGGGCCAGCCCTTCCGCTACCGTCGAAATGCCGTTTCGAATGCCGTTCCGGCGGCGGACGGAATCGCCGATTCGGATGCCGCCCTCCCCCATAGGGGGACGGCATCGAATCCTGTTTCGATTCCAGATGCTGCCCCCGAGGGACCGGATGTCTCCGGTCCCGGCGAGGTCGAGGACGCGGCGGGAGCACCGGCGCCGTCGATCGGCGAGGCCGAGATTCGTGCGATGGGGCTCGACCCCATCGGGCGGGAGCGGGGCGGGTGAGAATGAACCGGCCCGCCACGCCGCGGGAGGTCGCCGACCTCCTCGCTTTCTTGGAGCCGCTGCTGCCCGAGCGCCGAGCGCCGGTTGCCCGCATGTGCTTCGAGCAGGTCGGCGAGTGCGTGTGCGGTGAGCCGGTGCGCCGCTGCGACGCCCGCCGCCTCGTCGGTGACCGGCTATGTCACCTGTGCTGCGTCGAGGCCGTGGGGAAGCGGAGATGACCCACGAGACGCGCCGCGACCTTGGCAGTCAACTCGCCTCTGCCCGGCGGCCCCCGCTGCCGGGTGAGCTGACTGTGAGCGAGCGGGCCAACGGCGCCCGCCTGCTCACTGCCGAGGATCTGGCCTCCCGCTGGCAGGTTCCGCGCAGCCACGTCTATCGCCTGGCCCGCGAGGACAAGTTGCCTGTCGTGCGGCTCGGCCGCTACCGCCGCTTCCGGTTGGCCGAGATCGAAGCCTTCGAGGCGGCCGGAGGGGTGGCAGCGGATGGATAAGCCGCTGAGATTGGCTTGCCAGAGCCGATTCAGGCGAGCGGGTCACGAGAGGGGTCGCAAATCGCCCCTGAATCGACCCCCGGCGGACGCCGAGGAGCCCCGCTGTGATCGAGACGTGGCCCCCCTCAGCCGCGGCGTCCGCGATCTGGCTCAGACCGCGCCGCGGTTGCGACCCACTGAGAGATCGTCTACGGTCCGTCCAGACATAAGTGGGGCCGCGCGCTGGAGACGCCGGCCCCGTGGCGACCGGCTCAGTGGAACCGAGGCCGGCCGCAACGGGAACGGTATCGACGTGCCGGCCTCAGAAAAGCGGCGACCCGCTGTGTTTGAGGCACGAGCGGGCCGCCTGAGACACAGGAGGTCCTAGCTCCCATGTCCCGCACCAACCCTACGGGCAGCGGCGCCGTTCCGATTCGAACGCCGGAGCGCCGCCGCGGCTTCCTGCTGGAGACGTTCTCGCTCGGTCGCGCCGCCATCGTCGAATCGCTGGCGAGGCCGGAGACCCTTGCCGACCCGCCGCGCAAACAGCGGGAGGCGGACGCTTACGACCGGCTGATCGCGGCGATCAAGTACGGGTCGATCATCGCCTCCGATCCCGACGCGCAGCGGGTTGTCGAAACGCTGCTGGAGGCCAACGATCACGAAAACGAGTGCGGCCGCGTGGTCGCAGAGCACGCCGCCCTCGTCGGCCTGCTCGACCAGATGGGGGCGCTCTGATGGCCAACGTCACCGGTAGCGCCCAGCTTGTCGAGCGCAAGCGCGGCCCTGTCTGGTACCTGCGTTACAGGCTGCCGTCCGGGCGCCAGGCGAAGAAACTGCTCGGCAACGCCTGGGCGGTAAAGACGAAGACGGGGAGGGTGGTCCCGAAGTCGGGCCGCTGCCCCGATGGCTACTACACCCCGAAGGGGGCCGAAGCTGCGCTCGCTGCCCTGCTGACTGACCTGCGCCGCGGGGCGATCACAGGCCGCAGCGGTGCCACCTTCGCCGACGCCGCCGCCGAGTTCTTGCGCTATGTCGAGAACGTCCGTCAGATCGACACCGATACCGTCGCCGATTACCGCGGCGTTATCGACGGCTACCTACTCGGGGAGTTCGGAGACCTCACGATCGAGGAGGTCACTCCGGACGCGATCGACGCCTACAAGGAGAAGCTGCTTTCGGGCGAGAAGCCGGAGGGAAGGCGCAGGCTCTCCAACCGCACGATCGTGCGCCACCTGGCGGTGCTTCACGGCATCTTCAGGCGGGCGAAGCGAGTGTGGGGTCTCGCGGAGAACCCGGCGTCCGCCGATGTGGTCGAGCGGCCGAGGGTCGTCTACACGGGCGAGTTCGACACGCTCGACAGCGATGAGGTCGAGCTGCTCGCCAGCGCCGCCACGAACCCGCAGGATGCCGCGATCTACCGGGTCGCGGCCTACACCGGCCTGCGTCAGGGCGAGCTTCTGGCATTGCGCTGGGATTGCGTCGATTTCGTCGCCGGCCTGATCCACGTACGGCGCAACTTCACCGGCGGTCGGGAGAAGGTGCCGAAGGGGAAGCGGGTACGTTCGGTACCGATGATGCCCGCGGTGATCGACACCCTGGCGGCACTAAAGGGGCGCGAGCACTTCACGGACGACGGCGCTCTCGTGTTCTGCTCGGAGACTGGCGGTCACCTGGACCACTTCGAGCTGCGCAGGCGCTTCTATGTAGCGCTGGAGGGGGCGGGGCTTCGACGCATCCGCTTCCACGACCTGCGCCATGCGTTCGGCACCGCGGCGATCCAGAAGCTCGACCCCTACGCGGTGCAGAGCTACATGGGCCACCAGCACTACTCGACCACGCAGCGCTACCTGCACCACAAGCCACGTCGCGAGGACGCCGCCGCACTTGCTGAGGCGTTCGGCGGTTCAGCAGACACACCCATGAACGCGGAGGCGAAAGTGCAGTAACCCCGGTCGTTGTCTGACCAGGACCGCCGGTTCTACCCGAGGCTGCTGAGGATCGAGGCGATCATCGTCAAGACGATCCCGACACCGATCGCGACCACGCCGATCACCCGCTGCCGGATGTTCTCGCCCAGCAGCTCGCGCAACACGTCCCGCAACGCCTTGTCGCCTTTGTCGATCTCGTCAAGCAGTTGGCCCGTCCTCTGATCGAGCGCTTCCTCGCTGTCGCGGACGAGCTGGTTGTGGCCGGTGACAAGGGAGGCGAACATCGAGGCGACGTGCCGCTCGGCGCCGCCCGTCTGCAAGGAGCCGATTCCGGAGGGCCGCATGCTGATGGCCGAGGCGCTCACCCGGCGGGGAGGCGGGCGGCGTTCGGGTTTCCAGGCGCGCTGCTTGTCGAGCAGTGACCGGGCACGGTCCCGGTCACCTTTGATCTGCCAGACCACCATCCCGAGGCCGAACAGCTCCGAGGCGGCTCCAAGGACCGCGAAGACGATCGCCCACGTGTTGAGGCACCACATGTCTGGATAGTCAGGGGGGCGACGGACGGAACCGGGTCACGGATGGGGTCACGAAACGCGGCGATTCGTCCGCACCGGAGCGCAACTCAGAGAACGTGTCCGTGCCTGGCGGAACCTGGCGGTGAGGGTTCCCTGGGCCTGCAAAGCCGTTTACACCGGTTCGATTCCGGTGGGCGCCTCTGGAGCTCAGAGAGCAGTTTTCTGGGCGGCCTCTTCGCGCACCTGGGCGAGGTGGTTTCTCATCTCCCGTAGGTGGGCGTGCGTCTCTTCCAGGTGACTGCGTCTTTCGGCGAGCTCCTGGTACTGCCTCTCCAGCGCTTGATCGGCTGTGGAGCTGGTCGCGGCTATCTCGCGATACTCGCTCTCGAGGCTTTCGAACCGTTTCAGTTCCTCTTCGTAGTCCTGCTCGAGCTGCCGGTAATTCTCGACCTCAGACCACATCATGGACCTATTGTACTCGCGGCATCGGGGCTGCCTGGACGGGGTGGCAGAGGGGGAGGCGCTGCCGGCGGAGGTGCGCTCAGCACCTGCGCCGTGTCTTGCACGCGCGCCAAGTATTCAGCCGCTTCCTTGAGCCGCCGGCTGACGATGATGCGTGTCCAGAGGTAGCCGACTAGGAATCCATCGACCGCTGAGTAGATCAGCAGTGCGACCGCAAAGGCATGCGCGTCATCGCCACCACCCAAGCCCGGGACAGCGGCCGCGGCGAGGCTGTCGACTCCGCCGGCGATCTTGCCCAGCTCGACCAAGCCCAGGCCGATGAGGATCTTGGTCAGCCAGTCGGAGATCTGGTCTAGGTTCGTGTTTGTGACCAAGGGGGCGGTGGAATCGCTCTGATCGAGCGTGCGCGGAAGACCAAAAAGGAACCCGAGCAGCATGCCGGCGCTCAAGGCTGCGGCAGCAATGATCGATCCAAGGGCGAGGACCGACCAGAAGGAAGCGCCGTCCTCAAACCCGCCAGCACCCGCATAGAGCAGGACCGCTAGCAGCGCCAGTATCGGCGAGGCGCGCAGCCACGGTCCGAAGAAGCTGGTTTTCGTGTTCTCCGACAGGGCCGTAAAACTATCTCTTTAACTGAGTATTCGTCTAGTCCTTATTTTTCGGGACGCATGTGAGGGGCACCAGCTGCTCAAGTGGATACCTTGATCCCATGTCCGTGCACACGGCAGAGCTGAGCCTCTCAACGCAGGGCGATGGCCACGTCGTCGACATCACTGCCGAGATTCAGCGCGTTGTCGAAGCGTCCGGGGTGAATCCAGGCCAGGCGACTGCCTTTGTACGTGGCTCGACTGCGGCGATCACGACGATGGAGTTCGAGCCCGGCGGCGTGCACGACCTGCGGGAGATGCTCGAGCGGTTGATTCCGGCGCAGGGCGACTACGAGCACAACCGGCTCAACCACGACAGCAACTCGCACGCCCACCAGCGGGCTTCGATCATTGGTCCCTCTGAGACCGTGCCGGTGATCGACGGGCGACTGGCGCTGGGTACCTGGCAGCAGCTCGTGCTGATCGACTTCGACGACCGGCCGCGTGAGCGCACCGTCATCGTCCAAGTGCTCGCCTGAGGTTCGCCACGCGAGAACGGAAAAGGGCCCCTTGCGGGGCCCTTTGCTTCCGAAGGACGTGCCACCAAAGAAAGCTCGGTCTCCCTGGCTCGTCAGTCCTCAGCTCTGTCTCGATAAACACCGCGTTCGAGAGAAAGTTGCACCCCTTGCATCGACTCGTGCAAGGGAGGACTTGAGCCAAGGCCTTCGCTCGGCCCGCCGCTGCTAGATTCAGGCCCCCGGGGCGCTTAGCTCAGTTGGGAGAGCGCCAGCTCGACAAGCTGGAGGTCACTGGTTCGAGCCCAGTAGCGCCCATCGTCCCCGCATGGCGGCATAGCCGCCAGTCTAGGCGGCGGATGCCGGCTCCTCCTTGCATTCGAGGACGGGCCTGCGGATGCGCAACGAGTCGCTGCGCAGTTCGGCCGTCAGCTCCGCGTAGCACGTCTCGACCACGGTCGAGCCCGGGGCGGCCTGGGTGGACCACTCGGTCCAGGCCCAGAACTTGGATGGGCTGAGGCGGCTGATGTCGAGTGGTACCGGTCTGCCGGCGAGGTCGATCGCGGCGCGGCGTAGGGCCTGCCTGGCGCGGCTGTAGCTGAGCCGTGGCTGCTTGGTGTGGCAGGTCACGCGGCCAACCTCGGCCGAGTGGCTCTCGTTGGTGCCTTCGACCGAGACCTTGAAGCGACACGAGATTTGGCCGGCGCTGCTCTCGCCGTGAGCAAGGAAACGACAGTTGACACGCTGGAGGGCCTTGCGGCGACAGCCCTTGAAGGCCTTGGTGTCGAGGTGCTGGCTGCGGCGTATAAACGACGCTGCGGCATCCTCGGCCGCTGCCCGCGCAACGTCCTTGTCCAGCTGGGGTGGCGGTGGAGGTGGTTCGGATGGCCCGCCACCACCACCCCCTTCCGAGGGCAGGTCCTCACAAGCGACGCCGTCGTCGTCGCCATCGAGGCCGTATGGGTCGCCGGGCAGCAGGTATTCCTGCGCTTCCTCCTGCGAGGCGAAGTCTTCGCAGTCGTAGTCGAGGGCGAGCGCTCCCGTGGGATTGAGCGCCAGCATCGCGAGCACGCCGACGATCGAGACAAGCAGAAGCTTTGTGGATTGCATCAGTCCATCCAGAGGTCGATTGCCCGGCAATCTATATGAGTAATTGAGAAGTTAGTCGGCAAACTCCACCGTTTGCGCCCGCGCGACCCGAGGCTTCGGCGGTAGGCGAGTCCTCTAGGCTCGCGGCCTCGTGGTCGGGACCTATGCAGCCGTGATCGCCGTCTGTGGCGCCTCGCTGGCGATCGGGCAGGCGGCGGTCGGCCTCTGCGGGGTGCGGCGCTGGTCGTGGCTGGCACCGGCTGTCGGCTTGGCCCTGCTTTGCGCGATCTGCTGGGGGACGGTGAGGTTGCCCGGTGGCGGCGCCAGCTCGGCCGCGGTGGTGCTCGCCTTCGTCGTTGCGGCGATCGTCTACCTCTGGGGTCGCCTGGAAGGTGGAAGAGAGGCGTTGCGGGTGGGCGCGCCGGTTGCCCTGCTGGCCTTGGTCGCGACCGCGCTGCCGTTCATCGCCGAGGGCCACTTCGGAATCCTCGGGACGAGCTTCAACCCGGATATGTCCCAGCACCTGCTGGCCACCGATCGGCTTGCCGCCGACCACGGCTCGCAGCTTCTGCATCAGGGCTACCCACTCGGTCCCCACGCCATCGTGGTCGCTCTGCACGAGGGCCTCGGCATCGGTCTCGTGCAAGGCTTCAGCGGCTTGACGGTGGCGGTCGCGGTGCTCGCTTCACTCACCGCTCTGGCTGCCTTCCGCGACCAGCCAGCGCTCCTGAGCATCCCGGCGGCGCTAGTTGTCGGCCTCACCTACATGGTCGCCTCCTATTTCGCCCAGGGCGCCTTCAAGGAGACCATGCAGGCCCTCGTCTTCCTCGCCTTCGTCCTCGCCCTGCGCGAGTCGTCCCATAACCCCGAATGGCGCCAGCTCCAGCTCCGATTTATCCCGGCAGCCGTCCTCGCCGCCGGCAGCGTCTACACCTACAGCTTCCCCGGCCTCATCTGGCTGTTCGGCGCCGCAGTCATCTGGGCGGCAACGGAATACGCCATCAGCCGATTCCGCCTGTCGGCGGGTGGCGCGGATGCAGGGGGGCCGAGAACGGAGGCGCAGCCCCCGCCCGCAGGCCCCCCTGCAGTCGCGACGGGCCCCGCCGCCTGGCGCGCAGCGCTGTACGCCGTCCTTCTCTTCGCTGTCTTGATCGCCCCCGAGATCGGCCGCATGATCGACTTCCAGCAGTTCGAGACCTTCGACCCCAACGGCCCCGGCCTCGGCAACCTCTTCGGCCAGGTCTCGCCTTTCGAGGCGCTGGGGATCTGGCCCTCGGGCGACTTCCGCCTCAGCCCCGGCGACGGGGTAGTGCCGGCGTTCGGCTACTACCTCGGCGCGGCCTTCGCCGCGATCCTGCTCGTCTACGGGGCGGGGCTCGCCTGGCGCCGTCGTGAGACGGCGCTCATTGCCGGCCTTGCCGCCGCAGCACTCGCCTACGCGGCGGCCCGCCTCGGCGGCACGCCCTACACGGCCGCCAAGGCGATCGAGATCGGTGCTCCGATCGCCGCCCTGGCCATCGTCCTGCCCTTGCTGCGCCGCCCGGTCGCCTGGCTCTACCTGCTGGCAGCCGGTGGCTGCTCGCTGTTGGCGTTGGCCAACGCGCCGGTCGGCCCGACCTCCTACACCCCAGCGCTTACCGGCCTGCGCACCGATGTTGGAGAGGGGCCAACCCTGGTGCTCGCCTCACGTCAGTTGCTCAATGACGAACACGGCACTTCCTACGTCGCTTGGGAGCTGCGCGGCGGCCGCGTCTGCATCGAATCGGCAGAGGAAGCAGATGCCAAGCCGCCGCCCGGCGTGCGCTTCGTGATCGTCGAATTGAACGACGGGGAGTCACCGTTCCCCGGCTTCCGCCGTACGCGCACCGCGTCTCCTTACACGCTCTGGGAACGAACCGCCCCCGTCCAGGGCCCCAGCCCCTGCCCCCTAATCGCCGTCCGCCAAGCCCGCCAAGGCGCCCCCTAACCCGGCTGACTTCGTCTTTGTGGGGGCATATGGAGCACAAAAGACGAAGTCAGGGATGGGCGGCGCCGCGTAGCATGGCCTCCATCGAGGCGGCCACCCAAAAGATCACCGTCAAGTTGCCCGACGGGGAGCCGTTGGAGCTGGCTGGTGGCGCCACCGGTGCTGATGCCGCTGCGGCGATCGGCCCCGGGCTGGCCAAGGCCGCCCTGGCGATCAAGGTTGATGGCGAGCTGCGCGACCTCGCGGCGCCGCTGCCCGATGGGGCCGAGATCGCGATCCTCACCGACCGCGACCCCGGGGCGCTCGCCCTGATCCGCCACGACGCCGCCCACGTGATGGCCGAGGCGGTGCAGGAGCTCTACCCCGGCACCAAGGTGACGATCGGGCCGGCGATCGAAGATGGCTTCTACTACGACTTCGACTTCCCCGAGGGGGTCAAGGTGACCGACGCCGACCTGGAGAAGATCGAGGTGGCGATGCGGGCCCACATCGAGGCCGATGAGCCCTTCGAGCGTCGTGACGTGCCTGTCGCCGAGGCGATCGAAATCTTTGAGGGCCAAGGCGAGGAGTACAAGGTCGAGCTGATCCGCGACCTGATCGTGGGCGAAGGGGTCGAGACCGTCTCGCTCTATCGCAACGGCCCCTTCGAGGACCTCTGCCGCGGCCCCCACGGTCCCTCGACCGGGCGGATCAAGACGATCAAGCTCAACTCGCTGGCCGGCGCTTACTGGCGCGGCGACGAGTCGCGCCAAATGCTGACCCGCATCTACGGCACCGCCTTCTTCTCCAGGAAGGACCTCGCTGCCCACCTCGAGCGAATCGAGGAGGCGAAGAAGCGCGACCACCGCCGCCTCGGCCCCCAGCTCGGCATCTTCATGCTGCGCGAGGAGGCGCCCGGAATGCCCTTTTGGCTGGCCAACGGCACGACTCTGCTGCGCCTCATCGAGGCCGAGGTCCAGGCCCAGCTTCGCAAGCGCGGCTACGAGGAGATCAAGACGCCCGAGGTGATGGACGTCGAGCTCTGGCACCGCTCCGGCCACTGGGACAACTACCGCGAGAACATGTACTTCACCGAGTCGGGCGAGCGCGAGTACGCGCTGCGGCCGATGAACTGCCCCGGGGCCTGCCTCGTCTTCGGCGCCGAGCGCCACTCCTACCGCGAGCTGCCGCTGCGCATCGCCGAGTTCGGCCAGGTTTCCCGGGCCGAGCGCGAGGGTGTCCTGCACGGCCTGCTGCGGGTGCGCGCCTTCACCCAGGACGATGCCCACGTCTACTGCACGCCGGAGCAGGTCGTCGATGAGGTCGGCTCTGTCTGCGAGGCGATCGACGAGCTCTATGCACGCTTCGGCTTCGAGGACGTGCGGGTCGAGCTCTCGACCCGGCCGGAGAAGTCGATCGGCACTGACGAGCAGTGGGCGCAGGCCGAGGAGGCGCTGCGCGGCGCGCTCGAGCGCCAGGACCGCGAGCACCAGCTCAACCCCGGTGACGGTGCCTTCTACGGACCGAAGATCGACTTCCACGTCACCGACGCGCTGGGCCGCTCCTGGCAATGCGGCACCTGCCAGGTCGACTTCTTCATGCCCGAGCGCTTCGACCTCTCCTACACCGACGCCGACGACGTCCAGCAGCGGCCGGTGATGATCCACCGCGCCCTGCTCGGCTCGATGGAGCGCTTCGCCGGAATCCTCATCGAGCACTACGCCGGCCGTTTCCCGGTCTGGCTGGCGCCCATGCAGGCGATCGTCCTGCCGGTCTCCGACCCGCATAACGCGTACGCCGAGCGGGTCGCCGCCGAGCTGCGCGAGGCCGGTGTGCGGGTCGAGGTCGACCCCCGTTCGGAGTCGGTCGGAAAGAAGATCCGCGACGCGGAGCTGGGCCGTTACCCCTACATGTTGGTCGTCGGCGACCGCGAGCAGGAGGTCGGCGGCGTCGCTGTGCGATCCCACGGGGACGGCGAGTTGGGGACGATGCCGGTCGCCGAGTTCGCCGCCCGAGTGCGCGCCGAGAGCGAGTCCGGCTGAACGCTCGCCCTAAGCGCGCCGGCCTCTGTCTATACTGCGGACACTTGAACGCAGGCACGCCAAACACCTCGCGCCGCCGCTGAGCGTCCCGTGCCCGCCTTTCGATCCCTCGTCCACTTGAAGCACCACCTCTCCTTTCACTAGTGCCGGTCCCGCGTAGGTTCGATCGGCGCCCCCCAGAGCGCGACACGACTCGGATCAACGAGCGGATCCGCGTGCCCAAGGTCCGCTTGATCGGGGCCGACGGCGAGCAGCTTGGTGTGGTCGAGATCAACGAGGCGCTGAAACGCGCCCAGGAGGCCGACCTCGACCTGGTCGAGGTGGCGCCCAACTCGAAACCGCCGGTCACCCGCCTGCTCGACTACTCGAAGTACAAGTACGAGCAAGAGCAGAAGCAGAAGCAGGCCCGCAAGCACCAGCAGCAGGTCAACATCCGCGAGATCAAGCTGCGGCCGAAGATCGCCGACCACGACTACGAGACCAAGAAGGGCCACGTCGAGCGCTTCCTGCGCCATCAGGACAAGGTCAAGATCACGATCATGTTCCGCGGCCGCGAGCAGGCCCACCCCGAGCGTGGCCGGGCTCTGTTGCAACGTCTCTTCGAGGACCTCGACGGCCTCGCCGTGATCGAGTCCCAGCCGCTACAGGAAGGTCGCAACATGAGCATGCTGCTGGCGCCGGGCAAAGAGGCCGCCAAAGCCGAGGACGAGGCAAAGCCGGCCGAGGACGAGGCAAAGCCGGCTGACGACCCCTCTGGGGACGACGACGCCGCTGCTGCTTGAGAGCCAGCGAACTTCCTTCTAGGCAATCGCCACCAACGCTCGCACCACCTCCGGGTCGAACTGCGTCCCAGAGCATGCATGCAGCTCGGCAACCGCCGCCTCGACCGACATCGCCTTGCGATACGACCGCGTCGTCGTCATTGCACTGAAGGCATCGCAGCAGGTGACGATGCGGGCCTCGATCGGGATCTGCTCGCCGGCCAAGCCGTCGGGGTAGCCGCTGCCATCGTAATGCTCGTGGGAGGAGCGGACGATGCGGCCGACCTCGGCGAGGACACCGCCGACGCGGTTGAGCATCGTCTCGCCTTCGATCGTGTGGCGACGCATGATCTCCCACTCCTCGTCGTCGAGCGCGCCGGGCTTGTCGATGATCTCCTGGGGCACGGCGATCTTGCCGACATCGTGCAGCAGGGCCGCGAACTCCACGTTGCGGCGCTGCTCGAGGTCGAGTCCGAGCTGGTCGCTGACCGCGAGCGAGAGCTCGACCACGTCGCGGCTGTGGCTGCCGGTATAGGCATGGTCGGCCTCGACCACGTCGCCGAGCAGCAGCGCAGTCCCCTGGTACGCGGCGCTCAGCTCAAGCGCCTGTTCGATCCGCGTCTCCCGCTCGCGCGAGAGCACGGCGAGAACGGCAGCGAGCGGGATGGCGAGCAGGCAGACGGCGGGTCCAAGCTCAATCGCCGCGTAGGCGACGAGCAGGCCGATTGGCGCAAGGGCGGCATCCAGCGCGTAGACCGGAGCGAGCAGGCGCAGCTCCTCGCGAGGTGAGGAGCCGTCGATCAGGTGCGCGCGCAGCGTTGTCGCAGCAAAGTCGAATCCGAACTGGGCGAGGAGCGCGAAGGCGTAGATCGGCCACTCCGACCAGGCAAAGACCTGGGCGCCGGCGACGATCAGTACAGCCGCCGGCCCGACGGCGTGCCAGCAGTCGCCGAAGACGTGAAAGACGCGGTAGATGCTCGTGCGGCCCGTGCTGTAGTCGACGATTCGTCCCAGCGCCCAGCAGGCGCTGACGATCAGGGGTACGGCCGGCGTGGGGAGGAGAAAGAGCATCGGCACGAGCACCAGCTCGGTTGGCACCGTGTAGCCGTCGGCGATGTCGAACTGGGCCTGACAGGCGATGAAGTAGGCGACGGCGAGGATTGCCAGTGTGGCCAGGTCGACGCTGCGCACTGAGGGGACCAGCACGGCCATCGCGATCGCCGTGAGCAGAAAGCCGAGCGCGGCGCCGACCTCGACCAGACGCTCGCGGCCGTGCGCCGGCAGCACGGCGCGGGCCCTGCCCTGAGCGAACAGCTGCTCGAGCTCGCGCGTATTTGTGGTGGTGGCCATGTGTCTTGCAGCGGCTCTAGCGGCTGCCCATCTCCTATCGGCCTATGCGCAAAGCGGTTGAAGCTTGCACGCTGTCCGTGCGTGAGCTGCTCGAAAAACGCCTAGTTTTGTGGACATTTGTTCGAAATTCCTTCACTTTCCAGCGACTTTGGGCGATGGTCGCCTCCACACATAAGTCAGCTGAATAAGGGCAAACCTGTCGCGAGGCAGGGGCGCAAAGTCAGAGGTCTCGTGTTTCGGCACGAGATGGCTCAACTGCCAGCTTGGTTGAACGACCAGGCTGTTTGGCCTGCGACGAGGAGGTTTGCCCGAATGAAGCTCAGCTCGATCTTTCCCCGTGGTGCCGGCATGAGGCTCATGGCTCTCGCTGCCATCTCCCTGATGGCGGTCCTGCTTGCCGCCGGTTCCGCCAAGGCGTGCTCGTACTCAGGTGCCCAGCAAGTGTTCAAGCCATGGGGCGACAGTCGCAACTACGTGCTCGGTCCCGACGGTGGCTTTGAGGCCGGTGCCCAGGGCTGGACGCTGAGGGGTGGGGCAAGCCCGGTCGGCGGCAACGAGAGCTTCTACCTCAACGGGGGCACTGATTCTCAATCCCTCTACCTGCCCGGTGGCAGCTCGGCCGTCAGTCCTGCGGTCTGCATGTCGCTCGACACGCCGGTCTTCCGCATGTTCGCCCGCAACACGGGGGACCCCTCCTCGCGTCTGCGGGTCGAAGCGACCTACAAGTTGCTCGGCTTGCTGCGGACGAAAGCGGTGAGCACGGTCACCGCGAGCTCCGACTGGGCGCCGACCCAGCCGATGTCGACCGTCCTCACCCTCTCGACGATCGTTGGCACGTTGATCCCGAGTGCGATTCAGATCAAGATCACGCCGCTCGACAGCAAGGGTGAGTGGCAGGTTGATGACCTCTACATCGACCCCTTTGCGCGACGCTGAGGCCCTGAGCTGAGCCTCTAGCTCGTGACGATCTCGGCGATTCGCTTTGCTGCGTGGCCGTCCCAGAGGGGTGGCGGTTCAGGGCGCTCGGCCGGACGCTCAGCAAGCAGCGCCGGGATCGTGGCGATCGCCGCCGGGTCAAGGCCGAGCAGCGTGTTGGTGCCGGCCGCGATCGTCACCGGTCGCTCGGTGTTGTCGCGCAGGGTGAAGCAAGGGGTGCCGAGGTAGGTCGTCTCCTCCTGAATGCCCCCCGAGTCGGTGAGCACCGCGCCGGCTTCGGCTAGCAACGAGAGGAAGTCGAGGTAGCCGAGCGGCTCTGAGAGCAGCAGGCCAGGGCGCTCGGACTCGGCCGCCTCCATCATCGCTCGGGTGCGGGGATGGACGGGGAAGACGACTGGCATCTCGCCGGCGAGCGCCGCCAGGCGCTCGATCGTCTCGGGCAACAGGGGCCCGTCGACCAGCGCCGGCCGGTGCAGGGTGACGAGCAGGTAGGAGCCCGGCTCGACGCCCAGCCGCGCCGCGGCTCCGGCAGCGCGGAAGCGCTCTTCGAGCGCCACCAGCGTGTCGATCATCGTGTTGCCGACGAAGTGCTGGCGCTGCTCGGCAATGCCCTCGGCGCGCAGGTTCTCGGCCGCCTCGGCACTGTGCAGGAAGAGCTGGTCGGAGAGCTGGTCGGTGACGATCCGGTTGAGCTCCTCGGGCATCGTGCGGTCGAAGCTGCGCAGGCCCGACTCGATGTGGGCGACGGGGATCTGCAGCTTGGCTGCCGTCAGGGCCGCGGCCAGGGTCGAGTTGACGTCGCCCGGAACAATCACCAGGTCGGGCCGCTCCTCGAGTAGCACCGGCTCCAGGCGCTCGATCACCCGCGCGGTCTGCTCGGCGTGGCTGCCCGAGCCGACCTCGAGCATGTGGTCGGGCGCCGGCACGCCCAGCTCCTCGAGGAAGACCGCCGACATCAGTCGGTCGTAGTGCTGGCCGGTGTGGACGATCGCGTGCCGCCCTCTAGGGAGACGCTCACGCAGGGCGGCGATCACCGGGGCCGTCTTGACGAAGTTGGGCCGCGTTCCGACCACGTAGACGATGCGCATGCGGCGCCACAGTACCCTGCGTCTCGCCTGTCACCGCCGGGAGGGCCAGCGCCCAGGCACGTCCGTCTGCTTCAATAGCGACCCCGTGCCCAAGATGAAGACCCACTCTGGCGCTAAGAAGCGCTTCCGCAAGACCGCTACCGGCAAGCTGCGCGGTCGGCGGGCCTACTCGAGCCACATCCTCGAGAAGAAGTCGCCGAAACGCAAGCGGCGCATGGCACGGCCGGTGGAGATCTCCCCGGCCGACACGAAGACGGTCCGCAACCTGCTTGGGGGCGGCAAGTGAGCCGCGTAAAGCGCTCCGTTCACGCGCGCAAGAAGCGCCGCAAGGTGCTCAAGGAAGCCAAGGGCTACTACGGCCGCAAGCATTCCTCCTACCGCTTCGCCAAAGAGCAGGTGCAGCGTTCGGGGATGTACGCCTACCGCGACCGGCGCAACCGCAAGCGCGAGTTCCGCCGACTGTGGATCACCCGCATCAATGCCGCCGCGCGGCTGGAGGGCATGAGCTACTCCGAACTGATCCACGGCCTCGGCGAGGCCGGGGTCGAGGTGAACCGCAAGATGCTGGCCGACATCGCGGTCCACGACCGCGATGCCTTCCGCCGATTCGTGGAGCTAGCCCGGGAGGGTGCGGCCGCCTAGCCGCAGCCATCACTCCACTTTCCCGGGCGGGCCGTTTTACGGCCCGCTTTTTTGTTCCAGGAGAAGGTATGAGCGAGAAGAAAAGAAAACGAGTCGAACGCAAACGATGATCGAGAGCCCCCACAACGAGAAGCTGAAGCTGGTGCGCAAACTGCACGAGCGCAAGCACCGCGAGCGCGAGGCTGCCTTCTTCACCGAGGGCGAGGACCTGGTTGAGGCTGGCCTCGCCGCCGGGGTGGAGCCGCGCTTCCTGCTCGTCGCTGCTGGCAGCGGCCTGGGCGGCGAAGAGGTCGAGCCCGAGTTGCTCGCTGGCGTCTCGAGCCTTGGCTCGGGTACGCGGGCGATCGGCGTCTGGCCACGGCACTGGGCCGGGCGGGCTGGAGGGCGCTGCGTTTACCTGCATGGGGTCGGCGATCCCGGCAATGTCGGCGCGATCGTCCGCACGGCCCATGCGCTGCTCGATGGCGTGCTCGTGCTCGGCCCCGGTTGCGCCGATCCCTACTCGCCCAAGGCGGTGCGGGCGAGCATGGGCTCGATCTTCGGCCAGCCGCTGCTGCGCGCAGGTGTCGCCGAGACGCCGGCGCCGCGGGCGGGGCTGGTGGCCCACGGTGGCGCTCCGCTTGCCGGCCTCGAGGGGGCGGCGACGATCTGCCTTGGCGCGGAGCGCGATGGGCTGCCTGCCGAGGTGCTGGCCGAGTGCGAGAGCCAGGTGACGATCCTGCTGCGGCCCGCTGGCGCGGAGTCGCTCAACGTCGCCGCTGTTGCCGCAATTTGCGCCGAGCGGATATCGTCGCCCGCCATGCCGGAGGCCGCTGATGGCAATTGACGGAGGGCTTGATCGGATCGAGGAGATCAGGGCTGAGGCCGCGGCGGCGATCGAGGCGGCGCCGGCCACCGTGGAGCTGGAGGAGTTGCGCGTCCGCTACCTCGGGCGCAAAGCTGAGCTGACCACGATCCTGCGTGGCATCGCCGAGCTGCCTGCTGAGGAGCGAGGCAAGGTCGGTGCCACCGCCAACCAGGCCCGCAAGGAGCTCGAGGGGTTGATCGAGTCGCGCGCCGCGACGCTCGACGCCGGCGAGCTCGAGACGCAGCTCGCCGGGGATCGCATCGACGTCACCCTGCCCGGCGCGCCGCCACGGCGGGTCGGCCACATCCACCTGATCACCCGCACCACGCGCCAGATTGAGGACGTGATGGTCGGTCTCGGCTACCGGGTGATGGAGGGCCCGGAGGTCGAGCACGACTACTACAACTTCACGGCGCTCAACCACCCGCCCGGGCACCCGGCGCGCATGCTCCAGGACACCTTCTACGTGCAGTCCGACCCGGAGGTGCTGCTGCGCACGCACACCTCTCCCGTGCAGGTGCGTAGCATGGAGGCGCAGGCGCCGCCGATCTTCATGATTGCCCCCGGCAAGGTTTACCGGCGCGACTCTGACGCCACCCACAGCCCGATGTTCCACCAGGTCGAGGGCCTGGCGATCGGTGAGGGAATCACGCTTGCCGACCTGCAGGGAACGCTGACCGAGATGCTCGTCGCGATCTTCGGCCATGGCCGCGAGGCGCGCATGCGGCCGCATTTCTTCCCCTTCACCGAGCCCAGCGTCGAGTTCGACGTCTCCTGCTTCCAGTGCGAGGGGACGGGCACTCTGGGCGATGGCACGCGCTGCACTCTCTGTAAGGGCATCGGTTGGATCGAGGTGGGCGGCGCCGGCATGGTCGACCCCAACGTGCTCGGCTTCGTTGAGCGCAACGGCTATGACCCCGAGCGGGTGCAGGGCTTCGCCTTCGGCATGGGGGTCGAGCGGATCGCGATGCTGCGCCATGGCGTGCCGGATCTGAGGCGCTTCTTCGACAACGACGTGCGAGTGCTGGAGCAGTTCTCATGAAGGTGCCCTACTCGTGGCTGCGCGAGTACTGCGATCCCGCCATCGAGCCGAGCGAGCTCGCTGAGCGGCTGGCGATGACCGGCACCGAGGTCGAGCGGGTTGGCACGGTCGGCCCGCCCTCGGCGGAGAACTTCGTCGTCGGCAAGGTGCTGAGCGCCGAGCCGCACCCCAACGCCGATCGGCTGCGGGTCTGCACGCTCGACACCGGCGATGGCGAGCGCACCGTGGTCTGCGGGGCGCCCAACGTGGCGGCAGGACAGACCGTGCCCGTCGCCCTGCCCGGGGCGACGATGCCGGGTGGGCACGAGATCGGCGAAGCGAAGCTGCGCGGCGTGCGCTCGGCGGGGATGATCTGCGCCGCCTCGGAGCTCGGCCTGGGGGAGGGCCCGCCCGGGATCATGGTGCTCGAGGACGACGGGTTGGTGCCGGGCACGCCCCTGGCCGAGGTGCTGCCGATCGCCGAGCCGGTGCTGGAGTTTGAGGTGACGCCGAACCGGGTCGACTGCTTCGGCGTCTACGGCGTCGCCCGCGAGGTGCACGCGATCAGCGGCGCCCCGCTCGCGGTCGAGCCCTGGGCAGAGGACGCCCTCGCGCAGGGCGAAGGCGAGGTTGGCGACTACGCCTCGGTCGCGGTGGAAGTCCCCGAGCTCTGTCCACGGTTCACCGCCCGTGTCTTCACCGATGTGACGATCGCGCCTTCGCCGGTCTGGCTGCAAGCACGCCTCACCGCCGCCGGGCAGCGCCCGATCAACAACATCGTCGACATCACCAACTACGTGATGCTGCTCACCGCGCAGCCGCTGCACGCCTTCGACCTCGACAAGGTGCCGGACGGCGCGCTGACGGTTCGCGCTGCAGCGGATGGCGAGAAGATGAAGACGCTCGACGACGTCGAGCGCAGCTTCGATGCCGAGACCGTTCTCGTCTGCGACAGCAACGGCCCCTCGGGCATCGCCGGGATCATGGGGGGGCAGGTTTCCGAGGTCGCAGCGGAGACCACCAGCGTCCTACTCGAGGTGGCCAACTGGAACGGCACCAACATCCTGCGCACCTCGCGCTTGCTGGGCCTGCGCTCGGAGGCCTCCTCGCGCTTTGAGAAGCAGCTGCACCCCGAGCTCTGCCTGCGGGCGCAGCAGATCGCCTCACGCTTGATGGTCGAGCTTTGCGGCGCAAAGCTGGTGCCGGGCACGATTGATGTCGCCGCGGAGATTCCGGAGGCGCGCCATCTGACCCTGCGTGGCGCCCGGGTCGAGGGGTTGCTCGGCATGGAGATCGAGCAGGCCGATCAGGTCGCCTACTTGCAGCGGCTCGGCTTCGGGGTTGAGTCGAGCGGCGAGGACCTCGAGGTGACCGTGCCGCCCGATCGCCACTACGACATCACCCGCGAGGTCGACCTGATCGAGGAGGTTGGCCGCGTCCACGGCCTCGACGAGCACCTGCCGAGCACCCTGCCGGCGGTCGGTGAGCGGGTCGGTGGCCTGAGGCGCGAGCAGCGCCTGAGGCGGCGGGCTGAGGACGCGATGCGCGATCTCGGCTTCGACGAAGTCGTCGGCTGGAGCTTCACCGACCCCGGCGAGGCGGGCCGGCTGCGGATTCCCAAGGACGACCCGCGAGCCAAGCCGGTTGTGCTCTCCAACCCACTTTCCGAGGATCAATCCGTAATGCGCACGACGCTGCTCGGCTCGCTGCTGGACATCGCCCAGCGCAACCTCGCCCGTGGCGCCGAAGCCGTCGCCCTCTTCGAGTCGGGCCGCGTCTACCTGCCCGCTGACGGCAGTGTGGGCGTGCCGCTTGCCGGAGGCTTTCCGGGCGAGCGGCTGCCCCCCGATCACGAGCCACACCGGGTCGGCGGTCTCGCCGTGGGGCCGCTGGTCGCCAAGTCTTGGCGCGGCGACGGCGATCCGGCGGACTTTTTCGCGCTCAAGGGATCATTGGAAGCGCTTGCCGGGCAGCTCGGCGCCGAGGTCGTTTGCGAGCCGGCCGAGGAGCCCTTCCTGCATCCCGGTCGTTCGGCTCGGGTCACCATCGCCGGCACGTCCGCCGGTTGGCTTGGCGAGCTGCATCCGCTTGTCGCTCGCGCCTGGGATCTCGATACGGCCGTCGCCTTTGAGCTCGATCTGGCAGCGTTGATCGCCGCGGCCGGCGCCGGCGAGGAGACCTTTGACGATGTCACCACCTTTCCGGCCATCAACCAGGACCTGGCTGTCGTCGTGCCTGACACGTTGCCGGCGGCGGATCTGCGCGAGGCGGTGCTCGTTGGCGGTGGGGCCCTGCTGCGCAGCGCCGAGGTCTTCGATCTCTACGAGGGCGAGCAGGTCGGCGAGGGCCGTAAGAGCGTCGCCCTGCGGCTCCAGTTCCGCGCCGACGACCGTACGCTCAGCGATGACGAGGTCGCCCCGCTGCGCGCCGCGATCGAGGTCGAGCTGCAGAAGATCGGCGGTGAGCTGCGTGGCTGACATCGTCAAGCAACCGCTCAAAGGGAGCCCCGCCGCGCGGGTGCTGGTTGCCGGCGCCTCTGGCTTCACCGGCGCCCTCGCCGCGCAGATCGTCTGGCGCCACCCGCAGCTGGAGCTGGTTGCGGTTACCTCGCGCAGCGATGCCGGTACGCGGCTCGACCGGCTCTACCCGCGCTACCGGGTGCCGCTGGAGCTGACCGAGCTGGATCTCGACCGCATCGAGGGGATCGATGCAGCGATCGTCGCCTACCCGCACGGTGCCGCCGCCCCGACCGTCGCTGCGCTGCGCGCCGCGGGCGTCCTCGTCGTCGATCTCTCCGCCGACTTCCGGCTGCGCGACCTGGCCACCTACGAGCGCTGGTACGGCGAGCACGGCGCGGCGGATCTCTTCGGCACCGGCGTCTACGGGCTGACCGAGATGTACCGCGACGAGCTGCGCGAGGCGAAGCTCGTCGCCACGCCGGGCTGCTACCCGACGGCGAGCGTGCTTGCCTTGGCGCCGCTGGCCGAGAGGGGCCTGCTCACCGACGTGGTCATCGACGCCAAGCAGGGTGTCTCCGGTGCTGGCCGCGGCGGTGGCGACGCGATGCACTACGTGTCGATGGACGAGAACGCCTTCGCCTACAAGACCGAGGGGCATCGCCACCGGCCGGAGATCGAACAGGAGCTGGCGGCGCTGGGCAGTCCGGCGCCAGTTGTCTTCGTGCCGCACCTGTTGCCGCTCGACCAAGGCGAGCTGACCACATGCTTTGCGCAGATCGGCGAGCCGCTCGGCAAGGAGGAGCTGCAGGCGCTCTACCGCGAGCGCTACGCCGATGAGCCCTTCGTTCACGTCGTCGATGGCCCACCCGGGCTCCGTGACGTGCGCGACACGAACGAGTGCCACGTCTACGTCACGGTCGAGGAGCGCGGCCGGGTGCTCGCCTTCTCGGCGATCGACAACCTCTGGAAGGGGGCGTCGGGCCAGGGAGTGCAGAACCTCAATCTGATGCTCGGCCTCGAGGAGACGGCGGGGCTCCTGTGAGCGACGGATTCTTCAAATCGCGCTGGGTCACTCCGCCACCCGGGGTCGAGGAGCTCGACCCCGCTCAGCTGCCCCCGGGCTTTCGCGCCGGCGCCGCTCACTGCGGCCTCAAGGGCGGCGGCAAGACCGACATCGGCCTGCTCGTCTGTGATGTCGAGCGGGTCAGCTCGGCGGTCCTGCTCACTCGCAATGCCTCGGCGGCGGCGCCGGTGCGCGTCTGCCGCAAGCGTTGTGAGCGGGGGGCGATCCGCGCGGCAGTGGTCAATGCCGGCAACGCCAACGCCGAGACCGGCGAGCAGGGCTACGCCGACGCGCTGGCGATGTGCGACGAGGCAGCGGCGCAGCTCGGCCTGCGGCCCGAGAGCGTCGCCGTCGCCGAGACCGGCGTGATCGGCGTGCCGCTGCCGATCGAGGCGGTGCTAGGCGGCATCGGCGACGCTGCTGGGCAGCTCTCGGAGTCCGGCGCCGCAGCCTTCTCCGATGCGATTCTCACTACCGATCGCTGGTCCAAGCGCTGCACGCTGCGTGCCGGTGGCGTCACGCTCTCCGCTCAGGCCAAGGGCGGCGGCATGATCCAGCCCAACATGGCGACGATGCTCTGCTTTGTGCAGACCGACGCCGTGGTCGAGGACCCCGACGCGACGCTGCGCGTCGCCAACGATGCCTCCTTCGAGCGGATCACCGTGGACGGCCAGATGAGCACCAACGACACCCTGCTCCTGCAGGCGACCGGCACTGCTGGCGCGCCGCTGCCGGGCGGCTTGCTCGAGGCGGTGCTTACCCAGTTGGCACTCGAGGTAGTCGCCGACGGCGAGGGCTCCTCGCGGGTCGGGCGGGTCCAGGTCGACGGCGCCGCTTCGCAGGCGGAGGCGGAGCGGGTGGCGCGGGCGATCGCCAACTCACCCCTGGTCAAGACGGCGCTCTTCGGCCGTGACCCCAACTGGGGCCGGATCGCCCAGGCCGCCGGCATGGCGCTCGCCGGTGAGGACCTGGAAGAGATCGGCGCCGAGGCGATCGACAACGCCGAGCTGGGTGAGGAGGTGGCGGAAGCAGAGATCGGCTTGCGCCTCGACCGCGGCGAGCACTCCGCCCATGTCTGGTTCTCCGATCTTGGCTACGAGTACGTGCGGATCAACGCCGAGTACACGACATGAATCCAGGACGCTGCAAACCGGCGCATCTCGGGGTCTTCGGTCGGTTGCCGCGGGTCACGCACAAGAGTGCGCTCCCCGCGTCGCCCTCCCTGCATCCCCCGACCTGCTTGGTTTTCGCGCCCTGGGACATGACCCCGTCGAGTAGAGGAGGGCAGCGATGACCGAGCAGGCGCCGCAATCGCGGGCGGCCGGAGTCAGCGTCGAGACGCTGATGGAGGCGTTGCCCTACATCCGCGAGTTCCACGGCCGCACCGTGGTGATCAAGTACGGCGGCGCCGCAATGCGCGAGGAAGAGCTGCGCGAGGCCTTCGCCACCGACGTCGTCCTGCTCAAGTACGTCGGCATGAACCCGATCGTCATCCACGGCGGCGGGCCGGAGATCACCGAGCACATGGACCGGCTCGGCATGGAGGTGCGCTTCCACGAGGGCCTGCGCGTCTCCGACGCGGAGACGGTCGAGGTTGCCCAGATGGTGCTGGTCGGCAAGCTCAACGCCGACATCGTGCAGCGGCTCAACCGCCATGGCCAACCGGCGGTCGGGCTCTCCGGCTCAGACGGCTCGATGTTCGAGGTGGCCCCGGTGGCCAACGCCGAGCAGGTCGGCTTCGTCGGCTCGATCGAGCGGGTCGACGTCGACGTGCTCAACCACATCGCTGCCGACTACATCCCGGTGATCGCCTCATCCGCTTCGGACCGCGATGGCCAGGCCTACAACGTCAATGCCGACGAGGCGGCAGGCAAGGTCGCCGCGGCGCTCGGCGCCCACAAGGCGATCTTCCTCACCGACGTCGAGGGCTGGCGCGCCGATGCCGATGACGAGGCTTCGCTGATCTCGCGGGCCACGGTCGAGGAGGTCGAGGAGCAACTGGCTGGGATCGAGGGCGGCATGCGGCCCAAGCTCGGCGCTTGCGTCGACGCGATCCGGGGAGGCGCCCAGTCGGCCCACATCATCGATGGCCGCAAGCCGCACTCGTTGCTGGTCGAGCTCTTCACCGATGCCGGCATCGGCACGATGGTGACGCCATGAACTTGACCGACCTGCAGGCGCTCGAGGAGCGCTACCTGATGCGCACCTACAAGCGCGCCCCGGTCGAGTTCGTGCGCGGCGAGGGGACCTCGCTCTGGGATGCGGAGGGCAACGAGTACCTCGACTTCCTCGCCGGCATCTCGGTCTGCTCGGTGGGTCACTGCAACCCCGAGGTGGTCGAGGCCGTGCGCGAGCAGGCCGGCAGCCTGATGCACACCTCCAACCTCTTCTACACCGAGCCGATGGTGCGGCTCGCCGAGCGGCTCTCCGTGTCGAGCCTCGGCGGCCGCGTCTTCTTCTCCAACTCGGGCACCGAGGCCAACGAGTGCGCGATCAAGATCGCCCGCAAGCACGCCCACCGGCGCGGGATCGAGGCGCCGGAGATCGTCAGCTTCGAGCGCGACTTCCACGGCCGCACCTACGGCTCGCTGGCCGCCACACCGGGGCTCGCGGCGAACGCTGCCCTAGGCCCGATGCTGCCTGGCTTTCGCTCGGTGCCGTTTGACGGCTCTGATGCGCTGCGCGCGGCTGTCGGCGAGAACACGGCGGCGGTGCTGATCGAGCCGATCCAGGGAGAGGCGGGGATCTACCCGCTCGGTGACGAGACGCTGCTTGCCGCGCGCCAGGCTTGCGACGAGGTTGGCGCCCTGCTGATCCTCGACGAGATCCAGACCGGTGTGGGGCGGACCGGCTCGCTCTGGGCCTACGAGCAGACCCCGGTGCGCCCCGACCTGCTGACCAGCGCCAAGGCGCTAGGGGGTGGCATGCCGATCGGCGCTTGCATCACGACGCCGGCGGCCGGCGAGGTGCTCGAGCCGGGTGATCACGCCTCGACCTTCGCCGGCGGGCCGTTGGCTTGCGTTGCCGCCCTTGCTGTGCTCGGGATCGTCGATGACCCGGCGCTGCTGCGTCGCGTCCGCGAGCTTGGCCTGCGGCTACGCGAGAGCCTGCTGGACCTAGACGGTGTGCGTGAGGTGCGCGGTCGGGGATTGATGCTGGGTGTCGGCCTTGAGGAGGGCATTGAGGCGGCGGCGATCGGGACAGACTTGCTCCGGCGCGGCTTGATCGTCAATGTGCCCGAGCAGGGCACGCTGCGCCTGCTGCCGCCGCTGACGGTCGATTCCGACCAGATCGAGCGCGCGGCCGCTGCGATCGGCGATGCGCTCCTAAGCTACGCGGCTTAATGAGTCATGAGAAGCGCCCAAACGAGCCCCGTGCCCTGGTCAGTGGCACGGCCGAGCGCCTGGCGGCGATTGTCGAGGCGGCCGAGCAGGCTGCAACCAAGGTGATCGATGATGCTGAGGAGCAGGCGCGTCGCCAGCTCGGTGAAGCGAGCGCGCGCGCCGATCGCATCGTCGCCGAGCGCCTGCGGGCGCTGGCCGATGAGCTTGACCCGCCGAGCCTGGCCGAGCGGCCGGAGCCGCCACACCTGCGGCCCGTCGAGCCAGTCCCAGAGCAACCCGCTGGTCCGCGTTCGGGCTCTGCCGGTGCCCGTCTGCTTGCCACGCAGCTGGCCGTCTCCGGCGCCAGTCGCGCCGAGATTGAGCAGCGCCTGCACAGCAACTTCGACATCGAGGACACCAGCGAGATACTCGACGCGATACTCGGACCGGAGGAGTGAGCCATGCACGAGGACCCGACCCGGATGATGCGCCAGCCCGATGACGACCACCGCCCGCGCGGCAACATGCGGCTGCTGGTCGCCGGCCTGATCGCGGTGATCGTTGGCCTAGTGATCGCGATCGCCGTGATCGCCAGCGACGACGGCGGCAGCGATTCGAGCTCGACCGTGCCGACGCTGCCGAGCGAAAGCTCCTCGACGACCGAGACCACGACTGAGTCGACCGAGACGGCCACCGACACCACCGAGACGACGTCGCCGACGACGACCGAAACCACCTCGCCGACGACAACCACCACCGAAACCACGACGACGACGCCGACCGAAGAAGAAAACGGCAGCGGCGGCATCGGCGCCCCGTAGTGACGGACGCAGCCGCCCAAGTCCGCACCGCCTCCTACGAGGCGGATCCCGCCGAGGTGAAGCGCGTGCTGCTGCTCTACTCGGGCGGCCTCGACACGAGCGTCATGCTCAAGTGGATCCAGGATTCCTACGAGGCGGAGGTCGTCTGTCTCACAGTCAACCTCGGCCAGCCCGGCGAGGACTATGCGGTGATCGAGGACAAGGCGAAGCGCCTTGGGGCGCTCGAGTGCCACGTTGTCGACGCTCGCGAGGAGTTCGCCGGCGAGTACGTCCTGCCGGCGATCAAGGCCAACGCGCTCTACGGCGGCGGCTACCCGCTCTTCACCGCGCTCGGCCGGCCGCTGATCGCCAAGCTCGCGGTCGAGTACGCCCGTCAGACCGGCTGCGACACGATCGCCCACGGCTGCACCGGCAAGGGCAACGACCAGGTGCGGATCGAGGCGACGGTGGCGACTCTCGCCCCCGAGCTGCGCACGATCGCCCCGGTGCGCTCCTGGCAGATGGGCCGCGAGGAGGAGATCGCCTACGCCCGCGAGCACGGCATCCCGGTCAAGGGCGGCACCGAGGTGGCGCCCTACTCGATCGACGACAACCTCTGGGGCCGCTCCTCGGAGGGACGCTGGATCGAGGACCTCGATCACGCTCCCGAGGACGACGTCTTCCAGCTCGTCACCCGTCCGGAGGAGGCGCCCGACGAGGCCGAGACGGTCACGATCGAGTTCGAGCGCGGCGTCCCCGTCGCCCTCGACGGCGAGCGCCTCGAGCTGGTCGAGTTGCTCGAACGGGCCGCCGAGATCGGCTGCCGCCACGGCGCCGGCATCGTCGACCACATCGAGGACCGCATCGTCGGCCTCAAGGTGCGCGACATCTACGAGGTGCCCGCCGCCGCGATCCTGCTCCCTGCACACCAGGAGCTGGAGAGGCTCGTCGGCACGATCCACCAGAACCAGTTCAAGCCGGACCTCGACCGCCAGTGGGGCTACCTCGTCTATGCCGGCCTCTGGTGGGAGCCGTTGCGCACCGATCTCGACGCCTACATGGAGGCGGCCAACGCCCAGGTGACGGGCACGATCGGCCTCAAGCTCTTCAAGGGCAGCGTGCGGGTCGTCACTCGCTCCTCGCCCAACGCCGTCTACGACGCCGACCTGGCCTCCTTCGCCAAGTCTGGTGGGCTCTTCTCGCAGACCGCCTCACCGGGCTTCATCGAGCTCTGGTCGCTGCAGTCCCGCATGGCGCATCGGATTCGTCAGCGCGGGGTAGGGGGGTAGCGGTGATGTACGCGGCGATCGGGAAATTCGTCATCCGCACCAGCCTCTTCTACGTGCGGCGTCGTTACAGGCGCCAGATACGGGCGGGGGCGGGAATTGCCGCAGTGGTAGTCGGGATCGCCGTGTACCTCGCCAGCCGCAACGTGCCCGAGGGCTGATTGCCGTGCTGTGCCGCGGGTTTCTCGCTGCCTTCGCCTGCGCCCTGCTCGGCTTGGCGCTGCTGCCGGTTGCCGGCGGGGCCGAGGACGTCGAGGGCCTGCAGGCAAAGGTCGCCGCTGCGCGCGAGGAAGCCGAATCGCTGAGCTCGAGACTGCAGGCTGCGCAGAGCGAACTGGCTGCCGCCGAGCAGGAGGCGGATGCGGCGAGCGACCGCGAGCAGCGGCTCAGCGCCCTGCTGGCGAGTGGCGAGCAGCGTGCCACGCGGCTGGCCGCTGAGGTGGCCGAGACCCAGCATCGCTTGGCGATCGAGAAGCGTCGCCTGCGCCGCGCCCGCAGCGCGCTTGCTGCGCGGCTGGTGGCGATCTATGAGAGCGGCGCGCCCAGCACCGCCAGCGTCATCCTTGCCTCCAGCGACTTCGACGAGCTGGCGACTCGCAGCGAATACCTGGAGCGGATCGAGCAGTCCGATGCCGATCTGGCGGACCGCGTCGCCGAGGTGCGACGCTCGATCGCCGCCGCCCTGGAGCGCGTCGCAGCGCTGAAGGCAAAGGTCGATGCCTACAACGCCCGCCTTCTAGCGGCCCGCGACGAAATCGCCGCGGTACGCGCCAGCGCGGAATCGGCGGCTGGGGAGCTGCAGGCGGTCAAGTCGGCGCGTACGGCCTCCCTGGCGACGCTTAAAGCGAAGATCGGCGAGTGGGTCGAGGACATCGAGGCCGCCGAAGCAGCGAGTGCGGCCGAAGCCGAAGGCACGGTCGAACGCTGGCTCGGCGGCCCCTTCTCGATCCCCTCCTACATCGTCATGTGCGAGTCGGGGGGCAACTACGGCGCCCTCAACCCCTCGAGCGGGGCCGGCGGCGCTTACCAGATCCTGCCCTCGACCTGGGAGCTCTACGGCGGCAAGGGCGCCCCCCACGAAGCCTCCAAGGCCGAACAGGACAGGATCGCCGCCGAAATCTGGGCCGACTCCGGCGGCAGCGCCTGGGTCTGCGCCTGAGTCGCGGTCACCGAAATACGCACGGAAGGTGCGCGGAAGTCGCCCAAAAGCGGGCCGCTCCATCTGCCCCGCTTGGCATGATCGCCGGCACCCGTGAGTAGCCCCTCCGCCGTCCATCTCCACGCCCACAGCGAGTACTCGCTGCTCGACGGCGCCTGCAAGATCGACGCGATGGCCGCCCGCGCGGCGGAGATGGGTCAGCCCGCCCTGGGGCTCACTGACCACGGCGTGATGAACGGCGCCGTCGATCTCTACAAGGCCTGCCAGAAGCACGGGATCAGGCCGATCGCTGGCTTCGAGGCCTACTTCGTCGACGACGTGCAGGCGATCAAGGAGAAGCCCAAGTACGAGCGCAACCACCTCACCCTGCTGGCCGAGAACGACGCCGGCTTCGCCAACCTGGTCAAGCTCACCTCGGCCGGCTTTCTCGAAGGCTTCTCACGCGGCAAGGCCAACGTCGACATGGAGCTGCTCGCCAGCCACTCCGAGGGCGTCATCGTGCTCACCGGCTGCCTGCAGTCGCGCTTCTGCCGTCGCCTGATCGAGGAGCGACCCGACGACGCCCGCGCCCACCTCGACGACCTGATCCAGGCCTTCGGCCCCGAGCAGGTCTACTTCGAGGTGCAGAAGAACGGCATCCCCGAGCAGGACAAGGCCAACGAGGGCATCGTGCGCTTCGCCCGTGAGCTGGGCCGGCCGCTGGTCGGCACCGCCGACGTCCACTACCTGCGCCGCGAGGACTTCGACAACCACTCAGCGCTGCTCTGCGTGCAGACCAAGTCGACTCTGGAGGCGCCGAAGCTGAGCTTCGACACCAACGAGTTCTACCTCAAGGACTCCGGGGAAATGGCTGCCTCCTTCGCCGAGTGGCCCGAGGCTGTGCCGACCACGCTGGAGATCGCCGAGCGCTGCGCGGTCGAGATCGAGCTCGGCAAGCTGCTGCTGCCGCGCTACCCGGCGCCCGACGGCGAGGAGCCCGAGACGATGCTGCGCCGCATCGCCGCCGAGGGGCTGCGCGCCCGCTACGGCGACCCGGTGCCCGCCGAGGCGCAGGAGCGGCTCGATTTCGAGCTCGGAGTGATCGAGGAGATGGGCTTCTCCTCCTACTTCCTGATCGTCTGGGACTTCGTCCGCTACGCCAAGGACAACGGCGTCGCCGTCGGCCCCGGCCGTGGCTCGGCAGCCGGCTCGATCGTCGCCTACGCGCTGACGATCACCGACATCGACCCGCTCGCCAACGACCTGCTCTTCGAGCGTTTCCTCAACCCCGGCCGCAAGTCGATGCCGGACATCGACATCGACTTTTCGGTGCGCGGTCGCGAGCGCGTGATCCGCTACGTCGCCGAGAAGTACGGCCGCGAGTCGGTCGCCCAGATCATCACCTTCGGCAAGATGGCGCCGCGCGCCGCTACTCGCGACGCGGCCCGCGTGCTCGGCTTCGACTACGGCACCGGCGACCGCCTCGCCAAGCAGATCCCGGAGCCGATCCTCGGTCGCAATCCTTCCTTCGAGGAATGCCTCAAGGAGGGCCAGGAGCTGCGCAAGACCTACGACGCGGAGCCGGACGCCAAGAAGATCCTCGATGTCGCCCAGGGCCTCGAGGGGATCATCCGCAACAACTCGATCCACGCCGCCGCGGTCGTCATCGCCGACCGGCCCCTGCAGGAGATCGTCCCCCTGCAGCTCGCCGAGGATCGCAGCGCTCCGGCCAACGGCAACGGGGGAGGCGGCAAGCCCGAGCGCCAGTACAAGATCGTCACCCAGTACTCGATGGGCCCGATCGAGGAGATCGGCCTGCTGAAGATGGACTTCCTCGGCCTGCGCAACCTCGACGTGATCGAGGACGCGGTCGAGATCATCCGGCGCTCGCGCGGGATCGAGCTCGACATGGGGGAGATCCCGATGGACGACGCCAAGACCTTCGAGATGCTCTCGCGCGGCGACGGCACCGGCGTCTTCCAGCTCGAGTCGGAGGGCATGCGCGAGGCGATGAAGAAGGTGCTGCCGACCGAGTTCGACGACATCGTCGCGCTCGTCTCGCTCTACCGCCCCGGCGCGATGAGCTACATCCCCGCCTACGCCAAGGGCAAGCGCAACCCCTCCTCGGTCACCTACCCGGACGAGCGCCTGCGGCCGATCACCGAGCCGACCTACGGCTGTGTGCTCTACCAGGAGCAGCTGATGGAGATCGCCAAGCAGATGGCCGGTTTCAGCCCGGCCGAGGCGGACGACCTGCGCAAGGCGATCGGCAAGAAGAAGCGCGAGCTGATGGCGACGATGAAGGCCAAGTTCATGGAGGGGATGACGGCCTCGGGAACCGCCGACAAGGTCGCCAAGGACATGTGGTCGCTGATGGAGGCCGCTGCCGATTACTCCTTCAACAAGTCCCACGCCGCCTGCTACGCGCTGATCGCCTACCGCACGGCCTACCTCAAGGCCAACTACCCGGCCGAGTACATGGCGGCGGTGATCTCCTCGGTGATGAACACCAAGGACAAGGTGCCCTTCTTCGTCAACCGCTGCGAGGAGATGGGGATCGAGGTGCTGCCCCCCGACGTCAACTCCTCCGACCACGATTTCGTCGTCTCCGAGAAAGCGATCCGCTTCGGCCTCGACGCGGTCAAGAACGTCGGCCACGCGGCGGTCGAGGCGATCCTCCGCGCCCGCGAGGACAGCCCGATCGCCTCGATCTGGGACTTCTGCGAACGGGTCGACTCGCGGGCGGTCAACAAACGGGCGATCGAATGCCTGATCAAGTGCGGTGCGCTCGATTCCACCGAGGCGACGCGCAGGGGCATGCTCGAGGCGCTGCCCGCGGCGCAGTCGGCGGGGCAGAAGGCCCAGGAGGATGCCCAGCTCGGCCAGGGCTCGATCTTCGACTTCGGCGACGACGCCGGCGGCCAGAGTCCCGCTGCGCAGGCCCACCACCGCCCGCCGATCTCGGCTGAGGAGTTCGAGCGCGCCGAGTTGCTGGCGATGGAGAAGGAGACGCTCGGCACCTACCTCTCCGAGCACCCGCTGACTGAGGTGCGTGGCGCGCTGCGCGCCCGCGTCGATTGCAGCCTCGCCGACCTGGCGACCAAGCAGGACGGCTCCTGGGTGACGGTCGGCGGGATCGTCACCGAGTGCAAGAAGATCCGCACCAAGAGCGGCAGTCAGATGATGTTCGCCACGCTTGACGACGTCGAGGGCCAGGTCGAGATGCTGGTCTTCAAGGCCGATCAGGCGGAGAGCGCCCAGGTGATCGCTCCCGACGCGATCGTCCTCGTTCGCGGCCGCCTCGATCACAAGGACCGCGGCGAGACGAAGCTCGTCGTGCAGGAGGCCGAGCGCTTCGAACCCAATGCCGAGGAGATCGCCGCGGCGCCGGCGATCGCCAGTGCCCCGAAGGGGCCGTTTGAGGTGCAAATCGACGCAGCGCTGTTCACCGACATCCTGGTCGAAGAGCTGAAGGCGGTGCTCGAACACCACAAGGGTGAGGCCGAGGTGCAGCTGGCGATTCGCAACGGCGCCACGGAGCCCACCCGCTTGCTGCTCGGGGAGCGTTTCCGGGTGCGCCCCTCCGGCCGCCTGCAGAGCGAGCTCGATCACGTACTGGGCACGGTTTCGGCCGTGGCTGCGTGAGAACCGGCGCATCTCGGGGTCCTCGGTCGCTCGCGTGCAGAGCACGCCACGCTCCCTGCGTCCCGCCGAGCTGCTTGGTTCTCACGCGGCCACCTGCCCCTAGACTTTCTCTGTGACCGTTATTCGCGAGAAGACTGGGGAGTGTCGCCAGTGCCGCTCCTTCTGCGACAAGATGGTCGAGCCGCGCGGCTGTGTTGAAATGCGCTGTCGCTACCTCTACAGCTTCGTCGACATGCTCACCGGCAGCCAGTACGTCGGTTGCATGCAGGACGTCTTCTCCGCCAAGGTCGAGCTCGACGCCGTTCTGCAACCGGGCGGCTTCGGCGGCGTGAAGATGACCGGCGAATCGCTGCCGCAGTGCCAGTTTTCCGTCGAGCAGGCCTATGAGGGCTCCGGCGACTCCTACGACTGCGTCAACCGGCGTTTCTTCGATTGCGCCGATGCGGGTCCCGAGGGCATCAGGGCCTTCGACTTGCGCGACGTCTAGTGGGTGCATCAAATATTCCCCCTGCTGGAAGGAATATTTGATGCACCGGTTTGCGAATCACGACATCGTTCCGTGTAGAATTCCGCGCCATGACTGAGACTTCCCCAGTGGCAGAGGCAGAGCAGCTCGTCGCCGAGGCGACTACCAATGACGAGACGGCCGAGGGGCCGAAGTTCACCCTCGAGCTGAACCAGGATCAGAAGGACATCCGCGAGTGGGTGCACGGCTTCGCCGAGGGCGTCGTCCGTCCCGCCGCCGAGGAATGGGACGAGCACGAGGAGACGCCCTGGCCGGTGATCCAGGAGGCCGCCAAGATCGGCCTCTACAGCTTCGAAGCGCTGGGTCAGTTCTGGGCCGATGAGACCGGTCTGACGCTGCCGATTGCCAACGAGGAGCTTTTCTGGGGGGATGCCGGCATCGGCATGGCGATCATGGGCACCTCGCTCGCGGTCGCCGCGATCTTCGGGCAGGGAACCCCGGAGCAGATGGGCGAGTGGATCCCGCAGTGCTTCGGTAGCGCGGACGATCCCAAGGTCGCCGCATTCTGCGCGTCGGAGCCGGACGCCGGCTCCGATGTGTCTGCAATCAGGACCACGGCCAAGTACGACGAGGCCAGCGACGAGTGGGTGATCAACGGCCAGAAGGCCTGGGCGACCAACGGCGGCATCGCCGACGTCCATGTCGTGATCGCCTCGGTCGACCGCGAGCTCGGCTCGCGTGGCCACGCCGCCTTCGTCATCCCGCCGGGGACGAAGGGCTGCGAGCAGGGTGCCAAGGTGAAGAAGCACGGCCTGCGCGCCTCGCACACCGCCGACGTCCACCTCGACGACTGCCGCGTGCCGGGCGCCTGTCTTTTGGGCGGCAAAGAGAAGCTCGACGAGCGGCTGGCCCGCGTGCGGGAGGGCAAGCGCGCTAAGTCCCAGGCGGCGATGCAGACCTTCGAGGCGAGCCGCCCGACGGTCGGCGCCCAGGCGCTGGGCATCGCCCGCGCCGCCTACGAGTACTCGCTCGAGTACGCCAAAGAGCGCCGCCAGTTCGGCAAGGCGATCGTCGAGAACCAGGCGATCGCCTTCACGCTCGCTGACATGAAGCTCGAGATCGACGCCGCCCGGCTGCTGGTCTGGCGCGCCGCCTGGATGGGGCGCACGGGTCAGAAATTCGAGAACGCCGAGGGTTCGATGTCGAAGCTCAAGGCCGGCGAGGTCGCCGTCTGGGCAACCGAGCGAGCGATCCAGATCCTCGGCGGCAACGGCTACACCCGCGAGTACCCGGTCGAGCGCATGCACCGCGACGCGAAGATCTACACGATCTTCGAGGGCACCTCAGAGATCCAGCGCCTAGTCATCAGCCGCTCGATCTCCGGCGTTCACGTCAAATAGCCGAGCAAAGACCGCGGCCGCCGGCTGGCACCGTGAGTTCAGCCGCTGCACTCAGGATTTCTTGATGAATCGGCTTGAGCGTGTTAGAGATATGCCATGCGGCTTCGAATCGAGCCGCTTTCCGTAATTCGATTCCTAGACCCTAGGTCGCGGAAGAGGAGGCAAGAGGATGGCGTATGTCAAGGCACCAAATCTTGCGGTCAGTGCTGTGACGGCTGTAGTGCTGCTCTTAAGCATGAACCCTTCACTTGGCCAGGCGCACGAGGTTGTTCTCTGTAAAGAGTTAGTCACCTTATGCGCGAAAGGAAAATTATGGCCAAGCTTTACGAAACTCTTAGCATTAGCCGAAGATCCTAAACTCACAAGCGGTCTGGGTACTATTACCTGCGAAGACTCACTACTAACTGCTGAAACGGCAGGCGAAATCGGTCTCCCGTTGACCCTCTTTAATCCAAATGTGGACTTTGGAGCATTACCAATATTGGCCAACTTAGGTTTGGGTTGTACTGGGCCGTGTATGGGTATAAATCAAAGAGGAATACACGTTGAACTGGAATTCGCACGGATCGATGTAGAAGCAATTGATAAATACCATCTGAAGGGCGATGGCTTAGTCTTAATCTTAAACTGTCCAATCGTAGGAACGTGCGTATATCGCGGCGAAAAAATTTCGGCGCCAATCACCCACACTGGCTCCCACAATCAACATGGGGGTACCAATCTGCCATTAGCTAGCTTTAATTTGAATCTGGCTCGAATGACGACCCATGGGGGTAGCATTTTTTGTCCATCTACAGCTATTTGGACCGCTGACTACGTCCTCTATTTAGTCCACTGGAACGGGGAAACAGGATTAGCGTGGCCGGCCTTAGATGAAGTGGACTTCTAAGAATTCGAGTCAATGACGGTTTGCAAAGGCTCTAGGGGGTTACTTCGGGAGCCAAAGACTATTAGCAGTAACGGCGCCTAAGGGCGCCGTTACTTTTTGAGCTCAGCGCTCTTGGCGACAGCGTCGACCGTCTTCATGGTAACTCAGAGATTATTGAGTAATCTGAAATGCCATGCTAAAAATAAGATCAACGGCTTTGCAAGCCGACCGTAATTCGACTTTCGATACTTATCGAAAGGAGGCAAGATGATGCACTGTGCCAAGGTGTTCACACTTACCATGATTGTTGTAGCTGGGGTCATGGTTTTCGTTAGTGCAAGTACAGCATTGGCTCAAGAACACGAAGTCACTCTTTGTAAGAAACTCGTCACTTTATGTGCCGCCGGCGATTTATGGCCTGCTGGTACAGAGGTCTTCCTGTTAGCAAAAGATGCAAAAGTAGATTTCAAAGGCAGTCCCATCATCATCTGCGAAGACTCACTTATAACCGCGGAATCAAGCACACAAGTCGAACATCCGTTTCCGTTTAAAAATCAGATCGCTCAACACGGAGTATTACCAACGCCGAAATTAGGTGCAGGCTGTCTCTCTATATGCGGAAACAAAGAAGAAGGTATCCACCATACCCTGGATAGGACTGAAATCGTAGTAAATGCGGCCGACGAATTCTTTCTAAGGGTTTCCGGATTAATGTTACTTTTAAAATGCCTGACGTTTGGGACCTGTGTTTACCGGGGGAACGAAATTCTGGTACCAATCAGCAATATCGGTGAACACGCGGCACACCCAGATTCGACTAATTTGCCCTTACTGAGCTTTGAAATGACCTTAACGCGGGTCCTGACCCACGGTGGTAGCCCAATCTGTCCATCGACCGCAGTGTGGTTAGCTAACTACGTCTTGTATGCGGTTGAAGCGGAAAATGGAGAAAAAGGCTTAGCCTGGCCGTCGTTAGATATCCGCTTTTTTGAATGAGGGCTTACCCCGCGTGTTTTGGTACGTTTGAGGAATAAGTAACTCGCTCATGAGGGGGCGGCGTTCTTGACGCTGTCCCTCTATGTGCGATTGCGTCGCTTAAGCCCGATGCGGCGAAGACGCTTGGCTGCCTGCACTTCTTTTTTATCCGGGCCTTTCTTGGCTGGGCCGGGGGTCTCCAGGGTCGCCGGCAGGCCTTCGAAGCGGGGCTCGGAGAGGAAGGCGGCAAGGCCCTGCTTGCCCATCTCGCCTTTGCCGAGGTTGGCGTGGCGGTCGCGGCAGGAGCCGAGGGGGGCGGCGGCATCGTTGACGTGCAGGCACTGAAGGCGGTCGAGGCCGACCTTGGCGTCGGCTTCGTCGATGACGGCGCTCAGGTGATGCTCGTCGGTGATGTCGTAGCCCTGGACGAAGAGGTGGCAGGAGTCGAGGCAGAGGCCGAGGCGCTTGCCGCTGCCGGCCAGCTCGATCAGCTCGGCGGTCTGGTCGAAGTCGCGGCCGAGCAGGCCTTTGTGGCCAGCGGTCTGCTCAAGCAGCAGCGGGCAGCGGTCGCTGTCTTTGAGCGCCGCGGCGATCGTCATACCCGCTCGCTTCATAGATGGCCCAAGCGGCTCTTTCACCTGGGCCCCGGGGTGCAGGACGACCCCGGCCGCGCCGATCGCATCGCCAATCCGCAGGGCATGGGTCAATGAGGCCTGGGACTTCTTGCGCAGCTCCTTGTCCTTGGAAGCGCAGTTGATCAGGTAGACGGCGTGGATCACGACCGCTTCGATTGGGGAGGCAGCCATCGCCTCTTTGAAGGCGGCGAAGTCATCGGGCCCGTATTTGGTCGGCCGCCACATGCGCGGGCTTTGGTTGAAGATCTGAATCGATTCGCAGCCGAGCTCCGTCCCCCGCTCGATCGCCTTGTCGAGACCGCCAGATGTAGAGACATGGGCGCCGATCAGCATGGGATTCGCATCCTATGGAGCCAATTGTGTGCCATGCCTTGGAGTCGAGAATTCCGGGCATATCGTCGCCGCGTCCCCCCGTAGCTCAGCGGATAGAGCGCGCCTTTGACGAAGGACGAGGTCGCGGGTTCGACTCCCGCCGGGGGGATGCAAGGCTTAATTGCACACCGCTTTCTGCGCTACGCTGTGAGTTCTTCGTCAAAGGCGCTGCTGACGCTGAGATGGGTTCGGCTCATGGCCGGGCTGCTTGCGGAGCAGCTTTCTTCACAACAGGCTCGCTTTGGCGGGCCTGTTGTGTGTAGGCATCGGCTACAGATCCCGTTCATCTAGATTTCCCGCGTGTCCGAAGGCTCTCCAACACGGCTCCGTTTTGCCCCGTCGCCGACGGGCGCACTGCATATTGGCGGCGCTCGAACGGCTCTCTATAACTGGCTTGCGGCGCGCCATGGGGGTGGGGAGTTGGTGCTGCGGATCGAGGACACGGACAGGGAGCGCTCGACCGAGGAGAACGTCGCGCAGATTCTCGACGCGCTCGAGTGGCTGGAGCTCGATTGGGACGTGGGACCGGTCTCGCAGGCATCGCGGGCTGAGCGTCATGCCGAGGCATTGCAGCGGCTGCTCGACTCGGGCGCCGCGTATCGGGATACGGCCACCGCCAAGGATGTTGAGGCTTGGAAGGCAGCGCATGGGGCGGACCGCGGTTATCGCGGTGAGGCTGTCGATGATCCCAGTGCAGCTGTGCGCCTGCGCGTGCCAGACGGGGGGGAGACGGTGGTCGAGGACCTGATCCGCGGCCCGGTCAGCTTCCCCAATCGCAGCTATGACGACTTCGTCATTGCCCGTGGCGACGGCTCGGTTCTCTACAACTTCGCCGTTGCCGTCGATGACGCCGAGATGGGAGTCACAGAGGTGGTGCGCGGTGACGACCATCTCTCCAATACCCCCAAGCAGCTGCTTGTCCTCGAGGCGCTCGGTTTCGAAGCACCACGCTACGCACACCTGCCCCTGCTGCACGGGCCCGACGGCAAGAAGCTCTCCAAGCGCCACGGTGCCGCCTCGGTGCAGGAGCTGCGCCAGGCCGGCTACCTGCCGCAGGCGGTTCGCAACTACTTGGCGCTGCTTGGCTGGGGAACCGATGATGACACGACGCTGATGTCAACCGAGGAGTTGGTGCAGCGCTTCCGCGTCGAGGACGTCGGCCGCGCCGCGGCGATCTTCGACGAGAAGAAGCTGCGCTGGATCAACGGGCGCTTCATGCGCGAGTTGCCCCTTGAGGAGTACACGGCGGCGGTCGCGCGGCACCTCGGTCGCGAGCCCAATGAGCGGCTGCGTGCAGCCTGCGCCATAGCCCAGGAAAAAGCCCAGACACTCGAGGAGGTTTGGGACCTGATTCGCTTCCTCTTCGAGGAGCCGGTCGAGGACGAGAAGGCTTGGCGCAAGGTGATGAAAGATGGCGCCCCGGAGGCGCTCATGGCGGCGCGCGAAGCACTGGCGCAGTTGGAGGAGTTCGATCCCCAGACGGTCGAGGCGGCGCTCGCACCGCTGCCGGAGCGGCTCGATGCCAAGCCCGGCAAGATCTACCAGCCGATCCGGGTTGCCATTACGGGCACCTCGGTTTCACCGGGGATCTTCGAGTCACTGGCCGTGCTCGGCCGCGAAGAATCACTTGCCCGCATCGACGTGGCTCTGGCGCGTCTCGGTTCCTGAAGTCCAACTAGAAGCGCTTTTGCCCGCCCATTTGGACAAATGGCAGGCGAGTGCACCTTAATTTTGGGGATGGCGTCGCTAAACCGTGCGTCCTTGGCTGCCGATGAGGCTGGCGGAGCCTTTTCCGCCCATGCAGACCACCAAGACACCCAGCAACGGCAAGGTGAAGCCGGATGCCGCGCGACGCAAAGACGCCGGCAAACCTGCTCCCGGCGCCCGCTTGGCTACCGCTTTCGAGGCGGTGGAGAAATTCCCCGTGCTGATGGAGTCGCGGGCCCGGGTGATGAATGCCGCTACGGCAGAGACAGCACGCCTCTCTGAGCTGGTCGAGGCGGTCGAGTCCGACGTCGGCCTGGCAATCGCCGTTCTGCGCTTCGCTAATCGCAGCAGCGGCGGCGGGAACGTCAGCGGCATCCCAGCGGCGATTGACGTGCTCAAGCCTTCTGGTGTCTTGGCAATCGCCGGCACCGCACCCGTATTCGACTTCTTCGAGACCAACGGCGGCCGCGAGATGCGCCCCGAGCGCTTCCGCGTGCACGCGCTCGCCACTCAACAGGCTGCCGCTGAGATCGGCCGAGCGATCGGCTGGGAAGACCGCGATGAGTTGGTCGTCGCCGCGCTGCTCCACGACGTTGGTCGCCTGGTCATCGCCAATCTCCACCCCGCCGATCGCAGTGTCTTCGATGCGATCGCTAAAGCACCCGAGGTGCGCTTGCGCGAGGAACGCGACCGCCTCGGTATCGACCATGCGCTGGTCGGCGGCGTCCTCGCTCGGCGCTGGAACCTGCCGCAGCGGATCGCCGTGGCAATTGAGCGTCACCATGCCGATGACGCTGAGGGTCTCGCCGCGCTAATCGCAACCGCGGACATGGTTGCCCACTACTCCCAGGGAGAGGCGGTTACGCCCGAACGGCTCTACACCTTTGCCAAACGCTGTGGCCTGGGTCCCGAGGGCCTGCGCGACCTGCTCTACGAGCTCCCCTATACCCGCGGCGATGCTGTCCGCGTGGCCGAGCCCTGTCCGCTCTCGGCGCGCGAGCTAGACGTTCTCCGCCACCTCTCCGAGGGCATGGTCTACAAGCAGATTGCCGGTGAGATGCAGCTCTCCGTTTCGACGATCCGCACGCACCTGCACAACGTCTACGGCAAGATCGGCGCAGTCGACCGGGCACAGGCGGTACTCACCGCTCGCGACTGCGGCTGGATCTAATCGCCGGGGGCGGTTTACTCGATCAGCGACTCACGCAGGGCGATCGCTACGGCGTGAGTCCGGTTTCTTGCTTCGAGGCGTGCCAGGGCGTGCTTGGTGTGGGTCTTGATCGTTTCCTCGCTGAGGTCGAGCTCGCGGGCGGCAACCGCCGTCGATTCGCCGTTGGCGAGCAGCTGCAGGATTTCCCGCTGGCGCTTGGTCAGCTTGCCGCGACTGCCGCGCGGTGGCACCGCCGGGTCGATGTAGCGTTCTTGGGCCAGGGCTGCCTGGGCGGCGCGCAGCAGCTGCTCGGTTCCTGCGGTGCGCGAGACGTAGGCGCTGGCCCCGGCCTGCAGTGCGGCGCTCGCTAGGTGCCGCTCGGCGCGCTCGCCATGGGCCACGATGCCGAGGGTGGGCTCGGATCTGAGCAAGGCGCGGATCGTCTCGCTGCCGTCGAGCGGGCCGCCGTCGCCGCTGTGGCGGCGCATGTCGAGGATCGCTATGTCAACGCTGCCCACGTCACGCACATGCTCGACCGCCTCCTCGCGCGTGACAGCCTCTTCGATCTCGAAGCTGTTCTGCAAGGCCCGGCGCACGCCAAGGCGGACGATCGGATGACCGTCTATGACAAGACACTGGGGACGCTCGCTCAGGACCGTTTCCGATCTCTCGGGGTTCGCCGACGGCTCCATCGTCAGCCCTGGAGCCCAACTGCCTCGATCCTAACTGAGCTTGACGCGCTCCGGTGCGGTAGAAAGCCGTAGTGATCTCGATCACCTCGAAGTCGCGCTACGCAGTGGTCGCCATGGCCGAGTTGGCGCGCTCGGGTGAGCGGCCGGTGCCGATCAAGGAGCTGGCCGAGCGCCGCGAGATCCCCGAGCAGTTCCTCGAGCAGCTCTTCTCGACCCTGCGCCGCGCCGGCCTCTTGACCAGCCACCGCGGTATGAAAGGCGGCTACACGCTCTCCCGGCCGGCCGAGGAGATCACTGTGCTCGAGGTCGTCCAGGCGCTCGACGGCAAGGTCGGCGAAGAGGCCGATGAGGCGGGTGGCATCTGGGCCGAGGGAGTCACCGCCCTGCGCAATGTCTTTGGCCAGACCTCGATCGCCGAAGTCGCCCGCCGCGAGGCCGAGGCCGCCGGCTCGGGGATGTACTTCATTTAGGGCGGGCCGCATCGGCATTGGGATTCCGCTTGTTCAAGCGGTTCCTTGTCCGGCTGAGTCCGGTTACTTCCGATCTGACTGGCGCACGACTGGCGCACCAGTGGCGCACGGAGGCACCCGCGAGCCGAAGCTCGCAACGCTCGACCACCGCCACTGCGGCACTATGCGGCCGCGCGGGGCACGCGCTCGCCGTCAGCCTTGGTGGGCCGCATCGACAATTGCCGCCGTGGGTTAGCGATCAAGAGTCCAGCCGAAGACCATCGAAGGAACAATGAAGACAACGATTTCGATGATTGTGCTCCTCGCGATCATCTCGATTGCGACAAATGCCACCTCAGGGATTGGGACTTCCGCTGGTCGTGGTCAAGAAATCGTTGCCAAGAAGTCGGCGATGAACAGGGAGGTCGCGAGGCGCGATGCCGAGCGCCGACTAAGCCTGATTTCGCTGCCACCAGAGGCGGTTCCGAGCATAGGCCGTCCATCGGGCATCGGTGGCAAGCTAAGTGAACCTGGCGGGATTCCGGGCGGAACCAGGCGTGTTTCAGAGCACCGCTTCTGGACGGTTCCCGGGGCTCCTCGTCGGGTTTATGCCTGGCTCGCCGACCACCCCGCACGAGGCTCTTCAGCGAACGAAAATTATGGCGGCTGGATCTACTGGGAGTACGGCCCACCGGGCACCCTCGGTGCGACTGGTGTCGTTACTGCCGTCCAGCGCTCTGACGGAAGCACCGCGGTGCGCGCCGATGTATTTACCGGATGGGAACTTCCGAGGAATCCAGCGGAGCGCGTTCCGTCGAATGCCCGATATCTCAGTATTGAAGTGGTGCCCGATCCGGAAGAATCCTCAATTGAAGGCGGAACGGTTCCCCCGGTTCGCCGCGCTTCAACGGAACGCCTGCCATTCATCGCCGCGCTTGAGCAGCTCGTTAATCGACAGCCCGCTTTCCAGCTCTTCAACCAACCGAGCTGTGGCGGGGCGCCAGGGCTGGGTTGGAAGTCGCGCCAGATAATCCTTCGGTTCAAGGATCGGCGGTGGGGGAGGGTACTAGCCCAGGTCACTCAACGGACTCCAATAGGGATATGCGATCCGCTCTATCTGCAAATAGCGGACGGCAAGCCTTACCCCCTCGAAGGAGGACGGAAGCTGATCCATCGGATACACGACTTAATCCGGAGGGCGCGGCCTGAACCGCCAGACCAGTCTGGCTGACCGACGAGGTAGCTGGGTGCGTCTGGACGCAATCGCGAGGAGGAAAGCATCAGGTGATCAAGCGGGGCTGCCGCCCGATCACGCTCCCACAGCACAAGGGTTGCGACTATCCAGCGGGTCTAGCCCAGGCGATTCGTAGGCAGGCAGGGCTAAGATGAGAGAACTTCAGCTATGGAGCTAACCGCGCGTATCCACGTTGAAAACGGTAGCTACTGGGCCGATGTCCTTGAGCTGCCCGGCTGCTTTGCCTCGGGCAACACCTTGGATGAGTTGTTCGAGTCACTGCGAGAGGGGTCGCGCTCCATCTCGCCGACGAGGGCGAGCAGAGCGGCCTACGTCAACGTCGCCACGGCGACGTTGACAGATCGGCCCCTAACCGCTGCATAGCGAGACTGGAACGAACTCAATGCGCATAGGCGAGACCGCGGCTACGGTCGTCGGTGATACCCCGCTTGTCTCCTTCACGCGTCTCGGCACCGAGCTCGAGGCCGAGGTCTGCGTCAAGCTCGAGTACCTCAACCCCGGTGGCTCGGTCAAGGACCGCATCGGAGTGGCGATGATCGATGCGGCCGAGGAGCAGGGGCTGATCTCGCCTGGGCGTTCGGTGATCGTCGAGCCGACCAGCGGCAACACCGGCATCGCCCTGGCGATGGTCTGCGCGGCACGCGGCTACGAGCTGATTCTCACCCTGCCCGAGGGGATGAGCCGCGAGCGCTCCAAGCTGCTGCGGGCCTATGGCGCCGAGGTGCGCGAGACGCCCTCGCTGGGCGGCATGACCGAGGCGGTCGAGCTTGCTGAGGCGATCTGCGAGCAGCGCAAGGGCTTCATGCCACAGCAGTTCTCCAATCCCGCCAATCCTGAGGTCCACCGCCGCACCACGGCCGAGGAGATCTGGCGCGACACCGAGGGGGAGATCGGCGCCTTCGTCGCCGGCGTGGGCACCGGCGGCACGATCACCGGCGTAGGCCGCATGCTGCGGGAGCGCAGTCCCGAGACGCTGATCGTCGCGGTCGAGCCGGCCAGCTCTCCAGTCCTCTCGGGCGGCGCCCCCGGGCCGCACAAGATCCAGGGCATCGGCGCCGGCTTCGTCCCCGAGGTGCTCGATCGCTCGGTGATCGATGAGATCGTCTCGGTCGACGACGAGGACGCCCTGGAGACCGCACGGCTTGCCGCGCAGCGCGAGGGGATCCTGGCCGGCATCTCGGCTGGCGCCAACATCCGCGCCGCGCTGGAGGTCGCCGGCCGGCCGGAGATGGCCGGCAAGCGTGTGGTGACGATCGTCTGCGACTCGGGCGAGCGCTACGTCTCCCTACCCTTCTTCTCACCATGAGTCGCTGGAAGCGGGTGGTATCCGAGGTGCGTGCCGACGTCAGGGCGGCGCGTGAGCGCGACCCGGCAGCGCAGAAGGTCTCAACCCTGGAGATCCTCTTGAGCTGGGCCGGTGTGCAGGCACTCCTTGCGCACCGCTTGGCGCACGCGCTGCTCGAAGCGGGCGTTCCGCTTGCGCCGCGCGTGCTTGCCTACCTGATCCGCTCGGTCACCGGGGTCGAGATTCACCCAGCCGCGAAAATCGGCCGCGAGTTCTTCATCGACCACGGCTCCGGTGTGGTGATCGGCGAGACCGCCGAGATTGGCGAGCGCGTCACCCTCTACCAAGGAGTCACCCTGGGGGGGACCGGCTTCCAGCGTGGCAAGCGCCACCCGACCCTTGGCGACAACGTCACCGTCGGCTCGGGCGCCAAGCTGCTCGGTCCGATCGCCGTTGGCGACGGCGCCAAGATCGGCGCCAACACGGTGGTCATCGAGGACGTGCCGCCGGGGGCCACCGTGGTCGGCAACCCCGGCCACCCGGTCAAGGTCGAAGGCAGGCGCGTCGAGGGACCGGACGCCGACTGGATCCACCTGCCCGACCCGATCGCCGAGGCGATCAAGACGCTCTCCCAGCGCATCGCCGAGATCGAGCGGCGCCTCGCCGAGCTCGACGGCACGGAGCCAAGCGACCCCGCGGCGGGCGAGCTGCGCGAGCGCACCGGCCGCTCGTCGGCCGGCGGCTGAGACCCCTCGACCCGGCCGCGCCCGAGGCTATTCTCGGCAGGTGAGCTTGCAGACCGAGTTCGACACTCCCGCGGAGGCTGCCGGGGCGCCGACCGAGCCCGGAGCGGATCGGGCCGAGCGGCTCCTGGCTGGCCTCAACGAGCCGCAGCGCCAGGCCGTCCTGCACGGCGAGGGTCCGTTGCTGGTCATCGCCGGCGCCGGCTCGGGCAAGACCCGGGTGCTCACCCACCGCATCGCCTACCTGCTCGCCACCGGCGCCGCGCGCCCGGGCGAGATCCTCGCGATCACCTTCACCAACAAGGCGGCCAGCGAGATGCGCGAGCGGGTCGGAGGCCTGATTGGCCGCTCGGTGCGCGCCATGTGGGTGACGACCTTCCACTCGGCCTGCGCGCGCCTGCTGCGCGCCGACGCCGAGCGGCTCGGCTACTCGCGCAGCTTCACGATCTACGACGAGTCGGACTCGCTGCGCATGATGAAACGCTGCATGACCGAGCTCAGCATCGACCCCAAGCGCTACCCGCCACGCTCGATCCGCGCCCAGATCTCCGGCGCCAAGAACAAGCTGGTCGACGCGTCGGCCTATGCCCAGGCCCAGGGCAGCGTCTTCGAGGAAACCGCAGCCGCCGTCTACGAGCTCTACGAGAAGCGCATGCTCGAGGCCAACGCGATGGACTTCGACGACCTCCTGGTGCGGACGGTCAACGTCCTGGAGGTCTCCGAGGAGGCTCAGGAACGCTGGCGCCGCACCTTCCGCCACGTGCTCGTCGACGAGTACCAGGACACCAACCATGCCCAGTACCGCCTGCTGCAGCTGCTCACCGCCGAGCACGGCAACCTGATGGTCGTCGGCGACGAGGACCAGTCGATCTACGGCTTCCGCCACGCCGACATTCGTAACATCCTCGACTTCGAGCGGGACTTCCCCGAGGCGGAGGTGATCAAGCTCGAGCAGAACTATCGCTCGACCCAGACCATTCTCTCGGCGGCCAACGCAGTGGTCGAGCGCAATCGCGAGCGGCGGCCGAAGCAGCTCTGGACTGAGATCGTGGGTGGCGAGCCGGTGCAGCTCTCCGAGCTGCGCGACGAGCACGAGGAGGCGCGCTGGGTGGCGGGCGAGGTCGAGCGGCTCGGTGAGGAGGAGGGTGTCGAGCGCGAGGGGATCGCCGTCTTCTACCGCACTAACGCGATGAGCCGGGTGGTCGAGGACACGCTCAATCGCTTCGACCTCCCGTACCAGGTGATCGGCGGGACCAAGTTCTACGAACGAGCGGAGATCAAGGACGCGGTCGCCTATCTCAGCCTGCTGGCCAATCCCGCCGACCAGGTTTCCTTCGCGCGCATCGTCAACTCGCCGCGGCGCGGTATCGGTGACACCAGTCAGGGCCGCCTCGTCGCGCACGCCAACACCACCGGGCGCATGATCTGGGAGGTGATCGAACGCGCCGAGGAGGTACCGGGGCTGAGTGGCGCCGCGATCAAGGCGGTCTCGCGCTTCTACGAGACGGTGGCCGGGCTGCGCGAACGCGCTGAGGAAGAAGGACCTGTCGCTGGCTTGCTCGAGGCGGTGCTCAACGAGACCGGCTACCTGGAAGTGCTGGCCGCCGAGCGCACGATCGAGGCTGAAGGCCGGGCCGAGAACCTCGAGGCGCTGGTCGCTGGGGCCGCCGAGTTCGACCTCGAGCGCGAGAGCGAGGGGGAGAGCGAAGTGCCGCCGCTGGAGGGATACCTGCAGCAGATCTCCCTCTACAGCGAGCAGGACGGCCTGCGCGAGGAGCAGTCGCTGATCACGCTGATGACCCTGCACAACGCCAAGGGACTGGAGTACGACACGGTCTTCATCGTCGGCTGCGAGGACGGCGCTTTCCCCCACATGCGCGCCCTGGAAGAGGGCAGCGAGGAGGAGGAGCGACGCCTCTGTTATGTCGGCATAACCCGCGCCCGTCAGCGGCTCTACCTGACCTGGGCGCGCGAACGCCGCCTCTTCGGCCGTGCCGAGAACAACCTGCCCTCGCGCTTCATCGACGAGCTGCCGGCGGAGCTGACCGAGCGCCACTCAAGTGCTCCCGGGGCGGCCACTGGCCTCGGCTGGGAGTCGAGCGCCGCCGAGGGGGGAGCGCCGATCGACCCGGGGCCGACCCTCGAGCTGCGCATAGGCGACGACGTCGTCCACGCCAGCTTCGGCGACGGCGTCGTCACCGCGGTTGAGGCGGGCGGCGTGGTCGTCGTGCGCTTCGCCTCTGACGGCAGCGAGCGCAAGCTGATGGCCGACTACGCCCCGATCAGGAGAAGGTAGATGGGTGCACGGGTGATCGACGGCAAAGCGGTGGCCGCCACCGTGCGCGAGCGGGTAGCCGGCGAGGTGCGCGCCTTCGGCGAGGCACATGGGCGGATACCGCAGCTGGTTACCGTGATCGTCGGCGATGACCCCGCCTCTGAGGTCTACGTCGCCGGCAAGCACCGAGCCTGCGAGGAAGTCGGTCTCCGTTCCGCCCATCACGGCCTTGCCGCCGAGACCACAGAGGCGGAGTTGTTGGAGCTGGTCGAGGCGCTCAACCGGGACGACGACGTCGACGGCATCCTCGTGCAGTTGCCGGTCCCCGATCAGATCGATCCCGATCATGTCGTCGCGGCGATCGACCCTGCCAAGGATGTCGATGGGCTGACGCCGGTCAACGCCGGCCTGCTCGCCCACGGCATGCCGGGTCTGGTCTCTTGCACGCCGGCCGGGGTGATGGAGCTGCTGCGTCATGAGGGGGTCGAGCTCGAAGGCGCCGAAGCGGTGGTCGTCGGTCGTTCCAAGCTGGTCGGAGTGCCGGTGGCGCGCCTGCTGCTGGCCGCCAACGCGACCGTCACCTCATGCCACTCGCGCACCCGTGACCTGGTCGCGGTCTGCCGACGTGCCGACGTGCTCATCGCGGCTGTCGGTGTGCCGCGCCTGCTTGGTGGTGAGGCGATCAAGCCCGGCGCCGTCGTGATCGACGTAGGCGTCAACCGCACCGAGGACGGCCTTGTCGGTGACGTCGACTTCAAGGCGGCCGCCGAGGTGGCGGGGGCGATCACTCCAGTGCCCGGCGGTGTCGGCCCGATGACGATCGCGATGCTGCTCGTCAACACGGTGGCCGCGGCGCGGGCCCGGGTGTAGGGTCGGCTCAGGTTCCAATCGCACGGAGGGAGATCGCATGAGAGACCTCAGCCCCGGTGAGCAGCTCGCCGGCATCGCCGGCCTGCTCCTTTTGCTCGTCATGTTCCTGTTCGCCTGGTTCAGCATTCCCGGCATCCCTGGAATCAACGGGCTCGACGCCTTTGACGCCTTCGACGACTGGGTCAACCTGATCCTCGTCTTCACCGCCTTCGCGGGCATCTGCCTCGGCATTTTCGGCAACGGCGTCGCCCGTCTCGCCATCTCGCTAAGCGTGATCACCGCCGTGCTCGGTGCGATCTCGGCTGTCATCCTGCTAATCGCGCTGATCAGCCCCCCGGGCGTGCCCACCTTGGGAGAAGCCGCGGTGGAAGTCTCCTTGGGTCGTGAGCCCGGAATCTGGCTCGGCCTGGCCGCAGCAATCGCCGTGGCGATCGGCGGCTACATGGCGATGCAAGAGGAAGGGGTCAGCTTCGGTGACGCCGCCGACCGGCTTTCGTCGCGCGGCGGTTCAGAGCCTGGGTCGACGCCAGCTGCTCCGCCGCCAGCTTCGACGCCCCCTCCGCCCCCTTCAAGCTCAACCCAGCCTCCGCCGCCGAATAGCTGATCTCAGGGCGAGGGACGGATGACCCCCTCCCAAAACGCTCGGCAGGAGCCTCGCTGGAGTGTTTTGGGAGGGGGTCACCCGTCCCTCGCGACCAGGTCGCTGGCTATCCGGTCGGCGAAGGCGATCACGGTCATCATTGGGTTGACGCCGAGCGAGGTGGGGAAGAGGGAGGCGTCGGCGACGTAGAGGTTTGGGGTGCCGTGGACGGAGCCGTCTGGGGCGCAGACGCCTTCGCTTGAGCTTTTAGCGATGCGGGCAGTGCCCATGGGGTGGAAGGCCTCGAGGCGCAGCTCGGCGGGCTTGAAGCCGGTTGCCTCGAACTCGGTCAGGCGGCCTGGTGTGAGCGTTCCGGCGCGGGCGATGTTGGGGTAGACTTCGGTGGCGCCGGCGGCGAAGTGGATTTCGGCAGCGCGGGCGATGCCGAAAACGAGTCGGTCGGCATCTGCCTGTGTCAGCTTGTAGCGAGCCTTGAGCGAGCCGTCGGCGGCGAGCGAGACGCGCCCGCTGGAAGCGTCGGAGAGGTGGACGCCGATCGAGCCAACCTGGCCGAACTCGAGCATCGCCCGCTGGTGCTCGCGGCCGGTGCCTGGCAGCCAGGCGCCACCGAAAGCGAGCGGGGTGAAGGTCGCCTCAAGCAGCAGGCGCTCCCGCTCCCACTCGTCGATGTAGTAGCTCTGCATCACGCCGTCCCAGCCGCGCACCTCCTCCGCGTAGCGGGCGCCGACCCAGCAGGCAGGGTGGATATGGAGATTCTGGCCGGCCTGGCGACCGCCGAGGCCGGAGCGCAGCAGCAGCTCGGGCGTGCCGAGCGCCCCACCGGCAATGATCGTCGCCACCCGCGCCCGCACCTCGTACGGCCGACGGGCCGAAATGTCAAGCCTGGCTTGACATTTAGGCCCGTCGGCCGGCGTGGTCAGGCAGCGGACGCCTCTGGCGCGGCCGTCCTCGACCAGAATGCGGTGCGCCTCGACCCCGGCACGCAATCGCGCGCCGGCAGCCACCGCGCGCGGCAGATAGCTGACCTGCATGCCCCGCTTGGCGTCGATCTCGCAACCGAAGGGGCAGGAGCTGCACTGCACGCAGTTGCCGGCATTGCGCGCGATCGGTCCGCCTGAGGCGCCCAGCGCTGTGGCGCCCTCCATCGCCAGCTGGCCATTGCGGCCCATGCGCTCGGGGTCGACCGGTGTGACGCGCAGGAACTCCTCGGCCGCGGCGAACTCCGCCGTGAGATCCGTCGCCCACTCGACGCCGAAGCGCCGCCGCCAGTCTCCGAGTACTGCCGGCGGGGCGCGGAAGCAAGTGCCGGAGTTGACCACCGTGGTGCCACCGACCGTGCGCCCCACCGGCACCGGGATCGGCGGCCGCCCCTCGGCGATCGTTAGGCCGCTGTCGCGGTAGAGCGCGGCGATCGCCGCGAGTGGATCGCTTGGGTAGCTGTCGCGGTCATAGCTCTCACCGGCCTCAAGCACGACCACGTCGAGCCCCGCCTCGGCCAGTGTGGCGGCGGCAACCGCCCCGCCGGCGCCCGAGCCGACGATGACCACGTCGCATTCCTCTCCTTCTCCGGGTGGCGCTGTGTCGCCTAGCGGCCCGGCCGGCTCGGGCAGTGTCCCATCGCTCAACCGGCAGCTGGTCTCGACGCCGATCCGCTGGGAGACCTTGGGATTGACCGCGTAGCCCAGCGTGGTGAAGACCTTGCCCATGAGCAGCAGCTCGTGGTAGACCGCGAAGCGCGAACGCTCCATGCGGAATAGGAAGTCCTCGCGAGCGGCGAGGTCGAGACGGCTGAAGCGCCAGGGAAAGGGCAGCAGCTCGAAGGCACGTAGTCCTAGCCTGATGCGACCCAGCACGCGCGGCGAGAGTGAGCTGAGGAACTCAACCACTGGCGTCGCGACGGCGACCTCACGCTCTGCTGCCGGCAGCCCGTCGATACCGGGCGCCATTGCTTCGCATATCGCCCCCAGCGTGCGTTGCTCGGCGGCGGAGAGCCCCGGCGGGCGCTTTCAGCCAGGGGCGCTGGCGCGGCCGACGCGGCCGATCAGCGACCAGAGCCAGAGCGCCAGCAGCGCTAGGGAGCCGTCGACGAGGAAGTTGAGCAGGTAGATGAAAACGTCGTCGTCGAAAACGAAGAAGGCGAGCGAGCCGAGCGAGGAAGCGGTCTTGCCGGCGGCGAGCACGAGCAGCAGCGGTCGGTAGCGAACGACGTCGGCCTGGGCGATGAGGCAGATGCCGGTGATCATCACCATGTAGGAGAAGGCGAGTGCCAGCCAGAGCTGCTGCTCGGTGTCCGGCGTGCGGGCGAAGCTGCCAAACCACTCGCCGAAGTCGTAGATCACGTCGCCGACGCCTTCGGGGACGGCGATGAAGAGGAGGCCGACCACGGCGAAGCTGAGCGCCAGGAGGCGCAGGCTGAGCACGACGAACTTCTCCGCTGCCTCTCCCCGCATGCCGTGGCGGACTCTAACTGGCTGGACGCCTAGAATCGCCGCCGTGATCGAGCGCGAGCAGGTACTGCACGTAGCCAGGCTGGCTCGCCTGGGGCTCTCCGAGGAGGAGGTCGAGACGATGGCCGGCGAGCTCTCGGGCATCCTCGAGCACGTTGACCGGATCGCCTCCCTCGACCTCGACGACGTATCGCCCACCTCGCACGTGGTCGAACTGGAGAACGTCCTGCGGGCCGATGAGCCGCATCGCAGCCTCGACCGCGACGTGGCTCTCGGGCAGGCGCCCGATCCAGCCGACGGAGCGTTCCGGGTCCCCTCGCCACAGGCCGAGGGTTAGTGGCCGCCATGCTCGACCTGACGGCCGTCGAGGCCCACGCGGCGATCGCCGCCGGCGAGTTCTCGGCGGCCGAATACAGCGAAGCGTGGGCGGAGGCAGCCGCTGCCGACGAGCTCAACGGCTACCTCTGGCAGGCCGGCAACGGCGCTGCAGATGCGCTCTCGATCGAGCAGCCCAGCATCGCCCCGGTTGCGGTCAAGGACATCTTCTGCACCGAGGGTGTGCCGACCACGGCCGGCTCGCGCATTCTCAAGGGCTACCGGCCGGCCTACACGGCGACCGCCGTGCGCCGCCTGATCGAGGCAGGTGCGCCGATCCTCGGTAAGACCAACATGGACGAGTTCGCGATGGGCTCCTCCAACGAGAACTCGGCCTACGGGCCGGTGCTCAACCCCTGGGATCGCAGTCGCGTGCCGGGCGGCTCCTCGGGCGGCTCGGCGGCCGTCGTCGCCGGCGGCCTGGCGCCCTGGGCGATCGGCACCGACACCGGCGGCTCGATCCGCCAGCCGGCGGCGCTCTGCGGCATCGTCGGTCTCAAGCCCACCTACGGGGCGGTCTCGCGCTACGGGATGATCGCCTTTGCCTCCTCGCTCGACCAGTGTGGCCCGCTGACCCGCGACGTGCGCGACGCCGCCCTGCTGCTCTCCATCGTTCAGGGCAAAGACCCCTGCGACTCGACCTCGGTCGGCCTCGGTCAGGCGCCGCAGCTGCCCGAGCGCGAGGACCTCAGTGGCCTGCGCTTCGCCGTCCCCGCCGAGCTGGCCCACGACGCGATCGAGCCCGGCGTGCGCGAGGTCTTCGAGGCGACCCTTGCGAAAATCGAGGCGCTCGGCGGCGAGCTGGCCGAGACGGCGCTGCCCCATGCCGAGCACGGCATCTCCGCCTATTACGTGATCGCCCCGGCCGAGGCCTCGGCCAACCTGGCCCGCTATGACGGCGTGCGCTACGGCATGCGGGCCGAGACGAGTGGCGACCTGGTTGAGATGTACGAGACGACCCGCGCCGAGGGCTTCGGCGCCGAGGTCAAGCGGCGCATCATGCTCGGCACCTACGCGCTCTCCTCCGGCTACTACGAGGCCTACTACGGCCAGGCGCAGAAGGTGCGCACCAAGATCGCCGGCGACTTTGCCGCCGCCTTCGAGCAGTTCGATTTCGTCGTTACGCCGACCTCGCCATCGGTCGCTTTCGGCCTCGGCGAGAAGACCGCCGATCCCCTGGCGATGTATCTCAACGACTTCTTCACTGTGCCGATGAGCCTCGCCGGCATCCCGGCGATCTCGATTCCGGCCGGGCTGGCCGAGCCGGATGGCGGCGGTCCACGGCTCCCGGTCGGCTTTCAGATCGCCGCGCCCGCCTTCGGCGAGCAGAAGCTGCTCGATGCCGCGCATGCGCTGGAGCGCGCGATCGGCTTTGACGCTCGTCCCGAGGGGGTTGGCGGTGGCTGAGCTGGAGGCCGTGATCGGGTTGGAGATCCACGTTCAGCTCGCCACTAAGACGAAGATGTTCTGCGGCTGTGAGCTTTCCTTCGGCGACGAGCCCAATGTGCACACCTGCCCAATCTGCCTTGCCCACCCCGGCGTGCTGCCGGTCGTCAATGAGCAGGCGATCCGCTACGCCCTGCAGATCGCCGCGGCGCTGGAGTGCGAGGCGGCGTCGCGCTCGATCTTCCACCGCAAGAACTACTTCTATCCCGACAGCCCCAAGGCCTACCAGATCAGCCAGTACGACATCCCGCTTGCCAGCAACGGCCGGCTGGGCGACGTGCGCATCCACCGCGCCCACCTCGAGGAGGACGCGGCGAAGATGATCCACGTCGGCGAGTCGGGGCGCATCCACGGCTCCGGCGCCTCGCTGGTCGACTTCAACCGGGGCGGCACGCCGTTGGTAGAGATAGTCACCGAGCCAGATCTGCGCAGCGCCGCCGAGGCCGCTGCCTGGGCGCGGCTGCTGCGTGAGACGGTGCGTCAGCTGGGCGTCTCCGACGTCAACATGGAGGAGGGCAGCCTGCGAGTCGACGGCAACATCTCGGTGCGTCCCGCCGGCAGCCAGCAGCTGGGCACGAAGACCGAGCTGAAGAACATGAACAGCTTCCGCTTCCTCGAGCGGGGCATCGAAGCCGAGCTGGCTCGTCAGCGGGAAGTGATCGAGGCGGGGGGGACGGTGGAGCAGGAGACGCTCCACTTCCACCCCGAGGACGGCACCCTGCACCCGCTGCGCTCCAAGGAGGAGGCCCACGACTACCGCTACTTCCCCGAGCCCGATTTGGTGCCCTTGGCGCCCACCGAGGAGATGTTGCGCGAGGCCCGCGAGTCGCTGCCCGAGCTGCCGGCGGCACGGGCAGCGCGCTACCGCGAAGAGCTCGGCTTGGCCGAGGATGTGGCCGCGCTGCTCGCTGCCGACCCCGAGACGGCCGCTTACTTCGAGAAGGTGGCGGGGCAGGCGGACGGGGTCGAGGCCCGCGTGGTCGCCAACTGGGTCACCGGGGAGCTAGCGGCAGCCCTGCGCCAAGTCGACGGCGAGCTGAGCGCCGCCGACTCGAAGGTTGAGCCCGCTGCGCTCGCGACGCTTATCGCGATGGTCGGTGAGAAGCAGATATCCCACGGCAGCGGCAAGACGGTGCTCGCCGCGCTGGTCGCCGAAGGAGGCGACCCGGCGGCGATCGTCGAGCGCGAGGGCCTCGCCCAGATCTCCGACAGCGGCGCGCTAGAGGCAATCGTCGCCGCTGCGGTCGAGGCCAATCCCCAGGCTGCCGAGCAGATCCGCTCCGGCAACCAGAAGGCGATCGGCGCAATCGTCGGTGCCGTGATGAAGGAGACCAAGGGCCGCGCCGACGGCGGCGAGGTCAACCGCCTGATCAAGGCGCAGCTCGGCTTGTAGACCAGCGGGGGAGAGGCCGCTCTCGCGGCGGCTTACGTAGCTGTGGATACAACCACCGCGGTGGTCTTTCTGGCCTTTGCGGGTGTGATGCGGGCGCTGATTGCGCTCGCATCGAAGCTCGTGGATCGCTAGGGGATTACGCCGCAAAAGAAACGGCCCCGGGAAAGCGCCCCGGGGCCGTTCAGTGTGAATACAACAACCTGGAGTGAAACGTTATCGCTGCATCGTTCGAGGCGCAAGTCGGATGACCGAAAGTGCGGTACAGGGGGATTATCCCCTTGACACAGGGTGGATTCTGCTTTAGGTTAGTTCTCATCAGGGATTCACGCTCTAAGAGAGGGGACAAAAGCTGATGCCAGAGGATGCGAAGCCAGCTAGGCAGGCTTTGATCGAAGAGGTGTTCAAGCGCGTCAAGACCCATGAGTGCCCTTGCTGCGGGACGAACGAATGGCACCTTGGCGACGACGTTGTCATGCACTGCTACGCAGGGGATGCGTTTATCGGCGGCAATCCTGGGCCCTGCTTTGGCTCACTGGCTTTCTGTTGCGGTGGCTGCGGGTTCATCCGCTTCCACTCGGAGGAAGCCGTTAGAAGACTGATGACCGAGAGCGATGCTGGCTAGGACTCCCGCTTCCGGCTCTCCTGCGCTGTCTTCTTCGCAGCCTCGCGGACCTTTTTGGGGAAGAGCTTCCGCATCGTCTCCTCGTCGGTCAGCTCGCGAGCTTTTTTCTTCTTGCGGGGCATCGCTATGAACCTTCCCCAGTTGATAGAGCAGTTCCGCTCTGAGGATAAGTGCCGTGAGTACCTGGAAGACCTGCGCTGGCCGAACGGCGTGCGCTGCCCCCGCTGTGGGGGCGACTCTGTATCGAGGATTGAGAAGCGCAACCAGTGGGAGTGCAACGAGCCTTCATGCCGCTACCAATTCTCGGTCACGGCGGGGACGGTCTTCCACGACTCGCATCTGCCCCTCTGGAAGTGGTTCCTCGCGATCTATCTCATAGGCGAGTCCAAGAAGGGGATCAGCGCCAAGCAGCTTCAGCGCACGCTCGGTGTCAGCTACAAGACCGCGTGGTACCTGGGCCACCGGGTGCGCTCCGCGATGGAGGAAGGGTCTCCGGTGCCGCTGAAGGGGATCGTGGAGATTGACGAGACCTGGATCGGCGGACTGAAGCGCCAGCGCAAGGGCGAGTCAAACCGCGCCAACAAGAAGATGGTCCTCGGCGCGATTGCCAGAGGCGGTGAGGTGCGACTGGAAATGCGCGAAGGCTCTGGCCGCGAGTCCAAAGTCTCCTACCGCAGCTTTGTGGAGGTCAACGTGGACGGCAAGGCCGAAATGATCCTCACCGACTCAGATAGCTCCTGGGGCGATATGAACGACTTCGACACGGCCCATGAGAAGGTCGACCACAGCCGGGAGGAATGGGTGCGAGGCATCGTCCACACCAACACGATTGAGGGCGTCTGGAGCCTCTTCAAGCGCTCAGTGGTCGGCACCTACCACCAGCTATCAGCGAAGCATCTGCCGGCCTATCTGGACGAGATGGCGTTCCGCTTCAACAATCGCGACAACGCCTTCCTATTCCGCGACACGCTGCTGCGGATGATCGCCGGGGAGACGCTGCCCTACGCGGAGCTGGTCAACGACAAGGCTTAATTGGTTTCTGAGTCGCCAGGCTCACCGTCGATGTTGAGCTGCTCACCGCCCTTGATGTGCTCGATGACCTCGATCAAGCGGTGCTCGTTTTGCAGCTTGCCGTCTTTGGTGGATTGAATCGTCCTGATCCGGCTCCGCAGTAGATCGCCCTTGCGGAATGGCTCTCCCCGGTTAATCCGGTCTTGGAAGCTCTCGTCTTCCATCTCGACCCCAAAGGTCGCTGTCCCGTCGTTGACCTTCCAGCGACCATCGCCAAAGTCCGTCTTGATGACAGTAACGACCGCTTCCCGTACGTCATCGACCAACTCGTCATCGTCCACACCGCTCGGAAGGTCAAAATCATCAACTTCGTCCGCCTCAACCGTCAGCGGCTCAAGGTTGGTTGATGCGGGGTGGAACTCAACCTGTTTGATGCCCGGACGTTTCGCGGGAGCCACGCTGTCACGTGCGGCTTTTCGAGCCGCCGGATTGCGATAGATCTTGACCGTCCCTGCCGGTGCTTCCACCATCGTCTCATCATCGAAGATGATCTTCATCATGTCGGGATTTGCGGTGGCTTCGGCCTTCTTGATCTTGCGCCGTTTCACCAGCTTGATGAACTTGTAGATGCCGATTCCTGTCCCGCTGGTCCCGAAGACAAGGGCCTCAAGGTTCGTCAGCGCAGTCGATCCTTCGGCCGTGAGCATGTTCATCACTTGCCGCCAAGCATCCGAGGCGTTGATGATCAGGTGGACGTCAAAGGAGCCTTTCTCCGTGGCTTTGGCTTCAAGCGTCGGCGGCGGTAGGTCGGGGTAGAGCTCGGACCCCGCGATCCTGAAAAGCTCGCCAAGTGCAAGCAGGGCGGGCGCAAGGTCGCGCACGGGCATTCGCCCATCGCGCAGGGCCTCGCCTTCGTACTTGACCTCGAAAGATGTCTCAGCCATAACCGTCACGGCTATGGCCTAAGTCCCCTGCTCTGGTGACTCGCCCCGTGACCGGCCGGAATCCTCGCGTCTTCATTTAGGAATGTCAACCGATCAGCCTTTCCGGGACGGGCTACCAAGGTAGCTCTCGGTCCAGACTCGTTTCGATACCGCCGAGCCGCCTGCTTGCATTTCAGAGCCGCCCTGGCAACGGGGCAGCCGTTGCCAAATCTATGGCGGCGGAAGGGGGTGATTAGCGAATGGCTAAAAACCCACCCAAAGGACCGGGACGAGTTGGAGCAGTCAAGGATCGCTCCCAGTTCCTGGCGCCAAGTGGCAACTGGGCCAAGAGAAACCGGATTACCGGTGAGATCATGGACCAGAAGCTAGGAGGCGAGCCCTTCAAGGGCGTCCGTAGAGAGAAGTAAGGCCTAAGTGGCCTGTTGTGCGGGGCGAGAGTTCACAGCTCTCGTCCCGTCTATTTGCCTACCCAGGGTCGTTTCCTGCCGAACCCGTGGTGAACCGCCCATAGCGAATATCCCCTGGCTCCCAGACGATCCCCTCGAAGAGCTTGCCCGGATCGATTTCGAGCGCCCCGGCCAGCTTGGCGACGGTATCCACGCGGGCGTGGCGCAACCCGCGCTCCAACTGGCTGACCTCGGTGCGGTGAATGCTGGCCCGGACGCTCAACTCGTCCTGCGAGAGGTCAGCGAGCTTGCGTTGACGAGCCAGGTTGTCCCCGAACTGCTCTGCGGCGTTCACAGCGCCAGCCTGTCGAAGGCAAGGGCCGGGACCGTCAGCGCTAGCTCTTCGTCCTCCCAGCGGAGTAGGCGAGCGCGGACGAGGTGGCGGATTGCTGCCGCGACCTCTGGCGTGTCGCCTAGCTCCGCCTTGAACTCTCGGCGGTGGACGCGGGTGGGGTGGCGATCTAGGGCAAGGGCGAGAACGGCGCGTTGAAGGCGCTCGGGGTCCTGCGGAGAATCTGGTTCCTGCATCGGAAGGCCTGACCTTTCGGTGCCAGGCCGGGGGGCGTTAGCGCGCCGCCCCGGCCGCTTTGCATGGTCAGGGCAAGGTAGGCGCAGGAACCGATGGATTCTTACCCTGTGTGAAGGGGATAATCACCCGGTACAGCACTTTGTAACAAGTTGTTACAAAGTGCTAAGTTGGGTGCATGGCCTGGAACGTCGTCATTGCCGGTGGTGGATTCGGGGGAGCGATGGCGGCTCGGGAGCTGGAGCGCATCATGCCGCGGCAATCGACCCGCCTGGTGCTGGTCAACGACGTCAACTTCCTGCTCTACACGCCGTTCCTGCCCGAGGCGGCAGCCGGGACGCTGGAGCCGCGTCACGTGGTCACGCCTCTGCGCGACATCCTCAAGCGCACCTACCTGCGACTCGGCTCCATCGTCGGCCATGACCCAGCGGCGAAGACGGTCGAGCTGCGCACCCGTGAAGGCGACAGCGAGCAGCTGCCTTACGACCAGCTGCTGCTCGCCCTGGGCTCGGTCTCGCGGGTCCTGCCGGTGCCCGGTCTCGCCGAGCACGCGATTGGCTTCAAGGGTCTTGCCGACGCGATCTGGCTGCGCAACCACGTGATCGAGACGCTCGAGGCGGCCAACGCCAGTGAAGACGCCGCCCGGCGGGAGCAGCTGCTCACCTACGTCTTCGTCGGCGGTGGCTACGCCGGCCTCGAGGCGCTGGCCGAGCTGCAGGACTTCGCTGTCGACGCAATCGAGAGCTACCCGCGCGCCCGTCTGCACGGCATGCGCTGGGTGCTGGTTGAGGCCGCCGATCGCGTCCTCCCCGAGATCGACGCCGAGCTGGCCGCCTATGCTCTGCGCGAGCTGCGCGGGCGGGGCATCGACATTCGGCTTGGAACCACGCTGGAGGAGCTTGGCCCGACCCACGCCAAGCTCTCGACTGGCGAGACCCTGTCAACCCGCACCGCGGTTTGGACTGCCGGTGTGGCGCCGCACCCGAGCCTGCGCCAGCTCTCCCTGCCACTCGACGAGCGCGGCCGCGTACCGGTCGACGACCATCTGCGCGTCAAGGGCAGCGAGTCGGTCTGGGCGATCGGCGACTGCGCGGCGGCTCCCGACCCGCGCGGCGGCCTCTGCCCGCCGACTGCCCAGCACGCCGTGCGCCAGGGTCCGGTGGCTGCCCGCAACATCGCCGCCGAGCTCGGCATCGGCTCTCCCCAGCGCTTCGACTACCGCGGCAACGCCGCTTTCGTCAACCTCGGCCGCTACAAGGCGGTCGGCAAGGTCGGTGGGCGCACCTTCCGCGGCTTCCCGGCCTGGTGGATGGCCCGCACCTACCACATGAGTCAGATTCCGGGCGCGGCGCGCAAGGCGCGCGCCGTGATCGACTGGACCGCCAGCCTGCCCTTCCGCCGCGACCTCTCGGAGGTCGGTTCGATCGGCCACCCGAAGCGGCTAGACGCGACAATGGACCCGTGGGATTCGAGTACCTCGTCATCGCCTTCTTCTTCGGCCTAGCCACGGCGATCATCGGCAAGGGCAAGGGCAGCTCGTTCTGGGTCTGGCTCTTGATCGGCACCATGCTGCCGCCGCTGGGCCTGATCGCAGTGATCCTCTATCGCTCGGAGAAGAACGAACCCGAACGCCAGTGCCCCAATTGCCACAAGGCGGTGAAGCTCTACGTGCAGGTCTGCCCGCGCTGCGGCACGGATCTCTACTTGCCCGATCCCGCCGCCGTGCGACACCCCGGGGTCAAGTAATGCGTTCGTCGGTGGCGCGGGACGCGACGAGATCTGGTCCTACGGCCTGCGCAACCCGTGGCGCTTCTCCTTCGACGCCGCCCGTGGCGACATGGTCATCGGCGATGTGGGTCAGGGATCGCGCGAGGAGGTCGACTTCGCACCCAGCCAAAACCCCGGGGTTGTTGGTGGCGCTGGGGCGAACTATGGCTGGAACTGCGACGAGGGCCTGATTCCCTACTCAGGTGCACCGCTGAGTGCAGTGGGCTGAGTGGCTTCACCGATCCGGTATTCGATTACGTGCACCAGAACCCGCAGGGCGGTGCCGCCTTCGGCTGCTCGATCATCGGCGGCTACGTGGCGCGCGACCCCGGGCTCGGCGAGCTCATCGGCCGCTACCTGTACGTGGACTACTGCGTGGGGTAGTTCGCTCTCTGGAGCTACCGGTCTCCGGTGGCGGCTCGGCCAGCGGGGATCGCGGGGAGGGCTTGCTGGTTACCAACCCACCTCGTTCGGCGAGGATTCGTGTGGGCGGCTCTACCTCGCCACCGACTCCGGGCCCGTTTACCGGCTCGTCGGCGCGGCAGCCACCCTGTGCGGCCCAAGCGTGCCCACCGCAGGGCCCGCGGAGTCAGCGAGGCACCGACCGGTTCGCCTGCTCTTGCGGGCGAGGGACGCCGGCCGCCGGACGAAGATCGTCGTTCGCGCCACTCCATGCGAGGGCTTGGCAGGGGCGAGGGCGCAGCTCAACCGCGGTGGAGAGAGGCTCGCCGTCCGCGATCTCGATCGTCGCTGCGTGGCCCGTTTCCTCGTCCGCGTCGCCGTCCGCGCGACCTTCAGGGCTTTGCTGCCCGGCCCGGAGATCAGATCCCGGCGCCTTTCAATCAAGGCGCCGGGCGTCCGCTGACCTCAGCACCGTCCGCTATGGGCTGCGCGGGCTGAGGTCATGTTTGGGCCTGCAAAGCGGCCTGGATCGCGGCCGGATCCCAGCGGCCGATGGCCTCGATTACGCGGCCGTCACGGAGCTTGAAGCGTCCGATCCCGTCCCAGCTCACCTTCTCGCCGTTGACGGTCGCCGCCATTGCGTACTCGACGAAAACGATGTCCCCGCGTGCCGCCCAGTTCCTCGTCTCGAGCGAGATGTCCGGCATCAGGCCTTGATGCCCCTCACGTAGTCGGGCTCCTCGTCGCCCCTGATCGGCCGCTCCATGCCCGAATGGTCGATCGTCGCGTCGGGATGGACCATCTCGAACTTCTCGAGCCGATCGGCGTCGAAGCTTGGCCAGATTTCCTTGTACACCTGAATGAATCGCTCGATGTCGGACACCGGTTCCTCCTCGGTTTGGGTTAGTGAATCGGGGCGACGATATGCGGGGGCCGGAGCGTTGTCTGGCGGAATTCCGCCATCGTCACCGGCGCGGTCTCTGTCGTCGGAAAACCGCTAGAAGGCGCACTCACGACCTGGCACGATGCGGCGCATGGTCGAGGACTTCGAGAGCTGCTACCGCTTCATGCGCAGCCGCGATCCGCGCTATGACGGCCACTTTTTCGTCGGCGTCCTCTCAACCGGCATCTACTGCCGTCCCAGCTGCCCAGCGCGGTTGCCGCGGCGGCGCAACGTCCGGCTCTTCCGTAGCGCCGCCGCGGCGCAGGAGGTTGGGCTGAGGGCATGCAAGCGATGCGACCCGGATGCCGCCCCCGGCTCGCCCGCGTGGAACCGCCGAGCCGACGTCGCTGGCCGCGCCTTTCGCCTGATCGCCGAGGGCGAGGTCGATCGGCGTGGCGTGCCCGGCCTGGCGGCGCAGCTCGGCTACAGCGAGCGTCAGCTTCAGCGGATTCTTCTCGCCGAGGTCGGCGCCGGCCCGGTGGCGCTGGCCCGGGCCCAGCGCGCCCAGGCGGCCCGCCTGCTGATCGAGTCCACAGGAGTCTCCTTTGGCGAGGTGGCTCTGGCGGCGGGCTTCGGCAGCGTGCGTCAGTTCAACGACACGATCCGCTCCGTCTACGCCCGCACTCCGACCGAGCTGCGTCGTCGCGCGAGCCGTCGAGTCGGAGATGGCGTCGCCGGCGCGATCGAGTTGAGGCTCGCCTGCCGGCAGCCCTTCGACGCCGACTCGCTGCTTCGCTTCCTCGGCGCCAGGGCGGTCCCCGGTGTCGAGGAGCTCGACGGGGCCACCTATCGCCGCGCGCTCTCGCTGGAGCATGGCGGAGGACTGGTCGAGCTGACGCCGGAGCGGGAAGGGATCGGCTGCCGGCTCCGCCTCGACGACCTGCGTGACCTGAGCACGGCCGTGGCCCGCTGTCGTCGCCTCCTCGACCTTGACGCCGACCCGCTCGCGGTGGCGGCGCAGCTCGGAGGGGACGCTGTCCTCGGAGGGCTGGTTCGCGAGCGGCCGGGCCTGCGCGTGCCGGCTTGCGTGGACGGCTTCGAGCTCGCCGCTCGGGCGGTGATCGGCCAGCAGGTCTCGGTAGCCGCGGCACGAACCGTTGCCGCTCGCCTGGTCAAGCGCTTCGGTGAGCCGGTGGTGAATCCCATTGGCGCGGTGAGCCACAACTTTCCAGCTGCCCCGGCGCTGGCGGAGGCGGACCCGGCGACGCTGCCGATGCCCCGCGCCCGAGCCCGTGCTCTGCGCGGGGTCGCGCGCCTTGTCGCTTGCGGCGAGTTGAGCCTAGGCGCTGGAGCAGAGCGCGCCGTTGCTGAGGCAGCCCTGCTGTCGGTGCCGGGCATCGGTCCGTGGACCGCGTCCTATATTGCGCTGCGCGCGCTGGGCGATCCCGATGCCTATCCGCTCGGTGACGTCGGGTTGCGACGGGCGCTCGAGCGGCGCGGAGAGAGGGTCGACCAGGCTGGCGAGGCGCTGCTCGCGGCGGCATGGCGCCCCTGGCGCTCCTACGCGGTCATGCACCTCTGGCGGAGCCTCGAGGACCCGCCTCCCCCTAGCGCAGCCAGGTCCTGACGATCGCGTTGGCGAAGCCGAGGCCATAGCGCACCACGGCGGGCTTCTTCGAGTGGCCGTGGAGACGGCGCTCGACCGTGATCGGCACCTCCCTGGCGGGAATGCCGCGCTTGATCGCCTCGATCATGAACTCAGAAGTGTGGAACTGCTCCTGGCGCAGAACGAGCTGGGGAAGGACCGTGGTGCGTACGGCGCGGTAACCGTTGGAGCAGTCGCTGACCTTGGTGCGGGTGATCAGTGAGACGAGCCGATTGAAGAAGACGATGCCCAGCTCGCGAGCGAAATGGTTGCGGTCGGCATGGCCGAGCACCCGCGAACCGTGGGCGACGTCGACTTCGCCGTCGAGCACCGGCTTGACCAGGCGCTCCATCTCGGACGGTAGGTGCTGGCCGTCGGCATCGAGGGTGACGACGACCTTGGCCCCCGATTCGACCATCAACCGGTAGCCGGTGCGCAGCGCCGCACCGCCGCCGCGGTTGGTCACGTGGCGGGCGACGACGGCGCCGTGCTCGGCGGCGACGTCGCCGGTTCCGTCGCGTGAGCCGTCGTCGACGACCAGCACCGCGGTTGGCGCGCCGCAGACTTCGGTCGGCATCAGGTCGAGCACGTAGCCGATGTTCTCCGCCTCGTTGTAGGCCGGGACGAGGATCGCCACCTTGTCGCGAAAGCGCTCCGGCTGGTCGGCCTGGCGGAACTCCTCCCAGGCCAGCCCCTCGAGCGCGGCCGAGAGCTGGCGCGCATTGCGCGCCGCCTGCGAGAGGGCGCGCAGGGTGAGCAGGAAGAGGATGAAGATGGCGAAGACGGCGAGGCCGAGGATGCGGCCGCCGTTGCCCTTCTCGAAGGAGAAGGCGGAGAGCAGGGCGTCGGTGATTTCGGTGCCCGAGACAAGCGCCAGCCCGATCCCTGCGGCGAGCAGGATGAGCACGTCGACGTTGCGCAGCGAGTGGCGGCGCAGCACCGCGTAGGCAACGATCGCGATCGCGGCCACCAGCCCAGCGCTGCGCAGCGCGGTCAGTTCGGCGGGGAAGATGCCTGCTCTGAAGACCATTGTCGGCTGGACAATAGGGCGGCGGTCCCCCGCGAAAGCGCCGCAGCGGCAAGCGGAAAGATCAGCGTCATCAGCACCTCGTTGCGCCGGCTGGCCGCCAGCGAGGCGGCGCCGACAGCGGTGACGAGCACGATCGGCGTCGCCATCGTCGCCAGTACCCACCAGCGGCGCCGCCAGGCAAGCACCCCGAGGCCGGCGATCGCCAGCGCGACGATCAGCGTTTGCACAACCCGCCCAGCGGTGCTGCTCATCGCCTCGCCGACGCCGCTGCTCCACATGCGCCAGACCTTGCGCACGGTCATCGCGGCGTAGCCGCTGGGGTCTTCGCCGAAGTACTTGGAGAAGTTCTCTTTGCCGACCTTGCCCAGGGCCTCATCACGCGGCAGGTCGGGATAGCGGGCCGCCACGTTGTCGAAGAGAGGAGTCGGGTCTACGCGGTCGAGCGCCTCTGAGCCCGGCTCCAGATCACGGTTGAAGTAGCGCCGCACGAGCAGCGCCTTGGCCCGCTGGTACTCGCCGTCGGCGGGCAGCAGGGTGCCGACGTAGAGCGCCTTGCCGCCGCCGGTGGAGATCGGCACGGTGCGATCGAGGACGATCTGGTTGCGGACGGCCCAGGGCAGGATCGGCAGGAGGAAGCCGACGGCGAGTAGCGCCCCGGCCGCCGCCCCCGGCTTCAAACCGCTCTCGCGGGTGACTCGTATCAGCGCCAGCACCCCGAAAGCTACGCCGACGAGCAGGTACTCCGGCCGGATCAACGCCGTCGCTCCGAACAGCAGGCCTGGCAACAGCCACCTGACGAGCGGGTGGCGTGGGGCAGGGGGGTCGAGGACAGCCCGTGGACTGCCCGCAGGCCCCCCTGCCCGACGACAGGACCCGCCCGCCGAGGCCGTTGGCCTTGGTTCGCTTGCCCAGAGAAACGCTAGGACGGCCGCGGGAAGAGTGAGGATGGCCGGCGGCTCGCTGAAGAGCGCCCCGGTCGAGTGGATGAAGGGGGGGTAGACGGCGACGGCAAAGGCGGCGAGCAGGCCTGTCGGGCGGCAGTTGACCCGCCTGCCAAGTAGGTAGACGACGACGATCGCGCCCAGGCCGAAGAGCAGCTCGACGATCCGTGCTGTCCCTTCGCGGGCTCCGCCGGTGGCGTAGTAGCTGGCGGCGTAGAGCAGCGGCGCCCCCGGTGACCAGTCGCTGGAGTCGTCGAAGTTGGGACCGCCGTAGCTGCTTTCCTCATACAGCGCCTTGGAGAGGGCGTAGTAGGCACGCGAGTCGTCGCCCGGAGAGGGCAGCGGCTCGACCACACGGTAGGCGCGCAGCCCGAAGCCGATCACGAGGATCGCGACGAGCAGCAGCAGCGTCGTACGCCCATGCCGCTCCGGCAGTCCGCGCAGCCAGCCCCTCAGCGAGTCCATCGCGGCAGGCTATCCCGGCACGCGCATCCGACATTGACCCCACTGGAGATGGGTCAATGTCGGATGCGCTCTCGCCACAGGTCGTTGAGGGCGACGATTCCGACGCCGGCTAGGGCGGCGACCAACGGCATCATCACCAGCACGCGCCGCGGCGAGGCGACGAGCAGAGCGCTGAGCGCCGTGATCGCGAGGAAGATCGTCGCCAACAACAGCGCCTCCCAACGTTGCTGCAGGGCGAGCACGATGAGCCCCGTCAAACCGAGGGCGACCAGCACCCAGTGGAACAGCTTCCAGGCGGGCTCCTGCATCACGTCGCGCTGCCCGTAAGCCCAGATGCGCCAGACCTTGGTCGTGACAAAACCGGCGTACTCGACCGGGTGATCGCTGATGTCATCCCAGAGCTGCTCGCGCCCCATGCGCGCCAGGGCCTTGTCGGTTTCCACCCCCGGATTCCGCTCGGCTGCCAGCCGCGCCAGGATCTGCTCGAGCCGCAGCTGCTGAATGGCATTCGGTCCGAACAGCTCCGGATGCCGCTCGACCACCTCGACCCCGACCTTTTCCGGATCCCCGTCCGACGGCAGATATGTCCCGGCGAAGAGCACCTGCCCACCACCAGTCGACACCGGCACGAACCGATCCAGCGCAACCGCGTTGCGCACCGTCCAGGGCGCGACGACCACGATGACTCCAGCGATCAAGACGGTGGCCTGGATCAGCGATTTCCGCCGATCGGCCTTCCAATCCTTCGCGAGCACCACCAAGCTCACCAACAAGGCAATGCTCAGGTACTCCGGCCGGACTAGAGCAAGCGCTCCGAGCAACACGCCTGGCCATAGCCACCTAACGCGCGGGTGGCGTGGGACAGGGGGGTCGAGGACGTACACCTCGCCCGCAGACCCCCCTGCCCCACGACAGGACCCGCGCGCCAGTTGCGTCTGTCTTGGACCCTGAGCCCAGAGCACCGCCAAAACGGCACCGCTGAGCAACGCCGCCGCCAGCGGCTCGCCCATCAGCATTCCCTGGTACTCGAGCAGCGCCGGGTAGATCGCAATCGCGGCGGCGCCGATCAGGCCGGCCGGCGGTCCGGAGAGCCGGCGGCCGATCAGGTAGGTGAAGAGCACGGCAAGCGAGCCGATCACGGCGAGGATCAGCCGGGCGTTGCGTTCGTCAATGCCGCCGGTCAGCTCGTAGACCCCGGCGACGAAGAGCGGCAGGCCGGGGGAGTAGTTGCTCGCCGGCTGCGTCGCCGACTCCCCTAGCGTGAATCCCTCGCCGAGGTTGAGGTTCGCTGCGATCTCGGCATACGCGGATGCGTCGAAGACCTGGTTGCCGCCCTCCCAAGCCTGGTCCAGCCGCAAGCCGAGACCCAGGGCGAGGATTAGCGCCAGCACGGCGAGCCCTGCACGCCCGCCGTTGCGCTCTGCCAGGCCACGCATCGGCGGATCGTATGGCGTACTTGGACAATTTCTCACCGGTGAGCTCCCATTCAAGTGGTCCGCTACGCTGCCGCGACCTATGCGCGTTCTCATTCTTGGGGGCGATGGCTACCTGGGCTGGCCGACGGCACTGAGGTTCTCGGCCCGCGGTCACGAGGTCGCGGTCGTCGACGATTTCTCTCGGCGCCGCTGGCACGAGGAGGCCGGCACCGGCTCGCTGACGCCGATCGCCGACATCGAGCAGCGCATCGCCGCCTGGAAGGAGCTCTCTGGCGAGGAGATCCGCAGCTTCGTCGGCTCGGTGCAGGACGGCGACTTCCTCGACGCGGTCGTTGCCGAGATTCGCCCCGAGGCGGTCGTCCACTACGGCCAGCAGGCCTCGGCGCCCTACTCGATGGCCTCGCGCGAGAAGGCGGTCGAGACCCAATACGCCAACGTGATCGGCAACCTCAACCTGCTCTTCGCGATCCGCGATCACGTGCCCGACTGCCACCTGGTCAAGCTCGGCACGATGGGCGAGTACGGCCAGCCCGAGATCGACATCGAGGAGGGCTACATCGAGATCGAGCACAAGGGGCGCAAGGACACCCTGCCCTTCCCCAAGCTGCCCGCCTCGCTGTATCACTGCTCGAAGGTCCACGACTCGACCAACATCCACTTCGCCTGTCGCACCTGGGGCCTGCGCGCCACCGACCTCAACCAGGGCGTCGTCTACGGGATCGAGACCGAGGAGACGGCCCGCGACGAGCGCCTGATCACGCGCTTCGACTACGACGAGGTCTTCGGCACGGTGCTCAACCGCTTCTGCCTGCAGGCGGTTATCGGCCACCCCCTGACCGTCTATGGCGCCGGCACGCAGACCCGTGGCTTCCTCAACATCCGCGACACGCTCGCCTGCGTCGAACTGGCGGTATTGAATCCGGCGGATGCGGGCGAGTTCCGTGTCTTCAACCAGTTCACCGAGCAGTTCTCGGTGATCGAACTCGCCGAGCTGGTCAAGCACGCCGGCGAGCACCTCGGCTACTCGGTGGAGATCCAGCACTACGAGAACCCCAGGGTCGAGAAGGAGCAGCACTACTACAACGCGGTCCACACCAAGCTGCTCGATCTCGGCCTGCAGCCAACGCTGCTCGGCGAGGAGCTGGTCGAGTCGATGATCCACACGATCGAGCGCCACAAGGATCGCGTCATCGAGGCCTCGATCGACCCCAAGACGCGCTGGAGTCCCGGCCAGCCCGTGCAGCTCTGAGCGCCGCCCAAACGCCTGCAAGGCAGCCAGGGGACCGCTGGTACCATCGCCATCCCGATGAGAGCCGCTGACGCGATAATGCACAGCCTCAAAGCCGAGGGCGTCGAGCATGTCTTCGGCATCCCCGGCGGGGCGAACCTGCCCACCTATGACGCGCTGGTCGATGCCGAGTTCCGCCACATCCAGGTGCGCCACGAGCAGGGGGGAGGTCACGCGGCCGAGGGTTACGCCAAGGCCTCGGGCAAAGTCGGCGTCGCTTTCGCCACCTCTGGGCCCGGCGCGACCAACCTGGTCACGGCGATCGCCGACGCGATGCTCGACTCGGTGCCGACGGTCTTCATCACCGGCCAGGTACGCACCGAGCTGATCGGCACCGACGGCTTCCAGGAGGCCGACATCCTCGGCGCCACCCTGCCCTTCGTCAAGCACTCCTTCGCGGTCACCGATCCGCGCCAGATCCCCGAGTACGTGCACGAGGCTTTCCACGTTGCCTCGACCGGGCGGCCGGGGCCGGTGCTGCTCGACGTGCCCCAGGACCTCTCGCGGGCCGAGATCGACTACGCGCCGCGCACCCAGCCGGTCGAGCTGGCGGGCTACAAACCGCCGAGTGGCGGCAACATCAAGCAGATCCGCATCGCCGCCAAGGCGATTGCCAACGCGCGCAAGCCGATCCTCTACACCGGTGGCGGTGTGATCAACGCCAACGCCTCCGAGGAGCTGCGCGAGTTCGCCGCCGCCGACCGCTTCCCGATCACTTCGACCCTGATGGGCCTCGGCGCCTACCCGGCCTCCGGTGAGCAGTGGCTCGGCATGTTGGGCATGCACGGCACCCGGGCCGCCAACTACGCGATGGACGAGGCCGACCTGATCGTCGCCATCGGCTCCCGCTTCGACGACCGCATCACCGGCAAGCTGGCCGAGTTCGCGCCGCACGCCAAGTTCATCCACATAGACATCGACCCGGCGGAGATCTCCAAGAACGTCCCGGCTCACATCCCGATCGTCGGCGACGCCAAGCTGGTCCTGCCGGAGCTCAACCGCGAGTACCGCGCTTTGCAGACTGACTCCGGTCGACTCGATGCCTGGTGGAAGCAGATCAATGCCTGGCAGGAGGAGTACCCGCTGGGCTACGAGCCTGGCAAGGACGGCGAGATCAAGCCTCAGTTCATGATCGAGGCGATGCACCGGGCGACGCAGGGCGACGCGATCGTTACCTCCGACGTCGGCCAGCACCAGATGTGGGCGGCGCAGTACTACGGCTTCGACAAGCCGCGCCGCTGGATCAACTCCGGTGGCCTGGGCACGATGGGCTTCGGCCTGCCGGCGGCGGTCGGCGCCAAGGTCGCCCGCCCAGATGAGGCAGTGGTCTGCCTCGCCGGCGACGGCAGCCTGATCATGAACTGCCAGGAGCTGGCGACCTGTGTCGCCGAAGACATCCCGGTCAAGGTCTTCCTGATGAACAACGGCTACATGGGCATGGTCCGCCAGTGGCAGGAGCTCTTCTGGGATGGGCGCTACAGCTCGGTCGAGATGGGTCCCAGCCCGGACTGGGTGAAGCTGGCCGAGGCCTTTGGCGCGACCGGTTTGCGCTGCGAGGACGCTGCTGACCTCGAGGAGACGATGGCGACCGCGCTGGAGACCGACGGCCCGGTGCTGCTCGACGTGCGCGTCTCGCCCGAGGAGAACTGCTACCCGATGATCCCCGCCGGCGCCGCCGCGCGGGACATGGTGGGCTGATGGAGGCGGGCACCCCACAGGTGGTCAAGCTCGAGGAGCTGCGCGTGCCGGGCCAGCTCAGCGGCCGCAAGCACATCCTCTCCATCCTGGTCGAGAATCAGCCGGGCGTGCTGGCGCGCGTCGCCGGCCTCTTCTCGCGTCGCGGCTTCAACATCGACACGCTTGCCGTGGGCCCGACGGATGACCCCAGCGTCTCGCGCATCACCCTCACCCTGGACGGAGCCGTGCACCCGATCGACCAGGTGACCAAGCAGCTGCACAAGCTGGTCAACGTGCTGAAGATCCGCGACATGGAGCCGGAGGAGACCGTCGCTCGTGAGATGGCGATGTTCAAGGTCTCCTCGGCGGTCGAGAACCGCGCCGAGATCATCCAGTTCGCCGAGATCTTCCGGGCGAAGATCGTCGACGTCGCGCGGCGCACGATGACGATCGAGGTCACCGGCTCGGCCGACAAGATCGAGGCCTTCGAGCGGATGATCCGTCCTCACGGTCTCGTGGAAATGGTCCGCACGGGAGAGATCGCGATCGCCCGGGGCGGAGACTGAAAATGACGGCCCCAGAGTTCGCCATGCGGCGTCCTCGGTCGCCCGAATAGCGCTGCTATTCGGGCTCCCTGCGTCCTTGCCTGGCGACCTCTGGACCTCGTCATTTCCTAGCCTCCGACCCACGGTCGAGCGCGCTCTCTCCCGGGGAAAGAAGACCTTCATCTCGGTTACGAAGCCGGTCGAGGAGATCGATCCCTGCGCGGCTGTTTTCGCCTCCCGCCTGGCCTCAGATCGTTGGTTCTGCTGGGAGCAGCCGGATCGCGAGTTTGGCCTCGCTGCCGTGGGTATTGCGCACGAGGTGACCTCGCGGGGCAGTGACCGCTTCGGCGACGTTGCGCGTCAGTGCCTCGGCGTCGAGCTGATCGTTGATGAGCCGCCGGGGCTGCCTGCCGGTGCCGGGGCGGTCTGGGTTGGCGGGTTCGCCTTCGATCCAGACGGCGGGGGCAGCTCGCCCTGGTCCTCCCTGGCACCCGCCTCGCTCGTCATGCCGCAGCTCTCGATTTGCCGCAGCGGCGATCAGTCGTTCGTCACGGTCAATGCCATGGTGCGCCCTGGAGAGGACCCGGAGAAGAAGACGGCGGTGATCGAGGCGCGCTTGGCTGGTCTACGCGACGAGCCGCTGCCGCTGCTCGACCCGCACCCGACCGGGCGCGCCGAGATCGCCAGCGTGCGGCCGCCGGAAGACTTCGAGCGGATGATCGCCGCCGCCACCGATCGCATCGGGGCGGGTGAGATGTCGAAGGTCGTCCTTGCCCGCGAGGTGCTCGTCACGGCTGCCGCGGCACACGATCCCGCCGCGCTTTTCGGGGCGATGCGCGAGCAGTTCTCCTCCTGCTTCTGCTTCTGCTGCGGCACCCCCGAGGCAGCCTTCATCGGTGCCAGCCCGGAGCTGCTGCTGCGTCGCTCGGGCGCCAGCGTCGCGACTGTCGCCCTGGCCGGCTCGACTCGCCGTAGTTCCGACCCGGCCGTGGACGACTACCTCGGCGAGCAGCTGCTGCGCAGCGACAAGGACCGTCGTGAGCAGGCGATCGTCGCCGAGCGCATCGCCCGCACCCTGCGCCCACATGCCGTCTGGGTGGAGGCGGCAGCCGAGCCGGAGATCGTCAAAGTGGCCAACATCCAGCACCTGGCGACGCCGCTGCACGCCCAGCTGGCGGAGCCGCGCTCGGCGGTCGAGCTGGCCGGCATCCTGCACCCGACCCCGGCGGTCGGCGGCGAGCCATCGGCGGCGGCCGCCGAGGCGATCGGCGAGCTCGAGCGGATGGACCGCGGCTGGTACGCCGGCCCGGTCGGCTGGATGGACGCCACCGAGGACGGCGAGTTCTGCGTCGCTCTGCGCAGCGCCCTGCTGCGCGACCGCGAGGCCCGTCTCTACGCCGGCGTCGGCGTCGTCGCCGGCTCCGACCCAGCCGCCGAGCTGGCCGAGACCGAGATCAAGCTCGGCGCCCTGTTGCCACTACTGGCGGAGTGAGCTAGGTCAAAAACTCCGATAGGTAAGGATGTGCCGCGTGATGCGAGGCCTTCTGACAATGGTGGGGGCAATGCTGCTGCTCGCCGGCGCTCCGGCAATCTCTATCGCGCAATCGCCGAACGGGCCACGATTGGGGTTCATTCGAGAAGGCCAGGACCTCTTCGACACGGAGCTGGCCACGGCCGGCCTGCGTGGTGAGGCCTTGGTGAGGGTGGTCAAGACGTCGGCTGGCGGGCTATCCGCCTTGGAAGGCCTCGCCTTTTCGCCGGACGGATCCAGGCTCGCCTTCGGGCTCATATCCCTGGAAGGCAAGGAAGGTGTTTACACAGTCTCGCCGGAGGGAGGTCGACCGCGGTTCGTCACGGGCACCTACGAAGGAACCCAGCCGGTGTTCTCGCCGGACGGGGAAACGCTCGCCTTTGCTCGGTTGGCCATCGGGCTCGGAAAAGGGAGTTTCATAGGCAGCTCGGTGTGGCTTGTCGATGCCGATGGGGGTCGGCCGCAGCGCGTGACCCCATGGCGTCACGGATTGCTGATCTCGCCATCGTCCTTTTCCCCCGATGGTGAGACCCTGGCGTTGTCTCGCCGCGATCTCAGTGGGAAACGACGGGCGGTCCTGGGGATGCGCCTCGCCGACCGTTCGACCTTCTTGATCGCGAAAGGGCTGCAGGAAGCGGTGTTCTCACCCGACGGCACGGAGCTTGCCGCCATACGGGTCCGACCTCGTCGTGACGTCCCGCGGCCTCTGCGAGACCCTGCCTTCGGAGGTGACCTGTTTGTGCTTCTGGCCGATGGCACGGATCGGAGACGACTGACATACGACCCGAAGGCCTTGGAGACCTCGCCGAGCTGGGACCCATCGGGAGAACGCCTGCTCTACGTTCGGTCTCCCTCCAAGCTGTCGCACAGGTCGCTCTATGAATACGGAGGCTCGATCGTCGAGATCAATGCAGACGGGACCTGCCGTCATCGACTCCTGCTCGAGCCCCAGGCTTTCTACGTCACTGCTGCCTGGCAGCCCGGTCCCGGGCGCGAGGCTGGTCGGATCAGCTGCTGATCGCTTCGCTCACCGCGTCGGCTAGGCGGCGATGCAGCTCGAGGTTGGCCTGACGGTCCGTCTTCACCTCGATTAGGCCGGTGCCGGCGACGAGGGCATCGGGCAGTTCCGAGAGCGCCTCGAGGCGGCGGTGGGGGAGATCGAAGAGGGCGGCGACCTTCTCGATGCTGACGCCTCGCGGAGTGCCGAGCAGAGCCTCGAACTCATCGCTTGGCAAGTTCTCCGCTTGCGGCAGGAAACCGAAGATGCCGCCGCCGTTGTTGTCGATGACCACGACGCGCACTGGGGTGGAGACATCACGCAAGGCAGCGAGACCACCGAGGTCGTGCAGCAGGCCGAGATCGCCGGTGACGATCGTGGTTGGGCGGCCGCTGGCGTGGGCGGCGCCGATCCCTGAGGAGACGAGGCCGTCGATCCCGTTGGCGCCGCGGTTGCAGAGGAAGAGGGCGTCGGTCTCCGCCGGCGCCAGGAAGGCCTCCTGATCGCGGATCGGCATGCTCGAGGCCGTATAGACGAGGTCGCCATCGCTGTGGGCGCCGCCCAGGGCGAGGTGGAGGCCGGGCTCGGAGACCTCACCGCAGCCCGCGAGCTCTGCTTCGATCGCCTTGCGGGCTGCCATCTCCGCCTCCAACCAGTGCGACGGCGCGGGTCGCTCCTCGCCGAGCCGGGCGGCCCAGCCCCCGGCCAGCTCGGTGGGATCGGCGCGCAGCAGGGCGGCGGCGTGCCGGGTCGGCTCGTTCCAGCCACCCCGGGGGTCGACGACGATCTGGTCAGCCCCTGAATTGGCCAGCCACTCCCGCAGCGGCTTGCTGGTCGGCATCTCTCCGAAGCGCAGAACCAGTTCCGGGCGCTCCGACTTCGCGAAGGGCCCGTCCCGTAGCAGGTGGTCGTAGGTGGAGATCACCCGCGAGCGCTCGTGTGGGCCGCAGCGCAACTGCGAGGTGGGCTCGGCGAGGATCGGGTAGCCGGCGACGCGGGCGAGATGGGCGAGCGGCTCGCGCAGCTCGGGGTCGAGCTGGCGGCCGGCGACGATTACCCCGACCGGGGCATCGGCGACGTGCTTGGCGACCTCGTCGAGCAGGAAGGAGGAGGGCTCCATGTCGATCGGCGTCACGGCGGTCAGCGGTCGCTCCCCGCGTCCTTCGAGCGCCAGCGGATCAGTCGCCGTCACGGCGCCCTCGACCGCCAGCGGCGCCAGCGGCTCGCGCCAGGGCAGGTTGAGGTGGACCGGTCCGGGGCGCGGCTCGCCGCGGCTCGCCGCCAGGGCCCGGCAGGCAACCGAGCGGTAATGGAGCAGACCGGCATCGTCGGCCTCGTGTGTGCCGACTTCGCAGAACCAGTGCACCGAGTCGCCGTAGAGCTTGAGCTGGTCGATCGTCTGCCCGGCGCCGACGCCGCGCAGCTCGGGCGGACGATCGGCGCTCAGTGCGATCAGCGGGATCGCCGACTCGTCCGCCTCGCAGATCGCCGGATGGTAATTCGCTGCCGCGGTTCCCGAGGTGCAGAGCATCGCCACGGGGATCCCACTTGCCTGCGCCGCCCCGAGGGCGAAGAACGCAGCCGAGCGCTCGTCGACGATCACCGTCACGTCGATCTCGGGCTGGCGCCAGAGCGCGACGGCGAGTGGTGTCGAGCGCGAGCCGGGCGAGATCACCGCCTGGCGCAGACCGCCCCGCGCCAACTCCTCGACGAAGGCCGAGGCAAGGGCCGTGTTGCCGTTGGTCGGATCCATCGTCGGGAGACTATTGGCGACTTACCCGTCTATATGACGGGAAAGTCGCCACAGGCTGTTCAGATCCGGTGGGCGGTAAGCGCCGCCTCGTCGATCTCGATTCCCAGGCCTGGTCCAGTCGGTGGATGCAGCGTGCCGTCGCGCAGTTCGCACTCGACCGAGGCAACGGTCGAAGCGAAGAGGCGTTGGGTGGCGAGGCCGTGTGCGAGCTTGGTTGCGCCGGCCCCGACCGTACCCGCGTCGAGCGTCTGCGCCACCTGGGCGGCGGCGGCGATTCCCACCGGGCCGTCGAGGGCACTGGAGATAAACGAGGGCAGCAGCTCGGCGATCTCGATCGCCGCCTCTGGGCCGCCCACCTTGGAGAGCTTCAGGCCAGCGAAGGCGCAGGCGCCCAGCGCCACTGCCTGCTCCGCGTCTGCCCGGTGAACGACGCTCTCGTCGCCGGCGATCGGGATCGCCGTTGCCCTGGCCAGCTCGGCGGATTCATCGAGCGTCGCTACCGGCTGCTCTGCCAGCTCGATGTCGAACTGCTCGATTTCGCCGAGCACCTGGCTCGCCGTCTCCAGGTCCCAGGCGGCGTTGGCGTCGACCCGAATGCGGGCCTCGGGCCCGACCGCCTCCCTGACTGCTCGCACCTGTCCGACATCGTCGCCGGTCCCCAGCTTCAGCTTGAAGGTGGAAAAGCCATCCTCCGCCCAGCGCTGGGCGTCTTCGGCGACCACACGCGGGTCGGCGGCGACCAGCGTCGCGTTGCACTCGATGCCCTCTGGTTCGCCGAGCGATGCCGTGCCTTCCAGGGCCGCTTTCCTGCCGCGCAGATCGAGCAACGCGGTAAGCGCCGCGCAGCGGGCAGGAGGGGAGAGGTGGAGAGCGTCGCCGCGCAAGCTGGTCTCGTTGAGCGAGTCCCGCGCACCGAGCTGCTCCAGTTCACGCACGATCTGCGCCAGGCCGGTGCCTCCTCTCAGCGAGAGTGGCACTGCTTCGCCCAGGCCGAGCAGGCCGTCGTCGGAACGCAGCCGCAGGAGCACCAGCTCGCGCCGGTCGAGTCGGCCGCGAGCCGTGAAGTACGGCTCGCGGAAGGGCAGTGCGTAGGAGATGACCTCGAGGGCCGCGATCTGCATCTGGCTAGCTTGCCAAGAGCAAGCCAGCCGAGACCAGCAGGCTGAAGACGCCGAGCAAGGCCCCGGTCGCGGCCAGCGCTTGGTTCAGTGCCGGGCCGTCGGTGCGATTGGTCAGGGCGCGCATCGGTTTGACGGCGAGCGGCAGGGCGAGTAGGCCGATCAGCGGCAGCATGCTGCCGCCCCCGGCGAGCAGGGCGATTGGCAGCACAGCGAAGGCACCGAGGACTAGCAGTCGGTATAGGACGACGGCGTTGTGCCGTCCGGCGCGCACCGCGAGGGTCATCTTTCCCGCCCGCCGGTCGGTCTCCAGGTCGCGCACGTTGTTGACGACGAGGATCGCCGTGGCGAGGAAGCCGATCGAGATCGAGAGGCCGAGTGGCAGCGCGTCGAGGTCCTCCAGCTGCACGTAGTAGGAGCCGTTGACCGCGACCAGGCCGAAGAAGAGGAAGACGAAGAGCTCCCCCATGCCGGCATAGCCGTAGGGCCGCGGGCCACCCGTGTAGAGGACTCCCGCGGCGATCGAGAAGGCGCCGACGACGAGGATCACGACGCCGGCCACCGTGGCCAGGTAGATGCCGCAGGCAACGGCGATCCCGAAGGCGATCCAGGTTGCGTTCAGCACCCGCCGCGGCGTTACGAGGCCGGCCGAGGTGACGCGCACCGGCCCGAGCCGGTCGGCTGTGTCAGCCCCCCGGCGGGCGTCGGAGTAGTCGTTGGCCAGGTTGGTGCCGATCTGGATGAAGATCGAGCCGACCAGGGCGGCGAGGAAGGCGCCCAGCCGCGGCAGACTGCCGAACCATTCGATCGCCGCAGCCGTGCCGACCAGCACCGGGGCGATTGCCGCCGGCAGCGTCCGCGGCCGGGCCGCCATCAGCCAGATCCTCATCGTCCCGCTCTGATCGCGACAGCGCTCATGGCCGGCGAGGGTACTGCGAGAAGTCGGGCTGACGTTTCTCCTTGAACGCCTCGCGGCCCTCCCGCGCCTCCTCGCTGCCGTAGAAGAGCAGGTTGGTGTCATGGGCCAGCTGCTGGATGCCGGCGTAGCCGTCCTCGTGGGCGTTGAAGCTGGCCTTGACGAGGCGCAGGGCAAAGGGCGAGAGCGCCAGCATCTCGCGACACCAGGCGACCGTCTCCGCCTCGAGGCGATCGAGCGGCACGACCGCGTTGACCAGGCCCATCTGCTCGGCCTCCTCGGCGTCGTACTGGCGACAGAGCAGCCAGAGCTCCTTGGCCTTCTTGGTGCCGACCAGGTCGCGCAGCAGGGAGGCGCCGAAGCCGCCGTCCCAGGAGCCGACCCGCGGCCCGGTCTGCCCGAAGCAGGCGTTGTCGGCGGCGATCGTCAGGTCGCAGCAGATGTGCAGGATGTGGCCGCCGCCGATCGCGTAGCCGGCCACCATCGCGATCAGCGGCTTGGGCAGTCGGCGCATCTGCACCTGCAGGTCGGTGACGTGGAAGCGCCCGAGGGACGCCCCCTCCGCTACGTAGCCCGTGTCGCCGCGCACCTGCTGATCGCCGCCTGAGCAGAACGCCTTCTGCCCGGCGCCGGTGAGGATCACGACGCCGACCTCGGCGTTCTCGCGGGCCAGCTCGAGCGCGGCGGATATCTCGATCAGCGTTTGGGGGCGGAAAGCGTTGAGAACCTCGGGCCGGTCGATGGTGATCTTGGCGATGCCGTCGCCGACCTCGTAGCGAATGTCTTCGTACTCGCCGGCAGTGCGCCACTCGATCGGTGCGTAGAGAGTCTCCTCGGGCAGGGCCTGCTTGTGACGTTGGGGCATGATGGGCACGATATCCCGCCGATGAAACTCGACAACTGGCTGGCCCAGAGATCGCAGAGCTGTCCCGAGCGCGGCGCCCTCGTGGCCGACGGCGCCGAGGTCACCTACGCCGAGCTCGAGGCGGAGGCGACCTGGGTCGCGCGCCGCCTTGCCGCGCAGGGCGTGCGCCGCGACTCGACCGTGGCGATGACCATGCACCCGCGGCGCGAGCAGGTCGTCGTCATCCATGCGCTGATGAAGCTCGGTGCGGTCTTGTTGCCGCTCAGCCCGCATCTCTCGCCGGAGGAGCACGCAGCGGCGATCGCCGCCGAGGAGCCCGCCGTCGACCTCGACGACGCCGGCGAGCTGACCCAGACCGAGGCCGACCTGCCGCTGCTCGGCGAGCACGATATGGACGGGCTTGCCTGCAGGGTGATGACCAGCGGCAGCACCGGCAAACCCGACCCGGTGGGCCTCACCTACGGCAACTTCCTCTGGAGCAGCGTCGCCTCGGCCTTCAACATCGGCGTCGAGCCCGAGGACCGCTGGCTCTGCTGCCTGCCGCTGAGTCACATCTCAGGCCTCGGCATCGTCATGCGCTCGGTGATCTACGGCACCACGGCGGTGATCCACGACGGCTTCGACGTCGACCGGGTGGGCGAGGCCCTGGAGCGCGACGAGATCACCGTCGTCTCGCTGGTGGCGACGATGCTCAGCCGACTGCTCGACGCCGGCGCCGACCTCTCCGGGCCGCGCACGATCCTGATCGGCGGCGGGCCGGTGCCCGAGGAGGCGCTCGAGCAAGCGATCGACCGTGGTGCCACGGTCGTGCAGACCTACGGCCTCACCGAGGCCTGCTCGCAGGTGACGACCCTGGCCCCCGCCGACGCGCGGCGCAAGCTCGGCTCGGCTGGCCGGCCGCTGCTGACCACCCACCTGCGCATCCAGGACGGCGAGATCCTCGTCCAGGGCCCGACTGTCGCCCCGGGCCGCGCTGACGCCGACGGCTGGTTGCACACCGGCGACCTCGGTCGCATCGACGAGGAGGGCTTCCTCTACGTCGAGGACCGCATCGACGACATGATCGTCACCGGTGGCGAGAACGTTGTCCCGGCGGAAGTCGAGAAAGTGCTGCTGCGCCATCCCGAGGTCGCCGATGCGGCGGTCGTTGGCCGCGAGGACCCGGAGTGGCAGCAGGCAGTGACCGCGATCGTCGTGCTCACCGACGGCTCGGCGACGACGCCCGATGAGCTGCGCCGCCACTGCGCCGAGTCGCTGGCCGGCTTCAAGGTGCCCAAGCGAGTCGAGCTGGCCGCGGCGCTGCCGCGCACGCCCTCGGGCAAGCTGATGCGCAGAGCGCTTAGATAGCCTCCCGGCCATGCGCACCGACGACATCTTCTACGACAAGGACGCCGACCTCTCGCTGCTCGAGGGGAAGACCGTCGCCATCCTCGGCTATGGCTCCCAGGGCCACGCCCACGCCCTCAACCTGAAGGACTCAGGGGTGGAGGTTGTCGTCGGCCTGCGCCCCGATTCCGCCAGCCGCGCCAAGGCCGAAGCGGCCGGGCTCGAGGTGCTCGACATCGCCGAAGCCGCCAGCCGCGGCGACGTGGTGATGATCCTGCTGCCCGACGAGAAGCAGGCCGAGCTTTGGGAGGCGGAGATCGCCGACGGCATCGCCCCGGGCAACCTGCTGCTCTTCGCCCACGGCTTCGCCGTCCACTTCGAGCAGATCGCCCCGCCTGCCGGCGTCGACGTCGGCATGGTCGCGCCCAAGGGCCCCGGCCACCTGGTTCGTCGCCAGTACGAGGAAGGCAACGGCGTGCCCTGTCTGATGGCCGTCCACCAGGACGAGAGCGGCAATGCCCACGGGCTGGTGCTCGCTTACGCCTCCGGCATCGGCGGCGGCCGCGCCGCGGTGATCGAGACGAGCTTCAAGGACGAGTGCGAGACCGATCTCTTCGGCGAGCAGGCGGTGCTCTGCGGTGGCGCCAGCGAGCTCGTCCGGGCGGGCTTCGAGACGCTGGTCGAGGCCGGCTATGACCCGCGCCTCGCTTACTTCGAGTGTCTGCACGAGCTCAAGCTGATCGCCGACCTGATGTACGAGAAGGGGATTCAGGGGATGCGCTACTCGATCTCCAACACCGCCGAGTACGGCGATATGACCCGTGGCAAGCGCGTCATCGGCGAGGAGTCACGTGCGGCGATGAAGCAGATCCTCGACGAGATCCAGTCGGGCGAGTTCGCCCGCGAGTGGATCGCCGAGAACCGCGCCGGTGGCGAGAACCTCTCGCGCATGCGCGAGGAGGGCAAGAGCCATCAGGTCGAGGAGGTCGGCGGCGACCTGCGCGACATGATGCCCTGGATCGACCAGAAGTTTTAGGTCTCGACCCGCGCCGCCTCTCGAGCGAGGACGGCCCTCGCCCAAGCCACAATGGGATCTGTGGTCCAATCGAACGAGCTTCTTGAACTGCTGCGTGAAGTGAAGCTGCTTGCGCGTAGGTACTACGAGATCACTAAACGACCCCTGGGAATTACGGGGGAGATCGCGGAGTACGAGGCGGCCCGGACTCTTGACCTAGAACTGTCTCCGGTGCGTCAATCGGGCTATGACGCGGTTCGCAAGGCGGCAGACGGGATTCAGCGGCTGCAGATCAAGGGACGGCTTCTTAAGCCCTCGTCAAAACCAAGTCAGCGTCTGGGCAGCATCGACCTAAAGAAGGAATGGGACGCTGTGATCCTTGTCCTCTTGGATGAGAGCTTCGATCCTACGGCTCTCTATGAAGCTGATCGGTCAGCGATTCAAAAAGCCCTTATGGCACCTGGATCGCGAGCGCGAAACGAGCGGGGCCAGCTCTCCGTGAGCAAGTTCAAGGCGATTGGCCGTCGAGTTTGGCCTCCGTGAACACGTCCGGATTGGGGGTTGTAGGCGTGGGTTGAAGGAGCAGCCCGGTCGGACTGCTCCTTCAACCCACCTCAGTCGAAGCGCGTCTCACCCTCGGGCAGTTTTCCATCGCGTCCGACGTAGCCGTCCTTGCCGCCGACGACGACGTAGACCGCGTCCTCGGAATCGCTCAGGTTGCGTACCTTGCGGTGGGTTGCCGCGTCGACCCAGGCGAGGCCACCCGGCTCGAGCTGGTGGGTCGAGCCGTCGCCGAACTCCATCTCGATACGGCCGCTATGCAAGAAGTAGAGCTCCTCCTGCTCGTCGTGGTAGTGACTGCCCGTCTCGTAGGAGGGCGGCAGGACGATCGCGTTGGCGCCAAAGGCGGTGACGCCCAGCGGCGTGCGGATCTTGCGGAATCCCGGCCCATCGCCGAGGTCGCTGAGGTTGGCGACCGCGTAACCGTCGCCCTTGGTGACTGACTGCTCTGAGGTCTCTGTCATGGTCGCCAGCCTACGCGGTGGGCCGCTCGGTATTGCCGGCGATTTGCTCTGCCGCCTCGCGGATCTTGAAGGTGACCACGATCAGCTCGAGCCAGAGCCTGACCACGATCAAGTAGATGAGTGCGACCAGCGGTGCCAGGATGAGCATCAGGATCCCGCTGCTCGCCTTGTCGGCGAAGGCGGCGATCACAAAGACGACCGTGCCGATCGCGAGGACGATCATGCTGACGACGTAGAGGAACCGGATCAGCTTTGGCGTGATCAGGCTGTCGAACCGCGTGTCCATCAGCGATGCGAAGAAACCTTGTCGCGACTCGTACCCCGTGCTCACCTGCGTAGATGCCTCCATTTGATCCTCCGCTATTGGTGGGTTGATTCGATGCGCCACCCTAACCGCCGCAAGGAGACCTGACCAGTGCTGGATTTGGCGGCCCTGGGTCCACCCGCGAGGGTCAATAACCTGTCGCCTCCCGTGAGCGCCTCTACCGCGACAGAGATCCCCGCCGAGCTGCGGCCGGCCGATGGCCGCTTTGGTTGTGGGCCTTCGAAGGTTCGGCCCGAGGCCCTGGCGGGCCTCGCCGAGCAGTCCAAGTTGATGGGCACCTCGCACCGCCAGAAGCCGGTTCGCGATCTGGTCGGGCGGGTGCGCTCTGCGCTCGGCGAGCTCTTCTCGTTGCCCGACGACTACGAGGTGGTGCTCGGCAACGGGGGCACGACCGCTTTCTGGGACGCCGCCTGTGCCTGGCTGGTGCGCGAGCGTGCCCTGCACCTCACCTATGGCGAGTTCTCGCAGAAGTTCGCCAAGGCGACTGCCGGGGCGCCATTCCTCGCCGACCCGATCCTGGTCGAGGCCGAGCCGGGCGACGCGCCCGCGCCGACCGGCGACCCGGCGGCCGACGCGATCGCCTGGGCCCACAACGAGACCTCCACCGGGGTGATGGTGCCGGTCGAGCGACCCGCCGAGGCTGGCGAGGCGCTGGTCTTGATCGACGCCACTTCAGGCGCCGGCGGCCTGCCCGTCGACGTGAGCCAGGCCGACGCCTACTACTTCGCGCCGCAGAAGGCCTTCGGTGCCGACGGCGGCCTCTGGTTCGCCCTGCTCAGCCCGGCGGCGATTGCCCGCATCGAGCAGCTCGACGGCGCCGCTGACCGCTGGCAGCCCGGCTTCCTCTCACTGCAAACCGCGCTGGAGAACTCGCGCAAGGAGCAGACCTACAACACGCCGGCGCTCGCCACCCTGCTGCTGCTCGCCGACCAGGTCGAGTGGATGCTGGCCGGTGGCGGTCTCCGCTGGTGCGTTGAGCGCACCTCGACCTCCTCGGGCCATCTCTACGGCTGGGCCGAGGCGGCCGAGTTCGCCACGCCGTTCGTCGCCGACCCGGCCAAGCGCTCGCTGGTCGTCGGCACGATCGATTTCGACGAGAGCGTCGACGCCGCCGCGCTCGCCGGGACGCTGCGTGCCAACGGCATCGTCGACGTCGAGCCCTACCGCAAGCTGGGCCGCAACCAGCTGCGGATCGGCATGTTCCCCTCGGTCGATCCCGCTGACGTCGAGGCGCTGACGGCTTGCATCGATTGGGCGGTCGCGAACGTGGACGGGATCGGTCAGTGAAGGTCCTGGTCAAGGAGAAGATCGCCGACTCCGGGGTCGAGCTGCTGCGCGAGAACTTCGATGTCGATCTCGGCCTGGAGATGTCCGACGACGAGCTGGCCGAGGCGATCGGCGGCTACGACGCGATCCTGATCCGCTCGGCGACCCAGATGACACCGGAGCTGATCGAGCTCGCCACCAACCTCAAGGTGATCGGCCGTGCCGGCACCGGCGTCGACAATGTCGACATCCCGGCCGCGACGCGGCGCGGCATCGTCGTCGCCAACGCACCCGAATCCAACTCGGTTGCCGCCGCCGAGCACACCCTCGCCCTCGCCCTCGCCCTCTTCCGCAACGTGCCCCAGGCCCACGGCGCGCTGGTCGATGGGCGCTGGGATCGGGCCAAGTACAAAGGCGCCGAGCTTTACGGCAAGACGATCGGCATCGTCGGCTTCGGCCGCATCGGCCAGCTGGTCGCCAAGCGCGCCCAGGCCTTCGACATGGAGGTGATCGCCTTTGACAAGTTCGTCTCCGCCGAGCGCTTCCGTGAGCTGGGCGTCGACGGCGTCGCCGAGCTCGACGAGCTGTTCGCGCGCGCCGACGTGGTCACCGTGCACGTGCCGAAGACGCCGGAGACGATCGGCCTGATCGGCATCGAGGCGATCGCCGCGATGAAGGACGGCGTGCGCATCGTCAACTGTGCCCGCGGTGAGCTGGTCGACCTCGACGTGTTGCTTGCCGGCCTGGAGTCCGGCAAGGTCGGCGGCGCGGCGCTCGACGTCTTCCCCTCCGAGCCCTTCACCGAGCATCCCGTCTTCGCTCGCGAGGACGTGGTCGTCACTCCGCATCTCGGCGCCTCGACGGCAGAGGCACAGGATCGTGCCGGCATCGTCACCGCCGAGCAGGTGACCGCCGCGCTGACTGGTGGCGTGGTTACCAACGCGGTCAATATCGCCGCCGTGCGCCCCGAGGAGATGGAGGCGCTGGCGCCCTTCGTGCCGCTCTGCGAAAAGCTCGGCCGCCTGGCCGAGGGTCTCGCTCAGGGCTCCGTCGACCGCGTGGCGGTTGAGTTCCGCGGCAAGCTCGCCCAGCACGACACCCGGCTGCTCGGCATCGCCGTTCTCGTCGGCCTGCTCTCGGGACACACCGAGGTGCCGGTCAACCTGGTCAACGCGCCGCAGATGGCCGAGGAACGTGGAATCGACTTGGTCGAGACCAAGGAGTCGAGCTCCGAGGACTTCACCGAGCTGGTCACCGTTCGATTGAGCTCCGGCGAGGAGGACGTCGAGGTCGCCGGTACCGGAGTTGGACCCCGCAACGAGCCCTACCTCGTCTCTGTGTGGGGCGAGAGCTTCTACCTGCCCTTCGCCGAGCACATTGCCGTCTTCCGCTATGCCGACCGGCCCGGAATGATCGGCCGGGTGGGCACGATGTTCGGCGAGGAGGGTGTCAACATCGTCTCCGCCGCGGTTGGTGCCGAGGAGGACGGCGAGCGAGCCGTAATGGCATTGACCACCGATGCACCCGTTCTCGATGAGACGATTGCCAAGATCGTCGGGCTCGACGGGTTCTCTATCGGCCGCTCGGTCGACCTCTGAGGCTCTCAGACCGGCGCATATCTGCGTCCTCGTTCGCTCGCGTGCAGAGCACGCCACGCTCACTGCGTCCTTGCTCTGCTTGGTCTGAGGGCCTCAGGGCATAGTCTTGCGCCGGTGAAGGCGCTGGTGCAGACAAAGAACGGTGGGCCCGAGGTGCTTCAGGTCCAGGAGCGTCCCGATCCGCCGGTCGGGCTCGGCGAGGTGCGGATCGCAGTCAGGGCAGCCGGCATCAACTTCGCCGACACGATGGCGCGCGTCGGCCTCTATCCGGACGCGCCCAAGACGCCCTGCGTGATGGGCTACGAGGTGGCGGGCACGATCGAGTCGGTGGGCGAGGGTGTCAGCGAGCACGCGGTCGGCGATCGCGTCGTCGCCGGGACCCGCTTCGGTGGGCAGGCGGAGCTGGTCACGGTTCCGGCCGAGCAAGCCCTGCCGCTACCCGAGCGTTTGAGCTTCGAGCAGGGCGCCGCCTTCCCGGTCAACTACGGCACCGCCTATGCGGCGCTGGTCCTGATGGGCAGCTTGCGCGAGGGCACCCGCGTGCTCATCCATGCGGCGGCCGGCGGAGTCGGCATCGCCGCCACCCAGCTCGCCCGCAACGCCGGGGCGGAGATCTTCGGCACCGCCTCGCCCTCCAAGCACGAGGCAATTCGCGCCCAGGGTGTCGCCCACCCGATCGACTATCGCAACCAGGACTTCGAGAGCGAGACGCTGCGGATCACCGACGGCGAGGGCGTCGACCTGATCATCGATGCGCTCGGCCCGACCAGCTTCCGCAAGGACTACCGCCTGCTGCGCCCCGGCGGCCGCCTCATCATGTACGGCATCTCGGAGATGACCAACGAAGGTGGCCGCGACATTCGGGCTTCCCTGAAGAGCCTCGTGTCGATGCCGACGGCAACCATCCCCTGGTGGAAGAGCCTGATGTGGATGAACGAGAACAAGGGCGTCTTCGGCCTCAACATGCTCAAGTGGTGGGAACGCGAGGGCAGCCTCGATCGGGCTACCGAGCCGTTGATGGCCGACCTCGAGGCAGGCCGCCTGGAGCCGGTCGTCGCCGAGGCGTTTCCCTTCTCACGGGCCGGAGCTGCGCACGAATTCATCGCCGAACGCCGCAACGTCGGCAAGGTTGTGCTGTTACCAGATTGAGCGCTTTGCCCAAACGGGGCGGGGGCCTACGCGATGAAGAGGGCGATCCTGATCATGCTGGTGGTGTCGGCGGCACAGGCTGCGACGATCGCGCACGCAGCAAAGCCCGCCACTCCCCCGCCGGCGGGCCCCACCTACACGGTGGTTCTGGCGGGGGGCACCGCGCAGAGCATGATCCACATCTGGCTCACAGCCGATGGCCGTAGCTACGTGATCGACTCGGTTGCCCCGCTGGAAGTGGGCGGCACGATCTGCGAAAACCCACCGGGCAACAGCAACGAGCTGATCTGCCAGGCGCCTTTGGTGGCCGGCTTTGAGGTCAACGCCGGCAGCGACAACGACCAGGTCTCCGTCGCGCGAGCGGTGACCATCCCGGTGACGATGCGCGGCGGTCCCGGCGACGATCTGCTCATTGGTGGCAGTGGCGGCGACAAGCTGATTGGCGGCGAGGGCGAAGACCGGCTCTCCGGTCGCGCTGGTAACGATCTGATCTTCGGGGGGCCGGGCAAAGACATCGTGCGCGGCGCTGCCGGCGATGACATCGTGCGCGGCGGCCCGGGAGAGGACACCGTCGTCGGTGGATCTGGCGACAACGATGTGCGCCAGAGCCAGCGCCCCGCTCTCGACCTCGATTAGCTCGGCGCGACTTTGTCGCGGCGGCCAAAGAGTCGGCCGCCGACGAAGAAGAGCGCGACCAGGAAGCCCACCAGCGAGAGCGCCGCGTCGAGCCGGAAGGCAGCCTCGATACCTTCGACGAACGAGTCCTGGCCGGAGAAGACCGTCGTGGTCAGGCCGAGGCCGATCGAGCCGCCGGCGATCTGGAACATGTAGACGATCCCGCCGGCGAGGCTGGTTTGCGATTCGTCGACCGAGGTGACGCCGGCTGTCGTAGCGGTCGGGTAGAAGCTGCCGATCCCGACGCCGAGCACGATCATCCCCGGGATCAATGAGCCGTACTCGGAGCCGCTGTCGATCTGTGAGAAGAGAAAGGGAGCCGCGGTGATGCAGGCGGCGCCGAAGACGGCGAGGGGCTTGGCGCCAAGCCGGTTGTAGAGCGCGGGCCGGCGATGAAGGAGACGAGGGCGAAAACGCCGAGGAAGGGGAGGATGCCGACACCGGCCTCGAGCGCCGAGTAACCGAACTGGTGCTCCATGAACTGCGGCAGGTAGAGCAGCGAGGCGAAGAAGGTCGCCGACATGAAGAGGATCGCCACGCAGGAGGCGGTGAAGCTGCGGTTGCGCATCACCTCGCGAGGCACCAGCGCGTGCTTGCCGGCGCGGCGCTCGATCGGCACGAAGGCGGCGATCAGGACCGCTGCGACAGCCAGCAGGGCGATCACCCGTGGATCGCCCCAACCCCAATCGGCGACCTGGTCAAGGGCGATCAGCAGCGAGACGAGTCCGACCGAGAGCGCCGCGATGCCCGCGTAGTCGATCCGCTGGTCCTCGGCTTCTGGCTCTTTGACGCGGACCAGGAAGTAGGTGACGAGCACGGCGAAGACCGAGATCGGCACGTTGAGGAAGAAGATCCAGCGCCAGCTGAGGGCGTCGGTGAGGACGCCGCCGATCAGCGGGCCGATCGCGTTGCCGAGCCCGGCGGCGCCGAGGATGATGCCGCCCGCCAGCCCCGCCTTTTCCGCCGGCAGGATCGCGAAGGTCATGCCGAGGATCGCCGGCCACATCAAGGCGCCGCCGATCCCCATCAACGTGCGACAGGCGATCAGCCAGGCCTCCGACGGCGCGGCGCCGCCCAGCGCCGACATCGAGGCGAAGATCGCCGTGCCGAGGAAGAAGGCGTTGCGACGCCCGAACATGTCGGCGAGCCGGCCGCCGGTGACGATCATCACCCCGAAGGTGAGTGCGTAGGCGTTAACCACCCACTGGATCGTGTTGATGTTCGTGTCGAAGTCCTCCTCCATGGTGGGGAGGGCGACGTTGATCGCCGAGAAGTCGTTGGCGATCACGACCACGGCGATCCCCATGGCGAAGAGGGCGAGCCAGTTGGTGCGCTGTTGCGTGGACTCGATGCGGCGCAGCCTACGAAACGCCACCGATGCCGCGCGATTCTGCGCTACCCTGCAGCAAGCGAATGACTTACCGCTTCGACAGCCTCGCGCTTCTCCTTCTCCTCCCCCCTCGGGGGGAATAGCGCTGGGCGGCGCGATAGCCGCGAGAGACAAGGTCATTCACACGGAGTAGAGAAGGAGGAGTACCAGTGGCAACGGCAGACGGCGCGAACCGCGTCCACATCTTCGACACCACCCTGAGGGACGGCGAGCAGTCGCCCGGCATCTCGCTCAACACCGCCGAGAAGGTGGAGATCGCCCAGCAGCTGGCGCGCCTCGGCGTCGACGTGATCGAGGCCGGCTTCCCGATCACCTCGCCCGGCGACTTCGAGGCGGTCGAGGCGATCGCCCGCAGCGTCGAGGGGCCGACGATCTGCGGCCTGGCTCGCACCCACAAGGCGGACATCGACGCCGCCTGGGGAGCGATCAAGGATGCCGAGCGGCCCCGTATCCACACCTTCATCTCGACCTCCGACATCCACATCGAGCATCAGCTGCAGACCGACCGCGAGGACGTCAAGGGCCAGGCCCGAGCGGCCGTCACCCTGGCCAAGTCCTACTGCGACGACGTCGAGTTCTCGCCGATGGACGCGACTCGCGCCGAGATCGAGTTCACCGCCGAGGTCTGTGCGATCGCGGTCGAGGAGGGTGCCACCGTGGTGAACATCCCCGACACGGTCGGCTACACCACGCCCGAGGAGTACGCGGAGTACTTTCGGCGCTTTTACGAGCTGGTGCCTGGGCTGCGCGAGGTGGAGACCTCGGTCCACTGCCACGACGATCTGGGTCTGGCCGTCGCCAACTCCTACGCCGGCGTGCTGGCCGGTGCTCGCCAGGTCGAGTGCGCCGTCAACGGCATCGGCGAGCGAGCCGGCAACTGCTCGCTGGAGGAGATCGTCATGTTGGTCCGCACCCGCGAGGATGTCCACGGCCTGAAGACCGGCGTCAACACGCGCGAGCTGGCCCGCACCAGCCGCATGGTCTCGCGCCTCACCGGCTACGCGATCCAGCCCAACAAGGCGGTCGTCGGCCGCAACGCCTTCGCCCACGAGTCCGGCATCCACCAGGACGGCGTGCTGAAGGAGCGCACCACCTACGAGATCATGGACGCAACCGAAGTCGGCCTGGAGTCGAACTCGATCGTGCTGGGCAAGCACTCCGGCCGCCATGCCTTGAAAGACGCCCTGGAGCAGCTGGGCTTCAAGGTCGAGGGCAACGCGCTCAACGCCGCCTTCAAGCGCTTCAAGGAGATCGCCGACCGCAAGAAGCAGGTCACCGCACTGGACCTGGAGGCGATCGTCTCCGACGAGATGCGTGAGAAGGCCGACGCCCACGAGCTGGCCTGGTTCGAGGTCGAGGCGGGCTCGCGCCGCGAGCCGCTGGCCCGTGTCGCCGTGAAGATGCCCTCCGGCGAGGAAGCCGAGGGCGAGTCGAGCGGCGACGGCCCGGTCGATGCGATCTTCCACGCGATCCAGAAGGCGACCGGGACCGAGTGCGACTTGCGCCAATACACGGTCGAGGCGGTGACCGGGGGAGAGGACGCCCTTGGTCAGGTGACCGTGATGCTGCGTACCGCCGGTCGCCTGGCGACGGGCCAGGGCGTGGCCACCGACATCCTCGAGGCATCGGCCCGCGCCTACGTCCGCGCCCTCTCCAACGCCCTGGAGGGTGCCGCCATCCGCGAGGCCGAGGCCGCAACCGCCGAGGCCGCCGTGGAACGCACTCCAGGCCCCTAGACCGTCACACATCCGCGCGACCGTGCGCACCACCCGTGACGCCGCAGGTGGCACCGTCGGCCCATGCCCCGCGAGACCTCGATCGCACTTCCTGCGCGCGCAACTTCGAGGTCTCGCGAGAAGATGCTGGCGGATTTGGCCGGGCGACAGCATGGCGTGGTGTCCCGAAGGCAGGCGATGGGCCTGGGGCTGGGGGGCGACGCGATCACGTATCGGCTCGCGATAGGACGTCTTCATGGTGTCTTCGCTGGTACCTACGCGGTGGGTCATCGTGCGATCGGCTCGAAGGGGGAGTGGATGGCGGCCGTCCTCGCTTCCGGCGAGGACGCTGTACTCAGCCATCGATCGGCCGCAGCTCTCTGGGGTCTGCGGGTCAAGTTGCCGGCAGAGCACGAAGTGACGATTCCACGCTCGACGGCGCCAATTGCTGGTCTGCGCCGTCATCACAGTGTCTTGCGACCAGACGAAACCGCCCTGCGGGAAGGCATTCCGGTTACCTGTGTTGCCCGCACCTTGTTCGATGTTGCGGCTTGCGTGCTGCCTTGGGAATTCGAGCGCGCTGTGCGAGAGGCAGAATTTTTCCGCCTGGCGCAGGTCCCGACGCTCGAAGAGGTCTACCGCCGGCGACGAGGCAGGCGCGGAGCGAAGCTGGTTGGAATGACCCTCGAAAGCCTCTCCCGCCTCTCCGGCGGGACATCGCGGAGCAGTCTCGAGGACCGTTTCCTGCGCTTCCTGGCCAAGGTGGATCTACCGATGCCGGAAACCAATGTGAACCTTCGCTTTGGGGCCACGACCTATCAGGCCGATTGCATTTGGCGCGAGCAGCGGCTCGTCGTTGAGCTCGACGGGCACGAGGCGCATCGGACCCGCTCTGCATTCGAGCACGACCGTGAACGCGATCGACGCATGCACGTGGCTGGATGGCGCGTGATTCGAGTCACCTGGCGGCAGCTGAATCGCCCGGAGCCCCTCGCCCGCGACCTGCGCCGACTGCTCGTCCCCGCGAAACCTCGTTCCTATGTCTATGAGGCGCAATAACGAGGTTTGGCGCGATTGTATGTGATAGCGTACGATTGTAATGAGAGTGGCAGAGAAGCAAGTAGCGATCTCCACCGCACCTGAGATCGGTGGCCGGGCGCGGGCGCTGCGTGAGGCGATGGGGCTCTCGTTGCGCGACCTCGGGGAGCGCTCGGGCGTTAGCGCGCCGATGCTCTCCCAGGTCGAGCGGGGGGAGACCAGCCCGACGCTGGCGGTGGCGGCGAAGATTGCCGCCGGGTTGGAGCTGACGCTCTCTCAGCTGCTGCGTCTCGACGAGGGCGAGCACGTCGCCGTCAGCCGGGCTGGCGAGCGGCGGCAGCTGGAGCGTGGGGGGCACCGCTTCGAGGAGCTGACGCCGCCGCTGCCCGGGCAGCGCGCCGACGTCTCCCTGCACAGCCTCGATGCCGGCGCGACGACAGGCGGCCGCAAGGATCCACCGATGCACGAGCCGGGCAGCCGCGAGACGGCCGTGGTCCTGGCTGGCACCCTGGCGCTGGTCGTCGACGGCACCCGCCACGAGCTGAGCGAGGGCGACAGCGTCACCTTCGATGCTGATCTGCCTCATCATTTTGAGAACGAAGGTGAGGAACCGACCCGCTTCCTCGCCGTTATCGCCGCCGGGCTAAGGAGGTCGTGATGCCGCAAACCATGTTCGACAAGCTCTGGGAGGCCCACGAGGTCTCCGATGGCTTGATCTACATCGACCTGCACCTGGTGCACGAGGTGACATCGCCGCAGGCCTTCGATGGCCTGCGGCTGGCCAATCGCGCGGTGCGCCGGCCCGACAAGACGATCGCCACCGCCGACCACAACGTGCCCACCGACGGGACGATGGCTGCCCGCCTGATCGCCGACGAGCTCTCTCGCATCCAGGTCGAGACGCTGGAGCGCAACTGCGCGGAGTTCGGCATCCCGATCTACTCGCTGGGCTCCGAGCGCCAGGGGATCGTGCACGTGATCGGCCCTGAGCTGGGGGTGACCCAGCCGGGCATGACGATCGTCTGCGGCGACAGTCACACCTCCACCCATGGCGCCTTCGGCTCGCTGGCCTTCGGCATCGGCACCTCCGAGGTCGAGCACGTGCTGGCCACCCAGTGCCTGGTGCAGAAGCGGCCGAAGACGATGCGCATCTCCTACAGCGGTGAGCTGGGCGCCGGGGTCACGCCCAAGGACCTGATCCTGGCGACGATCGGTCGCCTGGGGACCGGCGGCATGGTCGGCCACGCGGTCGAGTACGCCGGCCCGGCGATCGAGGTGCTCTCGATGCCGGGGCGGATGACGATCTGCAACATGACGATCGAGGGCGGCGGTCGGGCCGGCATGATCGCCCCCGACGAGACCACCTTCGAGTGGGTGCGCGGCAAGCCGGCCGCGCCGCAGGATTTTGACGCGGCCGTGGAGCGCTGGCGCCAGCTGCCCACCGACGAGGGAGCGAACTTCGACAGCGAGGTCGAGATTGACGCCGCCAGCCTCTCGCCGATGGTTACCTGGGGCACGACTCCCGGCATGGTCATCGAGGTGACCGACTCGGTTCCCGACCCGGCCGCGATGGACTCGCCCGCCGATCGCGACTCGGCCGAACGCGCCCTCGCCTATATGGCGCTGGAGCCCGGCACGCCGATGACCGAGGTGCGGCCCGAACGGGTCTTCATCGGCTCCTGCACCAACTCGCGCATCGAGGACCTACGCGAGGCAGCGGCGATCGTCGATGGGCGCAAGGTCGCCGGTTCGGTGCGGGGGATGGTGGTGCCCGGCTCCCAGCAGGTGAAGAGCGAGGCCGAAGCCGAGGGTCTGCACGACGTTTTCCGCTCGGCCGGCTTCGAATGGCGCGAGGCGGGCTGCTCGATGTGCCTCGGCATGAACCCCGACATCCTGATCGAGGGCGAGCGCTGCGCCTCGACCTCGAACCGCAACTTCGAGGGTCGCCAGGGCAAGGGCGGCCGCACCCACCTGGTCAGCCCGAAGATGGCGGCGGCAGCCGCGATCGAGGGGCACTTCGTCGACATCAGGGATTGGAGCTAGACATGCGACCTGTAGATGTGATCGAGGGCAAGGTCTCGGTGCTGGACCGCGCCGACGTCGACACTGACCAGATCATCCCCAAGCAGTTCCTCAAGCGGGTCGAGCGCACCGGCTTCGGTGAGTTCCTCTTCTACGACTGGATCCGCGACGGCGAGATCGAGCTGGAGCCGAACCCGATCCTGGTCACCGGGCGCAACTTCGGCTGCGGCTCCTCACGTGAGCACGCCCCCTGGGCACTGGAGGACTTCGGCTTCCAGGCGATCGTCGCGCCCTCCTTCGCCGACATCTTCTATTCCAACTGCACGAAGGTCGGGCTGCTGCCGGCGATCCTCGACGAGCAGCACTGCCGGGCCGTCGCCGAGGCGGGCGAGGCCCGCATCGACGTCGATGACGAGACCGTCACCTGCGCTGCTGGCGTCTTCGAGTTCGCGGTCGAGCCCGACGTCAAGCATCGCTTGCTCAACGGCCTCGATGACATCGGCATCACCCTGGAGAATGCCGCCGCGATCGACACCTTCGAGCAGTCCGGCGCCGCCGAGCGTGGCCCGGTGACGACGGCGCTCTGAGCCGGCGGAGATGACTCGCTCGATCAACAGCGGCCCGATCGAGTGGGACGCCGAGACCTATGACGCCGTCTCCGACCCGCAGTTCTCCTGGGGAGTGGAGGTGCTCGAGCGTCTTGAGCTGGACGGCGACGAGGCGGTGCTCGACGCCGGCTGCGGCTCCGGTCGGGTCACCGAGGAGCTGGTCAAGCGCCTGCCGGCTGGCCGCCTGCTGGCGGTCGACGGCTCGGAGGCGATGATCGCCAAGGCACGCGAACGACTCGGCGACCGAGCCGCCTACCTCGTCGTCGACCTTGCTGAGCTGCAGGTCGAGGAGCCTGTTGACCTGGTCTTCTCGACCGCGACCTTCCACTGGATCACCGATCACGATCGCCTCTTCCGGCACTTGCGCGGCGCGGTCCGCCCTGGCGGACGCCTGGTCGCGCAATGCGGGGGCGAGGGCAACGTCGCTCAGCACGCCGCTGCGATCAGGGCGGTAGCGGCACGGCCAGAGTTCGCGCGCCACCTGACCGATCTGGCCGGCATGTGGAACTTCGCCGCCCCCGGCGACACCGAACGCCGCCTCGAGGCAGCCGGCTTCAGCGAGGCGCGCTGCTGGCTGGAGCCGAAGCCGGTGACTCCCGCGGACCCGCTCAAGTTCACGATGACCGTGACCCTCGGCCCTCACCTGGCCAGGCTGCCCGAGGAGCTGCGCCAACCCTTTGCCGAAGCTGTTCTCGACCTCGCCGAGAAGCCCCTCACTCTGGACTATGTGCGCCTCAACATCGAGGCGCGCGCTTAATGCTCTAAAATCTTCGACCATGCTCCGCCCCCTGGCGATCTCGTTTGAGGTGACGCTGGCGAAGCTGATCTCTCTGGCCGCTGTTGGCCTCCTCCTCTTCCTCGTGCTACCTGGCGCCAGCGCAAGCGCGGACGTGCTTTGCGAAGAAAGCCTGCAGTTAGTTGAAGAAGAAGTAGAAGCTTGCGCCGCGCCCTACGCGGAACCGACGGTGGTGGAAGGCTCAGCTGCCGAAGCGGTGTTCGTCGCTGGCGAATTCAAAGTCACCTGCAAATCCACCCTGTCATGGAAAAACGAAAAAGACCTTGGGGTCGGCAAAGGCATGGAAGGCAAGATCGAATCGCTGGCCTTCTCGAGCTGCAAAGGGACATGCTCATCCGCAAAAGCTGAACCGCTGCCGTTCAATGCTCTCGGGAAACCCGGGAAAGAAGGCAACGGGTCACTCACCATCACCGGCGGTGAAAAAGGCAACCCCGGCCTCGTCTTCAGCAGTTGCTTCGGCTCCCTAAGTTGTGGATATGCCGCAAAAGAACTCGTTTTCTCGGTCAACGGTGGGGAACCTGGGCAGATCGAAGCCAGCAAAGTGAGTGCGGAAAAGGTCAGCGGCGGGGTTCTTTGCCCTGCGTCCGGGGCTCTTTCGGCTGGCTATGTGCTGCTTGCGCCGAATGCCGGGACGCTCGCCATGGCACAGGACACCGTAGGGGTCACGATTACGCCTGGCGTGCTGACGATGACTCTCGGGCAGTCGAAAAAACTCGAAGTCAAAAACACTGGCACCGCCAGGTGGAACATCACGGACGTCAAAGTGACGGATCCCACGAACTTCGATGTGATCGATCCCTGGCCGGGGGAGACCAAATGCAAAGGGACAAGCCTCACAGCCGGAGCCAGCTGCGTGACCGGTGCCAAATGCCTGGTCGCCAACAAAGCGGAGGCCTTTGAAATCGTCACCGCGATCGGCACCTTCACCCCGGCGGTGATCTGCAACTAAGCTCGAACCGGCGGAGCGGGAGAGCTTCGGTGCCTGCTGCCCACTCGGCCGAATAAAGTGCGCGCGTGGCCAACCCGCGCATAATCCTGCTGCCCGGCGATGGCATCGGCCCCGAGATTGTTGGTGCGGCACAGCGCCTGCTCGCGACCCTCGGCGAGTTCGAGTTCAGCGAAGAGCTGATGGGCGGCTGCTCGATCGACGCCCATGGCGTCGCCTTGACTGAGGAGGTCCTCGTTGCCTGCAAGGCGGCTGACGCCGTGCTGCTCGGCGCTGTTGGCGGGCCCAAGTGGGACACGACCGACCCCGATGCGCCGCGCCCCGAGCAGGGGCTGCTTGGCCTGCGCAAGGGCATGGGCCTCTACGCCAACCTGCGTCCAGTTCGTCCCAGTCCGGCTCTGGTCGGCGCCAGCCCACTGCGCGAGGAGCGCATCGCCGGCACCGACCTGCTCGTCGTGCGCGAGCTGACCGGGGGGATCTATTTCGGTGATAGCGGGCGCGACGGAGATGTCGCCCACGACACCTGCGAGTACTCGGCAGCGGAAATCGAGCGCATCGCCCGGGTCGGCTTCGAAGCCGCCCAGCGACGCGCCGCCGGCAGCGATCGCAAGCCGCGCGTCACCTCGGTCGACAAGGCCAACGTGCTGGAGACCTCGCGCCTCTGGCGCGAGGTGGTCGGCCGCATTGCCCCGGAGTACCCCGAGGTCGAGCTCGACCACCTACTGGTCGACAACGCCGCCATGCAGCTCGTCTCGCGCCCGGCCGAGTTCGACGTGATCGTCACCGAGAACCTCTTCGGCGACATCCTCAGCGACGAGTCAGCGATGCTCACTGGTTCGCTGGGGATGCTGCCTTCGGCCAGTCTCGGCGCCGAGGGCGAGCCGGGTCTCTTCGAGCCGGTCCACGGCTCGGCCCCCGACATCGCCGGCCAGGGCATCGCCAACCCGCTCGCCACCTTCCTCTCGGCGGCGATGATGCTGCGCCACGGACTCTCCAGGCCCGATGACGCCGCCCGCATCGAGTCAGCCGTAGACGCTGTGCTCGCCCAGGGCCTGCGCACCCCCGACCTCGCCGCCCAAGGAGAGACAGCTATCGGCACCGCCGAGATCACCGACGCAGTCCTGTCGAAGCTCGCCGCTTTTTAGGGCATACTTCTCGCACCATGGAGACGGCGGAGCTGATCTGGCATAACGGCGAGTTCGTGCCCTGGGAGGACGCCAAGGTGCACGTCCTCAGCCACGCCCTGCACTACGGGACGGGTGTCTTCGAGGGGGTGCGCTGCTACGAGACCGAGCGCGGCCCGGCGGTGTTCCGCCACATGGACCATCTCGAGCGGTTGGCCAAGTCGGCTGAGCTCTACTACCTCGGCCTGCCCTACTCGACCGAGCAGATCGGCGAGGCGACGCGTGAGCTGATCCGCCGCAACGGGCTCGGCTCCTGCTACATCCGCCCGCTCGCCTTCCGCGGCTACGGCGACCTCGGTCTCTACGCGACCGACGCGCCGATCGACGTGATCATCGCCGCCTTCCCCTGGGGCGCATACCTGGGCGAGGAGGGGCAGAAGCACGGCATCCGGGCAAAGGTCTCGAGCTGGCGTCGCATCGGCCCCGGTGGTCTGATCCCGCACGCCAAGGCCTCGGGCCAGTACCTCAACTCGATCCTTGCCAAGACGGAATCGACCAACGCCGGCTACGAGGAGGCGATCCTGCTCGACGAGCGCGGCTTCGTCTGCGAGGGCTCCGGCGAGAACATCTTCCTGGTGCGCGACGGCCAGATCGTCACGCCGCCGCACGTCGCCTCGATCCTCGACGGGATCAACCGCAAATCGGTGATCCAGATCGCCCGCGACCTCGGTTACACCGTGGTCGAGCGCGACGTCGCCCGCGCCGAGCTCTACCTCGCCGAGGAGGTCTTCCTCACCGGCACCGCCGCCGAGCTCGTGCCGGTGCGCGAGGTCGACGACCACCCGCTGGGCGATCCGGGCGAGATCACCCGCCATGTGCAGGCCAAGTTCGTCGACGCGCTCTATGGGCGCGCCGAGGAGTACCTCGAGTGGCTCGACTTTGTCGAGAAGCCGAGTGAGGTCGATCGACCGAGTAAGGTCAGTTCCTGATGCAGCGCCATTTCGAGGCAATCGGGCGAATTACCGCAGCCGCCTAGCGGCTGGCGTGGCGATGCCACGCGCACGGGCCGGCAGGCCCTCCCCCCGATCTCTCGAAGTGAAAGGCATCAGATGGAACAGGTAAGGCTCTACGACACCACCCTCCGCGACGGCATGGGCGGCCAGGGCATGTCGCTCTCGGTGGGTGAGAAGCTCAAGGTGGTCCAGGCACTCGACGGTCTCGGCGTGCATCTCATCGAGGCCGGCTTCCCCAGCTCCAACCCCAAGGAGGCCGAGCTCTTCGAGCAGCTTGCCGGGCTGGCGCTCGAGCAGGCGACGATCGGCGCCTTCGGCATGACCCGGCGCCGCGACCGGCGGGCCGAGGATGATGAGGCGCTGGCGGTGTTGATCGCTTCGTTTGCGCCGGTCGTCTGCCTGGTTGGCAAGAGCTGGCGCCTGCACGTCGACAAAGTGATCAAGGTCTCCACTGAGGAGAACCTGGCGATGATCGCCGACTCGATCGCCTTCCTTGCCGCCCAGGGCAAGCGCCCGTTCTTCGATGCCGAGCACTTCTTCGATGGCTACCGCGACGACCGTGGCTACGCGCTGGAATGCGTGCGTGCCGCCGCTGAAGCCGGCGCCGAGAACGTCACCCTCTGCGACACCAACGGCGGCAGCCTGCCGCACTTCGTCGCTGAGGCAACCGCCGCCGTGATCGCCGACCTCGCCGACTCGATCGAGGTCGGCATCCACACGCACAACGACGCCGAGTGTGCGGTCGCCAACTCGCTCGCCGCGGTTGAGGCAGGGGCACGCCTCGTGCAGGGCTGTGTCAACGGCTACGGCGAGCGCTGCGGCAACGCCAACCTGGCCTCGATCCTGCCCGCGCTACAGCTCAAGATGGGCTTCGAGGTGGTCAGCGAAGAGCAGCTCGCCAATCTCACCCAGACCTCGCACTACCTCGACGAGCTTTGCAACATGACGCCGAATCCCGACCGCGCCTACGTCGGTCGCAACGCCTTCGCCCACAAGGCCGGCATGCACGCCGCGGGAGTGGCCACCGACGCCAGCACCTTCGAGCATCTCGATCCGGCCGCGGTCGGTAACGAGCGCGACATCCTCGCCTCGGAGCTCTCGGGCAAAGCGACGATCCGCAGCCAAGCAGAGCGCGCCGGGCTTGAGCTGGACGACGCTGGCGCCGCCCAAGCGGTCGAGCAGCTCAAGCAGCGCGAGCACCGCGGCTACCACTACGAGGCGGCTCAGGCCTCCTTCGAGCTGCTGCTGCGGCGCGAGGCCGGCGTCTACGAGCCGCTCTTCGAGCTGGAGAGCTTCCGGGTGACGACGGAGAAGCGCGAAGGCAGCAAAGTCGAAACCGAGGCGACGATCAAGGTGCTCGTTGACGGCCAGCGCTACGTCGAGGTCGCCGAGGGCAACGGGCCGGTCAACGCGCTCGACCGGGCGTTGCGGGCGGCGATCGGCGCCCGCCATCCCCATCTCGCCGACATCGAGCTGACCAACTACAAGGTGCGCATCCTCGACGAGGCCCACGGCACCGGCGCTGTCACCCGCGTGCTGCTCGACTCGACCGACGGCCAGCGCGAGTGGGGCACGATCGGCGTCTCGGAGAACATCATCGAGGCCTCCTGGGAGGCGCTTGTCGACTCGCTCGCCTACGCCTTCCAGCCGCAATGATCCCGCTCGCCCAGCCCGAGATCGGCGCCCGCGAGGAGGAGCTCGTGCTCGATGTGCTGCGTTCGGGCAGGCTCTCGCTGGGCCCCATGGGCGAGCGTTTCGAGCGCGAGTTCGCGGCTTGGCTGGGGGTGGAGGATGCGGTCGCCGTTTCCAGCGGAACCACAGCCCTGCACCTCGGTGTGCGCATGCTCGGCTGGGGCGCCGGTGACGAGGTGCTGACCAGCCCTTTCAGCTTCGTAGCCTCGGCCAACTGCCTGCTCTACGAGGGCGCCAAGCCGGTCTTCTGCGACGTCGACCCCGTGACGCTCAACCTCGACCCGGAGGCTGCCGCTGACGCGGTGGGTGAGCGCACGGCCGGCATTCTGCCCGTGCACATCTTTGGCTACCCGGCGGCGATGCCCGAGATCGAGGCGCTCGCCATCGAGCACGACCTCGGCTTGCTCGAGGACGCCTGCGAGGCGCTCGGCGCGGTCGATACCGAGGGGCGCAAGGCTGGCACCCGCGGCAACCTGGCCAGCTTCGCCTTCTACGCCAACAAGCAGCTGACTACGGGCGAGGGAGGGATGATCGTCCCGCGCAACGCCGAGGAGGCGGCGCGCCTGCGCAGCGAGCGCAACCAGGGGCGGGCTACCGACATGGGTTGGCTTGACCACGGCGGGCTTGGCTTCAACTATCGCCTCTCCGACGTGGCCGCGGCGCTCGGCATCGCCCAGCTCGAGAAGCTCGACTCGATGCTCGCGGCGCGGACGCGGGTCGCGACGTTGTACGAGGAGGGCCTGGCCGGCATCGAGGGATTGCGAACGCCGATCCCTGGCCGCGGCGAGGAGCGGCGCAGCTGGTTCGTCTACACGGTGTGCCTGCCTGAGGGCGTCGATCGCGATACGACGGTCGCGCACCTCGCCGCGCGCGGCGTCGCCAGCAAGGCTTACTTGCCCTGTATTCACCTCTTCCCGCACCTGCGTGAGCTGGGCTACCGCGAGGGCCAGTTCCCGATCGCCGAAGCGGTCTCCGCCAGCTCGCTGGCGTTGCCCTTCTTCTCGGCAATGAGCGAGTCCCAGGTGGCGCAGGTGTGCGAGGCTCTGGCCGCTTCGATCTGATGTCGCGCTTTCGCAAAGACCCCGACCCGCGCTTCTGGCGCATCAATCGCTCGATCGAGTTCGATTGGCGGTTGGCGCCTTATGACATCGATCAGTCGCAGGCTCACGCTCGTGGCCTGCGTGAACTCGGCGTACTCGACGATGCCGAGCTAGAGCAAATCGACGCCGGCCTCGAGCGCGTCCGCGCCCGCATGGGCGAGCACGGCTTCGAGTTCGAGGACGCCGATGAGGACATCCACATGGCGGTCGAGCGGCTGCTCGGTGAGGAGGTCGGTCCGCTAGCCGGCAAGCTGCACACCGGCCGCTCGCGCAACGACCAGGTGGCGACCGACGTGGCGATGGTCGTCCAGGCGCACTCGCTGCGGGCGATCGAGCTGGCCGGCGAGGCGATGGAGCGCCTGCTGGAGCTGGCCGAGTGCCATCGCGATTGGCCGATGCCCGGCTACACGCACTTGCAGCGTGCCCAGCCCGTCTACCTCGGCCACCACCTGCTCGCCTACTTTTGGATGCTGGCCCGTGACGTGCTGCGTTTTCAGTTCGCCCTCGATAGCGCCTCGGTGATGCCGCTCGGCTCCGGCGCCCTGGCTGGGGTCAACTGGGAGATCGACCGGCGCGCGGTGGCCGACGACCTGGGCTTTGAGCACATCAGCCACAACTCGATCGACGGGGCCTCCAATCGCGATTTCGTGCTCGACTACCTGGCGGCCGCCTCGACCTGCGCGATGCATCTCTCGCGGCTCGGCTCGGAGATCGTTATCTGGTCGAGCAGCGAGTTCGGCTTCTGCGAGCTGGATGAGTCCTTCTCCTCCGGCTCCTCGATCATGCCGCAGAAGAAGAATCCGGACTCGGCCGAGCTGCTGCGTGCCAAGAGCCCGCGTGTGGCGGCGAGCTTCGCGACCCTGCTGGGCACGATGCATGCCCTGCCGCTCACCTACGGCAAGGACATGCAGGAGGACAAGGAGCCGCTCTTCGACGCGATCGACACGGTCGAGTCCTGCCTGGGAGCAACCGAGGGGATGCTCGCCGGGATCGAGTTCGACCGCGAGCGGTTGGAGGATGCGTCGGGCGACGAGATGCTGGCGGCGACCGAGGTGGCCGACCTGCTCGTGCGCCGTGGCGTGCCCTTCCGCGAGGCGCACGGCATCGTCGGCGGCCTGGTCCGCGACGCGGTCGAGCGCGGCAAGGCGCTCTCTGAGCTGACCCCGGAGGAGCTGCGCGAGCGCTCCGAGCAGCTCGACGATTCCTACTACGAGGTCCTGCAGCGCAGTAGCTGGCTCGAGTCGAAGCGCATCGCGGGAGGCACCTCCTCGACAGCGCTCGCCGAGCAGATCCACGAGGCGGGCGAGACCCTCGCCGCGGTCAAGTCGCGCGCCCTCGAAGAGCGTGGCTGACGCTTCGTTGAGCGCTTTCCGGGGCTATGACCCCGGTGAGGTATCTACGAAGCGCCTGGGGGTTGAGTTCTTTGAGCGCTCGGTTCACGTCGTCGCTCGCGAGCTGATCGGCTGCCGACTCTTCTTCGACGGCTGCGGCGGCACGATCGTCGAGACCGAGAGCTACGAGCGCGACGACCCCGCCTGCCACGCCTACGTCGGCCTGACACGGCGCACAGAGGTGCTCTTCGGGCCGCCCGGGAGAGCCTACGTCTACCTCTCCTATGGCATCCACAGCCTGCTCAACGCGGTCGCCGAACCCGAGGGCGAGGCGGCGGCGGTGCTGATCAGGGCGCTCGAGCCGACCCGCGGAATTGAGGAGATGCAGGCACGGCGCGGCAATCGCCCCGACCCCGACCTCTGCTCCGGCCCTGGCAAGCTGACCGAAGCGCTCGGCATCGGCCTTGGCTCGAACGGCGCCGATCTGACACGAGACCCCTTCCTCCTGCTGCTGCCCGCGGACGACTGGCACGGGGCGGTGCTCACCGGGCCGCGCATCGGCATCACGAAGGCGGTCGAGCGGCCCTGGCGCTTCTGCGCCGCCGGCAACCCTCACGTCTCGAAGCCGTGGCTCAGCCCGCGGTGACGCCGCCACCGCCGGCGGGTGCCGCCGGTTCGCTCGCTTCGGGCGCGGCTTCCGGGGCGGCTTCCTCGGGAGCTTCCGGGGTCGCCGGTTCGGTCGGTTCGCTTGATTCGGGTTCCGGCGCGACTTCCGGTTCGATCGTCGATTCCGGTGGCGTGTAGGTCGAGCCGGAGTCGCTCGAGTCCGAGTCGCCCTCGCGATCTTCCTTGGCTTCGGCAGCGCGTTCGGCCTTGATCTCTTCCCAGGCGGAGACGACGCTCGCCCAGATCAGCGCCGGGAAGGTGCCACCCTGGACGGGGCCGCCGTTGTAGAGGGTTTCCATCGGCGTCACTGTGTCGGCGTAGCCAACCCAGACGCAGGCCGTCACTTCTTCGGTGGCGCCGCAGAACCAGGCGTCGCCGTTGTTCTCCGTCGTGCCGGTCTTGCCCCACTGTCCCGTGGCGCCGATGTCGGCGTTGACGCCGGTGCCGCTGCTGACCACGGTTTCGAGGATGCTCTTCGCTTCCCTGGCGACGTCTTCGTCGACCACCTGGGTGTGGATCGAGTCGTTCTCGCCGCCGGGAATCGTCTGGCCGTCCTGATCGGTGATCTGCGTGTAGGCCACCGGGCTGTCGCCGGGATCCGCCGCCAGCTTGCCGCTGACCCGGTCGCCGTCGTTGGCGATCGTCGTGTAGGCGTAGGTCCAGCCCATGGGCGTCACGCCCGGGTCGATACCGCCGAGGACCATCGCCGGGTTGGTCGAGATCGGGTCGTCGTAGCCGAGCTTGTGGATCGTGCCGGCGATCGCCCGGGTGCGGTCCTGCACCGAGCTCCCCTGTAGGCCTTCAAGCGCCAGCTGGGCGTAGACCGAGTTGTCGGAGTTGGTCGTCGCCGAGACGATGTCGCTGACCCCGGCGTAGGCGCCCTCGTCGTTGGTGACCACGAACGTTTCCTGGCCCTTCTTGCCGTAGCTGAATTCCTGCTGGGCCGATTCATAGGTCGTGTAGGGGGAGATGCCCTGCTCGAGCGCGGTGAGCAGGATGAAGGGCTTGATCGAGGAGCCCGGCTGGCGGTAGCCCTGAGTGGCGAGATTGAACGGCTTGGTCTCGAAGTTGGGCCCGCCGACCATCGCCTTGACGCCGGCGTTGTGGTTGTCGATGACGACCACCGAGGCGGTCGCCGGCGAATAGCCGAGATAGGAGTTGACTGCTTCTTCGGCGGCTCCCTGCAGGCGCAGGTCGAGCGTTGCCTTGACCTTGAGCCCGCCGAAGAATGACTTGGCGGCGCCGTAGCGTTCGACCAGCTGCTGACGCAGCCAGGCGGTGAAGTACGGTGCCTTCGAGTCGAGCGTGGGCGGCTCGATGTCGTCGGGAGAGGGCAGCGCCTGTTTGCGGCCTTCGCTGAGCCGCTCGAAGGTAATGAAGTCCTGTTCGTACATCCGTTCCAGCACCAGGTTGCGTCGGGCGAGTGCGTTTTCGGGGTAGTACTTGGGGTCGTAGGCCGAAGGGGACTGGATCACACCGGCCAGTAGGGCCGCCTCCCAGGGCTCCAGCACCGAAGCGCAGGGCTCCTGGCTGGTGCCACAGCCCGGGTGGGCGTAGCCAAAGAAGGTGCGTGCCGCTGCCTCGATGCCGTAAGCCCCCGAGCCGAAGTAGATCGTGTTGAGGTATTCGGTGAGGATCTTGTCCTTGCTCCAGTGGCTCTCCAGGCGATAGGCGAGCGCCGCCTCGCGGAACTTCTGCAGCACGGTGCGGTTGCTCTGCGCCGCCAGCGCGTCCTTGATGAACTGCTGCGTGATCGTCGAGGCGCCCTGGCTGGCACTGAGCGAGAGCACATCCTGGACCAGGGCGCGACCGATCCCCTGGAAGTCGACGCCGCTGTGTTCGTAGAAGCGCGCATCCTCGATCGACACCACCGCGTTCTTCATGTTGGGGGAGATCTGCCCCGAGGTGAGCAGGATCTTGTTCTGGTCGCTGGTCAGCGTGCCGATCGGCTCGCCGGAGGCGTCGAATACCTCACTGTTCTTGGCGGCCCGGTACTGGGCGAAGTTGTAGATCGCCGGCAGGTCCTGCGAGACAGCGGCCATCATCCCGAAGACCATCGAGACAAGCCCCAGCACGCCGAGCCCCATCAGGACGAAGAGGATGCGTAGCTTCTTGAGGCGCGGCTTGCTGCGTTCGCCCGCCAAGAGAGTGCGGCAGTCTAGCATTGCGGCCATGGCGGACCTGACCCGTAACGCGGTCGACGTGCTGCCGGCGGGGATGCTCGATGAGCAGCTCGCCGGCGGGCGCCCGCTGCGCATCAAGCTCGGCATCGACCCGACGACGCCCGACATCCACCTCGGCCACACGGTCGT
>OY970245.1:0-1932500 GCA_963715455.1 uncultured Solirubrobacterales bacterium | reverse complement strand
CCGGTGCCGGAAGGTTACGCGGACTTGTTAGCGCTTCGGCGCGAAGCAATGAAGCTAAGCCCCGGTAAACGGCGGCCGTAACTATAACGGTCCTAAGGTAGCGAAATTCCTTGTCGGGTAAGTTCCGACCTGCACGAATGGCGTAACGACTTGGACGCTGTCTCAACGAGAGGCTCGGTGAAATTAAAGTCTCGGTGAAGATGCCGAGTACCCGCAGCTAGACGGAAAGACCCCGTGAACCTTTACTGCAACTTGATATTGGAGTCTGGGGTATCTCGCTCAGGATAGGTGGGAGACTGTGAACCAGCGGCTTTGGCTGCTGGGGAGTCACCCTTGAGATACCACCCTTGGTAGTCTGGGCTTCTAACACCATGCCGTGATCCGGGTGGTGAACAGTGTCAGGTGGGCAGTTTGACTGGGGCGGTCGCCTCCTAAAATGTAACGGAGGCGCCCAAAGGTTCCCTCAGCACGGTTGGAAATCGTGCGTAGAGTGTAAAGGCAATAAGGGAGCTTGACTGCGAGACCGACGGGTCGAGCAGGAACGAAAGTTGGGCTTAGTGATCCGGCGGTAGCAAGTGGAAGCGCCGTCGCTCAACGGATAAAAGGTACTCCGGGGATAACAGGCTTATCGTTTCCAAGAGTCCACATCGACGAAACGGTTTGGCACCTCGATGTCGGCTCGTCGCATCCTGGGGCTGGAGTAGGTCCCAAGGGTTGGGCTGTTCGCCCATTAAAGCGGTACGCGAGCTGGGTTCAGAACGTCGTGAGACAGTTCGGTCCCTATCTGCTGTGGGCGTTGGAGAGTTGAGAGGAGTCATCCCTAGTACGAGAGGACCGGGATGAACGTGCCGCTGGTGTATCTGTTGTCCTGCCAAGGGCATCGCAGGTTAGCTACGCACGGAACGGATAACCGCTGAAGGCATCTAAGCGGGAAGCCGTCCTCGAGATGAGCTCTCCCATCCCCTTGAGGGAGTAAGACCCCTGGTAGACCACCAGGTTGATAGGCCGGCGGTGCAAGCGCAGCGATGTGCTCAGCCGACCGGTACTAATGGGTCGAGGGCTTGACGGATGTTTTAATTACTTACCTTTGTGCCTTGTGCGGTTTTCAAGCTCCACCGGGGCGGTTGTCTCGCAAATTTCCGGTGGTGCATAGCGAGAGGGAGACACCTCTTCCCATTCCGAACAGAGCAGTTAAGCCTCTCAGCGCCGATGGTACTTGGAGGGCAACCTCCTGGGAGAGTAGGTCGCCGCCGGTTTTTACTTACTTCGAGCCCGACCTCGCCGGTCGGGCTCGTTGCGTTTCTGGCACTACAGAGCCAAAAAACGCTTCGAGGCGTCGCTCGTAAAGGGCCGGATTGACGTTCCAGCTCTGCGTGTGGCCAGCCTCCGGTACGGCGTAAAAAGTGGCCGAGTCCGACAGCTCGTCGGCGAACTCTTCGCTGGTCTCGATCGGGACCACCTTGTCTCCTTCACCGTGAAAGACGAGCACAGGAAGGTCGAAGTCCTCGGGGTGCTGGAGGGCGTTGAGGCTGTCCCAATCGACATCGGTGCGTGCATCGATTGCCCACTCGACCGGCCAGGCGAAGAAGCCTGGCATGTTCATACGCTCGGCATTGAACTCGAGGATCGCCTTCCAGTCGAGTGCGGGGGCGTCGAGAACCAGAGCGTCGACACGGCTCGCGAGTGGGGACTTCTGTATGAACTGCGTGATCAACGCTCCACCCATCGAGTAGCCGATCAGAACAAGGGAAGAGGCACCGTGCTGGAGCGCGTAGCGCGAGGCGGGGGCTAGATCGCGCCACTCAGTCTGTCCCTGGTGGTGGAGCCCGTCGGGGCTGCTCGGGGCGCCGAGGTCCTCGCGGTAGGAGATCGTCAGAGAGGGGATGCCCCTGCGGTGCAGAGTGGGGGAGAGCCGGTGGCTGATCTCGCGGTCGTCGTTGATGCCGTGCACGACGATCGCCCAGGTGCTGCCCTGGGCGGGGACGAGCCAGGCGGGCATCGGGCCGAGCTCGCTGGGGATCTGGACTGTGCGGAAGGGCAAGCCGCGAGCTTCGTGAGGATCTCCGGAATAGACGTTGCTTTCGAAGCCGGCCTCGAGCCCGGGCACGAGATAGCCCCGTACGTCACTCAAGCGGCGCGTGACGGTCTCCTCGCCTTCACGGAGGATCGGTCCGACAACGGCGTGACCGGCCTCCCAGACTAGCCCGTAATAGCCGGGACGCAGGGTGGGTTCGGACTTGGCGAGCTCGATGCTGCCGGGGGACACCGACTCGATCTCGACATGATCGGACCAAGGCGAGTGATCGGGGACCAGGACAGCTGAGGAGAAGTGCCAGCTGACCGCGGCGATCGCTGCCAAGGTCAGCAGCAGGAGGGCTCCAGCGCCCAGCGCCCACCGCCTGCGCCGTTGCATCCCGCTCCAGCTCAAGGCGCGCGGGTACCCGGCTCAGGAGTGCTGGGGTGCGAAGCGGGCAACCGCTGCGTTCCAGGTGCCGCTGCTGCGTATCGCACCCATCCGTCGGCGTGCTTCGCAGGACTGCGGCGTGGGATCCACCGGCTCGAGGCCGTACTCGCCCAAGGTGGCGAAGTCGATCATCAGGTCGGCTGCGTCGGCGATTCGGTCTGTGGCTGAGGTCTTTGTTGTATCGAACATAGGTTCGTAATCTAGGGGCGCCCTCGGACACGTCCCTGATTCTGCAGGTCCTTTTGCATTTCGTGCCTGGAGGGGGTGCTTTTTGGTGGCTCGGGCGGGGCGAAGGCAAGGACGAGCGCGGCGGTTCTGGCCGGTGCCTCGACGTTGGGCGAGTGACCGACTCCGGCCATCAGCTTGGTCTGGGCTGAGGGGATGGCGCTGCGGTATGCGGCGAGGGCGGCGGCCGGGTCGCTGGCGATCTGCTCCTCGGCACCCATGATCGCCAGCACCGGCTTGCCGAGAACAGCGGCGCGCTCGGGCAGGGGCTTTTCGCCGGTGTAGGAGTCAAAACCATCATGTGAGTCGGAATAGGCGCTGTAGTTCATGCGCTTGACGTCTTCGACGAAGTCATCGGGCACCGAAAAGCCGGGCGCAAAGGCGATCTCGAGGCCGTCGCGGATCGAGAAGTCGGGCTTCACCCGCCAGAGCGCCTCGCCGATCACCGGCTTGAACGGCAGCTCGCCGATGAAGCCCACATCGCCGTAGGAGGTGTCGGGAATGCTGTCGATGATCACCAGGCGGTTGACCAGTTGGGGCGACTGCTCGGCGAGGGCGATCGAGACCGGTCCGCCGAGCGAGTGGCCGACCAGCTCGGCATCGCGCACGCCGAGCCGACTGAGCGCCTGGGCGACGAGGTCGGCCTGGTCCGGTATCGAGTAGCCGGAGGTCGGCTTCTCAGAGCCACCGTGGCCAAGCAGGTCGATGGCGACGACGCGATGCTCGCGCGCCAGGCGGGGGATCATCTCGTCCCACCAGTTGATCGCGCAGGTGAAGCAGTGGATCAGCACGATCGGACTGGCATTGCGCGGGCCGCGCTCGACAACCTGCAGCTCGGCTCCCGAGACATCGAGGATGCGACCACCCGGCTCGGTGATGCTTGCCGCCTTGGTTTCGTGACCGATGCTCAGCGCGTTGAGCACGAGCAGCACAACGAGCACCACCAGTGCGCCGATCAGGATCTTCCAGCCTCTCCCCATGCCGGTCGTTACCCTAGCCGAGCATGAGCGAGAAATTCGTCATCCAGGGTGGTGTGCCGCTTTCCGGCGAGCTCACCGTCGCCGGCAACAAGAACGCAGCGCTGCCGATTCTCGCTGCCTGCCTGCTCACCGAGGAGGAGCTGCTGCTCGAGCGCGTACCGCGCATCCGTGACACCGAAGCCCAGATCGCCCTGCTCGAGCGGCTCGGAGTGGAGGTGGACTGGACCGGCGACAACAGCATCCGTCTCTGCGCTGCAGGGGTGGACGAGACGACCGTCGATGAGGAGCTCTCCAAGCAGATCCGCGCCTCATTCCTGCTCGCCGGCCCGCTCTTGGCGCGCTTTGGCGAGGCGCGCATGCCGCCGCCCGGGGGCGACTTCATCGGCCGCCGCCGGCTCGACGCGCACCTTGACGCTTTCACCGACCTCGGCGCCGAGGTCGACGGTGAGCGCTGGATCGAGGTGAAGGCGCCCAGCGGGGGCCTGCGTCCCTGCCACATCTTCATGGACGAGCCCTCGGTGATGGGGACCGAGAACGCGCTGATGGCCGCGGCGCTGACCCCTGGCCCGACGACGATCTCCAACGCCGCCTGCGAGCCGCATGTCCAGGACCTCGCCCGGTTGCTCAGCGCGATGGGCGCTGAGGTAACGGGGATCGGTTCCAACGTGATGACCGTTCACGGTCGCGACAAGCTGGGTGGTGCCCGGCACACGATCTGTGCCGACCACATCGAGGTCGGCAGCTTCATGGCCCTGGCCGCTGCCACGGGCGGCGAGCTGCGCATCCGCGACGTCGAGCCCGCTGACCTGCTCATGGTCCGTCGTCAGTTTCGCCGCCTCGGCTTGCGCTCGGAGATCGAGGGCTCAGACGCGGTCGTCCCTCCGGGGCAGCAGCTGCGCGTCCAGGCGGACCTCGGCGACGCGATCCCCAAGATCGAGGACGGACCCTGGCCGGCCTTTCCCGCTGACCTCACCTCGATCGCCCTCGCCCTTGCCACCCAGGCCGATGGCGAGATCCTGATCTTCGAGAAGATGTTCGAGAACCGCCTCTTCTTCGTCGACAAGCTCGTCGCAATGGGCGCTCGGATCACGCTTTGCGATCCTCACAGGGCGATCGTCAGCGGTCCGAGCCGGCTTCACGGCGAACGCGTCGAGAGTCCCGACATTCGGGCTGGCATGGCGATGCTCATCGCCGCCCTGGCGGCCGATGGCACTTCGGAGATCGGCAACATCCGCCAGATCGATCGCGGCTACGAGCAGATCGACGAGCGTCTGCGGGGCCTCGGCGCCCAGATTGAACGGGTGTCGTCAGAGGTCCCCGCTTAGCAGGGCTTTCACGTCCACTCTCGTAAGGTCCGCCGGATGATCCATCCGATTCCACCAGGCACTCGCGACGTGCTCCCCGACGAGATGCGCGAGCTGCGCCGCCTGCACCTGTCGCTGATCGAGGTCTTCGAGAGTCGCGGTTACGGCGAGGTGGCCACGCCGGCGATCGAATATGACGAGGTGATGGCGCGGGGCGACGGGCGCACCGCCGACTCCGCCTACCGCTTCTTCGACGAGCGCGGTGACCTGCTCGCCCTGCGCTCCGACATGACCGTGCCGATCGCCCGTCTCGTCGCCACGCGCTACGCCGATGCCGAGCCGCCCTTGCGCCTCTGCTACCTGGCCAATGCCTTCCGCGCGGTACGGCCACAGCGTGGTCAGATGCGCGAGTTCGCCCAGGCGGGGGTCGAGCTGATCGGTGCGCCGGCACCTGAAGGGACCGCTGAGGTGGTCGAGGTGCTCGAGGCAACGCTGGACGCCGCGGGCCTGAATCGGGCCGTGATCGGCCTGGGCGACTCCGACCTCTTCCGCCAGCTGCTCAGCGAGCTCGGGATCGAGGGCGAGGCGCGCCAGTCGCTGCTCAGTCGTCTTGCCGCGCACGATCTGGTCGGGCTCGAGGTGGAGCTCGCCGAGCTGGATGGGATCAGCGAGGAGCAGGTTACGACCTGTGTGACGCTCTCGCAGCTGCGCGGTGGCAAAGAGGTGCTCGAGCAGGCGCGCTCGCTGGGCGGTGACGCGGTCGAGCGGGCCACGGCCCGGATTGGCGAGACCTTCGAGGCACTCGAGGCGCGCGGCGTTGCCGATCGGGTGCAGATCGATCTCGGCTTGCTGCGCGATCTCGGCTACTACAGCGGTGCGATCCTCGAGGTGTATGACCCCGCGCTTGGCCACGTGCTCGGCGGCGGCGGTCGCTACGACGGGCTGCTGAAGCGCTTCGGCGTCGACCTGCCGGCGGCGGGCTTTGCCCTCTACCTGGAGCGGGTGCACGTCGCCCAGATGGAGGAGTCACGCGGAGGTGCGGAGCAATGAGCGTCGAGGTCGCCGGCCTCGGCCGGGCCAAGGCCGACGGGCCGCTGAAGCTGGCGGTGCCGCGTGGCGCCCTGCTCGGCGAGACGCTCGATGCGCTCGACGCGATCGGCGTCGACACCAGCGAGGTGCGCGGCGAGTCGCGCTCGCTGATCTTCGAGACCGCGGGGATCACCCTGGTGACGATGCGCCCCTCGGACGTGCCCACCTACGTTGAGGCCGGGGCCGCCGACGTCGGCATCACCGGCAAGGACGTGCTGCTCGAGCAGGCCGACCGGCTCGTCTACGAGCTGCTCGACCTTGGCTTCGGCCGTTGCCGCATGGTGCTCGCCGGTCGCAAGGGCGACGCGAGCCTGGGCGAGTCGCAGCGCCGCCTGGGAATGATGCGCATCGCGACCAAGTATCCGCGCACAGCGGAACGCCACTTCGAGTCGACCGGGCGTCAGGTCGAGGTGATCGAGGTCAAGGGCTCGGTCGAGCTGGCACCGTTGATCGGCCTCGCCGACGGCATCGTCGATCTGGTCGCCACCGGCCGCACGCTGGAAGAGAACGACCTCGAGGTGCGCGAGGAGATCCTCGAGTGCACGGCCCGCTTCGTCGCCAACCGCGTCGCCCACAAGCTGCGGGCGGCGGAGGTGGACGAGCTGACGGCGAAGCTGCGGGAGGCGATGCCGGGATGAGGGTCGTGCCAATCAGCTGGCGAGACCCGCAGACCACGGCAGCAGCGATCCGCGCCGTGGTGGCTCGGATGATGCCCACGCCGGACGTCGTGCCTATCGCCCGGGAGGTTCGCTCGGAGGGAGATGCGGCCGTCCTGCGCCTCACGGAGCGCTTCGACGCGACCGAGCGCCGGCCCGACTCGCTACGGGTCGATCCGGATGCGGCGGAGGCGGCGCTCGCCGCTCTGGACCCCGAGTTGCGGGAGTCGCTGGAGATCGCCGCCGCAAATATCCGCACCGTCGCCGAGGCGCAGGTCGATGGTGTGCAACGCGCTGTCCCTCTATTGCAAGGACAAAGCGTTTCACTGCGAGAGGTTCCGGTCTCCTCTGCGGGTCTCTATGCACCGGGCGGTCGCGCGGCTTACCCGTCGAGCGTGCTGATGTGCGCGATCCCAGCCAGGGTCGCCGGCGTTGCGCGGGTCGCGCTCGCCTCGCCGCCGGGTCCCGACGGCAGGCTGAGCCCGCTCGTGCTCGCGGCCGCTGCCCTTTGCGAGGTTGACGAGATCTACGCAATGGGCGGCGCCCAAGCGATCTTCGCCCTTGCCTTCGGGACTGAGACCATCTCTGCCGTCGACGTGATCGCCGGCCCCGGCAACGCCTGGGTGCAGGAGGCCAAGCGGCTCGTCTCCGGGCGCGTTGGGATCGACTCCTATGCCGGTCCCTCGGAGCTGATGGCGATCGCTGGCAGCGAGACGAACGTGAGCTGGGCCGCCGCTGATCTTTGCGCGCAGGCCGAGCACGGCGAAGGCGCGGTGCTCGCCGTGGCCTCGACCGATCCCGGTGTGCTCGCGGCAATCGGAGACGCGGCCGAGAAGTTGGCTGCCAACCACGACGAGATCGACCCAGGCATACCGTTGATGACGGTTGGTGTGCCGAGCACGGCTGCGGCGATCGAGCTGGCCGAGGCGCTGGCGCCCGAGCATCTCCAGCTCCTCGACGAGCGGGCGGCGGCAGCGGCGGAGCGGATCACGACCGCCGGCTGCGTCTTCACCGGTCAACGCGGCGCGACCGCCTTCGGCGACTACGTCGCCGGCTCCAATCACGTCCTGCCGACGGGTGGCGCCGGCCGCTTCTCGGGCCCACTCGGACCCGGTGCCTTCCGCCGCAAGATCTCGACCGTGGAGGTCTCCGCCGAGGCGGCGGCGAAGCTTGCACCGCACGTCGATCGCATCGCCCGCGCCGAGGGATTCCCCGTGCACGGCGAGTCGGCGATGATTAGGGCCGAACCATGAGCAGAACGGCGACAAGAGAGCGCAGCACCGCCGAGACGCAGATCCGGCTCTCACTCGACCTCGACGGGGGCGAGGCGAGCGCCAAGACTGGCGTCGGTTTCCTCGATCACATGCTCGACCTGCTCGCCCGTCACGGGCGGCTCGGTCTGCAGGTCGAGGCGAACGGCGACCTCGAGACCGGCGCCCATCACACGGTCGAGGACGTCGGCATCGTGCTCGGCCAGGCGCTCGACGAGGCGCTCGGTGATCGCGCTGGGATTCGTCGCTACGGCTCGGCGGTCGTGCCGATGGACGAGTCGCTGGCCGAGTGCGCAATCGACATCTCGGGCAGGCCGCTCTGCATCTTCGATGCCGAGCTGCCGCCGACCTCGATCGCCGGCTTCGACACGGAGCTGGCCGAGGAGTTCTTCCGCGCCGTCGCCAACAGCGCCAAGCTCACCCTGCACGTTTCGGTCCGCTACGGGACCAACGCGCACCACATGATCGAGGCCTGCTTCAAGGCCTTCGCCCGCGCCCTGCGCGTGGCGGTCTCGGTCGACCCCGAGGAGAGTGGCGTGCCCTCGACCAAGGGGACATTGAGCGAATGACAGCCAGCATCTGCATCCTCGACTACGGCATGGGCAACCTGCGCTCGGTCGAGAAGGCGCTCGAGCACGTCGGTGCCAAGGCGACTATCGCCAGCGACGCCGAGACGGTCCGCGCCGCTGACGGGCTGATCTTGCCTGGAGTCGGCGCCTTCCCACGGGCGATGCAGGGCATCCGCGGCCTTGGCCTCGACGAGTTGGTTGCCGAGTGCCACGGGGCGGGCACGCCGATCCTCGGCATCTGCCTAGGCCTGCAGCTGCTCTTCGACTCGACCACTGAGCTTGGCGGGGCTGAGGGCCTCGGCCTGCTCTCCGGCCCCGTGGACGGACTAGAGGCGCCCGGCCTCAAGGTGCCCCACATCGGCTGGTCGCCGGTGCGCTGGGAGCGTGAGTCGCGGCTTACCGCGGGCATCGAGTCGGAGACGCCCTTCTACCACGTGCACTCTTTCGCACCGCGCCCACAGGCAGACGAGTTGCTGGGCACGGCGGTCTACGGCAGTCGCTTTGCCTCGGTCGCCGAGCGCGACAACGTCTTCGGCGTCCAGTTCCACCCGGAGAAGTCGAGCGCCGCCGGGCTGCGCCTGCTCTCCAACTTCGCCGGCATCTGCGCCTCCGTGCCGGCGTGATCCTCTATCCCGCGATCGACATCCGCGGCGGCCGGGCCGTGCGCCTGACGCAGGGCGACTACGAGCGCGAGACCGCCTATGACGCCGACCCGGTCAACGCCGCGACCCGCTGGGCGGGCGAAGGGGCGGAATTTCTGCACGTCGTCGACCTCGACGGAGCGAAGGCCGGCGAGCCGCAAAACCTCGATGCGGTGCGCCGCATCGCCGCCGCGGTCGAGTGCCCGATCCAGGTCGGCGGCGGCCTGCGCGACGCGGGCTCGGTTGCGGCACTGCTCGATGCCGGGGCCGAGCGCGTGGTGATCGGCACGGCGGCGCTGCGCGACCCGGACTTCCTCGCCAGGACGGTCGAGCAGCACGGCGAGCGCGTCGTCGTCTCGGTCGACGCGCGCGACGGCAAGGTCTCGCTCGCCGGCTGGACCGAGACCAGCGACGTCGACGTCGCCGCGGCGGTCGCCGACCTCGGTGAGCGCGGCGTCGCCCGCTTCCTCTGCACGGCGATCGAGGTCGACGGCACGATGGAAGGGCCGGCGATCGACGAGCTGAACCGCATCGCCGCCGGGACCGAGGCTCAGGTGATCGCCTCAGGCGGGGTCGGGACGATCGCCGACCTCGAGACCCTCTCGCGCATCGCCGCGCCCAACGTCGAGGGCGCGATCGTCGGCCGCGCCCTCTACGAGCTCAAGTTCACCGTCGCGGAGGCGATCGAGGCTCTCGGCCCGTATCGCTGAGCGCAGTGCACGCGCGCCGATTCGCGCATGTGATGCCTGTGCTTTCTCGCCTCCATGGGCAATTTCGCCTTCGTGCTCTCGACCTGCCTGAGCGCATAGCCGGCAAACGTCGGTCTTTTTGACCCGACCCAGATGGATCGACTAGAGAGTGTTCTAATTGGACCAAGGGCGACCGGAGGCGGACACATGAAGCGCATCATCTCTCTCGGCATTGCCAGCGCACTGTTCATGCTCCTCCTCGGGCCCAGTGCCGCATCCGGTGAAAGCACCCAAATCTGCACGAATCACAGCGGGGGCTGCATAGAAGCATCGACGATTCACTTCGTAACCACCGAAAAACTCATCTTTGAAAACCCTGTGCTGAACGTGAGCTGCAACAGCTTAATGTCGGGCACGCGGATAACCGGCGGCTTACAATCGTTCGGGCCAGTGCAGTTCACTATTACGTCGCTGACTTTCACGAGCTGCACGTTTGGCTGTTCGGTTAGCACGCAGCAGCTCGACAACATCTACGTATTAAATGAAGGGCTCGAAGTCGGAAGGGTGACGGGCGGCGGTAATCTGCTGATAGAAATAAGCTGTTTTGGGTTCTTCGATTGCTTTTATACGTGGGCAGCGGGGTTGGGGGAATTCCTCGGTGCGTTAATCAAAAACGTAGGTGGAGTGGGGCATCTCTCCCTTGCCCCCGACATGCTCTGGACCAAAGGGACTTTCTGCCCCGAAGAACAGATCCTGGAAGCCTTATACCGGTCGTTATCCCCGCTCTACCTCAGGACGTAGCAACCGATGGGCGATGTGGGCCGCCGCCACCATCTACGCTTGCGCAATGGTCCTCAAGCGAGTCATTCCCTGTCTCGACGTCGACGCCGGGCGCGTCGTCAAGGGCACCAACTTCGTCGGCCTGCGCGACGCCGGCGACCCGGTCGAGCTGGCTGAGCGCTACGACGCCGAGGGCGCCGACGAGCTCGTCTTCCTCGACATCACCGCCTCGCACGAGAAGCGCGAGACGATCGTCGAGCTGGCGCGGCGCACCGCCGACAACGTCTTCATCCCCTTCACGATCGGCGGCGGCATCCGCTCGGTCGAGGATGCTCAGGCCGTGCTCGACGCCGGCGCCGACAAGGTCTCGGTCAACTCCTCGGCCCTCGCCCGGCCCGAGCTGCTCGGCGAGCTGGCCGCCCAGTTCGGCGCCCAGTGCGTGGTTATCGCGATCGATGCGAAACGCGAAGCCGACGGCTGGGGCGTCTACGTCAACGGGGGGCGCAAGCGGGTCGACGGTCGTGAGGCGGTCGCTTGGGCGAGCGAGGCGGTTGAGCGAGGGGCGGGGGAGGTGCTGCTGACCAGCATGGACCGCGACGGCACCAACGACGGTTACGACATCGAGCTGACCCGCGCGGTCGCCGACGCAGTCCCGGTGCCGGTGATCGCCTCGGGTGGCGCCGGCACGCTCGATCACCTCAGCGAGGCGATCTCCGCCGGGGGCGCTGACGCGGTGCTCTGCGCCTCGATCTTCCACTACGGCACCTACCGGGTGGCGGAGGCCAAGCAACGCTTGGCAGCGGATGGGATTCCCGTCCGACTCTGATGGTGGAGGTCTACCCGGAGAACCTTGGGGAGCGGCTGCAGCAGGCCTACCCCGAGCTGGATGCTGTGCGCGATGCCGCCGGTGACCCGGTCTACCTCGTTGGTGGAGCTGTGCGCGACCTGCTGCTCGGCCGAGACCGGGGTGACGTCGACCTGGTCGTAGTGGGCGACGCGAATGCGCTAACCGCGCGATTGGGGGCCGACGCCGTCTCCCACGAGCGTTTCGGCACGGCCAAGCTGAAGCTCGATGGCCACGAGGTGGACATCGCCGCCGCCCGCTCGGAGAGCTACCCGCGTCCCGGTGCCCTGCCGGTCGTCGAGCCGAGCACGAATCTGCAGGCCGACCTAGCCCGCCGCGACTTCACGGTGAACGCGATGGCGATCCCGCTGCAGGGAGAGGCGAGCCTGATCGACCCGTTCGGCGGCAAGGCGGACCTGGCGGAGAAGCGGCTGCGCATTCTGCACGAGGGTTCCTTCGAGGACGACCCGACGCGGGCGATCCGCGCGGCCCGCTACGCGGCCCGCCTCGACCTCTCCCTGGAGCCGCAGACTGAGCGGCGGTTGCGCGACGCGGACCTGGGCGCTGTCTCGGCGAATCGTCGCGATGCGGAGCTGATGCGCCTGGCCGCCGACCCCAATGCGGGACGTGCGTTCCGGTTGTTGGAGGAGTGGGGTGTGATCGTGCTTGCCGACGGTGGTAGCGATCTGGTCGAAAAGGCGGAAGCCGTGCTTGCGGCCGAGCCGTGGCGCAAGTTTGCGCCGCGCGATCGCGCCCTGTTTGCCGCCGCCATGGAGCCCTTTGGCGGAGAGCAGGAACTGGCGAGGCGTCGCCCAGCTCGTCCTTCGGAGGGTGTGGTCCTGGCTGAGGACTATGGCCCGATCGAGCTGGTGATCGCTCGCGCGCTGGGGGCGGAGTGGCTGGATGACTACGTGAGCAAGTGGCGCAGCGTGAAGCTGGAGATCGACGGCGAAGATCTGATCGCCGCCGGTGTGCCGCAGGGGCCAGCGGTCGGCAGAGGGCTGAAGCAGGCGCTGCACAGCAAGCTCGACGGTGAAGTCAGCGATGCCGATGAGGAGTTGGCCGTTGCCTTGCGGGTTGCGAGGTGCGGCTGATGGATTGGCGTGAGGTGGACGGCGTGCGCTGGCTGGAGGCGCCGCTGCCAGGTGCGACGGCCGTCTTCCCAACGCGCTCGGCGGGCTCCTTGAAGGATGGCCGAGAGCGGCTTGCCGCGGCCCTGGGCCTCTCTGTCGACCAGATCCCCAGCGCTCGCCAGGTGCACGGTGTGGAGCTGGCTTTCCACGATGGGTCGGCGACCCCGCCCGCCGAGGCCGATGGACACGTGGTCCGCGGCCCCGAATTGGCGCCCCTCGTCTTCACCGCCGATTGCCTGCCCGTCGCCCTCGTCGGTCCCGAGGGGGCCGCGATCCTCCACTGCGGCTGGCGGGGCCTGGCGGCGGGAATCGTGGCGCGCGGCGCCGCAGCGGTCGGCGCCGGCTCGGCGGCGATCGGTCCGGGGATCGGCCCTTGTTGTTACGAGGTTGGCGACGAGGTGCTCGAGACCTTCGCCAGTCTCGGTGCGGGGGTCGCCAGCGGTCGGATGCTCGACTTGCCCGAGGTTGCCAGCCGCCTGCTGCGCCAGGCTGGGGTGGGGGAGGTGCAGGTCGCCGGTCTCTGCACCGCCTGCGAGGAGGAGCTCTTCTTCTCCCACCGGCGCGACGCGGGCCCTGGTCGCCAGGGCGGGCTCGTCTGGCTTGACGCGGAGCGGACCTGACGTGCCCGGCCTGATCCACGGGCTTGAGCCGGCCAAGATCGCAGCCAATCTCGAAGGGGTCCTTGAGATCGCCGGCCCAGAGGTAGAGATTCTCGCGGCCAGCAAGTACGTGCCGTTGGAGGAGATGGGCGCCCTGGCCGAGGCCGGCGTTCGCCTGGTCGGCGAGAATCGCCAGCAGGACCTCGCCGCCAAGCGCGAGCGCTGGGGCGATGCCTTCGAGTGGGACTTCATCGGCAACTTGCAGAGCCGCAAGGTGAAGCAGTTGCTGCCCTGCTGTCGGCTGATCCACTCGGTTGCCACGGATTCAGTCCTCGCCCAGCTATCTCGTCACGCCGAGCCCGAGACCGAAGTGCTGGTCGAGGTCAACGTCGCCGGCGAGCAGGGCAAGGGCGGCGTCGCCCCAGAAGATCTCAGGGAGTTCATCGAGCGCTGCCCGGTCCGCGTCTCCGGCCTGATGGCGATGCCCCCCTTCAGCCAGGACCCAGAGCACTCCCGTCCCTATTTCGCCCGCCTCCGAGAGCTAGCAGCTCACCACAACCTAGAGCGCCTCTCAATGGGCACCTCCCAGGATTGGAAAGTCGCTGTCCAGGAGGGAGCCACCATCATCCGCCTGGGCACAGCGCTCTACATCTGACGCCTCTCCGGCGGGTCCTGTCGTGGGGCAGGGGGTCGAGGACGTACACCTCGCCCCCAGGCCCCCTGCCCCACGACAGGACCCGCCGGCCAATTACGTATGAGCCATAATCTCTGGAGGAATCGCCCCCTCAGAGCCGAAAGAGGCCGAAACCATGGCTTTGCGAGACACATGGCATAGAGCGCTGGTCTACTTCGGCCTTGCCGAGGACCACGACTACGGCCCCGAGTACGAAGACGACTACGACCCTGAAACGGGCACCGAAGAGGCTTTCGAGGGTCGCCGCGAGCAGGCCCAGGTTCGCCGCCTGCCGACCTCGCGCCGCTCGCGCCGTGACGAGATCGATGACATCTTCGCCGACGACGAGCCGATCTCGGCCTCGCGGACCCGCACTCTGCGGCCCGTCAACAACGGCGACTCCGATGTCCAGGTCCACCTGGTCATCCCACGCAACTTCAATGACGCCCAGCAAGTCGCCGATCAGTTCAAGCGCTCAGTGCCGGTGATCCTCAATTTGCAGACGACCGACCATGAGCTCTCCAAGCGGATGATCGACTTCTGCTCGGGGCTCACCTACTCGCTTGACGGTGGCATGCAGCGCATCGCCGAGAAGATCTTCCTGCTGACGCCGCGCAACGTCGAGGTCTCCGCCGAGGAGAAGGCGCGCCTCCTCGACAAAGGCTTCTTCAACCAGTCTTAGGAGCTAGCTCCGACTAGTCTCTCCGGCGATGATCGTTGGATTCGCCGGATCGGGAAGCATGGCCGCGGCCATGGCACGCGGCCTGGTCGGCACGGTTGACGCGATGCTCTTTAGCGATGCCGGCTCGGGTCGGGCGGCGACGCTCGCCGCGGAGGTCGGAGGCGAAGCGGTGCAATCAAATGCTGAGCTGGTTGAGCGCGCCGACGCAGTGGTGCTGGCGATGAAGCCGGCGATGCTCGAGCTGGCGGCCGAGGAGTTGAGCGGGGCGACGCTGGTCGTTTCGCTGCTCGGCGCGACCCCACTGGAGAAGGTCGAAGCCGCTTTCCCCAGTGCCGAGGTCGTGCGGGTGATGCCCAACGTCGCTGTGGAGGTGCGCCGCGGGGTGCTCTGCGTGGCGGGTGAGGCTGACGCCCGCCTCCTGCAGCTGCTGCAGAGTCTCGGTCACGTGGTCGAGCTGGAGGACGGTGAATTCGACACGGCGACCGCCGTAATGGGCTGCGCGCCCGCCTATCTGGCACTGGCCGTGGAGGCGATCGCTGACGCAGGTGCAGCCGACGGCATGGAGGTGGAGCTGGCCCGTGAGCTGGTCACCGAGACGGCGGCGGGCACAGCGGAGCTGCTGCGGCTTCGGCCCCCGGACGAGGTTCGCCGGGCGGTGGCCTCTCCCGGGGGAAGCACTGAGGCGGGACTAGAGGCACTGGGCCGGGAGGGCGCCCGCGAGGCTTTCGAAGCGGCGGTGCTGGCGTCGCTGGAGAGGATGCGGGGATGATCTTCGCCCTGACCCGCTACGACGTGGCCGACTACGTCGGCGCCCTGTTCACCGTCTACATCATTCTCATCTTCCTCAATGTGCTGATCTCCTGGGTGCCGCGTATGCCCTACAACCGGGCCCTACGGGCGACGCTCGACTTCATCAAAGAGACCACCGACCCCTACCTCAACCTCTTCCGCCGCGTGCTGCCGTCGATCGGCGGCGGGGGATTCGCACTAGACCTCAGCCCGATTCTCGGGGTGATCGCGCTCTTCATCCTTCGCGTGATCGTCGTCGGCGCGATCGAAGGGTGAGCGGCGGGAGCGCCACAGGGCGGGCCTGGCGCTTCGCTACGGCGCTCTGTGGCCTGGTCGTCGTCCTTGACCAGGCGGCCAAGGCGGCGATCGAGGCCAACCTCTGGCCCGGTGAGGTGGTCGACGTCGTTGGTCCGCTGGAGCTGACCCTTTCGCACAACACCGGCATCGCCTTCGGTCTCGCAGCCGGCGGTGGCGTGCGGCTGGTGCTGGTCACGGGCCTGGCGCTGCTCGTCGTCGCCTACGTCTTTTCGCGGGACCCGACCCGACCGGGAATGTGGCTCGCTGCCGGCCTGCTCGCTGGCGGCGCGCTCGGCAACCTTGCCGACCGGATTCGCTCCGACGCGGTCACCGACTACGTCAAGCTGGGCGCCTGGCCCGCCTTCAACCTCGCCGACGTGGCGGTCACGCTTGGCGTCGTAGTGCTTGCTATCTCCTACCTGCGCGAGCCCGCGGCGGCTGCCCCGGTGGAGACGCACGGTGAGTGAGGCCCTGCGCATCGTCCACGTTGACGAGGCGCTGGCTGTCGTTGACAAGCCTGCCGGGCTAGTCGTCCATCCGGCGCCTTCACACCGTGGCCCAACCCTTGTCGACGAGCTGGACGAGCTGCTCGGTGGCGGCGCCGATCCCGAGCGACCCGGCATCGTGCACCGGCTGGACAAGGGCACCAGCGGCCTGCTCGTCGTGGCTCGCACCGATGAGGCTCACGCGGCTCTGCAGGCCCAGGTTCAGCGCCGTGAGGTCGAGCGCATTTACCTGGCGCTGGCCAAAGGACGGCTCAGCTCGCGCACCGGCACGATCGACGCGCCGATCGGGCGAGCTTCGCGTCAGCGTCACCGTATGGCCGTCTCCGGCGCCGCCTCGCGACAGGCGCGCACTCACTTCACAGTGCTCGAGCTGCTCACCGCCGAGACCTACCTCGAGGCCCGCCTGGAGACCGGCCGTACCCACCAGATCCGCGCCCACTTCGCCGCCATCGGTCACCCCCTTGCTGGCGACACCACCTACGGTGGCGAGGCCAAGTACGGCCTCGAGCGCCAATTCCTCCACGCCCACCGACTCGCCTTTACGCATCCGGCGAATGGCGAGCAACTGAGCTTCGACTCGAAGCTCCCTATGGATCTCGAAGCGGCGCTGCAAGCGGCCCGCGCCGCCTAGCGTCACCCGTCTACAATCCCTCGGCTCGGAAACCGACCCCCGTCGACTCCGCTCCGGATCCTGACCGGCTTCGCGCCGGGTCCCGGCTAGGGCGACGGGGAAACCGCATCGCAAATAAGGAGCTTCACCCATGCCAGAGGCAGGCCTCAAAGAGCTGCTCGAGGCCGGAGTCCACTTCGGCCACCAGACGCGTCGCTGGAATCCCAACATGCGCCGTTACATCTTCGGCGAGCTGGACGGGATCCACATCATCGACCTGGTCCAAACCGAGGCGCTGCTGGAGAACGCGCGCCGCTTCGCCGGCGAGCTGGCCAGCGGCGGCGGCACGGTGCTCTTCGTCGGCACCAAGAAGCAGGCTCGCGGTCCGGTCGAAGAGTGGGCCAAGCGCTGCCAAATGCCCTACGTCAACCAGCGCTGGCTGGGGGGGCTTTTGACCAACTTCAACACGATGTCGGCGCGCATCGCCCGCCTGCATGAGCTGACTGCCTGGAAAGAGGAGGGCAAGCTCGATCTGCTGCCGACCAAGGAGCGCATGGGCATGCAGGCCGAACTCGCCAAGCTCGAGTTCAACTTGGGCGGTGTGCGCGACATGGAGCGCCTGCCCGATGCGGTCTTCGTTACCGATCTCAAAACCGAGGAGATCGCCGTGCGCGAGGCGGCCCGCTTGCGCATCCCGATCATCGGGCTGGTCGACACCAACTGCGACCCGAAGCCGATCGACTACGTGATTCCCGGCAACGACGACGCGATCCGTTCCTGTCAGCTGGTGATCGGCACGATCGGCGGCGCGATCGACGAGGGTGCCGGCGCCTGGCGGGTGCAGGAGGAGAAGCGCATCGCCGAGGAAATGGCGCGCCGCAAAAAGGAAGAGGAAGAGCGCAAGAAGCGTGAGGAGGAAGAGAAAGCGCGGGTCGAGGCGGAGGAGGCTGCGAAGAAGGCGGCCGAGGAGGCTGAGACTGCGAAGAAGGCGGCCGAGGCTCAGCAGGCGGCTAAGGATCAAGGCTCAAGCGGGTCGACCGCGGGGCCCGTCGCGGCCTCGGGGGGGCCTGCGGGCGGGGGCAAAGCCCCCGTTCTCGACCCCCCCGAGTCCACGCCACCCGCAGGAGGGAAGGCTGAGGGTGAGGCTCAGGCGGCTGAGGCGAAGGCTCCGGAGGAGCCCAAGGCTGAGCAGGCCGCCCCAGCAGAGGGGAAAGCTGAGCAGGCTACGGCCGAGGAGAAAAAAGCTGAGGAGGAGAAGTCGTGAGCGTTACTGCTGCCGATGTGAAGGCGCTGCGTGATCAGACGGGCGCGGCGATGATGGACTGCAAGGCTGCCCTCACCGAGTCCGACGGGGACATGGAGCGGGCGGTCGAGATCCTTCGCGTCAAGGGCCAGGCCTCCGCCGCCAAGCGTGAAGGGCGCGGTACCGACGAGGGCGTCGTCGCCTCCTACATCCACGCCAACGACAAGGTTGGAGCGATGGTCGAGGTGCAGTGCGAGACCGACTTCGTTGCTCGCAATGAGGACTTCAAGGCCTTCGCCTACGAGGTCGCCCTGCACGTCGCCGCGACGGCGCCCAAGTACGTAACGATCGAGGAGATCCCCGAGGCCGAGCGCGAGACCGAGAAGCGCGTCTTTGAGGAGAAGGCGCGCGAGGAAGGCAAGCCCGACAACGTGGTCGAGAAGATCGTCGAGGGCCAGCTTAAGAAGTGGGGTCAAGAAGTTGCCCTGCTCGACCAGGCTCACGTCAACGCCGAGAAGCACGACTCGAAGTCGATCGAGGAGCTGCGCCAGGAGTTTGCCGCCAAGACGGGGGAGAACATCCGCATCGCCCGCTTCGCCTATTTCCGCGTTGGCGAGTAGGCTCGCGGCCGAGATGGCCGCCGATCCCCAGTTCAAGCGCATCCTGCTGAAGCTCTCGGGCGAGGCGCTGATGGGCGATCTCTCCTACGGCACGGATGCGACCGAGGTGAAGCGCATCGCCGAGCAGATCGCCGCGATCCGCGGCAACGGCGTCGAGGTGGCGATCGTCGTTGGCGCCGGCAACATCTACCGCGGCCTGGCGGCGGCGGCTGAGGGCATGGACCGGGCGACCGGGGACTACATGGGGATGATGGCTACGGTGCTCAACGCGCTCACCCTGCAGGACGCCCTGGAGAAGATGGGGCAGTACACGCGGGTCCTCTCGGCGCTTGACGTAAAGGAGGTGGCCGAGCCCTACATTCGCCGCCGCGCCATGCGCCACCTCGAGAAGGGCCGCGTAGTGATTTTTGCGGCTGGCACCGGCAACCCGTTCTTCACCACCGACACCGCCGCGGCGCTGCGTGCATTGGAGATCCACGCCGAAGCAATCCTCATGGCGAAGAACGGGGTGGAGGGGGTCTACGACTCAGATCCAGCGACCAATCCGGACGCCAAGTTCATCGCCCAGATCAGCCACCGCGAAGCGATCGAGCGCGAGCTCAAGGTGATGGATTCGACGGCGCTCTCGCTTTGCATGGACAACGACCTGCCGATCTACGTCTTCAACATGGGGGACGCAGGCAACATAGATAGGATCGTCAGCGGCGAGAGGGTAGGCACGCTGGTCTCCAGCGCGCCTGCCGGTTGACGAGGACAGGAGCCCCGGTGGAGCTGATCGACGAACTGCTCGAAGACGCCAAGGAGCGCATGGCCAAGTCGGTCGAATCGAGCCGCGGCGAGCTGGCCACGGTGCGCACCGGCCGCGCTTCGCCGCACCTGCTCGATCGCATCGTCGTCGATTACTACGGGGCTCAGACCCCGCTCAAGCAGCTCGCCAATGTGGCCACATCGGACGCCCGCCTCTTGACGATCACGCCCTTCGACAAGTCCTCGATCGGGGCGATCGAGAAGGCGATCCAGGACTCCGATATCGGCCTGACGCCGAGCAACGATGGCAACGTCGTCCGCCTGCAGGTCCCCGAGCTGACCGAGGAGCGGCGCCGCGAGATGGTCAAGGTGGTGCACGGCGTCGCCGAGGAGGGGCGCGTCGCGGTCCGCAACATCCGCCGCGATGTAATGCACGACCTGCGCGAGCTGAAGAAAGAGGGTGAAGCGGGCGAGGACGACGAGCGCCGCGCCGAGGCCGCCCTGCAGAAGCAGACCGACGAGGCGATCGCCGAGATCGATTCGCTGCTCAAGGGGAAGGAAGAGGAGATCCTGGAGGTGTGAGTGCCTCCGCGCGGTACGTGGCGATCATCACCGACGGCAACGGGCGCTGGGCCCAGCAGCGGGGATTGCCAACGGTAGAGGGGCACCGGGCCGGGGCCGACACAGTCAAGGCGCGTTTGCGTGACGCGGTCGAGCTGGGCATCGAGGAGTTCACCGTCTTCTCCTTCTCGACCGAGAACTGGTCGCGCTCGGCGGGGGAGGTCGCCGGCTTGATGGAGATGTTCGGCGAACGGATCGAGAGTGAGACGCCCGAGCTGCACGAGGAGGGCGTGCGGATGCGCTTCATCGGCCGCCGCGAGGGCGTCGCGGCGGAGCTGGTCGAGCGCATGAGTTGGGCCGAGCAGCTGACCGCCGGCAATGAGCGCATCGTGCTCTTCGTCGCCTTCAACTACGGCGGTCGGGCGGAGATCGTCGACGCCGCGCGCAGTTTCACGGGGGGCAGCGAGGAAGACTTCCGCCGTCACCTCTACGCACCCGAGATGCACGACCCCGACCTGCTGATCCGCACGAGCGGCGAGCAGCGCATCTCCAACTACCTGCTCTGGCAGTGCGCCTACGTCGAGTTGGTCTTCCGCGACGAGCTCTGGCCTGACTTCAGCCGGATCGCGCTAGAGGAGTGCCTGAGCGAGTTCGAGGCACGCCAGCGCCGTTTCGGGGCGAGGGCCTAGATGCAGGACCTCTTCGACGACGACCTGCTCGATTCCGAGCCGCAGCCCAAACGGCCGCCGCGTCCACCGCGGCGTCGCCGTCGCAGGGGGGCGCGGAGCGGCGAGACGCTGAAGCGCGTTCTTTTTGCGATCCCTTGGGGGATCTTCGCGATCGCGATAACGGTCGCCGGCGGCCCCGTCTTCACGGCGGCGATGATCGCCATTGGCATCCTCTGCCTGCGCGAGTTCCTGTCGATGACCAGCGCGCAGCGCCCGGTCCAGCGCGCTGCCTACCTGAGCGTGACCGCGTTGATCGTTGCCGCCCACTTCGGCACGGCTTTCAACGTGCTGCTCGTGATCGCTGCCTCCTTCCCGGTGCTCTTTGCCTTTGGCGCCGATCGCCATCACCGCGACGGGATCACGATGTCGATGGGGGTGACGTTGCTGGGTATCGTCTGGATTGGCATCCCGTTGGTCCACGCCGTGCTGCTGCGCGATCTGCCCGACCACGGCGCGGCGCTGCTCGTCGACGTGCTGGTCGGCACCTTCGCCACCGACACCGGCGCCTACGCCACCGGCCGCATGTTCGGCTCGCACAAGATCGCCCCCAGCCTCTCGCCCAACAAGACGCTCGAGGGGCTGATCGGCGGCTTCCTGATCGGCACGATGGCCTTCTGGTTCGCCGGTCTCTACCAGGACTGGCTCTCCGGGGTGGACGCGCTGATCATCGGCGCCGCGGTGGCCGCTATCGCCCCGGTCGGCGACCTCTTCGAGTCGATGCTGAAGCGTGACCTGGGCAAGAAGGACACCGGCACCCTCTTCGGCCCCCACGGTGGCATCCTCGACCGTCTCGACGCCGTCTTCTTCACGATCGTCGTCGGCTACTACCTCTCCGTCCAGCTGGTCTACTGAGCTACCTAGACTGCGGTAGATGAAGAAGCTGGTCATTCTCGGCAGCACCGGCTCGATCGGCACCCAGGCGCTGGAGATCGTTGCCGCCTCGGGGGAGCTCGAGGTAGTGGGGCTCGCTGCCGGCTCGAGCTGGGAGCGGGCGCTGGCGCAAGCTGCCGAGCACAGCGTCGGCACAGTCGCCTTCTCCGACCCCGGGGCGGCGCGCGCGGCTGAGACCGCCTGGGACGGCAAGGTGCTCGCCGGCGAGCAGGGTATCCGCGAGCTGATCGTTTCGGCCGAAGCGGACCTTGTCCTCAACGGGATTGTCGGCGCAGCCGGTCTGGGGCCGACTATCGTCGCCCTCGGCGAGGGCATTGACGTGGCGCTTGCCAACAAGGAGAGCCTCGTGATCGGCGGCGAGCTGACCATGGCGCTGGCTGAGGCGACCGGCGCCCGCCTGCTGCCGGTTGACTCCGAGCACTCGGCGCTCTTCCAGCTGATCGGCGCCGAGCGGCCGGGAACAGTCGACCGCCTCGTGCTGACCGCCTCAGGTGGGCCGTTTCGTGGCCGCACCGACCTCGACGGTGTGACGATCGAGGAGGCTCTGGCCCACCCAACCTGGAGCATGGGCGGGCGCATCACGATCGACTCGGCGACCTTGATGAACAAGGGCTTCGAGGCGATCGAGGCGCACCACCTCTTCGGCGTGCCCTTCGAGCGCATCGAGGTCGTCGTCCACCCACAGTCGATCGTCCACTCGCTGATCGACCTCAACGATGGGGCGACGCTGGCCCACCTCGGCCACCCCGACATGCGGGTACCGATCTCCTACGCGCTGCACTACCCCGAACGCGCCGACGTCGACGTGCCGCGACTCGACCTTGCCACTCTCGGCGAGCTCCGCTTCGAGGCGCCCGACCTGGAGACGTTTGCCTGCCTGCGCATTGCCCTGGACGCCGGCAGAGCGGGGGGGACCGCCCCGTGTGTGCTCAATGCCGCGGATGAGGTGGCCGTCGCTGCCTTTCTCGACGGCAGGATCGGCTTCACAGCGATCCCCGCGGCGATCGCGACGGTGCTGGAGGCGATGCCGCCCCTGCAGCCGACTCACTTCGAGGACCTCTTCGCCGTCGATGCCGAGGCGCGCCGCCGCACCGAAGAAGCGGTCGGGGGGTTGGCACGGGTATGAACTGGCTGCTGATCTTCCTCGGCTTCTCGCTGCTGATCATCCTGCACGAGGCGGGGCACTTCGTCGTGGCGAAGGCGACCGGCATGCGGGTCGAGCGCTTCTTCCTCTTCTTCGGGCCGACGATCTGGTCGTTCAAGCGCGGTGAGACCGAGTACGGGGTGAAAGCGATCCCGCTCGGCGGCTACGTGAAGATCACCGGCATGAACCCCGAGGAGGAGATTCCGCCGGAGGTTGAGGAGCGCGCCTACTACCGGCAGTCGGTCTGGAAGCGGATCGCCGTTATCGCTGCCGGCCCCGGGGTCAACATCGCCCTCGCTTTCGCGATCTTCACCTTCGTCTACTTCGCCAATGCCCAGCAGGTCACCCAGTCAGTTGGCGATGTGCGCGATGGCTCGCCGGCGGCAAAGGTGCTCGAGCCTGGCGACGAGATCCTCGCCGTCGACGGCGAGGCCTATCCCGGTCTAGATCGTGAAGCGCGGCTTGAACGGTTCGCCGATCAGGTCGCCAGCCACAAATGTGCCGGCAAGCAGATCGACGGCTGCGTCGCCGCCACGCCGGCGACATTGAGGATCAGCCGCGACGGGGAGGTGCGGACGCTCACCGTCAGCCCCGAGTACGACGCGGCCAACAGGCGAGCGCTGATCGGCTTCGCCTATGGCACGGAACCGCAGGACATCGGCCTCGGGGCGGCTGCCGGCCGTGCCTGGGACACGGTCTGGCTGGTGACGACGAAAACCGCCTCGATCTTCTCCCGCATCTTCGAATCCGAGCAGCGCAAGGAAATCTCCGGCATCGTCGGCGTCAGCGACGTCGCCAACCAGACGATCGACATCGGCGTCTATCCCTCGCTATTGCTCCTTGCCCTGGTCAGCCTCTCGCTCGGCCTGATCAATCTGCTGCCGATCCTGCCGCTCGACGGCGGCCACATATTCTGGGCCCTGGTCGAGAAGCTGCGTGGCAAGCCGGCCTCGCTGCAGGTGATGGAGCGGGCGACCGCGATTGGCTTCGTGCTCGTCGTGATCCTCATGTTCATCGGCCTCAGCAACGACATCGGGCGGCTCAACGGCGAAGGGTTCAACGTCCGGTAGGCAGGCGCGTGCCGCCACCCGGATACGCTTCGCATATGGCCTCCAAACGCCAAATATTCGTCGGCGACGTGCCGATCGGCGGCGGCGCCCCGGTCGCTGTGCAGACGATGACCAAGACCGAGACCGCCAACCTGGCGGCGACCATGGAGCAGATCCGCAAGGTCGCTGACGCAGGAGCCGACATCGTTCGGGTCGCGGTGCCGCGCGACGACGACGTCGAGGCGTTGAAAACGATCGTCAAGGACTCGCCGATCCCGGTGATCGCCGACATCCACTTCAACCACACGCTGGCGCTCAAGGCGATCGACGCCGGCGCTCACTGCATCCGGCTCAACCCGGGCAACATCGGCGGGCGGGAGAAGGTGGCTGAGGTGGCTGAGCGGGCGACCGCCGCCAACGTGCCGATGCGCATCGGCGTCAACTCCGGCTCGCTGCCCAAGCACCTGCATGAGCTCGAGCGCGAAGCCCCGGTTGAGGCGCTGGTCGCCGCCGCGGTCGAGTTCGTCGAGCTGATGGAGTCGCTGGACTTCGAGAACTTCAAGGTCTCGATCAAGTCGACCAACGTGCCCAACACGATCGCCGCCAACCGCCTGCTCTCCGAGAAGATCCCCTACCCGCTGCACCTGGGGATCACCGAGGCGGGCACCAAGTGGTCGGGCTCGCTCAAGTCCTCGGTCGGCCTCGGCACCCTGCTCGCCGACGGCATCGGCGACACGATCCGCATCAGTCTCTCGACCTTCCACGCCGAGGAGGAGGTCAAGGTCGCCTGGGAGATCCTCAAGGCGCTGCAGCTGCGCGAGCGCGGCCCGGTGCTGATCGCCTGCCCGACCTGCGGCCGCCTGCAGTTCGATATGGACTCGGTCGTTGCCGAGATCGAGCAGCGCCTCGAACGCTACACCGAGCCGATCGAGGTGGCCGTGCTGGGTTGCGCCGTGAACGGCATCGGCGAGGCCAGCCACGCCGATTTCGGCATCGCCGGTGCCAAGAACGAGGGCCTGATCTACGCGCACGGCAAGCCACTGCGCAAGGTGCCGCAGAAGGACCTCGTCAACGCCCTCTTCGAGGAGATCGACAAGTCGCTCGATCGCGGCGGCGTGGAGTTCGACGAGACCGAGTCGCGCGAGGGCGCGGCCTGGCTGGCGAAGATCGAGGCGGAAAACGCGGGAGAACTGACGCCGGAGAAGATCGCCCGCATGGAGCATGAAGCAGCAGAAAAGGGCGAGTCGGACAAGGTGCTCCTCGACGAGGAGGTCTCGCCAACCTCCGGCCGCCGCTTCACCCGTGCGTAAACTCTCCGTTCCTTTGACCTGGGGAGGGATGTAGTGCGCGCGTCGCTGAATCGAAATGCCGGGCCGTTGTCGCTGCTGGCAGTTGTCATCGCAACACTTGGCGCCTGTCTCGCTGGCGCTAATGCTGCCGGCGTCTTCGTCACCGGCAAGCAGATCAAGAATGGCTCGATCACGGCGAAAGACCTGCGCAGGAACGCCGTGGGCTCGAAGGCGATCTCCGGCGGTGCCGTCAAGTCCGCGGAGATCGGCAGTGGCCAGGTTCAGGCCTCTGACATCGGCGCCGACCAGGTGACCGCTCAGGCGCTCAGTCTTCCAAGCCCCAAGCAGGTGGTTCTGGGACCGTCAGTCGGACCGGTCGGACCGGATTTCGGGACCCTCATCAAGGTGGCCGACTACGACAAGACGAGCACCGACTCGGTGCTGCGCGTGGACTGGAACGGCGTGGCTACCAGGCCTATCTACGAATTGCGTCTTCCAAGTTCGCGTCAACGGACAGCCGCCGCAAGGCGGGGGCGGCGAAGTGTTCGCGCTTAGCGAGCCGGTCAACGTTTCGACCTCGGCCCTCTTCCCGGGCCTCGGCGCCGGAGCCGTAAGTGTCGAAGTCTGGGCCAAGTACACGGCCAAAAACACCGGTAGCCCCACCTGCGAGCTCAATCCGGGGCCGAATCCCGGTGTCAACTCGACCTTCGTGATCTCCGAGGACGTGACCTAGGAGCCTCCCGCCGGCCCCGGCGCCGGGATAGGTTTCCCGCGTGACCCGGCTGAGCCAGAGCTTCGTCCCCACCCTGAAGGACCCGCCCGCCGACGCGGAGGCCTTGTCGCACAAGCTGATGGTGAGGGCCGGGCTGATCCGCCAGCTCGGCGCCGGCCTCTGGAGCTACCTGCCCGCCGGCTGGCGAGTCCACCGCAAGGTCGAAGCCGTGATCCGCGAGGAGATGGAGGCGATTGGCTGCCAGGAGATGCTGATGCCGGTGCTGCAGCCCAGCGAGAACTGGGAGAAGACCGGTCGCTACGCGATCGAGGAGCTCTTCAAGCTCGAGGATCGCAAGGGCGCGCCGATGGTCCTGGCGATGACCCACGAGGAGTGCGTCACCTACCACGTCGCCCGCGAGGTGCGCTCCTACCGAGACCTGCCGCTGATGCTCTTCCACATCCAGACCAAGGAGCGCGATGAGCCGCGGCCGCGCGCCGGGGTGCTGCGCACGCGCGAGTTCACGATGAAGGACGCCTACTCCTTCGACCGCGACGAGGAGGGTTTGGCGCGCTCCTACGAGCTGCAAAGCGAGGCCTATGACCGCATCTTCGACCGCTGTGGGCTGCGCTGGTATCGGGTCGAGTCCGACGTGGGCATGATGGGCGGCTCGGGTGCCCACGAGTACATGGCGCCCTGCCCGGCGGGTGAGAACGAGGTCGCCCTGGCGCCGGGCTACGCGGCCAACGTCGAGGTCGCCTCTGCCGAGCCGCAGCTCGTCGACCTGCCGGCCGAACTACCGGCGCCGGAGAGCTTCGACACGCCGAGCCAGGCGACGATCGAGGAGGTGTCGAAGGGCTTCAATCTGCCGCCAGGCGCCCTGATCAAGGCCCTGCCGGTGCTGGTCGAGGGTCGTGGCATGGCGATGGTTCTGATTCGCGGTGACCACCGGCTCAACGAGATCAAGCTGCGTAACGCGCTCGGCGCCGACTTCCGCCAGGCGCGGCCCGAGGAGATCGAGGGCGAGATCGGCCCGGTCGGCTTCATCGGCCCGGTCGGGGCGAGTGTGCCGGTGGTCAAGGACGCGGCGATCGCCGGCGACTCCTACGTCTGTGGCGCCAACCGGCCCGACACCCATCTGCGCGGCGTCAAGCCGGGACGGGACTTCGAGTTCGAAGAGCTCGACGTACGCACAGTCGAGGCTGGCGACACGGCGCCCGGCGGCGGCACGATCGAGATCGAGCCGGCGATCGAGGTGGGCAACATCTTCAAGCTGGGCACGCGCTACTCGGAACCGCTCGGCGCCACCTACCTCGACGAGTCTGGCGTTGAGCAGCCGATCGTCATGGGCAGCTACGGGATCGGCCCGGCGCGCATCGCCGCGGCGGCGATCGAGCAGGGCGCCGACGAGCGCGGCATCGTTTGGCCCAAGCCGCTGGCTCCCTGGCAAGTGCACCTCGTTGCTCTGGGCAAGGCGGGTGAGGAGGAGCGCGCCGCCGCTGACCGGCTCCATGAGGAGCTGCGCGCGGAGGGGCTGGAGGTGCTCTACGACGACCGCGACGCGGGGCCGGGGGAGAAGCTCACCGACGCCGAGCTGCTCGGCTGCCCCTTGCGGGTTGTTGTCGGCCGCCGCGGCCTCGCCGACGGTGTAGTCGAGGCCAGTGAGCGGGCCAGCGGCGTCGAGCACAAGCTGCCCGTCGAGGAGGCCGCCACTCAGGCCCGGTCCCTCCTCGAGGGCCTCGATGGCTGACACGGCCCCCTTCGGGCGGGGCCGCATCCGCCGCCTCTTCGGGCTCGACCGCAGCGGCCCGCCGCCGAAAGAGGTGCAGAAGGGCGAACCGCTCAACCCGTGGACGTTGCCCAACCTGGTCGGCTACCTGCGGCTCGCCGCGCTGCCCGTCTTCCTCTGGCTCGCCTTCGAATCAGGGGACGGGCGCAGCGCCTCTGCGGCGATCGTCTTCTGGCTGATCGCCGCCGGCGACTACGTCGACGGCTTCCTCGCCCGGGTCACCGGCCAATACAGCCGCCTCGGCGCGATGCTCGACCCGCTTGTCGACCGCCTGACGATCCTCAGCGGAGCCGTCGTCTGTTGGCACTTCGAGCTGCTGCCCCGTTGGGCACTGGCCCTGCTAGCCGTCCGCGAGCTGGCGATGCTCGTCCTCGCCCAGTACGGGCTCCGCCACGGGGTGGAGATCCGTGTCAATTGGCCGGGGCGTATCTCGGTCTTCCCGATCATGGGAGGCATCTTCTTCGCCATGGTCTTCGCCGGCTGGGTCCCGGCGGCGCTCTTGATCGTCGGTCTCGTCCTGGCGATCCTCGCCACCGCGCTCTACGCCCAGGCCGGAATCGCCGAAGTGCAAGAGCGCCGTCAAGCGCCATAAACCTTCAACCTTCAGTTGAACCTTTGGTCGAGGGGCACCTATAATCGCCGGGCAAGCGGCCACAGGCAGGCCAAGACCGCGAAGAAGGAGCGAGATGGAGGACACCTTTCCCGATCTCGGTTCGCTCAGCGACGAAGAGCTGAAGAACCTGATCGACAAGCTCACTGAGGAGGAGAACGAGATCTCCTACCAGCGCCGCATGCTGCACGGCAAGATCGACATCCTCCGTGCCGAGCTCGTCAACCGGCTGCGCCAGAAGCGCGAGCACGGTGACACGCTCTTCTCGGGTGACGACGTCGCCCAGTTGACCGAGATCCTCGCCGGCAGGGCCCAGGCCCCGGAGGGGGAGCAGGCACCCGACGACAAGCCGGCCGCCTGAGCGGAGCGCGCGATGGCCGTCCACTGTCCTGAATGTGGCTTTGTCAACCCGGAGGGCGCTAACTACTGCCAGAAGTGCGGCGCCTATGTGGGGGGTCCGGCGGAGGGCGGTAGTGGCAGCGCCGAGGAACCGACGACGATGACCTACAAGGTCGACGAGACTGGCGAGATGCAACCGGTTGACATCGACGAGACGGTTGAGCGCAGCGGCGCGGCACTGGTCATCCGTGCCGGCGGCGGACGTGCGGGGGAGAGCTTTGCCCTCGGCGAGGACCGGGTGAGCATCGGCCGCAGCCCCGACGCCGGTGTCTTCCTCGACGACGTGACCGTCTCGCGCAACCACGCGCTGCTCGTACGGCGCCGCGACGGCCTCTACATCGACGATCTCGGCTCGCTTAACGGCACCTACGTCAACCGGCGGCGGATCGAGTCGCACCGACTCGAGGACGGCGACGAGATCCAGGTCGGCAAGTACAAGCTCAGCTACCTGGAGAAGTGAGAGATGCCTGTCTCTGAGCAACCGGCCCGCCAGCGCGACTCGCGCCCCCGCAAGGCGCTGACGATCGGCGCCGTCTGCAAGATCCTGCAGAGCGAGTTCGACGACGTCTCGATCTCCAAGATCCGCTATCTCGAGGATCAGAAGCTGCTCACGCCGCGGCGCACCTCGGGCGGCTACCGGCTCTATAGCCAGTCCGACGTCGAACGGCTGCGCACGATCCTGCGCCTGCAGCGCGACGAGTTCCTACCGCTGCGGGTGATCCGCCAGGAGCTGGCGGCCGGTGGCGACATCGTCGCCGCGGCCGGTGGCTCGGACAAACGGCCTTCAGGGGGCGCCGTGCGGCGGGCGATCTTGGTCAACACCTCGCGCGCCTACCTCACCCTCGATGAGGTGATCGAGGAGACCGGCGCCCGTGAGGAGCTGGTCGCCGAGTTGGAGAACTTCGGCATCGTGCAGCCCGAGAAACGCGAGGGCAAGGTCGTCTACGACGAGACCGACCGCGAAGTCGTGCGTGCCGCCAACGAGCTCTCACGGGTCGGGGTCGGGGCCCGCAACCTGCGCATCTTCCGCTCCTCTGCCGACCGCGAGGCGAACCTGCTCGAGGCGCTGCTCGGCCCCTCATTGCGCTCGCGCAATCCCGAGCGTCGCAAGGAGGCGCTGGAGAGCCTCGAGAGCCTGGCAGCGACCGTCAGCCACCTCAAGCACCTGCTGCTCGTCAGAGACCTGCGCCGCCTCGCGGGCGACTGAGCAGCAGTCGTGCCCCGCGCAACTCGCCGACGGACGATCTCTGCGCCGCGCGCCGAGGTATGGGAGCTGATCGCCGACCCCTACAGCCTGCCGCGCTGGTGGCCGCGCACGACACGGGTGGAGAACGTCGAGGGGGAGCCGGGCACGCTCGGCAGCAAGTGGACCAGCGTGCTGTCGACAGCCGAGGGGCGCGGCGTACGGGCTGATTTCCGCTGCACCGAGACGGTGACGGAGGAGCGCTACGGCTGGGAGCAATTGATCCCCGGCACGCCCTTCGAGCGCCATATGCGCAGCTACTCGGTCGAGGTCACGCTCGCCGACGAGGGCAGCGGCACGGCGGTGGGGCTGAGCGTTACCCAGACCCTGCGTGGTCTCTCGCGGCTGGGCTCGCCGATGATGCGGCGGGGGCAGGGTGCGCTGCTCGACGAGGCTCTCGATGGGATCGAGCGGGCGCTGACGTGAACCGGCCACGGCGCGACGTGAAGTGGTGGGGCTGGGGCGAGCCGGCGAACTTGCCGGAGCTCGACGAAGCGGCGCTTGCCACGCTGCGCGAGCGAATTGGTGAGCTGCAGGCGGTACCGCGCGCCGCAGGGCTCGAGAACTTCGCCCTGCCACCGGCAGAGCCGTTGCCGCAGAAGTTGATCGACGCGGTCGGCGAGGGAGCGGTCTTCACGGGCAACGAGGATCGCCTCCGGCATGCGACCGGCTGCGGTTACGCCGATCTCGCCCGGCTGCGTTCGGGGCGACTGGACGAAGCCCCGGACGCCATCCTGCTGCCGGCCGACTCGGCGGCGGTGAAACGCGTTCTGGAGCTGTGTGCGACGGAGGGCGTTGCAGTGGTGCCATTCGGTGGGGGGACCAGCGTGGTCGGTGGTGTCGCGCCGCTGCGCGGCGGCCACGGTCGGCTGATCAGCCTCGACCTGCGAAGGCTGCAGGATGTCGAGGTCGACGCTCACTCGCTGACCGCCCGCCTCGGCGCCGGACTGCGTGGTCCCGAGGCCGAAGCGGAGCTGGCCAAGCACGGGCTCGTGCTTGGCCACTACCCGCAGTCCTTCGAGTACGCGACGATCGGCGGCTTCGCCGCTACGCGCTCGGCCGGGCAGGCATCGAGCGGCTACGGCCGCTTCGACGCCTTGGTCAGCTCGGTGCGGCTGATCGCCCCGGCCGGTGATCTGCAGACGCTTGAGACACCGCATACTGCCGCTGGACCGAGCCTGCGCGAGCTGGCGATCGGCTCAGAGGGGGCCTTCGGCGTGATCCCCGATGTGACCGTGCGGGTGCAGCCGGCGCCGCGTCAGCGTCGCTATGAGGCGTGGATGGCGGAGAGCTTCGAAGCGGGAGCGGAGATCGTCCGGCGCCTTGCGCAGGGCCCCGGGCTGCCCGACGTGATCCGCCTCTCCGACGAGGAGGAGACCGAGGTCTCGCTGGCGCTCTCGGGGCCGCGCGGCTTTGCCGGCCGGGCGTTCGACGGGTACCTCGGCCTGCGCCGCCGTCGCGGCGGCTGCCTGGTGATCGTCGGTCACGAGGGCGAGGAGGAGGCGGTCGCCCGGCGGCGGGCGCTGGCTGTGCGCGAGCTGCGCCGGGGTGGCGCCGCCTACCTCGGCCAGGCGGCGGGGCGCTCTTGGGAGCACGGGCGCTTCCAGGGCCCCTACCTACGCGACACGCTGATGGAGATGGGGGCGATGGTCGAGACCCTGGAGACCTCGCACACCTGGAGCCGCCTGCACGAGCTCCACGCCGCCGTGGGTGGCGCGATCCGCGAGTCGCTTGCCGCCCAGGCTACGCCCGGCTTCGTCTTCTCTCACCTTTCGCATGCTTATTCCGATGGCGCCTCGCTCTACTTCACCTTCATCGCCCGCGCTCGTCACGACGCGGCGATCGAGCAATGGCAGGCAGTCAAGCGCGCCGCCAGTAAGGCGATCGTTGCGACCGGCGGCACGATCACCCACCACCACGCGGTCGGTCGCGACCACGTCCCCTATATGGAGGCCGAGGTGGGGAGGAGTGGTCTCGATGTGCTCCGTGCCGTCAAGGAGCAGCTCGACCCGGCGGGCATCATGAACCCCGAAAAGTTGATCTGCTGAGCTGGCCAAGCAGATCAAGGACGCAGAGATGCGCCGCGCCAGGTCAGCGGATAGCGGGGCCGGTTATCTCGCCCCGCAAAACGCTTTCTCCGATGTACGGGGGGACCCGGTTTTCGCTTTTGGCTTTGTTGAAGGCCGCTTTGTACTCGGCGGTCGAGGTCAGCGAGACGTCGATCTGGTCGAAGGCGCCATTGGCCACGTAGTTGAGCAGCTGGGCCGGGATCTGAAACTGAGCGGCGATCCTGCCGTCCTCGCCGACCCGCACCGCGCCGATCTGCAGGGCGAGTTTCGGCGAGCGGTAGAGCCAGACCGTGTAGGACTCGCCCTGGGGCGAGGGATCGAGCCCCTCGGCCTCGACCTGCAGCAGGACGTTGCGTTTGTAGCGGCCAAAGAGGGCGCGGCCGCTGGCGTCGGTGTCTCCTGTCGGCGCCAGCACCGCCTGCGTCAGGTCGCGTTCCTCGGCGGCGGTTAGCTCAGTGCTCTGACCTTCGGCCGCATTGGAGCCGGTCTCGCCGTCCCCGCCGCTAACGAGCAGCACGATCGCCAGAGCGATGAGCACGAGGACGCCGGCGCCGAGACCGACCAGAGCGCCACGGTCCTTGGGCAGGTTGAGGCTGGGAATCTGCGGCTTGGGTCGCTTCGCCCGCGGCTCGGCCGCCGTCGGCGGTGCTTGGGTCGGTGGGGTTGCAGGTACGGTGGGCTCGGTCACGGGAGGCGTCGGCCTCGGCTCCGGAGCGGGAGGCTCGGGTGCGGTCGGCGCAGCCGCGGGCTCATTGACCTCAGCGAGAGCCTCCTTGACCCGTTCGCGCACCTCGTCGACGCTGATTCCCATCAGCTTCGCCATGTCCTCGTAGCCCTCTTCGCGCTGCGCGAGCAGCCGGAGCATCGCCTTCTGGTCGTCGCTCAACCCCACCAGCCGGGAAGCCTACGCGAGCGCCTCCCCGGAAGGGCGTGTCTGAGGTTAAGGGGTCATATGAACCCCTAAGCTCAGACACCCCCGTGGAGATAGTGTCTGGCGCGATGGCTGAGAATCCGCGTGGGCTGCTTTCCCATTTCGATGCGTTGCTGGGGACCGAGTGGCTCGACGACGACCCCGATCACGCGCGGGTGCGGGTGCCGATGCGCGACGAGCTGCGCCAGCCGGTGGGCCTCCTGCATGGCGGCGTCATGTCGAGCCTGGTCGAGAGCGTCTGCTCGCGGTCCACGGCGCTTGCCGTGTTCGCCGACGGCATGATGGCGATGGGCCAGTCGATCAGCGTCAACTTCATCCGCCCGGTTACCGAGGGCCATGCCGAAGTTCAGGCCAAGGCCCGCCACCGGGGCCGCACCACCTGGGTCTGGGACGCGGAGGTCCGGGACGCGAGCGACCGTCTATGCGCATTGGCGCAGATGACGATTGCTGTGCGACCGATCCCGCAGTCGAGCTAGCCCCTGAAGCGATTCGTTATCGGCAGGCGCCGGTCGCGGCCGAAGGCCTTGGGCGTGATGCGAATGCCCGGTGCTGCTTGGCGACGCTTGTACTCGGAGCGATCGACCATGCGCACGACCTCGTCGACGACATCAGCGGGCAGCCCGGCGGCGATCATCTCCTCATGCCCTTGGTCGCGCTCGACGTAGGCCTCGAGGATGCGGTCGAGCAGCTCATAGGGAGGCAGCGAATCGCTGTCGAGCTGGTCAGGACGCAGCTCGGCCGAGGGCGCCCGCTCAAGGACCGAGGCCGGGATCAACTCGCGGCCGGCCTGGGCATTGCGATGGCGGGCCAGTTCGTAGACGAGCATCTTCGGCACGTCCTTGATCGCCGCGAAGCCGCCGGCCATGTCCCCGTAGAGGGTGGCGTAGCCGACCGACATCTCACTCTTGTTGCCGGTGGTGAGCACCAGCCCGCCGTGCTTGTTGGAGAGCGCCATCATCAGGTTGCCCCTGATTCGCGCCTGGATGTTCTCGGCGGCCAGGTCGGGCTCCGAGGGCCTAGCCGGGTCGCGTGGCAGGGGCTCGTCGGCGGCTTCGCTGCCACCCTTGCCGTCAAAGGCCGCGCCGAGCGAGCTCTCGTACTCAGCCATCGCCGCAGCGATCGGGATCTCAACCAGCTCGACCCCGAGGTTTGCGGCGATATTCCGCGCGTCGGCCTGTGTTTCAGGGCTGGAATGAGGCGACGGCATGACCACGCAGGTGACCCGCTCGGGGCCGAGCGCGTCGACTGCGAGCAGCGCCACAAGAGCCGAGTCGATGCCGCCCGAGAGGGCCACGCCGACGTGACGAAAGCCGTTCTTGAGGACGTAGTCGCGCAGGCCAAGGGTGAGGGCCGCGTAGACCTCGGCCAGATCCGCGAGGGGCTCGGCCAGCGGGCTAGGAGCGGGGGAGGGGATCTCGCAGAGGAGCAGCTCCTCCTCGAACTGCGCGGCGCGGGCGATCACCTCGCCGGCCGCGTCGACGACGAAGCTGTGGCCGTCAAAGACCAGCTCGTCCTGGCCGCCGACCAGATTGCAGAAGGCGAAGGCGGCGCCGTAGGCGCGGGCCCGCTCGGCCAGCATCGCTTCGCGCTCGCGGCCCTTGCCGCGGTGGTAGGGCGAGCCCGATGGGTTGGTGATCAGGCGCGCACCGGCTTCGGCCTCGCTCGACGCCGGTGGGCCCGGTGCCCAGGCGTCCTCGCAGATGGTCAAGCCAAGCTTGGCGCCGCCCAGCTCGATCGTCACTGGTTCCTCACCCGGGACGAAGTAGCGCTGCTCGTCGAAGACGGAGTAATTGGGCAGACGGTTCTTACGGTAGACCGCCTGTACGGCGCCGTCAGCGAGCACGGCGAGCGAGTTGTGGGCATGGCGGAAGTCACCCCCGCCGGCGACGGGCTCGGCAAAACCGACCAGGGCGACGATCTCACCGACGCCGGCTGCAAGCCCCTCGATCGCGCGCTGGTTTGCCTCGATGAAGTGCCGCTTCAGGTAGAGGTCCTCGGCGGGGTAACCCGGCAAGCAGAGCTCGGGGAAGACGACCAGCTCGGCATTCTCCGCCCGGGCGTTGCCGATCCACTCAGCGATCTTGGCCGCGTTGCCGTCGAGGTCGCCGACCGTCGGGTTGATCTGCGCGAGGGCTATACGCACGCGGGCTTCCTCGGCTGGGTCACCCCTGAAGTATCGCCGGCCGTCACCGCGTTCGTCTTTTGTAGGGCCGTGGCCAGCAAATGGCGAACGCACCGCCAAAGACGCGCCTGGGCCACATGTAGATTGGCGCGGATGCGAACGGGCTGGCGATTGGCGGGGGTATCCCTTGCCTCGATGGTCGTGCTCTCTCTTGCCCCAGCCGCGGCGATGGCCGGAGACCAGTGGATCTTCCGGGCTCCCGCGGCACGACCGACTGATAGCCCCGACCCCAACCGCAACGCCTACACGGTTCCAGAGGCCCCGAAGTCACCCGCCTGCACGCGCCACTTCTGTGTGCACTGGGTGGCAGAGGGAATCGACGCCCCGAGCCTGGTCGACACCGACCGCGATGGCGTCCCTGACTACGTCGAGAAGGTCCAAGCCGTCGCCGAACGCGTCTACGCGGTCGAGAACCTCAAGCTTGGCTGGCGCGACCCCAAGTCGGACGGTCGCAAGGGTGGGGGCCGCGGCAAGACCGACGTCTATCTCGACCAGCTCGGCGGCGCGCTCTTCGGCTACGCGGCGCCCGACCGTGGCCAGGCCGAGGCCGACCGCCTGCCGCGCAGCCTGCACGGCTATCTCGTGCTCGACAACGACTATGGCCCGCGCGAGTTCCCTGGCACCGTTCCCCAGGAGAACCTTGAGGTGACCTTCGCCCACGAGTACAACCACATCCTTCAGTTCGGCTACGACGCCTACCAGGACGCATGGTTCGCCGAGTCGACTGCGGTCTGGATGGAGGACCAGGTCTATGATCGCATCGACGATTACCGGCGCTATGTGCGGCGCTGGGTAAAGCGTTACGACACGCCGCTCACCGCCAACTCGATCAAGGAGTACGGCTCCGCCGTTTGGGCCAAGTGGCTGGCGCGCCGCTACGGGCGCGCGGTCGTGCGACAGGCGTGGGCGCGGGCCGTGCACACGAAGCCCGGCGGTTTCTCTGTCTCCGCTTGCAACTCGGCCATCGAAGCGGCCGGCGGATCGGACTTTGCGCGCGATTTCGTGCGCTTCGCCCGTGACCTGCCCGAGTGGCGCACCGACGAGATCTTCGCCGAAGGGCACTCCTATCCTGACGTCTCCCGGCAGGGCAGCTTGCCGCTTGACGGCCGCCAACTCGAACGGCGACTCAACCACACCACCTTTCAATTGCTACGCCTGCACCCACGCGGCGGTAAGGCGCTGGCGGTCGAAGTCATCGCACCCGAGGGCTTCGTCGCCGGCATGGCGCTGGTCGGGCGCGTGGGCAGCGAGCGCCGGGGTCGAATCGTCTCGACTAGTCGCTTCGCTCGGCACGGCGGCAGGATGAGCGCGCGGATCTCACGCCCCGGCCGCTTCGACCGCCTGACTGCGGTGCTCGTCAACGCCGACACCCGCGCCTCGGGTTTCAGCCTAAGGCGGCTGGACTGGGCCTACTTGACCGACAGCGCGCCGTTCCGGGTCTCGGCCGAACTAATCCGCTGAGCCCCCGGCGTGGCGTTGGTGATCTCGGCGATCGCGCCCTCCAGGTCAAGGCCGAAGCTCTCCAGATCTGCCATAGCGTCGTAGTCGCCGATCAGGCCAAAGTTGATCTGGCCGTTGTAGGACATGATCCCCACGCAGAGCGCCTGGCGCCGCGCTAGCGGCACCATCGGGAAGATCGCCTCCATCTGCCGGCCCAGCACGTAAAGCGGGAACTGTGGGCCCGGCACGTTGGTGATCACCAGGTTGAAGAAGCGCTGGGCAGGCTGCAGGCGGGCGGCCTGCGAGGCGATCGTCGTCGGCGCGAAGTCGACGATGCGGGTGAGGATCTCAGCGCCGACAGCCTGACCGGAGCCCTTCAGGTCTCCCATCGTCTCGGTGAGCAGGTTCAGGCGCTGCACAGGGTCCTCAGACCAGACCGGCAGCGGCGCCATCATCGCCGAGATGCGGTTGCCAAGCACGCCGCGCTCCTCCTCGGCGCGCACGCTGACCGGGACCATGGCGCGCATCTCAAGGCCCTCGGTGTCGTGACCGCGGGCGCGCAGGTAGTTGCCGATTGCCCCCGTGACGACCGAGAGCACGACGTCGTTGACCGTACCGCCATGCTCGTTCTTAACTGCCTTCAGCGTGCCCAGGTCGGTCCGCACAAAGGCGATCCGCCGGTGGGGCCCGATCTCCACGTTGAAGGGGGTCGACGGTGCGGCGATGCCGGCGCCGAGCATCTTGCTGGTAGCGCCCATGCCGCGCAGCACCTGGCGCGGGCCACGCAACGCGGCGCGCATGCCGCGGACGATCTCGCGCGGACTGGTGGCCCGCTCGCGCAGCGCGTCGCCGAGCAGCTGCAGGTCGGTCGGCTCGGGGCGCGGCGCCCACCTGGGCGGGGTCGCCGGCGGGTTGGCCGGTTCGGGCTCGAGATCGAAGAGGACGGTCGTGATGTCGACTCCGGAGATGCCGTCGACCAGTGCGTGGTGACTCTTGCCGATGATCGCGAAGCGACCATCGTGCAGGCCCTCGACCAGCCACAGCTCCCAAAGCGGCTTGCTGCGGTCGAGCTGCTGGGAGAAGATGCGCGAAGCCAGGTTGCGCAGCTGCTCCTCGGAGCCCGGCGCCGGCAGCGCGGTTTGCCGCACGTGGTACTCGAGGTTGAGATAGGGGTCGTCGATCCAGACCGGGCGGCCCTGGCCGAAGGGGACGAAGCGCAGCTTCTGGCGGAAGCGCGGCACCAGGTGCAACCGTGAAGCGATGTGATTGCGGAATTCGGCGACGCTCGGTGGCGGCCCCTCGAAGATGCTGGTCGAGGCGACGTGCATGTGGGCGCCGGCGCGCTCCATGTGGAGAAAGGAGGAGTCGAGTCCGGTCAGCCTGTCTGCACTCACGCTGAAGATCTTCGCATACGGCCAGGGACCCTCCTGCGAAACGGATGTGAACGCTCAGGCAGCTTGATCGAGCTGCAGCTGACCGGCTGGTACCTCTTCCTCGTCCTCAACCTCGCCGCTGCCGTCAAAGCCCGCGACTCGCACGCCGAGCAGCCTGACCGGGCGCTGCGGGTCGTAGGCGCGCAGTAGGTCAAGCGCCAACGGCCCGACGATCGCTGGGTCGTTGGTTGGTTGCTCGAGCGTCTGCGAGCGAGTCACGTTGGTCCAGTCGTCGAGCCGCACCTTGATGCCAATTGTGCGGCCCTCCAGCTGGCGGGCGCGCAGCCGCCGACAGAGCTCTTTGCTGAGCTGGCTGAGATGCGTCTCCAGCTCATCGCGATCGCCGACGTCCACGTCGAAGGTGGTCTCAGCGGACTGCGACTTGGTCTCCCGGACAACCGTCACCGGGGTGTCGTCTTCAAGGTGGGCGCGGCGGTGCAACCACAGTCCCTGGCGGGGTCCGAAGGACCGTTCGAGCGCTCCCTGGTCCTGCGCCTGGAGCTGCGCCAGTGTCGTGATGCCCATCGCCTCCAACTTGGCGACCGTCTTCGGTCCGATCCCGGAGATCAGGCCGGGGGACTCGCTGGCGAAGCGCTCCAATGCTTGCGTGCGTGAGAGCACGACGAGCCCGCCGGGCTTGCCCAGCTCGCTGGTGATCTTGGCCAGCATGCGGCTCTCCGAGATGCCGATCGAGCAGCTCAACCCGCTCTCCTCGCGGATCTCGGTGGCGATGCGCCGCATCGTCGCCTTGGGAGAGAAGAGCCCGGTGAGGTCGACGTAGGCCTCGTCGAGGCCGACCACCTCGACCACCTCGGCGTTGCGGCGCAGGATCGCCATCACTTCCACCGAGGCCTCTCGATAAGCGGTGAAGTCGGGCTGCAGGTAGATCGCGTCGGGCAGCTTGCGGCGTGCCACGGCTGCGGGCATCGCCGAGTGGATGCCAGCCAGCCGGCGGGCCTCGTAGCTCGCCGTCGTCACCACAGCCCGTGGCCCTGAGCCGCAGACGACGACCGGCTTGCCCTTCAGCTCCGGTCGCCGCCGCAGCTCGACCGACGCGTAGAAGGCGTCCATGTCGAGGTGGGCGACTGTGCGCTCGAGGGCCACATGTCGATGGTAGGAGCCAGCGGAGACGGCGATTGGGCAGGGCGGTGGCCGGGTAGCATCGCCACGTGGCTGACGTCATCCACGCGAGGATCGAGGACATCGAGGCTCTGCAGGGCTTCGAGCGCGTGAGCCTGCGTCGCGTGGCTGCGGCGCTCGGGGTCACTTCCTTCGGCGTCGCGATCGAGGAGCTCGCTCCCGGGGCTGACGAATATCCCGAGCACGACCACTCCGAGACTGGGATCGGTGGCCAGATGTTCGCCAAGCGCCCCCAGCAGCTCGGGCAGGAGGAGGTCTACGTCGCCTTGCGCGGCTCCGGCACGCTTGAAGCAGACGGTGAGCAGTATCCGATCGACCCGGACCACATCGTTCGCGTTGGACCAAGCGTGAAGCGCAAGATCACCGCTGGGCCCGATGGCCTCCGCCTACTCGCCTTGGGCGCGAGGCCGGGAGAGGCCTACGACGCCGACGGCTCTCTCTAGCGAGCCTAGAATCCCATTGATGGCTTCCCCTGGGGCGAAGAACCTCGAGGCGATCTCCAAGGCGATCGACCAGCACAACTCGAACTGCCCGTTCCCGGCTGCCGAGGTGCGCATGAATCCCTTTGAGGTCGAGCGACTGGGCTGGGATCAGATCCGCGGATTGCCGGTCGTGCCCGACCCGGAGATCGGTACGGGGCGCTTCCGCATCGTCTGCTCGCGCGACCTCGACGGCGAAGGCCTCGAGGAGGTCGAGGCCGTCGGCCAGGAGCTGCAGACGGTCACGCCCACCAGCAACTAGATGCCGTTCAGGAAGTCCAGGCCGAGGCCCCTGACCAGGCTTTCGGCCTCGGAGTTGAGCTGGGTCAGCTGGTCGGTCCAGATCAGCACGCCCATCGCGATTAGGACCAGGCCGCCGGTGGCGACGATCGCCTGATAATGGCGCTTGACCACGGCGAAGGCGGTGGTCATCCGCGAGAAGGCGACCGCCGTGAGCAGGAAGGGGATCGCCAGGCCAGCCGAGTAGACGAGCAGCAGGAAGCCACCGTGGGCGGCCGAGTCGGAGAGCGAGGCGGCGGTGAGGATCGCGCCGAGCGTCGGGCCGATGCAGGGTGACCAGGCGATCGCGAAGGCGGCCCCGGCGACGATCGGCCCGCCCTTGCCGGCGCGTTCGAGCAGCGCGTCGACGTGCCACTCCTTATTCAGCCGCGTGACGAAGAGCGAGGCGACGAAGAGCACCCCCATGGCGATGATCACCACCCCGGCGATCTTGCTGAGCAGCTCTTCGTTGTCCTTCAGGATTGAGCCGAGGCCGGTGGCGGTCAGGCCGAGGAGGACGAAGATCGTCGAGAAACTGGCGACGAAGACCAGGCTGGGCACCAGCACGCGCCGCCAGCCAGCCGTCTCCAGCTCGTTGGCAGAGACGCCGCTGACCGCCGAGAGGTATCCGGGGACGAGCGGCAGCACGCAGGGGGAGAGGAAGGAGACGACGCCCGCGGCGAGCGCGGCGAAGATTCCCACCCCGGCGGCGGGATCGGAGCTGAACGCAGCGAGGATCACCACCCGTCAGGGTACCCGGACGGAAAGCCGGTAGATTTCTTGGCTGACCAGCCAAACCGCGGCGCAGGACCGCGGCGACACAGGAGCAGACTTTGAGCAACCGTACGTTCGTGATTGGGGTCGGGATGACCAAATTCGAGAAGCCCGGCACCAAGGAGGGCGACTACCCCGACTGGGCCAAGGAGGCGGGGGAGAAGGCGCTCGCTGATGCCGGTATTCCCTACGAGGACGTTCAGCAGGCCTACGCCGGCTACTGCTACGGCGACTCCACCTACGGCCAGCGGGCGCTCTACCAGCTCGGCCTTACGGGGATTCCGGTGGTCAACGTCAACAACAACTGCTCGACCGGCTCCTCGGCGCTCTTCCTCGCCCGCCAGGCGGTCAAGGGCGGCATCGCCGATTGCGCCCTGGCCCTCGGCTTCGAGAAGATGGAGCCCGGCAGCCTCGGCGTCAAGTACACCGACCGCACCAACGCGCTCGATAAGCACGCGATGCGCATGTTCGAGATTCGCGACCCCGAGCAGTCGCCGCCCGCGCCGCAGATGTTCGGCAACGCCGGCCGCGACCACATGGAGAAGTACGGCTCTAACCCCGACCACTACGCCTGGATCGGCTGGAAGAACCACAAGCACTCGGTCAACAACCCCTACGCCCAGTTCCAGGACGAGTACACGATCGAGGACATCAAGGCGGCGAAGATGATCCACGACCCGCTGACCAAGCTGCAGTGCTCGCCCACCTCCGACGGCTCGGCCTGCGCGATCGTCGCCTCGGAGCGCTACGTCGAGGAGCACGGTCTCTGGGAGCAGGCGGTCGAGATCGCCGGTCAGGCGATGGTCACCGACCTCAGCTCGACCTTCGCCGAGGGCACCGACTGCATGAAGATCGTCGGCTCCGACATGTCGAAGCAGGCTGCCAACCAGGCCTACGCCGAGGCTGGCGTCGCCGCCGAGGAAGTCGACGTCTGCGAGCTGCACGACTGCTTCAGCGCCAACGAGCTAATCACCTACGAAGCGCTCGGCTTCGCCGCCGAGGGCGAGGGTCACAAGCTGGTCGAGGAAGAAGCCACCACCTACGGCGGCAAGGTCGTCGTCAACCCATCCGGCGGGCTGATCTCCAAGGGCCACCCGCTGGGTGCGACCGGGCTGGCGCAGTGCTCGGAGCTCACCTGGCAGCTGCGCGGCACGGCCGACAAGCGACAGGTCGAGGGCGCCAAGACCGCCCTGCAGCACAACATCGGCCTCGGCGGCGCCGCCGTGGTCACCGTCTACAAGCCGGCAGCGGCCTAGGGCCGAGCCGGAGAGGAGGGCACCATGGCGAAGGAGCGACAGAATCTCGGCGGCAAGGTCGTGGCGATCACCGGAGGTGCCCGGGGGATCGGCAAGGCGACCGCCACTGCGCTGGTCCGCAAGGGCTGTCGCGTAGCGATCGGGGACCTTGATCTCGGCCTGGCCGAGGAGACGGCCGCCGGGCTTGGAGGCGGCACGATCGCACTGCCCCTCGATGTCACCGAGCGCAGCTCCTTCGCCGCCTTTCTCGATGCCGCTGAACGCGAGCTCGGCCCCGTCGACGTGGTGATCAACAACGCCGGGATCATGCCGGTGACGCCCTTCGTCGAGGAGTCCGACGACTCGATCAAGCGCCAGCTCGACATCAATATCTACGGCGTCATCGTCGGCACCCAGCTGGCGATTGAACGCCTGCGCCCGCGTGGCAGTGGCCACATCGTCAACCTCGCCTCGCAGGCGGGCAAGGGCGGCTTTCCCGGCATCGCTACTTACTCGGGCACCAAGCACGCCGTGGTCGGCATCAGCGAGGCTGTGCGCCAAGAGCTACGCGGCAGCGGGGTCGAGGTCGCCTGCGTGATGCCAACCGTGGTCAACACCGAGCTGACCGCTGGTGTGGGGCAGCGCCTAATCCGGCCGGTTGAGGCCGAGGACGTCGCCAAGGAGATCGTCGACGCGCTGGAAGTGCCGCGCTTCGACGTCTGGGTGCCACGCGCCAACGGCGTGCTCTTCAAGCTGGTGGCCAATTTGCCACGCGGTATGCGCGAGGGCCTCGGCCGGTTGATGAAAGTCGACAAGCTGATGACCGAGGTCGACCACGGCGCGCGCCATGCCTATGAGGAGCGCGCCGCCCGCGAGGACATTGCCGGTGGCGGTGCCAAGGCCGAAGAGCAGTCCGAGGCGAGCCCCGAGCGCGAAGCCGCGTAGGGCTCTGCATGGGTCTTCCCGGCCGCATCTACGACGCGACCTGGGGGAGGGGCTTCGCGGCGCTCTATGACCGCTGCTTCGCGGCGACCGAAGACGCGGGCCTGCGCGAGATGCGCCGCGAGGCGCTCTCGGTGGCAAGCGGCCGCACGATCGACCTGGGGGCAGGGACGGGCGCGAACATCGATCTCTACCCGGACGCGGTGAGCGAGCTGATCCTGGCGGAGCCCGACCCTCACATGATCGGCAAGCTGCGTCCCAAGCTGACTGGGCGAGGAGGCGACATAACCGCGGTGCAGGCGCCCGCCGAGCAGCTGCCGTTCGACGATGACAGCTTCGATACCGCTGCCTTCACGCTCGTACTCTGCACGGTGCCCGATCCCGTCGCGGCCTTGGCCGAGGTGGCCAGGGTCCTGAGGCCGGGGGGCAAGCTGCTCTTCCTCGAGCACGTGCGGGGCGAGGAACCCGGATTGGCGCGCTGGCAGGACCGGCTGGAAAAGCCCTGGCGCTTCCTCGGCGACGGCTGCCACTGCAACCGCGACACCGTGGCGACGATCGAAGCCTCGCCGTTCGCCGTCGAGCAGGTCGAGCGCGGCGAGCTGCCCAAGGCGCCGCCGATCGTGCGGCCGCTGGTGCGCGGCAGCGCGACCCTCGCGGCCTGACTCCCGGCCTCAGTCGGCGTCGAGATCGGCGAAACGCCGCGCCAGCAGCGGTTGCGCGACCAGGGTGCCGGCGAGGATGATTAGTGAGACGACGACAAAGGAAAGCGCCAGGTCGTCGATTAGGCCCGTGTTGCCGGCGAGGCGGTGCTGAGCGCTGAGCAGGGCGACGGCGATTGCCAGCAGACTGGCGATGCCGGCGCCGACGGTGAAACCGAGCCATTCTTCGAATTCTTCGCCGCGACCCATGCGCGGCACCAGCCAGACGACCTCAACCACGTAGGCAGGCAGGAAGATCGCCCCGATGATCGCCAGTGTTTCCAGCAGCGCCGGAGAGGCTGGCTCCATGGCGCCAAGGAAGAAGGCAGCGCCGATTGTCGCCACGAAGACCGAAAAGAACGCCAGCAGCACCCCCTTGGTGACTGGCTCGAGGATCGGCAGTTCCGGTCGCATTGGCGCAAGTCTATGTCGGGAGGACAGGGCCTGCCGCGCCGATCTAACGCACGATAATGGTTGTTATGTCAACTCAGCCCTGGGTGTAACGCGCTGTGGTCCCTGCAGGGCCGTAAAACGTTGCGCCCGAGCAGAATTCAGCTGGCGTCAGAGATCGCCGCTTCGATCTCGCCGGTGGACTGCGGTGTGCCAAGCACTTCGAGACCCTCAGCGTCGGGGTTCTCGACGCCTGGGCCTTCGACGGCGAAGCTGGGCGTGCCGCTGAGGCCAAGGCGCCCGGCCTGAGCGGTCGTCTTTTCGACTGTTGAGATCACCGCTTTGCTCTTGCGGTCGCTGTCCCATTTGTCGATATTGGGCACCCCGGCGCCTTCGGCGATCGCCGTGAGGAACTCGTCGGTGACGTAGCCGGAGGCCTCGATCCCCTGGTTGCGGTAGAAGAGCTCGACGAAGTTCCAGCCGCGGCCTTGTTCGCCGGCGGCGACCGCAGCAGCCCCGGCCGGCACCGACTGCTCGCTGATGATCGTGAAGTTGCGGAACTCGAGCTGTGCTTCGCCGTTGCGCACCTGGCCTTCGATGACCGGCGGCAGGATTTCCTCGGCGAAGCCTTTGCAGACCGGGCACTGCAGGTCGCCGAACTCGATCAGCTTCACCTTGGCGCTCGGCTCGCCCAGCACCATGCCCCGCTGGGGAATCCCGGCCAGTTGTTTTTCGATTTCTGCCGCGCCTTCGACGCTGCTCGCGTCACCACCGTCGCTGCTCTGGTTTTGGCTGATGACGATCAGTACGGCGACCACCACCACAGCAAGGAAAGCCGCCGCGCTGGCCAGCTTGATCATGTTCTGGCGGCGCTCGTCGTTCATCGCTCGGTCCCCACGAAGGCGAGCATACGGGTCGTGTTGGTCACAAAAAGCAGCGTCATCAACACGGCGCTGGCCACGCACCACTGGCAGATCGCCTCGATCGTGAAGATCTCCAGGTAGGTCAGATAGAGACTGAAGCCGAAGCCGATCAGGGCGAAGGCGAAGCCCGCCATGCGCGCTCCGTCGCCGCGCAACAGCGCACAGCCGAGCAGCGCCACGTAACCGACGATGCCGAAGATTGCGACGTTGACACCGAGCAGCTCCGAGTAGGCGCTTTCGGCAACCGTCTGGCAGCCCTTGCCGCCCGCCACGCAGACGGGTGAGCCGCCGCCCGACTCGGCGATCGCGATGTAGGAGGCGACGCCGATGCCGAAGGTCGCCAAGAAGGTCGAGACCCCCCGCAACGTCCCCTCTGCCGGTTGCTTCATCGGCCGCAACGCTATTCGACTCTCCTTCAGCAAACCTAAGTCAGGCCGGTGGCAAACTCGGCGATCTCGCGTGAGAGCCGCCCGCCCTGCCAGGCAAGTGGCGACTCGCCCTCCGCCTCGCTGACCAGGCGCGCCTGCGGCAGGTGCTCCGCGTAAGCCTGGGCGATCGCGTATGGGTGGCCGGGGTCAGCGGCGTCGTGGCTGGCGACAACTAGCGTCGGCAGCTCTAGCTGCGCGAGCTCCTCCAGCCCCCCGAAGGGTCGCGAGGCAGGCACCTCGCGCAAGGCCGCGGCGATCGCGCCGAGGTCACGGTGGCGCAGCAGGCGCTCGCGGGTGAAGCGCAGCACCGAGTCGCGCCAGGCCGGATCCGTTCCCTGGGCCCGATCGATGTAGGAGACGAAGCCGTCGACGCCCTGTGCTTCGAGCGCCTCGGCAAGGCCATTCCAGTAGCGCAGCGAGCCGGGCTCGATCGAGCCGCTGTAGGACGGGCCGATGACGACCAGGCCACTGAGCCGCTCTGGGTGGCGCAAGGCGTAGCCCAGTGCCGTGTGGGCACCCATCGAGTGGCCGCCGAGCAGGAACGGCGCCTCGCCCACCTCGGCCTCGATCACGGCCGCCAGATCCTCGATCAGCTGCGGGTATCCATAACCTTGTCCGGGCGAGGCCGGGTCGGACTCGCCGTGGCCGCGGGCGTCATAGGTGATCAGCCTGAAGCCACCGCGCTCCAGGCGGCGCGAGCCGTGCACGATGGTACGCCGCGTCGCCGTCAGCCCATGCAGGAGGACAATCGGCACCCCCTCCCCCGCCGTCTCGCCGCGTATCGCAGGATCGGTACCGGCCGCGAAGTCGTGCGGCTCGGCCCGGGGCATCAGGCGAGCGAGCCGAGCGCCTGCTCGAGATCGCCGACCGACTGGAAGGTCGAACCGGTGCGCGAGACGTGGCGGTAACGCACGATCCCCTCGCCGTCGATGACGAAGATCGCCCGCATCACGTAACGCCCGCCCGGCGTGTCCTGCAGCTCGGTGAAGCGGGCCAGGGGCCCTAGCCAGCCGGTTACCCCGTAAAGCTTGGCGACGCTCAGGTCCTCGTCGGCGAGCAGCGGCACGTTGAGTTCCTGCTCTTCGACCCAGCGCTCATGCGACTCGATCGATTGCGGCGAGATGCCGACCACTTCGGCCTTGAGCTGATCGAGTCGATCGCCGTTGTCGCGGTAGGAGCAGAACTGCTTGGTGCACACGGTCGTCGCGTCACCCGGATAGAAGGCGAGGACGACGTTGTGGCCGCGCTGCGCGGAGAGCTTGAAGGTCCTGCCTTCGGTGCCCGGCAGCTCGAAGTCGGGCGCAGCGTCGCCTACGTCGACCTTGGCCATCGAGCCCAGCCTAGAACAGCTAGCCCTTATCGACGGTCATCTCTTCGACGAGGACCGTCTGTTTGGGCTGTTCTGCCGGCGTGCCGAGCTTGTCGATGCGCGCGACGACGTCGTAGCCCTCGCTGACGCGGCCGACCAAGGCGTATTCGGGCGGTAGGCCGGCATCGGGTGCGGTGACGACATAGAACTGGCTGCTCGAGCGTCCGGGTGGGTCGGCCGAGCTCTTTGCCATCGCCACCACGCCTTTGGTGTAGGCGAGATTGGCTGGTGGTTTCTCGTCGACGGTGTAGCCAGACCCACCGGTGCCGTTGCCCAGTGGGTCACCGCCTTGGATGACGAAGCCCGGTGCGACGCGATGGAAGGCGAGGCCGTCGTAGAAGCCTTCCTCGGCGAGGAAGGCGAAGGAATTGGCTGTCTTTGGAGCCCGCTCGGTGTCGAGGGCGATCGCGAAGCTGCCGCAGCTGGTCTTGACGAGCACGGTTGCCGCTTCGTCCGGCTCGACGACCTGCTTCGGTGCTTTGAAGCTGGTTTGCTTCGGCGCTGGCGTTTCCACCTCTTTGCAGCCGCCAGTGCTGGCGGTCGTGGTCGAGCTCTCCTCGTCATCACCGCCGCTGCGGCCGATCAGGATCACCGCGACGACGGCAATCGCGACCAGCGCGAAGACGGCAAGGATGATTGGCCGCCGGTCTTTCCCCTCTTGCATCGGCCGCAAGCCTAGAGGATCTACCCGTGGCCACCGCTACTGCGATGATCGACGTCGTGCAAGCTCCGGCCTTGACGGCGCTGGCGGCCGCCGTCCTCCACGTTCCGCCGCCCGAGCGCGCCCTGGAGATCGGGTTCGGCGAGGGCGACGGGGTGCTCTTCCTCGCGCGTGAGTTCCCCGCCGCGAGGGTGCGCGGCGTCGATCGCTCCGCCGAGGCAGTGCGTCGCGCCGTCGCCAGGGTCGGCCTCGATCCTGAGGGGCGGGTGGCCTTCAAGCAGGGCAAGGCCCGCTCCCTCCCCTATCCCGACGAGATGTTCGACTTGGTCGTACAGACGCATGGGGCGCTTTGGGTGGGTGAGGTCGTGCGCGTCCTGCGACCGGGCGGCCACCTGGTCTACGTCGATGCGCCCAGGTGGAGCTGGCTGCGATCGCGGCCGCGCGGCCTCGCTCGCGGCCTCGCCAGGCAGGGGTTCGAGCAGCTGTGGCTGGGCCGCGAGTCTCGCCGCACCACCTACGTCGGCCGCCTCGGGCCGGCCGGCGGCTCCCGTCGCGATTAGGCTCCCGGCGCAATGGGGATCGAAGGCATGCCGCTCACCCTGCTGGTCAACCCAGCCTCTGCCCATGGCGCCACACTGAAGTTGCTGCCCAAGGTCGAGCAGGAGCTCGACGCGTTGCGTATTCCCTTCCGGGTCGAGCGCACCAAGGGCCTGGAGGATGGCGTCACCCGTGCCCTGCGGGCTGTCGAAGCGAACGAGGTGCCGGTGGTGATCAGCGGTGATGGCCTGGTTGGCGCGATCGGCGGAGCGATGGCCGGTGCGGACACCCCCCTCGGCATCGTCCCGGGTGGCCGCGGTAACGATCTCGCCCGCGTGCTCGGCATCCCCGCCGATCCGGCGGGTGCCGTGGCCGTGCTGGCTGCTGGCGAGACGCGACGCATCGACGTTGGCGAGGCCAACGGCAAACGCTTCCTCGGCATCGTTAGCGTCGGCTTCGACTCCGAAGCCAATCGCCTCGCCAACGAAACCAGCTTCCTGCGTGGCAACCTCGTCTACGCCTACGCCGCCCTGCGCACTCTGCTGAGTTGGAAGCCAAGCCGCTTCACCGTGCGCGTCGACGACGAGCGCTACCGCTTCACCGGCTACTCGGTCTCGGTCGCCAACAGCCGCGCCTTCGGCGGCGGCATGTACATCGCGCCGCAGGCGGAGCTAGATGACGGTGAGTTCGACATCGTCGTCGTCGGCGAGGTAGGCAAGCTGCGTTTCGTGGGTAACCTGCCCAAGGTGTTCAAGGGCACCCACGTCGAGGAGGACGAGGTGCGCGTCTTCCGAGCCCCGCACCTGGAGCTGAGCGCCAGCCGGCCCTTTCCGGTCTATGCCGACGGCGAGCACCTCACCGACCTGCCCGCGAAGCTGCGAATCCTGCCCCGCACGCTGAGCGTCCTCGTGCCTGCCGAGGCCTGAGTGCTCTTCGGAGCCAAGCTCAGCACGGCCAGGGCGATCGGCATGGCAAGCCGAGTGAGCGGCCGTGGTGGCGGCACTACCCTGCCCGGCAGGGTCCTGTTGCGCCTCGAGCCCAACTCGATCGCCAGGTTGGGGACCCGCCTGAGCCGTGGCACGACGCTGATTAGCGCCACCAACGGCAAGACGACGACGGCGGGGATGATCGCCGCGGCTCTGGCCGTGGCTGGCCGGCAACCAGTTCATAATCGCGCTGGCTCGAACATGACCTGGGGTGTGGCCACCGCCCTGCTCGAGCAGCGCGGCGAGGAGGGTCTCTTCGAGGTCGACGAGGCCTGGCTCTCGAAGGTGGCGGCCCAACTCGATCCCAAGCTGATCGTGCTCGGCAACCTTTTCCGGGATCAGCTCGATCGCTATGGCGAGTTGGAGACGCTCGCCGAAGATTGGGCGAAGACGGTGGCGGCGCGGGCTGGGCAGACGCGCTTCGTGCTCAACGCCGACGACCCGACGATCGCCGATCTCGGTCGCGACGAAGAGGGTCAACCGCGCCCGGGGGTCGTCTACTTTGGTGTCGAGGACCCCGCCCAGGCGCTACCTGAGCTGCAGCACGCCTTCGACGCTAAGCACTGCCGGCGCTGTGGTTACCCGTATGCCTATGAGCGCAGCTTCGTTGGTCACCTGGGTCATTACGCCTGCCCCAACTGTGGCGTGCAGCGGCCTCGGCCCCAGGTGGCCGCCACGGCCATCGAGCTTCATGGCATGAGCGGCTCACGGGTCGAGCTGCGTACTCCCGCGGGCGAGTTGCGCCTCGAGCTCCCGCTGCCCGGCCTCTACAACGTCTACAACGCGCTCGCCGCGGTGACGGCGGCGATCGAGCTGGGTCTCGATGACCAGGAGATCGCCAAGGGCCTTGCCGATGTACGTGGTGCCTTTGGTCGCGTCGAGACGATCGAGATCGGCGCCAGGCAGCTCTCGATCCTGCTGATCAAGAATCCCGCTGGCGCCAACGAGGTGCTGCGCACTCTGCGCCTCGAGCACAGTGAGGCTGGGCTGGACCTCTGGATCGCGCTCAATGACCGCATCGCCGACGGCCGCGACGTCTCCTGGATCTGGGACGCCGACTTCGAGCTGCTCGGGGGTTTCGTGCGACGGGTGATCTGTACCGGGACGCGGGCGGCGGAGATGGCGGTGCGGCTCAAGTACGCGGGTCTGCCGGCCGAGTTGATCGAGGTCGAGCCCGGGATCGGACGCTCGCTCGATAGCGCCCTCGCTGCTTCGTCCGGCCGGCTCTTCGCGCTACCCACATACACGGCGCTGCTCGAGCTGCGCAAGCTGCTCGCCGATCGTGGTCACGCCAAGGAGTTCTGGCGATGAGCGCGGTGGTGTGGCATGACCTCGAGTGCGGGGGCTATGCCGCTGATTTCCCCGTCTGGGAGCAGCTCGCAATAGAGAACGAGGGCTCGATCGTCGAGTTGGGCTGTGGCACGGGACGCGTCGTTGACCACCTCGCCAAGGCAACCGGTGAGCTGGTGATCGGCATCGACTGTGATGAAGAGCTGGTCGAAATGGTCTGGCAGCGACTGCACGGGCGTAAAGGCCTCTCCGGTGACGCGGAGGTACGAGACGTTCGCAGCTTCGAGCTCTACACCGAGTTCGGGCTCGCCCTCGCCCCGATGCAGCTCATCCAGCTGCTCGACGGCAGGGCCGACCGGACCTGCTGCCTCTCCTGCGTGGCCGACCATCTGCGGCCCGGCGGCTGCGCGGCCTTTGCGATCGTCGAGGAGCTGCCCAGGATCGAGCCTGCCGAAGCCGAGCCGGCGCTCCCCGACGTGCGCGAGATGGGCGACTGGGTCTACTCAAGCCTGCCGCTGCCGCCAGAGGTCGATGGGCAGACGATCGTCCTGCGCCGCCTGCGACAGACAGTCGATCCCCAGGGCTCGCTGAGCGAGGAGCTCAACGAGATCGTCCTCCAGCAGCTCTCCGCCGAGACCCTGGAGCAGGAGGCGATCGAGGTGGGTCTGCAACCGCTCGAGCGGCGCCAGATCCCACCCACGGAAACCCACGTCGGCTCGACCGTCGTGCTCGTCGAGAAGGGGGCCTGATGGAGCTGCGCCTGCTCGCTCTTTATCCGGAGCAGATGAATATCTATGCCGATCGCGGCAACATCGTCTTCCTGCAGCGACGTTGCGAGTGGCGTGGGATCGGCTTCGAGTACGCCGCTGCTGGCCCCAACGAGAGCATTGATCCCGCTGCGCACGATTTCGCCTACATCGGCGGCGGCCAGGACCGCGACCAGCGCGCGGTTGCCGCCGACCTGGTCGATTCGAAGCGCGCAGCGCTCACCGAGCTGGTCGAGGACGGCGCGCTGGTGCTTGCCGTCTGCGGTGGCTATCAGCTGCTTGGCCACAGCTACGAGCTCGGTGAGGAGCGTTTGCCCGGACTCGGCCTGGTCGACCTCGAGACCGTGCGCCGTCCCGGACCGCGCCTGATCGGCAACGTGGCAATCGAGGCAGATCTCGGTGGCGGGCCGCAGACGATCGCCGGCTTTGAGAACCACGGTGGTCGCACTTACCTGGGCGATGGCGCCCAGCCACTGGGCAAGGTGCTTGAGGGCTTCGGCAACAACGGCGAGGACGGCTTCGAGGGCGTGCGCCGCGGCAACCTGATCGGCACCTACCTACACGGCCCGCTGTTGCCCAAGAACGCCTGGCTGGCGGATCGCCTCATCGCCCTGGCGCTCGAGCGTCGCTACGGAACGCCCCCCGAGCTCGAGCCACTCGACGACAGCCTCGAGCGGGCCGCCCACGAGTCCGCACGGCGTGCCGCCGGCCTTCGTTGAAGGGTTATGGGGGCCATGACCCCGGTAACCCTTCAACGAGCTAGAAACTCAGCGGCCGCTGGAGCCGAAGCCGCCGTCGCCGCGGGCTGACTCGGCGAGAGCCTCTACTTCGTGCGGCTCGGCGAGGGCGATCGGCGTGATCAGCAGCTGCGCGATGCGGTCGCCCGGCGCGATGCGAAAGGTTTCGGCCGGGTCGGTGTTGAGCAAAAGGACGCGCAATTCTCCGCGGTAACCGGAGTCGATCAGCCCGGGTGCGTTGACCAGGGTGATGCCGTGCTTCTTCGCCAGGCCGGAACGAGGCAGGACGAGGCCGGCGTGGCCGACGGGAATCTCGACCGCGATTCCGGTGCCGATGCTCCACCGCTCCCCCGGCCCAAGGTGGGCGGCCTCGCAGGCGTAGAGGTCGAGGCCCGCATCGCCCTCGTGGGCTCGGGTCGGCAGGAGCGCGTCGTCCTGCAGCTTGGCAACGGGCAGCTGCACGCGGCGAACCCTAGACGACGGTGAGATCGTCGAAACGGTGCAGCTCGGCGACCGGGACCTTGGCGCGCACCAGCACCCCGTCATCGCGGTCCGTGCGCTCCAGGTCGCCGGCGATCTCGTGCAGCTCGTGCAGCCGTCCGCCCTCGGCGTATGGCACGAGCAGCTCGACCTCGGCCAGCGTGTCCTCGAAGGCCAGCTCGATGCGCCGCTCGAGCTGTTCCAGGCCCTCGCGCTCCAGGGCAGAGACCAACACAGCGTCGGCATGGCGTAGCAGCGCCTCGGCTCGTTGCTCGTCATCCAGCAGGTCGGCCTTGTTGAGCACCAGCAGGCGCGGCCGGCCGCCGGCGCCGATCTCCTCGAGCACGACGTCGACGGCACGCATGTCAGCTGCCAGGCGCTCCTCCGGGGCTGCCGCGTCGACCACGTGCAGGATGAGGTCGGCGAGCACCGTCTCCTCGAGCGTTGCCTTGAAGGCCTCGACCAGCTGGTGGGGCAGCTTCTCGATGAAGCCGACCGTGTCGGTCAGCAGGTAGTCGCGTCCGGAGAGCTCGAGGCTGCGCGTGGTCGGGTCTAGCGTCTGGAAGAGCCGGTCGCCAACGCCGACCTCGGCGCCGGTGAGCGCGTTGAGCAGTGTCGACTTGCCGGCGTTGGTGTAGCCGGCGAGCGCCACACGCGGCAGCGAGGAGCGCTCGCGCCGGGCGCGCATCACGCCACGATTGCGCTCCAGCCGCGTCAGACGGCGGCGCAGGGCGGCGATACGGTTACGCGCCAGACGGCGGTCGGTCTCGATCTGGCTCTCCCCCGGGCCCCTGGTGCCGATGCCGCCGTCCATGCGGCCGGCACCGAGGCGCTCGAGGTGCGTCCAGAGCCCCCGCATGCGAGCCATGTTGTATTCGAGCTGGGCCAGCTCGACCTGCAGCTTGCCCTCGGCCGAGTGGGCATGGTCGGCGAAGATGTCGAGGATCACCGCGGTGCGATCGATCACCGGCACGCCGAGCGCCGCCTCCAGGTTGCGCTCCTGGCGCGGCGCCAGCTCGTCGTCGCAGGCAACCAGGTTGGCATCGCAGGCGGCGATCTCGGCCTTCACCTCGTCGAGCTTGCCGCGGCCCAGATAGCGATCGGGGTCGGGGGCCTCGCGCTGCTGAACCGCCTCCCCCGCGGTCGCCACGCCGGCGGTGCGCAGTAGCTCCTTCAGCTCGGCAAGCGGGTTCTCCCCGGCCTCGCTGCCGGCGATGCCGATCGCCAGGGCACGCTGACGCGCCCGTGGGTTGGAGACGCCAGCGTCCTTGGCGCCATTGTGGGTCTCTGCCGTGCGGCCGTTGCGTGAGCGTTTCTGCACTTGATCCGATTGTAGGCGGGCGCCTGGTCCCGATCAGTCCGGATAGGCTTAGCGGCCGATGCGGGTCTTCGTAACGGGAGCGACAGGGTTCATCGGCGGGGAGGTCGCCCGCCAGCTGCGGGCGCGCGGCGACGAGGTCCTCTGCCTGGTGCGCACCCCTGAGAAAGCGGCGAAGCTGACCGAGCTCGGCTGCGAGCTGGTCCCGGGCGACCTGAGCGATGCCGAGGCGCTGCGCCAGGGCATGGAAGGATGCGAGAGCCTCGTACACGCGGCGGCGATGTACGAGGTGGGCATCCCCGCCAAGCAGCACCCGGCGATGTACGAGGCCAACGTCACGGGCAGCGAGGTCGTGCTGCGCGCCGCGCAAGAGGCCAAGGTCGGCAAGATCGTCTACGTCTCGACCGTGGGCACCTTCGGCAACACACACGGCAAAGTGGTTGACGAGAGCTACCAGCACCCCGGCAAGGAGTTCACCTCCTATTACGAGGAGACCAAGCTCGAGGGCCAGCGGGTCGCCGAGCGGATGATGGCCGAGGAGGGCCTGCCCTGCGTGATCGTCCAACCCGGCGGCGTCTACGGCCCCGGTGACGAATCCCAAGTCGCCGACCTGCTGGTGGAATTCTTCGCCGGCCGGCTCTTCCTGCTGCCCTTCCCCGACCTCGGCATCTGCCTCACCCACGTCGAGGACATCGCCGCCGGCATCCTGCTGGCGTTGGACAAGGGCAAGGCCGGTGAGACCTACGTGATCAGCGGCCCGGCCACGACGATGCGCGAGGCGATCGAGACGATCGCCTCGGTGAGCGGTCGCAAGGCGCCGAAGCGGGCAATGCCGACGGGAGTGATGAAGGCCCTGACGCCGATTGGCCCCCTGGTCGGCAAGATGATCGGGCAGCCGCCCAACCTGCGCGAGCTGATTTCCTCCGCCGACGGGGTCACCTTCTGGGCGAGCTACGAGAAGGCGGGCCGCGAGCTCGGCTATGCCCCGCGCGGCATGGAGGAGGGCATGCGGCAGACTCTCGAAGCCGACGAGCGCTTTCCAGCCCCGGTCGCCTGAGCGACCCGGGCGGCGATGCGGGTAATCGACGTCAAGCACCTCGGGCGGCCGCACGTGATCGGCTGCTGGGAGGTCGACGGGATGCTCGTCGATCCGGGGCCCCAGTCCTCGATGGAGACCTTGCTCGCAGCCATCGGAGATGAGCAGCCCCGTGCCCTGCTGCTGACCCACATCCACCTCGATCACGCCGCGGCGACGGGAGCGCTGGTGCGCCGTTGGCCGCAGCTCGAGGTCTACGTCCACGAGCGTGGCGCCCCGCACCTGATCGACCCCTCCAAGCTGCTGGCAAGTGCCGAGCGCCTCTACGGCGAGCAGATGGAGAGGCTCTGGGGGGAGATCGTCCCCGTGCCGGAGGTCAACGTGACACCACTGGTCGGCGGCGAGAACCTGCTCGGCATGCGCGTCGCCTACACGCCCGGGCACGCCTCCCATCACGTCTGTTACCTGCACGAGGAGAGCGGCACCGCCTTCGTCGGCGACGTCGCCGCGGTGCGCATCCCGCCCGCGGACCTGGTCATTCCCCCCACACCGCCACCCGACATCGACGTCGAGACCTGGCTGGAATCGATTGCGACGATCGAGTCCTGGCATCCCGAGCGCCTTGCCCTCACCCACTTCGGCCAGGTCGACGAGCCCCTCCCCCATCTCGCCGTCGTGCGCGAGCGCCTACGCGAGGAGGCCGATCTGGCCCACGAGCTCTCCGAGCAGGATTACGAGCGCAGCCACCGCGAACGGGTCGCCGCCAGTACCGACCCCGAGACCGCAGAAGAGCTGATTCAGTGCGTCCCGCCCGAGTACCAGTGGCGCGGCCTGGACCGCTACTGGCGCAAGCGGGAGCAGGCCTGACGAGCCTTGGCTCCAGCCGGACCGAGCGTTAGCGTGCCGGTCGCAGTGGGTATGGGCGTCTCGTCAGCGAACAAGGGGAGTCGAAATTGAGTCCGCGCACCAGTCGATCGTCATTCCGTCTTGCAGTCGGTCTTGTCCTTGCCGTGCTTACCGCCTTCGGCCTTGCCGCATGTGGTGACTCAGAGGAGAGCCAGAGCTTGACCTTCACCATCTCCGGGGACGGCAAAGCGGCGAAAGTCACGGGCCCGTCGAGCGCCGAGACCGGCACAGCCGAGATCACCCTGAGGAACGAAGGCAAAGGCGAAGGGGATCTGCAGCTGATCCGCGTCGAGGGCAACCACTCGGCCGAGGAAGCGGTCGAAGGTCTGGAAGCGGCGATGAAAGGCAAAGCCTTCCCCGAGTGGTTCTTCGCCGCAGGTGGCCTCGGCACGACGGCCGGTGGCAAGAGCCAGACGGTGACGCAGGTGCTCGAGCCCGGCACCTACTACGCCTTCAACACCGAAGGCGACCTGCCCGAGGCCGCCTCGGTGCCGGCTGTCGAAGTCAGCGGCGAGACCTCCGACGAGACGATCGAGGCGGATGAGACAGTCGATGCCTTCGAGTACGGCTTCGAGGCTGACCAGCTGTCTGCGGGCGCGACCGAGATCGCCTTCGACAACACCGGCGCTCAGCCGCACCACCTGCTCGCCGCTCCGCTGAAAGGCGACAGCACCGCCGAGGACGTGGAGCAGGCCTTCAAAACCGAAAAAGGCGAGCCGCCCTTCGACGAAAAAGGCTTCCAGTCGACCGCCGTGCTCGAAGGCGGCGAAGGCCAGCTGGTCACGCTCGACCTGAAGCCGGGCCGCTACGTGCTCTTCTGCTTCATCACCGACCGCCAGGGCGGCCCACCCCACGCCCTCAAAGGCATGGTCGACGAAGTCGAGGTCCGCTAGCTCTCAGGACAAGTGCTCGCGCATGCGCTCGACGGCCTCGGTGATGCGGTCGTCGGGCGTAGTCAGCGAGATGCGGAAGAAGCCCTCGCCGCTGGGCCCGTACATCGAGCCCGGCGAGACGACCACGGCGGCGTCTTCGAGGACCAGCTCCGCGAACGAGGTCGAGCTGTGGCCCTCGGGGACCGGGGCCCAAACGTAGATTGTGCCCCTGGGGGCGCTAACCTCGACGCCGATCTCACGCAGGGCGCTGACGACCAGGTCGCGGCGACGGGCGTAGGTTTCGTTCATCCGCTCCAGCGGGCCGCTCGGTCCTTGCAGGGCGGCGACGCCAGCCATCTGCACGGCCTCGAAGAGGCCCGAGTCGACGTTGGTCTTCAGTCGCCAGTAGGTCTGCACAGCGTCGGCGTTGCCGAGGATCGCCGCACAGCGCCAGCCGGTCATGTTGTAGCCCTTGGAGAGCGAGAAGACCTCGACGCCGACCTCCTTGGCCCCCGGCGTGGCGAGGAAGCTAGGCGCCACATAGCCGTCGTAGGTGGTCTCCGAGTAGGCGTTGTCATGGACGACGAGAATCTCGTGCTCGCGGGCGAAGGAGACGACCATCTCGAAGAAGCCCTCGGGAACGGTGGCGCCGGTCGGGTTATTGGGGTAGTTGATGAACATCAGCCGTGCCTTGGCGGCGACGTCGGCCGGGACAGCGCTCAGATCGGGCGCGAAGCCCAGCTCGGGAACCAGCGGCAGCAGCTCTGGCCTGGCCCCGGCGAGGATCGGGCCGCCGGTGTAGACCGGGTAGCCGGGGTCGGAGGCGAGCGCCACGTCGCCCGGGTCGAGGAAGGCGAAGCAGAGGTTGTAGATGCACTCCTTGGCGCCGATCGCCGGGATCACCTCGTCTTCGGGATCGATATCCACCCCAAAGCGCCGCTCGTAGAACTCGGCGAAGGCCTGGCGGAACTCGTCGCGGCCGCGATTGCTCGGGTACTGCTGGTTGCCCGAATCCGCGACCGCCTCCTGCATCGCCTTGACGACGTGCGGGTAGGTCGGTTCGTCGGGATCGCCGATGCCGAGGCTGATCACGTCGATGCCGGCGGCGCGCTTGTCGGCGATCGTCCGCTCGAGCTCCTGGAACTTGTAGGGAGGCATCGCCTCCAGCCGCTTTGACGGATCCGAGATTCCCATCGGCGCGGAAATCTAGCCGTCCAGCGCGGCGAGCGCGCTGAGCAGCTCGGGCGAGAGCTCGCCCGAGCAGATCGGCTCGGCCCAGCCGCTCAGCGTGACCTCGAGATCCTCGGAGATCTCGACCTCCAGCTCACCCCCATCGAGCTCGACCGTGATCGGGCTGGGCGCACCTCGCAGGAAGGCAGTCACCGCAGCGCCGCTGGCGCCGGTGCCCGAGGAAAGCGTCTCTCCCACACCGCGCTCGAAGATCCGCGCCCGCACGCGGCTGCCGTCGATGCGCAGAAAGGAGACGTTGGTGCGATTGGGGAAGAGCTCGCTGCCTTCGATCGGCGGTCCGATCTCGTCCAGGTCAAGCTCCTCCAGGCCGTCGTCAACGACGATCGCGCACTGTGGGTTGCCGATCGAGACATGCTGGAAGGCCCACTCGCGGCCGCCCGCGCTGAGAACCCCTGTGCCGTCCGGTTCTCCCGAGGGAAAGCTCTTGGATGTGGTCGAAGCTTTTCCCATCACTACCGAGCAGGTGCGCTCCGAGGAGATCGTTGGCGTGATCGGCCCCGCCACCGTCCTGATCGAGAACGTGTCCTCGGCGGTCCAGTCGTGCCGTCGCAGGTAGAGGATCGCCTCCCGTGCCCCGTTGCCCGAGAGCTCCGCCTCGGAGCCGTCCGGGTTGAAGATCCGCAGCTCAGCGACAAAAGCCGGATCGTCACTGCGCGAGAGCAGCAAGACGCCATCGGAGCCGATGCCGAAATGCGGGTCGCAGAGCAGCTTTGCGCGACCCGCCGTCAGCTCCCAGGAGAGCGCCTCCGCCTCAACGATCAAATAGTCGTTGCCCAGCGCCTGCCACTTCTCGAATCTCACGCCGGCAGCCTATTGGCGATCTCGGTGGCAATCTCCGTGTCGCCGCGATCTCCGCGGTCGATGCGGTCGAGGTTGGGGATCTTGCGCATCCAGGCCAGCTGACGGCGGGCGTAGTTGCGTGAACGCTGCTGCATCAGCTCGACGTCGCCACTCAAAACCTCATCGAAGCCCAGAGCGACGCGAGCTGTCCGCGACGGGCCCTTCTCCTCGGCTGCGACGACCTCTTCGCGGGCCCCTCCGGCGAAGATCGCCTCGGTGCGGACATCGATTCGCTTGTAGAGGGCGGCTCGATCCATGTCCAAGCCAAAGATCATTGTCGGGTGCCGCGTCTCCGGAGACCAAAGCTCGGAGTCCTCCGATTCCGGTGGCGCCTTGACCAGCGAGAGCTCGGCCAGCGCCGCCCGTAGGTAGAGCCCCGTCCCCCCCACGACGATCGGCCGCCTGCCCCCGTCAAGCGCCGCATCGATCTCCGCATGCGCCAGCGGCATGTAGTCACCAACGTTGAACCGCTCCGTCACCGGTACGAATCCCACCAGCCGATGCTCCAGCCTCGCCTGCTCTTCCGCCGTGGCCATCCCAGTGAGCACCGAGAGCCCCTCGTAGACCTGCAACGCGTCGCAAGAAATAGCAACGGGATCCTCTCCCCGCTTGCGGAGCTCTTCCGCCAACGAGACGGCGACGCCCGTCTTCCCCACTCCGGTGGGACCAAATATCGCCAGAACCTGCATCTACTCCGGGAGGGGTGGCGGCGCTGCCCCGAACGGCTTGTACTTTTTCGTCGATCGGCCGGCGGACGACTGAATCCGTCTCACCGAAAAAGTTGAGTGAGGGGTTGCGCCGTCACCCCTCCGAGAGTCTGTGAGGTAGCGCTGCTTATCTCGACCTGCGCGAACTCTCCGGGACTGGCGTCGCCTTCGAAGTTGACCGCCTTGTTGTGGCGCGTCCGTCCCCGCAGTTTCGTCTCGTCAGTGCGACTCGTGCCTTCCACAAGCACCTCCATCTCCCGCCCGACGAAGCGCTGGGCGCGTTCCGTGGCGCGCCGCTGGACCAGCTCGACCAGGCGCTCCATGCGCTCGACCTTGACCGGGTGCGGCACCTGGTCCTCGAACTCGGCCGCCTCGGTCTCGCGCCGCGGCGAGAAGACGAAGGTGAAGGCGCTGTCGTAGCCGACCTTGTCGACGACTTCCAAGGTCTGCTCGAAATCGGCCTCGGTCTCCCCGGGAAAGCCAACGATGATGTCGGTGGTGATTGCGCAGTCCGGAACGTGCTCGCGAATCAGCGAGACCCGGTCCAAGTAGCGCTGGCGGTCGTAAGTGCGGCGCATGCGCTTGAGGACCGGGCTCGAGCCCGACTGCAGCGGCAGATGGATGTGCTCGCAAACCGCCGCCAGCTCGGCGTGGGCGCGGATCACGTCCTCCTTCATGTCCTTCGGATGGGGACTGGTGTAGCGAATGCGATCGATTCCCTCGACGGCGTCAACCCGCGCCAGCAGCTCGGCAAAGCCGATGCGTGAGTCCAGGGGCAAGTCACGGCCGTAGCTGTTGACGTTCTGGCCGAGCAGGGTGATCTCGCGCACGCCGTCGGCGGCCAGCGCCTCGGCCTCGGTGACCAGCTCGGCCGGGTCGCGGCTCACCTCGCGCCCCCGGGTCGAGGGCACGATGCAGTAGGCGCACTTGCAGTTGCAGCCCTGGGAGACCTGCAGCCAGCCCTGGAACTCGCGCACCCGCCGGGTCGGCAGATGACCGGAGAAGTCCTCGAACTCGAAGTAGCCCTGGGCGCTGAGCGAGTCGGAGTTTAGGAACTCGGCCAGCTTGTGGATCTGACCCGGGCCGAAGGCCACGTCGACGAAGGGGAAGCGCTGGAAGACCTCGTCCTTGACCGACTGCGCCCAGCAGCCCCCCACTCCCACGATCCGATTCGGGAATTCAGACTTGAGCCGCTTGGCCTCGCCGAGGCGGGCGACGAAGCGGTTATCCGCCGACTCGCGGATCGAGCAGGTGTTGAAGAGGATCAGGTCGGCGGCGTCGCACGTCTCCGCCTCCTCGTAGCCCAGCGACTCGAGCATGCCGCGCATGCGCTCGGAGTCGTGCACGTTCATCTGGCAGCCGAACGTGGTGACGTGGTAGCTGGGCATGCGCTCAGCGTACCGGGGCGTGAAGCCCCTTTACTACTCGGACTCGATCTCTTCGGCTTCCTCGGTCGCCTTGTGCAACGCCTGCTCCTCATGGTGTTCCTCGTCCTGCGCGTGCAGCACGGAGAAGGTCGCCGTTGCGCCGATCAAGGCAACGAACCAGAGGGCGACCAGCGGCCCGAGCTTGCCGGGAAAACCCTTGGCACGCAGCCCAATGAAGCTGATCACGACGGCTGATACGGCCAGCGCGACGCCGCAGATGTAAAAGAGATCACCGTTGCTCATGCGAGAGCGGGAATCCTATCCAGAGAAGCGCAGGTGCCGTCAGGCAGCCTGCGCCTGCTCAACCGGTGCGGTCTCCGCTTCGACTGGCGCGGCCTCAGCACCAATGCCGAGCGCGGTGCGCACCTTGGCCTCGATCTCGCTGGCGATCTCGGGGTTCTCGACCAGGAACTGCTTGGCGTTGTTGCGCCCCTGGCCGAGCCGCGTCTCGCCGTAGGAGAAGAAGGCGCCGCTCTTGCGGACGATGTCGTGCTCGATGCCGAAATCGAGCAGCTCGCCTTCGCGAGAGATGCCCTGGCCGTACTCGATCTCGAACTCGGCCTGGCGGAATGGCGCGGCGCACTTGTTCTTGACGACTTTGACCCGCACCCGGTTGCCGACCGCCTCGGTGCCGTCCTTGAGCGTCTCGATGCGGCGGATGTCGAGTCGCTGCGAGGAGTAAAACTTGAGCGCCCGGCCGCCCGGCTGCGTCTCCGGCGAGCCGAACTGGACGCCGACCTTTTCGCGAATCTGGTTGGTGAAGACGCAGACCGTGTTGGTGCGGCTGAGGTTACCGGCCAGCTTGCGCATCGCCTGCGACATGAGGCGCGCCTGCAGGCCGACGGTCGTGTCGCCGATCTGGCCGTCGAGCTCTGCCTTAGGCGTCAGCGCCGCGACCGAGTCGATTGCCACCACGTCGACCGCGGCCGAGGCGATCAGGCGGTCGGCGATCTGCAGCGCCTGCTCGCCGTAGTCGGGCTGGGAGACGAGCAGCTCGTCGGTGTCGACGCCGATCGCCCGCGCGTAGATCGGGTCCATCGCGTGCTCGGTGTCGATGAAGACGCAGACCCCGCCCTTGGCCTGGGCCTCGGCGATGATGTGGTAGACCAGCGTCGTCTTACCCGAGGACTCGGGGCCGAAGATCTCGACGATCCGCCCGCGTGGCACGCCGCCGATGCCGAGCGCCTGGTCGAGGGCGATCGCGCCGGTGGGAATCGCTTCTACCGGCAGGGCGCTGTCGGCTCCAAGGCGCATCAGCGCGCCGGCGCCAAAATCGCGCTCGATCTGCGTGACGGCGGCCTCGAGGGCCGCGTCTTTCGCTTTCGCCTCCTTGGCTGAGGCGTCCTTCAAAGCCGCTTTCTTGTCTGCCATCTCTTTCACCTCACTGCTGACCGCTATCGGGACAGCTCGACTTGGGCAAGCGGCGTGTAGCGCGCACCCATAGGGTTAAGTTCGGAACGGTAGAGGCGGGCTCGGATGCCCTCATAATTTGGCTCTAAGAGCGACTTTGACAGTCCCTTTGGAGGTCTCAGAACCTCCATTGGCCTCCTGGATCCCCGACCAACAGACTTCACTCTTGCCACCGTCAGATGCGGCCAGAAAGGACGCTTCTCGGGCTGGAAAAGTCGTGCAGCAACGAGCTTCTCCTCCAACTCGGCCTGCAGCGTGATTGCCCCCGGGGACTCGATGGGCAGGGCGAAGAGCCGCGCTCGCTTGAGTGTCGGCTTGGCGACCGGATCACCAAGCTGGATCGTCGGCGCAGGCGATTCGATCTCTCTGACGATCTCCGCAAGCGAACCAACCTCCTTCTCCGGCATATAGCCCAGAAAAGTGAGGGTCACGTGCAGCGACTCCTCTCTGGCAACCCGCAAGGCCGGATCCCGCAGCTCTCGCTTGCCCCACTCGGCGATTCCCGCCCGCAGCGCCTCCGGCAGGTCCAGCGCGATGAACAGACGGGCTCGCGGGCTCTTCAGCCTCTCCTTGCTCACCCGACCCACGCTAAGGCCCGCCGATGCGCGGAACAACACCAGAGCGTCACGAAAGTCGGCCAGCTCTCCTACAGAGGCGGCTCGGCATCGCTGAGCAGGATGCGCAGCAGGTGCATGCCGACCAGGGCAGAGCGCTCGCGGATGTCGGCGCGGCCGCCGGGGATCACGTGGTCGCGGGCCAGTGCCGTGCCGTCGGCGAGGCGGGCGTTGAAGCAGACATAGCCGACCGGCTTCTCCTCGCTGCCCCCGTCGGGGCCGGCGATGCCGGTGATCGAGACGGCGACGTCAGCATCGAAGCGCTCCAGGGCACCGAGCGCCATCGCCTCGGCCACCTCGGGCGAGACTGCTCCCTTGGCCTCGATCAGGCTGGGGTCAACGGCGAGTAGGCTCGCCTTCGCCTGATTGGCGTACGCGACGACACTGCCCGCCATATAAGCGGAGGCCCCCGGTAGATCGGTGATTCGCGCGGCGAGCAGCCCGCCGCTACAGGACTCGGCCAGACCCAGCCGGTGACCCTGCAAGAGGGTGGCCACCTGCGCGTCGATCGTCTCGCCGTTGAGGCTAAACAGCTGGCGCTCGTGACGGGCGGCGAGGCCATCGCGCACCGCCTGCGCCGTGTCCTCGGCCTCTTCGCGGTAGCGCACGTCGATCTCGATCTCGCCGCGCCGTAGGCAGGTAGTGATCTCCACCTTGGGCAGGGCGACACCCTCGGCCTCGATCTCACGCAGGCTCTTGGCGATCTCCGACTCGGGGATGCCAAACATGCGTAGCGTGTAGCCGAGCAGTGGCGAGGCGCGCTCAAGCACTGCCTCGACCGGCGCCGTGGCCAGGGCCGCTGGCCACATCGGCTGCAGCTCGCGCGGCGGCCCGGGCAGTACGACGACGACTCGCTCGTCGGCCGGCACGACCAGGCCCGGCGCGGTACCCACGGGGTCGAGCGGCGTCGAACCCTCGGGCACCATCGCCTGCTTGCGGTTCGCCTCGCGCACCGCCTCGATGTCGAAGTCGAAGCGCCGGGCGAAGTTGCGCAGAATCGTGGCGATCTTCTCCTCCATGTCCTCGTCGAGGATCAGCTCCCGCCCAGCGAAGCGGCCGACGATCTCGGCAGTGAGGTCGTCGGCGGTGGGTCCGAGGCCCCCCGAGGTGACGATCAGGTCCATGCCCTCCGCGGCCATGAAGCGCAGCGCCGCTTCGAGGTCGTCGGGACGATCGCCGACGACGAGGATGTGGGCGACCTCGACCCCGCGCTCGGCAAGGCGCTCGGAGATCCAGGGCCCGTTGCGGTCGGCGATTCGCCCGGTCAGCACCTCGGTCCCGGTGACGACTATCCCTGCCCTTACCTCGCTCATGTGCAGGTGGGACGCTCCCCATCGTCGAGCTCGGTGAGGTCGCCCGCGGCGTCGATCGAGTACCCGATCGGGCTTGCGGTCGGTGGGATTTCAGCTTGTTTGTCGTCGATCAGCATCGAGACCTCCCCGTTGCCAAAGGAGACGGTGAAGCTACCGGACCGGAAGGGCCCCTCCTTCGCTCCCGCTTCGAGGATCTGCCCTTCGACCAGCGGTTCGCCGCCGGCATTGAGTAGACAGACCCAAACTTCGGCAAGCGCCGTGAGGCGCACCGAGACACCCGCCGCCTCGGCTGTGGCTTCTGTTGGCTGAATGGGGGAAGCGTCATTCCCCCCCGCTGTCACGGTTGGGTGCGCGGAGCGGGGCTTGGCGTTCTGCTCTCCATCTCGGCCCCACGGCGCGATGATCACGATCGCGCCGATCAGCAGGACCATGGGCACGACTAGCCAGCTGCGCCAAAGGCGCCGCTCGCCCGGTGATCTCGTCGCGGTCGACGCGGCGATCGGGGCCAGCTCGGCGGCCGACCCGCGTCCTTCACCCTGGCCTTCGACTTGCCGACGGTAGTCACCAACCAGTCGATCGCCGTCCAAGCCGAGGAAGGCGGCGTAGGTACGGATGAAGCCGCGCGTATAGACCCCGCCCGGGAGCACCTCCCATTCTTCGGTCTCGATCGCCCGTAGAAATCGAACTCGGATGCGGGTTGCAGCTTCGACCTCAGAGAGCTCAATCTGGCGGCGATTGCGGGCCTTACGCAGAACCGATCCAACCTGGCTCTCCATGAGCCAATTGTCCTACGCAAAGCCTTTTTTGACGAATCGCCGAGCCGGTGCGTACTACTCAGGCACGGGCGCAGGCGTCTCGGCCTCGTCGGCGGAGGGCGATCTACCGCCGGTGAGGCGCCCCAGGTCAGCCCGGGTGACCAGCACCTGGCGTGGCTTGGATCCTTCATAGCCGGAGATCACGCCGCGCCGCTCGAGCATGTCGATCAAGCGACCGGCGCGTGTGTAGCCGACGCGCAGGCGACGCTGGATCATCGAGACGGAAGCGGTTTCGGTCTCGACCACGACGCGGATCGCCTCGTCGAGCAAGTCGTCGCTGTCGGGGTCATAGTCGCCCTCGGTCTCGACCCCCTGCTCGCCGTGGACCTCGAGCAACTCCTCCTCGAATTCGGGTTCTCCCTGCTTGGCCCAGTGGCTGGTGATGCGAGCGGTCTCCTCCTCGGTGACGAAAGCCCCCTGGATGCGCTGCAGCTTCGAGGTGCCGGCACCGCGGAAGAGCATGTCGCCCTGGCCGAGCAGGGCCTCCGCCCCGCCTTGGTCGAGGATCACACGCGAGTCGGTCTGCGAGGAGACGGCAAAGGCGATGCGGGCCGGGATGTTGACCTTGATCGTGCCGGTGATGATGTCGGTCGAAGGGCGTTGCGTGGCCAGCACGAGGTGGATGCCGGTGGCGCGCGACTTCTGCGCTAGGCGGATGATCGAGTCCTCGACCTCGGCCGGCGAGACCATCATCAGGTCGGCGAGCTCGTCGATCACGCAGAGGATGTGCGGCAGTTGCGGTTCGCCTGCCTTGGCCCGCGCCCGGTTGAGCTCGGCGAGGTTACGGCAGCGCGCTTGGCCCATGATCCCGTAGCGGCTCTCCATCTCGCCGATCAGGTTCGCCAGCACGTTGGCGGCGAGCCGTGGCGAGGTGACCACCGGGGTCAGCAGGTGAGGCACGTTCTCGTAGTGGTTGAGCTCGACCTGCTTGGGGTCGACGAGCACGAGGCGCACGTCGTTGGGCGAGGCCTGCATGAGGATCGAGGAGAGGATCGCGTTGACGCAACCCGACTTGCCCGAGCCGGTGGTGCCGGCGACCAGCACGTGCGGCATCTTCGCCAGGTCGGTCCAGACGGCGTTGCCGTCGATGCCCTTGCCGAGCCAGGCGACCAAGGGTGAGGTTTTCTCGGGACGACCGGCGTAGATGTCGCCGAGGCGGACGATGCGGCGGCGCGTGTTGGGAACCTCGACCCCGACCGCCTGCTTGCCAGGGATCGGCGCCAAGATGCGGATGTCGGTGGACGCAAGGGCGTAGGCGAGGTCATTGGAGAGCTCGGTGACTTTCTTCACCTTGGTGCCGGGGGCAAGGCGCAGTTCGTAGCGAGAGACATGCGGGCCGCTGACGATGCCGACGATCTTCGCCTCGACCCCGAAGTGGCCCAGCGTCTCGACCAGCTTGCGGCCGACGATCTCGTGATCGCGCGGATCCACGCCTTTGTCGCCCTTGCCGCGTTCCAGTGCCTTGGCCGGCGGCGGCCGGTAATCGATCTCCTCTGAGGTGGTGACGCCGCGCTTGTTGCCCTGCGGCGTCAGCGCAACCTGCTCGGGCTCGGGTAGCTCATCAGGAGCGGCTGCCTCTTCCTCGGCCTCGATCTCGGCCAGCTCCTGGTCGAAGTCCTGGGTGACGGGCTCCTCGACGGCATCCTCTGACTCCTCGACCAGAGCCACGGTCGGCTCGACGTCGTCCTCCTCCGGGTAAGCGCTCATCACATCGGTGGGGCCTGGCTCCGTCTCGAAGGCGAAGGTCTTTTCCTCGCGCCGCGCATCGCGGCTCCTGGCGACGGTATCGGCGACCCCCCGGCCGCCGACGAAGACCGTGCGGATCGCCCTGCCCACCCCCTTGAAGAGGGTCGAGATCGAGGTGCCAGTGACCAGCAGGCCACCGACGACGAGCATCAGGACGGTGGCGATCCTCGCCCCGACGTTGCCGACCAGGTAGGTGAGCCCGGTCTCCACTCCATAGCCGACCTTGCCCCCATCCCAGCCGAAGAAGAGGACAAAGCTGAGGTAGACCCCTGAGGCGATCAAAAGCAGCCCGATCAGGTCGAGATGGCGCTGCTCGAGGGCCTGCGGCAGGTGCAAGCGCGGGCGGGCGGATTTGCCTTTCGCCTTGCGGCGGGCAGGGGTCTTCTTCTTACGCACGAACATGTGGCCCGCTTCGACATGGAGAGCGCGACACCTGCGCCATAAAAAGCAGGTAAATCCCGCCGGAAGTGGCGCCTGGCGCGTTTAACATCGGGTGCCGATGCTCACAACCGAGCCGGACACAGCCACCGCCCGCGTGCTCGTCGTCGAGGATGACGCCGAGATTGCTGACGTGCTGCGCCGCTCGTTGCGCCAAGAGGGCTACGAGGTGCGCACCTCGGCCGACGGGGTCGACGCCCTCGACGTTGCCAACGGCTTCGTTCCCGACCTGGTCGTGCTCGATCTCGGCTTGCCCCGCCTCGACGGAGTCGAGGTCTGTCGTCGCCTCCGCGCCGAGGGTGATGTGCCGATACTCATGTTGACCGCCCGTGCCGAGACTGAAGACCGTGTCGATGGTCTCGATAGCGGCGCCGATGACTACCTGGCCAAGCCATTTGAGCGCAGGGAGCTATTGGCCCGTATCCGTGCCCTGCTGCGCCGCCGGCCGCCGCGCGGCGCCGCCTCGCTAGAAATTGCTGACCTCACACTCAACCCCGACACGCGCGAGGTGCGGCGCGGCGACCGAGACCTAGAGCTCACCAATCGCGAGTTCGAGCTGCTCGAGTACCTGATGCGCAACGAGCGCCTTGTCGTCTCGCGCGAGCGCCTGCTCGACGACGTCTGGGGCTATGACCCGATGGCGGCAACCAACACGATCGATGTTTTCATCTCCAACCTGCGCCGCAAGCTTGAGGCCAGCGGCGAGCCACGCTTGCTGCACACAAAACGCGGCGCCGGCTACGTCTTGAAGGGCTAGGGTGCGGCGCCTCGGCAAGCTGGTTTCCTGGTGGCCCGCCAAGCTCAGGCCGAACAACTGGCCAGTTCGCTGGAGGCTCGCCGCGGTCTCGGCCGGCCTCACGCTCGCCATCCTGCTCGTCTTCGGTGCCGTCGTCGGTCAGCTCGCCACCAGCCGCATCCGCGACGACTTCAACCGCGAGGTGAGCGATGCCGCCAAGACCCTGGCCGGTGAATTCCAAATCATCTACACGCCACTGGGCACGATCTCGGGGAAGAGCGGCCCCGAGCTCGACGACTTCGTGCGACCCGACGGTGCCGAGGCGCGCGTCTACGACGTCAACGGCAACCTGGTGGACCAGAGCAGCGACGCCCACTACCTGGGCCCGGTCGGCGACGGCCTCGCCAACCACGAGGAAATGCGGGTGGCGACGGCCGAAATCCGCACCGACACCGGTCTGACCACCGGCTACGTTCAGTACGGGCGCAGCCTCGCCCACGTCGACTCGACCGTCGACCGGCTCTGGCTCTTCATTTTCGCGGGAATCATCGGCGGCACCCTTTTCGCCAGTCTGGCCGGCGTGGCGATCGCGGCGCGCGCGATGCGACCGATCTCGGCCCTCACGGCGACCGCTCGCCAGGTGGCCGACACCGGCGACCCCTCGGGCCACATGCCCGACCCCAAAGTCGAAGACGAGGTCGGAGAGCTGGCCCGTACCCTGGAGCAGATGCTGCGCTCGCTCGACGCGGCGCGCACCGCGCGCGAGGCCGCGATGCGCAGGCAACGCGCCTTCGTTGCCGACGCCTCGCACGAGCTGCGCACGCCGCTGACCAGTGTGCTCGCCAACCTCGAGCTGCTGCAGGCCGCACTGCAGGCGCCCCAGCAGGAGGACGAGCGAGCGATGGTCGACTCAGCGCTGCGCTCCTCGAAACGCATGAGCCGCTTGGTCGCCGACCTGCTGCTGCTCGCCCGGGCAGATGCCGGGCGCGCCGGCCAGCAGCGGCCCTGTGACCTGGCCGAGGTGGCCGGCAACGCCGCCGCTGAGGTGGCGCCGCTGCTCGGCGACCGCCGGCTCGAGATCGAGAACGAGCAGACGTTGCCCCTTGAAGGCAACCCGGACGAGCTGCACCGACTGATGCTCAACCTGCTCGACAACGCTGCCCGTCACACGCCCCCCGGCTCGCACATCGAGCTGCGCCTGCGCCTACAAGACGACGCCGCGCTGCTTGAGGTGAGCGACGACGGCCCGGGTATCCCCACCTCTCTGCGCGGACAGGTCTTCGATCGCTTCGTGCGTGGCGAGGGCCCGGCAGACACAGCGATCGGCGCCGGCAGCGGCCTTGGCCTGGCGATCGTCCGCGCCGTGGCTGACTCGCACGGCGGATCGGTCGAGGTCGGCGAGTCCGCCCAGGGCGGTGCCCGCTTCTTGGTGCGCCTGCCGCTGAGCAAGTCTGAGCGGCGGCTTAGCCCCGCTTTAGAGCCGCTTTAGCGACAGCGCCTAGATTCGTTCGTGGACGAGACACACAGGACCCGCCGGGATCTCCCCAACAGCCCGGTGGGTCCTTTTTTCTTGCTCAAACCTCGACCACGACCGGGATGATCATCGGCCGGCGGCGCAAGCGCTCGTAGACCAGGGCGGCAATCGCGTCGTGCAGGTCTTCCTGAATCAGGTGCAGCTCCCGCGTGCCGGCGTTGGCCGCGTCTTCAAGCGAGTCCTCGACCACGTCTTTGAGCTCGTCGACCAGGGCGTCGGCCTCTTCGAGGAAGGCGACCCCGCGGAAGAGGACTTCGGGGTCGGCGATCGCATGGCCGTCCTCGGAGGAGATCGTCGCCACGACGATGAAGATGCCGTCAGCGGAGATCTCGCGCCGGTCGCGCAGGGCGACGTCGTCGGGCTCGCCGACGTTGACGCCGTCGACGTAGATCACCCCGGCGTGGATGTCCTCGCCGAAGCGGGCACCATCCTCGTCGATCTCCAGCGGCAGCCCGTTGCGGCCCTGGAAGATGCGCTCTGGGTCGATGCCCACCGACTGCGCCAGATCGGCGTGGAGGCGCAGACGCTGGTGATCGCCGTGGATTGGCAGCACATAGCGCGGTTTGGTCAGGTTGAGCATCAGCTTGAGCTCCTCCTGCCAGCCGTGCCCGGAGGCGTGGATCGGCGCCTGTTTGGCGGTCACCACCGAGGCGCCGATCTCGTAGATGCGGTCGATCGTCTCGTTGACGGCACGCTCGTTGCCGGGAACCGGCGTTGCCGAGAAGACGACTGTGTCACCGGAGTGCAGCTCGATGTCGCGGTGGTCGTTGTTGGCCATCCGCCGCAGGGCGGAGAGCGGCTCACCCTGGCTGCCGGTCGAGATGACGACCACCTTCTCATCGGGGAAGCTCTCGATCTCGCGCGGCTGGATGAAGAGACCGGACGGCGCCTCGGCGATCCCCAGATTGGAGGCGATGTTGAAGTTCTTGCGCATCGAGCGGCCAACCAGGGCCACCCGCCGGTCGAGCTTCACCGCTGCGTCGATCACTTGCTGGACTCGGTGGATATTGGAGGCGAAGGAGGTGACGATGATGCGGCCCTCGCAGTTGGCAAAGGTCTCGAGCAGCGCTGGACCGACGCTCGACTCCGAGGGGGCGATGCCCGGCCGATCGGCGTTGGTCGAGTCGCCGCAGAGCAGCAGTAGACCATCGGAGCCCAACTCTGCAAGCCGCGAGATATCCGCCGGGCGACCATCAACCGGGGTCTGGTCGAACTTGTAGTCGCCGGTCATCAGCACCGAACCCAGCTCCGTGGTGAGCAGCACGCCCCGCGCGTCGGGGATCGAGTGCGAGAGGTGAATCAGCTCCAGCTCGAAGGGACCGACCTGCACCCTCTCCCCCGCTGGCAGCTCCTCCAGCGGAGCGTCCTTGAGCTTGTGCTCGTCGAGCTTTGAGCGCACCATGCCGATCGTCAGCAGGCCGCCGTAGATCACCGGCGGCGAGCCAATCTCGCGCAGCACATAAGGCAGGGCGCCGACATGGTCCTCGTGGCCGTGGGTGAGGACGATCGCCTCGATGTCCTCGGCGCGCTCGCGCAGGTAGGAGAAGTCAGGTAGCACCAGGTCGATGCCGAGCATCTCGGCAGTCGGGAACATCAGGCCCGTGTCGACGACGACGATGCGACCGTCGTACTCGATCACGGTCATGTTCTTGCCGATCTCGCCCAGGCCCCCGAGCGGCAGCACGCGAAGCTTGGTGGCCGGCACTACTGCGTCACCGGGGTGAGTCCGACGCTCTCGAGTGCAGCCTGAACGGTTGCGCGCTGCTCCGCGTCGGCGGGTACCAATGGCAGCCGTAGTCGATCGGTTGGGATCTGCCCGAGCATCGTCAGAGCCGCCTTGACCGGGATCGGGTTGGTGGTCACGCCGAGTGAGTCATAGAGCTGACGCAGGCCGCTGTCGATCGAACGAGCCCGCTCGAGGTCACCGGCCTGAACCGCATCCCAGATCTCCCGCATCTGCGGACCGATCAAGTGAGAGGCGACGAGGATCCCGCCGGCACCGCCGTCCAGTTCCAGCGTCCTGAGGAAGATGTCGTCGTTGCCGGCGAGGATCGCCAGGCCCTCGATCGACTGCAACTCCTCGTTGTTGGCCTGCTTGACCGCGACCACGTTGTCGATCTGGGCCAGCTCGGCGAGCAGCTCGGGTGGGATGTTGACCACCACCCGCGAGGGAATGTTGTAGGCGATGATCGGCAAGTCGCCCGCGACCTCGGCGATCGCTTCGAAGTGAGCCAGGATTCCGGCCGGGTTGGGCTTGTTGTAGTAGGGCGTGACAACGAGGGCCGCGTCGGCTCCGTGCTCCACGGCTTCCCTAGTCAGCTGCACCGAGTGCCGCGTGTCGTTGGTGCCCGTGCCGAAGGCCAACAGCACGTCGTCGCCGACCTCTTCGCGCACGGCGTCCATCAATTCGAACGCCTCGGGATCGGTGATCGTCGCCGACTCGCCGGTCGAGCCGGAGATGACGATGCCGTGGGAGCCGTTGGCGACGAGGTGGGCAGCCAGCCGGCGCCCAGTCTCCATGTCGACCCTGCCATCCTCGGTAAAAGGCGTGATCATCGCCGTGATCACGCCACGAATCTGCTTCATCGGGCCAGGGTATCGCGACGTGCCGGTGTCCGTCATATGGCCCAGCGTGTGCGGATGGCGAGCGTCGGACCAAGCGAGGCAAGGACGCAGGGAGGCGCGAATAGCAACGCTATTCGGCCGACCGAGGACGCCGCATCGCGCAGTGTCCGCCGCCGCCAGACGTGCGCGGGGGGTCGTATGACGGACACCTAGAGCAGCTTCTCCAGGCCGACCGTGAAATGGTCGGGCAGGCCGCCCACCTTGCGCACGGCGAGCAGGACGCCGGGCATGAAGGAGCGACGGTCGATCGAGTCATGGCGCAGGCTCAGGGTCTGACCTTCGCCGCCGAAAACGACCTCCTGGTGGGCGACCAGCCCCGGCAGGCGTACAGAGTGGATCGGCTCGTGGACATTGCCGCCGGCCCCGGCGATCAGCTCCGCCGTGCGCTTCGCCGTTCCCGAAGGCGCATCGAGCTTCTGGTCGTGGTGCAACTCGATGATCTCGCACTCGGGCATGTGGACAGCGATCGTCTGGGCAACCTCCATCAGCAGCACGGCGCCGATCGCAAAGTTGGGGGCGACGAAGCAGTTGGCGCTCGAAGTTTCCGCCGCCGTGTGCAGCGCGTCGAGATCGAAGCCGGTGGTGCCGACCACTACGTGCACACCCGCGTCGAGGCAGGCCTTGGCGTTGTCCAAAGCCGTCTCGGGCGTGGTGAAGTCGACGACGACCTCGGCCTCGTCGAGCAGATCGCCCAGCTCGACGCCAAGCGCCGGATCGGCCTTGCCGTAGAGCTCGGTGTCCGCCGCACCCTCGACCGCCTCGCAGACCGCCTGCCCCATGCGCCCGGCGGCGCCCGAGACCGCAACCTTGATCATGCGGCCACCAGGCTCTCGCTGACCGGGGCCAACGCCTCGCGGAAGCACGACTCCTGGCGGCCGACGCAGGCGGCGGAGAGGCGCTCTGTGCCGTAGAGCTCAGCGGCAAGCTCGCTCAGCTCATCGACCGTCACCGCGTCGACCTTGGTCAGCATCTCGTCGAGGCTGTAGATCGGCAGGTCGAAGAGAGTCGCGCGCGAAATTCGGGTCATCCGCGCCGCGGTCGACTCCGATGAGAGCACGAGGCGGCCCTTGACGCTCTCCTTGGCTCGAGTCAGCTCCTCGCCGGAGACCGGCTCCTCACGCAAGCGCGTCAGCTCGGCGCCGATCACGGCGCAGGCCTCCTCGACGTTGTCCTCGCGGGTGCCGACGTATCCGGCCACTAGGCCGGAATCGGTGTATTGCTCGGTGTAGGAGCCGACCGCATAGGCCAGGCCACGCTTCTCGCGCACCTCGCGGAAGAGGCGCGAAGAGCTGGAGCCGCCGAAGATCGAGTCGAGCACGGCCAAGGCGTAGCGACGCTCGTCGGCCCGGTCGATGCCGGGCGCGCCAAAGCAGATGTGGTACTGCTCGGTGTCCTTCTCGTAGAAGCGCAGACGGGCCGCATCCTCGGGCGTCTGCGCCAGCTGCTCGGTGACTTCTGCGACCGCGGGTGAGACGAGCCGCTCGGAGAGGGCCGCGATCTGCTCGTGGTCGACGTTACCGGCGGCGCCGACGACGATCGTCCCGCCCGTGTAGCGAGCGTTGCGGTAGGCCTCGATCTCAGGCACCGGCACCGAGCTGATCACCTCGGCCTCGCCGAGCACGCGGCGGCCCAGCGGGTGCTCGGCGAAGACCGCTCCGGCGAGGATGTCATGGACGCGGTCCTGCGGTTCGTCCTCGTACATGGCGATCTCCTCGAGCACGACCTCGCGCTCGGAGTCGACTTCGGGATAGGTCGGCGCCAGCAGCATCTCGGCCAGCAGGTCGAAGACCTCCTCGGTGTGCTCGTCGAGGAAGCGGGCGTGCAGGTGCGTGGTCTCCTTGCCGGTGGCGGCATTGACCGAGGCGCCGAGGCCGTCGAAGCGCTCGGAGATCTCGATCGCCGAGAAGCGCGCCGTGCCCTTGAAGAGCAGGTGCTCGAGGAAATGCGAGACGCCGGCCTGGGCCGGTGTCTCGTTGCGCGATCCGGTCCGCACCCAGAGGCCGAGCGCCACGGATCGCACCGAGGGAACCTCCTCGGTGACGACCCGGACGCCCGAGCCTTGCGTGCTGAGGACTGCGTCGCTCAACTTCTAGTCGCGGCGCTCACGCTCGCGCCGGGGCCGCCGCTCACGACCGCCGCCGCCGCGCCCACCGCGATCACCGCGGTCGCCACCGTTGCGGCTGCCGCCGCCACCGGAGCCGACCGCGGCCAATTCCTCGGCGCTTTTGCCGGCGACCGAGGGGTCGTCGCTGAGGCGCAGGCCGATGCGGCCACGCTCGCGGTCGACCTCGACCACGGTGACGTCGATCACCTCGCCGGCGCTGAGCACGTCATCGACTGAGTCGACTCGCTCGCCGGGCTTGACGTTGGAGATGTGCAGCAGACCATCGGTGCCCTTGACCAGCTCGACGAAGGCGCCGAAGGTGGTCGTCTTGACGACCTTGGCGGCGTTGTAGCGGTCGCCGATCTCGGCCTCCTTGGTCATCGACTCAATGCGGGCCACACAGGCTTCAACCAGCGAGCCGGTCGGTGCGTAGATGCGAATCGTGCCGTCGTCCTCGACGTCGATCTCAGCCTCGAACTCCTCGCACAGGGCGCGGATCGTTTCGCCGCCTTTGCCGATCACGGCGCCGATCTTCTCCTGGTCGATCTTGATCGCTTCGATCCGCGGCGCGTGCTGGGAGAGCTGCTCGCGCGGGCCGTCGATCGCCTCGGCCATCTTGCCGAGGATGAACTGGCGGCCCTTGTTGGCCTGCTCCAGCGCGTCGGTGAGGATCTCGAAGGTGACGCCGGTGATCTTGATGTCCATCTGCAGGGCGGTGATTCCCTCAGCAGTTCCGGCGACCTTGAAGTCCATGTCGCCGAGATGGTCCTCGACGCCGGCGATGTCGGTGAGCACGATGTAGTCGTCGCCCTCCTTGATCAGGCCCATGGCCACACCGGCAACCGGCGCCGAGACCGGCACACCCGCGGCCTGCAGGGCCATCGAAGAGGCGCACACGGAGCCCATCGACGAGGAGCCGTTGGACTCGAGCGTCTCGGAGACGACCCGGATCACGTAGGGGAAGTCCTCCTCGTTGGGGATCGTCGCGACCAGAGCCCGCTCGGCGAGCGCCCCGTGGCCGATGTCGCGGCGCTTGGGGCCGCGCATGAAGCCGGCCTCCCCGACCGAGAAGGGCGGGAAGTTGTAGTGGTGCCAGAACTTCTTCGAGGTCTCCAGGCCGAGCGTGTCGATGCGCATGTCCATGCGCGTCGTGCCCAGCGCGGCGTTGGAGAGGATCTGCGTCTCGCCGCGGGTGAAGAGCGCCGAGCCGTGCACGCGAGGCGATATGTCGACCTCGCACTCGATCGGCCGGATCTCGTCCTGGGCACGGCCGTCGGGGCGCTTCTTGTCGACGGCGATCGCCTTGCGGATCGTGTCCTTCTCGATCGAGGCGAAAGCGGCCTTGACCTCGGCGACCCGACCCTCGTCGATCTCGCCGGCGTCGTCCGGGACCGCGTACTTGCCGACCACCTCGTCCTTGACCTTGTCGATCGCCTCGTAGCGCTCGAGCTTGCCCTCGGTGGCGATCGCGTCGACCAGGGCCTGGCCGTGGGAGGAGCGGATCTCGCCGATCAGGCCCTCGTCGATGCTGGGGGCCTCGACCTCGATCTTCTCCTTGCCGGCCTTCTGCTGCAGCTCCTCCATCGCCGCGGTGAGCTTCTTGATCTCCGAGTGGGCGATGTCGAGCGCGTCGAGGATCTCCTGCTCGGTGACGCCGTTGGCGCCGGCCTCGACCATGAGGATCGCCTCGTCAGTGCCGGCGACGATCAGGTCGAGATCGAGCTCGGCCAGGTCCTCCTCGGAGGGGTTGACGACGAAGTCGCCGTCGAGCTTGCCGATCCGCACTGCGCCGACGTGGGCGGCGACGGGGACCGGCGAGATCGCCAGCGCCGCAGAGGCGCCGTTCATCGCGAGGATGTCGTAGGGGTGGACCTGGTCCACCGACATCGGGATCGCGACCAGCTGGGTCTCGTAGTGCCAGCCCTTGGGGAAGAGCGGCCGGATCGGCCGGTCGATCATGCGCGCGGTGAGCGTCGCCTTCTCGCCGGAGCGACCCTCGCGACGGAAGAACGAGCCGGGGATCTTGCCCGCGGCGTACATGCGCTCCTCGACGTCGACGGTCAGGGGAAGGAAGTCCACGTCGCGAAGGTTCCCGACGGTTGCGGTGCAGAGCACCATCGTGTCGCCGGCCTGGACCACGACCGCGCCACCCGCCTGCTTCGCGAGCTTTCCGGTCTCGAAGGAAATCTGGCTATCGCCGATGTCCGCCGAAACGCGGGTTACGTCAAACATGCTCATTTAGTTGTCCTACCTCCGGCCACCCGGATGGCGGCCATCTGCTTTCAGAACTCACGTTCTCTTTCAGCAGGAGAGAGTACAGGTGCCTACGAGAAGATGGCGGGAGTGCCGGTGACGCCGGCGCGGATTCCCGACTCGAAATCCCTGCGTATGCGGGCCGCGAGGCGCTCGGAGCGGCGATCGGCCTCGAAGCGCTCGAGGTCCAAGCCGAGGCTTTTCGCTCGCTCCCAAAGGTGCGGATCGTCGATGCGGCCGCGGTCGGCGTAGAGCGAGTCGACCATCTCGAAGAAGCGGCCCTGGACGCCCGCGGCCTCAGCGGCAGCGTGCAGCGCCGGTGCCCTTGGATGCTTGCTGGCGACCGGAAAGTGACGAAAGACGACCCTCGCCCGTTGCTCGCCGATCTCCCGCCAAGCCGAAGCGCAGTGCGGGCAGCCCAGGTCGGCGTAGACGATCAGCTCGGGTCCCTCTCCCCTGCAGTGATCCTCCGGCCCCACCGGCGGCACCGCGGCACTGGTCAGATCCGGCCACATCGAAGGATTTTCGGGCCCCAGCCCCTAAAAAGCTTCGATCTGCACGGTCAAGCGAGTGCGTCGAAGATCAGGTTGGCGCCGGGGATCTCGAGCGGGGTTGGAGACTCATAGGCCCACTCGACCACTCCCTCCGCATCGACGAGGACCAGCGAGCGGTTGGCGTGGCCGATCTTCTCGATGTAGGCGCCGTAGGCGCGCGCCACCTCGCCCTTGGGCTCGAAGTCGGCGAGCAGCTGCGTGTCGATGCCGAGCTTTTCGCGGAAGGCCTTGTGGGCGAAGCCGCTGTCGACGCTGATCCCGACCATGGTCACGCCCTTGGCCTCAATCTCGGGCTTGACCTCCTGGTAGATCGAGAGCTGATCGCTGCAGACCGGGCTGAAGTCGAGCGGATAGAAGACCAAGAGAACCTTGCGGCCGCGGAAGCCGGAGAGCGAGACCTTCTCGCCGTCCTGATTGCGCAAAGTGAACTCGGGCGCCGGCTCCCCGGCAGCGATCATCGCCGCAGGCCGAGTTCGGCGACGAGCGAGCGGTAGCGCTCGAGGTCGTGGCGCTCGAGGTAGCGCAGCATGCGGCGGCGCTTGCCGACCAGCATCAGCAGACCGCGGCGCGAGTGGTGGTCCTTGGCGTGCCCGCGGAGATGCTCGGTGAGTTCGTTGATGCGCTCGGTGAGCAGGGCGATCTGGACCTCGGCAGAGCCGGTGTCGCCATCGGCGCGACCGTACTTGCCGATCAGCTCGCTTTTTTTCTCCTTGGTCAGGCTCATTTCGTAAAAAGCGCCGCTCTCTCGGGGGAGATCACGGCCGCTGGAAGCTAGCACAGACGCGCTTCGCATCCTCGACGTCAGCGCGCATCTGGATGATCAGCTCCTCGACTCCCGGGAAGCGCTTCTCGCCACGTAGCCGCTCGACGAAAGCGACCCGCAGATTGGTCCCGTAGAGATCCTCCTCGTGGTCAATCAGGTAAGCCTCGATCAGCACTCCGCGGCCGGTCTCGAAAGTCGGCCGCACCCCGACATTGACGGCGGCGGGCACACCGTTGGCGAAGGCGGCGTAGACGCCATGGCCGGGGATCGCCAGCCTGTCGTCGGGGACCAGGTTGGCCGTCGGGAAGCCGAGCTCGCGGCCGCGCTGATCGCCGCTTACCACTTCCCCCTCGACCATGAAGGGCGCGCCGAGGCAATGGCGAGCACCCTCCATGTCGCCGGCCGCGATCAACGCCCGAATGCGGGTCGAGGAAACGGTCTCCCCATCGACCTCGACCAACGGCACGACCCGTGTCTCGAACTCGGAGTGTGCGGCGAGCATCGCCGGGTCGCCTTTTGCCTTGGCGCCAAAGCGGAAGTTCTCGCCGACCGAGACCTGTTCGGCTCCAAGGCGCTGGACCAAGACGTGCTCGATGAAGTCCTCAGCGCTGCGCTGAGCGAACTCGCGGTCGAAGGGAATGACGACCAGCTCGCGCACCCCCAGCCCCTCGATCACGTCGCGCTTGACGCCAAAGGGCGTGATCAGCTTTGGCAAAGCGGCCGGATGGAGGATCTCCAGCGGGTGCGGATCAAAGGTGAGCACGGTGTCGGCACCCTTAATGACCGCCTGGTGGCCGCGGTGGACACCGTCGAAGGTGCCGATCGCGACATTGCGCGGCCGCGGCTCGGCATCGGGCAGCGAGGTAACGGCGATGCTCGCCATCAGCGCAGCGCCTCCGCGGTGGCCGGAACCAGCTCGGCAACCTGATCCAGACCCAGCTCCTGGCCCGCATCCTCAATTCGGAATGGGCCAATCGCCGTGCGGCGCAGCTCAGCGCAGTAGGCGTCATCGAGCGTCTCGAGCAAGGTGCGGATGTAAGTGCCGGCGGAGCACTCGATCTCGTACTCGGCACTTTCCCCATTGCCGCTGATCAGCTCGGCGCGATAGATCTCGACCTCGCGCTCGGGGGTCTCCACTGTCTCACCACGGTGGGCCTTGCGGTAGAGGCGCTCGCCCCCGACCCGCACTGCCGAGGTCATCGGCACGCGCTGGCGCACACGACCGGTGGGCAACCTCAGATCAGTGGGGATGTTGCCAGTCTCGCTCAGCTCGCCGTCAGGATCGCCGGTGCTGGAGCGCCAGCCCAACCGTGCTTGGGCTACATAAATCTTCGGCAGGCCCGTGAGGAAACGCTGCAGACGGGTTGCCTTGCCGAGCAGGACGAGCAGTAGCCCGGTGGCGAAGGGGTCGAGCGTGCCGGCGTGGCCGGCCTTGCAGCCGTGCTCGCGGCGCACCTGCATAACCAGATCATGCGAAGTGATTCCGGCCGGCTTGTCGCAGAGCAGGACCGAGCCCTCGCCAGCGACCGCCATCTCAGGCTCCGAGCTGGGCCGTGACCTCGTCGCAGAGGAAGCCGACCAGCTGCTCGAGTTCGAGGTCGGTGGAGAACCCAGCGGCGCGCTTGTGGCCCCCTCCCCCATGTTTGCGGGCCATCGCAGAGACGTCGATCTCGCCGCCGCTGGAGCGCAGGCTGACCTTGCGCGCGGCGCGCCCCCGATCGCCCAGGTCGCGGACCAGGGCCGCCACCTTGGTCCCCTCGATCGAGCGCAGGTGGTCGATGATCCCCTCGGTCATCTCCTCACCGGCGCCGCTCGCTGCGTAGTCGGCCTCGGTGATGTAGGCGACGACGAGGCGCTCGCCGCAAAAACGCTGGATTCCGTCGAGAGCACGCGAGAGCAGCCGCAGCTTCTCGATCGGAACGTGCTCATAGAGGCGGCGGTAGGTGTCGTCGACCTCGACCCCGGCGTCGATCAGCTCAGCTGCGACCCGGTGGGTGTGGGCATTGGCGTTCTCGTACATGAACTTGCCCGTGTCGGTGACCAGGCCTACGTAGAGGGCCGAGGCCATCTCCGGCGTGATCTTGGCGCCAAGCGCATTGGCCAGCTCATAGACGATCTCCGCTGTCCTCGAGGCTGCAGTGTCAACCAGGTTGAGATCACCGAAGAGCGTGTTGTCGTGGTGGTGGTCGATGTTGACGCGGAAGTTGTCGCCGTCAGTGAGGAAATCGACCGGCATGCGGTCGATGTTGCCGCAGTCGAGGAAGACCACCGTGCGATCGGCCATGTCGGCCGGCGCCTCGTGGAAGACCTCCTCCAGAGGCAGGAAGCGATACTCGATCGGCAGCGGGAACTCCTTCGCCGCCATGAACATCAGCGAGTCCTTGCCCAGTTGTTTGAGCAAGTGGTGCATGCCGAGCAGCGAGCCCAGGGCATCACCATCGGGCCCCTCGTGGGCGGTGAGCAGGAAGCGCTCGCGCGAGCGCAACTCGCTGGCGACCTGCTCGATCCCGGCCGTCGTCGCGACGCCGCTCCCCTCGCTCATCTCTCTTCTTCTTCCTCGAGCAACTGCGAGATCCGCATTCCCTGCTCGACGGTCTCGTCGTAGTGGAAGCTGAGCGTAGGCGTGCGCTTCATCCGTGTCTCAGCGGCGATCTTCGACTGCAGCACGCCGTGTGAGGAGGCGAGGCCGGCCATCGTCTCGGTGCGCTCCTCCTCGGAGCCGAGCACGCTGACGTGCACCTTGGCGGCGCGCAGATCTGGGCTGGTCTCGACCGAGGTCACGGTTACGAAGCCGATGCGGGGGTCGCTCAGCTCGGCGATGGCGGCGCCGACAACCTCACGAAGCACCTCGTTGATGCGGCGCATGCGAGGAGTGGCCATCCTACTCCAGCGTCTGCTCGACCTGCTTTGTCTCGTAGAACTCGAGCATGTCCCCCTCCTTGACATCAGCGTAACCGTCGAGGACGATGCCGCACTCCTGGCCCTCCTCCACTTCTTGGACGTTGTCTTTGAAGCGGCGCAGGGAGCCGAGTTTGCCGTCCCAGATCACGGTGCCCTCGCGGACCAGGCGGACGCTGGCGGTCCGCGTGACCTTGCCCTCGTTGACGATGCAGCCGGCGATGCGGCCGACCTTGGAGGCCTTGAAGGTCTGCTTGACCTCGGCCTCGCCGAGCGTCTCCTCGACCTCGATCGCCTCCAGCATGCCCTCCATGGCGTTGCGCAGGTCTTCGGTGATTTTGTAGATCACCGAGTAGGTGCGCACGTCGACTCCCTCGCGCTCGGCGGCGCGGCGGGCGTCGGCCAGGGGCCGCACGTTGAAGCCGATGATGATCGCGTCAGAGGCCGAGGCCAGCATCACGTCGGACTCGTTGATGCCGCCGGTCTGCGAGTGGATGATGTTGATCCCCACCTGCTCCTGTGGCACCTTGGCGATCTCGTCCTGGAGCGCCTCCAGCGAGCCGGCGACATCGGCCTTGAGCACGATGTTGAGCTCCTTGATGTCGCCCTCCTGGACGCGTGAGAAGACCTCCTCGAGGCTGACCTTGCGGGCCTGGCGACGGGCGAGCTGCTCGGTCTTGAGCCGGTTGGCGCGCTCCTGCGCGTCCTGACGCGCACGGCGGTCGTTCTCGACCGCGCGCACGAACTCACCGGCGTCCGCGACTCCGTCGAAGCCGAGCACCTCAACCGGCATCCCCGGCCCGGCGCTCTGCACGCGCTTGCCGGTGAAGTCGTGCATCGCCCGCACCCGACCCCACTGCGGCCCGGCGACCAGCGAGTCGCCGACATTGAGCGTGCCGCGCTGGACGAGGATCGTCACCACGGGGCCACGGCCGGGATCGAGCTGGGACTCGACCACGGTCCCTGATGCGGGAGCGTCGGGGTTGGCACCGAGCTCCTCCAGCTCGGTGACCAGCAGGATCATCTCGAGCAGCTTGTCGAGGCCTTCGCGGGTCTTGGCGGAGACGTCGACGTAGACGGTCTCCCCACCCCAGTCCTCGGGGGTGAGCCCGTCGGCGGCCAGCTCGTTGCGCACCCGGTCGGGCTGAGCGCCCTCCTTGTCGATCTTGTTGACCGCGATCAGGATCGGCACGTCGGCGGCCCGCGCGTGGTCGATCGCCTCTTTGGTCTGCGGCATGACGCCGTCATCGGCGGCGACGACGACCACGGCGATGTCGGTGACCTTGGCGCCGCGGGCACGCATCGCCGTGAAGGCGGCGTGGCCGGGCGTGTCGAGGAAGGTGATCGTCTTCTCGTTGTGGTGGACCTGGTAAGCGCCGATGTGCTGGGTGATGCCGCCGGCCTCGCCCGCGGCTACCTCGGTCTCGCGGATCGCGTCGAGCAGCGAGGTCTTGCCGTGGTCGACGTGGCCCATGATCGTCACCACGGGAGGCCGGTCGGCGAGCTCCTCCTCGGTGTCCTCGAACTCAGGCGCCTCGGGCTCCTCCTCGGCAGCGGTGATGATCTCGATCTTGCGGTCGTACTCGTCGGCAATCGCCGCGATCGACTCGTCGGTGAGGGTCTGGGTGAGGGTTGCCATCTCCCCCATCGTCATCAGCTTCTTGATCACCTCGGCGCTGCCCAGGCCAAGCAGCTCAGCCACCTCGCGCACGGTCGCCCCGGACGGCACCGTGGTCGCCTCGGGCTCTGCCGCCTCGACTTTGGGCGGCGGCTCCTCCAGCAGCGGCCGGCGGCGGCGCCCCCCGCGCCTGCGGGGCGGGCGCTGGGGCGGCGGCCCACCCATCTGGTCGCGCCGTGCAGCCTGCGAGTCGATCACGACGCGCCGCTTTTTCGGGCTGGCCCCGCCCCCGGTGCTAGCCGGTTTCTCTTTGGGCCGCACCGGGCCTTTCGAGGTTTGCACCGACTTGGGGGCAGGTTTGGCGGCTGTCTGAGGCACCTGTGGGGCTGGCTTGGACTCCTCTGGCGCTTTGGCTTTGGGCGTCTCTGCCTTCGGTGTTGCTTTCGCCGCTTTGGCCGCCGCCGGCGCAGCACCATCCCCGTCGATCGCCTGCAGGGCTGCCGCCTCGTCAACGCTGGAGGAAGCGGTCTTGGCATCGATCCCAGCCCTCTTCAGGGCAGCGAGCAGCTCTTTGCTGCTCACCCCTTTCGCTTTCGCGATCTCGTGAACGCGCTTCTTTGCCACTACGACTGCTCTGCCTCCTCAACCACCGGCGCCGCCTCCGAGTCATCCAGCTCAGCTTCCGGCGCCTCAGCGGAATCGGACTCCACCGAACCCGCCTCTTCCTGCGCCTCATCCGCCTCCTCCGCGACAGGACCCGCGGCCAACTCGGCCGAGCCCTCATCCGGAGCCTCCTCGACGAACTCGGCTTCGGCCTTAGCGACGATCTCGTCCACCTGCCCCTGATCGGCGTCGGGATCGGCGAGGATCTCCACCTCGGCCTCTGGGATCGGCGCAAGCACGGCCATCTGGCTGGTCTCGAAGCGGCTCAGAGCCTGGTGTTGGGGCAGGCCACAGTAGGTCGACCCCTCGATCGCCGCGTTGGGGCAGCGGCGGCCGGTGGTCAAGACCGCCATGCAGCGGCCGTCAAACTGCTCTTCGCCCTCGTACTCGACCTCCTGGTCTTCGGCGGCGAACTCGGTCTCCGACTTGATGTCCACCCGCCAGCCGGTGAGGCGAGCGGCGAGGCGAGCATTCTGGCCGTCGCGGCCAATCGCCAGTGAAAGCTGGTCGTCGGGCACGATCACCGTCGCCTGGCGCTCCTCGTCGTCGACGATCACCTCGCGCACGCGTGCTGGCGAAAGCGCCTTGGCGACGAAGCGGGCCGGCTCGTCGTTGTGCGGAATGATGTCGATCTTCTCGCCGCGCAGCTCGGAGACGACCATGCGCACGCGCGAACCGCGTGGCCCGACGCAAGCGCCAACCGGGTCGACGCCGTCTGCGTGGGAGATGACCGCGATCTTCGAACGGTAACCAGGCTCGCGGGCGACGCCGACGATCTCGACCAGCTTGTCGGCGATCTCCGGCACCTCCATTTCAAAGAGTTTCTTGATCAGCTCGGAACTGCGCCGCGAGACGACGATCGCCGGGCCTTTGGTCGAGTCGGAGACGTCGGTGATCACCGCCTTGACCCGCATGCCATGGTCGTAGCGCTCGTTGTAGACCTGCTCGGACTTGGGCAGCAGCGCCTCGACCCGCTCGCGCAGTTGAACCAGCGTGTAGCGCTTGTCGGACTGCTGGATGATGCCCGTGATCAGCTCACCCACCCGGTCCTGGTACTCGTCGAACATCATCATCCGTTCCGCCTCGCGGATGCGCTGCAGAATCACCTGCTTTGCGGTCTGTGCGGCGATCCGGCCGAAGTCATCGGGGGTGACATCCCGCGTGGAAATCTGGTCCTCGTAGGGCGCGATCATCTCGGGGTCGAGCTCGGGATCTTCCGGCTCGCGCAACTCCCCGGTTTCGGGATCGATCTCTCGCTCTTCGGCCTCCTGGGCCTCGGCTGCCTCCGCGAGCAGCTTCTCCTCCAGCTCTGGCGGCAGGATCAGTTCGAAGACGCGAAAGTCCCCGGTCTCGTGATCGAGGTCGACGCGGGCGTATTTGGCCGCTTCGGGGGTCTTCTTGTAGGCGGAGAGCAGCGCATCCTCGAGCGCGTCCATCAGCTTGTCGGCGGAGATTCCCTTCTCCTGCTCGAGCGCCTTGACTGCTTCGACGATCTCCTTGCTCACTGGCTCTCCTTGCGGTCGCGGTACCTGGGGCCGGGCGAAGAGACCTCCAGCGAGTAGTCGGTCCTCAGATGGTTGAGGTGCTTCGTCACCCGCTCGCAGAGCGCCAAATCAACACCGCCCGGGTGGTCGATGAAGAGGCGCAGGGCTTCTTTGCTCGGCTGCTCAAGCGCGATCAAGTCGAGTTCGGAATCGAGCCCGTGCAGCTGCTGCTGAATGTCTTGCTGGAGGTCTTGCATTGGCGAAAGGCGTAAAAAAAGTGGGCCAGGCCCACTTCGGGTACATCGGGTGAGGCGGAAAAGCTTAAGGCTCAGTATAGCCCGGCCATTGGGGCGGGGGAGCGGGAATCCCCTCGCCCGGACAAGCGCCGGCCTAATTAGGCCGGCGCTTTGAGTATCCGCCCGTTCGAGGGGATTCCCGCTCCCCCTCACGGAGCGAGCTCACCTTGTCCAGGATCGCCTCAGCGATGACATCCTTGGAAGCTTGTGGGACGGGGATGGCGCTCGCTGAGTCGATCAGGGTTACAGCGTTTTCCTCGCTCTCGAAGCCGATTTGGGGGTTCGAGATGTCGTTGAGGACGATTAGGTCAGCGTTCTTGCGCTGCAGCTTCTCACGGGCGCGGTCGATGCTCTCGCCGGCTTCGGCAGCGAAGGCCACGACCGTCTGACCCTCTGTTCGTGAGGCGGTGAGACCGGCGAGGATGTCCTCGGTGGGCTCCAGGTGGAGGTCGAGGGAGGCGTCGCGGGTCAGCTTGCCCTCCGCCGGATTGCCGGCGCGGAAATCGGCGGGGGCGGCTGCCATGAGGAGGACGTGGGTCTCGGCAAACTGCGCCTGGCAGGCGGTGGCCAGTTCCTCTCCATCCTCGACATCAATGCGGTGGACCCCGGCGGGCTCGGGAAGGGCTACGTTGGCGGCAATCAGGGTGACGTCTGCCCCGCGGCGCGCTGCGGCGGCGGCCAGAGCAATGCCCATGCGGCCGCTGGAGCGGTTGCCGAGGAAGCGGACCGAGTCGATCGGCTCGCGTGTGCCGCCGGCGGTGACGAGCACGCGCAGGCCGTCCCAGGGCCGAGCGCCGGTGGGCAGCTCGGCTTCGAGCAGGGCGAGCAACTGCGCCGGGTCGGGCAACCTGCCTTTGCCGTGCTCGCCGCGCGAGGCGAGAGCGCCCTGCTCGGGCTCAATCACCCGGATGCCGCGATCGCGCAACGTCGCCAGGTTCGCCTGGGTCGCCGCGTCGGCGTACATACGGTCGTTCATCGCCGGGGCGACGAGCCGGGGCGATGAACAAGCGAGAAAACAGGTGGTCAGCATCGAGTCGGCCACCCCGTGGGCGAGCTTCGCCACGGTGTTGGCCGAGGCGGGCGCGACCAGACAGGCGTCGCAGTTGGCGGCCAGCTCGAGGTGGCCGATGGGATCATGGCCGGGAGCCGGTTCGCCCGGGAAGGCGCCACGCATCGGGTCGCGCTCGAACTCGGAGGTCAGCACCGGCGCCCCGACGATGCCCTCGAAGGAGGCAGCGCCGACGAAGCGCGTCGCCGTCTCGGTCATCAGCACCCGCACGCCATGGCCAGCTGTGGTCGCCAGGCGCGCCAGCTCAAGCGCCTTATAGGCGGCGATCCCTCCACTGACGCCAAGCAGGATTCTGGCCATCGCTTCCTCCGTCCGGCAACGCCGGATCCGCGCCTAGCGAGCTAGGCGCGGTACTCGTATTTGAGCTTGCCCTGGGCGACCTCTTCGAGTGCGATCGAGAGGTAGTTGCGGTCACCCGGAACATCGACCATCGGCGGCGGATACTCGCCAAAGCTGCCCTCGCCGAGGCTGTGGAAGTAGCTGTTTATCTGCCGCGCCCGCTTGGCCGCGACGACGACCGCCGCGTAGTGGGAGTCGGTGTGATCGAGAAGCTTGTCAACTCTTGGCTTGATCATTCGGAGCCGGAGTCTAGTGATAGGCCGAGCTCGGCGCGCACGATCTCCTCCAACTCCCCGGCGGCGCGCTCCAGATCGTCGTTGACGACTTTGTGGGCGAACTCACCCTGGGCGGCTATCTCCTGCTCGGCGACCTCGAGGCGGGCATCGATCGCCTTCAGCGTGTCAGTGCCGCGCGACTCCAGCCGACGCCTCAGTGAGGCCGGGTCGGGGGGAGCAATGAAGACCTGAACCGACTCGCGCATCGCGGCCCGCACCTGACGTGCGCCTTGAACCTCGATCTCGAGTACCACCGAGTGGCCCTCGTCGAGGCGCTTGCGCACCTCGGAGCGCAACGTCCCGTAGAAGTTGCCGCTGTAGGTGGCGAACTCGAGGAAGTCTTCGGCGTCGATGCGTTGCTCGAACTGCTCGGTCGAGAGGAAGTGATAGTCGCGACCGTCGACCTCGCTCTGGCGCGGTTGGCGCGTCGTTGCTGAGACAGAGAGCTCGATGTCCGGTACCCGTTCGAGCAACTTGGCGATCAGCGTCCCCTTGCCGACCCCCGAGGGGCCCGTGATGACGAAAACCTTGGCCATGCGGCCGGGGATACTGACCGAGGCGGCGGTCGTTACCTGCGGAGCAGGGAAACCAACTCGGTGCGCTGCCTTTCGGAGAGCCCGCCGATCGTCTTTGAGGGCGAGATCCTGCACTGGTTGAGAATCCGGTTGGTCTTCACGCGGCCGTACTTGGGTACGGCGAGCAGCATGTCGAAAACCTTGGCGGTGAGCACGTAGTCCGGTGGGTCAAGCAGTAGCGTATGGATGTTGGCTTTGCCAGCTTTAAGGTCCTTCTTCAGCTTGGCGCGCGCGGTGCGGATGTCGTTGGCGCGTTTGAGCGCATCCATCCGTTGGTCGAGCGATCTCTCTGGCGCGGCGGACGAGGTCTTAACTGGGGCGGCCATCTGGGCGGCGAGTATAGCCGCGGGTCACGGGCGTGCAAGGCCATCTGGGCCATTTCCGCTCAAATTCACCTCAACCTCGAGTCGAGGTTCAGCCAACGGGCGGGGCGGGAGCGCCACTCTGACGACCTTCAAACGCTCCGGCAATCTCGCGTGCAACCCGCTGACCGGCCCTCGGATCGCGAAAGCTCTCGGTGCCCACAGCGACCAGCGTCGCCCCGGCGTCGATGAATTCGAGCGCATCGGCGCCGTTCGAGATGCCTCCCATGCCGACGATCGGAATGTTCACCAGCGCGGCTATTGCGCGCAGCTGGCCGATGGCAATCGGCCTCACGGCAGGCCCCGAAAGCCCGCCGTGCCCAGCCGCGACGCCGGGCTGTCCGGTCGCCGGGTCGACGGCGCTGGCCTTCAGCGTGTTGATCAACGAAACCGCATCCGCCCCACCCTCTTCGGCCGCAACGGCAACGTCAGCGGGATTGGCGACGTTGGGCGTCAGCTTGACGATCAGCGGCTTTTCGGTCAGGGGTCGTAGGTGCTCTAGCAGTGCCTCCGTCTCTACCGGCTGCTCTCCCACGATCAGACCGGAGTGCACGTTGGGGCAGGAAACATTGAGCTCGATCCCGGCCACCTCGTCGCGCTCCGCCACGCCCCGGACCAGCCGGGCGAACTCCTCATGGCCGGTGGCCATCACCGAGACGATCAGGGGCACTGGAAGCTCAGCCAAAAGCGCCAGGTCATCCGTCAGGAAGCCCTCCAGCCCCTTATTCGGCAGCCCGATCGAGTTGATCATCCCCGTCGGCGTCTCCCAGATCCGCTGCGGCTCGTTGCCCGTGCGCGGCTCCGGCGTGATCGTCTTCGAGACGAACGCGCTGAACGGGAAGTGCTCAAACAGCTCTTCTCCGTAGACGCGACCTGCCGCGATCGCATCGAACGTGCCAGAAGCGTTGATCACCGGATGAGCCAGCTCGATGCCACAGAACTCGGTCGTGGTTAGGCCGACGGGTCCTGTCGCCGCAGGAGACCCACCACCCCCTGCGGTAGCTGAAGCTTCCTTGGGGGTGGTCCCCCCTGCGACGCCACCCCCCGGCAGGGGGCGAACTATTGGACCGTCTACGCAGAGGCGGAGATAGCCACCACCCGGCCGGGGAACAGCGCAGCCGAAACAGGCTCCATAGCCGCAGGCCATTGGAGACTCCATCGCAAGCTCGGAAGGAACTCCCGCGTCAGCGCAGAGCTTCGCCACAGTGTCGAGCATCGGTGGTGGTCCGCAGGCGTACACCGCTGCCGAGCTTGCGTCGTCCCCTTTCAGCATGCTGGCCAGCAGGTCGGTGACGTAGCCGTGGTGGCCGGCGTGGCCGTCGTCGCTGGCGAGGCGCACCTCACAGCAGGAGAAGAGCTCGTCGAGGCCGCCGGAGTGCGCCTCGTCACGGAAGCCGAGCAGGACGCGGGTGGGGACGTTGCGCGCCGCGAGGGCGCGGCGCCAGATGGCGAGCGGAGCGATGCCGATGCCGCCGCCGACGAGGATCGCGCCAGCGGCTTGGGGCGAGAGCTCGCGCGGCGCGGAGAAGCTGTTGCCCAGCGGCCCGTTGACCCAAACCCGCTCACCGGGCTCCAGCTCGCAGAGCCGGTCGGTCCCCGGCCCGATGCCCTCGATGAGGAAATCGAGGCGGATGCCGCTGGCCGCGGGGGCTATGTCGGCCACCGAGAGGGCGCGGGGTAGGAAGGGGCGGCCGTCCTGCTGGTCCCAGTGGGACTCGGTGGCGAGCATGTAGAACTGGCCGGGCTGGGGCTCGGGACCCTGCTCGTCAATCAACGAGAAGAGGTGATAGCCGCCCGAGGCCTTGCTCTCGGCGACCTCGCAGAGGCGGCGCCCGAAGGGGGCGGTCATCGCGCTTGCTTGGCCCGCTCCAGGCCGTGGATCTCCTGCAGGGACTGGACGTCGGTCTCTCCTTCGAGCTTGGCGGCGATCGCCCGCACGGCTGCGCTGGCGCCGGTCATCGTGGTCACGCAAGGGATGCCGTGGCGTACGGCGGCGGTACGGATCTCATACCCGTCGGCCCGCGCGCCGGAACCGGTCGGCGTATTGATCACCAGGGCACACCGGCGCTCGCGAATCAGGTCAACGACGTGCGGTGAGCCCTCAGCGATCTTGTTGATCGGCGTCACCGGCACCCCCATCGCTGAGATCGCCTGCGCAGTGCCGCCGGTGGCGACCAGCTCGAAGCCGAGGTCGTGGAAGCGGGCGGCGATCTGCGTCGCCGCCGGCTTGTCGGTGTCGGTGACGGTGATGAAGACCGAACCCTCGGTGGGCAGCGTCACACCGGCCGCCGCCTGGGCTTTGCCGAAGGCGGTCGGGAAGTCGGGCGCGATGCCCATCACCTCGCCCGTGCTCTTCATCTCCGGGCCGAGCACCGAATCGGCGCCCGCGAAGCGGGCGAAGGGCAGTACCGCCTCCTTGACGCTGACCATGCCCTCTGGAGGCTCGCGCAGGTGCTGGTCGGCAAGTTTCTCGCCCAACATGAGGCGCGCCGCGACCTTGGCGAGCGGCACGCCGGTGGCCTTGGAGACAAAAGGCACCGTGCGCGAGGCGCGTGGGTTGGCCTCGATCACATAGAGCTCGCCGCCCGCCACGGCGTACTGAATGTTGAGCAGACCGATGACCCCTAGCTCCAAGGCGATGCGCTCGGTGGTCGCACGGATCTCCTCGAGCATCGAGACCCCAAGGCTCATCGGCGGAATCACACAGGCCGAGTCGCCCGAGTGCACACCGGCCTCCTCGACGTGCTGCATGATCCCGGCGACACGCACTTCGCTGCCGTCGGCGAGCGCGTCGACGTCAACCTCAATCGCGTTCTCGAGAAAACGGTCAAGCAGCAGCGGGTGCTCCTGGTCGGCCCTGACGTTGGCCTCCAGGTAGGTGCCCAAATCATCGGTCGAGTAACAGATCTCCATCGCCCGGCCGCCGAGCACGTAGGAAGGCCGTACGAGCAGTGGGAAGCCGACCCGCTCGGCGGTCGTCGTCGCCTCCTCCGCGGAGAGCGCCGTGCCGTAGGGCGGATGCTTGATGCCGAGCCGGCGCAGTAGGTCGCCGAAGCGACCGCGGTCCTCGGCCAGGTCGATCGCGTCTACCGGGGTGCCCAGGAGCGGCACCCCCGCCTCCTCGAGCGCCCGCGCCAGCTTCAGCGGCGTCTGGCCGCCGAACTGGACGATTACCCCCTCGGGCTGCTCCTGCTCGCAGACGGCGAGCACGTCCTCCGCCGTAAGCGGCTCAAAGTAGAGCCGGTCAGAGGTGTCGTAATCGGTGGAGACCGTCTCCGGGTTGCAGTTGATCATCACCGCGTCGCGATCAAGCTCACGGGCGGTCATCGCTGCGTGCACGCAGCAGTAGTCGAACTCGATGCCTTGGCCAATGCGGTTTGGGCCGGCACCGAGGATGACCACCGAGTTGCGCTCGCCGCGTCGCACCTCAGACGCCGGGACGCCATTGGCGGCAGGGCGCTCGTGGGCCGAGTAGTAGTAGGGCGTCGCTGCCTCGAACTCGGCGGCGCAGGTGTCGACCGACTTGTAGGTGCGCACAAGGCCCTCAGTTCCATCGCCCTGCTCGACCAGCGCCTGCAGCTCGCGCAGGAACCAGCGATCGACCCGGCAGCGCTCGTGCACCGCCTCCAGCTCGAGGCCGCGTTCGAAGGCAGCGAGGATCAGGTCGAAGCGCTCGGGACAGGGCTTGCGCAGAGCCTCGAGCAGCTCGCCGTCGTCGATCGGAACCTCGGCCGCGGCGTCAAGCTCACGCGAGCGCAGCGCCTTGGCAAAGGACTCGCGGAAGGTGCGGCCGATCGCCATTACCTCGCCGACACTCTGCATGTGGGTCGAGAGGCGCCCCTCGGCGCCGGGGAACTTCTCAAAAGCAAAGCGCGGGATCTTCGTCACCACATAGTCGATCGTCGGCTCGAAGGAAGCCGGGGTCGCCCGGGTGATGTCGTTGGGGATCTCCTCGAGGGCGTAGCCGACGGCGAGCTTGGCGGCCATCTTGGCGATCGGGAAGCCGGTCGCCTTCGAGGCCAGGGCAGAGGAGCGTGAGACGCGCGGGTTCATCTCGATCACGGCGATCTCGCCACTCTCGGGGTTGACCGCGAACTGCACGTTGGAGCCACCGGTCTCGACGCCGACGGCCCGGATTACCTGGATCGCCTGGTCGCGCAGCTCCTGGTAGAGCTGGTCGGTGAGCGTCTGGGCGGGCGCCACGGTCACCGAGTCGCCGGTGTGCACGCCCATCGGGTCGACGTTCTCGATCGAGCAGATGATCACCGCGTTGTCGTTGCGGTCGCGCATCACCTCGAGCTCGAACTCGCCCCAGCCGAGCACCGACTCCTCGACCAGCACCTGGTTGATCGGGCTGGCGGCGAGCCCCTCGGAGACGACCTGGCGCAACTCGGTCTCAGTCCCCCCCACGCCCCCGCCCTGGCCGCCAAGGGTGAAGGCCGGCCGGATGATCGCCGGCAACGAGATGCGGCCGTCGGCCAGTGCCGCCTCGACCTCGCCGAGGCTCTCGACCGTCATCGACCAAGGGATGCGCAAGCCCGCCTCGTTCATCGTGCGGCGGAACTCCTCACGGTCCTCGGCGCGGCGGATCGCGTCGTGGTCGGCGCCGATCAGCTCGACCCCGAAGCGCTCCAGGGTGCCGTCCTCATAGAGCGCCATCGCGAGGTTGAGCGCGGTCTGCCCGCCGAGGGTGGGCAGCAGCGCGTCGGGCCGCTCCTTCTCGATGATCCGCGTCACCGGGCCCGGCAGCAGCGGCTCGATGTAGGTCGAGGTGGCGAACTCCGGGTCGGTCATGATCGTCGCCGGGTTGGAGTTGACGAGCACGACCTCGTAGCCCTCCTCGAGCAGCACCTTGCAGGCCTGCACGCCGGAGTAGTCGAACTCGGCCGCCTGTCCGATGACGATCGGCCCCGAGCCGATCAGCAGGATCTTCTCGATGTCGGTGCGCTTAGGCATGTGCCAACTCAAGGAAGCTGTCGAAGAGATGGCGGGCGTCGTGCGGGCCGGGACCCGCCTCGGGGTGGTACTGGACGGTCGCCGCGTTGGCCTCCTTCAGTACCAGGCCCTCGACCGTACGGTCATAGAGGTTGAGGTGGGAGAGCTCAGCTGCGCCGAAGTCAGTCTCCCAGCGCACTGGCTCGTCGCCCTCAATGCGCGGCTCACCGGCCGGCCCCTGCACGGCGAAGCCATGGTTCTGCGAGGTGATGTCGATCCTCCCGGTGGCCAGCTCCTTGACCGGGTGGTTGGTGCCGCGATGGCCGAAGGGCAGCTTGAAGGTCTGCAGGCCGACCGCCCGGCAGAGCAGCTGGTGGCCGAGACAGATGCCGAAGAGCGGCTTCTGGCCAACCAGCTCACGGACGGTGTCGACCACATAGCCGAGCGCCGCCGGGTCACCGGGGCCGTTGGCGAGAAAGACGATGTCCGGCTCCTCGGCGAGCACCTCCTCGGAAGAGGACGTGCAAGGCAGCAGCGTCAGCCGGCAGCCGCGCTCGCGCAGCTGCCGGACGATGTTGAGCTTGGTCCCCGTGTCGATGCCAACTACATGGGCACCATCGCCAGCGAAGCGCACCGGCTCCGGAGGGGTAACGGTGCGGGCCAGGTCGGCACCGTCCATTGAGGGCTCAGCGGCAACCCGCTCGCGCGCCTCGTTCTCGGGCGTCTCGGCAGGAAAGATGCCACCGCGCATTGAGCCCCGCTCGCGAATCTGGCGCACGACGGCGCGCGTGTCGACTCCACCGATCGCCGGCACGCCGCAATCGGAGAGCCAGTCGAGCCAGCCGCCCTCAGCCGTGGCCACGTCCTCGCCGTTCTTCGGGTCGCGCATAACGACGGCGCGAGCGTGGATGCGATCGGACTCCATTGCCGCTTCGGACACCCCATAGTTGCCGATCAGGGGATAGGTGAAGACGATGATCTGGCCGGCGTAGGAGGGGTCGGTAACCGACTCCTGGTAGCCAGTCATCGCCGTGTTGAAAACCACCTCGCCGGTGACTGCCTCAGCGTGCCCACAGGGAATGCCGTCAAAACGGGCGCCGTCCTCGAGCAGTAGATAGCCCTCTCTCATGCTGCAACCCCCATCGAGAAGGAGCGCAAGCGGTAGGCGACCTGGCCGCCGGCGAGGGTCATTTGCACCCGGCCGGTGAGCTTGCGGCCGTCACACCAGGAGTTGGAAGAGCGGCTCTCGTAGCCCTCTTCCCCCACGGTCCACTCAGCCGAGAGGTCGCAGAGAGCGATGTTGGCCGCACTTCCGACAGCAAGCGAAGGCCGCTCGACGCCAAAGGGCTCAGCCCCACCAGCGAGGCGCTCGACCAGCAATGCCAGCTCGATCACCTCGGGGATGACCAAGTCGGTGTGCAGTGCGGCGAAGGCCGTCTCCAGGCCGGTAACGCCCATCGCCGCTTGCTCAAAGGGGACCTCCTTTTCCTCTGGTGCGTGTGGCGCGTGGTCGGTGGCAATGCAATCGATCGTGCCGTCGCGTAGGCCATCGATCAGCGCCTGGCGATCAGCCTCGGCGCGCAGCGGCGGGTTCATCTTGAAGCGGTGAGGATCGAGACTGCGCACCGCCTCGTCGGTCAGGCAGAGGTGGTGCGGCGAGGCCTCACAGGTGATCTGCACGCCCGCAGCCTTGGCCGCGCGCACCGCCTCGACTGACTCGCGTGCGGATAGGTGCTGGACGTGGATACGGCCACCCTCGTAGGCGGCAAGAGCAGCGTCGCGGGCGATCATCGTCGACTCCGAGACCGACGGTATGCCCTCGAGGCCGAGGGCAGCCGAGACCGGGCCCTCATGCATGACACCGGCTCCAGAAAGCTCGGGGTCCTCCTCGTGCAAGGCGATTACGCCACCGCAGAGTCGCTGGTACTGCAGCACGCGGCGCAGAATGCGGGCGCTGCGAATCGGCAACCCGTCATCGCTGAAGCCGGCAGCGCCGGCCTCGCGCAGGGACGACATCTCGGTCAGCTCCTCGCCCCGCATGCCCTGGGTGACCGTGGCAAGGAAACCGACGCGCACCGCCGCAGTGGCGCGCGCATCGGCGAGCAGCGCCTCGACGTCGGCCGGGTTGGAGACAGGTGGATCGGTGTTGGCCATCGCCAGCATCCCGCAGTAGCCGCCGGCGGCAGCCGAGCGGGCGCCGGTGCCGATGTCCTCCTTGTGCTCCTGGCCGGGGGTACGCAGGTGGACATGGGGGTCGAAGAAAGCCGGGAAGGCGTGCAGCGCGCGGGCCTCAATCTCCTCTAGGCCCTCGGCCGGGGCCGCCCCCGGCGCGGCGAGCTCCGTGATCCGGCCGTCGCGGACCACGACGTCATGCTGGCCTTCGATACCGGCAACCGGATCGAGCAGCGTGACGCCGCGCAGGACTAGATCCGCGCTCTCTCCAGCGCGCATCTCGAGCTGGGCCTCGCTCACGCTAGGTGCCCTATGGGAGTGGCGTGGGCCGCGCCGTTGCCCGCCACCGGAGCGGGCTTCTCGTCGCCGGCCGCGAGCAGCTCATAGAGGATCGCCATGCGCACCACCAGACCGGAGGCAACCTGCTCGGCGATCAGCGACTGGGGCGAGTCGATCACCTCGCCAGCCAGCTCGACGCCTCGGTTGACGGGGCCGGGATGCATGAGCAGCTGGCGCGGGCCGAGACGCCGCGAGTCGATCTGGAAGTGCGCCGCGTACTCGCGCAGCGAGGGGACGAAGCTCTCTTGCATGCGCTCGTGCTGAAGGCGCAGCGCGTAGACGACGTCAGCCTCGCCGAGCCCCCCTAGTGAGTGGGTCACAGTGCAGCCCAGTTGCTCGAGATCGCGAGGGATCAGTGCCGGCGGGCCGCAGACGGTCAACTCAGCGCCCATCGCCGCAAAGGCGATCAGGTTGGAGCGGGCGACGCGGCTGTGCAGGACATCACCGACGATCCAGATGCGCACCCCCTCAAGCGAGCCGAGCCGGCGACGCAGTGTGTAGACGTCGAGCAGCGCCTGGCTGGGGTGCTCGTGCTTGCCGTCGCCGGCATTGACAACCGCAGCATCGGCCCAGCCAGCGACGAGCTGGGCGGCGCCGGCGTAGGGATGGCGGATAACGATCGCCGCCGGTTCGTAGGCGGAGAGCGTGGCGACGGTGTCCTTCAGCGACTCGCCCTTGTCGACCGAAGAGCCGGCCGCCTTGACCGAGACGAGGTCAGCCGAGAGGCGCTTCGCCGCCAGCTCGAAGGAGGAGCTCGTGCGAGTACTCGACTCGTAGAAGAGCGTGACCACGGTGCGACCGCGCAAAGTGGGCACCTTCTTGATGTCGCGGCGGCCGACCTCGGCGAAGCTCTCGGCACGATCGAGGATCGCCTCGATTTCCTCTTTAGAGAGCTGCGCGATCGAGAGCAGGTGCTTCATGTCCCCGCTCCGACCAGTTCGGAGATCGTCACCTCGTCGACCTCGTCGGTCTCCTCGAGCCGGACGTTGACCCGCTCCTCGCGGGCGGTCGGCAGGTTCTTGCCGACGTAGTCGGGACGGATCGGCAGCTCGCGGTGGCCGCGGTCGCAGAGCACGGCGAGCTGCACGCGCTGTGGGCGACCGTAATCGAAGAGCGCGTCGATTGCCGCGCGTACGGTGCGACCGGTGAAGAGCACATCATCGACCAGCACCACCGTTTTGTCGGTGGGGTCGAAGTCAATGTGCGAGGCGTGAACGACAGGCTGGCCGGCCGGCGACTTGGCCCCCACGTCGTCGCGGTAGAAGGAGATGTCGAGGTCGCCGATCGGCAGCTCGGCCTCGGTCAGCTCGGCAAGCAAGGTGTGCAGGCGGCGGGCCAACAGGGCGCCGCGGGTGTGGATGCCAACGATCGCCAGGCCATCGGGGTCCGGGTTCTTCTCGGCGATCTCGTGGGCGATCCGCTTCAGCGTTCGCCTCAGGTCGTCGCGCTCAAGCACGACCTTCTCACTCACTTCGATTTGCTCCTTCTCGGCCTCGCAGGACCGCAGTTAAAGGACGCCACGAGGCTAGCAGCAAGCGCGGCGCTAGGCGTCGGATTCCGGCTCTGGCTCGTCTCTTTCGCGGGCGCCATTCGCAATTAGCGCGGGTTCGCCACGCTCGGGAAAGGGGATCTCGATCACGTCGAAGTCGCGTGGGGCGACGCTGGGCTCGAAGACCTCACGGGCCTCATCGAGGACCGTGCCGACGTGGTAGCGCGAGGAGATGTGGACCAGAGCCAACATCTTGACGTGCGCCTCGCGCGCTACCGAGGCCGCCTGTCCGACGGTCGAGTGACCTGTGTCCGCCGCCCGCTGCACCTCCTCCTCGGAGAAGCTGGCGTCATGGATAAGCAGCTCGGCGTCGGCGGCGGCGGCCACCGTCGAATGGCAGGGAGCCGTGTCACCGGTGATCACCACCGTGCGACCGGGACGTGAGGCTCCCATCACGTCCTCGGGACGGACCGGGCCAGCGCTGCCTTCGACCTGCTCTCCGCGCTGCAGCTCGGCGAAGGCGGGGCCTTCTGCAACCCCGAGCCGCTTGGCTGTCTCGGGGTCGAAGCGGCCGGGACGCTCCTCCTCAATCAGCGCGTAGCCGTTGGCGCGCACGCTGTGCTCGACGGCGAAGGCACGCACCTCGGCACCATCGTGGCGCACCGCTTCACCAGGATCGATTTCGATCAGATCGATGCTGAAGTCGGTGCGGCCGATCAAGCGGCCGAGCACCTTGAAGAGGTCGCGCAGGCCACGCGGGCCGTAGATCGCTAGGGGCTCTTCGCGGGCCGTCAGGTCGTAGGTCTTGAGCAGACCCGGTAGGCCGAGGATGTGGTCGGCGTGGAAGTGGGTCAGGTAGATCTCGTCGACTTGCGCGAGGCCAACCGAGCGCTGCAACTGACGCTGTGTCCCTTCGCCGCAGTCGAAGAGCAGCCGCTTACCCCCGCGGGCCAGCATTACGCTCGCAGTCGAGCGCCGCGCCGAGGGCACCGATCCACCGGTGCCGAGGAAGATCGCTGAGAGGTCCACGGGAGCCTGCGAGCCTACGCGACGCGGCGCCTCCGTTATCCGAAGCTAGACTGAGCCACTGAGCGCCCGTAGCTCAGCTGGATAGAGCGCCACCCTCCGGAGGTGGAAGTCGCAGGTTCGAATCCTGCCGGGCGCGTTTCCCGCTGCGCCTTCCAATACTGTCGCGGCCGATGCCGGACCTGACCGAGACCCGACCGCCGCGGGGAGCGCTGATCGTCATCGCAATCGGGCTGTTGGCCACGGTCATGGCGGCCCTGCTCAGCACCGACAAGCCGCTCGGCGCGGCCACCCTGGAATGGGCTGAAGAAAGCCGCATGCCCGACTCGAAAGCCGTCGCGATCCCCGGCGGTGGCCAGATGCAGCTCAGCCAGGGCCTGATCCGCGCCACCGAGCCCAACGCCGGCGACTACACGCTCTTCCGCAGCTCGGCGTTGCTGACGATCGACGCCGGCTCGGCGGTCGGACAGGGGCGGCTGAGCTGCACGATCGCGGTGCCCAAGCAGACGATCATCGCCAAGACGCCGAAGAGCCGTGCCTCCTATCCCCGCTCCAGCGAAGATCTGGCGGAACAGGAAATACACGACACCTCCCTGGTCGAATTCAGCTCCCACAGCACCGACCTGGCGTCGGTTGAAGTCGGCGACGTACTCGGCTCGCGCTACACCCGCGAACCCGGCATCGTCGTTGAGTGGCCCCCCTTCCGGATCGGTCGTCAGGTATGGCAACTGGGCTTGCCTGCCGGCCGGCCGCAGGAGCCGCTGCAGCTGCCCTTCATCTCGATCTGGCGCACCACGGTGACACCGGCCGCGCGTATCTCGTGCACGATCGAGACCGCTGCAGGCTCGGCGACGGTCCGCACCGTCGGCACTCTCGACTAGGGCGCGACGAGCAGCTCCGGCCCTTCCTCGCTGCCTTTGCCGACCTTGTTCAGCTTCGGGTTGGCGGGGGCGCTGTCCATGCGTGAGGCCGGTAGGGGTGCGCACATCGCCACGGCGTCCTCCAGCTCCAGGTCGGGGCGCAGCCAGGCGGCCTCAGCCTCGGCATTGGGCAGGATCGCGGGCATGCGGTCATGGACCTTGGCAACCAGCTCGTTGGGCGTCGTGGTGATGATCGTGCAGCTGTAGAGCCAGCCGTCGTCGAAGCCGCGATCCCCGGGGTCCTGCCACTCCTTGCGCGTGCAGAGGCCAGCGAAGGCGAAGGTCTCACCGCCGTCGACCGTGAAGCGCCAGGGCTGGCGCGGCTGCTTGGGGTCCTCGGCCTTCATCCACTCATAAAAGCCGTCGGCGACGATCAGGCAACGGTGGCGGAACTTGCCGACCAGCGGCGAGTAGGCGCGGCTCGAGCTGAGGTTCTCGGCCTTGGCGTTGATCATCTTGTAGCCCACCTTGAGGTCCTTTGCCCAGCGGGGAACGAGGCCCCAGCGCATCAGCCGCGCCTCGCGATCGCCCTGGGCGGCCTCCTCCGGGTCGGGCGAGGAGCGCACGGTCAGCACCTCCTGGCTCGGCGCCACGTTGTAGCGGCCGAGCCCTCCTTCGATCTTTTTCACCCGCTCGGCCGTCGGCGGCGGGGCGTCGCCACCCGCGTTGCGCTCCAACGCCTTCTCCAGCTCGACCTGGAAGTGGTCGGCGATCTTCTTGGTGTCCTTGTTGGTGACCGTGAAGCGCCCGCACATGGCTAGGCTGAGAGCTTTGCAGGCCGAGCCTGCGGGTGGGCGTCGTACCAGGCGAGCGTGCGGTCGAGCCCGCCCCCGAGGTCGACCTTGGGGCGCCAGCCGGTCAGCTCGCGCAGCTTGCTCGAGTCGACGTACTGGCGGTCGATCTCGCCATCGGGCGTACCCTCGCCGAGGTACTCGGGCTCGACCCCCGACTGGAGGGCGATCAGCTCGACCACCTCGCGCACCGAGTGCGGACGCTCCCCGCCGGCGTTAAATGCCTCCCCCTTCGCCCCCTCGCCGTCAAGAGCAGCAGCGATCGCCAGGTAGGCACTAACCGCGTCGTCGACATGGAGGAAGTCGCGCTCGGGGCTGCCGTCGGAGCGAATCTGCGGCGGGCGGCCGTCGAGCACGGCGATGACGGCCTCGGGGATCAGGCGCGAGAAGTTGAGGTCGCCACCCCCGTAGATGTTGGCGAAGCGTGTGACCGCGAGGGGCAGGTCATAGGCGTTGGCATAGCTGCGGGCGATGATGTCCGCGGCGGCCTTGCTGGCGTCATAGGGGTAGGCAGCGCGCAGCGGAAAGTCCTCGCGGTAGGGCAGCTCTGGGCTGGCGCCGTAGGCCTTGTCGGAAGAGGCGAAGACCATCCGTGCAACACCATGGTCGCGGCAGGCCTCAAAGACGTTCCAGGCGCCACGCACGTTGACTTCGAGCGTCTCCAGCGGCGATTCGCGCGCCACCCCGACGATCGTCTGCGCAGCGAGGTGAAAGACCGCGTCACAGCCGGCAATGGCGGCGGAAACCGCCTCGCCGTCGCGCAGGTCGCCCTCGGCGAGCTCGACCTCCTCGCGCAGGTCGAGCAGGTCGAGGCTCGAGAGCCGCGGGCCGCCAACGTCGGCCAGCCTCGGGTCCGGCCGATCGAGCACGCGCACTGCATCGCCGCGCTCGAGCAGCGCCTTTGCCAGGTGCGAGGCGACGAAGCCGTGCGCACCGGTGACGAGGGCGGTCACGATGCTCGGTCTCCCGCCACCGCATCCGACATTGACCCCCTCAGGGTGTGGTCAATGTCGGATGCGGTGGCAAAGGCTCGCCAGGGAGCCTCGCCTGAGGCCCAGAGATCATTGAGCTCGACCGCGTCCTTGTAGGTGTCCATGCAGTCCCAGAAGCCGACGTGGCGGTGCGCGTTGAGCTCACCGTCGGCTGCCAAGCGCTGCAGCGGCTCCCGCTCGAGCACACTGGTCTCGTCCAAGTAGGCAAGCGCGCCGGGCTCGAAGCAGAAGAAGCCGCCGTTGATCCAGTGCTCGCTGCGCGGCTTCTCGACGAAGCCTTCGACCTGATCGTCACGGCCCAGCTCGGCGACGCCCCACTGTAGATGCGGCTGCACGACGGTCACTGTCGCAAGGGCCTCTGAGGCGCGGTGGGACTCGAGCAGGGCGTCGAGGTCGACGTCGGCGACGCCGTCGGCATAGGTGACGCAGAAGGTTCCAGGCGCGAGGCGATCGCGGAGCAGCGCGATGCGGCCGCCCGTCGGCGTCTCCAGACCGGTGTCGACGCACTCGACCTCGATCCCCCCGGGCCAGGCTTCTTCCGCGACGAACCCCTCGACCATCTCCCCCAAGTAACCGGTCGCCAGCAGGAAGCGCTCGAACCCCTGCGCGACATAGATGCCGATCACGTGCCAGAGAATCGGCCTGCCGCCGATCTCCACCAGCGCCTTAGGAACCGACTCGGTCCGCTCCCGCAACCGGGTCCCCCGCCCCCCGCAGAGAATTACAACCGTTGGCTTCATGGCATGAGTGCTGTTTTTTGCACCTATGTGGTGCTCAATGCAGCACTCAACCGCCAGCAACGGCGGGGAGGATCGTTACCTCTGCCCCGTCGTCGATCTGGGTCTGTAGGCCCTCTTGGAAGCGGATGTCCTCGCCGCTGACGTAGACGTTGACGAAGCGGCGTAGGTCGCCGTCCAGGGTGATCCGCTCGCGCAGGCCGCCGTGCGCCTCGAAGACCGCGTCGAGTACCTCGCCGACGGTCGAGCCAGAGACTTCCAGCTCGGCCTCTCCCCCGGTCGCCGCGCGCAGCTGGGTCGGGATCTTCACGGTGACTGGCATCAGACGGCTACCTCCTGGCGAAACTCGGCCTCGAAGCTCTCGAGGGCGGGGTCTATCTCGTGCATCTGGAACCTATCGCGGGTCGCGTCGAGCGTCTTCAGTCCCTCGCCGGTGATGTAGACGACGACCCGCTCGCCGACACCGATGTCGCCGCGCTGGGCGAGCTTGGCCAGCACGCCGATCGTCACCCCACCCGCGGTCTCGGTGAAGATCCCGGTTGTCTCGGCAAGCAGGCGGATCCCGTCGCGGATCTCGACGTCGGTGACCGAGTCGATCGCGCCCTCGGTGCGGCGCGCCTGCTCAACCGCGTAGGGCCCATCGGCCGGATCGCCGATCGCCAGGCTCTTGGCAATCGTCTCCGGCCGCTGCGGCTTGCAGACGTCCCAGCCTTCAGCGAAGGCGGTGGCCACGGGGCTGCAGCCCTCCGCCTGGGCACCGTTGAAGATCGGCTGGGAGCCCTTGACCAAGCCAATGTCGAGCCACTCCTGGAAGCCGCGCCCGACCTTGGTGAAGAGCGAACCTGAGGCGATCGGGCAAACGACGCGATCGGGCAGCGACCAACCGAGCTGCTCGGCCGTCTCATAGGCGAGCGTCTTGGAGCCCTCGGCGTAGTAAGGACGCAGGTTGACGTTGACGAAAGCCCAGGGCCGGGTTTCGGCGAGCTGCGTGCAGAGCCGGTTGACGTCGTCGTAGTTGCCGCGCACGCCGACCAGGTTGGTGCCGTAGATGCCGGTGGCAAGCAGCTTCTGCTCCTCGAGGTTGGCGGGCACGAAGACGTAGGACTCCAGGCCAGCGGCGGCGGCATGGGCGGCGACGGCGTTGGCGAGGTTGCCGGTCGAGGCGCAGGCAACGGTCGTGAAGCCGAGCTCCTGCGCCTTGGCGACGGCAACGGCGACGACTCGGTCCTTGAAGGAGTGGGTTGGGTTGGCGGCGTCGTTCTTGATCCACAGCTCGGCGTCGAGGCCGAGGCGCTCGGCCAGACGGTCGGCGCGCAGCAGCGGGGTCAGGCCGGGCTCGAGTGGATCGCCCGGCCGTCCCTCGAAGGGGAGGAAATCCGCGTAGCGCCAGATTCCCTGCGAGCCAGCCTGGATCTTGCGCTTGGTCTCGGCCGGGTCGAGCGCCGAGAAGTCATAGGCGACTTCCAGCGGGCCGAAGCAACTTTCACAGGCGAAATGGGCGCCGAGGTCATAGGTCGCCCCGCACTCCTTGCACTTCAGGTTCTCAATTGCCATCCGATCTCGCTTTCCGTCGCCTACGAAAAAACCTCCGCCTGTGGGGCAGAGGTCCGATCGGACTCTTCCCCACATCTTCCAGGCCTAACATCGACCTGCTGGAGTTGGCACCTGCCCCGAACCCGAAGGTTCGAGATGGTTGCCGGGGCTTCTACGGGCCAGTCCCTCCACCCCTCTAGATGTGGCGCTTATGTAGGGATGAACCTTACCAGGGGAAATCTCGCCCATCGCGTACCGGGATCGACGGCTAACCTAGTCTCGCTATGCCTGTCGAGCCGAGGAGCCAGAGCGATGCCGAACCTTCCGAAGCCGAGGCTGCGACGGGCAGCGCGGCGCGGCGAGCTCGTCCCGGCCACTGCCCAGGCTGAGCCGCAGACGCCTAGAGTCGAGCAAATCGACTCTGCTGGCCTGCGCTGGGTCAACATCGAGCGACCGGGTGGGCTGGAGCGTGCCTGGCTGGAGGAGAACTTCGACTTCCACGCCCTCGACCTCGAGGACGTGCTCTCGCGCAACCAGCGACCGAAGATCGACGTCTACGACGACTACCTCTTCATCGTCCTCCACTTCCCCGTCTTCGACCCCGCAGCCGGACGGCTGGGCACCGGCGAGCTCGATCTCTTCGTCGGCCCTGGCTACCTGGTGACGATCCCCAACCAGCCCCTGCAGCCGGTCGAGTACCTCTTCGAGCGCTGCCGCGCCAAGGAGGAGCTGCGCGAGCAGCTCTTCTCGCGCGGCTCCGGCTACCTGCTCTACCGGCTCGTCGACGACAGCTTCGACTACTGCTTCCCGATGCTGCGCAAGATCGGCAACAAGCTCGACGCGCTCGAGGACGACATCTTCGAGGGGCGCTCCGAGGAGGTCGTCCGTGACATCTCCAACGTCAAGCAGGAGATCATCAACTTCCGCAAGGTGATCCGCCCGCAGCGCCCGGTGCTGCGCGACCTGGAGAGAGTCAAGCAGCGCTACTTGGCCACCGACCTCGACCTGGAGATCTACTTCGACGACATCGTCGATGCCCACGAGCGCATCTGGGACATGCTGGAGAACTACAAGGAGGTGGTCGAGGCGCTGGCCGAGACCAACGAGTCGGTGATCTCGCACCGGGTCAACGACATCCTCCGCGTGCTCACCTCGATCAGCGTCATCGTCCTACCGCTGACCCTGATCGCCAGCATCTGGGGGGCCAACGTGCACGTACCCGGCGAGGGCGACACAACCGCCTTCTGGATCCTGCTCGGCGCGATGGTGACGATCCTCCTCGCGATGGTCGGTTACTTCCGCAATCGCGGCTGGCTCTGATCAGGCGCCGCCTCCTCTGCTCTCACACAGACGCGCTCGTCACACCCGGCGATCTCGCGTCTGTGTTTCCGCGTCCGGGGGCGGCTTGGTCTTACATAGGATGCGAGGCGTGGCAAATTTCCGCATCTGGGCGCCCTGGCGCCTCGCCTACGTGAAGGACGCAGCCAAGGACATCGAGGAGGACTGCATCTTCTGCGCCAAGCCGGCCGCAGAGGATGACGAGGCCAACTTGATCGTCCACCGCGGCGAGCGCTGCTTCGTCATCCTCAACCTCTTCCCGTATACGAACGGGCACCTGATGGTGGCACCCTACGAGCACATCGGGCGCATCCAGGACCTGGCGCCGGAGACGGTCGCCGAGATGATGGGCCTCGCCCAGCAGGCGATGCGCCGGCTCGAGGACGTCTACGACCCGCACGGCTACAACGTCGGCTTCAACCAGGGGCGGGTCGCCGGCGCCGGGGTCGAGCACCACATCCACATGCACGTCGTGCCGCGCTGGGGTGGCGACACCAACTTCATGCCGGTGGTCGCCGACACGAAGGTCATGCCGCAGACCCTCGAGCAGAGCTACGCGGCGCTGAAGGAGGCGTTTTGAGCGAACAGTCGACCCTGGCCCCGCCCGGCATCTTCAAGGCCTATGACATTCGCGGCCTTTACGGCGAAGAAATGGACGCGACCACCGCGCATGCGATCGGCCGCGCCTTCGCCCGGGTGCTGGCCCGCTTGCGCGGCAAGCAGACGAGCGAGCTGCGGGTCGGCCTCGGCCGCGACATGCGGCTCACCGCGCCGGAGATGGCCGCCGAGCTGCGCGACGGGTTGATCTTCGAGGGGGCGACAGTGCTCGACGCCGGCATGGTCGCCACCGAGATGCTCTACCACCTGGTCGGCTCGCGCGAGCTCGACGGCGGCGCGATGGTCACCGCCTCGCATAACCCCAAGGCCTACACCGGCGTCAAGCTGGTCCGCGAGGGGGCCCTGCCGCTCTCCGGCGACGCCGGCATCGGCGACGTGCGGGACGAGATCGAAGCTGGCCTGGGTCACGCGCCCGGTGGCGGCTCTCTCGAGGAGGTCGACATCTGGGAGGAGTACCGCGCCCACGCCCTCTCTTTCATCGACCCGGCCAAGGTGACCCCGATGAAGGTGGTGGTCGACGGGGGCAACGGCATGGCCGGGCCGATGGTCGGGCCGACCCTGCACGGGCTCGGCCTCCGGCTCGAGGAGATGTACTTCCAGCCCGACGGCGAGTTCCCCGACCACGAACCCAACCCGCTGCTGCCCGAGAACCGGGAGATGATCATCGAGCGGGTGCGGGCGACCGGCGCCGACCTGGGCATCGCCTGGGACGGCGACGCGGACCGCTGCTTCTTCATCGACGGCAGCGGCGAGTTCTGCGACGGCGACTTCATCTGCGCCCTGCTGGCCCGGGCGGCCCTCGCCAAGAACCCCGGCGCGACGATCCTCTACGACCCGCGCTCGAGCCGCGCCGTGCCCGACCTGGTCGCCGCCGAGGGCGGTCGCTCGGATCTCTCCCGGGTCGGCCACGCCTTCTTCAAGCAGCGCATGCGCGAGGAGAGCGCCGTCTTCGGCGGCGAGGTCTCCGGCCACTACTACTTCCGCGACTTCTGGTGCGCCGACTCGGGGACGATTCCCGCCTTGCTGATGCTGGAGCTGCTCTCCGTCGACGGTCGCTCGCTGGCCGAGCTGATGGCCGAGTTCCGCTCGCGTTACTTCATCTCCGGCGAGATCAACTCCGAGGTCGCCGACCCCACGGCGAAGATCGCCGAGATCGCCGCGCGCTACAGCGACGGCCAACAGGCGACCCTCGACGGCATCTCGGTCGATTACGAGGAGTGGCACTTCAACGTACGTCCCTCCAATACCGAGCCACTACTGCGACTCAACCTCGAGTCGTTGGTCTCACGTGGGGACATGGAAGCCAAGCGCGACGAGGTCCTCGGACTGATCCGCGCGTGAGCGGGCTGACTCCCGAGGAGGCGCTGGAGCAGGCGGCGCTGGCCGGAATCCACTGCCTGCGCATCCCCACACCCTTTGCCGTCGGACGGGTCAACTGCTACCTGATCGAGGACGAGCCGCTGACCCTGGTCGACACCGGCCCCAACTCGGGCAAGGCGCTCGACGAGCTGCAGTCCCAGCTTGCGGAGCGCGGCCACTCGATCGACGACCTCGAGCTGCTCGTCATCACCCACCAGCACATCGACCACCTCGGCCTGGCGGAGATCGTCGTGCAGCGCTCCGGCGCCAAGGTGGCAGCGCTGGGCATCGCCAGCGAGCGGCTGGCTAACTTCGATGAGGACGCCGAGGCCGAGGATCGTTTCGCGGTCGAGCTGATGATCCGCAACGGCATCCCCGAGGAGGTGACCGTCGCCCTGCGCAGCGTCTCGCGCAGCTTCCGCGGCTGGGGCTCGCACGTCGAGGTGACGCAGCCGTTCGCGGACGGCCAGGCCCTGCCCTTCCGCGATCGCACCCTGCAGGCGATCCACCGCCCCGGCCACAGCCCCTCCGACACGGTCTTCTGGGACGCACAGCGCAAGATCCTGATCGCCGCCGACCACCTGATCGCCCACATCTCCTCCAACCCGCTGATCAGCCGGCCCCTGGACGGCTCGACCGAGCGTCCTCAGGCGCTCGTCACCTACATCGAATCGATGCGCAAGACGCGCGAGATGCCGGCCGAGATCGTCCTCTCTGGCCACGGCGAGCCGGTCGTCGACCATGTCGCCCTGATCGATGACCGCATTGCCAAGCACGAGCGACGCAAGGAGAAGATCTTCAAGCTGATCGCCGAGCAGCCCCGCAGTGGCTACGAGATCGCCCAGGCGATCTGGGGCAACGTCGCCGTCACCCAGGCCTTCCTCACCCTCTCCGAGGTGATCGGCCACACCGATCTGCTCGTCAACGAGGGCCGCGCGCGCGAAGCCAGCGACGGGGAGGTGATCCGCTATGAGACGACCGGGTAGCCGCCGCTCCGCCAAGAAGCGCATGCTGATCATCGTCAACCCCTACGCGACGACGGTCTCCGACCGGCTGAAGAACCTCGTCGTCTACGCGCTGCAGGGTCGCTACGAGGTGGAAACGATCATGACCGAGGCGCAGAACCACGCCACCGAGATCGGTCGCGAGGTGCGCGACCACGGCTACGACGTGGTGGTCGCCTTCGGCGGCGACGGCACGCTCAACGAGGTCGCCAACGGGCTCGCCGGCACTGACGTACCGGTCTCCGTCCTGCCCGGCGGCTCAACCAACGTCGTCTGCCGCACCCTGGGCATCCCCAACGACGTGGTCGACGCAACCGAGCACCTGCTGGCCCTGGTCGATGAGTGGCAACCGCGGCGCATCGACCTGGGCAAGGTCGACGGCCGTCACTTCGTCTTCTCCTGCGGGGCTGGTATCGACGCCACGGTCGTTAAGCGTGTCGACGCCCATCCGCGGCTCAAGTCGGCGGCCGGCCCGTACTACTTCACCTGGGCGGCGGTCTCGGCTTTCTACCGCTCCTACCTCTACAACCCGGTTTGCCTGCGAGTCGAGACCGGAGATGGCGAGCACGCCGAGGGTGTCACCGCGCTAGCCCAGAACTCCGACCCCTTCACCTACTTTGCCAGCCGCCCGGTGCGCGTCTGCGAGGGGGTCGCCTTCGACGACGGGCACCTCGCGCTGGGCGTACTCAAGCGTGCGGCGCAGCGCGACATGCCGACCCTGATTCCGCGCATCTTCAGCGAGAAGAGCCCGGCGGCGAGGCATCGCCAGATCGAGCACTTCGCCGCGATCACCGAGGCGACGATCGCCTCCGCCTCGGAGACCAAGGACGGCGTCACCCGCCCCTTCCCGGTACAGGTCGACGGTGACTACATCGGCGAGAAGACCCACATGGAGCTGCGCGTCGACCCCGGCGCCCTCACAGTGATTTCCTGATCAGGCTGGCGTGATCCGGTAGGCGTCGAAGACGCTCTCCACATTGCGCAGCCGGGCGATGCAGTTCTTTAGCTGCTCGGTGTCGCCCACCTCGACCACGAAGGTGTTCTTCACCATCGGGTGGTTGGTCGTACAAGTCGCGCCGATGATGTTGATGCCCGCCTCGGAGAAGGTGCGCGAGAGGTCCTCCAGCAAGCGGGTGCGATCGTGCGCGTCGATCTGCAGCTCGACCCGATAGGAGGACTCGTTGTCGCCGTCCCAGCCGACCTCGACGAAGCGTTCCGGCGCTCGCTTGAGGGCCTTCATATTCTTGCAGTCGGTGCGGTGGATTGTGATCCCCCGGCCAAGCGAGACGTAGCCGGCGATCTCGTCGCCGGGCACCGGCCGACAGCACTTGGCGAGCCGCACGGCGACGTTGCTTACCGCCCCCTTGACGCGGATGCCGTAATTGGAGGCATCCTTGGTGCGCCGCGCCTTGTCCTCGCGGTGGCCTCCGCCGATTCCCAGCGGATCGGCCTCCTCCACTGCCTCACCTGCCTTGAGGCGCTGCATCAACTTGTTGGCGACCGCCTTGGTCGAGACCTTGCCCTGTCCGAGGGCGATGTAGAACTCGGTCGCCTTACGGAAGCCCATCTCGCGGATCACGTCGACGAGCAGCGGCGAGGCAGCCACCTTCTGCATCGGCAGGCCGCGAGTGCGCAACGCTTCTTCGAGCCCTTCACGACCCTTACGCTCGGCGTCCTCGCGGCTCTCCTCCTTGAAAAAGGCACGGATCTTGTTGCGGGCACGGCTGGTACGCACCAACTTCAGCCAGTCGCGTGAGGGGCCACGCTTCTGCTTGGCAGTGAGTACCTCGACGATGTCGCCGGAGCGCAGCTGGTAATGCAGCGGCACGATCGAGCCGTTGACCTTGGCACCGACGCAGGCATGGCCGACATCGGTATGCACGGCGTAGGCGAAATCGAGCGGCGTCGAGCCAGCTGAGAGGTTCTTCACCTCGCCCTTCGGCGTGAAGACGAAGACTTCATCCTCGAAGAGGTCGACGCGCAGCGACTCGAGGAACTCGGCCGGGTCCTGATCGCCCTCGGTCTCGACCAGCTGGCGCAGCCAAGTCATCTTCTCGCGGCGCGGATCGGCGACACCCCCCTCCTTGTAGGCAACGTGGGCGGCGATCCCGTACTCGGCCAGCTTGTGCATCTCCTCGGTGCGGATCTGAATCTCCAGGGGCTTACCTTCCGGTCCGATCACCGTTGTGTGCAGTGCCTGGTACATGTTCGGCTTGGGCATCGCGATCCAGTCCTTGAAACGGCCCGGTAGCGGCTTCCAGAGCGAGTGGATGACGCCAATTGCGCCGTAGCAGTCCTTCACCGAGCCGACGATGACCCGCATCGCGGTGAGATCGAAGATCTCGTTGAACTCGCGCCCCTTCTTGGTCATCTTCGTGTAGATCGAGTAGAAGTGCTTGGCGCGGCCGGAAATCTCGGCCTCGATCCCAACATCGGCAAGCTCGTGGTTGAGGAAGCGACCAGCGTCGGCAACGTAGGTCTCGCGCTCATCGCGCTGCTGTGAGACCAACTTCTTGATCTCCGCGTACTTGCGCGGGTGCAGGGTGGCGAAAGCGAGGTCCTCCAGCTCCCACTTGATCGCGTGGATCCCCAGCCGGTGGGCGAGTGGCGCGTAGATCTCCAGCGTCTCGCGCGACTTGATCATCTGCTTCTGCTTGGGCAGGGCGCCCAGAGTGCGCATGTTGTGCAAGCGGTCGGCCAGCTTGATCAGGATCACCCTGACGTCGGTGGCCATCGCCACCATCATCTTGCGGTAGTTCTCGGCCTGCCGCTCGTCGCGGCTCTCGAAGGCGATCCCGGTCAGCTTGGTGACACCGTCGACTAGCTGAGCGATCTCCTCGCCGAACTCTGCGTGGATCTCCTCGAGGCTGGCACTGGTGTCCTCGACTGTGTCGTGCAACAGGGCCGCGCAGAGCGTCTCGGTGTCGAGCCGCATGCCGGCGCAGATCTGCGCCACGCCGACCGGATGGGTGATGAACTCGTCCCCCGAGCGGCGCAGCTGGTCGGCATGGCGATCGCAGGCGAAGTCAAAGGCACGGGTGACCGCGGCGCGGTCGATCGCCGCCAGCGAGGCGGCCACATCGACATCGCTGGCCACGCCGTTGCCGTTTTCACCCGCAGGCGAATCGAACTCCTCGACCACGGCGAAGAGGTCTCCGAGGAGCTCCTTGGTTGCTACGGCTGTCTCTGCCCTTCGAGGAATCGTTGACCCTCCTGGAAACGGGCGCTGTAGGCACGGTAGGCCGGCGAGCGCTCGAGATCGGTGTCCTCTGAGGATACGACCCCGACCAGGCCATCGCCGCCGCCGGGCTCTCCCTGCAGGAGGCCGAGCTCGAAGAGAACCCGGAAGCAACGGGCTGCGCCCTCGGGACCAAGCCGCCGTGCGCCCCTGCCGGCTAGGGCCGCGCGCAGTTCTTCGCCGCCTAGCTCTCCCCTGTCGCGCAGCTCGCGATAGACGGCAGCGAGGGTCGCGCGCTGTGCCAACCGGGCGGCGAGGACGCTGAGGGAAAAGCGCCACTCGGCCTCGCCCCAGGCACGGTGGAGGTAGGCATCCTCCCGCTTCGCATGCGCCGCGATCGACTCGAGATTGGCGAAGGGTGGTGGGTCAGCGACGACGACGTGGGTGTGCTCGGCGGCTGGCTCTGGCGCCTGCTCGAGCTCTGCGTAGTCCAGTAGCTCGATCCCGTCACGAGCCATGGGAGCGCGCAGATCGCTGTCGGCGCAAAGCACCAGCACCGGCTCGCCGCAGGAGGCAAGCTCACCGGCGACCGCGGCGGGGGCGTTGCCGCTAGCCAGGACACGGCGCTTGTGCACAGTCGCGGGGGCGGGCTGCGCCTGCGGCCACTCACCTGGCTCCCGCGCCATCTCTGCCTCAAAGCGGCGCCACCACTGCTCGGCATCCTCGGCTCGCTCGCCCGCCTCCAGGGGATAGAGCTCCCGCAGGATGACCTGGGGCTCGATGGCGCCGTTCCAGTGATTGACGTCGAGCCGTACGGCGACATCGACGAGGTCATCCTCGCCCACCCCCAGGGTCGGACGGCCGAAGGCAACACCCAGCGCGCGGTGCGAGCCGCTGTGCAGGCTGAAGCGTGAATGCTTGCCCTCTCCCATCTGCCGCACGTCGCGTACCCGGGCGGAGGGAACCAGCAGCCGCACCGCGGGATTGCCCATCCCAAACGGCGCCAGCTGGCGCAGCTCCTCGGCCAAGTCGAGCCCTAGCGAGGCCCCGCCAACAATCGCGTCGATCCGCTCGGTGCGCTTCAGGTCCTCGGGGCCGAGCACGGAAGCCGCATAGGCGGCGAATGCTGTCCGGAACGCCTCCAGGTTGGATTTCTCCAGCTCCAAGCCGGCGGCGGCCTTGTGTCCACCAAAGCCCGTCAAGTGGTCGCTACAAGCCTCAAGACCTGCCAATAGATCGAAGCCCGAGATGCTGCGCCCGGACCCCCTGCCTCCACCCTCGCCATCCAGTGAGATCACCACGGTCGGCTTGTGGTGCTTCTCCACCAGCCGCGACGCGACAATCCCGATCACCCCTGGGTGCCAGCCATGCCCAGCAACCACGATCGCCGGCGCCTCACGCAGCTCCTCCGGCAGCTCGCGCAGCGCTGCTTCCGCCGCATTGGCAACCTCACGCTCCGTACTACGCCGCTCGCTATTGGCCTTGCTCAGCTCGACCGCGATTTGCTCCGCTCGCGCAGCGTCCTCAGTAAGAAAAAGCTCCACCCCAGCGTCTGCGCGATAAAGCCTGCCTGCCGCATTGATCCTCGGCCCCAACTTGAAAGCCAGATCACCCTCATCGAGGCGTGACGGCTCCACCTTGGCGACAGCTAGCAGCGCACGCATCCCCGGCCGCTGAGCCCGCCTCACCTCCTCCAGTCCCCGCTTGACCAGCGCCCGGTTCTCACCGACCAGCGGCACGACATCCGCGACCGTGGCCAAGGCGACCAGATCAAGATCGCGGTCGGCGCTAGAGGAGGCGTCGAGTGGGGGTTCTCCAGGAACTCCCCGCGAAAGCGGGCCTGGGGAATCCCCACTCGACGCCTCCTTCACCGCACACGCAAGCTTCCAAGCAACCGCAGTACCGCAGAGACTCTCGAACGGATAACCGTCGACTTCCGGATGGAGGATCGTGCACTCCGGCAGCTCTTCACCAGGCTGGTGGTGGTCCGTGACGATCGCCTCCATACCCAGACTTCGGGCAAGCTTGATCTCCTCGACTGCTGTGATGCCGCAATCGACGGTGATCAAAAGCTCAGTGCCGCGCTCAACAAGCTTGGCGACGTTCTCAGCGCTGAGGCCATAGCCGTCAGCGAGGCGGTCGGGAATCAGCCAGTCGCATTTGGCACCCAGCTCGCGGAGCGTGCCGACCAGCAGAGCTGTGGCGCAGACGCCGTCGACGTCGAAGTCGCCGTGCACGGTGATCTGGGCGCCTGCTTCGACGGCGCCGAGCACCAGCTCTACCGCAGCTCCCATCGAGTTGAACTCGCTCGGATCATGCGACTCGTCTGCTTCGAGAAAAGCTCGTGCTTCCTCGGGCGTGCGGTATCCGCGACGCACAAGCGCGATCGCGACCGGATCGCTCACCTCAAGCTCAACCGAGATCGTCCGCGCCTCCGCGTATGAGAAAGGCTCGGCCTTGTAGGCATGCAGGGTCTTCGCCATGCCAGCAGACTGGTCATCTCATCAGATGGATTTTCCGCGGCCTATTGGACGGAAAATCCAGCTACTTCGTGCCTGCTAAGCGAGCTGCTTTGTGGCCTGCTCTTGACGCGCACCGATTGCGTAGACAACGGCGAGGCCGATCGCTGTGCCGGGGATAGCGATCAGGGCGGTGAGCAGGTCGGTGTCGCCCAGGCCGCGGCCCGAGGCTGCGTGGACAATCGCGCCAAAGACGACAGCGCCCGTGGTGGCCCCGAGCAGGGCGCCAACGATGCCCTGCCAGAAGCGGTCGGGCAGGAAGACTGTGAAGTGCCAGAGGGCGAGACCCATCGTGAACCAGACAACTAGCGCCATTTAACGTCGCCTCCCGTGTTTGCGCCGCTGTTGGCGGCGTTCCCGCCGCCGCTCGTTGCGCTCGCGGCGCGCCGCCGTAGCTGGATCAGCCGCCTCCGGTGGCTCGCCGTTGCTCGACGGTCCTCCGCCATCGGGCTCTGGCTCGACCGTGGCCACAGCGCTCGCCTTCGGCTGCTCTTCACGCTGGGCAGCGATCTCCTCCTCCAGCTCTACGTCGGTCACTTCATCCTCATCGCCGAGCTTTGCCATTTCGAGCTCATCGGCGAAGGCCGGCACGCTGCCGTGCGCCGCGGCGATCCGCTCGCGCCGGCGCACGAAATTCGGCTCGCGTTCCTTCCAGGCGTTGAGCACGGGTGAAGCGATGAAGATCGACGAGTAGGTACCCGAGAGGATGCCGACCATCATCGCGAAGGCAAAGTCCTGCAGGGTGGCGCCGCCGAAGATGAGCAGCACGGTGACTAGGAAGACCGAGGACAGACCCGTGATCAGCGAACGGGTGAGCACCTCACTCATCGAGCGGTTGACGATCTGCGAAAAGGCCGCCCGCGGCATGCGCGGCACGTTCTCGCGTATTCGGTCGAAGACGATGATCGTGTCATAGAGCGAATAGCCGAGAATCGTCAGGAAGGCCGCCACCGTGGCACTCGATACCTCACGGTCGGTGAGCGAATAGACGCCGGCGGTGATCAGGATGTCGTGCGCCACTGCGATCAGCACTGGTACGGCGTACTTCGCCTCAAAGCGGAAGGCCACGTAGGCCGAGATCAGCAGCAGCGAGAAGATGATCGCGTAGATCGCGCTGCGCGCCACCTGCTCGCCGAAGGTCGGCCCGACGCTGGTGTTTTCGAAGCTGCCTGGCTTAATGCCAAATTCCGACTCCAGCGCGCTCCGCACCTCCGCCACACCGCCAGGTTGCAACTCCTTCGCCTGGATCTGGAACCCGTCGCCGAACTGCTCGTCATCGGTCTCCTGGATCTCCGCGTCACTAAGCCCCTGCTGCTCGAGTGCGCCGCGCACGTCCTCGACGCTGGCGCTGCGCTCGGGCGCGAAGTTGAGCCGCGAGCCGGACTCGAAATCGATGCCCAGGTTGAGCTGGTTAGTGGCGAGCGAGAGCGCCCCGACGACTAGGATCGCGCCCGAAACCGAGAAGAACCAGCGACTGGCACCGATGAAGTCGAAATGCCATCGGGCGCGATTGTCCTCCCCGCCGCCGGCGCCGAGCAGGCCGGGTGAGTTGAGTAGACGAGTGCGGCCGAAGGCGGCGAGCAGCGCCTGGGTGAAGACAACCGCGGTGAAGAGTGAGACCAGGGTGCCGACGCCGAGGACGAAAGCGAAGCCCTTGACTCCAGCGGTCGCCAGCACGAAGAGGATGAACGCAGTCAGCAGCGTGATCACATTGGCATCGATGATCGTCCCGATGCCACGCCTGTAGCCCACGGGGATCGCCGCGGAGAGGCTGCGCCCGGCGCGCACCTCCTCCTTGATCCGCTCGAAGATGATGATGTTGGAATCGGCCGCGACGCCGATCGTGAGGATCATGCCGGCGATGCCCGGCAGGGTCATCGTGATCGGAATCAGCTTGATCAGCGCGAAGAAGAAAATCGCGTAAACCGCCAGGCCGAGGACCGCAATCACGCCTAGGAAGCGGTAGTAGAAGATCAGGAAGAGGATCACCAGGAAGAGGCCGATGAGGCCGGCGCGTAGACCCTGGTCGAGTGCCTGTTCGCCGAGCGTCGCCGAGACCTCGGACTGGCTGATTAGCTTGAGGTTGATCGGCAGGGCGCCGATCTGCAGCACGGTCGCTAGATCCTGGGCGTCGGTGATGCTGGTGAAGCCGCCGGAGATCTGGGCACCGGTGCGGCCATCGATGCCGTCCGGGTTGTCGGCGTAGTTGATAATCGGTCGCGTCTTGACTTCGTTGTCGAGCACCACTGCGAAGCGCCCGGAGTTTTCTTCAGCGCTTTTTTCACTGCTCAAGCCGATCGCCGAGGCGGCGCCACGTTGGGCGATCTTGCGGGTGACCTCCTGGAAGGCCTGGCGCCCCTCGTCGGTGAATTTAAAGCTGACGTTGGGCTGGTTGAGTTCGTCGAATTCCTGCTTGGGGTCGGTGATTTCCAGGCCGGAAAGCGCCGGCCGATCGCGCAGCGCGTACCAGCCCGGCTCAGCGTTCTCAATCACCTGGCCCGAGCGGTCGCTGGGCTTCTCCGAGACGACCACCGTGCCCGGTGGGACTTCGAGCACGGTCCCTTTCTTGGGCCGCTTCTCGCCGGTCGGCTTTACGTAAAGGTCCTGCTTGGCGAACTCCGGCCCAGCGATCAGCTCCGGCAGTTTCGCGGGGGTACCGTCAGCCTCTTTCTCAGTTCCTTTCGTAAAGAGGTAGTAGCGCGGTCGACTAGTGGAGCAATCGGTGCAGTCCGGTTCGGGCTTCTGTTCGGAAGCCAGCGTGGCAGCCGCGAAGGCGGTGGGGAAGGCGCCCGAGTAGATCAGCTGCTGGTCTTGGAACCTCGAAGTTGCCCGCCCAGCTTCCTGCCATTCTTCGATCGCCGCGGTGACCGCCGCCTGCGGTGGTTCGGCGCCGGGCCGACCGCCGATCACCTTCTCGCGGCCGATCAGGTTGGGTTCCCAGTCGTAGAAGAAGAGCTGCGCGGTGGTACCGACCTGGTCGATCGCCCGCTGCGCATTGCTGACGTTGGGCAGGCTGACCGAGATGCCGTCCGTGCCTAGACGGGCGACCTCGGGCTCGGCGACACCGAACTCGTCGATCCGCTCGCGGATGATCTCAATCGAACGCTCGATGTCCTCGCCGCTCACCTCCTCGACCTGGTTGGTCGGCGTGCCCTGGTAGATCAGTTCGACGCCGCCCTTGAGGTCGAGGCCAAGCTTGGTCGAGACCGAGTTGATCACCACCAGCGAGGCGGCGATCAGGCCGGCCACGAAGATCAGCACGAAGACGTTCCAGCGTCCCATTTTCCTCATCGGCGCCCCCACCCCCTCGTCATCGGCCTAGTCCTCTGGGGTGAGGACGATCAACAGTCCTCCGTCATCGTCGTAGGCGGGGAAGACGTCGGCGACCGCCTCGGCCGGCAGGTCGCCCTCGGCGTTGACCGAGACGCGCTTGCCAAGCGAACGCACACCCCACTCAAGCGAAGTTTCGATCGGATCGCCAGCGCTGCTGTTGCGATCATCACCGGGGACCTTGGCCTCCTCGCGCCACTGCAGTCCCAGCACCTCTTGTACAGGCCTACCGATCACATCCTCGTCGGTGAGCCCGGTGAGCTCGTAGCTGCCCCGCCCGGCGTCAATCACCCGTGCTTTCTGATCACAGACGAAGAAGGCCGCGTTGGGCGCCGGGTAGTAGTCGTCGAGCAGCTCAAAAACGAAGCCGAAGTCGCATTTCGAGCAGCCCTTCGGGCGCGCGCTGAAGCCCGCCGTGCGCTCGGCGCTGACCTCCCGGTGGCCGCAGTTGGGGCAGATGAAGAACGGCACGCCTCTCAGGTTACTGAGAGTCGCTTTTAGAAGAGGCTTCTTGCGCCATCGGGGACCGGCAGGCCCAGATGGTCGTAGGCGCGCTGGGTGATTACCCGACCGCGGGGGGTGCGCTTGAGCAGGCCCTGCTGCAACAGATAGGGCTCCAGCACGTCCTCGATCGTGTCCGCCTCCTCGCCGATTGCAACGGCAAGAGTCGAGAGTCCGACCGGCCCACCGCCGAACTTGGTCGCCACGGTGTCGAGCAGCGCGCGATCGGAGCGGTCAAGCCCGCCGGCATCGACCTCAAGCATCTCCAGGGCCGCGGCGGCAACCCCCGCATCAATCGAACCCTGCTCCTTCACCTGGGCGAAATCGCGCACTCGCTTGAGCAGGCGATTGGCGACACGTGGCGTGCCCCGCGAGCGCTCGGCGATCGTCCGCGCGCCCTCATCGTCGATCGCGACCCCGAGGATGCCAGCCGATCGGGAGATGATTTGGGCGAGGTGCTCGGGGCTGTAGTGCTCAACCCTGTGCGAGAGCCCGAAGCGATCGCGCAACGGCGTGGTCAGCAGGCCGGCCCGGGTCGTAGCGCCGATCAGCGTGAAGGGCGGCAACGGCAGAGTGACCGTGCGCGCGCCTGCTCCCTGGCCAAGCACGACCGGCAGCTCACCGTCCTCCATCGCCGGGTAGAGGGTCTCCTCGACGGCCCGTCCGAGCCGATGGATCTCATCGACGAAGAAGACGCTGCCCGGCTCCAGGGCGGTGAGAAAAGAGGCCACGTCTGCCTTTCGCTCGAGCGCTGGGCCCGCGGTCTGCACCATCGGCACGCCCATCTCCTCGGCGACGATGTGAGCCAGCGAGGTCTTGCCGAGTCCCGGTGGGCCGGCGAGCAACACGTGATCTAGCGGCTCTCCTCGTTTGCGCGCCGCTTCGATGAAGATGGTCAGCTGCGCGGTGACCTGTTCCTGGTTGACGAACTCGGACAGGCGTCGCGGGCGCAGGGAGCGATCGAGATCCTCGTCCGGGACATCGGCCCGCGCGTCGTGGACGCGCACGTCCTCGAACGCCACCCCTTCCTCCTCCTCACCCGGGGGCAGTGGACCGTCGATGCCCGGCGTGCGGATGCGCTTCTCGCTCACGCCTTGCTCCTTGAGGTGCCCGCCTTGCGTAGCGCTGTGGCGATCAGCTGCTCGGCGTCATCGCTCTCGATCCCCTCAAGAAGCTGCTCAGCTTCAAGCGGCGCGTAGCCGAGATTGACCAGGCCGTCACGGGCGAGGCCGCGAGCGTCGACCTCGCCAGCTGCCAGAGCAACCTCCTCTTCGAGCGCCCCAGCGACCTTCTCGCGCAACTCGACGATGATTCGTTCCGAGGTCCGCTTGCCGATTCCCGGTACGGCCTGGAAGCGCTTCGCGTCGCCCGAGGCGATCGCCCGCAACAGCTCCCGCGCCGGACCACCGGAGAGCGCCGCCAAAGCAACCTTGGGACCAACGCCACTGACCGAGATCAGCTCGCCGAAAAGGTCGCGCTCCTCCTCAGAGGCGAAGCCGAAAAGGGCGAGCGCATCATCGCGGGGGATCAACTCGGCGTGCAGGAAGACCTCACGGCCGGTGGCTGGCACGGCCTTCAGTGTCTCCGCCGAGACGGCGAGCCGGTAGCCGACCCCGCCGGCGTCAATGACTACGTGGCCGGGCCGCCGCACCATGACTTCCCCGCGGACCGCAGCGATCATCCCGCCAGCCTCTGCGCAATCTCTTCAGTCGCCCCCTGCTCGGCCGCCATTCGTCCAGTGGCGCCACCGTGGCAGATCGCCACCGCCAGGGCATCGGCGGCATGGTCCGGGCTCGGTGGCTCGGGTAGGCCGAGCAGCGTGCCGACCATGCGTTGAACCTGCTGCTTGCCAGCCGCTCCCGAGCCGCAAACCGCCATCTTGATCGCCTGCGGCGTATAGGTAAAGCAGCGCACACCGCGCTGGGCGGCGGCCAGCATCGCCGCGCCGCTGGCCCGGCCAACGGCCATCGCCGAGTGCACGTTCTTGCCGAAGTAGAGGTCCTCGAGCGCCATCGCCCGCGGCTCGTGCCACTCAAGCAACTCCGAGAGCGCGCTGTGAATGCGCTCCAAGCGCCGCTCCATCGGTTCTTCGGGTGAGGTCTCGACCACGCCACCGTCGAGGGCGACCATGCGGTTGCCCTCGATCCGCACCACGCCGAAGCCGAGATTGGCCGCGCCGGGATCGATCCCCATCACGACTTGCATAGATCGATCCCCACGACTTGCATAGGGAATGATTCTGGAAAGAGCCTCGGATGCCTTCCGCTACGCCGCCTGAGCAGCCAGCTTCTCGATGATCTCCGCCGGCACGTCGAAGTTGGCGTGGACCTCGTTGACGTCGTCGTGGTCCTCCAGCGCGTCAACCAGTTTCAGCAACCATTCCGCATCGGTCCCCTTGACTACGACCGTGTTCTTCGGCTCCATCGTCACCTCTGCCGACTGAACCTCCACCCCAGCCCCCGCCAACGCCTCGCCCACAGCGCCGAGGTCACTCGGCTCGCAGATCACCCGCAGCTGCTCGCCGTCCTCACGCACGTCCTCAGCCCCGGCATCGATCGCAACGATCAGATCATCCTCGCCGTAGCGGCCGCCGTCGACTACGACCACACCGCGTTTCTCGAAGATCCAGGCGACCGAGCCCGGCTCGCCGAGATTGCCGTGGTGCTTGGTGAAGGCGTGACGCACGTCAGCGGTGGTGCGGTTGCGGTTGTCGGTCAGCGCCTCGACAAGGACAGCCGCCCCACCCGGGCCATAGCCCTCGAAGAGGATCTGCTCGATTGCATCAGCGTCGCTGCCAACGCCACTGCCGCGGTCGATCGCGCGCTGAATGTTGTCCTTCGGCATCGAAGCATCGCGGGCCTTCTGGATCGCGGTGGCCAATGCGGCATTGCCATCTGGATCGCCGCCTCCGTCTCGTGCCGCAACGGTGATCGCCCGAGCCAGCTTGGTGAAGAGCTTGCCGCGCTTGGCATCCGCAGCGCCCTTCTTGTGCTTAATGGAAGACCACTTCGAGTGTCCTGACATAGCTGCCATTCTATGAATGTGGAAATGGCCACCGACTCCCATAGAGCGGGACCGGCCAAGACCCTGGCCGCGAGCCTTGTCTTCCTCGCCATGCTGCTAGCGGCGCTTTCGCTCTGGACCGCGATTCCGCTGAGCTGGATCTACATCGGCTCCAAGGTCTCCCATACCCAGTTCCCCAGCGAGGGCCCCTACTTCGTCGTCGCCGCCGGCATCATCGTCTCGATCCTCTTGATCGCCTGGCTGATCGGCCGCCTTAACCGGCTCTACATACAGATCACTGGCACCAATCGCCTGACCCCGATGCGCCCCACCTGGCTGAAGAGCCTGCGTGATACGCCCCCAGCGCCGGACGAAACGACCGTGGTCGAGGCGGTGCTGATGGGCTCCGTGCTGCTCGCCGCCGTCTGTCTGACTATCTGGTTCTTCTTCTTGGCGGGATCGCCGATCCCCAACCAGTAGGCAGCTGGCCGCTCCCAACCTTACTCAGCACACTTTTTTATTAGATAGCCTCTCACCCGTGAATCGAGGGCTCGTCAACGGCAGTGACGAACCCCTCGTGAGTGGCTGTGTGTGGCTGCGGCCGGACTGGGCCACGGTTTGGAATGGCCCCGAGTACACCGAGGTCCCCAACCCGTGCAGCGACGAAGGTCGAAAGAAGCTGCGCAAGGCCACCAAGAAGGAAAACACGGTTTGGCTCGAGACCTCCCTCGCTTCCTTGACCGAGGTCGAGTACGAATGGTTCTCTGGCTCGCTCGACATCTGGAAGTCCATGCCAAACCCGGAGGTGGACTGGACCAAGATGAGAGCGGTGCTCAAGGCGCTGGGCATCGAGCCCCCCAAGCCGTGCCTTGCCGACGACGAGCCCCCCACCAGCAGATTCCTGCGTGCCCTTCCGTACGTCTACACGAGGGGTGTCCTGGGAACGATTCGCGACGTGGCGCCGGACGACGAGGCTGGCAGCAAGCTCGAGAAGGTGACCACCGGCGATCGACTGACGGCTTTCCCCGCCGTCGGCTTCCTGCCCGACGCACCGGAAGCGCGCCAGTCCAGCGGGTCATACGTGACGCTGCGAATGATCGTCGCGGTGGTCAAGAACGTTGTGATCACGGTGCGCCTCCCCGATCGCCCTTGCGGCACTCATGTGGATCACGAGGATCCCTCGATGTGCTCGCTTCTCAACCAGGTGGACCTGATCGTGCCAAGGAGGTTCCTGCCTCTGCGAGCGATGCCGAGCGGCCGCCAGCTCGCCGAGTCGATCGGCATCCATCAGGCGACGACGGCGCGCGGGGTGTCGTACGAGATCCGCAAGATCCTCGCCGAGGGCGAGAGTGAGGCGCGCGGATTGACCAGTCCCGGCCGAGGCCAGACACAGCCTCGGCCACAGGAGCTTCGGCGACTGGTACGTCTCACCGCCGAGCGAGCCGACCGGCTGTCCGAGATCGCGCAGGAACTCGACCAGACGATCTCGCTCGTCCTGCGACGCTTCGGGGGTGTCGCCGGCGACACCCCGCCGGTGGCCGAGAACCTCGCGCCACCCGAAGTGGAGAGGCGGTACGACCTTGCCCGGGACGAGGTCCGCTCCCTCTACAAGGACTGCCGGCTGGCCTCTCAGATCGTCAGGCAAGCGCTCGCCGACTACAACCAGAAGCAAGCAGAGCGCTTTCAGTTCTTCGCTGGGTTCATAACGTCGGTCGTGCTGATCCCAACACTGATCGCGAGCCTCTTCGGCGCAAACGTGGAAGTCCCGACCGAAAAAGACAACGCGCTGAGCTTCGTCTTCCTGGTGGCGGTCAGCGTAGGACTAGTTCTGACCAGCCTCTGGGCACTGTGGAAAGTGCGAAACCACGGCTGGAACGCCCCGTTGAGAAAGTTCGTCCTGCCGGTGATCGCGGCGATCGCGATCGTCGCGGCATTCATCGCCTTCCTGATCTGGTCCTAGGCCGCTCAGGGCTCGCTCAAACGACGAACCTTCCGTCCACCTGGAAGTCGGTCCCGTCGACTTCGATCTTGCCACCCAAGCGCAGGTCGCAAACCAGGTCGGTATGCACGGCTGAGTCGTTGACCCCGCCCGACTCGGGATAGGACTTGCCGACCGCCATGTGCACCGTGCCGCCGATCTTCTCGTCGAGCAGTACCTCGAGCGTGCCGCGGTCGATCGCATAGTTGGTGCCGATGCCGAGCTCACCCAGCCGGCGAGCGCCCTCGTCGGTATCGAGCAGTTGGATGAGGAACTCCTCGCCGCGCTCAGCGCTGGCGTCTACGACCTTTCCCGACTCGAAACGCAGGCGCACACCGGAGACCTCGCGGCCACCGATCACAGCGGGTAGGTGGAAGGTCACCTCCCCTTCGACCGAGTCCTCGACGGGTCCGGTGAAGAACTCACCGTCAGGCATGTTGTGGCGCCCGTCGCAGGGAATGAACTTGCGGTTCGCGATGCCGAGCGTGATGTCGGTGCCCGGCGCGGTGATGTGCACCTCCTCGTGCCCCTCGACCCACTCGGCAAGGCGTTTAGTCTCGGTCGAGGCGCGCTGCCAGGCGGTCAGGGGATCGCCGTCGTCGGCGAGACAGGCGCCGAAGTAGAAATCCTCGTAGTCGGCGAGGCTCATCTCTGCCCCAGAGGCGTAGGCGTTGGTGGGGTAAAGCGTGTAGCACCAGCGAAACTCGCCCGCCGCGCTGCGCTCCATCATCCGGTTGAGCACCGGGCCGGTTGCCGTCTGGCGGCGGGTCTGTCGCTCGGGCGGAACAGCAGAGAGCTCGCGCGTGTTGGCGCTGGCGCCGACGCCGATGCGCACGTCGGCGTTCTCGACCGTCCACTCCATCAGCGGCGAGATCCACGCTAGTTGCTCGTCGCTGGCGTGCTGGTAATAAGTCGCCGCCAGGCCGTCGAGGCCGACGTTGAGAATTGGATGTGCGCCGACCTTCAGTACCTCCTCGTAGATCGCGCGCAGCAACGGCTCGGCGCCGACATCACCGTTGATCGAGACGACCTCGCCCTCCTTCACCGCGGTTGAGTAGCCGACCAGGATTTTCGCCAGGTTCGTCGCCCGGGGGTCCCTCACGTCGCCGCCTCCTTCCTGCTCGCTTGTGAGCTCGTAGTCATCGCCATGAAATAGGCATGAAGCCGGGGATCGTCCGTCAACTCCGGGTGGAACGCGCAGGCCAGGACCGACCCTTCGCGGATCGTCACGGGGTGGCCCTCGTATGAGGCAAGCACTTCTACCCCAGGCCCGCAGCGCTGCACCCAGGGTGCTCGGATGAAGACCGCGCGCAGCGCCTCGTCGCCGAGTCCCTCGACCTCGAGGTCGGCCTCGAAGCTGTGCAGCTGGCGACCGAAGGCGTTGCGGGTGACCGTCGCATCGATCAATTCGAGGTGCGTGTCGTCGCAAAGAATCATCCCTGCGCAGGTGCCGAATATCGGCAGACCGGCGGCGTGACGATCCCTGATCGGCCGACTAAGGCCAGCAGCGGTGATGCCCATCGAGATCGTCGTGCTCTCGCCGCCGGGGATGACGAGCCCATCGATCCCGTCGAGGTCGGCGGGAACCCGCACCTCGCTGACTTCCGCGCCCAGCTGCCGCAGAACCTTCAGGTGGGCTTCAAAACCCCCTTGGACGGCTAGGACTCCGATGCGCAGCTCAGGCTCCGCGGTCCTGTAGCAGGGCGTCTGCCGCTGCCAAATCGGCGATCTCCAGACCGGGCATCGCCTCGCCAAGACCAATCGAGGCCGCCGCCACCCGCTCGGGATCGTTGAAATGCGTGGTCGCCTCGACAATCGCCTTGGCACGACGCTCAGGATCGGCGCTCTTGAAGATGCCCGAGCCGACGAAGTTCCCTTCGGCGCCGAGCTGCATCATCAACGCCGCGTCGGCCGGTGTGGCGATGCCGCCAGCGCAGAAGAGGGGCACGGGCAGGCGGCCCTTATCGGCCACCTCGCGCACGACTTCAAGCGGCGCTTGATGCTGTTTGGCAGCCCCGGCGAGCTCCTCGGGGCCAAGCTGCGCGAGGCGCTTGATTCCTGAGGTGATCTCGCGCATGTGACGGACCGCCTCGACCACGTTGCCGGTACCAGCCTCGCCCTTGGAGCGAATCATCGCTGCACCCTCGCCGATCCGCCGCAGCGCCTCGCCGAGATTCGTAGCGCCGCAGACAAAGGGCACCTGGAAGGCGAACTTGTCGATGTGATTGTGCTCGTCTGCCGGGGTCAGGACCTCCGACTCATCGATGTAGTCGACTTCGAGCGACTGCAGGATCTGGGCCTCGGCAAAGTGACCTATACGCGCCTTGGCCATCACGGGAATCGTCACTGCCCCCTGGATTCCTTTGATCATCGCCGGATCGGACATGCGCGCCACGCCACCGTCCTTGCGAATGTCGGCCGGCACCCGCTCGAGCGCCATCACGGCGCAGGCGCCCGCCGCCTCGGCGATCTGTGCCTGCTCGGGCGTGACCACGTCCATGATCACGCCGCCCTTCAGCATCTCCGCCAGGCCGGTCTTCAGCCGGAATGTCGCTCGCTCCGTCACGGGAGCGAATACTACGCGCCGGAGCTACTTGAGCTTGTAGGCACGGATACGGTCTTTGTGGCTGTCTTCGTCGCGGGCGTAGAGGCCGTGGGCCAGAGCCTGGACAAGCGCCATCAAAGCCGTGTTGGAGCGGGCGAAGGAAGGGCTGTTGGAGGAGTAGTAGAGGGTCAGCTCGGCGTGCTCGCCGACCTCTGACATAGAAGCGTCGGAGACAGCGAGCGTGCGGGCGCCGCGGTGCAGGGCCAGCTTCATCGCCCGCAGCAACAGGGGATGGGCGCGGCCCGAGGAGAGGATGATGACCAGCGTTTCGTCGTCGATCCGGCCCAACCGCTGCAGGGATTCACCACCGGTGCTGGCGACGATCTCGGCGCGGATGTCGAGCAGGCTCAGGGTGTGCCGCAAATAACTGGCGAAGAAGGCCATCTGGTCGACGCCGACGATGACCACGCGCTGCGCTTCGGCCAACGCGGCGACCGCGCCGTCGACCTGCTCGCGGGTCAGCTTGCGCGCCGTTTCCTCGAGGTTGGCGTAATCCGCACCCAGCGAGCCCTCAAGCTCGGAATGATCGAAGGAGAAGAGCGCTCCGGCGCTGGCACTGCCGCTGGCCGCACCGATCGTGCGGTACTCCTCGATCGCCGCCTGCTGCAGCTCGGGGTAACCCTCGAAGCCGAGGGCCTGGGAGAAGCGCACCACCGTCGATGACGAGGTGCTCGCTCTCCGGGCCAGCTCCTCGGCGGTGAGGAAGGCTGCCTCGTCGAGATGGTCGACGATGTAGCGAGCAACATCCTTCTGCGAGCGCGAGAACTCATCGAAGCGCTCCTGGATGTACTCGGAAAGACTCTTGAGCTGAGGGGCGGTCTTGGTCGCGGTCTTGGTCACGGCGATCAGATTCGTCGGACCTTCGCCTTTCCCTTCCAATGATCGGTGAACCGTTCTGCCCGCGTCGTTCTCCGTCATCTGGTTGGATTGCGCTTGCGATGGATCTCGAAGAAGCACTGCGCCTCCACAACCGCAGCATGATCGCCTTCGACCTGGTGCTCGGCGGCTCCGCCCTGCTCGCGCCCGCGACGACCCTCAAGGTACTCGGGCACGACCACCCCACCCCCGAGGCGGAACACCTCTTTCGCCGCTGCGCGCCGATCTGGCTCACCTTTGCCGCCGCCCACGCAATCGCCGATCGGCGCAACGAGCCACGCGACTGGTGGGCACTGGCCTGGCTGCGTGGCACCGAGATCGCCACCGATGCGATCTGGGCTGAGTCGCCGGCGATCAACCGACCGGGCGCCAAGGCGGCCTTGCGGCTGGCGGGCGTTGCGAACCTGGCGATGGCCGCTGGCTTCGCCTGGCTCTCAAGGCGCTGACCCATGGGCGGGCTCGCCGGGCTGCCCGACAAACGCTGGAGTGTGCGCGGCCTCACCGATGAGGGCGATGAGGCCTGGCTGATTCGCGGCATCTCGCGCAAGCTCTACCGCTGTCCGGCCTGCCACGGCGAGATCGAGATCGGCAGTGAGCACGTCGTCGTCCAGTACGTCTTCCGCCTAGGCGGCAGCGAACACCACCACTGGCACCGTCGCTGTGCCGAAGAACTGCTGATTCCCGACCTGGGCGATGCCCGGCGCGTCCCCGTGGGTGAGTCGGCTCAAGCGAAGCTGACCGAGCGGGGCCGCCGCCCCTCCGGCCGGCGACGCCACCGCTGACGTGAGTCGTCGCGCGGAGATCCTCTCCATGTATGCCCAGATCGGGCGTACCTACGTGCGCTGGGCGCCATCGCTGCTGCTGCTGGCCTTGATCGTCTTCATCCCGCTCGGCTTCATCCACGCACTCGCCGTGCAGGCCGAGATCGGCTCCTTTGACGTCGACAGCATGATCGAGCTCACCGCCGCCGCGGCGGCGGTGATTGCCCTAGCGGCCACCGGCCTGGTCGGGGAGGTCTTCTACACCGGCGCGGTGGCGATCTCGCTCACCCATCCCCACGGCGACCGACCACCCTCCCTGCGCGAGACGGCTCGCATGGTCAACTACGGGCCACTGATCGCGATCGACTTCATCTACGGCTTCGCCGTCGCCGTCGGGCTGGTGCTCTTTGTCGTGCCCGGCATCCTCGCTTTCGTCTGGCTCTCCCTCGCCGCTCCCGTGGTCGAGATCGAGCATCGTGGCGTTCGCGCCGCGCTGGCTCGCAGCGTGCAGCTGGTGCGCGGCAAGTTTCTGCTGATCGCGGCAGTCATGATCCCGATCGAGCTCGTCGGTGACACCCTCACCAACCTCGCCACTGAGCTGGCCCATGACCTGCTCGGCGAGACACTGCTTTCCAAGTGGTTGGCCGACGTGCTCTCCAACCTCGCCTTCACCCCGTTTTTCGCGGTAGCGGCGGTGCTGCTTACGGTCAACCGGATTCGCGAGAAGGGGGCCCTGGTCGAACTACACTCAGAGCCGGGATCGTGACAACGGCATCGATCATCGCCGAGTTTTGGGACCAACTGGTCGAGCACGAAGAGCAGGGGATCTTCCTCGTCTTTACCGGCTTCATCCTCTCCTTCGCCTTCATCCGCATGAGCACCCGGCTGATGCGCAGCCCCAGGGTGCCTTGGTGGCCCGGCAGCGTGGTCAGCGAGAGCGGCGTCCACCTGCACCACCTCGTCTTCGGCATCGTCACGATGATGGCCGCCGGCACAGTCGGCTTCGCCACCCTCGGCGACAGCCCCTGGCTTGAGATATGCGCCTTTACCTTCGGCATCGGCGCCGGGCTAACGATCGACGAGTTCGCCCTCTGGGTCTACCTTGACGACGTCTACTGGGCCGAGGAGGGGCGCAGCTCGATCGACGCCACGGTGATTGCCGCAGCTGGCATGGTCCTGATACTGCTCGGCTTCACACCCTTCCACGTTGACACGAGCTCACCGAGCGAGGTCATCGGCAGCCTCATCGCGGGCCTCTTCGTCTTTGGCATGGTGGCGCTCTGCTTCGCCAAGCAGCGCGTGCTGCACGGGACGATCGGCTTCTTCGTCCTGCCGCTCGCCATCTACGGCGCCTGCCGCCTCGGCAAGCCAGGGTCCGCCTGGGCCCGCAAGCGCTACAGCGAGAGCAACCCCAACAAGCAGACCGCCGCCGAAGCCCGCTTCCCGCCCGACCGCCGTACCGAGCGCTTCAAGAACGCCTTTCGTGACATCGTCGGCGGCAAGCCCAGCGAGGGGGTGGCGGCGGTCCAGCACGAGGCTGTGGCTGCGACCCGCGAGGCTGCCGAAGAAGTCCGCCAGCGGGCAGAACGCATCACCCATCCGAGGGACTGAATCCCCCTCCGACATTCACCCACCCAGAGCGGGGTGAATGTCGGATGCGCTACTCCCCCATCGCCTTGATCACCAAGCGCTTAGGGCGGCGACCGTCGAACTCGCAGTAGAAGACTTGCTGCCACGGTCCCAGGTCAAGCCGACCGGAGGTGACCGGGATGATCGCCTGCTGGTGGACGAGCAGGTTCTTGAGGTGGGCGTCGCCGTTGTCCTCGCCGCCACGGTGGTGGCGATAGTCGCCCTCGTCCGGCAGTAGTTCCGCCGCCACCTCGTTGGCGGCCGGCTTCCAGCTCGGAGGAGCGATCTTGTCGAGCCATTCGAGCACATCCTCATGCAGGCCGGGCTCATCGTCGTTGACCCAGACGCCGGCGGTGATGTGCATCGCCGAGACGAGCACCATGCCCTCGGCGATGCCGGCCTCGTCGACCGCGGCCTGCACCTCCTCGGTAATGCGGATCAGCTCGCGCCGCTCGCTGGTCTCGAAGGTCATGTAAGCGGTATGCGACTTCACTGCTCTCCTCCTTTGGCGATGATCTGCTGGCCGGGCCAGAAGGGCCACTCCTCGAATGCGCGACAGCGGCCATCCGGTGCGAAGCGCAACACCCAGAGGTCGCGGTACTGGAGTCGTTCGGGTCCGCCGTAGTGGACCTCGAGTCGGACAACCGCCGTGTCCCCGTCGAGGGCGACGACCTCGTGGGTCATGGTGAACTGCTCGTCGGGGCCCTGGCGCTCGCGCTCCCAGAGAGTGTCGATCTCGACCAATCCGCGAGCTGCCTCCGCGTAGGGAGACATGCGATACGTGGCGTCCTCGGTAAACAGCTCGCGCAGGGTTTCGGTGCCAGCGGCGCGCCAGGCTCGCTCGTAGTTTGCGACCCAGGCGTCAACTGCGGCCAGCTCCACGACCGTGCCTAGCCCGCGCTCGCGCTGCAGGCCTTCAGGCCGATCTCGCGTGCCAGCGCGTAGCGTTCAGCGTCCTCGGCATCACGCGCGTCACGCGCCGCTTCGACACCTGCCACGTTGCCTTTCCGCGCCGCAGAGAGCGCCTGCTTGTCGGTGGCGAAGACCCTTTCCTGCGCCGCGACGTATTCCTCGTAAGGCCCGGCGATCGATTGCGGCGGAGTCAGTGCCCGCAGTCCCCTGATGCGCGGCCGCGCAATTCTGACCAGGGCTTCGGCGTAGGGGATGTCGGCCGACATCTCGCTTTCGAGGTTGTCGATATCCGTGTAGCGCCTTTGACTCTCTTTACAAATCGCGTCGGCCTTGGCGATCAACTCGTCGCGCGTGAGCGGTTTCGGTTTTGACTGGGCGCGCGAGTCACTCGCCGCCTTGGCCGCACCGGTTGTCTCCCCCGCTCCACTCGGGTCGGCACCGCCCCCATCATCTCCGCCGACAATCACGACGATGGCGGCAACGGTGAGCAGGGCGAGCATCGCACCACCCAGCACCAGGCGACGGCGGCCCCCGCTCGGCTTCGACTCGACGGCAGCGCTCGGCCCAGTGGGCCGGCCCTCGGCCTGCACCACGGTCGGTGTCCCTTCCTCGGCCGCGATCGTCTCAGTCGTGCGGGTCGCAGCCGCACCGGTCGCCACGGTGCGCTCCGGCAGGGCCGGCTGCTCGCCACGCAGGGCCGCCTGGGCAGCGCGGCCAAGATCACCGGCTGAGGGGTAGCGGTCATCCGGGGTCTTCGACATCGCCCGGATGACCACGTCGTCGAGCGCCATCGAGACCTCGGGCACGTACAGCGAAGGCGCCGGGGGTGGGTCGTTGAGGTGGGCGAAAAGACGCGCCGCCTCGCCGTCCTTAGGGAAGGGGACCTCGCCGGTGAGCAGCTTGAAGAGCAGGCAGCCGAGCGCGTAGACATCGGCGCGGGCGTCGACGGCACCGCCGGCGATCTGCTCGGGCGCAACGTAGTCGAGCGTGCCGACGAACTTCCCGGTCTGGGTCAGGCCGGACTCGGTCGAGACGTTGCGGGCGACGCCGAAGTCGGTGATGTAGGCGTGCTCCACTCCCTCATGGCCGCCGAGCAGCACGTTGGCCGGCTTCACGTCGCGGTGGACGAGGCCGGCAGCATGGATCGCATCGAGGCCGTTGCCGATCTGGGCAATCAGCTCAACCGCAACCGAGGGCCCGAGCCGCCCTTCGCGCGCCAACCGCTGGGCGAGATCGGCGCCGGCCACGTAGCGCATCGCGATGAATGGCACGCCGGCCTCTTCCCCGGCGGCATAGATCGGCACGACGTTGGGGTGCTCGATCGAGGCGGCGATACGGGACTCCTCGGCGAAGCGGCGCGCAAAGACCTGGTCGGTGGCAGCCTCGGGAGCGATCAACTTCAGCGCGACGTGCCGCTCCAGGCCGAGCTCCACCGCCAGATAGAGCAGTCCCATGCCGCCGCGACCCAAACGGCGCTCGACTCGGTAGCCGGCGAACTCATCGCCGGCGGAGAGCTCGATTCCGGGTCCCGCCTCGGCCATCGACCCAACCCTAGGGCTCTTTGCGGTTAACCGGAGCGCAATCGAGCCTCATGTCCAGCCCTACCTAAACTTAACTCTGGGTTATGCGCCGCCTGCTGATCGCAACAGTGTTCGGGCTCATCGTGCTGGCCGCCACCGCGGCCCAGGGTGAGATCCTCCAGAAAGGCAACCTCCGGGTGTCTTTTGACACGCAGCTACTTCCCCGAGCACTGCCCCGCGAACAGCTCGCCCCAGCACGCGTGACCATGGAGGGGTCAATCAGCACGACCGACGAGACCCCCCCGCCGCAACTTCGCGAAATCGCGCTCGCCTTCAACCGTGCCGGGCGGATCACCGTCGCCGGACTGCCGACCTGCTCGGCCTCCGAGCTGCAGCAGACGAGCAGCGAAGCGGCAATCGCCGCCTGTCGCAACGCACTGGTCGGCAGGGGGAGTTTCAGGGCCGCCGTTAACTTCCCCGACGCGCCGCAGATCCCCGCCCACGGCAGGGTCCTCGTCTTCAACAGCCGTCTACACGGCAAGCCAGCGCTCTTGCTCCATCTCTACGGCTCGACTCCGGTACGCGCGGCTTTCGTCCTGCCCTTCCGCATCGATCGCAACCGCAGCGGTGAGCTGGGCACGCTGTTTTCGACTCGCATTCCCGAGCTTGCTTCGGACCTCGGCTACGTCACCAAGCTCTCGCTATCGATCGGCCGCACCTATCGCTACAAGGGCGAGCGTCGCAGCCTGATCAGCGCCAGCTGCGCCGCCCCGGCCGGCTTCCCGAGCGCCGTCTTCGAGCTGGCCAAGGCGACCTTCGTTTTCGCTGGCAAACAGCGCCTCAGTGGTCGCGTGCTACGCAGCTGCAAGGTCCGCTAGCGGGAAAGCTTCAAAGGCCGAGCCCGCCGACACCGCGCTCGTCCCAGCCCAGATGGTGAGCCAGCTCATGGCGCAGGGTCCGCTCGACCTGCTTGGCGAGCAGCTCCCGGTCGTGGCCGAAGTCACGTTCCAGGGTGTCGCGGTAGATCACGATCCGATCCTCGTAGCGCTCCTGCGCCACCGTGTCGCCAATGTAGTGGCCGTAGGCGCCCGCCTCGGCGCCGCCGTCGGAAACAACGACGGCGACCTTGGCAAGCACCTCTTGAAACTGCTCGGGAAGCGCGTCAATTGCGTCGGCGACCAACGCCTCAAACCCCGCGAAATCCCCGGGATCGGTCAGTTGCCGTACCCCTCCGCCTGCTTTTCGGCTTCTTCGATGCCGCGTTCGGCTTCTTCGCGGCCCTTTGCGATGCCCTTCTGAGCTTCCTTTTCAGCCTCTTCGATGCCCTTCTGGACCTGGCTCTTGCCTTCCTTGACGCCCTGCTTAGCCGAGTCGCTGCCTTCCTCGACGCCTTCGCGGGCCGCCTTTTCGGCTTCGTCGAAGCCTTTCTTCACTTCTTGGTTGGCTTCTTCGATGCCCTTCTTCGCTTCTTCGGCGCCTTTCTCGATCCGTTCCTGAGCTTCCGAGGAGACGCTGTCGGCGGTGTCGCCGCCGCAGCCTGCGACCACCAAGGCGGCAAGGCCGAGCGCCAGTGCGAACATCGCCCTCCAAGTCCGCCCGCGGCGCCTCAAATCGTCTGCTGACACATCCACTCCTCTCTCTCAGGCTGTTTGGGGAAAGACCGATCTTTGCACCGCAGGCGGCGCGCCGCCACTCACGGCTCTAGGGTGGCGCCGTGCAGCGAGCATCCCGCATCGCGATCTGGCTCGGCGGGGTCGCTCTCTCGTGCCGCCCTCCCCCAGGTCGCGATTCCCTATCGCCTGATCCTCGCTTGCTACGCGGTCGCCGCCTGGGACGTGATCTTCGCCATCCTGCTTGTTCTCGTGGGTCTTTAGCTGGTCGGGCGGCACAGCTAGTCGAGTCCTCCTACCGAGACGCGAAGGTGAAGAGCCGTGAGATGAAAGCGGGGCGCAAGACCCTTAAGGGTTGAGGCGCACTACGGCGGCCCTTCTGACGTTTCGGTTTCCGGGACGAGGCCGGAGGGTCCGGCTGATTCCACTTCTTCTTCGACCGGCTCTTCCACTTCGGGTTCTGGTTCCGGCGCGGGTTCCGGTTCGACGCCCGGTTCGCCGCTTGTGCCCGGTTCCGGCTCCTCAGAAGGGGGGCCCGTAAGCTGCTGCAGCTCCTTGCCTTCCTCTGCGGCGATGGCGGCTGCCTTGAGCGTATCCTCGCGCTCTTCCTCCATCACCTCTTCGAGTTGTTCCTCGCTGTCGGCCGGGCGGATCTCGACCTCGGCGTAGGGCTCAAGCGACTGCTTGAACTCCCTTAGCCCCCGCATCTCCTGCCCCGAGACCTTCAACGGAATCAGCCTGAAGACCGCGGCGATGCCGGTTCCATGCAGATCGTCGCGGATTTCACTGACCGCGTCTTCGGCGCATTCGTCTTCACCACCCATGAAGATCAGAATGCGCTTGGTCGCCGCTTCGCCCCGAAAACGGGGGTGACCGAAGTCGCTGACCGCGGCGCGGGTCGCGGCGATCACGTTGGATGAGCCGGCGGGCTCCAGCTCGGCGCTTTCCTCGCTCACCTCCTCGGCGTTGCCAGGGCTGAAGTTGACGAGCAGATCACCGGCATCCGAGCAGCTTCCCCCTGCCCGGCGAAGGGCGAGGCCGTCGTTGGTCAGCGGCGCGACGTAAGTCTCGATCGCCCGCACCGCGGCATCGAGCTTCGTGCCTTTCCCGAACGGCTCCGCCATCGCGGCCGAGGCGTCGAGGACGATCTCCGTGTTGACTAGGGCGAGCTCATCGGCGGCAAGCTCCTTCGAGGCCACGTCCCAGAGATTGGGAATACCGATCAACGCCGTGAGCGCCGCAACCACGGCGATAACTGCCGCAGTGCCTTTGAACCAGCGCTGCTCGTAGAAGGGCGGTTTCTGCTGCGCGTCTACCATCGGCGGCCTCCTTGACCGCAATATATGTCAAATAACTCAACATAGTTTGTTCATTAATTGGCAGCGACCTCAGACCTTCCTCTTGAAACTGGCCAGCTAGCCAGTAGCATCGCGGTCCTGCCAGGCGATCCGACCACCCAATCCACCGAGAAGCTCGAGGATGCGCTCGTAATCGAGCGCGAGCGCTGGCCCGACGGGCCTCCCCACGCGCTGTTCAAGCAGATGCGCGGCGGGTGCCCGGTTCACTGGAGCTCGAGCGTGCCCGAGTTTCCAGAGTCGGCTGGCTACTGGTCGGTGACCACAGCCGACGATGTGCACGAGGTAAGTCGCGACTGGCAGGCGTACTCCTCCGAGCTCGGCGGGGTCACCGCGGTCAGCGAGGTCTTCCCGATCGAGCTCTCGCGGGCGATGTTCATCGGCATGGACCCACCCAAGCACGACCGCATCAAGGCGCTCTTTCAGGCGGGCTTCACGCCAAAGCGGATCGCTGCCCACGAGGAGGCGATCCGCGAGATCGTCATCGGGGTGCTCGAACGGCTCGAGGGTCGTGAGACTTGCGACCTGGTCACCGACGTCGCCCAGCCCGCCGTCTCGCGCGTAATCGGCAGCTTCATGGGCATCCCGGAGGAGGACGACGAAGCTTGGGCGATCCTGATGAACTCGACGCTGGGAGCCGGCGATCCTGATCTCAGCCCCGGTGGCGTCGAGGAGGCGCTCGAAAAGGCGGTGCCAGAAATCTTCGCGCGCTGTAACAAAATGATCGCCGCACGGCGCGAGGACCCGACCGACGACCTGACCAGCGTCCTCGTCCACGCCGAGGTCGAAGGCGAGATGCTCGAGGAGCACGAGATCGTCATGGGCTTTTTCCTGCTCGTCGCCGCTGGCAACGACAGCACCAAGGCGACCTACGCCAGCGGTATGCGGGCGCTGATCGAAGATCCAGCGCAGCGCCAGCTGCTGCTCGGCGACCCCTCACTGATCCCCGGCGCAGTCGAGGAGTCACTGCGAATGTTCCCCGCCTTTGCCCACTTTCGCCGCACAGCGACCCGCGACGTCGAGCTGCACGGTCAGAAGATCCGCGAGGGCGAGAAGGTGGTCATGTGGTACGCGTCCTCCAACCGTGACGAGACGCGCTATGAGGACCCCGACCGCTTCGACGTGCTGCGCAACCCTGAGCACCAGGCCTTCGGAGCCGGCGGTCGTCACTTCTGCCTGGGCACGGCGCTCGCCCGCCTCGAGCTAAAGATCCTCTTCGAGGAGACCCTGGCTCGCTACCCAGAGATGACCCTTGCCGGCAAACCAAGGTTCGTCGAGTCGGCCTTTCTCAACCAACTGAAGACACTGCCGGTGCGGTTGGGGCCCAGGGCTCCTCGCCCTTAGGGCGTTTCAGCAGCGGGATCCATCGGGTGCAGCTCGCCCTTGGCCAGGGCTTCGGTGCGCAGGTGCGCGATCGCCTGGTACTCCTCGGAGCCGATCATGTCGAGGAATGCCTGACGCGTCGGGTATTCGACCAGTGCCACGAGGTCCCAGGAGCCCTCACCGAGCAGCACCGTCGCCGGCTCCCCGGCGAAGACGATACGACCACCGGCCTTCTCCAGCAGGGGCGCCACGGCCGCGCCGTACTCCAAGTAGCGCTCTTTTCCACCATCAGGCTTGAAGGCGAGCAGGTTGAGCATCACCACCGGTTTGCCGTCGTCAGCTCGTCCGGCGAACGCGGTGAATCCCTCCTGGTTCAGCCGCTCGGGCTCTGGCACGGACTCCACGTGTCGATGTCTATCAGGTCACTGCCTGCGGAGGGATCGCACAGATCACACTCCGCAACATTTTTGGAACCGGCGGGTTTGAGACTCCCGATCACTCCCGATGACCGCAGGGGTACGGGAGGCAAACAAGGAGGCAGGTTGATATGTGTCGAAACCGACACACGGACGATGCACGTGCCCAGCAGGGCAGAAGGCACCGCAGGTTGGGGCGACTTGGCTTCATGGCGGCCATCGCGACGAGTGCCCTGGCGCTTATCGCACCCGCCGCGCAGGCATCCACAGTTACGGTCGGCAGTGTTCTCCCGCCGGGTTTCACGGCGACGGAATTCAAAGCCGTACAGACCCTTTTCAACACCGCACTGCCCGAGAAAGGCGCGAACCTTTCCTCGCCGGTAGACGGCGCGATCGTGCGCTGGCGTATGCAGGACGCCGAGGGCGGGCCGTTTCGCCTGCGAGTTCTGCGACCCAATGGTTCAGGCGCCTACACCGCTGTGAGCACCAGCAATCCGGTCACGCCGGGGGGACCGGGTGTGCAGACCTTCACGGCGAACCTGCCAATCAAGGCGGGTGACCTAATCGGGGTCGACCCGACCAACGCCGCCGACAAGATCGGCGTCGCCGACGTCGCGGGAGCCAGCTACGGCTTCTTTTTCCCGCCCCCCTTCGACGCCTCGACAGTTGCGCCGAGTGGCGCCGAATCGGGCAAGGAGATCGCCCTGAGCGCGGAAGTCCAACCCGCTCCGGCAGTCACCGCCATCGCGCCGGAACTGGGCCCGGTCACGGGCGGCACCACAGTGACGATCACCGGGACGAACTTCAACGCCGCTAGCGCGGTCAAGTTCGGCGAGGTTCCCGCCACCGGCTTCACCGTCGAGTCGGAAACCAAGATCACGGCTACCGCGCCGCCCAGCACCAACACCGGAGCCGTGGACGTGACCGTGACCACGCTGGCCGGCACCAGCCCGCTGGTCCGCAATGATCGCTACTACTACGAAGGCTGCGTCGTGCCCAAACTGAAGGGCAAGAAGCTGAAGTCCAGCAAAAAGGCCCTGGGCCGCGCCGAATGCAAGCTCGGCAAAGTCCAAAAGGTGAAGCGGCCCACGAGCAAGCGCGGCAAGGTGGTCGCACAGACCCCCAAACCGGGCAAGGTCCTGGCACCGGGTTCAAAGGTGAACCTCAAGATCGGTAAGAGTTAGATGGGTGCCGGCCGCCAATGAGTTCGCTCATCAGGCGGCCGGCATTTTCACTGCAATGCCTCGAGCGGTACGGCGTCCGCAGCGGTGAGTGCGCCGAGCAGTGTTCCGAGCAGAAGATCGCGTAGCTCTTCGCGCGAAAGATCGCGGTGCTCAATCCAGTCGAGGCAGGCCCCGTCCATGAACCAGAGCCAGCCGTGTACGGCGGCGCGCGCCTTGGGCGGCGCGCTGTCGGGGTAGAGACCTTCGAGGATCCGAGCGGCCGTTTTCGCTCGAACCTCATCGACGAGCGCTCGCACCTCGGGGACGCTGCCGAGGCTCTGCATCAGCTTGCCGTAAGCAAGCGCGTTGTCGTCGATTAGCTCGAGGAAGGCCTCGAGGCTTCCTCGTAGCTGATCAAGTGGCGGCAGGGTCGGGTCGGGCTCCGTCCGCGCCCGCAACTCCGCTGCCGCCTGGGCAAGCGTCGCCTCGAAGAACGCGCGCTTGCTTGGGAAGTAGTGGTAGAGCAGCGGCTTGGAGATCCCCGCCTTTCGGGCGATCTCGCGCATCGAGAGTTCGTCGTAGGAGTGGCTGGCAAACAACTCGGCGCCGCGCTCGAGTAGCTGGCGGCGCCGTTCATCGGCCTGCAGTCGTCGATAGCTGGGGTGGGTCATTGCGACTGAATTGTAGCTGCTTGTTGACCATCGGTTGACAAGCTTGCTACTTTGTTGACCATCGGTCAGCAAACAACGTGAAGAGGAGGCAGTCATGACCGAAGGAGGAGTCGAAGACCGACTGGATTCAAACGAACAGCAGTTGGCGGATCTAAGGCGCCGGCTTGAGCGGATGGAGCGCAGGGTCTTCCCGTCCGCCGCGCCGGAGCCACATCCCCAGCCCGCACCCGTTGCCCGCCATGCCGCGCCACCGGCGCGCCCGGAACCGGCCTGGCCTAGCCCAAAGCCCTCACAGCGCGACTTCGAGGAGATCTTCGGCGGTCGCGTTCTTGCCTGGGTCGGCGGCGTCGCAATCCTGCTCGGGATCGTCTTCCTGCTCGGAATTGCTATCGATCGCGGCTGGATCGACGAGTCGATGCGCACCGCCCTCGGCCTGCTCGGCTCCACCTCTCTCCTGCTTGCTGGAGTCTGGCTCTACGAACGCAAAGGACGCACTGAAGCTGCACTGGCAGCCGCGGCAAGCGCTCTCGCCGGCCTCTACACGACGCTCCTGGTCGGGACGCAGATATATGACCTGATCCCTGCCGAGGCCGGGCTTGCTTGTGCCGGCCTGGTCGGGATCGTCGGTGTGGCCCTCGCGGTCCGCTGGGAATCGATGATCGTTGCCGCCATCGGGATCCTCGGCGCGCTGCTGGCGCCAGTCCTGGTCGGCACCGGGACCTCCGGGCTTTCCCTCGCTTTCATGGCGATCGCCCTGGCAGCCGCTGTTGGGGTTCTGCTCTGGCAGAGGTGGAACGAGCTCTCGCTTGGGGCTTTCATGATCTCGGCGCCGCAGCTTCTCGTCTGGTTCGCCGACAACTACGACGAGCGGTTGCTGGCCTCGCTCGGCGTGCTGATTGGGTTCTGGGCTCTTTACGTAGTCGCCGCCATCGGCTATGAGCTGCGGCTCCGAACTCCGGACGAGCTCCCGATTGCCTCCTGGCTACTGCTGTTCGCCAACGCCGTGCTGATCGCGGGCGCCGGCTATTTCGGACTATTCGAAGCCAACCACCCGAACGCAGCGGTCGCCTGGCTTCTGGGCCTAGCCGCCACCCACCTCCTGCTCGGAGCTTTCGCGCTCCGCCAGGCGCTCAACCGCGAGATCGGCTCGCTGCTCCTCACCATCGGCCTGGGGCTGTCGGCACTCGCCTTCGCCGATGCCCTCGACGGCCCTGCCCTTGTGGTCGGCTGGGCAATGCAAGCGGTCGCGCTTGCGTACCTGGCAACTCGGGCGAACAAGGAGCCCAAGCCTTACGGCTCAAACGCCGAGCGCCTCCTGATCGCCGCAGGCACATACTTCGGCCTAGCCCTTGGGCATGTGCTCGCCTTCGAAGCACCGCCCACCGCGATCCTCTCAGGGGTTGACGATCTCGCCGCTGCGCTCGTCGGCCTCAGCGCCTGCGCCGCTGCCGCGTTTTACGGCCGGATCGCCCTGCGCGACTTCGACCCCCGGGTGGTCCAGGCGTGCGAGGCGGTCGGCGCCGCTGCGCTCGTCTACCTCGCGTCGGTGGCGATCATCGACACGTTCGGCGTCGCCAGCTCGGGCGACTCGGAGCAGACTGGCCAGGTCCTGCTCTCGGCCTTCTGGACCCTGACGGGTCTCGGCGCGGTCGTCTACGGGCTGCTGCGCGATGTCCAGCGCCTCCGTCTCGGCGGGCTGGCGCTGCTTGCGCTTGCCGTGACCAAGGTCTACACCTACGACCTCGCTGAGCTCGACGAGCTCTCGCGGGTGCTCTCGTTCATCGCACTTGGGCTGCTCCTCCTGGTGGGCGCCTTCGCCTACCAGCGGATTCAGGTCGGCGCGAGCCCTGACGCCGAGGAGGGGACCCAATGAGACGCATCGTCCTCTCCATCGCCTTGCTCGTGCCGCTCGCGACCGGCGTCCAGCCGGCCGCTGCGGCCGAGGTCGATCGCAGCGACTTTCGTAACGTGCGATCTCTGGCTGCAGACCCCAACGGCGAGCCTGTCCTCGTCGAGCCCGACGGGGCGCTTTTCGAGCATTCGCAGCCTGGCTTCGCCGATCTGCGGATCACAGATGCACGCGGGCACGAAGTGGCATGGCGGCGGATCCTGAGCAGGCAGAGCGCCCCGCCCGAGGCGGTACCGGTCTTGAACGGCGGCCGCCAGGGGCGCTTCGCGGTCGCCCTCCTCGACCTCGGGGCGCAGCGAACGGTCCGGGATCGCGTGGTGCTTGAGGTCCCGGACCGGGAATTCGTCGGTCGCGCAGTGGTCCTCGGAGCGGATGATCGGCACGGTCCATTCACGCGGCTCTCGGCAACCGGGATCTACGATGCTCGCGGGGCGCAGCCGGCGCGAAGCACAGTCGCTGTCTTCCCACCAAGCGACTTCCGCTATCTGCTCATCAGAGCCACCGGCGTCAGCCGCATCATCGGGGCAAATGTGTCTGGAGTTGGCGAGCGGCCACAGCTCTTGCGACGCACAACCAGGTCGGTATCGCTTCACCAAGATGGGACGCGCACGATCGTCACCCTCGATCTCGGGTTTCGCAACATTCCGGTCGACGAGCTTCGAATCGCCGCCGATACCACACGCTACGAGCGCCCCGTAGCGATCCTTGGTGCGGACTTTCAGCAACGGTTCGTACCGCTGGCGGCAGCCAGGATCTTCCGTTTCCCCAGCTCCGGCTCGGTACCGATCCTGATCAGAGCGCATCACCGCTACATCCGGATCGAGATTGACAACGGCGACGACGCGCCCCTACGCGGAATCGAAGTCTCGGCGTGGAGCCGCTCGCGCGCCCTCCTGCTCGAGGGTGGACATCCGCCCCCCTACACCGTCTACTACGGAAGCTCGGGCGCAAACGCTCCCAGCTATGACTTCGCTCGCCTTCCAATGAGCGCCCTCGGGATCGAGCGGACTGCAAACGTTCGACTGGGATCCGAGCGCGAAAACCCCGCCTTCGAGCCACCCCCAGACACACGCTCCTTCGGGACGCGCAATCCGGGCCTCGTTACCGGTGCCCTGGCACTAGCCGCTCTCGCACTGGGTGGAGTTGGCCTGCTTGTGCTGGGAAGGCGAGCGTGAGCCGGTCGAACCCTCACTCGATCGTCCGCGTTGCCTGCCTGACCGTCCTCCGTGGACTCATCCTTTGTGGCTGTGGTCCGAACTACGCCCCCACCATGAGTAAGAGCTCCCGGAGGAGTGGCAAATCAACGGGTGGCAGGGCAGCCCAGGCCCGACCTTTGGATACGGCATTTTGAGCATCATTTGGGCCATGTGAAATGACCAGCGAGTCGTTACTCTCAACCGGGATGACCAAGCTCGTCAATCTTGAGAGCCTTCCAGGTGGGGCGCTCGTCAAGCGGGGCGTCGAAGATTTGAACGCAGAGCGTGAATCCGTTGAGGCACTGCTTGTCTCCATTGGCGCCCCGCGCCTGCGGTCCGTGGGCATCGAGCTTTCTTTGCCGATTGCGTCTCCTGAGCACAAGCTCTACGCGCTTCTCGCCAGAGAAAAGGGTGACGCAGCCCATTCTGCCTACAACGCTCTGATCCGCCGGCTTGTCAGCTTCGAGCGAGCGGCCGCATGCGGGAGCTAGCCGACTCGAATCGCATCGAGCAGTTCATGCGAGAACTCGGCAGGGCCGTCGAGGTCGAAGGTCGCGTCTATCTCGCGGGTGGCGCGACCGCTGTTCTCTACGGCTGGCGAGCGACGACCATCGATGTGGATATCAAGCTCATTCCGGATCGCGACGAGATTCTCCGAGAGATACCAGTCACGTCCAAGGAGTTCCGCTGAGTTCGCTGGAGTCGGGGACCAATTTCGGGACCAAGTTTCAAGGGCCGCAGGACCGGGGCGGCGCCAGACCGAGCAATCGTGCACGCTAGTTGTGGACGATGTAGACGCGCCGACCATCAGGGCTGAGCGCGATCGCGATCGGGAACGGTCCGACCTTGATCGGCGTGGCGATCAGCTTGTTGACTTTGGTGTTGATCACGGAGAGGCTGCCTGTCAAGCCGGTCACGTACGCGTGCCTGGAGACGGGGCTGACCGCGATCGCCACCGGTCTGTGCCCGACCTTGATCGCCTCGGCGTCGAGCCCGTTGGTCGCGGTGTCGATCACCGAAACGGTGTCGTCCCGCGCATTGGCAATGTAGAGGCGGTGGCCGTCGCCGGTGATTGCGATCGCGGTGGGACTGTCTCCCGTCTTGATTTTCCTAGGGGCGAGTTTGTTCGTCGCTATCCGGATCACCGAAACCGTGTCGTCGCGGATATTGGCGACGTAGACACGGGTGCCATCTGGAGCGACGGCGAGCGCCCGTGGAACCCGTCCGACCTTGATTGCCTTGGCGGCAGCCTCGTTGGTCGCGGTGTCGATCACCGAAACGGTACCGTCGCGCGAGTTGGTGATGTAGGCGTGGGTGCCGTCGGGGGTGATCGCGATCGCAGTCGGTCCGCGGCCGACCCTGATTTTTGCCACCACCTCTTTGGTCTCGATGTCGATCGCGTAGACCGAGTTGTTGCCGTAGTTGACGGCGTAAACTCGGCCGCCGTCCGGCGTAATCGCGATTCCTTCCGGATAGGGCCCGATCTTTATCGGGTTGCCAACCAGCCGGTTGGCCGCGAGGTCTACGACCGCGACGCTTCCGTTGCCGGAGGTGACCACGTAGGCTCGGCCACCGTCCGGGCTGATGGCAATCGAACTCGGATAGGGACCGACCTTGATTGCCTTGGCGGCAGCCTCGTTGGTCGCGGTGTCGATCACCGAAACGCTTCGTCGAGGCGCGACCAACTCGTCTTGGACCCTCGCCTCCGCAGCGAATACGGACAACGCCGACCCCGCGAGAGTAAGCACGAGAACGGTCCACCTACAGCGGCCTCCCCAAGTCACGAGGTAGAAGCTACCGCGTTGGCCCGTGACATCGCCACCGCGCCCCTGTCAGCTTGATAATGGGGCGGGAAGGACTCGAACCTTCGACCGACGGATTATGAGTCGCGCCGGAACCCGTCTATAGAGCCGAATCTGGCCTCATAGAGCGAATCAGGTCCAAGGAGTTCGGCTGAGTTCGGTGGAGTCGGGGACCAATTTCGGGACCAAGTTCTTCGCGCCTCTGCTCTTCGGATTCGATGCGCTCAGACGACTGAATCGGCCAATTCGCGATCGATCTCGAGCAGATAGGGCGCGACCAGACCCTCGTAGGCGACCTTGCGCTCCGCGGGGAGATCCTTCCAGCCGGTTACCGAACCGCGACAGATATCCGCTCCGCAAAGACAGCCTCCCGGAAAATGCTCGATCGAGTAGTTGCGCATCGCGTAGTCGAAAGTGATCTCCTCGCCGTCGGAAATTGACCTTCGAGCCACGAAGTTGCAGGCACCCGTGGCGTTGAGCTCAACGCCACAGTTCGGGTTGCATGAATGGTTGACCTTGGGGCCGAGACCGCCATGTCGGGCCCACTTGGTGCGACTCACCTGGGTTGCGTGCGAGTCGTTGAAGGCAACCTCGCCTTCGAGCACTCCGATCATCACCGTCTCGCCGACCTGGAAGCCACGAGTCGCGCGAACACCACCGCCCTTGCCGCCCTCGGGAGTGCACAACTCATATCCGACAGGATCCAAGAGGCCGCCTCTCAATTGTTTGCGCGCAGCGAAACTGCGCTCGACGACCCTAGCCCATTGGCTAAAACCGGAACCCGACGAGGGGCATCTGGCGGATGGGGCGGGAAGGACTCGAACCTTCGACCGACGGATTATGAGTCCGCTGCTCTAACCAGCTGAGCTACCGCCCCGTTGGCTGATGAGCCTAGCGCTAGGCGCTGAAGAGCTGGGCCAAGGAGCGACCCACGTCGGGGGGCTCTTCTTCGCCTTTGGCGGCGGCGGAGGCGCCTTCGGCGAGGGCCTTGGCGGCGTCGGCGATCTGGTGGGTGCGGCCGCCGCGGATCGTGCCGGTCTTCTTCGCTTCAGCGAGGTCCGATTCCATCAGGCCGGCCAGCTCGGCGAGGCGGCGCAGGCCGAGCGTGCCTGCGGCGCCCTTCAGCGCGTGAGCCTCGATGCGCATCGTCTCGAAGTCAGTGGTCTCGGTCGCCAGGCCGGCGGCGATCACGTCGCAGCGGCGCTTTGCCTCCTCGGCAAAGGACTCGAGCAGGGCTGGATCGGGGCTCGTTTTCTCGCTCATTCTCCGCTCAGCCCCTTCACGACCCGGGTTAGCTCATCAACGCCGAAAGCGCCCTCTATATCCGCCTCGATCCGCCCTTCGCGGTCGATCGCAAAGAGCCAGGGCTCACTCGGCAGATGGAAGGCGCGCACCTGGGGCCGCGCGCCCTTGCCTGGATCGTTGTCGTTGAAGATCTCCATGTGGATAAACGCCGCCTTGTCTCCGTAAAGCTGCTTGACCTGCTCAGCCACGTCGACGACTGGGCCACAGACGCGACTCTGGCAGAACTGGGGGGTCGCAAACAAGAGAACGATGGGTTCCTTGCCGACGACGTCAGCGTAGTCAACACTGTTTTGGGTGTCGGGGGGGATGCGGGTGGTGATCTGCGAAAGGTCGCCACCGGCGTCAGCCGGAGTCGGCGTGTGGATCACCGGGGCCTTGTCCCCGACCTGCGGCACCTTGGCGAACTTGCCCACCACGGCACTGGTCGACAAGAGAGTCGCTTCGAGCTCGTCGCCGCGCCTGATCAACGCCGCGATGCGCCACTCGCCATCGCTGGGAAAGTCGATCTGCGTCGAGTAGACGACCGTGGCCGCATCGGGGTCGCTGGTCGTCGTCTGCGCGCGGAAGGCGGGCTTGGTTTGCAGCGATTCGATCGCCGCCGGGAAGGGCCCGATCGCCGGTTCCTCGCGAGCGCTCGATGCCGCTCGCCGCTTGGCCTGAGCCGCTCCGGGATCGAGCTTGCCCTGGTTGCCGCCCTCGCTTCGTTCCCCCGGTACCTTGGCGAAGTAGAGCGCGACTTCGGCGTCGGCAACCTGGCTGCCGTCGCGTTCGAAGACGCCGAAGGGATAGCGGTTCTCCCCCTTGTAGAAGGCCATCGCCGCCGGGGAGACGACGAGCGTGCTCGGCTTGGCGTCTTCCGCTTCCAGCACTTCGGCGAGCGACTTGCCCTTGGCGCTGGGGAAGGCGCTCTTCGGCGGCGCTGGGCGGCTTTCGGCGCTGGTCGAGGAGGAGTCCCCGGAGGAATCCGAGTCGCCACCGCAGCCGGCCAGAAGAGTCGCGGCCATGGCCAGGCAGGCGAGAGCGGCCAAGGCTCGGTTGAGGCGCATCGGCGGCATCTTATTGGGGCGCTGTGGGCTCGGACGCCTCGCCCAGCAGACGGAGAGAGGTAGGGTCCGCGCCAATACGGGAGCGAAGGAGGACGAGTTGGCGGAGCGAGCGGCACTGATAACTGGAGCGTCGAGCGGCATCGGGCTGGCCATTGCCCGAGTACTCGGCGAAGAGGGCCACGCCCTGACGGTCGCCGCGCGGCGACCGGAGAAGCTCGAGGGGGCCGCTGAGGAGCTGCGCGGCGCCGGGTTCGAGGTGCAGAGCGTCGCCGCCAACATGACCGATGAGCAGGACCTGGTCGGCGTCTTCGCCAAGCACCGCGAGGCCTACGGGCGGCTCGATGTGTTGGTCAATAACGCCGGCGTCGGCATCGGCGCGCCGATGGAGGAGATCCAGACCAAGCACCTAGACATGCAGCTCGGGGTCAACCTGCGCGCCCTGATCATCGGCACCCGCGAGGGCCTGCCGCTGCTCAAGCAGGCCGCCGGTGAGCACGGCAAGGCGCTGATCGTCAACACCGCCTCGATCGCCGGCAAGGGCGGCCAGGCCTGGCTCTCGATCTACGCCGCGACCAAGGCAGCGGTGATCAATTTCACCCAATCGACCCACCGCGAGGTAGGCAACACCGGTATCCAGTGCACAGCGCTGGCGCCAGGCTTCGTCGACACGCCGATGACCGAGTTCGCCAAGGGTCAGGTGCCGGGCGAGGAGATGATCAGGCCCGAGGACATCGGCGAGGCGGTGCGCTTCCTGCTGCACACCTCGCGCAACTGCCACGTGCCAGAGATAGTCTTCACCCGACCAGGCGAGGGCCTCGACACCCCTTGACGGCCCCTGGCGTCGCTATGCGGCGTCCTCGGTCGCCTAAATGGCGCTGCCATTCAGGCTCCCTGCGTCCTTGCCTAGCAACGCCAGGGCCTCGTCAATGCGCTTTCTAGTCGCCGCATTTGGCGATCCGGGGCACGTCTTCCCGGCGATCGCCCTCGGTCGGGCTCTCGGCGAGCGTGGCCACGAAGTGACGATCGAGACCTGGGAGGAGCGGCGCGCGGCGGTTGAGGGGGCTGGGCTGGGCTTTGCGGCCGCCGAGGAATACCGCATGTTCCCGCCGCCCGATCCCGACTCGGCCGAGGGAGCGCACGCGGCGGAAGCAGCACGAGCGCTGCTGCCCTTGCTGGAGGAAATGCAGCCGCATGTCGTGATCAGCGACATCCTCACTCTGGCGCCCAGCCTTGCTGCGGAGCGGGCCGGGATCCCGCTGGCGACGCTCATCCCCCACATCTACCCGGTGGTCGAGCCGGGTCTGCCTTTCTTCGCGATCGGCCTCAAGCCCCCGCGCACGCCACTCGGGCGGGCGGTCTGGCGAACCGGACAGCGGGCGCTCAACGTCGGCCTCGAGCAAGGCCGCAGCGATCTCAACCGCCAGCGGGCCCGCCTTGGCCTGGCGCCGACGGAGCGCTTCCATGGCGGCATCAGCCCCGACCTGGCGCTGGTCGGCACCTTCCCCCAGCTCGAGTACCCGCGGCGCTGGCCAGCCGGGGTCGAGATCACCGGCCCGCTGACCTTCGAGGTTCCCCATCCCGAGATTGAGCTGCCCCCTGGCGACGATCCGCTCGTCCTCGTCGCGCCGAGCACCGCCCACGATTCCGACAACCACCTCGTGCGCACCGCCCTCACTGCCCTCGCCAACGAGCCGGTGCGCATCGTGGCGACGACCAACCGCGTCGTGCCCCAGCACCCGATCGAGGTCCCCGCCAACGCGATCCTCGTCGACTGGCTTAGCTACAGCCAGGTGATGCCGGCCGCCTCGCTGGTCATCTCCCACGGCGGCCACGGCACCGTCGCCCGCGCCCTGGGCGCCGGCACCCCGGTGCTCATCTGCCCGATCATCGGTGACATGAGCGAGACGGCAATGCGCGTCGCCTGGGCAGGTTGCGGTCTCTCGCTTCCCTGGCGCCTCTGCCAGCCAGCTCCCCTGCGCTGGGCAACCCAGCGCCTGCTCGGCGATCGCTCCTTCGCCTCCAAGGCCGAGCAACTGGCGGCCTGGGGGCGGGAGAACAATGGCGCCCGGCGCGGCGCCGAGCTGGTTGAACAGGTGGCCCGCACTCACGTACCAGCGTGAAAGAGCTCCGGGGGTGGGACTCGAACCCACAACCCCGCGGTTAACAGCCGCGTGCTCTACCAATTGAGCTACCCCGGAACGACCCGGAGGAATTTACCGCTTAGCCCCCGACCCGCTCGGTGTGGGCTATACGTTCGACCAGGGCGGCGCGCTCGCGACTAAGCGCTGCGCGGCGCTCGGCGTTACCGGCTTCACCTGCCCTGGCGATCTCCCCCTCGAGGCGGCGCTGCTCAAGCAGCAGGTAATTGAGCTCCATCGCTTCAGGCGAGGCGGGCTCGTCGTGGGCGAGGATGACCAGCTCGGCGAGGAGACCGGCCAGCTCCGCGTCCTCGCGGGGCAGGTCAGAGGCCGGGTCCTCGGGGTGCTCTCGCAGCCACGCCAGAATACGGGCGCCGCTCGGCGAGAGGTGCCCATCGCCGAGTCGCGCCAGGTACTCCTTGCCCTCCTCGGGCAAGGCGATGCACATCGCCAGCAGGGCGCGCTCGCGGCGTTCGCGCGAAGTCAGCTCGGCCGGCTTGCGCACGGTGGGCGCGGCGCCCCGGGACGGCCGCGGAGGCTGGTCGGCGCCGCCGCTCAACGGCTGCGCCGCAACGACACGCCCCATCACCATCGCCGGCTCCAGGTCAAGGCGCTCGGCGACCTGGCGCACCAAGTCGTCGCGACTGGCGCTCTCTCCCATACCGGCGAGGATCGGCGCCACCTCGACTAGGGCGCGATCACGCTCCGCTGGTGAGGAGACGTCGGTGCGCCCCAACACGAGGCCCACCTGGAAGGCGGTCAGCTCGATCGCTTGCTCGATCAGGTCCCGGAAGCGCTCGGCCCCCCCCTCGACGGCCATCATCTCAGCCGGATCCTCGCCGGCTGGCATGGCCGCGACGCGCAAACGCATCTTGCGTCCCGCCGCGACGCGCTGGGCGCGCAGCATTGCCTCCTGGCCGGCGGCATCGGCGTCGAGGGCCAGTACTACCTCATCGACCATGCCCGATAGAGAGGCGACCTGTTCGTCGGTGATCGCCGTGCCCATCACGCCGATCGCCTCCTCGATCCCCGCCTGGTGGAGCGCGAGAACGTCGGTGTAGCCCTCGACCACAACGGCACGCCCGGCTTTAGCGATCGCCGCCTTAGCCAGATCGATGCCGTAGAGCATTTTGCTCTTGTGGAAGAACTCGGTCTCGGCCGTGTTGACGTACTTGGCTCCCTGGTCACTGCGCATCGCCCGCCCGCCAAAGCCCAGCGTGCGGCCGCGGCGGTCGCGGATCGGGAACATGATCCGCGAGCGGAAGCGGTCGTACTCGCCGCCGCCTTTGCCGCGCTGGACGAGGCCGACGCCGCGCAACTCCTCGACGTTGAAGCCCGCCCGCTGGCCGCGCATCAGGACTTTGTCCCAGGCGCTGGGCGCGTAGCCAACGCCGAAGGCGCGCAGCGTCTCCTCGCCCAGGCCACGCTCCGCCAGGTAGGTCCGCGCTTTCTTCGCCTCGTCGGAATCCCACAAGTAAGCGGCGTAGAAGCCGGCGGTGCGGTCGAGCAGATCACCGAGACGGCGGCGCTGTTGGCGCTTGGCCTCGGCCCGCGGGTCCTCCTGCTCGCGCTCCAACTCGACCCCGTAGCGGTCGGCCAGCCACTCAACCGCCTCGGCGAAGCCGAACCCCTCCTTTTCCTCGACGAACTTGATCGTGTCGCCGCCCACCCCACAGCCAAAGCAGTGGTAGAGCTTTTCCTGGGCATCGACTGAGAAAGAAGGCGTGCGCTCCTCGTGGAAGGGACAGAGTCCCACCCAGCGGGCACCCTGGCGACGCAGGTCGGTATGGCCCGAGATCACCTCGACGATGTCAGCCGCCTGCTTGACCCGCTCCAGGCTCTCGTCGGAGATCAGCGCCATTCGCTCAGCTCCGTGTACTTGGCCATGCAGTAACGATCGGTCATGCCGGCCAGGTAATCGGTAACTCGCTGGCAATCGCTCGCCCTCGGGTCGAGCTCGGGGACCTCTCCCGGGCGCTCCATGTAATGGTCGAAGAGGGCCCTCATCACGCGGTGAACCCGCTCGTGCTCGCTGCGCGCCAGCGGCCCCAAGTAGACGCGGTCGAACATGAACTTGCGCAGGCGCAGCATCGCCCCACCGACCCCCTCGCTCTGCAGGATGTCCCCGGCGCCGCGCGAGCTCTCGACGATGTCGCGCACCAGCGTGTCGATGCGCGCTGCGCCGCTCTCGCCGAGTAGCTCGATCTCCGCCGTCGGCAAATCCTCGGCCCGCAGGATGCCGGCCCGCAGGGCATCGTCGATGTCATGGTTGATGTAGGCGACGCGGTCGACCAACTTGACGATCCGCCCCTCCAGAGTTGCCGGCTTGCGCGAGCCGGTGTGGTTGAGGATGCCGTCGCGCACCTGCTCGGTCAGATTGAGCCCGCGCCCGTCGCGCTCCAGCACCTCGACCACGCGCAGCGAGTGCTCGTTGTGCTTGAAGCCGCTCGCGCAGCGCTCGCGCAGGGCGGCGTCGAGGGCCGCCTCACCCGCGTGGCCGAAGGGCGGGTGACCGAGGTCGTGGCCGAGACCGATCGCCTCGGTCAGATCCTCGTTGAGGGCGAGCGCGCGGGCCACGGTGCGGGCGATCCCGCAGGCCTCCAAGGTGTGTGTGAGCCGCGTCCGGTAGTGATCACCCTCGGGCTCGACGAAGACCTGCGTCTTGTGCTTGAGACGGCGGAAGGCCTTGCTGTGGACGATGCGATCGCGGTCGCGCTGGAAGGGCGTGCGTACCGGGCTGTCGGGCTCCTCGTCGCGGCGCCGAGCAGGATAGGAACGAGTCGCCTCTGGGACGAGGAACTCCTCCTCCCAGGCGCACACCCGATCCTCGAACGTGGCCGTCACCTCCATCCCCCGATCATAAGCACCCGCTAGACGCCGAAACCAAGCAGATCAAGGACTCAGGGAGCACCGTGTGCTCTGCACACAAGCGACCGAGGACGCAGATATGCGCCGGTTGCGGCGTCTAGGCCGCAGCGCGGAGCTGGACGTGCGCGTGATGCTCGAGGGTCTCGCCCACGGCGCGTTCGACCTGGCGCAACGCTCGCTCTTCGGCGGTGGGGACCTCGGCCAAAGGGCTGCCGATCGCCTCGACCATGAAGCGGTGCGCCTCCTCCGAGAGGGGAAAGGAGCCCGCCTCGCAGCTCGAGCAGACAACGCCGCCCGCCGCCCCGGAGAAGCCACTCAGGTGCTCGGCCTCCCCGCATTCGGCGCAGGCAGCGAGCTCGGGGGCGAAACCCGCTGCCAACGCCAGCTTCAGCCGGAAAGCGAGCGCCGTTTCGAGGCTTGCCGCCCGGTCAGCGGCCGGGTCGTCGAGCAACCCCAGGTAGCGGCAGAGCAAGTTGTAGGCGGGCGAGTTGGGCTCGGCTGAGTCGAGCAGGCGCAGCACCGCGTCGCAGGCCCGCGCGCCGGCGTTGAGCGCCGGCCCCGAGGAGCGCAGTCGCGGGTAGCCGTCGAGGGTGGCGACGCCGGTCACGGTGAGCAGGTCGCTGCGCCCTTCGTGCAGCATCAGGTCAAGCCGGAAGAAAGGCTCAAGACGCCCTCCGAAGCGCGAACGCGGCTTGCGCGCGCCCTTGGCGATCGCGCCGATCCGGCCGCGCGTCTTCGAGTAGAGGTGCAGGATCCGGTCGGCCTCGCCGTAGCGGATGCTGCGCAGCACCACGGCCTCTGTCTTCAGCGTTTTGCCGGCCACAGTCGATCTACGTTGAACGGCGTGCCGGACGCCGCCCGCGAGGCCGGCGGCGAAGACGCACCTGGCAACTCGGGCAGTAATAGGTTGAGCGACCCGAGACAACGATCCGCGCGATCGGCTCGCCGCATTGCAGACAGGGCTGCCCCTCGCGCGTGTGAACGAGGAACTCGTCCTGCATCGTGCCTTTCTCGCCGCGGCCATCGCGGTAGTCGTCGATCGAGGCACCACCGCGGTCGATCCCCGCCTCGAGCGCGGAGACGACCGAGTCGCGCAGCGCCTCGGTGTGCTCGGGCTTCATCGAGCCAGCCGGCGAGAGCGGGTGCAAGCGCGCCCGGAAGAGCGCCTCGTCGGCATAGATGTTGCCCACGCCAGCGACGTGGCGCTGGTCGAGCAGAAAGGACTTGAGCGGCGCGGTGCGCCCCAGGGCCATCGCGCCCAATGCCTCCGGTGTGAACTCCGCCGAGAAGGGCTCGACGCCGAGCCGGACGAAGCGCTCATCCAGATCCGCATCGTCGATCAGGAAGGCCTCGCCGAAGCGGCGCGGGTCGATGAACCAGAGCTGGCGGCCGTCGTCGAGGTCGAAGCGAGCCCGCAGGTGCCTCTCGGAGAGCGAGCGCTCATTCTTGTATAGCCGCCGGCCTTCAGAGGGGTCGAGCTTGCGCTCGCCTTCGACGAGGACCAGGTTGCCGGTCATGCGCAGGTGCATGACCAGCGTGCGCTCGCCGTCGAGCCCCAGGAGCAGATACTTGCCGCGCCTGCCCAGTCCCTCGATCCTCGCCCCGGCGACCGTAGCTTCCAGCTCGGCAGGCGCCATCGGTTTGCACCAGCGCGCATCGATCACCTCCAGCTGCACGATCCGCCGCCCTTCGATCTCCGGCTCCAGCTGCCGGCAAACGGTCTCCACCTCGGGCAACTCGGGCACGCCCCCTTTCTACACCAGGCTGACTTTGCGTTTCTTCGCCTATACGGCGAATAAAGGCGAAGTCAGCGATCAGGGGCTGGTGGTGGCGCGGGGGTGGGCCTTGAAGTAGGCCTCCTTGAGGTGATCGCCGGAGAGGTGGGTGTACATCTGGGTGGTCGAGATGTCGGCGTGGCCGAGCATCTCCTGGACGGCGCGCAGGTCGCAGCCACCGGCCAGCAGGTGGGTGGCGAAGCTGTGGCGCAGGGTGTGCGGGCTCAGCTGACCGGCGAGACCCGCCGTGCGGGCGTTGCGCTGGACGATCTTGTAGAGGCCTTGGCGGGTGAGCGGTCCGCCGCGGAAGTTGACGAAGAGCTTCGCCTCGTGGCGCTCACCGATCAGCTTCGGTCGGCCCCCGCGCAGGTAGGCAGAGATCGCGGCGATCGCCTGACGGCCGAGCGGCACCAGCCGTTCCTTGCTGCCCTTGCCGCGGGCACGTAGAAAGCCTTCGTGCAGGTCGACGTCGCCCAGCTCCAGGCCGATCGTCTCCGAGGCACGCAACCCGCAGGCGTACATCACCTCGAGCAGGGCCCGATCGCGCAAGGTGGTCGGCTCGTCGCCACGCGGAGCGGCGAGCAGCTTCTGCACCTCGGCGTAATTGAGCACCTGAGGCAGCTTCTTGGCCCGGCGCGGCGCGCTCAGGGCGGCGGTCGGGTCCTCGCCGATCAGCTCGTCGCGACGCAGCTGCTTGTAGAAGGAACGCAGACAAGCCGCCTTGCGATGCACCGTCGCCGAGGAGCAGGGCGGCCGCTCTCCCTCGCCGGTCGCCAGCTCGGCGAGGAACTCGCCGATGTCGCCGGGGCCGGCGGAGAGCGCGTCGAGGTGGTGGGCTGAGAGGAACTCGCCGTACTGGTGAAGGTCGGTGCGGTAGGCGTCGAGCGTGTTGCGGGAGAGGCCCCGCTCCAACTCCAGATAGGAGAGGAAATCGAGGACGAGGCCCTCAAAGCGGGTCTCTGTCCTCTCTGGTGCGGCGACGGCCATGGCGGCTGGTTCTCGCCGCCTCCCCTCAACCCTTGCCGCGCAAGGCAGCGCCCGCGGCAAGTGCCGCAGCGAAGAAGAGTGGGTCCTCTTCGAGCGTGCGGCCCATCGTCTTGGCGGGCAGGCCGCTCGCTGCGTAGCCGGGAAGGTCAACCGGCGCTTCGCGCAGGTGGTGTCGCCAGCCCGCGGCGGTGGCGAGCACGGCGATCGGCACTGGCTCGTTTGCCGGCACCGGGATCTGCACCGCGCCCAGCAGAAGCTGCAGCACGGTGAGCGTGTGGTGACTGACCGGCCGGTGGCGCTCCCGGGGGTCCGCTCCGGAGAGGCGCGGCGAGAGCAGCGTGGGCAGGCCGAGCGCCAGCGCGGCGTGGGCCGTGTCGAGCGCGGCGATGCCGCCGTGGCCGAGACGCGAGTCGGAGCCGATGATCCCCGGACCGGGGCCGGCGATGATCGCGTCCCAGCCGAGCTCGTGGGCGGCGCCATCGAGAGCGCCAGCAACAGAGATCGCCTCGTGCTCGCCGCCGTAGGCAGGCGCGGCGGTAATGTGCCCACAGAGCAGATCGCGTTCGCGCAGCTCGGCGACATCCCGGCTCAGCGACCCCGGCAGGGCACCACCGCCGGTCTGCACATAGCCGACCTTGGAGCCAGGTGCAGCCTGCGCCGCGGCCCAGGTCGCCGGCGCAAGGTGCCCGTGCAGGGGCAACACCAGGACTGGCGCCTGGTGCAACGCTTTACGGCCCTCCCGGAGCCGCAAAGCGTTGCCCCCCTCGGTGTTGGGCGAGGCTGTCTCGAGCGGCTCGACCGCGTGCTGCAGCGAGCTGTAGTTGAGCTTCATCACGTGCTCCTCGCCGGGCGGGCCACCGCCTTGCAGGCCGCGGGTCAGGTTGACGTGGACGATGTCGAAGCCACCGGAGCCGAGCCCCAGGTCGAGGGCCTCGACGTTGACCACCACCTCGTCGCCTTCGCGCATCTCGCCGAGCAGCGCCTCGTCGGCCCAGGCGTGGCGACGCTCGCCGGCGACCTCAACCGTCAGCGGGTCCTCATCGACGACGACTCCCCGACGCAGCTCGAGGCGGCCGCTCACGCCGCGACCGCTGCCGCGGTGACGATGCCCTCGCAGACCTCAAGCATCGTGTCGAGGTTGCGGGCGCTGACCGACTCGTCAGGTGTGTGGTTCGCCTCGGTGCCATTGGCAAGCAGGACACAGTCGAAGCCATCGAGGATCAGGGCGTTGGCGTCGCTGCCACCGCCTGTGGCAGTCCGTTGAGGCTCGAAGCCCGCCTGGCGCAGGCCCGCCTCGGCCAGCGCCAAAGCGGGTGACGAAGGTGGAATGCGGTAGCCACGGAAGAGCTCTTCGATGCGCACGTCGGCGTCGCAGCCGTGCTCGCTGGCACCCCAGGCGCAAGCGTCGCTCAACGCCCCAGCCACCTCGGCGCAGCGCACTGCGTCGAGACTGCGTGCCTCAGCGACGATCTCGCAGTGGCCGGGAACGACGTTGCCCGAAGTGCCGCCGCGGATCACGCCGACATTGGCGGTCGTCTCCGCATCGAGCCGGCCGAGCTCCATCCGCGAGATCGCGGCGCCAGCGGCGGCAATCGCATTGGCCCCGTCCTCGGGGCGGATGCCGGCGTGCGCCTCGACTCCATGGAAGTCAGCCAGCACCCGCTGCTGGGTCGGCGAGCTGACGATCACCTCGCCAATCGCGCTGGCGTGGTCGAGCACGAAACCGCAACTCGAACGCAGGATCGAGGCGTCGAAGGCCTTCGCTCCCCGCAGTCCCTGCTCCTCGGCGACGGTGAGCAGCAGCTCGATGCCCACTGGCGGCGGGTCGGCCGCGTGCCGGGCGACCAGCTCCATGAAGACAGCGACCGCCGCCTTGTTGTCGGCGCCGAGGATCGTCTCGCCGGCGCTGCGAAAGACCCCATCCGCCTCGACCACCTCGATCTGTCCCTCATGAGGCACGGTGTCGACGTGCGCGCAGAACATCACCCACTCGTCGCTGCGCCCCGGCAGCCGGGCCAGCAGGTTACCCGCCCCCGCTTCCGCCGGGCCGGCGGCGTCGTCCTCGCTCACCTCGAGCCCCAACGCCCGCAGCTCGGCCGCGATCGTGTCCGCTACCTCGCGCTCCTCACCGGTCGGGCTGCGGATCTCGCAGAGCCGGATAAAGCTCTCATGGAGTCGCTCCACGGCGAGACAGGCTAACCGGCGGAGAGCAGCGCGTCAGCCTGAGTGGCGTACGCCGACTTCGCTGCCCTCGGCCTCCGCCTCGGAGAGCTCCGCGCCTTCGGCCGGACGCTCGCCCGCCTGGCGCGCGGCGGCACCGACGAACTCGCGGAAGAGCGGCTCGGGTCGGTTGGGCCGCGAGTTGAACTCGGGGTGGAACTGCGAAGCAACGAAGAAAGGGTGATCGGGTAGCTCGACCATCTCAACCAGGCGCTCGTCGGGCGAGGTACCACCGCAAACCAGGCCCTCGTCCTCGAGCCGGCGGCGCAGCTGGTTGTTCACCTCGTAGCGGTGGCGGTGGCGCTTGTAGATGACCGCCTCGCCGTAGATCTCGCGCGCTCGCGTACCCTCGTGGAGCTTCACCGGATCGGCGCCGAGGCGCATCGTGCCGCCCATCTCGGAGACCTCCTTTTGCTCGGGCAGCAGGTCAACCACCGGGTAGGGCGTCTCGGGATCGAACTCGGCCGAGTTGGCGCCCTCCATGCCGGCCACCGTGCGGGCGAACTCAACCACGGCGATCTGCATGCCCAGGCAGATACCGAGGTAGGGAATCGAGCGCTCGCGCGCGATCCGCGCCGCCGCCACCTTGCCCTCGATACCACGCTCGCCAAAGCCGCCCGGGATGAGGATGCCGTCGACGCCCTCCAGTCGCTCGGAATCGAAGTCCTCGGAGTCGACCAGCTCGACCTCGACCTCGACGCTGTGGTGGATTCCGCCGTGCTCAAGTGCCTCGATCACCGACTTATAGGCATCGGCGAGTTGCACGTACTTGCCAACCAGGGCGATGCGCACCCTGCCGGTGGCATCTTCGGCGCGTTTGACCATCGTCTCCCATTCGCCCAGCTCTGGCGCCGGTGCCTCCATGCCGAAATGGTCGAGCACCAAATCGTCGACGCCCTCGGCGCGGAAGACGAGTGGCACCTTGTAAATGTTGTCGACATCGTTGGCGGAGATCACCGCGTCGACCGGCAGGCTGGCGAAGAGGGCGATCTTCTCGCGGATCTCGCGGTCGAGGCGCCCCTCGGAACGGCAGACCAGCGCGTGCGGCTGGATGCCGATGCGACGCAGCTCGTTGACCGAGTGCTGGGTCGGCTTGGTCTTTAGCTCACCGGCATGGCCCACGTAGGGCACCAGGGTCAGGTGGACGAACATCGAACCCTTCGGCCCAAGATCGGTGTAGAGCTGACGGATCGACTCGAGGAAAGGCAGCGACTCGATGTCGCCGACCGTGCCGCCGATCTCGGTGATGACGAAATCGACCGCCTGCGACTCGGCGACGATCCGGATGCGGTTCTTGATCTCGTTGGTGATGTGGGGAATCACCTGCACCGTGGCACCGAGGTAGTCGCCGCGGCGCTCGCGATTGATCACCGAGTTGTAGACGGCGCCCGCGGTGACGTTCGAGGCGCGCGAGGTGTTCTCGTCGGTGAAGCGCTCGTAGTGACCGAGGTCGAGATCGGTCTCGGCACCGTCCTCAGTGACGAAGACCTCGCCGTGCTGGAAGGGGCTCATCGTCCCCGGATCGACATTGATGTAAGGGTCGAACTTCTGCAGCTGCACCCGGTAGCCCCGCGAGACAAGCAGGCGCCCGATCGAGGCTGCGGCGATCCCCTTGCCGAGAGCCGAGACGACGCCGCCGGTGACGAAGATGAAGCGGGTATCTCCTTGGGAGGGACGACTCATGCTCTGCCGAGCGAGTCTAGCCAGCGCAGGGGCGGAAGCGAATCGATCGCCGCCGAGATCGAACGCAACTCTCCGTAAATGGTCAGTCCGGCGACCGCAGCGAGGGCGACGAGGCGCGCGTCAGCGCCGAGCGTGGTCAAGAGCCAAACGCCGGCGATCGCCCCGACCAAATTCGAGCCGGTGTCACCGAGCATCGCTCGCTCGCGCAGGGTGAACCAGGCCCCGACCAGCACCGGCCCGGCAAAGATCCCCAACAGCTCCAGCGGCGCCAGCGTCCAGGCGCCGAGACAGAGGCCGAGGCCGAGCAGCACCAGACCCTTCTCGGCTCGCCCCGGCCGCAGGTCGAGCAAGTTGAAGGCGTTGGTGGCGAGGATCAGCAGCGCCACATCGGCTAGGTAGCGCCACGATTCGAGGCCGCGCCCGGAGACGACGTAGGCGGCGAGCGCCAGCGCGCCCAGCGCCTTGACTGCCCCGGTCGAGAGCGTGCCTTCGCGCAGCGCCCGGCCATGGCCGCGCCAGCCGCGCGGCGTTCCCGCCGTCTCCCCCCTGCCCAGCGAGTCGTCGAGGAAGCCGAGCAGGGCGACACCGAGCAGGTAGGGCATCCACTGGCGCAGGTCGGGCGCCAGCAGGTCGAGGTCGCCGCGATCATCGAGAAAAGCAAGCGGCGCCAGGGCGACGAGCGCGGCGGTGACCAGTACCGCGCCGAGCGGGAAGGCGAGAGTCGCGCCGCGGTAGTTCTCACGCACCAGACCGGCGTCGCGCAAACCGCGCACTCCTGCCGGAACGATCAGCAAGGCGAGGGCGAGGGCGACCGGGAAGCCGACCCAGGTCACGGTTGCACTGACTCCGCCGGCGCCAGCAGGTCGGGCAGCAGGCGGTCGGCCGAGCTCTTGACGCCGAAGCTACCCTCAGCGCCGAGCAAAGCGAAGATCATCGCCACCTGGCCGGCGGGCAACTCGACGTCATCGACGCTGGCAAGGTCGTTGCCGTTGAAGAAGGAGACCGAAGAGGTCTCATCGCCCGAGGTCTCGACGCCAACCGCGGGGGTGCGCGTGCCCTCGATACCGCTTATCAACGCCGCTTCCAGCGTGTCCGCCACGGAGCGCTGCACGGTGCCCATCTCTTCGGGCATCTCCCGCACGACGATCACCCCATCCAGTGCGCCAAAGTTGCCGCTGGCCCGCGAGAAGAGCTGGCCGCGCACCTGTTCGAGCAGGGTGCCGCCGCGCACGATCTGTCGCCCGACGCCGGTGCCGAAGGCGGTCTGCGTCTCCTCGCTGCGCCGGATGTCGGCGAAGCGCGTCTTCACCAGGTCTTCGGAGATCGCCCGCAGGTCAACCGGCTCGCGCACGACGCCGACCCCGGCGAGCCGCGCTCCGGTCGGCTCCAGCGCGTCCTCGATCGCCGCCGAGACGTCGCCGGGCAGGTCGCCGATCGCCAGCAACCCGATCCGCCTCCCCTCCAGCCTGTCGCGCACGAGCGCCGGATAAACGCGGTCGGCGAACTCATCGGAGCGGGCCAGCTGCCCACTCAGCTCGTCAGCCCGCTCGCGCGCGTCCTGCAGGTTGCCGGTCAGGCTGCGCTCCAGGTCCCGGCGGGTGTCGTTGAGCGCGTCGCCGCCGAACTCGGCGCCGATCAGGATGCCGATCGCCAGGGCAAGGAAGACGGCGACCAACGAGATCGCATGGTATCGGGCGCTGTAACCCACGCGCGCAGGCTATCTCCGCATCGCCAGATCTCGTTTTTGCGTGCAGAGCACAGAAAAACGAGGTCTCGTGTTAGAGCCCGAGCCAGATCTTGATCTTCAGCCAGATCAGGTCGACGAGGTCGCTAAGCGCTGGCGAGCTGATCACGACGATCGCCAGGAGGACCATGAACGCCGCGAAGAAGAGGGCCAGCGGCCCAAAAGGCGAGCTCGGGTTGTAGAGGCGGCTCACCCCCTTGGCGTCGACCAGTTTCTCGCCGATCCGCAGGCGGGTGAGGAAGGTCGAGGACATACCGCCGCGCTTGCGGTCCAGGAACTCGATCAAGTTGAAGTGGGCACCGACGCTGACGATCAGCGCCGCGCCCTTCTCGTGGGCCATCAGCATCGCCACGTCCTCACTAGTCCCAGCGGCGGGTAGCAACGTGTGGGTCAGGTCCAAGTCAAGCAGGCGCTGACGCCCCGGTGCGCGCCCATCGGGGTAGGCGTGGACGATCAGCTCCGCACCGCAGCGCAGCGCCTCATCGCCGGCCGAGTCCATGTCGCCAAGGATCACGTCGGGCTTTATCCCCGCCTCGAGCACTCCATCGGCGCCGCCGTCGACGGCGACGATCAGCGGTCGCACATCACGGATGTAGGCGCGCAGCGCCTTGAGATCGCGACGGTGGCGGTCACCGCGCACGACGATCAGCACGTGGCGGTCGCGAAAGCGGGCCCGCGTCGGTGGGAACTCAACCGCGCCGGTGAGCAGGTCGGTCTCCTGGCGCACGTGGGCGACGGTGTTCTCGGCAAACTCGGCGAGCGCCTCGTCGACTCGCTCGAGCTGCTCGTCGCGCTGGCGCTCTAGGTCCTCGAGGCCAAGCACGCGGCCGCGAAGCAACTCCTCCCCGCCCGCGAGCACGGCTCCCCCGGCGACGGCGATGCGGTCTCCCTCGCCCAACAGCTCGAAGGGATCGACTCCTTCGACGTCGATCAACGTCACGCCGGCCTGCACGAGAAGCAGCGGCCCGGCGTTCGGGTAACGACCGTCGGAGGAGGGCGAGGCGTTGATCACCACCGGCACGCCGCTGGCGATCAGCTCCTCGGCAGCGATGCGGTCGATGTTGACGTGGTCGATGACGGCGACGTCACCGGGACCCAGGCGTTTGACCAGGTGCTTGGTGCGACGGCCGAGCCGCACCGAGCCCTCAATCGCCTCGCTCGCGGTCGCCCCATTACGGCGAGTGAGCAGCGCGGGCATGCGACGGCGACTGGCGATAGCCACCGGAGGAGGTTAACCGCTCTGGCAAGCCGCGCAAGCAGCCTCAGGCGGCAGCGAGCAGCTCGCGTGCGTGCTGCGTGGCGGCCTCATCGGAGCGCTCCCCACCGAGCATGCGGCGGATCTCCTCGACCACGTCCTCGCCATCGAGGCGGCGCACAGTGGCACTCGCCTGCTCTCCGGAGACGTCCTTCTCCAGGGTGAAGTGGGAATCGGCAAGCGAGGCGACCTGGGGTAGGTGAGTGATGCAGAGCACCTGGCGACCTTCGCCTAGGGCGTGCAGCCGCTCGCCTACCGCGCGCGCCGTCTGGCCGCCAACCCCGGCGTCGATCTCGTCAAAGACCAGCGTGCCGACCCCTGCTGCCCCGCCGAAGCCGCTCAGGGCGAGCATCACTCGCGACAGCTCGCCACCCGAGGCCGCGTCACGCAGCGGCGCCGGCTCCAGACCGGGATTCGGTGCCAGGCGCAGCTCGACCGTCTCCGCCCCACCAGCCCCGTATTCCTTGGCATGCGACTCCAGTACGACCTCGAGCTTGGCACCGGGCATCGCCAGCCGCTCCAGCTCCTCGGCGACCGCCCGCTGGAAGGGCACCGTCGCTTTTACCCTGCCCTTGCTCAGCTTGGCCGCCAGCTCGGTCCGGCTCTCTTCGGCTTTAGTGAGCGCCGCCTCGGCCTCCATGCCGCGCTCCTCGGCCCCCTCCAGGCGAGCGATCTCTCCCCGGCAATGCTCGGCATGGGCAAGTACCGACTCGATGCTGCCGCTGTGCTTGCGCTTGAGCCGGTCGAGCGCCTCAAGGCGCTCCTCGATCGCGGCCAACCGGCCGGGGTCCGCCTCCAAGCTCTCGAGGTGGGCGCGCAGCTCGCCGGCCACGTCACCCAGCTCAATCGCCAGGGCAGCGAGCCTCGCCGAGAGCGCGTCCAGCTCGACGTCCACCCCAGCGACACCCTGGAGCAGACCCTCCGCCTGGGCGAGAGCGCTGGCGCCGCCTCCCCCGTCCTCCTCGGCCCCGAGCAGGGCAAGGTGCGCGCCGCTTGCCGCCTCGCGCAGACCCTCTGCATAGCGCAACCGCTCGCGCTCCATTTCAAGGTCTGCCTCCTCGGTGGGGTCGGGCGCGGTGGCCTCGATCTCGGAGAGCTCGTAGCGGTGCAGATCGAGATCACGCTCTCGCGAACCGTCGCGCTCGCGCAGCTGCGCCAGCTCAGCCTCGATCCGCAGGCACTCGCGGTGGGCAGCGCGGTAGCGCTCGCGCAGGTCGAGGTGCGCCTCGCCGGCGAAGCCATCGAGCACCTCCATCTGGGCCGAGGAGATGGTCAGCTTGCGGTGTTCATGCTGGCCGAAGAAAGCAAGCAACCGGCCACCAAGCAGCTTTAGGTCCGATGCCGAGGCGGACCGCCCGGCGACGAAGGCGCTGGTGCGCCCACCGGCCCCGACCCGACGGCCGAGCACGACCTCCTCCGCCCCCTCCGGCAGCCGCTCGGCGAGCTCGCTGAAGCTTGGATCGTCCAACAAGCCCAAAGGGAGGTCGAAGACGCCCTCGACCCAGGCCTCCTCTGCCCCAGGACGCACGATCTGCGGGCGGGCCTTGCCGCCCATCAGCAGATCGAGTGAGTGAGCCAAGACGGTCTTGCCGGCCCCCGTCTCACCGGTGATTGCGTTGAGCCCCTCGCCGAGGCGCAGCTCGGCCTTCTCGATCAGCAGCAGGTTCTCGATCCGCAGCTCTCGGAGCACGCCTTGTGTGTAGCAGTTGGCGCGGCGGGTCCTGTCGTGGGGCAGGGGCCTGCGGGCGAGGTTTACGTCCTCGACCCCCTGCCCCACGCCACCCGCCGCGAGAGACGGCTAGGAAGGGACGGGCTCTGGAGCGGGCGTCTCTCGTGGAGCTTGGACGAAGTCCGAGGTCTCAGACGGCCAGGTGGCCGAACTTCTCGCGAATTCGGTGGTAGAAGCTCGTGCCGGGTAGCTGGGCGAGGCGGCCCACGCCGTCGACGAAGCGAACGTCAAGCGCCGTGCCGGGATCGAGCGCCATCGCCTGAGCGCCGTCGATCGCGACGTCAACTGGCGCACGGCCCTGGGCGTTGCCGACGGTGAGCACATCAGATGGCGCGACAACCAGCGCCCGCGCAGTCAGCGAGTGCGGCGAGATGTAGCTGACCACGTAGCCCTTCACACCCCAGGCGAGAATCGGGCCCTGGTTGGCGAGGTTGTATCCAGTCGAGCCAGCGGGTGTGGCAGCCACCAGGCCATCGCAACGCACATTGCCCACCTCCTCGTCGGCGATCCGGTAGCTCAGCTCGGCGACGCGGTCGCGGGGGCGGCGGCTGACGCTGACGTCGTTGAAGGCGAAATGCTGCTCCCCGTCGATCTCCAGAGCCAGGGCGGGCAGCTCGATCGTCTCGATCTCTCCCGCCAGCGCCCGGCGAATCCCCGCCTCAGCCTCGTCGCGCTCGACCGCAGCGAGGAAGCCAACAGTGCCGAAGTTGACGCCGAAGACCGGCACACCAGTGCCAGCAAAGCGGCGCAGTGCGTAGAGGATCGAGCCGTCGCCGCCGAGCACCAGGCAGAGCTCGGGATCTGCGGGCAGCGAGTCGACCGGCTCGACCGCGTCGGCAACATGGTTGTGCTTCTCGATCTCCTCCGCCGTGGCGACCAGGCGCCAGCCGGCCTCGCGAGCCACGGCGACAGCGATCCCCACAGCTTCGGTGGCCGCGGGCGGATGCGAGTGGGTGATCAGGGTGGCGGTTTTCATCACTCAGACTCCGCCGCGGCAATCGCCGCCTCGAGATCATCGACTCCCTCGCCTTCCCCGCCGCACCAGGCGAAGGTCTCGCGGTTGCCCTTCGGACCAGGCAAGCCCGAGGAGGCGAAACCGCGCACCGGCAGGTCGAGCTCGCGTGCCGATTCCGCCACTTTGAGAATCGCCTCGCGCCGGTCGCCGAGATCGCGTACGACACCCTTGCCGACCCGCTCGCGACCCAGCTCGAACTGCGGCTTGACCATCGCCAACAGCTCGCCGCCGGGAGCCAGGCAGCGCGCCACCGCTGGCAGAACCTTGGCCAGGGAGATGAAGGAGACGTCGATCGTGGCGAAGCCGGGCACGAAGGGCAGATCGCCGGGTTGCAGCTCGCGGGCGTTGAGTCGCTCGATGACAGCGACGCGCGGGTCCTCGCGCAGCCGCAGGTCGAGCTGCCCGTAGGCGACGTCCACCGCGGCTACCTGCGCGGCGCCACGCTGCAGCAGGCAGTCGGTAAAGCCCCCGGTCGAGGCGCCGACGTCGAGGCACTCGCGCCCGCTGACATCGATGCCGAGGGCGTCCAGCGCGTTGTCCAGCTTGATCCCCCCGCGCGAGACGAAGCGTGGCCCCTCTTCCACAATCAGCGGCGCCTCCAGCTCGACCAACTGGCTGGGACGCAGGGCGATCGGCCCATCGTGCCCAACCCGTACGGCGCCCGCCCGCACCGCGCCTGCCGCGGCCGTGCGCGACGGGAAGAAGCCCCGCTCAGCGAGAACTGCGTCGATCCGTGCCTTGCTCACCGGCGAAACGCTACCGGCGCCCCGCTTGCCAGCGCCCAATTCAGCCCCGCTACAGCTTTTTAACCACGCTTTGGCTTGGTCTGGTCTCCTACCGGTAGTGAGGAGATTCGGCTCTAGAAGGGTCTGTGATTGCCCTCACACACGAATCGCACATACGTTCGTATGCTGTTCAAGGATTCGCTGAGGACAACCGATAAGGGGCAGAACAGAAAACTTCCTGGCTGGGTTCCGCGCCGCCCATATGGCGCTCATCGCTTCCCACGATGACGTGCCCGCGACGCATCAAAGGGCCCACCTACCTCCCACGGATCCACATATATAGAGATACATATCTCTCCTCCCTGTAGTAACCCCAGAACTCGCCTCGGCTCCCCGCCGGGGCGTTTTCTGTTGTGCTGGGCTCTAGCAAGCGGAATACGGGGCACCGCCCTGACAGCGGAAGCGCCTCCGGGACCGGGCCCGCGAGCCCTCGTGCCACAGTCGGTGCCACAGTCCGCATCGAGACGCCGGGTGCTCGGCCGCCCATCCACTCCAGGATGGCGCTCGCCGACCGCGAACAGAGCAGCTTCGGAGCCTCGACGGCTGTGTGCCAGTCAGGGGTGCGTAGCGGCCAGATAGACAATGAAGGCGCCCGCCCAATGCACGGCCAGATCAACAAGGGCCTGGGGCACCTCGTCGGCCCCCGCATGCTTGCCGTGGGAGTCGCTGTGCTGATTTCGCACGGCCCCGATGCGCTTCAACAGAAGATCTAGCGCCTCAGGAACACCCGCCAGCTCAGGTGGCACCGTGCCGCCCTCCTTGAAACTCTTGGCCAACGGTGCCAAGTGGGTGCCGTTATAGCCAGCAGCCTTGAGTGCCGCCTCAACTGCAGCGCATGCCGCCGTCAGGGCATCGTCATTCTCGTCGACCGCACCGCGCTGGTGGTGCAGCGCCTCTCTGTAAGTCCGCTCGACCTCCTCCCATCCAGGCCGTTGGCTGGCCAAGAGAGTCGGACCAGTGACAACCTCGTCTAGCGCCGGGGAACCGATCTTCACGATCTCGCCGTCATGCAGCCTGTAGCCGAAGCGGTGCCGGTCGAACAAATCGTTCAGTTCTCTTTCAGCATCTTTGAGCGCAGTGGTCTTGTACTCGGTCATTGCGGCGTACACCCACCGCTCCGTCGTCGCCTGCTCACAGAAGATTTCAATTAGATCCAAGTAGACCTCGATGTCCCCGCCTGGGTTGCGCAGAGCCTGCGTGATCTGGGTGTCCCCCACCCAGCCGAAATGCTTGACGCAGGCTCCTTGCATCGCGTCCTCGAAGTCGTTGCCGCAGGCTGACTTTGCCCCCTCGACGTATAGGTAGATCAGCGCGTTTCGCAACCGCGAATCCGGCTCGTTGGTGAGCGGCCCTAGGTCACCCTGCTCCGCGATGGCTTTCCGCTCCGAATAGCGCAGTTTTCTGGGCATCCGTCCATGGAATCAGATGCCGCCGATGCTTAAGCTGCCACGCAGAACCACCTCAGCCTCAGCCTCAGAGACGTGTCCAGCGGCGTCGCCGGCTCGGTCGGGTGCTAGACATCAGCGACCGCATCGGTCGTTGAGCGGTGACGGGCATTCGAGGCCCCAGTGCGGGCGAGTCGTGTACCGGGGTTCTCGACCCGCGCCACAATCGTCCTACGCTTCGAGTCCAATGGACATCGACATCAACCGCCTTACGAGACGCGTAGATGGCCCGCGCCTTCTCGTCTACCTCGATCAATCAACGCTCTCGGCGCTGGCGACCGAGAAGGACCACGCTGGGCTGCTAGACCTACTTCGAACAGAGGTCACCACCGGTCGACTGATCTGTCCAGCTTCGTCCGCCCATAAGGACGAGACGGCCCGCGTGCACATCCGAGATCAAGGGCTATGGAAGGAGATCGACGGGCTCGCCGATGAGCTGTCCATCGGCATCGGTTTCCGCAGCGAGGAAGAAATCGAGTTTGCCGAGATCCACGCCGCTGCGACCGCGTTCGAAGGGGGTGTGGGTCAGCCCATCTGGAAAGAGGCGTTCCGAACCGATCCGCATATCCCGCGCGATGAGCTTTTCTTCGGATTCGGCGGGGGCCAAATCAGGGTCCGTGCCTTTTTCGAGCCAGACAAGACCCACCACGAAGAGGTTGCGCATGAGCGAAGCAAGGAGACCGGCATGGACAACGTCTATGCCGAACTGCGCGAGATGGGTTTCTCATTCGAGGAAATGGCAGAGGGCAATCTCGAACAAATGATCAGATGGAAGCTCGGTCCGGTCTTGGCACCGGAGGAATTCAAAAGGCACTACCTTGAACGCGGGTTGGCGCTTGCGCGGGATGCAGAAGCACCCGCGCTCGATCTCTCTGCTGGCTCCGCCTACAACCGCTTCATGGCATTCGGAATTCGGCGGAGCCAGGTGGAGCGCCTCGCTGAGCGCTATCCCGAGATCGCTCGGCGACCGGATGAGTTCCGCCGGTTCGAGCCACTTCGGTCACTGCCAACCCTCGCACTTCCAGCCCTGTTTCGGGCGGCGCTCGCCTCCAGCTCAGGGCGGCGGGCAAGACCGAGTGACGGCCACGACATCGCCCACCTCACGCACGGTCTATCCCGATGTGAGCTGGTAAGCGCCGACGCAGGCATGGCACAACTCATCCGGGACTTCAGACTCGCCCCAGCGGGATGCCAAATCTTCTCCTACCGTGAATTCGACAACCTGACCGCAACCATCGAACAACTGCTCTCTGAGCCGTAGCGGGGGAGACGAGCGGATCGGCATCTATTCGGCAGCGTCGTCGCGACCGGCGAGATAGGCATTCATACGACGACGGACCTCGTCGCGGCTACCAGGGAGCAAATGGCCGTAGACGTCGAAGGTGGTCTGGATTTTCGAGTGGCCCATGAACTCCTGGATCGCCTTCGGGTTTGCGCCAGAGTCGATCAGCAGCGAAGCGAAGGTATGGCGGCAGTGGTGCAGGGTGATCGGGTCGAGCAGGACGGGCTCTCTGCCCGCCTCCTGCGCAGCGGCCCGTTCCCGCTCGTTCGCCTTCCGCCACGCTCGCTTGGCCCGTCCGTCAACGGTCGCGGCATAGAACGCCTCGACGGTCGTGCGACCGAATACCAAGTCCTCCCCGCTCCGGCCACTTCTGCGTAGATGCCCATCGAAATAGCCGCGCAGGATCGACAGCAAGGGGACGCCGCGACTCCCTGCGCGTGACTTCGGCTCGATCACGCCCTCGACCTGATCCCAGCCACGCTCGACGGCGATCAGGTTTCCCGCCATGTCAATGTCGCAAACGCGCAGAGCCTGCAACTCCCCCCGCCGCAGCCCGGCATAGAAGGCGGTCGCCCACACCGCGCGATCATCGACTGGAAGCGCCGCCAACAATGCCGCCGCTTCGGCTGCCGAGGCAATTCGCGTCGGCCGCTTGGAGTCGCCATTGGGGAGGTCGATCCGTTCGGAGGGGTTGTAAGTCAACTCGTCGCGGTTGATTTCCCAGCGGTAGAAGGCCTGGATCGGATTGAGGACGTTGCTGACGGTGCCCGACGACAGGCCCGAAGCCAGCAGCTCGTCGGCAAAGCCCTGAAGATCGCGGCGCTGAAGATTGCCGACCTTGATGCCAGCAACCTCGGAGCCCTCGATGTGGACTCGCAAGGCGCGCTCGTAGGAACGAACCGTGTTCGGCTTGTAGCGCTCGCGGCCCTTGGGGCGAACCTCCCCCGCCTCCATCCCCCGGACGAACTCGCCCAACGCCTCGGACAGCGTGCGTCCATCGCGGGACCGGCCCCTCAGCTCCCCACGCTCAACCGCGCGGATGGCATCTGATCGCCAGCTCTTAGCTTCGGACTCGCGTGGAAAGGATTTCGTGATCCGCCTGTTCTCCCGCGCCAGATAGACCGAGGCCTCCCAGCCCGCGTTGCAGTTGCAGCGTCCGCCCTGCCGTGCGCGGCAGCCCTTGGAGTGCCGCCTACGGATGCCTTCCGCCATCAGCACTCATCGCCATCGGTGTACTGCCCAATACGCGTTCCGCCCGGATTCCAACCCATCCCATCGAGCAGGTCGCCGGGAGAGATGTCCAGCGAGCCCGCGAGTTTGACCAGCGTGTCCACACGGCACACCCGTTCGCCGCGCTCGATCTGGCCGACAGCCGTGCGGTGCAGGGAGGCCATGACCGCCAGCTCTTCCTGGGAGAGTTTGGCTTGCTTGCGGCAGTAGGCGAGGTTCGCGCCAAGCTGGTCTGCCACCACCATCAGCTCTCACTCCGTTCCGCAAACCCTCCCGGCCGGTAGTCGCCGGGGGACCAGGTGAGCCCGTCGAGCAGGTCGTCGGCGGAGACTTCAAGCGAGAACTTCAGCTTGATGAGCGTGTCGATGCGGGGCAAGCGCAGCCCCCGCTCCAACTGGCTGATCTCGGTTCGGTGCAGTGAGGCAAGATGGCTCACCTCCTCTTGAGAGAGGTCGGCCCGCTTCCGGTGGCGGACCAGGTTGTCCCCGAAGCGAGCGGCGATGTCAACGAACATCGCTCTCGCCCTCCGTGAGCTGGCCGAGCAGGCCGTGAAGCGCCTCGTGCTCGGCTACCACCCGCTCGTACTCGTTCTCCCGGTCATAGATCGCGACGAGGTCGCGGAGCACGTCGAGCACGTCGCGGTCAGCGACTATGGAGCCGCTGTCGAGCGCCGACAGCAGCTTGTCGTAGGCAGTTTCTTCGCGATGCAGGCGGCGCGGCTCTTTGAGCTGCTTGGGGTACTGGGCCAGCTCTTCTCGAATGCCGCCACGAGCGATCTCGAAGAGGCCGCGCAGGAACTTGCGGTGCTTGGTGGGGATCGTGAGGGCGACGGCATCGCCCTCCCCCGTAGGGTTCTGATCAGCCATGAGGAGTAGTGCCTCCTTGTGGTCAGCCCCCCGGTTGGCGTGACAGCGCCGCCGGGGGGCGCTTATTTGAGAATGCTTGCGAGAGTAACAGTTTTGTCGGGTGTATCCGACAAACTGATCACTTTTTGCGGAGAGCGTCCGCCACGCTCGACCAGTGCAGATCGGCCGCCTCGCCAATCTCGCGCAAGGTTGCGCCTGCCTTTCGCGCTCGCTCGAAACTCGCGCGCCGGGCTTGGCTGTCTTTGCCAAGCTGATCCTGCGTGCGCTCGAACTTCGCCTGAGCGCGGCGCACTTCGCTGAGGGTCTTCTTCTTGGCGGCATCCATGATTGTGGGGAGCCTAGAAGCTGCTCCTGGTCTCGCGCCGCCGAGACCTTGCGATGCAGCACGCCGGTCACTCTCCGCCAAGTACGCGTTCGGCGTTCTCAGCGGTCCAGCGCTCAAGCTCGCTGACCGGCACGAGCCGCTTGCGACCACGGCGCACCAGGCGCAGCTCCGGTGCGACGTTGGCGTCGAAAAAGTCGGGGCCAACCCCAAGCGCCGCCGCTGCCTCAGGCGGCGTCAGCGCGATCCTGGGAATCGACGTGGAAAGCTTCTTAGCCACGCTCACCCAACTCCAAAGGCGCGAAGATGCGAATGATCTCCCCCGGCGTCTTGGCGGTCGGGTTGACCAAGACGGCCTCCCCGGTGCCGAGCCGCTTGATCTCGTCGGGCAAGACGACGAACTCCCGCGCGCGAGTCCGCGTCCCTTCCCGCGGCACCAGCAAGTCCCGCCGCCCTCCGATCTTCTCCGTGGTCGACCAGGCCGGACGTGTCCCGGCCATACGCGCCAGCCGCTCGGCTGAGTCGGGGTCGGCCTCCCGATGCACCACCGCGAACTCGATGTTTGTCAGCACCTGCTCGGTCAGGGTGTCTGAGTCATCGTCGGGCCGAGCACCACGCAGATCCGCGAGGCTCTGCGTCCCGAGCAGGACGCTTAGGCCAGCCGAGCGGGCGCGGCCGAACAGGCGCGAGACTTGCTCGGCGGCAAGCGCTGCGAACTCGTCTATGACCAGCAGACCGCCCAGCTCGCTCCCCTGCATCTCGGCGGTCAGCGTCACCAAGTCGATCACCAGGGCCGCGCCGAGGAGCTTGGAGGCAGCGGGGAAGCGGTCGGCGTCGATGTGGAAGTAGACGACCTCTCGCGCCCGCATCGCCTCGGCCAGGTCGATCTGCGGGCCTTCCCCGAGCGCGGGGTCCAACCTCGGCCCGAGCTCGCCCTCGGCAAGCACCGCAAGGCGGTCCCGGCCGCCACCAAGGTCAGAGCGCCCCCGAGCTGAGAGCCCATCTACGTAGGCAGACACCCGCTCCGCGAGATCCCCGCCGATCTCCTGCGCCGCCAGGTCGAGCCGGTCAGGGTCCATGTGGCCGACGATCTGAGAGAGCGTCGGCGGCCACTTCCCCGCTGCCTGCATCGTCGCCAGGACGTGCAGGAGCAGGCGTTGGGTCGCCAGCTCGTAGTGGGGCTCGGTCCAGCGGTGCCCCGCCAGCGCCTTGTCGGTGATCTCGGTCGGCCCGCCGCGAGCGAAGGGGTTGTAGATCGTGGCGGCGGCGGGGGACCAGCCCCGGAAGCGCACCCCCATCTTGCTCGCCGCCTCTTGCAGGACACCGCACAGGTAGCGGTCGCCCTTGGGGTCGATCACGATCACCGCCTGCCCGGCTAGGACATGGGCCTGGGCGATGGCGGCCTGGGTGACGGTCTTGCCGGCACCGGTCGCCCCGATCACGAAGGCATGGACCCCGTGCGATAGCCCGAGCGGTACATGGCAGACGCTGCCCTTTCGGGTGCGCCCGAGGGCCAGGCGCTCATCGTGGCTGCGCCCAAGCGCGTCCCTTCGCGCGAGCTGCACCCGCTGCTCGCTGACCCGCCTCTGAGTGAGCCAAGAGCGGGCAGCGTGAAACGGCCCGACCGCCTCGCGCACCGCGCGCGCCTCCTCACCGCCGCGCTCGGTGTCTTTCAGGTGCCAGTAGAGCCCGACCCCCGCCGCCATGGCGGTGGCGACTCCACAGCAGAGCCCGGCCTGCCAGGCGATGAGCCAGAGCACGTAGGCAAGCGGGGCTCCGAGCAGTGCCCACGTCCAGCGCAGCCCGGCCGAGCGCAGCGCCGCCAGGAGGAGAAGCCCGAGGGCCAGGCCCGCGACGAAGGGGATGCCAAACGACCAGAAGCGATCCGCCCGCTCCAGCACCGCCTCTCCGCGTTCGCGCCTCACCGCGACACCGCCTCTGCGATCCGTACCCGGCTCTCGGCCCGCGTCCTCTGCACGGCGCGCTCGACCCCGCGCATGGTCGCCCCCGGCTCACAGAGGTAGCGGACCTCCGCCACCCAGCTCGCTCGCCGCCAGGCCCGGATCAGTCCCTCCAAGCGGCTCGCCCCCTTCGGGGTCAGCTCGACCTCGACGGCGATCGGGCCCGCCTCGCTCATCACCGCCAGGTCGGGACGGTGAAGGCGTGGCCCGCCCCTCGCCAGCTCGCCCACCTTGGCGCTCGCAATCGGCCGTCCCTCGATCTGCTCCAACAGGCGCAGCTCGCGCTCGGTCAGAACGTGCTCGGCTCCGAACTCCTGCGCGAGCTGTAGCGACGTCGATGCGCAGCGCAGCCAGTGATCGACCGAGCCGGGCGAGACAGCGGCAACGGGGAGGCCGAGCCCGGCGTAGCGCAGCCCATCTCGAGTAGCCCGCAACAGGCTCGGCTCACCGCGCAGCAGGTCGAGCCGATCCAACAACCCGCGCTCGATGCAAGCCGCGACCCGCCGATAGGCCGCCGTTCTCCCAACGCCCATCGCCGCCATGACGTGATCCACCGCAACCGCTCCGTGCCGCCCGACGAAACGGACCAGCTCCCGGTCCCGCGTCATCGCCCCGCACCCCGGCCCGAGCACCATCGTCATCTGAGCAGGCATCGCACCCATCACCCACTAGACGCCGAGAACCCCGCAAAAGGCCCACCACCATTCCATGCCCCCTACACGGACCAACCGCCTCTAACGCCACCCCTGGACCCTCAGACCACCGCCGCACCGCTTGCCCCCCGAACCTAAGAATCCAGCCGCCGACCCCGGTCAGACACCGAATGGTGGGTGGGCGGGGTCGGCGGCTGGATTCCCTCGCAAACCTCTTTGGCAAGCGGCGCGGCGGTGGACCGGCGATCCACAGGGCAGTCCACCTCAGAGTTCGCTGCTGCGCTCGACTTCGCCTTCCAGGATCAGGCGTGGCATTCCGATGACCTGGCCCGGGATCGTCGGCAACTCGGCTTCATTGTCCAGGGCATTGCGTCGGAGGCGCGACAATTCCTCTGCGGTTTTCTCCGCTTTTCGACCCTGAGGTGGACGAGCCAACAGCGGCCCTTCAAAGCTCCACCAGAAGGTCTCTGGAACGGTCACGACATACGAACGCATCGGGGTCACCGTCGGGTCGATACCTCTCGCCAGGATCGGCTCGATGCGCGCCCAAACTTTGACGGAAGGCCCATCGGGTATGACCTCAATGGTTTCGCCGTTAAGCGCGATCTCGAAACGAGCATTGATCCAAACGGGTCTGTCTGATCGCGGCAGGTCCACGCCGACCTCAGCGACCTGCTCGGGGGAACTCGGCACGATGAACTCGAAGCCAACGTGCTCGATGCTCAGTGGACGGTGTCCGGTGTTCCAGGCCATGACGCAGACCCACACATCTTTCAGCCGCTCAGCATCGCCCTGCTTCTCATAGACGTACTGCCAGCCGCGCTCCACGCGCAGGCTACGCTGACGACTCCGACGCTCTCGCCATGCGGCCAACCCGAGCCCAGCGGTACCCGTTACGGCACCCCAAATTGCGATTGGTTCCGGCACCTCGCCAGCTTTGCACTTGAACGGGACAGAGGAAGACGCGGCCTCGCCACTCCGCCGACCTACTTGCAGCAGTAGCGCCGGGCTCCCCCGCCGGTCAAGGGCGCGCAGCGCCCGACCCCCCTGGGGGTTGACGGGCGGGGTCTCGGTGCTTCAATCGCACGTAGGTCGGCGGGCTCGGAGGAATGCTGGTCGATGGCGGCGGTAGAATTGACCGCATGGCTGCATCACCGACCAGAACTATCGAAGTAGACGCCGACCTGCTGGAGCGCGCCCGCCGGGTTGCCGATCAGCGTGGCGTAGCCGTCCCGCAGCTCGTCCAAGAGGCACTTGAGCATGAGCTTGGCCCGGCAGACGGCGAGCAGCCCCCCGTCACCTGCATCGGCATGTTTGAATCGGGGCGCAGCGACTTGAGCGAGTTGGCAAGCCGCGACGTGTACGAGCCGCCGCCATTTCGCTGATCTTCGACACTGGCGTTCTCGTCGGAGCATTTGATCGCGGCGACGCCGCACATTCGGCCTGCGCGACCTTGATCGAGAGCGCGGAGGAGCGGCGTGTAGTCCCCTCCCCGGTCCTCGTTGAGGTCGATCACTTCCTCGGCCGCTTCGCGGGAGAGCAGGCGTTTACCGCCGTGCTCGATCAGGTGAAGCGCGGGGCCTTCGTGGTCGAGAATTTGACGGCCGCCGATTACGAACGCACGGGCGAGCTGCTGCGTGCCTACGCTGACCTGAAAGTCGGCTTTGTCGATTGCGCAGTCCTCGCGGTCACAGAGCGGCTGGGCGAGGCAAAGCTCGCAACGCTCGACCATCGCCACTTCGGCACGATGCGCCCCCGCCACGTCGAGGCGCTGGAGCTGCTACCCACTTAGCCCGGCGCCGAGTCCTTGGACTAATCGCTGATAGCCAGCGAGCTACAGGTTTAACCCGACGACCGACTCTCGACCCCGGGGGGAACCTGGCGAGTTCTCGGACTTGACCAAGTCAGCAGGTCGTTCCGCCGTCCCCCGCATCAACATTCTTGACCATGAAAGACATTGTCCAGGCCATCTCCGACCTCTTCGCAGCCATCCTGGGGCGGCTGGGCCATGTGGGACGAGTGCGCGGAAGGGCCAACATCCGAGAAGACCTGGACCTCCTAAGGCAACTTCGCGACTCCCCTGAGTTCGGCTCAGACAGCGCGGCATCTGGCTTCTTGGTGGATCACATCACCACTGAGGTGGCGAGATATTCTGGGGTCGAGTCCGCCCCAAAGAAGCCCTTGGGGTCAGTGGTGTTTGGCCTGCTCATCACGGCCGCACTAGCTTTCCTGGCTTATAGCCTGAGCGCAGATGGCTTTGACTGGTTCTCATTGCCTGCCGGAGCTGGCGCAGCGTTGTTCTTCGTCGTGACCGTCGAAATGTTCAGCAAGGATGACTCAACGGCTGAGGACACAAAGTCGTCCTCTCAACATTCGACTTAGACGGCAGCAACGGGTCCGGGCCTATAGAGCCGTCCGCAAGAGAGCGCTCCGCCGGGGTCGCCGTTGCGACGTGCAGCGGCCCCTGCGGAACGTTTTGCCTGCCCCTTGGTGCCACAGTCGTGCCACAGTCAGGCACGATTGCAGCCGGTTACAACCGGGTCCAGCCGGATGAGATTCAGCTCTGCGAGCGGTTTTCCGCTTTGCCATGCAGTCGGTCGCAGTTCTCTCCTCCCTGTAGTAACCCCAGAAGCGCCCCGCCTCCCCGGCGGGGCGTTTTCTGTTGTGGGGAGCTTTGGCAAGCCAAATGCGCACCACCGCTCCTTCGCCGACCGGGCAGCGAAAGAGGACTCAAGGACTCAGCGTCAGCTTGACCTTGGTGCCCAGGACCCGGAGGGTGCCCGGGGTCGGGTGCTGGCGCAGAACCCGGCCCGTGCGCGCGGTCGCGCCTTCGACCTTCGTCACCTTGCCCAGCTTGCAGCCGGCTCTTTTCAGTGCCCGCTTCGCCGGTTTCAGCTTCTTGCCGGACACCGACGGCACTTTGCAACCGACGTAGGAATAGGTCTGGGCGCTGGTGGCGACGCCGGCGCCCGTCGTCACGCTCAGCGGCAGTTTCTTTTCCAGTTTCGTGATCAGCGAGGGTGCGTAGGCGGTGATCTGCTCTTCCGAGTCGACGGTGAAGCTCTTGGCGTGGTGCTCGCCGAATTTGACCGACCTGACCTCGGCGAAGTTGGAGCCGTAGATCACGACTTTGTCGCCCTTGATTGAGCCTTTGGCCGGGCTGAACGAGCTGATCGCTGGCGGTGGCAGGAGGGTCGCCGAGATATTGGTGCGGTACTCGGAGTAGGTGTTTTCAGGGTCGAAGGTGACGGTGCTGTTGGTCGTCGCGATCCGTTTGTCCCAGCGGATCCGATCCCCCGAGAGCCCGGTCGGAAAGATGCACGGCGCCGGGTCGCCGTAGTACTGGATGCCGAAGATGTCGCCAGCTTCGACCTGCACCGAGAGCGGGTAGGTGTTGATGACCCCGGGAAGTAGCGAGAAGCCAACTTCGCCGCCGACGACCTTGAAGGAGTTCCCGATGACCGGACGGAGGATCTTCACGCCGGCCGATCCGCCCATGACGCTCCAGGAGGTGACCAGGCCGGAGCTCGGGAAGACGTAGCTGTTCCCCCCCGCGGTCGTGCTCTGGAATTCGACGAAGGAGAAGACTTCGTTGCAGGTGACCGGCGGACTCGACGGCGGCGCCGTCTGGCCGACGACGATCTGCGTGGCGCCGGCGCCGGGCGCCAGCATCAACACCACGCAGCACAGCAGCGCGGACAAGGAACCAAGAAACGGGCCGCGACTCTCTTCATCACTCTCCGATCTAACCAGTTGCGAGGGCGGCCACTCTAGCCGCGGAAGGAGCAGCGCGAGATAATGCTCGCGTGACGCGGCGGCGGGGACTGATTGCATCGGGGATCGCGACGGTGATCTTGCTCTTGGCGATGTCGCCCGCTGAGGAGCGGATGAAGGACAGCGGTGGCCCGGGGATGGTGCCCTTCGAGTTGACCGGGGGCCAGGATCGGGCCGACGAGATCCTTGCCGAATGGGGTGATGAGGGCCAGGACGCCGCGCGAGAGTCGCTCTGGATCGACTTCGGCTTCCTGCTCGCCTACGGGGCCTTCCTCACCCTCGCCCTGGCCTCGGTCCGCGATCTCGCTGGCGAGCGGGGATGGCGTCGCCTTGCGCGAGCTGGCCGGGTGGTCGTCTACTGCGGCGCCCTCGTGGCCGCGTTCGACGCCTTCGAGAACATCTGCCTGCTGCTCACCCTCGATGGCGCCGGCACGGCGTTCCCGCTTCTAGCGACGATCTTCGCCACCTGCAAGTTCATCCTCCTGGCGCTGGCGATCGCCTACCTGCTCGCCGGCTTGGTCATGCGGCTGCGCACGGGCAAGGTCGCCGTTCAGTCTTAGGAACCTCCCGGTATCCGATTTGGTGGTGTAGGATGCTCAGCGGCTTAGACGTTTGATGAGAAGGTGCTAACGGCCTCTCATCAGGGCAGGGGAGCCTTTAACGGAAAAAGCTGGGAAAGGGAGGGTCCCCTGTGGAAGCAGTTCTGGTAATTCAAGCTTTGATCATCTTGATCTTGGTTCAGCAGTTCGTATCGTCGCGGGGAGATCAAGGCTGAACACCGGCAAAGCTCAGATCGGCGCCCAGCCCTTGGGGCGTTTGACGTAGAGACCGAGGCCATGGCGCGTGTCAAGCGGGCCGTGGAACTCGTCGTAGAAGACACCGAAGGCAAAGCCGGCCTCGCCGCCGGCGGCGCGTTTGGCGAGAGCGATCAGCTCGAGAAACTCGTTTTCGGAGAGTTTCTCGGGCGAGACGTTGAGGAAATGTTGGAAGCCGAGGGCCTGAAGCTCGCCCCAATTCCCGGCGGTGACCTTCAGCTCAGGCACGAAAGGAAAACTCAGCCGCCATACTTGAGTTCGAGTCTATAGACCGCGGCAATCCCGGCGGGAAGCGTCTCTTCGCATGGCGCGCCGCGCAGAACCGCAACCAGCACTTGGGCGAGCAATTCGCCAGCTGAGGAGAGAACGAAACCTCAGCCAAGAGGAACTCGGGCATCTAGCCGAGATCCACCCGACCTGGATCTCGCACATCGAGTCCGGCCGAACCAACCCGGCTTGGGGCACGGTGCGGCGCATCGCCCTGGTCTTCGAAGTGCGGCTCTCGGAGATCGTCCTGCTGGCCGAGCAGCTCAGCGAGGAAGCCGAGAGCGAAGACTGAACGGAATGGCGCACCGCGACTCGGCGCTGTCTGCACCGGCGCGGTTAACGCAGTAGATCCACGACGCTCCCTACGTGCGGATCCACATACATAGAGATGCCTCTCCTCCCTCTAGTAACCCCAGAAGAGACGCCGGCAGGCTAACCGATTGAGCCGTTTGGCGCAAGCCCAAATTGAGGAGGCGCCGCTCAGCTCAGCGCCGGCTCGCCGGCGTGCAGCGCAACAAGCACCCGCTCGGCTACCGCCTCGCCGGTGAGCCCGGCCTCCTCACGCAGCAAGGCGGGCTTGCCGTGGGTGACGTAGCGATCGGGTAGGCCGACACGCAGGATGCGGCCCCGTTCCGGCTGGCGCTCGGCAAAGGCGTCCTCGAGATGTTCGAGCACGCCCGCTCCGAAGCCACCCGGCAGCACGTTCTCCTCGATCGTCACGACCAGCTCGTGCTGCAGGGCGAGCCGCTCGAGCAGCTCCTCGTCGAGCGGCTTGGCAAAGCGCGCGTCGGCAACGGTCGCGGCGATGCCGTGCTCAGCAAGCAGCTTGGCCGCATCGAGAGCCGCCGCCACGCCGTAGCCATAGCCAAGCAGGGCGACGCGCTCACCGCTGGCCAACAGCTCTCCGCTGCCGATCGGGATCTCCTGCGCCGCGGTGGGCAGCTCGACTCCCTCCGCCGCGCCGCGCGGGTAGCGCAAGGCAGCTGGGCCGTCATAGGCGATCGCTGTGTGCAGCATGTGGACGAGCATCGCCTCGTCGCGGGGCGCCATCACGACGACGTTGGGAACCGGGCGGAAGTAAGAGACGTCGAAGGCGCCGTGGTGGGTCGGACCGTCATCGCCGACCAGGCCGGCGCGATCCATGGCGAAGGTGACGTCGAGCTCCTGCAGGCAGACGTCGTGGATGATCTGGTCGTAGGCGCGCTGCAAGAAGGTCGAGTAGATCGCGCAGACCGGCTTGGCGCCCTGGATCGCCAGTCCAGAAGCAAGCAACACGGCGTTCTGCTCGGCGATGCCGACGTCGTAGTACTGTTCGGGCACCTCATCGGCCAGCTTCTGCAGTCCGGTCCCCCCCGCCATCGCCGCCGTGATCCCCACAACTCGGCGGTCGCGTCGTGCCTCGGCGACCATCGCCTCGGCGAAGACCTGGGTGTACTGCGGCGGGGCGCTCGGAGCCGGCGGCGCCTCGAGGCGCTCGGGCGCGATTGCCTGCGGCGAGTCGGACTCCTGCACGGCCACCGGCTTCTTCGCCGCCGGTTCCCCGTTGACGATCGAGTTGGGCTTGGCGGCGTGCCATTTCTCCATGCCCTCGAGGCCGCCCTCCTCGGCCGGGGAGAAGCCCTTGCCCTTAACCGTGTGGATATGGACGATCACCGGGCGATCCGCGTCGAAGGCCTCGCGCAGGGCCTCGCGCAGGGCGTGCACGTCGTGGCCGTCGATCACCCCCATGTAGGCGAGGTCGAGCTCCTCGAAGAAGAGGCCCGGCGCCCAGTAGGCCTTGATCGCCGACTTGATCTCCGGGCCGAGCCGTTCGATCCGCTTGCCGAGCCCCAGCGGCAGCTTGGTCAGTCGGTCCTCTACCCCCTCGCGGGCGTGGTAGAGGCGTGGGTTGAGGCGCACCCGGTTGAAGTAGCGCGAGAGGGCGCCGACGTTGGGTGAGATCGACATGCCATTGTCATTGAGCACGATCACCAGTGGCGTCTGCAGGCCGCCGGCTGCGTGCAACGCCTCATAAGCGACACCTCCGGTCAGCGCCCCGTCGCCAATTACGGCGGCCACCTTGCCGTCCTCGCCGATGCCCTTACGCATCGCCTCCTTGAGCCCGACCGCGTAGCCGATCGAGGTCGAGGCGTGGCCGGCGCCCATGATGTCGTGCTCGGACTCGAAGACCGAGCAGAAGGGCGCCAGACCGCCGTACTGACGAATCGTCGACAGATCCTCGCGCCGGCCGGTGAGGATCTTGTGCGGGTAGGCCTGGTGACCGACGTCCCAGAGCACCTTGTCGCGCGGCGAGTCGAGCAGGCTGTGCAGAGCGACGGCCAACTCACAGGTGCCGAGGTTGGCGCCGAAGTGACCGCCGATCTCACCGATCGTGTCGATGATGTAGGTGCGCATCTCCTGCGCTACCTGCTGCAGCTGGGCGTCATCCAGTTCGTGCAGGTCGGCCGGACCATCGATGCCGTCGAGTAGGCGCTCGCCTGCCGGGTCCTGGTGCTCGGGCTGGTGTCCGTTGTCTGTCATTCGTCGCGGGTGTAGATGTAGTCGGCGATCCGTCTCAAGTCACCAGTGTCCCCGGCCGCGCCAGCCAGTGCCTCGCTCGCTTTGGCATGCGACTCGGCGGCGAGCTCGCGCGCCTGATCGAGACCGAAGAGGCTGACGTAAGTGAGTTTTCCATGTCGCTCGTCGCTTCCACGGGGCTTGCCGAGCCGCTCGTCGCTCCCGGTCACGTCGAGGATGTCATCAACGATCTGGAAGAGCACGCCCAACTCGCTGGCGAATTGGCGAAAGGAGATTGTCTCAGGTTCTGCCACCCCTTCGAGGGTCAGTACGACGCCAACGCTGGCGGCGATCAACCGGCCAGTCTTCAGCGCGTGCATCGCCCGCAAGCCCTCGGCGTCGCGCTCAGGGACGGCAACGTCGACGTACTGGCCGCCGACCATGCCGTCGACGCCCGTGGCGGCGGTCAGCTCGCCCAGCGCCGCCAGCACCCGGCCGGGCTCGCCGGGCTGCTCGCAGAAGAGCCGCACGGCCTCGGCGAAGAGCCCGTCGCCGGCGAGGATCGCCACGTCCTCGCCGTACTTGACGTGCGCGGTCGGCTGCCCGCGCCGCAGCTCGTCGTCATCCATCGCCGGCAGGTCGTCGTGGATCAGCGAGTAGGTGTGGATCAGCTCCAGGGCGCAAGCAACCGCCAGGAAATCCCGTGGCTCAGCGCCTAAGGCGCGCGCGGTGGCCAGGGCCAGTACAGGGCGCACCCGCTTACCGCCAGCCAGCAGCGAGTAACGCATCGCCTCCTCGAGGCCGGCGGTCGCTGCTGGCGCCGGGAAGCGCAACCGCTCGAGCTCGGCGTCGACGAGGCTGCGCAGGTCTTCGGGGTAGCTCACAGGCGATCGGGGACGCTCAGCCGGAGGCTGCCTCGTCCTCGCGGATGCGCCGGTTGGCCTCCTCGACCGCCTCGGAGGAGAGCTCGGCCGCCTCATGAGTCAGCTCGGCGGCGCGCGCGTCGTCGGCCTCGGCCCCCTCCAACTCCCGAGCGATCGCCGTGAGGCGCTCCGATATCTCGCGCAGCCGGCTCAACCGACTCCCTCTCGCTCGCGGGCGATCGCACCGAGCACGCCGTTGACGAAGCCGGGCGCGTCGGCGCCGCAGTACTCCTTGGCGATCTCGATCGCCTCGTCGATCGCCACCTCGGTGGGCACGTCGTCGGCGTGCTCGATCTCATAAAGGGCGACGCGCATCACGTTGCGCTCCAGCGGCGCGATCCGCTCCAGCTCCCAGCCCTTGGCATGCGTGGCGATCGCCGCGTCGAGCTCGTCGCGGTGCGCCTCGACCCCGGCAGCCAGCTCCTTGGTGAAGGGACGCGACTCGGCCACCAGCTCGTCCAGCGGCCGGCCGGTGACGTCGCGCTGGTAACAGGCGAAGACGGCGTCGCGGCGTTGATCGGACCTACGCATGGGAGCCCATTCTCGCGCTTCCGCCGGTCGCGGCCTAAGCCCGCGAGACGTACTCGCCGCTGCGGGTGTCGACGCGCACGGTCTCCCCCTCCTCGATGAAGAGGGGGACCTGGACGACGACGCCCGACTCCAAGGTGGCTGGCTTGCTGCCACCGCCTGAGGCCGTATCGCCCTTGACGCCCGGCTCGGTCTGGGTGACCTTCATGTCGATCGCGCTCGGCACCTGCACGTCGCTGGGCCGTTCGTCGACAAAGAGCACCTCGACCTCGGCGTTGGGCAGCACCCACTGCATCGAGTCGCCGGCCACCTCGCTGGGGATCTCGATCTGCTCGTAGTCACGGCTGTCCATGAAGACCGCCGCGTCACCGGAGTCGTAGAGGTACTGCATCTTGCGCGACTCGGTGCGCACCGGGCGGAACTTCTCGCCGGCGCGGAACGTCTTGTCCTGCACCGTGCCGTCCTCGATCTTGCGCAGCTTGGTGCGCACGAAGGCGCCACCCTTGCCGGGCTTGACGTGCTGGAACTCGATGATGCGGAAGATCGTCCCGTCGATCTCGATGTGCGAGCCGTTCTTGAACTGGTTGGTGCTGATCACGGCGGCGAATCCTAGAGAAGCGGAGGCGCAGGCGGCGGGCGTTAACCTGTCATTGGCCAGGGATGAAGAGGACGCTCGGACTCGCCATATCGATCGCTGCCGCGACGCTGATGCTCGCCGCGCCTGTGCGCGGAGAAGAACTGCCCACGCGAGAGCAATACGTCGCCGCCGTCGAGCCGATCTGCGAGTCGAACACCCTCGCCAACAAACGCATCCTCAAGAACGTCCGCGAGAAGGCCCGCAACGGCAAGCTGAAGGAGGCCGGCGCTCAGTTCATCCACGCCTCCGCCGCCTTCGGAGCGACGGTCGACAAGATCGCCGCCGTACAGCGGCCACCGGGCGATGAGCCGCGCCTACTCCGCTGGCTCGACCAGCTGCGCGTCGTGCAAGCCAAGCTGCGCAAGCTGGGCAAGGCTCTGAAGGAAGAGGACGAAATCAAGGCAGCCCACGAAACGATCCGCGTCGAACGAGCCAGTAACGCGGCCAACAACGTCGGCTTCACTTTCGAATTCCACTCCTGCCGGATCACCCCCTCGCGCTTCATCTAAAGAAGCGGAGTGCTAAGAATCGGCCAAGTGCCGATCGCCGACCTCCACTGCCACTACCCGATGCACCTCCTCGCCGAGGAGGAAAGGAGGTACAAGCGCGACCCGGCGCTCAAGTCGCTGATCCGCCTCAAAGAGCGCAAGCGCTGGGACAGGCTCAAGGCAACGATCCTCTTCCTCGCCGCACGCCTCTTCAACACACGCAGGCTCTGGGAGTCCTGGCGGGTCAGCCTGGAGCGCCTCGAGCAAGGCAACGTCAACGTCGTCTTCTCGGTGCTCTTCCTACCCGACGAGGAGATGGATCTCGACGAGTGGCCCGAAGGCAACCCCGACGACGGCGCCTACGCAAGGCTCGTCAGTCACCTGGAGCAGGTCGAGAGCGATCTCGGCATCGGCGGGTCGAATCCCAAAGCCGTGATCGTCAAATCCGAGGCGGACCTCGAACCGGGCTCGGCAAACGATGCCTTGCCGCGCTTCGCTCATTGCGTCGAGGGGGGCTTCCACCTCGGCGCCAAAGCAGAGCTGTTTGAGGAGCGCATCGGCGAGCTCTCCAAACGCGGCGTTGCCTACATCACCCTCGCCCACCTCTTCTGGCGCCAGGTCGCCACCAACGCCCCAGCCCTGCCCTTCCTCAGCGACAGTCGCTACCAGTGGCTCTTCCCCCAACCAAAGGACGTTGGGCTCAACGAGCTGGGTCGCGCCGCCGTACGGGCGATGTACAAACACCGTGTACTGATCGACGTCAGCCACATGAGCCAGGCGGCGATCGACGACACCTTTGAGTTGCTCGACGAGCTCGACGACGAGCACGGCACGCGACCCGAGGAATTCCCGGTAATCGCAACCCACGCTGGCTACCGCTTCGGCAATCAGTCCTACATGCTGAGCGCGGCGACGATCGAGCAGATCGCTGCCCGCGACGGCGTGATCGGCCTGATCCTCGCCCACCACCAGCTCAACGACGGGCTCTTCGCCCGCCGCGGAGAGCTGAAGCGCACGCTAGCGGCGCTCAATGCCCACATCGACGCGATCCACGGGATCACCGGCTCCCACCGTCATGTCGGAATCGGCTCCGACCTCGACGGCTTCATCAAGCCCACGGTCGGCGGCATCGAGTACGCCAACGATCTCAAAGACCTCGAAGTACCACTGCACGACACCTACTCCGAGGCAGCCAAGCTGATTCTGCGCGAGAACGCTGTGCGGGCGCTGCGCAGCACCCTCGACGAGCCGGCCTACTGAGAGCTCGCCGAGCGCGAGCCCGCTTCCTCGGCGGTACTCGTCGTGAAGTTCGACGCGGCGCCGTCCGAGAGCACGCGGCGGGTTAGGCCCGGAGCAAGGATGCGGGCGATCGCCGCCAGAACGTAGGGACGCGGCACATAGCGCTCGGCCTTGCCGCGCAGGCCTGTATCGACAATCGCCTCGGCGACGCGCTCCGGCCTGGAGACCATCCAGCGGGTCAGCGCCCGCTCGCGCAGCTCGGTCGCCGGGAAACCCTCGGTGGCGATGAAGCCCGGGAGAACCAGGCCGACGTGGACGCCATGGGCGCGCTCCTCCGCGTAGAGCGCATCGGTCCAGCCGATCAGCGCGAACTTGCTCGCCGAGTAGGAGCCGGTGCGGGCACGGGCCACACGACCAGCGGTGCTGGCGATGTTGACAATCGCGCTCGGGGTCGAGGAGCGCAACACTGGCAGCAACGCCTCGGTGAGGCGGACGACGGCGTCGAAGTTGACCGCCATGTGCCGCTCGACGTTGGCGTGGCCCTCCTCGGCGAAGCTGCCTCGCCAAGCGGCGCCGGCGTTGTTGACCAACAGGGTGAGGCGATCTCCCCGCGCGGCGAGGTGTGCCCGTACGCGCTGCGGCGCCTCGGCAGCGGTCAAATCGGCGGCAAGGTAGGTCGCTTTGCAGGGCAGCGCATCGCACAGCGCCCGCAGACGCTCCTCGCGGCGGGCAACGAGGATCAGCTCGGCCCCGGGCTCGCGCGCCAAGCGGCGGGCTGTCGCCTCGCCGATTCCACTTGAGGCGCCGGTGATCAGGGCCACGAGGTCATCGCTTGGCATGCTCCAACGCTATTCGATCGCCGCAAAGCGGACGTCTGTTCGAATCGACATACTGCGCGCCGCCGTGGACGAAACGCCTGGACTACTCGACAAGCTCCTCCGTGTGGCGGGGCCCTCCGGCTACGAGGCGCCTGCCGCGGCAACCTGGCGCGAGGCGGCCTCCTTCGCGACTCTCTCCACGGACGGGATCGGCTCCTCGATCGCGCGCCTAGGAGAGGCCTCTCCACTGCTCGCCGTCGTCGGCCACATCGACGAGATCGGCCTCGTCGTGCGCCACATCGACGAGAAGGGCTTCATCTGGTTCGGCCCGATCGGCGGGTGGGACCCGCAGATCCTCGTCGGTCAGCGGGTCGAGGTGCAGGGTCGCGACGGACCGGTCCCCGGCGTGATCGGGCGCAAGCCGCTGCACCTGCTCGACGCCGAGGCACGCAAGAAGGTCGTTGAGCTCAAGGGCTTGCACATCGATGTCGGCGCTATCGACCGCGACGAGGCGGCCAAGCTGGTCCGCGTCGGTGACGCTGTGGTGATCGCCAGCGAGCCACTGCGTCTGGCCGGCTCGCGCACCGTCTCGCGCTCGATGGACAACCGGCTCGGCGCCTACGTCGCCCTGGAGGCACTGCGCCGCTGCCACGAGCGCGACTCGCTGCAGGGCAGCTTCGCCGCGATCGCCGCCGTCCAAGAGGAGATCGGCCTCTTCGGGGCGCGCACCTCGGCCTTTGCCCTGCAACCCGACCTGGCTGTAGTGATCGACGTCACCCATGCCACCGACGCGCCGGGGGTCGATGAGAAGGAGCTCGGCGCCCACGCACTCGGCTCGGGACCCGTAATTGCCCGCGGCGCCAACCTCTCGCCGCAGGTCTTCGAGCTGCTCGTCGAAGCCGCCGAGCAGGGGGGAATCGAGCACACGCTGGCCGCCACCGGCAACTCGACCAGCACCGACGCCGACGCGATCCAGTTCACCCGTTCGGGCATCCCCACCGGCCTGGTTTCGATCCCGTTGCGCTATATGCACTCGCCGGTCGAGATGGTCGACCTCGCCGATGTCGAGGCGACCGTAGAGCTGGTCGCTGCCTTCGCCGCTCGCTTGGACGCGAAGGTCGACCTCAGCCGCTAGTCAGTTTCCGACAGCAACGGTGTCGCGGCCGTTGGCCTTCGCCATGTAGAGCGCCGTATCGGCCCGGGAAACCAGGTCATCGGTGTTCACTGCGCTTGGCTTGGAGACAGCGGCGCCGATGCTGATCGTCACCCCCACCCCTGCCGGTCGGCGCTTGCGCACGGCCTGGCGCAGGCGCTCGGCAATCGCCACCGCATCCTCTTCGCTGGCGCCAGGCAAGACGACGAGGATCTCCTCGCCGCCGATGCGGTAAATCGAGTCCCCGGCACGCAGCACCGCCCGCATCGTGTAGGCAACGTCCTGCAGCACGGCGTCCCCCGTGGCGTGGCCCAACCGGTCGTTGACCAGCTTGAAGTGGTCGAGGTCGCAGAGCAGCAGGGCGTGTGACTGTCCGTCTTTCTCGCTGCTCGGCTGCCCGTCGAGGTCAGCGAGACGTTGCTCGAGCGCGTTGCGATTGAAGAGTCCGGTGAGCGGGTCGAGGGTCGAGCGGCGTCTATGGGCACGGTCGGACTCGACCAGGGCGCCGGAGAGGATCACGGTGCTGAGGATCAATGCCACGGCGGCGACCAGGGTCTGGCTGTGCTCAGCGGCCGCACCCGGATCGACCGCCACCGTACTGAGCAGGAAGATGATCAACAGATAGGCGGTGCCGACGGCCATACCCCAGGGCTCGAAGCGGGCGCCGAGCGTCACCGCAGGCAGCGCGAACCACATCAGCACCGGGCTGGTCGAAGCGCCGGTGGCGATCACCGCACCGCCGAGCAGCAGCGGCAACAGGCCCCAGGCACCAGCCACCCATAGCCAGGGCTTCGCGCTGGCCTGCATGAAGCGATCGGCTACGGCAAAGCCCCCGAGGCCAAGCGCCAGCGGCGCCAACCAGAGCCAACCCACCTCGGGCCCGGCCGAAGCGAGCGCAATGGCGAGGATCGCGAAGCAGGCCGAACGGTAGCGGCGCACACGCCGCTCCATGTCGAGCAGACGGTCGCGGCGGGCTTCCTTGCGAATCGCCGCCAGCGACTCCGCCATGCCCGGCTCGTGCCTGGCAACGAGGGCGGCGCGGAGCCTGTCCAATGCCGATGTCATGCACGGTCATCGACCGTGAGGACCGCCGACTTAGCTTTGCATCAGGCCTTTCGACCTAAATGACGACCTGCAGCTCCTTGGGCAGGCCGCTGAGGTTGCGGTGGCCGTCCTCGGTCACCACGACGAGATCCTCGATCCGCACACCTAGCTCGCCGGGAAGATAGATGCCGGGCTCGATCGTGACGACTTCGCCGACCGCCAGCACGTCCTCGGAGCGCGGCGAGAGGCGCGGCTCCTCGTGCACCTCGAGGCCGACGCCGTGGCCGACGCCGTGGCCGAAGCGCTCGCCGTGTCCGGCGGCGGCGATCAGCTCGCGCGCCACCCCATCGACCGCCTCGCCCAGCGCGCCCGCCTCGACTGCGGCAAGCGCCGCGATCTGTGCCTCGCGCACCGTCTCGTAGACCTCGTGGGCCGCGTCACTCGGCTCACCCGTGGCAAAGGTGCGGGTGCCATCCGAGCAATAGCCGTCGAGCTTCGCGCCCATGTCGAAGACGACCAGCTCACCCTTGCCGATCTCGCGCTCGCCGGGCTCGGCGTGCGGCAGGGCCCCGTTGGGGCCGGCGGCGACGATCGTCGGGAAGGAGGGCTCGGCGCCGAGCTCGCGCATCCGCGCCTCGGCCGCCCTGGCGACGTCGAGCTCGGTGCGACCGGTCAGGCCGCGCTCCAGGGCCCAGGTCCAGATCTCGTCGGCGAGCTCGGCGGCGGCGGCGATTGCCGTCAGCTCCGCCTCGTCCTTGATCCGGCGCAGCTTCTCGACGGCGCCACCGGCGCCCTCCAGGCTGACACCCTCGGGCAGTTTCTCCTTCAGCTTCTCCGAGGTACGGACCGCCATCTGGTGATCTTCGAAGCCGGCCTTGCCGGTGAGCCGCTCGGCGATCCCGCCCAGCCAGTCGTCCCTGACGGTGACCACGTCCCAGCCCTCGACCTCGCTCTCGGCGCGCTCGGTGTAGCGGAAGTCGGTGAGGAAGACGCGCAGATCGCCACCGCAGACACAGGCGCCGTTGGTACCACCGAAGCCGGTCAGATATCGGACGTTGACCAGCTCGGTGACCAGGAAGCAGTCGAGCTCACGCTCGGCGACCAGCGCCGCGAGGCGGTCGCCGCGTGATTGCATCAGGCGCTCGTGCCCAGCGTGTCGGCGAGCAGCTCGAGGGCCTCGCGATAGCCATCGGGTCCCTTGCCGAAGACCTTGGCGAGGACCAGGCCGTCGAAGACCGAGAGCTTGCGCCACTCGTCCCGTCCCTCGACATTGGAGAGGTGCACCTCGACCGCCGGAACGCCGGCAACGTCGAGCGCATCGGCAATCGCACGGCTGTAGTGAGACCAGGCGCCGGCATTGACGATCGCCGCATCGGCCATCTCGGGCACGCGGTGCAGATACTCGACGAACTCGCCCTCGGAGTTGGTCTGGAAGAAGATCGCTTCCTGCCCCAGCTCGCGTGCCCAGCCGCCGATCCTGGCCTCCAGCTCACTGAGCGAAAGACCTCCGTAGACCTCCGGGTCGCGGCGGTCGAGGATGTCGAAGTTAACGCCGTGCAACACGGCGACGCGGTTGTGGGCGGTGGTCATCGGTAGAGCTCCTCCACGGCGGCACGGACCTTAGCCGGGTCGACCAGCTCGCCGTGACGGGGCTGTCCCGGCTCGGTGAGCAGGATGAAACCGACACCGGCGGCGGTGCGCTTCTTGTCGCGTTGCAGGGCATCGAGGATCGCCTCGACGTCGATCTCCCCCTCGAGCTCGATGGGGAGATCGTGGCGAGCGAGGATCGTCCCAACCTCTTCGCGCAGCGCGCCTGCCTCCGAGAGACGTAGCGCGGCGAGCAGCCCGAGGCCGACCGCCTCGCCGTGACGGTAGCGCTCATAGCCGCTAGCCGCCTCGATCGCGTGGCCAACCGTGTGACCGAGGTTGAGTACGGCGCGCAACCCGGTGTCGCGCTCGTCAGCGGCGACCACCGCACACTTGTAGCGCGCACAAGCGAAGACCAACTCTGTGAGCTGCGGCGAGTCGAGCGAGTCGAGCGCTTGGGCCTGCTCCCACAGCTCACCGCCTGCCAGGAGGCCGGTCTTGAGCAGCTCGACGAAGCCCGCCGCTCGCTCCTCCGCGGGCAGCGTTGCCAGCGTGGCGACGTCGGCGATCACCGCTGAGGGCAGGTGGTAGGCGCCGGCGTAGTTCTTGCCCTCGGGCAGATCCACGCCGGTCTTGCCGCCGTAGGCGGAATCGACCTGGGCGACGAGCGTAGTCGGCACCTGGATCACCGCCACGCCACGCTGGTAGAGATGTGCGCAGAGGCCGGCAAGATCGCCGACCACGCCGCCACCGAGCGCGACAATGTGGTCTTCGCGGGTCATTCCCGCCCCGGCAAGCTCGCGCAGCACGCGCTCGGCCTCGGCCAGCGTCTTCGATGACTCACCCGGCTCCACCTCAACCCTTGCCCCCAGGGGCTCGAGCCGCTCCGCGTAGAGATCTCCGACGGCGCTGTCGGTGACGCAGAAACGCCGTCCGGCCAGCGGCCAAGGCCCGGTGCCGAGCAGCTCGGCACCGACGAAGACCGGGTACTCGCCCGAGCTGCTCGCCGCCCAGAGCATGCGCGTGCCGGCTGGCAGCTCGGCCAAGGCCAGCAGCGAGGGCATCGCCCGCTCGATGAGGCCGCGATCCCCGGGCGGCAGGATCGCGTCGGCGAGCGACTCATACAGCGGTACCCGCTGTTCGAGCAGCGTCGCCACGTCCTCGGCGCTGGTCGCCAGCGGGCGATCGCTGCGGGCGATGCGTGTCCAGGCCTGCTCCGGTTCGACCTGCAGCCAGACGACCACGTGGCGCCCCAGCTCCTCGCGCACGCGCTCGGAGAGCACGCTGCCTCCACCGAGCCCGATCGCCCCGCCGTCGGCGCTCGCCAGAAGTGAGCCGACGACCTCCGCCTCGCGAGCACGGAAGGCCTCCTCGCCGTCGCGCTCGAAGGCCTCGACGATCGGCAGGCCCAGCTCTTCCTCGAGCAGCGTGTCGGTCTCGATCGTCTCCAGCCCGGCGTCGCGGGCGGCCGCAAGGGCCGTCGACTTGCCAGCCCCCATGAAGCCAATGAAAACCAGGGCGGGCTTCACCGCTCAGCCCCGGAAGTCGATGCGCTGCTTGTAGGCCTCGACCGCGGCGAGCACGTCGTCGATGTGGTCGCCGCCGAACTTCTCGCGGTAACAGGCGGCCAGGGCAAGGCAGACCATCGCCTCGGCGACCACGGCGGCAGCCGGCACGACGGTCGAGTCGGTGCGCTCGCGCAGCGCCTGAGCCGGCTCCTTGGTCTCCGTGTCGACCGAACGCAGCGGCTTAGTCAGGGTCGAGATCGGCTTGATCGCCGCCCGCACCGAAAGTGGCAGGCCGTTGGTCATACCGCCCTCGAGACCGCCGGCATGGTTGGTCTCACGGTAGTAGCCGCGCTCCTCCGACCAGAAGATCTCGTCGTGGGCCTCCGACCCGGGGCGCCCGGCGACGTCCCAGGCTTCGCCGATCGCGACGCCCTTGACCGACTGGATCGAGGCGACCGCGCCGGCCAGGCGGCCGTCGAGCCGCTCTTCCCAGGAGACATGGGAGCCGAGGCCGGGGACGAGCCCGAAGGCACGCACCTCAAAGCTGCCGCCGAGGCTCTCGTTGGCCTTGCGCAGGCGGTTGATCTCCTCGACCATCGCGGCGCTCGCCTCGGCGTCGAGGCAGCGCACGGGGTCGTCGTCGACGCCGGCGAAGTCCTCGCGAGCGAGGTCGCCGCGCTCAGGCGCTCGCACCGAGGCGATCTGCAGGACGTGACTGTGCACGCTCACCCCGAGCGCCGCGAGGAAGCCGCGGGCGATCGAGCCGGCGGCGACGCGCGCCGCGGTCTCACGAGCACTGGCCCGCTCGAGCACGTTGCGAATGTCGGCGTGGCCATACTTCTGGGCACCGACCAGATCGGCGTGGCCGGGGCGCGGCAGGTGCACCTCGTCGACCTCCGCCTCGACCGGCCAGGGGTTCATCCGCTCCTCCCAGTTGGCGTAGTCGCGGTTGGCGACGAGCACCGCGATCGGGCTTCCCAGCGTGCGCCCATGGCGCAGGCCGGAGCGGACCTCAACCGTGTCGGTCTCGATCTTCATGCGACCGCCGCGGCCGTGACCGAGTTGGCGCCGCGCCATGTCGCGATCGAGCGCCTCGCGGTCGAGCTCCAGCCCAGCCGGCATCCCCTCGACGATCGCCACCAGGCCCGGCCCGTGCGACTCCCCTGCGGTTGTAAAACGGAACCTGCTCATAGCGCCGCCAAGGCTATAGCCACCTTCGCTGCGTTCGTCGTTTGTTGCGGTATGCGCAACAAACGACGAACGCAGAGTCAGCCACGGGCAGCGGCGCGCATCGTCTCAAGCGGCGCCGGGCGTCCGGTCCAGATCTCGAGCGAGAGGCCGCCCTGCTGGACCAGCACCTCGATACCGTCGACGACCGTGGCGCCGGCCCCCTGGGCTGCCCGCAAGAGCTCTGTCAGTCCGGAGCCGTAGACCATGTCGACCACGGTCTGCCCCGCGGCGAAGTTCCCTTGCTCAAGCGGCAGCTCGGCGAAGGGATCCTCGCCGTGCAACCCGACAGCGGTCGAATTGACGATCAGCTCGAAGCTCGCCGCATCGGGCTCTGCCAAGGGCTCGCCCCCGAGCTCCTCGCAGAGATGCCGGGAGCGCAGCTCGGTGCGGTTCCAGACCGCCACCTCGGCGCCCTCGCGAAGTAGCGCCCAGACGATCGCCCGCGCCGCGCCGCCGGCGCCCAACACCAGCGCCCGCTTGCCTTGGGGCGATCCGGGCAGTGCCCTCAGCAGGCCATCGGCGTCGGTGTTCTCGGCACGGATCTCGCCGCCAGCGAAGACCAGCGTGTTGGCGGCGCCGATCTCCCGCGCCGTCTCCGAGAGCTCGTCGGCGATCGCCAGCGCCGCACCCTTGTGGGGCACGGTCACGTTGGCCCCGACAAACCCCTCCCCGGGCATCCCCCGCACGCCCGCCTCGAAGGCGTCGGGGGTGAAGTCGATCGCCTCATAGCTCCACTCCTCCCCCAGGCCGAGCTCAGCCAAGGCGGCGCTGTGCATCGCCGGTGAGCGCGAGTGGCCGACCGGGTGTCCGAGGACGGCGAGCCGCGGCATTGCTAATCCCCGCAGGTGTCGGGGGAATTGCCGCCGGCCGCCGCGCGCGCCGCTTCGTAGCTTTCGACGTCGCGCTGGAACTCGGCTTCGCTCGAGGAGAAGGCATGCTCGCCACAGCTACCTGGCTCGACCACGTAGAAGAGGTAGTCGACCTTCGCCGGGCGGGCGGCGGCTTCGATCGAGGCCAGGCCGGGGCTGCCGATCGGCCCCGGTGGCAGGCCGGCGTTGAGCCGCGTGTTGTAGGGCGAGTCGGTGGCCAGCTCGGATTCGGTCAGCGGCTCGGTGTAATTGCCGGTAGCGAAGCGCACCGTGGCGTCGATGCCGAGTGGCATACCTTCGCGCAAGCGGTTGTAGATCACCGCCGCGATCAGCGGGCGCTCGCTTTCCAGCTGCGCCTCCTCCTCAACCAGCGAGGCGATCGTGATCACGTCGTAGGTGGTCAGGTTCTTGGAGCGTGCGTAGCTCATCTCGACGCCCTTGATCCGCCGCTTGAAGTCTTCGAGCTGCAGCTGGACCAGGGTGTCGGCGCTGGCGCCTTTCTCGAGCTCGAAGGTGTCCGGGAAGAGAAAGCCCTCGAGGTTCTCGGCATCCTTGCCGCCGTACTTGGCAGGGTTGAGATAGGGAGAGCGAACGCTTGCCCGCTCGTAGTTGCCGCGCACGCCTTCTCCACGGACGAGCTCGGCGGTCTGGGCCCGCGTGTAGCCCTCCGGGATGGTGAGCGTGAAGGCGCGGACTACAACCGGCGGCGGCGGGTCTTCGTTGAAGTGGCGGTAGGCCAGGGCGGCGATCGCCGCTACGCCGAGCAGGATCGCACCGAGGCCGACCGCGATACCGAACCGCCGCCCGCTACCCGAGCCCACCGCCCGCTTTCTCGGTGGCTTCGGTGGCTTCCTCGCCTTCTCTGCCGGGGGTGGTGCCTCGGCGTTGGAAGAGCCGGTCTGACGGGCGCGCTTCTCTTCGCGTTCCTGCCGCCGCCGGGCGCGTTCCGCCGCGGCGACCTCGTCACTCATCATCGCTCTCCTCGATTGCCGCACGGCCGGCCAGGTAGGCCTGCAGCAGGTGGGCCGCGGCCAGCGAGTCGGGCGCTGCACTGGCGCCTTCGCGCTTGCTGGCGTCGGCCATGCGCGTCGTCAGCCGCTCGTCGTAGGTCTCGACCGGGACGCTGAGGATCGCTTCCAGTTCGGTGCAGAAGGTGCGCGCCAGGGCGGCCTGGCTGCCTTCTTCACCGCTCAGGTGCAGCGGCAAGCCGACAACAACGCGCTCCACCTCGTACTTGGCGACCAGATCGGCAACCGCGCGCGCCTGGGGTGGCTCGATTACCGGCAGGGGCGTGGCCAGTGTGCCGCTCGGATCGGAGATCGCGCAGCCGATCCGGGCAGTGCCATGGTCGAGGGCGAGGACACGCATCCTCATGAAACCTTCTGCTCGACCAGGGCGCGCGCTGCGGCCAGCGCCTCGTCAAGCTTGGCAGCGTCCTTGCCTCCGGCCTGAGCCATGTCGTCGCGCCCGCCGCCGCCGCCGCCGACGATCGGTGCCGCCTCGCGCACGAGGGCGGCTGCCGAGAGCCCCCGTTCGACCGCCGCTTTGGAGACGAGGACAACGAGCGCCACCTTGCCACCCTCTGCCCCACCGAGCACGACGGCGGTCTCGCCGCCGAGCTTCGACTGGACGCGGTTAGCCAGCTCGAGCAGCTGCTTTTGGTCGGCGGAAGCCGCCTGTGAGGCGACCAACTTCAGGCCGCCGACCTCGGTCGCCTCGGCCACCAGGCGCTCTGCCTCCTCGCCGAGCTGCTGCCGCTGCGCCTGCTTCTCCCCTTCGCCGGCCGCCGCGATGCGCTCGGCCGCGCGCCGCGCGGCAGCGACCGGGTCCTGGGGCGAGCCGAGCAGCTCGCCGACCTCGCACAGACTGCCCTCGCGCTCGCGGAACCAGTCGATCGCTGCCGGACCGCTGAGCGCCTCGATGCGGCGCACGTTGGCGGCACTGGAGCCCTCCGCAGAGATCTTGAAGATGCCAACCTCGGCCGTGTTAGCCACATGGGTGCCGCCACAGAGCTCGCGCGAAACCCGGTCAACTTCGACGACCCGCACCCACTCGCCGTACTTCTCGCCGAAGAGGGCCATCGCGCCGAGCCGCTCCGCCTCGTCCCGCTCCATCTCCAGCCAGCGCACCGGCAGACTCGCCTTGATCCACTCGTTGACCCGATCCTCGACGTCGCGCAGCTCCTCAGCGCTCAAGCCCTGGCCATGGGTGAAGTCGAAGCGCAGCTTGTCGGGCCGCACGGCCGAGCCGGCCTGGCGCACATGCGTGCCAAGCCGCTCGCGCAGCGCCGCGTGCAGCAGGTGAGTGGCTGTGTGGTTGCGCATCGTCGCGTGGCGCGTCTCGCGATTGACCTGCGCCTCAACCGCGGTCGCCGCCGAGAGCGCCCCGTCCGCCAGCTCGACCTCGAGCGCCTGGTCCTCCCCGACGCGATAGACGTCGACGACGCGGGCCTCGCCGCCCTCCCACCGCAAGCGACCGGAGTCGGCAACCTGGCCCCCGCCCTCGGCGTAGAAAGGGCTCTCCTCGAGCTTGACCAGGGCACGCCCATCGTCAGCCTCTACCGCGGCAAGGCAGGTGGTGGCGTGCAACGTCTCATAGCCGACGAAGCGGGTGGCCGCCGCCGAGCCAGCGAAGGCGATCACCCGCTCGTGGCGGTCCTCGGAGCCGTGCGCAGTTGCAGCGCCCACCCGAGCACGTTGGCGCTGCTCCTCCATCAGCTCCTCGAAGCCGCCGTCGTCGACTGAAAGCCCTTGCTCGGCGAGCAGCTCCTTGGTTAGGTCGTAGGGGAAGCCATAGGTGTCGTGCAGCTTGAAGGCATCGGCGGCCTCGATCCAGGAGGTGCCCGCCTGCTGCGCCTCGGCAACCAGCTGGTCAAGCAGCTCACTGCCGCGCTCCAGGGTGCGCCCGAAACTCTCCTCCTCATCGCCCACCCAGCGGGCAATCGTCTCGCGCTCAGCGGCTAGCTCGGGGTAGGTGTCGCCCATGATCTCGATCGTGCGCTCGGCGAAACGCCCCAGCCAGGGCGCCTCGAGGCCGAGCGTGCGGCCCTGTTGGATCGCGCGGCGCATGATGCGGCGCAGGATGTAGCCGCGATCCTCATTGGAGGGCACGACCCCGTCAGCGATCAGAAAGGCAGCGCCGCGCGAGTGGTCGGCGACGATGCGCATCGCCCGAGTCACCGCACCGCCCTCGGCGTAGGAGCTCCCGGACAGCTCCTCGGCGAGATCGACCAGCGGCCGGATCAGGTCGGTCTCGAAGACGGAGGGCACGTCCTGGAGGATCGCCGCCATGCGGTCGAGCCCCATGCCGGTGTCGATGTTGCGCATCGGCAACTCGGTCAGCGAGCCGTCGGCGCCCAGGTCGTAGGTCATGAAAACGTGGTTCCAGAACTCAAGGAAGCGATCGGTGTCGTCGCCAGGGCGCTCGCCCGGGGCACCGAACTCCTCGCCGCGGTCCAGGTAGAGCTCCGAGCATGGGCCGCACGGGCCGGCCGGACCGGCCTGCCAGAAGTTGTCCTCGCGGCCGAGGTGCACGATGCGCTCGTCGGGCACGCCGACCCTGCGCCAGATCTCGATCGCCTCTTCGTCTGGGCCGAGACCCAGCTCCTCGTCGCCACCGAAGACCGTCACCCAGATGCGCTCGGGGTCCATCCCAAAGCCCTCGGTCGAGAGCTGCCACCCCCAGGGGATCGACTCCTCCTTGAAGTAGTCGCCGAAGCTCCAGTTGCCGAGCATCTCGAAGAAGGTGAGGTGACGGGCGGTATCGCCCACCTCTTCGATGTCGGTCGTGCGGAAGCACTTCTGCACGTCGGCGAGGCGTGGCGCAGGCGGCTCTTCGCGGCCAAGGAAGTAGGGCTTGAAGGGCTGCATTCCCGCGGTCGTCAGCAACACGGATGGATCGTGGACTGACGGCACAAGCGAGGCGGAGGGCACGATCTTGTGGCCGCGCTCCTCGAAGAAGGAGAGATAGGTCTGGCGGATCTCGCTGGCCTTCATGGATGGCAGAGCCTAAGCGGCGAGGCGACGTTTCGCAGTATCCCGAGGCGGGCCGGGATCGCGCTGACATTCTGCCTGGGCGCCCGTTAGTGAAGTGAGCACCATGCTTCTAACCTTCCCTCATGGACGAGAGCGCCCTCGTAGCCGCCTACGAGCGCTACCACCAGCAGCTCTACCGCTACTGCTTCGCGATCGTCGGCAACGCCGAGGATGCCCAGGACGCCCTGCAGAACGCGATGGTCAAGGCGCTGCGCGCCCTTTCCGGCGAGCAACGGCAGATCGAGCTCAAGCCGTGGCTCTATCGGATCGCCCACAACGAGTCAATCGACCTACTGCGCAAGCGCCGTGGCGAGGCGCGAATCGACCCCGAGCTGCTCGTCGCAGCCGGTACCCCAGAGGAGGCCGTCGCCACCCGGGAGCACCTGCGCCGCTTGCTCGCCGATCTCGCCGACCTGCCTGGGCGCCAGCGCGAGGCCCTGGTCATGCGCGAGCTGGGTGGCTTGAGCTTCGCCGAGATCAGCACGACATTCGAGACCACCCCGGAGGTGGCTCGCCAGACCATCTACGAGGCGCGACTCAACCTGCGCCAGCTGGAAGCGGGACGTGAGATGGACTGCGCCAAGGTAACCCGCCAAATCTCTGACGCCGACGGCCGCGTGCTGCGTCGCCGGGACATCCAGGCGCACTTGCGCGCCTGCCCCGAGTGCCGCGCATTCCGCGACTCGATCGAAGGGCGCCAACGCGACCTCGCGGCCATCGCGCCGCTGCCCGCCGTCGCGGCCGCGGGCATCCTGCAGGGCCTCTTCGGTGGCGCCGCCGGAAGTGGGGCCGTGGGCGCCGGAGCTACCGCAAACGCCGCGAGTACAGCGGGTACCGGCGCGAGCGGAGTTGCTAGCGCAGTCGGAGTCGGGGCCGGCAAGCTGGCCGCTACTTCGGTAGTGGTCAAATCAGTGGCCGCCCTGGCGGTCGTCGCGGCTGTGGGAGTCGGCGCCGCCGACCGCGGCGGACTGATCGACGCCGGCCTGCCGGGCAACGGGTCCGGTCAATCCGTGGAGAGGGTGCGGAGCGTGCCCGGGGCGGATGCACCGGCGACTGGGGGCGAACCGGCTGAGCAAGACGGGAGTGACCCAGCTGATCAGCAAGCGAGCACGGGGGGCGTCGCGGGGGGAGTTGAGGAGCGCACGGCACAAGCTGACCCCAGGCCGGCCTCGACTGACTCACCAGCGGGGACGCAATCGCCCTCCGCCCAGTCCGATTCGCTTCCGTCGGCCGCAAGCCAGGGACAGGAGGTCGCCGCCTCTCACGGCGGCGGTCGTGCCCACGGTCAATCCCACGCCCAGGCCAAAGGCAACCCGGAGAAGCCGAATTCCAACGGAAAGGAAAAGCCCGAGACAACGCAAGGGAAGGGAAAGCCCGCACACCCCGCCCATTCCGCGAACCCCACTCCCGACCCAAAGCCATCGCCCGCTAAAGCCAAGCCCAAACCCAAGCCGGCCAAAACGGGCCAAGTCGAGCCTGACGTTTCGCCGGATACGTCGTTTCAGCCATCGCAACCCCCGAAAAGCAAGGGTGCAACCGGCGCCGCCGGTGGCCCCCCATCGAAGGAGGCACGATGAAGCTTGGAGCGAAGCTCGTACTTGCGATCGGCGTAGTGCTGGCCGTCCCGGCGATGGCGCTCGCCACCCCCGGCAACGGCCAGGGCAAAGGTCAAGGTCAGGGCGGACCGGAATACGCGCCAGCGCCGAGCCCCCCGCCGCAGGCCAAGGCCTACGGCAAATACTGCCAAGGCGAAAGCAAGAAACACGCCAAAGGCCAGCAGGGGACAGACTTCAGCAACTGCGTGAAAACCATGGCGCAGGCTGCCAAGAATCCCAATTTGACTCCGCGCAAGGCCTGCCAAGGGATGAGCAAGAAGCACGTCAAAGGCGAGCAGGGCACCGCCTTCAGCCGTTGCGTGAAGGCCGCAGCACAGCTGCGCAAGCAAGAACGCAAAGAAGCGCAGGCGCAGGTCTAGGCGCAGATCGTGCCGTGGCCGACAACCGTTTGTCCGGCCAGCAGCACAGCGGTCTGACCGGGTGAGACGCCGGCAAAGCTCTCTCCCAGCCGGACGTTGACCTCGGCCAGTCGCCCCGTCCCCGTCGCCGCAGTCGTCAGTGCGGCGGGGACGGGTTGCGAGCGGTAGCGCAGGCGCACCGCATCCACCGTCGCGCCCTCGCGGTGCAGGGTCACGTTGCGGATTCGCACGGTGTCAGCTCCCAGCTCCTCACGGGTTCCGACCGTGACCGTATTCGCAGCGCCGTCCTTGGCCAGCACATAGAGCGGCTCGTTGGCTGAGACGCCGAGACCGCGGCGCTGGCCAACCGTGTAGTGGTGGTGACCCCGGTGGCGGCCGATCGTACGGCCCGAACGATCGAGCACCTCGCCCTCGCGCTCGCGCAGGCCACCGTGGCGCCGCAGGAAGTCGGCCTTGCCCTGGCCGGAGAGAAAGCAGAGGTCCTGGCTCTCGGGCTTGCGCGCCACGGCCAGGTTATGGCGGGCGGCGATCTCACGCACCTCGGGCTTGGTCAGCTCGGTAAGTGGAAAGCGCACCCGCTCGAGGATGCGCGGCGGCAGGGCGGCGAGCATGTAGCTCTGGTCCTTGTTGGAATCCGAGGCCGCAGCGAGCAGCGGCCCCTCGCCGTCGTCGACGATACGCGCGTAGTGGCCGGTGACCAGGTGCGTGGCCCCAAGCCGCTTAGCCAGATCGACCATCGCCGCGATCCGTACCTCGCCGTTGCAGGCGATACAGGGATTGGGGGTACTGCCGGCGGCGTAGCCGGAGACGAACTCCGCCACCACGCGGCGACGGAACTCCTCCTCGAGGTCGAGCGTCAGGTGCGGGATGCCGAGCGAGTGGGCTAGCGAGCGAGCGCCGAGCACCGCCTCGGGCGAGCAGCAGGCCTTGGCACCATCGGTCTGCGGATCCGCCCAGAGCTTCAGGGTCACACCGACCACCTCGGCGCCGCGCTCGCGCTCCAACAGGGCCGCAACCGCCGAGTCGACACCACCGGACATCGCCACCAGGACCCGCGCACTGTGCGGCTCAGCGAGCCCCTGCGTCGACGCTGCCGCCTGGGCCAGCGCCCGGTGCAGGGCGTCGGCCGCAAGCTGCGCCGCGTGCCGCTTAGCCAGCGTTAGGCTGCCGATCGCCGCGTCAATCTCATCCGTGCCGATCCGCGCAGCAGCCAGCACTGCCTCTCCATCGACCATCTCCGCCACCGCAGCCGTCGCGGCGCGGGTGGCCCCACAGCCCTCGACATCGCAGGTCACCCGAGCGATGACGCCGTCCTGGATCTCCAGGGAGATCCGCGCCAGATCGCCGCAAGCGGCGCCGCCGGCAGCACCAGTGAAAGCGCCATCTCCCGCCGGCCCAATGCGACTCTCGTCCCGCAGGTATGCGTCGAACAGCTCCTTGCTCACCCCCACAGGGTAAACACGGCCACCATTGCTGCATCCATCACCTATGCAGGGCCAAATGCAGGACTGGTGATCAAGACACAGCGCAGGTCGCGCACGAGCGCCTCGGGGTTCGTGGTCAGTTGGCGCCAGGTGACGCGCACGACTCGCCAATTGTTCGCGACGAAGATGCGGTCCCGCTCGCGATCGGCGTCGAATGCCTTGCGAGTGCCGTGCACATTACGGCTGTCGAGCTCGACAACCACTCGAAGTTCCTCCCACACACAATCGGGCTTGAAGTGCCGCCCGCCGACGACTAGGTCTGCGTTGAACCGCGGCCGTGGCAGCCGGTGGCGTTCAACCAGATCGGCGAAGAGAGCCTCGAAGTCGTTGGCTGTCGACCCACCCTCGGGGCCGATAGCGACAAGCTCGCGCAGCATGGGTGCCCCGGCGTGCCCGGGATACCGCTCGAGAAGGTCAGGGATCGAGAGGCGATCAGTCAGATGCTGAACCTCCGCCTCATGCAGAGCGCGCTCGACCTGACGGCGATCTCTCTCCGCCGCCAGATCGAAGATCGTGCGCGGCACGGTCGTCACCGGGATGCCATCGACCACCGTGCGCTCGTCCGCGGGGAGCAGAACTCGGTGCATCACGATTCCCGCCCGTCCCCTGTAGCTCCCCGGTCGCGTCACTTCTGGGAATCCCGAAGAGTGCGACAAGAGGCCCCAAAGCTGGGCGGCGCTGCGGTGACTGAGCGTCGCCCCACGGCCACACGCGAGCACGGCCGCCGTCCATTTCCCTTCGAGGCTGACCCGCTTGTGCCCCACTGCGTAAACGCCGTGGTGGATGGGATGGATGGAGCCACGACTCAGCCGAACTCCGATCTGCCGGCGGCTGACCGCCGCCGCGAGCAACTGACGGCGCCCCACAACCCCATGCTGAACCTCGGCCAATTCCGCAATCACCCGATCCACCGCACGCGAGCTGCATTTGGCACCACATGGGTGCTCGATGTCGGTTTCAGCCGCCACGGGCATGACCCTCGCCCGTCGCGACGCACGCGTGGCGCGCAAAAACGCGCGACCCAGGAACGAAATTGAGGCTCCAGCCCGCCGGTACCGCCTCTGGCTTTGATCCCTTGAAGTAAAGGGTGGGCGCCTCCTCGCAATCCCGCAGGATCGAGAGAGATCAGCTCCCGCGCCGTTTGTGTTGGGTCAAACGGTGAGACGGCTCACGTACGGGCTCGAGCCTCTGGGCCAACCGTACCACCGCGCCAGCCTTCTGGCGAGGGTCAATCGTCCAGGTTGGAAAGCAGCAACTCGGCCTCGCTCCAGTCCTCTGGCTGAACCCGCAGGGCGATGTCGCCACGGCCGAAGCGGTCGAGCGGCCAGTCAACCGTGAGCACCGCCTCGATACCCGTCTCTTTGAGCGTCTGGTGCCAGGCGCGGGCCGTCTTTACATCGGTGAAGTCGCGCACTACCTCCCAGCTGTCGAAGCGCGGATCGTCGACGTGGATTGGAGTCGCGCCCGGTCCTGGGGGCCGGACTCCGAACACGGCGCGAATCCGGCCGAAAAGCGTCATTAGCCCTCAGGGCGGGGCTTGGCCCGCAATTGCAGGCCGACCTCGCGCAGCTGCACCTCGTCGATCGGCGCCGGGGCGCCGGTCAGCGCGTCACCGCCAGAGGCCGTCTTGGGGAAGGCGATCACGTCGCGGATCGAGTCCGCCCCTGCCAGTCTCTGCACAAGCCGATCGAGCCCGTAGGCGATGCCGCCGTGCGGTGGAGCGCCGTAGCGCAGCGCCTCAAGTAGGAAGCCGAAGCGCGCCTCCGCCTCAGCCGCATCAATGCCCAGCGCGGCAAAGACCTTGCCCTGCAAGGCGGCGTCGGAGATACGAATCGAGCCGCCACCGATCTCTTGGCCGTTCCAGACCAGGTCGTAGGCGAGTGCCCGAACGCCACCAGGATCATCTGAGTCGAAATCCCCGGCCGGCGCCGTAAAAGGATGGTGCAGTGGGTCCCAGCCGCCCTCCTCGGCCGGCTCCATCAGGGGCCAGTCGACGATCCAGAGCAGGTCCTCGGAACCCTCGGGGATGAGACCGAACTCGGCAGCGAGATCGAGGCGCAGCTGAGCGAGCACGGCATTGGCTACCTTGGGCCGATCGGCGACGACGAGCAGCAGGTCACCCTCCTCGGCGCCGAGCCGCTCGTTGAGCGCCCGCAGCTCGGCCTCGCTGAGGAACTTGGCCGTCGGCGAGCGCCAGCCCTCGCCCTCGCGGAAGGCCCAGACCAGGCCCTTGGCGCCCAGCTCCTGGGCGCGGGAGATCAGCCCGTCGAGGGCCGAGCGCGGCATCTCGCGGCGGCCGGCGTTAAGACCACGCACCGCGCCGCCTGAGTCGATCACTGAGCGGAAGACCTTGAACTCGGTCTCGGCGAGAGCCGCGGCCAGGTCAACCAACTCGAGGCCGAAGCGCGTGTCGGGTCGGTCGGTGCCGAAGCGCGAAATCGCCTCGTCATACGGCAAGCGCGGCAACGGCAACTCCAGCGCCGGCCCGCCAACCCGGGCAAAGACGTGGGCCAAGAGTCGCTCGTTGACCTCGATCACATCGTCGACGTCGACGAAGGACATCTCGATGTCGAGCTGCGTGAAGTCGGGCTGGCGGTCGGCGCGCAGGTCCTCGTCGCGGAAGCAGCGAGCGATCTGGTAGTAGCGCTCGAAGCCAGCGATCATGAGCAGCTGCTTGAAGAGCTGTGGCGATTGCGGCAGCGCGTAAAAAGAGCCTTGCTGCAGGCGGCTGGGGACGAGGAAGTCGCGGGCGCCCTCGGGCGTCGAGCGGGTTAGCACCGGGGTCTCGATGTCAAGGAAGCCCTCGCCATCGAGGAACTCGCGCATCGCGGCGGTCACCCGGTGGCGTAGGACGAGCGCGTCGCGCATCTGCTCGCGGCGCAGGTCGAGGTAGCGGTGGCGCAGGCGCGCGTCCTCCCCGACCTCGCCGGCGAAGCCCTCGATCTGGAAGGGCGGCGTCTCGGCGTCGGCGAGCAGCTCGGCGGCACTCACCTTGAGCTCGACCTCGCCAGTCGGCAGGTCGGGATTGACCGTCTCCGGGGAGCGCTGCACGACGGCGCCGCTCGCCCGCAACACGTCCTCAGCACGCAGCTTGTGGGCCAGCTCAAAGGCCTCCCCCGCTCCGTCGGGATGGAAGACGAGCTGCACGATTCCGGTGCGGTCGCGCAAGTCAATGAAAATCAACCCGCCGTGGTCTCGGCGGCGGTGCACCCAGCCGGCAACGGCAGCCGTACCGCCCACCCGGTCGCCAAGCACCTGGCCGCACCAGGTGTCGCGGTAGTCGTTGGGGCGCAACGCGGGGAGCTCGCTCATGTCTTCCCCCCGGTGATCGTCGCGACGAGGTCGCCGGTCGCCACGGGGCGCTGCTCGCCGCTCGTCATGTCGCGCAGTTGGGCACCCTCCTCCTCGAGGATGACGACGCGGCGCGCCCCGATGCGGTCGGCCTGCTTGAGCTGCCCCTTGAGACTACGTCCGCCGAGGTCGATCTCAGCCGAAAGTCCAGCGTTGCGCAACTCGCCGGCGAGCACCAGGGCACGTACCCGCTGCTCGTGACCGTCACTGGAGACGGCGACGAAAACGTCGCGACCGGGTGCAGCCACCTCCTCGTCCAAAGCCAACATGATGCGCTCGATACCCGCCGCCCAGCCGACAGCGGGGGTCGGCGCGCCACCGAGCTGCTCGATCAGGCCGTCATAACGACCGCCACCGCCGATCTCCGACTGCGCCCCGAGCCGGTCGCAGACGAAGGAGAAGATCGTGCGGGTGTAGTAGTCAAGGCCGCGCACCAGGGTGGGGTCGATCGCGTAGATCACACCCGCTGCGTCAAGCAGCGACCGCAGCTCTTTGAAGTGCTCGGCGTCCTCACCCGCGAGCTGCTCGACCAGCTTCGGCGCCTCGGCCATCACCGCCTGGGTGCCCTCGTCGTCGAAGTCGAAGGCGCGCAGCGGGTTGGCGTCAATCCGCTCGCGCACTTCTTTGGCCAACTCGTCCTCGTGCGCACGCAGGTGGGCCTTGAGCTCCTCGAGATAGGCCTGGCGCGTGTCCAGCGAGCCGAGGCTGCCGAGCCGCAGCTCGACCCCGGGGATCCCCAACTCGGCGACCAGCTCGGCAAAGAGCTCGATCGACTCGGCGTCGGCCAGCGGCGAGTCGCTGCCAATTGCCTCGGCGCCAAGCTGGTGGAACTGGCGGTAGCGGCCCGCCTGGGGTCGCTCATGGCGGAAGAAGGGGCCGAGGTAGGAAAGCTTCACGGGCTGCGCGAGCTTCTGCATACCGTGCTCCAGGTAGGCGCGGCAGATCGCCGCCGTGCCCTCGGGGCGCAGAGTGAGGCTGCGCCCGCCCTTGTCCTCGAAGGTGAACATCTCCTTGCGGACGATGTCGGTCGAGTGGCCGACGCCGCGCTCAAAGAGCTCCGTGTCCTCAAAGCTGGGCGTGGCGATCGGCTCGTAGCCGGCGCGAGCGAAGATCGCTGCCGCGGCCGCCTCGATCCGCTGGCGGGCACGCCCAGCGTCAGGCAGGACGTCGAACGTCCCACGGGGCGCCTGGTACTTGGGTCCTGCCACGGTGCGCGACGATACCTGCGCCAGGGACGGGCCGACTCTCAGCCGGCCAGTTGGGCCAGGAAGGGGTTGGTAGCCCGCTCGGCCCCCAGCGTCGTTACGCCCATATGGCCGGGATAGACGGTCGTCTGGGGGGAGTGCGACTCAACCAGGGTCTGAATCGAGCGCATCAGCGTCGGACCGTCGCCGCCGGGCAGGTCGACGCGGCCGACCGAGCCCTGGAAGAGCACGTCGCCGGAGAAAATCGCCTCCTCACCCTGCACCGAGTAGGTGACGTGGCCGGGACTGTGACCGGGCGTGAAGATCACATCGATGCCGAGGCCGGCCAACTCCAGGGTCTCGCCGCCCTTTACCTGCTCGTCAGCTTGGTAACTCTCGTACGGACCAAAGCCCGGATAGGGCACGAAGGCCATGATGTCGGCCAGCACCGGCACCTCAATCTCCGGGCAGTAGACCGGCGCCCCGGTCGCCCTAGCCACGGGCGTGACGGCGCCGATATGGTCGAAGTGGCAGTGGGTAACGAGGATCGCCTCGATCTCGGCGCCGGTCTCCTCCACCTCGGCGAGGATGCGGTCAGCCTCCTCCCCGGGATCGACGATCAGCGCCCCGTCCGAGCCCTCGCGGCGGACGACGAAGCAGTTCTCGGCGATCGCGCCGACGGTGAGCTGGCGAACGTCGAGGCTCACGAATCGCTGGCGCGCATCCGCGCGCGCTCCCGGCGTCGCCACATGTACATGTCGATGTAGTAGCCGGCCGGGATGTAGAAGACCAGCATGAAGACACCGAGGCCGAGCGCGGCGCCGAGTGAGCGGCCGAAGATCACCATCAGCAGCACGGTGAAAATCAGCGCCGCGATGACGCCGCGCATGATCGAGCTGCGCCAGGTCGGCGGGTTGTCGCCGCGGGGGCCGCGTTTGGCACTGCCGCGCGAGCGGGCCCGAGCTTGCGCCTCGGCGCGACTGCGGGGGCGGGCGGCGCGGCGGTTGCCGTCGACCCGGCCCCCCTGGGTGCCGCGGTGCTTGCGCCGGCGCTTCTTCTTAGCCTGGGCCATGGTCTGAATCTACCGTCCCGAGCCGTTCAGGAGGCCGCCGCCAAGCGCGCCTCGATCGTCCCGGTCGTGGGGTCGAACTCGCGGATCGTCACGTCAGCGGGATAGCCAAAGAGCGCACCGCGGGGAACCAGTCCGACGACCTCCGCCTCAACCGGCTGGGCGCCCAGGGGGGCGGCGAGCGCACGCACTCGCCCAACCACCTCAGCCAGCGGCACCGCGAGCGGATCGTGGACGTTGGTCGAGACCTGGGTGCGACCGTTGGCCAGGGCGAGACCGATCGCCCGTACCCCAGGCAAACCGCCGCCGGACTCGCGCAGCCCCGCGGCCACCGAACGGGCGAGCTCGACGTCGTCGCTGTCGAGCTCGACGTTGAAGGCGGCGAGCGGCGAGCGCGCCGTGACCAGCGTTGCCCCAGCCGTTCGGTGGGGAGCGTTGGGACCGAAGTCGGGCCGCAGCTCGCCGCTCTCCATGCGCAACCAGAGCTCGGCCAGGCCGCCGTTGCGAAAGTAGGCACGCTCTGCGTGCTCAGTGCTGGTCGCCAACTCGCCATAGAGGAAGACGGGCAGGCCGAGCTCACCAAGCCCAGCCCCGACTTCGAGCGCCGCGGCGCGGGCCGCCTCGCGATCCTCCTGGTCGAGCCAGACGAGCGGGCTGACGTCAAGCGCGCCGATCGCCGGGTGCAGACCTTCGTAGGAAGTCATGTCGACGCACTCAATCGCCCGCTCGGCACCAGCGAGCAGCGCTGCCCCGAGCGCCCCAGGACCACCCGCGAGGGTGAAGACGGTGCGATCGTGGTCGGCGTCTGAGTGGCGGTCGAGCAGCACCGCCCCATTGGCAAAAGCACCCTGCAGGGTCGCGATGCGCCCAGCGTCACGGCCCTCGGAGACGTTGGGAGCGGCGAGGAGCTGAGTGGTCACCGGGCTCAGATGAGCAGCTCGCCGCTGCGCACAACTCCCTCGCCGTCGATCTCAACCGACGGCTCGACGATCACGCAGTCGAGGTGGACCGGCACCTGCACCTTGCCGCCGATCGCCGCCGAGGCGCCGAAGGCGACGTGGGCGGTGCCGAGGATCTTCTCGTCCTCCAGGATGTTGCCGGTGAGCAGTGCCTCTTCGTTGGTACCGATGCCAAGCTCGGCGAGATTGGTGCCATCCTCGCCGTGCTTGGTAAGCAGCTCCATCAGGGCGGCGCCCTCGGGGCCAGTCGCGTCGACGAGGTGACCGTTGCGCACGGTCAGCTCGACCGGTGTCTCGACTTTGCCAACGCCGGCAATCGAACCGTCGACTACCAGCGTTCCCTCACCGCTCGCCGGTGCGATGAAGGCCTCGCCGCAGGGCAGATTGCCGAAAGCACCGGCGGCGTGGAGCTCGCCGGCATCGGCGATCGGCTCGCGGCCGGTCAGCCCGAGCCGCAGGTCGCTGCCGTTGGCGCAGGTGATGCGAGCCTCCTCGCCCTTTCGCATCGCCGCAGCCAGCGTCGCCCCGCGCCGCCGCAGGGCCGCCATATCGGCGTTCATCAGCCGCGCCAGCATTTCCTCGGTGACGCCCGGCAAGGTCGCGACCCGGGCGCCGGCCTGGTTCGCCGCCCGCCGCGCATAGGTGTGGGAGAGCGACTGGATGGTCGGCGCCAAGACGACGTTAGCCGCGATCATCGCGGCCGCCACCGGGGCCGGTGGCTCGGCTCCGTTCGAGCCCAGCTCGGAGATCACGGCCAGTGTCGCGAATGCCCCGTCGGCCTCGGCCTCGATCCGCATCAGGGCGCCGATCTCCTCGGTTACCGGGTTGCAGATGACCAGCACCTCCTCGCCCGGTTCAACCCGCAGGCAATCGCGCACCACGGTACGTACCGCACTGTCGAGCTCCTGGGTCATGGCCTCAAGGCTAAAGCCCCCACGCCGAGGGCGAGCCGTGCCCCGCCATCGCTACGATCCCCTACCCCGCCGGAGTAGCTCAGCTGGTTAGAGCAGCGGAATCATAATCCGCGTGTCGGGGGTTCGAGTCCCTCCTCCGGCATTGCGGTGCAGCGCCGTTTGCCTCGCTTTGTGTCCCGGATATGTCCCCGGCTGGTGGACCGACGGTGGACCCACCGCCCTCGATCGCGTCGGCGAGGAAAGCGGTGAAGCGGGCGGCCTCGGCAGTGCGCGGTCTGTAATGGACGTAGCGCATCGTCGTCGTGATGCTGGAATGCCCCATCATCGCCTGCACGTCGGGAAGCGTCACGTCGGGGATACGAACGGCAATCGTCCCGAAGGTATGGCGCAGATCGTGGAAGCGCATATAGGGGTTGTCTTCGGAGTCACGCGGGAACCCCGCCGCCTCCAACATTGCGTACCAGCGACGGCGCATTGCCGAGTCGTCCATCGGGCCGCCCGCTTCGCCGACGAAGACGCGATCCCCGTCGTCGGTGAAGTGCTCGCGTCGGCTGAGGCGGTCTAGCGCTGCGGCCGCCTGATCGACCAGCGGAACACTGCGGACCCGATCGCTCTTAGGCATGTCGTCCACCCCTTCAACATGGCCGGTGCGGACGTAGATCAGCGAGTCCCGCCATCGAATGTCCCCCCACCGCAACCCGCGGAGTTCCGAGAGCCTCAGGCCGCAGAAAGCGGCGACGATGATGATTACCTCGTCCTGGAGGCTCGTCGCCTTCGAAGCGACCGACAGAACCTCGCCTGGTTCTAGAACGGCGATGTCTCCTGCCTTGCGGACGGGCAAGTTCTCAACGTCGGCCGGATGGTTCGGGGTGCCGTGTTTCTTGCGAGCGCGTTTGTAGACGCGGCGAGCGGTGCCGACGTTGTGATTAACAGTGTCCGCGCTTACATCGGCTTCGATCCGTTCCTCACAAACACCCGGGAGCATCTTTGGCCCTGGGGCCATGGCCTGTAGGCGAACTTGCATCAGAATGCAGCCATGTCGTCCGTAAGAGAGGCCGTCATAGGAGCTGCGTCTCCCGACGATGGAGAGGCGATATGCGCGATCTACAACGTGGCGATCGCAGAACGAGGATCGACGTTCGAGACCGAGATGCGATCTTCGGCCGATTTTCAGGAGCGGATCCGAGACCCCCACTTCCCCTTGCTGGTTGCCAAGCTGGGCGACGATGTCGTCGGCTGGGCCGGCCTCGCCTCCTATAGCAGTCGTCCTTGCTATGGAGGGATCGCGGAGTGCAGTGTTTATGTCGATGCCGAAGCGCGTGGGCGCGGGATCGGGACGGCGCTGACTGAAGCGCTCGCCGCAACAGCCGAGGTTGACGGGTTTCACAAGCTGATCGGAAAGCTTTTTACGGACAACGTCGCCAGCATCCGCCTCGTCGAGCGGTGTGGCTTCACGACCGTTGGCCTGCATCGACGTCACGGCAAGCTCGACGGCGACTGGCGGGACGTGCTGGTCGTGGAGCGGTTGCTGAATCCAGCGCCTTCCACCAAGCGATAGGCAGGCGCGACACCGCTGCGCCGAGTGCGCGCCTACCCCGATATTTGCCTGCCCGCAATCACGGAGACAGGTCGGGACTCCTCTCTGTCGCACGGCTTCACGACTCACGGAATACCGTTTCACGCTCTAACGTGTATCAAACAGAGGCCAGCCGACGGAAACGGACTAGCGCGATTGGCGGCGACTGGAGCTAGCGGCGCCGAGAATCTCGGAACTTCTCCATCCGCGCTGCCAGCTCGCTCAGCTCAATGCCAAGGCCGCTGGTGATCCGAACCAACGTGGCAAACGTCGGATTGGCGACGCCACGCTCCAGCTCGCTGATCCGCTGGAACGACATCTCAAGGCGATCGGCTAGCTCCTCATGGGTCATATCGGCCTCGCCGCGCAACTCCTCGATCGCTTCACCGAGCGCCCTATGGGCGGTAGACCGCGGTTTGGCTCGGCGACGGGGGGGCACGGCGGCAGCCTTCCCGTCGAGGGTCCGGCGGGTTAACCGTTTTAACGTGAAACGCCAAAGCCGAGCGTAGGGACTTGAGATTGTCCCGTTCCCGACGCATCACCGGAAGAGCTCGTGCAGGCCGTAGGCGAGGCGCAAGGCCTCGGGCGAGCCGACCTCAATGAAGGTGTCGAGCACCCCGATCAGAAGGCCGCGCACCTCGGCGTCGTCCTGCAGGAGCGCCGCGTGCTCGGTCAGGTAGCGCCGTAGCACCCGCACCACCAGCCGTTCGCCCATGCCGTCGAGGTGGTAATCGCCGCCCTTGCCGCCATTAACGGCGGCGGCAATGCGGACGAAGACCCCCCGCGGGTCGACCTCGATGCAGGCCTCGAGCATCTCCAGTAGGTGGTGGGTGGCGCTCGCCAAGTCGGTCTCGACCAACCTGTCGATGATCGATCCCGCCTCGCGATAGAGGCGAGCACGCTCAGCGGGCGTCGCTCGCAGCTCGTCCTGGTTGCCGCCGGTGAAGGCACCCGAGGCGAAGTAGAGCTCGGTCGCAACCTGATCGATCAGTTGGGCGGCGCTCCTGCCGCGGCGAAGGAGCGGGTCATCCTCGGCGGGTTCCTGACCGCGGAGCTCCTCGCGGATCCCCCAGGTCCTGGGGGACCGTGCGCTCGAGGGCGTGCTCGATCAGCCTCAACGCCCGGGCGCGGACCGCATTGCCGCGGGCATCACCCTCGGCACCGTAAGTCTGCACGTCGCGCAGGCGGGCGACGAGCTGGCGTGCGAGCTCATCGGCGGCGATCGGGTCCTCGAAGACCTCGCGATGCAGGAACCCACCAGCACGCTCGTCCCCGTTGTACACATAGAGGTCACAAATGAGGCCGGCGCAGGAGCGGCGGAGTTCCTGCCCCCCGGACGCCTCGGCCGGGGTGCGGTCATAAATCCCTTCGGTGATCTCCCGTAGGCGCTCAGGATGGTCCCGCAAAAAGAACGAGAGTGGGCGTAGCACCGCCCCAAGCACGGCGGTCGAGCCCTCCTCGGCCGCAGTGGCTTCGGCCATCGCCAAGGCCCGCTCAGGCGCCGAAGTCTGCAGGCGCCCCAGGTAGCGGGCGACCTGGTAACGGACGCGGCAGGCGCCATCGCGGCGCAGGACATCGATCGCATCCAACGCCTCGGCGGTGGCACTCGTCTCCTCGCGGGCAAGGGAGAGTAGGCCGATCGCCGCCTCGATCCGCGGAGCCGGGCTCCAGCCTGGGCTCTCGTCGAACTCCTCGTCACTTTCCTCATCGGCCGCCGGCTCGGGGTGGTGGGCGGCTTCAAGCAGGAATTGGAGTGCCAGGTGGCGGATGGGATCTTCGGCAGGAAGGGAGGCGTCGCGGACGATTACCTCGATGGCCTGCACCGCGTGGGTGTAGGAGCGATTGAGCATCAGGTTCGAGGCTCCGTCACGCTCGGCCTTGGGCAGAGCGTCGAGCAGCTCGCGCAGGAGATCGATCACCGCCTCGACGTCCTCCCGCTTCGGGATGCCGTTGAGGTGCTCGGCGTGGAACTCGGAGACCGGCGCGGAGAGCTCGAGTAGGCGCTCGTTGGCAGCGACGGAGAAGTCGACGCCCTGGTGGGCGAGCGACTCGCGTTCGCCGTAGCCGCCACCGTCGCCAATCTCGAACACCCGCTCGTCGTTGTCGGGGACCGCCTCGGCGGCCATCATCTCCTCCAGGCGCTCCCGCAGGCCCGCGTCGGCAAGGTCCTCGGGCCGTAGCGAGCCGAGCACCCGGTCTCGGCGGCGGCCGCCGATCGCCGCGGCCTCTGGCTGTTCCGGGTTCTCCGCCTCCCAGCGGGCGGGAATGTCGACGATTGCGCGCTCAATTCGCTCGCGCAGCTCGGTCTCCAGGCCAGCGAAGGCGGCGCTCAGAAACTGGCCTACCGGGGCACCCAGGGTCGCGTCGCAAAGGACCTCGTGGTCCCCGAGAAGCGGTGCAACCTCATCGGTGAGCGCCCCGGGATGCTCGGTGGCGACGCGGACGATCCGCCGCCAGATCGACGCGGGCACCTGGCGACCGCGCAGCGGCGCGAGGAGAACCTCGACACCGTCGCGGTCATCATCTGCGACTAGCTCGCCGAGCCACTCCTCGAAGGCGCCGAGAATCTTCACCTCCTCGTCAGTAGTGAACGGCTGTACGTCCCAGACCGAGCCGCCGTCGGCCACGATTTCGATCGCCTTGCCGCTTCCGACCTCGACCCTCAGGATCTTGCCGTAGGAGCGTTCGTAGCGCTTGCGCCCATAAGCGGCACGAATCGGGACGAGGGCTTCAACCGCCTCGGTCGGCGCATTACGCAGGAAGTCGGGATAGGCCTCGGCGAGCGAGTGGTGGGCACCGGCGTAGTCCTGGGCGCGATGCGAGTTCAACCCGAGGATCGGGGTGCCCATCGACGTCGTCTCCTTCGAGGTCTCCTCGTAGTCGAATGCAGCCGCGTAGATGTCGCGCAGAAGCACCGGGTCATGCGCGACGAGAACCTCGGCGTGATCGGCAAGGTCGGGTAGCTCCTGGTAGCCGAACTTTTCAAGCCGCTCGCGCTCGATGACTCGGGCGAGGAGCCGAGCCGAGGCAGCCGGGTCGGAGGCGTAGGTGGAAACGACGGCGTCAATGCCCGTCCAGGTCAGGGCCCGGCGCGGAACCTCCTCAGACAGGCCGAAGTCGAGCAGACTGCGAGAGGCAAGGCCGAGATCCTCGATCGCGTCGGGGTTGACCTGGCCCTCGTTGGCGACAAGTTTGAACAGCAGGCGCTGCAGGGCGGCGATAACCCAGCCGCCGCGCCCGAGCCGGGCGAGGGCGGCTACAAAGGCCGCCCAGGCCCGGCGCTGCGGTGCTCCGCGCCGATCGGCTCGGGGCTCGAGGCCTAGCGCGGCACCGACGAGGTGGCGCAGCACCCCCTCGGCCACCTCACGGCGGGCGAGGTCCTGGTCGTCAAGAGCGGCGAGGAGTGGCTCGAAGTCTGCGGCCTCGCGGATCACCTCGGTGGCGACGACCGGCCCGATCACCCGCCCCAACTGCGGCACCTCGGTTTCGACCGCGATGGCCAGGCAGGCCTCCCAGAACCGCGCCCGGCTCGGATCGATCTCCCAGAGGGCGCGAAAATGGAAGTCGAAGCTCGGCCGGGCGAAGATGACCAGATCGGGTTGGGCGATGATCGCCGCGCTCAGCTTCTCCTCGCCGCCGGAGAGCAGGACCTTGGCGAGGGCGAAGTCGAAGAGGACATTGTGGGAGAAGGCGATTTGCTCGCGCTCCACGGTGCCAGCAGGGGTGGTGATTTCGGTAAGGACGTGCTCGTCGAGGAGCTTTTGGAGCGAAGGTGCCGTCTCGGCGGTGGCGAACGGCGCCCGCTCGGCCTGCAGGCTGTGTGCGGCGATCATCTGCCGGGCGACGGTCGTGATCACGCCGACGCGCGCGTCGCCAAGGCCGTCTGAGCCGATCACCCGGTGGCGCCAGTAGAGATCGAGCAGCTGCACCTGCGTCGTCACCGGCTCGAGCTCGGTGCTCTCGACCTCAAGGCCGACGAGCTCGGCCAAGAGGCGCAGGTTGAAAGGGACCCGGGAGAGCTCGCGGAGCTCGTCCGTCGCGCCCTCGAGCAGCTCGTGGATCCCGGGCGCCAGCTCGGAGAGCTGGCTGAACTCCTCCTCGGAGAGCTCGGGCACCACGTAGTGGCGCACGTCTTCAAACTCGGGGTCGGTGCGATCGGCGAGCACCGGCGGCGCTCCGAGCGGCGCGAAGAGCTCGCGCAGGCGCGCGTTGTAACGCAGGTCAAAGCGGCGCACGGAGGCCAGCACCCGCCAGCGGCCACCACTGCGAATAGCCGCAGCGATCAGGTCGAGCAGTGCCTTTCGCGGCCCCTCTCGCCGCGCCGCGTCGAGCCCGTCGATCACCAGATAGGCGGGGCCCTGGCCAGGCCAGTTGCAGAGCACCTCGACTACTTCGTGCTCAAGGTTCAACTCCTCGCGCAGGCGTCCGAGGCTCTCGGCGGCGGGACCCTCGGCGATGATCACACAGACGTCAGCGCCGGTCTCCCTCGCACCGCGCACGAACTCATAGACCGAGGCTGACTTGCCATGTCCGGGGTCGCCGGTGACGAGCAGCGAGCCGGCCGCTACGGCAGCACCGATCTCTGGCGCCAAGCCGCGGTTGATCTTGATCTCGCCGCCTGCGGGTGGCGAGATCCGCGAGAGCTCTTCTAGCTCAGCGAGGGTCTCCTCCGAATAACGGCGCAGGCGCTCGATGTCGGAGCGGTAGCTGGGAATCGCCCGCAGCGGCACCTGGCGGTCGATCAGGTAGCACTGTAGGCGCTCGCGGTCGGCACGGGTCTGCTCGGTGGCGAGCGCCGCTGCCAAGGTGACCAGCAGACCCCAGGCCTGACCGGCCTGCGCAGCCTCAGCGACGACTGCGCCCCGCAGCAGGTTTTGGGCGTTCTGGGTCGAGGCGCCGCCGTCCGTGAGGTCGTGGACATCGACGTGGACGGCAGCAAGTACGCCGAGTAGCTCGGCCTCCTCCGGCTCGCCTTCGGCTTGCTCGCGCCAGGCCGCGCGCAAGTGAGCGAGCACCTTCTCAAGCACCTCGCGCTCGCGTTCGTTGACCGCGATCGCCGCCAACTCGGTCGCCGGCGGACGGGCGCGCTCGACGATTCGCCGCAGATCCTCGCGGATGTAGGAGCTGGCATTCAGGCCGACAGCGAGCACGAGTCGATCGTCAGGGCCAAAGGCGGCATCGCCCTCGGCCAGGTACTGGCCGACGAAAGCGCGCATCGCCTTGCCGAACTCCGAGTCGTGTTTCTCGCTGAGGCTGAGGGTGAGTTTCGCCTGGACGTAAGCCCTAGCTCCGGTCGAGCTGGTGACCCCGATGTCGTCGACGTGCTCGCGGGTCTCGAGCCCGACCGACTCCAGGGTGATGTCGTCGGGCCACCCCCAGGGCACAGAGGCCTCAGCCTCTGCCAGGATCGAGCAAGTGAGGCTGGCGGCAAGCCGTCCCTGAAAGTCAATACCCGCGGTGGTCGCCGCGCCGCCCCGTCGGCCCGGCCGCGACGTTCCTCCCGCGGTCACCCCTGCCTGTCCAAAGCTCTCCCACCTGCGGCCATGGCATGCTTGTAGCAGGCCTTTCGGGCTGCTGCGGTGACACCAAACTTGCCCTGAAGAGCTCAGCCACCCAGACGCCGCTTGCGCTTCCGGCGAGGCGCTGACGGTGGACCGGGCGGTGGACCGAACTGCGAAGTTCCGGCAGAACGGAGAGCATCCGGGAGAACCTCCGGCGGCGGGGAAACCCCATCGCTACTCGCCTGGCCCGAATCATAATCCGCGTGTCGGGGGTTCGAGTCCCTCCTCCGGCATCGCACGCCCCCTCGCGATCCCACCAAGCCTCGCCCAACTGCCGGGGACGCAAGGTTCGAGTTTGACGCCCGGAGGGAGACCCGGCGTATTGGGACGACAGGATCCAACGGGCTGGGGCTCGGTGAGCTGGCCGACGCGGAAGTGGAAGGTGGTCGGTGGGCCCTTGACGCCACCGGGTGCGATCGCACGGACCTTGAAGGCGTAGGCGCCCTTGCCGATGCGGTAGCGCCGTGGCGACTTGCAGGTGCGGAAGCGGCGGCCCCTGAGCTTGCACTCGTAGCGGATGGCCCTGCCGGTGGCGCGGAAGCGGAAGGCTGCGCGAGCGCCCCTTTTCCGGGGGTTGAGGCGCTTGGCGGGATGATGGGTGATCACGACGCGCAGTCGTTTCGAGCGACGTGAGCTGTCGACCAAGGGCTCGCTGGCGAAAGGGTCGCGCGAGACGATGATCTGTTCCAACGCCCCCACCCCGACGCACAGCGAGGTCGAAGAGCAGGAGATGCCGTACATACCGTTCTGACTCCCGCCTGGGGTCGACGGAGCAGGAATCACGTTGACGAACGACCAGGCGCTGGTCCCGCCCGTCGGATCAGTCGAGACGATCGCGTCGGAGTTGTTGTCTACAGCCGCACAGGTCGAGGGGGTCGGGCAGGAAACGCCCTTCACCGGCAATCCCGTACCGGCCGTCACCGCTTTCCAGATCGAGGCAGCATCGGCCGGGTTGGTGGAGGTGATCATCTGGCCAGCGTTGCCGGTCACGCATAGCGCTGTCGAGGGGCAGTGGATGCCGTTCAAGCTACTGAGCCCACCGGGCCGGCCGACGAACCTCCAAGCGGAGGGAGGGCCACCGGGGTTGGTCGAGGTGACGATCGCGCCTTCATTGTCGACCGCCGCGCAGAAGGAGACGGTCGGACAGGAGACGCCGCGGAAGTCGAATCGATCGCCGAGCTCGATCTCCGTCCAAGCAGGCGCCCCACCGGTTGGGTTGGTCGATGAGACGATCCTGCTGCCGTAGGCGACCGCAATGCAAAGCGACGGCGAGGGGCAGGAGATGCCCGTCATGTGGGTGTGCGGCTCTTTCTCGCCGCTCCGCCGGATCATCTTCCAGGCTTCCGCCCCACCCGCCGGGTCGGTCGAGCTGAAGACACGGTCGTCGAGGCTGACGCCGATGCAGAGACTCGTCGTAGGGCAGGAGACGCCGCGGATCTGCCAGCCGGTGGCCATGGCTCCCGCGCTCCCAGGCACAACTTCAATATCGGCGGCCCCACCGGGATGAAAAGTGCGCCAGGCGTTGCGACCGCCACTCGGGTTGGTCGAGGTGGCAACGAGGCTGTCACTGCCGGTTGCAACGCAAAGCTGATCGGACGGGCAGGAGACGCCGAACAGCGTCCCGTCGACTTCGTCGTCTTTCAGATCCGTCACGGTCCAGGTGGCCGCCGATGCTGTGGCAGCCCAGACAGAGACGAGCGCAAGCGTCGCCGTGATCACCATCCCTATCCCCACTCGAGTGCGCATCCCCACCTCCTCAAACACGGGTACGTGAGCAAAGTTCTCACGAACCGGCGTGTTTCCTGCTCAGGTGTTCTGGTAGAGCGGGCCGTCTCCCCCCTCGGGGGTGGTGAGGCGGCCGCCCTTGGCGGTGATCGCGCCGCACTGGACGCAGTTGGTGTAGTTGACGATCACGTCGACGTCGCCCGACTCGGGGGCGTCGTCGGGGATCTCGTAGACGCCGGCCGGACACATCCACTGCCAGGTCTCGGCGACCTCGCGGGGAACGCGCTTCTGCACGCGGATGTGGTTGGGGGCGTCGTCGCGGGTGGCGTTGCCGGTGATGAAGACACTGGAGAGCTTGTCGAAGGTGTACTTGCCGTCAGGCTGGGGATAGCTGTCCTTGGTCTTGCCGATGAACATCGGCTGGGCATCGTTGCGGTGCAGCTTCCAGCGACCGCCGGGGAAGCGGCCCTTGGTGGCGATCATCAGGTTGACCAGCGGCCCGCCTTTGAGCAGCCCCTTCTGGAAAGGCTGGCGCGTGTTGCGCTGCTCGTAGAGGTCCTTACGGATGATTGAGCCCTCAACCGCCTGCTCATAGCCGGTGAAGTCGTTGCTGTCGGCCTTCAGGGACGCGTAGATCTGCTCGGCGGCGAGCATGCCCGCGGTGATCGCGTAGTGCACACCCTTGAGCGCCGCCAGGTTGACCATGCCGGCCCCGTCGCCGACTAGCACGGCGCCGGGCGCGGACAGCTTGGGCATCGCCCAGTAGCCGCCGGCGGGAATCGCCTTGGCTCCCCAGCCGACGCGCTCGCCGCCCTCGAGGATCTCGCGCACCATCGGGTGGGTCTTGAACTGCTGCAGGAAGTCATGGGCGGAGCTGGTCGCATCGGCGTAGTCGAGGTCGAGCACGAAGCCGATCGAGACCAGGTCCTCTCCGGTCTTCTCGTCGACCATCGGGTAGATCCAGCTGCCGCCGATCTGGTGGTACTTGGCGGAGATCTTCAGCGGCCAACCGGCGAGCGTGTGGATCACCCGGTCGAGCGGCTTGGTGACCTTCCAGACCTCCTTCACACCCAGCTCCCAGACCTGCGGCTCGCGGCCATCGTCGAGGCCGAACTCGCGCACCGCAGCGTCGGTCAAATGACCCCAGCAGCCCTCGGCGAGCACCGTTGCCTTGGCGGCGATGTCGGTACCAGGCTCGAAGTTGCCCAACTCCTCGCCGTCTTTGCCGCGTCCCTTGTCGCCGGAGCGCACGCCGACCACGGCGCCGTCCTCGACAATCAGCTGCGTCGCCGCGGTCTCGGTGAGTAGATAAGCGCCGGCCTCCTCGGCCTGAGCCTGCATGTAGCGGCAGAGGGCGGCGACCGAGATCACCTCGTTGCCGTGGTTGCGCTGCGGCGGGGGCGGTGGGATGCGCAGCTTCGTCTTGCCGTTGGGCAGGACGTAGATCGCCTCCTTCTTCACCTCGCCGAAGGCAAAGCCCTCTTGGCGCCACTGCTCGCGGCTCGGCTCGGGGAAGAGCTCCTGCAGGGGGCCGGGTCGCATCACCGCGCCGGAAAGGTTGTGGCCGCCGCAGGTCTTCGCCTTCTCGATCACAGCAACGGGAACCTCGCCGAGCTTCTCCATCGTCTCCGGGTCATCGGCCAGCAGCTGCAGCAGACGGTTGGCGCAAGCGAGTCCAGCAGTGCCGCCGCCGACGATCGCCACGCCGATCTCGATGCGCTCGTCCTCGCCGTCGAGGCCGCGCTTGACGAACTCCTTTGCGGCGTCGACCGGCGGCGGGAACTCAGCCGGGACGACCTTGCCACCGTTTCGTGCAGTCATCGACCGGAAACTATAGCCCGGTTGATTGACGAGTCAATCAGCTGAGAGTGGCACCCACGCCATGCTGGCGGAGCTCGTTCAGCACCTCGCTCATCGAGTCGACGTCGCAGGCGACCATTTCCGGCCACGACTTCTCGGGGTGCTCCTCGAGCGTCTTGTAGCCGTTGCCGCTGACGATCGCGACCACCGTCTCGTCGCGGGCGATCTTGCCTTCGCTCGCGAGTCGCGCCGTGCAGGCGATCGTCGTGCCGCCCGCGGGCTCGGTGAGGATCCCCTCGGTGGCGCCGAGCAGGTCGATCGCCTCGAAGATCTCGGCATCGCTGGCTGTCGCCGCAGCCCCGCCCCGCGAGGTCACCGCATCGACAACCAACGGGCCGTCGCCGGGAGCGCCGATCGCGATCGAGTGGGCCGCCGTGTGCGGCGTCTGTGGCTCGATATGACCCGAGCCGTCGCTGATCGCGGTCGCGATCGGGCTGCAGCCCTCGGCCTGGGCAATATTGATCCTCGTGCCCGCCGTCTCCGCGAGACCGACGGTCTCCAGCTCGACCAGGCCCTTGTGGACGCGGGAGGAGAGCGTGCCGCCGGCGGCGGGGATGACGAAGTGGTCTGGCGCCACCCAATCGAGCTGCTCGACCGACTCGTAAGCCGCCGTCTTGGCCCCCTCGGCGTAGAACGGCCGCAGGGTGATGTTGGTGAACTGCATACCACTGGTCAGCGCTAGCTCGCGACAGGCGCGGTTGGCCTCGTCGTAGTTGCCGTCGAGCTGAATCACGGCGGCGCCCAGCGCGCGACAGGCGCGCGCCTTGCCGCGCTCCATGTTCGAGGGGTAGAAGACGTAGGCGGCAACCCCCGCCTTGGCTGCCAGCGAGGAGACCGCGGTGCCGACGTTGCCGGTCGAGACGCAGCCGATCTCCCCCTTGCCCAGCTCGAGCAGGCGCGCGACCGCCATCGAGACCACCCTGTCCTTGTAGGAGAGGCTGGGTCGCTGGGTGCTGTCGTCCTTGAGGTAGAGGTTCTCGAGACCCAACTCGGCGCCAAGCCGGTCAGCACGGATCAACGGCGTGCGACCGCTGTAGCGACCGACGCGGGCCTGGGCGCGAGCGTCGACGATCGGCAGCAGCTCCTCGAAGCGCCAGATGTTGATCTCACGCTCGGCCGGGGGGATCTCGGCGAGGCGCCTGGTTGCCAGCTCGTAGTCGTAGTCGATGTCGAGGCCCTGCCCGCAGCCGTGGCACTTGAAGGCGGTATCCAGCAGCGGATAGCGACGATCGCAGTCGCGGCAGACCAGTTCGGTCGCGCAGGAGCGGGTGCGGTCCTCGGGGCTCAACATGACGAAATCTCCTCCGCGCAGGGTACTCCCCGCCCCCCGGCCCCGTCGCACGGCTCTCTCCATTGGCCCGCCCGCATTGGTCCAGTGGGTATAGCAGGCGTCTACCTATCGATCAAGGACTTCTGAGCAATACACAGGGGTCCCAGCAAACCGAACCGGCTGAAACCGGCGCCACAGGAAAAAGGGCCCGCCCCGGCGGTGTCAGCAGTCCGCGGGGCGGGCCCGGCGTCCGACCAGCGCCACTGGGCTCCGGCCTGAGCTAGGGCTGCGTCGGGGCCTGGGACATGCGCGCCCGGCGCGGCTCATTCCGTCGTGACCGGGCATTGTCCTTGCCGATCACACTTCACCAGCGCCGCGGCCCATTACATGGCCGCCCCCCCTCTCCGGGGGCCTGACTGCCAGAGGTGGACGGGCGTCGTGGCCGCGGTACCGGGCAGCGCTGAAGGCTGGAGGTGGGGCAATGCCCACAGCGCTGTCGCCTCCCTAGTACTCCCGAAACGGCCAACATCTCGACTCATGACTGGTACTCCTTTGCCATCGCAAGGCGAGTCGCCCCTGACTGGGATTTCCCACCTCTCCGCAGGCGCTTGGTCGTCAGCACGAGTAGGTATAACAGACCCAATTACACCGGTCAAGTCTTCCTGTGCATTCAGGCGGGCTGCCGATTCGAGAGGCCCAATTACATCGGTACGCGGGCCCGCGGCTGCCAAGTAAAGGTGCGAAAGGCATCGACGAAACCGGCCTCGACGAGGCTCTGGCGATCGGCGACAGCCGGCTCATAACCGGCCTCGGCGACGGCGATCGTCGCGCAGCCAGCCTCGGCTGCCTCCTCGATCGAGCGGTGCAGGACGGCCCGTTGGCCCACCCCGTCCAGCTCGCCGACGGGCCGTGAGGCGAGCGCCAGGACAGCTGTCCCCTCGTCAATCAGCATCGCCGAGTAGGCCAGTGGCTCGTCGCCGTCGACCGAGCAGTAGCAACGCCAATCGTCGGTCCCCGGCAAGTCGACGAAGAAAGTCCCGGCCCAGCTCGGCAAGCCGAGGCTCTCGGCGAGTGGGTCTGCGAAGCCTTCGTCTTCCCAAGGATCGACGCGCTCGTAGACGTCAATCCCGGCCGGCGCCCGGAAGCCAGGCGCATGGGCGCCTCGCAGCAGTCGCGCTGGCCCATCGACCAGCTTGTACTGGTTGCGCCAGAGCCACCTCCTCGCCGCTGAAGCCTCCGGCAAAGCCGGTGAGAGGGCGACCCGGTAATCGACCTCGTGGCGCTCCATCCACTTCACGGCGGCCGGCAAGTAGCCGTCCTCGACCGCCCCAGGGGCCGCGGCGCCGAGGATGAAATTGTGGGAGAGCTCATCTGGCTCCTCCTCGACCAGGGCAGCCTCAACCGGGCCGAAACGCACCATGTCGATCCCCAGGTCGACAACGGCATCCTCGACGGCCGTATCCCAGAGCCCCTTCCAAAACCGCTTCTCAGCTTCGTCGAGGGCAACTGCGTCGTAAGGCGAACCGCCTTCCGCTGCCATCGGGGCCGACTTTAAGGTTCTAACTTGGAACAGTCAAGTTTTCCTGGATAAAACCGGTTGTCTTTCCTGCCTGGGCGTCTCCAGAGGCCTCGAGCAGGGCCTCGGCGGCATGTGGAGCGAAGGGGGTCAGCGCTCGCACGAGATGAACCAGGGCCTCGACCTGGGCCTCGGCGTCGGCACGGCTGAGCTGTCCGCGCCGCTTGAGGACCCGCTTCTCGAAATCCTGGATGCGCTCGAAGAGCCTGGTCAGATTGCGCACCGCCTTGTGCATCTGCAGCTGCTCGAGGTCGGTGGCGATCCGGCCGAGGCCGTTCTCGCACCATTTGCGCAAGCGATCGCGCATGAACTCGGTGTCTGCCGCCGCCTCGGAATCCTCCGGCACATCGGCAACCGCTGCGAAGCGCTCTTGCGAGTAGGCCCACAGGTTCTGCAGGAAGCGGCTGGCGAAGCGCAGGGCGCCGTCGTTCCAGTTGAGCGTCTTGGCCGGGCCGGCGGCGTAGAGGACGGCGAGGCGCACGGTGTCGGCGCCGTAGCGCTCAACCAACTCGTCGGGGTCGACGACGTTGCCCAGGTGCTTGCTCATCTTGCGCCCGTCGGCGATCACCATCTCGTGGAAGAGACACCCGGCGAAGGGCTCGCCCTGCTCAAGGAAGCCGAAGGGGCCAATGTCGCGCAGGGCCTTGGTCACCACGCGTTGGTCGAAGACGAAGCCGCCGCTGTCGGAGCCAGCGACAAGCTGCTCCGCTGGCAGCCAGCGCTGCAGGTCGGGGTGGTCGAACATCTGCTCAGCACGTGCCTCGGGTGGCACCGCCGAGGGCACCCAGAGCCAGAGGGCATCGAAATGACAGTCAAGCGTGTCGGTCTCACGCCGGGCGGGGGCGCCGCAACGCGGGCAGTCCACCTCGACGAACTCCGGGTGCTCGGCGAGCGGGTTGCCCTCCCCTGTGGGCTCGATGTCGCGCGGCAGGACGACAGGCAGATCCTCCACCGACACCGGCACGGCGCCACATTTCTCGCAGTGGACGATCGGGATCGGCGTGCCCCAGAAGCGCTGACGGGAAATCGAAAAGTCAGCCGCGCGGTAGCGGATCGCGGACCGCACTCCCGATGGCGCTGTAGCGCCCTCGCCCGCCCCCTCCCCGACGCGCTCGACCCGGGCCGCGAGGGCCGCGTCAGCCTCATCGACAGCGGGAATGCCAAGCGCCGCGGTTGGGCCATAGCGGGCATCGACTAGGGGGCTGACAAGCAGCGGCAAGGGCGCGTCACTCCACGGCGCGCTCGCCGCCACCCCGGTGTCGACCAGCGGCACCGACTTCGCGTCGCGGGCACTGCGCTCCCAACCTCCGGAGCGCAGCTCATCGAGCCGCTCGCGTACCCGGGGGTCGTCGATCAGGCTCTCCAGCCCCGCGTAGCGCGGTGAGAGGAGCACGAAGCTCGCCCGGGCCACGGCGTCCGGGTGTGGCGAAAAGGAGGTGAGCAGCCCGCCGTCAGGCCCCGTCAGGTCCACCTCCACCCCGTCGCTGCGCCCGAGGATGTAGCGCTGGGTCGAGAGCGAGATCTCATCCCAGCTCGGCTCCAACTCGGTCAGCCGCCGGTCGTTCTCCTCGAGATAGGGAGTGATGCGCAGGAACCAGGTCGGGCGGCGAATCAACCGCACCTCGTTATGGCAGCGCCAGCAGCGGCCGTCCTCGACTTGCAGCGCCGCCAGCGTCGTGCGGCAGTGATCGCACCAGTCGACCGTCGTGTCGTCGCGGTAGATCAAGCCGGCCTCAAGCAGGGTGATGAAGAGCCACTGCGACCAGCGGTACTGCAGCTCGTCGGAGCTGTAGAAGATGCGCTCGTAGTTGAAGGAGAAACCGAGCCGCTTCATCTGCTCGAGCATGCGCTCGCCGCACTGCTCGACCCACTCGGCGGGCGGAACTTTACGCTCGATCGCCGCCATCTCAGCCGGCAGGCCGAAAGCGTCAAAGCCGAAGCCGAAGAGCACTGCGTCGCCGCGAGCCCGGCGAAAGCGGGCGTAGGCGTCGCCAATCGCATAGTCGCGCACGTGCCCCATGTGCAGTTTGCCCGAGGTAAAGGGGCTCGACGGCTTGATGTAGACGGCGGGCTGGCCCTCGGCCGGGACGGGCGCGGCAAAGGCGTCGCTCTCGGCCCAAGCAGCCTGGCGCTCAGCCTCAACCGCGGCTGCGTCGTAGCTCGATCTGGCGCTGCTCATCTGCTGGCCTTTTCCCGACGCCCCCGTGCCCTGGCTGCGTCACGAGCAAAATTATTTGACCATTGAGCGGTGGGCGCTTATCGTCTTCATTCGAGTCTACACTCGCATCGAACCTCAAACACGCGGCCCCGGCGGTGCTTGCGACACCCCGGGGCCCGGCCGAGACCTGAAGAGGAGGTCCCAGACATGTCAGAGGGTAGAGAAGTCGCGACGGTCCTCGATCGCCGCTTCGACGAACGTCTGCTCGACCCGGTGCTGGCGGCTGCCACACGGGTGGCTGCCAGGCAGAAAATTCGCGTCGCGGTGGAGACGGCGCTCGAGCTCTCCGAAGCGAACCCCGAGGCCGCCCGTGAGGCGTTCACCACGTTGCGCAGCGATCCGCTGGCGCTGCAGCGCCTGGAGGCAGGGTTGGAACTGAGCCCGGAGCGAGCGACGCTCGCACTCGGCGCGGCGATCCAGCTGGCTATCAACGAGCTGTCTACGCCGGAGCCCGACCTGCGCGGAATCGCAGAGGAGATGGTGCGCTGGCTGGAAGGAGCGTGGTAGGCCCTCAGGCCTTGCGGCCCTCGACGAAGACCTCGAACTGCGAGTCCTTAGGCGGTCGTGGCTTGCCGTTGCCGCGAAAGACGTTGGCCAGCCTCATGCCGACCGACTCGTAGAGCGCGGTCAGCTCGTCGACCGAGTAGAGGCGCTGACGGAAGGGAATCGGCTCGGGCTTCTCGACCACGCCACCGAAGACGATTGGGGTGGTGGAGCCTTCTAAGTAACGGCTGCCCTTGTCCCAGCGGTGATCGATGAGTTCGACCATGCCCTCTCCCTCGATGTACGTCTTCTGCGGCAAGTGGGTTTCCGCGTAGAGCACGTTGGGCAGCTGCATCAGATTGCCGCCGCCGGGGCGCAGCGCTGCGGCGATCACCTCGAAGGTGCGGTGATTCTCCTCCTCGGTCTCGAAGTAGCCGACGGCGCCATCGTTCAGGTTGAGCACGAGGTCGAACTCCGGTTCGAACTCCATCTCGCGCAGGTCGGCTTCGCGGAACTCGACCCCCTCGATCGAGGCCTCCGCGGCATCACGGGCCGCGACCTCGAGCAGGTCCTCGGCAATGTCGACGCCGAGCACCGAGAAGCCGCGCCGCGCCAGCTCGATCGAGTGGCGACCGGTGCCACTGGCGAGGTCGAGGACCCGTGCGCCGGGCTCGGGACGCATCATCGCCAGCACCCGATCGATTTCGGCCTCGGTCTGGTCGGCCCAGGGCCGGTCGACGGTCGTCTCAGCCGAGAACGCCGACCTGTACCAGTCGGGTTGCACCTCGGTTGCGCTGGCAGACTCCATTAGTCGGGAATATTAGCGCGATGGGACCACCTCGATCCAGTCCCAGGCCCGGCCGCAGAGCTGCGCCGCCTGCTCGGGTGGGAGATAGGTCAGAGGCGGATTCCCACTGGGCCGCGCGAGGACCAGCGGCCCGAGGAGCCCATCGATGCCAGCACTGCCGGGGTGCAGATCGGGCCCCCCTATCTCCACGACGACGCGATGCGGCCCCTTCTGCAGCGGCACGATGCCGAAGGCCAGATAGTTGCCCGGCGTGTTGAGTTGGTGGCGCACGCTGCCCACCTCCTCTGCGTCCACAGAGAGGGTCGCCGACTGGCGCAGCGCACCGCCCAACCAGATCTCATAGCGACCCGGCTGCGGCACATCGACATCGAGGGCGAACTCCCCAGCGCCCTGTGGCTCGAGGTACGTCGCCCCCACCTCGGACGGCACGATGTCACCGCTCAGCTCGACATCCCCTAGGGGCAGCGCCAGGGGCGGCTCTCCTACCCGCGCGGCAACGAGCTCACCGTCGATCGCCGCAGCCTGGCCGGCAAGGCGCAGCACGTCGGCGCAGCGGGGCACCGCTCCGGGTTCAACTTCAGTGCCAAGCGCCAGATGCTCGATCGGCTGGGGACCGACCGGGGGCCTGATCCAGGCGTCGTAGTAGCGACCCCGCCAGGCGAGCCGGTAGGGCGCCGGCGGGCGACTGGCCGCCGGCGAGTTGCGCAGCACCAACGCTCTGTAGGTAAGTACTTCGGGAAGCGCGATGCGGTCGATGTCAGCTTGTTCACCCTTTTCGAGCACGCCGCCGTCGCTCAACGTCACCTGTCGGCGGCGCAACTCCGAGGCGCCCTCGGGGGCCATGTCGCGCAGAAAGTGGCGCACGCCATAGGGCTGGTATTCGGTCATCAGCGCCGGTTCGACGCCGGCGAAGCGCTCGCCGACCTCCTCCAGCTCGGCGAGCTGGTCGCGCGGAGCGAGACTGACGCCGCCGTAGCCGAGCAGGTTGGACCAGACGACGCCGGCAGCGAGCAGCACTGCCGCGATTGTGGCGGCGAGACGGGCGCCAGAGCGAGCCACGAAGAGCAGGCCGAGGAAGGCAAAGAGCAGGGTGAAGGGCGAGACGATCGCGTAGGACTTGGCCGCAACCCAGGCCGAGCCGAAGACGGCGATCAGGCCACAACCGATCGCCGCGCCACCCAGCGCGGTGAGCAGGCCGGGGTCGCGATCGCGCAGCGCGCTCCACCCACCCGCGAGCGCCGCAACAGCCACTACCGCCATCAGCGCGCCGGACAGGGCGGCGATCTCGACTTCTTCGCGGAAGTCATGCGCTGGCCAGATGCCGAGCAGGTGGGCCGGGCTGACCGGCCCAGCGAGATTGCCCAAATCGGTGCTGGCAGCGGTGAGGAATTTGGTCGACTCAGGAAGTAGGTCATGACCGATCAGGCCGACGACGATCAGCGGCACGAGCCAGGCGACGAGGCGCCAGCCGCGCTCCCAGATCTGCTGGGGCCCGCGCTCGGCCAGCAGCACCAGTGCCGCGGCGCCGAAGATGCCGAGCAGCCAAGGGCCAGCGCCGAAGCTGAGCACCCCGATGAGGGCCGCGGCGGCGATCGCCAACGGCGCCAAAGGCCGTGCTGCGGGGGCCTCTTCCTCGATCGCGAGCGGTGCCAGGGCCGCCATGAGGCCGAGCAACATGGTTGTCTCCAGCTCCTTGATGCCGCCCCACATCGCGTAGGCGAAGAGGGTCGCCGCCTGGGCAGCGAGGAAGACAGCAGCGAAACGCAGCCCAACGCTCACCCGCACGCGGGTGGTCAGCTGCCAGAGCGTTAGGGCCGAGAAGCTGGCCAGCAGGGCGAGGTAGGGCTGGAAGACCCAAGCGAGCTCTGCCCCGGAGAGTCTCGCCCCAACCCCAAAGGGAATAAAGGGTGCGACCGGGTACCAACCGGCCACGTTGAAGTCGAGTGTCGCCTCATAGCTAGAGGGCGGCAAGTCGGCGATATCGCGCCCGTGCTCCATGAGGCGATCGGTAATCGCGAACCAGGTGGCGGTGTCATCGAGCTTGATGTAGCCGGCGAAGGTCGCCTCGCCAGAGAGCACGACCGGCGCAGCGAAGACCGCAAAGACGCCGAGGGCGAGCCCTGTCGGCCAGGGGTCAGGACGCAGGTTGCGTCGCTGGCGGATGGCGATGACGAAGCCCGCCACGGCGAGCAGCGCGCAGAGCGGCGCCGTCAAGCTGGCCGTTGCCGGAAAGGCGGTCGTGGCGAGACCGACGACCGTGACGCTGGCGATCCCCAGCGGCGCCAGGAGAACGCCCGGCATGCGGCGTCCGGCAAGCGCCTCTGTCAGCAGGCCAACACCGATGCAGACGGCGAGCATCAGCGCTGGGAAGATGATCCAGGAGAAGAACAACGGCTGTGCCTAGACCGGGAGCACCGCGCTAGGCGAAGGTCCAGAGCTTGTTGCCGAGGAAGTTGAAGGGCATCGCCACGGCGACGGCGATCGCCTGGGCGCTCAGCTCGCCAAGCGTCGAGCCGGCGACCAAGGCCTCGAGCACGGCGAGGTTGATCACGAGAGCAGCGATGCTGACCGTGAAGAAGCGCACCGCCTGGAAGCCGGCATGGCCATCACCGGCGGCGAAGGTCCAGTGGCGGTTCCAGAAGAAGTTGCTGCTCACTGCGACGCCGAAGGCACCCAAGGCCGCCAGCGTGTGCTGGAAACCGAGGTTGCCGCTGAGCAAAGCGAAGACGCCGAGGTTGATCAGGTAGCCGGAGGCGCCGACCAGGCCGAACTTGAACAGCTGCCACCAGCTGGCCGGGCGGCGAGCGGCAGCGCTGAGCCGATAGGCGAATTCGGCGGCGGGACTCATCGGGCCACAGCCTATGGGGTGTACAGGCGGTTGGGCTTAGTCTTCGCGGCGCGATGCGCCGCAGCACCTCGCTCTTGATCGCCGCCCTCGTCGTGACCGTCACGGCTGCGATCGTGCTCGCGCTCGGCGGCGGCAAGGACGAGACAAGTGCACAGGCCGCGCCGAATGCTCACTTCGGCGCCCCCAGCATCGAAGTGATTTCACCGCGCAATGGCGCCCGACAGACCAGTCACGCGGTCGTCGTCAAGGTCAAGGTCGACAACTTCAAGCTCGCACCGCACCATTTTGGCGGCGAACCCCAGCTCGGCGAGGGTCACATTCGCTTCGGTCTCAACCGGGTCCCCGACTGTGTCGATCCGATCAAGCTGCAGCGGGCGATCGAGAGCCCTTTCGGCAAGGGTCGCCTGGTCGGCCGCTCCTTTGACTTTCCCGAGTACGCCGGCCCCAACGGTGTGCTCGCCGAACGCATCGGCTCGGCCGGCGGTTACTCGCCCGCCACCAAGCCCGAGATCTACTACCACGGCCTACAGCCGGGCTTCTATCGCTTGATCATCAACCTGGCCCAGAACGACGGCTCGACCACGCCCGTCCACGCCGTCACCAACTTCCAGATCTTGCCGCGCCCCGGCCACGGTCCGAAGTGCACTGGCGGCAAAGTGCCGAGCGCCAAGGCTGCCGCGTTCGAGTAGCAGCATCACCAACCTGCAAGATGTTTCACAATCGCGCGTTTTTGCGCGCCACGCTCCGCAGACAGCTCGTTACGGTGCAATCATGGAGATCGTGAGGAGCAGCTGGACAGATGACCGGATGGACGACCTCAACCAGCGCATGGAACTGGGCTTCGCCGAGGTGAAGACTGAATTGCGACGCGAAGTCGGCTCGGTGCGACGCGAAGTCGGCTCGGTGCGGGCCGAAGTGGGCTCGGTGCGCGCCGATCTTGGTACCCAGATCGGCTCGCTGCGGGCAGAGGTTGGATCGCTGCGCCGGGAAGTGCGCACCGAGATCGGAGCGGTGCGCACCGAGCTGAAAGAGGAGATCGGGGCGGTACGCAGCGAACTCAAAGAGGAGATCGGATCGGTGCGTGAAGAGATCGGGTCGGTGCGTACAGAGATTGGGTCGGTGCGTGAAGAGATCGCAGCGGTGCACCACGCGCTGCACGGCCTGCAGCGCACGATGCTTCAGTTCTACGGCGTCCTGGCTGTAGCCCTGATCGGCCTGGTCGCCACTCAGCTCTGAGCTCAGGCGGCTGAGGACTCGCGCCAAGCGCCGTAGAGGCGGGCGTAAGGGCCATCCGCCTCGATCAGCTCCTCGTGGGTGCCAGCCTCGGCGATGCGGCCATCTTCGAGGACAACGATCTTGCCCGCTCGTCGAATTGTCGAGAGGCGGTGCGCGATGACAATCGCCGTGCGTCCCGCGAGCAGCCGCTCCAGGCCATGCTCGATCGTCTTCTCGGTGCGCACGTCGACGTTCGAGGTCGCCTCGTCGAGGATCAGGATGCGGGGCTCGGCAAGCAACGCCCGGGAGAAGGCGACCAACTGGCGCTGGCCCGAGGAGAGCTGCACGCCGCGCTCGCCTACCTCGGTCTCGATCCCTTCAGGCAGGGCCGCGATGAACTCGCTGGCGCCGACCGCGGCGGCTGCCGCCTCGATCTCTGCGAGCGGCGCCTCGGGCCGGCCGAAGGCGATGTTCTCGCGCACGCTGCCCGAAAAGAGGAAGCCCTCCTGGGGAACGATGCCGAGCTGGCGCCGCAAGGCCTGCTGGCGAACGCTGCGCAGGTCGTGGCCATCGACCAGCACCCGGCCGTGCTGCGGATCGTAGAAGCGCGCCACCAGCTTGGCGAAGGTCGACTTGCCTGCCCCGGTGGCGCCGACCAGGGCAAGGGTCTGCCCCGGCGGAACGTGCAGGTCGATCTCCTCCAACGCCCATTCCTCGTCGGCGTAGGCGAACGAGACCCCCTCCATCTCGATCTCGCCGCGCAGGGTGCCGAGATCGACGGCGCCGGGCGCATCGACCATGTCGGGCTCGGTGTCGAGCAGCTCGAAGATCTTGTCGAGCGCCGCCATCCCCTGCTGGTAGGTCGTGTAGAGCTGGGAGAGCTGCTGGATCGGGTCGAAGAAGAGCTGCAGGTAGCCGATGAAGGCGACGATCGTGCCGATCTGGATCGCCTGGTCGATCGCCTGCGTGCCGCCGTAGAGGATGATCGCCGCGGTGCCGACAGCGGAGAGCAGTTCCACCCCGGGGAAGTAGGTGGCATTGAGGTAGACCGTCTTCATGTTGGCCTCGCGGTTGGCCTCGTTGAGCTCATCCATCCGGGCTCCGTGGCGAGCCTCCTGGCCGAAGCTGCGCACCACGCGCACGCCGCTCAGCGTCTCCTGCAGGTAGGCGGTGACCGCGGCGATCCGCTCGCGGGTCGCTCGGTAGGCGCCGTGGGAGATGATCCGGAAGAAGACGCTGGCGAGCGCCAGCAGGGGAAAGGTGAGGAAGGTGACCAGGGCCAGCTGGAGGTCGAGGAGCAGCATGATCACGACCACGCCGACCAGGGTCAGGCCGCTGGAGAGCAGTGTCACCACGCCACTGGTGACGAGTTGGTTGAGCGCCTCGATGTCGTTGGTCATGCGGCTGATCAGCACGCCGGGGCTGCGCCGCGTGAAGAAGCCGATCGACATCGACTGGATGTGGGCGAAGACGCGCTCGCGCAGATCCTGCAAGGCGCGGGTGCCGACCCAGCCGACCAGGTAGGTCTGCGCATAGGTGGCTACAGCGAAGACGATTGCTACGCCAACAAAGGCAAGAACAATCTGGGTAAGCGCGCCCGTGTCCCCGGTGATGATGCCGGCGTCGATCGCCTGTCCGGCCAGGTAGGGAGGCGCCAGCCCGGCGGCCGTGGCAGCCAGGATCGCAACTGCGGTGAGCGCCACGCGACCGCGGTAGGGGCGCAGCAGGCCGGCCATCCAGCGCAGCTTGCGGGCACGCTGGTCCTCGCCGCGCAGCAGCCGCCAGAGGTCCCTCGCCCTGTTCATAGGCGCGCCAGCTCCTCGCGTTGCTCGAGGTCGCGTTGCAGAAAGACAGTGTCGGCAAGACCGTGCTCGGCGATCTCGCGGTAGAAGCTGCAGCCCGCGAGCAGCTCCTCGTGAGTGCCGCAGTCGACGATGCGGCCGGCGTCCATCACCACCACCTCATCGGCGAGCGAGACGGTTGAGAGGCGGTGGGCGATGATCAAGGTCGTGCGCCCGGCCATCGCCTCGCGCAGGCCTGCCTTGATCGCCGCCTCGGTGGTCGCGTCAACCGAGGAGGTGGCATCGTCGAGGATCAGGATGCGCGGGTCGGCGAGTAGGGCGCGAGCGATCGCCACCCGCTGACGCTGACCGCCGGAGAGCGTCAACCCGCGCTCACCGACCACCGTCTCATAACCAGCCGGAAGCTCGCGGATGAACTCGTCCGCCTGGGCGCGGCGCGCCGCCAGCTCGATCTCATCGCGGCCGGCATCAGGACGGGCGTAGGCGATGTTCTCGGCGACACTGGCACTGAAGAGGAAGCTGTCGTCGGCGACGAAGGCGACCTGTGAGCGCAGCGAGGCAACCTCGACGCTGCGCACATCGGCGCCGTCGACGAGCACCTCCCCCTCGCCCGGGTCATAAAGCCTGGCGATCAACGCCACGAGGCTCGTCTTGCCCGAACCCGAGGGCCCGACGAGGGCCACCGTACGCCCTGCCTCGACCTCGAGATCGACTTCATGAAGCGCATCCGACTTTGACCCCACTCCAGGGTGGTCAATGTCGGATGCGCTGACGGCAGCTGCCTCGTAGCGCAGGGTGACGCCGCGCAGCTCGACTCGGCCACCGCCCGCGGGCAGGGGAGGCGCACCGGCTGGGCTCTCGATTTGCGGCTCGCGGTCGAGTACTTCGAAGAGCCGGTTACCCGAGGCAATCGCCCGCTGCGCCATCCCTAGCGCCATACCGAGCATGCGCATCGGCGAGGCGAGCATGACGACATAGGTGTAGAAGGCGGTGAAGGCGCCAAGGCTGAGGCTGTTGTTGATCACCTGACGGCCGCCGATCAGCAGCACCAGGGCGATCCCCATCTGGGGAAGCAGGCCGAGCAAGGGCGAGAAGAACGCCTGTAGGCGGGTCGAGTAGATGCTCTGGTCGAAGACGCGCGAGACCGCGTGGCGGAAGCGACGCAGCTGGTGCTCCTCGCGGGCAAAGGCCTTGACGATGCGGATGCCGGAGACGTTCTCCTCGGCTTCGGCGGTCAGCTCGGCAAGGCGCTGCTGCACCTCCTGTACGGCCGGCCGTGAGACCCGGTTGTAGCGGGAGGCGGTGTAGACGACGAAGGGGGCCGGGGCGAGCGCGATCAGCGCCAGCCAGGGCTCGAGCGCGAACATCACCGCGCTGGCGAGAACGATCGTCAGCAGGTTCTGGGTGATGAAGATCAAGCCGTAGCCGAGGAAGAAGCGGATCGACTGCAGATCAACGGTCGCGCGCGACATCAGCTGGCCGGTCTGCTGGCCGTCGAAGAAGCCCAGCTCGAGCCGCTGCAGATGCGCGTAGAAGAGCTGGCGCAGGTCGAACTCGACCGCCAGGGAGACCTTCCCAGCCACCACCCGACGGACCAGGGTCAGCCCCAGCCGCAGAACCCCGGCGATGACGATCGCCAATGCCAGCGGCAGGAGATCGGGCTGTTCTTCTGCCTGGATCGCGTTAACGGCGCGGCCGATCAGCCAGGGAATCAAGACCGTCATCCCCATTGCCAGCCAGGCGAAGACCAAGGAGCCCCAGAGCTGGCGGCGGTAGGGCCGCAGGAACCCCATCAAGCGGCGGTAGGTCCTCACGGACCCACTATACAAAGTGAAGTATTGGCCTAGTGCCGGTTAGCCGGGCCCGATGCCGCCTGATTCGCCACCGCCCGCGCCACCGCCTTCGGTTCCACCACCGGTGCCGCCGCCTTCTGCGGTGCCGCCCGCGCCGCCCGTTTCGGGAGCGACTTCGGGCGCAGCTTCAACTTCCGGAGCGGCTTCTTCGGGCACGACTTCTTCGGGCGTCACTTCGGTGTCCCCTTCGGCTTCTCCCCCTTCGGGGGCAGCGCTGAGCGGCGCGCTGGGCCCTGCGCTGCACTCTTCAAAGCCGTATTCATCGGCAGCGGCCTGGAAGGCGGCGAGTGCCGTGGCGGCATTCGCCTCGGCGGCTTCGAGCGCCGCCACGTCTTCGCCGTCGGCCGCCTGCTCGACTTCGTCCTCGGCACTAGCCAGCTCTTCAGCGGCGGAAGAGAACTCGGCGTAGCCGGCACTTTCCTGAGGTGTGCCGAGGTTGTTGAGGCTGGCGACCATGCCGCTGTAGAGCGAGGCAGCCTGCGCGGCTGGGCTGCCGGTTTCCGTGCTGCTCGAGCCGACCGTGCCAACCGCCGCGTTGACCTCAGCGCAGATCGCATCGCCCTGCTCAATCAGCTCTTCCTTGGTCAGCGCCGTGGTCGTTTCCGCCGTTGTCGCCGGTTCCGCTTCGGTCGAGTCGTCGTCTCCCCCGCCACCACAGCCGACGACGACCAACGCAGCCAGGGCGAGCACCGCAATCCATGTGTGAAGGCGACTCACAAGAGGGGCGAAAGTAGCAAAGCGATTAGACGCCCCAACCGAGCCTCGCAAGCTTTCCACCCCTCGGTGTCTCTGGGCCGCACAAGAGTCCCGGCTAGCGGCCTTTGGGGGTCCTTCCTCAGGAACTCCCGCGAAGCGGCCTGAGGAAGGACCCCCAAAGGCCGCCCGTGACAGAACCTGAGCTGCGGCCCAGGGACTCGAACCCCGACTACCTCGTCCAGAGCGAGGCGTGCTGCCATTACACCAGGCCGCAAAGAGCGTGCTTCAGGATATCGACGCGAGGTCGCTGTCGGGATCGGCGATCTCGGCGGCACGGGCAGAGACGTCGACTCGATCGGCGAGCAGGCGCCGTGCCTCGGCCAAGTCCTCGGAACGCTCGACGCTGAGCGCGCCGGCAACGTGGCCATCCTTCAGGTACCAGACGGAGAACTCGCCGCTGTCGCGATCTCCGCGCCAGATCTCCTCGTCCCACTCATAGGCCGGGCCGACGTACTCGAGGCTGGCCCAGTCGGCGAGGTCACTGAAGAAGTAGGGGACGACCTCATAGTCGGCACCCTCGCCGAGCATGTTGCGCGCCGCGTGCATGCCCTGCTGCATGGCCACGTCCCAGTGCTCGACGCGCAGGCGGCGGCCGTGGATGACGCTCTCATACGAACAGCAATCTCCGGCGGCGTAGATGCCAACCGCAGAGCTCTCCAGCTTTGCGTCGCAAACAATCCCGTCGTCGACCTCCAGCCCGGCGCGCTGAGCAAGCATCGCGTCGGGACGCACCCCGGCGCCGACGACGACCGTGTCGCACTCGATTGCCAGGCCGCTCTTCGTCACCACGCCCCTGACCCGGCCATCACCCTCGTAGGCCTCAAGCTCCTCGCCGCCGTGGATCGTCACGCCCTTGGACTCGAGCAGCTCGTGGAACCAACGCCCGGCCTGCTCGCCGAAGGTGCGCGAAAGGGCAATGTCCTCCATGGTGACGATCGTGCACTTCGTCCCGCGCGCAGTCAACGAGGCAGCGACCTCAGCGCCGATATAGCTGCCGCCGATCAGCACGACGTGCTCGGCCGCCCCGGCATCGGCGCGGATCGCATCGGAGTTGCCATAGGCGCGCAGGTAGTGGATGCCCTCGTTCTCGGCGCCCTCGACCCGCAGGATGTTGACCATCGCCCCGGTGCCGAGCAGCGCCTTGCCGAAGCCCACCTCGTCGCCGCCCTGCAGCTTCGCCGTGCGCGCCTCGGGGTCGAGCGACATGACGTTGACGCCGCTGAGCAGCTCGACCTCGTTCTCCTCGTACCACTCGGGTTGGTTGACGTAGGCGTCCGCACGCCCTGCCTCGCCGCGCAGGTACTCCTTGGAGAGCGGCGGCCGTTCGTAGGGCGGCTCCGGCTCGCGGCCGACCAGGAGGATCGAGCCCTCCGCCCCACGCTTGCGCAGCTCGGTCGCGCAGTTGGCCGAGGCGAGGCCGCCGCCGACGAGCAGGAAGTCGGCCTGGCGCTCAGCCATGTGGAGACTCGGCGCCAGCGCCGTTCCCCTGGCCGTTCTCGGCCGGTCCGAAGAGCACCTTGAGCTGCTCCTCGTGACCGGGGTCGAGGACGGCAAGCACCTCGTCGCCCACCTCGAGCACTGTGTCCGGTCCGGGAACGAAGCCCTTGCCGTTGCGCAGCACCGAGATCAAGAGGCTGCCTTCGGGCATCTCCAGATCGCCGACGCGGCGCCCGGTGACGCCGCAGTCCTTGCCGAGCAGCATCTCGATGATCTCCAGCTGCTCCTCCTGCAGGTCGAGCAGGTGGACGAGGCCGTACTCGGGCACCTCGTGCTCAAGCAGGCGCAGGATCAGGTCCGTCGCCGAGACCGAGGGCTTGATGCCGAGCAGGTCGAAGTGCGGCTTGTTGCGCGGATTGTTTACCCGGGCGATGATCCGCTCGACGTCGTACTTCTCGCGGGCCACCTGGCAAATCAGCATGTTGTCCTCGTCGTCGCCGGTAACCGCGATCACCATGTCGGCCCGCTGGATACCGGCCCGCTCGAGAACCCAGAGCTCTGAGGCATCGCCGTAGGAGACGTTGTGCTCGAGCTCTTGCTCGACCGTCAGGTAGCGGCGTCGGTCGTTCTCGATCACGGTTACCTCGTGCTCCTTTTCGAGCAGCTCGCGAGCCAGGTTCCAGCCCACCTTGCCCGCCCCGATGACGATGATGTACACAGTCGCCCCCGCTACGCGGTCTCCACCGCGCCGTCGGAGGAACCGGCGCCGCGCGGTGCGCCCTCGCGCACGGCGTCCTCCAGCATGTCGATCGCGACTCGCGTCGGGCAGACCGTATGCAACCCCTGGCGCTGGTACCACTCCGCGCGCAGCGGGTCGAGGATGCGGGCGATCACGGTCGGCACCTCGTAGCGGCGCTGAGCGATCTGGGCGATGACGATATTGGTGTTGTCGCCGTCGGTGGAAGCGATGAAGGCGTCCGCCTTCTCAATGCCAGCGGCGACCAGGGCGTCGGTCTCTAGCCCAGCACCGACCGTGAACTGGCCGCCGAGATCCTCCCAGCCGCGGTCGAGGCCGACCTCGAGCCGGGCATGGGACTCCGGGTCCTCGTCCAGGCACGAGACTTCGTGCCCTTCCTTCAGCATCGAGCGAGCCACCGAGGACCCGACGCGACCGCAGCCGACGATCAAGATGAACATGCATCGGATACTAGATGCCCTGGAGGGCATCTTCAGGTGGCGCCGTCAGGAGGACCCGGCATGGCGCCTTCTTAAGCACGTACTCGGTTGCCGCGCCAATCTCGGCTGGTTTGGCCGCGCTGATGCCACCCAGCGTGGCGCCACCCTTGATCTTGCTCGGAGGCTCGCCGCCAATGACGATCGCCTCGGCGCCGCTGCGCCGCGCCGCGTCGACGATGCCGGCGCCGATGTCGCGGGCGCGCACCACTTCCGCCGTGACCCGCACGTCGGCGTACTCCTCGCCGACGTCGCTGGCGCGGCGCAGCGCCCGGGCGGCGCCGCGCTCGATCTCGGGATCGAGCTCAGCATCGAGCGCCTGCGTAAGCGGCACCTCGATTACGTAGACAAGGTCGAGCCGGGTCGGCTCGTCTTCCTTGCCGGCCTCCTCTTGCTCAGCGGCAGCCAGCCGACCGGCGGTGGCGACGATGTCGTCATCGAGCTTGGTACCGAAGACGGGCACAAGGAGGTTGCGATAGGCGACCTCGGGAACCTGCTTGGTCAGCGCCTTCTCGCTGACCGAGACGCGCTTGGTCAGCGTCGTGCCCTCGAAAACCTTGCGGTAGACGACGTAGAAGAGCAGGCCAAAGAGCATCCAGCCACCGCCCACCCAGCGCGCCGTGTCGTGATAGGCGAGCACGCTGAGGAAGGCGAGGCCGCTGAGCAGCGCTGCGCAGAGCGCCGGCGCCGGCAAGCGCGCACCGCGCCAATCGAAGTCAAGCGGCACGCGGAAGGGGCGGGGGCGATCGGGCTGGGTAACCCGCAGGCGAATGATCGAGAGCTGGGCAATGGTGATCGCCAGCATCGCCCCGAAGGCGTAGAAGCCGGCGAGCAGCTTGACGTCGCCGGGGATGACGAGGCCAATCGCGACCAGGCCGGAGATCGCGATCGCCACGTGCGGCGTGGCGTGGCGGCTGTCGAGCTTGCCCAGCCAGCTGGGGATCTGGCGGTTGATCGCCAGCGTGTAGATGTGACGCGAGACGCCGAGCAGCGCCGTGGTGACCGCCCAAAAGAGCACCGGCGCGGCGACGAGAGCGACGATCCAACGCATCGCGTCGGAGACCCAGCTCGGGTCGTAAGCGGAGACGACGCCAAGCACGGGCGCCTCGACGAACTCGTTGCCGAGCGCCGTCTCGGGCCCGTCCGGACCGGCGACAACCGGCACCGCCATCAGGGCAATCGCCGCCATGCCCGCGTAGACGAGCGGCACGGCGATCGCCCCGACCGAGACGATGCGCTTCAGATCACGCCGCCTGACGTTGATGTCGGGGGCCAGGTCGGAGGCAGCCTCAATACCGGCGTAAGCCAGCATCGCCACCACCGCTGCGTAGACGGTGTCGCGGAAGCTCGGGCTGGTGAAGAGGTCGATCTGGTCAGTGAGCCGATCGGGGTGGAAGACGGCCAGCAGGCCGACGGCGATCACCACCAACTGCAGGGCGATATCGGCGAGAGCAAGAATCGCCAGCGGTCGCTCCCGCCCTCGACCGGTGATGTTGAGCGCGTTGAGCAGGCAGGCGGCGACGATCACGGTTGCCGCAACGACGATCTCGGTGCCCGAGCCGAAGAGGTTGCCGGTCAGCGGCTCGAGGTAGTGCGGTACCGAGATCGCCGCCAGGGCAGCGACGATCAGGTAATCGATGAGGATCGCCCACCCAGCGATGAAGGCGATCAGCTCGTTGAAGGCATGGCGGGCGAAACTCGAAGAGCCGCCGCGCTCACGGAACATCGCCCCACCCTCGACGTAGCTCAGCGTGGTGAGCACGAAGAGCAAGCCGGCGGCGAGGAAGATCAGCGGCGTCAGGCCGAGGCCCTTGTCGGCGACCACACCGAGGGCGAAGTAGATGCTGAAGCCGACCGCCGAGTAGACGGCCACGAAGAGGCCGGGCACGCCGAGGCCGCGCTGCAGCAAAGGCTCGAGGCGCGGCCTCTGCTGCTCGGGCTCGCTCAAGAGCTCGTCCTGGAAGCGATCCAGAGGCGGGCGATGCCGACCACGACGAACGCCAAGCCGAGCAGAGTTCCGAGCGAGAGCGGGCCGCCGTCGTTGGCGAAGGTGCTGATCAGAATCGCCAGACCTAGGGCGATGAAGAGGATGGAGAGAGCGCGGACTGAGCCGTTATAGATCCGTCGGGACGAGCCCACGCTTGCGATTCTACGGCCGGGTCGGAGACGACGATCACGCGGCACGGACGCTCACCGAGCACGGTCTGCAGGGTCTTGTCGTAGAGCGGGCGGCCGTTGCGGTAGCGCAAGCCGACGACCACCGCGGCACCGTTGATCAACTTTGCCTCGTCGGCGATCGAGTAGCCCGCCTGTCCCGGCCGTACGCGCTCGACGTGGCCGGTCACCCGCTGGCCGCCGATCAGCTTGGCTTGCTCGATCTTGCTCTGCGCCTCTTCCTCGGCCTCGGGCAGCTCGGCATCGAGCGAAAGGTGCGTCGGCACGGTTAGCATCGAGTGGATGTGGACGCCGCGGCGACGCTTGGAGGCGAGCTTGATCGCCGTCGCGACCATCTCCTCGGAGAACGGCTCACCGTCCTCGAAAGCGACCAGGACGCTGCGGTACTCGATCTCTTCCACCCCGAGCGGCTCGGGCAGCAGCACCTTGACCGTCTCGGTGAGCGGCAGGCGCTGGTTGCGGCGATAGAGCAGGTAGACAGCGAGGCCAAGCAGCATCCAGCCGATCCCGACGACCAGCGTGGTCGGGTTGAGCGCCATCACCACAACCCACGCAGTGAAGGTGCCAAGGCCGCCAAACACGGCGCTGAGCGGCACCTCGACGCCGAAGAGGCGGAAGTTGAACGGCGGCTTCCAGGGCCGCTCCTCAGCAGAATGGCGGCGCCGCAGCTGGATCACCGAAACGTGGGCGATGGTGAAGGAGAGCATCGCGCCGAACGAGTACATCGTCGCCAGGAAGTCGGTCTGCCCTGGCAGCAGGGTGATCATCGCGATCACCGCGAAGACGAGGATCGCGATATAGGGCGTTCGGTAGCGCGGGTGGACCTGACGCAGCACCTCGGGCAGCTGGCGGTGCTGACCCATCGAGTAGGTGAGGCGCGAGACGCCGATCAGGCCGGCGTTGGTGGCGATCAAGAGGATCACCGCGGCGAGGATGCCGACATAGAAGCGCAGCGCTTCGGTGAGTCCATGGCCGAGGCCGAGGTTCTCGACGATGCCGAGAATCGGGTCGTTGGCGAACTCGGTGCCCAGCGTCGTTGTGAAGGTGCCTGCGGCGTCCTGGGTGACCGGCATCGCCGAGAGCGCCACCACCGGGATCAGCAGGTAGAGACCGAGCACCGCGACGACGGTGAGGCCGACGCTACGCGGGATCGTGCGGACCGAGTCACGCGCCTCCTCGGCCATGTTGGAGATCGTCTCGATACCCGTGTAGGCGATCATGCCGACGGCAATTCCCAGGGCGAAGTCGTTCCAAGTGGGCGCCACGCCGAGGTGGACGTTGTCGACCAGCACCTCTGGGCTGAGCACGAGGAAGATGCCGATGCCAACCAGCACCACCTGGGTGGCGAGGTCGGCGACGGCAAGTACCAGGTTGAGCTTCGCCGACTCCTGGGAGCCGCGGATGTTGAGCAGCGCCAGGGCAACGATCAGCACTGCACCGCCGATGATGTCCCCGGGGGCTTCGCCCAGCGGCTCCCAGAAGACGGCCAGGTAGTGGGGCACGAAGTAGGCCGAGATGGCGACCGTGATCACGTAGTTGAGCATCTGGCCCCAAGCCGCGATGAAGCTGACCAGCTCGTTGAAGGCGTGGCGGGCGAAGCTCGAAGAGCCACCCGCCTCCGGGTACATGACGGTTGCCTCTGCGTAGGTGGCGGCGGTGGCGGCGAAGATCAAGCCGGAGATTAGGAAGGCAACCGGGGTCAGCCCGAGGGCGAAGGCCGCGGTGACGCCGAGCGCGTAGTAGATGCTCGAGCCGACATTGCCGTAGGCCGCGGCGAAGAGGTCGCCGACGCCGTAGACGCGGCTCAGCGATTCGTCACGCGGGACGCGCTTCGCCACCGGTACCCGCTGCCTTAAACGAGATGATCGAGGGGTGCATCTAGGCCGAATATACGGACGGCGGCGGTGCTTGCCGCACGTGCGCGCGGGTCAGCTCGGCGGGTGAGCCGCAGCCACAGAGCGCCAGCGCCAGCTCGAGCTCGTCGCGCAGCAGCTCGAGCACGCGCAGCGCGCCGGCCTCACCGCCCACGGCGAGGCCCCAAAGGACGGGCCTGCCGACCAGCACGGCGTCGGCCCCGAGCGCCAGAGCGATGACCACGTCGGTGCCACGGCGAATGCCGCCATCGACCAGCACCGAGCCGCGGCCCGCGATTGCATCGACCACCTCGGCCAGGACCTCGGCGGTCGGCGCCACGCAATCGAGCTGACGACCGCCATGGTTGGAGACGACGACGCCGGCGGCGCCGTGCTCGACGGCAAGCGCCGCGTCCTCGGCACCGAGCACCCCCTTGACCAGCACCGGCAGGCTGCAGTCCGCGACCAAGCGCTCGAGATCCGCCCAGCTCAGCGCCGGGTCCATCAGGGCGAAGGTCTCCTCGATCGTCACCGCGCGCTGCGAGCCGAGCGCCGCCTGCACGCTCGGCACGCCGATCCCCTCGGGGATCTTGAAGCCGGTGCGTAGGTCGCGCTCGCGCCGCCCGCCGCGGGGCGCGTCGACCGTGACGACGATCGCCTCGAAGCCGCAATCGACCGCCTCATCCATCAGCGCCCGGGTCACGCCCGCGTCGCGGAAGCAGTAGAGCTGGAACCAGTGGCGGCCCCCGGGGGCAGTTGCCGCCACCTCGCCGGGACGGGTCGTCGCCAGGGTCGAGAGGCACATCGCCGTGCCTGCCGCAGCGGCTGCCCGTGCCATGCCCAGCTCCCCGTCCGCGTCGACCAAGCGCTGGTAGGCAACCGGGGCGACGAGGATCGGCATCGAGACCTCCTTGCCGAGCACCTGAGCACCGGTGCTCCACTCGCGCTGGCCGGCGAGCATGCGCGGGCGCAGGCGCCAGCGCCGCCAGGCGGCGACATTTTCGCCAAGGGTCACCTCATCGCAAGCGCCACCAAAGAAGTAGCCGGCGACGCCCGGCTCGAGCTTCTCACTCGCGGCCCGCTCGAAGTCGGCAACGTTGACGAGCTCCTCCAACACGTTGGGCGCGACCCTAGCGCCCGCCATGCCGTTCGTGCCGACCGCAACGGGTGAGAGGATCGCCCGCACTCGCTGCCCGCCGAAGGGCGGCAACTACCGCGGAGGAAGCCAGTGGAGCAAGAGAGTCGCCAATCCTGGACCCTGATCGCGATCGCCGCGCTCGGCCTCGTGCTCGGCGTGATCGCCCTGATCGTCGCCTTCAACGCCAAGAGCACGGCCGACGACGCGGCGACCAAGGAGTCGGTCGACGAAGTCGCCACGGAGCTCTCCAACCTCGTCGACAAGCTCGGCATCGCTGAGAACAGCCTCACAGGCGAGCAGAAGGAACTGAGCGGCGAGGCCAAGCAGGAGGCGCGCGAATCGCGCAGCGCCGTGACCAAGCTCTCCAACCGTCTCGAGCGGCTGCAGCGCGAGACCGCAAAGCTGGAGGCGCTGACCAAGCGCAACGCCAAAGTCAACAAGCAGACGACCAAAGAGGTCGCCTCCCTGGAAACTCAGATCTCCACGATCAACTCCGAGATCACCGCCGTCAACCAGCGCGTCACCAAACTCAGCAAACGCGTCAACAACGAAACCGGCGGCCAGTCAGCCCCCTAGTGATCGCTGCTGGAACACCGGTGTGTAACGCGTTGTGCTGCATATAGGTAGACAAAGCGTTGCACCGCTACCAAGGATCTCAGCGCTACCCTGACCTGACCATGCATGCGCACTACGACCCTGAAGTCGACATCGCTCTGATCTCGTTCGAGACCGGCAGCGCTGTCAGCGAAGAGCACGAGTGGGGCCTCATCGACCGCAATCCAGACGACAACCGCCTAATGGCTTCGAGATCTGGGACGCCAGCAACTGCCTCCCACCCCGAGCTGATCGCCGCGCTTCCAGCACCAGCGCCAGACCGCAACGCGGCCTAACCCGCAGCGCGCCCACACAGCCACGCCACGAGTCGGCCTTCCGATCATCCCGACCCAGCCGCTGCATAGCGAACCCTGAGAGGGGAGTCCGGTTCCCCTCCCCGCGGCTTGTACTTTTTTGGGTGATCAAGGCGCGGCCGTAAGGCCGCGTCCTCCCAAAAAAGTTGAGCGGGGAGGGGGACCGGACCCCCCACCCCGCTCCGAGCTCCTTAGAAGCTGACGATCGGGATGATCAGGATCGCGACGATGTTGGCGACCTTGATCATCGGGTTGATCGCCGGCCCGGCCGTGTCCTTGTAGGGATCGCCGACCGTGTCGCCGGTCACCGAGGCTTCGTGGGCCAAGGTGCCCTTGCCGCCGTGGGCACCGTCCTCGATCAGCTTCTTGGCGTTGTCCCAGGCGCCACCGCCGGCCGTCATCGAGACGGCGGCGAAGAGGCCGACGACGATCACGCCGATCAGCAGGCCGCCAAGCGCGTTGACGCTGAGCAGCCCGACGACCACCGGGATGACGATCGGGATCAGCGAGGGCAGAATCATCTCCTTCTGCGCGGCCGCGGTGACGATGCTGACCGTCTTGGCGTAGTCGGGTTTTTCGGTGCCCTCCATGATGCCCGGGTGCTCGCGGAACTGCTCGCGAACCTGTTCGACCACCTGGCCGCCGGCGCGGCCGACAGCCTCGATCGCGAAGGCCGAGAAGAGGTAGACCATCATGCCGCCGATGATCAGCCCGATCAGCACGTCGGGGCTGGTCAGGTTGAAGAGGCTGTTGAGGTCGAACCCATCCGGCTTCTCGGCGGCGAGCTCGCTCTTGAAGGCGGCGAACAGCACCAGCGCCGCCAGGGCGGCAGAGCCGATCGCGTAGCCCTTGGTGACCGCCTTGGTCGTGTTGCCGACCGCGTCGAGCGGATCGGTGACGTTGCGCACCTCCTCGGGCAGCTCCGCCATCTCGGCGATGCCGCCGGCGTTGTCGGTGATCGGCCCGAAGGCGTCGAGTGCGACGATCAGCCCGCAGAGCGAGAGCTGGGCGACGACGGCGACGCCGATGCCGTAGATTCCCGCCAACTCGTTGGCGCCGAGGATCGCCAGTGCCAGGACGATCGCCGGAGCGGCGGTCGACTGAAAGCCCTGGGCGAGCCCCTGGATGATGTTCGTCGCATGGCCCGTCTCCGAAGCCTGGGCGATCGCCTTCACCGGCCGGAAGCGGGTCGACGTATAAAATTCGGTGATCACGAAAAGCAGCGCGGTCACCGCGATGCCGATCACGGCGCAGAGCCAGAGGTCGGTCACGCTCACCGCATCGGCACCGGCGCTGAGGCCGAGTCGCACCGGTTCCTTCATCAACCAATCAGTAATCGGGTAGAAGGCCGCGATCGAGAGGATGCCGGAGATGATCAGGCCCTGGTAGAGGGCCCCCTCGACCCGGTCGGTTTTGGTCCGCACGGAGAGCGCTCCGATGATCGAAGCGATGATCGCCACGCCGCCGAGCACCAGCGGGTAGATCGCCACCTCACGCAGGTAGTCGCCGCTGGCACCGGTGAAGGTGAGCACACCGAGCAGCATCACGGCGACCGAGGTGACCGCGTAGGTCTCGAAGAGGTCGGCGGCCATGCCGGCACAGTCGCCGACGTTGTCGCCGACGTTGTCGGCGATCACCGCGGGATTGCGCGGGTCGTCCTCGGGGATTCCCGCCTCGACCTTGCCGACCAGGTCGGCGCCGACGTCGGCGGCCTTGGTGAAGATGCCGCCACCGAGCCGGGCGAATACCGAGATCAGCGAGCCGCCGAAGCCGAGACCGACGAGGGCGTCGACCGCGTGCTTGTCACTGCTGCCGGTGGCGACGAGGATGCCGTAGTAGCCGGCGACGCCCAGCAGGGCCAGTCCGACGACGAGCATGCCAGTCACCGAGCCCCCCTTGAAAGCGACGTCGAGCGCCGGTGGCACGCCACCGCGGGCGGCCTCGGCGACGCGCGAGTTAGCCCGCACCGAGAGGTTCATGCCGATGAAGCCGGCAGCCCCGGAAAGGACGCCGCCGATGACGAAGCCCACCGCGGTCTCCCAGTTCTGCAGCAGCAGGAGCACGATGGCGATCGGCACGGCAACCGCGGCGATGATCGTGTACTGGCGGTTCAGGTAGGCAGTGGCGCCTTCCTGCACGGCGCCCGAGATTTCCTGCATGCGGTCGTTGCCCGCGGGGCGCGCCAACAGGCGCTGGGTGATGAGAAGTCCGTATATGACGGCGGCGCCCGCGCAAACGAGCGCGACGACGACTCCGTAGTCGGTCAAGAAACTGGTCAAGAGAGGTTCCTCCGGAATGGTTTAAGCGGCGCGGGAGTCTATATATGAGAGCGGCGAAAGCGCTCCCAGAGCGGTTCTAGGCCTGGCGAGAGGCCTGCGGCACGGCGGTGTAGGTGCGCTTCGTCTCGGCCACCGCGTCGCGGTAAATGTCCTCGATCGACACCCCCCCAGCGAGTGCCTCACGCGCCCGCTGGGCGCCGTTGCGCGGCGGCAGCTCGACCTCGATGCCGAGCTGGGAACGAGCCGGCTCCGTCCAGGAGAGGAGGCTCTCGAGCGCCAGCGGAGCCTCGATCTCAACGCCCCGCCGGAAGTCGATCGGACGACCATCCATGCCGTAGCGGATCGCCCGCCAGAGGTTCTCCTCGATCTCGCGGTCGGCCAGCGGGCTGCCGGCGCCGTCGTAGCCGTGCTCGTCGTACTCCAGTGCCGTCTGCGCGATGCAGGCGGCAATCAAGCCGGCGAGAGCGAAGGACTCCTCGCCGCGGGTCTGGGCGTCGCAGATGCGCACCTCGACCGTGCCGAAGGCGTGGTGCGGTCGCACGCTCCACCAGAGCTGGGTCGACTCGACCGCTGAGCCGAAGCGCTCCAGCCTGCCGACGAAGCTCGCGTAGCTGTCCCAGTCGACGAAGGGGCTGGGTACGCCGCAGCGGGGGAAGGTGCGGGTGAAGATCTCGGTGCGCACCGTGTGCAGGCCGCTGTCACGGCGATCGAGGAAGGGCGAGTTAGCCGAAACGGCAAGCAGCAGAGGGAGCAGCTCGCGCATCCAGTCGCAGACCGCGATCGCACGGTCTGCGCCCCGCACCCCCATGTGCACGTGCATGCTCCAGGTGTTGTTGCGCTGCGCGACATAGCCGAGTTCCTTGCGCAACCGGTTGTAGTGCGGCGTGTCGATGATCCGCTGGTCCAGGTAGTTCGCCCAAGGGTGAGTCCCCATCGCACCCAGAGCCAGGCCCATCCCGTCGACCAGCTCGAAGAGGCGTAGGCGGCGCTCATGCTGGAGGGCGACCGCCTCGGCGAAGCTCTCGGCACGCCCCGAGCGGATCTCGATCTCCGAGGCGATCAGCTCACCGGCCGCCGACTCGGCCAGCACCGCGTCCTCCTGGCAGGCGGCGTAGACGTCCTCGAAGCGGTGCTCCAGCTCCAGCGTCGCCGGATCGAGGATCGCGAACTCCTCCTCCAGGCCGATCGTGAAGTCGGTGGAGGACTCGAACGTCTCCCGAGCGCGGTCGAGGTCCAGGGACAAGGCCTTAGGTCAGGTAGAAGTAGAGCGCGTAGAGAAGGTCGACGGCCGGGCTCGAGGTGTGCACGGTCACCTCGGGCGGCACCTGGAGCAGCTGCTCGGAGTAGTTGAAGATGATCTTCACGCCGGCCTCGACCAGGCGGTCGGCAACAGACTGGGCGGCGGCGGCGGGAACGGCGAGCACGCCGACGACGATCTCTTGCTCGGTGACGATCGCCTCCAGCTCGCCGAAGTCGCGCACGCGCAGGTCGCCGACCTCGCTGCCGACCACGCCACTGTCGACGTCGAACATGGCGACGATCTGGAAGCCGTGGTCGGCGAAGATGTCGGAGCTGGCGATCGCCTGTCCGAGGTTGCCGGCGCCGAAGAGGGCGATGTTGTGCTGGCCTGAGGTACGCAGGATCTTGCGCACCTCGGAGACCAGCGAGTCGACGTTGTAGCCGACGCCGCGCTTGCCGAACTTGCCGAAGCCCGAGAGGTCGCGGCGGATCTGGGTCGGGTTGATGTGCGTGTACTCGGAGAGTTCCTGTGAGGAGATCGTCTCGCGGCCCATCTTGCGTGCCTGGGTGAGCACCTGCAGGTAACGCGAGAGACGCGCCGCGACGCCGAGCGAGAGGCGCTCGCCGTCGACGACCAGCCCAGTCGCCGCGTCCTGCTCTTCGATCAAGGGACTCACGCCTCCACAGTATCGAGCCTCGTGCGCACGGCCGCCTCGTCGAGAAGCAGCTCGGAGACGACCTCACCGTCGACCTCGACCACCGGGATCTTCTCCAGCAGCCGCTTGAGCAGCAGCTCCTCACTCTCGATGTCCACCTCGTGCAGCTCGAAGCGATAGCCCTCGCCATGCAGGGCGACAAGCGCATCGATCGCCTCTTCGCAGAGGTGGCAGCCCGGCCGCGAGTAGACGGTGATCACGCTCACGCGGCGCTCCGCGGGCCAGTGGCGAAGGCGTCGTAGGCGAGGTAGTCGGGATAGGGAATCGACTCGGCAAAGCGGGCGGCGGAGCCGATCATCGCGGCATTGTCGGTGCAAAGCGCCAGCGGCACCAGCTTGAGCCGCACGCCGTGACGCTCGCAGAGCTCGCTCACCGCCTCGCGCAGCGGGCCGTTGGCGGCAACCCCCCCGCCCAACGCGACCGCATCCCACTCCCCCCTGCCCAGCGCCCGCTCCAGCTTGGCGACCAACTGGCTGACGGCGGCGGCCTGGAAGCTGGCCGCAAGATCGGCCCGGCGCCGCTCGACCTCGGCAGGCCCGAGGTCGCGGCAGAGGTAGACGAGTGCCGTCTTCAGGCCGCTGAAGCTGAAGTCGAGCCCGGGGTCGCGGCTCATCGCCACCGGCATCTCGAAGGCCCCTGGGTCGCCTTCGGCGCCGAGCTTTTCCAGTGCCGGCCCACCCGGGTAGCCGAGGCCGAGCAGGCGCGCCACCTTGTCAAAGGCCTCGCCGGCGGCGTCGTCGAGGGTCTGGCCGAGCAGCTCGTAGCCAGTGTGGTCGCGCACGCCCGCCAACAGCGTGTGCCCGCCACTCGCCACCAGGCAGAGGAAGGGCGGCGCGAGCGGCTGCGGCTCAAGGAAATTGGCGGCGACGTGACCCTGCAGATGATCGACCGGGATCAGCGGCAGGCGGCAGGCGGCGGCGATCGCCTTCGCTGTGCTCACCCCGACCAGCAGTGCGCCGATCAGGCCAGGGCCGGCGGTGACTGCGACAGCCTCGATCTTGTCGAGAGTCGTGCTGGCCTCCGCCAGGGCCGCCTCGATCACCGGTGCGATCAGCTCCAGGTGATGCCGCGAGGCGACCTCGGGCACCACACCGCCGAACTGGGCGTGCGCGGCGGCTTGCGAGGAGATCACACTGGAGAGCACCCTCGGGCCGTCGAGCACGGCCGCACAGGTGTCGTCGCAGGAGGTCTCGAGAGCTAGCAGTGGCATGGCTTCAGCGGCTTCAGTCGAGCCACATGATCAGCGCGTCCTCGCCATTGTCCTGGTAATAGCGCGGACGCACCCCAGCCGAGCGGAAGCCGAGCCGTTCATACATGGCGATCGCTGGGCGGTTGGAGACACGCACCTCGAGCGTGAAAGGAAGCTTGCCGCCACCCTCCTCGACGAGGCGCGAGATCAGGCTGCGGGCCACTCCGCTGCGGCGCCGCTCGGGCATCACGGCGACGTTCATCAGGTGCCAGACCTGGTCATAGCGCGAGCAGACCAGGTAACCGAGCAGCTCGTCGCCCACACTCGCCGCCAAGCAGATACCCGACGGCTTGGATAGCTCCAGCACGAACATCGCCAACGACCACGGCGTCGGGAAAGAGCGTCGCTCGATTGAGATCACCGCCGGCAGGTCGCTGTAGGCGAGCCGCCGGATGGCGATATCACCGGTTGTTCTACTCGGCTCTCTGGGAAGTGTCTCGCTCACGCCATCGCTGCGCATCGGGAGGTCTCAGATAGATCGGGTTGAGGCTTTCGCCGCGAGCGCCATCCGTAGCAAGCCCGAGGGCGCAAACGTGACGCGCGGCGACCCGGTGAACGGGCTCGTCATCGTCGGGAATCTCAGCACCCCGACTCGCCAGCTCATCTCGAAATCGTAGCGCCCCCGAGCCCGCCGCCAGCGGTGGCGCGGATAGCTCCGCAAGCCGTTCGGCGAGGTCCTGCGGGCGGGCGACCAGCGGCTCCCAGAGTCGCTTCCCGCTTGCCGTGTAAAGCGCGGCGAAGACCTCGCCACGGCGTGCATCGAGTACCGCGAGGCAGTCGCGGTCTTTGCCGGCGTGCTCGGCGAGGCCCAAACCAAGCGCGTCAAGCGTGCCCACCCCGGCAAGGGGCAGGCCGGTGCTCAGCGCAAGCCCACGAGCGGTGGCGATGCCGATGCGGATGCCGACGAACGAGCCCGGCCCGAGGCCCACGACAATCCGCTCCACGCCCTGCCAGCCGCCGGCCACCGCAGCTGCCCGCTCGAGCTCGCCGAGCAAGGCGGTGGAATGCCGCGGGCTGCCATCGGTCGCCGGCCCGAGCAGCTTCTCGTACAGCACCTCGCCACCCCCCGTCGCGCAGACGGCGGTATCAGCGGTCGCCGTGTCAAAGCCGACGACCGCTCCCCCCTTCGGTCCGTTCTCAGCCAGTGACCCGAAAGATGAAGACGCCGACGGGTTTGCCTTCGACGAACCAGGTGACACGGTGCTTGCCCGGGATGTTCGAGGTGATCTTGTTCACGTAGGGAATCCCCTGTTTTGCCGGCTGGGCTTTCGCGCAGATGTTTCTCCCGGTAGGAAACTTGACGCAGATGCTGTAGTTGACATCCGCTTTGGTGCTTTCGAAAAAGGCGCCCTTTTTGCTCGACTTGGGGCATTTGTGCGACGGTTTCGCATTCTGGGAGACACCACAGGCAACGTAGTGCCTGTACGCGGCCGCATCCGCGCCAGCCGGCACGGCGCTCGCCAGCAGCGCGATCCCCACCAGCGTCGCGGTCAGCGTCTTGAGTCCCTTCATCGAGCGTCCCTCCATTTGGCGATCGAAGTTCGTTTCGATGCTACATGCACCGTTCCTCTCCGAACACAACTACTCCAGCGTGGATGCGGCGGGCAACTCGACCAGGCGGCGATCGCCGCCGGCATGGGAGAGTCGCACCGCAATCAAGCGCCGGCCGGCGAGTTGCGGCTCGGCGACCAGCGGCCACTCGATGAAACTGACGGCCTCAGCGGCGAGATAGTCGTCAAGTAGCGCCGGATCCTCCCCTCGGAGGTCCTCGAGCCGGTAGAGGTCGAGGTGGGAAACGGGCAGCCGCCCCCCGTCGTAGCGTTGACCGATCGTGAAGGTCGGCGAGGTAACCGGCTCGGCGATGCCCAGCGCCCGGCAGGCGCCGCGAATCAGAGTCGTCTTGCCAGCCCCCACCTCGCCGCTGACCACGACCACGTCACCGGGTTCGAGCTGCCTGGCAAGCTCGGCACCGAGGGCTTCGGTCTGCGCCGCGGATTGAGTCGTCTGTTCGCTCACCCGAACATGTCGAGTTGCTCGTCGGTGGGCTGGGGTGGATCGGCCGGCACCTCCTCGAGCTCCTCCTCGTCGTCGGGAATCGCGACTGGCGTCGGGCGACCGAGCAACTCGGGAAGCGTTTGGAAGTCGCCGCGCAGCGTCTCCTTGACAGCCGGCGTACGCAGGGCCGCAGCGGGGTGGAAAAGCGGCAGGAGGAAGACCGTGTGTCCGCCCAGCTCGTGGACCTGCGGCGCACCGCGCACGCGCGTGATCCCCGCCGGGTTGCCGCTGAGCAGCTTCGTGGCGAAGTTGCCCAGGGTGCAGATCACCTTCGGCTCGATCAGCCGGATCTGCTCGAAGAGGTAGGGGCGACAGGCCTCGATCTCGTTCGGCTGGGGGTCACGGTTTCCCGGTGGGCGGCTCTTCAGCACGTTGGCGATGAAGACCTTTTCGCGCGAGAGGCCGATCTCTTCCAGCATCTGGTTGAGCAGCTGCCCAGCGCGGCCGACGAAAGGCAGGCCCTGGCGGTCCTCTTCGGCCCCCGGCGCCTCACCGACGAACATCAGGTCGGCATTTGCGTCCCCAGCGCCGAAGACCGACTTTGTGCGCGTCTCGTGCAGAGGGCACTTGGTGCAGGTCTGCACCTCCTTGTAGAGGGCGACGAGCTGCTCGCGGCGCTGCTCGGCAGTCTCCGTCAACGCTCCCCCGCCGCCCGCTTGCGCTGCGTCTCTGCCAGTCGCTCACCGCGCGCCGCTTCGCGCTCGCGGCGGCGCGATTCACCCGAGCGCACTGCAGCCCCGCGCGGCTGGCGCCCAGCGGGGGATACCGGTGAGAGGAGGCGCCGCGTGCGGGTAGAGCCGCAGGCCGGACAGGCGAGGCTCTGTGTCTCGACTGCAGTCAGCTCCTCGAAGCGATTGCCGCACTGCGCGCACTCGAACTCGTAGACGGGCACTGTCGGATCGTAGATCGCGGATGCCGCTGACTTCGTCCTTACCCGCGCATATCGCGGAAAAAGGCGAAGTCAGCGGTCAGGAGAGCGGCTCCCAGTCCCAAGCCTTGGCCGAACTAAGGCTCTCCTGCTCGAGGTAGCGCCTGAACTCGGCCAGCTCGGCCGGCTCGACGCTGTAGACATGGTCCGGTTCGGGGAAGTGACGGCTGCGTACCTCCTCGACGTAGCGGTTCACGCCGCCGACCATCTCGCCGTGCACGTCGGCATAACGCTTGACGAACTTCGCCATGTGGCCGGTGGTGATGCCCAGCAGGTCGTGGAAGACGAGCACCTGGCCGGCGGTCGCCGGGCCAGCGCCGATACCGATCGTCGGGATCTCGAGCTTCTCGACGATCGCCTCGGTGATCGCCGCTGGAACCGCCTCGAAGACGATCGCGAAGCAACCGACCGACTGCAGGGCGAGGGCATCCTCGCAAAGTCGGATCGCGCTCTGCGCCGTCTTGCCCTGGGCTTTGTAGCCGCCCAGCGCCGTCGCCGTCTGGGGCGTGAGGCCGACGTGGCCCATCACCGGGATGCCGGAACGGACGATCGCCCGGGCGCGCTCTACCGAGACCCCTCCCGCCTCGAGCTTGACCACCTGGCAGCCGGTCTCCTTGACCAGGCGCTGGGCGTTCTGCACGGCGAGCTCGTTGCTTGACTCATAGCTGCCCATCGGCATGTCGCCGATCATCAGCGGCGTCCTCAAGCCACGGCGCACCGCCTTGCCGAGCACGATCATCTCTTCCATCGAGACCGCCTCTGTGCCGGGGTGGCCGAGCACGACCATCGCCGCCGAGTCGCCGACCAGGACGAGGTCCACCCCGGCCTCCTCGGCGACCTGCGCCGAGGGGTAGTCGTAGGCGGTGACCATCGCGATCGGTTCGCCTTTGGCCTTCATCTCAGCGAGACGCGGCAGGCTCATCGGCGGGCGATCTGCCGGCGGCGGGGCGGTGTGAGAGCGGGCGCCGGAGCTCATTGGACGGTCTCCGGATCGGCGAGCAACACCTCGGGATGGCTGTCGACGGCGACAATCTCGTTCTGCTCGTCGACATGGACGACGACCGGCGAGTAGGCCTCGAGGTCGCGCTCGTCGTAGGCGCCGAAGGAGGCGACGATGATCTTGTGGCCGGGTCGGGTCAGGTGCGCGGCGGCGCCGTTGACCTGCATCGTGCGAGAGCCTGGCTCGCCGTCGATCACGTAGGTGACGAAGCGAGCGCCGTTGTCGATGTCCCAGACGTGGACCTGCTCGTTGGTGATCAGGTCCGCGGCGGCCATCAGCTCGGTGTCAATGGTGATGCTGCCGATGTAGTCGACATCGCAGTCGGTCACCGCCGCCCGGTGGATCTTGGACTTGAGCATCTGCCTCTGCATTGCGTTTGCCTCCGTCTCAGCTCTGTTGGGTTGAAGCCTTCAAGGTCGAATCACCACGTTGTCGATCAGACGGGCGCCGCCAACCTGAGCGGCAACCGCGATCAGCACGGGACGGTCGCCGAGCTCGGCGACCTCGGAAAGCTCTTCGGCGTCGCGCGCCTCGAGGTACTCGGGCTCAATGCCGGCGGCGCGCAGCTCGGCGCGGGCAGCGTCGAGCGCCGCGCGCAGCCCGGAGGCGGGCGCCGTCTGCTCAGCCGCGCGCAGCGCTCGCGAGAGCGCTGCCGCCTGCTCGCGGGCACGCGGGTCGAGATAGGCGTTGCGCGAGCTCATCGCCAGCCCATCGGCCTCGCGCACCGTGGGCAGCACCGTGATTCGCACCGGGAAGTCGAGATCGCGGACCATGCGCCGGACCACGGCTGCCTGCTGGGCATCCTTCTGGCCAAAGTAGGCGACCTCGGGTTGCACGGTGTTGAAGAGCTTGGCAACGACGGTGGTGACACCGCGGAAGTGCTCGGGGCCACGACGGGAGGGGTCTCCGTCCAGCACATTGGTTAGCCCGCCTCCGACCTCGACGTGGGTGGAAAAGCCCTTGCGGTAGACCTGCTCGACTGGCGGCGCGTAGACAAAGTCGGCGCCAGCCTCGGCAGCGAGCTCCAAGTCGCGCTGCTCATCGCGCGGGTAGCGCTCGAGGTCCTCGTTCGGGCCGAACTGGGTCGGGTTGACGAAGAGGCTCATGACGACCACCTCGCACTCGGCCCGCGCCGCGCGCAGCAGCGAGAGGTGTCCGTCATGCAAGGAGCCCATCGTTGGCACGAGGCCGATCGAGCGGCCCTCGCGACGCAATGGCGCCAGCGCAGCCCGCAGCTCGTCCTTGGCGCGAAGGAGCGTCACGTCGCCTTGTGCGTGCGGTGGATCGAGAAGTTCGAGGTTCATTGGGTCCATGCCCTTCGGGTCACGGCCGTTTGCCGATTATAGGCACTCCCTTGCGACGCTTCGCGCGGATTTCGTCACAGAACGCTGCCGACCGGCTTGGCGGGCGCACCGGCCGCAATCGTGCCTGGCGGTAGGTCGCGGGTGACGACTGAGTTGGCGCCGACCACGCAGCGGTCGCCGATCGTCACCCCGCTGGTGACGACGCAGTTGACCCCAAACCAACAATTGGAGCCGATCGTCACCGGCCCCTTTGAGGTGAAGCCCTGCGCGGTTATCGGCGTCTCGGGATCGTCGAAGCGGTGGTCGGAGTCGCCGACGAAGCAGCCGTTGGCGAACATCGTGTGGTCGCCGATCTCGATCGAGTCGAGCGCCGCCAGCATGGTGTTGCGATTGAGGAAGCAGTCGGCCCCAATCTCGATCCGCGCCTTGGGCGCCAGCGTCAACCAGCAGCCCGGCTCGAGCAGGGTCCCTTCGCCGATCTTGAGGCGACCCTCATCGAGCGCCTCGAGCAGCTCGCCCTCAACCGGTTGGCGGACGAAGAAGCCGCCGCGAGCAGCGTGTCGTGCCAAGCGCCAGCGCCGCAACGGCCGCCGGTTGCGTTCGTACCAGCGCCGCTTGGCCCACCAAATACGCCAGCCGCTCCGCTCACCCCCACTCACCCCCCTAGCTTCCCAAAATGGGGCATAGACTCCCGGCGTGGCTCAACTGCGTGGTGGCATCGACCTCGGCGGGACGAAGATCCAAACGACAATCGTCGACCCGGGCGGCGAGGTTATCGGCGAAACACGGCACCCAACGCCGACCAGCGGTGGCCCAGCAGACGTCGCCGCGGTGATGGCCGAGGCGCTGCGCGAGGCGGCGAGCGCTGCGGGGGTCGAGCCGGCGGCTCTAGCGGGAGTTGGCATCGGCTCTCCCGGCGATGCCGATGGCAAGACCGGCGTCGTCTCCGGCGCTCGCAACCTGCCCGGCTGGGAGGGCAGCTTTCCGCTCGGCGAAACCCTCTCAGAGGCGCTTAGCACTGAGGTGCGCATCGGCAACGACGTGCAGGTCGCCACCGAAGCCGAGTTCCAGCTCGGCGCGGGCCGTGAGTTCTCAAGCCTGATTGGCGTCTTCTGGGGCACAGGCGTGGGCGGTGGCCTGGTGCTCGACGGCAAGCCGTGGCTGGGCCGTGGCGCGGCCGGTGAGATCGGCCATATGGTGGTCAAGCGCGGTGGCGCCAAGTGCCCCTGTGGTCGCAAGGGTTGCCTAGAGGCCTACGCCGGTCGCTCTGCGATGGAAGCCGAGGCGCGCCGCCAGCACGAGGAGGGTCATAAGACCGACCTCTTCAAGTTGATGCACAAGCACGAGAAACCGCGCCTGACGAGCGGCATCTGGCAGCGCGCCCTGGACCACGGCGACCATCTCGCCGAAAAGCTGATCGACCGGGCGATCGAGGCGCTGGGGACCGGCATCGCCTCCGCCGTCAACCTGCTCGACCCCGAAGCAGTGATCATCGGCGGCGGCCTCGGCGTGCGCTTCGGCGAGCTCTATATGGAGCCGTTGAGCAAGGAGATGAGCAAGCATCTCTTCGTCGACGAACGCCCTCCGGCCGTGCGCGTCGCCTCACTCGGCGACCTAGGCGGCGCGATCGGCGCCTCCCTGCTCGTCGCCAGCTAGCGAGTCCTGCATTTAGCACCCCTATGGGGACAAATGCAGCAGTGGTGGCTCAGATACGGCCGGCGGCCTGGCGCTGCGTGCGGGCGATCGCGTCGACGATCACGGCGAGTAGCAGCACACCGCCCGTGACCATGAACTTGACCGCCGAGGAGAGCGCCAGCAGGTCCATGCCGTTAGAGATCGAGCCGATCACCAGGGCACCCAGCAGCGCTGTCCAGACCGCGCCGCGCCCGCCGAAGAGGCTGGTGCCGGCGATCACCGGACCGGCGATCGCGAGGAGCAGCAGTTCGCTGCCGCCCGAGCTCTGGTTGACGGCAAGCAGGCGCGAAGCGGCGAGGATGCCGCCGATCGCCGCCATAGTGCTGCCGATCGCGAAGACCGCGATGCGCACGCGATCGATCGGGATGCCGGCGCGGCGGGCCGCCTCCGCGCTGCCGCCAACGGCGTAGACGTGCCGGCCGAAGCGGGTCCGCCTGGCGACGAATTCCATGCCGAACACGAAGGCGATCAGGATCAGCAGCGCCAGGGGCAGACCGCGGTCGGAGTTGAGAACCGCGACGACGACGACAGCCACCGCGGCGACCAGGGCAACCTTCACCCATAGGCCCAGCATCCCCTCGCCATCGAGGCCGGCCGCAACCCGGCGTCGATGGCCGATGAAGGTGACCGCGGCGTAGGCGGCGATCACGAGAGCGGCGACGATCCAGCCGACCGTGTCGGAGTAGAAGGTGTTGGCGAGGCCGGTGATCTTCGGGTCGGTGATGTTGATCGACCCAGTCGAGCCGAGCACCTGCAACAGCGCTCCCTGCCAGGCGAGCAGACCGGCGAGGGTGACGACGAACGAGGGCACGCCGAAGCGGCTGAACAGAGCCCCCTGGAGCAGGCCGATCCCCGTGCCGACCAGGACCCCCGCGGCGATCGCCAGATAGGGATTCCAGCCGTGCTTGACGTTGAGCACCGCGACCACAGCCGCGGCCAGGCCGCTGACCGCGCCGACCGAAAGGTCGATCTCTCCGAGCAGCAGCACGAAGACGACGCCGATCGAGATCAGGCCCACCGCGGTGATCTGCAGCATCAGGTTGGTGAGGTTCTCGGCGGAGAGGAAGCGATCGTTCTGAGACTGGAAGATCACCCAGATGACGGCGAGGCCGATGACGACCCGCAACGAGGCAAGGTCCCCCTGCACGAAGCGACGCACGGTCTCGGCGCGAGTGCGCGCGACTACGCTGGCGCCCTCCGCCGCCGGGCGGGCGGCGCCTCCGCCTGCGGCGCTCACCGCTCCCCCTCTCGCTGCGGTTCGCCGTTGCCTGCCTCGCCGCGCTCACCGACGCCAGTAATTGCTGAGACAACGTGCTCCTCGGTGGTCGATTCCGCCGCGAAGCTGCCGGCCGCGCGGCCGAGGCGCAGCACGAAGATCCGATCGGCGACATCGAAGACGTCGACGAGGTTGTGGCTGATCATGACGACGCCCAGCCCCCGCTCTCGCAGGGTGCGGATCAGCTGCAGGACCTGGGCGGTCTGGGCCACGCCGAGCGCCGCGGTCGGCTCGTCGAGCAGCACGACCTTGGGCTCGCCGAGCAGCGAGCGTGCCACGGCGACCTGCTGGCGCTGCCCGCCGGAGAGCGTTCCGACCTCGCTGCGCAAGCTCGGGATAGTCACCGAGATGCCGGCGAGGAGCTCCCCCGTCCGGTGCTCCATGCGCGCCTCGTCGAGCTGGCGGGAAACGGTGCCCGGGCCGGGAGAGACCTTCTCGCGGCCGAGGAAGAGGTTGGCGACAACGTCGAGGTTGTCGCAAAGGGCGAGGTCTTGGTAGACGGTGGCTATGCCGAGCGCGGTGGCGTCCTGCGGCCGCGAGATCGAAACCTCGCTGCCCTCGAAGCGAATCCGGCCGGCGTCGAGCGAGTGGATCCCAGCGATCGCCTTGACCAGGGTGGACTTGCCGGCGCCGTTGTCTCCGACCAGCCCCACCACCTCTCCACCGTGGACCTCGAAGTCGACCCGGTCCAGAGCCTGGACCGGGCCAAACTTCTTGCTCACCCCGTCAAGCGCGAGAAGAGCGTTCGAGGCCATCTCTGCCGCTAGGAGATGCCCGCTTCTTCGCAGGCTTTCTCGTAAGGACCCGTGCAGAGTTCGTCGACCGATACTTCTTCGTCCGCGATCACGGTCTGTTTGATGTTGTCTTTGGTGACCGCGATCGGTTCGAACAGGATCGAAGGCACTTTGCCCGCTTCGTTGTCGAGTTCATCCGTGACTTTGTCCTGCGGGATTTCTTTGCCTTCGGCGAGATCGATGGCGATTTCGGCGCTGATCGCAGCCTCGGGCTTGTAGGCCTTGTAGATCGTCATGTACTGCTGACCAGCAAGGATCCGCTGCAGGCCGGCGACGGTCGCGTCCTGGCCGGTGGTGGGGCGTTCTTCCGGATCGATCCCGGCCGATTTCATCGCCGCGATCGCACCGCCGCCGGTGTCGTCGTTGGCCGCGTAGACCCCGGCGAACCCGTCTTTGCCGATCGCCGTGATCGCCTGCTGCATCTCGTTCTGGGCGTTGGTCGCCGACCATTCCGGCGTGTCGTATTCCTTGGCGATCTGCACGCCGGCGGCCTCGAAGCCTTTGTTCGAGCCCTCCTTGAAGAGCGCCGCGTTGCTGTCAGCCGGGTCGCCGTTGATCTTCACGATCGGGCCTTTGGGGCTGCCGTCTTCTTTGAGCTTTTTGGAGAGCGATTCAGCCTGCAGTTCGCCCACGCGAACGTTGTCGAAGGAGACGTAGACGGCGACTTCAGCGCCGAGGATCAGCCGGTCGTAGCTGAGCACCGGCACGCCCTGTTGGTCGGCCTTCTGCACGCTGGCGGCCGCCGAGGCGGCGTCAACCGGGTCGAGCACCAACACGTCGGCGCCCTGGGTCAGGGCCGCTTCGACCTGGCTCTGCTGCTTGGATGCGTCCTCGGTGGCGTTGCTGTAGAGGATTTCGCAGTCAGGGCATATTTCGTCGACCTTTTCTTCGAAGCGCGGCCGATCGGAAGCCTCGTAGCGAGGTGTCTGGTTCTCAGGCAGCAACAGGGCGATCGTCGGACCGCCTCCGCCTCCACTGCCTCCCCCGTCGTCATCGCCACAACCAGCGGCGAAGACGATGGCCGCAAGGATGAAGATCGCGGCCCCGAGTCGCTTCAAACCTGAGTGGGACATGAGCGTTCTCCTTTCGCCCTGCCCGCACCGACTACCCGCTCACCGCGTACTGCACTCTTCAAGGTAGCGCGCGGCCACCGGCGGCGCGCAGATTCCGCTTTGCGAGTAGGCCTTTCTAGGCCGCGATCGGCTCGCGGCGCTTGCGCGCCGCCCGTTTCGGCTTCACCGGCTCGACCAGCTCGGCGAGGAAGCGGCCCGTGTAGGAGCCCTCGACCGCGGCGACCTCCTCGGGGGTGCCGGTGGCGACCACCTCTCCCCCCTCTTCTCCGCCCTCGGGGCCGAGGTCGATCAGGTGGTCGGCGGTCTTGATCACGTCGAGATTGTGCTCGATGACGACCACGGTGTTGCCGGCGTCGACGAGGCGGCCGAGCACGTCGAGCAGGCGCTGCACGTCGGCGAAGTGCAGGCCGGTGGTCGGCTCGTCGAGGATGTAGAGCGTGTTGCCGGTGGCCACCTTGGAGAGCTCGGTCGCCAGCTTCACCCGCTGCGCCTCGCCGCCGGAGAGCGTCGTCGCCGCCTGGCCAAGGCGGATGTAGTCGAGGCCAACGTCGTGCAGGGTGCGCAGACGGCGGGCGATCTTCGGCACGTTCTCGAAGAAGACGACCGCCTCCTCGACCGACATTTCGAGCACATCGCCGATGTTCTTGCCCTTGAAGCGCACCTCGAGCGTCTCGCGGTTGTAGCGCTTGCCGTGGCACTGCTCGCAGGGCACGTAGACGTCGGGCAGGAAGTGCATCTCGATCTTGATCTGACCGTCGCCGCGGCAGACCTCGCAGCGGCCACCCTTGACGTTGAAGCTGAAGCGGCCCGGCTTGTAGCCGCGTGCCCGCGACTCCTGGGTCTGGGTGAAGAGCTGGCGAATGTGATCGAAGACGCCGGTATAGGTGGCCGGGTTGGAGCGCGGCGTGCGGCCGATCGGCGACTGGTCGATGTTGATGATCTTGTCGATCTGGCTGAGCCCGTCGACCCCGTCGTGGGCGCCGGGGCGCAGCTTCGCCTGGTGCAGGCGGTTGGCGACCGAGTGGTGCAGGGTCTCGTTGACCAGGGTCGACTTGCCCGAGCCGGAGACCCCGGTGACGCAGCAGAAGACGCCGAGCGGCACGGCAACGTCGATGCCCTTGAGGTTGTGTTCGCGGGCGCCACGCACGAGCAGCGCCCCGCTGGGCTGGCGGCGATCCTCGGGCAGCTCGATCTTGCGCTTGCCGGAGAGGTACTGGCCGGTCAGCGAAGCGGGGTCCTTGGCGACTTCTGCCGGTGTCCCGGCGGCGATCACGTGGCCGCCGTGTTCACCAGCACCCGGGCCGAGGTCGACCAGGTGGTCGGCGGCCATCATCGTGCCCTCGTCGTGCTCGACGACGATCACCGTGTTGCCGAGGTCGCGCAGGCGATCGAGGGTGGCGATCAGCTTCTCGTTGTCGCGCTGGTGCAGGCCGATCGAGGGCTCGTCGAGCACGTACATGACGCCGACCAGGCTGGAGCCGATCTGGGTGGCAAGCCGGATGCGCTGCGCCTCGCCACCGGACAACGAGCGCGCCGAGCGACCCAGCGAGAGGTAGCCGATGCCGACGTTCTCGAGGAAGGCAAGCCGTTCGGAGATCTCGCGCACGATCAAGCGGGCGATCGCCCGCTCGGTCTCGGTCAGCTCCAGGGCACCGATCCACTCGGCCGCCGCGCGCGCCGATTTCTGGCTGAAGTCGGCGATGCTGATCCCGCCCACCTTGACCGCGAGGCTCTCGGGTCGCAGCCGCGCTCCGTGGCAGTCGGGGCAGGGCTGCTCGGCCATGTAGCTCTCGATCCGCTCGCGGTTTGACTCCGAGTCGGTCTCCTCGTAGCGCCGCTCGAGGTTGTTGACGATCCCCTCGAAGCGCACCTTGTAAGAGCGCTTGCGACCGAAGCGGTTGGTGTAGGTGACCTGGTGGCGATCCTCGCCGGTGCCGTAGAGAAAGATCTCTTTCTCCGCTTTCTTCAGCTTTGCCCAAGGCTTGTCCGAATCGACGCTGTACTCCTCGGCGACCGCCGCGATCAGTCGCTTCCAGTAGGCGGTGATGCCCCGGTTCCAGGGCTGCAGGGCGCCCTCGGAGAGCGAGAGCGTCGGGTCGGGGACGACCAGCTCGGGATCGATGACGCGCTGGAAGCCGAGCCCGTGGCAGCGCTCGCAGGCGCCGTGGGGCGAGTTGAAGGAGAAGATGCGCGGCTCGAGCTCGGGGATCGAGGTGCCGCACTCCAGGCAGGCGAACTGCTCGGAGAAGATCAGGGTCTCGCCGTCGACGATCTCGACTTCGACCAGGCCGGCGGCGAGCCCGGCGGCTGCCTCGACCGACTCCGAGAGCCGCCGCCGCAGGTCGGGCTTCATCACCAGCCGATCGACGACGACCGAGATGTCGTGTTTGAACTTCTTGTCGAGGACGATCTCCTCGTCGAGCCGGCGCAGCTCGCCGTCTACCTCGACCCGCGAGTAGCCCTCAAGCCGGAACTGCTCGAAGAGCTTGCCGTACTCGCCCTTACGGCCGCGCACGACCGGCGCCATGACCATGAATTTGGTCCCTTCCTCCATGGTCATCAGTCGATCGACGATCTGCTCCTGGGTCTGACCGGTGATCTCGGCCCCGCACTGCGGGCAGTGAGGCACGCCGATCCGTGCCCAGAGCAGGCGCAGGTAGTCGTGGATCTCGGTCACCGTGCCGACCGTCGAGCGCGGGTTGCGCGAGGTCGTCTTCTGGTCGATCGAGATCGCCGGCGAAAGCCCCTCGATCGAGTCGACGTCGGGCTTCTCCATCAGACCGAGGAACTGGCGCGCGTAGGCGGAAAGCGACTCGACGTAGCGCCGCTGGCCCTCGGCGTAAATCGTGTCGAAGGCCAGGCTCGACTTGCCCGACCCCGAGAGCCCCGTGATCACGATCAACGCGTCTCGCGGCAGCTCAACGTCGACGTCCTTGAGGTTGTGCTCACGCGCCCCAGATATGACGATCCGCTCAGAAGCAGCCACTGCGGCGAGTCTACCCACACGAACAGATGTTCCCCGGGGGGAGAACCCCGCTGACTTCGCCCTTATTCGCCATATGCGCGAAGAAAGACGAAGTCACCATGAGTTGGCGGCGCTGGCCAGAGAACAGCATGGGGTTGTGTCAGCGTGGCAACTCGCCGCGCTGGGTTATTCGAAGGACGACATCGGACACGCAACGGCGGCAGGGCGCTTTCATCGGGTTCATCACGCCGTTTACGCCGTCGGCCACAGCGGCATACCTCGCCATGGACAGTGCCTCGCAGCTGTGCTGAGCTGCGAAGACGGCGCGCTTCTCAGCCATCGATCCGCAGCCTGGCTGTGGGGCCTAACATCGAGGTTCGCGTGGCCGGTCGAAGTCACTGCCGCTAGTCCGCGGCGAACGCGTGAGGCGATTCGCGTGCACAGCGCCGTAGCTTTCACTCACAGGGATTGCGCCACGCACGCCCGCATTCCCGTCACGGCGATCCCGCGGACGCTCCTCGACTTTGCTGCTGTAGACCCTCACTTCCTAGGTCGGGCGCTAGACAACGCGCAGCGCCTAGGCTTGCTCGATCTGATCGACATGGACGAGCTGATCGGGCGCAGCAGCGGCTTTAGGGGAGTAGCGCGGCTGCGGACGGCACTGGAAATCCACCGCCCCGCGGCATTCACCCGCTCAGGGCTGGAGCGCCGCTTCATCGAGCTGGTGCGACGCAATGGGCTGCCCCAGCCTTCGATGAACCTCTACATCGAGGGCTACGAGCTGGACGCCTACTGGCCGAACGAGCGCTTCGCGGTCGAACTCGATACCTACGACTACCACGGAACGCCCACAGCCTTCGAGGCGGATCGCATCCGACAAGAGAACCTGAAGCTTGCCGGCATCGAGATGGTCCGCATCACTGGCATTCGCCTGGCTCGCGAACCGAAGGCAGTTGCTAGCCAACTCCGGCGTCTTCTCGACCAGCGCCGCCGTGAACTGCATCTTGCCTCCCACTCCCAGCGCTGACTTTGTCTTTGCTCGCCATTGCGGCGAAGAAGTACAAAGTCAGCGATGGCGACGGTTAGTAGAGGGCGGTGGATAGGCGGCGGCGGTATTTCATTGCGGTGGGGTCGCCGGGGTCGAGGTCGCTGAGCACGCCGATCGCGGCGCAGCGCAGCAGCTCGCGGGTCTCCTCATCGGCGTCGGGGATCGCAGCAAGCAGGGCGTCGAGGGCGGCCGAGTGGTCGCCGCGGGTGAGCGCTGCAAAGGCCTCGGGCGCCGCGCCTTGCTTTGAGAGCTGAACGTGAGCGGCGATGCCGGCGGCGGCGAAATCGCCCTCGTGGCCTTCGACCGCTTCAAGCGCCTCCTGCTCCGCTCCGCGCTCGAGACGGGCCTTGGCCAGGGCCACGGCGATATCGGCGCGGCTTGGCTCCAGCTCGGCTGCCTCGCGCAGCGAGAGCTCATCGCCAGCGACCAGCAACTCGTCGGCGCGCGAGGGAACGAGACTGTTGAAGAGTGCTTCGACTTTGTCTTTGGGCACAGCGCCGACGAACTCGTCGACGACGACGCCATCGCGGAAGGCCTTCACCGCTGGAATGCCCTGCACGCCGAAGCGCGCCGCCAGCGCCTGGTTGGCATCGACGTCGATCTTGGCGAGCACGACTTTCCCACCGCGAGTCGCCTCGGCGGCCTCCAACGCGGGGGTGAGAGTGCGACACGGACCGCACCACTCGGCCCAGAAGTCGACGACCACCGGGAGCGTGCGCGAGCGCTCGACTACCTCGCTCTCGAAGGTCGCCTCGCCGACGTCGATTGCCATCCCGGCAGGTTAGTTAAGGCGCCTTGCGCATAGCAATGGCCGCGAGTAGCTTGAACTCGAGGCGGGGCGCAACAGAGGAGGAACGATGTCGAATCTCGACACAGCCCGATCCGCCTACGAGGCCTTCGGCCGCGGAGACCTCGAAGCCCTGAAGGAGATGATGGCCGAGGACGGCACCTGGCTGACCTCGGACGAGCTACCGCTCGGTGGCGAAACGCATGGCCGCGACGCGATCATCGGGAACTTCGCCCAGATCCCCAGCTACTGGTCGTCGTTCAGCGTCGAGCCGGAGGAGTTCATCGACGCCGGCGAGTGGGTCGTGGTGCGCGGCACACAACGGGCGGGCAACGACGGGGGCAGCTTCGAGTCGCCGTTCGCCCACCTGATCAAGTTCGCCGATGGCAAAATCGTGCGTGGCGAGTTCTACGCCGACAGCGCCAAGGCAGCCAAGGTGCTGGCCTAAGCGCCGGCCCGCATCCCATCGAGGTCGCGGCGCAGCTCCTTGAGCTCGTCCCGGAGCCGCGCCGCCTCCTCGAAACGCAGATCGTCGGCCGCCGCCAGCATCTCCTCCTCGAGCGAGACGATCGTGCGCTCTAGCTCGGCCGGATCGGCGAACTCGGCGGTGCGCTTCGTACGGCGCTTGCGCGGCGCCCGGTCCTCCATCGCGAGGAACTCGCTCATCTCCGAGATGCCCTTGCGCACTGTCTCCGGCGTGATCCCGTGCTCGGTGTTGTAGGCAAGCTGGATCGCCCGGCGGCGGTCGGTCTCGCGCATCGCGGCGCGCATCGCCTTGGTCTCCTTGTCGGCGTACATCAGCACCCGCCCGTTGACATTGCGGGCCGCGCGACCGATCGTCTGCACCAGGCTGGTCTCACCGCGCAGGAAGCCCTCCTTGTCAGCATCGAGAATGGCGACAAGTGAGACCTCGGGCAGGTCGAGGCCCTCGCGCAGCAGGTTGACGCCGACCAACACGTCGTACTCGCCGAGGCGCAGGTCGCGGACGATCTGGATCCGTTCCAGGGTGTCGATCTCGGAGTGCAGGTAGCGCACCTTGATCCCGTACTCGAGCAGGTAGTTGGTCAGATCCTCGGCCATCTTCTTGGTCAGGGTCGTGACCAGCACCCGGTCGCCACTCTCGGCGACCGCTTTTATCTCGTTCATCAGGTCGTCGATCTGGTTCTTGGTCGCGCGCAGCTCGATCTCCGGGTCGACGATCCCCGTCGGCCGCACGATCTGCTCGACGATGCGCGACGACTCGGCCCGCTCGAAGGGCCCCGGCGTGGCCGAGACCATGACCAGGTGCGGCACCCTTTCGAGGAACTCGTCGAACTTGAGCGGCCGGTTGTCGATCGCCGAGGGCAGCCGGAAGCCGTAGTCGATCAACGTCTGCTTGCGCGAGCGGTCGCCCTCGTACATACCCCCGATCTGCGGCACCGTCTGGTGGGACTCGTCGACAAAGACGACGAAGTCGTCGGGGAAGTAGTCGACAAGCGTGTGCGGCGGGCTGCCCTCGGGGCGGCCGTCGAGGATGCGCGAGTAGTTCTCGATCCCCGAGGTGAAGCCGAGCTCCTTGAGCATCTCGATGTCGTAGGCGGTGCGCTGGCGCAACCGGTGCGCCTCCAGTTGCTTGCCTTCGGCATCGAGCTCGGCGGTACGGGCAGTCAGTTCGGCGCGGATTTCCTCGACCGCTCGCTCCAGGGTCTCGTCCTTGGTCACGTAGTGCGATGCCGGCCAGACCGAGACGTGGTCGATCGTGTCGAGGATCTCGCCGGTCAGCGGGTCGAAGTGCTGGACCCCCTCGATCTCGTCGCCGAAGAGGGCGATGCGGTAGGCCGACTCGGCGTAGGAGGGCATGATCTCCAGAACCTCGCCCCGCACCCGGAAGCAGCCGCGACCGAGCACCGCATCGTTGCGCTGGTACTGCATCTTGACCAGCTTGCGCAGCACCTCGTCGCGGTCGATCTGCTCGCCGACCTTGAAGAGCTGCATTTTTTCGTTGTAGACCTGGGGCGAGCCGATGCCGTAGATGCAGGAGACCGAGGCGACGATGATCACGTCGCGGCGCGCGAAGAGCGCCGCCGTCGCGGCGTGGCGCAGGCGGTCGATCTCGTCGTTGATCGAGGAGTCCTTCTCGATGTAGAGATCCTGAGCCGGGACGTAGGCCTCGGGCTGGTAGTAGTCGTAGTAGGAGACGAAGTACTCGACCGAGTTCTCGGGGAAGAACTCGCGGAACTCGTTGCAGAGCTGCGCGGCCAGCGTCTTGTTGTGGGCGATCACCAGCGAGGGCCGCTGCACGGCCGCGATCGTCGCGGCCATCGTGAAGGTCTTGCCCGTGCCGGTCGCCCCGAGCAGCGTCTGAAAGCGTTCGCCCGCTGCCAACCCCTCGGCCAAGCCGGCAATCGCCTTGGGCTGATCGGCGGTTGGCGTGTAGGCCGGGTTGAGCTTGAACTCAGGCACGAGGACCCACCATAGGGCCTGCGCCGGGTGGGGCGCCGAGGGTAGGTCCCCGGGCCGGCTTCGCCGGGAGTTCCCGGGGACCTACCCCGGCGCCCTCTCCCCCTGAAGCCCTTAGACTGGGCCGCCAGATGAGCCGTTCGCAGAGAGCTTTGGCCGGGTTCTTCGCCTTTGCGGGGACGATGCACTTCGTCATCCCGCGCAGCTACGAGGCGATGATGCCGCCGTCGGTGCCCCGCCATCGCGAGGCGGTGGTCGTCAGCGGCATCGCCGAGATCGCCGGCGGCGCCGCGGTGCTGGCCAAGCCGACGCGGCGCTTCGCTCGCTGGTGGCTACTGGTGCTGCTGCTCGCCGTCTTCCCGGCCAACGTGCATATGGCGGTGAACCAGCGGCAGATCCGTGGCCTGGACAACGTCCCTCGCTGGGCATTGTGGGCGCGCCTGCCGTTGCAGCCGCTCGCCATGCTCTGGGTCTGGCGCGCAACTCGCGACTGATCCGTATTATAAACGCGCTGTTTTGTCTGTGAATGTTTTTGGCTGTAGCGCTTCTGTCTTCGCAGACAGAGAATCGCCCACATGACACCACGCGAACGTTTCGCCATTAATCTGCGCAAAGCGCGCCAGAAAAAAGGAATTTCGCAAGAGGAGCTGGGCTTCCGTTGCGATCTGCACCGCACCGAGATCTCGCTGCTCGAGCGAGGTGGCCGCGAGCCGCGCCTCGGCACGATCGTCAAGCTCTGCGGCTCGCTCGACACGACGCCCGAACAGCTCTGCGAGGGCATTGCCTGGAACCCCTCCAAGCACGCCTTTAAATTCAAGAAATAGCCGGCCCGGCCGCGATGTAACGCTTTATGGCCCTATAGAGGGAACAAAGCGTTACACCGGCGAGGGACTTGGGGCGCTAGGGGAGGAACTGTTCGAGCAGGCCCTGGGCGGGGCCGAGGAAGCTCTGCAGTTCGTCGAGCAGGGTGCGGCCGTTCTGGATCAATTCGATTGCCTGGTCGAGCGGGATGCCCTTGATCGTTTCGCGCAGCGGCACGCCCAGCAGCGAATTGAGCGCCCCGGCGTCTTCCGCGTCATCGACGGCACGCAGCAGGCCGGCCCTGATCGCCCGAGCGAGCTGTTGGTCCTCGATTCCGTAGCGCTCGCTGAAGCGCTCGCGCGACTCCGGCGTGGCCAGCGCCCGAGCCAAGGTCTCGCGGCTGACGCCGAGCTCACAGGCGGCGCCGTCGAGGGCCGAGAGCGAGAACTGCTGGGCGATCTCGTCGAGGCCGCGGGGATCGGTCCACTCCCGGGGCTCGCAGGGATCCTGCGTCTTGGCCGGCGCATAGGAGGAACCGCCGGCAGCGAGATAGATGCCCACCAGGGCAACCGCGGCGAGGGCCGCGCCAATCACCAACGCGCGTGATCTCGTCTCCGCACTCATAGCTCGATTCTCCTCGCCAGGCCGATCGGGATCAGCGCCAGCAGGCCGAGGATCGCGGCAAGGCCGAACGACGGGCTGAAAGCGTGTGTGGCGCCGCGATTGAGCTGCTCCTGGAGTTCGTCGCGCAACTCGACCACTGCCTCGCGTTCGGCTGAGTCTTCGGGCAGCGGCTCGAAGGCCGAGCCGATCGTCGGCACCCTCCCCTGCTCCCCTTCAAGCTGCTCCTGGATGCGCTGTGCAAGGTCGAGCTTGAGCAGTGGCGGCACGCGCGAGTCGAGGATCACCGCGGTGCCCGCGTCGATCGCGTCGCTGCGCTGCTCGGCAATGTCGGCGGTGAAGATCGGGGTCAGCGCCAGCAGGCCGATGACCACACCGGCGTGGCGGGCGGAGATCGTCCAGCCGCCGTGGATCGCCTGCGGCGCGCGACCACTGAGCGCCGTCTCGGTGAGCGCCGAGAGCACCAGCGAGAGGCCGATGCCGACCATGATCTGCGGCGGCACGGTCAGAGCAACCTCCGCCTTGGGGAGCAGCGCCAGGCCACCAAGGCCGCCCGAAACGAGGATTGCCCCTGCCGCGGCCCGAGCCCGGGCGCTTGGCACGACATCGTCGAAGCGGCTGGCGAGCAGCGCGGAGAGTGGCAGCACGCTGACTACGATCGCGGCGCCAATCGGGGTCAGGCGCCAACCCTCGATGAGCAGCAGAACGAGCAGGAAGAGCGCCGCTGCGATCGCCGCCGAGACCATTGCCAAAGCGAGATTGGCGAGCAGGTGGGGTCGGCCGGTCTGACGCAGCTCGGTGGACAGCACCCCCGTGGCCGCCTCGTGGCGAGCGACGGCGAGGATTGGCACCGCGGCCGCGAGCGCCACCGGCACCTGGACGAGGAAGATCGATTGCCAGGAGACAAGCTCGGTGAGCAGACCACCGATAGCCGGTCCGAGAGCCGCGCCGGTGGCCCCTGCCGCCGCCCAGAGCGTCGCCGCACGGCGCTCGGACCCGACGCTGGCCGGCAGCAACTCGAGCACCGCGGTCACCGCGGCGGCGCCGCCCAGTGCCTGCACACAGCGGGCCGCGATCAGCGTGCTCAGCTCACTTGCGGCACCGCAAGCGAGGCTGGCGCCCGCGAAGATCGCCAGGCCGACGGCGGCGGCACGGCCCGGCCCCACCCGGCGCGCCAGATGCGCCGCCGGCACCGCGGCGAGCGCCATCACCAGGTTGAAGGAGACCAGCACCCAGGTGACTCCGGCGACACTGGTATCGAGCTCACGGTAGATCTCCGGCAGGGCGAGGACGACGATCGAGGAGTCGGCGAGAACAAGGCCGACAGCAAGCGTCAGTGCCGCGACCCGCGGCCGGGGAGCCTCGCTCATCAGTAGCCCAGCTCCTGGCGATACTCCTCGCGGTAAGCCTCCTGCTTCTCGAGCACCTCTTCGACGTAGGCTCGGGTTTCGGGGAAGCGAATACCCTCGATGCGCAGCTCACTGCCGCCCCAGCGATCGACGTTGGTCGGGCCGGCGTTGTAGGCGGCAAGCGCCGCGACCAGGTCGCCGTCGTAGCGCTCGAGCAGTTCGCCGAGCAGGAAAGTGCCGTAACGGATGTTGATTTCGGGATCGGAGAGGTCGTGCAGCTCGAAGGTGGTCCCACCGCTGAGCCGCTCGATTTCGTTTGCCGCTTCTGGCGTGATCTGCATCAGACCTCGAGCGCCGGCGCTCGAGGTGCTGTCGACGAACTTCGACTCCGAGTAGATCACCGCGGCGATCAGCGCCGCATCGACGTCCTTCTCGTGCGCCTGCTGGCGGATTACGTCCTCGTGGCGCAGGGGCAGGGTGAGCTCTTGGATCGCCTTGTCGATCGTCCCCCTCGCCAGCAGCACGCCGGCGACGATACCGGCGGCCAGCGCCGCACCGCCGATCCAAAGGCGCCGCCTTCTCCGTTTCCTAACCGGACCCCGCGGACTCACCGCTCAAGCTTGGCGATGAGCGCGGACAGGCGCTGCTCGAGATCCTCCAGCGTCCCGTCGTTCCCAATCACGTGCTCGGCGCGGGCGGCCTTCTCCTCTTGGGTTAGCTGACGCGCCTCGCGCTCGCCGACCAACGCGTGGCCGCGTGCCTCGGCCCGTTCGCGGCGTAGCTCGTCGGCGGCGACCACGGCCACCGTGGTGTCGAAGACTGGCGCCATCTCACCCTCGAAGAGCAGCGGCACCTCGACCACAGCGATTTCGGTATCCAGGGGCAATGAGCTGAGCCACAGGCCGATCCGCTCGCCAACCAGTGGGTGGATCTGGGCCTCCAGCCATTTCAGCGCATCCGGATCGGCGAAGACAATTTCCCCAATCTTCGTGCGGTCCACCCGGCCTTCGACCACCACCTCGTCACCCCAGAGGTCCCTCAATCTGCCCAGCATCGGTTCCGAGTCGAGCAGCTCGTGGACGACCGCGTCACTGGAAATCGTCGCTGCCCCCAACTTCTCGAAGGCAGCGAGAGCCGTGGACTTCCCAGCCGCGATGCCACCGGTCAACCCGATAGTCAGCGGCACGACGGGCTAAGACTCGGAGGGTTCCTCGGCAGGCGACTCAGCCTCGGCATCCTCGCCCGCGGCCTCGTCCACGTCGTCAGGCGAATCCGGCCGCTCCTGCACCGATTCCCCCTCCTGCTCAGCCTCTTCGGCCTCCTCGGGAGTCTCAGCCACGGGAGCCTCAGCAGCTGGCTCTTCGGCTGGGGCGTCAGCCTCAGCGGCCGGCGCCTCATCGGCTTCACCCTCCTCAGCGGTTGGCGCCTCTTCGGCGGCAGGCTCAGCTACCTCGGCAGCGGACTCCTCGGCGACCTCAACCGCATCTTCCGCGGGTGGCGTGGCGGTGGGCTCCTCGCCCGCAGCCTGCGAGGACGAGGAGTCCTCTGCCGCGACAGGACCCGCGGCATCCGCGTCTGAACCCTCATCGGATCCCCCAGCCGCCGCAGCATCAATCTGCTCGCCCAAGTCCCCCATCGCCATGCGTTTTTCCTCAACCTGCTTGATGCTCAGCGAGAGCCGCCTGCGCTCCTCGTCGATCTCGAGGATCTTGACGTTGAGCGTCGTGCCTGGCTCGACCACCTCGCTGGGGCTCTCGACGTGATGATCGGCGAGCTCGGAGATGTGAACCAGGCCCTCGACGCCGGGCAGGATCTCGACGAAGGCGCCGAAGGCGACCACCTTGGTCACCTCGCCCTCGAGCACATCGCCCGGGCGATGTGCACTGATCACCCGCTGCCAGGGGTCCTCCTGGGTCTGCTTGAGGCCAAGTGAGATGCGCTGCCGGTCACGATCGATATCGAGCACCTTGATGCGCACGTCATCGCCGATCGCCACCACCTCGGAGGGATGGTTGACGTGGCTCCAGGAAAGCTCGGAGATGTGAATCAGGCCGTCGATGCCGTCGAGGTCGACGAAGGCGCCGAAGTCGACGATGTTGGAGATCTTGCCCTCAACCACCTGACCGGGCGCGAGGCGGCCGAGGATCTGCTCGCGCACCTCCTTGCGCTCTTCCTCGAGCACGGCGCGGCGCGAGAGGACGACGTTGTTGCGGCTGCGGTTGAGCTCGATCACTTTGCACTCGAGCGTCTCGCCCATGAACTCGTCGAGGTTGTGGACGCGGCGGATGTCAACCAGCGAGGCGGGCAGGAAGCCGCGCACGCCTAGATCGAGGATGAGACCGCCCTTGACCACCTCGATGACGTTGCCTTCGACCGGTTCTCCCGACTCGGCAGCTGCCTCGATGCGGCGCCAAGCCTTCTCGAAGCGGGCGCGCTTCTTGGAGAGCACGAGGCGGCCCTCAGTGTCCTCCTTGGTGAGCACCAGGGCGTCGATCTCCTCACCCAGCTCGACCTCATCCGCCGGGTTGACCGACTTGCGGATCGAAAGCTCGTGCGAAGGGATAACCCCCTCCGACTTGTAGCCGATGTCGACCAGGACCTCGTCCTTGTCGATGCGCACGACCTTGCCCTTGACGACGTCACCCTCCTCGAAGGAGACCATCGTCGCCGCGTAGTTGGGGACGATCTTGCCGTCGACTTCGAGCAGCAGGCCACCGGAGCCCTCAACGGGCGTGCCGACGGCAGCGTCAGCAGCAGGGGTCATGGTCGTATCGGTCACGGACACAGCGGGGGATAATTGCAGGTAGATACGCTCTGCGTCGTGCCGATCCGCGCCACCAAACGGGGTGACGAGCGTACGCCCCTCGAGGGCAGTCACGACGTGCTGATCTGCGGCGCCAGCTTCGCCGGGCTCGCCGTGGCGCGAGAGCTGGCCGGCGCGGGCGCCGACGTGCTCCTCGTCGACCGCTACGAGATCGGCGAGCGGCAAACCTCGGCCTGCGGCATCCCGACCCTGTGGATGGAAGCGCTGGGCTTGATGGAGGCCGAGCGCCAGCGCTTCGACTCGCTGCTTATGCACACACCCCACGGCGACTCGCGCTACCGCCTGCCCTTCACCTTCTCCACCTTCGACTACCGCGAGCTCTGCGTCCTGCTCTGGCGCGATTGCGACGCGCGCTTCGAGACTGCCAAGGTCAACGGTCGGGCACACTCGGCCAACGGCGACGGGATGATCGCGATCGAGACCGACCGCGGCACGATCTCCGCCCCGCTGGTCGTCGACGCGCTCGGCTGGCGCCGGGTGCTGGCGGGCGGCGACGGCTACCAGCCGCCCGACGCGCCGCTTTCACGCGGGCTCGAGGTGCACCCCGAGGGCACCAGCGAGGATCTTGAGATCTGGATCGATCGCCGCTATGTGCCCGCCGGCTACGGCTGGTCATTCCCGGCGCGCGACGAGCTGCGGATCGGCGTCGGCTCCTTCGACCCCCGCTTCCACGTGCGCGAGACCACCGAGCTACTCGCCGAAGACCTCGACGCGGAGCGCGTTCGCTACCAAGGCAACTGGATCCCCCACAAGCTGCGCCAGGGCACCGAGGGCGGCGTCTTCTTCGCCGGCGACTCGGCCGGGCACTGTCTGCCGCTGAGCGCCGAGGGCATCCGCACGGCGCTCTACTTCGGCATCGCCCTGGGACGCGAGCTGCGCGGTGTCGTCGACGGCTGGCAGAGCCGTGAGCAGGCAGCGCTGCGCTACGCCGAGTTCCACGACTCACATGAGTGGAAGTTCCGCTGGATGCTGCGCGTGCAGCGCCTTGTGCCGAAGATCCCACCGCGCCTGCTGGGGCCGCTGGTCCGCCTGTTCGGCGCCAAGCGCTTCATCGACTGGTCTTTTGGCCACTACCTGCAGATCGCCCCGCCGGAGTTCGCTAGAGAATCAGCGAACGATCAGCAGCGTGCCGGCCAGCAGCAGCACGACGCCAAGGATGCGCTCCGGCGTGAGCGCGACCTCGTCGAGGCCGAATAGACCGAGCCGGTCAATCGCGACCGAAGCGGTGAGCTGGCCGGTGATCGTCGCTGCGGCGACCCCACCCGCACCGATCGCCGAGACAGCAATCAGCGCGTTGGCAACGTAAACGGCGCCGAGCAACCCGCCGAGCAGGTAGTACCAGCTGACCTCGAAGGTCGAGCTCAGCCCGCCCGCCTTGCCGGAGAGGACGACGATCGCCGCCAGGGCGATCGTGCCCACACCGAAGGAGACGAGCGCTGCCGGCAGATTGCCGGTGGTCTTGCCGAGACCGGCGTTGATCGGCGCCTGCAAGGCGATCAGGCCACCCGCGCAGGCGGTGAGGATGACTGCCAACCCACGATCCATTACCCGGTCATACAAGCAGGGTGGACCGAATCAGCGAGTCGGCCCATCGCGCCATGACCGACTCCACGGGCTAGGCTTTCGAGTCTCAAGTGCCAATGATCGAGCAATTGATCGCCGTTGCGAGGGAGGGTGTCGAGGAGCGCCGTGGGCAGATCTCACAGGCGGATCTGGAAGCGCGCCTGTCCGCCCGGGACGAGGACCGGCCGTTCCGCGAGGCGCTCGTGCGCCCTGGGCTCTCGCTGATCGCCGAGTTCAAGCGGCGCTCGCCGAGCGCCGGGGATATCTCGGCCACGGCTGCAGTCGAGAGCCAGGTCGGCGCCTACGAGCGCGGCGGCGCGGCGGCGCTCTCGGTGCTCACCGACGAGCGCCATTTCGGCGGTTCGTTGGAGGACCTGCGGGCGGCACGGGCGGCCTGTGACCTGCCCATCCTGCGCAAGGACTTCATCGTCGATCCCTACCAGCTCTACGAGGCCGCCGTGAACGGCGCCGACGCGGTGCTGCTCATCGTCCGAGCGCTCGACGACACCGATCTGGCGTCCCTCTACGACGAGGCGCGCCGGCTCGATCTCGACTGCCTGGTCGAGGTCCACGACGGCGAGGAGCTGCAGCGGGCCTTGGCGCTAGACGCCGAGGTGATCGGCGTCAACAACCGCAACCTCGACCAGGGCACGGTCGACATCTCGACCACCTACGAGCTGATGCCCGACGTCCCGGCCGGCAAGACCGTCGTCGCCGAGAGCGGCATCTCTTCACGGGCCGAGCTAGAGGAGCTCGAGCGAGTGGGCGTCGACGCGGTGCTGATCGGCAGCGCCCTAATGGTCGCTTCTGACCCGGAAGCAAAGACGCGCGAGCTGACCGGCCACGACGAAGGCACGCGCGAGCATCATCTCCCCTGAGTCTTAGCGCCGCTTTCGGCATTGTTTAGGAATTGCTGAGGAACGCGCTCTACAGTGGTTCCGATGCGACGTACGCTCGGCAGCTCTTTCGGCTCGGCCCTTCTCGGCGGCGCGGTCGTCGCCGCCTTCGTCTGGGTTGCGATCTCGGCTGGTTGGATCGCCTCTGAGGGCAACACGACGACGATCAGCTCACCCACCGCAGCGCCGATCTCGGTCAAGGAAGACGGCGACACCAATCTTGTCAACGAGATCTACCGCCGCGACGGTCAAGGGGTCGCCTTCATCGAAGCCACGCAGGCCACCGAAGGGCCCTCCAACTTCAACCCCTTCGGCCAGCCGGAACCCGAAGGCGGCGGCACCGCCACTGGCTCTGGCTTCCTAATCGATACCGAAGGCCACATAGTCACCAACAGCCATGTGGTCGACGGCGCCTCCAAAGTGCAGGTCACGCTCGGCTCCGCGGAGAGCAGCCACGAGGCCGAAGTGGTCGGCACTGATCCGGCGACCGACGTAGCTCTGCTCAAGGTCGAGGTTCCCGCCGAGCTGCTGCATCCGTTGGCCCTAGGTGACTCCACCAAGGTCCAGGTCGGCGATCCGGTGGTCGCGATCGGCAACCCGTTCGGCCTCGATCGCACGGTCACGGCCGGCATCGTCTCCGCCCTGCAGCGCCAGATTCAGGCGCCAAACGGGTTCTCGATCTCTCACGTCATCCAAACCGACGCGGCGATCAACCCGGGTAACTCCGGCGGACCGCTGATTGACTCGACGGGCGGCGTGATCGGCATCAACTCACAGATCCAGACCAACGGCGGCAATGGCAACGTCGGCATCGGCTTCGCCGTGCCGATCAATACCGCCCGCGAGGTGGTCGAGGAACTGAAGCGCGACGGCGAGGTTGAGCACGCCTACATCGGCATCAGCGGCGGCAGCGTCACGCCGGCCGTGGCCAAGGCACTCAAACTGCCTGTCGATAAAGGCGTGCTGGTCAACGAAGTTGTCGAGGACGGCCCGGCCGACGAAGCGGGAATCGAGGGTGGTGACACCAACGCCACGATCGAAGGCGCCAAAGTTCGTCTCGGCGGTGACATCATCATCGAGGTCGATGGCAAGCCGGTTAGCGCGATGGAAGACGTGATCAACGCCGTCAATGCAGCCAAGCCCGGCGAGGAGATGGAGCTCACCGTCCTGCGCGGGGACGACGAAGAAAAGACCTTCACCGTCAAGCTTGGCGTGCGCCCCGACTCGGCCAGCTCGGTCGAATAGCAAACCCGGCGCGCTAGGCCTCAGCCACGCATTTCGAGGACCAGCTGGGTGACGGTCTCGCCGACCGCGTCGAGGCTCTCGGGTGAGAGCTTGTCAAGCCCATCGGCAAGCGAGTGGCCTGGGTATTTCCAGTCGATCAGGTCGATTGCCGGCACCCCGTCGAGCAGGAATGGCGCATGGTCGTCGGCAATCGCCGCGCCCGCTTTCGCTAAGAAGAGGCTCCCTGTGCCCACCAGCTCGGCGGCTTTGAGGAGCTGCCTCCACAGAGCAGGGGTGGAGTTTGCCTCGCGCGGCAGGTGCAGCCCCCGGTTGCCCACGTAGTCGAGCAGGATCATCGCGCTCGTCTCCTGCGGGTGCGCCTCAACGTAGGCCCGCGAGCCGCGCAGGCCTTCTTCGAGGAAGTTCTCGCTTTCCTCGGGTGTGCCCTCGGCGGGCTCCTCTCCGTCGAAGAGCACGAACTCAATCTGCGGCGCTGCGGCCGACGCCGGAGCCCGTGACAGCGCCTGCGCGATCCCGATCACCACGGCGGTTCCGGCCGCCCCGTTGTTTGCGCCGACGAAGCCGCGCGGCTTGGTGAGCGTGTCGTAGTGGGCGCCGACGACGATCCCCGGCTCTTTGCCCGGCAGCGTGCCGACGATGTTGCGCAGCCCGGGCTCGCCCGGGACTGGTTCAAAGCGACCCCCCGGCAGAAGCGGTCGCAGCTCCTCGGCTAGGCGCCGAAGCTGAGCGGAGCCCGCGGGTCGCTGCCCGACTGCGACCTGGCGCTTGGTCAATCGCCAGGCGAGCCCGGCGTCGAAGCGCTTTGCCGCGCTATTTGGCTGCTCTGCTGCGGTTGGCTCGGCGCTGTCCCCGCAGCTGATGAGGCCGGTCGCGAGCATGGTCAAAGCGAGAGCGGAGACGATCTTGCGGCCGAAGGCCGAGGTGGTGTGCTCTCTCCACAGCATGCGCCAGTCACTTTAATAAAACTGATCGTTCTCAGAACGAAACGACAGCGAGAACACGAAGGCGAGACCGAGCAGGACCGCCTCCCGTACCCTGGGGGGATGCGGGTCAAGATCTGCGGAATCACAAATATGGACGACGCGGCGGAGGCCGTGCGGCTTGGCGCTTGGGCGATCGGCCTGATCAACTACGAGAAGAGCCCGCGCGCCTGCGATCCCGGTGAAGCGGCAGCGATCTGCGCAGCGTTTCGGCGAAAGTGTGAGGTGGTCGGCGTCTTCGTCAATCCCGAGCTCGAGCAGGTCGCCAAGGCGGTTGAGGGCGCCGGGCTGACCATGGTGCAGCTCAACGGCGCCGAGGGGCCACAGCTCTGCGCCGAGGTGGCGCGCCGCACGGGGGTGAAGGTGATCAAGGCGATCCACGTCGCCAGCGCCGCCGAGATCCATGCCGCCGAGGCCTTCCGCACCGACTTTCACCTCTTCGACCGGCGTGGCAAAGGGCTTTGGGGCGGCACGGGCCAGAGCTTCGACTGGGGCCTGCTGCGCGATCACCGCTCCGAGGTGCCGGCGATCGTCGCCGGCGGGCTACGCCCCGAGAACGTCGCCACGGCGATCGAGGTCACTCACCCCTACGCGGTCGACGTGGCGAGCGGAGTGGAGGCCGAGCCGGGTCGCAAGGACCACGCCGCGATGGCTGCCTTCTTCGATGCCGCCAAGGCGGCTAGCGTCCCTACTGCATGACCGAAGTCGAGGAGCGATTCGGGCCCTACGGGGGCCGCTACGTGCCGGAGACGCTGATTGCGGCGCTTGACGAGCTCAGCGCCGCCTGGGCAGAGGCGCGTGAGGACGCTGCCTTCAACGAGCGTCTCAGGGCGCTGCAGCGCGACTTCGTCGGCCGGCCGACGCCGCTCTACCTGGCTGAGCGGCTCTCTGCCCAGGCTGACCGCCGGGTCTATCTCAAGCGCGAGGACCTCGCCCACACCGGCGCCCACAAGATCAACAACGCGCTCGGCCAGGCGCTGCTCGCGGCGCGCATGGGCAAGCCACGGATCATCGCCGAGACCGGCGCCGGCCAGCACGGTGTGGCGACCGCCACCGCCTGCGCCCTGCTCGGCCTGGAGTGCGTCGTCTACATGGGCTCAGAGGACATCCGTCGCCAGCGGCCCAACGTCGAGCGCATGGATTTGCTCGGCGCCGAGGTGGTGCCGGTCGAGGCTGGCGCCCGCACGCTGAAGGAGGCGGTCAGCGCCGCGATCCGCGACTGGGTGGCCAACGTAGAGACGACCCACTACGTGATCGGTTCGGCGGTCGGCCCGGCGCCCTTCCCCGCCCTGGTCCGCGACATGCAACGGGTGATCGGCGAAGAGGCTCGTGAGCAGGCGCTTACCGCTGAGGGCGGCTTGCCGGCACGGGTGATCGCCTGTGTCGGCGGTGGCTCCAACTCGATCGGCATCTTCACTCCGTTCATCGACGATCCCGAGGTGGCTCTGGTCGGCGTCGAGGCGGCCGGTGAGGGTCTCGACAGCGGTCGCCACGGTGCCTCATTGGGGGCGGGTAGCACTGGCGTCCTGCACGGCTCCCTCTCCTCGATCATCGCCGACGAGGAGGGCCAGATCCTCGAGGCCCACTCGATCTCGGCTGGGCTCGACTATCCCGGCGTCGGTCCCGAGCACGCTTATCTACGTGACAGCGGCCGGGCCAGCTACTTCTCGGTCACCGACAGCCAGGCCCTCTCTGCCTTCGCCGAGCTCTCGCGCCTCGAGGGAATCATCCCGGCGCTCGAGTCCTCGCACGCGATCGCTTGGCTACTCGAGAACGGCGGTGGCGAAGGCTATGACGTGCTGTGTCTCTCTGGGCGAGGGGACAAGGACTTGGCTGAGGCATTGGCGCGGGGAGTCAGGGGGTGACTCGTCAGAGCAACAGCGGGGAGGCTCTGTCGAGTCACCCCCTGACCCCCATCACGGATTCGTCGTCCGGCGCCGAGCGAATCGAGGCGGCCTTCGGGGCTGCAAAAGCTGAAGGCCGGGCGGCGCTGATGCCCTACATGATGGCCGGCTATCCGGATCGGGAGACGTCGATCGCGGTTGCCAATGCTTATGCGGACTCGGGAGCGGATCTGGTCGAGCTTGGTGTGCCGTTCTCTGATCCGTTGGCCGATGGGCCGACGATTCATGCGGCTGCGACGACGGCGCTCGCCGCCGGAGCGACACTGGAGATGGCGCTCGAGATCTGTGAGGCGATCTCCGATCGTGTCCCGGTGCTCTTCATGGTCTACGCGAACATGCTTTTGGCGCACGGAGGTGCCGCCGAGTTCGCCGGCCGGGCACTGGCTGCCGGCGCTGTCGGTGCGATCGTGCCCGATTTGCCGCTCGAGGAAGCTGAGCCCGTGCGCGTCAGCTTCGCCGAGGCTGGCCTAGCGCTCGTTCCGCTGGTCGCGCCGACCACGCCGGCCGAGCGCCGTGCCCGGATCTGCGCTGCCGCGCAGGGCTTCGTCTACGCGGTCTCGACGGTCGGCACCACGGGTGAGCGCGACGAAATCCCGGCGCAGCTGGCCGATCTCGTTGCGGCGACCAAGGCAGAGGCCGAGGTTCCGGTCGCGGTCGGCTTCGGCATCGGCACACCTGAGCAGGCCGTCCAGGTTGGCCAGCTTGCCGACGGCGTGATCATCGGCAGCCGCCTGGTGCGCGCGGCCGGTGAGGGTGGCTCGCCCGACGGCGCCGCCGAAGCGGTCGGCTCCTTCCTGCGCGCGACGCGTGCCGCCCTGGCCAGCGGTTAGGATTGCCGCCGCATGGGAATGGTGATCACCCTCTTTTTGGCTCTCGCCGCGATGACGCTCTCCTACGCTTTCGGGCAGGGCGGGCCGGTGGCCGGCATGGTCTTCTTCACCGTGCTGTTGATCGGCGCGACGATTCGCGTCTTCAAGCCAAGCGCCTGAGCGCTGCGTCGCTCTAGGCGCGCGTCGCGATTACCTCGAGGTACTCCGCCTCCAGCACCATCGCCCGGTCGCCGGCGGTGTTCTCCGCCTCTAGGAAGGTGCGCAGATCGTCGGTCAGGGCTTGCTCGCCCTCGGCCCCCACTCGCTCGTAGGCCATCTGCGTGGGACCGAAGTAGGTGCGGAAGAACTCGATGTAGTGGTCTGCGGAGCGGAACGGCTGGCGCGAGATGCGGCGCTCGGCGCGTAGATCTGAGATCGCATCGCCGAAAAGCTCACGCAGGCGCTCCTCAGTGCCCCAGAGCAGTGGCGAGTCGATGCCGGGTGGCGGGGGCGCATGCTTGGCGATCGTTTTGAACATCTTGCCCACGGATCCGTCAGGGGTCCAGTTACCCATCCCGATCCGGCCGCCGGGCTTAACCACGCGCAGTAGCTCTGCGGCTGCCTTCTCTTGATCGGGCGCGAACATCGCGCCGAAGATCGACATCGCCACGTCGAAGCTCGCGTCCTCGAAGGGCAGATCCTGGGCGTCCGCCTCGACGAACTCGATCTCCAAGCGCTCTGCCGCAGCGCGCTCGCGACCCCGCTCCAGCAGCGACGGGACGTAGTCGGCGCCGACCGTTCCGCCCCAGCTCCGCCGGGCAGCGGCGATCGCGCCGTTGCCACTGCCGCAGGCGACGTCCAGCACGCGCTCGTCGGGAACGATGTCAAGCGCCTCGGCGAGGTTCTCGCTGGCGTTGTAGACGATGTTGGCGACCATCGCGAAGTCGCCCTTCGACCAGGTCTGCTGCTGGGTCTGAGTTATCGCTGAAAAGTCCGGGGTCTCGCTCATTTGCTCCTCCTTGGTCCCATCGAACTTACCTCTTCGCACCCGTGTCTGTCAGTGCCTAAAGTGAACCGATGCGGATCGGCGTGCTCACTGGCGGGGGGGATTGCCCGGGCCTCAATGCGGTTATCCGGGCGATTGTGCGCAAGGGGGTCGAACGCTGTGGCCACGAGTTCGTCGGCTACCGCGATGGCTGGCACGGGCCGCTGACCGGTGAAAGCCGCCCGCTCGGCGTGCCCGAGGTGCGTGGCATCTTGCCTCGTGGCGGCACGATCCTCGGCTCCTCGCGCACCAACCCCTTCAAAGAGGAGGGCGGCGCCGAGCGGATCGCGGCGAACATGCGTGAGGCCGGTGTCGACGGCTTGATCGCGATCGGCGGTGAGGACACCTTGGGCGCGGCGGCTCGCCTTCACGCCGAGCACGGCACCCCCGTTGTTGGCGTGCCGAAGACGATCGACAACGACCTCGGCGCCACCGATTACACCTTCGGCTTCGACACGGCGGTCAACATCGCGATGGAGGCGATTGACCGCCTGCACACCACGGCCGACAGCCACCACCGCGTGTTGATCGTCGAGGTGATGGGGCGCCACGCTGGCTGGATCGCCTTCCACTCGGGCCTTGCCGGGGGAGCCAATGTGATCCTCATCCCCGAGCAACCCTTCGACGTCGATCGGGTCTGCGAGTTCGTCGGCCACCGCTTCGAGAGCAATTACGCGCCGATCCTGGTCGTCGCCGAGGGCGCCCAGCCGCTGGGGGGCATGCCCGAAGCCCAGGACGACAAGCTCGACGAGTTCGGCCACGTGCGTCTCGGCGGCATCGCCCACTGGCTCGAGGGTGAGATCGAGCGGCGCACTGGCAAGGAGGCGAGGGCGACGGTGCTCGGCCATGTGCAACGCGGTGGCACGCCGACCGCCTTCGACCGGGTGCTGGCGACGCGCTTCGGGTTGCACGCGATCGATGCCGCCGACGCTGGTAAGTGGGGGACGATGACCGCCTTGCGTGGCACTGATATTCAGCTGGTCGATCTGCAGGAGGCGACTGCCGAGCTGAAGACGGTGCCGGAGTCGCTTTATTCGGAGGCTGAGGTGTTCTTTGGTTGATGCAGGACAGGGAGAGGGGCGAGTGCCCCCTCCCAAAACGAGCGGCAGGAGCCGCTCTTGAGTGTTTTGGGAGGGGGCACTCGCCCCTCTTTGGCCTTGCGCAAGACAGTCGCAGCTGTTTCGGCTTGCGTACTACTTGCGGCTCTAGCTGGGTGTGGTGAAGGCGAAGGGGTGGCTGAGGGGGCGACCGTTACTGCTTATGTGGTCGAGCCGTTGTGCGCGGAAGCTGAGCGAGAGCTGGCGCGGCGGGGTGGAAAAGCTGGCGATCTGCGGATCGAGGCTGTCTGTCTGCCAAGCCCCAGAAGCTCCAAAAAGCTCGACCTTGCTGCGATCGGAGCCAATGCGCGTCAAGCCACCGAGGATTCGACGACTATCGCCTACATCGAACCGCGAGACGAGCAGGCTTCGCGTTTCTCCGAACCGATTCTCGACTCTGCTGAGATCGCCTCGCTCCCCACAAGCTCTGGCCAAAAAACGATGGCGCAGCTGCTCCAAGCTATCGAGGCCTCTGACTCGGATTCTCTCCGCAAGCTCGTCAACGAAGAACTTGGCTAGCCAGGAGGGTGGGTCGGCAGCCCTCTCGACTGGCGGATACTCAAATTGCCGGTCTCATTAGACCGGCAATTGTCAGGCGGGAGGGCTGCCTACCCACCCATTCCCGCTAGAGCAAATCCTCGAGCGCCTCGTCCAAATCAGGGTGCTTGAACTGATAGCCCAGATCGAGTGCCCGTCGCGGCATCACCCGCTGCCCGCCCCTGAGCACCGCCCCGAACTCTTTCCCGTACATCAAGTCCAGGGTCAACCCCGGAATCGGCAGAGCCGCCGGCCGCCCCAGCGCTTTGCCAAGTGCCTTCGAGAAGGCCCGGTTGGTCGCCGGGTTGGGCGCGGTCGAGTTGATCACGCCGCTCACCTTCTCGTTCTCTAGCGCCCAGAGCAGGATGCCTACCTCGTCCTCGATGTGGACCCAGGAGACGTACTGCTGGCCACCAGCCAGCGGACCGCCGACCCCGAGCTTGAACGGCGTCAGCAGCTGTCCGAGGAAGCCGCCGCGCGGGTCGAGCACGTGGCCGGTGCGCACGATTACCAACCGCACGCCGGTCGGCTCGACCTCGTGGGCGGCCTTCTCCCAGGCGCGCACCACCTCGGCGTCGAAGCCCTCGCTGGACTCGCTCGACTCGTCGACCCAGGCCTCACCGCGATCCCCGTAGAAGCCAATCGCCGACTGGTTGACCAGCACGCGCGGCTTGCGTTGCAGGGCGGAGATCGCCCCGATCAGGTTGTGGGTGCCGGTGCGGCGGCTCTCCATGATGCGCTGCTTGGCCTCATCGGTCCAACGCTGGTTGATCTTCTCGCCCAGCAGATTGATGACCGCGTCGACGTTCTCGAAGGCCTCCGCCGGCGGCCGTTCCAGGGTCGGCTCCCAGGCGTGCCATTTGATACTGGGGTTGGTGCCGCGTGCCCGCTGCGGGTCTCGCGTCAGGCCGACCACCGTGTCGCCCCGGACCAGCAATGCGTCGCAAAGCGCCGCGCCGATGAAGCCGCTGGCTCCGGTGACGAGGACCTTCACCGCTAGGCGACCTCGACCGTGGAGAAGGTGCCGGTCTCCTCGTTGAAGCGGGCGATGCCCTCGCGCTTGGCCTCCTCGACTACGGCGGCGGCGACTTTCGGCGCCACGTCGCGGTTGAAGACACTGGGCACGATGTAGTCCTCGGAAAGGTCGTCCTCGGCGACCGTTTCGGCGATGCCCCGGGCGGCGGCGAGCTTCATCTCCTCGGTGATGCGCGGCGCGCCGGCGTCGAGGGCGCCGCGGAAGACGCCGGGGAAGCAGAGCACGTTGTTGATCTGGTTCGGGTAGTCCGAGCGCCCGGTGGCCATGATCCGCACGTAGGGCGCCGCGTCCTCGGGCATCACCTCGGGGTTGGGATTGGCCATCGCGAAGACGATCGCGTCGTCGTTCATCTTCGCCAGCGAGTCGGGGCGGATCGTGCCCGGGCCGGAGAGGCCGATGAAGAGGTCCATGCCCTCGATCACCTCATCAGGCTGGCCGCCGAGCTTGTCCGGGTTCGAGTTCTCCGCGTACCAGCGCTTGATGCCGGTCATCTCGCCCGACTCGTAGTCGGCCCGGGTGGTCGAAAGCGCGCCTTGGCGGTCGCAGCCGATCACGTGGGTCACGCCGGAGGCGAGCATCATCTTGGTCACCGCTACCCCGGCCGCGCCCAGGCCTACCACCAGTACGCGCAGTTGCTCAATTGGCTTGCCGACGATCTTCAGCGCGTTGAAGAGTGCCGCCATGGTGACCACAGCGGTGCCGTGCTGGTCGTCGTGGAAGACGGGGATGTCGAGCGACTCCTTGAGCCGGTCCTCGATCTCGAAGCAGCGCGGAGCGGAGATGTCCTCGAGGTTGATGCCGCCGAAGGTGGGGGCGATCAGCTCGACCGCCTTGATGATCTCCTCGGCGTCCTGGGTGTCGAGGCAGATCGGGAAGGCGTCGACCTGGGCGAACTCCTTGAAGAGCATCGCCTTACCCTCCATCACCGGCATCGCCGCCTCGGGGCCGATGTTGCCGAGGCCGAGCACGGCGCTGCCGTCGGAGACGACGGCGACCGTGTTCTTCTTGATCGTGTACTCGAAGGCCTTAGCACGATCGTCGTGGATGTCCTGGCAGACGCGGGCGACGCCCGGCGTGTAAGCCATCGAGAGGTCGTCGCGGGTCTTCAGCGGGTACTTGTTCTCGACCGAGATCTTGCCGCCGCGGTGCATCTGCATCGTGCGGTCGACGTAGTCGAGCACCTTGGCGCCGCGGGTCGAGCCGATGCTGCGCAGGATGCGCTCCCAGTGCTCGCGGTCCTGGGCGTCGATCGTGAACTCGCGCACCCGCTTGCCCTCGCCGCCGGCGCCGGGCACCAGGTCGACCCCCTGCAGTTGACCGCCGGCCTCGGCGATCGCCGCGGTCAGCTTGCCGAGCGGCTCTTGCCGCGCGTCGAGCTCGACCCGAATCGTGACGCTGTACTGGGCGCTTACTGCCATAACGGCTATCGAATCAGATTCCGGCGCGCAGCCTGTTGGTGCCCCGGTCAAGGGGCGCTACCGTTTATGGGATGAGTGCAGGGGAATGCCGACGCGCGCTTGCCGCGCTGCTCGCAACCGCTGCTGGCTTTTTGGCGCTGCCCGGCGCCTCGGCCAGCGCAGATCAGGCGGAAGCGCTCTTCGATCCGAGCAAGATGTACGTGATCAACCTCACCCTGCCACCGGAGTCGATCACAGGCCTCAATAACGACTCAAATACCTACCAGCCAGGGACCTTCTCGATCGCCGAGAGCAGCGACGGCACTCCGGCGGGGGTAGGGGCGTCCTCCTCGCCAGTCGACGTAGAGGTACGCCTCAAGGGCAACTTCTCGTGGCGCCCGCTGAGCGGCAAGGCAGCCTTCAAGGTCAGGTTCCCCAAAGCCCAGCTCTTCAATGGGCTACGGGTTCTCACCCTCAACAACATGGTCTCCGACGCCTCGATGATCCACGAGACGCTGGCCTACACGGCCTATCGGGGGGCGGGTGTGCCCGCCTCGCGCACCGGTTACGCCTACGTCTACGTCAACGGCATCGACTACGGCATCCACCTCAACATCGAGACGATGGACCGGATCGCACTTGAAAAGCTCTTCGGCCCCTTCGACGAGGACGTCCAGCATCTATACGAGGGTGAAGACGGCGACGACGTCTGGCCGGATTTCGCCTGGAGCTTCGAGGTGGACGAGGGTGACGACGGGGATCTGAGCGACCTCGAAGAGTTTGCCGATGTTGCCAACGCAAGCGGCTCGCAGCCCTGGGCCGAACAGGTCGAGCCCTTTGCCGACCTCGAGCAGATGACGACGATGTGGGCGGCCGAGAAGTACGTCGGTCAGTGGGATGGCTACTCCGGCCAGGAGGAGTCCTGGACGCCGAACAACTACTACCTCTACAGCGACGCGAGCGGGCGCTTCAAGATGCTCCCCTGGGGCAACGACGAAACCTGGGAACTGGCGCACCGGCTGCCGTTCAGCGGCCCGGCCGGCAGGCTGTTCGACCTTTGTCTCAAAGACGCCGCCTGTGAATCCATCTATCGCCAGTCAGCGACAGAGCTCTACGACGCGGTTCCCGGCATGAGCCTTGACGAGCTGGCGGTCGAAAGCGCCGCGCTGCTCGCTCCCTGGCAGGAATTGGAAGAGGAGCAGAGCACGCGGGGAGAGCACAGCCCCGAGGAAGCCGCCGATGGGGTTGCCGAGGCTCTTGAGTTCATCGCCGGCCGGCAGGCGGAACTGGCCGTGTGGCTCGGACTCGGTCCCAACCCGCAGCCCGATCCCGCCAGGATCACCACACCCGGCGAGGAGCAGGTACCTGCGGTGATCCCGGCCGCGCTGCGCGTCGAGCGAGTGCTGGTTCACGAAGGCGTGCTCTTCACGCGTCTCACGGTGCCGGGGCCGGGGAAGATCAAGAAGCAGGTCAAGGTTCACACGGCGAAAGGCACCCTGATCGCGTGCCGGACGCGCAGAGATGTGCGGCATGCCGGCACCGTGGACCTCCGCTGCCGACTGTCCGCTGCGGTGCAGAAGCGACGGCGTAATCGCTGGCTGCAACTGGACGTCAGGGTCGGCTTCGAACCTCCAGGGGGAGGCTCCGAATTTCGCAGCCAGCGAGTCTTCGCTCCCCGTATGCGGCACTGATCAACCCGACCAGCAAGCTAGAGGTTCTTGTGCAGCCAGTCCTTTTGACTGTCTGACCAGCTCGCCCGGGAAGCCCAACTACGGTCGGTATAGGCCTTGAATACCAACACGGCTCCATCGCGGAGAAAGATCGGCCCCACGAGGTCGCGCCACTCTTTCGCCGACTTGCCGACGACAAACCAGAGATCAGCGAAGCCATGCCACCACAGGTCGGCCTGCTTCGCCACGATGTCTTGCACTTGCTCACGTTGAAGTGAGCTGGCTCGATTGATCGCGATAGCGAAGATCGGCTGGCTCACGAGGCGTCTCTCCCACGATCGACATCGTCCTCTGTCTCGGCCCCCTCTGATTCGGGAAGAGGCTCCTGTCTCACGTCGGCAGTTTCGCCGGTTACTGACTCGATGGCTGGAACCTCCTCGACATATGACCCGGCGATTGAATCGCCCAGGGTCATCCTCTGGACCTCGATGTACTCCCGAGCGGTCACGCGCCCTAGCTGGAGCTTGGCTGGGTCACGGATGTTCATGGTGACGACAACTCCGATGAGCGTGATGAGGACTACCGCAGCAAAGCCGAAAACCCAAGGGACTAGATAGTGCAATGAATCGTTGGTTGCCAACACAGCGAGAGCGCCGATGACGCCGGCCTCCACGATTGCCAGAACGGCTCCGTAGAACCCCAGGACAGTCTTTGGTGCCGCGTACTCACCCGCGCCCCTACCTTTGATTAGGTTCGCCACAGATCGCTTCAGTGTACTGGTGGGTCTACATGAAAAGTCCAGCACACACGGTCTTGATGGTCTGGGTAGCGTCTTGTCGCGCCCTGCCGTGGCATGATCGGGCCTCATGGCCGACGATCCAGCGCCGGGGCGACCAAAGGCTGAGCTCTTCCTGATCGACGGCAACTCGCTGGCCTATCGGGCTTTCTTCGCGCTGCCCGAGTCGATCGGCACCAGCGACGGGCGGCCGACCAACGCGATCTACGGGCTGGCCTCGATGCTGGTCAAGATCATCGACGAGCATGCGCCCGCCGGGGTGGTCGTCGCCTGGGACGCGGGCATGTCCGGGCGCGAGGTCACCTACGACCTCTACAAGGCCCAGCGCAAACCGCGACCAGACCTGCTGCGCGAGCAGTGGCCCCACCTGATGCCCCTGGTCGAGGCCTTCGGCTACACCAACGTCAAGGTCGAGGGCTACGAGGCCGACGACGTGATCGCCTCGCTCACCCGCCAGGCGCGCGAGCAGGGGATCGAGGTGATGGTCGTCACCGGCGACCGCGACGCCTACCAGCTGGTCGGCGAGGGCGTGCGAGTGATGAGCACCTCGCGGGGGATCACCGAGACGAAGATCTACGACAGCGATGCGGTGCTCGAGCGCTACGGCGTGTCGCCCGAGCTGATCACCGACATGATGGGCCTGCGCGGCGACACCTCAGACAACATTCCCGGTGTCCCCGGCATCGGTGAGAAGACGGCGACCCAGCTATTGCAGCAGTTCGGCTCTCTGGAGAAGGTGCTGAGCAGCGTCGAGGAGATCTCCGGCGCCAAGCGCAAGCAGAACCTGCTCGAGCACGCCGAGGACGCCCGCATGTCGAAGCAGCTGGCGACGTTGCAGTACGACCTCGAGACCGGCGTCGACCTCGACGCGGCGATGTCCTCGCAGCCCGATCGCGGGGCGCTGCGCGACTTCATGCGGGAGTTCGAGCTGCGCGCCGTCCTGGAGCGCCTCGAAGAAGCGCTGCCCGAGGGTGAGGCGGTGCCGGGCCGCAGTGTCGAGACCGAGTTGGCGGTCGAGGCGCAGGAGGGGACGCCAGCGGAGCTGGGCAAGGGCAAGTCCCCGGTCGCCCTGGCGATCGACGCCGAGCGCTGGGCCGCCGCCGACGGCGAGCGGCTGCTGGTCGGCGCTGCGACACCCGACGAGCTGGTTGTCGGAATTGGCAAGCGCCTGCTCGTCGCCCACGATGCCAAGTCGCTCGGTGGCGGCCGACACGGCCTCCTGGCTGCCGCAGTGCGCGAGGGCGTTGACCTACAGCTCGATCACGACACGATGCTCGCCGCCTACCTGCTCGAGCCCCAGCGCCGCACCTACGACCTGGTGGAGCTCGCTGCCGACGCGGGCATCGGTATAGCCGCCACGGTCACCGAAGACGGCGGAGCGGAAGCCGACGACGGACAGCTCTCGCTCGAGGACGCCGAGGCTGGTGAGGCCGGCCTCGACCCAGCCGAAGAGGCACGCCTCGTCGACGCCCTTGCCAACGTCCAGCGCCCGCGCATAGAGGAGCTTGGCCTGGGGCAACTGCTGCGCGAGGTCGAGCTGCCCCTGGTTCATGTCCTCGCTGCGATGGAACGCGAGGGACTGAAGCTCGACGCCGAGCGCCTCGCCGAGGTGGGCGCCGGCTTCGGGGAGCGCATCGACACCCTGGAAAAGGAGATCTACGAGCTGGCCGAGGAGGAGTTCACGATCGGCTCGCCGCAACAGGTGGGCCGCGTGCTCTTCGAGAAGCTCGGCCTGACCCGCAAGCGCCGCGGCAAGACCGGTTACTCGACCGACGCCCGCGTCCTCGCCCAGATCCGCGACGAGCACCCGATCGTGGAGAAGATCGAGAGCTGGCGCGAGCTGACCAAGTTGAAGAACACCTATCTCGACTCACTGCCCGACTTGATCGATGCCAAGACGGGCCGCGTCCACACCACCTTCAACCAGGCAGCGACCACCACCGGCCGTCTCTCGAGCACGAATCCCAATCTGCAAAACATCCCGATTCGCACCGAGATCGGCCGGCCGGTGCGCGCCTGCTTCGTCGCTGAGCTGGGCGCCCGACTGCTCTCCGCCGACTACAGCCAGGTCGAGTTGCGCGTCTTGGCGCACGTCGCCGACGAGAGCGTGCTCAAGGAGATCTTCAAGGCCGGTGAAGACGTGCACGCAGCGACCGCTGCTGAGGTCTTCGATATCTCCCGCGAGGACGTCGACGTCGGCCAGCGCTCGAAGGCGAAGATGGTCAACTTCGGCATCGTCTACGGGCTCACCGGGTTCGGCCTCGCTGACCGGCTCAACATCCCCCGCAAAGAGGGTGAGGAATTCGTCTCGCGTTACCTGGAGCGCTTCCCGGCTGTGCGCGCCTTCCGCGAACAGGTGGTGGAGCGTGCCCAGGAGGAGGGTTTCGTGACGACCCTCATGGGCCGCCGCCGAGCGATCCCCGAGCTGCGCTCCGGCAACCCCAATACGCGTCGCCTCGGCGAGCGCCTCGCGGTCAACACGGTCATCCAGGGCACCGCCGCCGACATCATCAAGGTGGCGATGGTGCGCTGCCAGCGAGCCCTGCACAAGGCCGGTACGCAGACCCGCCTCGTCCTACAGATCCACGACGAGCTGCTCTTCGAGGGGCCACCGGAGGAGATGGACGCCGCGGTCGAGCTGGTAAGGGGCGAGATGTGCGCTGCCTACCTGCTCGACCCGGCCCTCGAGGTCGACGTCGGCGTCGGCACAGACTGGCTCAACGCCAAGTAGTAGTCGTCGTTTGGTCCAGACGGACCGTGAGCCCCAAAAGGCAAACTTTGCCTCTTGGGGCTCACAGACAATTCAGCTAGCGGGTGCCAGACGCCCGCTGTATCGACGTTATTTCGCTTTCACGGCCCATGTCCCGCGAACGTATTGTGATGACCCGGGGGCGCCAACCAGGGCAAGTGGGAATGTGACGCCAACCTCTCGTGGAGCTTCATAACTTGAGTCTTCAAACGGTGAGCCTGAGCTTCCTGTTTGTTCACTCTTGTAAATGCAGAGATACCCTTCTGCCGCCTGTGGATTTGCAACAGTTCCAGGACAATGAACTTCGAATTCCAGGTCGAAGCTTATTTTGCCTTTTTCAAGTGTAAGTCCAGCTTCGGCTGCTGGTTCAAACTGAACTACAGCGATGGGCGCTGGCGTTACTCGAATCGGCAATGAAATACTGGCAAGTATGGTGGTGCCTTGTGGTCCCGATGCACTCCATACACCAGCAAGCGTCTCTCCTTTCGGCAGCGGAAGGGAGCCAAAAGTGCCCGTAGGGCCAGTTGGTCCAGTTGGACCAGTCGGACCTTTCGGTCCAGTTGGTCCAGTTGGACCAGTGCTCCCGGTCGGTCCAGTAGCGCCAGGGGAACCAGTGTCGCCCTTCGCCCCATTCACTCCAGCCGGGCCCTGAGCGCCGGCCGAACCTGCCGGCCCAGTGGCCCCTTTGGGCCCCCTAGGTCCAGCCGGGCCGATCAGCTTCTTGACTTTCTTCTTGAGGGCCGCAGCCGAACCTGGGCCGCCTGCATCGCTCGCCGCGAAGGCGCCACCGATCATGGCGAATACCAGGGCAATCACAGCGATGACTCCGGCTGGGCTCAGCCGCAGATGCCCGCGAATCGTCGAAAACATATTCTTCTCCCTGAGTCAATGAACGGGCACGCGGTGCTGTTCCAGAGCATCGCGTGCCTTTATCGAGATACAAAATGGTCTAGCCGTGGTGTAGTCGATCCGCTGGCTCCCCCCTCCTCATCGCCTTCTTGCTTTCCCTCGTGTGCAGCTGTTGCCGACGGCAGGATTGAAATCGTGCGCCCGTCCATTTTGAGCGCCGAACTCGGCGCTCGCGCGCTTGATAGCCGTACACAGGTTTGTCGAATTAACGAACAGACCCTTTTTCCCTCCCTGCATGGTGACTACGGCTTTCGTCAACGGTGCATCCGGGATTGAGTTGAACGTGGTGCGCAACCGACCTTTGACCGAATCGACTTTCCCGACGACGTTCAGATCGACGACGCCGCGTAGCGCAAAGACGACGTCGGGGAGCGGATTGACAGACGAGCGCAGGTACACATTGCCTTCAAGCGGCTCGTCGAGCAGGGGCGTGAAGGCCCTGACGTGGCCGTAGATGGATCCGGGCGGGCACAGGTTGGCGGCGAACTGCACCCGGGTGCAGATCGTGCGGAAGTGAGACTGCTCGATAAAAGCCGAGCGGGGCAGCGTGAGCTGAGCTGATGCGGTGTTAGCGTCACCATTACGCGGCGTGACCACGGCACGAAGCGCCGGGTGAGCGCCACGCCGTGTGCCCCCTTTGAGCTTCAGCGAGAGCTTGGGCTTGAAGCCGAGCACGGCGCAGTTGGCAGCCTGAAAGCGCGAGCCAAGCGAGGTTTGCACGTCGTCGGCAGAGCTGAAGACGTCGAGACCTCCACCCCAAAGCTGGGCTTTGAATGAGAACGGATCGCAATTCGTCGGGTTCAGAGTGAATTCCGGCCGATCGACGAAGGCACGCACGTCACGGACCCTGAGTGGAATCCCAGCGAGGATGCGAGGCAATGGCTCCGAGCGCGAGCCGTCGACGCGTCCCCGGCCCGTGTCGGGATCTAGGCCAAGCACCTGGCGCACGACGACGGTCCCCACGTCGAACGGGCCAGCAACCGCGGGAACTATCGCCACGGCGCTGAGCTGGGCGCCGTTGTGCGGACCGGCGAGGTAGAGCTTTCCTTCTGTGTAGGTGAGAACCGAGCCGACCCCGGCGCCGCCGAGGACGTGGCCTATCTCAGAACTCGCCGGGCAACTGGGACTCGCCTGCTCCTGCATGCCGGTCTTGGCCTTGGCTGCCTCGATCGCCTGATCGGGGCAGCGCGAGACCCCTGCCAGCTTGGCGGTCAGCCCTGGCGGGAGTGTCGCCGAGAACCTCGTCAGCTCCTGGTCGCCGTCCTGACGAGTCAGGCGAAGGTAGGTGGATGAGAAAGAACTCGCGTTGTTGTTCAGCGTTCCGGCCGTGAAGCTCGGCCGGAACGGCTGTACGCCCACGGGGCAGGGACCACCGTTCACCCCGCCGACGATCTCGAAGGGCGGGTGCAGGATCACCGGTTTGCCTGGCGCCGCCCACGAGGTCAGCTCGACGGTCGACTCGTAGCGCCCACAGGCAGGCGGCGTTACCAGCGGGCTGCGCGGGCCCTCGCGGAAGCGAAGCTCGAAGCTGCTCGCTACGGCCACCTGCGGTATGTCTTTCACCGTCGTCACGAGCTGCCCGGTCTGCGGGTCGAGCTCGACCTTGGCAGGGAGCTTGACGATCACCTCTCGGCTCGGGACCTTGAAGACGAAATAGACTGCGAGCAATGAGCCGAAGGGGTTCTCGTAGGGCTTCGCCACGTAGAGGGAGCCCTCGACCGGCTCGTCGATCAACGGGCTCTCACCCACCGCACTGCCGATCTTCGACGTCTCCGGGCAGCCCTCGTTGGGCAGCGAGCTGGCGGTCTCCCGCTCAAACTCGGCCGACGAGCAGACGCCGAGCCCAGCCGCCTGCGAGGGGTTCACCGTCATACCCTCGGGCAGCGTGACCTTTGTTTCCCGCACGGCGGCGCCAACGGGGAGGTCTGGATCCTCGAGGCCCTCGACCGACAGCGAGAGCTCGACCTGAAGGCCGGTTCCGCTCTCGGCCTGGGTGGCCGTCGGCCGTATCGACATCGCGGGTTCGAAGCTGAGCAGTTCGCAACCGGTGTTCGGCGGCAGTGGTGCGAAGGCTTTGGCTTCCAACGAGGGCAGGGCGTAGGGGATGGCGGTGAGGTCGATGCCCTGCGGGTGCCCGCAACGGGTCGGGTTGAGCGTGAAGGGAACCGGGGCGAGGCCAGCGGGCCGTTTGCCGCTCGGCGTGTCGGGGACGCCACCGGTGTGGGCGGCCTCATAGACAGTGATTCGATCGGTGTCGTGGCTTTCGTCTGCTGGCACACCCCAGAGGGTGCTGCTGGCAGAGAGCAGGGGCACCAGCGAACTGGGGCCTTCGACCCTGGCGACGGCGGCGTATTCGTCCTCGGGGCGCACTTCGGCGCTGATCAAAACCGGCACTAGCTCTGCAATGAAGCCGAAGCGAGCCGGCTCGCCGTGAGGCTCCATGTTGAAGATCGGCTCCTTGAAGGTGAGCAGGTCGCCTTGGGCGTTAAAAAGCTCGACTTCGGTGACGCCAACCTGCGAGGCCTGTGGGCAGCCGGTTTGATTCGAAGGATCTTCGGGGTCGGTGCTCAGCAGCTGCCCCGTGGTGCACTGGGGGATCGCGTTTGAGTTGGCGAGGAGGCCGGGCGGGAGCTTGAAGGAGGCCACGCTCGTGGTCGACGGCAGCTTGCCTTCAGGATCTTTCTCGAGCCGGAAGGTGATGGTGAGATTCGGGTGGGCGCCGGCCTGCGTCGTGGACAGCGAGGCACTGGCTGACTCGATCGCATATTCGCTCGGGTCCGCCTGGGCGCCTGCAGCGAACGCGCCGGCTGCAAGCGTAACGACGAGCGCGATGACGAGTCGTCTCATCGCGTCACCCTCGGCTCGACGTTGGCTCTATGACGCCCTCGGCGCTGGCCGTGCTTACCGCGGCGAACGACACAACGGCCCCTGCCTTTGGAGCCAACCCTTCGCTTGCCCTTCGGGCAGCGCCTCGGCCTCGCGCGGTCTTCGCGCACGCTTCCCAGCCCTTCAAAGCTTGAGCTCGCCGGAGCCGTGTCCTCCGGGGCGAACGCCAGGGGTTGGCATTCTTCGCCCACGCATGGGTGTGGTCCTGTTGGCACCGGGAAGCCGCCGCCGACCCGCGCATCGTAGATCGACGGGGTCGCGTCGAGATCCTGGCCGACGAGCACATCATTAGTGAGGAAGAGAACGTCGCTCCCGCTGGGGGTCATCGCGTAGAGGTAGTCGTCGCCGCTGCTGCGTCCATATGAAATCAGCGCCAGGCAGCCGTTCTCCCGTTTGCAGCCGCCCGTGTCCTGCGCCATCCACTCGTAGACGTCGAGCCTGTCGTCGAGATCGGCAGGCACGAGGCGATCGCCGCTTTGGAAGAAGACGGTCTCCCCGTCCACCGTGACGTTGGGGATGTGGGTGATCGCGTTGACCGGAGACGGGTTGGTCGAGACGAGCTGGCCTTCTTCGGGAATCTGCAGGCGGGCATCGGTGCGCGCCACTTCTCCGGTCGGATTGCAGGAGAGGCAGACGAGCTGATCGCCGACTTCGGCCTCGCTGTCATAGCGGAAGACCTGAGAGTGCCCTTCGTTCTGGTAGCCCGTGCCGAGGAGATCGGCGCGGGACTCAAAAACCATGACCGTGCCGTCTGGCGTCGTGCGCGAGGGGTCCCTGGCGGGACCTACGTCAGCACCGGGAGGAACCGCGAGGGCATCGGAGATCCAGCGCCCAAGTCCGGTCAGCGCGTCGTTAACGTCAAGTGGGTCGAGGACGCCAATGAAGTGCGACGCTTTCCCGTCCCATGCGTAGAGGTTGTCTTTCCCTTCCTCGCCCTCTTCGCCGTCTAGCTCTTTCGGTGAGATGAAGTAGGCGTGGGAGCCATCGGCAGAGACATTGACGACAACCGATTCTCCACCGGAGCCGATCTGGAGCGGCTCCTGGCCCGGCGGACCACAGGGACCGGCTACGACCTCGCAGGCGAAGAGCTCGCCGCGCGGAATCGGCACCCCCGTTGCTTCGTCGAGGTAGAAGACCCGATCGCCGTCACCGGAGACCCCGGCGTAGGTCGCGTTCCCCGTAGACACCTCGACGGTTTCGGCATTGTCCAGCCGCGCGTAGAGCACACCGGCGACCGCGAAGACGACCGTCGTCCCGTCGGCCGAGGCTCCCTTGTATGTCGCGTCTTTGGTTTCGAACAAGACTTTGGTTTCCGCGGAAGCGTCCGCTGGGGGGACTGAAACGCAGCGGGTCGGCCCACCCGGGGTGCGGTCGTAGATAGCGCTAACGCCGGTGAGGGGGGCACAGGGCTCGAGCTGCACCGGATCCGACTTGCCGCCGGTGTCGAAGATGACGTGCCCACCCCCCGCGCTGATCCACCTGCCGGCCGCCTGGGGTTCGCCTCCAAGGCTGCCGCAGCCAATCAGTTCGATGCCGCCCACCGGTTCGGATTCCACCGCGCAGTTTGGGCTGGGTTCGATGCCAAGTGGGGTGCGCAAATACTGCGCATAGTCGGTGACCGGATTCGCGAGCGTTCCTTCACCTTCTTCGACATTCCAGAACGAGTAGAGGTGATCAGACGAAATTCCACCAGGCCTCGGACGCTCGGCTTGAGCACCGGACAGACCTGCGAACTGGGTTTGCCAACCAAGGTCGGGGTCGCGTGACGCACGATAGGCGTCAAAGAAGCCGCCGCCGCCGACTGCGGGCAACGCGCCACTGTTGGTTCCGAAAACTGCGCTGTTGCCATCGAGGGAGATCGGGGTGCTATCGAAGATCATCTCCCCGAAACCGAGCCCGAGGATCGAGATCTTCGGGACGTGGCCGTTGGTATCTGGCGGTGTGACCAGCTCATAAGCCCTGCAGTCCGACAGCGACGCGGACCGACCGACGCGCAGATCCGCATTGGGACAAGGTGGAGAGATCGGCGAAGGCGGGTAGGTCGAGAAGCTCTCGTCGCTCCCTTCGCCGCCCGGCGTACCTTCGCCTTCGGTTAGGCATTCGCCGGGCAGGGATTCTTCCGCCTCGCAGTTGCTCGCCACGAGTCGGAACCTGTACGCCACACCGGGTTCGAGGCCGGTGATCGCCGCCGTGACCGGACCGAATGGGATGGATTCCGACATGAACCCATCTGGGACTGGCGCGAGAATCGCATTCGCGTACCCGTTGGCATCGAAATCCGCCTGGGTCGTGTACTCGAAGTGGTAAGTCGTGTCCAGATCACCTGGGTTGAGCTGCGCCCGAAGCACGGCCTCGGTTTCCGCAATGTCGCGAGCTTCCTGGTCTTCGATTTCCGGAGGCCCCGGCTCCCGATGCCGATACGCGAACAGATGGGACGCGCTAGCGGCTTTTGCGGTTCCGGAGGTGACGTACACGTTGTCTTCGTTGGGGCTGCTATAGCCCGCTTCGCCGCTGATGAGCGGATCGTCGACCGCGATATCCCCCAGCGGGTCGTCCCCTTTGAGCGTTGGTGGTTTAGGCAGTTTGCCAACGAACTCGCATTCTCCTTCGCTGGGTGGGTCGAAAATATAGACTGCTCCCTGCTTGATGCTGTAGACGAAGAAGTGACCATCGGACTGGTCTACTGCCAAGGAGGCGCCGAGACCGAATTCCAAGTCGCCGGGCGTTTCGGCGCCCGAAACTTCGCACTTGATATGTCCGTCACCCCGATCGAGGACAAGTACCGTGGAGACGGGTTTTCCCCCCGCTTTCGATACCGTCAGCGCTGCGTAGACATCCTGATTGTGGCCATTGAGATCGATTCCGGATAGCTTCCGGTTTTCATCAAAACCGTTTTGTAGTGCAGCGGGGAAGAATTTTCCCAATACGGGTGAGCCCTCCGCGGCGCTGCCGAACTCGACGATGCCACATGATTCTCCGCCGACGTAGAGATGATCGTTGGACTGATCCACCGCCAGCGAACGCAGGGGGCAACCAATGGTGATCGGTTTGATCACATGGGCCAGTGAGTATTTCGTGCCAACCTGAGGGGGAAAGACGCTGGGCGTGAACACGTCGACTTGGTCCCCTTCGATACCACCGGTGTAGACGACGCCTTCCGAATCGACAGAAAGACCACAGCCAGCGCTGTGGTCGACTTCCGTCCTGCTCAGGAATTTGCCTTCTGAACTAAAGACATCAAGCCGGCTGGCAACCGTAGAACCGCTTACCAGTTTTCGACTCGAAATATAGATATTGCCGAGCCGATCGGTATCGGTACCGCAGGGCGCTTCGAAGCGCGGTTCTGGGTGATTCGGACCCGGATCTGGAATCGGGTCTTCGAGGTCAACGAATCCGGGACCCGCCTCGTTCAGCGACAGAGCAGGGTGATACACGTAGGAGCCCCCTGCTGCAGCTGCGGCGCACGGCAACACCGCCGCGACGAAAAGTGCCAGCACGATGAACACGTTAACCCCCACCTTGTGGTGCAGCATTGGCCCTCCCTAGGCCTTTGTAATGCGGTTTAGCTTGCAGTGCGATCTAGCCTTTGAGTCGACTGGCTCCAGGAAGCCAGATGACTCGAAGCAGAAGACATCATAAAAAACTTCAAAGGCTCTGTCAAGAGACGCACGCGGTTTTTTCAAAGCCTAAGCTTCGTCCGATCACTACAGGGCATCACAAAACGAGGGCCACGCATAAATACGCGACCCTCGTTCTGCAACTTGAGAGATCGACCTAAGTCAATCCCACGAGCTACCAACTAAGCTGCTTTTTTGACGTCTAACGACGGCCAGCCTAAGCCGGTTTTACCACCTGGTGCATGGATTAAGTAGAGCGTGTATTTAGCATTCCAGATAGACGTGGCCGGACAGAAAACGCTGCCACCGTGGGTGGTCTGCCTTTCCAGAGGCTCTTCGAATTCCGCTAAGGGCAGGTCTTCTGCGCCTTTGTGGAGTTCGTGTTTACCGTCATGTTTGATGGGCGAGACGCGGTCAACGCCGCGATACACGCAGGTACCAACGATCGGACAGTTTAAGAGTAAGGCTAAACCAGTTCCGCGTACAGCGTATTTGTGGTATTCGGTTAATTTTTCTTTAGCTACTGTTTCAATGATGATTTCGAGTTTTTCGAGTTCTGCGTGGATATTTTTTGCAGTGCCATTAGTACAGGGTCCTGTACAGCTTGCACCTAATTCGGGTGTCGGTAAGACACCAAACTGTGCGGTTATCCCTTTACTCGTCAGCGGTTCATTGACTTCGTCCGCAAGTTCCGCCGTAATTACCGAGTCTGGACATTTAATGGTGCCCAGCGAGCTTTTCAGTTCCGGGTTTTCGGCTAAGAATAACGCCACCGATAACGAGGGCCATAACTCACCTTCGGGACATAACACCACTAATTTTTCACAAATAGTGATTTCATGTTTTTCCTGGGCCGACGCAGTGCCAGTTCCGATGAACGCCATCGCGGCCACTGCGGCAATCGCCGCAAGGCCCAATGCCTTGGCAAATCGCATTCTTTATCTCCCTCTCCAGTGATGAACTGGAATTGAATTACGGTTGGCCGACTGGGATAGCCAGACGGCTCGGCGTAGTCCTACCACGCCGAGCCGTTTGCGTCAAGCTTTCTTGACCAAAAGAGGGCCTATAAACTCGCATATAAAGCCAGCCGGCCTTGGGCCGTTTTTCCCCCGTTTCCAGGGTATAGACCACGTAGTTGGCGGTCCAGGTTCCGGCTTCCGGACAAAAGTTACTTCCTTTGATGAAGGAGAGCGTCTCCGAGACTAGGATCTCCGCCAAGCCCGCTTCGCTCGTGGCCAGTTTATGTTTACCGGCATCCGCGTCGACTAAAGATTCGAGGCCGTCCGACCCGTAGAGGCAGGTCATTTCCAAGCCGAAGGTTTTCCGCACCTTTGTGCAAATTGTGTTTGCCAGCGTGCCTGATCGAGCTAGCTCGATCACCTGACGGCGAATCTCTTCTGGGTACCTGTGGGGCATCTGAATCCTCCTTGGGGCCGAAGGACTCTAGAAACAGGACTCACTCCATCAGATTGGGGGTAGATCAGGGTCTCCGTCAAACCCGGCCTGGCTCAGCGTCCTCCCTTTTGCATGCTTTTCTTGCTCTCCCCTTTGTTTCCGCAGCTGTTTCGGACAGTAGGATTGAAGTGGTAGGGCTTGCCGTTTTGACCATCTAGCTTTGCGCTAGCGTGCTGGATTCCGGCGCAGAGATTAGTTGAGTTGACGAACAAGCCCTTTTTGCCACCCTGCATTGTTAGTACGGCTTTGGAAACCGGTGCATCGGGAAGGTTGGAGAAAGTACTGCGCAGCCTTCCTTTGACGGAATCCACTCGTCCAACAACATTAATGTCGACGATGCCGCGGAGGGCAAAAACAAGGTCGGGCAGTGGGTTACTAGAAGAGCGTAGATAGACTGGACCTTCCAGGGGCTCATCCAGCAGTGGCGTGAAAGCTCTGACGCGACCATAGACGGATCCCGCCGGACACTGGTTGGCGTTGAATTGGACTCGTGTGCATATCGTGCGGAAGTGCGACTGCTCGATGAAAGCAGAGCGGGGCAGGGTGACCTGGGCGAAGTCGATATTGGCGTCTCCAGGTCGGGGCTTCAACACCGCACGGAGAGCGGGGTAGGCCCCACGACGAGTGCCGCCAGACAACTTCAACGATAGTTTTGGCTTGAAGCCCAGGAACGAGCAGTTTGCCGCCTGGAAGCGCGAAGTGAGGGATACCGGTGAGTCATCCGCACTACTGAAGACGTCAAGGCCTCCCGCCCAGAGCTGCGCTTTGAATGCCGCTGGGTCGCAGCTGGTTGGGTTGAGGGTGAATTCGGAGCGGTCAACATAGGCACGGATGTCTCGCACCCTCAAGGGGATCCCAGCGAGGATGTGCGGCAAGGGATCTGACCGAGAGCCATCGACTCGGATCTGGGCGGTGTCGGGGTCGAGGCTGAGAGCTTGGCGGACTACGATAGTACCAACATCGAAGGGACCGGCAACCGCTGGGACTATGGCTACGACGCTGAGCTGGGCACCGTTGTAGGGTCCAGCAAGGTAAAGCTTGCCGCCTACATACGTGAGCACTGAACCCACTCCGGCTCCGCCGAGCGTGTGCCCTATTTCCGAGCCCGCCGGACAACTCGGTCTCAAAAGCTCTTCTTGACCACTCTTTCCCTTGGCAGCCTCGATCGCAATATTGGGGCAGCGCGCGACGCCCGCAGGCTTCCCGGTTAGGCCAAGCGGGAGCGTAGTCGCAAACTTGGTCAGACTCTGGTCCCCGTCAGATCGGGTCAAGCGCAAATAGCTGGGCGAATAAGAGCCCGCATTGTTATTCAGCGTACCTGCCGTAAAGCCCGGGCGGAAGGGCGGGGCTCCTTCCGGGCATGGACCTCCGCTTACCCCTCCCGTTATCTGGAAGCTCGGGTGAACTACGACAGGCTCATCAGGCGCTGCCCATGAGCTAAGTTCCGCTGTAGATTGGTAGACGCCGCATGTTGGTGGAGTGATCAGTGGAGCCCTAGCGCCTTCACGAAAGCGCAGCTCGAAGCTGCTCCCCACCGCTACTAGCGGTATGTCGTCAACAGTGGTTATCAGCTGTCCCGTATTGGGATCGGGCTCGACCTTGGCCGGAAGCTTGACAATCACCCCGCGGCTGGGCACCTTGAAGACAAAATAGACCGCTATCAGTGAATTGAAGGGGTTGTCGTATGGCTTCGCGACATAGAGTGAACCTTCGATGGATTTGTCAATCAATGGACTCTCGGCGATTGCGCTGCCGATCTTCGATGTGTTTGGGCAACCCTCATTGGGAAGCGAGGCGGCAGTCTCCAGGGCGAAATCCGCTAGTGAGCAAACCCCCAGGCCTTCCGCTTGAGAGGGGTTGATTGCCATGCCCTCGGGAAGAGCAACCCTAGTTCTCTTAAGAGCAGCTCCGGCGTAGAGATGAGGATTCTCCAACCCGTCCGTGGGCAGCGACAGCTCGACGCCTAGCCCCGAGCCAGTCTCAGCATTTGCCGATGTTGGGCGCAGTGCCATCTTGGGTTCAAGCTCGAGCAGGTCACATCCATCGTTGGAAGGCAACGGCGCGAAGGCTTTGGCTTCCAACAATGGCTGGGCGTAAGGAATAGCCGTAATGTTCACGCCTTGCGTCTGCCCACAACGGGTTGGACTAACCATAAAGGGAACTGGCACAAGGCCGGCAGGGCGTTTGCCATTAGGGGTGTCTGGCGAGCCGCTATTGTGGACCGCCTCATAGGCGGTGATTCTCTCTTCGTCATGGCTCTCGTCAGCCGGGACCCCCCACAAGGTACTGGTTGCTGAAAGCAGCGGGATGAGGGCGCTCGGTCCTTCAACCCTCGCTATCGCCGAGTATTCATGATCCGGGCGCAGCTCAGTGTCGATCAGAACCGGAACGAGCTGAGCGATGAACCCAAATCGGGCCGGCTCACCATAGCGAGGCTCTAGATTAAAGATTGGCTCGCGAAACGAGAGGAGATTGCCCATTGCATCGAAAAGTTCGACTTCGGTGACTCCTACCTGCGACGCCTGCGGGCAGCCAGTTTCATTCGATGGGTCTTCGGGATCAGTACCTAGCAGCTGCACCACCGTGCACTTAGGAATCGCGTTCGGGTTACCCAATAGGCCCGGCGGAAGCTCAAAAGAGAGCTTCCCCGTAGTCGAAGGCAATTTCCCTTCGGAATCCTTTCTCAGGCGAAGAGTAACTGTGAAGTCCGGATGACCTCCAGCCTGAGCCGTCGCAACTGACGCACTCACCTCTTCGACCGCAAATTCGCTCGGATCTGCGTACGCGGGAACAGCGCACATAGCCCCCACACATGCTGCAATCGAGAATGCCGCGAGCCACTTCATCGTGCAGCCCTCCCGCCTGCGCTAGAAAGGCGACTCCCCCGCTGTCGGCCTTGCTTCTTCTGCCTTCGTTTGACGCAGCGAGCCCTGCCATTCTTGGCGACCTTATGCTTACCCCTGGGACAGGGACGTCCGGCTGCACGACCGCGCTTGCGAGGGTCGCCTGGACCTTCGAATGTCGAGCTGGCTGGTGTCAAGTCAGTTGGTGCCACAACAGCCGGCTGACAGGCTTCGTCAAGGCACGCATCCTCCGACGGAATCGCTGACGGAAAGCCACCAGCGATTCGCGCGTCATAGATAGACGGGATTCCATCCGGATCCTCACTGGCAAGTGTGTCTCCACTAAGGAAAAAAACATCTTGACCATCGGGTGTCATTGCGTACAGGTAGTCGTCTGCAGTACTACGCCCATAGGAAATCAGCGAAAGGCAACCATCATTCCGATCACAGCCTCCGGTTTTCTCTGTCTCCCACTCATAAACATCAAGCTTGCCATCCAAGTCTCTCGACACTAGCCGATCTCTACTCTGAAAAAAGACCATTGCTCCGTCGGCTGAGACATTAGCTATAGAGCTAATTGCATTCACTGGCGACGGGTTAGTTGATACGAGTTGGCCTTCCTGGGGAATCTGCAAGCGCGCGTCGGAGGCTGCGACTCCACCCGTGGGATTACAGGACACACATATCAACCGTTCGCTATCAGTTGCTTCCGACTCATAGCGAAAAACTTGCAAATGCCCATCGTCGTCATAGCTGGTGTTGGTCAGATTGGCTCGGGACTCGAAGACCAGTACTTTACCGTCTGAAGTTGATCTAGCTGGGACCTGCGCAATACCAATGGTTGCAGTTGGACGAGGCGAAAGTGCGCTCGTCACCCATCGGCCGAGTCCTTGACCCATACTGACATCCTCAATATCAAGCGGATCAAGAACACCAATAAACTCCAACACGCTTTCATTCCAGGTATAGAAATTACTTTCGCCCTCTTCGCTTTCTTCCCCACCCAGAGATTTCTGCGAAATAAAGTAAACGCGCGAGCCATCAGACGAAACATTCACCATGATGGACTCGCCACCAGAGCCAATCTGAACAGGTTGCTGAGGTTGACCAGCGCCACAGGATCCCAATCCAAGCTCGCACATATAAATCTCCCCCTGCGGCACAGAAAGACCTGTTGAGTTATCCAAATAGAAAACCCGGTCGCCATCGTGGGAGATTCCGGCGAAGGCAGTGGTCCCTGCGGCTATCTGAAGAGTCTCGATATTGTCCAACCGAGCATAAAGTGCGTCCCCGACCGCGAAAACCACTGTCGTTCCATCAGCAGAGGTTCCTTTATATACGGGATCCTCTGTTTCAAATTCTTCTTCGAGTTCGAGCGAGGCATTAGCTGGAGGAATCGAGATGCAATGCGTTGGTCCACCAGGAACACGATCGTAAATAGCACCGATACCAGTAGGTGGTGCGCACGTTTCTAGCTGTACCGGATCCGACTTCCCCGTTGTGTCAAAAATAACATGTTGACCATTTGAACTGATAAATCTGCCTGCCGCCTTCGGTTCCGCCGCGAGATTGCCGCAGCCAATCACCTCGAAACGGCCTTCGGGTTCGGATTTTACCGAGCAATTTGGACTGTGGCCTGAATTTACAGGTCCCCTGAGGTACTGCGCATAATCGGTCACGACATCTGAAAAGGTACCTTGACCCTCTTCCACGTTCCAGAAAGAGTAAAGATGATCAGCTGAAACACCACCAGGCCTAGGCCTCTCTGCTTGGGCACCCGACAGCCCTGTGAACTGGCTCGTCCAGCCTACTTCGGTCCGCGACGCTAGATAAGTGTCAAAAAAGCCACCACCACCTATTCCAGGAAGCGCTCCACTGTTACTACCAAAAACGACACTATTGCCGGTGGCAGAGGCAGGAGGTGTAGTAAAGCTCACTTCGCCAAATCCCAAGCCTAGGATCGAGATCCTCGGAACGTGCCCGCCTGTATCTGGAGGCGTGACCAGCTCGTAAGCGCGGCAATCCGGCAGACTGGCGGATTGCTGAACTCGCAAAGCAGCATTGGGGCAAGGTTCCGGCACGGGTGGAGCTGGGTACGTTGCAAAGCTTACGTCGCTACCCGTATCGCCCGGCATACCTTCACCCGAGGTCGTACATTTTTCGAGTTCCGAACCTTCGGATTCGCAGTTGCTTGCGACAAGACGAAATCGATAATTAACTCCGTCCTTAAGTCCAACAATCCGCTCAGAAATGGGAGAAAACGTTCCGCTCCCGTCAATATACCCATCGGGAACAGGTACACTAATAGCATTGGCGTATTCATTTGTTTCGAAGTCCGCTTGAGTTGTGTACTCAAAGTGATACGAAGCGTCCAGACCGCCCGGGTTGAGTTCCGCAAATAGGGTTGCTGCCGCCTCAGTAATATCTATGACGTTCTGGCCTTTAATTTCGGGTGAGCTGATCTGGTTCGGCTTATACGCGAACACATGAGAAGTGCTGGCGCTCTTCCCTGAAGTGACGTAAACATAACCTTCGTTTGGGCTGCCATAAGCCGGTTCGCCTTTAATGATTGGAGCATCAACAGCAATATCGCCAAGCGGATCATCCCCTTTCAGTTGCGGCGGCTCCGGCAAGGTGCCTAGAAATTCACACTCTCCACTGTTGGGGGCTCCAAACTTGTACACTTGACCTTGCTTGATGCTATAGACGTATAGATCTCCAGTTGACTGGTCTATGGCTACGGACGCGCCGAGGCCGAATTCGAGACCCCCGGGGACGTCAACGCTGAGCACTTCGCACTTTACGTGACCGTCATTACCGTCAAAAACCAGAACCGCCGATGGTCTAGGAACATTTCCCGGACTCGTAGCTCTCAACACAGCAGTGTAGATATCATGATTTAGACCATAGACGTCCATACCTGAAAGTCTCTGCAGTTCACCGGGAATTTCACCGAGAACAGTAGGAACCTCTCCGTTCGGAGGCGACCCTTCAGCGGCACTACCATATTCAAGAACTCGACAAGCTCCGCTTAGATAAAAGTGATCGTTTGAACGATCCACTGCTACGGCTCGCGGAGGGCACCCAAGTGCGGCTTCAGGGTCAAACGATTTAGCGAGCTCGTAAGTAGTGCTAACTGTTAGGGGATACTCACTAGGTGTGAAAACAGCGATCTGATCTCCTTCGATTCCGCCAGCGTAGACCACGCCGTCAGAGTCGACTCCGAGGCCGCAAGCCACATTATCCGCGACATCAACACGCGTCAGAAACTCTCCCTCTGCATTAAATACGTCGAGGCGACTGGCTACCACCGATCCCATAACGAGGTCGGGGCTCGAAATATAGATATTGCCCATGGGGTCAGCAACAACACCACAGGGCTGTTGGAAACGAGGTGACGGATGAATTGGCCCTGGATCGGGAACCGGATCTTCGGTGTCTGGTTCAGAACTCTCGCTGATGGAGAGCACAGGGTCATACGAGTGAGTCTGCAGTGGTTCCGCCCCAGCGTGAGGGACAATGACCAGCATAAACGCCCCCACTAGTAGGTAAACCCACAGCTTGGCATCCCATCGAAACATCTCCCCAAGCCTCCCACCTTGCATCTCTTCCCCTTTGCCACGAAGCATGCTTTCGTCCGTCCCTTGCCATATTGGCCACATTGCGATCACAATCCGCGTAACACTGGCACGACGCCGACTCGCCGACTACGCAGACTCCCAGTCCCGACGAGTACTATATGGTACGAAAGCATACTTGTCAAGGAATCTTGAATGACTGATTTGGAACGAGCCTGCGTCGGCATGCAAATAGGGCTGCGCCTATAGGCGCAGCCCTATTTCTCCAACCTCCAAGGCCAAAGACCGGGAGGCTTCTACATTGCTCGGCTCATTTATCTAATGCCGGCCATGCTAAGCCTTCGGTACCACTTGGAGCTTTCACTAAGTACAGCGTGTAGTTCGCCAACCAAAGAGACGTAGCCGGGCAGAAAACGCTTCCACCGTGAGATGTCTGTCTATTCAGTGTCTCTTTGAATTCCGCTAATGGCAGATTAGAGGGATCTTCAAATTTATGAGCTAAATGTAAGCCGTCATGTTTAATTGGGGATATAAGGTTTTCGCCACGATAGACACAAGTTCCAACGAGCGGGCAATTTAAGATTAACGCTAAACCAGTTCCCCTCAGAGAGTATTTGTTTTCAGGTTCAACAATGACTTCGAGCGACTGTATCTCTGCGTGAATACTTTCCACATTTGGTTTACCACCGGATTCGACACATACTCCTTCGCATCCAGTGCCTAATGTAGGCGTCGGTAATTTGCCGAAAGTAGCAGTTATATTTTTTGCTTTCAATGGTGATCCAATTTCTTCTGCCAATTCAGCTGTCACCAGTGAATCTTCGCATAAGATATTGCCAATCGACGTCTGTAGTTCTGGGTCCTCTGCTAAAGCGAAAATTTTCGTTAACGAAGGCCATAAATCATTAACGCCACATAAAGTTACTAATTTTTTACAGAGAACTATTTTGTGTTCCTGAGCAGACGCCGAACCTGCGCCCAGGAATGCCATTGCGGCCACAGCAGCAAGGGCTGCAAGGCCAAATGCCTTTACGAATTGCATTATCTGTCTCCCTCTTCCGGCGGCATGGCGCCGAAATTGAATTACGGTTTGGCCGCCTGGGATTGCCAGACGGCTCGGCAAAACGATATCACGCCCACATAGCCTGTCAAGCTCTACTGAGTAAAGCGACCTTCGAGTAATACCGACGCAACCAGCCCCGTCTTCAAATTAAATGGGGAGCCACCTATATAAGTGGCTCCCCATTTTCCAGCTAATGACTATAGACAGAATTCAGACTTTTTTATCTAAAGCAGGCCATACTAACCCAGTTTCCCCATTGGGCGCTTTTGCTAAGTACAAAACGTAATTAGCGATCCATAGTGAGGTGGCCGGGCAGAAAACACTTCCACCGTGACTTGCTTGTCTAGTCAGCGTCTCTTCAAACCTAGCTAAAGGCAAATTAGTAGGATCAGGATGCGCTGCATGTAAACCATCATGCGATATCGGCGATACCACTTTTTCACCACGATAGACGCAAGTCCCAACCAGGGGACAGTTTAAGATTAATGCTAAACCAGTTCCTTGGAGGGAATATTTATCTTCAGCCCCGACGGTAACCGAAAGTTCAGTTAGTTCCACATGAATACTTTCCGGATTTGGTTTACCACCAGATTCAACACAAACTCCCGTGCATCCAGTACCTAAAGTAGGTGTCGGTAATTTACCGAAGGTAACACTGAGGCTTTTACTCGTCAGAGTTGTGCCAATTTCATTCTCCAGCTCACCGGTGACCACCGAATCTTCACAGGTTATATTTCCTATGGAAGTTTTGAGTTCCGGATTTGTAGCTAATGCCGAGAGTATCGTCGATGCTGGCCATAACTGTTTATCGCCGCATAATTTTACTAATTCTTTACAGAGGACTATTTCCGTATGTTCCTGAGCAGACGCCGAACCTGCGCCCAGGAATGCCATTGCGGCCACAGCAGCAAGGGCTGCAAGGCCAAATGCCTTTACGAATTGCATTATCTGTCTCCCTCATCCGGCGGCATGGCACCGGAATTGAATTACGGTTGGCCGCTTGGGATTGCCAGACGGCTCACCGTAGTCGTATCACGTTCTGGCCTCTAGATCAAGATTAACTGAGCAAAATTTCTATAACAGCCCGTATAAGGCAAGCCAGCCTTGAACTTCTTTCCCTTCCGATCCATACAAGCATGTAACTCCCAACCCAAAGCAACTTAAGAGTTCGAAGACTTCAGAAGATCTCAAGAAATAGTCATCACCTGTCATTTAAATTACTCCGCTAACCGCTGGCGGTGGGTGCACCCCTTCCGTGCATGTCGTACAGCCTTTGCCTAAATCCGGATTGGGTAATCTACCGAGGGCAATTTTTGTGAATTTGATTCCGAATTCCTCACCTATTCTCAACGTGGTTTCAGCTTCCACGACCGAATCTTCGCATTTGAGCGCACCGAATGGGCTCGCTTTAAATTCCGGTTGCGAAGCTAACGCCAAGAGCTTCGTACCTATTGAATGGTAGTGCCCTTCAGGACAGCGACCACCATCGTCAACTAATCTTTTACACAAGACGACTTGGGTGAGCGTTGGGATTTTCGGATTCTAAAAACAGCCAGGCTAATCATTCTTTCTCCGCTCGTTGCTTTGATTAAGTACAGTACATAGTTAGCTGTCCATCTTGTTGTGGATGGACGGAAGATACTTACGCGCCGTGAGTCGTTGCCTGTTCAGTGTCTCACCGAATTCTGCTAAAGGTAGTTCGATGGAATGCCACTGTTATTGAGCACTGTGTAAACTATTGTGTTTGATCGGGGCTACTACGTTCACGTTCACACCACGATACCCACAGGTTCCAGCAACGGACAATTAATAATTAACGTTAAACCAATTCCCCTGGCTCAATGTATACACCTTTACCCCTGCGCTAAGATGAGCGTAGGTAACACTCCAAAAGTCATACTCAAATTTTAAGCTTTAAGCAGTGGATCAGAGTTTATTTGATGCACCTGAAACCAGCTGGTCTGTGGGGCCACGTGCATGCACGGGGGCCCACTTTTGATCAATCGCTTGGTCGTATTGCTCGCCGACCTAAATCGCCTTACTTGTCTAACGCGGGCCAGGCTAAGCCTTCAGCGCTGCTGGGTGATTTAGCTAAATAGAGCACATAATTTGCTAAACAGGTTGCGGTACTTGGACAGAAGACGCTTCCGCCATGGGTAACTTGCCTATTTAATGTCTCTGAAAAGTCCGCTAAGGGCAGATTTAGCGGATCCCCGAAGTTGTGAGCTTCGTGTAAACCATCGTGTTTGATTGGCGCTACCACGTTTACGCCACGATAGACGCAAGTTCCGACAAACGGACAGTTTAAGAGTAAAAGTAATCCCGTTAACCGCAGTGAATATTTGTGTTCAGGCTCAAGTATAAATTCCATGCTTTCCACGGTTATGTGGATGCTCTCTTTGTTTGGTGTTCCACCAGACTCAACGCATACCCCTTTACATCCTTCGCCTAAGGTAGGCGTAGGTAAGGCTCCCCAAGCGGCGGTAATATTTTTGGTTTTCAGAGGTGAGCCAATTTCTTCGCTTAGCTCTGCCGTCACGATGGAATCGTCACATAAGACTAAGCCAATTGAAGTATGCAGTTGAATATCTTTGGCTAACCAAAATATTTTTGTTAACGAGGGCCATAAATCGCCCGACCCACATAAGGTGACTAATTGTTTGCAGAGGACTATTTTGTGTTCCTGGGCTGAGGCTATATTGATATTGAGGAACATTATTGTGATCAGTGCAGCGATAGCCGTAAAGCCAAATTCCTTTGCAGATCGCATGGATGACCTCCTTTTTCGTGGTTTAGCCGAAGTCGAACTGGTTGGCCGTCTGAGATGGTCAGGCGTCTTGTAATACAGCTACCACGGAGAGGACGTCTAGGTCAAGAAGCTTGACTAAGGTACCTGGGTAGTACTGTTTTGTACTACTAGTCTCAGCTATCAGCAGACAGACCGGTAAGACGTAGGCGGTTTGGAGTACCCTCCGCTTCTCCGGACACGCTTGACTAGGTCGGCTTTTCTTCTTTCGTCTTTTTGAGAGACTCTTGCTCATACTGCTTGAGAGAGATACCCCAGGGTGGAGTGTCTTCTCTCGCGGTTGTAGAAGACCTCGATCCACTCGAAGATCGCCGATGTTAAACCGCTTCGATTGGGCCGGGGACTCTCGCGGTAGACGAGCTCCGCTCGCATGTGGTTCTCCATCGACCAGCCCACGATTGTCCGCAAGAGGGCGTCTTGAACGGTAGCCAGGTAAAGTCAGCCCTCCCAAGGTCGAGAGGTAGGTAATGTCGACGACCCAGAGCACATTGGACTCGACCGGCCGAAAACCGCGGCGGACCAGGTCATCGGCAACCCGCACCCAGGCACGCGAACCGTCGTGCTACCGCGCTTTCGGGTCACCAAACCGGAGATACCGGCCTGGCGCATGAGGCGCTCTATCCGCTTCCTGGACACCTTTATGCCGTGACCCCAGCCGCAGCTCGGCATGAACGCGCCTGGCGCCGTAGACACCCCTGGCCCGCTTGTGGATCTCGCGGATCTTCGCGGTGAGCAGCTCGTCGGCGATCTCGCGATCGCTCGGCCCCCCGCGCAGCCGCTCGTAATAGCCCAAGCGACTGACGCCGAGCAGCTCACACTGCAAGGAGACCGGGAAACGGGCCTTCTCCGCCGAGATCATCCGGTAGAAGACGCCTCACCGGGTCTCGGTCTCCCTTGCGAAGAAGACCGCGGCTCGCTTGAGGATCTCCCGCTCTTGTTCGAGTCGCTGGCCTTGCGGCGCAGCTCTCGTAGCTCCTCGCGCTCATCCGAGGTGAGACCCTCTCGCGCGCCGACGTCGACCTCCTGCTGCTTGCCCCAAGATCGCAGCGACTCGATCGAGATCCCCAGCTCCTCGGAGATCACCCGCAGCGACTTGCCCGAGAAGCGGTAGGGCTCGACGGCCTCGCGGCGGAACTCAGGCGGGTATGGCCCTCGCCCCCTTTCACTCTTTTTCATCTCTGGACATCCCTCCGCGGCGTCAGACGACGCAACGCTCAGTGTCCGCTAAAGCGGGGGCACCCCAGCGCACTCCACCAGTGATCCTAGGAGGGCTATTTGATGGTCGACTTCTTTGCGCAGCTAGGGCCACGCCTCTAGCCGGAGCGTGGCCCTAGACCTGCCCAGGTCAAAGTCTCGATATGCTCGTTGCGCGCAATTGAATTACGGTCGGCCGACCGGGATAGCCGGACGACCCGGCGCAGTCCTGACCACGCCGAGCCGTTTACGTGAAGCCCTCTTAAGCGACAGACCTATAAGGCGACCTGTAAAGCCAGCCAGCCTTGAACTTTTTCTCCTCCGGATTCAAGACCGTAAACCACGTAATTCGCAGTCCACGTCCCTTCTTCAGGGCAGAAATTACTGCCTTTTATGAAGAAAAGCGTGTCCGAGACTAAGATCTCCGCGAGGCCTTTTTCGCCAGACGCCTGTTTGTGTTTCCCGGCATCGTCATCGACTAAGGATTCAAGGCCTTCCGAGCCATAGAGGCATGTAACTCCTAGTCCAAAGCAACTTAAGAGTTCAAAGGCTTCGGATGATCGCAGGAGATAGTCATTCCCTGTCATTTCGATGACGCCACTAACTGCGGGTGGTGGGTGTATCCCTTCTGTACAGGTCGTGCAGCCTTTGCCTAATTCTGGCGTGGGTAATTTTCCAAAGGCGATTTTTGTGAATTTGATTCCGAATTCGGTGCTCATGTCGGAGGTGGTTTCCGCTTCGATCACTGAGTCTTCGCATTTCAGCGGTCCGAACGGACTGGCTTTGAATTCCGGAGACGAGGCTAAGGCCAAGAGCTTTGTGCCGGATGCGTAAAACTCCCCTTCAGGGCATAGGTGCCCGTCTTCGACTAAGTCTTTACACAGGACCACTTCAGTGGAGGCTGGAACGCCTAACGAAGGCCAGCCTAAGCCACTCGATGAGCCACCTGGCGCATGAACTAAGTAGAGCGCATATCTAGAATTCCAAACTGATGCCGATGGACAAAATACACTTCCGGTGTGAGTTGTCTGCCTTTCCAGCGTCTCTTCAAATTCTGCCAAGGGAAGGTTTTCCGCTCCTTTGTGCAGTTCGTGTTTGCCTTCGTGTTTGATTGGCGAGACACGATCAGCGCCGCGATATACACAGGTGCCGATGATTGGGCAGTTTAAGAGTAAAGCTAAGCCCGTTCCGCGCACCGCGTATCCATGCTGTCCTTCTAACCCATTGTTTGTTTGAATGATGACTTCGAGTTTTTCAAGTTCTGCGTGAATAGTTTCAGTAGCACCATTGGTGCAAGGCCCAGTGCAATTTGCACCTAATTTGGGCGTCGGTAAGATGCCGAACTGGGCGGTTATATTTTTGCTGGTTAGCGGGTTGCCGATTTCCGAAGCAAGTTCCGCCGTAATTAACGAGTCTTCACATAAGGTGGTTCCTAGGCCACTTTTGAGTATCGGGTCTTCGGCTAAGAATAATGCGACCGATAACGCGGGCCATGCTTCACCGTCTGGACATAATGCCACTAATTGTTTACAGAGAACTATTTCGTGTTTTTGGGCCGAGGCAGTACTCGAGCCCAGGAACGCCATCGCGGCCACTGCGGCAAGTACCGCAAGGCCTAGCGCCTTGGTGAATCGCATTGGTTCCTTCCTTCCTCCGAGGGCGAACTCGGAGTCGATTGCGGTTGGTCACCTGGGATAGCCAGATGGCTCGGTGTATGCCTAGCACACTTGGCGCCTAATAGGCAAGGTTTTCTTAGTAACAGCTAAGCTGACCGCGGATACGCAGCCATCGATCCTAGGGGCTTATTGGGTAGTCAGCTTCCTTTGCGCAGCTAGGGCCACGCCAGCCGGGGCGTGGCCCTAGAGCTGCTGAGATCAAATATCGAAGCTGGGGCTAGGCTTTCACGTCTAATGCTGGCCAGCCTAAGCCGCTGGTTTGACCATCTGGCGAGTGGACTAAATACAAGGTGTACGTAGCGGTCCAGGTTGTCGTTGCTGGACAAAATACACTACCGCCGTGTGTGGTTTGCCTGTTTAATGTCTCTTCAAATGCCGCTAAGGGCAGGTTTTCTGCGCCTTTATGCAATTCATGTTTGCCATCGTGTTTGATCGGCGAGACGCGATCTACCCAACGGTATACACAGGTTCCAACGATAGGGCAGTTTAATAATAAACTTAAGCCAGTCCAACGTAACGCGTACCCATGCGATTCTTCTAACCCTTTGGCTGCTTCAATAATGAATTCGATTTTTTCGACTTCATGGTGGATATTTTCTCCTCCCGTGCAAGGTCCGGTACAGCCAACACCTAATTTAGGAGTGGGTAAGATACCTTCGGTCATGGTTATATTTTTAGTTGTCAGAGGGTTGCCGATTTCAGTAGCGAGTTGCGCCGTTATTAAAGAATCTTCACAAGCAGTAGTTCCCAAGCTACTGGCTTTTTTTGGTTCTTTTGCTAACAGTAATATCGTCGATAACGACGGCCATAATTCGCCTTTAGGGCATAAAGCCACTAATTTTTTGCAGAGGACTATTTCATGTGTCTGAGCCGAAGCGGTGCTCGATCCGATGAACGCCATCGCGGCCACAGCGGCAATCGCCGCAAAGCCTAGCGCCTTGGTGAATCGCATTGGTTCCTTCCTTCCTCCGAGGGCGAACTCAGAGTCGATTACGGTTGGTCATCTGGGATAGCCAGATGGCTCGGTGTATGCCTATCACACTTGGCGCTTAATAGGCAAGGTTTCCTTAGCAATAGTTCAACCTGGGATCCTGGGTTAACGAATGACCTTCTTTGGTACTAGGCCGAGTGGCTCAAACGCTCGAGCAGGGTGATTGCCGCGCCTGAGTCGATAGCGCTACGTGCGGCAGTTATGCACTCACCGAGGCTGGCGGCGCTGCTCCCCACATAGATAGCCGCGCCGGCGTTGAGCGGGACCAGATCGCGTCGGGGGCCTGGCTCCCCGGCGAGAACGGCTCGCGATGCCGCGGCATTCTCCTCAGGGGTCCCCCCTGCCACCTCCTCCAAAAGCGTCTCCGGGAGATCGAAATCGGCCGGCTTCTATGTAGTGCTCGGCGGTCTTGCCTTCGGAGACCTCAATTACGCGGGTGCGGGAGGCGATTGAGATCTCGTCGAGGCCGTCGGCGGCGGAGACGACCAGCTTGTTGCGGATACGCGGCCATAGACCGATCCTAAGAGTGGTCTTCCCCCGGTTTCGACGACACCTGACCGCTGGGGTCGAAAGACTCCGGCAAGGAGAAGTCGATGCCGAATCCCAAGCCGCCCTACCCGCCCGAGTTCCGGCTGAAGCAATCGAGCTGGTCCGGATCTCCGAGAAGCTGATCGCCCAGGTCGCACGCGACCTGGGCATCTTCAACCAAACCCTGCACAACTGGATCAAGCTGCCGATGTCGACGCCGGCAAGGCGGAGGGCCTGAGCACCGACGAGCGCACCGAGCTGCGTGAACTGCGAAAACGGGTTCGCATCCTGGAAATGGAGAAGGAGGTGCTGAAAAAAGCCGCGGCCTTCTTCGCCCGGAGAGCGAGGGGGGTGACCGATGCCTACCGGTTCATCGCCGCGGAGAAGGCCAACTTCCCGATCTCGTTGATGAGCCGGGTGAATCGCACCGCCTACCACCGCTGGGAGGGCCGAGCGCCCCCCCAGCGAGCACTGCAAGACGCCTTCCTGACCGAGCGCATCCGCGCGATCCATCGCGCCGCCCGAGATGTCTACGGCGCTCCCCGCATCCACGCCGAGCTGCGCATGGCCGAGGGGATCAGGGTCTCTCGCAAGCGGGTGGAGCGGCTGATGCGAGAAGCCGGGATCAGCGGCCTGGTGCCCAAAAAGCGCGGTCGCACGACGATCCGAGTGCCGGGAGTGAGGGTCGCCGATGACCTGGTGGAGCGCGACTTCCGCCCGGCTGGGCCCAACGTGCTGTGGGTCGCCGACATCACCTACTTGCGCAGCTGGGAGGGCTGGGTCTACTTGGCTGCGATCCAAGACGCCTTCTCGCGCCGGATCGTCGGCTGGTCGATGGCAGAGCACATGAAGGCCGGTCTGGTCACAGACGCGCTGCAGATGGCGCTTGCTCGTCGCCGGCCCGGAACAGGCCTGACCCATCACTCCGATCAGGGATCGCAATACGTATCTCTCGCGTTTGGCCAGAAGGCGCGCGACGCCGGCATCGCGGTCTCGATGGGTTCCAGGGGCGATTGCTTCGATAACGCCGCGCCGAGTCGTTCTTCGCCACCCTGAAGAAGGAGCTCGTTCGCCGTCGCTCTTGGTCTTACCGGCGTGAGCTGCAGAGCGCAGTCTTCGACTACATCGAGACCTTCTACAACCGTGAGAGGAGGCATTCCACACTCGGTTATCTCTCTCCCTATGAGTTCGAGATGATCTCTATAGATCAAGAATCAGAGAATGGAAAGGTCAAACCCTGAGCTGTCGCCCGAACCGGGGGAAGACCAGAGAGCTATGGGGCGGTCGGCTTCCATCGCGCAGCTAGGGCCACGCCCGTTAGCCAGGGCGTGGCCCTAGATTTGCTCAGGTCAAAACCTTGAAGGCTGGAGCTAGGCTTTCACATCTAATGCCGGCCAGCCTAAGCCGCTGGTCGAGCCATCTGGCGAAAGAATTAAGTACAGGACATAATTCCCCTCCCAGAGTGTCGTTGACGGGCAAAATATGCTGCCGCCATGAGTCGTCTGCCTGGTCAGAATCTCTACGAATTCCACTAAAGGCAGGTTTTCCGCTCCTTTGTGCAGTTCGTGTCTGCCGTCGTGTTTGATTGGTAGAACATGATCTACCCAGCGATATGTGCAAGTCCCAACGATTGGACAGTTTAACAATAATAATAACCCTGTTAAACGCAGCGTGTATACGTCCCCTGGTTCTACAATGTATTCAAGTTTTTCTAGTGCTGTGTGGATATTTTCCTGGGCTTCTTTCATGCAAGGCCCCGTGCAATTTGCACCTAATTTTGGTGTTGGTAAAACACCAAACTGCATAATTGTATTTTTACTTGACAGCGGATTGCCAATTTCTGAGGCCAGCTCGGCAGTCATTATTGAATCTTCACATTTGATGGTTCCAAGTGAACTCTTTAGTTCTGGGCTTTCGACTAAAAATAATGCAGTTGATAACGATGGCCATAATGCGCCGTTTGGACATAAAGTTACTAATTCTTTACAGAGAACAACTTCGTGTATCTGGGCCGAAACGGTGCTTGAGCCGAGGAACGCCATCGCGGCTGTTGCGACAATAATTGCAAGGCCGAACGCCTTGTTAAATCGCATTGATCCCTTCCTTCCTCCGAGGGCGAACTCGGAGTCGATTACGGTTGGTCACCTGGGATAGCCAGATGGCTCGGTGTATGCCTATCACACCTGGGGTTTAATAGGCAAGTTTTTCTTAGCAATAGCTTAAGCTGGTTTCAGATGCGAGGCCATGGACCCTAAGAGGGTTATTGGTAGTCGGTTTTTTGTTTCGCAGCTAGGGCCACGCGCCAGCTGATGCGTGGCCCTAGACCTACTCAGTCGGAAATCTCGGGGGCTGGAGCTAAGCTGCTTTCCTATCTAACGATAGCCAACCTAAACCGCTAGTGCCACTTGGGGCATGCACTAAGTAAAGTGTGTACGTTCCAACACGAGTCGCCGTAGATGGACAGAACACGCTGCCGCCATGAGTGGTTTGTCGGTTAACGATCTCTTCTAATTTTGTGGATAGTAGATTTTCTGCTCCTTTGTGGAGTAGGTGGTTACCGAAATTTTGAATTGGACTTACTCGTTCTTCGCCGCGATACGTGCAAGTCCCGACGAGGGGACAGTTTAATAATAAGGTTAAGCCACTCCAGCGCATGGCGTAGCCGTGTGATCCTTCTAACCCATTGTTTGTTTCAATAATGAATTCAAGTTTTTCGAGTTGAAAGTGGAGATTTCCCGCTTCAGCACTAGTACAGGGGCCTATGCACCCAATGCCTAAAGTGGGAGTGGGTAAGGTGCCCTCGTTGAACGTTAGACTTTTGGTTGTTAGTGGATTGCCGATTTCAGCGGAAAGTTGCGCCGTCATTAAGACATCTTGACAAGTAATAGTTCCCAAACTGCTTTTCTTTTCTGTATTTTCTGCTAATAGTAATAGTGTCGATAACGATGGCCATAATTCGCCATTTGGGCATAACGCTGCGATTTTTTTACAGAGAACTATTTCGTGCGTCTGGGCCGAGGCAGTGCTCGACCCAATGAACGCCATCGCTGCCACTGCGGCAATCGCCGCAAGGCCTAGCGCCTTGATGAATCGCATTGGTTCCTTCCTTCCTCCGAGGGCGAGCTCGGAGTTGATTACGGTTGGTCATCTGGGATAGCCAGATGGCTCGGTGTATGCCTATCACACTTGGCGTCTAATAGGCAAGGTTTTCTTAGTAATAGTTCAACCTAGGATCCTGGGTCAACGAGTGACCTTCTTTGGTACTTAGGCTGAGTGGGTCAAGCGCTCGAGCAGGGTAATTGCCGCGCCTGAGTCAATAGCGCTACCTGCGGCAGTTATGCACTCACCGAGGCTGGCGGCGCCGCTCCCCACGTAGATCGCCGCGCCGGCGTTGAGCAGGACCAGATCGCGTCGGGGACCTGTCTCCCCGGCGAGAACGGCTCGCGATACCGCAGCATTCTCCTCAGGGGTCCCCCCCGCCACCTCCTCCAAGGATGCTTCCGGGAGGTCGAAGTTGGCCGGCTCTATGAAGTGCTCGGCGGTCTTGCCGTTGGAGACCTCGATTGCGCGGGTGCGGGAGGCGATTGAGATCTCGTCGAGGCCGTCCTCGGCGGAGACGACCATTGCCTTGACGCTGCCCAGGCCGACGAGCGCCTCGGCGATTGTCTCTTGGTAGTGACGGTCCGAGACGCCGAGGAGTTGGCGATTGGCGCCGGCGGGATTTATGAGGGGGCCAAGGAAGTTGAAGATCGTGCGCACTGCTAGCTCCTTGCGCACCGGCACGACGTGGGCCATCGCCTTGTGATGCTTCGGGGCGAACATGAAGCCGAAGCCGAGCTCGTCGATGTTGCGGGCAACGTCGTCTGGCTCCAGTTCGATGTTCACTCCCAGTGCCTCCAGCAGGTCGGCCGAGCCGCACTTGCTGGTGTTGGAGCGGTTGCCGTGCTTGGCGACAGCGCAGCCTGCGGCGGCAGCAACGATCGCAGCCGTGGTCGAGACGTTGAAGGTCGAAGGCCCGCCACCGGTTCCCGCCGTGTCGACGAGGTCAGTGCGTTTGGTCTTCACCGGCGTCGCCAGCGAGCGCATCGTGCGGGCCAGGCCGACCAGCTCGGGGACGGTCTCCCCCTTGGCGCGCAAGGCGATGAGGAAGGCCCCCGTCTGTACCTCGCTCGCCCGGCCCTCCATGATCTCGGCCAGCACCGCCGCCGCATGGTCCGCCGTCAGGTGGTCGCCGGCGCAAACCGCGTCGATCGCGCGCGTGACGATCTCGTTGGGCATCAGCTCTCTCCGAGGAAGTTGGCCAGCAGCGTTTTGCCCTGCGGAGTAAGGACCGACTCGGGGTGGAACTGCACTCCCTCGGCCGGCAGCTCGCGGTGGCGAGCGCCCATCACGACGTCACCGAGGCTGGCGCTCAGTTCGAGCTCGTCGGGAAGGTCCGGGTCTGCAACCAGTGAGTGGTATCGGCCAGCGACCAGGGGGCTGGGCAACCCCTCGTACACCGTGCGCCCGTCGTGCTCGATCTCGGCCTCCTTGCCGTGGATCGGCTCGCCCTGCACGGTACGTCCTCCGAAGGCCTCGACCAGCGACTGGTGCCCCAAGCAGACGCCGAGCACCGGCGTGCCCGCCTCGGCGAAACGACGGATCGCCTCTTTCGAGATCCCCGCCTCTGCGGGCGTGCACGGTCCCGGTGAGACAACGAGTCGTTCGGCACCGCGCTCGAGCAGCTCATCGATGCTCGCCTTGTCATTGCGCACCACATCGAGCTCCGCCCCCAACTCACCCAGGTACTGGACCAGGTTGTAGGTGAAGGAGTCGTAGTTGTCGATTACCAAGACCTTCATCGCTCTCGCCTCACCCTATGCCCAGTCCGGCTGCTGGCAGGCGAGCTCGACAGCGCGGAAGACCGCCTTGGCCTTGTTGACCGACTCGTTGTACTCGTAGGCAGGCTTGGCGTCGGCAACGGTGCCGCCACCTGCCTGCACGTGTACCTGGCCGTCCTTGACCACCACGGTGCGGATGTGGATCGCCGTGTCCAGGTCCCCGTTCCAGGCGAGATAGCCGATCGCCCCCCCATAGGAGCAGCGCTTGATCGGCTCCAGCTCATCGATGATCTGCATCGCTCGCACCTTGGGCGCGCCGGAGAGCGTTCCCGCCGGCAAGGCCGAGCGCAGCACGTCCATCGCCCCCACCCCGTCCCTCAGGGTTCCGGACACCTGGCTGACGATGTGCAGCACGTGCGAGTAGGTCTCGACCACCATCAGCTCGTCGACCCCAACCGAGCCGTACTCGCAGACCCGGCCGAGGTCATTACGGCCGAGGTCGACGAGCATCACGTGCTCGGCCCGCTCCTTTGGGTCGTTAACGAGGCGCTCCGCCAGCCGCCGGTCCTCCTCCTCATCCGATCCGCGGGGGTAGGTGCCGGCGATCGGCCGCGTCTCCACCCGGTTGCCGCTGACTTTGACCAGCGGCTCGGGCGAGGCGCCGGCAATCTGGAAATCGCCGAACTCAAGGAAATACATGTAGGGAGAAGGGTTGACGGCGCGCAGGCCGCGGTAGATCGAGAAGGCCTCGACCGGGGCCGGCGCCGAGAAGCGCTGTGAGGGAACCACCTGGAAGGCGTCGCCCGCGTGCACGTATTCGACGATCCGCTCAACCGCGGCTTCGAACTCCTCGCGCTCCATGTTGGAGGTGAAGCTCGGCGCATCTGCGATCACTGGGTGCTCAGGCGCTGGCACCGCGCCGCGCAGCTTTTGACGCGCGTCGCCGATCGCCGCCGCCGCCCGCTCATAGGCGGCGTCGATCCCACCCTCGTCGTCGGCGAAGGCACAGGCCATGATCGTCAGCTCGTGCCGCAAGTGGTCGAAGGCGAGCAGCAGGTCAGTGACCATCAGCGCCATGTCCGGCAAACCCAGGGGGTCGGGGTTGGCCTCCGCCAGCGGCTCGACCGTGCGCACCAGGTCATAGCCAAAGAAGCCGACCGCGCCGCCGCTGAAAGGCGGTAGGCCCTCAACGGGGGCGAGCTTGAACGCGGAGAGGTGCTCGGCGACCGCCGCGTAGGGGTCGGGTGCCTCGCGCGCCTCTCCCCCAGCCTCACTGAGCACGCCTTCGCTCCAGCTCAGCACCGAACGCGGACGGAAGCCGACGAAGGAGTAGCGCCCCACCTGGCCCTGCTCGGCCGACTCAAGCAGGAAGCAAGGCGCGCCCTCGGGCTCGCCCGCACGCAGCTTGAGGAAGGCCGAGACCGGCGTCTCGCAGTCGTCGACCAGCCGCGCACAGACCGGCACGACGTTGCCCTCTGCCACCAGCGCCCGCGCCTGCTCGAGGCTCGGCTCGAGCCGCAGCTCCGACTCAGCCACGACGGCCATCGAGCACCTCCATGACCTGGGACTGCGACACCTCGCGCGAGACCAGCAGCACGGCCAGGTGGTAGAGCACGTCGGCTGCCTCTTCGGCGACGCGCTCGTCTGACTCCTCGCGGGCGGCGCGCACCACCTCCTCGGCCTCCTCCTCGACCTTCTCGCCGATCAGCTGCGGATCGTCGAGCAGCTCGACCGTGTAGCTGCCCTCGGGTCGCTCCGCGGCGCGGTTGCGCAAGGTGCGCTCCAGCACGGCAAGCACTTCGTGCAGGGCAGGCTCCGCCCTGTCCTTGCCATCAATATCGCGGTAAAAGCAGGACCGCTCGCCCGTGTGGCAGGCGGGGCCAGTGGGCTCAACCAGGGCAACGATCGCGTCGCCGTCGCAGTCGAGTCGCAGCTGGCGCAACTTGAGCACGTTGCCCGAGGTTTCGCCCTTGCGCCAGATCTCCTCCCGCGAGCGGCTGTAGAAGTGCAGCTCGCCCGTCTCGAGCGTCAAGCGCAACGACTCCTCGTTGGCGTAGGCAAGCGTCAGCACCTCGCCGCTGGCATGGTCCTGCGCCACGCACGGCACCAGCCCCCGCTCGTCGAATTCGATCTGCTCGAACATCGAGCAATCGTAGTTGGCGGCCCCTCGGACTTGCTAGACGACTCGGTAGGAGATTTTCAGCGTGATCGGCCAGCTGGGCCCGACGCCGTCCTCCTGCAGTCTCTCGACCAAATGTTTGTGCTTGAGCACCGCCTTGGGCTCGCCCGCGGCGTCCTCATACACGACCGCGAACTCGAACTGGGTGTCGAACTCTTTGCTGCGGCGGCCTCCCGGCGTAATCGCGTCGTGGATCACAGTGCACGTCACGGTCGACGGATCGGGGGGATGCTCAGCCAAGTCGAAGTGCAACGTTTCGGAGTTGAGGCCCATGAGCGAGCGCAGCGTGTACTCCTCCTCTAAGTGCTCCCAGTGCGGCTCGCCGATGGGAAACCGGTTGACAGCTTGAATCTTCACGGCGTCGGGCCAGCACATAACGTCGACGGGAACCCGCGGTGATACGCCCTTCAGATAGACCGATCGCTCTTTGAACTCTTTTCGCAGCTCGTCGGCGAGCAGATCCACACCGAGGCGCGAGTCGAAGACGACCCCCTTTGGCCTGGCGATGTCCATCAGGCGCGATGCCAGGTTAAGCACGCGGCCCGAGTAGTCGAGCGTGGTGTCATCGGCAGCGAGGCGCGAGGCCGCCCCTCTGGAGATGCCGATACCAACGTCGGTGGGGACATCGAAGTTGATGATTGGATCTTCGGCGCACAGCTCAGCGAACTCATCGACGATGGTCATCGAGTTCCGAACGGTCTCGTTGACAACGTCGCCCAGGGCGTCCTCCTCGAAATCCACCACGACGAGCAGGCCGTCCCCGGTCGGCTTCACAAAGGCAGCTTCCTTGAAAAAGCGGTCGATCAGCGACGCGTAGACCTTCTTCACGTAGAGAGCAGTCTGGGCGGAATCGACCCGCAGGCTCCACTCCGAGAATCCCCGGATATCCAGGTTCAGAGCGATGACGAACTCCGAGAACCCCTTCGCATGATCGAGCTTTTCGCGAAAACTATCCATGCCAGTTAGCGGTCAGCCTACTTTTTGCGCTAGACGACTTTCGTCAGCTTTGGGCTGGCTCACTCGATGCCCAGCCGGTCAAGGAGCCCCTCGTCGCGGCGCCAGCGGCTACGGACGCTCACCTTGAGATCGAGGTGAACCTTGGCGCCGAGCTCGGCTTCCAGCGAGCGCCGTGCACCGGCGCCGATCTCTTCCACCTTGGCGCCGCCTTTGCCGATCAGGATGCCCTTCTGCGACTCGGTCTCGGCCCAGATCTCAGCGACGACCGTGGTCAGGCCATCGTCGCGCTGCTCGACGTCTTTGACGGCAATCTCGACCGAGTGAGGGATCTCGTCGCGCGTGCGGTTGAGCACCTGCTCACGGATCAGCTCGGCAAGCAGCACCTCGCTTGACTGATCGCTGTGGTCCTCAGGCGGGTAGAGATAGTGACCCTCCGGCATCAGCTCACCGAGTCGCTCGACCAGGGCCTCGAGGCCTGCACCGTCGCGGGCGCTGATCGGGAAGATCTCATCGACACCCTCCAGCTCGGCCGCCTCGGCGAGCACCGGGACCAGCTCGTTCGGTCCGGTCCGGTCGACCTTGTTCACAGCGCAGATCGTCGGCAGCCGACCGCCAGCCTCGACCAGGGCACGGGCGATGAAGCGGTCGCCGGGGCCGATGCCCTCCTCCCCGTTGACGACGATCAGAGCCAGATCCGAGTCGGCCAGCACACGTTCGACCCGCTTCTGCATGCGTTCGGTGAGCACGTCGCGGGGCCGCTGCACGCCGGGCAGGTCGACGAGGACCAGTTGCCGACCGGCGCTGACGTCCGTGTGGATACCGCGGATTGCCCGTCGCGTCGTCTGCGGTCGCATCGAGACGATCGCCACATGACTACCAACGATCGCGTTGACCAGCGTCGACTTGCCGACGTTGGGGCGCCCCGCCAGGCCGATGAAGCCGGCGCGGGTCACAGCTCCTCCAGCACCTTTGCCTGCAGGGCAAGCATCTCGCCGTCGTCGGTCTCGTGGTCGTAGCCACATAGGTGCAGCACGCCATGGACGGCTGCCTCGGTCACGTCCGTGCAGCGCTCGGGGCAGATCACTACATCGCCCAGCTCACGAGGACCGGCGGCCGGCCCGGCGCCATCAACCGGGAAGGCGAGCACGTCAGTCGGCGCGTCCTTGCCGCGATGCTCGCGGTTGAGCTCGCGAATCCGCTCGGCGTCGACCAGCTCGACCGCGAGATGGCCGTCGCCGACACCGGCCGCATCGAGCGTCGCGCTGACCGCTGGGTGCAGCTCCACTGACACGTCGGAAAGGTCGAGACTCAAGAGCCCGGCGTCGGCCCGTGTTCGGCCCGCGCAGCCCGCTGGCGGCTGCCGTGCTCGTCGTAGGCGGCGACGATGCGCTGCACGAGCTTGTGGCGCACGACGTCCTCGCCGCCAAACTCGATGAAAGAGATGTCCTTGACCTCAGTGAGGATCTCGCGCACGGCGATCAGGCCCGAGCGCTGGTCGGTCGGCAGGTCGATCTGGGTGACGTCACCAGTGACCACCATGCGCGAGTTGAAGCCCAGCCTGGTGAGGAACATCTTCATCTGCTCGGGGCTGGTGTTCTGCGCCTCGTCGAGGATGACGAAGGAGTCATTAAGCGTACGGCCGCGCATGAAGGCCAGCGGCGCCACCTCGATCACGCCGCGCTCGAAGTAGCCGTTGACCCGGTCGGGGTCGAGCATGTCGAAGAGCGCGTCGAAGAGCGGCCGCAGGTAGGGATCGACCTTGGCCTGGATGTCGCCGGGCAGGAAGCCGAGTCGCTCTCCAGCCTCGACTGCAGGCCGGGTGAGGATGATGCGCTGCACCTGCCGTTCGGTGAGCGCTGCCGCAGCCATTGCCACCGCAAGGAAGGTCTTGCCGGTGCCGGCGGGGCCGACGCCAAAGGTGACCGTGTGGTCGCGGATCGAGTCGACGTAGCGCTTCTGGTTGAGCGTCTTCGGCGCCACCTTGGTGTTGCGGTGGCGCCAGACGACGTCCTCGAGGATCTCCGCCGGGCTCTCGTGCGCGTCGAGCGCGCCGGTCACCGCTTCGATCGTGCCGGGCGCCACCTCGTGCCCCTGCTCGATCAGCTCGACCAGCTCGTCGACCACCGTGGCAGCCATCTGCACGTCGTCCGGTTCGCCGTCAAGGGTGAGCACGTTGCCGCGCAGGTGGAAGTCGCAATCGAGGTGGCCGCGCAACTCACGCAGCACGGCATCCTCGGAGCCAGCCAGCTCTGCCGCCACGCTGTTATCGAGAGTCAGCTGCCTACGCGCCAAGCCGCTCACGCACCGCCGCGCTGACCCGCTTGCCGTCGGCCCGCCCACCGAGCTTGGGCATCAGCGCCGACATCACCTGCCCCATCTGCTTCTGCTCGCTGGCCCCGGTCTCGGCAACCGCCGCGTCGACCAACTCGGCGAGCTCCTCATCGGAGAGCTGCTGCGGCAGATAGGCCTCGATCAGCTCCGCCTCGAAGCGCTCCGCCGCGGCCTGCTCCTCGCGCCCGGCATCGCCAAAGGCCTCGGCCGCCTCGAGCCGCTTCTTGCGCTCGCGCTGCAGCACAGCGACCTCGTCGCCCTTGCCCAGCTTGGCGTCCTGCTGCAGCGAGTCGACGACCATGCGCAGCGCCGCCGCGCGCTCGCGGTCCCCCGCCTTCATCGCCGTGCGCACGTCCGCCTGCGCCTGCTCGAGAACGCTCATCGAGCTAAGGGTAGTCGGGCAGCTAGTTTTCAGTCATGTACAGGGCGGGAAACGGTTCGTCCCAGGGAAGCTCTTCGGTTTCGTAGCTGGCTTTCATCGAAGCGGCTTCCGGACAGGTGAGAGGGCTGCCCGAGGCCCTTTTCAAAGACACCGACTGCTGGATCGTCGCCGACGTGCCACCAGAAAAACCGAGCAGGAATTCCGTCGTCGCGTACACACAGGAAAATGCGGTTTTGAGATAGGTGCAACTGACTTCAAGAGCGGGAACGCCTTCTTTGAATGGCTGGCTTTCAAAGACCCGGATGCCTCCGTCTCCGCCGCCACCCGGGAGAAGTTCGGCGCTGTACTGGCCCAGCCAGGTGACACCGCAGTTCGTATAGGTGGCGCTGGTGCAGCCACCGAATACGAAGCCAGCCGGTTTGTAGCGCCAGAGCGGCAGTTCGACCTCTTCCAGAACGTGGAACGTCGCTTCCGAGCAGGTGACGCTTCCGCCGCCGATGAATTTGCCAAAGCTCATGCCCGGTGCGATGAGTTGGCTTAGGAACTCCGGAACGATGGATTCAGCTGGACAGGGTTCTTTGTTGACCTCGCAAAACCCCGGTTCTTCGGCCTGGGCCTGTGCGGGTATGGCGACGAGGGCGGCTGTCATCAACAGCGCCAGGATCAAGGCGTAGCCAAGCGATTTCCCAGTTCGCATCTACTGCTCCTTCTCCGGCGGACCCGGCGGCTTTGATCAAGAAAGTATGAGTATACGGCCGGCGCGTGAGCTCAGGCAGAGATCTCAACCCGCTCGATCTCGCCGAGCGGCATCTGCAGGAAGCGCGTGCCGAGATCGCGGAAGGAGTCGGTGTCACCGGTGCAGAGGAAGCGGTAAGTGCCCTCGCCGTCAGGAGAGCAGGCAAGATCGGCGCGCTCGAGGGTGCGCTGGACGGCGGCGGCAACGGCGTGGCCGCCGCTGACCAGGCGCACGTCGCGACCGAGGATGCGCTGCAGCATCGGGGCAACCAGCGGGTAGTGGGTGCAGCCGAGGATCAGGGTGTCGACCTCAGCGCGCCTCAGCGGCGCGCAGTAGGAACGAGCCATGTCCATCACGCTTTCGTCGAAAGCCGAGCCGTCTTGGATGAAGGGCGCGAGATCGGGAGCCTCGACTTCAGTCACCTCGAGGGCTCGCCCCTGCTCTTCGAGTGCCCGCCGGTAGGCACCGCTCTGCACGGTGTTGGGCGTGGCCAGCACGCCGACCCGGGCGTTGTCGGTGATCGCCGCGGCGATCTCGGCCTGCGGTTCGACCACGGGCACGACCTGCACCCCGTGCGCGGCCGCCACCTCGCGCGCCACGTCAGTGCCGATCGAGGTGGCGGTGTTACAGGCGATGACCAGCAGCTTGGCGCGGCCACCGAGCAATAGCTCGGCAATCGCCCGGATGCGAGCCCGCAGCTCGTCGGTGTCCTTAGTGCCGTAAGGGAACCAGGCCGTGTCACCGAGGTAGACGTAGTCCTCCTCGGGCAACGAGACGAGGCACTCGTGCAGCACGGTAAGGCCGCCCACGCCGGAGTCGAACATCGCGATCGGCAGTGTCGGATCGAGCTGCGCCGTGTCTGAGCTCGGAGCCGTCAGGACCGGCGCCCTAGAGGAAGGGCTTGTACGTCATGAAGAAGATCGTCACGACGACGATCAGGCCGGCTAGCCCGCCGACTTTGCTGAGCCGTTCGCTGATCGCGTTGAACTCGTCGCCGAACGTGTCGCCGGCCTTCAGATCCCGTTCCGCCAGGTCTCGCGCTTTGCGCGTCTGCGGCTGGAAGAAGGCGTGCTGGAGAGCGAAGAGCACGATGATCGCCAGGAAGCCGACGCTGATGAAGGCGTCGCTCTCCTCCCAGGGTCCGTCGAGGAGCAGGTAGATCCCCGCCAGCAGCAGGACGATCATGCCGGGATTGACTAGGTAGCGATCGCACTTCTGCACGCCGGCAAGGATCGCCGGGGTTGCGCGTGGGAACTGCGGGGCGACTGAGAAGAAGAGCGCGTAGCCGAAGGTCGGGCCAAAAGCGAGCACCACAGCGAGGGTGTGCAGGAACAGGGCAAACTTGTAGCCCGGATCGACAATCGTCGCCAGCATCGGCGCGAAACATACAGCTAGGCGCGGAGCAACAGGGCGGCCCAGTCGCCTTGCAACCGACGGTCCGCCTCAACCAAGCCCAAGGGCGAGAACCCGGCGACGATCTCATCTAGCTCGGTAGGCAAGAGACCCGAGAGGATCATCGTTGCGGGGATCGAGGGAGGGTCCGGCGGAGCAACAGCGGGGAGGCTCCGGCGGACCCTCCCTCGATCCCCGTTGCCGGCGAGCTGTGCGGCTACGACCCTGAGGATCGGAGCGGTCATGTTGGCCACCGTCGTCGGAGCGAGGGCCGGCAGCTCTTCTCGGAGGTTGAGCTTTTCCGCCTCGACACGCACTCCGTTGGCTTCAGCGTTTGCGGCAACAGCTTCGACGGCAGGCTGCTCGTGGTCGTAGCCCCGCACAGGGGACCAGCCGAGCTTTGCAGCGGCGATGGCTAGAACGCCCGAGCCGGTACCGAGGTCGGCAAGGGGGCCGGCCGCCTCACCGGCATCGGCCAGCTCGAGCAGGAGCTCGAGGCAGAGGCGGGTGGTTGGGTGGGCGCCGGTGCCGAAGGCGCGTCCGGGGTCGACGACGACGTCGACCGTGCCCTCGCGCGGTTCCTCCCAGGAGGGTCGCAGCCAGAGCTGCTCGCCGACCAACAGCGGTTTGTGGAAGTCCTGCCAGCGATCGGCCCAGTCGTCGGGGACCTCGGTCGCCACCACCTCAACCAGACCGTCCCCCGCCGCCACCTCGATCTCGCCCAGCTCGGGCAGCTCTCCCTCGCCGCCGTAGATCGCGTACTCGACGTAGCCCGGGCCACGCTCCTCCTCGACCCCATTAGGCGCCAGTACGGTTAGCTCGGCGAGAACGATCTCGGCCTGCTCGGGAGTGCAGCGAACGGCGAGCCGAATCAATTAGAAGGCGCGGCGGAAGGCGCGTGAGAAGAAACCGCCGTCTCCCCCGCCCGAGCCGCCGCGCAGGTTGCGGTCCTCGATCGTCTCCTCGAGCTTCTCGGCCAGCTCGCGCTGCTCCTCGGAGAGGTCACTGGGCACGATCACATGGACGACGATGCGCAGGTCACCGGGGGGGCCACCGTTGGCGCCCGGCAGACCATGGCCACGCAGGGCGAACTGGGTGCCGTGCTGGACGCCGGAGGGGAGCTCGATCTCACGCTCGCCCTCGTGGCTGGGGATCTTGATCGACACCCCCAACATGGCCTGCACGGCAGAGATCTCGACCGCGTGGACGAGGTCCTGGCCACGCATCGGCCCACGCCGCACCTCGAAGCCGAAGGCCCCGCCAAAGACCGTCTGAAAGATGTCCTCGACCGAGCTGAACCCGGCTCCCCCCGGTGGGAAGCCACCGGAGCGCAAGCCTTCATGGCCGAAGCGGTCATAGACCTGGCGCTGCTCCGGATCGGAGAGCACCTCGTAGGCCTCTGCCGCCGCCTTGAATTTCTCCTCGGCCTCGGGGTCGTGGGCGTTGACGTCGGGGTGCAGCTCGCGGGCGAGCTTGCGGAAGGCGCGCTTGACCTCCGTCTCGGAGGCATCGCGGCCGATGCCCAGCACCTCGTAGTAGTCGCGAGCCATCGGGGCGGATTCTAGAGGTGCCACCCCGTGGCAAGCTGGGGGCCGGTCCACCGGGGAACGACCCCCCGCTTGAGCTTCTCGTTAGCGGGCCCGCATCACCATGCCGGGCGCGCTGTCACGCTTCGCCTAACTGTTCTAACGCCAAATAAAATAAGCGTGTTCCTTGGTCGGTGTTTTTGGCTAACGTGAGGATGTAGTCGCCTTTCCATTCCGCGGTCGCCGGGCAGAAAGGGCTGCCGCCAGTGCGAGACAGAGTTCGGGCAACTAAAACCACGTCCTTTTTTTTGCCTTTCCAGTCTGGGTGTTCCACCGAATCGCGATCTACTAACGATTTGAATTCGCCACTCGAGTACACACAGGTGATGCCAGCGGGGCAATTTAAGAGCGTGAAGACCACTTTTTCGAGTTTGAAGAAGAAGTGATCGAGCGATTCGACTTCAAACCAGCCCCCCACCGGCAGGGCGGCATGAATGCCTTTGGTGCAGGTCGAGCAGCCTTCGCCTAAGTTCGGTGTCGGTAACACACCGAAGACGATGTCAGTCACGGTGACGGTGAGCACTTTGCCCATGTCGGTGCCGAGCAGGCCTTTGATCAAGCTGTCTTGGCATTCGACGGTCCCCAGGGAGCTGATGATTTTCGCCCCCGTTGCTAAGCCACTGATTTCGCTGCCCTGACGCAGATACTTTTCTTCCGGGCATAAGCCAGTCAGTTCAACTAATTCTTCACAGAGCACGATTTCTTTGTCGGCTTCGGCAGCGGCGGTTCCACTGCCGATGAATGCCAAGGCAACCAGGGCTGCAAAGGTCGCCAGGCACAAAGCCTTGCCGTATCGCATCAATCCTTCTCCTTTGTCGACGCGACGGGATAGCCGTCGCGTGCAGTTGCGGCACGCCGAGGATGACGCGCCGCGATAGCCCTAACAGACGGCGATCCTTAAGGCAAGGTTTCCTTAGTTTTCGTAGACGGTCTCGCAGTAACGCGAGAGTTCACGCGCCGCCGCCCGCACAGAGGCAATAGCGGTCGCGTAGTCCATGCGCAGCGGGCCGACGACGCCGACCGCACCAAGGTTGCGGTGGGCAAGGCCGTAGTTGGCGCCGACGACGCTCACCGAGCGCAGCTCCGGGCGTGGGTTCTCGCCACCGATCCAGAGGAACACCGAGCGCTGATCCAGAGCCGAGCGCAGCATGCCAAGCAGCGTCGCCCGCTCGTCGAGCGCCTTCATCAGCTGATCTGCTCGTGGCAGGTCAGCTGAGTGGGCTCCGGAAAGCAGCCGAGAGGCCCCGTCGGTGTAGAGGGTGTCGGATGACTCCCCGCCCTCGAGCTCGGTAAAGGCCGTGCCGAGCGTGGCGATGAACTCGGCCTCGACCGGGGCCAGCTCGGGATCGGCCAGGCGACTGGCGATCCGCCGCGCACCCAACCCCATGCCGCTCAGCGACTCGTTTAGGTAGCTCGAACTCCACTCGATCAAACCGGGGTCGACCGGGGCGGGGAAGTCGTAGACCCGCTTGGCCACGGCGCCGTTCGAGGCGATCGCCACCACCATGACGCGACTCGGCTGCAGGCGGAGCACCTCGACCCGGTGGATCGTCGCGGCGACGGTCTCGGGCGGAGCCATGACCAGCGCCATCAGGTCAGTGACCTGGGCCAGAGCGGCGGTCGTCTCCCGCATCGCCGTGTCGATCTCACGGCGCAGCTCCAGCTCGACGGCGTTCTCCGTTGCCGGCCCGCCGGCAGCCATCATCGAGTCGACGTGCTGGCGGTAGCCGGTCTCGGTCGGCACCCGGCCCGCCGAGGTGTACGGGTGATTCAGGTAGCCGGCCGCCTCGAGCGCCGCCAGCTCCGCGCGCACGGTCGAAGCGCCGCACTCGACCTCCACCCGCTCGGCGATCGCCTTCGAGGAAACGGGCTTACCTGACGCCAAGTAGGCGTCGACAACAAGCCTAAGAATGAGCTCCTGCCGCGGCGAAAGCACGCTTCGAAGTCTAGAAGGGGCGTCGGGTACCCCTCCCAAAACACTCCAGCGAGGCTCCTGCCGAGCGTTTTGGGAGGGGTACCCGACGCCCCCACCGCGCCTACAGCCGAACTTCCGCCTCGGCGTTGCGAATCGTCTGATTCTCGCCCTGGGCAGCGACCGTCTCGATCGTCAGCGTGTCGCCCTCCGCCGCCTTGACGGTGCCGCTGACGACGATCTCTGTCTCCGGGGCGCCCATGCCGCGGAACTGCACCGAGAGGCGCTTCAGCGCCTTCGGGTCGCCGCCGGCGAGGTCGGTCGCCGAGCGCGCCACGAGGCCCATCATGTACAGGCCGTGGAGGATCGTATTCGGCAGGCCAACGGCTTTGGCGAACTCCGGGTCGATATGGATCGGGTTGAAATCACCCGAGGCGCCCGCGTAGCGGTGCGGCAAGTACTTGTCCGGAGTGACCTTCAGCTCCGGGATCGCGTCGCCCGCGCTCAAGTCAGCCATCTCAGACCCCCCTCACGATCAGGGTCCAAGTGCCGCGCACGACCTGGTCCCCGTTCTGGTTGACAGCGTTCGTCTCGAAGATGTAGAAGCCCTTGCCGTCTTTCTCGGAGATATCCAGGCACTTTGCCGTGGTGGTGATCTCGTCCCCGGCGCAGGCCGGCTCGCCCCACTCGAACTCCTGGCCGCCGTGCACCATGGCGGCGAAGTTCATGCCCACCTCGTCGTCGAACATCGCTGGCCCAACCGCGGGCGAGCTGTAGACGACGGCGAACATCGGCGGTGCGACGACATCGCGATAGCCGGCCGCCTTGGCGGCCTCGCGGTCGAAGTAGACCGGGTTGTCGAGCCCGATCACCGTCGCGTACTCGCGAATCTTCTCCTTGCCCACCTCGTAGGTCGAGGCGGGCCATTCCTTGCCAATAGCTTCTGTCTTAACGGTCATGGCGCGGCAGTCTAAAGACGCTCCCCAGTCCTGGTCGTCTGGCCAGGTGGTGTCTCGCGCGCCGCCTCCTACTCGTCAATCTCCAGAACTGCGAGAAACGCCTCTTGGGGAACTTCCACCCGCCCGACCGACTTCATCCGCTTCTTGCCAGCCTTCTGCTTCTTAAGCAGCTTCTGCTTGCGGGTCACGTCGCCGCCGTAGAGCTTCGCGGTGACGTCCTTGCGCAGCGCCTTGACCGTCTCGCGGGCGAGGATGTTGGAGCCGATCGCCGCCTGCACGGGCACGTCAAAGAGCTGGCGGGGGATCGTCTTTTTCAGTCGCCCAACCAACTTCTTGCCCTGCTCATAGGCGAATTCCCGGTGGACGATGATCGAGAGCGCATCGACCCGGTCGCCGGCGAGCAGGATGTCGACCTTGACCAGGTCGGAGGGCCGGTTGCCGGTCGGCTCGTAGTCGAGCGAGGCGTAGCCGCGAGTCGAGGACTTCAGCAGGTCGAAGAAGTCGAGCACGATCTCAGCCAGCGGCATGTCGTAGCGGATCTGCACCCGCACCGGACTGAGGTAGTGCATGTCGACGTGGGTGCCGCGGCGCGACTGGCAGAGCTCCATTACGGCGCCGACCTGCTCGGAGGGGCTGATGATCGTCGCCCGGATGTAGGGCTCTTCGATCGTCTCGATCGAGCCCGGGTCGGGCAGCTCGGTCGGGCTGCGCACCTCGAGCTCCTCACCGTTGGTGAGGTGCACCTGGTAGCGCACGTTGGGGGTCGTCGCCAGCAGATCGAGGCCGTACTCGCGCTCCAGCCGCTCGCGCACGATCTCCATGTGCAACAGGCCGAGGAAGCCGCAACGGAAGCCGAAGCCAAGCGCCTCGGAGGTCTCCGGCTCCCAGGAGAGGGCGGCGTCGTTGAGGGCCAGCTTCTCGAGCGCGTCGCGCAGGTCTTCGAAGCGGTCGGTGTCGATCGGGAAGAGCCCGCAGAAGACCATCGGCCGTACCTCGCGGTATCCCTCAAGCGCCTCGCTCGCGGGGCGGTCGAGGGCGGTGAGCGTGTCGCCGACGCGCAGCTTGGCGACATCCTTGATGCCGGTGATCAGGTAGCCGACGTCACCGGCCTCCATGCCCTGCACGCCGGTCATCTCTGGGCGGAAGAAGCCGATGTCGTCGATGTCGGCCTCGGTGCCGTTTTGCATCGCGAGGATGCGGCCGTTCTTGCGGAAGCCGCCGTCGACCAGGCGCACGTAGGCGACCACGCCGCGGTACTGGTCGAACTCCGAGTCGAAGATCAGCGCCCGGGGCGGCGCTGCCGGATCGCCCTCGGGCGCCGGCACTCGGGCGACGATCGCCTCCAGCACGTCGACGACCCCCTCCCCGGTCTTGGCCGAGATCGGGATCGCGTCGCCGGCATCGCCGCCGAGCAGGTCGGCGATTTCCCCCGCGACACGCTCCGGCTCGGCGCCGGGCAGGTCGACCTTGTTCATCACCGGGATCAGCTCCAGCCCGTTCTCGATCGCCAGGTAGGTGTTGGCGACGGTCTGCGCCTCGACCCCCTGGGCGGCGTCGACGACGAGCAGCGCGCCCTCGCAGGCAGCGAGGCTGCGCGAGACCTCGTAGGAGAAGTCGACGTGGCCGGGCGTATCGATCAGGTGCAGGTGGTAGGTCTCGCCGTCGGCGGCCTTGTACTCGACCCGCACGGCCTGGGCCTTGATCGTGATCCCCCGCTCGCGCTCGAGGTCCATCGAGTCGAGCACCTGGGCGCGCATTTTCTTCGGGTCGACCGCGCCGGTGATCTCAAGGATGCGGTCGGCCAGGGTCGACTTGCCGTGGTCGATGTGGGCGATGATCGAGAAGTTGCGGATCTGGTCCATCGGGTGCCGGAGTATGGCGGGGTTGGCGCGCGGCTTGAGTCGTTGTTGGCCGGCGGGTCCTGTCGTGGGGCGAGGGGGCCTGCGGGCGAGGTTTACGTCCTCGACCCCCTCGCCCCACGCCACCCCGCCGAAGAAGCGAATTACCGGCACGCCGATGGAGCCAGCGGGCCGCTGAGCTTGTAGATGATCGTCGGCGGCTCTCGCAAGACCACTACTGCGCTTGGAGCTTTTGTCCATCGGGCCGTAGCCGGGTACTTGGGCTTGCCGGGTTCGATGCGGTCGCGGCTGGTGACGACATAGTCGTAGTTGCCGGCGTTGAGTAGGGGGCGCCATGTCCGGCAGCTCGCAGGAGCGGTGAAGCCGCCGTGGGGCTGCTCTTCGCCGATGAACTCGACTCGGTTGGAGAGGTCGCGGCCGAAGAGCGGGTACTGGCGGGTGCTGGTCGTGGCGATGCGGGCGTCCTCGATGCCCTGCGCCCACTTGAAGGCGGCGTTGAGACCCGGGGTGGTGAAGGTCGGATCCTCGTAGCGGTTCTCCAGATAGTGGCGCTGTACTGGGTAGCCGAGCGCGATCGTCAGAGCTGCGAATGCGAGGAGACAGGCCCAGGCAACTCCCCGCCCGGACAAGCGCCGAGCCAATTGGCTCGGCGCTTTGAGTATCCGCCCGTTCGGGGAGTTGCCTGGGCCTGTCTTTCGAAGCCACTCAGGCAGCACGATTGGCAACAGCGCCAAGCCCAGGGCAAGAGCTGGCGCGAGATAGCGGAGGCCGGACTCGAAGCCACGGGGGATGCCCTCGGGGCCGGAGGCCGAGGTGGGGGCGATCAGCCAGGCCGCGGCTGCCGCGAGGCCAACGGCTCCGGCGACACGGAGAACTGGATCGGAACGGCGGCCGAGACAGAGAAACAGGCCAGCTAGCGACGCAGCGAGAAGCGGCGGCCAAAGCAGCGTGAGCCCGTCATGGAACCCCGGCAGCAGCCAATCCGACCAGACCGTGCCGTCGGTCAGGTAGCCGAGCACGCTGTGGCCTTCGCGCCCGCCCAGCGCCTGCTCGGGTGCGGGGAGAGAGATCGGGCCGATGTCCTTGATCCAGGGCAGCGGGTTGCCAGCGTGAGTCAGGTTGCGCAGGTACCAGTAGCCGCCGCCGGCAAGGGCCGCCCCGGCGGCCACACCGAGCGCGCGCACTCGCTCTCCCCTCGGCGCGATCACCGCCAAGCCGACAACCAGCGCGGCAGCCGGCAGCAGGAAGTTGAGCTTCGTCCCAGCCGCCAACCCAGCCGAAAGACCGGCCACCGCCAAGGGGCCCGGCGCAAGCGCAGCTCCTACCTGCCTGCGAGTAGAGCTGCGCTCGCGCCGGGCCAGGGCAAACGCAACCGCAGCAAGCAAGAAGAAGATCCCGACGATGTCGTTACGCGCCTCTCCTGCCTGGTCGCTCAACGCGGGCAGGCTCAAAGCAACAGCGCCGAGCGCCAGCGCGTACGGAGCGACCCCGTATGGCTTTCCAATGCACCAACAAGCCACCAAGCAACCGACGAGCCAGCCGAGATTGAGCAACGGCGAGAGCAGATCGCGGTCGAACGCCAGCATCCCTACGCCATGGAAGACCTCGGAGTTCGCCGGATAGAACCAAGCCAGAAACTGCGGGGCTATGAAATGCAGCCCCCACGTGTCGCCGCCCTGGAAGAACCCCGCCGCGAACGGCCCGTGGTACCAGGTCGAATCGAACCCGGTCATGCCCGTTGACAAATGGGGCTTCGTCTCCAGTGCGAACCGGATGACTGCTGCAGCTGCAATCGCCAGGGCGATCAGAGTTGCGGGATCGACCGCTCGACCGCGGGTCCTGTCGCGGGGGGAGGGGGGCCTGCGGGCGGGCCACGGTCCGTCCTCGACCCCCCTCCCCCCACGCCACCCGCGGGTGAACGCCCAAGCACCAAGCCCTGTCGCTGTCACCAGCAGCAGATACGGCACCGGCTTGAACAAGCCGAGGGCACCCAGTAGCTCTGCGGCCCAGAGCAGGAGAGCGAGGGCGATGACCGTCGTCGCAAGGTGCGCCGGTGCCCCTCGGACGTCGGCGAGGAGGCGCGAGCGAACGCTCGCCCCTCCCAACCAGGCAAAGCCGACCAGCAGGCCGATCTCGACTACTCCCAGCAGGTAACGCCCCGGCCCGAGCATCTAGCGGCGGCGCACGAGGCGCAGGATCTGGTCGAGCTCGGCGATGCGCAGGAGCTTTGCCGCACCCAGGTAGACGAGTCCTCCGAGGCCCAGCGCCACGCCCAGCGAAACGATCTGGCCGCCGAGGCCGCGGCCGAGGGCGCTGTCGAGGACATCCCAGACGCCGAAGCTGACGGCGGCTAGCGCGGCGGAGGCGAGCGTGATGCGGATCGCCGTGTCGAGCAGGCGGCCCAGCTCGAGGCCGTGCAGGATGCGGCGCAGCAAGACCCCCTGCAGGATGACGCTGGCGGCGGTGGCGATCGCGGTCGAGGCGACGATGCCGCCGACGCCCAGGTGGTAGAGGCCGAGCGCGGCGAGAGCGGTGATCGCCAGGTTGGCGGCGGCGATCCCGGTCGGCACCCAGGGTCGCTGGAGGCTGAAGAAGGTGCGGGTGAGCAGCAAGAAGAGGCCGTTAGTGGGCAGCGAGAAGGCGAACCAGAAGAGCGCCGTGGCGACGATCGTCGTCTGCTCGGGAGTGAACTCGCCGCGCTGGTAGACGAGCCGGATCATCGGCTCGGAGAGGACGAGCACGGCGGCCGCGGCGGGCACCAGCACGAAGAGGATCTGGCGCATGCCGTTGGCCATCGTCGCCCGCAGATCCTCGAACTCACCCCGGGTGGCGTAGCGCGCCAGGGTCGGGAAGAGCACGGTGGCGATCGCCACCGAGAAGATGCCCTGCGGCAGCTGGTAGATGCGGAAGGCCTTGTCGATCGCCGCCGGCGCTTCGTCTGAGACCAGCGTGCCGAAGAGGCTGTTGATCAACAGGTTGAAGTTGATCAGGCCGAGACTGATCGTCACCGGCAGCATCAAGAGCAGCACGCGGCGCACGTCGCGGTTGCGCCAGTCGAAGCTCCACTCGAACTTGAACGGCGTGTTGCGCAGGTCCCAAGCCGGGATCAGCAGCTGCACCACGGTGCCGACGAGGATGCCGATCGCGTAGGCGTAGATGCGGTCCTGGCCCTCGAACATCGGCGCCAGCACGACGACCAGCAGGATGATCGTCAGGTTCCAGAAGAGCGGCGCGATCGCAAACGCGCCGAAGCGGTCATAGCTGTTGAGCACTCCGACGACGACGCCGCTCGCCCCGAGCAAGATGAGGATCGGAAAGAGAACCTGGGAGAGGGTGACCGTGAGGTCGAGGATCGTGCCTTCGAAGCCGGGCGCGAAGAGCGGCATGATCAACGGCGCGGCAAGTACGAAGAGTGCCGTGATCACGCCCAGCACGAGGGTGACGAGCAGCAACAGGGTCGAGGCGAGCCGGAAAGCCTCGCGGTAGTTCTTCTTCTCCAGCTGCTCGGTGAAGATCGGCACGAAGGCGGGCTGCAGGGCAGCGTCGGCAAAAAGGGCGCGCACCAGGTTGGGCAGCTGGAAGGCGATCGTGAAGGCCGACATCGGCCCGCTCACCCCGTAGTAGGAGGCGGCGACGATCTCCCGACCCAGACCGGCGACCCTGGAAGCGGCCGTGGCGACCGAGAAGAATGCGGTCGAACGGGCCAGGCGACCGCTCTGGGTCGGCTCCTGCGGCGTCTCGGTTGTCTCCAAGCTCTATCTCACTCGCTATAGTCGGCCGCCGCAAACATGGCCAACATAGCCTCACAAAAGAAGCGGATACTGCGCAGCGAGCGCGAGCGCACCGAGAATCGCCTGCTCACGAGCACGGTCAAGACCTACTTCCGGCGCTTGGAGAGCGCCGTCGAGGACGGCGACGCGAGCAAAATCGAGACCGAGCACAAGGCGCTCGTCTCGAAAATCGACAAGGCCGTGCAGAAGGGCGGGATGCACCGGAACACCGGCGCACGCAAGAAGTCCCGCGCAGCGCGAATCGCCGGCACCTAGCGGCGTCCTCGGTCGCTCGCGTGCAGAGCACGCCACGCTCCCTGCGTCCTTGCTATGCGCCGGCGCTCGCGCTGCGCAAGGCAAGGGTCAGGGCAAGCTCGTCGCCGTAGTCTGCCCCACCCCGGCACCAAACCTCGAGATCAGCCAGGGTGGTCGTCGCCCTCTGCAGGCTCTCCAGATCGGTCTTGCCCACCCGGGCGACGAGTTGACGGGCGGCGTAGGGATGCATGCCGAGGCTCGACTCAACCTGCTTGACCGGTACGCCCTCCTCGATCTGCGCCGCCGCGGTGCAAGCTTTACGCAAGCGCGAGGCGAGGCCGTAGATCAGGCCAGTGACGTTCTCGCCTTGGGCAATGAGCTGCTCGGCGATCGCGGCAGCCTTCGCCGGGTCGCGCTCCAGCAGGGCGTCGGACAGCGCCCAAACCGCCGCCTCGGAGGTATCGGTGATCATCGCCTCGAGGTCGGTGACGGTCACGCTCCCCCCTTCGCCCGCCCAGAGCGCCAAGCGCTCCAGCTCATTGCGCAAACGCACTGGGTTGGCGCCCATGCGGTCCACGAGCAGGCGCGCCGCAGCGGGTTCGAGCGCATAGCCGAGTTGCTTGGCCTCGCCGACCAGGGCGCGCGGCATGTCCCGTGCCTTGGGCGCCTCGAATTCGTGGATCTCTCCCTGCGCCGCCTTAACCGCCTTGCTCAGCTTCGCCGGCGCTTTGGCGCGGGCGATGAGAACCATGGTTAGGTCAGGGGGCAGCGAGTCAAGCGCGGCGGCAACCACCTCGAGCTGCTTGTCGCGCCAGCGGTCGACACCGTCGGCAAGCAGGTAGCGCCGCGTCTCGGTCAGCGACATCGCCGGGATCGCCGCCAACAGGGCCTCGTGATCAGGTGCCCCCCTGCCCTCGCTCGGCTCGAAGACCTCGAGCGCGCCAGCGCCGCCCTCGCCTTCGGCACGGGCGCGCAGGCGAGACCTGGTCGCGTCAATCTTCGCTTGGTCGGTACCGGCGATCAGGTATAGCGCTGCCAGAGCATCGGCCATCCGGGCCGAGTCTAGTGGCCGGCCCAGCTCGGTTTTCCGGGCTCGCCGGAAGCCTCAGCGGCGACTCCACTGCCTTTGCCGTTGCCGGCCCAGGGCGGCGGGCCCTTGCCTGACGTGTGCCCGGGAGCCTGACCCGATCTGCCGGGTGCGGTGGTTTCAGCGGTCTCGGGCGGCGGTTCTGAGGATTCTGATGGCGGCTCACCTGGAGCCGAGGATTCTTCGACCACTTCAGGGTCACCGTCTGCCACCGGCTCACCCTCGCTCGGTTTCGTATCTGGAGCGGGACGCGTTTCCGGGTGGGTGGACGAGGGTCTATCGCCAGGAGTTGCGACGACAGTTGGCGACTGGTCGACCGCGGTCACCATTCCTGGGCTGTTGCTCAACGGTGGGCTGCTCGCCCCCCTCGCCGGGGGCCGCGAGTCGCCCTCATCATCGCCGGCCCCGGGATCTGGCGCCGGAGCTCCAGCAAGGCCGATCGTGTCGTTGTGAACGACACCCGCCAGCGGCGCTTTCGGGAGCGGAGCGTTGACACCGCCGGGGAATCCCGACTGAGCGAAGAGGGCGACGAGGCCCAGGCCAACCGCCGTGAACAGCCCGACCAGGCCGATCGTGACGCTGCGCATCCGCAGGGGCATGCTGTCCCCGGCGAGGCTCACGCCCAGCCACGGGCGCTCGCGACTATGCCATTGCTTGGAGGGCACCTCTTCGATCATCGACCCCACGCACCGCGGGGACCAAGCGGAGGGCATGAAAACCCCAATACTCCGTCGACCATTCGTTGAGGCGCTCTCACTTAGCGTGCCCGCTGGCAGTCGAGAGACGCTCGACCTCGAAAGTGAGCGTGCCATCGATATCGGTGCGCAGCACGGGAACTCGGTGAGCGGCGAGAGTGGTCAACGTCTGCTCGGTGGGATGCCCAAAGGGGTTGTCCGCGCCGACCGAGATCAGGGCAAGCTGGGGAGCGCTGTGCTCGAGCAAAGTGTCGAGGCCACCGTCCTCGCTGCCGTGATGGGCGACCTTGAGCACATCGACAGGCCCAGGGTCAAGCGGCACTGCCTCGGCCTCGGCGTCGCCGGTCATCAGCATCGAGAAGTCGTGCCAGCGCGCCAGGAGAACGAGGGATTGGGCGTTGGGATCGCTGCCCGAGAGCGGCGCCGCAAGCAGCTCGCGCGGTGGCCAAAGCGCTTCCAGGTGCAAATTCCCGGATCGAATCGTCACCCCCGCTGCGATTCGCTCGACTCCCACCCCCGTGGCTTCAGCCTCGCTGCGCAACTGGCGACCGAGGCGGACGTAGCCCAGCCGTGCGACGGGGAGGTCACCGAGCAGCTCCCCGATGCCCCCACTGTGATCGGCCTGTTCATGGGTGACGATCGCCGCACCGAGCCGCTCGATGCCCGCAGCGCGTAGCTTCTCCGTCAGGCCGGCGCCCGGCGGCCCAGCGTCGACCAAGATCGCCGGCGCCCGCGCCGGCTGCAAGAGGATCGCGTCACCCTGGCCGACGTCGAGAACCGAGACTCGCAGCCCGCTGACCGGAGGCGCTGCGCCTGTGCCAACCCCAAAGTCAATCGAGACGAGGACGGCCAAGGCGAACCCCATTGCGACACCGGGACCCATCCACCTGCTCGATCGGCGCCGCAACGTGCTTCGGTTGCCGGAGAGCCGCAAGACGTTGCACCGCAGGATGACTAGAAGAGGGCGAGGGCTGCGTAGGAGACGGCGAGTCCGGCCGGCCCCAGACTGACATCGAGATAAGCCCAGCTCGGCCGGCCCCACCAGGCGGCGATCTGGGCGACGTAGGCAAGCAGCGGCGCATTGACCGCGCCCAGCAGCTCGACTGGGAAGCCGGGGACCTGACCGGCGAGCATCGTCAGCATCCCCAGCCACATGGCTGACGCCACCGCCGGCAGCGCCAGCAAGTTGGCGATCAGCGTCGTAGTTGAGAAGGCTTCGAAGTGGAAGGCGATCAGCGGCGCCGTCGCCAGTGTGGCGGCGATCGTCATCGCGGCGCCGTCGGCGAGCGCCGCTCGCAATGCACCGCGACCAAGCCACTCGACGAAGGCTCCTCGCAAGGGCGTTGCGAGGGCGAGGATGCCGATCACAGCAGCGAAGCTGAGCTGCCAGCCGATGTCTCCGGCGAGGCGCGGATCGATCGCCAGGGTGACGATCGCCGCCACGGTCAGCGCATAGAGGCGCGAGGCGCGGCGTCCAGCCAGCAGCGCCAGCACACTCAGCCCGCCCATCACTCCCGCGCGCAGGATCGAGGGACCGGCGCCCGCCAGCGGCACATAGATCACGATCGCGGCGAGGATCCAGACGAGGCGCGTGCGCAGCGGCATGCCGAGCACCGCCAGCAGGGTCATCAGCAGCAAGGCGAGCAGCGCCACGTTCTGTCCCGAGACGGCGAGCAGGTGGGCCAACCCGGCCCGGCGGAAATCCTCGACCGTGGCCTCGTCGATCTCCTCGTCCTGGCCGAGGACGAAGCCACGCGCCAGACCGGCCTCGCGACTCGGCATGCCACGCCCGAGAGCCTGCTCGGCGCGCTGACGGATCTCGTCGCGCTGGCCAAGCGCCAGGGCGACGACAAGTACGACGCCGAGGACGACCGGCAGCGATGGTCGCCCGCCGCCCAACTGCCAGCCTAGGGCTGCAGGCGGGAGCGCAACGACTCCATCGTCGCCGGGCCGATGCCGCTCACCTGGTCGAGCTGGTCGACCGAAGCGAGGCCGCCCTGCTGGTCGCGGTATTCGAGGATCTTCGCCGCCGTCACGGGGCCGATGCCATCGATCCCTTCTAGCTGCTCAGCGGTCGCCGTGCCGAGGCTGATCGGGCCGTCTTCACTGGCACCGCCGGCGACCGTCAACGGCGCCCCGCCGGGCCCCCGCTTCGGCACCACCACCTGCTGGCCGTCGGCCAGCCGCGCCGCCAGGTTGATCGCTTCCAGCAGCGCCCCGCCGCTTGTCCCACCAGCGCGCTGCACCGCGTCGGTGACCCGCGCACCAGCCGGCAACCGGTAGACGCCTGGCTGGACGACCGCACCGGTCACGTGCACGACGAGATCGGAGCCAGCACCGCTGTTGATGCTGAGGCCGTCATCAGCGGGGGTCGAGCTCGGGCTCGACTGAAAATGAGAGCTGGAGCTATCGCTCCCCTCGGCCCGAATAGCCCGCGCGCCGAGCAGCAGCAGGGCAATCGCGATGGCGCCGTAGACAGCGATCTGCGAACGACTCAGCTCGGGCATGAGCCGAACCGTCGCCAACCCGGGCGCGCGCGTGGCGCGCACAGGCGCGCGGCTCAGCTACAGATCTTCGTCGTCGTAGCCAGCGACCTCTGCCAATTGGTCGCTGTATAGCTCTGAGGCAGCCACGGGCGGCGACTGCACCGAGACGCAGGCAAGCTCATCGTCGCCGTCGTTGGCGATCGAGTGGTCGGTTGCCGGCGGGACGAGGATCAGGTCGCCCTCGCTGACCTGCTGGGTATCGCCGGCCACCGACATCGAGCCGGAGCCGCGAACCACGATGTAGACCTGCTCGGCCTCTTCGTGAGAGTGCAGGGTCTGCTCGGCGCCTGAGGGCAGCTCGAACCAAGTCACGGAGAGATTGCGAGCGCCCAGTTCCCCGGCGTCCATCAGCACGCGGGCGCGCAGGCGGTGCCACTCCTCCACCGGTGCCTCAGAAAGCCTCCTAACCAACACGCGCGCTTTGTACCAGAAACCTGGCCTAAAGCCGGTTCGAAATCAACGAACTACGAGATTGACCAGTTTGCCCTGGACTACGATCTCCTTGACGACCTCTTTGCCGTCGAGGAAGCGGGCGACCTTCTCGCTGGCGCGGGCAAGCGCCAGCACCTCCTCTTCCGGCGCCTCGGCGTCGGCCTCGATCCGGTCGCGCAGCTTGCCGTTGACCTGGACGACGAGGGTCACGGTCTCACTGATCAGCTGCTCTGGATCCGCTTCGGGCCAGGGCTGCTCCCAGACACGGCCACCCTCAAGCCGCTCCCAGATCTCGGCGCCGAGGTGTGGAGCGAAGGGAAAGACGAGCGAAGCGGCGGTTGCGGTTGCGAAACGCACCGTGGCCTCTCCCGCCGGCTGGCCATAGAGCCCGTCCTTGAGTCGGTAGGCATCGTTGACCAGCTCCATCACCGCGGCGATCGCCGTGTTGAACTGGAAGCCTCGCTGGAAGTCGCGCGTCACCTTGTCGATCGCCCAGTGCGCCTTTGTGAGCAGCGCGCCAGCGTCGCCGCGCTTGATCTTGAGCGTGTCAAAGGGGATCCGAACCTCTTTCCCCTCGACCTCCTCGCAGAGCCGCCAGAGGCGCGAGAGGAAGCGGTTGACGCCCTCCACCCCCTCGTCGGCCCAGTCGGCGTCGCGCTCGGGCGGGCCCATGAAGCAGATGTAGGTGCGGGCCGTGTCGGCGCCGTAGCGCTCGACGTACTCGGCCGGGCTGACCGTGTTGCCACGCGACTTCGACATCTTCGCCCCGTCGCGGGTGATCATTCCCTGAGCGAAGAGGTTGGCGAAGGGCTCCTGCACGTCGAGCTGACCGACGTCGGCCAGTGCCTTGGTGAAGAAGCGCGCGTACATCAGGTGCAGGATCGCGTGCTCGACCCCGCCGATGTACTGGTCGACCGGCAGCCAGTGGTCAGCCGCCGTGCGGCTCCAGGCGGCATCCTGGTTGCGCGGGTCGAGGTAGCGGATGAAATACCAGGAGGAGTCGACGAAGGTGTCCATCGTGTCGGTCTCGCGGCGCGCCGGCTTGCCGCAGCCCGGGCACTCGGTGGCGACCCAGTCCTCGGCGGCGGCCAGCGGGCTCTTGCCCTGCGGCGCGTAGTCGTCGACCTCGGGCAGCTCGACCGGCAGCTGCTCCGCGGGCACCGGCACGATGCCGCACGCATCGCAGTAGACGACCGGGATCGGCGCCCCCCAGTAGCGCTGGCGCGAGACCAGCCAGTCGCGCAGGCGGTAGTTGACCGACGACTCGCCACGGCCCTCCTCGGCGAGCCAGGCGACGATCTCGGCGTAGGCGTCGCGATTGCCCTTGCCGTCGAAGCGACCGGAGCCGGTCATCGGGCCGTCACCGGGGTAGGGCAGCCCCTCCTCGTCGCGGGCGGTCTCTGGATCGGTCCCCTCAATCACGCGGCGCACCGGCAGCTCGAATGCCTTGGCGAACTCGTAGTCGCGCTCATCGTGGGCGGGCACCGCCATGATCGCCCCGGTGCCGTACTCCATCAGCACGTAGTCGGCGACGAACATCGGGATCTCCTCGCCGTTGACTGGATTGACGACGCTGCGTCCCAGCGCAACGCCGGTCTTCTCGCGATCCTCGGCGCCGCGATCCTCGGCCGACTCGCGGGCCGCCTTGTCTACGTACTCGCGCACGGCGGCCTCGGCGGGGGTGCCGGCTACGAGCCGCTCCAGCTCGGGGTGCTCGGGCGCGAGAACGAAGAAGGTGGCGCCGAAGAGCGTGTCGGGACGGGTGGTGAAGACCGGGAAGTCGAGATCCAGCTCCTCGCAGCGGAAGGTGACCTCGGCGCCCTCGGAGCGGCCGATCCAGTTGCGCTGCATGGTGATCACGTGCTCGGGCCAGGACTCGAGCCGCTCGAAGTCGGCCAGCAGGCGCTCGGCGTAGTCGGTGATCTTGAAGAACCACTGCTCTAGCTTGCGCTGCACGACCTCGGTGCCGCAGCGCTCGCAACGGCCGTCGACCACCTGCTCATTGGCGAGCACGGTGGCGTCCTTGGGGCACCACTGCACGGGAGCCTCGGCCCGGTAGGCGAGGCCGTGCTCGAAGAGCTGCAGGAAGATCCACTGGGTCCAGCGGTAGTACTCGGGCGTGTGGGTTGCCAGTTCGCGCGACCAGTCGATCGAGATGCCCCACTCGCGGAACTGGCGCTGGAAGGAGGCGATCGAGCGCTCCGTCGCCGCGCGCGGCGGCTCACCCGTTTTGATCGCGTTGTTCTCCGCTGGCAGGCCGAAGGAGTCGTAGCCCATCGGGTGGATCACCTGGAAGCCGTTGCGGCGCCGGAAGTGGGCGATCGCGTCGCCGACGGCGTAGCACTTGAGATGCCCGACGTGGGGTTCGCCAGACGGGTAGGGCAGCATCTCCAGCACGTAGGACTTGGGCTTGGAGTTATCGAAACCGGGCTGTCCCGGGTTGGCGACCTCCCAGGTCTTCTCCTCGGCCCAGACCTGCTGCCACTTCGCCTCGATCTCTTTTGGGTCGTAGCCAGGCATGAAGGGCGATCTTATGAGGGCGCTGCGGCGGTGGGGCCCGCTCAGCTGCGACGGCGGGTGAGCCGCAGCCCCGACCAGGTCTCGTCGATCGCGCATACCTTGGTGTCAACCAGGCCCTTGGGAAGCACGACCTCGCGGATCGTGTCCTCGGTGATGTCGGTCTCGACCCCGGAGGAGCGCTTCGGCCAGGCCATCCAGAAAGTTCCCTCGCCGACCGCTTTGGCGACGCTCGCCAGACGACGCTCAAAGGCGCTGCGGGCGGTGACGAACCAGAGCGTCATCTCGCGCTGGCCGCGGTTGCCGCGGCGCAGCCTTACGCCCTCCGGCAGGGGCGCCAGCGTCCGCTCGATGCCCTCGGGCGGGTCGACCAGCACCAGGGTCGAGCCAGGCTTGACACCGAGCTTCGCGGCCAGGGGCTTGCCGGAGTAGCCGACGGACACACGCCCATCCTACGAGCGCCCTAGAGACGAGTGCTGCATTTTGCTCCTCATAGGTGCAAAAAGCAGGACTCGTCGCTCAGGCAACGGGCGAGAGCGCTTCGAGGACCCGTGGCCAGAGGTAGACCTCAAGCGTCGCCGCGACAACGATCACCGGGATCGCCAAAAGGACGGTTATGAAGGTGGCGGCGAGCAGCTGGTTCCACTCGCCACGCCGGCTAGCGATCAGCCAGGCGGCGAGCGGCAAGAAGAGCGCAGTCAGCTCGGGGATCGCATGGGGCAGCACGCTGAGGATCAAGGTGGCGTGCGAGATATCGAGCTGGTAGGCAATCGTCGAGCCCTGGAAGCCGAGGTAGAGAGCTTGGGTGCTAAGCGAGAAGAGGGTGACGGCGGCAACGAAGAGGATCGCGAACTCGGCCGTCTTGACGTGAATCCAGCGCGAGAAGCCGGTGCGCTGAGCGGCGGCAATCGGCATCGAGGCCCCAGCGATGAAGCCGGCGACGCAGGCGGTTGCGTGCAGGGCGAGCACCAGCGAGTTGCGCCAGAGGATCGGCAGCAGGTCCCCAGGGTCGGTGGCCTCGGTGATCCCCGGCATGTGGATCGGCGTCAGGTCCGGGGTCAGCACCCCCGCCACCACCCAGACCGCGCCGAGCAGCGCCAGGGCGATCGCCAAGCTGAGCAGCAGCCAGCCCCGCAGGACCGCCCAGGGCCGTTCGTTCCAGACCTCGAGCGCCGCCCGCGTATCGGCCATCCCGTGCGAGAAGACGTGCTCGTTGGCCGCGTTCATCGATAGGTCATCGGCAGATGGATGACGGGATTTGAGGAGTGGAGCTGAGGGGGCTCGAACCCCTGACCTTCGCGCTGCCAGCGCGACGCTCTTCCAGCTGAGCTACAGCCCCGGGAACTGCTGCGGCAAGTTTAACGCCGTCGCTGGTGCAGTCAGGTAGAGGCGGGCTCGATGACGCGGAAGGTGATTCCGGCAGCCCGTAGGCGCTCGAGCAGGGGGTCCCCCATCGCCTGGGCGGTGGTCACCTGGCCGGCGGTCTCGGGCAACTCGTCGAAGGCTAGGCAGAGCGCTGACTCGGCCAGCATCTTGGCGGTCTCGTCGTAGCCAGGGTCACCGCCGGAGACTTCGGTGACGGCGCGCTCTCCCCCACCCTCACCAACGAAGGTCACCCTGAACCAGCTCTTTGCCCGCACCTCCTCGCTAGGTCCCTCCCCGGGCGAGCGGGCGGCCCTGAGCAGCAGCTTGCGAGTCGGGGGCAGCTGCGCGAGGAGCACGGCGACGCCAACCCTCCCCGCAACCGCGGCCATCGACGCAAGGTGCTCGGCGACGACGTTGTGCCCGTAGCTGAAATCGGGACCGTAGCGTTCGAGGGCCGCGGCCGAGCGACGCACGATCTGGCCGTCGATGGTCGGCAGCGGCGCAACCCAGCCGCCGAGCTTGGCGTCCCGGCGCATCAAGGCGGCGCCCGAGTGGATCCGGCGGTCGGCCGGGCGCCGCTCGAGCTGGCGGCGCCGGCGCGCGACGCCCACCGTCTGGCGGGCCCGGCCGAAGCCGTTGATCGCCGAGCTGAAGGTGCCACCCGAGAACTCCGCCCCCATGCGCACGTAGCCGTCAACCCGCAATGGCTCGCCCTCGGGCAGCTGCTTGACGGTGAAGTAGGCGCCCAGATCGTGGGGAATCGAGTCGAAGCCGCAGCAGTGAACGAGCCGCGCCCCACTGTGGCTGGCCTGCTCGTGGTAGCCGAGCCACATGCGGTCGACGAACTCGGGCTCGCCGGTCAGATCGAGGTAGTCGGTCCCGGCCTCCGCACAGGCAGCGACCAGCGGCTCACCGTAGAGCGCGTAGGGGCCGACGGTCGTCGCCACGACCCGGGTCGCCTGCGCCAAGCGGGCCAACGATCTCGGGTCGGCGGCGTCGGCCTCGATCAGCTCCGGCGCCGGCACTCCTTCACCGAGCAGCGGGCTGAGCTCTCTCGCCACCGCCTGCAGCTTGCCGCTATTGCGGCCAGCCAGGGCCCAGCGCAGTCCGCTTGGCGCGTTGGCCGCCAGGTAGCGAGCCGTCAGCCCGCCCGTGAACCCTGTCGCCCCGAAGAGCGCCAAATCGTATTGCCGCTCGACGGCCACCGCGCCATTCTGACGCGGCGCGCTCGCAGGTGCGCTGCCACTCGACTAAGCCTGCCTGCTCAGCCCGCCGTCGACGGCGTATGACGCCCCAGAGATTCGGCTGCTTAAGGCACAGTTCGGTCCGGCTTGGGCAGCGAGAGCCGCCTGCTGCCCAAACGAAACTCGCCTTGGCCGTCCTCCTTGGCGCTAATTACGGGATCACATTTAGTCGTAGCCCGGCGACATCTTCACTTCGAATCCACGAACCGCTTCATTCCGAACCATGGCTGCGAGAACCGGATAGCTGCTGTCTTCGCCCACGGGGGAAAAACCGATCGCCAGCCAGTAGTCCCCTTCCCATTCGACCGCATTTGGGTAGAGGCGCTCCAGTTGTTCGAGACTGTCGCCGATGCGGATGCCGCGGCTCGTCTGCCACCGCTCCGCCGCTGAACCCTGGATCAGTGCTGACTTGGCAACGCCCCGGTTCGCCCCGCAGGCGGCCGTTCTTCCGCCACCGCCGCCGTAGTAGGCGAAAGTCATCTTCAGCCCGATCTTCCTCCAGGACACCTCACAGCCGCTTCCCCCATAGCGAGGCCGGCGCGAGGACGGACGGCTGAAAGCTTTGACGGCGGCTCCTACGGTGGGATTGCGAAGCGGATGAAAGCCCCCGAGGTTCTGGACTCCGGCATTGTTGGCCTCGACCACCAGGACCGGGTTGGCCAACGGCGTCGTCTTCGTAGCCGGGCTCGCGGTTGCCGTTGCTCCGAGCACGAGAGACATGCCGAGACAGGCGACTATAAGTCTCCTCATCAAGCGGCTGATCGGATTCGAACCGACGACCTTCTGCATGGCAAGCAGACGCTCTAGCCAGCTGAGCTACAGCCGCACGGAGGCGATTCTAGCCTGGCCGGGGGTTGCCCCGCGGCCGGGTCAGGCTGCGAGCGTGGTTGCAGTGCCGATCGGTAGCCAGCGGACCGCTTGGCGCAGCTGCTCGGGGGCGCCGCTGAGCTCGCTTTCGATCGCCTCGCGTCCCTGGCGGAAATGCTTCCAGCCCTCGTAGTGGATCGGGATCACGGTGTGCGGGCGGATCAGGTCGTAGAGCTCGACCGCTTCGCGGGCGTTCATCGTGTAGCGCAGCGGCCCGGAGACCGGGAAGCGCACGCCGCCGAGGTGAACGACAGCGGTGCCGATCTGCAGGCGATCGGCGACTTCGCGCACGCCGTTGAAGAGCACGGTATCGCCCGAGATCCAGAGAGCGCCGTGCTCCTGGCCCTCCCAGCTAAGCGCGAAGCCGGCCACCTCGCCGACGATCGGCCGGCTGAGCGGTGGGCCATGGCGGCAGGGCGTCGCGGTGATCTCGATAGGCGGCCTGCCAGGGCTCTCTAGCGACGTTGTGCCCCAAGCCGCGAGGCCGCGAGCGTTTCCACCAAGGCGCTTCGCGCCGGCTACGGTGGTGATCACCGAGTCGGCATCGGGAAGCAACGCCCGGCCGGCCGGATCGAGGTTGTCGGCGTGCTGGTCGTGGCTGAGCAGGACCGCGTCGATCGGCCCCAACGCAGCCGGCGAAATCGCCGCCGCAGTCGTCTTACGCGAAGAGGTACCCCAGCCGAAGTTGTATTTCTTGCCCGGCGGGTCGAAGGTCGGGTCGGTCAGTAGGCGCCAACCGCCGACCTCGATCAGCGCTGTCGGCCCGCCGATGTGGGTGATGCGCATCTCCCCCATGTGGGCTAGATGAATATCAGGCTCCGCGCTGTCTTCTTGGTTCTACTTAATATTTGGTAGGCTGACTCTCGTCCCGGTGGACGGTTGCCGGTCCTGCAACAGGAGGAGTCTCAGCAATGCTCAAACGCACGACCCTCGTTTCGTTGCTGGCGGCGCTCATCGTCGCGGCGGTCCCTCCCTCCGCCTCCCTGGCATGGGCGCCTATCGGGCAGGCGACCGTCCACCCGGGCGTTCAGGTCTTCACCGAAGGCGCCCAGTGCACCTCGAACTTCGTCTTCGAAGAAGGCGCGAGTGTCTACCTGGGCCAGGCCGCCCACTGCTCGGGAACCGGCGGCCAGACCGAAACGGACGGCTGCACCAGCGGCTCGCTACCACTGGGGACACCGGTCAAAGTCACGGGCGCGAGCAAACCAGGGACCCTGGCCTACAACTCCTGGCTTGCGATGCAGGCCAGCGGTGAGACCGATCCCGACGCCTGCGCCTACAACGACTTCGCCCTGATCGAGATCGACCCGGCCGACATCGCCAGGGTCAATCCCTCGGTGCCGGGCTTCGGCGGCCCCACCGGCATCGGCTCGACCGGCGGGCTCGGCTCGACCGTCTACTCCTACGGCAACTCGGAACTGCGCGGCGGCATCACCAAGCTGAGTCCCAAGCAGGGCATCGTCGTCCAGAACGAAGGCAACGGCTGGAGCCACAATGTGATCACCCTTACCCCCGGCATCCCCGGCGACTCGGGCAGCGGCTTCCTCAACGGCTCGGGCGCAGCCTTCGGCGTGCTCAGCACGCTGCAGCTGGCGCCGCTGGCCGGCTCCAACGGCGTCGGCAACCTCGCCCAGGAGCTTGCCTACCTGCGCTCCCACAGCAGCTTCACCGGGATGCAGCTCGTCCCCGGCACGCAAGCCTTCAAAGGCAACCTGGCGGGCGCGATCCTCGGCTCTTAGGCAGCGTCGCCAGCAGCCAGCAGGCTCTGTAGGTCGAGGGGCCGGGTGTACATCTCGACCCGCTGGCCCGGCTGCGGCTCGGGTAGCGAATCGCGAAGTGGAAGAGGCCAGTAGTGCCCGATGATGTCCACCCCAGGATCAATCGGCCTGGGGCCCTCAGCCATCGAGTGCCTCGTTGACGAGCCGGTCGGCCTCGGCGTTCTGCTCGCGCCGCACGTGGCGGATCGACCAGCTCTCGAAGTCGTCGAGGGCCTGCTTGACCTGCGCGTGCAGCTTGCGCATGTCGGCGTGCTTGACCTTGTACTCGCCTTTCACCTGCTTGACGACCAGCTCGGAGTCGCCGACCAGCTCGACCTCGTCGGCGCCCAGAGCCGACGCTCGCTCGATGCCCAGCAGCAGCGCTTTGTACTCGGCGACGTTGTTGGTCGCCTCGCCGATCCGCTCGCCGCGCTCCTCGAGCACGCCCCCGTCGGCGTCCTGGACGACCGCCGCGATCGCCGCTGGGCCGGGGTTGCCGCGCGCGCCGCCGTCGACGTTGACGACCAGCTTCACCAGCGCCTCAGCCGCAGGCGCCGCGGGCCGCGCGACTGGCGCTCCGCTCCACCGGCCACCAAGCGCCCGTCGACACCAGCGCTCACGTTCCACTGGCGAGCTGAGGAGTCGAGCTGGGCCACCTCGGTGCCCCTGGCGATCTCGAAGACGGGACGCAGCTCCTCGCCGAGGTCGACGCCCCACTGGTACCAACAGAGCTCCCAGGCGACCGTGATGCGCACCTCGCTGGGCGAACCCGCCGCCGCCCCGACCGAGACCCTGGGCTGGCCGAGGCTGCGTGTCAGCCCGGCCGCAGTGCGCGCCGCTGGGCTGACGTTGAAGCGCCTGATCGCCCGCTCGACACGACCGTCGGGCTGAATCCGCCGCCGCCCCACGTTGGCCCCAGGAGCGGCTGGGTCCCGCTGGTAGATGCTCACACCGGAAAGCTAGCTCTCCACTGCGCTTCGACGGCGATCAAGCTGCCGCTGAGACGACTTTCTCAGCCAAGTGGGCCGGCACCTCCTCGTAGCGGTCGAACTCGACCTCGAAGTCGGCCCGGCCGCCGCTGATCGAGCGCAGGTCGGGGGCGTAGTCGAGCACCTCGGCCATCGGCACCTCGGCCATTACCTCGGTCATCCCCGCCTTTGGCTCCATCCCCAGCGGGTGGCCGCGGCGCGAGTTGAGGTCACCGATCACGTCGCCGACCACGTCCTCTGGACAGCTGACGATGAGCCGCACCACGGGCTCCAGAAGCACCGGGTCGGCGGCTTCCATCGCCTCCTTGAAGGCCATCGCGCCGGCGATCTTGAAAGCCATCTCCGAGGAATCGACGTCGTGGTGCTTGCCGTCGACCAACCTCACCCGCACCCCCTTGACCGGGTAGCCGGCGACGGTGCCGTGCGCCATCGCTTCTTCGATGCCCTTCTCCACCCCGGGGATGTAACCGCCGGGGATCGCCGCTCCCTTGATCTTGTTGACGAACTCGAAGCCGATCCCATCCTCGGCCGGCTCAATCTCGATCTGGCAGTCGGCGAACTGGCCGCGCCCGCCGGACTGCTTCTTGTAGCGGGCGTGGGCGCTAGCCGCCTTGCGGATCGACTCCTGATAGGGGACGCGCGGCGGGTGCAGCTCGATCTCGACCCCGAAGCGGCTCTTCATCCGCGCGACGATCACTTCGACATGCACCTGGGTGAGGCCGGCGATGATTTGCTCGCCGGTCTGCGCGTCGCGGTGCACGTCGAGGGTCGGGTCTTCCTCGGTGAGACGGCGCACGGCCGCCGCCGCCTTCTCCTCGTCGCCCTTCGACTTGGGCTCGTAAGCGAAGGCCATCACCGGGTTGGGCAGATCGAGCGGGGCGAAACCGATCTCCTCCTGGCCGGCGCAGAGCACGTCGCCAGCGTGCGTCCCCTTGAGCTTGGCGACGGCGCCGATGTCGCCCGCGCCGAGCTCCTCGGCCGACTTCAACTCTTTGCCCAGCGGCTGGCCAAGCTGGCCAATGCGCTCCTTTGCCCCCTGGGTGACGTTGAACGCCTGCGAATCGGACCGCAACGTCCCGCGATAGACGCGGAAGAGATTGACGCGGCCGGTGTAAGGATCGGCCAGGGTCTTGAAGACGTAGGCAACCAGCGGTCCCTCCTCGTCGGGCTCGATCTCGATCGCCTCGCCGTCGGCGCCGGTTGCCGGCAGGGCGCCGCGCATCGCCGGCGAAGGTAGATCCTCGACCAGAGCCTCCAGCAGGCGCCCGGTGCCCAGGTTGCGCGTCGCCACGCCGCAGGTGACCGGGAAGATGCGCCCCGCGGTCACCCCCTGCTTGAGCACGCGGACGATCTCTTCGTGGTCGATCTCCTCGCCCTCCAAGTAGCGCTCCATCAGCTCGTCGGAGTTCTCCGCCACCTCGTCCATCAGCTTCTCGCGGTACTCCTCGGCCCGCTCGCGCAGCTCCGCCGGGATCTCAGCCTCCTGGGCAGCACCGGGCCCCACCCCCTCGTAGACGAAGGCCTTCATGTCGATCAGATCGACCACGCCACGCACCTCGGGCTCGGCGCCAATCGGGATCTCGGTGGCGACGACGTGGGGACCGAAGGCAGCCTTCAGCGACTCGAGCGCCCGGTAGAAGTCGGCCCGCTCGCGGTCGAGCATGTTGACGAAGACAAGCCGCGCCAGGCCACCCTCGTCAGCCCGTCGCCAAAGCCGCTCGGTGTGCACCTCGACTCCCATCATCGCGTTGACGACGACCACGGCGGCGTCGGCTACGCGCAGTGCCGCGATCGCGTCGGCGACAAAACTCGGCTCGCCCGGCGTGTCGATCAGGTTGATCTCGCGGCCGTCGTGCTCAAAGCAGGCGACGGCCGCGTTGATCGACATCGCGCGCTCCTGCTCATCGGACTCATGGTCGGAGACGGTCGAGCCCTCCTCCACCAATCCCAGCCGAGTGACCGCGCCGGCCTCGAAGAGCATTGCCTCGTGCAAACTGGTCTTGCCAGAGCCGCGGTGCCCGATCAGAGCGACGTTGCGAATCCGATCTGCCGCCTTATGGGACACATGGTGAAGGTACACCCAGAGGGGCGTGCCTCCAAGAGCGCTCAGATACTCCGGAGCGAATCAGGCCGGCTGCAGACCGGACTTAAGCCGCATCACTGCCTTGGTGTGCAACTGCGAGACGCGCGACTCGGTGACGCCGAGCACCTCGCCGATCTCGCGCAACGTGAGGTTCTCGTAGTAGTAGAGGGCGACGACCAGCTGCTCGCGCTCGGGCAACGTCGCGATCGCCTCGGTAAGCCGGTCCTTCACCTCGCTACTGGCCAGCGACTCCTGCGGGTCTTCGGCGCGCGGATCGGAGATCGTGTCGAGCAGCGAGACCTGGTCACCAGAGGAGTCCGAGACGGTCCAAAGCTCGTCGAGCGCATAGACCGAGGAATTGGCGATTTCCAACAGCGAGCTCTGCAGTTCTTCTTCGGAGATGTCGAGCCGCTGCGCCAGCTCGGCCTCGGTCGGCGCCCGCTGCAACTCGTGCTCGAGCTTGGCCTGGGCCGTCTCAATTTCGCGCGCCCGAGAGCGGACCGAGCGTGGCACCCAGTCCAGCGAGCGCAGCTCGTCGATGATCGCGCCGCGGATGCGGGTCATCGCGAAAGTCTCGAACTTGATGCCGCGCTCAGGGTCGAAGCGCTCGATCGCCCCGATCAGGCCCATCAGGCCGTAGGAGATCAGGTCGGCATCGTCGACGTGCGAGGGCAGCCCAGCGCCGAGCCGGCCGGCAACGAACTTCACCATCGGTGAGTAGGCGACGACGAGCCGCTCGCGGGCTCTGGCATCGCCATCCACCTTGTAGCGGCGCCAGAGATCGCGCAGCTCCACCTCTTTTACTCCGGTTTCCATACCCCTTGGCCCAATCCTAGAGTTGCTGACAAGTTCTTACCGCTCATGCGCGTGGGTGGGTGGCAGCGTACGCGTCGCGCAGGCGGGCCGCATCGACCCGAGTGTAGACCTGCGTGGTCGAGATCGAGGCGTGACCGAGCAGCTCCTGGATAGTGCGCAAGTCGGCGCCCCCCTCGAGCAAGTGGGTGGCGAAGCTGTGGCGCAGCGAGTGCGGCGAGATGCCAGCAGCCAGCGCAGCCTCGCGCACCCAGAGCCCCAGGCGACGGGTGACGTCGGAGTTGGAGAGACGGCGGCCGCTCTTGGAGAGAAAGAGCGCCTGCTCACGCGGATCGGCAGCGAGGCCGTGGCGGCCCCGCTCGGTGTAGCGCTCCACGGCCTTCCGGGCCGGCTCCCCAACCGGCAATAGCCGTTCCTTGGAACCCTTGCCGAGCACGCGTAGCTGCTCGCTTTCGAAATCGAGCGCGCCGAGGTCGAGGTTGACGATCTCCTCGCAGCGCAGGCCGCAGGAGTAGGCCAGCTCGAGCATCGCCCGGTCACGCAGCTCAAGCGGTGTGCGGGTTGGGATGCGCTCGAGCAGGGTGCGTACTTGCTCGGCGGTCAGCACACGCGGCAGCTTCTCTTCGCGCTTCGGGCTGGAGACGAGGTCAGCCGGGTTCTGCCCGAGCCGCTCGGTGCGCACGAGGTAGTCGAAGAGACCACGCACCGCGGCGAGCTTGCGGGCGATGGTGGCCGGCGCCATTCCCGCGGAGGAGAGCCCGGCTGCGTAACGGCGCACGTCGCGGTGGCGAATATCCGCCGGAGCGCGATCCCCAGCCCACTCGACGAACTGGCCAAGATCAACCGCGTAGGCACGCCGCGTGCGCTCAGCGGCGTTGCGACCTCGCAGGTCGCGGTCATAAGCGGCAAGCGCCTCGTCCCAACTCATTGGATCAAGTTCGCCGCGCGCTCGCGCGAGCCTCTAGCCAATGTAGATCGGCGTGCCCACTTCGACTCGGTCGTACAGGTCTTCCACGTCGGGGACCGACATGCGCACGCAGCCGTGCGAAGCGGCAGTGCCCAGCGAGGAGGTTTCTTCGGTGCCGTGGATGCCGGCCCCTTCGTAGATCCCCATCCAGCGCGCCTTCAGTGGATTGGAGGGGCCGGGCGGGATCGACTGCCCGGCGAGGCTGCCAGCCCAGTCTGATTCCGGCACATGCCACGTAGGTTCGATCTGCTTGTCCTGGATGTGGTAGAGCCCTTCGGGCGTTTCCAACCCTTCCTGGCCAACCGCCACCGTGTAGCTCTTGGTCAGCTTCAGGTCGTTCCAGAGGCGCAGTGTGTAGGTGGCGCGGTCGAGAGTGAGGTAGATCGGGTAAACCGCAGCGACTTCCTTGGTCGTCACCTCGGGCATCACCGGGGTGGTGCGAGCAGCGATCGTGTGGTCGGCATTGGCATTGAGCACCGCCGCCTTGAGCTCTTTGGTCAACAGGTTGTCGCGTAGCTTGCGCCCGTTTTCGGCCCGCACGACCGTTAGTTCGGCGCCGTTGGCCTCGACCGTGGCGTCCTGTGGTTCCTCGCCGACCTTCCCCGCCACCTTGCGAACGAACTTGTTGATCGCCGGCTCCGAGTAGGTGACGTCAGCGCTCACCTGCTCGTCGACGTCACCGCCGGTCACGTAGCGCACGAGACGGCCCGGCAGGCCGCCGTCCTGGCTTTCGGCGAGCGCCTCGTCGACCGCAGCGTCAACGTCGGCGTGAACTTTGAGACTCTCGCCAGGCAGCTCCCAACTCTCGCCGTCGTAGCCGACGCGAATCGAATGCCGCAGGGGACGCAGCAGCTGACGGCGCACGGCGCGCTTCGCTTCCTGGGCGTCCATACCGCTGACATCGACGCCGGCGATCGCCACGCCCTCAGCGATCTCGTCCTTCTGGGTCGAGTCATAGGCGTAAGCAGCCACCCCGCCGAGGACGAGCAGCGCTACGAGAGTCAGTATCGCGATTTGAGTCTTGCGCCCCATCACCTTTCCCCGAGGTAGTCATCGCATCGATCGCATCGGCCGGGCCGCAACTGACCTGCGCAAAGTTTAGGCATACGGATCATTCGGCCAAAAAGGTCACATTCCCTGCAAACCCCGCTCCAGTCACGACCGGCGGCGGCGGATATCGTTCTCCCATGCGCTCCAAGGACGACGTGCGCAAGGAGGTTTGGCAGGCGATGGACCGCGAGGGCGTGTCCCGCTTTCCCGGTGCCGAGGGGCGCATCCCAAACTTCGCTGGAGCGAAGCTGGCCGCCGAGAAGCTCGCCGGGCAGCGGGCCTGGAAGCGCGCCCGGGTGATTAAGGCCAACCCAGACTCGCCGCAGACCTACGCGCGGCGCATTGCCCTGGAGCAGGGCAAGACCGTGATCATGGCCGTCCCGCGCCTGCGCGACCCCCACCCCTTCCGCGTGCTCGACCCGAAGAAGCTCTCCAAACGTGCGGTCAAAGAGGCCGCGACGATCAAGGGAGCGCTCAAACACGGGCGGGTGATCGCCCTCGACGAGCTGCCCGAGATCGATTTTGTCCTCTGCGGCTCGGTCGCTGTCAACCTCAGCGGAGCCCGAGTCGGCAAGGGGGGCGGCTACTCGGACCTCGAGTACGGCGTGCTGATCGATGCCGGCAAGATCGACGACCACACCACGGTGGCGACCACCGTTCACCCCACCCAGGTACTGCGCCGCCACCTGATGATGACCGCCCACGACCTGCCGGTCGACGTGATCGCCACCCCACGCGCGGTGATCGAGGTCGAGCGCCAGTACGAGCGTCCGCGCGGCATCCTCTGGGACCACCTGCAACCACCGCAGATTCGCGAGATACCCATACTCGAACGTATGGGCTATGCCTGACGATTACGGCAACCCCCAGCCCGAGTGGATGGAGGTCGACTGGCGCTCGCACGTGCGCCAGGTGGAGCTGCCCGGCGCCAGGGTCAACTACGCCGAGATCGGCGAGGGTACGCCGCTCGTCTTCGTCCACGGCATCTCCGGCTCCTGGCAGAACTGGCTTGAGAACCTGCCCCACTTCGGCCGCTCGCACCGGGCAATCGCTCTCGACCTACCCGGCTTCGGCGGTAGCCCGATGCCCTCCTGGACGATCGACATGTACGCCTACGGTCGCCTGCTGGGCGACTTCTGCGAGAAGCTCGGTCTCGAGGGGGCGACCCTGGTCGGTAACTCGATGGGCGGCTTGGTCGCCGCCGAGGCAGTGCTCTCTGCCCCACAGCGCTACGAGCGGCTCGTGCTCGTCTCGGCGGCCGGCCTGATCAACACCTGGCTGCCGCACGAGCGCGGCAAGGCGACATCGCAGGCCTGGGGCACCTTCGGGCCGCGCTTCGGCCGGGCGGCGCGCTTCGTCGTCAGCCATTCGCGCATCCGCTACCTGATGTTTCGCTTCTTCATCCGCTACCCGGGGCGGCTGCGTAAGGAGCTGCTCTGGGAGCAGATGGCCTCCGGACTATCCGCCGCCGGCTTCGCCGACGCCCTCGATGCAGCGATCGAATACGACGCCCGCCACCGCCTCGAAGAGATCGAGATCCCGACGATGATCGTCTGGGGAGCCGACGACTGGGTGATCCCATCCGCCGCAGCCCTCAGCTACAACCGCCGCATCCCCCACTCCCACCTCGAGATCTTCGAGCGCACCGGCCACGTGCCGCAACTGGAGCGACCGGCGCGATTCAACCGCGTGCTGGAGGAGTTCCTGAGCAGCTAGCCGGTCACGGCGCCCTGCGACGCCGATGACACCGTCGCCGCGTACTTCGCCATCACGCCGGGGCCGAAGGGCGACTCGGGGGGCTCGTACTCGGCCACGCGCCTGGCGATCTCCTCGTCGGAGAGAGCGACGTCGAGGCGGCGGCCGTCGATGTCGACGGTGATCTGATCGCCCTCGCGGACCGCCGCAATCGGGCCCCCACTGGCCGCCTCGGGGGCGACGTGGCCGATCATCAGGCCGCGGGTGGCGCCGGAGAAGCGCCCGTCGGTGACCATCGCGACGCTCTCTCCCAGCCCCTCGCCGACGATCGCCGCGGTGACCTGCAGCATCTCGCGCATGCCGGGGCCACCGACCGGCCCCTCGTTGCGGATTACGACGACGTCGCCGGGTTTGATCCGCTGGTCCTTGACCGCGCGAAAGCATTCCTCTTCGGACTCGAAGACCCGCGCGCGGCCGGTCTGCTTGGTGCGCTCAGTGCCGGCCAGCTTGACCACGGCGCCTTCGGGCGCCAGGTTGCCGCTCAGCATCGCCAGCCCACCTTCGCTCTTCAGCGGGTCGTCGAGTGGGCGGACGACTTCCTGGCCGGGAGCCTCGCTTGCCTCGGCGGCCACCTCACCGATCGTCTTGCCAGTGACGGTCAGCGCCTCCTCGTGCAGTTGGCCGCCTTCGGCGAGGCGCTTGAGGATCACCGGCACGCCGCCGGCTGCAAAGAGGTCGGTGGCGACGAAGCGCCCGCCGGGCTTGAGATCGGCGAAGAGCGGCGTGGCGCGGGAGATGCGCTCGAAGTCAGCCATCGTCAGCTCGATGTTGAGCTCGTGGGCGAGGGCGATCAGGTGCAGGACGGCGTTGGTCGACCCACCCGAGGCGCAGACGCAGGCGATCGCGTTCTCGAGCGAGTCACGGGTGATCACCTTGCTCGGCGTGATGTCCTCGGCGAGCACGCCCAGCACGAGCTCGCCGATGCGCTCAGCGACCGCGCCCTTCCCCTCGTCTTCGGCGGGGACCATCGCCGAGCCGCCGGCGCTGATCCCCAGCGCCTCGAAGGCACAGGCCATCGTGTTGGCGGTGAACTGGCCGCCGCAGGCCCCGGCGCCGGGACTGGCGACCCCCTCCAGCTCGTTGAGTTCCTCATCGGACATGTCGCCGGCGTTGTGGGCGCCGATCGCCTCGAAGATGTCGAGGATCGTCACGTCGCGACCGTGCCAGTGGCCGGGCGCGATCGAGCCTCCGTAGAACAGCACCGAGGGCACGTCGAGCCGGGCCAGCGCCATCGCGCAGCCGGGGATCGTCTTGTCGCAGGCGCAGATCGCGACGATCGCGTCGAATTGGTAGCCGCGGGCCATCAGCTCGATCGAGTCGGCGATCACCTCGCGGCTGACCAAGGAGGCCTTCATCCCCTGGGTGCCCATCGTCACCCCGTCGGAGACGGCGACGGTGTTGAACTCCATCGGCGTGCCGCCGGCTGCCCGCACGCCCTCTTTGACGTGCTCGGCCAAGCCGCGCAGGTGGAAGTTGCACGGCATCGCCTCGGTCCAGGTATTGGCGATGCCAATCGTCGGCTTGCTCAACGCCTCGTCGTCGAAGCCGATGCCCTTCATGTAGGCGCGCGCGTGGGCGCGATCCGGCCCGTCGAAGACGACGCTGGAGCGCGGGCGCGGCAGCTTGGCCTGGGTGGCGCCGTTGGAGCTCATGGCCTGGAATCTACTGAGGCCGTCCAGAGACAAGACCGAAGACATCGACCGGGCCGGCACCGGCGCCAATTGACGTGAGTCCCTGTGCCACGGCCGTCGATGCCACCTCGCGCGCTTTGCGGGCCGCCTCGAGTGGGCTCTCCCCGTGAGCCAGGAAGGCGGCCAGAGCCGAGGAGTGCGTGCAGCCCGAGCCGTGTGCGGCTCCGTGAGGATGGCGCTCGCCACCGATCTCAACCGCCTCGCGACCGTCGAAGAAGAGGTCGACTACGCGCTCGCTATGGCCGCCCGTGACGACGACGGCCCGCGCGCCGAGCGCCAGGACCTCGCGGGCGAGATCGTCCTGCGAGTAAGGCTCCTCGGCGCCCGTCAGCGCGATCGCCTCTGGGATATTGGGCGTCAGCACGGTGGCCAGCGGCAGCAAGCGGGCGATCAGCGTCTCGCGCGCCGCGGGATCGAGCAGCACGGCACCGCTCTCGGCGACCATCACCGGATCGACCACCACCGGGACCTCATCCACCAGGAGGCTGATCCCGGCGACGACGGCCTCGATCGTCTCGGCGTTGCCGAGCATGCCGACCTTGATCGCGTCGACGCCGATGTCATCGGCGACGGCGCCGATCTGGGCGATGATCATCTCCGGCGAGACCGGCTCGATCGCCTCGACCCCCACCGTGCTCTGCGCGGTGATCGCGGTGATCGCCGTCATGCCGTGCACACCGCAGTGCGCGAAAGCCTTCAAGTCCGCCTGGATGCCGGCCCCGCCGCCAGAGTCCGAGCCGGCGATCGAGAGGACGGCAGGGATGCGCTCCTCGCTCACGCCGCCCAGCCTAGACATCGGGAACGACCAGCAACGTGCGCGAGTAGACACCGAGCAGCGAGCAGGAGACGTAGCCGAGCGCCTCGAGTGTTGCCAGACCGGCTGCGGCATCGGCGCCGGAGAGGTCGAGACGCTCGGCCACGGCGTCGCAGGTCTCCTCCCCCTCCTCGACCGCGGCCAGGACCGCCAACAGCTCGGGCTCCAAGCGTGGGCCGCGGCGCTCTGCCGTGCGCACTCCCGCACCCAGCATCGCGTCGAGCACGTCTTGGGCGCCACGCACGAGGCAGGCGCCGCCGGCCAGCAGGTCGTTGGTGCCGCCCGAAGCGCGCGACGTGATCGGACCGGGCACGGCGCCGAGGTCGCGCCCGAGGTCCATCGCCAGATCGGCGGTGATCAACGAGCCCGAGCGCTGTGCCGCCTCGACCACCACCGTCATCCCCGCCAGCGCCGCCATGATCCGGTTGCGGGCCGGGAAGCTCCAGCGCCAGGCACTGGCGCCGGGGGGCATCTCCGAGACAACCAAGCCCTCTTCGCCAACCCGGCGCCAGAGGGCGCGATGGGCAACCGGATAGGCGAGATCGGCACCGCAGCCGAGCACGGCCACCGTTAGACCTGCCTCGAGGGCGCCGCGATGAGCACAGGCGTCGATGCCGAAGGCGAGGCCGCTGACGACGAGCAAATCGGCTGCCGCCAACTCCCGCCCCAACTCCCGGGCGACCTCGCGCCCGTAGGCAGTGGCCCGTCGGGCACCGACCAAAGTGACGCTCTGCTGGGGATCCAGCTGCTCGATCAGTACGGGGTCGCCGCGGCCGATCAGAGCCCAGGGCGCGTCGGCAGCGTCGCGCAGACCCACCGGATAGCGCGAGTCGTGCCGGCAAACGGCCCAGCAGCGAGCCCTTGTCAACTCCGAGCCAAGCTGGCTCTCCGGCAGCGCCTCCACTCGCGCGAGGGTCTGGGCCGCGACCTTGGGGGCGACAGCCAGAGCCAGATCCTCGTTGGAAAGGCGCAGCAGCTCCGGCGAGCGTGAGCCGGGTGTGCGGCTGGCCGCCTTCTCGATGTAGGGCGCCAGGTGACCGAGCAGCCAGGCGCGACGCAAGCACTCGGGGCAGGCTCGGGGCTCGCTCATTGCTGATCCCGACGACGCAGTTGCAGAGCCTGAGCCATTGCCTCGCCGCCGATCGTCTCCGCTCCGGCCAAGTCGGCGATCGTCCGCGCCAGGCGCAACACCCGGTCGTGGGCCCGGCCGCTGAGCCGCTGGCGAGAGTAGGACTCGGCGAGCAGCCCGGCAGCGGCCTCGTCGAGCGCGCACTCGCGCAGCTCGCTTGGCGACATATCGGCGTTGCAGCGACCGGAACCAAGGCGCGATTCTTGACGCTCGCGAGCGACACAGACCCGCGCGCGCACGGCGGCGGAGGTCTCGCCCGGTGGGCCACCGATCTCAGCCGCGCTCGGTTGCCGAATCGCGGCGAGCACGTCGATGCGGTCGGCCAGAGCGCCGCTGAGGCGAGCCTGGTAGCGGCGCGCGGCCAGGGGGTCGCAGTTGCATTCCGGATCGGCCTCCCCCCTCCCACACGGGCATGGGTTGGCGGCAGCGACGAGCATGAACGAGCAAGGCAGGTGCCGCCAAGAGCCCGCCCGAGCGATCGAGACCCAACCGGTCTCAAGCGGGGCCCGCAGCGCCTCGAGGCTGTCGCGACGGAACTCGCAGAGCTCGTCGAGGAAGAGCACACCGCGGTGGGCAAGCGTTATCTCCCCGGCACTTGGCGGATTGCCACCCCCAACCAGCCCCGCCGGACTGACCGTGTGGTGCGGCGCCCGCAAGGGCCTGCCCCCGCTCCAACCATTCCCCAATCGCGCACAGGCGCTGGCAATGCGTGCTACCTCGAGGCCCTCCTGCGGAGCGAGAGGCGGCAGGATCGAGGGCAGACGGCTTGCTGCCAGCGACTTGCCGGCACCGGGGGGACCGACCACCAGCAGGCTGTGGCCTCCTGCTGCGGCCACCTCCAGCGCGTAACGCAGGTGGCGCTGCCCGCGCAGATCGGCGAGATCCGGTCCGTCGTCGCCAACCCGGAGTTGCAACGCCAGCGGCTCGGGCGAGACTGGCGACCACTCGCCTGCCGCCCAGGCCGCTAGCTGATCGAGCCTCTCCAGGCAGATCACCTCGATCCCTTCCACCAGAGCAGCCTCGGCCCCGTTGCCAGCCGGTACGACGAGTGCCTCGACACCGCGCTCGCGCGCTGCTTCGGCGATCGCCAGCACGCCGGGTATCGGGCGCAGGGAGCCGTCGAGCGCCAGCTCACCGACCAAAGCCAAGCTCGGCAGGCTCTCCAGCCCAAGCTGGCCCGAGGCGGTGAGCAGCGCCGCGGCAATCGCCAGGTCGAGGCCGGGCCCCGCCTTGCGCAGACTGGCCGGAGCCAGGTTGGCAACGATCCGCTGTAGCGGGAACTCGAAGCCGCAGTTGACCAGCGCCGCCCGCACTCGCTCGCGCGCCTCGCGCACGGCGGCGTCGGGCAGGCCAACGACCTGGAAGCCCGGCAGCCCGCGGTGCACGTCGACCTCGACCCGCACCGAGCGAGCCGAGATGCCGTCGAGGGTGAAGGTCTGCGCCGTGGCCAGCATGGAGACGACGCTAGGGAGCCGAATCCGACGCGTGGCGCGGCAAATCGCACGGAACAGTCATTTATCTGCCGCATGTGGCGGGCCGCGGCATGCACGGGGCGGATCGGCGCCTAATGTCGGCGGAAATGACCGCGCAGAGGCAACGCATCGGCCGTGCCGCCGAGGATCTCATCGCCGCCCGCCTGGCTAACGCTGGCTGGGAGATCGTCGAGCGCAATGCCCGCACCCGCTACGGCGAGCTCGACATCGTCGCCCTCGACGGGCGCACGCTGGTCTTCGTCGAGGTCAAGGCGGGTCGCCAGGGCTCGGCCTTCGGGCCCGAGCGGCCGGTGCTCGCCGTCGACCGCCGCAAGCAACAGCGGATCCGCCGCCTTGCAACGGCCTGGATGAGCGAACGGCGCGACGCACCCTTCTACCGCGGGATCCGCTTCGACGCGATCGGGGTCAGCTTCGACCGCGCCGGCAGCGTGGTCGACATCGAGCACCTCGAAGGGGCGTTCTAGCCAGCCAGCTCCAGTTGGCTGTAGGCAACTGATTGGAAAGAGCGGCGGTGCAGCGGTGAGATGCCGATGCGCTCGATCGCTTCGCGGTGCTCGGGGGTCGAGTAGCCGACGTGCTCCTCGAAGCCCCAGCCGGGATAGTCGCTGCCGGCGCCGTGCATATAGCGGTCGCGGGTCACCTTGGCGATCACCGAGGCGGCAGCGATCGCGGCGCTGGTACCGTCGCCCTCGATCACCGCACGGTGCGGCACAGCGCACTTGCGCAGCGAGAACCCATCGACCAAGCAGGTCGCCTCGACCGGCGGTCGCAAACCTTCGAGCGCCTTGGAGAGCGCTTCGATATTGGTCACGTGCAGGCCGCGGTCGTCGATGCCGCGCGCGCAGCGCACGACGACACTGACCCGCTCGGCGGCGCGCAGCACACAGGGGAAGAGCTCGGCTCGCTTTTCGGCGTGCATCTGCTTGGAATCGTGTAGGCCGCCAAGCGCGCGGCGGTCGGCGTTGGAGAGCGCCTCGTAGTCGATTAGGACGGCGGCGGCGACCAATGGGCCAGCCAGACAACCGCGCCCCGCCTCATCAGCGCCGGCGACGAAACGCGAGTCAAGCCCGCGGTCGAAGGCAAAGAGGCGTCGCGTGCGAGCCAGGCGACGCTGGTGGGCCTTGCCCTTGGGGGTGGGCTTAGAAGATGCCGACTCGGTCGGGGGGCCAGTAGGTCGCAAAGGCCTTACCGATGATCCACTCGCGAGGGACGGGGCCCCAGAAGCGGCTGTCGTCGCTTTCGCCACGGTTGTCGCCCATCATGAAGTAGTGATCGGGTGGAATGGTGATCTGCTTGGGCAAATTGCAGACGGGCAGCGTGCCGCAGGCTTTGATGAATGACTCGTCAGCCTGTTCGACGCCGTTGACTACCGGGTGCCCATTGCGCACGCTGAGCGTGTCCCCCGGGCCGGCGACGATCCGCTTGATGAAGTTCTGACTCGACTCGCGAGCAGTCGGCTGCGGGCAGGGCATGCCAATGTCGATCGGCGGTCGGCCATTCACTTTCTTGCCGCAGATCGCCGGCTGTGAGTCGGCGCCCACCGGCGGGTGGAAGACAACGATGTCGCCGACACCCGGGTCGCCGAAGTGGTACTGGAAGCGGTTGACGAGCACCCGCTGGCCGACGTCGAGAGTCGGCTCCATCGACTGCGAGGGGATTTGGTAGGGCTTGACCAGCCAGGCCTGGATGGCCAATGCCAGGCCGAGTGCCAGCGCGACGATGACGACCAACTCGACCAGGCCGCCGCTGCGGGTCTTGGGCTTCGGGATCGAGGGGTTCAGGCCGAGTCCTTGCCGGTGTCGTCGGACTCCTCGCCCGGCGACTCGTCCTCGGCATCCTCCGCCTCAGCGCTGTCCTCGGTCTCCCCCGCCTCGGGCGCCTCAGCGTCCGTATCTGCCGCTGTCTCACTCTCAGCTTTTGCCTCAACCTCCGGCGCCTCCTCCGCTGCCTCGGGCTCAGCTTCCTCAGCAGGTGCCTCCTCAGCCGCCTCGGGCGAAGCGTCGTCCGACTCAGCCGCCTCTGGTGCAACCTCGTCAGCCTCACCCGCATCTGCCTCCCCGGCCTCTGCCTGAATCTGTGCGTCTTCCTCGGCCTGACTAATGCCCTCGGCATCCACCGCTTCGGGCTCGGCCGCCGCGGTTGGCGCCGAGATCAGCTCCTCATCAATTCCCCAGCGCCGCTCGGCAACCCGGGCCGCCTTGCCGATGCGGCCGCGCAGGTAGTAGAGCTTGGCGCGGCGCACGGCGCCGCGGGCAGCGACCTCGAGCTTCTCGATCTTCGGCGAGTGCAGCGGAAAGGTGCGCTCCACACCAACACCGAAAGACTGCTTGCGCACGGTGAAGGTCTCGCGCACGCCGGAGCCCTGGCGCCGCAGGACAATCCCCTCGAACACCTGGGTGCGGCGACGGCTGCCCTCGACGACCTGGAAGTGGACGCGCACGCGATCGCCGGGCTCGAAAGAGGGAATCCCCTTCCTCAGTTGACTGCGCTCGATGTCGTCGATGACGCTGCTCATTGGCGAAAAAAGACCGCCGGGCCCGGGCCGGGCGCCGCGCGGTGCGGGGAATCGTACCTACTCAGGGCCTTTTTCGAGCTGCTCGGCCCGGGCGCGGCTCTGCTCGGCCCGCCAGAGCCGCACACGCTCGTGATCGCCAGAGAGCAGCACCTCCGGCACCCCCCAGCCCTGGTACTCGGCTGGCCGCGTGTAGTGGGGGTACTCGGGCATGCCCTCGAGCGTCTGGCTGAAGGACTCCTCGACCGCGCTCCGCTCATCGCCGAGCGCGCCGGGCAGCTTGCGCATCACCACGTCGGCGAGCACCATCGCCGGCAGCTCACCGCCGGCCAGCACGTAACGGCCGATCGAAACCTCGTCGTCGGCGAGGTGCTCGTGCACCCGCTCGTCGAAACCCTCGTAGCGCCCACAGAGCAGCGCCACGTGCGGCTCCCGAGTCAACTCGTCGGCCAGCTCGTCGTCGAGCAACCGTCCCGTCGGCGACAGCAACACCCGCCGCGGCCGCTCCCCATTCGGGTAGGCCGCTTTTAGCGCCGCGTCGACGACGTCGACGCGCAGAACCATCCCCGCCCCGCCCCCGTAGGGCGCATCGTCCACCTGCCCAGCCCCCAGCGGAGTCGTATCGCGATAGTTGAAGAGCCGCAGCTCATTCCCTTCCGCCAACGCGTTCTGCACCGACCGCTGCGACCGAAACCAGTCGAACGCCTCGGGAAAGAGCGTGAATACGTCGAGCTTCAATCGAGGATGTCGACTATGACACGCCGGTCGAGCCGCACCGCTGCAGCCTTCGCAATCGTCCTGATCGCGTTGGCGATCCGCCCACCCTTGCCGATCACGCGACCGAGGTCATCCTCAGCGACCGTGATCTCGTAGACCAGATCGCCGTCCTCTTCGAGCTCCTCGACGACGACCGCCGAGGGGTCCTCGACCAGCGCCTTGACCAGGAACTCGAGCAGCTCGGTCACGTCGGGCTCAGCTGCCCGAGGCGGGGATGCCCTTGGTGCGCAGCAGGGTGGCGACCGTCTCGGAGGGCTGGGCGCCGTGCGCGAGCCAGTGTTTGGCACGCTCCTCGTCGAACTCGATCGTTGAGGGCTCGGTCTGCGGGTTGTACTGGCCGATCGTCTCGATCGTGCGCCCGTCGCGCGGCGAGCGCTTGTCGGCGACGACGATTCGCCAAATCGGGTTCTTCTTCGACCCGACGCGTCTTAGTCTGATTCGCACTGCCATTGGACTGCGGCAGGTTAGCGCCTACGGACCTTTGGGCGCGGCGCTCCCCCGCTCATTTGGGCCAGCTGCTGCGCGTCGGGCATCTTGCCGGAGGCCATGTGGCGCATCATCTTGCGCATCTGGTCGAACTGCTTGACCAGCTGGTTGACCTGCTGGACTTTGGTGCCCGAGCCATTGGCGATGCGTTTGCGGCGCGAGCCCTTGATCAGCGCCGGGTTGGCCCGCTCTTCGGGGGTCATCGAAAGGATGATCGCCTCAACCCGGTCGAGCTCGCCCTCGTCGATGTCGGCGTTCTTCAGCTGTTTCATTGCCCCCATCCCCGGCAGCATGCCCAGCAGGCCACTGAGTGGGCCCATCTTGCGGACCTGTTTCATCTGCTGGAGGAAGTCCTCGAGCGTGAACTGGTTGCTCTTCAACTTCGCTTCCAGGTCGAGTGCCTGCTGCTCGTCGATCTGCTCCTCGGCCTTCTCGATCAGGCTGAGCACGTCGCCCATGCCGAGGATGCGCGAGGCCATGCGGTCGGGGTGGAAGCGGTCGAAGGCGTCGAGCTTCTCGCCGGTCGAGGCGAAGAGGATCGGCTTGCCGGTCACCGCCTTGACCGAGAGCGCCGCGCCGCCGCGCGCGTCGCCGTCGAGCTTGGTCATCACCACGCCGTCGAACTCGGCCGCCTCGGCGAAGGACTCGGCAACGCCGACCGCGTCCTGGCCGGTCATCGCGTCGACGACGAGCAGCACGTCGTGGGGCTTGACCCGCTTGCGGATCCGTGCCAGCTCGTCCATCAGGTCCGTGTCGATGTGCAGGCGGCCGGCGGTGTCGACGATCAGCACGTCGCGACGCTCTTCCTTGGCGCGGTCGAGCGCCCAGGCGGCGATCTCGACCGGGTCGGCGTCGGTGCCTTTCTCATAGACGTGGGCGCCGACCCGACCGCCGACGGTGACCAGCTGGTCCACCGCGGCGGGGCGGTAGACGTCACAGGCGGCGAGCGCGATGTCCTGCTTGCCGGACTCCTTGAGATAGCGCGCGAGCTTGGCGCAGGCGGTCGTCTTGCCCGAGCCCTGCAGGCCCGCCATGAGGATCACGGTCGGGCCGCTGGAGGCCATCGCCAGCTCGCTGCCCGTACCGCCCATCAGGCCGGTCAGCTCCTCGTTGACGATCTTCACCACCTGCTGGCCGGGATCGAGGCTCTCCAGCACCTCAGCACCCAGGCAGCGCTCTTTGAGCGTCTTGGTGAACGACTTGACGACCTTGAAGTTGACGTCGGCCTCGAGCAGGGCAAGGCGGATCTCGCGCATTGCCGCATCGACGTCGGACTCGCTCAGCTTGCCGCGCGAGCGGACCTCGGAGAGCGTCGCCTGCAGCCGGTCTGAGAGCTGGTCGAACACCTGGCGCAGCTTACGACAGCGAGATCTCGATCTTCCGCGCTCAGCGCGTAAAAACGAGGTTTCGTCAGTCGGCGAGCAGGGCGCGGGCGAAGTCGGTGGGGTCGAAGGGGCGTAGGTCCTCGAGGGTCTCGCCGGTGCCGATTAGCTTGACGGGGATCTGCAGCTCGTCGGCGATCGCCAGGACGATGCCCCCCTTGGCGGTGCCGTCGAGCTTGGTCAGGACGACGCCGTCGACCTCGGCCGCCTCGGCGAAGAGCTTCGCCTGGCGCAACCCGTTCTGGCCGGTGGTGGCGTCGATCGAGAGCAGCGTCTCGTGCGGCGCACCGGGCATCTGCTTGGCGATCACCCGCCGCACCTTGGTCAGCTCGTCCATCAGGTTGCCCTGCGTGTGCAGGCGTCCGGCGGTATCGACGATCACCACGTCGGCGCCGCGGGCGCGGGCGGCGGCGATCGCGTCGAAGGCGACTGCGCCTGGATCGCCACCCTCTGCAGAGCGCACCAGCTCCGCGCCGGCCCGCTCTGCCCACTCGGCCAGCTGCTCGGCCGCGGCAGCGCGGTAGGTGTCGCCGGCGGCAAGCACGACCGAGAGGCCGAATTCCTTCGAGAGGTGCCAGGCGACCTTGCCGATCGTCGTCGTCTTGCCGGTGCCGTTGACGCCGACCATGAGCAGCACGGCCGGCTCGCCGCTGAGGTCGATCGGGGCTCGGCCGGTACCGGCGACCTCGGCGAGGATCTCGATCAGGCGCTCCTGTACCGCCTCGCCGTCCGCAGCGACCTTGCCGGCCTCGACCTCGTGCTCGAGGCGCTCCACCACCTTGGCCGTTGTCGGCGCGCCGGCGTCAGCGAGAATCAGCGCCTCCTCGAGCCGCTCCCAGGTCTCCTCGTCGATGCGGTCAAAGAAGCTGGCGCTGAGCTCCTCGGTCAGCGCCTGGCGGCTCTTGCTGAGGCTCTCACGCAGGCGGCCGAGAACGCCGCGGCGCTGCCCCTCCGGCTCAGGCTCCCTGGAGGCGTTCGCGTTCGCGCGCGAACCGAGGTTGAGTATCTCCTGCCAGCTCGTCGGCATCGTCGTCGCCGCGGGAGGCTACCCGGGCAGCGGTGCGAAGCTGGTCCACGGCGTCTTCGAGGTAGGCGGAGAGTCGTTCGACGTCGGGCATCGCAGCGCGATCGGCGAGGATTCCAAAGCCGACTTTGCCGTTGTAGCTGACAATCGCAATGGCCAAGGCGTGGCGCCGAGCGAGGAAGCCAACCGGGAAGACACCCGTAACCTCACGCCCCAGCACGTAGAAGGGGATTTGCGGACCCGGGAAGTTGGTGACCAGCAAGTTGAAAAGGCGGGTCGAGAAGTTGATCGCCGCCGTCGGGCGCAGCAGCACCGGCGGGGCAAAGTCGCGGAACCAGTCGTTCAGCCCCCAGATCGCCTCGGCTCCAAGCGGCTGCTTCGATGACTTGAGGACGTCCATCCCTGCGTGGACGGTCCGCAGCCGCTCGACCGGGTCGGCAATGCCTACCGGCAAGGGCCCGCGCATCGCCGTCAGCCGGTTGCCCAGCTCGCCCTCCTCGTCGATGGTGCGCACCGAGACCGGCACCAGGGCCTTCAGCTCCATCTCCTCGGTGTCGACCTCCCGGTCGTGCAGCCAGCGTCGCAGCGCGCCGGCGGTCGCCGCCAGGATGACGTCGTTGACGGTGACGTTGAGCGAGTTCTTGATCCGTTTGAAGTCGGCGAGCGGGAACTCGGCCCAGGCGAAGCTCCGTGCGGGGCCGATCTCCACGTTCAGCGGCACCTTCGGCGCCGGCCGGGCCAGGTTCCAGGTCACCTCCCAGAGGCCGGCGATGCCGTCCGCGGCGCGCTTGCGGGCCCGCTGTGGCTGCCGCGCTGCCCGGCCCAACCAGCGCACCATGCGGCGCGCCGTCCCCCAGATGCCGCTGACCGCGCGCGCCAGCAAGTCGCCACCCGAGGGCGGTTGCTGGGGGTCCCAGGGCGCTTCCTCCCGAGAGGGGACGGGATTCGGCTCCGGATCGAAGAGCAGCTTGCCGATGTCGACGGCCGAGAAGCCGTCAGCGAGCGCGTGGTGGGTCTTGTAGACGATCGCGAAACGATCATCAGCGAGGCCCTCGACGAGAACCAGCTGCCAGAGCGGCCGCGAACGATCGAGTGGCGGCGAGAGGACTTCGCCGACGAGGTCGTGGAACTCGGCATCGCCACCGGGCTCGGGCAGCGTGACACGGGTCAGGTGGTCGCTGAGGTTGAACTCGGGATAGTCCACCCAAAACGGTGTGCCGAGGCCCAGGGGCGGCACCGCTAGCCGCTGGCGCAACCGCGGCAAGTGATGGACCCGGCTGCGGATGTGTGTGGCGAAGTCCTCCTGGCTGGGCGGCTCGCCGCTGCAGACCAGTACGGCCCCGATCGCCATGTGCCCGTTGGACCTCTCGTTCGCCAAGAACGAGGTATCGAACGACGTCAACCTGTCCATGTGGCGTTGTGCCACAGGCCCTCCTTTCGCTCCCCGAGGAGAGCGTAGCGCAGGGGTACCTCTGGAAACGAGGCGGTTTCTTTGAGCTTCGCTTACGCCGCTTCGACCGAACCGGGCTGGGGCGGGATGGCGGCGGGCTGCTCACCGATCAAGCCTGGTGCAGCATCTTCAGTCTCCTCGCCACTCTCGGCAACCCCAGCAAAAGGAGGCGGTGCCGCCGCGTCGATCTCGGCGGCCCCATCGTCCTCGCCCGCAGCGACTTCGCGCGGCAGGCGGCGGGAAACGACCTTGGTGACGCCGTCGCCACCCATGGTCACGCCGTAGAGCACGTCGGCGGCGTCCATCGTGCGCTTCTGGTGGGTGACGATGACGAACTGGGCCCGGTCGGAGAAGCGCCGGATGAGCTGCAGGAAGCGGTCGATATTGGCGTCGTCGAGGGCCGCCTCGACCTCGTCGAGGATGTAGAAGGGGCAGGGCCGGGCGAGGAAAACGGCGAAGACGAAGGCGATCGCCACAAGTGACTTCTCGCCGCCGGAGAGCAGCGAGAGCTTGCGGGTCGACTTGCCCGCCGGCGTCACCTCGATCTCGACGCCAAGCTCCTCGCGCGCGTCTTCCCCATCCTCGTCGCCGTCGAGCGGCTCGCCGGCGGCCGCCTCGTCCTCTGGCGCGGGATCGCTCACGGCCCGCAGGGCAACCCGCCGCAAGCGGCCGCGACCGCCGGGGAAGAGGTGCTCAACCATCTCCTCGAAGTTCTTCGCCGTTGCCTCGAAGGTCTGCTCGAAGGCGCGCTCGATCTCGCGGTCGATGTCGCGGATCAGTGTCTCCAGCTCACGCATTCCCCGCTCGGTGTCCTCACGCTGAGCCTGCAGCGACTCGACGTGCTCGCGGGCCTCCTCATACTCGCGCTCAGCCAGCGGGTTGACCGGGCCGATCTGGGCTCGGCGCCGCTCGAGCCGCTCGAGCCGGCGGTCGATGTCGGCGCGCTCCTCCTCGCTCAGCGGCTGCTCGGCCGCGGCGATCTCCTCGCCGAGCCGCTCGGCGATCGAGGCCAGCTCCTTGGCCGCCTCGGCCCGGCGGTCGCCGAGATGGGCGGCCTCGACCTCGACCTCGGTGAGCCGATCGGCGGCCGCATTCATCTGCGTCTGCAGCTCGTACTCGCGCTGCGAGCAGGCGCGCATCTCCTCGGCGATCTCGTCGCCGTCGTCCTCACCGCCGACGACGCGTTGCTCAATGCGCTCGACCCGGGCGCGAATCGCTGCCTCGGCCGCGGTCGCCGCAGCGGCGGCGGCCCGCACGTCGTCGAGCAGCTCCTCGCCGGCTGCGAGGCGCTGGCGCAGCTGCTCGCGGTGGCGCTCACCGAGCAGGCCCTCGGCCCGTCGCGCGTGGCGCGTGGCGCGCTCGGCGCCCGAGCGCACCGCGCCCAGAGCAGCCTCCCGGGCGGCCTCGCTCGCCTCGCTCGAGCGGGCTCGTTCAAGCCCGTCGGCGGCACTCGTCAGACCGGCGTCAATCTCGCCCAGCTCTTCCTCGAGCTTGCGCGCTCGCTCACCCGGCGCCGCGGCGCCACCGATGTCGAGGGTCAAGGGGCCGAGCTCGGCGCGCAGCGCCTCGAGCGCCGTCGCGAGCTCCGCCTCGCGATCGCCGAGGCCGGAAGCGCGCACGGCAATCCGCTGCTGGTCACCACGTAGCTTGGTCAGCACACCCCAGGCCTGGGTGCGCTCGCGGTCGCGAGCGGCGAAGCGCTCCTCGGCCGCACGCCGCTGCTCGCTCACCTCGGCGAGCTGCTGCTCGAGTTTGGCGCGCTGCTCGCGGGCCTCGGCCGCCGCCTTCTCAGCCGCGGCGGCGCGGTCGGCGCCGAAGCGCAGCTCCTCGGCAACCAGCTGGCTACGCAGGCCGAGCTCCTCGCGCTCGATCCGCGCCCCCAGCTCGGCCGCCTGCGCTTGGCGCTTCAGCGGTCGCAGGCGGGAGCGCGCCTCGCGCTCGAGGTCGAGCGCCCGGTCGAGGTTGTCGCGGGCGGCACGCAACTTCAGCTCGGCCCGGCGGCGGCGTTTGCGGTGCTTGCCGAGACCAGCCGCCTCCTCGATCAAGAGGCGCCGCTCACGCGGCTTGGAGTGAACGATCGACTCGACCCGGCCCTGGCTGATCACCGAGTGCATCTCGCGACCGAGGTTGGTGTCGGAGAGCACCTCGGTCACGTCGACGAGACGGCAGCGGGCGCCGTTGAGGCGATAGGAACCGTCGCCGGAGCGGTCCAGGGTGCGCTGCACGGCGATCTCGGAGAGCTCCGTGGCGGCGCGGCCCTCGGAGTTGTCGATCGTCACCTCGACTTCAGCGGCGCGTCGCTGACCGACGCCTTTGCCCCCCGCCGAGATCACGTCCTGCATCGAGGCGCCGCGAATCGCGCCCGGGCTCTGCTCGCCCAGCGCCCAGAGCACGGCGTCGGTGATGTTCGACTTGCCCGATCCGTTGGGACCGACGATCACGCTGACGCCGGGCGAGAACTCCAGCTTCGCCCGCTCGGGGAACGACTTGAACCCCTTCATCTCGATCGATCTCAGATACATCTGCTCTGGTCCCTCAGCCCTCGGCCGCACAGGCTCGCGTTCGAATCGGACGCCACCGTCACCTTCATTCCCCCAGGCGCTTCAGCGCCTGCTCGGCCGCCGCCTGCTCGGCCGCCTTCTTGCTCCGGCCCACACCCTCACCGACTCGCTGCGAGTCAACGACCGCCGCCACCTCAAACTTGCGCCGGTGAGCCGGGCCGGATTCGGCGATCACCTCGTAGCTTACGCGCGCCCGGCGCCGGGCCAACAGCTCTTGCAGGGCGGACTTGAAATCAACTGTCGTCTCGGCGGCATGCTCGATGCGCGACTCGAATGCAGCGACCACGGCGGGGGCGACGCGCTCAAAACCGAAGGCGACAAAGCAGGCGCCGATCAGCGCCTCGGTCGCCTCGGGCAGCGGCCGCTCACCGGCGAGCAGCACTTCAGCCGGGATACCGGCCTCCATCTCCTGCGGTTCGCTTGCCCGCAGCATCTCCGACACCCCCAACTCGCGCCCCACCGCAGCGCAGGAAACGCCGCTCACCGCCTGATTGTGGATCTTGGTCAGACCACCGGCGTCGACCTCGGGAAAGCGGCCCGTAAGGTCGGCGGCAACGGCCAGGGCGAGCACGCTGTCACCGAGGTAGGCGAGCCGCTCATAGGACTCGCCACCCGCCTCGCTCCAGGAAGAGTGGGTCAGGGCCTGACGGCGCAGGTCGTCGGGCAGCTCCCCAATCAGTTCCGCCAGCGTGCTCACGCTCACGCTGGGGCGTGATCGAGCACGAAATCAACCGCGTCGCCGACCGTGGCGATCTTCGCCGCCTGCTCCTCGGAGACCGAGATGCCATAGGTGTCCTCGAGCTCCATGACCAGCTCGTAGAGATCGAGCGAGTCGGCGTCGAGGTCCTCCTTGAAGCGGGTGCCCTCGCCGATCCCAGCGGCGTCAACCTCGAGCTCCTCGGCGAGGTGCTCGCGCACCAGGGTGAGGACTTCCTCGCGGGTCATCGACTGCTTCCTATCACGCGGCGTCGCCAGCGTCACGATCGGCCGCCAGTGCGCCACGGCCAGCGCCGCCCTCGCGGAGCAGGGCTGCGGTGCGCCCTACGGTGTCGACCTCGGCGCAGCGCGCGGCGAGCCGCACGGCGTTAGCGATTCCCTCCGCCCCCGAGCTGCCATGGCCGACGACGGCAATGCCGCGCAGGCCGAGCAAGATCGCGCCGCCGGTCGTGTCGGGGTGCAGCTCGCGGCGCAAGCCGCCGAGCGCCGGACGCATCAGCAAGCCGCCGAGCGCCGCCAGCGGATTGGAGCGCGCCGCGTCGCGGATCGCGCCGGTGATCGTCTTCGCCGTGCCCTCCATCAACTTCAGCGCAACGTTGCCGGTGAAGCCGTCGGTGACGACCACGTCGGCGGCGCCAGTTGGCAGGTCGCGGCCCTCGACGTTGCCGGCAAACTCGATACCCGGCACGGTACCGAGAATGGCATGAGCGGCAACGATCTCCTCGCGGCCCTTGCCAGCCTCCTCACCGACCGAGAGCAACCCAACCCGGGGCCGCTCGACACCCAGCACCGCCTCGTTGAATGCCGCACCGAGAAAGGCGAACTGGACAAGGTGTTGGGCACGGACCTCGACGTTGGCACCGACGTCAAGAAAAAGCACTGGCTTGCCGGGCACCGGTAGCTGCACGGCGAGGGCCGGGCGCTGCACGCCCTTGAGCCGCCGCAGACCGAAAGTGGCGGCTGCCATCGTCGCCCCGGTTGAGCCGGGACTGACCATCGCCACCGAGCGCCCCGCGGCAACGTCGGCGGCAGCGCGAACTACGGATGCCTCTTTCTTCGCCCGCACGGCGGCAACCGGCTCCTCCGTATTGCCGATCCACTGATCGGTTGGCATCACCTCGATCCCCTCAACGCCATCCAGACCGAGCTCCCCCGGCGGGCCGAAAACGCGGATCGTGATCCCGTCGGCCGCCGCCGCGCGGGCGCCCGCGGCAAGCACGTCGAAGCCCTGCTCGGCCCCGAAGCCATCAAGGGCGACGGTCACGCCGCGCCCCAAGCGCGTTACTCCGCGTCGCTTGGCGTCGCCGGGGTCGTCGGCTCGGCGATCGGGTGTTTGATCACCTCACGCCCCGCATATGTCCCACAGGTGGGGCAGACGCGGTGCGGCAAACGCGGGCTGTGGCAGCGCGGGCACTGGTTGAGGCGGGCCTTGCCAGCCTTGTGCTGCGCGCGCCGCTTATCGCGCCGGGCGCTGGAAGTTCTCTTCTTGGGGACGGCCATCGGTCGCGGGATGGTACCGATTAGATGAGAGGACCGGGCACCCCTCCTCTCTCAACTTTTTCGCCCTCAAGGAGGGCGGTCTCTCGCTGAGGGGTCAGTGCGAAAAAGTACAAGCCGTTCGGAGGGGTGCCCGGTCCTCTCAGTAAGCGGCGCTAATGACGGCCAAGTCGTCAGCCTGCCAGGTGATCTCACCGCTTGACCAGCTCACCAGCTTTTGGAGCTTTTGGGGCTCGAAGAGGTCGGCGATGACCAGGGCGCGGGATTGCTCGCTGACACGGCGACAAAGGGCCTGGAGCTGATCGTCACTCAGCTCGCCGGCGGAGAGCACCGAGACGACCAGGTCCCAGGGGCCGTCGGGGAGCGGGTCCTCCATGCGGGCGAGCTGCACGTCGTCATAGCTCTGACGCGCACGAAAGACCATGTCGGGACTGGAGTCGAGGCCGACGACCCAGGCGTCAGGAAAGGCCTCGATCAGTCGCCGCGTGGTCTCCCCCGTCCCCATGCCCAGCTCGAGCACGCGCTCGGGGGGAAAGGGGATCGCCGCGATCGCCTGCTCCTGTAGCTCGTCGTAGCGCGGGATCTGAGCGCGGATGCGCTCCAGGTAAACCTCGGGTGTCCAGTCGAATCGATCCATTCCGTAATCTCGTCGGAGCAGCCATCGTAAGCCCGGCTCAAGCGGAGGGGAGTGCCCATGGCGGAAGCGACGACGATCATCGACCTGGCGCGCTTGTCGCTGTCCCACGGCGAGGGCCGCCGCCTGGAGCTGCCCGTGCGGCTGGAGCCTTTGGAGCTGGGTGGCCAGTCCTATGGCTCGCCGGCAGCGGTCCCGATCCGGCTGGACGTCTCCCGCCCCAGCGGCGGCTACGCCTTCCGCATGCGTTTCCCGCTGCGCATTGAGGGACCCTGCATGCGCTGTCTGGAGGACGCTGCGCTGGAGACCGAGGTCGACGCCCGCGAGGTCGCCCAGGACAACACCGAGGACGAGGAGCTGCTCAGCCCCTATGTCACTGACGATGAACTCGATCTCGGTCGCTGGGCCCACGACGCCGCCGTGCTCGCCATCCCGACCCGCTTCCTCTGTCGCCCCGAGTGCGCCGGCCTCTGCCCAACCTGCGGCGAGTCCCTAAACGACACCGACCCCACAGACCACGAACACACCCAAGCTAAAGACCCAAGGTGGGCCAAGCTGGACGAGCTAAAACTCAACGAGTAATCAGCGAGGAGGGTGACCCCCTCCTCAAAACACTCAAGCGCGAAGCGCGTTTTGAGGAGGGGGTCACCCTCCTCGCGAACCCCCCTAAGACTGCTCGTCGAGCTCGGCCACCGGCTCCTGCTCCTCCTCACGCCCGGCGAGCCGGTCGCGGCCGCGCTGTACGGCGGCGAGGAACTTCTGCAGGTTGACCTCGAGCGTGTTGAGAATCTCGTCGGCGTAGTCCTCTGCGCCAAGCCGAATCTCGCGCTCGCGCGTGCGGGCGTCCTCGACGATCTCGTCGGCGGCCCGCTCGGCCTGCTTGGTGACCTCCTCGTCGGAGATCAGGCGGGCCTGCTGCTCGCGCGCCTCGCGCACGATGCGCTCCGCCTCGCGCTTGGCCTCCGCCAGCATCTCCTGACGCTCCTTGACGATCCAACGCGCCTGCTTGATCTCCTCGGGGATCGTCGCCCGCATCTGGTCGAGCAGGTCGTAGATCTCCTCGCGATCGACGCGCACCTGGTCCGTCAGCGGCACGGGGCGCGCGTTGTGAACCACATCGTCGAGCTTGTCTATGAGAACGAGAACGTCCATCAGCAGGTCGTAAGCCTACGTGTCAGAGGCATCTTCGGTGAAGAAGCCGTTATTTCCTCGGCTTTTTGCAAGCTCTCTCCCACGCGGCACCGCACCGGAAAAGCCTACCTGTCGCCCAGGCGCTGCGTCATCGCCGCGGCGACCGGGCCGGGCACGAGGTCGGAGACGTCGCCCCCGAAGGTGGCCATTTCCTTCACCCCGGTGGAGGAAAGGAAGCTGTACTGCGGCGAGGCGATCATGTAGACGCTCTCGATCCCGGGGTCGAGCTTGCGATTGAGCTGAGCCATCTCAAACTCGTACTCGAAGTCGGAGATTGCCCGCAGGCCCTTGACCACGGCCCTCGCGCCCATCTCCCGGGCGAACTCCACCAGCAGGTTGGAGAAGATCGTCACCTCGACGTTGGGCAGGTGCGAAGTCGCCTCATCGATCAGGCCCTGCCGCTCCTCGGCGGTGAAGAGGGTCTTCTCCTTGCGGATCGGGTTGTTGACAACGCCGACGACCACCCGCTCAAAGACCCCCGCGGTGCGGGTGATGATGTCGATGTGACCGTTGGTGACCGGGTCGTAGCTGCCCGGGCAAACGACAGTTCCGTTGCGCTCCGCCATCAGCCTGCCTCGCCGTAGAAGCTGACGTCGGCGCCGCCATAGCGGCGCTGGCGCAGCCGGCTCAGCGAATCGATGCGCAGCGGGCGGCGAGCGCCGCTCTCGACTATCGCCCGCCCTCCCTCACCGAGAAGGCGCGGTAGATGGGTATCCAGTTCCTGCCCCACGCGGTCGGCGAGTCTATAGGGGGCATCGACGAAAACGAGGTCGAATCCGTCTCCGGCACCCTCCTCTTGACGACGCGCCAACCAGCGCGAGACGTCGGCGCGGACCAACTCGACTCGCTCGCCCAACCCGAGCCGCTCGACGTTGCCGAGGGCGGCGCGGGTGTCGCGGTCGACCAGCGTGGCACGGGCGGCACCGCGCGAAAGCGCCTCGATGGCAAGCGCCCCGGTGCCGCAGTAGAGGTCGAGCACGCTGGCCCCGCCAACCTCCCCCAGGGCCGAGAAGACCGCCTCTCGCACGCGGTCGGAGGTGGGCCGCACCTTCCAGCCACGCGGCGCCACCAGCCGCTGCCCTCCCAGCTCTCCCGCGATCACCCGCATCGGATCAATGTATGGCCCGACAGGACTTCTTGGTGAAGAGGGTAAGTCCAGTCGGGCCTAGAGTGGTATCGGGTCGGCGGCGCCGGCGCCGAAGCGCTGGCGGGCGGCCTCGATCAGGGGGCCCAGCTCGGAGGCTTCGAGCGAGCCGTGCTCGTGCAGCAGGACGAGCACCTCGTCGCGGGCGGCGATCAGCGTCGGCGTGTCCTCTGGCAACTCGGCTATTGCGAAGCGCGGCAGGCCGTGCTGGCGCGTGCCCAGCACCTCGCCCTCGCCGCGCAGGCTGAGGTCGATCTCGGCCAGCTTGAAGCCATCGCGCTCGCGCTCGACCGCCTTCAGTCGCCGGCGCGCCATGCCGCCGGCGTCTTCGGGGAAGAGCAGGCAGCAGGACTCGTGCTCCCCACGACCCACCCGCCCCCGTAGCTGGTGAAGCTGGGAGACGCCGTAGCGCTCGGCGCCCTCGATCACCATCACCGTGGCGTTGGGCACGTCGATGCCCACCTCGATCACCGTGGTCGCCACCAGCACGTCTGTCTTGCCGGCAGCGAATGCCTCCATCGCCGCCGCCTTCTCGGCCGAGCGCATCTGCCCATGGATCACATCGACGGCAAAGTCGCGCAGCTCGCCGGCGGCCAGCCGCTCGGCCTCGACCTCGGCCGCCCGTCCCTGCATCTTCTCCGACTGCTCGACCAGTGGGCAGACGACATAGGCCTGGCGGCCCGCGCGCAGCTGGCCGCGGATGAACTCGTAGGCGCCGGCACGCTCCTTCTCCTCGACGACCCGCGTCGCCACCGGCTTGCGGCCCGAGGGCAGCTCGTGCAGGGCGGTGGTGTCGAGGTCGCCGTAGGCGGTCAGCGAGAGCGTGCGTGGGATCGGGGTCGCGGTCATGTGCAGCACGTGCGGCGCCATCCCCTCGACCCCCTTCGCATCGAGCGCCTTGCGCTGCTCGACCCCGAAGCGGTGCTGCTCGTCGACCACGCAGAGGCCGAGCCGGGCGAAGCGCACCGAGGGCTCGATCAAGGCGTGCGTGCCGACGATCAGCCCCAGCTCTCCGCTAGCCAATCGCTCGAGGTCTTCCCTGCGCCGCGCCGCGGGCGTCGCACCGGTCAGCAGGGCAAACGGCGTGGCCTCTTCTGCCAGCAGCCTGCCCAGCGTGACGGCGTGCTGCTCGGCCAGGGTCTCGGTCGGCGCCATCAGCACCGCCTGGAAGCCGGCTTCGAGCGAGCGCAGCATCGAGTAGAGCGCGACGACGGTCTTGCCCGAGCCCACCTCCCCCATCAAGAGCCGCTGCATCGGCTCACCGGAGTCGAGGTCTGCATCGATCTCGTCGAAGGCCTTGAGCTGATCCCCCGTCGGCTCGAAGGGCAGCGACTCGACCCAGCGCCCAACCTGCTCACCCGGCCGGCCCAGCCTCGGCGCTGGGCGCGCAGCGCGGTGAGAGCGCTTGCGGGTCGCCAGAATCACCTGGTAGAGGAAGAGCTCTTCGAAGCGCAACCGGTTCCGGGCAGCCTCGACTTCTTCGATCTCCTCCGGGAAATGGACCGCCTTGATCGCATCGGCGACCCCGGCAAGCGCACGACGAACGCGCAGGCTGGCGGGCAGGGGCTCGGGGACATTGCCGACCCAGCGCACCGCCTGCTCCATCCATTGCCGCAGGCGCTGAGCTTTGAGTTGCTCCGTGCCGGGGTGAACCGGGACCAAACCCTCGCCGGGCTCCCCGCCGAACTCGTACTCGGAGACCCGCAGCCCACGTTTGTCGACCGAGCCCGTGAGCAGCAGCGTGGTGCCTTCGGTCAGCTTCGGCGCCAGCCAAGGCTGGTTGAACCAGGTTGCCCTGATCTGTCCGCTCTCGTCGCCGACCTTGACCCCGAGGATGGTCAATTTCCCTTTGCGAAACGGCCGTGGCGCGTTGCCGAGCACCTCAACCGCAACGGTTGCCTGCTGCCCCGGCTCGAGACTGGCGACCGGCACGATCTGCCGGTCCCGGTGACGGTGCGGAAAGCGAGTGAGCAGGTCGCCGACGGTGGCGATACCCGCCTCGGCGGCGGCCTCCGCCAGCTTCGGGCCAACTCCCTCCAGCGCCTGGAGGGGCACGTCGAGGGCGCTGGGGCGCGGCCAGTGAAGCGGAGCGTCGCGCAGCTGAGCCGGGGTCAGCTCGGCGTCTCCGGCAAACGCACGCACTACTGGGCGGCTAGCAGCCACCACCAGCTCGGCTGGCCTCCCTCGTGGGTCTCGATCTCGACGCCGTCGGGAACGTGGGTGTCGAGCTCACCGAGCCCGATCGGCGCATCGGCGCCAGCGATCACGGTGACGATCTCGGCGCCCTCGGCGAGCTTCCCCACGGTTGCCGCGAATGTGGTGCCGGCACCGCCCCAGGCGACGATCTCGTCTTCGACGAAGCCGACCGCGTCGCCCTTGCGGAAACGGCCCTGGGCATCGTCGCGCGCCGCCGGGGCGACGCCGCCGCCGGCAATGCTCGCCAGGGCGTCATCCAGCCGGGCGACGTTCTCCTCGGCCGAAGCGGAGGGATCGAGCTCGACCAGAGTCAGCAGGCTTTTCTGCAGTGAGGTCGCGGCGACGACCCGAGCCGGCTTCTCCGAGAGCTCGCAGGCGCGCTCGGCGGCCATCACCACATTCGAGGAGGAGGGAAAGACCAGAACCTCCTCGGCGGGGATCTCGTGGATGCCGGCGAGCAGCTCGTAGGTCGAGGGGTTGAGCGTCTCACCGCCGGGCACGACGTGGGCGCCGAGCTCGGCGAAGAGGCGCTCGAGCCCCTCACCGGCGGCCACGGCGAGCGCCCCCGTGCGACCGGCCTCAAGCCGCGCCTCGCGCTGGGCAATCTGCTCGCGCATGTCGGCTACATCGAGGTTGGTCACCTCGCCGGCTCCCTCGAAGAGGGCGACGGCGGCCTCCGGCTCATCGGTGTGGACGTGGACCTTGAGCGTCACCTCATCGCCGACAACCAACACTGAGTCGCCGAGGCCCTCGAGCCGCGGCAGGTACTCGCGGCTGTTGAGGCCGGACCCCGAGACGATGAAGTTGGTGCAGTAGCGGAAGCGGCTGTCCTCGTGGTGCGGACGGCTGAGGCGCGGCGCCTCGTGATGGTCGACCTCGGGCAGCGGCTCGCCGTCGCCGCGCAGGCCGGCGACCACGCCGGCGAGGATCAGCACTAGGCCGTAGCCGCCAGCATCGACCACCCCCGACTCGCGCAGCACGTCGAGCTGCTCGGGCGTGCGCTCGACCGCCTTCTGACCATCGGCGATCGCCCGCTCGAGGACTTCGGCTAGGACGGCGTCCTGGCGCTCGTCGGAGACCCCCTTATCGAGCCGCTGCTTGTCGGCCTCGAGGTGGGCGAGCTGGCGAGCGATCGAGTGGGCCATCTCGCGGAAGACGGTCAGCATCGTGCCCTCGGCGGGCTCGCGCACCGAGTCATAGGCGGCATCAGCAGCACTGGCAAAGGCCGAAGCGACCAGCACCGGGTCGATCAGCTCACCGGGGCGACTGGCGAGCTCCTCGGCGGCACCGCGCACGATCTGGCTGAGGATCACGCCGGAGTTGCCGCGAGCGCCCATCAGCGCCGCCCGCGCCAGGGCCTGGACCAGCTGGGTGCGACCGACCTCGTCGACCTCGAGGCCGTCGAGCCGGTCGAGCTCCTCCATCACGGCGCGCATCGTCATCGCCATGTTGTCTCCCGTGTCGCCATCGGCGACCGGGAAGACATTGAGGTCGTTGACCTCCTGGCGACGCGCCTCCAGGTGGGCGTAGGCGGAGCTGACAACACGCCGGAAGCGCACGATCGAGGGATCGGGCATCGCTCCGAAATCTAACCCCCGCGGCCCACGGCACGTGGTGCATCAAATATTCATCCCACCAGGGGGAATATTTGATGCACCACGGTTGGTGAGCGGGACCGGGCGGTTCGCTACGGTGCCACGCTCGATGAGACGCTTCGCCACCTGGTGCACCGGGCACCGCAAGACAGTCATTCTCAGCTGGATCGTCGCTTTGCTCGGCGTCGGCATGATCGCCGGCTCGGTCGGCTCGGACTTCAGCGAAGACTTCAAGCTGCCCGCCTCCGACTCGACCGACGCCTTTGACCTGCTGGAAACCAAGTTCCCGGCGCAATCGGGCGACACGACGACGATCGTCTTCAGGGCCGAGGACGGAGTCAGCTCGCCGCCGGTGCGCAAGACCATGCAGGGCCTCTTCGCCGAAGCCGAAGCGCTGCCCCACGTAAGTGAAGTCGCCAGCCCCTACAACGGCGGCGGCGCGGCAGCGATCAGCGAGGACGGCAAGATCGCCTACGCCACCGTCCAGTACGACGTCTTCACCAACGAACTCGAAGACGGGGACACCAAGAAGCTGATCGAGGAGGCCGAGGCGACGAACAGCAGCGGCCTGCAGGTCGACCTCGGCGGCCAGCCGATCGAGGAAGCACGCGCCGAAGAAGAAGGCGATGCCTCGTTCATGATCGGCCTGCTGGCGGCAATCGTCATCCTGCTGCTCACCTTCGGCTCGGTTGTCGCCATGGGCCTGCCGTTGGTCACCGCGCTTTTCGCGCTCGGTGTCGGCCTCAGCCTTGTCACCCTCGGCACCCACGTCTTCGACACGGCCGAGTTCGCTCCGCAGCTGGCGGCGATGATCGGCCTCGGCGTCGGCATCGACTACGCGCTCTTCATCCTCACCCGCTTCCGCAACGGCCTCGACGAGGGCCTGGAGTCGCGCGACGCGGCAATCGCCGCGGTCGATACCGCCGGCCGCGCGGTGCTCTTCGCCGGGGTGACGGTGATCATCGCCCTGATGGGGATGCTGCTGCTCGGCCTCTCCTTCCTCTACGGCGTGGCGATGGCGGCGGCCTTCGCCGTGCTGATGACGATGATCGCCGCGCTCACCCTGCTGCCAGCGCTGTTGACGATCGCCGGCCATCGGGTCAACAAGCTGCGCATCCCCGGCCTCAACCGCGAGCCCTCGACCGCCGAAGACACGCGCTGGTTCCGCTGGAGTCGCGAGATCCAGCGCCGGCCGGTGGCCTCGGCGCTGCTCTCCGGCGGCCTGCTGCTCATCCTCTGCATCCCCACCCTCTCGCTGCGTCTCGGCTCCAACGACGCCGGCACCGACCCGGCGGGGACGACGACGCGCGAGGCCTACGACCTACTCGCCGAAGGCTTCGGGCCGGGCTTCAACGGTCCCTTCTCGATCGTCGCGGCGCTGCCCAGTGAGGGCGAAGACGCGGCGCTCACCGAGCTGCGCCGCACGCTCGTCGGCGAAGAGGGTGTCGCCGAGACGACGCCGGTGATGCTCAACCCGGCCGAGAACACCGGCGTCTTCCAGGTCTACCCGACCACCTCGCCGCAGAGCGAGGACACGACCGAGCTGCTCGATCACATCCGCGACGAGTTGATCCCGCCGGTCGAGGAACAGACCGGCGCCCAGGTGCACGTCGGCGGCATCACCGCGATCTTCGAGGACTTCGGCACGGCGATCTCCGACAAGCTGCCGCTCTTCATCGGCGTCGTTGTGCTGCTCTCGGCGCTGCTGCTGATGGCCGTCTTCCGCTCGGTCCTGGTGCCGCTCAAGGCGATTGTGATGAACCTGCTCAGCATCGGCGCCGCCTTCGGCCTGATCGTCGCCGTCTTCCAGTGGGGCTGGGGCGCCAGCCTGATCGGCATCGACGGCACCGGCCCAATCATCTCCTTCTTCCCGATCTTCCTCTTCGCGATCATCTTCGGCCTCTCGATGGACTACGAGGTCTTCCTCATGTCGCGCATCCACGAGGAGTGGGAGCGCGACCGCGACGCGACGCTGGCAGTCACCCGCGGCCTCGCCCTCACCGGCCGGGTGATTACCGCCGCGGCGGCGATCATGGTCACCGTCTTCCTCTCCTTCATGATCGGCGAAGACCGCATCATCAAACTCTTCGGCCTCGGCCTCGCCTCAGCCGTCTTCATCGACGCGGTGATCATCCGCTCGGTCCTCGTCCCGGCGATCATGCAGCTCTTCGGCGAGCGAGCCTGGTGGCTTCCCTCCTGGCTAGATCGGGTCTTGCCGAAGCTGCATGTGGAGCCGGCCGAGGGCGACCCGGCGCCAACGGGCGAGCATCCAGTCGTCGAAGGGACCTAGCAAACCCAGACACCCCGCCATTCAGCGGCTTCGTCGCGGGTCTTCACCGTCGCGCACCCGCTGGATGCTCTCGCATGAGCGGAAGCGGTCAAATGGGTCCAGGGACGTTGCTCTGCGCGGGCGGCCCACCCCATCGCGACCGGCGCCGCAGTCGATTCTGTCCCGACGCTTGTCGGGCGCCATCAAGATTGCGTCGGACCCGTTGCCAGCGCTCACCACGTCGGCGCCCGGGCCAGGCACGATGAGATCGAAGAAGGGACTGCCTACTATCCGGTCTCGGCCTGTTCCCCCCTGGAGCAAGCCGCCAATCAGGCCTCCGACCAGCGTGTCGTCACCCCCTTCCCCGAAGGCGACAACTTCCAGATTGACAGGGGGAGCGACATCGATCGTGTCTGGCCCCCTTCGGCCTTCCACATAGATTTCGGCTCTCGGCGACACGAGGAGATCGAGGTCTTCGTCGCCCACGCCGGCATTCAAGTTGAGGCCGTTTCTACCGGCTTCGCTCATGTAACGAAAGTGATCCGCCCCCGCCCCGCCGTTGAGCCAGAGGGCTTCGAACCTACCCAGAGCGGTGATCTCGATCTCCGGAACACCGTCGGGCTCGGGGGTCACGCCCGGCGCAAACGGACCCCGGCCGAGGTCGATCGTGGCTTCGTCGCCTTCCCCGACGTGCAGCTTGATCTGCTCGGTGTTGGTGGCCGTTGGGTTGCCGCGACACCTGACCCGAGATCCAAAGAACTCGAAGACTCCGATCTGGGGCCCAACTCGACGCAGCACGGCTTCGCCAAGCAGGCCCCCGTCGGAGACGCTCACCGACAAGACCTGGGTGACGGGATTGCGCTGGCACTTGATCGTTGCCGATGCACCCTGGGGGAACCCCAGGCTTAGCGCCAAAAGAGTCGGAACCAACAGAATGGTGATCGATCGCCTCATTGATCCACTTCGGCTGAGAGGACAGCCTGCCGATCATCGTCGGGAACGCGACCTGCGTCAACCACAGGTCAACGCACTACAGGGACCAACCAAGCAGCTGCCGGGCAGGAGAGTCGCTACGCGGCCTTGGTGACCTTGTTTGCCTTGAGGCAGCGCGTGCAGACGTAAGCGCGCAGCTTGCGGCCGTTCTCCTGGATCCGCACCTTTTGCAGGTTCGGATCGAAGCGCCGCTTGGTGGCGACCATCGAGTGGCTGCGGGACTGGCCGAACGCCGGTCCCTTGCCGCAGCTGTGGCATACCTTGGCCATCGGGTCGAGGATGGTACAGGTCGCTGCTGTAGGAGGGGCTAGTCGCGGACTTGCCAGCGGTAGGGATTGACCTCTTGTTTGAGCAGGGACATGCGGGCGACGGTGAGGGCGGCGTTGCGGCCCTGGTCGCGCTTGCCGCCGCCGGCCCGGGCGAGGGCCTGCTCCATCGTGTCGCAGGTGATCACGCCGAAGGCGCAGGGGACACCGGTCGCCAGCTGCACGTCCTGGATGCCGCGGGCCGCCTCGGCGCAGACGAAGTCGTAGTGGTCGGTCTCGCCGCGGATGACGACACCGAGGCAGGCGACGCCGGCGTAGCGTTCGGTGGTGGCGTGCAGCTTTGCGGCGTAGGGCAGCTCGTAGGCGCCGGGCACCGAGACCTCGCGGATCGAGGCGGCGGGCACGCCGGCCAGATCGAAGCCTTCGCGGGCGCCGCTCAGCAGGCGTTCCGCCAGGTCCTCGTAGAAGCGCCCGACGCAGACGGCGAACTCGCGGCCGGCGAGCTCCTCCTGCTCTTCCTCGCTGAAGCTCTCCAGGAAAGCGGTCGACTCAGCCATCCGCCTGCCCATCGTCGCCCGCAGCGTCGCGCTCCTCCTCGTCGTGGATCATCTCCTCGTCGAGCGCCAGGCCCTGATGGTGGAGCGAGTGGCCCATCTTGTCGCGCTTGGCCCGCAGGTAGGCCTCGTTGTGGGCGTTGGGCGAGGACTCGATCGGCACCTGCTCACTGACCGAAAGGCCGTAGCCCTCGAGGCCGACGATCTTCTTCGGGTTGTTGGTGAGGATGCGGATGCTGGTCAGGCCGAGGTCACCGAGGATCTGAGCGCCGATGCCGTAGTCGCGCAGGTCAGCGGGCAGGCCCAGCTTGAGGTTGGCCTCGACCGTATCGGCCCCCTGCTCCTGCAGCTTGTAGGCCTTGAGCTTGTTGAGCAGGCCGATGCCGCGGCCCTCCTGGGAGAGGTAGAGGAGCACGCCGCGGCCCTCGTTCTCGATCTGGGTCAGCGCCGCGACGAGCTGCTCGCCGCAGTCGCAGCGCATGCTGTGGAAGACGTCGCCGGTGAGGCACTCGCTGTGCACGCGGACGAGCACGTCCGCGGCGCCCGCGACCTCGCCCTTGACCATCGCCACGTGGTGCTTGTCGTCGACCAGCGAGCGGTAGCCGACCGCGGTGAAGTCGCCGAACTCGGTCGGCAGCGCCGTGTCGACAACACGCTCGACCAACTTCTCGGTGCGCCGCCGGTAGGCGATCAGGTCAGCGACGGTGACCATCTTCAGGCCGTGCCGCTCGCAGTAGGGCACGAGGTCGGGGACGCGGGCCATCGTGCCGTCGTCGTTCATCACCTCGCAGATCACGCCGGCTGGAGTGAGCCCGGCGAGGCGGGCGAGGTCGACGCTCGCCTCTGTATGGCCGGTGCGCTCCAGCACGCCGCCTTCCTTGGCGCGCAGCGGGAACATGTGGCCGGGCACGACGATCTCGCGCGGACCGGAGTTGGGGTCGATCGCCACTTGGATCGTGTGGGCACGGTCGTGGGCGGAGATGCCGGTGCTCACGCCGCCGGCCGCCTCGATTGTCACCGTGAAGGCGGTCTGCAGCGGCGCCTCGTTCTTGGCCGCCATCAGGTTGAGGCCGAGCTTCTCGCAGCGCTCCGCGGTCAGCGCCAGGCAGATTAGGCCACGGGCCTCCTTGGCCATGAAGTTGACCGCCTCGGGCGTAGCGAACTGGGCAGCCATCACCAGATCGCCCTCGTTCTCGCGGTCCTCGCCGTCACAGACGACGACCATGCGCCCGGCGCGGATCTCCTCGATCGCTTCCTCGATCGTCGCGAAGGGACTGGTGCCCGCCCCCTGTCCCGCTCCATCTGTGCGCTGCGTCTCGGTCATCTGACTCACGGCCGCTCCTTTCCGGCGAATGGCGCCGCCATTCGCTCAACATACTTGGCCACCACATCGCACTCGACGTTGAGTCGGTCGCCAGTGGCGACCGCCCCGAGGGTGGTCCGCTCCAGGGTCTCGGGGATCAGCGAGACCTCGGCCCAGCCATCGCCCAGGGCCGCAATCGTCAAACTGACCCCATTCAGCGCGATCGACCCCTTGTCGATCGCGTATCGCAAAAGCTCAGGGCCCAGGCCAACCTGCAGGCGCCGGGCAAAACCGTCCTCCCCCACCGCGAGTACCTCCCCCACCCCGTCGACATGTCCCTGGACGATATGACCACCGAGCCGGTCAGATGCCTTCATCGCCAGCTCGAGGTTGACGCGGGCGCCGGCGACGAGATCACCGAGCGCCGTGACCTTGAGCGTCTGGTTCATCGCCTCGGTCTCGAAGCCTTGGCTATCGACGGCGGTCGCCGTCAGGCAGACGCCGTCGACCGCGACCGAGTCGCCGCTCGCGACCTCGGCAGCGAGTGAGGTGGCGATCCGCAGGCGGGCACCCTCGGCGCCGTTCTCGAGCGACTCGATAGTGCCGACGTCTTCGATCAGGCCGGTGAACATCACCACTCCCTGAAACGGGTCTGGATCAGGGTGTCCCCGGCGCCGGGATCGATCGCCTCGACGCGCGTCGACCCCCCGAGGAGCACCGGAGCGACGAAGACCCGCGCCTCGTCCAACTCGCCGGCGTCGGCAAAGGCTGCGGCGAGAGTCGGGCCGCCCTCGAGGAAGAGGCTGGTGATGCTGCGGCGACCGAGCTCTGCAAGGGCAGCGAGAACGTCCTCGGCGACGAGGATCTCAGCGCCGGCCTCGCGTAGGGCGGCAGCATCGGCTTCGGGGGAGACAACGATCAGGACGGGCGACTGGTCAAGGGTGCCCAGGAGCTGTGAGTCGAGTGGCGTGCGGGCTTGGCGGTCGAAGACGACGCGCAGGGGTTGGCGAGCTTCGGGAGCTCGGGCAGTTAGGAGCGGGTCGTCGGCGAGGACGGTGCCGATGCCGACCGCGATCGCGTCGGATTCGGCCCGCCAGCAGTGGACCAGCTCGCGGCTGGTCTCACTGGAGATCCAAGGGGACTCGCCCGCCGGTGACGCTGTGCGCCCGTCGAGCGACATCGCCAGCTTCAGGGTGACCAGGGGCAAGCCGGTGCGCGCGTGCTTGCGGAAGGCCTGGTTGAGCAAGCGGGCTGCGGTCGCCTCCTCGCCGGCAGCAAGCTCGACCTCCACCCCGCCGTCGCGCAGGATGCCCAAACCTCGCCCAGCAGCCTTCTCGCTCGGATCATCAGAGGCGACTACCACGCGCGAGATACCCGCCCCAAGGATCGCTTCCGTGCAGGGAGGCTGCTTACCGGTGTGGGCGCAGGGCTCCAGGGTCACGTACATAGTCGCCCCAGCCGGGTCCTCCCCGCGCTTCTCACAATCAGCGAGCGCCGCCCGCTCCGCATGCAGCTCCCCCAGTTCAGCGTGCCACCCCTCGCCGATCACATCCCCGTCACGCACCACAACAGCTCCCACCAAAGGATTCGGGCTGACCCGACCCCGCCCGCACTCCGCAAGCTCAAGAGCCCTTGAGAGCTGACTCCGATCCGCGGCTGTAAGCAGGGAGTTCATCGATTGACTGACGAGTCAATCAACATCGTACCGGGCGACCCAGGGCACTCTGTGACGTTCCTCGCGCGGGTGGCGTGGGGTGAGGGGGGTCGAGGACAGCCCGTGGACTGCCCGCAGTGCCCCCCTCACCCCACGACAGGACCCGCGCGCCAACCGCCCTCGCGGATACCCTGACCCCGCCTATGAAGCTGATCGTCCAGATCCCCTGCCTCAACGAGGAGGCCACCCTCGCGGCGACGATCGCCGACATCCCCCGCCAGATCGAGGGCATCGACGCGGTCGAGCTCCTGGTCATCGACGACGGCTCCACCGACCGCACGGTTGAGGTCGCCCGCGAGCAGGGGGTCGAGCACATCGTCCGTCTGACCAACAACAAGGGCCTGGCAGCGGGCTTCCAGGCGGGGCTCGACGCCTGCCTCAAGCTGGGCGCCGACGTAATCGTCAACACCGACGCCGACAACCAATACCGCGGCGCCGACATCCCTAAGCTGCTCGCGCCGATCCTCGCCGGTGAGGCCGACATGGTCGTCGGCGACCGTCGGGTCGCCCAGATCGAGCACTTCTCCGGCGCCAAGAAAGGCCTGCAGAAGCTGGGCAGCTGGGTGGTCAGCCGCCTGGCCGGCACCGAGATCGCCGACACCACCTCCGGCTTTCGCGCCTACAACCGCGAGGCGGCGCTGGGGCTAGTCGTCGTCGACAACTTCACCTACACGCTGGAGAGCCTGATCCAGGCCGGCAAGATGCTGGTCGCCGTCGATCAGGTCGAGATCGGCGTCAACCCGCAGACCCGCGAGTCGCGCCTCTTCTCCTCGACCGGTGCCTACGTGCGTCGCAACGCGCTCTCGATCCTGCGCATCTACGCCCGCTACGAGCCGCTGCGGGTTTTCGCCACCGCCGGCCTGCTCGTCGCGCTGCTCGCCCTGGCGGCCTGGATGCCCTTCCTGCTCGACTGGATCCTCAATGGCGACAGCACCGGCCACATCCAGTCGCTGATCCTCGGCGCGGTGCTCTTCATCGCCGCCATCCAGCTGCTCGCCCTGGGCGTGATCGGCGACCTGCTCGCCGGCCAGCGGGTGATGACCCAGCGGGTCTTCGAGCGCGTGCGACGGGTCGAGCTGTCCCTCGACATTCCCCCCTCGCACTACGAGCCCGGCGCCCCGGAGCGCTGATGCAGGCGCTGCGCAAGCTGCTGGGCGCCCGCGACGGCGCCCGGTCGGGCGGCGGCTCGGCAACGGCCGACTACGGCAGGACGGCGAGCTTCCTGGCGATCGGCGTCGGCCTCACCGGGGTGATCACCTACGTCTACTTCGTCGTCGCCTCGCACACGCTCTCCAAGCCCGACTATGGCCAGATCACCGTGCTCTGGTCGGCCGTCTTCATCACCATCTCGACCCTCTACCGGCCGGTCGAACAGCTGCTCTCCCGGCACGTCTCCGAACACCTCGTTAAAGGCGAGCCGATCGGTGGCACGACGCGCAACGCGGCGACCATCCAGCTCGGACTGGCAATGCTCTTCGCAGTTCTCGCGCTGGTCTTCCGCGAGCCGCTGCAGGATGGCCTGCTGGAGGACAACGAAACCCTCTACTGGGTCTACTTCTCGGCGGTGCTCTTCTACGCGGCGAGCTACTTCGCCCGCGGCTTCCTCGCCGGAGTGAAGCGCTTCGGCCTCTTCACGGCGCTGATCCTCTCCGAGTCGTGCTTCCGCACTCTGTTCGCGGTGTTGGTCGCGGTCAGCCTGCTCAGTGGCCAGTCGTGGGTGGCGGTCGGCATCGTCGCCGCCCCCTCGCTGAGCCTCATGGTGGTGCCGCTGGCCTTCGCCCGCCGGGCACGCAGCGCGCCGCAGCCGGCCCAGGCTGAGGGATCCTCGGTCTCGGTCGCCCACGGCAGCGGCTTCGCCGCTGCCGTGCTGGTGATCATGTTCAGCGAACAGGCCTTCCTCAACGCCGGGCCGCTGGTCATCCGCGCGCTCGACGGAGCTGCCGCCGCCGGTTTCATCTTCAACGTGCTGATGCTCGCCCGGGCGCCGCTGCAGCTCTTCCAAGCGGTCTCGACCAGCATCCTCCCCCACCTGACCGGCCTCCACACCAGCGACGCGCCGGACAGCGAGGACGAGTTCCACCGCTCGGTGCGCGCCGTGCTGCTGGGAATCACCGCCTTCACCGCCTTCACCGCGCTGGTCGTGTTGATCGCCGGACCACAGCTGATGCAGCTCGCCTTCAGCGACAAGTTCAGCTACGACCGCGCCGGGTTGCTGCTGGTCACCGCTGGCATGGGCCTCTACCTCTCCTCGGTCACCGTCAACCAGGCCTGCGTAGCCCAGGGCCAGGTGCGCCGGGCTGCGCTGCGCTGGATCCTCTGCGCCGGACTCTTCATCGGCTGGAACTTCGTGCCCCTGGTGGGGGATGAGTTCCTCCGCGTCGAGCTCGGCTTCGCGCTTACCGCCGGCGCACTGCTCGGCCTGCTCTTCCTCGTCTACCGCCGCCCGCGCGCGCGGCCTGAGGACGTGCCGGCGCCCGGCTCACCGGAGGAGCTCGAGCTGCGCCTCGCTGCCGTCGACGAGAACACATAGGGTCAAACGGTGGGTGGACACGACGCCGAGCTGATCCTCGTCGCCGGTGCTCTGCTCGCTGCCGGCATCGTCGGCGCGCTGCTCGCCGACCGGATTCGCATCCCGGGGCTGCTGCTCTTCCTCGGATTGGGGATGCTGGCCGGCTCCGAGGGCATCGGCGGGATCGAGTTCGACGACGCCGAGCTGGCTCGCACCCTGGGCACGATCGCGCTCATCCTCATCCTCTTCGAGGGTGGGCTTACCGCCGGCTGGCCGGAGATCCGCCCGGTGCTCGGCACCGCCGCCTCGCTGGCCACGGTCGGCACCGCGGTGACCGCCGTGGTCGCCGGTCTGGCGGCGATGTGGATCTTCGATCTCAGCACCCTGGAAGGGATGCTGGTCGGCGCGGCGATTGCCGCCACCGACTCGGCAGCGATCTTCGCCGTGCTACGCCGCTCGACCCTGAAAAAGCGACTGGCCCGCTCGCTCGAGGGCGAGTCGGGCATGAACGACCCCGTCGCGCTGCTACTGGTGATCGGATTCATCGAATGGATCCAGGAGCCGGGCTACGGACTGACCGACATGGCCGGCCTGCTCGTCCTCAAGCTGGCGCTGGGCGCCGCGATCGGGGTCGCCATCGGTCGCCTCGCGGTGGCCGGTCTCAACCGGGTGCAACTGCCGACCGACGGCATCTACCCCGTAGCGACGATCGCCATCGCCGGCCTCGCCTACGGCCTGGCCGAGGTCGCTCATGGCTCCGGCCTGCTCGCCGTCTACCTCACTGCTCTGGCCCTAGGCTCGGGGCGCATCCCGGCGCGCCGCACGATCGTCGCCTTCCACGAGGGGGTCGGTTGGGTCGCCCAGATCGGCCTCTTCATCCTGCTCGGGCTGCTGGTCTTCCCCAGCACGCTCCCCGACGTGGCGCTGGAGGGCCTGGCGCTCTCCGCGGCGCTGATCTTTGTCGCCCGCCCGCTCGCCGCAATCATCGCCACACTCTTCGCGCCGTTCGGTCTGCGTGAGCGGGCGATGCTTGGCTGGGCCGGCCTGCGCGGGGCGACACCGATCTGGCTGGCGACGTTCCCGGTCGTCGCCGGCGTCGGCACCGGAGAGGAGCTCTTCGCGATCGTCTTCTTCGTCGTCGTCACCTCGGCGCTGATCCAGGGGGCGACCTTCGAGCCCCTGGCGACTCGCCTCGGCCTGACCACGAACGAGCCGGCGCTGCCGCGGCGCCTGCTCGAGTCCGGCCGCATCCGGCGCATGGGGGGCGACGTTGTCTCCTACCGCCTGCGCCACGGGGCGGCAGCCGCCGGACACGTGGTGCGCGAGCTGGGGCTGCCGCGCGAGGCATTGGTCAACGTCATCGTCCGCGACGGACACGCGATCCCACCGCGTGGCTCGACCGAGCTGCGCGAGGGCGACGAGCTGCACGTGCTGGTTCGCGGCGAGCTGCGCGACCAGGTCGAGGAGCTAACCCGGCAGTGGCACGAGGGACCGGTGGGGCGGCCGCCCCCCTTGCAGATGCCACCCCGCGGTGCCCCCCAGGTCTTCACCGTGGGGCCGGCAAGCGGAATCGACGATCCCTCCGCACCGATCGACTTCAACGGGATCGAGGTGGTCGCCATCCTGCGCAGCCGCCGCGACCACCCCAGCTCTCTCGTCGCCCTCGCCGACGGCCGCTACGCGCTGATCACGAGCAGCATCGCCGCGGTCGGCGACCGTCGCTCGCTCGCCGCCTGGTGCGAGCGCCGCGCGATGCGCACCGAGAACGACCCGGCCGAGCGCGCCTGGTGGCAAGAGGCGATCGGGGCCTTGATAGCCCGGGGCTAGGCGGCGCCTGCAGTAGCCGCGATCTCCGCGTAGGCAGCAGCGGGATCGTCGGCGCCGAAGACGGCCGAGCCGGCGACGAAGAGCGAGGCGCCGGCTTTGGCGATCGAGCCGGCGGTTCCAGCGTCGATGCCGCCGTCGACCTCGATCTTGGCGCCACCGACGATCGGGACGAGGCGTGAGACCTTGTCCGGCGAGCCCTCGATGAAGGCCTGACCGCCCCAACCCGGGTTGACCGTCATACAGAGCACGATGTCGGCCAGGTCGCGCAGCTCAGCCAGCGCCTCGACCGGCGTGCCGGGGTTGATCGCGACTCCCGCCAGGCAGCCGAGCTCGCGGATCGCCGCGAGCGTACGGTTGGCGTGCGCGGTCGCCTCCTCGTGGAAGGTGATCGAATCGGCGCCGGCCTCGGCGAAGGCCTCGATGTGGCGCTCGGGCTGCTCGATCATCAGGTGCACGTCGAGCGCCCCACCGGCCGCATGGACGCGGTCGGCGATCGAGCCGGCGACCAGCGGACCGATCGTGATCGGCGGGACGAAGTGGCCGTCCATCACGTCGACGTGGATCACCCGCGCCCCGGCCGCCATCACCTCGTCGACCTGCTCGCCGAGGCGGGCGAAGTCGGCGGAGAGGATCGAGGGCGCAACCCGTGGGGCGGCGATCAGCTCACGCATCCGCTCGCTCATCAGACGGGCCTGAGCATGGAGCCGCCGCACAATTGACAGGTCATGTCTTCTGTGGTGCTCATGCGGGCGATGGTTTGGTGCTCGCCGCAATCGGGGCACTGCGAAACGAGCTCGAAGCGGCGCAGACAGTACACACAGCGCAGGCGGCCAGGCAGCTGTGTCGGCCGCAGCCAGGGCTCGCCGCAGGCCGGGCAGGCAGCCCGGCGCATGACGCTCCCCCCCTCGCTCGCCTCACTCATCGCCTTCATCATCGCGCCTCAGGCGGCAGATGAAGAAACCAGTGGTGCGATCACGGTCGGGGCGCAGCTGCCAAAGCTCGCCCTCCGCGACCTGTGCCTCGTTCTCGCGGCGACTGATCGTGCAGGTCGAGTAGACCAGCGTGCCCCCTGGACGGAGCGCCTCCCGGGCCCTTTGCAAGAGCTCGGCCTGGACCGCGACCAGGCGCTCAATCACCGCCGGCGACTTGCGCCAGCGAGCGTCGGGGCGTGAGGCAAGCGCCCCTAGATCCGAGCAGGGCGCGTCGAGCAACACGCGGTCGAAGCCAGGACCGATGGCGGGCTGCGTTGCGTCGGCCTCGATCACCGTGACGCTGCGCAGCCCCAGGCGCTCGGCTTGGGCGGCGACTTCGGCGGCGCGCTGCGGGTCGCTCTCGACCGAGATCACCTCGCCCCGGTCCTCCATGCGAGCAGCGATCTGGCCGGTCTTGATCCCAGGGCCGGCGCAGAGGTCGAGTACCTGCTCGCCGGGCTGCGGATCGAGCACCTCGACCACAGCAGCCGAACCGCGGCTTTGCGGCGTGAGCTCACCAACGGCGATCAACTCAGGCACGATCTCGCCGGTCTGGCCGTCGACGAGGATCATCTCCGGTAGCGGCGACTCGCTCGCGTCCTGCATTTGACCCCCTATAGGTGGCGAATGCAGGACCGGTGACGCCGGTTGCGCGTCGATGCCGGCGGCGCGCAGCTTGGCGAGGACCGCCTCGCGGTCGCTGCGCAGCGTGTTGACCCGGAAGGCCAGCTCCGGCGGCTCGTTACAGGCAGCGAGCAGCGGGCGGGCATCCTCGGCGCCCAGCTCCTGCCACCACATCTGCGCCAGCCAGAGTGGCACCGAATACGCGATCGCCGCGGCCTCCGGGGTCGAATCGTCGGTGAGCAGCGACTCGACCAGCGCATCGCGCTCGCGTACGGCGCGGCGCAGGACAGCGTTGACGAAGCCGGCGGCGTGGGCGGCGCCCGCCCCCTTGGCCAGCTCAACGGCCTGGTCAACAGCGGCGTGGTCCGGCGTCCCATCGGCGAAGAGCAGCTCATAGACGCCCAGGCGCAGAGCAGCCAGAACGGGCGGATCGAGCCGGCGCAGTGGGCGGTCGGCGAGGCGCGAGAGAGCCGCGTCCAGCGTGCCCCGGCGCTGCACGGCACCGTAGGCGAGGTGCTGCGCCTGGGCGCGGTCGCGACCGCCGAGACCACGCCCATCTGCGGCGGCTCGAAAGGCTCGCTCGGTATGCGCGTCCTCCTCGAAGGTGGTGCGGATCACCTCGAAGGCGAGCGCCCGGGCGGAGGAAATCACAGCTTCGGAAGCGAGTGCCCCCGCAGGTAGGCGTCGGCTGCCATCGGCTTGCCGCCGGGCGGCTGCACGACCTCCAGCCGCAGGGCGCCCTGGCCGCAGCCAAGCAGCAAAGCGCCCCACTCAGCGCGCACCTCTCCCTGCTGGACGCCGACGTCGACCGGACGCGCGCGGCGCACGCCGAGCCGCTCACCGCCAATCGTCTCCAGGTAGGCGCCGACGTGCGGGGTCAAAGCGCGAACGACGCGCGCCAGCTCGGTCGCGGGGCGCCGGGGATCGAGGCGGCGCTCCTCGCCAAGAATCTTCTCGGCGTAGGTCGCGGCGTCATCGTCCTGCTCGGCGAAATCCAGTCGCGACTCAGCCAGCAGGTCGAATGCCCGCACAAGCAACTCGCCGCCCAGCCCGGCGAGTTGCGTCGAGAGCGCGTCGAAGTCTTCCTCAGACCCAATCGCCAGCTCCTCGCAGAGGGCGACCGGGCCCGAGTCCAGTCCCTCGGTGACCTGCATCACGCAGACCCCAGTGCGCTCGTCGCCGGCCATGATCGCCCGCTCGATCGGCGCCGCGCCGCGCCAGCGCGGCAGCAGCGAAGGATGGACGTTGAGCAGCGGCCAGCGGGAGAGCAGCGGCTCGCGGATCAGCTGACCGAAAGCGCAGACGGCAAGCGCCTCGGGCTGGGCGGCAGCGATCCGCTCGAAGCTCTGCTCCTCGTTGACGTCAGCGCACTGCAGCAGCTCGATACCCAGCTCGCGCGCCGCATCGGCAGCCGCCGGTGACTGGGTACGACGGCCTCGTCCCCGGGGCCGGTCGGGCGGCGTGACGACCAGCGCCGGCCGGTGCGCGGACTCGGCCAGCGTGCGCAGCACCGCCGCGGCGAACTCCGAAGTGCCGAGGTAGACCGTCCTCACGCGTCAGTGCGAGGCTCGCGGTGCTCGCCGTCGTCCTCGCCCGTGGGCGGGCTATAGGTGCCGCCCTCGCGCAGCGCCCGCAGGGCGCCCTTGCGCTGGACACGGGGAGTGCGGTCAAGGATCAGCACGCCGTCGAGATGGTCGATCTCGTGTTGGAGGACCCTTGCCTCCAGGCCCGAGGCCTCGATCTGCACCGCCTCGCCGTCGACATCGAGACCGCTAAAGCGTGCGTGCAGCGGTCGCTCAACATCCATCGAGACGCCGGGCAGGCTGAGACAACCCTCCTCGGCGACGACGATCTCGTCGGAAAGCCACTCAACCTCGGGATTGATCAAGGCGGTGGGCTCACTGTCAGGGCCCGCCTGGAAGACGAGTAGGCGGCGCAACACGCCGAGCTGGGTAGCAGCCAGCCCGACGCCCAGGCCGTCGCGCATGACGCCGATCATGCGCTCGACCTCGGCGCGCAGCTCGGGGCCGAACTCGCGCACCGGCGAGGCTTTGCTCTTCAAAACCGGGTCGCCGAACTTGACCACACGCGCAAGCGCCGCTTCGCGTCGCTCCAGCAGCTCCGCCTCAAGCGCCTCGCGCTCGCTTGTCTCGGCCTTCTCGCTCACGGATCAATTCTATGGAGCGAATGTCTTCGGTTACTGCGGGTCAACGTCGACGCTGATTGCGACGTCGCGCAGGGACCGCTCGGCGGCCAGTGCCTCGACCGTCTCACGCACCGCGGCGATCGTCGCCTCGCGCTCAGCCGCCTTGAGCAGCAGGCGGCGACGATGGCGGTTGCGCACGCGAAACATCGGCGCTGGGCCGAGCAGGTCGGTGTCGTCGGGGAGGGCTGGCGCAAGCGCTGTGGCGAGCTCCGCGGCCGCCCGTTCGAGCCGCAGTTCAGACTCGCCCTTCAGCACAATCCGCGTCAAATTTGAGAAGGGCGGATAGCGCAGCGCCCGTCGCCGCTCTACCTCCTCGGCGAGAAAGGCCTCGGCCGCGTGGCCAGCGGCGTGCACGATGCTCGGCGCACTCGGCGCCAGCGTCTGCACGATCACCTCCCCTCCGGCCGCGCCGCGCCCGCTGCGCCCGGCGAGTTGGGTAACCATGGCGAAGGTCCGCTCGGCGGCGCGGAAATCAGGAAAGCGCAAGCTGGCGTCTGCGTCGAGGATCGCGCTCAGCGTCACCTCGGGAAAGTCGTGGCCCTTGGCGACCATCTGCGTGCCGACCAGCACGCCATGCTCGGCCTCGCCGAAGGCAGCGAGGATGCGGGCGTGGGACCCGCGCGCGCCGGCCGTATCGGCGTCGAGGCGGAAAACCGGCATCGGCGCCAAGCGCTCGGAGAGCAGCGCCTCGACCTGCTCGGTTCCGACACCGGCCTGCGAGAGCGTCGTCGAGTCGCAGTCGCCACAAGCACGCGGCAACGCTTCGCTATGGGCGCAGTGGTGACAGACGAGACGCCCGCTGTGCCGGTGGACGATCAGCGAGACGTCGCAGTTCGGGCAGTTCCAGTGGCGGCCGCAGGAGCGGCAGGTGAGCCAGGGAGCGAAGCCGCGTCGGTTGACCATGACGATCGCCTTTTGCCTCGCCTCGCGTACCGCGGCCAACGCCGCCCAGGTATGCGGGTGCAACGGGCCCGAACGCGGATCCGCCTCGCGCATGTCGAGCACCTGTACGGGAGGCATCGGCCGTCCATCGACGCGGCGCGGAAGCTCGAGGCGTGGCAGCTCGAGCCAGGACTCGGGGCGCGGGGTTGCCGTGCCGGCAACGAGCACGGCGCCACACTCCGCAGCGCGCCGCCGGGCGATCGTGCGCGCGTCGTAACAGGGGTCGCCCTCCTGCTTGTAGGAGGGGTCGTGCTCCTCGTCGATGACGACCAGGCCCAGGTCGGCAAGCGGGGCGAAGATCGCCGAGCGCGGGCCGACGCAGACGCTCGCCTCGCCGCTGCGCAGGCGGCGCCATTCGTCGTAGCGCTCGCCGTCGGAGAGGGCTGAGTGGAGGACGGCGAAGCGATCGCCGAGCCGCGCCCGGAAGCGGGCGACCGCCTGCGGTGCCAGTCCAATCTCGGGGACGAGCACGATCGCGCCCCGCCCCCGTGCCAGTGCCGTCTCCACCGCCGCCAAGTAGACCTCGGTCTTGCCCGAGCCGGTTACCCCGTGGAGGAGCAGCTCGCGCGGCGCCCGCGCCTCACCATCGAGAGCGGCGACGATCCCCTCGACCGCCTGTTGCTGCTCGGGCAGCAGCTGCGGGCGAGCCGCGCTAGCGCCGAGATCGGGGTGATCGGGCCGCCGCCGCACCAGCGAGCTGCGGGTGGCGATCAGGCCGCGCTGCTCAAGCCGTCGCAGAACGGCTCGGTCCGCGCCGACCGCGGCGCCGAGCTCTGCCGCTGACATCTCACCACCGCGCAGAGCCTCCAGCGCAGCGCGCTGCTTGACCCCGAGCCGCTCCCCACCGCTCAGGGCAGCCTCACCAGCGGCGGCGATCTCGGCCCGCAGCTCCAGCCGCGACCGGACCCGCTGACCTCCCGCGCCGGTTCCCGGGGGCAGCACCAGCTGCAGTCCGCGAGAGGGCGTCGAGCAATACTCGCGCGCGACCCAGAGACCGAGCCGTACGAGCTCCGCCGGCGTGCCTGCCTCAAGCGCCTCGAGCGGCTCGGCCAGGCGCTCCGGCGGCAGCTCGGAGAACTCGGCCAGCTCGACGACCACGCCGAGCAAGCGCTGGCGGCCAAAGGGCACGCGGACGACCTGGCCCACCTCGAGATCGGCCATCTCCGCCGGCAGGCGGTAGTCGAAGGGCCCGCGCAGAGCGCGGGCGGTGGTGAGCGGCTCGACCTTTGCGATCGACACCGGCCCACGGTATGGAGGGACGCGGACGCCGTGGGTATGCTGCGCGCAATGGGTCTGAACCTCAGCCCCGGGGAGCGGGTCATCTTCGAGGGCCACCCCTGCTGGCGGGCGATCCTCGGCTTCTACCTGAAGGGAATCCTCGTCGCGGCGCTCGCCGGAGTGATCGCCAAGCTCTTCGGCGCCAGCAGTGGCACGGTCTTCCTGATCGTCCTCGTGATCATCGGCATCACCGTGCTTGCCGGCTTCGTCAAGCGCGTAGCCACGACCTACACAATCACCGATCGCCGCCTCAATATCCGCCGCGGCATCGTCTCCCGCGAGGTGCAGGAGACGCGCCTCGAGCGGGTGCAGAACGTCAACTACAAGCAGTCGGTCTACCAGCGCCTCATGCAGATCGGCGACGTCGACTTCGACACGGCGGCCGGCGACGACTACAACTTCGTCTTCGCCGGGGTGGCCGACCCCCAGGACGTCGTCCACAGCGTCGACCAGGCAACCGGCAGGGGCGCCGCCGGCACCCACGGCCTGGGCGAGGCCCAGCCGCCTGGCTGAGCGAGCTTCGGTTCTGGGACGGGGGGGCTCGGGGGGTCCTTCCCCAGGCCGCTTCGCGGGAGTTCCTGGGGAAGGACCCCCCGAGCCCCTTTCGCAACCCGGAAGCTTCGAGCCGGAGAGTCGCCTCGGCCGCGACAGCTGGCAACCCGAGCTGGGACACACACCCGCTCAGAGGGGGGGGTCAACGCTGAGTTCTCCTTGAAAGCTTGAGCAGTCCTAGGGAGGGAGCTTGGAGGGGGTCTGGCCCGCCGGTGCTCTCTAGGCAGGTGCTGCTTCGAGGCCCGCAGCGGCTTTTAGCTTCTCGGCCCGGTCGGTGCGCTCCCAGGTGAAGGCGTCGCCTTCGCGGCCGAAGTGGCCGTAGGCCGAGGTCTGCTTGAAGACCGGGCGGTGCAGGTCGAGGTAGCGGCGAAAAGCGCCGGGGCGCAAGTCGAACTCGGCTTCGACCAGCTCGGAGATCTTCGCGTCGGGCAGCTTGCCGGTGCCGAAGGTCTCGACCATCAGCGAGATCGGCCGGGCGACGCCGATCGCGTAGGCAACCTGCACCTCGCAGCGCTGGGCGAGCCCTGCGGCAACGACGTTCTTGGCCACGTGGCGGGCGGCGTAGGCAGCCGAGCGGTCGACCTTGGAGGGGTCCTTGCCGGAGAAGGCGCCGCCGCCGTGGCGGGCCATGCCCCCATATGTGTCGACGATGATCTTGCGACCGGTGAGGCCGGCGTCGCCGACCGGGCCGCCGATGACGAACTTGCCGGTCGGGTTGACGAGGAAGTGCTGGCGCAGCTCGTCGGCGTCGAAGAGACCATCGGCCTCGGCACCGAGCACCGGCAGCACGACGTGCTCCCAGAGGTCGGGCTTGATCTTCGACTCCGACTCGACGCCCTCGGCGTGCTGGGTCGAGATCAAGAGCTTCTCCACCTTGACCGGGCGGCCATCGGCGTAGCGCACCGTCACCTGGGTCTTGCCGTCGGGGCCGAGGTAGTCGAGCGTGCCGTCCTTGCGCACCGCGGCGAGCCGTTCGGCCAGCCGGTGGGCGAGGTGGATCGGCATCGGCATCAGCACCTCGGTCTCATCCGTCGCGTAGCCGAACATCATTCCCTGATCACCCGCGCCGGCGATCAGCAGCTCGTCCTCGACCGATCCCCCGGTGCGCGTCTCATAGGCGGCATCGACCCCCTGGGCGATGTCTGGCGACTGCTTGTCGAGCGAGACGAGGACCGAGATGTGGTCACAGTTGTAGCCGTAGTCGCCGTGGTCGTAGCCGATCTCGCGGATCGTCTCGCGCACCAGCTCGGGCACGTCGAGGTGGACATGGGTGGATATCTCGCCGGAGACCACGGCCATGCCGGTGTTGACCAGGGTCTCGCAGGCGACCCGGCCCTCCGGGTCCCCAGCCATCACAGCGTCGAGCACCGCATCGGAGATCGCGTCGCAGACCTTGTCGGGATGCCCCTCGGTGACGGACTCCGAAGTGAAGAGATACTCGCCCTCGGCGAGCGGCTGAATCTCGGTCATTGCTCGAAGCCTACCGTCGTATTCGAGGGCGTGCGTGACCAAGCAGGTCAAGGACGCAGGGAGCGTGGCGTGCTCTGCACGCGAGCGACCGAGGACGCAGAGATGCGCCGTGTCACGCGCGTCCTCAGCCGCCGCGGCGGTTGCCCGAGTGCGGCACGAAATCGATGACCACCGGGACGCCCTCCAGCTCATAGGTCTCGCGCAGGCGGTTCTCCAGGTGGTAGGCCCAGTCGCGCACGATCAGCTTGCGATCGTTGACCTGGATCGCGATCCGCGGCGGCCGCTCTCCCACCTGCGCCGCGTAGTAGAGCCGCAAGCGGCGGCCGCGTCGCGAGGGCGGCGGCGTCTTGGCGACCACATCGGCGACGAAGCGGTTGAGCTCCGGCGTGGGTATCCGCTCCCCCGCCTTATCGGCCAGCTCCAGCGCCTTGGGCAGCAGGTTGGCGACGTTTCGGCCGCGCGTCGCCGAGCAGGTGACCACCATCGGGCGCAGTCGCGACTTGCGCGCCACCCGGGCGCGGGCATCGTCGATGTCGGTCTGGGTGACGTCCCACTTGTTGAGCGCCAGCAGGGTGGCGCAGCCGGCCCGCATGGCGATCTCCGCCACGCGCAGGTCCTCGGCGGTCACCCCCTCGGAGGCATCGCAGACGACAAGGGCCACATCGGCCCGCTCGACCGCGTGTTCGGAGCGCAGCTGGGCGTAGTAGTCGACAGTGCCCGCGACCTTGGAGCGCCGTCGCAGGCCGGCCGTGTCGACGAGGATCACGCGCCGCCCGTCGACCTCGAGCTCGGTGTCGATCGCATCGCGGGTGGTGCCGGCACGGGCCGAGACGATCACCCGCTCGGAGCCGAGGAAGGCGTTGACCAGCGAGGACTTGCCGGCGTTGGGCCGGCCGATCACGGCGACGCGGGTGGCGTCGTCGGCCTCTCCCGGGCGGGCGCTGTCGCCGAGCAGCTCGACCACGCGATCGAGCAGGTCGCCACTGCCGAGCCCGTGGCTGGCGGAGACCGGCAGCGGCTCGCCGAGCCCGAGCGTGTGCAGCTCGGCGGTCAGGTGCTCGTCCTCAGGACGGTCGAGCTTGTTGGCGACGACGAGCACCGGGACCTCGGCACCGCGCAGGGCGCTCGCCAGCTCGGCGTCGCCGGCGCGAACTCCCGCACGGGCATCGACGACAAGCATCACAACGTCCGCCTCGGCGATCCCCAGCCGCGCCTGCTGCTGCACGTCGCGGGCCAGCTCGGACTCGTCCTCGATGTCGATGCCGCCGGTGTCGAGCAGCTGGAAGGCGACCCCGTTCCACTCGCAGCGCACGACCTTGCGGTCACGGGTGACCCCGGGCTCCGCATGGGTCACCGCCTCGCGGCCGCCGGCGAGGCGGTTGACCAGGGTGCTCTTGCCGACGTTGGGGAAGCCGACGACGGCGACGGTGGGCAACCGACTCACGGTCGTCCACTCCCTCGGTGCAACGTTTTACGGCTGCATGTGACGAACAAAGCGTTACGCCAAATCATGTGAGACCCCGATCGCGGGCAAGGACCTCGAGCCGATCGACGACCTCATCAAGCGCCAGGCCGGTGGTATCGAGCTCGACCGCATCCTCGGCCGGGCGCAAGGCGCTGTGCTCGCGGCCCTCGTCGCGCGCGTCGCGCTCCGCCTGTGCGGTCAGCACTGAGGCCGGGTCCTCGCCGATTTGCGCCGCGCGCCGCTGCGCCCGCTCCTCGGCCGAGGCGGTGAGGAAGACCTTTAGCGGGGCATCTGGGCTAACCACGGTGCCAATATCGCGCCCCTCGGCGACGTAGCGGCCAGTGGCGATCAGCTGCCGCTGGCCGGCGACCATTGCCTCGCGAACGGGCCGGTGCACGGAGACCCGCGAGGCGGCCTCAGTCACGCGCGGATCGCGGATCGCAGCACCGACCTCGCGCCCGCCCAGCTCGACCCGATCGCCCTCCAAGCTGATGCTCAACGCGCCTGCCAGCACACCCAGCGCGCCCTCATCATCGAGGTCGACGCCCTGCTCCAGCGCCACCAGAGCAACGCAGCGATACATCGCCCCCGAGTCGAGATAGGTGAAGCCGAGCCGCTCGGCAAGCGCCCGGGCAACCGACGACTTGCCGGCCCCGGCGGGACCGTCGATGGCGATGACCATGCGGGCAATGTATGGGCGTCAGCGGCGAGGAGGGTCTAACAGCGAGGCGAGGTCGGCCTCGAAGCCCGGATAGCTGACCGCGGCCGCGTCCATGCCCTCGACCTCGACTCCCTCGCGAGAGGCAAGCCCGGCGATCGCGCCCAGCATGGCGATGCGGTGATCGCCGTGCGAATCGATCGTGCCGCCGCGCAGGCCACCGGTGCCCGCGATCCGCATCCCATCCTCGCTCGGCTCGGCCTCGGCGCCGAGCGCGGCAAGCGCCGCGCAGGTCGTCGCCACCCGGTCGGACTCCTTGCGCCGCAGCTCGGCCGCATCGCGGATCGTCGTCTCGCCCTCGGCGAAACAGGCGACTAGCGCCACCAGCGGCAGCTCGTCGATCGCCAGCGGGATCTCGTCGCCGCCGACTTCCGTGCCGCGTAGGGCCGAGTGCCGCGCTCGCAGAGTGGCGACTGGCTCACCACCCTGCTTGCCCTCGACCTCGACCTCGACCTCGGCCCCCATGCGCTCGAGGATCTTCAGCAGCCCGGTTCGCGTCGGGTTGGAGCCGACGCCCTGCAAGGTGACCTCGCTGCCCGGCACAAGCAGTGCCGCGACGAGGAAGAAGGCAGCCGAGGAGAAATCAGCCGGCACGGCGATCTCACCCAATTCGAGCCTCTGCGCCTGCCGAACTGTCACGCCACCTCGCAGCCAGGCGACATCGGCTCCGGCGGCGGAGAGCATGCGCTCGGTGTGATCCCGGCTGCGCGCCGGCTCGCCGACCCAGGTACGACCCTCGGCGAGCAGCCCGGCGAAGAGCAGGCAGGACTTCACCTGGGCGCTGGCGATCGGCATCTCGTAGGAGATCCCCTTCAGCGGCGCGGCCTCGACCTCGAGCGGCGGTAGGCGCTCCTCACGACAGCTCAGCCGACCGCCCATCTCACGCAATGGAGCAGCGACGCGGTCGACAGGGCGACGCCTGATCGAGTCATCGCCGTCGAGCGTCCAGTTGCCCTCGGGCTGCCCCGCCAACCAGCCAGGCAGGAGGCGCAGCAGGGTACCGGCGTTGCCCACGTCGATGTGGCTCGAGCGAGCGCCACGCAAGCCGACACCGCGCACGCGAATCTGCGGCCCGAGGCCGTTGGCGCCGCCCTCTTCGACCGTCGCGCCCAAGGCTCGCACCGCCGAGAGGGTGGAGCGCGTGTCGGCTGAGTCGAGGTAGCACTCGATCAGTGTCTCGCCCTCGCCCATCGCCGCGATCAGTGCCGCGCGGTGCGAGATCGACTTGTCGGGCGGCGGGCGCAGGTTGCCCCGCAACGGGCCGAGCGGCTCGAAGCGCGTGGCCATCGCCGATCTACTCACCATCGCCGACGGCACTCACCGTGTGACCGAGTTCCCGCACCAGCGCCTCGGCACGACTCGCCTGCTCCTCACCAGCGACCCAAAGCGAGACTGCCCCCGAGGTCATGTCCGGCGCCGGGTAGAGCGCCATATCCTCGATGTTGACCCCAGCCTCACCGAGTGCCAAGGCAAGCTCGGCGATCGTTCCCGGCCGGTTGGTGACGACGACGCGCAGCTCGCGCAGCGGCCCGCCGCTCAGCTCGGCCTCCAGCAGGCGGCGGCGATCGGCGGCTGCGGCGGCGTGCCACTCGGCCACCGCCTGGCGCTCGCCGTCACGGATCAGCTCAGCCGCCTCGCGCAGGCGAACGGCGATCGCCTCGACCGCCTCGGCGACCGCCGCACGGTTGCTGGCGAAGATATCCCCCCAGATCGCCGGGTTGGCGCCGGCGACGCGGGTCGTATCGCGAAAGCTCGGCCCGACCTCGGGCATGCGCTCCGAATCGCGGGTCAGCTCGGCCGCCGCCTGGCCGACGAGCGCGTTGGCGACGACGTGCGGCAAGTGGCTGACCGTCGCCATCAAGCGGTCGTGCGCCTCGGCGTCAATCGCCTGCGCCCGCGCGCCCAAACCCGAAATCGCGCGCTGCAAGCGGTCGTAGAGCAGACCGCTGGAGCTGCCCGATTTCGGCGTCAGGTACCAGCGCGCGCCCTCGAAGAGGTCAGCGCGAGCGTTCTCGACACCTGAGGTCTCGGCGCCGGCCAACGGGTGGCCGCCGATGAAGCGCTCGTCGTCGGCCAAAGTGGCAACGATCTCGCGCTTGGTCGAGCCGACGTCGGTGACAACTGTGTCGGGGCCGGAGGCGCGCAGGGCGCTCATCGCCAGCTCGGCGAGCCCGGCGACCGGCGCCGCACAGAAGACCACCTCGGCGCCTTGGCAAGCCTCGGCAACCGAGCTCGTGGCGACATCGATTGCCCCTTCCTCTAACGCGCGATCCAGCGTCGCTTCCTGGGGATCGAAGCCAGCGACCTCGCATTCCAGGCGACGCCGGGCGGCGAGCCCGATCGAGCCGCCGATCAGGCCAACGCCGAGAACGGCGATCCTCATTCGCCGCGCCGCGCCTCCACAGCGGCCGCGAACTGTTCAAGGACGGAGACCGTCGTATCCCAGTCAAGACAGGGATCGGTGATCGACTGCCCGTAGACGAGCTCGTCGCTGAGGTCCTGACGGCCCTCGACCAGGAAGGACTCGAGCATGACGCCGACGATATCGGCGTTGCCATCGGCAATCTGGTCAGCAACGTGCCCCGCGGCGAGGTACTGCTTGCTGGGGTCCTTGGCGCTGTTGTCGTGCGAGGCGTCTACCACCACGCGCTCGGGCAGACCGGCGTCGCGCAGCAGCATCAGCGCCGCCGCGATGCCTTCCACATCGTGGTTGGGGGCTCCCCGACCACCGCGCAGGATGACGTGGCCGTCGGGGTTGCCACTCGTGTAGAGGACGGCCGGCTTGCCGGCGTCATCGATGCCGGCAAAGGCGTGCGGGGCCGCGGCGGCGCGCACCGCGTCGACCGCCACCTGGACGTTGCCGTCGGTGCGGTTCTTGAAGCCGACCGGCATCGAGAGGCCTGAGCCGAGCTGGCGGTGGGTTTGGCTCTCGGTCGTGCGCGCGCCGATCGCACCCCAAGAGACGGCATCGGCGATATACTGGGGGGTGATCGGGTCGAGGAACTCAGTGCCGACTGGCAGGCCAAGGTCGAGCACCTGGAGGAGCAGCTGGCGCGCCATGCGCAAGCCGGTGTTGACGTCGAGCGAACCGTCCAGGTGGGGATCGTTGATCAGGCCCTTCCAGCCGGTGGTCGTGCGCGGCTTCTCGAAGTAGACGCGCATCGCGATCAGCAGCTCGCCGCTCAGCCGGCGCGAGAGTTCCGCCAGGCGGCCGGCGTAGTCGAGCGCCGCCTCAGGGTCGTGGACGCTGCAAGGACCGACCACGACCAGCACCCGCTCGTCGGTCCCATCGAGCACGTTGCCGACTTCGCCGCGGCCCCGCACAACCGCTTTCTCCCGCTCCTCCCCCAAGGGCAGGTCAGCCAGCAGCTGCGCCGGCGAGGCGAGCTCCTCGATCCGCTCGATGCGCTGGTCGCGAACTCGGTCGCGGGTCTCCCCCTGCATACCGATCATCATCTTCCCTTCACCGTCCTCCATGCTCGAAATCCTACTTTCCGGTCCTGGTTTCACCGCAAGAAATACCTGCGAGAAACGTCGTTTCTCTCCCGACGCCCGGCCAAATCCTGCTTGTGAGCGCGGCTCTCGCCGCAGGCCGGACGCCTAGCTAAATCGCCAGAAATAGGAGAAGCGGGCAGGGAGCGACACGGCGCCGCTTGCGCGGCTGACATGCGTCGTGTCGACGGATCGCTTCACCTGTATGACTTTGTAGCAGGTGTGGCACGGGGAGTCCACACCGGCAGGGATCCGCTCAGCTGAGAATCTCGCCTAGCGCCGCGAGGAAGCGGCCGTTCTCCTCGGCGGTGCCGTAGGAGACGCGAATGTGGCCCGGGTCACCGAGCGGCGTGCCGGGACGTACGGCGATCGAGCGCTCAGCCAGGCCGGCTACGACCGTTGCCTCGTCGGCCTCGCCGAGATCGACCCAAGAGAAGTTGGCGTGTGTATCCGCCGTCGTCAGATCCAGCGCCTGCAGCCCCTCCTCGACACGGATGCGCTCGGCGATCGTGCTCTCCACGCGACGGGTGACGTCGTCCTGGTGGAGGATCGCCTCGGCACCGGCCGCCTGGGCGAGCGCGTTGACGCTGAAGGGCTGGCGCACAGCGTCGACCGCGGCGCGGAACTTGGCCGAGCCGAGCGCATAGCCGACCCGGAGTCCGGCGAGGCCGTAGCACTTGCTGAAGGTGCGCAGCACGACCAAGTTGGGCAACTCGGCGAGCAGGTCGACCGTGGCATCGGGATCGTCGTGGGTCTGGAACTCGACGTAGGCCTCGTCGAGGATCACCGTGACGTGGGCGGGCAGGCCTTCGCAGAAGACCGCCACCTCTTCAGCGGGGATGTGCGTGGCGGTGGGATTGTTCGGGTTGCAGACGAGGACGAGCTGAGTCGTGGCGGTCACCTCGGCGGCCATCGCCTCGAGGTCGTGCACGTCGCTCGCACCCAGCGGCACACGGATCTCGCGCGCCCCGGTCAGCGCCGCCAGGTACGGGTACATCGAGAAGGCGGGCCAGGAGTAAAGGATCTCGGCGCCCGGCTCGCAGAGCGCCTCGGCGGCGGCAAGCAGGATCTCGCAGGAGCCATTGCCGACCGCGACGCGGGCGGGCTCGGTGTCGTAGCGCTCGGCAATACGGCGGCGCAGCAGGGTCGCATCGGGATCCGGGTAACGGTTCATCGCCCCGGCGGCGGCGGCAATCGTTTCGACCACCCTGGGGTGCGGTGGGAAGGACGACTCGTTGGAGGCTAGCTGGGCGATGCTGCCAGCGGCAATCGCCTCCGGCGCTTGGCCGGTGGGCACGCCGGCCTGGTAGCCGGGCATACGGGCGAGCTTCTCAGCGAAGGTGATGGTCATGCAAGGGAGTTTGCCCGATGCTCGGTAGCGGCACCGCTACTGCGCCGCGTGGAGGTCGGCGCGCAGCTCTTGCGTAGCTCCTAAATACACGTGAGCGGGCACGTGGCCGACGGGGGCGTAGTAGTGGACCATCGCGCGGATTACCCGTGGCATCGCCCCAGGCACATCGATCTCGCGGGCGCAGATCAAGGGAACCGAGTCGAGCCCCAGGCGCCGCGCGGCGACCGCGGGGAACTCGGCGTCAAGATCCTCAGTGGTCGTGAAGAGACAGCTGACCATCGCCTCGGCGGTCAGCGCGTTGCGGTCGACCAGGTCCTGCAGCAGGGTCTCGGTCGCCGTGAGGATCGCCTCGGCCTCGTTGGCCTCCGCCTGCACGGCGCCGCGCACCGCGAAGAGTCGCTCCTCAGGCATGCTGGTTGGCATCTTCCCAGAGCCGGGCGATGTCCCGCTCGTCAAGCCGCCGCGCCTCACCCTCGGATAGCGAACCGAGCTCAATAGGCCCGAATCGCACGCGACGCAGGGCGAGGACCCGATTGCCGACCGCCTCGACCATGCGGCGCACCTGACGGTTGCGGCCCTCGCGCAGGACGATTTCGATCTCGCGCTCGCCCAAGCGGCGCACCTCGGCCGGGGCAGTCGGGCCGTCCTCCAGCTCCACTCCGTGCGCGAGACGCCGCAAGTCGGCGTCGGAAGGCGGCCGCTCCAGCTCCGCCCGGTAGGCCTTGGCGACTTCGTAGCGCGGGTGGGTGAGGCGGTTGGCCAGCTCACCGTCGTTGGTGAGCAGCAGCAGGCCGGTCGAGTCCGCATCGAGCCTGCCGACCGGGTAGAGGCGGGCCGCCGAATCGACCAGCGAGACCACCGCCGGCCGCGACCCCGGCTCCCGCGCCGTCGAGACCACGCCGGCCGGCTTGTTCACCACCCAAACCTCCCGCGCCTCCTCCCCCACCGGACTCCCATCAACCCTCACATCATCCCCAGCTCCAACATCCCTGGCCGGATCGGTAACCACCTCCCCGCCAACCGTCACCCGTCGCTTGGCAATGATCAGCTCAGCTTTCCGCCGCGAAGCGACTCCCCCGTGGGCAAGGAACTTGGCGAGCCTCACGCTAGGAGGGCCGGGGGAGGGTCCGACGGAGCCTCCCCGCTGTTGCTCCGGCGGACCCTCCCCCGGCCCTCCCCGCCTCAGGGCTCACTACGTTGCTCCCCCGCTTTCAAAAGTCGCTCCCGCAGCTCCCGCTCATCCTCAGGCGTCGGATCGAACCTGGAGGGATCGGGCAGCTGGTCCAGCCCGGCCAGCCCAAAGAGCCGCTCGAAGAGCTCGGTCGTCTTGAAGATCGCCGCGCCGAACTGCGATCGGCCCGACTCTTCGATCAGGCCACGCTCGGAGAGGGTCTGCACCGCCGACTCTGAGCTGACACCGCGGATACGAGCCACCTCGGGTCGCGAGACTGGCTGCAGGTAGGCGACGATCGCCAGCGTCTCTGCCTGGGCCTGGGTGAGCGGCGGCGTGCGCGGCTTGGCCAGCAGGCGGCGTGCCGCCATCTCGCTGGCCGGGTCGCTGGCCAGAGTGAAGCCGCCGGCGACCTCGCGTAGGACGACGCCCCGCTTGCCCTCGGCGAGATCGTCGCGCAGCAGCTCGATTGCCTCGGCGACCTGGCCCTCGGTCACCTCGGCGGCCTCGGCCAGGTCGCGGGCGCTGACCGGCTGCGGCGAGAGGAAGAGCAGCGCTTCGATCGTTCGCGAGAGATCGCTCATGACTCCACCTTGCGGATCTCGATCGGGCCAAAGGGCGTGGATTGCTCCCAGGTCGCCTCGCCTTTGCGATAGAGCTCGAGCAGGGCGAAGAGCGTCACCGCCTGGGTGAGACGGTCCTCGCCGCCAAACTGCTCGTCGAAGTCGATGCTGGCGTGGGCGCGCAGCGCCTCACGCACAGCCCGCAGGCGCTTTTCCAGCGAGACGGTGGGCCGGATGTGGTCGAGTTTGAGCTCCGGGGGAGTGGCCAGCAGGTCGCCCAGCGCCGCGCCCAGGCGCTCGGGGTCATAGACCGCGGTCGCCGCATCGAGCGCCACCTTGCGCAGCTCGAGCGGCAGCGGCGCCGAGCGGTAGAGGTAGCCGCGCTCGGCCTCGAAGCGCTGCACGAGCACGGCTGCCGCGTCGCGGTAGCGGCGGTACTCGAGCAACCGTGCCAAGAGCTCCTCGACTGCCTCCTCAGGGGTGACGTCCTCCAGGCCCTCCTCTTCGCCAGGCAAGAGCAGGCGCGACTTGAGCTCCAGCAGGGCGGCGATCAGCACGAGGAACTCGGTGGCGACGTCGAGCTCCAGCTCTTCCTCGCGCTCCAGGTGCTCGACGTAGGCGACGATCACCTCGGCCAGCTCGACCTCGAGCAGGCTCACCTCCTCGCGCAGGACGACCGCCATCAGCAGGTCGAAGGGACCAGCGAAGACGTCGAGATCGAGGTCCAGCTCGGCGACGCTCACGGTTCCAACTTAACGCGAGGGGCCGATACCCATGCGCTCGCGCACGTCGGCGAGGGTGCCAGCGGCGATCTCGCGCGCCTTCTCGGCGCCGGCGGCGAGCGTCGCCTCAAGTGCCGCCTCGTCGGGGCGCAGCTCGGCGTAGCGCTCCCGCACCGGAGTGAGGAAATCGACCACCGCCTCGGCAACAGCCTTCTTGAAGTCGCCGTAGCCGGCGCCCTCGAACTCGCTCTCGACCGCCGCCTGGTCGAGGCCGCGAACAACCGCGTAGACGTCGATCAGGTTGGTGATACCGGCCTTGTCCCCGCCGCGGCGCACCTCGCGGCCGGAATCGGTCACGGCGGAGCCGAACTTCTTGCGGATCGCCCCCGGCTCATCAAGGACGAGGACCGTGCCATTCTCGGTGCCACCGGTTGTCGACATCTTCCGCTCGGGCTCTTGCAAGTCCATGACCCGCGCGCCGACCTCCGGGATGCGGTACTCAGGCACGATCAGTGTCTCGCCGAAGCGCTCGTTGAAGCGGCGGGCGATCTCGCGCATCAGCTCGACGTGCTGGCGCTGGTCGTCGCCGACCGGCACCTCGGTCGCCCTGTAGGCGAGCACGTCGGCGGCCATCAGCACCGGATAGAAGAAGAGAGCGGCGGGAACGAGCTCACGCTGCTTGGCCGACTTGTCCTTGAACTGATGCATTCGGTTGAGGTCGCCGTGGGCAGTCACCGCGGAGAGCAGCCAGGTGAGCTCGGTGTGCTCGCGCACGTCGGACTGGCGGAAGAGGATGCAGCGCTCTGGTTCGAGGCCGGCAGCGAGCAAGATCGCGGTGGTGTCGTAGAGCCGCTCGCGCAGCTCGGCCGGGTCGTAGGCGACCGAAATCGCGTGCAGGTCGACGATGCAGAAGATCGCCGGCTCGCCGCGATCCTGGCCCTCGACGAACTGGCGGATGGCGCCGATGTAGTTGCCGAGGTGCTTGCGGCCGGTGGGTTGGATCCCTGAGAAGACGATCGGGGCGCTCACCCGGCGGAGCCTATTTGAGGGGGGACAGGGCGGGTGCCGGCTCGCCGCGGTCGGCATCAGCTCCGTGGCCGCACTCGCCGGCTTGGGCGGAGCCCCTGCTGGGGAGAGCTTCTGTTCTTCGCTTCGGGTTCTCTATTCCGAAGCCCGAGACGATGCCGCCGGCGATCATCAGGATGCCGGCGATGCCGATGCCTAGGTGGAAGGCCGAGGTGGAGGCGTCGGCCGAAGCCTCGCTCACTCGTGCAGCCTGGGCCGGCGGCAACGATTCCGTGCCTGGCACAGCCAGCGGCTGGGCCTTGGCGTCTTCAACCGAGCGGGTGGCGGCCGGGCTCAGCGGGCGCTCGCCGAGGTTGGAGTCGAGAGTCGAGCCGAAGTAGGCGGAGATGACCGCGCCGAGCACGGCGATCGCCAAGAGGCCGGCCACCCGCGAGACGCCGTTGTTGACGCCGGAGGCGATGCCGACGTGACGCTCCTCGACCGAGTCGAGCACCGTTGCGGTCAACGGCGCAACGGTCGCCGAGAGACCAAGGCCGAAGACAAGGATGCCGGGCAGCACCTCGGTGGCGTAGTCGCCACTAGTGCCGATCATCAGCAGCATCAGCAGCCCGATCCCGCCGACGATCGGGCCGAGCGTCATCGGCAGTCGCGGCCCCGTGCCGGAGGCGAGGCGGCCCCAGCGTGGCGAGAGGAAGAAAAGGATCAGCGAGACCGGCGTCGTCGCCAGGCCCGCCTCGAGCGCCGAGTAGCCGGCCACCTGCTGCAAGTAGAGGCCGACAAAGAAGAGACCGCCGATCAGCCCGGCGTAGGCGGTCAGCGTGGTCAGATTGGCGACGGCGAAGTTGCGGATGCGGAAGAGGCCGAGGTCGAGCATCGGGTGGCGGGCGCGGGCCTCGTAGAGGACGAAGAGGCAGAAGCAGGCGATGCCGGCGACGAAAGGGACCCAGACCAGCGGGTCGCCCCAGCCACGCGTCGGCTGCTCGATCAGGGCGAAGACCGGCCCGCCCAAACCGACCGCAGAGAGCCCGATGCCGGTCCAGTCGATGCCTCGATAGGCGTCGGGGTCGCGGCTCTCCCGTACCGAATGCATCGAGAGCGCCACGGTGGCGGCGATCAGCGGCAGGTTGACCCAGAAGATCGCCCGCCACGAGGTGAGGCCGATCAGCGCCCCACCGCCAGCCGGGCCGAGCACGGTGGCGATCCCCGTCCAGGCGGTCCAGGTGCCGACCGCCTTGCCGCGGGCGGCGCCCTCGAAGCTGGCGGCGACGATCGCCAGCGACCCCGGCACGAGCAGAGCCCCGGCAACCCCTTGTAGGGCGCGGGCGCCGATCAAGATCTCGACCGTGGGCGCCAGCGCGCAGAGGATCGAGGTGACGCCAAAGGCAACCAGGCCGATGACGAAGATCCGCCGCCGCCCGAACTGGTCGCCAAGCGAGCCGCCGACCAAGAGCAGCGCGACCATGGTCAGCATGTAGGCCTCGACCACCCACTGCTGCCCGGCCAGACCGGCGTCGAGCCCATCGGCGATCGCCGGCAGCGCCACGTTGACCACGGTCCCGTCGAGGAAGACGACCGTCGAGCCGAGGATCGTCGCGACCAGCGTCAGACGCTGTTGGCGGGACACTCGATGGAGTGTAGGGGCCGGGTCGACCCGGCCCCACACAACCCGCGCGCCCTACTGCTCACAATTCTTTTTCGTCTAAGGCGAGCCAGCCTGTTTCTTTGATGTCTCCGTGCAGTATTTCGACCAGGTAGTTGGCGTCCCATTTACCTTCTGTGCCACAGAAGAGTTTAGGCCCAGACTCGTAGGTGAACACGTTTTCTAAGCTTAAGACTAAGGGTAATCCGCCCGCTGTGTTTTTGACATCGAGGTGGACTTTTTCAGCTTTATAATTACAAATATTACCGGTGAGACAATTTTCGACTTCAACTAAGATCGGTTTCGTCTCCGAATCTTGTTCAACTAACATTAACCATAAATGCTCACCGGTTAGGTCGTGGTGAAATTTGACTAAATAAGGGAGATTCAGCGCCGCCACTCGGCTACAAGGCGTGCACGAGCTGATTGTCAGTTCAGTGATGATGCCGTGCAGGGGCGACGATTTGGTGATGCGGCCTCCAATAGTTGAATTTTCACATAAGACATTAAGGGCGCCTAATAGAACTGTGTGTACTTTTTCTGTCGGTAATGCCTCCAGTTTGCCCAGGATCGGTAACCCCAGCCCCGCTTCCTTTAATTTTCCTTTCGGACATAACCCAGCGGGGTCTTCGAGACATACGACCACTAAATGTACGGCTGTAGCGGAGCCGATACCGATGAATGCAACTGCGGCAACTGCAGCGATCGTGGCGAGGCCGAGCATCTTTGCGAGTCTCACGTGAAATCTCCTTTTTCCGGCGGGTTGGCCACCGGAGTCGCGGGCGTCTGATCCAAGCCGGGCTGGAACGGCCTCTCAAAATCCCCCCGCTGCGGCCCTCTGCGCAGTAGCCCTACCACGCCAGAGCTTTTTAGTCAACAAACTTTTAGCGAAATCAACTGGCGGGCTTGATTGCGCAAGATGCCTCCCGCCACTCGCCTCGCCTGGCGTCGCCGATCGGCGGCTGGAACAATCGGGTAGGTGACTGCCGATGGCTAGAGCGATCTGGAGCGGCTCGATCAGCTTCGGGCTGCTCAACGTGCCCGTCAAGCTCTACAGCGCCGTGGCGCGGCGCGGCATCGCCCTGCGCGAGATCCGCGAGTCTGACGGCGCCCGCATCCGCCACCGGCGCGTCGCCGAAGGGACCGACGAGGAGGTGCCCTTCGAGAAGATCGTCAAGGCCTTCGAGATCACCCCCGACCGCTACGTGCCGCTCAGCAAAGACGAGCTGGCCTCGCTCGACCCGAAGAAGACGCGAGCAATCGAGGTGCAGGATTTCGTCGAGATCACGGAGATCGACCCGATCTACTTCAACAGCCCTTACTACCTGGGGCCGGCAGACGGCGCCGAGAAGGCCTACTCGCTGCTCGCCGAGGCGCTCGAGCGCTCAGGCAAGGTGGCGATCGCCCGCTTCGTCTTCCGCAACAAGGAGCATCTGGCGGCGATCCGCCCCGGCGACGGCGTGCTCACTCTGACCACGATGCGCTTCGCCGACGAGGTGGTGCCGCCCGCGGAGCTGGAGGATGTGCTGCCTGCTGAGAAACCGAAGGTCGCCAAACGCGAGGTACAGATGGCCGAGGAGCTGATCGACTCGCTGACTCGCAGCTTCGACCCCGGCGCCTACCGCGACGAGTACCGCGAGGAGCTGCTGGCGATGATCGAACGCAAGGCCGCCGGCGAAGAGGTCCTCGCGGCGCCTGAGGAGGAGCGCGAGCCGACCAAGGCCCCCGACCTGATGGCCGCGCTCGAGCAGAGCATCGCCGCGGTCAAAGACAAGCGCGATGGCAAGGCGACGAAGCCGGCGAGTAAGCCGCCGCGCAAACGCCAGGCCAAGCAGGCGAAAGCCAAGAAAGCTCCGGCGAAAAAACGCTCCGGCTCACGGGCCAAAGCCAAGTCCTCCAAGTAGCCGGTGGCCGGCGGTAGCCAGGTCGAGGTCGACGGGCGTGAGCTGAAGCTCACCAACCTCGACAAGGTCCTCTACCCCAAGCCGGGTTTCACCAAGGGCGAGGTGGTCGACTACTACGCCAAGGTGGCAGAGGCGATCGTCCCCCACCTCGCCGGACGGGCGCTGACCCTGCGCCGCTTCCCTGAAGGCGTCGACGACACCGACGCGGCCTTCTTCGAGAAGCGCTGCCCAAAACACCGGCCCGAGTGGGTCAAGACCACCCGCGTGCTGGCCGGGCCCCACTCCGGCTACATCGATTACTGCATCTGCGAAGACCGCGCGACGCTGATCTGGATGGCGCAACTGGCGGCGATCGAGCTGCACCCCTCGCTTTCGCTCGGCACCAAGCACGAGCGGCCGACCGTGCTCGCCTTCGACCTCGACCCCGGCCCGCCGGCCGAAGTGCTCGCCTGCGGTCGGGTCGCCCTGCGCCTGCGTGAGGTGCTCGACCACGTCGGCCTCGAGTGCTTCGTCAAGACCTCGGGCTCGAAGGGCCTGCAGCTCTACGTGCCGCTCAACACGAAGACCACCTACGACGAGACGCGTCCCTTCGCCCAGGCGCTCGCCCAGCTGCTCGCCAAGCAGACGCCCGACGAGGTGATCGCCAAGATGGGCAAAAAGACGCTGCGCAAGGGCAAGGTGCTGATCGACTGGTACCAGAACAACGAACGCAAGACGACGATCGCCGTCTACTCATTGCGCGCCCGCGAACGCCCCACAGTCTCGACTCCAGTCTCCTGGGAGGAGGTCGAACGCGCCGTGGAGAAAGACGACGCCGACTCACTCGTCTTCGAGGCTGCCGACGTGCTGCAGCGCATCGAGCAACACGGCGACCTCTTCGCCCCGGTACTCGAGCTGAAGCAGGAGCTGCCGGAGCTCTAATCGAAGCGCCAGCGTCGCCACTGGCGGACCCACATAGCGAAGACTGGATCGACGACGCCAAGGACGTCGTTCTCCCCGGCACGGAAGAGCACGCCCTCGTCGACGAGTCGCTTGGCGGCGTCCGGCGCGGCTGAGCCCGCCGGCAAGCCATGGATCTCGCGACCCACCTTGCCCGTGAGGCTATATACGTGAGAGGCGATGGCCTCCACGACCCCGGCCTCGATGCGAGAGAAAGAGCCCCAGGTCGCCTCGAAGTCGCCCTGCAGATAGCCCCAGGCCTCGTTGTAAGCCTCCATACGGGAGTAGTCGTCGGCGGTTGCGCCCTCCGCGGTGTGCCGCCAGAGCAGATGGGCGAAGAGCATGGCCCGCTGAGGATGGCCGTCGACCAAGTCGAGCAGCCAGCCGAGGGTGTCACCCACATCCTTCTCGGCGCGCGCGAACCGGTCCTCGATGTAAGTGGCAAGCACATCGCGCGGCAGCCGCCCCAGCTCCAGAGGCGCCGCCTGTCCATAGAAGGGTCGGCGCCGGTCGGCGAAAAGCGAGCGCATCATCCCGGGGTGCGAGCCGCTGAACACGTAGGTGACGCCACCGCCGTGATGTTGGATGACGCTGCGAATCAGGGCATCGAGGTCCGCCTGCAGCACCACCTGGAACTCATCGAATGCCACGAGAATCGAGCGCTTGGTCCTTTCGTGCAACCGCAAGGGCAGATCGAGGGCGTCGAGCAGCGCTCGATGGCCGGCTTCGCCTGCCCCAAGCGACAGCGACGCGCCGCCAATCGGGGTATTGAGCCCGACGCCACCCCCGCGCCGGCCCAGAGCGTCGTACGCCTTTCGAAACAGGCCGGCCGGCAGGTCTTCATAGGCTCGCTGGATCTGAGCAGCCATCTGCCCCGGCGTGCGCACGCCATAGAGGTCGACGAGTACGGCGCCTGCTCCATCCTCTCTCGCATCGGCGAGCGCCCGATGCAGCAGGCTGGTCTTGCCGTAGTCGCGAGGACTGGCCAGGCGAGTGTTGACCCCATCACGGCGGCGCTCGACGAGCAGAGCGAGCTCCTCCTCGCGGTCGACGAGGTCGCTGGGAGCAAGCGGTTCCGCGAATACGAAGGGGTTTTTGCTACGTGATTGACGTGCCATTAACTACGTTGTAGCGTAGCAAACGTTACGTTGAGAACGTATCCAAGTACTAAGAGAACGCCTGACGGACCACTGGCCTACGAGTCGCCTTGACCTCGTCGAGGCGGCGCACGGGGGTTGTGTAGGGAGCCTGCTTGGCAACATCGGAATCGGACTCGGCCTCGGTGAGGATCTGCTCGATCGCCTCGGCGAAGGCGTCGAGGCTCTCCTTGGTCTCGGTCTCGGTCGGCTCGATCATCAGCGCCTCCTCGACCAGCAGTGGGAAGTAGACGGTCGGCGGGTGGAAGCCGAAATCGAGCAGGCGCTTGGCCAGGTCGAGGGTGGCGAGGCCGAGCTCTCTCTTCATCGGCTTGCCCGAGAGGACGAACTCGTGCATGCAGTGGCGGTCGAAGGCGACCGGTAGGTGCTCCCCCGCCCGTCCCTCGGCGAGTCGCGCCTTGAGGTAATTGGCGTTGAGCACTGCCGTCTCGGAGGCCTCGGCCAGGCCATCGGCGCCGAGACTGAGGATGTAGGCGTAGGAGCGCACGAAGACGCCGAAGTTGCCCTGGAAGCCGCGCAGCCGGCCGATCGACTTGGGCCGCTCGTGATCGAGGTCGAAGCGCGGCCCGTCACCGATCGTGCGCTCGCGGCGCACCACCTGGGGCCGCGGCAGGAAGGGCTCGATCCGCTCGGAGACCGCGATCGGTCCCGCTCCCGGCCCGCCACCGCCGTGCGGCTGGCTGAAGGACTTGTGCAGGTTGACGTGGACGATGTCGAAGCCCATGTCGCCGGGCCGTGAGTGGCCCATCACCGCGTTGAGGTTGGCGCCGTCGTAGTAGAGCGTCCCCCCCGCGGCGTGGATCAGGGTGGCGATCTCGGCGATGTTCTCGTCGAAGAGGCCGAGCGTGTTGGGGTTGGTCAGCATCAGGCAGGCGACCTGGCCCGGGTCCTCGTCGATCTTCGCCCGCAAGTCGTCCATCTCCACGCCGCCGCGCTCGTTGGTGGCGACCTTGATCACCTCGTAGCCGGCCATCGTCACCGAGGCCGGGTTGGTGCCGTGCGAGGTGTCCGGGGCCAGCACCTTGCTGCGCTCTTCGCCGCGGTCGGCGTGGAAGGCCCGGGTCAGCAGCAGGCCGGCGAGCTCACCGTGTGAGCCGGCCGAAGGCTGCAGGCTGACATGGGGCAGGCCACAGATCTCGGCCAGCGACTCCTGCAGCAGCCACATCAGCTCCAGCGCGCCCTGGGCGCGCTTGGGGTCCTGCGCCGGGTGCAGGCGGGCGTGGCCGGGTAGGGCCGCGACCCGCTCGTTGAGCCGCGGGTTGTGCTTCATAGTGCAGGAGCCGAGCGGGTAGAAGCCCGAGTCGAGGTCGAAGTTGCGCCGCGAGAGCTTGTTGTAGTGGCGGACGATCTCCGGCTCGGCGACCTCGGGCAGGCGCGGCGGCTCGTCGCGCAAGAGCTCGGCCGGGATCAGCTCCTCCAGCGGTGGCTCGGGAACTTCGGCGTCCGGCAGCACGGCGGCGCGCCGCCCGGGCTGCGATTTCTCGTAGATCGTCTGCGCCCGTTCGCGCTGCATCGGGGTCTCCTGGAGGACCATCAGCCGACCCCCTGGGACGACTTTTCCGTGGATATGACGGAAAAGTCGTCCCGCTCGGCTTGAATCGCGTCGTCAAGCGCCTCGGCGAGCGCGTCTATCTGGGCGCGGGTGCGGCGCTCGGTGATCGCCACCAACAGGCCGTCCTCGTACTCGGGGTACTCACGCCCCAGCGGGTAGCCGGCGGCGATGCCGTGCTCGGCACAATGCTCGAGCACCGCATCGACGGGGGCGTCGAGGCGAATGGCGAACTCGCGCGCCACCGGTGCGCTGTGCAGCAGTTCGATCCCCTCGACCGCGGCGAGCCGCTGGCGCGCGTAGGCCGTGCGCCGCACGAGCAGCTCGCCCAGCTCACGGTAGCCCTCGCGCCCCAGCCAGGCGAGGTGGACCATCGCCCCCAGCGCGTTGAGCGCCTGGGCGGTGCAGATGTTGTGGGTCGCCTTCTCGCGGCGGATGTGCTGCTCGCGCGTCTGCAGGGCGAGGACGAAGCCACGCCGTCCGTCGACGTCATCGGTTTCCCCCGCGATGCGCCCCGGCATGCGCCGGATCTGCTCCCCGGTGGCGCAGAAGAAGCCGAACGAGGGACCGCCGAAGTCGAGCCGGTTGCCGAGCGGCTGGCCCTCGCCGAGGGCGATGTCGGCGCCCTGCTCACCGGGCGGCTTGAGCACGCCCAGCGTCATCGGGTCGGTGGCGACGACGAGCAGCGCGCCGTGTTGCTTGGCCGCCGTGCCGAGCGCCTCGACCCGCTCGACCGCACCGAGGAAGTTGGGGCTCTGCAGGAAGACCGCCGCCGTCTCTCCGTCAACGGCCGCAGTCAGCGCCTCGGCGTCGGTCTCCCCGTCGCTCAACCCGACCTCAACCAGCTCGGCGCCGAAGCCGACCGCGTAGGTGGCGAGCGCCTCGCGGCTGTGCGGATGCAGGCCGCGTGAGACGACGAAGCGGCGCCGCTTGGTCGCCGCCATCGCCAGGTAGCCGGCGGAGGGGACCGAGGAGGGTCCCTCGTAGAGACCGGCGTTGGAGACCGGCAACCCGGTCAGCTCCGACATCGCCGTCTGGAACTCGAACATCACCTGCAGCCCCCCTTGGGAGATCTCCGGCTGGTAGGGCGTGTAGGGGGTGAGGAACTCGGAGCGCTGGGTGATCGCGTCGACGATCGCCGGCACGTAGTGGTCGTACATCCCCGCGCCGACGAAGCAGACCTGCTCTTCGGCGTCCGCGTTACTCGCGGCGAGCGCCGCCAGCCGCTCGTAGACCTGGGCCTCGCTCATCCCCGCCAGCAGCTCCAGCGGACGGCCGAGGCGCAGCGACTCGGGCACCTGCGCAAAGAGCTCGTCGACCGACTCGATGCCGATCGCGGCAAGCATCTCGGCCCGGTCGGCGGGCGTGGCGGAGGTGTAGCGCGTCACCCGCTGAAGGCTACGCAAGCTGGTGGGCGCACCCTGGCTAGGAGTTTTCCAGCAGCTTGCGGTATTCCGCCGCGCCGAGCAGCTGCTCGGCCTCATTCGGGTGGCTGAGCTTGACCTTGACCAGCCAGCCCTCGCCGTAAGGGTCCTCGTTGATCTGCTCTGGCGCGTCGACCAGGGCCTCGTTGACCGCGGTCACCTCACCGGAGAGCGGCGCGATCACGTCGGAGACCGCCTTGACCGACTCGACCTCGGCGTAGGTCTGGTCCTTGTCGACCGTGTCGCCGACCTCGGGCGGGTCGTAGAAGACGACCTCGCCGAGGCTGTCCTGTGCATACCAGGTGATGCCGAAGACGGCGTGCTCGTCACCGTCAAGCCGGGCCCAGTCGTGCTGGTCGTGGTAGAGCAGCTCATCGGGATAGTGCGCGTCGGCCAAGGTCATCCTTTCCGGTAGAGGGCGTCGTGAAATTAGCGTGAGTCCGAGGAGGCCGATGACCAAGCGGGGCGTATCCGCGCAGCGTCATTCGGCCTCATTCGGGCCGCGATCATTTCACGACGCCCTCTTATAGAGGGGCTTGGAAGCTACCCGGGCGGCACGCCGCTTGCCGCGCACGTCGATCTCCAGCGCGGTGCCGGGCTCGGCCAGCTCGGCGCGCACGTAGGCCATGCCGATGCCACGTTCTAGCGAGGGAGAGAAGGTCCCGCTGGTGACCAAGCCGGCCGACTCCCCTTCGACCAGCACCGGGTTGCCCTGACGGGGTATGCCAGCGCCCTCGATCTCGAATGGCGCCAGCCTCTCGGCGGTGCCCGCGCGCCGCGCCTCGGCGACTGCCTCGGCGCCGACAAAGCCGGTCTGCTCAGCGCAACACCAGCCGAGACCCGCCTCGATCGGGTTGCGCTCCGGGGTGAGGTCGTTGCCGTGCAGGTGGAAGCAGACCTCGAGCCGCAGCGTGTCGCGCGCACCGAGCCCGCAGGGGACGACGCCGGCGTCGAGCAGCTCGGCCCAGATCGCCGGCGCCACCTCGGGGTCGATCAAGAGCTCGACCCCGTCCTCGCCGGTGTAGCCGGTGCCGCAAGCGAGCGCCGGGCGGTTGCCGACGCGAACCGTGGCGACCCGCATGCGCGGCGGCAGCTCGATGCCAAGGGTGCGCGCGACGATCCCCCGCGCGTGCGGCCCCTGCACGGCAAGCATCGCGTAGCGATCGGCAACGTCCCGCACGGCGACGTCGAACCCACGGCTCCAGCGACCGAGCCAAGCGAGGTCGGCCTCGTGATTGGCCGAGTTGGTGACCAGCAGATATCGATCCCCGCCCAGCCGATAGGCAAAGAGGTCGTCAAGCACCCCACCCGTCTCATTGCAAAGACACGAGTACTGCGCCCCCCCAAGCTCGATCTTCGCCAGATCATTGGAAAGCACCCGCTGCAAGAAAGCGAGTGCCCCCGGCCCCTCAACCTCGACCTCCCCCATGTGCGACACATCGAACATCCCAGCATGCGTCCTGACAGCCGAATGCTCCTCCTTGATCCCCTCGTACTGAACGGGCATCTCCCACCCCGCGAAATCAACAAGCTTCGCCCCCAGCTCGACATGCTGGGGGTAGAGGGGGGTGCGACGAGAGCTCACAGGACGCGCAAGGCTATTGCCTAGCGACCCTGTAGAGGGGCTATTGACTGCCCCTCCTCACGAACTCCCGCGAAGCGGCGGGAGGAGGGGCAGTCAATAGCCCCATCCACCCGTCGAGAGTTATTCCTTGAGAAAGCCGGGAACGTCGATGTCGTCGTCCGAGACCCGCAGTTTGCGAATGTCAGTGTCCTCAGCGGAGATCCGCGGTTTGCTCTCGTAACGGCGCCGCACCCGCTGCGGCGAGCGGGCGAGCAACTCGAAGCCCTCAAAGCCGGTGGCGATCACCGTCACCCGCACCTCATCGCGCATCGACTGGTCGACAACCGAGCCGAAGATGATGTTGGCGTTGTCGTCGGCCTCGGCCTGGACCAGCTGGGCCGCCTCGTTGACCTCGAAGAGACCGAGGTCCTCGGGGCCGGTGATATTGAGCAGCATTCCCGTCGCACCCTTGATCGACTCCTCGATCAGCGGCGAGGTGATCGCCGCCTTGGCGGCGTCGAGAGCGCGGGCCTCGCCAGAGGCGGAGCCGACGCCCATCAGGGCCGAGCCGGCGTCGCGCATGATCGTGCGCACGTCGGCGAAGTCGAGGTTGATCAGGCCGGGGATCGTGATCAGGTCGGTGATGCCCTGCACGCCCTGGCGCAGGATGTCGTCGGCCTGGCGGAAGGCCTCGAGCACGCTGGTGCGCCGCTCGACCGCCTGCAGCAGCTTCTCGTTGGGGACGATGATCAGGGTGTCGACGTTGTTGCGCAGCTTCTCGATGCCCTCGAGCGCCTGCTGCATGCGCCGTTTGCCCTCGAACTCGAAGGGCTTGGTCACCGCACCCACGGTCAGCGCGCCGATCTCTTCCTTGGCGATCTCGGCGATCACCGGCGCCGAGCCGGTGCCCGTGCCGCCGCCCTCGCCCGCGGTGACGAAGACCATGTCGGCGCCCTTCAGCGCCTCCTTGATCTCGTCGCGGCTCTCCGCCGCCGCGCCTGCCCCGACCTCGGGATTGCCGCCGGCACCGAGGCCGCGGGTCAGCTCCTGGCCGATCGAGAGCTTGATGTCGGCGTCGCAGGCCTGGAGGGCCTGGGCGTCCGTGTTGACGGCGACGAACTCGACGCCACGGATACCGGCATCGACCATGCGGCTGACAGCGTTAGTACCGCCGCCGCCTGCGCCGACCACCTTGATCACCGCGAGGTATGTGGATTCCATCTCCCGATTTCTCCAGCCACCGACCCAGGGAGTCAGCGTTTGAGTTGAGCCTTTGTTCCGTCCGAAGCTACAGCAATGCTTGAAGGTTCAAGGGTACGCCTTAACCACGGAAATTGCGCTCAACGTAGGGTATTTCGCGAGGTCTGTCAAACGGTCGGGCGGCATCCTGCAAGGCAGAACTCTAAAGGGCTACTTGAGAGTTTCCTGGGGCTAACCCTGCGGTCGAGGGTTCAGGGAACAGGTGGAAGCGTATGCCCAGAGCCACCCACGGCGGGGTGGCTCGGAGCGTGCAGGTTTACATAATCGAGGCTGGTTACCGAAGGATCCGCCAACACGGCAGCTGCGGCTTTCCACTTGCGGGCTGCTTGCCCGGCGTTGCCGAAGCGCAGTTCGATCCCCGTCGTCAATTCGACATCCACTCCGCTCTCGCCGTAGTAGCTGGTCGCTACGTAGGGACGCAGGTCTGCCGGAGCGGCAGCTAGGACCTTGACCTGTTCGAGCATTGGGCCTTGCACACGAGTGCCCTTGGGCGCCTCGTCGAGCGGTAGCCGCGGCAGGCTCGATTCCTCCGGCACCGGGAACCAAGCGAGCACAGTGCCGTCGGCAGCAACGGCCAAGGGCTCTGGGGAATCGCCGCCAATCACCGCCACTGGCTGGCTGGAGACAAGACGCGGCGTGGCCGTCTGCTCCCCGAAGAGGCGCTGGTAGACGAAGGCGATGATGATCACGGCGAGGATCACGATCACCCCCCGGGAGAGCCGCCTCATCGCGCCCAGCCGTCGGGCCAACGCACTTCCCCCAGGATCTGTACCTCCGGCTCGAGCAGCACACCGAAGCGCTCCTGCACGCGACGCCGGCCGGCGGCCATCAGCTCGAGCACATCGGCGGTGGTCGCTTCACCGAGGTTCTCGACGAAGTTGGCGTGCTTCTCGGAGAAGCGGGCCCCCCCTTGGCGCAACCCGCGACAACCAGCCGCCTCGAGTAGCTGGCCGGCACTGCGTCCCTCGGCGCGCTCGTCTTCAGGGTTCTTGAAGGTCGAGCCAAAGGTCTTGATTCCCGAGGGCTGTGCCTCGCGGCGCTTGCCACGCATCTCCTCGAGCCGCGCCTTGATCGCGGCGGGATCGTCGGGACGCAGGTGGAAGCAAGCCTGGGCGACAACCTCACCCGGCCCGAGGTTGGAGCTGCGGTAGGCAAAGCCAAGCTGCTCGGGAGAGCGACGGTCTCGGCCGGCCGCCGTGCAGACATCAACCCACTCGAGCACCTCGGCCAGCTGGCCACCATAGGCGTTGGCATTCATCCGCACGGCGCCACCCGCGGTACCCGGAATGTTGACGCCAAACTCGAGCCCTGCCAGACCCCAACCTGCCGCCTTAGCTGAGGCCGAAGGCAAGCGGGCGCCACCACCGCAGAACAGCCGCTCGTCCTGGCGCTCGATCCTCGCCAGCTCACCATCGAGCTTGATTGCCAAGCCGCGGAAGCCCTCGTCGGCGACGAGCAAGTTGGAGCCTGAGCCGACCACACCGAGCGCCAGGCCCTCCTCCTCGGCGAAGGCGAGCAGCTCGAGCAGCTCGGCCTCTGTACTCGGGCGCGCGAACCAATCGGCCTCGCCGCCGGTGCGTACCGTGGTCAGCCGGGCCAGCGAGTAGTCGCGCTCCGCTCCTGGGGGAACCTGGCTCATCCGGGGGCCTCCCCGACCAGCGCCTCGCCCAACTTGAAGACATCGCCGGCGCCGATTGTCACCACCATCCAATGCCCCTCGGGGACCTCCGAGGCGCGGTCCAAGCGCTCAGCCAGCAAGCGGCCGGCCGACTCCACTTGCGGCAACCACCAGACCCGCCTCCCCCCCATACGCTCCGCGGCGGCCTGGGCCACCTGCAGGCCGCTGACCCCGGCAAGCTCGCCGACCGGCTCCTCGCGGGCGGCGTAGACATCGAGCACGACCACCTCGTCGGCAAGGGCAAGAGCGGCGCCAAACTGCTCAGCGAAGGCCTTGGTACGTGAGTAGAGATGAGGCTGGAAGACGGCGATCAGGCGGTCGGGCTGCAGTTCGCGCAGAGCCGAGAGGGCGGCGCACACCTCGGTCGGGTGATGGGCGTAGTCGTCGTATACGCGGGCGCCATTGCGCTCGCCCTTGAGCTCGAGCCGACGATGCACGCCGGGGAAGTCAGCGAGGGTCTTGGCCGCCGCGCCCACCGCGAAGCCAGCCGAGCCAATCGCTGTTAGGGCCGTACGGGCGTTGAGGAGGTTGTGCTGACCGGGCACGGCGAGCTCGATCTCGATCTCGGCGATCTCCCCTGGCTCGACCACCTGCCTTGCCTTGGCGGAGAACTCGGCGAACGCCTCGCGCAACTCGACGATCGAGCCCCAGCGGCTGTGGTGGTCCATCTCGATGTTGGTCACGACGGCGATATCGGGGTCTAGCCGCAGGAAGCTGCCATCGCTCTCGTCAGCCTCGGCCACCACCCACTCGCCGCCACCCCAGCCGGCATTGGCCGCCTCGCCCCCCGGCCCCAACCCCGGCACCTCGCCGCCGACGAAGAAGGCCGGATCGGCGCCGATGCCGCGCAGCGCCCAAACGATCATCGCCGTCGTCGTCGTCTTGCCGTGCGTGCCGGCGACGGCGATCAGCCGCTTCTCGGCACAGAGCTCGGCGAGCAGGTCGCCCCTGTGGATGACTTTGGCGCCGCGCTCGCGGGCAAGTGTCAGCTCTGGGTTGTCCGCGGCAATCGCGGTCGAGACGACGACCTCGACGTGCTCGGGCAGGTTGGCGGCGTCGTGGCCGACGATGGGTTCAAGCCCCGCTGCACGCAGACGCTCCATATAAGAAGAGTCAGCCCGGTCGCTGCCCGTCACGATTGCGCCAAGCTCGGCGCAGACCAGCGCCAAGCCGCTCATCCCGGCCCCGCCGATGCCGATGAAGTGCAGGCGACGCTCGGACCAGTCAGCCATCGGAGCGCCTTTCGCTCTCCAGGCCGACAGCAGACGAGCCGCGCCCCGCAGCGGCCAAGACCTCGTCGGCAATGCGACGGGCGGCGTCGGGCATGGCGAGAGACGCCGAGGCCGATGTCATCGAACTCAACCGCTCACCATCGCCGAGCAGCGCACCGACCCGCTCGCGAAGCAGCTCGGAGCTCAGCGCCGCGTCCTCGATCAGCTCAGCCGCCCCTGCCTCGACCATCCAGGCGGCGTTGGCGCGCTGGTGGTCTGCGGTGGCATGCGGGTAGGGAACGAGGATCGCCGCCCGCTGGGCCGCCGTCACCTCGAAGATCGAGCCGCCAGAACGGGCGAGGACCAGGTCGGAGGCCGCCAGCACGTCGCCAAGGTCTGGCTCGTAAGCGAGCAGCGTGTAGTGCTCGGCGTGCGGCGCGGCCGCCAGGCGCTCCGCCAACTCCTCGTGATCGCGCTGACCGGAGAGATGGAGCACGTGAAAGTCGCGCTCGCCGTTCCCCGCGAAGGCCTCGACCGCCGCGCGGTTGATCGAGCGAGCCCCCTGACTGCCTCCCATGACCAACAGGCAGCGCGCCTCGGCGGCGATGCCGAAGCGCGCGCGCGCGGCACCGCGATCGGCGCGCAGCACGACCTCGGGAACCGGCCGTCCAGTGAGCAGGTAGGGCTCGCCGTCGCGCCCCGCGATTGGGAAGGCAAGACAGACCCGCCGGGCGCGTCCGGCAAGCACGCGGTTGGCGAGGCCCATGTGGCTGTCAGCCTCGGTGAGAACGAGGGGCGTGCGGGTCAGCACCGCGGCCATTCCGGCGACTCCGGCGACGTAGCCACCGCCACCGAGCACGGCATCCGCCCGTCGCTGCCGCAGGGCGCGTCGCGCGACGCCCACCGCTCCCATCGCCTCAAAAGCCGCACGCGCCGCACGCAGGGGGTTGCGCCGGTCGAGGCCCCGCACTTTGAGGAAGTCGATCTCGTAGCCGGCGGCCGGCACCAGCTCGGCCTCGGCCCGCTCACGCGTGCCGAGGAAGCTCACCTCGGCGCCGCTATCCCGAAGCTCTGCGGCGACGGCCATCGCTGGCACGACGTGGCCTGCGGTTCCCCCCGCTGCGACTACGACTCTGGGCGCTCTTTGCATGGCTTCCACGGCTCGATTTGCTCCTTTTGCGGGCAGGCGACCGGCCGCCCTCGACGATGCGCAGTTTGCCAGCGGCCGCGGTCCCCCCGCGGGCCACGCCGAGGATTAGGCCGACCGAGAAGAGCGTCACCAGGAGGCTGCTATTGCCGTAGGAGACGAAGGGCAGGGGCACGCCGGTGAGCGGCGCCATGCCCATCACGGCGAAGAGATTGATCGTCGCCTGGATGATGACCATCGCCGTCAGCCCGGCGACGAGGATCTTCGAGTAGCGGTCGCGGGCCCGCTGGGCGACGCGCAGGCCGGCGTAGCCAAAGAGGCCGAAGAGCCCAACGATGCCGATGATGCCGAGCAGGCCGAGCTCCTCGCCGATCACCGCGGAGATCATGTCGGTGTGCGCCTCGGGCAGGTAGAAGGCCTTCTGCACGCCGTTGCCGATGCCGACACCGAAGATGCCACCCGAGCCGAGGGCGATCTTGGCCTGGGCCGCCTGGAAGCCGGCACCAGCGGCCTCGGCACCGGGATTGAGGAAGCCGGTGAGCCGCGCCATGCGGTAGGGCTCGATCAGGGTTAGCAGCAGGGCCAGGCCGCCGATACAGATGGCGATCTTGGCGAGATCGGCAGGCCGCGCGCCAGCGGCGAGCAGCGTCGCTCCGAGCGAGAAGGCGACGACCATCGTCGTCCCCAGATCCGGCTCGGCGACGATCAAAAGACAGGCAACGCCGCCGACCAGCAGCAGGGGAGCGAGCCCTGAGAGGTCTTTGACCCGCTTCGGTTCGCGAGCCAGCATGTCGGCCCCGTAGAGAATTAGCGCCACCTTGGCTAGCTCCGAGGGCTGGAATTGCAGTGAGCCGGGCCCGAGCCAGCGGGTGGCGCCGTTGGCGTTGGTGCCGACGACCAGCACGGCAAGCAGCAGGAAGAGCGAGCCGGCAAGCAGCAGGGGGGTCAGCTGGCGAACCGGCGCCAGGCCGTAGCGAGCGACAAGGTGCATGACGATCAGGCCAAAGGCACCAACCATCAGCGTGCGCTTCAAGTAGTAGACGCTGTTGGCGAGGCTGCCGTCGGCGCCCAGTACTTGGGTGGTCGAGCTGGCCGAGAAGACCATCACGGCCCCAAGCGCCAGCAGGCAGAGTGTCGCCGTGAGCAAGAGGTTGTACTCGGTCGAGTGGGCAGCGGCGCGGGCGCGCTTGCGCTTCTTGCCTTTCGCCTTCCCTTGCTTCGCCTTGCCGATGCCGAAGGGTCGCCCGAGCGCGATCGTCCGGGCGCTCATCAGGTCAGCCCCTCGACGATCTCGCGGAAGCGCTCGCCACGCAGCTCGAAGTTCTCGAAGGCATCGAAGCTGGCGCAGGCGGGTGAGAGCAGCACCACCTCGCCAGGTTCGGCGGCGGTCGCCGCCCGCGCCACGGCCTCCTCGAGATCGGCACAGCGGTAGAGCGGCACACCGGACTCGACCGCCGGCGCCAGCGCCTCGGCCAGACGCTCGGCCGAGGCGCCGGTCAGGTAGCAGGCGCGGCAGCGCTCGCGCACCGGATCGAGCAGTGGCGCGTAGTCCTCCCCCTTCTCGCTACCGCCGAGGATCGTGTGCACTCCTCCCTCGAAGGCCCGCAGACCGACCGTGGCGGAGGCGACGTTGGTTGCCTTTGAATCGTTGACGTAGCGCACGCCGCCAATCTCGGCCACCTGCTCGAGGCGGTGAGGGACGCCGGCGAAACTGCGCAATCCCTCGCGCACCGCCTCGCGCTCGACCCCCATCGAGAGCGCTGCGGCGGCAGCAGCCATCGCGTTGGCAAGGTTGTGCTCGCCAAGCAGGCCGAGCTCACTCGCCGCAAGCAATGGCTCGCCGCCATAGAAGATCGTGCCCTCGGCGAGCGCCACCTCGCAGTCTGGCCCGGCGCCGTGGCAGAAGGCGACGCGGCGGGCGCAGCCGCCGAGGTCGACGCCGGCAAGCTCGGGGTCGTCAGCGTTGTAGATGGCAAGGTCGTCGTTGCCCTGGTTGGCGAAGATGCGCAACTTGGCGGCCAGGTAGGACTCGAGGTCGCCGTGGCGGTCGAGGTGGTCGGGGGCGAGATTGAGGAAGACGGCGCACTCCGGGGCGAAGGCGACACTGTCCTCGAGCTGGAAACTGGAGGCCTCACAGATCACCGTCGCGTCGGACTCGACCGCATCAGCCAAGCACGAGAGTGGCGTGCCGACGTTGCCGGCCACAGCGACCGGCTCGCCGGCCGTGCGGTAGACGTGGCCGAGCAGCTCGACGGTGGTCGTCTTGCCGTTAGTGCCGGTGACGGCGACAAAGCGGTTAGGGATAGCCCGCCAGGCCAGCTCCAGCTCGCCGACCACGTCGATGCCCCGCTCCTCGGCGGCGGCGATCACCGCTGCCTCCCGTGGCACCCCGGGACTCTTGACCACCGTCCGCACGCCCTCGAGGAGCGCCAAGCCGTCTGCATCCAAAAAGACTTCGACGCCCACCTGCCGAAGCCCTGCCGCACCGTCGGGGTGCCCTGCATCAACCCCTTTGACACTCGCCCCGCGTTCGGCGAGCAGCCGCGCCACGGCCTGCCCCGACCGCGCCAGCCCGACGATTAGGAACGGGCCCCCGGGCAGCTCTGGGCGGACCTTTTTTGGAGGTGGTGCGCTCATCCATCATAGATTCGCGCCAGGGACGATCAGCCCTGTAGGGCGGTGCTCAACGGTGCGAACCACGCCGGCACTCCAAGCGAATGAGCAAGCGATCGACGGCCTCGTTGAAGAGCATTGCCACAAGCAGATACCCGGCCAAGATCCAGTTGCCACCCGAAACGTCCCACGAATGCATTTCGGCGTAGATGACGAAGGCGACCATCAACGCCAGCTCGGCAACGGTCAGGGTCAAGGCCATCGAACGGCGGTCTGGTTTCATCCGAAACTCGCTTCCACGAGGTTTACGTGGCGCATGGAATGCGCCTAAAGGCCCGCTTCTTTCGGCCCCGTGAGCTTCAGGACTTCGTCGCCCGGTACAGAGCATGCGGGTGCTGGGGATGGCCCGGTGGTAGCGCCGGATGGTCGAAGTCGTCCCCTGGGTCATGGGTCATGCCGAGCCGCTCCATGACGGCTCGCGAGCGGGCGTTGCCGGCCGTGGTGAAGGAGACGATCTCCGCCAAGCCGACCTCATCGAAGCCAAAGGCGAGGGCCGCCTTGCCGGCCTCAGTCGCATAGCCATGCCCCCAGGCCGAGCGGGCGAGGCGCCAGCCAACCTCGACCGCTGGTGTGAAGTGGGCCTCGAATTCGGGGACGGCCAAGCCGGCGAAGCCGATCAGCTCGCCGGTCGAGCGAAGCTCCAGAGCCCAGAGCCCGTAGCCGTGGACCTCGAAGCCGGCTTCGATCTTCTCGATCAAGTCATCGCTCTGCTCCCGAGAGAGGCAAGCTGGAAAGAACTCCATCACCTGCGGATCAGCATTGAGCTCCGCAAACGGCTCCCGATCAGCCTCACACCAACGACGAAGCTTCAACCGAGGGGTCTCCAGCGCTGGCCACGGGGGTCGAGTGTCCCTCCCCAAAACACTCAAGAGCGGCCTCCCGGCCGCTCGTTTTGGGGAGGGACACTCGACCCCCGCCCCACCACCTAAGTCCCAATGCTCTGCTGGTACAGCGTGAACCCGATCCCCGAGCACACTGCAGCGACGATCCAGAAGCGCAGCATGATCTTGGTCTCCGACCAAGCCATCATCTCGAAATGATGGTGCAGCGGCGCCATCAGCAGGACGCGGCGGCGGAAGGTCTTGAAGGAGAAGACCTGGATCGCCACCGAAAGCGCCTCGATGACGAAGATGCCGCCGATGATGATCAGCAGCACCTCGGTCTGGGTCATCACCGCCAAGGCGCCGATCGCCCCGCCGAGGCCGAGCGAGCCGGTGTCTCCCATGAAGATCGAGGCCGGGAAGGCGTTGAACCAGAGGAAGCCGATGCAGGCGCCGACCAGGCAGGCAGAGAGCAGGGCAAGGTTCTGCTGCTCGTTGCTGATGAAGGCGATCGCCGTGTAGGCGAGCAGCACGATCGCGCAGGAGCCGGCGGCCAGGCCGTCAAGGCCGTCGGTGAGGTTGACGCCGTTCGAGGTGCCGGCGATCACCAGGAAGACGAGGATGAAATAGAGCACCGGGCCGAGATCAATGCTGGCGTCGCCGATGCGGAAGTAGAGGATCGGCTCGAGGCCGACCTCGTGGCGCGCCACCCACCAGAGGCCGAGCGCCAGGAAGACCTGGAAGAGGATCTTCCAGCGCGCCGAGAGGCCCAGCGAGCGGCGCTTGACGATCTTGATGAAGTCGTCGGCGAAGCCCAGCGCGGCGCAGCCCAGCGCCACGCCGAAGACGGCGAGGCTCTGCGGGTCGCGGTCGGAGAGCACCAAGTAAGGCACGCAGATCGAGGCGAAGACGATCAGGCCGCCCATCGTCGGCGTGCCCGCCTTGGCGTGGTGCTCCTGCGGCCCCTCCTCGCGGATGTGCTGGCCGAACTCCCTCACCCTCAGGAACTCGATGAACTTCGGTCCGAGGAAGATGCAGATCAGCATCGCCGCCATGCCGGCGATCAGGACTTCACCCACGGTCGGCCTCCAGCAGATCGCGCAGCTCCTCGGCTACGGCCTCCAGGCCAGCTGAGCGCGAGCCCTTGACCAGCACGGTGTCGCCGGGCTCAAGCTGGGCAGCAAGCAACTCCGCCGCCTCGGCCGGGTCGCCGACCAGCTCGTCGGGGGCGTAGTCGCGGGCAGGCTCACCGACACCGACCAGCAAGTCGATGCCGTGCGCGCGAGCGTGCTCGCCGACCTCGCCGTGGTAGCCGGGGGCGCCGGGACCGAGCTCGGCCATCTCACCGAGCACAGCGATGCGGCGACCGCCGCCGAAGCTGGCAAGGTGATCGAGCGCCGCGCGCATCGAGACCGGGTTGGCGTTGTAGCAGTCGTTCACCAGGACGATCCCATCGGCCAGCTCGAGGCGCTCGCCCCGGAAGCGGGAGAAGCCTATGTTCGCAGCGCGGTCGGCCATCTCGGCGAGCGGTGAGCCCAGCGCCACGCCGATCGCCACGGCGGCCAGGGCGTTCTGCAGGTTGTGCGCCTCGGTGAAGGGGAAGTGGAAGAGCTGCGCGCCAGACGGCGTCTCGATCAGCGCCTCGGTAACGCCCTCGGTGACCTTGCTCTCGGCCACGCGCACCACGCCGCCAGGGCCGAAGCGCAGCAAGCGCGGTGCGGTGCTCAGGTGCGGCTCCAACTCCCCCGCCTCGACTGGCGCCACCGCCATGCCATCCGCCGGCAGGGCGGCCAGCACCTCGGCCTTGGCCGCGGCGATCGCCTCGACTGAGCCGAGTAGCTCAACGTGGACAGGGCCGACGTTGGTGATCACCGCGACTTCGGGCTCGGCGATCGCCGCCAACTCGGCGATCTGCCCGGCGCCGCGCATCGCCATCTCGAGCACCAGCACCTCGGTCCCCTCGGGCGCTTCCAGCACGGTCAGCGGCAGGCCGATCTCGGTGTTGAGGTTCTCGCGGTTGGCATGCACCCGCCCGGGAATCAGCGCCCGGGCGATGTCCTTGACCGATGTCTTGCCGACCGAGCCGGTGATGCCGACGACGCGGGCGCCCAAGGCGCGGCGCCACTCACGGGCGAGGTCCTGGAGAGCGGCAAGCGGGTCCGCTGCCGTAAACACCCAAGCATCCTCCAAACCCTCTGCGTGCTCGGGCGCGACAACCACGCCCCAGGCGCCCGCCTCGATCGCCGCGGCGGCGAACTCGCCGCCGTCGACGCGCTCGCCGCGCAAGCCGAAGAAGAGGTCGCCGGCACTGCACGCAGAGGAGTCGATCGTCGCCCGCTGCGGCGCGCCGGCCTCGCCCTCGCTGAGGATCTCGGCGCCCAACGCGGCAGCGATCTCGGCGGCAGCCATCCTCATGTCGAGGCGACCAGCCTGCGCAGCTCCTCGCGTGCGACCTTGCGGTCGTCGAAGGGCAGCTTGCGCCCTCCCTCGAACTCCTGCCCCTGCTCGTGCCCCTTGCCGGCGATCACCACGGTGTCGCCAGGGCGAGCCTCAGCCAGCGCTCCGGCGATCGCCGCACGACGGTCCGGCTCGACCTCGACCGGGGCGCCCTCGGTGCCAACAACGATCTCGGCGATGATCGCGTCCGGGTCCTCCGAACGCGGGTTGTCCGAGGTGATGATCGCCAGGTCGGAGAGCGAGGCCGCGGCCCGCCCCATCTTCGGGCGCTTGTCGCGATCGCGATCACCACCGGCGCCAAAGACGGCAATCAACCGCCCCCTGGTCAGCCGCCGCGCGGCACGCAGTACGTTCTCCAGCGAGTCCGGCGTATGCGCGTAGTCGACCAGGACCACGAACTCCTGCCCCTCGTCGACCGGCTCGAAGCGACCCGGCACGCGCTCCGCCCGAGCCAGCGCCGCGGCGGCGACGTCGGGGGCTACCCCCAAAGCGATTGCCGCCGCGAAAGCCCCCAGCGCGTTGGCCACGTTGAAGTCCCCTGGCAACCGCGTCCGCACCTCGGTACCCGCAGCGCTGAAGTGGGCGCCAGCCGCATCGAAGGAAACGTCGGCGGCGCTGAAGTCGGCAGCGGCGCCGGCCGCGGAGAAGGTCGTGCAGTCGAACTCCTCCACCAGGCGGCGGCCATAGGGATCGTCGGCGTTGACGATCGCCGCCTCAGGTCCCATTGCGAAGAGCAATCGCTTGGAGCGGAAGTACTCCTCCATGTCGCCGTGGAAATCCAGGTGATCCTGGGTGAGGTTGGTGAAGAGCGCCACCTCGAAGCGGATCGCGTCGCAGCGGTGCAGGGCGAGAGCGTGCGAGGAGACCTCCATCACACAGGCCCGATCCCCGGCCTCCAGCATGCGCCGGAAGGTCGCTTGCAGATCGATCGCCTCCGGCGTCGTTCGCTCCACCTCCTCCTCGGCGCCGCCGACCACCTGCTGCACTGTGCCGAGTAGGCCGCACTGGATCCCCGCCGCCTCGAGGATCTCGCGCAGCAGGAAGGCCGTGGTCGTCTTGCCGTTCGTCCCGGTAACCCCGACCACACGCAGCTCGGCCGTCGGGTCCCCCCAGAAGCGAGCCGCCAGCGGCGCCATCGCCGCCCGCGCGCTCGGCACCACCACTTGGGTCACATCAAGATCCAGCTCCCGCTCGACAACGAGGGCGATCGCACCAGCCTCAACCGCGCCCCCCGCAAACTCATGCCCGTCGACTTTCTCCCCCGGCACGCAAAAGAACAGCGTCCCGGGCCCAACTTTTCGGCTGTCATAAGCCAAGCTCTCCACCTCAACGGTGGCGTCTCCCACAACCCGGCCCTCAACAGCTCCCGCCAGGAGCGCATCCAATCTCACGCGCCGATTCTAAGAAGGGCGTCGGGCACCCCTGCCGGCGGCTTGTACTTTTTCGGGTTGTCCAGGCGCGGCCGGCAGGCCGCGTCCTCCCGAAAAAGTTGAGCCGGCAGGGGTGCCCGACGCCTATTCCGTTGGAACCCCGAGATAGGGCAGCGCAAACTCGGCGATCTTTCCGAATGCGGGGGCAGCAACTGACCCGCCGTAGATTTCCCCCTGCGGCTGGTCGACGATCACCGAGACCAGCAGGCGCGGGTCGCGGGCGGGGGCGAAGCCGATGAAGGAGGCGACGTACTTGGTCTCTGAGTAGGTGCCGTTTTCGGCCACCTCGGCGGTTCCCGTCTTGCCCGCCAGGGTGTAGCCGGGGACGCTCACCTCCGAGGCGGTGCCGCCCGGGGCGAGCACGCCCTCGAGCATTTCGCGCACCTGGGCGGCCACCTCGGCGCTGATCACGCGCTGGCCGCGCGGCTCGGACACTCGCTCTTCGCCGATCCGCTCGATTAGCTGCGGCCGGCGCAGGATGCCACCGTTGGCGATCGCTTGGTAGCCAGCCATCATCTGCATCGGCGTTACCGAGAGGCCCTGGCCGAGCGGCAGATTGCCCATCGTCGAACCCGAGTATTCGTCGAGCGCCGGCACGATGCCCTGCTCCTCGGCCGGGAACTGGACGCCGGTCGGGCTGCCGAAGCCGAAGCGCTCGATCCAGCGGCTGAAGCTCTTGCTGCCCAGCTGCAGGCCGATGGTCACAGCGCCCACGTTGGAGGAGTGGGCGAGGATTTCGGCGACGCTCAGGGTTTCGGTGCCGCGCGGGTGCGACTCCTCGATCATCCGGTCGGCGACCTGGATCGTCGGCGGCAGGGTGAAGGCCGAGCCTGCTGTGACCAGCTTGTCCTGCATCGCCGCGGCGACGGTGAATGCCTTGAAGGTCGAGCCCGGCTCATAGGTGAAGCCGGTCGCCCGGTTGAGCAGGTCCTCTTCGCTGGCGCTGGAGAGGTCGCTGGGGTCGACCGGCGGCCAGTTGGCCATCGCCAGAATCTGCGAGCTGCGCGGGTCCATGACGATTGCCGTGGCTCCCTTGGGCAGGTACGTTTCGCCGACTTCGGTGATCGCCTGCTCGGCTTTGGCCTGGATCGCCGGGTCGAGTGTCAGCTGGATGTCTTCGCCGTCCTCGGCTTCGTCGACGGTTTCCAGGCGGATCGGTTCGCCGGTCGCGTCGGTGACGATGTGGCGTTCGCCATCGGAGCCACTCAGCACCTCGTCCTCGCCAGCCTCGAGCCCGGTCAGACCTTCGTTTTCAGCGCCCACCGCGCCGACCACCTGGGCAGCCAGCGTGCCCTGCGGGTAGGTGCGGCGGCTGTCGGGGTCATCGCCGATCCCGGCCAGCTCGAGTCGCTCGATCCGCTTGGCGGTCGGCAGGTCGACGGCACGGACGAGCGCCACGTAGCTCTCTTCGGAGCTCACGTCGCGCAGCACGTCGTCCTCCTTCAGGTCGAGGATCGGAGCGAGCTGCTCAGCGACCCGCACCGGCTGCTCGACTTCGGCGGGGATGGCGAAGATGGTCGCCGAGTCTTCGGAGGCGGCCAGCTCGTTGCCATGGCGGTCGAGCACGCTGCCGCGCAGGCTGGGCAGCGGCACCGCCTGGGTCTGCTGGCTGACCGCCTGCGAGGCGAGACTGGCGCCTTGCACGCCCTGCAACCAGAAGGCGCGGGCGATGACGAGGCTGAAGCCGAGGAGGAATATCGCGAAGAGAAGGCCGATCCTTCGCTCGATCGTGCGCACGGGCCGCCCGTCCTAGTAACCCGCGCTGGCGCCGGCGAGGCGCTGGGCGGCAACGCTGACGTCACCGGGATCGAACTGCACGTAGCCAATCTCATCGCTGCTGGCCACAGAGAGGCCGAGGACGGCCGCATCGTGGCGCACGCGGGCCATGCCGGAAAGCGCTGCGTCGCGGTTGCGGAGGATCGAGTTCTCGGCGTCGAGCGCCTGGATGTTGCGATCGACGTGGCCGGCGGTGGCGGCGACGCTCAGCGTGACGACGTTGATCACGACGATTCCGGCGAGCAGCAGGCCAAGTACGGCGATCCAGGCGCGTCCGCGGGTCATGCGCACCATCAGGCTCGAGTCGGGCAGCTGGCGCACCGCGGCGGCAGTGCCGACTGCAATCGGGATCAGCTGGCCACCGGGACGGCGTGCTGGAGCTTTACGACGCGCCGGCTTTCGCGCGGGCGCCGTGCGCGCGGGCGCGCGGGCTGGCGCTGTTGCGGCGGCGGCCATCAGGCCGCCTCGCCGATCTTCATCGCGACACGCAAATGGGCCGATTTCGAGCGCGGGTTGGCAGCCATCTCATCGGGACCCGGTGCGACGGCGCGCCGCGTGAGCAGCTCCGCTTCAGGCTCCCGCCCGCAAACGCAGACCGGTAGCTCCGGCGGACAGACGCAGCCCTTGGCGCGCTCGGCGAGGAACTGCTTGACGCGGCGGTCCTCGAGCGAGTGGAAGGAGATCGCCGCCAGGCGGCCGCCCTCGGGCAGCATTCCCCAGGCAGTCGGCAGAGCGTCATCGATCGCGTCGAGCTCGCCGTTGACGGCGATGCGGATCGCTTGGAAAGTGCGCTTCGCCGGGTGGCCAGCGCCGAAGCGAGCCGAGGCCGGCATGCCGGCCTTGATCGCATCAACCAGCTGCGAAGTCGTAGAAAGCGGGCGGCGACGCACGACCTCGCGGGCGATACCGCCCGCGTAGCGCTCCTCGCCAAAGCGGCGCAACGCCTGCGCCAGACGCGCCTCGGGCCACTCGTTGACGATCTCGGCGGCACTCAGCTGCTGGCGGGTATCCATGCGCATGTCGAGCGGCGCGTCATAGGAATAGGAGAAGCCCCGCTCCCAGGCGTCAACCTGCATCGAGGACATTCCGAGGTCCATGTAGACCATCTCTGGGCGGATGCCTTCGCCACGCAGGGCGCGAAGACCTGCCGAGAACTCGGCCCCGATAAACCGGGTTGTGCAGGGAGTTTCCGCGGCGAAGGCGGCAAAACGCGTCTCGACGGCCGGGTCGCGGTCGATGCAGATCAGCGTCCCGTCGGGGCCCAGCGCCTCGGCGACGCGGCGCGCGTGGCCACCGCCGCCGAAGGTACAGTCGACCGCTGTCTGTCCGGGCTGCGGGGCGAGCAGCTCGATCAGCTCGGTGGCAAGGACTGGTTGGTGCTCTTCGCTCATCGGAAGAATGGTGGCGAGCAGCGCTCGCGGGTCACGATAGGCGGGGGCGTGATGCGCACGGGCCGCCATCTCACTCAGCCGCTCCGTTCGCGGCGAGGCCCTCGGCGATCTCCGGGGCCGCGGCGTCGAGCTCCTCCTCCAGCTTTACCCAGGCCTCGGCGCTCCAGATCTCCAAGTACTCCCCCGCGCCGATCACTACGCAGGGACCGGTCAGGCCGGCGTGCTCGACCAGCGACTTGGGGATGCGAATGCGGCCGGCGGAATCGAGCTTCTCGTCGGATGAGCCACCGTGGAAGCGGCGCCGCAGCTGGCGCGCATTGCGACCGAAGGGGCTGTGCGGCGAGAGGAAGCGGTCGGAGAGCTGCTCGAACTCCTCGGTGGTGTGCACCCAGACGCAGGGGTCGAAGCCCTTGGAGAGAACGACTCCATCGGCAAGAGCTGCCCGGAACCTGGAGGGAACCGTGAGGCGATCCTTGGAATCGAGACTGTGCTCGTAGAGGCCCCGAAATGCCACCGCCGGTTCCTTTCTGTGCGGGCTGTGCGAGCCGGTCTGGGAATGAGTTAGGACCGAGGTGATGAAGGTGGGAGGAGCCTCACCACCCCGGTCCTGGGCTTCAACTCGAACGGCACAGTAACCCACTTTCCCCCACTTTGCAACACCACCCCACCCTGCAAGCCCATTTGCATCCCCTGCGCTAGGTTGCCGCGATGACGCCCGACGACGCCGACGACCTGCGCGGCTTTCACTTCAAGCAGCTGCTGAGCAGGCCGCTGACCTGGCTCGTCATCGCCTTCTTCGTGCTGGTCGTGGGGATCGCCGCCGCCGTCTATCTCGGGGCGGCGATCGGCGCCGGGGTGGCCGGGGCGATGCTGCTGGTCTCGCTACTGATCGTCTTCGCGATCGCCGACTCGCGCGCCGAGGACGCCTTCTTCGCCGCTTACGCGGCACAGCGCGGCCTGAGGCTCGGCCGCCGCCACATGCTGCCGCCGCTGACGCCGCTGCTGCGCAAAGGCGACAACCGCTACGCCGAGCGCACCCTGCGCGGCCCACTGGCCGAGGACGTCACCGGCACGCTGGCGCTCTACACCTACGAGGAGGAGTCCACCGACAGCAAGGGCAACCGCCAGACGAACTACTACCGCTACACGGTCGGCTTGGTCGAAGTCCCCGAGACCATCGCCCACATCCCCGAGCTGATCTGCCAGCGCAAGTTCGGTCTGCGCGCCCTGGAGAAGCTCGAGGACACCTTCCGCAACAAGCAGCGCGTCAAGCTGGAGAGCGAGGCGCTCGATGAGCGCTACGAGATCTTCGCCGAGGCCGACCAAGACCAGCTCTGGCTGCGGCGCCTCTTCTCCCCGACCTTCATCGTCTGGCTGTCCGAAGAAGCCCCCGAGAAGTTCGCCTTCGAGCTAGGAACCGGGCTGCTCTGCTGTTACGTCAAGGGCCACGAGAAGAGCAGCGCCGAGCTCGACGCGGTGAGCGCCGCCACCGCCGCCGTCGCCAGACGCCTGCGCGAGGAGAGCCTTCAGTAGTCGACCTCGCGGTCCGTGGTCGAGCCAGCCGAGCCCTCTGTCTAGTGCCTTTTAATTCAAACTAGCTGTTTATTGGTGTATAGATGCGGTGATGACCGAGTTGCTCGAGTTCAAGTCCGAGCAGGGAGCGACCGTCCTGGTCGAGACAGTGGCTCCCGCCCGCTCCGGACCGGTGACACGGGGTGGCCGCGCCGAAGAGGCGGTTGCCGAGGCCAGCGAGAGCCTCGAGTCGATGCTCGGCCAGCTTGGCCCAGCGGTCAAGGGAATCGTCTCGGAGCTGCGCTCCAGCACCGATTGGCCCGATGAAGTCGAGGTCGAGTTTGCGGTGAAGATCTCCGCGGACTCAAACGTGATCATCGCTCGCGCCGGCGGCGAGGCGAACTTCCGCATCGCCCTGCGCTGGGCGAGCAAAGGAAAAGACGGATGACCGAGGAGACGCTGGTATACGACGAGCTGAGCCTGCGGATCGAGCCCGGCCCCGATAGCCGTTACCGCATCGTCGTCTCCGGGCCTGACGGGTCAACCGCATCGGGAACGTTCACGCTGCCCTTCGGCGAGACCGAGCTCGACAACTTCGTGCTGCGGGTTGGGCGGCAACGCAGGGGCACGAGGGGTTATCGCTCGGCGCAGATGGAGGAGGCCAAGCAGTTTGGTGCCCAGCTGTTCGAGGCGCTGATGATCGACGACGTGCGCGATGTCTTCCGCTCCGCCCGCGGCGTCGCCGACAGCCACCGGAAAGGCCTGCGAATAACGCTGTACTTGACCGACGTTCCGGAGCTGATGGGAGTGCCGTGGGAGTTCCTCTACGAGCGTCCGCGCTTCCTCGCTCAATCGATGTACAGCCCGGTGGTTCGCTCGCTGGACCTCGGCGAAGTCCGCTCGCCCCACGCAGTCCGGCTGCCCCTGCGAGTGCTGGGGATGGTCAGCTGCCCACAGGGCTTCGATGCCCTCGACGTCGAGCTGGAGAAGGAAAAGCTGACCAAGGCGCTAGCGCCGTTGTGCGAGCGGGAGATGGTGACACTTGAATGGCTGGATCGCGGCAGCCTCAGCGAGCTCGACGAGGTGATCAGCCGTCGCGACGAAATCCACGTCTTCCACTACGTGGGACACGGCGCATACGACTCGCGCACGGACGGCGGCATCCTCGTCCTCGAAAACGAGCGAGGCGAACCGCACGAGGTCACCGGGGAGGAATTGGGCTCGCTGCTCCAGGATGAGCACAGCCTCCGCCTCGCCGTCTTCAACTCCTGCGAAGGCGCCCGCAGCTCCCACGTCGACCCCTTCTCCGGGGTTGCTTCGAGTTTGGTGCACTACGGGATCCCGGCAGTGATCGGAATGCAGTTCGAGATAACCGACGAGGCGGCGATCGCGTTTGCCGCCCGCCTCTACACCTCGCTCGCCGAGGGCTATCCGGTAGACGCTGCCCTCGCCCAGGCACGCAAGTCAATCTTCGCGGCTGGCAACGACATCGAGTTCGGCACGCCCGTGCTGTTCTTGCGTGGCGCCGATGCCCAACTGTTCGAGCTGGAGAACGCCGTACCGCCAGAGGTGGAGGCGGAGATCGGCCCGCTTCCGGTCGGAGACGGCCTCGATCCGCCCATGCAGCGTGGCCCAGCGCGCTCAGCCGAGCCATCCACTCAACCGCTCCCAGCAGCTCCGCCGCCCCCGACTCCAGCCTCCCCGGTCCTGCCCACGCCAACGCCCTCTCCGATGTCCTCGGTCTCCCGGTCTCGGCACCAAAAAAGCTTTCTTTCGATGCGCCAGATCGCGGTTGCGTCGGCGCTGTTGTTCACGCTCGGATGCGTCCTTGCTGTGATCTTCGAGGAGGACTCGGCGGGCAGTGGCCTGGGTGGCCTCGCCGTCATCGTGGGCTTCGGCGGCTTGTGCTGGGCGGGCATCAAGGCGTTGCTCGACCGTCGCAAGCGACGACCAGGTCGCGAAGCCTGAATAAGGGACTGCGGTCGCGACTTTTCAGAACCCGCTGAGCAGGACATCGGCGTTGGCGATCAACGCCGCGGTGATCATCAGCAAGACCGAGGGGACGAGGACGAGGGCGACGACGAGTTGGATCTTGGGCGCGGCGCGAGCGGCGTACTCCTCTACCGCACGGCGCTGATCGCGGCGCAGGGCGCTGGACTGGCGGCGCAGCTGGTCGGCCAGCGGCGCGCCGAAGCGGCGCGAGCGCTCGATCGACGCGCAGAGCGTTGCTACCTCGCTGCCGGGGACGCGCTGGCGCAGGGTCCGCAGCGCTGCCGAGAGCGGCTGGCCGCAGGAGAGCTCGGCGGCAGTGACGCGCAGCTCATCGGCGAGTAGGCCCTCGCCCCCGGCCAGCTCGGCGAGCGCCGCACCCGGGTCACGGCCGGAGGCGGCGGCGACCGCGAGCAGATCACAGGCGTCGGGTAGAGCGCCGCGCAGGCGACGGGCTCGCAAGCGCGCCCGTCGCTCGAGCAGCGCGTCGGGGAGCACGAAGCCCGCCGCCGGCATGCCAAGCGCCACCAGCAGGGCGATGCGTCCCGGCGCTGCCGGGGCAGCGACCATCGCGGTCAGCCCGCCGATCGCCGTACAGCCGAGCTTCGCCAGCAGCACTGCACTCAACGGCAGCCTGGTCTCGAGCCCGGCGCGTGAGAGCCGCTCGGGCAGGCCGAGGCGCAGCGCTGCCCGGGCGGCGCGCCGGCTGTGACCGAAGCCAATCCGCAGGCCACCGTCCCTCCTCCGACCAACCGCGAGCAGCTCCCACGCGCCGGTGCAGGCAAGTAGCACCGCGATCGCCGCGAGCAACCCGACGAGGCTCACTCGACCACCTGGGCGAAGCGGCGAATCGCGATGAAGCCGACGACCTGAAGACCGGCCGCGAGCAGGAGCAGCGTCGCCGCCGCCGGTGCGCTCAGCACCTTCGCCAGGAAACCCGGTTGCAGCAACTCGGCGAAGACCGCACTGCCGGTCGGCATAGCGACGACGAGCAGACCGGTGAAGCGGGCTTGCGCCGTGGCCGATCGGGCGTCCTCGGCGGCCCGGTCGCGCTCCGCCGCGCCCTCGGCGAAGCGCCGCAAGAGGCCGGCCAGATCGCCGCCCGCCAAGCGCTGGCTGAGCAGCGCCGCGGCAAGTGCGTCGACACGTGGCGAGCGCATGCGCCGCCGCCAGGCACCGACCGCGTCTACGGTGGGTGCGCCGAGCTCGAGCTCGGCGCCGAGGCGAGCGAGCTCGATCGCCGCCGGCCCGTCCAGGGAAGCCGCCGCGGCCGGCATCGAGGCACGCAACGAGCGGCCGGCGCTGAGCGAATCGGCTACGGCGATCGCCACGTCGGGCAGGGCCCGCTCGACCGATCGGCGGTAGCGCCGTCGGCGCGAACCGATCGCGGCAGCCGCCAGGCCGGGACCGGCGACCACCAGCGGAATCGCGACGCCGAAGCCACCGAGGAGCCAACCGCCACCCAGCGCCGCGGCGCTGCCCAGCACGGCGAGCCGGCGCCGCTCCGGCGTCGACGGCGAGTAGCCCTCGCGGCCCGCCCGCTTCAGTGGCTCAAGCGCAGCCCGTACCCAAGCCGCTAGCGCGGGACTAGCTAGAACCGCCTCGCGCAGCGCCACTGCCGCCAACCCGCCAGCTGCGGCACCGGCCAAGAGAACCAGCGCCTGCGTGCCGCCACTCATCACTCACTCGCGCAATCGAGCGCCCGCACCGCCGTCGCCCCCGCTGCCCGCACGACTTCGGCGATCTCGACCACCCGGCGCTCCCCACTGGCACGCCGCTCGAGCTGGACGACGAGATCGATCCCGCGTTGCACCTGCTCAGCAATCGCCTCGTGCGGCAGGCCCAAGCCGGCCATCAGTGCCAGCGTCTCGATCCGGGCGAGCGCATCGGCAGACGAGTTGGCATGCACCGTGGAGAGCGCCCCATCGTGGCCGGTGTTGAGCGCGGTCAGTAGGTCGAGTGCCTCCGCGCCCCGCACCTCACCGATCACGATGCGGTCGGGCCGCATGCGCAGCGCGTTGCGCAGCAGGTCGCGCACCGTTACCTCACCCCGCCCCTCGACGCTCGCTGGCCGGCTCTCCAGCCGCACCACGTGCGGCTGGCGCAGGCGTAGCTCGGCCGCGTCCTCGATCGTCACCACCCGCTCACTTGCGCCGATGTAGCCCGAGAGGGCGTTGAGCAGGGTCGTCTTGCCCGAACCAGTTCCACCGCTGACCAGGAGGCTGCGCCGCTTTCCAACTGCCGCCGCCAGCAGCTCGCGTTGGGCCGCACTCAGCGTCCCCAGCTCGACCAGCTCATTGAGGCTCGGCCGGCGCGCTCCGAAACGCCGGATCGAGAGAGCCGGACCGTCGATCGCCAGCGGTGGGATGACGACGTTGACCCGCGAGCCATCGGCGAGGCGCGCGTCGACCATCGGGCTGAGCTCGTCGATACGCCGCCCTAGTGGCGCGAGAATCCGCTCGATCGCGTTGCGCAGCTCCTCCTCGTCGGCAAAGCGGATCTCGGTCGGCTCGATCCGCCCGCCTCGCTCGACGTAGACGCTATCCGGCCCGTTGACCATCACCTCCTCGACAGTGGGATCGGCGAGCAGCTCCTCGATCGGGCCGAGACCAACGGTGTCACGCACGATCTGCGCCTCAATCGCCGCCCGATCCTCAGGACCGAGCAGCGCCGCCTCCTGCTCGACCAAGCCGTGAACCTCCTCGGCCAGCTCCACCCCGGGCAGGCGACCGGCAGCCGCTTCGCCACGGCGCCGCTCGATGAGCCGCGCACGCAAGGCGCCGGCCAGCTCCTCACGATGGCGATCGCGGGCCGCCACTCAACTTCCCGGCAGCAGGGTCAGCTTGCGAGCAAAGCTTTCGGCGGCGATCAAGCGCAGCGCCTGGCGCCTGGTCAGCCCCAGGGTCGCGGCCGTGACCCCACCGGGACCGTCCGCCCCCGGGCCGAGGCCGAGCAGCGGCACTCCCGCAGCGGCGACGTAGGTGCGACCAGGGTCGTCGCCGCTCGGTTCACTCGTCACCACCACGTCGACCTTCGTCGCGCCCGGTGCCGGGCCGGCAGCGAGCAGCGCTTCCGCGCCGCTCACGTTGATCTCGACCGGCCGCCGGTCGCCGCCCAGCATGCGCCCGGTGGGCCGCTCTGCCCGAGGCGGGCGCAGCTGCGCGGCGAGCAGGTAGGAGCCGACAGGGATCGCCGCGGCCGGCGCCAAGCCAAGCGCTTCCTCCGTCGCGAAGAGAGCACCGCTGGGCACGAAGCGACTGGGCACGCGTCGCGTCGCCAACGCCTCGGCGAGCTCCCCCGGCCCCAGCGGCTCCTTGGCCCGCAGGACGCGTGCGGCAACCACAACTGGGCGTAGTGGGCCATACCCGCGGACGACGCTCGCTCCATAGCCGTCGGCGATCGCTGCCGCAAGCACTGCGGCGAGCAGGGCCAGAGCGAGGAAGGCGATCGCTCTGACGCGACGGCTCACGCCGCCAGCTCCCCCACCTGCTCGGCATCGGCGAGGGGCAGCTCGATCACGGCAAGCGAGCCCTGCGGCGAGCGGTGCAGGGCAAAGCGACCGCCGTGTGCCGAGACGATGCGCCGCACAACTGTCAGGCCGTGCCCATGCCGCTGGCGGCCCGAGAGACGGGCGAGCACCTCGGCCGGGCTATTGCGCCGCGAGCGGGGCCGCAACGCCTGTCCGGAGTCGACAACAGCAACTCTCAGGTGCCCCTGCCTGAGGCGCGCGGCGACGACGATCGTCGGACCGCCGTGCTCGATCGCGTTGACGATCAGGTTGTCGAGGACGCGGGCGAGCGCCGCGCGATCGCCGCTGACGACTGCCCGGCCGGCGTTCCAGCGCAGCTCCAGCGCGGCGTCAGCCAGCCGCGTCCGCGCCTGCCAGCGGCTCACCGCCGCCCTGACCAACGCGTAGCCGTCTACCTGTCCCCAGGCCGGCGAGGGCGAGCCACCGTTGATCTCCCGGTCGAGTCGCTCTAGCGCCGCAGCAGCCTGCTCGATCGGATCGTCGCCGTCCCCCGCCGCGGCAAGCTGTGGCCCCACGGCCAGAGCGACTGCCTGCAGCGGGCGGCGCAGCTCGTGCAATGCCTCGTTGAGCGCCAGTCGGCGCCGGCCGGAACGCATCCCTTGCACGGCCGCCGCGGCCGCCATCGAGACGGCAAACGGCCAGCCGGTGACGATCTGCGCCACCTCGGTCACCCGTCGACCAACCTGTATCCGTAGCCCCAGGCATTGACCACAAAGCGACCGTGCTCGGGATCGAGTTTGCGCCTCAGACGACTGGCATGGGAATCGAGCGTCCGGGTGCGCGCCGGGCTGCGATAGCCCCAGACGGCTTCGAGCAACTCGCGCTTGGTAAAGACCCGCGAGGGCTCGCTCGACAGCACGCGCAGCAGACCAAACTCCTTATTGGAGAGGGACACCTCCCGCTGGCCCACCCAGGCTTTGCGCCGCGCCGGGTCGATGACGATCTCCCCCACCCGACAGGGCCCTTCGTGACTGATCAGACCGCGACGCAAGACCGCTCCGATCCGCGCCCGCAGCTCCGGGTAATGGAAGGGCTTCACAACGAGATCGTCAGCACCGAAGTCGAGGCCGCGCACGCGGTCGGCGTCGGCGCCGCGACCGGTGAGAATGATCACCGGCAGGCTCGGATCGAAGCGCGAGTTCACCCCGTCGGCATCGCGGATCTCGCGCAGCACGTCGAGCCCGGAAGCATCCGGCAGGCCCAGGTCAAGCAACAGCAGGTCCGGATTGTTGTAGCGGCAGAGGCGCAGGGCGTCTGAAGCGCTTGGTGCCGGCAACACGCCGAAGCGATCCGCTGCCAGGTGGTCGCAGAGCATCTCCAGGGTCGGCGCGTCGTCCTCGCAGACGACCAGGTTGGCGATCTCGCGGCGCTCGGGAAGCATGCGCCCTCTAAGGAGTGGCGAGCGAAAACTCTCCCCCCTTCACCCTGCCCACCCGCTGTTTCGCTTTGTTACTAAAGAAAAATAAAACTAATTGAGATATGTTCCGCCACCAGGCGGCCCTAAAACACACTTCCGGCGCCGTCCTCACCAGATCCCGAAGACGCTTGGAGGCGCCCGATGGCACAAGACACGTCCTCGCTGCTCGACCACGTACAGACCATCTATGCCGCAGCGGCAGCCAGCGACGACGGCGAGCGCTGCATGGTGGCCCCGGCGCCCGACGCCCGCAAGCGCATCGCCAAGGAGCTGGAGAAGGCCAGCAAGGGCTTGAAATCGCTGCCCGCCGCGGCGCAGATCCGAGCTCGCTCTCCCCTTACCTTCGGCCTCAATGACGGTCTGATCGTGCCGGGGACCAAGTTCCCGCTGGGCACGCCGCCGTCGGTGATCCGCAGCGCCGCCGCCGACCGCGCCCCGCTGCGTGGGCCGGTCAGGGTGATCGTCGTCCTCGTCGATTTCAGCGACAAGAAAATGGCCAGCGCGACCAAGGCCAACTTCGAGAAGCTCTTCTTCTCACAGGGCGAGATGGCCACCGGCAGCGTGCGCGAGTACTACAAAGAGGTGACCCACGGCCTGATCGACATCCAGGGTGAGGTCGTTGGGCCCTTCCGGCTGCCCGAGAAGATCACCACTTACGCCAATGGAGAGGCAGGCATGGGCAAGGTCCTCCCCAGCGCGCGGACGATGGCTCGCCACGCCGTCGAAGCTGCCGACGCGAAAGTCGACTTCAGCCCCTACGACAACGACAACAACGGTTACGTGGACGCCTTCATCGTCGTCCACGCCGGCAGCGGAGCGGAGGTGACGCTCAACAAAGGTGACATCTGGTCCCACAAGTGGGTCATGGAAGGCGAGGAGTACGTCACCGACGCGACCAGGGTCTACGGCTACCTGACGATTCCCGAGGATGCCAAGATCGGCGTCTGCGCCCACGAGCTGGGCCACCTGCTCTTCGGCTGGCCGGACCTCTACGACACCGACGAATCCTCGGAAGGCATCGGCGACTGGTGCCTGATGGCCTCCGGCAGCTGGAACGGCAAAGGAGGTGACCGGCCTTCCCACCCCTCGGCCTGGTGCAAGGCGGGGCAGGGCTGGGTGACGGTCGCCAACCAGACCGCGAACGGCAGCGTCGTCATCAGCGACGTCAAGGACAGCCACACCGTCCACCGCCTCTGGGCCGACGGCCAGGCGAGCCAGGAGTACTTCCTGGTCGAGAACCGCCAGCGAAGCGGCTTCGACGACCACATCCCCGGCGACGGCCTGCTGATCTCCCGCATCGACGATGCGGTGGCCACCAACACCAATGAGGACCATCCGAAGGTGGCCATCGTGCAGGCCGATGGGAAACGCGACCTGGAGACACGTGCCAACCAGGGCGACCCCGGCGACCCCTTCCCGGGATCGACCGGAAATCGCAGCTTCGGCTTCGCCTCGGCGCCCAGCTCCAAGTCCTACGCCGGCTCCGACACCGGCGTGGCGGTGACCGAGATTTCCGACTCGAGCCCGACGATGACCGCCCGCTTCAGCGTCCGGCAACAGGTCCCGCTCGCCGACAAAGCGGGCCGAGCGGGGATCACCACCAAGTCCAAACTGATCGACGACCTGATCGCCCAGATGCTGGAGACCGACACACCCCGCAGCGAGAAGATGTTCCTCACCAAGGATGAGAAGGATGTACCCGACGAGTGGATCGTCAATAAGTCGTTCCACGACAGGCTGTTAATCGATGAGCCCCGCTACAAGAAACCCGGCCTGCCGTTCGGGCCGCCCTCCGGGGACGCGACCTCGCTGGCCGGGCTGGAAGCGCGCCTCGCGGCGGTCGAGGCGCGACTGGGTCAGGCCCAGCCGTTCATCTCCTCCGAGCTGCGCCCCGACCTCAGCGGCGGCGCCTTCGCGGCAGAGGGTGACGTCAAAGAGAAGGACCAGGAGCGGATCGACAGTCCGCTCGAGAAGCGTCTGCTGGACGTGCCCCCGGCGCTCGGCTGAGAGCCGTGCCCTACGCCGTCCTCGCCCACCGCGGGGACACGGACGCGAAACTGGTGGTAGAGGAGCTGGAGCGGCGTGCCCCTGCTGCGGATGTCGAGCTGATCTGGGCCGACGAGCTGCTCCTCGACTCGCGCTTCACCCACCGGCTCGGCGCGGCGGGCGTCGAGACCGAGATCGCCTGCGCCGGTCGCCCCCTGCTCGACTCGCGCGAACTGCTCGGCGTCGTCTGCCGGCTGAGCCACGGCCTGCCGCCGCAGTTTCACGACGCTCTGCAGGCCGATCGCGACTACGCGGCGATGGAGGGCTACGCGCTGCTGCTCAGCTGGCTGGCGAGCCTCGAGTGCCCGCTGCTCAACCCGCCCGCGCCTAGCGGGCTGAGCGGGCCGGCCCTGAGCCCGGTCGAGTGGCAGGCCCGCGCGGCGGAATCGGGGCTGCGCACCAGCCGCCTCCGCCTCGGAGCGCCCGCGACAGAAGAGGAGCCCAGGCCGGAGCCGGCAGGCGGGGCGGAGCGCAGGGTGCTCGTCGTCGGCGAGCGGACCTTCGGCGCGGAGAGCGAGACCGAGGGCAGCGCCTGCGTCCGCCTGGCGCGCAGGGTCGCCTGCCCGGTGCTGGGGGTGCGCTTCGCCGCGTCGCCAGCCGCGGAGGCCAGCGCCTTCTGCGGCGCGGAGGCAGCGCCCAGCCTCGGCGACGAGGGCGCCGCTGCGGTGGCCGAGCTGCTGACCGGGGAAGCGGCTTGATCCTGCTCTGCGGCATTCCCTCCGAAGGGCCGCTCGCCAGGGCCGTGGCAGCGGCCGAGCAGGGCGGCGTCCCACACGTGGTCCTCAACCAGCGCCAGGTGGACGATTGGGCGCTGGAGCTCGAGCTGGACGGAGGGCGACCCAGCGGAGCGCTGCGCGGCCCCGGCGAGACTTGGAACCTGGATCGCTTCACGGGCGCCTACGTGCGCCTCGTCGAGCCACGCTCCCTGCCCGACGTCGGCGACCCCCCGGACGCTGCGAAGCTCGCCCGGGCGCAGGCGCTCTTCCACGCGCTACTCGCCTGGCTCGAGCTGGCCCCCTGCAGGGTCGCCAACCGTCTCGGCCCCAGCGCCTCCAACATCTCCAAGCCCTACCAGGCGCAGCGCATCCTCGCCTGCGGCCTGCAGGTGCCACCGACGACGGTCACCAACGACCCCGACGAGGTGCGCCGCTTCGTCGCCGAGCACGGCCAGGTGATCTACAAGTCGATCTCCTCTGCCCGCTCGATCGTGCGCCGCCTAACGCCTTCGCGAGCCCGCGACCTGGAGCGGGTTCGCCACCTTCCAACCCAGTTCCAGGCGCTGATCCCCGGCGTCGACGTGCGGGTCCACGTCGTCGGCGAAGGGGTCCACGCCACCGAGGTCGTGTCGGCCGCCACCGACTATCGCTACGCCGCGCGCGACCAGCAGGAGGTGCGGATGAGCCCCTGCTCCCTCCCGGCCGAGATCGAGGAACGCTGCCTGACCCTCAGTCGCGCCCTCGAGCTGCCGGTCTGCGGAGTCGACCTGCGCCGCACTCCCGACGGCCAGTGGTTCTGCTTCGAGGTCAACCCCTCCCCCGCCTATTCTTTCTACGAAGGGCTCGGCGGGCAGCCGATCGCCGCGGCATTGGTCGAGTACCTGAGCGGCGAGGACGGGTCCGCGGAAGGAGACTCGAAGGGCGACGATGGTGCGAGCGATTGAGAACTGGGCCGAGCTGGGAGGCACCGTGCGTGAGATCAAGCCGCGCGAGGGAGTTGCCCAGATGAGCGACGTGGTGCTCGCCGTCGAGGCGGCCGACGACGTCGAGGGGTACCCGAACCTGCTCACCGATGCGCCTGGACGGGAGCTGGCGGTGAGCATCGAGACCGAGAAGCTGGGTGGCATCGAGCCCGGCACCAGGGTGCGCTGTCGGGCGCGACGCGCCGACCTGCACACCGTCGTCGCTCATCCCGACGGGCTCTCGAAGGGCTGAGGCAGCTCCAGCACCGCGACAGCTCGGCGGTGGGTGCGCAAGCGCCGGGGTGGGACGGCGCGCTCGACAGCGAGAACCTCCTCTCCGGCGCCGAGGAAGAAGAGATCGAGCGAAAAGCGCATGCCGAAGGTGTGCACGCTGGCGCAGCGCGGGATCAGCAGTCCCGGGCCAGCCTGCTCGCGGTCCAGATAGGCGAGGCCGAGCAAACGGGCGAGCCGCGTCGCCGCCACGGGAACCTCACGACCGAGGACGGTCGTCAGCGGTAGGTGGGCGAGTCGCCTGGCGGACGATCGAGCGCGCACTTGGGGTCAAGCCCGGAGGCGGCAAAACTCGCCCCAGGTGCAAACGCTCATTCAGGCACGGCCACGCACGGGCATAGGACTACGATGATCGGCATGATCCAGCACCTGCTCTTGCAGGGCTTGCGAGAGTGGATTGGGCTTCAACGTGGATAAGAAAACGACCCGCAGAGGGAACTACGAGTCTGGCTCCGATTACGTCCTCGAGTACGGCGAGCTGCGCTTCGCCTTCAACGAGGAGGACTTCGGCCAACGCGTCGAGCAGGCCGCAGTGAAACTCGGCTTCGTCGACCAGGGCCTCAGCCAGGGAGAGCTCGACGATCTGCTCGACCTCACGGTCAGCGGCGAGATCGCCGAGCCCAGCTCACGCCTCGGCGAGCACATCAACGAGAACTGGGACGACCTCGTCGGCCCCGCCAACCGCAGCCTCGTCCACTGGCTGCGCCGCCTCGTCTTCCGCGGCGCCTGGCTCGACCAGCGCGTCAAGGAGGGTGAGCTCGACATCGTCTTCGACGAGCGCAACCAGACCTTCGGCTACGTGCAGCCGGACCGCAGCTCAGAGCTGATCGAGCTCTCCAAAGAGCCCTCCTGGCGCCGGATTGCGTATCGGCGTTAGCTGGCCGAACTACTGCTGACACTCGAGCGCCGCGACCACGGTGAGTGAGCCGCTGGCCGAGGCGAGCCCCAGGCCACCGTCGAAGATCGCCTTTGCCGCATCGGCGTCGCCGAAGGACTCGGCGAGTTTGGTTAGGGAGTCGACCAGGAGGATCACGTCTTCGCCGCCCTCTGCGCGGCGCGAGGCCTGGGCCAGCGCGTCGCTGGCGTGGCGGGCCTGGCCGGCGGAGACGATCTCCGCCTGCGGCGCCTCCCGCTTCCAGTCGGCCAGCTCCTCGGGGCTGGGGTCGACCAGCAGGGCGATCGGGTCGGGGCCCTCGGAAGCGCCGGCAAGCTCACTGGCGACGTCGCGGAGCAGCGCGGTGCAGGCGGCGGCGTTCTCGCCGTAGACGAGCGCCTGGCGGCCAGGCGGTGGGGTCAGCAGATCCTGGACCCGCAGGCCCTTGCTCTTACGACCGAAGCGCCGACGACGGCGCCGGCGGCGCGGGCGCGAGGGCTCCTCTGCGGAGGCGGCCGGGGAAGGAGTCGACGCCGGGGTCGGGGTCGGGGCCGACTCTGGCTCCGCGGCGCTGGCCGCGGGCTGGCGGGGCTCGCGCTCCGTACGAGGTTGACGCTCTTTGCGGGGCGCGCGCTCGCGCTCGCGACCGGAGCGCTCGGCCGGCTTCTCCCCCGCCGCACGCTCGCGGCGGCGACGCGGTGGGCGCTCGCGTTTCTCGCGTGCCGGCTTCTCTTCCACGGCCGACTCGCCACTGAGCAGCTGTTCGACCAGGTCCTCGCGACGCAGCATGCGGTAGTTGGCGACGCCCGCCTCCGCAGCAAGGGCGTGCAGCTCGGCGATGTGCTTGGACTCCAGCTCGGCCTTGGTCATCGGTGGGGGAGGTTATTGCAGGCGCTACCTGGCACGCCCAACGGCCTGGGCACCAGCCGGGTCGATGCCGGCCTCCGCCGCAGCGGCGGGCCAGGCCTCGGCGGCGCGCTTCACCTCGCGGCGCGACCAGCCCAGCTCAGCGCCGATCGCCGCCGCCACGGCGCGCACCGAATCGGGGTCGCGCAGTTGCGGAGCGGCCAGCAGGCCAAGGCGGGTGCGGCGCAGCATCACGTCGGCGACGCTGCGCGCCTGCTCGTGACGGGCGGCGATCACCGCCTCGGCCAGGAGGTCAGGGCGGCCGGGGACGATCGGAGCGGCCAGCTTGGCATCCTCGCGAGCGAGGGCGAGCACTTTGCGAGCGGCATGGCCGTAACGGAAGGCGAGCTGGGCGGTCGCCTCCTCGTCGATGCCGGCAGGCGCATCGAGATCCTCGGGGCGCGCCTCCATACCCAGCGGGATCTCCGCTGTGTGGCAGGGCGCCTCGCGGGCCTCACGCTCAACCAGGCGGTCGACGGTCTGCTTGGCCATGCGCCGCCAGGTGGTCAGCTTGCCGCCGGTGATCGTCAGCATCCCCGAGGAGGTCTCGTACAACTCCGCCTTGCGCGAGATGTCGACCGACTTCTTCGGGTCGCCGGTGGCGATCAGCGGACGCACGCCGGCGTAGGCGCCGACCAGGTCGCGCTCGCTCAAGGAGACGTCGAAGAAATCGTTGACCGCGTCGAGCAGGTAGGTGACGTCCTCCTCACCCGGACGCGGGTGGTCGATGTCGCCCTCGAAGTCGTTGTCGGTGGTGCCGACCAGCGTGCGCCCGTACCAAGGCAGGGCAAAGATCGCTCGGCCTTCGCCGGCCGGCACGATGCAAGCGGCGTCGCCTGTCGAGAGGTCGGCACGGTCGATCAGCAGGTGCGTGCCGCGGCTCGGCGAGATGCGCGGCGCGTCCTCCTCCTCGATCGTCTCCTCGGGGCGGATGCGGTCGGCAAAGACGCCGGTCGCGTTGACGACGTTGTCGGCCTCGACCTCGAGCCGCTCGCCCGACTCCGCCTCGACGAAGGCGGCGCCGACGGCTTTGCCGCCGCGCTGCAGCACCTCGACCACCTCGGCCCCGTTGAGCATCACCGCGCCGAAGCGCTCGGCCTCGCCGAGGACCGTGAAGGTAAGCCGCACGTCGTCGGTCTGGCAGTCATAGAAGAGGTAGGCGTTCTTCGGGTCGCGCGCCCCCAGCGCCGGCACCAGCTCCAGCACCTCCTCGCGGTCGATCGTGCGGTGGCGGTCCGGCGACCAGTAGTAGTCCTCGTCGGCTTCCTTGGAGGCGCGCATCTCGCGACGGCTGCGGCCGACCCGCGTCGTCGCCATCACGTCGTACATGTTGAGTCCCAAGCCGAGCCCTCGCTGGCGGCGCTCCTCGGGAAAGGCCGGGACGAGGAACGGGGTCGGGTAGACCAGGTGCGGGGCGAGCTGCACCATCAACTGGCGCTCGAGCAGCGCCTCGCGCACCAGGCCGAGGTCGAGGTTCTGCAGGTAGCGCAAGCCGCCGTGGATCATCTTCGAGGAGCGGCTCGAAGTGCCTTCGGCGTAGTCGCCGCGCTCGAGCAGTGCCACCGAGTAGCCGCGCGAAGCGGCGTCGAGCGCCACGCCAGCGCCGGTGATGCCGCCGCCGATGACGAGCACCTCGAAGCGCTGGCCGGCAATCGCCTCTATGGCAGCGGTACGAGAGAGCATTAGTCGAGGAAGACGGTCGCTTGCTCGACCGCTGGTCGCTGTGGGGGCTCCTTCTCCTGACGCGGGCGACCTAGGTGGAGGAGGCCGACGAAGCGCTCGTCCTCGGGCAGGCCGACCGCCTGGCGGCCCTCGGTCGAACGCAGTAGATCAGGGGTGCGCCAGTAGCCGGCCAGGCCACGGGCGTGGGCGCTGAGCAGAACGATGTAGGAGGCGACGGCGGTGGCGTGCAAGTCCTCTTCGTTCTGGACCGGGTCCTCGCCGAGGGCGCAGGAGGCGACGATCAGGGTCGGGGCACGGTCGAGCTTCGCTGCGCCCTCGGGACCGGCCGCCTGCTTGAGGCGGCTGAGCGCCGCCGGGCCAACGACGCGGAAGCGCCAGGGGGCGGTCAGGTTGTGGTTGGGCGCCCAGCGGGCCAGCTCGAGCAGCTCGAGGATCTCCTCATGGGTGAGCGGCTCGGGCCCGAAGGCCTTGTGCGTGCGCCGCGTGCGGATGGCGGTCTCGACGTCCACGGCAGGAACATAGCCGCCCGGCTACCAGCCGAAGCGCCGACCGAGCAGCAGCGGGGCGCCGATCGCGGCGAGCGTGGTGCCAAGGCCGACGCCGATCGCGATCCAGGGCGAGGCGGGCTCGGTACCCTCGACACTTGCCGCAGCCGGGGCGCCGGTGGCGGTCGCGGGAGACTCCGACTCGAGCCCCGGTGTCTCAACGCCTGGGATGCCCGAGGGCGGGGCTTCAGCCACCGGCGGGGGCGCACCGGTAGCACCGCCGCTTCCTCCGCTGGCCGACGGAGGGATCGGGACGCCCGAGCTTTCTACGCCCGGGGTCGGCTGGCTGGGCGCGCTCGGCGCTGGACTCGCCGATGAAGGAGGCGAGATCGTGGGGGCGGGGGTTTTTGGCTTCTTTTCACGTGGCGGAGCCGGCACTGGCAGTGCGTCTCCCGCGGCGGCTACCAGCACCTGGCCGGTTACCCAGATCGGTGTCTGGTCGCTGGACTCGGAGTAGCGGTAGTGACCGTCGCTGGCCTGCTGCACGTCGAGATAGTCGAGCGCGCTGCGGCCGGCGGGCCCGGCCTTGGCCGGGTCGGCGCCTACAGCAATCATCCCCTGCACCGCCCAAGCGGTCGACTGCGTGTTGACCGTTCCTCCGGCACCCAGCGAGAAGCCGCCGCTGGAGCGCTGGTGCTTGCGCAGATAGGAGAGGCCGCGCTCGGCGGCCTTGGTCTCGGGGAGCGCCTGCATTACCGAGCCGGTCACGTCGGCGTTGCTCGGCTGGCCTGGCACGTCTCCCCAGCCGCCATCGGGGTTCTGGACTTTCGCTAGCCAGGCGGTGGCCTTGTCCAGCCCTCCGGTGGCATCGGCGGCGCGCAGAGCGACAACGCTGAACGAGGTCGTGCCCGGCCAGCCAGCGAAGGAGCCGTTGGCAGCACGCCGCTCGCGCAGCTCCTCGACCAGGTTGCGACCGCCGAAGGAGCGCGGATCGGCGCCCGCGCCGAGCAGAGCAACGATCGTGCGAGCAAGGTCGCCGGCGCTGCTTACTTCGTCCAGGTTGGCGCGCAGCGAGTCGATCGGCGTATGCCCTGCGCGAGCGATGTCGAAGGGGTTACGGCCCGCCGCCTCCAACCCCAGCATCGCCCAACCGGTGATCGCCGCGCTGGAGTCGTCCTCGGCCGAAGAGCCGAAACCGCCATCGGCGTTCTGCTGCGTTTCGAGCCAAGTGGCGGCCTTGCCAAAGTCGGCCTGGGCCGGCGCGGGGACTAGCGCCGGCAACAGCAGCGCGCAGAGCGCGGCGGTCGCCACAGCGGGCACGCGCCATTGGAAGCGCTCGCGGAAACGGACCAGCATGCGCACCATCGCCGGTCCGGCGATCAGCGCAAAGGCAACGTTGCCGAGTGCGTGGGCAGCGTCAAAGGGCAGGGCACGGGCCTGCAGCGTCAGGAAGCGCTCGAGCGAGAGGTCTCCTCCGTAGGTCGCCATAAGCGAAAAGTTCAGCAACACACCGTAGGCGATCCCGGCAAAGCCGCAAGCGGCGGCAAGGGTGAAGCGACCGGCATTGCGCACGCCGAGGGCCAGCGCCGCGCCCAGCATCCCGCACATTCCCCACCCGACCATCTGCCACGGGGTCCAGGGCCCCTGGCCAAACCAGAAGTTGGAGACCAGCGCAGCGAGCGCCCCAACGGCGAAGCCAGGGGCCGGGCCAAGCGCGTAGCCAGCGAAGAGCACGATGTCGGTGGTCGGCTTGACGTTGGGAAAGGCGGCGAAGGCGATACGGCCAGCGATCGCCAGGGCGGCGAGGGCGGCGACCAGAGCGACGACCTGCGAGGGCGGCCGCGACCGCTCATACCAAGCGAATCCTCCGAGCAGGACAGCGGTAAGGATGACGAAACAGGCCAGCTGCCAGGACATCAGCCCCCCTCCTCCCCCGCTGACTTCGTCTTTTTAGGGGCATACGGAGCCCTAAGCACAAACTCGCTGGATGAAGCGAAGGCGCTGGCGCCTTGCTCGGGGGTGATTACGCCGGGGAGGTCTAGGACGCGGGCGATTTCGGTGGCGAAGTACCAGCCGCCGGAGAGCACCTCGGCGGCTGGGCCGTCGGCGATCACGACCCCGTCGCCGAGCAGCACGACGCGCTCGGCGAATGCGGCGGCGAACTCGACGTCGTGGGTGGCGACAAGGACGCCGGCGCCGCGCTCGGCGAGCTCCGACACGAGGCCGGCGAGATCGTCCTTGCGAGCGCGGTCCATGCCGCGGGTCGGCTCGTCCAAGGCAACGAGGCCTGGAAGGTCTCCATCCAGCCCCCGACCCGCCAGCACGATCGCCAGCGCCAGTCGTTGCCGCTCGCCGCCGGAGAGGTCGCGTGGGTCGGCATCGACAGCGTGCTCGAGGCCGACGAGGCGCAGCGCGGCCAATCCAGCATCTCCGGGAAGCTCATCCCCAACTCGCTCGCGCACGAGGAAGTCGCTCGGGTTTTGAGTGAGCAAAGCGATCCCACCCGGAACCTCAACCTTGCCGCGAACCGCTTCGAGCAGACCCGCAGCGGTCTTCAACAGCGTGCTCTTGCCAGCCCCGTTGCGGCCCATCAGCGCCACCCGCTCACCTCTAGCAATTCCAAGCTCGACGCCTTTGAGGACGTCATTGGGCCTCTCTCCGGCGGTCAGCTCCACCCATAGATCGCGGCACACAACCGCCTTACCAGAGGGGAGGCGGGCACCCTCCTCTGCTGGCCCCAGCGGCCCAGAAAGCGTTGTCCCAACAAGAGTTCGGCGTGCGTCGCGAACGCCGACCGGCAACGGCTCGATCCCGGCAAGGGAGAAGAGGCGGGCGGCGGGAGTCTCCAGAGCTTGATCTGCATCCTGGGCCCAGGTGAGGAAAGCACGTGGATCGCCATCGAAAGCGATCGAGCCATCATCCATGGCCACGACCCGATCGGCAGCTGCCAAGCAGCGCTCCAAGCGGTGCTCGGCGAGCAGGATGGTGACTCCCCACTCCTCGTTGAGGCGACGCAGGAGCCAGATGAGCTCGTCGCCGGCTACGGGGTCCAGCTGCGAGGTGGGCTCGTCGAGGAGGACGAGTTGGGGGCGGGTGACTAGAGCCGCGGCGAGCGCGACCCGCTGCAACTCCCCACCGGAGAGCGTGTCGACGGCGCGGTCGAGCAGCTGTGGGATAGCGAGGGCGAGAGCCACCTCCTCGACGGCGCGGGCACGTGCAGTGGGTGGGTCGCCGCGCATCTCCAGGGGCAGCTCGATCTCGGCCGCGACCGTGGTCGAGACCACCTGGGTCTCAGGGTCCTGGGCGACGTAGCCGACGGCGGCGGCCAGCTCGCCTGGCCCCGTGGCGAGCGCGTCGATGCCGGCCACCTCTATGCGCCCCTCGATCTCGCCACCGTGGAAGTGAGGGACGAGGCCGCAGGCGGCGCGCAGCAGGGTCGACTTACCGCAGGCCGAGCGCCCAGCGAGCACGACGAGCTCGCCGGGGGCCAGATCGAGCGAGACGTCGGCCAGTGCCGGCTGTGCCGCGTGCGGATAGGAGTAGGTCAGCGCCTCGATTGTGAGCGCGGGCGTCGCGCGGGTGGGAGTCGCTAGGTCAGGCACGGCTACCTCGGGGGATTCGACGACGCCAGGGCACAAGTCCACTGAGCAGGATGAGGCCCGTAAGGGCGAGCGTCTCAGGCCCAGCGCCAACCTCGACCGTCGGGTATTCGGAGAAGGCGTCCGCTCCGGCGAGCTTGCCGGCGATGGCGGCGCCGAGCACCGCCGCTCCGGCAACGTAGAAGCGCCAGTCATAGCGCGAGCGGCGCGAGCGCTGGAGACACCCACCCGCGGTGTAACGCTTTGTTCGCTCCACAGAGCCCCAACGCGTTACACCACCGCTGTCGGGAGCTGGCGGCGCGCCGAGCGAGTAGCCGCGCAGCTCGAGGGTCGCGGCCACGTCGACGGCGCGGTCGAGAGAGCCGGCAAGCAGGCGACGCGCCAGGGGTGCGCGGCCGACCGGGGCCGCACCCGGACCGCGCAGCCGGGCCGCGTCGCGCAGACGACCCGCATCGGCGGCGGCGACCGGCACGAGGCGTGAGACGAGCGTCGCCGTCAGGGCCGAGCGGCCGGCAATCGGCCGCAGCGCGCGCAGCACCCGATCGGGGTCGACGCAGGCCGAGTAGACGGCAAAGGCAACCATCACCACCGCGGCGCGCAGACCGATCACCGCACCCGCCGCGATCGCCTCGACGGTGATTTCAACCTGACCGAAGAGCGGCCACTCCCCAAGGCGGGCGAGCACCGTCTCGCCACGGCTGACGACGAGGGCGTTGACGAGGACGATCAGCAGCGCCAGGGTGAGTCCCATCCAGAGCGCCGCGCGCAGTGCTCGCCGCGCCCCAGCCAGCCACCCGGCGAGCAGCACGGCACCGCCGGTCGCGCACAGCACGATCGGATTCGAATAGAGGAAGGCGACGATGGTCAGCGCCCCCAGGTAGGCGATCGCCGCCCCGGGTGAGGCTGACTGCAGCGGCAGGGGCTTCGGCGTGTAGGCGAAGGGCGACCTCATCGCAGCGGCAGCGGGGTCTCCTCTTCCCCTTCGACGGCGATCGCGTAGCGGTCGCGCAAGTGGGCAGCATCAAGCAACTCGGCAGCCGCTTGCACCCCGGTCAGCTCGGGCCCGCTCACCACCCAGACGGGTGGCGCGTCGAAGCGGCGAGTAGCCGCCACGAGGCCGGCGCCCGCGCCAAAGGTCCGCCCCACCTCGCCGTCTTCACCAAGCCCCCGCAGCACGTACCCACCGCCCGGGGACTCCTCAAGCTCGGCGAACACGCCGCTCGCCTGGGGACCGTCCTCGATCTGCGCCGCCGCCTGGTCCCCGCGCACCCGCATCCAGGGACCGACCAAGACGCGCAGCGCCTCCTCCGGTGCGCCGGAAGCGAGGGCCACACCCGCGTCCCGCAGCCGCCCGCGCACCGTCGCGCACGCCGTGCCCCCACCCAGGCACTCAACCGCGACCGGCCAGCGCCGATCGCCGTAGCCGTCGAGGAAGGGCTGTGGCCAGGAGCCGACCACGGCCGGTACGCGCATCGCCGCGCTCCAGTCGCGGTAGTCCCACCAGATCGCCTCAGCGCCGCGCAGCCCGTAGTCGGCGGCGCCGACCGTCGCCTCTACGCCGTTCACATAGAAGAACCAGTCGAAGGAGCGGTCGAGGCGCTCCTCCGCCTCCACCCCCTCGATCGACTGCACGAAGCCGCCGCCGTAGCGGGTGTCGATCTCGGCGCTGCCTTCGAGGGCGCGCATCACCGTGTCGGACTCGGTCACGTCGCCGAGCTCGCGGTGCAGCACGGGCACCGCGCCGTAGTCGCGCGTCACGGTCAGCTCGACGTCGCCGACCCCCTCACCGGGGCCGAGGCCGCAGCCGGCGGCCGCGAGCGCCGCTGCGAGCAGCGCAACAATCGCGACCGCCTTGCCGCGGCGAGGGCTCACTTAGCCGGGCACTTGCCCCCGACGCAGACCGCTGCGCGGTTGGAGGGGATGTCCTTGCCGTGCTTGGCGATCAGGCTCGCCGGCTTGCTCAGCGTCACCGTCGCCTTGCCCTGTGCGTCGGTCGGGCCCGAAGCGCCCGAGACCTTCGCGCCGGAGACCGGCTTGCGCTTGCCTTTGTCGTCATAGGCGAAGACGCGCACCTGGAACGACTTGTCCGGCTGGGCGCTCTTGGGAGCGCTCAGCGAGAGCTCCTGCGGGTAGGGGAAGCCGGCCAGCGCCCAAAGCACTTCGTCGCCGCCTTTCACCTTGACCATTTCGCCGCCGAGTTCGGGGTTCACGTGGTTGACCTTGAGGTACCAGGAGTTGCCCCCGCTGGCCACCGAGCCGCCCAGCCCGCAGAGCGCCAGGCCGAAATCGAAGTGGTCGGAGATCAACACCGGCTTGAGTGCCGCGGTGAACGTCGCCGCACGCAGCAACATGCCCAGCGCCGTGGCGCCCTTCACCTCGACCGATTTGCCGCTGCCGCCGGTGCCGGCGCCGAAGCAGGTCGCTTTCGAGCTGGTCTTGACGGAGACGTCACCGCCCACACCGAACGACGTCTCGGCGAGGACCTTGCCGCCTTTGCCGACCACGCGCAGGTCGGCGATCGGCCCCTTGGCCGCCGCCACCGCGCTGAGTGAGAGAACGAACACGAGTGCCAGCGCGCACGCGGCCGCCAGCCTGAATGAAATGAGTCTTGGCATCTAAGCCACCCTTTTCCTCGAGGGTTGTCATGGCTGGCCGGGGACAGGTCTCCTGGCTTCCGGGCGATTCGGCCGCCCCTTCCCGGGGAATCGGTGTCCTCCCCAGTGGTTGACGCAAGCGCGTCGGCGACTTTCTTGACCCGGTCACAGTGGCGGGACCGCGCCGGCCTCTCACCGGACTTCCCTTGACCACCGACCGTTGAGGCGAGTCTACCCGGGACGGGCAGGAATCCCAATGACAGCCACAGCCGATCCTAGGATCAGCTCCTTGAGGAAAGTCAAGCTCACTCCATGGATGCTTTGCACGGCGATCTTGCTGGGCGCAGTTGCCGCTGCAACGGCGCGGGCGCCATCTGGAGACCCGTTCTTCCCACGGGTGGGCAATCGTGGGCTCGACGTCTCCCACTACGACGCTCGCCTCAGCTACCAGCCGAGCAACGGTCGATTGCGCGCGACGACGAGGATCGAGGCGACAGCCACCGAGGCCCTCGAGCGGTTCACACTCGATCTCGTTGGCCTGCAGGTGACAGGGGTCAGCGTGGATGGCGCGCCCGCCGACATCAACCGCGCCCAGCGCAAGCTCGTCGTCGTCCCCGCTGCACCACTCGCAGCCGATCAGGCCTTCACCATCGTCGTCCATTACCGCGGCAGGCCGGGGGCGATCTTCCGTCGCAGCGGCGCAGTCGAAGGCTGGGTGCGAACCGCGGACGGGGCGCTGACCATCGGCGAGCCGGTCGGTACAGCGACCTGGCTGCCCTGCAATGAAGTGCTCACCGACAAGGCGAGCTTCGAGATCGCCCTCACCGTGCCGCGGGGCCTCAAGGGGATTTCAAACGGGCGCCTGCGATCGATCAAGCGCAGCGGAGACCGCGTCACCTTCGAGTGGAGCGAGACGCAGCCGATGGCCACCTACCTGGCGGTGGTCAGCATCGGTCGCGGCCGCCTGACGCGCAGTCAGATCGGTGGCTTGCCGGTATGGACGATGATCGATCGGCATTACCCCAAGCGAGTCGAGCACACACTCAGTGAGCTGCCGGAGATCATCCACTTCCTGAGCAAGGCGTTCGGGCCCTATCCGTTCGACGCGGCCGGCTCGATCGTCGACGCCTCCTGGGTCGTCTTCGCGCTCGAGAGCCAGACCCGCCCGATCTACGGTTTCCAGCCAGAACGCACAGTGGTCGTCCACGAGACCGCCCACCAGTGGTTCGGTAACTCAGTCGGCCTCGCCCACTGGCCCGACATCTGGCTTAACGAGGGCTTTGCCACCTGGGCACAGTGGTACTACGCAGAGCACCACGGCGGCCCCAGAGTCCGCACCGTCTTCCGCCGGCTGCTCCGCACAAACCCACCCGACAGCTACCTCTGGAAGCCACCCCCCGGTCGCCCCGGCAAACCCAGCAAGCTCTTCGTTCCCTCGATCTACTACCGCGGAGCGATGGCCCTCGAGGCCCTGCGGATCAAGGTCGGCACCCCAACGCTGCTGAAGACCCTGCGACGCTGGACCGCCGAGCATCGCTACGGCACCGCGACCGTCGACGAGTTCATCGTCCTGGCTGAGGAGGTCTCAGGGCATCAGCTAGACCAGCTATTTCACCGCTGGCTATATGCGCCATCGCCGATCTAACCGATTGAGCGCTTTCCCCAATCTCCTGCAGCGGATCGGGCTTGATGCCGAACAGTTTCCGCACTTCAGCCTCGGTCTGTGGCCTGGCCAGGTCGGCGGTGAACTGTGGACCTGTGAAGGCGACTCTGCCGATCCCTGGGAAGGGAAAGCTCAGGGGTCCCGTCCAGCTGAACGAGCCGTCGGGACTGCGGGTGAAGCGAGCGCCCCCTTCGAAGGGCCTTGGCGGGTGAACGACCGCCGATCTCAAGCCGCCTTCGCGAATGAAGGACTTTGGCCCACCGACTGTGAGCATGAAGCGTTCGATGCGCATCGCTTCGTGCTTCTCCACCATGGCCGCAAAGAAGAAAGTGAAGTCGAGGTTTTTGGCGGAAGGGTCGTCGCCGATCGCTGCGAAGAGCAGCCGCGGCTTCGACGCATATGCCGCCATCACCGGTGGCTCGGGTGGGCGTCGCTTTTTGCTCGCGCGAGCCCGATTCCCACCCGCCTTCCGCTTGCATCTCCAGGCGGGAGTCGATTCGACAGTTCCCCCGACGCGCTGCTTACGCAGCCCTACATAGTCCCTCTCACCGTCGAACCTGATCGTTCCGACGAAGACGCCGAACCTCGTCACATGTGGCCTGCCCTTGCAGCCCCTGGGTGGTTGATCACGTTGCGCACGATCACCCGGCTTGAACCTGACCGAGATCCGGCCGAGCTTCCCGAACGTCGCCTCGATGCGCCGGCTGGAGGCGCGGCCCCGGACGGCGTAGGTGGTGATCACTTCGTGGCCGTTGACGACAAGGGCGACTCGCCGGCGGCTGCCTTCGACCGAAACGAAGTAGCCGTCCTTCCCCTGAGCGTAAAAGGACGCGACCGTGCTCGCCGTGGCATTTGCGACTGGCGCCATCGCGGCGATAGCGAGCACCAGGATCGCTCCGAGCAACAATCTGCGCACCACGCTCCCCCTGTCGTATTCCTAAGTGCCACCCAGCATATTCAGAAAGATGCCGACAAAGCCCGTCCACACTGGATACTCAACTTTCGTCCAGCGGTCTTTGAAGAGGGCTCCTCCACGGCTACGGTCGCGGAATTGTAAACAGTGGAGTTCGGGGAGGGACTGTGAAAGCTCGGAGGGGGACAAGACGGAGAATGTTGCTGCCGTCGCCGGCTTTGGTGATCGCGGGGTTGGCGCTGTTCATTGCCCTCGGTGGAACGGTGTATGCGGCGAAGAAGGGGAGGATCAGCGGTAAGGCGGTGAAGGTGAAGTCACTGCCTGGCAATCGGGTGGCGATGCGATCGATCCCGGCGAATCGGTTGAAGCCCGGGGTGCTGCAGAGTGCTCTACAGCAGGCGGGGCCGATCACCGGGGCTGAAATCGATGAGCTCAGCCTCGGCCAGGTACCCAACGCCGCCCATGCGGAAACGGCTGACCGAGCGCAGAGCGCCGTCGATGCGCAGACCGCGGTCAATGCCGTGAACGCGGTCAATGCCCAGACGGTGAACGGTTACGGCGCCGGTTGCCTGCCGGGCACTCAGCCCTTCGCCGGCGCCTGCTGGCAGACATTCTCCAGCGACACCGCGGTGAGCGCGCCGGCGGCGGCCACGTCGTGTGCCGTGCAGGGGGGCTCGCTGCCGGAGGCGCTGGAGCTGTCGGCGTTTGCTCAACAGCCTGGTGTGGTGTTGGACGGCGGTACGGAGTGGACTAGTGACATTCCAGTCATTACAGACGAAGACATCTTCGCCGTCATCACAGTTTCAGCAGCTGGAGCTGTCGACTTCACGTCTCACACCAACACACGCAAATACCGCTGCGTCATCCCACTGGTCAGCTGACCAGCTCCTCCCCTACGTCTCGACCATCCCCCGGTCGAGCGCGTAGCGCACTAGCTCGGCGCGGCTCGAGAGGCGCAGCTTCTGCTGGATATGGGCCCGATGGCTCTCCACCGTGCGGATGCTGATGTAGAGCTGCTCGGCCACCTCGGCGTTGGTGTGGCCCAGGGCGATGAGGCGCAGCACGTCGCGCTCGCGCTCGCTCAGCTCGTCCTCAGCCGGCGTGTCGCCGCCGGCCGCCAGCCGCGCCCCGAGGGCCGGCTGCAGGTAGGTGTCGCCGAGGGCGGCACTGCGCACCGCCTGCACCAGCTCGGCATCGGCTGCCTCCTTCAGCACGTACCCGCGCACGCCCGCCTGCAAGGCGCGGCGGGCGAAGGCGGGCTCGTTCTGCATCGTCAGCACGACGATCTCCGTCCCTGGCGAAGCTTCACGGATCTCGGGAACCGCATCAAAGCTGCTGCGTCCCGGCATGTTGAGGTCGAGGATCAGCACGGCCGGCTTGTGCCCGCGCACGTAGCGCAACGCCGTGTCGGCGTCGCCCGCCTCGGCCACCACCTCGAAGCCGGGCTCGGCATCGAGCAGCAAGCGCAGCGCGTTGCGCACGACGGTGTGGTCGTCGGCGAGCACGATCGTCGTCGTCGCCATTCCCCGCCCATCTCCCGACCCCGAATCGGCCTGCAGGGCGGTGGCATCACCGGCGCCTGCGGGGCTGTGAGTCGAGCTCATAGCTTCATCCTCCTCCTCCCCCCCAGCCACAACATCGGGGTTTTTCCGCGAATTGGGCCGATCAATTGCCATTGAGTATTGGTACGAGGTAGAGGTACGATTGGGTACGCCCAAGAGCTGGAGGAGGGGCGGGGATAGCAATGGGTTATGACAGCAGCGCTCTCGACGAGCCGAGGCTGCGAGAGCTGATCGACGTGGGGCGCAGCCTCGTGGCGGAGCTCGACCCCGAGGAGGTCTTCCGCCAGGTGCTCGAAGTCGCCTGTCAGTTGACCGCCGCGCGCTACGCGGCGCTGGGGGTGCTCGACGAGGAGCGCCACGAGCTGGAGCGCTTCATTACCCACGGCATCGACGAGGAGGCCCGGCGTGCGATCGGCAACCTGCCGCATGGACGCGGCGTTCTCGGCCTGCTGATCGAGCAGCCGCGACCGCTGCGCCTCGGCGACGTTGGCCACCACCCGCGCTCCTACGGCTTCCCCCCGAGCCACCCCCCGATGACCACTTTCCTCGGCGTTCCGGTGATGATCCGTGGCCACGCCTGGGGCAACCTCTACTTGACCGAGAAGGAAAGGGGCGAGTTCGACGAGGCCGATGAGCAATCGGCGGTGATCCTCGCCGAGTGGACGGCAATCGCGGTCGAGAACGCGCGCCTTTACCGCAGCGTCAAGAGCCGCCGCGACGAGATGGAGCGCGCTGTGCACCGCCTCGAAGCGACGACCGAGATCGCCCGCGCGGTTGGCGGCGAGACCAACCTCGACCGCATCCTCGAGATCGTCGTCAAGCGCGGCCGGGCACTGGTCGAGGCGCGCTCGCTGCTCATCCTGCTGCGCGAAGGAGACGAGCTGATCGCCGCCTCGGCCGCCGGCGAGCGCGAGGGCGGCATGGCTAAAGGGCGCATCCCGATCGAGGGCTCGATCCCCGGCCGCGTGCTTGAGGCGCGCTCGCCACAGCGGGTCCACAACCTCGATCCCAGCCTCATGGCACGGCCGGGCAACCAGGAGATGGGCGTCACCGCCCTGCTCGTACCGCTCGTCTTCCGCGGCAAGGTGCTCGGCGTGCTCGTCGCCCTCGACCCGCTCGGTCGTGAGGCCGGCTTCAGCGACGAGGACGAGGGGGTGCTCGTCTCCTTCGCGGCCAGCGCTGCCACCGCCGTGGCCACTGCCCAATCGGTCGCCGAAGATCGCACCCGTGACAGCATCGCCGCGGCCGAGCGCGAGCGCGGCCGCTGGGCTCGTGAGCTGCACGACGAGTCGCTGCAGAGCCTCGCCGGCGTGCGCGTGCTGCTCTCCGCCGCCCGCCGCTGCAACGCTGAGGAAGTCGATCACCTGCTCAGCCAGGGCATCGAGCAGGTAGACGCGACGATTGCCGAGATGCGCCGCCTGATCGCCGACCTGCGGCCGCCGACACTCGACGAGCTGGGGCTTGGCGCCGCGCTCGAGGCGCTCAGCGAACGCATCGCGATGGGCGAGACGATCAAAGTCAAGATGAACCTCGACCTCGACTTCTCCTCCGGCCGCGCCGAGACCCGCCTGGTGGGCGAGATCGAGGACACCGTCTACCGCCTCGTCCAGGAGGGACTAAACAATGCCGCGCGGCACGGCGAGACCGACCAGGCCTGGGTCGAGGTAACCGAGGGCAACAAAATCCTGCGTGTGCGGGTCGCCGACAAGGGTCGCGGCTTCGATCCTGACCTAGCCAACGACGGCTTCGGCCTGGTCGGCATGCGCGAACGGGTCGAGCTCGCAGGCGGCACCTTGGAACTGCATAGCGCTCCCGGCAAGGGCACCTCGATCCTCGCCAGCCTGCCTGCCGTGCACCGCAAGGGCCAGGCGAGCAAGGCCGGAGAAGCGGCCTAGGCCCCCAACATCGCTCGGTAGAAGCTGTAGTCGGAGCGGTCGGGTCGCAGGTTGGAGGCAAGCGCCAGGTGGTGACGGGCGCGGTCGGTCTCCCCTGTCTTGGCCAGCGCCCGGCCGAGGCAGAAGTGGGCGTAGTCGTTCACCTGGTGGCGCTCGACCACCGCTTTGAACTCCTCCGCGGCAGCGGCGAAGCGGCCGGAGCGGAAGTAGGCACGGCCCAGCGCCTCGCGCACCGAGGACTTCTCCGGAGCGCGCCGCGCCGCCTCCTCCAGCGGCGCCGCCGCCTCCTCGAAGTCCTGCTCCTCGAGCAGCTCGATGCCCCGCCTATAGAGAGTGAAAGTGGAGTCCTGTGAGTCTGCGGGCATCGGTCAAGTGTAGGAGGCCAATTGGGTCGGCTCGACAGAACTGCCGGCTTATTGGATAGGCTCGCGCCCGTTCGAGGGAGACGAATGGGGAGCGACGCTTGAAACTCGTGATTGGCATCGTGCGGCCCGAGAAGGCCAACGACGTGCTCGAGGCGCTTTACCGGGCTGAGGTGCGCGGCGTCTCGATGAGCCGCGTGCAGGGCCACGGCGGTGAGCTGGAGCGGGTCGAGACCTATCGCGGCACGACCGTGCAGATGGGGCTCGCCGAGAAGGTGCGCTTCGAGATCGCCGTCTCCGACGAGTTCGTGCAGCCGACGATCGACGCGCTCTGCGAGGGAGCGCGGACCGGTGCTGTCGGCGACGGCAAGATCTTCGTCCTGCCCCTCGACCGCGCCGTGCGCATCCGCACCGGCGAGACCGACCACGGCGCTGTGACCCCGGTGGACAAGTGAGCGGGCTGCCGATGATCGCCGCGATCGACACGGGCGACACCGCCTGGATGCTGGCCGCCACCGCGCTGGTCCTGCTGATGACTCCGGCGCTGGGCCTCTTCTACGCCGGCTTGGTGCGCTCCAAGAACACGCTCAACACCTTCATGATGTGCGTCGCGGCGATCGCCGTGGCGATGGTCACCTGGGCGCTGGTCGGCTACTCGCTGGCCTTCGACGGCACCGGCGACCTGATCGGTGGCTTCGGCCACGTCGGCCTGCAGGGAGTCGACTTCCTGCCGCGCAACGAAGAATCGACCATCCCCCACCTGCTCTTCATGGCCTTCCAGGCCACCTTCTGCATCATCACCGTGGCGCTGGTCTCCGGCGCCGTGGTCGAGCGCATGCGCTTCGGCGCCTTCCTCGTCTTCGCCGCGCTCTGGTCGGTGCTGGTCTACGCGGTGCTCGCCCACTGGGCCTTCGGCGGTGGCTGGCTGGCCGAGCGCGGCACGCTCGACTTCGCCGGCGGCGTGCCGGTCGAGATGGCCTCCGGCTTCTCGGCCCTGGCCGCCGCGCTGGTCGTCGGCTCGCGCAAGGACTACGGGCGCCAGGCGCTGCTGCCGCATAACGCGATGTACGTGCTGCTTGGCGCCGGCTTGCTGTGGTTCGGCTGGTTCGGCTTCAACGGCGGCAGCGGCTTCAACACCGGCACCAACAGCGTGCTCGCCTTCACCAACACGCTGCTGACGCCGGCCTGCGCGCTGATCACCTGGTTCGTCCTCGATCTGATCCGCGGCCGCAAGGTGACGGCGATCGGCGCCGCCACGGCGATCATCGTCGGCTGCGTGCTGATCACCCCGGCGGGCGGCTTCGTCAGCCCCGGCTGGGCGATGGTGCTCGGCTTCCTTGGCGCCCTGCCCTGCTACGCAGTGATTGTCTGGCGGCCGCGCACCCGTGTCGACGAGACGCTCGACGTGCTCGCCGCCCACGGCATCGCCGGCCTCACCGGCATCCTCTTCATCGGCCTCGTCGCCCAGATCGGCTGGAACGGCCTCGCCGACGGGCTCTTCTACGGCAATGCCGACCAGCTGCTCGACCAGGCTCTCGCGGCGATCGCCGCCCCCGCCTATGCCTTCACCGTGACCTTCGTCCTGCTGAAGGTGATCGGCGCGCTGATGCCCCTGCGCGCCTCCGAGCACGACGAGGCCGTCGGCATGGACGTCACCTACCACGGCGAGGAGGCCTACGTCACCGGCGAGGGCGCGATCCTCGTCGTCCCCGAGGACGGCATCGAGGCTCCGGTGCCGGTCGCGGACCCGGGTTAGCTCGCCGCGGCAGTACTCTCGGCCGCAACCGCCTTGCCGTGGCGGATCAGGTCGGCGGCGCGCTCGGCTATGGCGATCGTCGGGGCGTTGGTGTTGCCGCGGGGCACGGTGGGCATGACCGAGGCGTCTACCACGCGCAGGGCCTCAGCGCCCTCGACGCGCAGCTCGGGGTCGACCACCGAGCCGATCGCGCAGGTGCCCACCGGGTGGTAGATCTCGTAGGTGGTACGGGCGATGTGGGCACGCAGGGCCTCGTCGGAATCGCCATCGGGAACCGTGTAGGGCGCGGCACAGTAGGGACGTAGCGACGGCTGGCTGCTGATCTCCGCGGCCAGGCGCACGGCGTCGATCATCCGTTTCATGTCGGACTCGGACTCGTAGAAGGCGTTGCGGATGATCGGGTGGGCCGTCGGGTCTTTGGAGGCGAGCCGCACCGAGCCGCGGCTCTCTGGCGTCAACAGGCAGGGCGAGATCCAGATGCCGTGCGCCTCGGGGTCGCCGAGACCCTCTTCGACGACGTGCAGCGCGGCGACGTGGAACTGCACGTCGGGCGCCTCGATGCCGGGACCGACCCGGGCGAAGCCGCCCGACTCGGCGAGGTTGGAGGCGAAGGGCCCGGTCTGAGAGGCTTCGAACTCCTCTTTGGCCGCCGGCTCCAAGGCCAGCAGCAGGCTCTCAGGCTCCGGGGTCGTCCAGACGGCGTAGGTGGACGGGTGATCGGAGAGGTTCTCCCCCACCGCCGGCTGGTCGAGCAGCACCTCGATTTCCTTCAATGTCAGGTGTTCGGCCGGGCCGATGCCGGAGAGCATCAAGAGCTGGGGCGAGTTGTAGGCGCCGCCGCAGAGGATCACCTCGCGCTCGGCGCGCAGCTCCTGGAGCTGGCCGAGCTGGCTCGCCTCGACGCCAACCGCGCGCGTGCCCTCGAAGAGCACCCGGTTGACGTGCATGTAGGGCATCACGGTCAAGTTGCTGCGCTCGATCGCCGGATGCAGGTAGGCAACGGCGGCGCTCGCTCGCAGGCCGCCCCGCTGGGTCAGCTGGTACATGCCGACGCCGTCCTGCTCGGCGCCGTTGAAGTCCTCGTTGCGAGCCAGGCCCGCCTCGACCCCAGCCTCGACGAAGGCCCTGGTGATCTTGTTGCCGGAGCGCTGGTCGGAGACCGGCAGCGGCCCGCCCGCACCGTGCCATTGCGAGGCGCCCCACTCGTTGTCCTCGGACTTGAGGAAATAGGGGAAGAGGTCGTCCCACGCCCAGCCCGGCTGGTCCCACCCGTCGTAGTCGCGGCGATTGCCGCGGATGTAGACCATCGCGTTAATCGAGGAGGAGCCGCCGAGCACCTTGCCGCGCGGCAGCGTGATGCGCCGCCCATCGCAGTTGGGCTCGGGCGCCGAGCTGTAGTGCCAATCGACCTCGGTGCGGGCCAGCGAGAGATAGCCGAGCGGCACGTGGATGTTCTCGTTGAGATCGGGTGGGCCGGCCTCCAGCAGGAGCACGCTCGTCTCCGGGTCCTCCGAGAGTCGCGCCGCCAGCACGCAGCCGGCAGAGCCCGCTCCGACGATCACGTAGTCGTACATGCCTCTCCTCTCCGTTAGCTGCAACGTTTTATCCACGCAATCCACGGATAAAACGTTTCACCGGGACCGATCCCGGATTGTCGCGCCGGGACCCAATCCCGAGGCCAGTCGAGTGTAAGCCCAAATCGAGGCTACGCGGGTGGATCCGGCGGCGACTGCTACGGTGCACAAGTCGGGTTTGGCGCGTTTGCCACCCGAGAGGTTCCGTTCCCTCCGTGCTCTGCTTTGCATTTAGGGGTTGCTGAATCTCCCTGAATTGCCAAAGAAGGAGTCACATCATCGTGTCGTTTGCCGACCTCGGCATCTCTAAAGCCGTGGTGCGCGCGCTCGCCGAGCGCGGCATCACCCAACCGTTTCCCGTCCAGCAGCTCGTTGTCCGCGACGCGCTCGCCGGGCACGACCTGCTCGTCCAGTCGCCGACCGGCTCGGGCAAGACCCTCGCCTTCGGTATCCCGCTGGTCGATCGGCTCGAGCCCGGCGCCAAGCGGCCCTCCGCCCTAGTGCTGGCGCCGACGCGCGAGCTCGCCGGCCAGATCGTCGACGAGCTCGACTCGATCGCCCGGGCGCGGCAGCTCTCGGTGACGGCCGTCTACGGCGGCGTCGGCTTCGGCCCACAGGTGAAGGCCGCAAAGCGCGCCGACATCATCGTTGCCACCCCCGGGCGCCTCGAGGACCTGATCGCGCGCGGCGCGATCTCGCTGAAGAGCGTCCGAGTGCTCGTCCTCGACGAGGCAGACCGCATGCTCGACATGGGCTTCAAGCCGGCCGTCAGCCGCATCGTTGCCCAGACCCCGGCGCAGCGTCAGACCCTCTTCTTCTCGGCGACGCTGGAGGGCGCGACCGGCAAGCTCGCCGCCGCCTACACCCGTGATCCACGCCGCCACACCCAGGCGGCGCCCAAGCGCAGCAAGGCGGAGATCGAGCACCGCTTCGTCCACGTCGAATCGCAGAGCGCCAAGCTCGATCACCTGGCCGGGCAGCTTCGCGGGCCCGACGGCGGTCGCACGCTGGTCTTCGTGCGCACCAAGCGCGGCGCCGACCGGCTGGTCAAGCGGCTGCGCAGCCGCGAGCTGGAGGCCGTCGCCATGCACGGCGACAAGAGCCAGGGACAGCGCGAACGTGCCCTGGCCCGCTTTGAGCGCGGCGACGTGGAAGTGCTTGTCGCGACCGACGTCGCCGCCCGCGGCATCGACGTCGCCGACATCGCTCACGTAATCAACTTCGATGCCCCCGGGGACCGCGATTCCTATGTTCACCGGGTGGGCCGCACCGGCCGTGCCGGCCGCCGCGGGGCCGGGACCAGCTTCGTGCTCACCGACCAGGCCACCGAGATGCGCGGTATCGCCCGCGAGCTCGGCCTCACCGGCGAGTTCGAGCGCAGCCTCGGCCACGTCGCTGCCGAGCGACCGGCGGCCAAGGCGAACACGGGGGGACCGAAGCCCACCAACCGGCGGCGCCGTCGCCGTCGCAAGGCGCCCGCATGAGCCGCCAGGAAACAGCCACCACCTGGACCTGCGACGGCTGCGGGGTTAGCGCTAGCCACGCCGACGGCAAGCCGGCGCCCCTGCCCGCGACTTGGATCTGCATCGCCGACGGCTGCTTCTGTCTGGTCTGCCGTCGCGAGCGCGCTGCCGACGCAGCACTAGACAACGCGCCCGAAGGCAGTCGCGTCGACGCGCGGGCGAAATTGCGCCGCGCGGCGCTGATCGAGTTCGAGGTCAGCCGCACACCCGACCACGCCGACGGCACGATCGCGCGGGCCTGCCGGACCTCGGTCTCCGCGGTCACTCGCGCACGGCGTCGCCTGCAGCTTCCCGATCCACCAACTGCGAGCCCGAGCGCGCGGGCTAAGCATCGCCGCCCTGCCAGCCGATAGGAGACTCGTGGTGGCGATCGCGTGCAGATAGGGATCGGGCTGGCAGTCGCCGCGGCGCTGTTGACCAACCTTGCTTCGCTGTTCAAGCACCGCGGCTGTCACCACGCCGATCCGGTCTCGATCCGCAAACCGCTGCGCAGCGCCCGCAGCCTTGCCTCCTCACCCTGGTTCGCCGCCGGCTGGGGGATCGCCGCCGTCGCCTGGCTGGTCCACATCGCCGCTCTCTCGATGGCGCCAATCTCGATCGTGCAAGCCGTGCTCGCCGGCGGCGCCGTGACCCTCGCAGTGATGGCACAGCATCTCTTCGGCGACCCGGTCGAGCGGCGCCAGTGGGCCGCGCTGCTGCTCGGCGGGGCAGGACTTGCCCTGCTCGTGCTCACCGTCCCCAACTTCAGCGGCAGCCACTCCGGCTTCACCGCCAGCAGCATGCTCGGCTTCGAGGGTGGGCTCGCACTGCTTGCGCTGGGCCTGGCGCTCGGGCACCGCTCGGAGCGCTTGGCCGGCTATGACCGAGTCGTGCTCGCCGCGATCGCTGGAACCCTCTTCGCCCTCGCCGGCGTCGCGATCAAGGGGCTGACCGGCGCCGGGGACGTCACGGTCGCGGTGCTGGCGCCCTGGATCCTGCTCACCCTCGTCGCCGGACTCGGCGCCCAGTACGCAGCCGCGGCGGCGCTCCAGCGGGGCGGCGCAATCGAGACGATCGGACTGATGGGCCTGGTCGCCAACGCGGTCCAGATCCTCGGCGGCGTCCTCGTCTTCGGCGACCCCCTCTCCACCGACCCGCTTGGCCTCGGCCTACAGGCCACTGCCTTCGCCATGGTCTGCAGCTCGGCGCTGCTCATCCCGGCACAGCGGCCCGCCGCTAAACCGCTGGCGGCAGCGATCTAGCCTGAGAAGCAAACGGCGCGGCGGGCACCAGTCAGCCCGCCGCGCTGTCTCAGGCGTCTACCGCCGTCCGCTGCTAGCAGCCACTCACCCGGATCGGCTGCTCGTTGGTCCGCAGGCGCTTGCCGTTCTGCGCTTTCATGTTGAGGAAGGCGTCCAGATCCGCCTGGCAGAGATTCTGCGAGTTGATCAGGAGCCCCTTTTTCGGGCCGCCCTGCATGCGCAGGACGAACTTGCTCACCGGCACGTCGGGCGTCTTGCGGAACACCGTCTTGAGACTGCCTCGCACGGAGCTGATCACGCCCCGCAGCTGCACGTCGACCTGACCGCGCAGGTCGACCAGCAGATCGGGCAGTTCGTTGCTGGACGAGGTCAGGTAGACCGGGCCCTTGAGAACGCCGTCGAGCAGCGGCGAGCGTGCCTTTGCATGACCGTAGATCGCCGCTTTCGGGCAGTCGTGGGCGGCCAGCTGCACCCGGGTGCAGATCGTCCGGATGTTGCTCTGATCGAGGAACAGCGCCCGCGGCATGACCAGTGCCGTGCGCCGCGGGTTGGCGTCATTCTCACGCGGTTCCAGGATCGCCCGCAGCGAGGGGTGCTTGGCCCGTTGGGTGACGCCCTCGCCGCCGAACAGCCGCAGGAACAGCTTCGGCTTGAACTTGAGCCGTTTGCACTGGCTCGCCTGGTAGGGCGTCGAGATCGGGTAGGCGCTGAACGCCGCCGGCACGGTCGGGTCCCCACCGCCGCCGTTGAGGAAGCCACTGACGGCGCCCGCACGGCAGTTGGTCGGGTTCTTCATGAATTTGCTGCGGTCGACGTTGACGTCGATCGTGCGCAGGTCGAGCTTGACGCCGTCGAACACGTGCGGGATCGGATCGGCGACCGCCCTCACCTGGGCCGTTTCGGGTTCGACGAACAACGCCACCCGCACGACCACGTTGCCGAGGTCGAAGGGTCCGGCCACCGCCGGGGTGACGGCGACCATCGAGAGCGGCGCGCCTTTGTAGGGACCGGCCAGGTAGGCCTTGCCGCCGATCGTCAGCGGGTTGGCGCCGGTGCCGGCCCTGGTCGAGGTGGTGCCGATCTCACTGGCCGGACAGCTGGGGCTGGCCTGCTCGGAGACGCCGCTGGCGGCAATCGCCGCGTCGATGGCGCTCTCCGGGCAGTACGGGATGCCTTTCAGCTTGCCGGTCAGGCCTTCGGGCAGGGTCACGTCGACGCCCTTGATCTCCTGCTCGCCGTCGCTGCGTCCGATCTGCACGCGGAACGGGCTGTAGATCTTGGATTTGCTGCTGTCCGATTTCGCCGTGTAGGTCGGCGTGAAGCGCCGGTCGGCCAGATTCGTCGGGCAGGTTCCGCCGCCCGGGACGCTGGAGAGGGTGAACTCGTCACCCACCGGCACCTGTTGGCCCGGTCGCGCCCATGGTTCCATCTGGCCGCTCGACTCGGCTTTCGAGCAGGTCGGCGGGCTGGTTAGCACCAGCCGCGGCCCGTCGAGGCGCAGCGTCACGGATTCGAAGGGAACCTGCGGCAGGCCGCGCGGCAGCGGCCCGGCCAACGGCCCGATCTCCTGCTCATCGAAGACCGCGGTCAGCTGGCCGGTCGTGGGGTTGGCGATCGTGTTGCCGATCAGCCTGGCGACGACCCCATACTGCTCCGACTTGGCTTCGACGAGAATGCGGAACTCTTCGCCGGAGGTGGGGTCCGAGCTCTTCTGCTCGCCGACGTAAACGTCGCCTTTCAGCGATCCGTCAGGCAGCGGAGGTGTCTCGACCTGCACCGTGCCGATCTTCGAGTTCGCGGGACATTCGTTGCCGCCCACCCGCTGACCCTTCTTGAACTGTGCATCGGTGCAAGCCACGAGGCCGTTTGCCCCGGACGGGTTGATTCCCATGCCGGCCGGCAAGGTCAGCTGAGCGCGGCGCAGGTGCGACTGCGACTGGTCGTCGCCTGTGCCTGCGGGTGGGGGCACCTCGAAGGGCATCGTCGTGACCACTGTCGACGGAGCGGGCGAGTCGACCAAGCTGGTGCCCGGATCGACGCCGATGTCCGGCTCGAAGGGGACTTCGTCGCAGCCTTCCTGCTGGTAAAGATTGCCTTCGTCGTCTTCGACCCTCGCCTCGAACGGAGTTAGGCCCTCGGGGAATACTGGGCTCGGTTCTTCGCCGTAGGACTCGGCTCGGAACCAAGTCGAGTAAAGCGTGTCCTCTTCGGCCGGGTCGAAGCAGGTTGTCGGGTTGCTAATGAAGGTGCCGTTGCCGGGTTCTTCGCCGAGGCTGACCAGCCGGCTCTTCAGGGTTGAGACCCCGATCGACGGCGCTGGCGGCCGGATCACGAAGCTCTGGTGGTAGTCGCTGTCCCAGGCGACCTTGGTCTCGAGGTAGACGATTTTCGTGCCGCCGATAACAAAGCCGAAGCGGGCCGGTTCACCCGGGTCGGGCTCGACGTTGTAGACGGGAACTTTGGTGCCCTGCGCTGTGCTGGGTGGGATCACGAACCCGACCGGGAGCGTGTTGCCCGCCGGGAAGGGCGGCGATGGTGCCGGCACCACGCCGGCGGTGTTCACCACGAGGGTGACTTCCTCGCGCCCGATGATCGTGTCGGCTTCGCATTCGGGGATCGGCAGCGTCTCGAAGTCTTCGCGCGGGCAGCGCGGCGTCGCCTCCGGGTTGACGCTGAGGCCGGGCGGCAGATCCACCTGAAGCGTCCTGATTGACCGATCCGCCGTCGGCCCGACGAGCGGCATCACCGGCACTTCGATCCCGGCCGGTTCGACTTTGCCCATGCCTTCCGTATGCCTGAGCAGGTACTGCGTGAAGCCCATCGGCGGATGGCCGCCCGCTTCGAGGAAGAACTTTTCCGGGGTTTCCGGAGAGCAGTTCGGCGTGTCGGTCGGATCGAAGCAGACCCCGGCCTGCCATCCATCCGCCGTCGTCGCCGGTTCATTCTGCGGTTCGATGATGTCACCGGTGTCGGCCTGCGCGGCCGGCACCGCAGCTACAAGCCAGAGTGACATCACCACGAAAGCAATTAGACGCCTAGCCATTCAATCTCTCCTCGGTCGCATTGACGTAAACCCAGTCCCTGCGTATGGCGCCGTACCTCTTCCCAGCGCCTACGGTACACACCTCTGCCCGTCGGCAGCAAGCGGGAAAACCCGCAAATGCCCCGTATAGGACACGAATCTGTGTCACTGAAACGGGGGATCGGCTTCGCAGAGCCGTTGTGGTGTTACCCGTGGGGAATGACTTGGAAACGCCAAGTAGCCGCGGAGCGGTCGATCAGACCACCCGGAGCCCGTGCCTTTACTCGAAAGACATGCATGCCAAAGCCGAGGCGCGATGAGGTGAAGGGCGAGCGGCAGCGTTTGAAGGGCCGCCCGTCGAGATTGCAGAGGAAGGTCGAGCCCGCACGGTTGGAGCTGAAGCCGAAGGTCGGGGTGCGGTCGAGGGTGCGCTTGGCGGGCTTGCGACCGAGCCTTGTCTGCGGTCGGCCGTTGGTGGCGCCGCCACCCTGTCCCGGATATCCCGCTCCCGGCCCGGCGCAGGCGCGCTCGCTGGGGGTCACCGCGTTGGGACGCGGCGCCGGGAAGGCGTCGGCGAAATCAGCGGCGCTGTCGTTGCGGTCATCGGAGCCCTCGAGCAGCGTGGGGCAACCCGGGGCGATCGTGCGCCGCAGCGCCATCCCGTCGGGAATGCCCGATAGATCGGCGGGGCTGCCGGCCGGCGAGACCAGCGGGCCACTGAAGCTTCCCCAGGAGACACAGTCGAGCGCCTCCCAACAGACAGCACCGCCGGTCGGGTCGAGCTTGCCGCCGGTCATTCCCTGGTCGGCGGTAAACCCGAACTGGGACTCCGCCTCGGGGCTGGCGATGACGATCGTGCTCTGAGTCGAGCCGCGCGCTACGTCGGCGTCAAAGACAGCCGAGCCGAGCGAGTCCCCCGCCTTGTCGAAGAAGTCGACCTTGTGCCCTTTGACGAACTCCTGACCCGACGCATGCATCTGCAACTCGACGTACTCGGCGCTGAGACTCGCGCTCGAGCCAGGGTAGATCTCGCGCAGCATGACCAAGTGGAAGGTGGACGCGGTGGCGCGGTTGCGTTTTTTGCCGCGCTTGCAGCGCTTGCCCGACCGGCGCAAATGGTGACTGTGCGCACTGTGGCTGTTTCGGGCGGGCCGACAGCGTTTGCGGCGGGGGCGTTTCTTGCGCGTGGTGGATGGGGTACTCGTGCTCGGCGGCGCAGACCCGACCGACGGGCTTGTCGCCGGTGGGGTCGTGATGGGGGGCTGGGTCACGGGAACCGCCACGACGAAGGTGTGGCCGGCGGGGGTCAGATCGACGTTCTGACTGGCGTCGGTCGCCCGCACCTGAAAGGTGTGTGAGCCGTTGCCGAGATCCGTGTAGGTGACCCCGCTGACGAGACAGGCCGTGAAGCTCGCACCATCCAGCTTGCACTCGAAGCTCGAGCCGGGCTCGGTCGAGTGATAGGTGAAGGCAGCTGTAGAGCTTTCGCTTGGATCGGGCGGGGCGCTGTCGATCAGCGTGTCCGGTGGTGTTTCATCGACCAGTGAGTTGTCAACCGTCCATTCGTAGACCGCCGCGGTGCCCTGGTTGGTGGCGGCGTCCGTCGCCCGCACCTTGAAGGTGTACTCGCTGTCGGCGAGGCTCGAGTAAATCTTGGGTGAGGTGCAGGCAGAGAAGTCGTCCGCAGCTGCACCCGCGGCGAGACTGCACTGAAAGCTCGAGCCGCTCTCGCTCGAGTTGAAGCTGAAGGAAGCGCTTGCGCCCGGGCTCGGATTGGCGGGTTTGGCGGTGATCGTCGCGGTCGGTGCCGCCGTGTCAACGCGCCAGGTGTAGCTGACGGCGGCGCCGAGGAAGCCCGCTTCGCTTTTGGCCCGCACTTGGAAGGTGTGGGTGCTGTCGGTGAGCGGACCTGCGTAGTCGATCCCGTCGGAGTCACAGCCCGCGAAGGCAGCCCCGTCGAGCCTGCATTCGAAGCTCGCCCCGGCCTGGCTGGCGTGGTAGGCGAAGGAGGCGCTCGTCGCTTTGGTCGGGTTGGCTGGTTTGCTGTCAATCGTCGTGGTCGGCCCGGTGCAGGCTTTCTCGGCGATCGCGCTGGCGTTGTTGCGCGGCTGCGGCGTTGCATCGAGGAAATCGTCGGCGCTGTTGTTCGTATCGTCGGCCGCCTGCAGCAGGGTCGGGCAGCCGGGCTCGATCGTGCGCCGCAGCGCCATGCCGTTGGGAATGCCGAGCGGGTCGGCCGGCGAGCCGGAGGCCGACGGCGTGGAGCCGGCAAAGGCACCCCAGGCGGCGCAATCGAACGAGCCCGCCCAGCAGACGGCGCCTCCCGTGGGGTCGAGGGCAAAGCTCGCGTTGGCTAGGTCGGGAGCAACACCGAAGGCCCCGTCTACCCCGGTGTCGCCGACGAGGATCGTCTGCTGGCTTGCGCCGTTGGACAGGCTGTCGGGGAAGGTAAAGGTGCCGCTCTGGGCGCCGGCGGCCGTGTAGGTGGTCAGCGCGTGGCCGGCGACGAATTGCTGGCCACCGACGTACATCTGCAGGACGACGTAGTCGGAGTCCGGTTGGGCCAGAGAGCCCGGGTAGACCTCGCGGATCAAGATTTCATGGAAAGCGGCACGGGCCGTCGGAGCGAGCACCAGCACGCCGGCGAGCCCGACAAGCACTGCCAAGACGAGGCGGCGCCCTCCCATCGCCGGGGTCTACGTAGAGAAACCGCGCTGGGTTCAATCGTGCGTTTGACCTTTGCTGCGGATAGCGCAGCAAAGGTCAAACGCACCCGGGCCGGCCTGAACCTTTCCCGGGACGGGTCCGTACGCCGGGCAGATGCGGAAGACCCAGACAGGAGGCGGCGGATGACGGGACGACGGTTGGCGGCTGTGACGGCAAGCGCGGCGTTGGTCTGCGCGCTGCTCAGCTCATCCGGGATGGCTTCTGGGGAGGGCCCGGTCGCCGGCAAGTCGGCGACGAGCACGGTCAACATCCGCGAATTCTCCTTCCGCCCGGGCACGCTGTCGGTCTCACGCGGCACGACGGTCGTCTTCGCCAACCGCGACTCCGTCCGCCACACCGCGACCAGGGGCGGCAGCTTCGACACCGGCAAGATCAAACCCGGCAAGGCGAAGGCATTCCGCTTCTCGAGCAGCGGCACCTACCGCTACCACTGCAAGATCCATCCTGAAATGCGCGGCAAGATCGTCGTAGATTGAGGGAATGCCAGACGGCGCGCTGAGCCGCGAACGCGACGTGCGCGAGGCTTACGCCGCGCACGCGGGTGAGCTGTACGGGTTTGCGGTCCGCTCACTGGACGACACGGGCCTGGCTGAGGAGGCGGTGCAGGAGACCTTCCTGCGCGCCTGGCGGGCGGGCGAGCGCTTCGACCCCCAGCTCGGCTCGCTGCGCACCTGGCTGTTCGCCATCCTGCGCAACGTGGTGATCGATCTGGGACGCGCCCGAGCCTCACGGCCCCGCCTCGCCGCCGGTGGGGTCGAGCCTGCGGTCGAACCGTTCGACGAGGCGCTGCTCGCCTGGCAGGTGGAGGAGGCGATGCGGCGGATCGGCGAGCAGCACCGCCGCGTCCTGGTCGAGACCTACTACCGCGGCCGACCCTACGTGGAGGTCGCCGAGGAGCTGGGCGTGCCCGAGGGCACGGTGAAGAGCCGCGTTTACTACGGCCTGCGAGCCCTGCGCGTCGCTCTGGAGGAGATCGGCTATGACGGCTGAGCACTGTCGCGAGTGGCGCGAGTCGCTAGGCGCCTACGCCCTTGGGCAGCTCGGCGAGGGAGAGCGCGCCGGCCTGGAGGCCCATCTCGAGGGCTGCGCCGCCTGCCGGGCCGAGCTCGACTCGCTGCAGGGGGTCGCGCGGCTGATGCCCTTGGCGGACCCGGAGCGCTTCGACAGCGCACCGACTCCGCCGGCCGCGCTCGGCGAGCGCGTCATGGCGGCGGTCGGCGCCGAGCGACGCTCGAGCGGCCGCCGTCGCCAGTGGCGCCTCGGCCTGGCCCTGAGCGGGGCGACCGCCGCCTTGGCCGCCATCGCCCTGGCGATCTTCGTCTTCTCCGGCACAGACGAGAGCCCCCCACAGCGCCACATCAGCTTCGAGTCGCTCCCAGCGAAGTTGAAAATCGGCGCCACATTGGAACCACGCCCCTTCGGCACCGAGATCCATGTCTACGTCAAGGGAGCCCGCTCGGGCGAGCTCTGCACGGTTTTCCTGCGCGGGCCCAGCGGTGCCCGCATGCCGGCCGGCTCCTTCCGCTACCGCTGGGGAGACGACTCCAATGCGGTGCTCAGCTCCGCCCTCGACCTCTCACGCACCGCGGCGATCGGCATCCGCGTCGGCGAGCGCACCTTCGAAGCGCCGGTCAATCCGCCGCCCGCATAACATCGCCCGAGTGGGCACCCCGGCAGCCACCCTCCCCTTCATCGACGAGCTTTCGGTGAGCGTCGACGCGAGTCCGAAAGCCACCTGGGAGGCAGTGCTGCGCGTCGCCGAGGGCTCCTTCGCCTCGCCAATTGCAACTCGCTTCGCCCGGCTGGTCGGCTGCGCCGACACCGAGGCCAGCGGCCCCCGCCCGCTCACCACTGGCTCGGCCTTCACCGGCTTCCACGTCGAGGGCGCCGAGCAGCCGCACGAGCTCGTACTCGCCGGCAGTCATCGCTTCTCCAACTACGCGCTGACCTTCCGGCTCGACGACCGCGACGGCAGCGGCACCCTCGTGCGGGCTGAGACTCGCGCCGAGTTCCCCGGCTCGCGGGGGAGTGTCTATCGAACGCTGGTGATCGGCACACGCGGCCACGTACTGGCCACGCGTCGCCTGCTCGCTGCGGTCAAGCGACTGGCGGAGCGAGGCTGAGCCAGCGGCGCTCCTTGGAGCGCATCACCGGGGTGGCGACGAGACTGCCGAGGCGACGCTGCGCGGCGCGCAGGCGAGACTCGTTGCCGGCCGGCAGCAGCTTGGCGAGCTGACGGTACTCGCGCGAGACCTGGCTGGTGCGGAAGGCGTCGGCGATCGTGCGCAGCAGGTCGGCCGGCTCGGAGACCGTCGTCCTGGCGATCTCCTCACCCTCGGCGGTGATGCGCAGCTCGGCCGGGTAGTTACGCGATGGTGGTGGCTCTAGCGACCCGGCCATGGCAGCGCCGATCGCCTCGCGCAACTCGGCTCGCACCGTCTCGATGTCGCGCGAGCGCGCCTTGGCCCGCCCCTCCCCCTGCTTGGCTTCGATCAGCCGGGCGCTGCCCATCTCCCCCTCGCCGAGCTCCTCGAGCATCCAGCGATCGCCGCTGAGCACCAGGACCGGGATACCCTCAGCGGCGAGCGCTTGGGCGTAGACGCGGGCCTCGCTGAGCGATTCGCCGTCGAGCTGCACCTCCATCTCCCAGACGAAGGTGTGCGAGCAGAAGGCGCGTGGATTGGGTGTGCTGGCGTGGTGGCCGATCATCACCACCGCGTCGAGCGGGCCGCCGTGGGCCTTGGCGATCGAGGGCTCGGCCTCGACCAGAGCGAGCTCGGCGATCGGCCGCACCTCGACCCCCGCCGGCATGCGCTCACGTTCGATGTTGGTGCCGACCATGTGCCAGTCGCCGACCGAGATGCGCTCGGCCCCGCCCTCGCGCAGCGCCTCGATCGCGACCAGCACCTCATCGGTCATCAGCCGCCGCCCGCGCGCGTAGGCCGCCGGATGCGAGGGCAGGCAGTCGCCGCTGGCATCGATGCCGGCGATCCCCTCCATGTCGGTCGCGATGAGGACGTTCACGCGCGTCAGCCTAGCCGGCCGACTGCGATTCCTCCGCGAAGGCGCGACGCAGCGCCTCGTCGAATGGCGCTGGTGCGATCCCGAACGGCGCGGCCCCGGAGGGGTCGGTGACCACAGTTGTCGTGGTCAGGCCCTCGACCAGCGGACGGGCCACGTTGGTGTCGACCGGCGTGACCAGGCCAAGCCAGAGCGACGACAGCCATGGAGTGATCAGGGGAACCGAGAGCTTGCGGCGCGGCTGCATGCCCATGACGATCGCCATGCGGTCGAGCATGTCGGCGTAGGAGAGCACGTCGGGACCACCGATCTGCACCTCGCGGCCTTTGGACTCGGGGATATCGGGAGCGCGCCGCAGGTACTCGACGACCGCGTCGATGCCGATCGGCTGAGTATCTGTGTGCAGCCAGCTGGGAGCGATCATCACCGGCAGCCTGCCCACCAGGTAGCGCAGGGTCCGGTAGGACTCGCTCTCAGCGCCAACCACCATCGCCGCACGGAAGTAGGTGAGTGGCGGCCCCTCGGCAGCGAGAACCTGAGCGGTTTGGTGGCGACTCTGCAGGTGCTTCGAGGTGCTCTCGCCACCGAGCCCGCCGAGGTAGACGACGCGCTCGACACCTTCCCGCTTGGCCATGCGGGCGAAGTTGAGCGCGCCGGTCCGCTCTCGCTCTGCGAACCCGCTGCCGCCGCCCATCGCGTGGACGAGGTAGTAGGCAACCTCGATGTCCCGCGCCGCGCCGATGAGGCTGCTGTGGTCGGTGACGTCACCCTCGTGAAGGTCAAGGCCTCCGGTCTCGAGCCGCTTCGCCTTGGAACGGTCGCGGACCAAACAGCGCACGGAGCCCTCCGATTCCGCCAGGGCTTCGGCCAACCGGCCGCCGACGAAACCCGTAGCTCCGGCGATGAGGCTGCTCGTCGCGATCTACTCAAGCTACCCCGCCCAGCTGCAAAGCTAAGCTCGGTGCGCGTACATCTCCTCGAGCGGAGCCAGCGGGTCAAGGTGCCGGTCGAGCAGGCCTTCGCCTTCTACGGCGACGACCGCAACCTGGAGCCGCTGACCCCGCCCTGGCTCCACTTCGAAGTCACCACCCCGCGGCCGCTGACTATGGGGGCCGACACCCTGCTCGAGTACCGGCTGCGGCTGCATGGCATACCGCTGCGCTGGCGAACCCGCGTCGAGACCTGGGAACCGCCCACCCGCTTCGTCGACTTTCAGGAAAAGGGGCCCTACTCACTCTGGGAGCACACCCACCTCTTCGAAGAAGACGGCGCCGGCGCGACCGTGATCCGCGACCGGGTCCGCTACGCGCTCCCCCTGGGACCGCTCGGTTGGATCGCCCACCGCCTCTTCGTCCGCAAAGACCTCGAGCGGATCTTCGACTACCGCCGCGACGCGGTCGCCGAGCTGCTGGCGCGCGAGTAGACGCGGAGTACCGCTACGGGGATTCGAACCCCGGTTTCCGGACTGAGAAAAGGAAGTTGCTGAACTAGGACATCGGATACCGCTTTGCTGGGCCGTCTCAGCACGGGGGCGGTACGCTACGCGGGCGCGAGAATGAAGGACTGAGTGCTGTCCCAAGCCTTTCCAGTTCGGGTCTTGTCCTTACCGAAATCTCTAGTGATTCCCTGGGTCTTGTTGACCCATTCCCGACTTCCGTTGCGGTCGACATAGTCAAAGACGATCCTTCCGCTCTTTCGGTAGACCTTCGTCACCCAGCCGACGTGGCCAAATGTCCCCTGCGCGTTGAAGACCACCAGCGAGCGCACGTGGGGCACCGCCATCACTCGAAACTTGTTGGCCTTCGCATGGTCATCCATGTACTTGGCATGGCCGACGTTCAGCCCCGGCACACCACGGTTGATATAGGGCCAGTACCCGGTGGCCTTGTACCATTGATATACAGCGCCCCCGGTGCAATAGCCGGTGGTATCCCCCGGATAACGGGCTTCTCCCGGTTCCCGCGGGTACGGCTTTGTCCTGGCCCGCGTGCCCTCAGGGGGCGCAGTGCAGGCCCCGGCCTTGCGCTGAGGCTTGTTGTAGTCACAGACCACATTGATATCTCGGCCCTTGGACCCGACCACAATGCCCGTCGACCACAGGTCCTTCGACCACTTCGACGGTTCCCCGCCGCAGCCGACGTGTAGAGAGATAGTCGACCTCGACGACGGGCTGGTGACCGTCTCCTCGAAGTACCGGTAGGACCTATTCGGCGAGGCGCTTGAGTACTGCCAGGACTGGTCGTTTGCCCACTCAGAGCCGCCTGCCGAGGACTCGATCCATACACCGACCGCGCTCTGCCCGCTCGAGCAGGCAACAGTTCCCCTGATGAGCATGTTGGTCGCGGCCGAAGCGCTCAGCGGAACCGCCAGCAAACACGTAGCGATCGCGGCGAGACCAAGAACTGCGCGTGAGCAGCGAAGGAACATACACATCCTCTCTACAGGCAATGTCGACTGGACAACAGCGGAGTAAGTTGAGACTGCTTCAAAAACCGGCGCAATGCTACAGAGTCAGGGCACCTTCTTGACTTTTTCACAACCTTTCCCCTGATCCTTGCCCGGGCCGCCATCGCAGCGATCCACGCCGGGCCCACCGAGCAGCTTGTCGTCTCCCCCGCCCCCGAATAGAGCGTCATCGCCCTTGCCCCCGAGCAGCTTGTCGCTCCCGCCCCCTCCGCAAATGAGGTCGTTGCCACCAACGCCGATCAGCACGTCCCTGCCCCCTCGCCCAACGATGACCTCCCTCCTCTTCGTGCCTTTCAGCGTGTCGGCTCGCTTGCTCCCAATGATCGTGGCCTTGCGACCACCGCAGGTGGGCGTCCGTGAGTCGCTGCATCCCTGAGCTGAGGGGTCGACCAAGCACGGATTGGCGCAGGCGACGTCCAGCACGGGATCGCATGTGGTCGGACATTCTGCATCGAGCAAGGGGTCGCACGGTGGCGGGGGTGGGTGGAGGGCCATCACGCGGAAGTTCTGGGCCGGTGGCGTGATGGCGCTGGTCCCCACATTGCAGACCTTGTAGCTGCCCTCGTTCAAGTTTCCGCTCAGGGCGGAGAGGCCAGTCACCATCAACTTGTCGCTGAAGCCCGCTCCGATGGGAGCGATCGGGTTTGCAATCACGGCGTCCCCCAGCGTTGCACCGGGCAGGCCGAAGGTCTGGGAGTAACAGGTGCCGGCGGCAAGCTGGCCGTAGGCGAGGCTCGAGGTGTTCGTCGCCGTGCCGGGGGTGGTGGCGGGAAGAGAGGCTAGGAGGAAGCTCTGTTTCGCGGGATTGATCGCGCCTGCCGTGACGTTGCAGGCCTTGAGCGTGACCTGATTGGGGGCAGCCCCGGGAACAGCGCTGACCTGCAGGCCCCCGGTCGCACCGTATTGAGAGGCGATCGCTCCATTGGGCTGTGCGGTGACGGCGGCGCTGGTCTGAGCGCCCGGCACCGATTCGGTGGAACTCGCGCACGCGTGTGCGGCTATCGAACCCAAGTCTTTTTCCACGGTCGCCGTCGACTGGCCTGAATCCACCGAGATCGAGGCCAGCAGGATGGCTTGAGGCGCCGGCGAGCTCACTGTCGAGGTGCCGACGTTGCAGACCTTGTAGCCGACCTGGTCCCCAGCCGGTCCCGGCACGGCGGTCACCTGCAGGCGACCATCCCAACCCGCTTCGACCGTCCCGGTCGGATGCGCGGTGACGACCTGTCCTGCTTCGTAGCCGGCGATGCCAACCGCTGCGCCTCTACAAGCGCCCGCTCCGATGGAGCCGAAGCTGGCGATCGTCGTGTTGGTGAAGACAGTTGCTTTAGCCGTAACAGGTGAACAGATCAACACCAGCGCGCATGTGAGGACTGCGCCACCCAGCGCAGTCGCTGTCGCGCGAGTCAGCGCAAATGCACTCGATCGGTCCCCGCCCGCCCCGTGCCGGCCTCCAAGGCTCCTCCAACTCACTTATGCCCCCCCAAATCGATGCCGCAGCCTACAGCGCCAAGAGCCTCGACTGCGAGTGGCTCAGCGGATGCGTTTGCGCATTGGGGTCCGCCAGGAATCGAACTCGCAGTTGGAGAAGCTGTCGGTGCCCCCGCCCTCGATGCAGCGATCGAAGCCGCCGCGCCCATCGAGGGCGTCGTTGCCGCCGCGGCCGAGCAAGGTATTGGAGCCCTCGTCGCCGATCAAGATGTCGTCGCCGGGCGAGCCCTCGATCTTCTCGACGCTCGACTCGATGTGGCCGGCGTTGCAGCCACCCACATCGGGGTCGCGCACGGCGCCGCCGATCTCCGCCTTGACGTTCGTGCCGCTGTTTCGCACCCGGGCGAAGGAGGCGCTGTCGTTGTCGCCCTCCCCGCCGTCGAAGGTGTCGCCGTCGCAGGGCTGGCCGCCGATCAACAGGTCATCGCCGGGGCCACCGACCATCCTCGCAGCGCCGCTGTCACGACGAGGATGGAAGATGTTGACGCCGTAGAGGACATCGTCTCCCCCGCCGCCCTCGAGCACGTCGGGATCGTGGTCGTCGCCGCCGTAGATCGTGTCGGCGCCGCGCCCGCCCCGCAGCGTGTCGGCGCCCTCACCACCGTCGATCGTCGCCGCAATCTCAGCGGGCACGCTGTCGGCGACGGTGAAGGCGTCGTTGCCGCCTTTCAGAGAGACCTGGATCGAGCCGGCGCCGCCGCGACAGAAGACCGAGTTGGCGGCCTCGTCTCGCGCGCATGCGTTCGATTCAGGATCGCCGAGAACGACCTCGATCGAGTTGCCGCCCTGTAGGAGGTAGCCGTCCCCGGTGAAGTTGACCGCCACGTCGTCGGCGTCCTCGCTGCCCGAGACGACGAGGCTGGTGGCCCCCGTGATGCTGGCGATCATCGCGACCGCCGTGCCGTTGCCGCCACCCTTGGCCCCACAGGCGGTCTCGGCGGCGAAGGCGCCCGAGCAGGCGTCGCTGCCGATTCCACCGAAGGCCTCGTCGCCCCCGCCGACGGCGAAAAGGTGATCGTTACCTGGACCTCCGTCGAGGCGGTTGGGAGATGCCGAGCCAGTCAGGGTGTCGTTGCCCAAGCCGCCAAGCACGTCCTCGATCCCATCTACGTGCTCCTGCTCGGCGCCGGAGACGGCGCCGCTGCCGAGATCGACTGAGATTGGGCCACCGACACCCTTGTAGGAGGCGATGTCGTGGGCGCCGGGGCCGCCGTCGACGCGGTCGTTGCCGACGCCGCCGAAGACGATGTCGAAGTCGCCCGGGCCCCCCTCGACGCGGTCGTCGCCCGCGCCGCCATCGACCTCGTCGCCGTCGCCCCCGCCACCGTCGATCTCGTCGTTGCCGGTCTCGCCGAGGATGCGATCGGTGCCGGCCCCGCCGTCCAGGTCATCGGAGCCGCGCTCGCCGACGATGGTGTCCTCACCCTCCTCGCCGAAGATCGTGTCGTTGCCCCGATCGCCGTAGATCCGGTCGTTGCCGCCGCCACCGCAGATCGTGTCGTTGCCGCCCATGCCGTAAATCGCGTTGCCGGCGGAGCCGGCGACGATCACGTCGTGGGCCTTGGTGCCGACGATCCGGGGGGCGTTGGAGACGATCGTCGCCGGCTTGCCACCGCAGCTCGGTTTGGCCCGAGCGGTGGAAGCCCAGGCGAGAGTCAGGCAGGCAGATAGAAGAAAGACGCCGAAGCGCTGCCAAGCATGAAATCGCGTGCCTTTGGGCATGGCTGATACCAATCGGCTCCAGCTCGCCGAACTTGAGCCTCCCGGCGATGCCCACACGAACGTTCGACCCCTACCGCCCCTTGCCGTCCCATTCGCGCAGGTACGGCTCCGGGTCTACGGGGGTGCCCCCGGCCCACCAAGCGCCGATCCAGTACTCGAAGTGCAGGTGGCAGCCGGACGCTCGGCCGGTTTCCCCCACGTAACCCAACGCCTGGCCGGCGTTGACGACCTGGCCGGGACGAACCAGCGCCGGCTCAACCATGTGCATGTAGCCGATGTCCGCGTTGACCCCCTCTACGTCGATCACGACGTAGTTTCCGGCCGCCGACCGATAGGCGCGGTGACTGACCCTGCCCGGCAAAGCCGCGACGAGCGCCGTGCCGCAAGCCGCGACGATGTCGGCTCCCTGGTGATTGCGTCCCGCTCCGAAGCCGTCCCAGAAGCTGCGAGGACCGCGCACCGGGAAGACCGCGGTGGGGATGGCCGTCGGCGGGAGGATGTGGAGCTTGTGGGGCGAGCGGCTCGACTTCGTCCCCGTGGAGTCGATCACGTAGGGGCGGCTGGAAATCGCTCCCCTCGGGACTCGAGCGGTGGCAACGGCTTCGGTGGCGCTCAGCGGCGGCACCTGGATCGGACCGGCGCGACCGCGGCTTCCGCCGCCGCGGCGCCCGAGCCCATCGCAGCGGCGATCGCAGCCAAGGCGAGCAAAGGCCGCACGCCGACCATCTCTCACAACGAACCCCACGATTCGACCTCTCTTTCTCAGGCCTACGGGGTTAGCTGTCGGGCTCGCGCTGAAAGAGTCGCGCTACGGGCAATGACTTCGCCCGATTCGCCCCTGAGGCAGTGCCTCGGTGGTTCCCCCGCTCCCGTCCGGCTCACCGGCTGGGACTCGGCATTTGTCGGCGCAGAATATAGCCGCATTGCCCGGCGGAGACCTAAAGAACTAACCATGCGCCCCCCCGCCGGCCGAAAACCGGAGAGGACGTGCCTGGATCACTGGCCGTTCGGCGGCTCGCCGTCTACGTAGACGGCGAGGCTGGTGATCCGCGTCTCCTCGACAGCGAGGATCTCGGCCTTCCAGCCGTGGCAATCCACGGTCTCCCCCACCTCTGGAACGCGCCCCAGTTGCTCTGAGAGATAGCCGCCGACCGTGCTCTCGTGGTGCTCGTCCAGCTCCCAGCCGACTCGCTCGGCAAGCGCCCGCACAGGCGCCTGCCCATCCACGTGAAGACGCCCGTCGCGCTCGCGGAAGTGCACCTCGCTGTCCACGTCGAACTCGTCCTCGATCTCTCCCACAAGCTCCTCGAGGATGTCCTCCATCGTCAGCAGCCCGACGACCGTGCCGTGCTCGTCGTGGACCAGGCCGAGGTGGAGCCGCTGCTCGCGCATCTCGCGCAGAACCTCGTCCACCCAAGCGGACTCCGAAACGTGCGCGATCGGCCGAACGATGGACGACAGCTCGAAGGTGTCCTTGCCCTTCACCAGCAGGGGCAGCAGATCCTTGGCGTTCACCACCCCGACCGGAGAGTCGAGCCCGTCCTCCGGGGCGCAGACCGGCAGCCGGGTCCGCCCCGCCTCGATCGCCCGCTCCGCGACGGCGTCCAGCGAGTCGGTCGTCAGCACATAGTCGATCTCCCCGCGCGGCTTCATCACCTCGCGCGCCCGCATGTCGCCGAACACCAGCGCGGCGTCCGACAGCTCCTGCTCTCCGCGCTCGATCAATCCCTCGCGCGAGCTTTGGCGCAACAGCTCGCGCAGCTCGTCCTCGCTGTGAGGCTGATGCCCCGCCTCGGAGGCGGGCGGCACCTTGAACGGCTTCAAGATCAGATTGCCCATCGCGTTGAAGCCGTCCACGACCGGCTTGGTCGCCATGTAGAAGGCGCGCATGATCGGCGCCAGCGCCAAGACAACCGGCGCGGTGCGGGCGATCGCGAGGCTCTTGGGCGACAGCTCGCCGATTACCACGTGCAGCGTGGTGATGATGAGGAAGGCAACAATCGACGCAAGGCCAAAGCCGGCAATGGTTGCCGCGTCGCCGAGGATCGGCTCCAGTAGATCGTGGAAGGCCGGCTCGCCGATCGCGCCGAGCCCCAGCGATGAAACCGTGATCCCCAGCTGGCAGGCCGAGAGGTATGAGTCGATGTGCTGGACCGCGTGAAGGGCCGATTTCGCGCCCGGTTTCCCTTCGCGGACCATCTCCTCCGCCATCGTCGGCCGAAGACGTGCGACGGAGAACTCGACCGCGACGAAGAAGCTGTTGGCGAGAACGAGCAGCAGCGCCACGATTAGCTCCCAGGGCATTAGCGTCGTCCGCTCAAGCGCCGAAGGCGCGGTTCTGGGGGAGGCTCGTCGGTCAGGCCGATTGGATGCTAGTGGAGGTCCGCCCCATGCTCCCGTCCTACTCGCCCGCCGCTGCCTCGCAACGCGGCATCGCGCCTCCGTAATATCGCGCCGCGCAGGCAAACCGCAAATCCAAGGGTCGACCGTCGAACGCCACTTCCCGAGGTCGACTCAGGTCAGGGTGCGGCCGAGGCGCTTCAGCCGTCAGCCGGTGCGCTGCTACTTCGGCTTCTTCTTGAAGGTGAAGGTGCGCGTCGTGCTGACCGCCTTGCCCACCTTCGGGGTGAAGGTGAGCTGTACGCGGACCGCGACCTTGCCCTTGCGGCGCACGATCTTCTTTGCCGGCTCGTTGAGCTGGAGCCTGAGGCGGATCTTTCCCGACTTGCCGACCTGGCGTCTTACGGGCAGGATGCCTGGCTGCGACTTGGCCTTGCGCCCGCGCATCCCGACCATCGAGGCGCCAGCGCCACCGCGCAGTGGCGTGTTCGCGACCACCTGGCCCGGCGCGGGGATGAGGATCTCGACGTAACACAGCTGCCCGTTTTTGCTCGGGCAGAGAGGGCCGGGCGGAATCAGCGCCCAAACCGATGTCGGTTTGGATTTGGCAGTCGGAGGCGGAGCGGGGTCTCCCCCTCCAGGGCTGTTCGAGATCGGCGCGCCTCCCTCGCCGAACGTCTGGACCCTGTTGTTTCCCGAATCGAGGACGTAGATCGTCCCGGAGGCGTTGACCGCGACATCGGATGGACTGTTCAACTGACCGGCCCCGGCTCCAAAGCTGCCGAACTTGGCGATGAACGCTCCGGTGGCGGTGAACTTCTGGATGCGGTCGTTGTCGGCGTCGGCGACGTAGACGTTGCCGGCCGGGTCGGTCGCGACGGCGGAGGGGTTGACGAACTGGCCGTCGCCTGAGCCCGCGCTTCCCCATTGGGAGATGAACACGCCGTCGGAGGTCCACCGCTGAACTCGATGGTTCGTCGTGTCCGTGACGTACACGTTGCCGTCAGGGGCGACGCTCACGTCACTTGGCCAGTTCATCTCCCCGGGGCCCGAGCCCTGGACTCCCCATTTCGTGATGAAGCCGCCGTTCGCGTCGAACTTCTGGATGCGCTCATTGCCGTTGTCGGCAACGTAGAGGTTGCCGGCAGGGTCGGTGGCCAGGCCCAGCGGCGAGATGAGCTGGCCGTCGCCGCTGCCGGCGCCCGCCAACGTTGCTGCGTGGGCGTAGGTGGTTGGTGGCACGGTCGAGGTGTACTGCTGTATCCGCTGGTTGAAGGTATCGACGACGTAAACGTTGGAGGGCGTCGCGGCGGCCACGCCCGCGCCGTAGAACCCGTCGGGTTCGGAGCCTTTGTTGCCGAAGCTGGTGATGAAGGCGCCGGCGGACGTGAACTTCTGGACGCGGTTGTAGGCGTCGAGGCCGGAGTTCTTGCCGTCGACCACATAGACGTCGCCGGCGGAGTCGATCGTCAGAGCGCTCGCGCCCGTGAACTGGCCGTTGCCCGTTCCAAGGCTGCCCCAGCCGCCGAGGACACCAATGTCAGCGGACGCCGGCCGGTGCCGCCGCCAGCGCAACGGCAAGCGCCGCGAGGAGAATTCCTCGGCGCAAACCTCGTATGAATCTCAAGCATTGGGCCATGCAGTGCCGAGGAGAGTAGAGCCGAGCGAGGTCGGTCGCAAGCCGACAGGCGCCGAGACCCGCAGATCGACTCAACCGAAGTGCTCCTCGATTTATCAGCCGAACCTGGAGTCCCGCTGGACTACGTGGGGCAGCGCTCGCCGCAGCGCCGCCCAGGGGCTCTCATCGCGAACGGCCCTACGAAGCTGAGCTGCTGAGTCTCCGCAGAGCGAACGGCGCCAGCAGCGTCGTCAGGATCGACATCCCGACGACGACGCCGAACAGCTCCGCGTCGACAACCCCTTCGGCGGCGCCGATCGCCGCGACGACGATGCCCACCTCCCCCCGGGGGACCATGCCGACGCCGACGATCATCGCCTCGCGCTTGCCCAGGCCGCGCGCGGCGAGGTAGGCGGGACCGAACTTGGCCAGGGCCGCCAGCAGGGTGATCGCAAGCAGGAGGAAGAGGGCGTAACCGTCGATTAGCGCCCCGAGGTCGAGCTCGATGCCGATGAAGGCGAAGAAGAAGGGTGGGAAGAAGGCGTAGAGCGGCTTCACTTCCTCCTCGATCGTGCTGTGATCTTTGGTCTCGGCGACGATCATCCCGGCGAGGAAGGCGCCGATCAGCGCCGCCAGGCCGATGTTGGCGGCGAAGGCGGCGAGGCCGAGGCAGACGATCACCGCCGGCAGCAGCGGGGACTCGGAGAAGCGGGGAGCGGGGAGCAGACGCGGCCAGCGCGCCAGCAGCCGGGTGCCGCCCAGCGCGACGAAGCCGACGAAGGCGGCGGCGACCGCCAGCGCCAGCGCGATCTTGCCTGCGTCGACACCGCCGTCGGCGGCCATCCCGACGGCGACCGAGAGCAGGATCAGGGCGAGGATGTCGTCGACCACGGCGGCGCCGAGGACGGTGCGGGCGGCACGGGTGCGGGCGATGCCGAGGTCGAGGAAGGTGGCCGAGGTGATCCCGGCGCTGGTCGCGGCCAGGGCGGCGCCGAGAAAGACACTGGTCTCCGAGCTCTCGCCCAGGACCAGCCCGAACCCGATTCCGGCGAGGAACGGCACGATGACCCCGGCCGCGCCGACGCCCGCAGCGATCCGTCCCACCGCTTTCATCTCCGACAGGCGCGTCTCCAGGCCAACCCAGAAAAGGAGGACGACGACCCCGAGCTCGGAGAAGACCCGCAGCACCTCCCCGATCTCGACCAGGCCGAGCACCGAGGGGCCGACGAGGACACCGCCGAGGATCTCGCCGACGATCACCGGCTGGCCGATTCGCTTGAAGACCTCGTCGCCGAGCTTGGCCGCGAGCAGGACGAAGAAGAGGTCGGCAAGGATGCCGGCGGTCTCGCCGGTCGCCGCCAGGGGCAGGGCCGAGTCGAGCATCAGGAGGGGGAGTCGCCTCGGTCCTCGGCGATCGCGCCGAAGCGCCCGACCAGCGCCGCGAAGAAGTCGCTGCGGGTGACGATCGCGTGCACCCGCCCCGCGGTCGCGACCGGGACGATCAGCACCCGGTGGTGGAGGAACAACTCGGCGAGCTGAGTGTCGGAGTATTCGTCGTCGACCGTGACGTGGTCAGTGGTCAGGTAGCGTCGGATCGGCTCCTCGCTGCAGTCGCTGCGGCGCTCGATCGTCTCGTCGACCGAGCGCGAGACCATCGCCGCCGAGCGCAGGTCGCCCATGTAGCCGGGGAAGAGGGCGGCCATGAACTCGCGCTCGCCGAAGATCCCGGCGAAGCGCCCGTCGGCCTCGACCGCGGGCAGCGCCGGAAGTTCCAGCTCGATCAGACGGCGCGCCGCCGGGCCGATCAGATCGTCGGCCCCAAGGGGGTCGATCTCGCGGATGGTCTGCTTGACGATCGAGTCCGGCATGGTTCCCCCTAGAGCGCTACGTAGCGGATGAAGATGTAGCCGGTGGCGAGCGCGATCGAGATGATCGTCGCAGGGATGCCGACCTTGAGAAAGGTGACGAAGCCGATCGGGGTTCCCGCCCGCTCGGCCATGCCGGCGGCGGCGACGTTGGCGGCGGCGGCGATCATCGTCGCGTTGCCTCCGAAGCAGGCGCCGAGGGCGAGTGACCACCAGTAGGCGTCGTCGCCGCCCGCCCCGGCCGATTGCTGCAGCTCCTTGACGACAGGGATCATCGCCGTCGTGAAGGGGATGTTGTCGACCACGGCGGAGCCGAGCGCGGCGATCCAGGTGATGCCGATCAGCTCGGCGGTGCGATCTCCGCCGGTTACGTCCTTGACCGCGTCGGCGACGTGGCCGATCGCCCCGGTCGCCTCCAGCGCCCCGACCATCACGAAGAGACCGACGAAGAAGAAGAGCGTCGTCCACTCGAGGTGGGCGAGCGCGTCCTCGAGCTTGACCGTGGTCACCAGCAGGCCGACGGCGGCGCCGCTCAGCGCGACCGTGGCGGGCTCGATGTGGAGCTGCTGATGGGCGAAGAAAGCCAGCACGGTGAGCAGCAGGACCGGGCCGGTGCGGCGCAGCTCAGCGTGGTCGCGGATCGAGGCCAGCGCGTTCAGCTCCATCACCGATTTGCGGTCGTGCTCCTCCACCTGCAGGCGCGAGCGGAAGACGAGGTAGAGCAGCGGGATCACCACGGCGAAGGTGACGATCACGATCGGCGCCAGATTGACGATGAAAGCGTTGAAGCTGAGCCCGGTGGCGCCGGCGATGATGATGTTCGGCGGGTCGCCGATCAGGGTCGCGGTGCCGCCGATGTTGGACGCCATCACCTCGATGATCAGCAGCGGCACCGCTTCGATGTCGAGCGCGTCGGCGAGCAGGAAGGTGATCGGCGCGATCAGCAGGATCGTCGTCAGGTTGTCGAGGAAGGCCGAGAGCAGCGCGGTGGTCACCGCCAGGCTCATCGTCACCGCGAAGGGGCGTCCGCCCGAGAGCTGGCCGGCACGGATCGCCACGTAGTCGTAGACCCCGGTCTGCTGGGTCAGGTAGACGAGGATCATCATCCCGACCAGGAGGCCGATCGTGTTGAAGTCGACCGACTCGATCGCCTGCTCCTGGGAGAAGTCCCCGACGAAGAGGACGACGATCGCGGCGCCCAGCAGGGCGACGTTGGTGCGGTGCATCTTCTCGCTGGCGATCACCGCCAGGGCGATCAGGAAGGTGGCGACGGCGATTGCCAAGGGAGCCTTTCGGGGTCGGCGACGGGCATTGCCGACCAGTCTTCCCGGCTCACCGCCTCACACAGTAACGCCTGCTGCGTCCCCCGTCCGGCAGCGCAATGTGGTCATCTCGTTCTTCCTCGTCTCGCTGGGTGGCGTGATCAGATGGCAGCGTATGGGGCGCGCTGAAGCGACGTGGGTAACGTGGTCTGCCAGGCGCCAGCCAGCTGCGCCGCCTGGGTCTCGACGATCACGGGATAAGGCGGGCCGAGACGGCGCCGTCCGAACGCCGCGACAAAGGAGGCTCGACCATGAGGCGCTTTGCACTTCTACTTCTCCCACTTGCCGCAGTGGCCCTAATGGTCGCCGGCTGCGGCGATGACGACAGCGACGACAGCGCCTCGGGCCCCGACGCAGCGATGCAAAAGAACGAGGGCGGCGCGATGAGGGCGAAGGCCCCGATGACCGCAAAAGGCACCCGCGTCAAGGTGGTCAGCTCTGACTACGGCCGCGTAATCGCAGACGGCAAGGGCGAGGCGTTCTACCTCTTCGACAAGGAGGGCTCCAAGAAACCGCGCTGCTACGGCGCCTGCGCCAGCGTCTGGCCGCCGGTGCTTACCAAAGGTAAGCCGGCAGCCGGAAGCGGGGCCGAGCAGAGCCTGCTGGGGACGACCAAGCGGGCCAACGGAAAGCTCCAGGTGACCTATGCCGGCCACCCGCTCTACTACTACGTCGACGACTCCCCCGGCACGATCCTTTGCCACGACGTCGCGGAGTTCGGCGGCCTCTGGCTGGTGGTCAAACCGGACGGTCAGGCCGCCTGAACCCGTAAGGGGTCAAAGGGCTCCTATCCAGTGGCCGAGGGCGATCGCCGCGTAGCCGACGATGAGCGAGAGGCCGACGTTCAGCCATACGAGGTGGGTGTGACCGGCCTCGCTGAGGCGGTGGGAGTCGAGCATCAGGGTCGAGAACGTGGTGAAGGACCCGATGCCCCCGCCGGCCACGACGATCAGCGCCTCGCCGCTGAGCGCCGCCCCCGCCACCAAGCCGAGCGCGAAGGCGCCTGCGAGGTTGATCGCGAGGATCCCCAGCGGGAAGGGATGGTCGCTGCGGCTCGCGATGGTCGCATCGATCAGGAAGCGGGCGGTGGCCGCGCCTCCTCCCAGCAATCCGACCAAGGCCCAGGTCGCCGCGCTCATCCCGCCGTCTCCCAACGCGGTCGTCGCTCCGCCGCGATGCCCAGGCGGATGCAGAGATAACCCGCGATGAAGGTGGCCGCGACGTAGCCGGCAGCGAGCGGCAGATAGCCGGCGTCGACCATCTCGAACAGCTCCAGCTGCAGCGTGGAGAAGGTGGTGAGCGTGCCGCAAATGCCGGTGGTCAGGAAGGGATGGGCGAAGCTGTCCTCCGGGTGATCGCGGAGTCGCGCGAAGATGTACCCGAGGGCAAGCGCACCCGCCATGTTGACCGCGAAGGTCGCCCACGGCCATGCGCCCGGGCTGTGGGGAAGGGCCTCGGCGAGGCCGACACGCCCCAAGGCGCCGAGCACGCCGCCCACATAGATCGCCGCCAGTTGGCGAAGGTCGAACTGGGATCTCATCGCACGGGCCTCCTATCAGCGTCGCTGGACGTGGATAGAGGCCATCAGCGGCCCGTAGCCGCGGTTATGAGGGAGCGAGCCTCATCGCTCGAAGCGGAGTCTAGCCAGGCGAAGGTCATCGCCCGTGAGCCCGGGGCCCGAATATGCTCAAAACCCTCGCCCCAAGAAAGGTCAAGCCCCCTGAAGACGCGAGTCCTCGACAAGCGCGAGTACCAGAAGGAGCTGACTCGCCTGCAGGTCGAGCTGGTGCGGCTTCAGGAATGGATCGTGCGGGAGGGGCTGAAAGTGGTCGTCCTGTTCGAGGGCCGGGACACGGCCGGCAAGGGCGGCGTCATCCGGCGAATCACCGAACGGACCAACCCGCGGGTCGTTCGCATCGTGGCGCTCGGCACTCCCAGCGATCGCGAGCGCACGCAGTGGTATTTCCAACGCTACGTCGCCCAACTCCCTGCTGCCGGAGAGATGGTCCTCTTCGATCGGAGCTGGTACAACCGCGCCGGCGTCGAGCGGGTGATGGGGTTCTGCAGCGACGAGGAGTACGCCGAGTTCATGCGCACCTGCCCGCAGTTCGAGCGCATCATCCAGGGCTCGGGGATCTTGCTTCTTAAGTACTGGCTCTCGGTCAGCGACGAGGAGCAGGAGCGACGCTTCAAGGCTCGATTGAACAACCCGGCGAAGCGCTGGAAGCTGAGCCCGGTCGACGTCGAGGCGAGGGCACGCTGGGTCGACTACGCGGAAGCCAAGGATGAGATGTTCGCCCAGACGGACACCGAGGACTCGCCCTGGTTCGTCGTCGAGGCGGACGACAAGCGCACCGCCCGACTCAACCTGATCGCCCACCTGCTCGAACAGATCCCCTACGAGCCCGTCGATCAAAGCCAGATCGAGTTCCCGCCCCGCCAAGAGCGCGCCTACACCCGCCCTCCGCTCAACACCCAGACCTTCGTCCCGGAGCGCTACCGGGTGCAGTAGGACCGTCTACCGCGAGGAAGGAACAGCGTCGTCTTCCTGCGCCGGATGGTTGGCACGCCGCACGACCAGAACCCGAGCAGGGGCTGCGATGCGCGACGCGCTCGCTGACGCTGCCAAGGGCTTTCAGGCCGCTCATCCCGCGACTCCCGATCACGACAAGGGATGCCTGCGCAGAGGACGCGAAGTCCTCGATGCCGCGATGCGGCGAGCCCCGCAGGGCTTCGACATCCGCGGCCGCGCCGGCCTGCGCCATCAGCGAGGCAGCTTCCTCGGAGAGCGCTTTGCCTGTGTCCGGATCGTCGCTGACGTTCAGGCTGACGACCTTCGAACCATGTCGAGCGGCGATCTGGCCGGCGAGCCGCGCTGCGTCGAGAGAGTCGACCGAGCCGTCAGCCGCATGGACGATCAGGCCGGGGAACTCGCCGCCGGCAGGCGGTCGGGCGACCAAGACCGAGCAGGGCGCGTGGTGCACCATCGCGGTGGCGACACTCCCGAAAGCGATCCCGGTGAGACGCGGGCCGCCGTGCGAACCGACCGAGATCAGATCGGCGTTCTCTTCGGCGGCAGCACTCAGAAGCGCGGATACCGAACCGCCGCGCAGCAGCATCAGCTCTAGGTCGGGAAACGCCTCATGGGCCTTGGTGAGGACCGCGACACTTTCAGCTCGCAGGTCGGAGCGGACGGTTGCCGCGTGGATCCCGGCGTGCATCGCGAGCCGGGGATCCCAGGCAGCCGCCCCCAAGACTTTCCCGTCGTCGGGGCATAGCCTGAACGCCTGACTGACTGCCTCCATGCTCTGGGGCGAGGAGTCGATGCCGCAGATCGTGCGGGCGAAGGCGATCACCGGCTCCGTGTCAGTTGCGCTGATTGACAAGGTGTCCATGCTATGCCTTGATCAGCCAGCCGAGTGGCCGCTGTCGCGCTGGCTGTCGAGGCCGAAGATGCGGGCGCTGCCGCTGGTCGGGTGGAGCATGTCGAGCAACGTGCGGATCGCGGTCGTCTTGCCGGCTCCGTTGGGGCCGAGGAGGCCGAAGACCTCACCGGGCTCGACCGAGAACGTCACATCCTCGATGCCGCGTGTCTTGCCGTAGAGCTTCGTCAGCCCATCGGTCTCGATCACCGCCATGCGCGCATGGTCTCAGCGTCAGGTGGCTATGGGCGTTGCGATCGCCAGGTAGACGGCGATAGAGAGCAGGTCCTGGATGATCGTCGCCAGCGGCCCGGAGCCAAAGGCGGGGTCACGGCCAAAGCGCGAGAGCAAGCGGGGCAAGGCCGTCGCCACCGAGGTTGCGATCGAGCAGCTCGCGGTCAGGGCGAGCGCCACCGCGAGGGCGACGTCGGCATCGCCCCAGCCGATCAGCGCAAAGGGGAAGAACGAGAGTCCGATAATGGCTCCGATCAAGACCCCGGTGATCAGCTCTCGCCTGACGACCGTTCGCATGTCGATGCCTGCGCTCATCCCTCGGATCAGCAGCGTCTCGGTCTGCGTGCCGACCGCATCGGCCATGTAGACGACGGCTGGAACGAAGAAGGCGAGGAGGACCACCTCCTCCAGTTGAGCCTCGAAGGCGCCGACGATCACCGCCGAGGCCATTGCCCCGACGAGGCCGACCAGCAGCCAAGGCAGGCGGTGCAGAAGCCGGCGACTGACCGGCTCTTCGGCTGCCAGGCGAGCCCGTCCGCTGCTGGCGAGGTAGCCACCGAGGCGAGCCGCGTCCTCGTCGTGCTCCGCGAGCAGGCGACCGATCAGTCGGTGCGAGGGCACAAGCCCGACGAAGGTGCCGTCCGATTCGATCACCGCCAGGTTGCTTTGCTGGTGGTGCACCATCCGCCAAGCGGCCTTCTCCTCAGATTCACCTGGCCGTATGACCACGGAGTCGGGGTCCGCCAGGTCTTCGAGAAGCGTGTGCTCTGGAGCCTCCAGCAACCGGCTCAGCGCAATGAGGCCGACTAGCCTGCCTTCATCGAGCACCACGATCTCGTCAACGAAATCGAATGACCTGCCAACCATGTAGCGGCGTGCTTCGGCAGTGGACTGCGACGGCGAGATGATCGGGACCCGAGCGGTTGAATGATCTCTGAGCTCCCCGGCGAACAGACCGCGTGATTCGTCCATCAAAGCCATTCTCACGCCGGGAACGGTCGGTAACCGGAGGCGACCGACATCCGAGGACGCTGCGTCGCGTTGTCTCGCGGCGGATGCTCTTCTTCTTCATCCTCGGCGACATTTTGGGCGGCGGGATCTACGCGCTGGTCGGCGTGGTCAGCGGCGAGGTGGGGGGCGCGATCTGGGTGTCGTTCCTGGTCGCTCTCCTACTCGCCGCACTGACCGCCGGCTCTTACGCCGAGCTGGTGACGAAGTACCCCCGCGCGGGTGGGGCCGCCCTCTACGCCAAGGAGGCTTTCCGAAGTCCTTTGGTCGCCTTCCTCGTCGCCTTTGCGGTTATGGCCTCGGGCGTCACCTCGGCGAGCGCACTCGCGAGGGCTTTCGGCGGCGACTACCTCGCCGAGTTCGTTGCCGTTCCGGTCGCGGTGGCCGCCCTCGTCTTCATCGCAGCCGTGGCCCTGATCAATTTCATCGGGATCCTGATCTCAGTTCGGCTGAACGTCGTCCTGACGCTCGTCGAGCTCGGCGGGCTCGCCCTGGTGGTGGTCATCGGGATAGCCGCCCTCACCAGTGGCGAGGGCGACCCGGGCAGAGCCGTCGAGTTCAAGCAAGGCTCAGCTCCCGCCTTGGCGATTCTCGCCGGCGCCGCGCTCGCCTTCTACGCCCTGATCGGCTTCGAGGACTCGGTCAACATCGCCGAGGAGACGAGTCATCCGGCGCGCTCCTATCCCCTTGCGCTGTTCGCCGGCCTGGCTATCGCCGGGGCGATCTACCTCGTCGTGACGATCGTCGCCTCAATGGCAGTCCCCACCGAACGTCTTGAAGCCTCCAGCGGGGCGCTGCTCGAGGTCATTCAGATCGGTCCCTTGTCAGTCCCGACCAAGGTCTTCTCGGCAATCGGACTGATGGCCTTGGCAAACGGCGCGTTGATCAACATGATCATGGCCTCGCGCTTGCTCTATGGCATGGCCAAAGAGGACGTGCTGCTCTCGTCATTTGGTCGCTTGAGTCGGCGCAAGACCCCCATAGTTGCGATCGCGTTCACGACCCTGATCGCGGCGGGCCTGATCCTCACGGGTGACCTTGGGGCGCTGGCCGATACGACGGTGCTTCTCCTTTTGGGCGTCTTCATTGCCGTCAACGTCTCGGCTCTGCTCCTACGACAAGACCGTGTCGACCATGACCACTTCAAGGTGCCTTTCGTACTCCCGCTCCTTGGCATTGCTGCCTGTGCTGTCGTCATGACCCAAGTTGAGGGCGAGACCTGGCTGCGAGCCGGAGCGCTCCTTTGCCTCGGCCTGGGCTTGTGGGCGATCCAGCGGATCGCCGTAAGAGCCGCACCAGTTGAGACAGACACATAGGACATGGCACCTGTCCGCTGTCAAACACCCAGCAGGAGGCTCAGCGTCAACATCAGGATGCTGCCGACAGCTATGCCGGCACTCGGCCCGATGCGATCCGTTGATCTCGCATAAGCCTTCGGCAGCATCTCGATGACTATCAACGAGAGCATCGCCCCGGCAGCGAATGCAAAAGAGAAGGGGAGCAACCCCCGGATCTGCTCGACGAGGAGGAACGCGAGCAACGCACCGACCGGCTGCGGGGCGCTGGTGGCAACCGCTGCCCAAAACTGACGGGTGCGGCTGAATCCGGCAACGGCCATCGGGATGGCGACGCTGGTTCCCTCGGGAATGTTCTGGATCGCGATCGCGAGGATCACGAACAAGCTGAGCCCGGCACGGTCAGAGGCGAAGGCCGTACCCACTGCGAACCCCTCGGGGAGGCTGTGGACAAAGAGCACGAGGAAGACCAGGGCCGAAGTACTGGCGCCGGGACCGGAGCGCCCCATGAAGGTGGTGTGAGGGTCCAGCCGCGAACGGGCCACGCCTAGCAGCCCAGCTCCCGCCGCGAGCCCACTGACCACCGCCAGGGTCGAGCCTTCTTCGGTGGCGGGGATCAACAGGCCGGCGATCGATGCCACACCCATCACTCCGGCTGCGAAGCCGAGAAGTAGCGGCGTTAGCTGGGCCGCCCGATGACCAAGAAAGAAGACCGGGATCGCCCCGAGGCCGGTGGCAAGGGTGGTGCCGCAGGCGGCCAACAGCAGGACGACCACCTCCGGCATGTCAAGCAGTCAGGAGCGGTCCGACGAAGGCCGAAGGGCTCGCGCGGCGGCGTCGGAGGTCGAGGCTAGAAATGGCGCCAGGTATTTCCCGACGATCTTGCCTTCATCGCGCCACGGTGGATCGTCGCTGAACGTCGAGGTTTCTCCGTGGCCGCCGCCCAGCTTCCCATAGAGGTATTTCGGCTCCTCCCCGGTGAGCAGCACTGCACGCAGCACCGGCTCAAACGGTTGAGGCTCGACCTGGCCACCGATCTGAGCTGCGATCACTTCCGCAGCCGCGTCTGCCTGCTGGGTCGCGATGCCGCCCTGCTTGACGGGAAAGCTCGTCACATCTCCGACGGCGAAGACGTTTTGGAGACCTCGAACCAGACTGTGCTCGTCAATGGGGATGAAGCCGTCCTCGTCGTGGGGAACTCCCTCAACGGGCCTTCCCTTGAAACTTGGCGCGCTCACTACTGCGTCGGCTTCGATGGAATTCCCTGGGGCGATGTCCAGTTGCCCGTTCTCAAACTTGACGGGACTAGCGCCGGTGACGATCCCGATCCCACGCTCGGCGAGCAGTTGGCCCATCTGCTCGCTGGCGCCCACCCCGAACAACTGGAGGGGCGCATCCTCCGGGGTGACGATTCTCAGCTCCGCACTCGGGGCGTCTGCATCGTTCAACTGCGCCGCGGCGAGGAGGGCCAGCTCATAGATCGGCAACGGCCACCCGAGTCCCGCTGGCATCGTGAAGACCACTTTCCGCAACGCACCGGCTTGGAGCTCGCGCACCACATCCACGGAAGCGCCTTCATCTGAAACCCCCCAGAACGTCGCAGCTCCAGGCACGGTCCAAAGCATCCGTGCGCCGGAAGCCACGATCAAATAGTCGTAGTCGACCCCGTTCCCGTCGTGCGTTGTGACGCGCTGTCCATCAGTGTCGACGGAGACGATGCTGTCGAGAGAAAAGGAAGCACCGCAGCGCTCGGTCAGCTGCTGAAGATCGAACTTGAGCACCTCGCCGACGCCAAAGGGCTCGGTGACAGCCAGGGGTCGATAGAGGAACTCGCGGCGCGGCGCATGGACGACGATCGCAGCGCGATCTCCGCAGAGGTCATGCAGAGCGACCATTGCCTCGACCCCGCCAACGCCGCCGCCGACGATGAGCACCCTCGGCCTAGAAACGCCCCGCGATGAGGTTAGGGCCATGCCTCACATTACAGCGGCAAAGCGTGCCGGCTTGAGAGCTACTGGCGTCCACCCCAAGGCGCCGGCGCCAGAGTTAGGTGTCCTCTTGGTGGAGCGACTTCTCCTCGGCCGCGGCCCGACGCTCGGGTACAACTCGAACCGCCAGAGAGGGAAGGTCCGCTCCCCCTTGCTCCAGTAGTCGGAGGGGAATGGCAGAGCCCTTTGACGAGGAAGAGTTCGATTTCGCTGTTGGTGATGCCGCGGCTTCACCATCGACCGCCTGAGATTCACCGGGGCCTCAGCAACCGACGCGGTGCATATCGAGACTGGCTCCAGCGAGCACACGCTCGTGATCGTGGTCGCTCTGATCGACCGCCGAAGTCGCAGTCGTCCGCAAAGGCCGTGAGGATGGCGCCAGCATGGTCGACTTCACCGCGGATCAGGACGCCGCCGATCGCATCGAACGGGAGGTGCGGCAAGAGCTGGATGAGGCAATGAAAGGGGCGGCCAGGCTCAGCGAGTTCACGGTCGATCTGCCCGGCCATCTGAATGCCCGCCCGCCCTTGGCCGAGGCGGAGATCGAGGTCGCAGTGGCCCTCAACACCCTGGCTCGGCTCTTTGAGGAACGAGCCGAGTCGGCTTGCAAGGCAAGGGAGCCACGCTGGGAGGGCCTATCGGACGCCGGAACTATGGCCCGCAACGCGGCAGGCCACCGTGGCCTGCCCCAGCTGCCGTCTCGCTGACGCCGAGTCGCGGTTAGCTTCGATCCGATGATGAGCGGGTGCGCGCGACGATATGGCTCCCGGCGAGTCGCCGAAATTGGCTGACGTCGGGTGCCGCGGGATAGCGTGCGGCAAGCGTCCGCGCGGCAATTTCCAGCGAGGTCTTTCGGGCCCGCGCCCTTTCGATCTCTTCGGCCACGGTTTCGCCGATCCAGAAGCGCTCTGCGTCCGGCGTCAGCGAGGGCGTCTCCTCGAGTCGCGCGAGCGCTGCCGATTCCGCACCGTGCCTGGCGAAACCCCAGCTCAGAGGACATGTAGCGTGTTTGCTTCGTGCGACGAGTGCTCATCAAGGCCCTGGGAGCGCTACTGATCGTCGCTTTCGCGTTCCCTTCGGTGTCTGCGGCGAGCCTCGCTGACCACGTCAACCCCCTCGCCGGTACCCGGCCCGGGCTGCGGACCTTCGGCGGCGGGCACAACTTCCCCGGGGCGACCGTTCCCTTCGGCATGGTCCAGTGGGGGCCCGACACCACGCCCTCGGACCGGCACTCCGGCGGCTACGACTACCGCGACCGCCACATCACTGGATTCAGCCTCACCCATCTCAACGGCGCCGGTTGCTCCTTGTATGGCGACTTCCCGTTCCTGCCGACCACCGAGCCGCTTGACGCCCCGCCGGCTCCGCCCGACACCGCCGGCCTCGCCGGACGCTTCGAGCCCGGCTTCTCGCACCGCCAGGAGCGGGCGAGCCCAGGCCGCTACGCGGTCCGCCTCAACCCCGCGCGGGGCGGCGCTATCGGCGTCGACCTGACCGCGACCACGCGCACGGGGATGGCGCGCTTCGCTTTCCCCCGCTCCCCGCACGCGAGCGTGCTGATCGATGCCGGTGGCAGCGCCAAGGCCAACGACTTCGCCGAGGTCCAGATCGATCCCGCGGGACGCGAGATCACCGGCTCGACGTCGAGCGGCTACTTCTGTGCCCAGCGGCCGCGATACAAGGTCCACTTCGCGGCAGTCTTCGACCGTCCCTTCGACGCCTACGGCACCTGGACGCGTCAGAGGCTGAGTCCGGGCGCGACCACCGCCTCGGACCAAAGGCAACCGTCGAACGTCGCCTCGCGCACCGCGCAGGCCGGCGCCTACGCGACCTTCGACACGCGACGCGACCCGATCGTCGGGGTCAGGGTCGGGATCTCCTTCGTCAGCGTCGCCGGCGCCCGCGCCAACCTCGCCACCGAGAGTCGCGGCGCCTCCTTCCGGCGCCTCGCCGCCGCAGCGGAGGGGCGCTGGAACCGCACTCTCGGGTCGATCCGGGTGAGCGGCGGCGCGCGGCGGGACCTCGACACCTTCTACACCGCTCTCTACCACGCGTTGATGTCGCCCCGGACCTTCAACGACGCCGGTGGCGCCTACATCGGCATGGACGGCCTCCTCCACAACAGCGGCGCGCGCACCCAGTACGCCGACCTGTCCGGTTGGGACATCTACCGCACCCAGATCCCGCTGCTGGCGATGCTGATGCCGCGCCGCGCGAGCGACATCGTCGCCTCGATGCTCGCCGCGGCGGCGCAGAGCGGCTGCCTGCCGCGCTGGTCCTACGCCAACGGCCAGAGCATGACGATGGTCGGCGACCCAGCCGACCCGATCATCGCATCCGCATCCGCCTTCGGCGCCCGCGGCTTCGACGAGACCGCCGCACTGGCGGCGATGGTCAAGGGCGCGAGCGATGGCTGTCGCAGCGCCGATGGCAGCTATGTCCAGCGCCAGGGGCTCGAGGAGTACGAGGCGCATGGCTACGTGCCCTTCGACATCGACGTCAAACACCGCAACGCCAACTCGCTGTTCGGCGATCCCGAGGCAGTCTGGGCCTCGGCGGCGACCACGCTCGAGTACGCGGTCGCCGACTTCTCGATCGCCCAGTTCGCTGCGCGCGCTCTGCGCGATCGCACCACCTACCGCTCCTTCATGGCGCGCTCGGACAACTGGCGCAACCTGCTCAACCCGCGCAGCGACCTGATCGAGCCGCGCTTTGCCGACGGCTCCTTTGCCGACCGCTACGACAACCTGCGCGGCGCCGGCTTCGCCGAGGGCAACTCGGTCCAGTACACCTGGATGGTGCCCCACAACCCCGCCGGCCTCTTCGCCGCGATCGGCGGGCGGGCCAGGGCGACGGGTCGGCTCGATCGCTTCCTGCGCAAGCTGAACGGCGGCGCGGGAGCGACCCACGCCGATCACGCCCTGCTCGGCAACGAGCCGAACCTGAACGTCCCCTGGCTCTACAACTGGACCGGGCGCCCGTTCAAGACGCAGGCGACGGTGCGCCGCGCCCTGCTGGATCTCTACGGCCCCACCCCAGCCGGGTACCCCGGAAACGACGACCTCGGCACGCTCTCCTCCTGGTACGTGCTCGGGGCGCTCGGCCTCTACCCGGAGGTGCCCGGCGTCGGAGTGCTGGCGATCGGCAGCCCTCTCTTCCAGCGGGCAACCGTGAGGCTGGCGAGTGGGCGCAAGCTGCGGATCGTCGCCTCGGCCGAGCGGACCCCCCTGCGCCGAGCCCCATACATTCAGCGGATGCGTTTCAACGGCCATCCCTACGGCCGGCCCTGGACCACCTACTGCGCGCTGGCGCGGGGGGCAACCCTCACCTACCGCCTTGGGGCGCGCCCGAACCGCGCCTGGGGCAATTCCGCCGCGACCCTTCCGCCCTCCTTCGGCCCCGAGCGGCCGATGCCCGAGAACCGCTGTTCCCCCTGATGCCCGCACAGCTCCGTGACAACGTCCTCTGGGCGCTCGCCGGCCTGACCGCGCTCGGGATCGCCGTCCGCTTCGCCAGCCTCGGCGTGCAGAGCTATCACCACGACGAGATAATCACCGCGGCACGGGTGATCCCCGGCAGCTTCACCGAGATGCTCGGCCATGTAAAGGGGAGCGAGTCCAACCCGCCCCTCTACTACGTGCTGGCCTGGGGTTGGGCGAAGGCGTTCGGCACCGGCGAGGTGGGCCTGCGCTCACTGACCGCACTGTTCGGCACGGCCACCGTCCCCGTCGCCTTCCTCATCGGCCGCGAGCTGGCGAGTGCCCGCACCGGCCTGATCGCCGCCGCGCTCGTCGCCGTCAGCCCGATGCTGATCTGGTACTCGCAGGAGGCGCGCTCCTACGCGCTGCTCGTCTTCTTCGGCGCCCTCGCCCTGCTCTTCCTCGCGCGGTCGCTGCGCACCCGCGAAGGGCGGGACCTGGGGCTGTGGGCGCTCGCCTCCGCCCTCGCCCTCTGCAGCCACTACTTCGCCGTCTTCGCGGTGGCGATCGAGGCGATCTGGCTGCTGGTCGCGTTGCGGGCGAGATGGCGTCCGGTGCTCTTCGCGGTCGGCGCCGTCGTCGCGGTCGGGCTGGCGCTGCTGCCGCTGATCTCCGCCCAGATCGACCCGACCCACATCGGCTGGATCGATCACAGCCCGCTGTCTACCCGCCTCTTCGAGACCGGTGGCAGCTTCTTGATGGGAGAGACCGGCCACGTGATCGCCCAGCCCCCGCGCGAGCGCTACGCGGTGATCCCGGTGTTGCTGATCGGCCTCGCTCTGCTGCTGGTTGCGTTTCGCGGCTCGATCCGTGAGAAGCGTGCGGCGGCGCTGGGGCTGACGCTTGGGTTGGGTGTCGTGGCGGTCGCCGCCGGCATCGCCCTGGCCGGCCGCGACTATGTCGTCGAGCGCAACCTGCTGCCCGCCTTGATCCCGCTTTTCCTCGCCGCCGCAGCCGGCTTCGCGGCGAGCGGCGCCCGCCGTGTAGGGATCGTGCTTGCGGCCATGCTCTGCGCCTACTGGCTGGCCTTCGACATCCACATCACCCGCACGCTCAACCTGCAGCGGCCGGACTTCCGTGATGTGGTCGAGCGGCTCGGGCCGCCAGTCCGACCGCGGGCAATCGTTACCTGGACGCTCGCCGCCGACGGGGTTCAGTTCTACCTAGGCCAAAAGTCGCGGCGCAAGTACCGTGGCAAGGTGCCGATCCGCGAGGTCGACGTGATCAGCAAGGCGGTCGTGGTGGGACGGCCGCCGAACCTGCCACCGGCCTTCCGCCCGGTCGAGCGGGTGAGGCTGGAGAGGCTCACCCTCACCCGCTACATGGCGAGAGGCATCCATCGGGTTGCCGTCCTGGCGCTGCGGGATGCCCGCACCGGGTTTGGCCGCAACGCGGTAATCACGGACGGTATGCAAGCGCCGGAGGGGGTGAGTCGATGAGTCCCGCTCGTGCGCTCGCCAACCGGATAGGCCTCGCCACCCGTCGGCCGGCAAACTGGGTGCAGCTGCTCAAGTTCGGCGTCGTCGGCGGCTTGGGCTACATGGTCAACCTGGCCGTGTTCGCCGTGCTTGCCAGTCTCCTCGATATGCACTACGTGCTCGCCGCGATCATCGCCTTCTGTGTCGCGGTCTCAAGCAACTTCTTCTGGAATCGCCGCTGGACCTTCGGCCCCGGCTACGGCCACGCGGGTTTTCAGGCGGCGCGCTTCTTCACCGTGAGCATCGCCGCGCTGCTGATCAACCTCGCCGTGCTCGAGGCGCTGGTGGTCGGTACCTCGGTCGGCGAGCTGGCCGCGCAGGCGATCGCGGTCGCGCTGGCGATGCCCTTCAACTTCGTCGGCAACAAGCTCTGGACGTTCGCCGGCTCCGGTCGGGAGTAGCGTGACTGGGGCACTACACCTGATCGAGCCGCTTCGGCCAGCTAAGTGACTCTGCCAGCCGTCGATCTCATCCAACACTGAGGCCAGTCGTACCCACCGCCTCGTCTGGAAAGCGCGCATCGTCGATGGTGAAGCGCTACAGAAGCTCCTCCTGGTCGAGCGCCAGGACCTCGTAGCGCTCGGTCAGCTCCTCGATCACCTCGGCTGCCCGTCGGCCGACGTCGAGCTGCTGCAAAGAGAGGACAGAGCATCCATCGAGGGAAATCGTTCTGATCGCGAGGCGGCGCTTCGTCCCGTTGAGGACAGTCGGCGACGAAGTCAGGCAGGCAGGCTCGGCACGGCACGGCGGCAACAGCAAGGGCATCTCCTCGAGTCGCGCGAGCGCTGCCATCTCCACGCCGCGCCTGCATCCTGTTGCCGAAACTGTTGCCGAAACGAGGTTCATGGCCTCGTCACGGACCGAGTTGGCTTGCTAGAGCCATACCCCCACCGAGACATAAGTCGAACCGAGTAGCCCGGATCGAGAACGAGCCCATTTCGCTGAGGGTTGCGCCCCTGAGCGATCCACAGGGGGCTTCTGAGCGATTATCAGATACAATCTGAGCGGTTATCAGATGTCTTGGCTCTACGGGAGGCATATCAAGGCAAGGCTGGATGCCGCCCTCGACGATACGCCCGTGGTCATCGTCGTCGGCCCTCGGCAGGCTGGCAAGAGCACGCTCGCATCCCTCGTGGCCGACGAGCGCGACGCGCGCTACCTGACCCTCGACGACGACGGCCCTCGCGAAGCGGCGAACGACGATCCGACCGGGTTCGTCGAGAACGCAACCCTCCCCCTCTGCATCGACGAGTTCCAGAAGGCGCCGGCCCTGCTGCCGGCGATCAAGGCCCGGGTGGACCGCGCTCGCGCCGGCGGGAAGCGCCCGGCGGGGATGTTCATGCTCACCGGTTCGGCGAACGTCTGGGCCACCCTTCGCATCTCGGAGTCCCTTGTGGGCAGGGCGGAGCGGGTGCCGCTCTGGCCACTCTCGCAAGGCGAGCTGCACGGCCGGCGCGAGACGTTCATCGACGACCTCTTCGCGGGTCGCGTCGCCCAGCTCACCGATGCACCGCTTGGTCGCCCGGCCATCGCGGAGGCGCTCACCACGGGGGGCTACCCCGAGGCAATCGCTCGCGGTGACTCGGGGAGGCGCGGGAGATGGTTCGAGGAGTATCTCGCGATGACGTTGGAGCGCGACGTTCGCGACCTCACCCGCAAAGCCCAACAGCTCGACGAGCTCCCCACGCTGCTCCGTCTGGCCGCGACGCGCGTCTCCGGCCTGCTCTCCCCCACCGGGATTGCCCGCGATGCAGGGATGAGTCGTCCCACCGTGCAGCGATACCTGGCCCTGCTGGAGCAGCTATTCCTGCTGATCCGCGCCAGGGCCTGGAGCCGCAACATCGGTCAGCGGATGATCAAGGCGCCAAAGGTCTGGCTTCCGGACACCGGCCTGGCCTGTCGTCTGCTCGACTACGACCAGGCTCGGTTCGAAGAGGACGAGACGGCGCTCGCCGGGGCACTGTTCGAGAACTTCGTGGCGATGGAGCTCGTCAAGCAGGCGGCGTGGGCCGAGGCCAACGTTCGCGTCCACCACTTCCGGACCGCGGGTGGTCGCGAGATCGACATCCTGATCGAGCGCGGAGACGGGTCCGTATGCGGCATCGAGGTCAAGCTGGGAGCCACCGCTCGTTCCGGTGACTTCGGCGCCCTTCGCCACCTCCAGAGCAAGCTGGGAGACCGATTCAAGCTTGGCGCCGTCATACACACCGGAGCCGACACGCTCCGCTTCGGCCCCGATCTCTGGGCGCTGCCGGTGTCGGCTCTGTGGACGCCCGCCGAAAGATAGGTCGCGCCGGTCTACCCCTCGCCGTCCGCAAGCAGGAATGGCCCGTACTCGGCCTCTAGGACGGCGATCTCCTCCGTGGTCGCGTCACGCTCGTCCCTGCCGAGCATCGCCTTCCATGGCGTGTCTCGAATGATCACTGACGCAAGATCGTCGCAGACCTCATAGTGGATCACCTGCGGCCATCGCAGGGGACGAGCCATTCGACCACCGTCAGGATCAGTACCGCTACGGGGATTCGAACCCCGGTTTCCGGACTGAGAATTGGAAGTTGCCGGGCAAGGACATCGGCAACCGCTCAGCGGCCGGCCGGCGCTACCTCTGCCGCCAACGGGCTTCGTAGCGAACATGCCCGAATTCATCTAGCTCGACGACGACGAATCGCGTGCTGACTGATCCGACGACGGCTGTGCAGGAGAACTTCAGCCCCTCCACCTGAGGGACCGCTGATGGACAGCTCACCTGGGCACGTTGTCCGCGCTGAGCCAAGCTGCTCTGTGCAATCGCCCGCTCGATCTTCCCACTGTTGAGGGTGGCGGTCGACTCCGAGGAACCGCACGCAGCGAGCAGGAGACTGGACCCAGCGATGAGGGTCAGGACCAAGGCCCAGAGATGACGCCGGAGCGCTGACACGGGGTGCCTTGAACTGGCGGTCGGCGTGATGTCCTGGGGATCTTGCAATGGTGGCCTTTCTTGCAGGTTGAGCCTGGGAGCTAGGCGAGCTTCTCGATGACTAGGGAGGCATTCGAGCTCGGCTGCGTCCCTCCAATCGGCGTCGCGAGGCCGACCGCGGCGCTCGAGGTGTGATTCCTCACCGTGAGCACGGCGCCAGCTGGAGCAACGAAGATCGCCTGCCCAGTGTTCTGCTGGGTGCCGGCGCCTGAGCCGTAGACCGCTCCCGGAACCAAGGTGCCGTTGACGAGCAGCGCCATCTGGCTGGGCTCGGTACCAGACACCGAGAAGGTGACCTCGTAGGTGCCGACGGTCGTGAGCGTGACCCCGGCAGCACCGAGCGCGTGGGTAATGCCGGGCGTCAGGACGCCATTGGAATCGAAAGTCACGTCGGCCTCGAGCGGGACGGTCTGTCCGCCCAAGTTGTAGATGTATGCGTATTGCGAGAGCCCACTCGAGCCGGCGGGACCGGTTGCCCCGGTGGCGCCTGGTATGCCGGCCGGCCCTTGAGTGCCTTCGCCGCCAGGGGTTCCCTGCTGGCCAGATTCACCCGGAGGTCCCGGCGTTCCAGCGGGGCCTTCTGGGCCCGTTGCTCCGACTTCGCCCGGAAGGCCCTCTTCGCCCTGAGCGCCTGGCGCCCCATTCGAGCCAACTTCTCCTTGGGGCCCGCTGGCCCCCGTCTCCCCTGCAGCGCCAACTTCGCCCTGGACGCCCTGCAGGCCCACAGGCCCAGCCGTGCCTGGCGGTCCGGCGGCACCCGCGGCTCCGTTGCTGCCGGCAACGCCAGGATTGCCTCCTGGTCCCTGAGAACCGGAAGCGCCCGTAGCGCCCTTGGCTCCCGTTGCCCCAGGTTTACCGGGGGAGCCTGTCTTTCCAGTAGCTCCCCTTGGCCCTCGTGGGCCTCGATCCGTGTGACAAACCGGCGGCGGCCGGTGACCGCAGCGGAAAGAAGTTCCGGCCCGACCGGTGAGCCCCGCAGAGCCGCAGGGTGGCAAGGGCTGCAACGGGCAAGCTGCAACAGCGATCGCGGCGGGACACAGAACGGCTATTGCGCCTATTGCGAAGAGCAGGATGCTCCGATATCGCCGACTGCGCATGTCTCTACCCGCTTTCTTGACTGCAGTGCCGGGAGTGTCCCGGGCCTCGAATCCACCGAGTGGATGAGGGCGACGGCCAAGTGCCTGCTTGGTCAGCCTGGTGAGCCTGGGATCAGCGGGAAGGCGACCGTCTTTCAAGTATCGGCAGCAGGTGTACATAACTTGACCCCCCTACCGCGCGATAGTCAATGGAACACCGGCACCAATACGTCTCGCCAGCCAGGTGATTGCGCGGGTGCTGAGCCGAATACAGCCGTGTGAAGCGGCCGTGCCGAGTGCGCCTACGAGGTTGTTCGTCCCGTGAATGCCGATCTGGCCCGGGCCGCCCTCGAATTCCTGAAAGACATTCGACCTGGCGCTGGTGGCTAGCGCGAACGGTCCGCCGGTTTCATAGGAGGAGAGCGCGAGGGCCTCTTCGATGAAAAACGCTCCCCGCGGAGTCGGCGTCGAGGGCGCGCCGACCACTGCACGGAAGTGGCGCCAGGCGCGACCGCCGCGGTAGACGGTGACGCGTCGGGTCGAAATCTCAACCAGGACGCGCCAGCCAGTGGAGGTGAGTCTCGTCCGGTTCGTGGAGATCCAGCCCTTGTGACTGTTGGGCCGCCCGGGGAGTCGGACATGCAGCCACGACCCCCTCTTTCGGCTGCTTGCACGGCTAAGGATTGGAAGGACGGTGCGAGCTCCCGTCAGCGGCCGGCGGGCAGCGACAGATTCGATCCGCCCCGCATGCGCATCTGGCCCAGTCCGGGCGACGTGATCGTGCAGGAGCACCACAAGCGACTGGCTCGCGGGTACTCGGGGGGCAGCGGCTCCAACGGGAGCAGCGAAGACGCAGCCAATTGACAACGCGACCAACGCCGATGCCAACGCCGAACCCCGCCGGCGAGCGCCGGCGGGGTTGGAGACATCGTCAGCCCTGCGGGTCATCCCGTGAACTGGGATGGGCCGCGGCGCGGCTGGAGCAGCGCCGCGGCGCAGGCGCGATAGGGGAGCGCCATGGTCTTCGCTTGGGTGGCGTCCGTAAACGTGACGCGGACGCTTACCCGATGCGCTCCGGGAGCTGCCCGTACCGACATCGCAAACGGCGAGTCGGTCCGGCTGCCCATCGGCTTGCCGTCCAGGCTGAAGACGACGCGCTTGATCATGTGACCCCTGACCGTGGCGCGGAATCCAGAGGTGCAGGCCTCGCGCGGCGCAGGTCGCACTGTAGCTTTGCCCTTCCGGGTTCCTTTTGGGCCTCTCAGATCGGGCGGGACTCGATTGGGACCGACCACCGGCCCACCCGATGCCGCGGGACCCGTAGTTCCGGGACCACCTGGGGACTCGGCGCCCGGACCGCCCGGCGGGACTGCGGGCGGCGTCGTCGACCCAATCCCGCACAGAGGGCGGGTGAGAACGTTGTTGATCAGGCTGACCTGGCCGTTGCGGGCGAGCATGCGCCCATTCACCACGGCTCCATTGTTGAGTGAGATGGAGGTCAGCGCCATCAAGTTGCCCGCAAAGGCCGTGGTGGTTCCGAGTTCAGCCGAGCTGCCCACCTGCCAGTAGACGTTGCAGGGGGATGCTCCGTTTATGAGCACGACAGAGCTGGCCGATTCAGTTGTGAGTTGCGAGCCGATCTGGATGACGAATTCCGCATCGGGATTGCCTTCGGCGTCAAGGGTGAGCGCACCCGTCAGAAGGGCATCCGAGGCATAGCTGTAGGTACCGGGACCCAGTTCCCTGTTACCGAGATCACCCGACAGGAGTTCGGACGGCTGTTCGGCCGCCACGTTGTAAGCATTGGTGAGATCGGATTGCGCTCCACTGGCGACGCCGTCGCTTGCGTGTTCGGCTCCGTTCACCACGGAAGGCGAGCCGAAGCCGACGAGCGCGGTCCCTGGGGCCACCCCGAGATCGCCGTTGAGAATCGAGGTGCCTTCATTGGTGACCGTCGTGCCGGCGAGGACCACGAAGGGACTGGAGGTGGCAAGGTTCACCGGAGCGGCCTGAACGGCAGCCGGAACGGCGAGGGCGAGGGCCGCGGCGAGGATGATCCCCGCGAACCCGCGCTTGAGATGGGTCGGGCTGGACATAGATGTCCTTCCTTATCTGGAGCAGCCGGTACAACGTTCCTTGACCGCACTGATCGCCGAAGGGCGATGGAGTAGTGGCAGTCCTACGGCGGCCCGGCGAACTCCGGTGGAGTCCCGTAGCTTTGCGGACCCGCCTCACGACGGGGGTGCCTGGGTAGAGATGGTCTGCTCCGGTGTCCACTTCGCATCGGTGCCGAGACCCAAGTCCTGAGTCGCAGGGCCCAGGCCGGACGAATGTTTCCTGAGTGCTCTACGCCTGTTTGTCTGTTTCGTCAGGCACATGGACTGCCTCAGGCACGCGCAAGAGGCAGTGGCTGGAGCTCGCGCAAGACGCCGGCGCAATAGCCGTAGCGGCCAACTGTCTCGCTGTCATGGCTACCGCTGCCCAGCAGCAGCGGAACGCCGTGCTGCAGGAACGGCCGCAGGGTCCGCACCGCTGGACACCTCCAATGCTCGTCGACCACGACCCGGGCATTGGACTCGGCCGCCGCAATCGCAAGCGAGTCGATCAGATCTGGCGATACATCTCGCTCGTCGAGCCCAAGCCCTGGAAGGACGCTGAACAAGTGGGCTATGACGAGGTGCTCGTGGTCGCGGACCGCGGCGACCGTCCCGCTGACTATCCATCGGAGCACCATCTGCGGATCGAGCTCCCCCACTTCGATTCGTTCGCGCGTGGAGCGAGGATTCATCGGTCCATCGGGCGACGGCGCCTGATGGCTTGCCGCATATACCGCATCGATCCCTTCCAGCTCGGCGGGAAGGTCAAGGCAGCCGTAGATATCGAGGATCTTGGCCTCGACTGCACAGCGCAAGACAATCGGTGTCTGCTTTTGGCTCTCTCTGACCGCCGCGACGTAGTCAGGGACCCACTTAGTGTCCCCTCGCACGCGCTCGACACAAGCGAGTTCCGTCAAGCCGATCCGCTCTGCCTCGGCGACGTTCTCCTCGATCGTGTCCGCGCCGTCCGAGAAAGTCGAGTGGACGTGCATGTCCTGGGTCAAGACCGGCTCAGTCATCGGCGAGAACGCCATCGATGCACTATCCGCGTGCCGAATGAGCGACACAATCCCCCGGACATATGAGGCGTGGCAAATATCCCCCGGAAGGACTAAGTGTTATTACCCGCTCGCCGCGGGGACGTTATATCTCCCAGGTGATCTGCCCAGTGACCAACGCAATCGCTACCGCATGCGCACGGGTATGTGCGCCGAGCTTGGCCAAAGCGTTGTGAACGTGAGACTTGACCGTCTCCGGAGAAAGGAACAGATGCTCCGCGATGTCGCCGCTCTGTAGCCCGGAAGCGACCAGCGTGATCACCTCCCGCTCTCGCTGGGTGAGCTGCAGCCGGCCAGCCCCCTCTACAGCGACCGGCGCCCATGTCGCTTCGCGAGCCAAGGCACCCTTTGCCTGTTCAGCCAAGGCCTCGTCGGGTGGGATAAAGACAGAGAGGTGGCGGGCCGGCAGCACGTTGGCCGTCGCACTGAACTCGACTGGCACATGTCCGCGGTCCGGGACGTATAGCTGATACCACCCCTCCGCCCCCCCACTCGACAAGAAGGCTCCCCACTGCTCCTCGAGTCTCTTACGCTCGCCGGGAGATGTGAACTCGTCCATCGTGCGCCAGGGGATCTCCTCCCATGCGACCCCCAACAGGTCGCACGCAGCTGCATTCCCGGTCACCCAGCGTCGCTGGTCATCGGCGATCAGCATCGGATGACGTGAGCGCTCGAGCGCCGTTCGCAGGCGCTCCGCCGCCTGCGAATCAGACTCGCCGTCAGGAAAAAACTGCGCGTTCTCCCCGTTGCCGGGTGGATCAGGAGAAGCCACACGAACTCCTTGACTCTAGGCCCATGCCTGTTGATTACTTCTTTCTATTCGTAAATTATGGATCAGTCCTTGACGATGCAAGATATTTCTCAAACACACTCCCCTTGCGATCGGGAATGGCTCAGGACTTGGTATCTGCTCCTCATTAGTAACTAGCCTCTTTGGGGGATAACCACGCTGCTTCACACGTCTGGGGGATTGCGCTTTTAGGCCTCAGTCAGAAGAGTGGGATCTGGCAGCGATTCGGTCGATTCATCACGCCAACCGCTGACTAACTCGTGAATTGCCATCGGGTCGGTCCCCTAGGTCTTCCCTCTGCCGGACCTAGGGGACCACAAAAAGCGGGGGTATCAACATGCGGTGCATTCCACACCGAAGGGAGGTCAAATGCACAAGACCCAAGACTCTCCGGTTGGATCAAATGGGCAAACCGCTTTCCCGCTGCTGTTCGCGATCACCGCCGCGAAAGAAGGCGGCGCCTATGTCATTTGCGTCGAGGGTGAGCTCGATCTATTCGAGTGCCCCTACCTGGAGCGTGAACTGCGAGAGGCCGAGGCAAGCCACGCCCTTCGGATCTTGCTCGATCTCGAAAAGCTGACGTTCATCGACGCCGCAGGGCTCAGTGTCCTCGTGATGGCCTGGCATCGCTCGATCAGCAATGGCGACCGCCTGCGGGTAACACGCGGCCGGGGAAACGTGGCAGACATATTCCGTCTGACCGCCCTCGACACGGTGCTGCCATTTATCCGCACCTGACCAGGCCATCTGCGCGCTACACGGGTACAGTCACAGTCACACTTGGGTACGCTCAATCATTGGTCCGATAAATACAACGATTCAGGATCGGTCTAAGCAGGGACCACATGCGCAATGTCAACTTTTAAGTTGCATTTGAACTCTCGAACACCTAGGCTCTATTCGACTAGTCAAAGTCTATGAGCATCTGACTAGACCAACACCCGGCTCGAGGAGCCGCCGGTGAATTCTGCGGGAGGCGCAACCAGACCCGGTACGAACAGCTCGACACCCGAGCGGTTCGGGACGGCGTCAGGAGCGATCGTCAAAGCTGTGCTTCCGAGTGACAGGCACAGTCGGTGAACCCCCACCCGGCAGGCTCAAGTCCACCACCCCAGCCTGGACTGGCCCAGCCTGGACTGGCGCGAATCCTGGTAACCGACGACCAGCCCGAGATGCTGCGATTGGTCGATAGGACGCTGGGGGACCGATACCGGTGCGAGTTTGCAGGCAGCGTTGCCCAGGCTCACGAGAAGCTTGCATCCAGCCAATTTCATCTCGCTCTGTGTGACCTTCAGATGCTGAACGGCTCAGGACTTGCCCTTGCTGAAGAAATCACCGAAGAGCACCCCGAGACCGCCGTAGTCCTGATCACCGGAAAGGACGATCCGGAGGTTGCGCGACAGGCCTTCGGCTTCGGCGGCCACGGTGTCCACGGCTACTTGGTCAAGCCGTTTTGGCCGGGGCAGTTGCTGATCACCACAATGAATGCGCTGCGACGGCGCGAACTCGAAGACTTCGAGAGTGCGCACAGGCTCAACCTCGAAGAGCGTCGCCAGACGATCATCGACATGGCCCCGATGCCTATCTATGTGAAGGACGAGGACTTCCGCTACGTCTTCGCTAACACGCAGGCAGACGATCTGGCAGGGCTGGAGAGAGGCCGGCTACTGGGTCAAACCGACGAGGCGATCATGGCCCCAGAGGCATTGACCCGCACCCGCACCGTCGATCGGCAGATACTCAAGAAAGGCACGACATACGAGGACGAAGAAACGCTTGAGATCGGCGGTGCCGAGAGAACATTCCAGACCGTCAAGTTTCCCCTCGTCGATGAGGATGGGAAAGCCACCGCGGTCTGCGGAATCTCTACCGATGTCACTGCCCAAAAGGAGGCGCTTCGGCTTCGCGACGAGATGGCACTTGCCCAGCAGCAAGCGATCGAGGAGCTGCGGTCCTCCCGCCTGGAGACCGTGGAGCGGCTCGCCAGGGCAATCGAGTTTCACGACTCCTCCACCGGACAGCATGTCACCCGCATGGCGGTGATCACCGCCTTCTTGGGGCGCCATCTGAAGCTTGACACTGAGTTCGTCCAGCTCTTGCGCGAGGCAGCTCCGATGCACGACGTGGGGAAGATCGGCACCTCCGAACAGATCCTCCGTAAGCCGGGGCCCCTCAGTGCCGAGGAGCGCAAAGAGATGGAGCGCCACACGGTGGTCGGCCACCAGATACTTACCGGCTCCGAGAGCGAGCTTCTGCAGATGGCTGCCACGATCGCCCTGACTCATCACGAGCACTACGACGGCACTGGCTACCCCCAGGGTCTAGCCGGGGAAGAGATTCCGCTCGAGGGGCGGATCAGTGCCGTCGCGGATGTGTTCGATGCTTTGCTGAGTGACCGGTGCTATCGACCTGCCCTACCGATGCCGGATGCAGTCGAGATCATCCGGGACGGCAAGGGAGCCCACTTCGATCCTCGAATCGTAGATCTGTTGATCAATGGCTTGGACGAGGTGCTCTCGCTTCGCGAGTAACTTGAGCGCGTTTCTTCAACGCTCCGCCGGCGTCGTGGGACCGAGCAGCTCGAAGAAGATGAAGTACGACACCGCGACGCAGCCGATCCGCCCGTAGCGGCATCTTTCGGTGGCGGGCAATCATCTCGATCAGGCCACGCTGCCAGCGGTCCCGCTGGCAGCGTGCGCCGCTGATAACTCGACCGGACGTTCGTTACACCAACCGCGCCTGGTTGGGATTCAAGGTCATGTCCAAGCCCCACCCGACGATGGGGCAAGACCCGATGGATTCACACCAATGAAGCCCATGAATCGAAACCTCCCAATCCAGTTGACTGCAAATCGGCAAGACATGCCGGATGACGGCGCAGGCCCCGGACAGCGGCGTTTCGTCAACCACAGCCTCGGCCGACTGGCCAGCGGCTTGCGCAGGTACGCATTCGGTCTCAGACTCACGCTCGCCCTCGTGTTCAGCATGGCCCTGCTGGTCGTCGCCAGTCAGATCTTCTTCACCGGGGCGATCAGCCAGCAGCTGATCGACCAGGGCAGTCGTTTCTACGCCGCCGACGGAGTTGCCCTCGAACAGGCCTATCGCGAAGGCGACAACCCTGCAGACTCGCTGGACGATGTGCTCGATCTCGAGGACTCGATCCTCAATCGGCCGGACGTGGTCTCGGCAATGTTGTTCGACGCCAAGATGCGGAAAGTCGACGGTCCGCGCGACTCCAACCGGGTGGGGACCCCGGACCCCAACCCGAACGTTTCCGCGGCCCTGAAGGAAGGGCGCAGCTTCGCTGGACTCAAGGCCGAGGCCAACGAGCGTGCCTCCCATTTCGAATTCGTCGTCCCGGTCAAGCTCGGCGGTGCCCCCTACGTGCTCGAGGTCGACCAGGACGCGACGGCACTGCATGCGCAGGTCGCCTCGTTGCGAAACAAGACGGTCGTCTTCTCGGGCGTGGCGCTGCTCGTAGCGATGGCGCTCTTCTACTTCCTCGGGGGCCGCTCGCTGGCCCGCCGCCACGGCAAGGCGCTCAAGGGGGCCACCCGTGACCCGCTCACCAACCTCGGCAATCACAGCACCTTCCAGGAGGAGCTGACGCGTGCGGTCGCATTTGCCGCACGACGCCGGGAGTCGATGGCGCTGGCACTGCTCGACCTCGACGACTTCAAGTTCGTCAACGACCGCTACGGCCACCGCAGAGGCGATCAGGTGCTGACCGAGATCGCGCAGGTGCTCGAATCGGGCCGAGCCGAGGATCGTGCTTTCCGCATCGGTGGCGATGAGTTCGCGCTTCTGATGCCGGGCAGCAACGCTGAGCGGGCGCTCGTCGCCGTCGAGCGACTCTTGGCCAAGGCCAATAAGAACCGTGCAGCGACATCGTTCACAGCAGGGATCGCAGTTGCCCCACCCGAGGTGCAGGACAACCCCGCGGCTCTCTGGGAGCAGGCCGACGCGGCCCTCTATGAGGGCAAGCGCACGGGTGGCAGCCACGTGGTCGTGTTCGACGACGTCGCGGGAAAGCTCTCCTTCGTGACCCCGGAGAAGGTCCACTCCGTACGCTCCTTGCTGGCCGAGCCGCACCTGGAGACGGCGTTCCAGCCGATCTGGAAACTGCAGGACGACGAGGTACTCGGATTCGAGGCCCTGGCGCGCCCGGGTCTCGAGTACGACTTCGATGGCCCGACCGAGGCCTTCGCCGTCGCCGAGAAGATCGGCCGAGCCCACGAGCTCGACGCGATCTGCCGCGCAGCGGCGCTCGCGAGGGCGAACGAGCTACCCGACGACGTGCTGCTCTTCCTCAACGTCCACCCTCAGTCGCTCACTCACAACGCACTCGACGGCGATCGCCTGGTTCGCGCCGTGAACGCGGTCGGATTCGACCCCAGCCGAGTCGTGCTCGAGATCACCGAGCGCTCGGAGGCGCGCATCGATCAGGTGATAGCCGACGCGACCCGACTGCGCAGCCTCGGCTTCGGGCTCGCGCTCGACGACGTCGGCGCCGGCAACGCCGGCCTCGAGATGCTCCGCGATCTCCCTGTCGACTTCGTCAAGATCGATCAGTCGGTGATCGTAGCCGCCATCGACGACCCCCAGGCCCAAGCGGTGTTGGTCGCGATCATTGCTTACGCACGCCGCGCCGACGCCTTCGTCATTGCCGAGGGGATCGAGTCGGAGCAGATCCTCTCTTTTGTCAGGCACGCGCACGACCTCGACGTCATGCACGACCCAGCGATCGAGGGGGGTCAGGGTTTCCTCCTCGGCTGCCCCACACCGGATCTGACGCACGTTCCCAAGGGCCGCGCGCCGCGAACGATGGCTGCATAGTCATGGCTCTCGCGAAACCATCCCAACTCCGCAGTGCACCGACCGCGCTTTTGGAGAGGCCGGATCAGGAAGCCCGCATCTTGGTGGCCGACGACCACCCCGAGATGCTTCTGCTGATGGATAGCGCCTTGGGTGAGAACTACGAGTGCGAGTTCACGGACAGCATTGAGGGAGCCCACGGAAAGCTTGCCACGGGCGCGTTTCAGCTCGCCATCTGCAACCTCCACTCGGCGGATAGCAGCGGGCTGGATCTCGTCGAAGAGATCGTCCGCGATTACCCCGATACGGCAACTGTCGTCCTGGTGACCGGAGAGGACGACCCGGAGGCTGCCAGGCAGGCTTTTGCCCGCGGCGTGTACGGCTACCTTGTCGAGCCGTTTTGGCCGGGACAGTTGCTGATCACCGTGATGAGCGCCTTGCGTCGGCGCCAGCTGGAGATCGCCAGTCGGGCCCACAGTCAGAACCTGGAAGACCGCCGCCAGACGATCATCGATATGGCGCCGATGCCGATCTACGCCAAGGACGCATCCAATCGCTACATCGTGGCGAATGCTAAGGCGGATGAGCTGGCGGGAGTAGAGCGTGGCGATCTGATCGGCCTGACCGATGCCGCGATCATGCCTCCCGAGGGCGCCAAGATCGCCAAGCGAATCGACGGCCGAGTCTTTGACGAGGGATCGACCTACGAGGCCGACGAGGTCGTCGAGGTCGGGAACGTCAAGAGAACCTTCAAGACGGTCAAGTTTCCGCTCCTCGGCGAGGATGGCGAGATCACCGCGGTCGGTGGCATCTCGACTGACATTACCGCCGAGAATGAGGCGATCGGGCTGCGCGACGAGCTCGCAACAACCCAGCAGAAAGCGATCGACGCGCTACGGCTCTCACGACAGGAGACGATCAAGGGACTCACGAAGGCGATCGCGCTGCACGATTCCTCGACCGGCAAACACGTCGACCGGATGGGTGCGATCGCCGCCTTCCTCGCCACCAAGATGGACCTCGATCCAGACCGGGTCGACCTCCTGCGCGCAGCGGCTCCCATGCACGACGTCGGGAAGATCGGCACCTCGGCAGAGATCCTTCGCAAGCCGGGACCACTGAGCGCCGAAGAGCGTGCGGAGATGGAGCACCACACGGTGGTCGGGCACGAGATCTTCGCGCACTTCGAAAGCGAGCTGTCGCAGCTCGCCGCAACCATCGCCCTCACCCATCACGAGCGCTATGACGGCAGTGGCTACCCACAGGGGCTCACTGGCGAAGAGATTCCACTGGAAGGTCGGATAACAGCGGTGGCAGACGTTTTCGACGCCCTCCTGACCGACCGCAGCTATCGGCCGGCACTGACCCTGGCGGGAGCGGTGACGGTGATGAGAGACGGAAGCGGAACCCAGTTCGATCCTCGAATCGTCGAAATCCTCTTGGACCACCTAGATGAGGCACTCGCCATCCGCGGTTGATCTCTTATCAATTGAGGGCGTGCCATCCAAGTGGAGGTCAACGGCCTCGAGCTGTTGACCGGCGCGGGTCGTGTGAGCACCCGGCGGTGATCGCCAATGACAGCAGCCGTCGCGGCGTGGGTGGAGCGTGCTCTCGCAGAGGGACGCTATCCCGACCCACCACGTAGATGAATTCGCTCATGCAGCCCTTGCGGGCGCGGGCGTCGCGCTGGGTTTACTCACGGTCATCCTGATCCTCGTCAACTGAGCGCTCGGCCGGCTAGCTGTTCCGTCAACGTCGCCGATCGGCTTCTCGGACCTGCAACTCCGAGAAGCTACGATGCCCCTTTCATCCAGTGGCGGCAACACTTTCGGCAACAGGATTCACAGCGGTTCGGCAACACGGCGGCGTCTTATCGAGTCGCGCAAGCGCTGCCACTTCCGCGCCGCGCCTGCATCCTGTTGCCGAAAGTGTTGCCGAAAACGAGGTTCATGGCCTCGTCACGGACCGAGTTGGCTTGCCAGAGCCATACCGCTACGGGGATTCGAACCCCGGTTTCCGGACTGAGAATTGGCTCTAGCAAGCCGCCTGCGGTCGATTCTGTTTCGCTCGACCCAAGGAGTTCAGTTGAACTCGATCTAGATCGGTGGAATCGGGGACAAAGCTTCCGCCTTTCGATCGCGGCACCCGCTACGGTTTTCCCAATGGCTGCATCAGTCGATTTCACGATCTCCTATGACAGTCCTGACGAGGAGGGTTGGATCGTCGCGCGCGTTCTCGAGGTTCCCGGGGCGATCAGTCAGGGACGCACGCGCAGTGAAGCCAAGGAGAATGTCCTCGACGCCCTCCAAACGGTACTTACACCCGACGAGGAACTGGCGGGCGAAACGACCGAGTCAGACCGCGAGCACCTGCGCTTCACGGCTGCTGCGTGAAGCGCCGCGACCTCGAGCGTCATTTGAAGGCGCGCGGCTGCCGCGAGATCGGTAGCTCAAAGCACGCGAAGTGGCGTGGCCCGGATGATCAAGTCTCAGCGGTTCCGCGGCACAACCAGATCGGCCCTGGCCTTGTACGGGCCATTTGTCATCAGCTCGGCGTCCCTGTCCCTCGCAATCTGAACTAGAGACGGCATCGCGATCAATCTCGACACCTCAAAGTGCTTCTTCCACTACACGACGCGCGAAGCCGCGTTCGGCGACATCATCCCGCGTCGCCGGCTGCGCTTCTCAGCGTACGCGCAGATGCGCGACCCGATGGAGAACAAGCATTGGACGTTCCCGGCCGCATACTTCGTAAAGGAAGACGAGCCGGCCGAGGCGCGCGAGCGAGCTTACTTCGAATTCCATCATCTTGCCGCCGAGATCTTCGATCAGGCCCACCTGCTGGCGCTCACCGTCGATACGGACTACCCCTCGCCCGATGAGCTGTTTGGCCGGGGCTGGTCTCGGGCAAGGATGTGGGAGCAATATGCCGAGGCCCACAAGGGTGCCTGCCTCATGTTTGACAAGAAGCGCCTGACCGAGAATATCTCCGTAGATTTGCACCGACAACTAAACGTGAGGCCCTACGAGAAGCCGGTCGAGTACAGCCCACGCGGGGGTGAACTGACCTTGGATCTCGGTGAATTTCCAACCCCCGTCCCGGCCGACTTCGTCAGGAAATACATCGAAGACAATCACCACGAGCTGTTCTTCAAGAAGACGCTCGACTGGGAAACCGAGCACGAGTATCGCTTCGCAACCACGGCCCCACCTGGTGAGCCGCTCTACGCCGACTACGGCGATGCGCTCGTGGGCATCATCGTCGGTGAGAAGTTCCCCGAATGGCAGCGTGCGAGCGCCATCGAGTCGGCTCGCCAGGTCGACCTTGAGCCGCAGATCATGCATTGGGAGAACAACTACCCTGCGCCGGCTGCGCTGAGGCTGAAGCCACCGCAAAGCACACGGGGCTGAGCGCCGGCCTCTGACGGGGCCCTACGTGAATCTCTTGACGAAGTCCAGCGCGGTGTCGCAGACCTCGCGCCAGCCGCTGTCGATCGTCAGCGAGTGGCCGCGGTTTGGCATTTTCACGATCTCGGTCACGCCCTCGTTGCGCTTCTGCTTCTTATAGGAGGCGTTGGCAATCGCCCACGGGACCGTGTGGTCCTTTTCGCCATCGATGATCAGAAGCGGTCCACGGTCCGGGTTTCGGGTGTCCACCCTCGCCTCGGTGAAAGGGTTCAGGTTCGCGTTTGCCATCTGCATCAGCGCAACGCCTGGAGCCGCCACGTGGTAGGTCTCATAGAGCTGTTTCGCCTCCTCCTCGGAGAGCGCATTGGCCCACCCGTACTTGAACTGGTCCAGGGTGAGGGTCACCGCCCGGCCCCTATTGAAGGGGTTGGCGAGCACCGGCTTCGCCGAGCGCAGCGCCGCGATCGGCAGCGGCAGCACACCGCGGAACGGGCCTGGGTCTATCGCCACCGTGGCCGCGGAGAGGCTGCGGCCGGCAATGATCTGCGCCAGCAGCCCGCCGGTCGAATGGCCCATCACCGCCGGCTTTCCTCTGAGCTGCCCGATCACCTCGGCGGTGTGGTGGGCGACCTGCCCGAGCGTCTTCTTGGCGAAGACGTCCGGGTTTGCCCGGGCCTCCTCGATCGTCAGCGGATCGTCGGGCCAGGTGGGCGCGAGGGGGGCATAGCCCGCCTCCTCGAAAACTGCCGCCCAGCGGTCCCAGCTGCTCGGCAAAAGCCAGAGCCCGTGGATGAAGACGACCGGCGTCCTTCCCGTAGCGTTGGCCTTCTCGATCTGCTCGGCCTCGTAGTCGGTGATCGTCGTCATCTATGTCCTCCGATGCGCCCCAGGGCACCTGCGGGGGCTAAGTTGTCAAGGTCGATCTTCGCACCTCCCGTCAAGCGCAAGTGAAGTATTTGGGCGGATTGCCGCACTGGCTCGTGAAGGAGCCAACGCTCTAGGCTAGGCAAGGTCGGACTTGCGATTCCCGACTCGCCCCCTGCGCCCTCTCCGCGTCAGGCGAGCGGGGCCGGGGACGTAGCGCTACCGTGAGCCGATGACGTCTCCCGATCTATGGCCGTCCGTCTCCTACGAGGATTGGAGCGAGACCTGCGACACGCTTCACGGTCATACCCAAGTGCTGGGAAAGCTCGCCGCCACGCTGGCGCCATTCGAGCCCCAGCTACAGCACGCCGCGCTGCGCCTGACCGCGCGGGGCTGGGAGACGGGTCCGCTGCCGGCACCCGACGACTCGGGAGCGTTTGTCGTCGCGCTCGACCTGCACGCGCACGAGGCTGTGGTCGAGCACAGCGATGGTCGTATCGCGAAGGTCCCGCTAACCCCGAACCGCTCGGTGGGGTCCGTCGCTCGCGAGCTGCTGGAGACGGTGGCTGGCCTCGTCGGCGCCGTCGAGATCGATCCGACGCCGCAGGAGGTGTCGTGGAGCGTGCCGCTCGATGAGGACGACGAGCACGCGAGCTACGAGCCCGACCGGGTCGCCGCTTACTTCGCCGCCGCTACCCGGGCCGCGCTCGTCCTGGCCGCCTTCAGGGCGCCGTTCCGTGGCCGCTCCTCGCCGGTCAACGCTTGGTGGGGCTCGTTCGACCTCGCCGTGAATCTCTACTCCGGGCTCCCGGCCGACCCCCCTTCAGACGACTTCATCATGCGCAACTCGATGGATTCCCAGGAGGTGGCGGTGGGATGGTGGCCCGGCGACCCCAAACTGGGCAAGGCGGCGTTCTACGCTTACGCCCACCCGGCGCCCGCCAGCTTCGCGGACGGCACTCTCTCGACGGCCGCGGCGCGCTGGAACGGTGAGCTCGGCCTGTATGTGCTCGATTGGGAGGACGTGCGAGCGAGCGACGATCCCCATGCGTTCGCGCTCGAATTTGCCCGCTCGGCGTTCCAGCATGCCTGCCTCGTCTGCGGTTGGGACGAGAGGCTCGCGTCGAGCGCCGCAGGGGCACCGCCACCAGTCGCGTAAGGAACCGATCAGGGTGCGATTGTCCATTACGCTTCGTGGATCAGTTCTCCTGCGACCCTTCTCATGTGGTTTCAGCTGCGCTCGCCGGAGCTGGCCGAGGACTTCGAGCATCTGATGGCAGGGGATCGCGACATCGTCCGCGGATCGCTGGACCGATCAGTTCGGCAAGAACCTGGCGTATTGCCGCAGGCGGGCCAAGCTCTCCCAGGAAGAGCTGGCGGTACGTGCTTCGCTGCACCGCACCGCCGTCGGCCAGTTGGAGCGCGGCGAACGGGTCGCCCGTGTGGACACGGTCGTCAAGCTCGCCGGTTCCCTTGACGTCCTGCCAGGGGAATTGCTCGATGGGATGGGATGGAACCCTGGCGGGACAAGACTCGGGCAGTTCACCGCCCAGGACGCTCTCCCCCTTCAGATCGACACAAGCGCGGGGTAGAATGCCCTCCATGGCGACTGCGGTAAAGAAGCTCGACCTAGAGGTCGGGGAGCTGGTTGAAGTTGGTGGACGGCGCTACGAGGTCGTGCCGGACCGGACCGGTGGACTGACGCTCGAGCCGCCGATCACGCCGGTTTCCGAGCTGTATGCGGAGCGCGGCTGGAAGCCAGCATCCGAGGAGGACTTCGAGCGGCTGACCGCCGACGACTTGCCTCCCGACGGCGAGGGCTGAGGCCCGATCGATCCGGCCGGTTCCGCACCAAGTCCAGGTTGCGGGATCAATTCGCGCTACGGCCTATGCTGCCCGCGTGAGTCAGTCAGGGGAGAAAAAGTTGCCTCCCACTTCGGTCGAGTTCGGCACTCGCGAGTGGGTCCAGAGGTCGAGCGCTTTGAGCCCGGCGCGATTGCCCGAACGCGAGCAGAAAGCGCCCGCAGGGCCATCGAGGCCGGAGGCCGCAAGCTCCCTTGGCGGCGGTGCGAACCCGAGAGCGATAGCGGCGCGCATCTGCCGGGGTGCCGGAAGCTCTACGTGCCACTGGATGCAGAGGGAGCATCGGCCGCCCCCTATGGCCTCGTCTTCCAGCTCGTCAAGACCTCCGACGACACGCTGATCTGGAATTTCATCGCCTTCGGCGAGCGCCACCCGGACAACCCGAACACCCGCACCGTCTACGAACGAGCACACAAGCGCCTCCACGGGCACTATCCGTAGTCATCCTGCTGCTTTCACGCGAAAGCAGTAGCTACCTTGACGAGAGCGACATTCCGCTTGGATCGCCTGCGGGATACTGGTCGGGCGAAGGCTTGGGAGCGACAGGCGCGAAGCACCGCCTTGCGCGACGTATACACGGGTTCGATTGGGCGACTACACGAGGAAGGGTGACTCGATGGCGACGGCAGCAGCTGGAGGCGGCGCGGATAGATCGGTTGCGGAAGAGCTCCGCAGGCTCGGTGTCAAGGGTGTCCTCGTGCAGATGGCCGAGCGCGGCCAGCTCCTCGCCGTGAAGTGCGAGATGCCGCAGTGTTACTGCTTCCGGGGTCGTAGGTACTTCGAGCCGATATCGCCGGGTGCCGATTGGATGCCGACGGCCGACCACTATCCGAGACTCAAGATGCACGGAGGTCGCCTTACCCCCGACAACGTCCGGCTCGGGCATCGGCTCTGCAACCAACGTGACTACATATGGCGGATGAAGATCAACGCGATGCTCGGGAAGCGGATGTCGCTGGAGGAGATCGCCGAGGAGCTGAACGTGGAGAAAATTCCAACGATCCACGGCACGAACAGATGGACAGCTACATCTGTTCGGAAGGCATTCGTTTCCTAGTCCGGGTTCGGCGCTGGGTGCCGCTTCGCGCGAAGAACAAGAGTTGGGCGACGGCCCAAGCATCATCCACTGGGTCGAACGCATCTTGGACCCCAATGCTCTCCCAGCATTTATTAAGAAGGCGGGGCATTTGGCCGGTTTCTTGGACATATAGGGCGAGAACCGATGCCCGACTCCCGACTCCTCGCCGAACCACTGCTCGACGCCAACGAGGCGGCACGACTGCTCCATGTGCCGCGCAGTACGCTCTACGAGCTGGTGCGCTCGCGGGAGCTGCCGCATGTGAGAATTGGGCGGCGGGGCTTCGGTTCACTCGAGCCGACCTCGCCCGCTGGATCGGCGAGAACAGCTACGGGCGTTAGCCCGGCTTGCCGACCGGGTCCGGCGTGGCAGTGTCAATGAAGGCGACGGAGATTCGGCGGGCAGCGTCCTGCCTCGGCTTGAACTGGAGGTAGCGCTGAGTCGTCGCCAAGTCCTGATGGCCCATCCACTCCATGACCTCGCGGGAGTCGGCGGTGCGGATCGCGTGGGAGCCGAAGGTGTGGCGGAGGTCGTGGAAGCGCAGCTCGCGGAGACCGGCCTTTTTCAGCGCCGCCTTGTAGCGGTCGCGGAGCTTGTGCCCGGCGAGGTGGCCTCCCCTGGCTCCGCAGAAGACGAGATCGTCGTCGCCGCGGAACTCGTCTCGCCGTCCCAGGCTGGCGAGCGCTTGGGCGACCTCGTCCGCCATCGGCACGGTGCGCTCCTGGCCGCCCTTGGGCGTATCGACGCGGCCGTTGGTGAAGCTCTGCCGGACGTGGATCGCGCTGTTGACGAAGTCCACGTCGCGCCAGCGCAGCGCCAGCAACTCCCCTAGCCGCAGGCCCGTGAATGCCGCCGTGAGATAGACCGTGCCGTCCTGCTTTGAGGCGGCGGCTCGGACGAGCGCCAAGACCTCCTCGCGCGAGAACACGTCGATGTTGCCGCGCTTGGCGTGCGGGCGGCGCTCGACGTTCGCGACGGGATTCGAGGGCAGCTTGAAGCGGCGCTGCGCCCAGACGAAAAGGCCGTGGAGCACGGTCAGGTACTTGTTGACGGTTCGATCCGAGAGGTCTTCGCCGATCAGAGCGTCTCGGAAGCCCTCGACCATCTCCGGCGTCACGTCCTCCAAGCGCACCTTCTCGCCGAACCTCTCGCCGAAGACCTTCTTCATCCGGTCGGTCATGTGCTCGTAGTCGATCTGGGTCGAGAGCTTGATCTTGCGGTCGCGCTTGTAGTCGAGCCAGTCGTCACAGGCGACGGCGAAGGTCGTCCCGGTGCGGACCATGCCGGGCAGCTCGCCGCGCCGGGCCTTGGCGAGCGTGTCGTCCAGCCATGCTCTCGCAGTCGTCTTCGTGAAGTAGCCAGCGGGCGGCTCCTGCTTGCGGTCGGTCCAGTGCGGGCCGATCCGGCGCTGGACCTGGCGGCCGTCCGGCAGCCGGTACTTCGCGTACCACTGAGGGCCGCGCTTGCGCTCGATCTTGAAGACGTGGCCGCTGATCGCTCTTGTCGCCTGGCGCTGCATCGCTACCCCCCTACGTCCAATGCGGGAGCGCTTTGCCCCGCTCGCCGGAAACCTCGTGTCCCAGGTTTCTAGCACGACTTCGGGACATATTCCGGGACATGAGCCGCGACCTCAACCGGCCCCAAGCACGAAAAAACCCCGTATTTGCGGGGTTTTCGTGGAATACCGCTACGGGGATTCGAACCCCGGTTTCCGGACTGAGAATCCGGCGTCCTAGTCCCCTAGACGATAGCGGCGAGGAGGTCGGGCATTTTAGCGGGCCGGGGCGGCGCGATGCTGGCGAGGGGACGGCCGGGCTGGGCTGGGGCGGCAGCGGGGCGAGTCGTCTCGACCCGGTAGATTGCCTGCCTCGCGGCTGTGGCGGAACTGGTAGACGCGCACGGTTCAGGTCCGTGTGGAGGCAACTCCGTGGAGGTTCGACTCCTCTCAGCCGCACTCAGGCGGGCTGCTTGGCGCGGGCGCGCCAGCCGGCCCGCGCGGCGGTGTCGGCGATCTCGTCGACGAAGAGCGGCCAGAGGGCGCGGGGCAGGTCGTGGCCCATGCCCTCGACGATGCGCAGGCGCGCATCCGGGATGGCGCGCGCCGTGGCTCGGCCGCCGCTCGGGCGAATCAGCGAGTCGCGCGTGCCGTGGATCACCGTCGCCGGTAGGCGCAGCTTGCGCAGCGCCGCGGTGCGGTCCCCCGAGGCGCTGATCGCGTGCAGCTGGCGGATCACCCCGCGCGGGTTGTGCGAGCGGTCGTACATCTCCCCGGCGACGCGGCGTAGACGCTCGGCGTCGGTCGGGTAGCCGGGTGAGCCGATCACGGCGAAGGTCTGCTCAATCCTCTCGATGTAGCTCTCGCGATCGCCAGGCGCCTTCGCCATCAGCAAGCCGAAAGCCTTGAAGGTCGGCGTGCCGACCCAGCGGCTGCCCGTCGTCGACATGATTGAGACCAGCGAGTCAATCCGCTCGGGGTGCTCGATCGCCAGCGTCTGGGCGATCATGCCGCCCATCGAGACGCCAGCGACATGCGCCGTCTCGATCCCCAGATGGTCCATCAGCGCGGTTGTGTCGAGCGCCATGTCGGAGAGCAGGTAGGCGGCGCTCGCCCGGCGGCCGGCGAAGAGGTCGAAGCGGCTGGGCACGCCGGCCTCGTCGAGCATCGTCGAGTGGCCGATGTCGCGGTTGTCGAAGCGCACGACGCGAAAGCCGCGCTCGGCCAGCAGCGCGCAGAGCTGCTCATCCCAACCCAGCATCTGCGTGCCCAGGCCCATGACCAGCATCAGCGGCTCGCCGTCAGGGTCACCGATCTCCTGGTAGGCGATCTCGACCCCGTTGACGGGCGCCAGGCGCTCTTCGCTGAGCTCGGCCACCCGGCAAGTCTAGCCAGGCGACTGGCTAAGCAGCCAGGCTCGGGGTGTAACGCGCTGCGGCTCCAGCAAAGCCCCAACGCGTTACACCGCTAGTTTGGGACCGCGAAATGCGCACGGCGATCGTCTCCGACCTGCACCTGGGCAGCGCCACCGGCGAGGATCTGGCGCGCGACGCCACGATCCGTCGCGTCCTACTCGACGAGGTATCCAGCGCCGACCGCCTGGTGCTGCTTGGCGACGCGATTGAGCTGCGCGAGCTGCCCCTGGCCAGGGTGGTCGAGGCGGTGCGGCCCTTCTTCGAGGAGCTGGGCAAGGCGATGGCCGGTAAGCGCATCGTCCTCGTCCCCGGGAACCACGACCACCGCCTGGCCGAGCCGCTGCTCGAGGAGGTAGCCCTGGGCGGCGCCGACCTAGGGCTCGAGCACCGCGCCCTGCCCTCGGGCGAACCCGCCAGCCGCATCGCCAGCTGGCTCGGCGAGGCTGAGCTGAGCATCGCCTACCCCGGCATCTGGCTGCGCGATGACGTCTACGCCACCCACGGCCATTACATGGACTGCCACATGACTCTGCCCCGCATGGAGTGCGTTGCTGCGGCGCTGGTCATGCGTTTCGGCGGTCACCCACCCAACCTGGCGACGCCGGAGGACTACGAGCGCATCTTGCGACCGATCTACGGGCTCTCCTTCGGGCTCACCGAAGCCGGCCTCTCGCCCGGCGCTGCCCGCCCCTCCGAACGCGCCTGGCGCTCGATCTCCGGCCGGCGTCGCAATGGCAGCCCTGCGCGGCAGGCTGCGCTCAAGGCGGCGGTCGCGGCGGGTGTGCCAAGCGGCGTCTGGCTACTCAACCGGGCGCTACGCGCCGATTTCGAGGCCGATCTCTCCGCCGAAGCGATCACCCGCAGCGGCATCGCCGCGGCGGCCGAGATGGCCATGCGGCTGCGGCTCGACGCCGCCCACACGATCACCGGCCACACCCATCGCGCCGGCCCCCAGGAGGATGAAGCAGAGTGGCCAATCCCAGGCGGCGGGCAGCTGCACAACACGGGCAGCTGGGTCTACGCCGACGCCTTTCACCATCCCGGTAGGCCACCCGGCCCTTACTGGCCGGGGACGATCACCTGGGTCGAGGACGAGGGATCGCCGCGGCGGACGCGGCTGCTTCTCGATCACTCACACGACGAGCTGCGTGGCGTCGTCGCCCACACTCGCGGGCAGGCCGTCCCTACCTAGTAGAAGACGCCTAGAGCCACTCGGCGATGATGCGGCCGATCTCGGGACCGGCATCCTCCTGGAGGAAGTGGCCGGCGTCCTCGATTGGGCGCGGCGCCGGGTAGTTGAGCTGCGAGGAGACGCGCTCGCCGACTGAGAAGGGCAGCACCGGGTCCGAGTCCGCCCAAAGCACCAGCGTCGGCCGATCGTCCTCACGCAGCGCATCGGCAACGCGCCTGCCCTCGGCAGCGCCGGGCGCGTCGGGCTCGGTCGGCAGGATCAGCGGAAAGGCGCGCGGGCCGGCCTTCGACTCGGGCGTCGGGAAGGGAGCTTCATAGGCGGCGATCACCTCGTCGCCGGGGTCGTTCTTGCAACCGCCGCGCACCAGCATGCCCACCGGCACGTCGGCGTTCTCACGGACGAACTCGCGGAACTGCAGCCAGACCTCGCTCATCCGCTGCTGCCCGGTGAACGGCCCGGTCTCCATGATCACGATGCGCGAGAAGCGGTCGGGGTGCTCCACCGCGAGCCGCAGTCCGATCGGCCCGCCCCAGTCGTGCACGACAGCGGTCGCGTCGCGCACGTCGAGCTCGGCCAGCAGCGTCGACATCAGGTCTACGTGGCGATCGTAGGTGTACCAGTCGAGGTCGGTGGGCTTGTCGGAGCGACCGAAGCCGGCGTAGTCGGGCGCGATGCAGCGGTAGCCGGCGTCGCGCACCGGCGGGATCACCTTGCGCCAGAGGAACGACCAAGTCGGCTCGCCGTGGAAGAAAACGACCGGCTTTCCCTCCCCCTCGTCGAGGTAGGCGAGGCGCAACCCATCGACCTCCTTGTAGCTCGACTCGAAGGGGAAATCAGGCAGCCCCCGCAGGCTCTCTTCCGGTGTGCGGAACACGTCCATACCGGGCAGCCTATGGCAGCCCCCGCAGGAGTGTCTTGCCCGGCCTCGAACCGGCTCCTAGTATCAGCTTCACCCCATCCATTTCGCGTCACGAAAGGGTTGACATGAACGAGGAGAGCACACTCAGCGGTTGGTGGGTGTTCGCCGGCGTGCTGCTGTTGGTCGCTGGCGTGTTGAACATCATCTACGGCATCGCCGCGATCGGCGACTCGAAGTTCTTCCTGGATGAAGCCACATTCATCCTCAGCAGTCTCAACACCTGGGGCTGGATCCTGCTGATCGTCGGCGTGCTCGAGCTCGTCGCCGCCTTCTCGCTCTTCTCCGGGGGTGAGTTCGGCCGCTGGTTCGGCATCTTCATCGCCTCACTGAACGCGATCGGCGCGCTGCTCTCGATCCCCGCCTACCCGTTCTGGTCGCTGGCGATCTTCGCCCTCTCGATCATCATCATCTACAAGCTCGCCGAGGGCCCTGAAGGAACGGTCAGCTAGGCGAAGAGCCCACTACATCATGCGTGCGAAGGCCCCGGCTCTCCGGGGCCTTCGCCGTTCCGGGGGTCGGCTTGTGCGGATCGACCGGGTCGAGGCGCGACCAGGGCGCTGCGCTGCGCTCGTTGCTCTCGTAGACGATCTCGCTGTGGCTCATGCGATCGTCCCAGGCCCGGCGCCGCTCGTCGAAGAAGATGCCGATGTAGCCGAGGCCGAACGGGATCCAGGCGAGCACCATGCCGACCAGGCGTTTGATCGATCTACCCAGCGGTAGACCGCGCCCTTCGACATCGAGCCGGATGCCGACGAAACGCATGCCCGGCGTCTGTGCCGCCAGCGACCAAAAGCCGACCAGGTAGGCAGCGCCCAGGCTGAGCCAGGCGGTCGTGCCAAGCGCCAGAGCAAAGTTGGAGACGCCGTTGCCATTGCCGCTGAAGGCCGAGGCGATCAGCGCCGCCACGGCGGCGAGGCCCGAGAAGCCGAGGTTGACAAGCAGCGCGTCGAGGCCGATGGCGAGCCCGCGGGTGGCAGCACCGGCACGATCGGTTGGCTCGCTGCGACGCTTGCGGAAGAAGATGCGCCGCACGAAGCGCTCCAAGGCATTGTCAAGACGACGTGTGCCGTTGCCGATCGTGTGGCCGACGTCCTCGATCAGGCCAACGCTCTGAGCGCTGATCGCGGCGCGAATCTCCGGCGCCTCGGCGATACGCTCGACCAGGCGCTGCGCCTCATCGCTGGCCAGCAGTCGCCGCCAGACCTCGTCGACCAGCTCGCTATCGAGTGCCTCGACCAGGGCGCGCTTGACCGCGTCGCTCTCCAAGGCGGAGCTCATCGCCTCCTCGACCACCGGGCCCTTGAGCACGCGGGCCAGTGCCCGTTCGACCGCCTCGCTCTCAATCGCCGCGACCATCGCCTCCTCGGCGGCGCTCTCCACGGCCCGGTCGATGCCGGTCGCCTTGGTGACGCTGCGCGCGCTGCGCACGCCAGCCTCAAGCAGCCTCACCGAGAGCGGCAGCGGCCGACCGGAGGGGCCGTCGCCGGGCGGAACTGAGCTTGAGCCTTGGGCGTCGCCTGCGGAGTCAGACATCGCGGCGAGTATAGGTCGGTGAAACGCTTTGAGCACCGAATAGAGCCGCTACGCGTTACACCGCGATCAGGGAATCGCCAGGAGACGATCGAGGAACTCGGCCTGGGCGGCGTTGATCTTCTGACGCGCCTGTTCGAGGCCGAACCACTCTGCCCGGTCAACCTCGGGGAACTCTCGCTCTACGCCAGAACGTGGCGGCCACTCCATGCTGAAGCTGTTGCTGTTCAGCGTCGCCGGATCGAACTCTGCCTCGGCCGCCCAGCAGTGGACGCGCTTGCCGCCCTTCTGGCGGACCGAGCCGAGCTCGGTCAGATCGGCCGGACCAAGCCCCAGCCGCGAGCCGAGCTCCTCCTCGAGCTCACGCAAGGCGCAGGCCTGTGGCGCCTCCTCCTCCCCCACTTCACCCTTGGGGATCGACCAGGCAGTGAGGTCCTTCTTGATCCAGTAAGGACCACCGGGATGGACGAGCAGCACTTCGATCGCGCCGTCGACATGGCGGTAAGGCAGGATCCCAGCGCTGGTCGCAGCCACGCTGGGACGGTATTCGACTATGCGACCCGTCTCAGCTCCCGCGGCGCTGCGCCGGTCGCAGCAAGGGTGAGGCGGCTCGCCTCTAGCCCACTTGCCCATGCGACCTCGGAGAGCAGGCCGGGGGCGGCGACCATGTCGCCGGCCAGGTAGACGCCGTCGCCGCGGTCGATCGCTGGCCGGTCGCGCCAGGTCTTGCCCGGGTAGTCGAGCGGCCCGCTGCGGCCCTCCATCACCTGACGGCGGTGCCAGGTCTCGCGCTCGCGCCAAGCTGGCAGCGAGGCATCAAGTAGGCACTCGAGACGCTGCCCCGCGCTATCGGGGCTCTCACCGGGCCGAATCGGCATCTGCGCCTGGATCAGCTCCTCTCCCTGGGGGGCAAGCGATTGGTCTGGGGCGCTGAAGCGCTCGACCCAAGCGGCCTCGTCGAGGTCGGCGACGATGAACGGATCGCCGCGGCGATGCGAGAGGCCGAGGTCGAGGCAGACCGTGTGCCCGCCCGGCCAGCGCAGCGAGTCGTTGCCGAGCAGCTCGCGTGCCTGGCTCAGCTCGGTGGCGACGATCACGGGTGACTCGGGCAGCGTGTCGACCGCGTGACCGGTCTCGATCTCGACCCCGAGCCGCCGCGCCCGAGCCTCGAGTGCCTCGATCAGCGAGCTCCACCCGCCGATCAGGTATCGGGCCGTTGGCGGCGGGCTGAGCAGGACGCGAACCGAGTGGCCCCAGACAAAGGCCGCCGAGAGCTCACCCGGGTCGTGGTGGAAGGTGTAGACGCCCGCCGCCGCCGAGAGCATCGCCGCGGTGCGCTCGTCGGTGTGGCTCGCGACCCAGCTGCGAAAGTCCTGGTCGACCGGCGCCTGGCGCCCGCGCAGGCGCAGCACCCCCGGGATCGTCCCCAGCGGCGGCGTGCGGCGCACCTCGCCCTGCCAGCGAAAGCGGATTCCGGCCAGCGGCGGCCCGGCACAGGGCGGCAACAGCTCGCGCTCGACCAGCCAGTCCCAGAGCGGCCCGTCCTTGTAGATCACGTGCGGGCCGAGGTTCGCCTTGTAGGCGCCACCGGTGCTGCGCGCACGGCCGCCAAGAGCCTCGTGCGCCTCGAGCAGGCGCACCTTGGCTCCGCCCTCAGCGCTGCCGATCGCTGCGGTCAGTCCGGCTAGGCCACCACCAACAATCGTCACTCGGTTCATCGCGCCTGCTCCCTTCGGTCGGCGCTGCGCTCGCTCTTTGCTAGGCATAGTTCAACAAAGGGAGAAACGCAACGCTTGGTGGCGGTCGACCGCCGCATCGTGAGCCAACCTTAAGGGCAAACTGGCTCGCTATACAGTGCCAGTAATGGCACGAAGCAAAGGACCAGTTGTGCCGGGCCTGCTGGTCAGGCTCGATCGAGACCGGCCAGTGCCGCTGCATGAGCAGATTGAGCGCTCGATTCGCGAGGACATTCGCGCCAGACGCCTCGCTGCCGGTGCGCCGCTGCCCTCGACCCGCAGCCTCGCGACTGAGCTCGGTGTCTCCCGCGGGGTGGTCAGCGAGGCCTACGGCCAGCTCACCGCTGAGGGCTACCTGCGTGCCAGTCAGGGTGCGCCGACCCGCGTAGCCCGCACCATGCAGGGACCGGCGGCGCGCGGCGCGGCGCCCTTGCTGCTGCCCAGCTTCACTTACCGCTTCGATCCCGGCCTGCCCGATCTGGCCGGCTTCCCCCGCGACCGCTGGCTGCGCTCGCTGCGCGCCGCTTGGCGCCAGGCGCCACTCGACGCGGTCGGCTATCCCGACCCGCGCGGCGTCCCCGAGCTGCGCGAGACACTCGCCGAGTACCTGGGCCGGGTGCGCGGGGCTGCTGCGGATCCCGAGCAGCTGATCGTCTGCAGCGGCTTCTCGCAGGCGATGTCGCTGATCGCCCGCTGGCTGCAGAGCCGCGGCATCGAGCGCGTTGCGCTCGAGGACCCCGGCTGGCACGCGCATCGGCTGATCGTCGAGCAGGCCGGCCTCGAGGTGGTGCCCGTGCCGGTCGACGAGCAGGGCATGCGCGTGGCAGATCTCGAGGCGAGCGGCGCCGCAGCGACGATCGTCACCCCGGGTCACCAGTTCCCCACCGGGCGAGTGCTGAGCAGCGAGCGGCGAGCGGCGTTGATCGAGTGGGCAGAGCGCGGTGAGCGCTTGATCGTCGAGGACGACTACGACTCCGAGCTGCGCTACGACCGCGCCCGCGTCGGCGCTCTGCAGGGACTGGCCCCGGAGCGCGTCGTCTACATCGGCTCGGCCAGCAAGCGCCTCGTCCCGGGCATGCGCCTCGGCTGGATGCTGGCCCCCTCCTGGCTGGGCTGGCCGTTGATCTCAGTCAAGGCAGTCGAGGACCGCGGCTCAGAGGCGGTCGGCCAGCTCGCCCTGCAGGACTTCATCGCCCGCGGCGAGCTGGACCGGCACCTGCGCCGCATGCGGAGCCACTACGGGCGGCGACGCGAAACGCTGCTCGAAGCGCTCGCGCAGCGTCTGCCGCAGGTGCAAGTCGACGAGGCCATGGCCGGTCTCTTCGAGCTGGCCATGCTCCCCGAGGAGATCGACGAGGCGGCCCTGGCGAGGGCCGCCGCGGCGCGCGACGTCGGAGTCGAGGGCCTCTCGCTGCACCGTTTCCTGCCCGGCGGCTCGCCCGGCCTCGTGCTTGGCTTCGCCAACCTGCCCGAGGCAGCGATCGAGCAGGGCGTCCGCCACCTCGCCGCCGCGCTGGCCGAGACCGAGGCCTAGGCCCTAGGCGGGAACCGCGGCGAGCCGATCCGCCCAGGGGCGGGCCGCCTCGATCTGCGCCGCGATCCGCACCAGTGTCGCCTCGTCGAAGGGGGCGCCGGTGAGCATCACCCCGACCGGCAAGCCCTCGTCCGTCCAGTGCAGTGGCAACGAGATCGCCGGCTGACCGGTGACGTTGCCGAAGGCGGTGAAGGAGACCGAGGCGACGGTCTCGAGCGTCGCCGACTCGGGATTGGCGTGTTGGGTGGAGAGGATGTGCCCGGCCTCGGGAGCGAGGATCGCCGAGGTCGGCGTCAGCAGTAGATCGAAGTCGCGACCCCAGCGGGCCATCTCGCGGCGCGAGAGCCGCTCCAGCTCCTGTGCGGCACGCACGAACTCATAGGCGCTGTGGCCCTTGGTCGCCACCTCATAGGCGTGTTGGTTGTGCGGCTCGACCTTCGACCAGTCGACGCCGTCGTAGTCGGCCAACCCGCCGCTGGTCATCACCAAGAAGGGCGGAACCAGATCCTCGGAGATGGTTGGCACCTCGACCTCCTCGACCGTGTGACCGAGCTCCTCGAGCAAGGCCGCGGCGCTGCGGGCGGCCTCGACGCAGGCAGGGTCTGTCGGGATGCCGAGCGGCGCCTCGGCCATCAGACCGATGCGCAGCACACCGGGAGCCGCGCCGAGCTCCTCGGCGAAAGGCCGCTGCGGGGCCGGCGCGTTGTACCAGGCGAGCGGGTCCGGGCCGGCGATGGCATCGAGTGAGACCGCAGCGTCGGCGACGGTGCGCGTGACGACACCCTCGACCACAGCACCCATCCAGCTTTGCGCGCGCCGCGGAATACGACCACGGCTCGACTTAAGGCCCACAAGGCCGGTGTAGGCAGCGGGGATGCGGATCGAGCCACCACCGTCGTTGGCGTGGGCAATCGGGAACATGCCGCCGGCGACCGCCGCCGAAGCGCCACCCGAGGAACCGCCCGAAGATCGATTCGCATCCCAGGGATTGCGGGTCAGCCCGTAGCGGGTGTTCTCGGCGACGGTCAGCGGCCCAAACTCGGGCGTGTTGGTGCGCCCACAGAGCACGAAGCCGGCGCGCTGCATAGCTTCGACAACCAGCTCGCTCTCCTCGCTGGGCTCCTCGGAGGCTCCGTTGGAGCCGTAGGTGACCGGCCAGCCGGCAACCGGCGTCAGGTCCTTGATCGGAATCGGCACGCCGAGGAAGGGCGCCTCTTCACCGGCCCCCAGCCTCAGGTCAGCATCGCGGGCAGCCGCCCGGGCACCCTCGTCGTCGCGCCAGACGACCGCGTTCAGCTCGGGGTTGCGCTCGTCAACCGCGGCCAGGCAGGCGTCGAGCAACTCGAGCGCTGACAGCTCCTTTGCCCGCAGCGCAGCGGCAAGCTCGAGTGCGCTACTGCCCGGCCCAAGCTCTCCCATGGCGGTCATCGTATGCGCTGCGCAGAATTCGGGTAACAGAGAGGTATGGCGATGACCCTGCTGATCGCGACCGAGGAGCTGGGTGGCGGCGACCTGATCGACGAGCTGCGCCGTGAGTTGCAGCGCGCGGGCGCAGAGAAAGTCCTGGTGGTCGCACCGGCGGTCGAGGAGACCCCTCTGCGTCACGCCCTGGGTGACGTCGACGCCGCCAAGCGGGCAGCGCAACGGCGACTCGAAGCCTCGCTGGCCCAGCTCAAGAAAGCGGGGATTCCAGCGCTCGGCGAGGTCGGTGACAGCGACCCGCTCGTCGCGGCCAAGGACGCTCTGCGCCAGTTCGGCGCCGATCAGATCTTCATCGTCGCCCACGCCGAGGATCAGGCTCGCTGGTTCGAGAACGGCCTCTTCGAGCGGGCCCGCACCGAGCTCTACCCGCCGGTGCGCTTCGTCACCGTGCGGCTGGAGGAAGACGATCCGGAGCCGCACCTAGCGGGTGTCGAGGAGTCCGGCGCCGGTCGCGACCGGCCCGCCGACGCCGCGCACGAGGTGACCCTCTCGGCGAACCTGCCGCGCTTCACCCGCGGCGGCCTGATGGGCATCCTGATCGCGGTGGTCGGCACGATCGTCGCGATCGTCTTCGCCGCCATGGGGCCCGGTCCGGACTCTGCCGGCGGCGCGGCCCAGATCCTCATCGCGATGGGCGTGGCGCTGATCAACATGGCGCACGTCGTCGGCCTGGTCCTCTTGGAGAGCGTCCACAGCCGCGGTGGCTGGCAGCGCTTCTTCAGGAACCTCTCGCTGGTCGCGACCCCGACCGCGGTGATCGTCAACGGGCTGATTACGCTGCTCGCCTGAGTGCGGTTTGCGGAGCGGCGCCGGGATTAGGCGCCGCCGACCACGGCGAAGAGCCGCCACTGGTCCGGCGCCCCCTTGAGCTGGTGGCTGCCCCGCTCCTCGAATTCGATCCCCGAGCCAACGACCAGCTCGCGCACTGTGCTTGAGACCAGCACCTCGCCCGGTGCGGCCAGCGCCCCGACCCGGGCGCCGATGTTGACCGTCATGCCGCCGACGTCCGAGCCGATCACTTCGACCTCGCCGCTGTGGATGCCGGCGCGGACCTCCACCCCACTTTGGCAGAGCTCTTCGCGGATCGCCGTTGCGCAGCGGATCGCCCGCCCCGGCCCGTCGAAGGTGGCAAGGAAGCCATCGCCCAGCGTCTTCACCTCGCGGCCCCGGTGCAGCGCCAGCTCGCGGCGCACGGTGCTGTCGTGGCGCTCGAGCAGCTCGCGCCAGCGCCGGTCGCCAAGCTGCGCAGCAGTCTCGGTCGAGCCGACGATGTCGGTGAAGAGCACCGTCGCCAGCGAGCGTTCAGTGCCGTGCGCGCCACGGCTGCCGACGAGGAACTCCTCGACCTCATCGAGCAGCGCCTCCTGGTCGCCGACCGTGGGCAGATGGTCGGCGCCGCTCAGCTCGACGTAGCGGGCGCCGGGGATATGGTCGGCCAGGTAGCGCGCTTGACGCGCCGGCACGAGGCGGTCGTCGCCGCGGTGCAGAACCAGCGTCGGCACACCGATCGCCGGCAAGGCGGCGCGCACGTCGATCTCGCGGTAGAGGTTCATCAGCTCGATCGCCCCCGAAGGGCTCGTCCCCTGGCGGAGCAGCCGCGCCCACCAACGTTCGAACTCGAGATTGCCCTTGCTGCTCGGCGCCCAGAGCTCGACGGCGACCGGCCCGCCCCATTCGCTGTGCACCTGCTCGCTCCAGGCGTCGAAGCGCTCAGCGCGCACACCTTGGGGGAAGTCGGGCGCCTTGACCATGCGAGCGAAAGTGCCGTAGAGAACGAGTGAGGAAACCCGGCCGGGATGGGTGGCGGCGAAGAGCGCCGACATCGGACCGCCCTCGGAGACGCCGAAGATCGCCGCCCGCTCACTGCCGGTGGTGTCCATCACCGCGCCAAGGTCGTCCATCGACTCTTCCAGAGTCGGCGGCCGACCGAGCCGGTCCGAGAGCCCCTGGCCGCGCTTGTCGAAGACGATCAGGCGTGAGAAAGAGGCGAGGCGCCGCAGCAGGCGAGCGATCGCCGGCTCTTCCCAAATCAACTCGACGTGCGAGACGAAGCCCGGCACGAAGACCAGGTCGAGCGGCCCCTCGCCGTGCACCTGGAAGGCAATGTTCGTGCCATCTGGCGATTGCGCGTATCGGGTCGCAGGCTCCATGCAGCGTTCGCCTCGTTGCGACTTTAGCGCTGGAACTTTGCCCGGCGAACAGGAAGCTTGATCTATTCTCGCCACATGCACCTTGGCGGGGGCTCGGCGCGGCGGCGCATCACGACCCGATGGCTAGCGATCCCCGGTTTGCTGATCGCCGGCCTGGCACTGTTGGTCCCAGCAGCCCTTGCGGCCCCACCCGTCAACGACAACTTCGCCGATCGCGAGACGCTTAGTGGCAGCTTGCCGATCGAGGTCACCCGCTCGAACGTGGGGGCCACGCAAGAGGCGGACGAGGACCTGGAAGGCTCCACCGCCGGTCACTCGGTCTGGTTCAAATGGGAAGCAACCGACAGCGGCTGGACAACTATCGGCGCCTGCCAAGGCACCATCGTCCCGGTCGTCGCGATCTTCGAAGGCGCAAACCTCGAATCCCTCGTCAAGGTGGCGCGCGTGGGGCTGGTCGACCACTCCAGCGAAGGCCCCAACTGCCCGACGGTCGAACAGGAGTTCACGATCAAGGCGGTTGCCGGAACCACCTACTCAATCGCCGTCGACGGCAACACCAATCTGACAATCAAACCGCCTGGCACCGAAGGGGAGTTCACCCTGCGGATCGAATCGAGGCCGCCGCCGGCCAACGACGACTTCGAGGACGCCACGGCACTCAGCAACGAGATCTTTGGCGAACCGGGCCCCGACCAGTTCGCCCGCGCCGGAGCGTTCGGCTACACCTGGGGCGCCACCAAGGAGGCCGGCGAGCCGAACCACGGTGGCAACCAGGGGGGCGCCTCTGTGTGGTACTCCTGGACGCCCCCGGGATCCGGAATGGCGACCGTGAGCGCCTGCTGCTCGGCCGCCTCAGAACTGATCGGCGTCTATTTGGGGGATGCCGTCGACAACCTGACCGCGCTTCCAGTAGTCGAAGGCGCGGCCTTCCCCGTAAGCGACGGCGTGAACTACAAGATCGCGATCGACGGGCTCTACCAACCGGGAGAAGGCACGACCGTCATGGGCAGCTTCCCGCTGCACCTCTCGACCTCGCTGTCAACCTCCGCGCCGTCGGCGCCGCTCCCGATCGAGCCAATCCTCAACCGCGCCCCAGACACGACGCCGCCCGGCACGACAATCGTCAAGCGTAAGCTGAGGCCGGCGGCGCGCAAGGCGGTCTTCAGGTTCCACTCGAGCGAGCCAGGCGCAAGCTTCGCCGGCTCGATGGGCGCCGCTTTGCCGCCTGCAAGTCCCCGAAGGCCTACGGCAGCCTGAAAGCTGGCACGCACACCTTCGCGGTCGTTGCGGTCGACCAAGCGGGCAACCGAGACGCCAGCCCGGCGATCGCCCGATTCCAGCTTCCGCAGTAGCGAGGCGGTGCTCAGGACGTCTTCGGCGCCTTCGGCTCGGCCCGCGGCTCGAGCTGGATCTCGCGCGCGGCATGCGGTTGGCCTTCCTCGATCTCGATGCTGCGCTCGCGCTCGGCGTTGAGCTGGTGGCCGAAGAGGATCGCCAGGTTGCTGATCCAGAACCAAACCAGCAGGGCGACGAGGCCGCCGAGCGTCCCATAGGTCTTGTCATAGGAGCCGAAGTTGGCGAGGTAGAGAGCGAAGGCGGCCGAGGCGATCGCCCAGATGACGATCGCGACGATGCCTCCGGGCGTCACCCACTTGAAGCCGCGCAGCCTCACGTTGGGCGACGCGTAGTAGAGGAGATCGACCATGAGGATGAAGATCGCCACCATCGCTGGCCACTTGGCGATATTCCAGATGCTCACCGCGGTGCCGCCGATGCCCAGGGGCTCGGCGATCGCCTCGACGATCGGCCCGGTGAGCACCAGGCCCAGCGCCAGGGCAACCAGCAGAACGACCATCGCCAGGGTGACGACGAGCTGCAGCGGGCGCAGCTTCCAGAAGGGCCGCCCCTCGGGCGTCTCGTAGATGACGTTGGAAGCGCGCATGAAGGCGCCGACATAGGCGGATGCCGACCAGAGGGCCACAGCGAGACCGAAGACGAAGGCGAAGCCGGCGGCGCTCTGATTGGAGGTGACCGATTCGATCGGGCCCGAAAAGGTCTCGGCGGCCGACTGCGGTCCGATTTCGGTGATGATCTCGGTGAGGCTTTCGGTCGTGGTCTTGGGGTCACCGAAGAGCCCGAGCAGCGAGACCATCGCAATCAAGGCCGGGAACAACGAGAGCAGGCCGTAATAGGTGAGCGCCGCCGCCCAGTCGCTGAGGTTGTCCTCACGGAACTCGCTGGCGGTGCGCTTCAGCGTCGCCCAGAGGCCGGTCTCGTGCTCAGCATCCACTGAGCTGGACTACCCGATGTCCCACGTTTCGTTCGCTAACGTCGGAGTGTGGCGTCGTCCACGGGCTCGACCCCCAGGTCGGCGGATCCTTCCGGGTCTCGCTCACCTACGACGCCCCAAGCGTCAGTGGGAAGAGCACGCCGCAAGCCGACACCTACACAGGCCATTTCGCCCGCCTGGTCCCCGATCGCTAGGTCGTTGAGGTGGCTGGGCCCCACCGTCTCGATCGCGCATGAACCCACGGACGTCGACCGCTACGTCGGGCTCTTCGAGGAGTTCCTCAGCGAAGTGACGTGACATCGCATCACCGAGCCGAAGCCCGAGCTCCTCAATCCTCGTCCCTGATCCTGAAACCGACCGGCCGTTTTGGCCGCTGCGGCGGCGCAATCAACTGGTGCAGAGTCTTGAAAATCTGATCTAGCTGCTCGTCGTGCTGGTCGAGCCGTCCGGCCATTTCCCTTTCGAATCCCTCTAGCCGCTCTTGCAGCGCTGCATAGGAGATGGCGAGGCGCCGCAGCTCCACGAACGCCCGCATGATCTCGATGTTCACGGCAATCGCTCGATCACTTCGAAGGACGCCAGAGAGCATCGCTACTCCCTGCTCCGTGAAGACGTACGGCGCATAGCGGCGCCCGCCCCGACCCTCGTTTGAGGTTGCAATTTGTGACCTCAGAGCTGCCGCCTCAGATCTGGACAGCTGGAACATGAAGTCCTCCGGGAAACGCTTCAGGTTTCGTTTGACCTGCTGAATGAGGCGCTTTGTCTCAACGCCATAGAGGTCGGCGAGGTCTTCGTCGAGCATCACCTGCCGTTCGCGCACAACGAAGATCCGCTTCTCAATCGCAGGCGCCGCGATCAGCTCAAGTGGGACTGCTTTCTCCTTTGGTTCTGCCATCCAGCGCAGGATGACAGACGGGCCGGAACTTATTGTCTATATCGGGGAGACAGGATTTGAACCTGCGACCGCTCGGCCCCCAGCCGAGTGCGCTACCAGACTGCGCCACTCCCCGTGGCTGGCCTCTATTCTGACGGATCTTCCTGCGGCGGTAGCTCAACGGTAGAGCCCCAGCCTTCCAAGCTGGTGACGCGGGTTCAATTCCCGTCCGCCGCTTTCTCGCTCCCAGCCTCGTCATAGCTCAAGTTCCTGCCCAGGGGTCCGATCAGATGATTCGATGCTGGACCGATCGAAGTCACTGGCCCTAGCGGCACTGGCGCTCGCCGCTGTGGGCAGCCTGCTCGCGGTCGTGGGCGGCATGCCCAGCCGGGTGGCCGACGGCGGTGACTCGGGAGGCGAGAGCGGGCAGGCGTCAGCCTCCGCGTCGCTGGCGCCACTCGTCTCCTGGCCGCTCTTCGGGCGGGTGCCGGAGCGCACCCATTACCTGCCGACCGACGAGCGGACGCTCAACCCGCCGCTGCACGAAGCCTGGTCGATCAGCACCCACGCGCTGATCGAGTTCCCGCCGGCCGTCGCCGGTGGCAAGGCCTATGTGGTCAACAAGTACGGCAACGCGAAAGCGGTGCGGCTGCGCGATCGCAAGATCCTCTGGGAACGGGTCACCGATCCCAAGGACTCCGGCGCCCCAACCGACGTCACCGCACCCGTCTACCACCGGGGCAAGGTCTTCTTCGCCTACGTCGACGGCAACCTGGTCGCGGTCGACGCCGAGACGGGTAAGCGAGCATGGGAGCGCAAGCTCGTCGGCCATCTTGAGTCTTCACCGCTGGCGGTCGGCGGCCGGCTCTACCTGGGCACCGACAAGACCAATGTCGTCGCCCTGCGCGCCGCCGACGGCAAGATCCTCTGGCAGTTCAACTCACCAGCGGCGATCAAAGCCAGCCCCAGCTTCCACGGCGGCCGCATCTTCGTCGCCGACTACGAGAGCGGCATGTTCTGCCTTGACGCCAAGAGCGGCAAGCTGCTCTGGCGAACCAACACCTCGAAAGCACCGCCTTTCGGGAAGGGCGGCTTCTACTCCTCGCCCGCCGTTGCCTTTGGCCACGCCTATGCGGCACGCGACGACGGCACGATCTTTGCCTTCGACGAAGCGACCGGGAAGATCGCCTGGTCCTTCCCGACCAATGACTACGTCTACGGCTCGCCAGCGGTGGCCCAGGTGCCGGGCACCAAGCCGACCGTCTACATCGGCTCCTACGACGAGCACCTCTATGCGCTCGACGCGCACAGCGGTGAGCGGCGCTGGCGCTATCCGGTGGGTGGCCCCGTGCCGGGCACGGCGACGGTGATCGGCGACACCGTCTACACCTCGAGCTTCAAGACCCGCGAGACGATCGGCATCGACGTCCGCACGCGCCGTCGAACCTTCCACATGCGACAGGCCGGCTACACGCCGGTCGTCTCCGACGGCCGCCGCGTCTACCTGATCGGCTACTACGAGCTGGTCGGCCTTCGGCCAGGCGCGGGCTAGCTCAACAGAGCGCCCTGACCAGCGCCCTGGCACGGCGCCGCTCCGCCTGGAGTCGTTTGCGCTGGCGTCGTGACTGCGCCCGCCGCAACTTCGGGCCGAGCGCCACCAAGCGGGCGCGGGCGGTCGCGCAGGCCTCGGCAAAGGCGGCGTTCCCGGCCGGCGAGCTGCCCCCGGCGGGCCGGGTTGGCGCCGCGGACGCGGCCGACCCCTGCGAGCCAGACCCCGGCCCTTCGGGTTCCGGTTCCGGTTCTGGGTCGGGCGCGGGAACTTCGAGCTGCGGGCAGGTCGTCTGGGCCGGGTCGGGAACCGCACCCACCGCGGCGCGAGTGCTAACCGACCCATCAGGCTGGGGAAATCCCCAGCGCGAGTAGAAAACCGGTGAGAGGTCAGCGCAGGCCGCGTAGCTCGCCGCCTCGACCCAGTTGCTCACCGCAGCGCTCGTCGAGGCGGCCGAGTCAAGCGTCGGCACCATTTCCCAGAAGCGGCGGATGAACTCTTCCCCGCCATAGCGATCGGCGAGGCGCATCATGATCGAGGCCCAGAAGTCGGTGCCGTTGTACGGGCCCGGCGAGTGGTTCTGGGCGAGCGTCCCGGCAAAGGTCAGCGATGGATCGGCCTCATAGAGGTCGATCAGCGATTCGACTTCGCCGCGGAATTTCTCCAGCGCCATGTCGCCGTCGACGCGCGCCGCCGCCATCGACTCGAAGCGCATCCAGACCGCGTACCCCGAGATGACCGGGTCCTGCTCGGGCGACCTGAACGCCAGCTGCTCGCCGTAGAACCAGAAGTTGCGACCCAGCTCGTAGAAGGGGATCTGGTCGTAGAGCTCTTTCTTGGCCGCCTCGTACATGCCCTCGAAGAAGCCGCTGGCGATCTCCACGCCGGTGGCGCCGAGGAAGCCGCAGCCCGCCCCGCAAGTGCTGGTCACCTGGGCGATCGTCGTGCGGCCGTTGAGGGTGAAATAGGAAGCAGGCTCGCGACCCGTCATCGCCGCGTAGAAGCGGTAGGCCCGATCGATCGCACTGAGCAGTTTGGTCATCACCGCGGCTTCGCGCGAAACCGCAGGAGCAGACAGCAGGGTGACCTCCTCGCCCTGCCAGGGAATCAGCGTCTCTTTGTGGCCGTCGAAGGCGCCGTATTCGATCGCCGGCAGTTGGCTCACCTGCGACGGCGAGGGATCCGGCAGGTAGCAGCGCCAGGAGAAGGCGTGGTTTAGGTCGGACGCCAGCGCATACGCGTTCGGCTCGTCGTACTGCCAGCGACAGGCCGCGGTCACATCGATGGCGGCCGAGCCGGGACCGGTGCACTGCCATCCGTAGGCCGCGTTTGGGCCGCTCACCGGCCCGGTCAGGCTTGCATCGTCAAAGCCAAGGTGTTCACAGTGGCCGGCCAGGTCGGCGCCGCCGAGCCTAATGTCTGCGCGGGCACCACCGGGCAACAACATCAAGCCAATCGTCGCCATGGCGAGAAGCGCCAGCAACATCTTCCCCTGCCGGGACTCCTCGTGAGACAACTTCTGAATGCTCGCCATTACTTGCGTCATAGCAGAAATCTAACCGCGGCCCCCTCGGGGCGCCATCGCGGGTTATGAAGATGTGAAACCGGCCCTGACAAATCTGGCGCTCAACCGTTTAGAAAACGCGAAGCGCCGTCAGTCCGTCCCACCCTACGGTTTGGGCTGCGGCGCTTCGCCGAGCTATCGCTCTGCGCCGCTGAGGGTCCGTCTCACGGCAGCGATCACGTCCTCGACGTCCTCGTCGGTGAGCTTCGGGGAGAGGGGGAGCGACACGGTCCGGTCCGAGATCCACTCCGCGTTGGGGAAATCTCCGGGCGCATAGCCGTTGGTGTCGCGGTAGTAGGGGTGAAGGTGCAGAGCGCGATAGTGGACACCGGACCCGATGTTCTGCCCGTGGAGATCGAGCAGCACTTCGTCGCGCGTGCAGTTGAGGCGCTCGAGATCGAGCAGAACCGTGTAGAGGTGTCGCGCGTGGCGCGTTCCCGGTTCCTCGGCGGCCGGGGTCTGCAAGGGCAGGTCGGCGAACGCTTCGTCATAGCGGCGCCAGATCTCCTGGCGCCGCGTGAGGTTCGCCTCGGCCCGCGCCAGCTGATGCAGGCCGAGCGCGGCTTGGAGGTCCATCATGTTGTACTTGAAGCCCGGTTCCACGACCTCGTAGTGCTTGTAGCCCTCATCGGAGAAGCGGCTCCACGCGTCAGAGGAGAGGCCATGTAGGGCGAGCGTCTTGATGCGTGCGGCGGCATCCTCGTCGGCGGTCACGACCATCCCACCCTCGCCCGTGACGACGTTCTTGGTGACGTAGAAGCTGAACACCCCGAAGTCGCCGAACGTGCCCGCATGACGTCCGTCGACGAGCGTCTCGATCGCGTGCGCGCAGTCCTCGACGACCGCGAGCCCGGACTCTCGCCCAAGCGCGACGATCCCCTCGATCTCGCACGGACGGCCGGCGAAGTGCACCGGCACGATCGCCCGGCTGCGTGGCGTGAGCTTTGCCTCGATCGTCTCGGGAGTGAGGCACATCGTGTCGCGGTCCACGTCCGCGAGGACGGGCCGGCCGCCGGCGTGGACCACCGCGTTGGCGGTCGCCGCGAAGGTCATCGCCGGGACGATCACCTCGTCCTCGGGACCGAGGTCGAGTCCCTGCATCGCAAGGTGCAATCCCGCCGTGCAGGAGTTGAGCGCCACCGCGTGGGCGGCACCGACGTATTCGCGGAAGTCGCTCTCGAAGAGCGCGACTCGCGGGCCCGTCCCGATCCACGCCGAGCGAAGCGTCGCCAATACCTCCTCGATCTCCTCCTCGCGGATCTCGGGACTGCCGAAGACGAGGTACTCGCTGCGCGGCGCGCGGGCACTCATGCGAACCCAGCCTCGCCCAGCATGTCGGCGATCACGACCCGCGCCTCGAAGTGCTCCTCGGCAAGAGCGCGCGCTGCCCGGGCGTGGCGTTCGTAGTCGCGGTCGATCAGCTCGAGGGCCTGGACCACGTCGTCGGCGGTGGAGAACGCGAACACGCCCTCTCCGGTCGGCAGCCAGTCGCTGAAGCCCGTCTCCTGGTGGAGCACAGGTCGCCCAGACCCCAGGTAGCAGGTGCTGCGATCGCTGAACCATCCAGACGACGAGGCGACGTAGGCGTGCTTGGCGACGCCAAGGTCCGCATATGAGTCGGCGATGAACCCACGGTAGGCCTCCAGCGTCCCGGTTACCTCAAGCGGATTCGCGAGATCCCAACCATCGGCGGCGAGGCGCTCGCGGGGCACCGGGCCACCGGCGGCGAGGAGAAATTGACGCTCCGTGCGAGTCGGAAGGTCGATCAGGCGCTCGAGCTCGCGCCCCTTGTGGCCATAGACGTGGCCGTTGAGCCGCACGTCGGCTGACGCTGACCAGTTCATCACCGTTGTGATCGGCGCCTGGTCGGCCGACGCCAATGGCACGGCGTCCCAAAGGCGCGTCGAGACCACTGGCCGCGTCGGGATCCACCGTCGCCCGGCGTCGGGCACCTTGCATCCACTCTCGCCCATCCGCGTGCCGTAGGTGAAGAGCACGTCGTAGTTCTCGAGCGCACGGTGGCTGGGGTCGTCGGCGAGCATCGCGGCCTGAGTGAAGAGCGGGTCTCCATCGACGAAGGCCCGCCGCGGACAGCGATTGAGCTCGTCGAACCAGGTTGAATCGGCAAGGGTGAGCACGAACTGCGCCCGGTCGAGGGCGGCGTTGAGTGCCCCCCAATCGGCACCGTGGCAAGTCCCCTCGAGGTCGATGAGGCTGAACCGGTCGGTGCCGATCCCAACCGTCGGCAGGACGGCCTCCAGGCTGGCGAACCCCTCCGTGAAGTCCGCGGTCAGCTCGTCGGTGCGCGGGTCGTAGTAGTCGTCGGGGCCGTTCTGGCGCTCGACGTAGTGCACCTCGTAGCCGAGCTCGGCCAGGCCAGCGAGGTAATGGAGGTTGTAGAGCATCAACCCGGCAAGCGGCCACTTGCCGGCGAACCCGACGACCACGGCGAGAGGCGCGCTCATTCCATGGCCTCTGCGACAAGACGCGTGAGGATCGCGTCGGAGTCGAAATGCTGCTCGGCAATCGCGCGCGCGGCCTGCGCGTGCCGGTCGTAGTCGCGCTCTACCTCGCGGATCGCGCGCGCCGCCTGCTCGAGCGTTTCGAACGGCAGGATCCCTTCGCCGACCGGAAGCACATCGCTGAACCCGGTTTCCTGGACGACGACCGGTCGGCCGGCGGCCAGGTAGCGAGCGGATCGCTCGCTGAACCAGCCGGACTGCCCGCGAACGTACCCATTCTTGGCCACCCCCCACTCCGCCTTCGAGGTTTCGGTGTAGGCGCGAAAGCTGTCGAGGTCGGGACAGACCTCGTTCGGGTCGACCAGATTCCAGCCTTTGTGCGTGAGCAGCGCCCGCGGCGGAGGCTGGTTCTTGCCGGAGCCCAGGGCGAGCTCTAGCGACTGCGGCTCGACCAGCCCGGGGAGCTCGATGAACTGGCGAAACTCCTCATCCTTCTGCCCGAATCGCACCCCATCGAACTCGACCGAGTTATGGCTCGTCCAGTTCATCACCGTGGTGAACACCTCGCGGGGCTCGGCGTCGGTTTGCCACTCGGAGAGCACGACCGGCGCGCGGGTCTTGAGCCAGCGATGGCCGGTATCCGGGATCGCATCGGACTTGCGCTCTCCATAGGTGAAGTGGACGTCATGGGTGTCGACGAGCTTGCGGAAGTCCGTCTGTCCCCGGGCGAGCTTGACCTGGGTGAAAACCGGGTCGGTGTCGACATACGCCAGGCGGCCCACCGCTCGGTACTCCCACGGACGCTCAAGGGTGCCTGAGACGTTGACGAGCAGGTCGGCGGTCTCCACCACCTCCCGCCGCTCGTCCTCCCCGAGCCCGAACCACTGCGACTCCCACGGAAAGCGGTAGGCCCATCTCCCCTCCAGGTCGAAGCGCGTCAGAACCTCGTCGAGGTAGTCGACGTTGTAATCGCACCCCTCGACGAGACCGTCGGCGGTGGGGTTGTAGGGCCACTGCCCAGAGTCCTCGAAGTACCAGACCTCGTGGCCGAGGCGTGCCAGCCCAAGCACGTAGTGCAGATAGAACCAAGTCACGCCACCGAGCGGGTACTGGGCCATCTGCCCTGTGACGACGATCCGCAGGCCACTCATCAACCGACTCCGACCTCGGCGAGCATCTGCTCGAGCAGGCGCTGCGCGTCAAAGTACTCGCGCGCGATCTCGCGTGCGGCAGCCGAGTGACGCTCATAGTCGGCGGCGATTTCCTCGATTGCCGCAGCTGCTTCCTCCGCGGTGGAGTACGCGAACAGGCCCTCCCCAGTCGGAACGAACTTGCCAAAGCCGGTGTCCTGCGTGACGACCGGCCGTCCAGCTGCCAGATAGCAGGCGCTGCGATCGCTGAACCAGCCGCTGCGTGGGGCCACGTACTGCTCCTTCGCCACAGTGAACTCTCCCGCTGAGTCGACGATGTAGTCCCAGTACTCATCGGGGTCGCCAATCGATTCGGCGACGCTCCAGCCCTCGCGCCGGAGATCTTCCTTCTCGTCCTCCTCGATGGAACCGAGCGCGAGCTCGAGCGGCAGCGCTGACATGGACGGCAGCGACCGGAAGCGCCGGAACTCCCTGTCCTTGCTCCAGTGCCAGCGCTGGCCGTCCCAGACGACGTCCTTCCCCTCGTGATGCCAGTTGGCAATCGTCGTAAGGGCACTGCGCGCAGGGCCATTTCCGGACATCCACCAGTCGAGCACGACCGGCGGCCGCGTCGGCCGCCACCGGTAGGGGCCGAGCGGCACCGGGCAATCGGCGGCGCCGAGGTTCTCTCCGTAGGTGAAATGGAAGTCATGGGCATCGAGCGCTGGTGCAACGTCGTCGTCACCGTTGGCGAGCCCGACCTGCAGTTCGACCGGATCGGTTTGTACGTACACCAGCGTGCCGATCCCTGCGTGCTCGGCACGGATCTCATGCGAGCCGCAGATGTTGAGGACGGCATCGGCTCGCGCGTACAGCGCTTCGAGTGTCGCCTTCTCGGCGCCGATCAGCTGCTCCCCCCCGGGCGCACGGAAGATCCAGCGATCGCCGAGACCGAGCCTGTTCATCCAGCGCTCGAGGAATCGGACGTTCTCCTCGAACTCCATGGTTCGCCAGTGGGTCCTGGGGCTGTAGAGGGGACTGTGGGAGTCCTCGACGTACCAAACGTCGAAGCCCAGACGCCGCAGCCCCATGATGTGGTGCATTGCCTGCCAGGTCACACCGCCGTACGGCATTCGGGCAAAGATTCCCCAGACGACGATCAAGCCCCGATCAGCGGCCGGGCTTTCCAGCGCCAGACTCGAGACGCCGCCGCTCACCCCAGGCTCCGCTTTTCGGCCATCTCCCTGAGATGGTCGAGGCGCCACTCGTCCTTGGCCTTGAAGGGGCCGGGGACCAGGTCCCCAAGCGCCTGAAGGTGCAGGTACACGCGCGCGGCTTCGACGCTCTCGGTGAAATCATCCGGGGCCTCGCCCTCCCAGCGGGCGCCCACGTAGCTCTCCGCCGCCAGGCGGACGTCCTCAGGCTTCCAGCCTTCGGTGAGCGCGGCCAGGTCGATCTCGCCAGCCGAGACAGCGGCGCGCTCCCAGTCGACCGGGAACACCTGACCGTCGCGCATGAGGATGTTCGAGGGATAGAACTCGCCGTGGATCACCGTCGGGCGGCGGACGAACAGGTCGCAGAACACAGCCTCGTAGGCCTGGCAGAGAGACCGAAACCACGGATGACTGGCGCTCAGCTCCGTCCAGCGATCGGCCGCTCGAGCCGTACAAGCCTCGAACGTCGCAGGGCCTTCCCGATTGAGGCACTCGGGAGGCGGCTTGGCGCCAAGGTCGTGAAAGCGATGGAACGAGCCGATCCACCCGGCCGCGCGGGACAACCCGCCTCGCTCGGGGGATTTGTCCAGGCGAAGCGCGCCGGCGAGAAACTCGAGCATCAGCCAGGTCGGACCGGCGGGCTCGTCGCGGAAGAGCCCGAACCACCGCGGTGCGGGGAGGCTCGACGGCTCGACGGCGGAGCAGTACGCGGCGGACTCGTAGCGAACGCCCACGGGCACGCCGCGAAGGCCGCGATCCCGGGGGACCTCGTACTTGCAAAGCAGCGAAATCGTCCCCGACCCCGCCTCGCAGGTGACGATGTCGCTGGGAAACGTGCTGGCGTAGCGGTTGGGCTCGCGACCCGTCACCTCAACCTCGCCGAGAGCCGTTTCCAGCGAACGCTGGAGCGCATCGTGACTGGGTCTATCCACTGCGAGCGTCATCTCAGCGGGCCGCCCACCCACTCGAATCGACGACCTCCCGAAAGGCCCGCTCGTAGGCACGCATCCTGCGCATGGAGTGTTCGATCCACTGGTACTGGAAGCTCCTTGCCTCCCAGTGGACGCAGTTGAGGAGGCGCAGCAAACGGCCCGTCCTCGCCAGCCGCTGCAGGTCCTCCCAGCTCAGATCGGGCCATGCCTGGCAGACCAGAGCGTGGTAGTCGCGCAGCGCGTCTCCCTCCTCGGGGAGCAACCCGATGTCGGCGGCCGGCGAGGCCACCCCGGCGGTCTCCCAATCGAAGGCGACGATCTCGAGGCCGGCCCCCCGCTGGCGGACACGGACGTTCTTCGGGACGAAATCCCCGTGCACGACGCCACGTGGAGCAGCCATGCACGCCGCCTCGACGTCCTCCCAGCGCGCACCGACGAGCTCGAGCTGAGCGGCGATCGAACGCAGGACCGAGCGATCGGCCTGCGACAGCTCCGAATGATCGAGGCTGACCCGAACGCTGTCGAGCCCCGCGTCGAAGACCGAGCGGAAATACGCCGATCCGGTGTCCGGCATCGACCCCAACCAGTCCGCGGACCGGGTGTGCAGATCCGCGAGCCAGCGGACGGCAAGCGCGCGATGCTGCGGCGCGTTCGGTTCGTACCAGAGCTCCCCGGCGTCCTCGAGGAAGATCCAGGACTGATCGTCAGCCGCCTCGACAAAGCCGAGTACTTGGAGTGTCGGCACCGACAGCGACGGTAGGACCTCGGCGTATAGGCGGCGTTCAAGGTCCAGTTCCCCCCGCATGCGGCGCTTGGCGATCACACCAGCGCCTGCCGGCCCGACGCCGTTCAGCCGGAAGACGGCGGACCTGCGCTTCTCGGGCTTGAGGACCTCGACGGACGTGGGGTCAAGGCCGCCCTCGATCGCCCGCCACGCCCGCACCGCAGGATGCTCGCTGAGCTGCTCGAGGGAGACGACGGTCTCGTGCTCCGACATCCGGTTACGCCTCGCCCCTGGAACCAGGGCTCACAGGAGAGATCACGTCGCCAGCCAGGCCAGCCGCGGTCATTCCGCCTTCCATCTCGAGGCCGTACCAGCGGAGCTTTGCGACCGCCTTCGCCGGCGAAGGCCCGAGCAGGACACTGCGCTCCCCTGGAATCGCCTTCAGCCCCCCGAGGATGCGCCCGACTCCCTGTAGCCGGCCGAACTCGCCGATGTCCAGCCCGCTCCACCAACGGCGCGCCTCCCGCACGTAGGTGTCGCCCTCGGGGTAGACGAGGTCGATCGCCGGGCAGCCGTATCCGGCACTCTCGAAGTCGAACGGCATCAGCAACGGTCCGTCGGCGGACTCGCGCACCCGGGCGTTCTTGCTGCTGAAGCCGCCGAAGGTGATCGTCGAGGGGCCCTCCACCAGCATCTCGGCGGCGCCTGGCCAGTTCGACCCGAACGCCTCGCACGCCCTGACGACGCCCTCGATGACCGCGATCTCCTCGGCGGAGAGCGCCGGGTTACCCAGCGTGTCGCGCAGCAGCTCCTCGACGGTTCGCAGCAAGGCGAAGTAGTGGCTCGGGCCGCGGGCGGGCAGCTCGTTAACCTGCGGCAGCCGGCGCGCGCCTCCGTGTACCTCCGCCATCCAGACCGACGCCAGGCGACGATGACTCGGAAGCCCGGAGTCGAAGGGCGTGTCGCCCGCATCCTCGAGGAACAACCAGGACAGCTCCCCGTCCGCCGCCGTCCCGAGCAACTGCGTCGCCGAGACGGGCAGCTGGGCGAGCACGTCACGGTAGACGCGTGCCTCGATCTCGATCGAGGCACGCGCCGCCCGCTTGGCGACAACCGATTGGCCGTTCGGCCCAGCTCCGACGAGACGCAACACCGCTGACTTGCGATGCGCGGGCTTCAGCGTCTGGACGCTCTCAGGGGGCGACGCGACGGGGTCGACGGTGGCCCAGAGCACACTCGCGCGCGCCGCCAGGTCCTCGTCCCCTCGCTCGGCCCTAGAGCTCACGGATCGACCCCAGGGCGCGCTCGAGCCGGCCCGCGTAGCGCTCGACCTCCGCCATCGGCTTCGCTGCCCACCTATGCGACAGCGCAGCCAACAGCCGAGCCACCCACATCGACGAGCTCACCGTTTCGAGCGGCGCGCCCGCCGCATCCGCGTAGGCAACAGGGTCGACCATGGCCAAATCCGCGAACGGCGTCCCGACCCCCGCCTTCTCCCAATCGATCGCCGTCACCTCGGTACGGCCCGCGGAGCGCACGAGGCGCAGGTTCTCGGGCGCCATGTCGCCGTGCACGAAGGCGGACGGCAGCAGCGCGGCTTGCCTCTCCACAGCACCCCAGCGCGAGCGCAGCGAGTCACAGAGGCGAACCGCTTGCACCAAGCGCCGTTCGTCATCTCCGGCCGACGCCTCGGCTTGGCGCTCGACCAGATGCTCTCGTGCGGACTCCAGCAGACGAGCGTAGTGCTGCGCGCCTCGGTCGGGCAGCGGCGAAGCGGCGGCCAGGTCGCGGGACACCACGTGCAGCTCGGCGAGCCAGCGCGAGACCATCGCCCGCTGGCGATCGTCGTCGAGCCGCGGCGGCTCATCGCCCATGTCCTCGAGGGCCAGCCACGTGGTGCGAGCGTCGCGCCAGGCCCCGAAGAGACGCGGCGCCCGGACCCCAATTCGCGGCAGGATTTCGGCATGCACGGTGACCTCGAGCTCTGCGGGGCCCGGGAGGCAGCGCTTCAGCACAACCCCCCAGCGGCGTGCCCCTCGCCAGGTCGCACGCAGGACTGTGGACTTCCACGAGTACTCGAGCAACTCCAGCTCGTCCGGAGCGTCGGCTCGCAGCTCGAGCCGCCGAGCCGCATGCCGAGCTTCCGTGGATATCTCCCGGGTGTCTTCGAAGACCGCCGTCACGAGGCCCACTTCCCGCCGGTCCGAGCCACAGCCGGCGCAACCTCATCGCCCTCCGGCACCACCTCGATCCGGTGAGCATGGACGCGGAGGCGCAGCGAGCATGACTCGAGCGTGCTCAGGCGATGGGCGATCATGAAGGTGGTGCGGCCGGCCATCAGGCGCTCCATCGCGTCAACGATCGTCGCCTCGGTCTTCAGGTCGACGGAGCTGGTCGGCTCGTCGAGGATCAGGATCGGCGCATCCTTGAGGAACGCCCGGGCGAGCGAGACGCGCTGGCGCTCGCCGCCGGACAGCGTCATGCCGCGCTCTCCCACCGGCGTCTCGTACCCGTCGGGAAGGGCCTCGATGAAGCGATGGATGTCGGCCGCCTGCGCCGCAGCGACCATCTCGTCGCGGTCGGCCTCGGGTCGCCCGTAGACGATGTTCTCGCCGATTGAGGTCGAGAACAGCACGGGCTCCTGGAGGACTATCGCGAACTGGTTGCGCAGGTCGGCGAGGCGATAGTCGCGCAGGTCCACGCCGTCGAGGAGGATCTCGCCGGCGGTCGGATCGTAGAAGCGTGTCAGCAGGCTTGCCAGCGTCGTCTTGCCGGCACCGGTCCGCCCGCTGATCCCAACCCGTTCACCGGGCTCGACCGCAAACGAGACGTGCTCGAGAACCGGCGTCTTGTCGCCATAGGAGAAGGAGACATCGCGGAGCTCGATTGCCCCAGCAGCCCGCCGCAGGGGACGCGCAGCGGGCCGATCGACGACGTCGGGGGCCTGGTCGAGCAGCGAGAAGACCCGCTCGGCACTGGCGAACCCGGACTGCAGTGTCGCCACCTGCCGGCTGATCTTGGACAGCGGGCCGTAGAGCTCCGCCAGGTACCCCATGACCAGCAGCAGCGAGCCGAGCGTCATCGCGCCTGTCTCGACGCTGCGGAAGCCCACGTACATCACCGACCCGGTCCCCAGCGCGGTGACCAGCCCGATCGCCATCCAGAACGACCCGTCGATGAGAGCCACCCGCAGGCGCGCTCCCATCCCCTCGCTTGCACGATTGGTGAAGCGCTGCTCCTCACGATCCTCCTGGCCGAAGGCCTTGACGACCCTGATCGAGGTGAGGACCTCCTGGACGACAGAGAGGGCGCTGCTCTCGAGCTCCTTCACCTCGCGGTGGCGGGCCCGCAGGCGGCGCCGATAGCCCCACGTCAGGAGGACGAACACCGGGCCGTAGACGAGCGCGATCAGCGCCAGCGTCAGCTCGATGTTGGCGATGATCACCAGCATCGCGATGAAGGTCACGCCGGCGCTGACGAAGGGGATCACGCCGTCGACCGCCACGGTCGAGACGCTCCCGGCATCGCTCTGGATGCGGTAATTCGCGTCGGCCGTGCCCTTGCGGTCGTGATAGGCAAGCGAGAGGCGCTGCGCCTGGCGGAACAGCTGGGCGCGAAAGCGGAGCGTCAGGCGCTCCGCCGTGTAGGTGCGAAGCAGGGTCTTCCCCATTGACTGCAGCTGGGAAGCCAGCTCCACCATGACCAGCAGCACCACGGCGAAGATCAACAGGGCGTTGGTCGAGTCCTGAAGCGAGCTCGGCAGGATCGCCTCGAGGAAGCCTGGCAGCGGCTTGTCGCCGATCACGCTGTCAACGGCGATGGCGAGTGGAAGCGGGAGCAGCAGGGCGAGCGGCGTCGTCAGCAGGCTGATCAGCCAGATCCCGAAGATGTGCCGCCAGAAGGGACGGGCCTCGCGCAGCACGCGGCGATAGATCGCCCGGTCCGAGTAGCGACGGTCGGCGGTCATCTTCGTCAAGCGTCCGCAACCGCGGCCGGCAAACGATCCGTGTCCTCGGGCAAATCAGAGGAGTGGTCGGCGGGTTCCATCTCATCAGGATGTTCCATGTCACCGCGCAGGGCGATCTCGGCGAGGCCGTCTGCCGCCCGCTTGGCGCTACCCGTTGCCCGCGCGCAGTCGAGGACGACGGCGCTGAGCACCGCTGCCAAGAAGCACCCGAGCACGAACGCAGCGTGGGACGCACCGGCCAGCGCTGCGGCGGTTGTAAGGGAAGCGAGAATGACCGAGGAAAACAGCCCGGTCCAGGTCGGCCGGGGCCAGACGCGAAACCTGACCAACTGCCGTCCGTCCCCGTGCTCCTCGACGGCGGTCAGGATCCGCGCTCTGCCGAACAGGCCGCCCCGCAGATCGAGATCCCAACGGTCGAAGTCGCCGCCGCGGATGAGGACCGTCTGGCTCTCGAGCAATGCATCCTCGAGCGAGACGACCCAGCTTTCGAGCGGATGCCAGGTCTCGCTCCAAACCATCCACGAGACCGGGCGAGGGAACGAGCGGCCCGCAGGCCCGCGCCAGCGCCAAGGCGTAAGACCGCTCCGCAGCCGGCCCCAAAGCCGGGCAGAGGGCTGCAGCATGTGCAGGAACGTCGTCAGCAGCGAGGATCGAGGGCCATGGTTGCGCCGTGCCAGCGTCGCCTGACCCGCGCGACGGGCTCCGCTGACCGCCTGCGCGATCAGCAGGCCGCTCGCGGCAAGCGCGAGCGGCAGCGCTGCCAGCAGTGGGCTCCAGAGCGCGCCGAGGGCGGAGAGGACAGCGAGCAAGAGGATCACCAGGTGCCACTCCGGCATCAGCGCGAGCGAGCTGAGGGCCGGGCCCTCGGTCCTGTACATCGCCTGGAAGAGACCGGTTCCCCATTTCCCGTAATACACCCGCCAGCGACGCAGCAGCCCCTGCGGCACGCCGTTCCCATAGAGGCGGCCGCCCCAGGAGTAGTGGCCGCCGACGTTGTACTTCTCGGGCCACTTGCGCTCGAGCAGCGCCTCCGCTTTCCCGTAGCCGATCTGCTGCCGCCAGTAGGCGCGCACTGAGTCGCGGGCGCGATGCCAGACGACGGCTCCGGCGCTGAATCCGAGCGTCTCGCCGTTTTGCTGGAGGCGCCAGCAGATGTCGACGTCGTCGCCAGCCGCCCGGAAGCGAGGGTCGAAGCCGCCGACCTCGACCAGTTGCTGACGGCGGAAGGCCATGTTGCAGCCGGGGATGTGCTCGGCCTCCCGGTCGGAGAGCAGGACGTGGACCGGGCCCCCGGGAGCGTTGGCGACGCAGTCCGCGATCCAGCCGTCTGGCGGGGGGAGGTTTGGGCCGCCGATGCCCGCGTGGTCCGTAGCCCGAAAGGAGGCGGTCAGATAGCGCAGCCAGTCCCGGTCCGGGCTCGCATCGCAGTCGATGTAGGCGACGATCTCGCCGCTCGCCGCCTCGAGGCCCGTGTTGCGGGCGTTGCTCAACCCCCGATTCGGAGTGCTGATCGCGGGATAGCCGCATTCGCGCGCGACCGCGGCCGTGTTGTCGGTGGAGCCGTCGTCCACGACTATCACCTCGTAATCGGGATAGTCGAGCCCACGAATGCCTTGCAGGCACCAGCGAAGCGTTGCCTCGCCGTTGCAGGCGCAAACGATGACCGACACCTTTGGCCACTCGGCCCGCGGCGAGAAGGGGACCTCGCCAAATGCCTGGCCGACCGCCGTCAGCGCAGCCTTGGGCCGCCGCTGGCGATCGGTGAGCCCGAAGTCCCAGTCCTCGACCTCATATCCGCCCCGGTGCCACTCGTCCGTCCAGGCGAAGACGAAAGCCCCGGCGCATCCCGCCGCGAAGGCGAGCCTCACCTGCCCCTCGATGCTCTCTGCCTGACGAGCCTCTCCGTTGCGGCGGCTGTCGAGCCCGATCTCGGCCATGACGAGGGGGCGGTCGCCGGCGATGTTCTGCAGGCGTGCGAGGTAATCCTCCAGCTGCCGGTCAGACTCCAGGTAGACGTTGAAGCAGTGGAAGTCGAGGAAGGGAAGCTGCAGATACTCAGTGGTCGGGAAGTTGACGTAGGTGACCAGGGCACCAGGGTCCTCATCCTTGACCGCCTCGTAGAGGCGGCGAAGGAAGCGCTCGACGCGGCGTCGCCCGTGCCAGCGAACGATCGAAGCCGGGATCTCGTTGCCGACTGTGTAGCCGAGTACCGCCGGGTGGCCAACGCAGGCCCGGACGCCTTCGCGCACCCGCTGCTCGATCGAGCTGGCGAGCGCTGACTCCCCGAGGAAGGCGACGTGCTGCTCCCACGGCAGCCCAACCAGGACCCGCAACCCATGGCGGGCGGCGGCATCGAGGAGGTAACGCGGAGGGACGGAGTAGGTGCGGACGGAGTTGACCCCATTGACGGCCATCTGCCTGAAGTCGGCCTGCACTCTTGCCGGGTGTGGATAGTCGCCACCGTCCTCACTTGCGCGGAAGGTTCCATATGTGACTCCCCGGAGGTAGAGCTTCTCCTCGCCCACGTAGAGGAACTTGCCCTGCACCCTTGGCCGACCGGGAATGGTTCCGTCCCGGGACTGCACACGTCCATTCGCGGTGGACCCAGCTCCGTTTGGGGCGGAGTGAGACCGGATCGCCGCGCAGCCATCGTCAGCCTCGGAATCGACCTCCGAGGCGGCGGCGAGGGGGAGTGATTTCGCGTCGCGCATCCTGGCGTACCATCAACCCACCCTGACCGGAGTGTTATCGAGTTGTTACCGAGGTAACAAGCCCCATGGGAGCGCGCTACCAGATATTGCCTGGGTTTTGAATCGAATAATGCGTATATAAAATAAGAAACTCGCATTTTCCGGGATGTGGAGGATCGGCTAGCTGAAACCTTCCCTGCCGAATCATCGGTCTCGTCGGCTCTCCGACGAGGAGTCGAGCGGGGCAGCCAGGACTCGAACCTGGAATCGCCGGTTTTGGAGACCGGTGCCTTAGCCAGTTGGGCCACTGCCCCAGACTGCGAATTCTATGCGGGCGGAGGGACTTGAACCCCCACGGGCCGAAGCCCACCAGGACCTAAACCTGGCGCGTATGCCAATTCCGCCACGCCCGCGTGGCTGCCCGGATCAGGGCTTAACGCGCGACCAACGTCGCTGCGTCGCTCCTAGATTCTATGATCGTTGCGTGGCGGTTGGAGAGGTCAGGCCGGGCTACGAGCTCTGGCGGCCAAATCGGGAGAAGGCCGAGACGATCACGACTAAGTTCGTGCTCGCCCTGCTGCTCGCTGCCACATCGGCGATCGCCTTCCTGGTGACGATCACCGGCTTCTCGCTGATGACCGGCGGCAGCGGCATGGGAGTCGTCTGCCTGATCTACGCCGCCCTCTACGCCTTCTTCACCTTCCTCGTCATCCGCTGGAACCGCGGCATCCTGCCCGTCGCCGCCGCCCTCTCGATGATCCTGGCGATCCTCTGCGCGGTCGGCGCCGAAAGCTGGTTCGCCCGCGACAAGGCGGGCTTCGAGGAGGCACTGCTCCCGGTGACGCTGATCGGCCTGCTGGTCGTCATCCTCGCCATCCTGCAGCTGATCGTCGTCGCCGTCTCCCTCTACGCCTTCAACCAGAACTGGCATGTCGAGGAGGAGCGCCCGATCGGCTCCGGCGAGGACTACGGCGCCGGCGCTTCGCCGGATGACGCCGCCCCGCTGCCCGCCTGAAACGCTCTCAGCGTTAAGGGCCTGCGCCGAATCTGTAACAAAAGGCCGTTTTTCCCGCGGTTCATATCGACGACGACCGATGCCCGAAATAGCGTCGGCTCTAGAATGATTGAGCAAGCGGCGGTGTCCAAACTGGCAAAGGAGGCGGTCTCAAAAGCCGCTGCCCGCAAGGGCTTGTGGGTTCGAGTCCCACCCGCCGCATCTTCCGCACCATGAAGGCCACCTGGCAAGTCGAGCGGGCACTGCAACTCTCCGGCGCCGGCTTGAACAACTGCGAGATCTCACGCGAGCTCGGGGTTCACAGACGAACCGTCAGCGACTGGGTGCGCGGCAAGACGAGGGTTGACCCAGAACGACGACTCAGCCGCACCGCAAGCTGTTTTCGCTGCCACGGAATGCATGATCCGTTTCCAGACCTGACCGAGTTCGCGTACTGCTATCTCCTCGGTCTCTACCTTGGCGACGGCTGGATTGCCAGCCATCCGCGCAGCGTGTTCCGGCTTCGCGTCCTCCTCGACCGGAAATACCCGGTGATCGTCGAAGAGTGCCAGGCTGCGGTCAGCATCGTCATGCCCAGCAGCAAGGCAGCCGTCTACAAGAGAAAGCGCGAAAACGTCGATGAGGTAAGTGCATATTCACGCCACTGGCCGCATGTATTCCCCCAGCACGCTCGAGGAGCGAAGCACGAGCGCAAGATCGCCCTCGAGCCGTGGCAGGAACGAATCGTCGATCGCCATCCAGCCGGCTCCTTCGCGGGCTGATCCACTCAGACGGTTGTCGAGTCCTGAACAAAATCCGCCACCCAAGGAAGACCTACGTCTATCCCCGCTACCTCTTCAGTAACCGATCGCTCGACATCCAGCGGATCTTCTCCGACACATGCGACCGGCTTGGAGTTGCATGGCGACAGGACGGGCCATGGAACATCTCTATCGCCCGGCGGGAGGCGGTCGCGATCATGGATCGACACGTAGGCCCAAAGCGGTAATCACAAATAGACTGTGATCCGCGTCATGCGTATCCATCACCTCAACTGCGGGACGCTGTGCCCCCATGGCGCCCGACTGATCAACGGCCACGGCGGCCTGTTCGAGCCGGGCCGGGTCGTCTGCCACTGCCTGTTGATCGAGGGGGACGACGGCCTCGTCCTGCTCGACACCGGCTTCGGCACCGAGGACACCCGCAACCCACGCCAGCTCGGCCCCGTCTTCGCGCTGATGCGGCCGAAGGCCGAGCTCGGCGAGACCGCCCTCAAGCAGGTCGAGTCCCTTGGCTTCGCCGCCACGGACGTCAAGCAGATCGTTACGACCCACCTCGACCCCGACCACTCCGGCGGGCTGCCTGACTTCCCGGATGCTGAGGTGCACATTTTCGGGCGCGAGCTCGACGCGGCGATGGAGCCGCGCCTGCGCGATCGTCCTCGCTACCTCGACACCCACTGGAAGCACAACCCCAAGTGGGTTCGGCACGACGCCGAAGGCGACGACTGGTTTGGCTTCGGCGGCACGAGGATCCTGCCTGACATCGGTGCCGAGATGCTGCTGATTCCGCTTGCTGGGCACTCCCTGGGCCACACCGGAGTGGCGATCAAGACCGGTGAGGGCTGGCTGCTGCACTGCGGCGACGCCTACTTCCACCACGACGAGGTCGCGACCCCGCCCTCCTGCCCCCCAGGACTGCGCTTCTTCCAGAACCTCAACAACGCCGACCGGCGCCAGCGCCTCGCCAACCAGGAGCGACTGCGCGAGCTGGTCGCGCGGCACGGCGAAGACGTGCAGCTGGTCTGCTCGCACGACCCGCACGAGCTGGATCTGGCGCAGGCGGCCAGCAGCGTCGCGGCGGCGTGAGCACGGCAGCTCCCGAGAAGCTCTGGGAGCCCCCCGCGGAGCTGGTCGAGCGCTCGCGCCTGCGCGAGTACATGGACTGGCTCGCGACCGAGCGCGATCTGCGCTTTGACACCTACGACGAACTTTGGCGCTGGTCAGTTTCAGACCTGGAGGCTTTCTGGACCTCGATCTGGGAGTTCTTCGAGGTGCAAGCCGACGGCGATCGCAGCCGGGCGCTCGGCGACCGCGAGATGCCCGGTGCGGAATGGTTTACCGGCACCAGCCTCAACTATGCCGAGCACGTCTTCGCCGGTAAGGACGAGGACGCCGAGGCGGCGATTCTGCACGCCTCCGAGCTGCGCGAGCTCGACGAGCTGAGCTGGGGAGAGTTGCGCGCCCAGGTGGCAGGGACCGCCGCCGGCCTGCGCGCGCTCGGGGTCGAGCGCGGCGATCGCGTCGTCGCTTACCTGCCCAACATCCCCGAGGCGATCGTCGCCTTCCTGGCGACGGCCAGCATCGGCGCGATCTGGTCGAGCTGCTCGCCCGACTTCGGCCCGGCCAGCGTCATCGACCGCTTCGCCCAGATCGAGCCCAAGGTGCTCTTCGCGGTGGACGGCTACCGCTACGGCGGCAAGGACTTCGACCGCCGCGAGACGCTCGCCCAGCTGCAGCAGGCAATGCCCAGCCTGGCGCGCACCGTCGTCCTCCCCTACCTCGACCCCGAGCCCAACCTCTCTCCCCTGCGTGCTGCGATCCGCTGGGACGAGCTGCTTGCTTCGGGCGAGGGCGCCGAGCTGAGCTTCGAGCGCGTCCCCTTCGACCACCCGCTCTGGGTGCTCTACTCCTCCGGCACCACCGGCCTGCCCAAGGCGATCGTCCAGTCGCAGGGCGGCATCCTGCTCGAGCACCTGAAGAAGCTCCACCTGCACGTCGACGCGCACCCCGGCGACCGCCTCTTCTGGTTCACGACCACCGGCTGGATGATGTGGAACTTCCTCGTCTCCGGGCTGCTCACCCGAGCCGCAATCGTGCTCTACGACGGCAACCCCGGTTACCCCGATATGGGGGTTCTCTGGGATCTCGCCGAGCGTGCCGGAGTGACGATGTTCGGCACTAGCGCCTCCTACATCGCCGCCTGCATGAAGGCCGAGGTCGAGCCGGGCAACGGGCGCGACCTCAGCCGCCTCAAGGCGGTCGGCTCGACCGGCTCCCCCCTCTCCCCCGAGGGTTTCGACTGGATCTATCAGCAGCTCGGCACCGACACCTGGCTCTTCTCGACCAGCGGCGGCACCGACCTCTGCACCGCCTTCGTCGGCGGCGTCGCCCTGCTGCCCGTCTACCGCGGCGAGCTGCAGGGCCGCGCCCTGGGCGCCGCGGTCGAGGCCTGGGACGAAGACGGCAACGCCGTGATCGACGCGGTTGGCGAGCTTGTTGTCACCGAGCCGATGCCCTCGATGCCGGTCCATTTCTGGGGCGACCCCGACGGCAGCCGCTACCGGGCGAGCTACTTCGAGCACTACCCGGGCGTCTGGCGCCACGGTGACTGGATCGAAGTCACCTCGCGCGGCACAGCGGTGATCTACGGACGCTCGGACTCGACCATCAACCGCTCCGGCATCCGCATGGGGACGAGCGAGATCTACCGCGCCGTGCTTGGCCTCGACGAGATCGTCGATGCGCTGGTCGTCGACGTGCCCCGCCCCGGCACTGAGGGCTGGATGCCGCTCTTCGTCGTGCTGCGCGAGGGGGCCGAGCTGAACGACGAGCTGCGCAAGGAGATCGCCTGCCGGGTGCGCGCCCAGTGCTCGCCGCGTCACGTCCCCGACGAAGTCTTCGCGATCGCCGAGGTGCCGCGCACGCTGAGTGGCAAGGTGCTTGAGGTGCCGGTCAAGCGCATCCTCATGGGCACCCCACCTGAGCAGGCCGCCAGCCGCGACTCGCTCGCCAACCCCGCGGCGCTCGACTGGTTCGTCGATTTCGCCGCCTCACTCGACGCCTGATCACTCCCCGAATCCCCGGCGTAACGCTTTGTGGCTCTGTCGGAGCCGGAAAACGTTGCACCGCAGAGAGGGGTTAGGGCGTGCGGCGGCGCAGGGTGGCTGCGCCGAGCGCCAGGGCGAGCAGGGTGGCGCCAACCGTGACCGCCACGTCGACCCAACCCGCCGTGCCCAGCGAGCCTTCGATCGTCACCCGCTGCAGGGCGTCGAAGGCATAGGTGAGCGGCAGCGCATAGGAGACCGCGTCGAGCAGCGGCGCCATCTCGTCGCGGGGAACGAAGAGGCCGCAGAGCAGCATCTGCGGGAAGACGAAAGCGGGCATGAACTGGACCGCCTGGAACTCGGTGCGGGCGAAGGCACTGACGAAGAGGCCGAGCGCCATGCCGAGCAGCGCGTTGCCGACCGCCAGAGCGCCGACGGCGATGGTCGATCCGGCGACGTGCACGTCGAGCAGGCCGAAGGCGACCAGCGAGGCGACGATCGCCTGCACCGTGCCGACTACGGCGAAGGCGATGCCGTAGCCGAGCAGCAGGTCGAGCTTGGCGAGCGGCATGCTCATCAGCCGCTCGAGCGTGCCCGTCGTGCGCTCGCGCAGCATCGTGATCGAGGTGACGAGGAACATCGTGATGAAGGGAAAGAGGCCGACCAGCGGTCCGCCGATCGACTGGAAGGTTTTGGGGTCCGAGTCGAAGGCGTACTTGAGCAGGGTGAGCAGCACCGGAGGGACGACGAGGAGCAGGGCAATCGTGCGGGGGTCACGGCGCAGCTGCAGCAGCACCCGGCGCGCCACGGCGCCGGTCACGCGCGGGCTCATTCGCCCCGCCCCTCTTCTTCGATCAGGGCGAGGAAGGCATCCTCAAGCCCCTGCTCCCCGGTGCGCTCGCGCAGCTCGCCCGGTGTTTCGGTGGCGAGCAAGCGCCCATCGCGCATCAAGAGCAGCGAGTCGCAGCGATCGGCCTCGTCCATCACATGACTGGAGACGAGCAGCGTGGCGCCCGCTGCGGCGAGCTCGCCGAAGGTCGCCCAGAGCTCCTGGCGCAGGACCGGGTCGAGGCCGACGGTCGGCTCGTCGAGGACCAGCAGCTCCGGCTCGCCGAGCAGCGCCGTGCCCAGCGAGACGCGCGAGCGCTGCCCGCCGGAGAGGCTGCCCACGACCTGGTCGACGTGCTCGCCGAGCGAGACCGTCTCAATTACCTCGCCGACCCTTCTCGACGGCACGCCGAGCACGCGGGCGAAGAACTCGAGGTTCTCGCGCACGCTGAGGTCGCCGTAGACCGAGGGCGCCTGGGTGACGTAGCCGACCCGGTGACGCAGGTGCTCCGACCCGGCCGGCTCGCCCAGCACCTCGACCGAGCCCGACTCGACGATCTGCACGCCGACGATCGCCCGCATCAGGGTCGACTTGCCGCAACCGCTGGGACCGAGCAGCCCAGTGATCTGACCGCGCGGCACTGCGAAGGAGAGTCCGTGCAGGACGGGGTTGTCGCCGCGACGCACGCGCAACCCCTCGACCGAGATCGCGGGTGCAACGCCTTGCGGCCCTCGCGGGTCCTCAACGCGTTGCACCATGGCCTCAGGCGGGCGTCACGGGGTTGCGGCGCGCGGCGAAGGCACGGCCGCGGCTCTCGACCAAGGCGAAGCGCCTGATCAGGTCGGCGCGCAGGTCGCCGGGCTCGACCACGGCGTCGACTACCAGCTCGGAAGCGAGGTGGAGGATGTCGATGTCCTCGGCGTACTCCTCGCGCTTCGCAGCGACGAAGGCCTCGCGCTCGGTCTCGTCCTCGATCGCCTGGATCTGGTTGTAGAAGACGGCGTTGATCGCCGCCTGCGGGCCCATCACGGCGATCGAGGCGCTGGGCAAGGCGATGCAGCAGTCGGGCTCGAAAGCCGGCCCGGCCATCGCGTAGAGGCCGGCGCCGTAGGCCTTGCGCACGACGACCGAGATCTTCGGCACGGTCGCTTCGGAGACGGCGCTGATCATCTTTGCCCCGTGGCGGATGATCCCCTGGCGCTCGACCGCGGTGCCGATCATGAAGCCGGGCACGTCGGCGAGGAAAAGCAGGGGGATGTTGAGGGCGTTGCAGGTCTGGATGAAGCGCGCTGCCTTGTCGGCCGAGTCGACGAAGAGCACCCCGCCGGTGTGCTTGGGCTGGTTGGCGACGACGCCGATCGCCCGCCCGTCGAGCCGTCCGTAGCCGACGATCAGCTCCTTCGCCCAGCGCTTGTGCACGGGCAGGAAGCTCTCGGCGTCGAGCAGCGAGTCGAGCAGCAGATTCATGTCGAAGGGCCGGTTCTCGTCGGCGGGGAGGATCTCGGCGATCTGCGTGTCCGAGGCGGGCGCGGCCGGCGGCGCGGCCGGCGGCTCCTCGCGCCAGTTGCCCGGCATGTAGGAGAGGTAGCGCTTGGCCAGCTCGATCGCCTCCTCGTCGCTCTTGACGAGGAAGTGACCGCAGCCCGAGACGCCGGTGTGCAGCTTGGCGCCACCCATCTCCTCGAGGCTGACCTGCTCGCCGATCACCATCTCGGCCATGCGCGGCGAGCCCAGGTACATCGAGGCGTTGCCGTCGCGCATGATCACCACGTCGCAGAAGGCCGGGATGTAGGCGCCGCCGGCGGCGCTCGGCCCGAAGAGCAGACAGACCTGCGGCACCTGGCCGGAGAGCCGCACCTCGTTGTGGAAGATGCGCCCTGCCCCACGCCGCCCCGGGAACATCTGCACCTGGTCGGTGATCCGCGCCCCCGCCGAGTCGACCAAATAGAGGATCGGCACCTGCAGGGAGAGCGCCCGCTCCTGGATGCGGAGGATCTTCTCGACCGTCTTCGGCCCCCAGGAGCCAGCCTTGACGGTCGGGTCGTTGGCCATCAGGGCGACGCGCCGGCCGGCGATCGTCGCCAGGCCGGTGACCACACCGTCGGCGCCGAGCCCCTCCTTCTCCCAGTTGGCAAGCGCCGCCTCCTCGGCGAAGGAGCCCTCGTCGACGAGACGGGCGACCCGCTCGCGCACCGCCAGCTTGCCCTGTTCCTCGGTCTTCCCATGGTGGCGCTGCGGGCCGCCCGCGAGGGCGGCCTCCAAGGCTTGCACGAAGTCCGACATGGGCGGCAGCCTATTCGGACTGGCTGCGGCGCCAGTCCACTGGGCCGGCGCGCAGCACGTGTGAGCCGAGGGGGCGGCCGAGCGCCTCCTGGGCCTCACGCGCGGCGGCAACCAAAGCGGCCAGGTCGATGCCCGTCTCGACGCCCATCTCGTGCAGCATCGAGACCACGTCCTCGGTGGCGACGTTGCCGGTCGCCCCCGGCGGCACCGGGCAGCCGCCCAGCTCGCCGAAGCTCGACTCGAACGAGGTGACGCCCTGCTCCAAGGCTGCGAGCACATTGGCTAGGCCCTGGCCACGGGTGTTGTGGAAGTGAGCAGTCAGCTCGACCTTGTCGCCGAGACGCTCACCCACCGCGGTGAAGAACTCCCCCACCTGGCGCGGGTTGGCCATCCCGGTCGTGTCGCCGAAGCCGACCTCCTCGCAGCCCGCGACAGCGAGTCGCTCGGCGATGTCGAAGACGCGCTCCATCGGTACCTCGCCCTCGTACGGACAGCCGAAGGAGACCGAGATGACGCCCTCGCAGCGCAGACCCGCCTCGCGTGCGCTAGCCAGCGTGCGCTCCAGCCCGGCGAGCGACTCCTCGATCGAGCGGTTGACGTTCTTGCGGTTGTGGGTCTCCGAAGCGGAAACGAAGACGTTGATCTCGTCGAAGCGCTCGCGCAGCACCAGCGCCCGCTCGAGGCCGCGCTCGTTGGGGATCAGCACCGAAAAGGAGACGCCCTCGCGCCGCTGCACGCCGGTCAACACCTGCTCCGCATCGGCGAGCTGCGGGATCACGTCGGGCCGCACGAAGGAGGTCACCTCGAGTCGCTGCAGACCGGTCGCCGAGAGCATGTCAACGAGGCGAATCTTCTCCTCGGTCGGGATCGTCTCCGGCTCGTTCTGGAAGCCGTCGCGCGGGCCTACCTCGCGGATGCGGACGCTGCTCGGCAAGGGGCTCATCGCGATCCGAGCTTACGCAGTCGGTGGACCGGCCTGGCCGATCACGCGTCGCTCGTGTGTGCCGACGCCGATCGTCCGCTCGCCTTCGGTCACCTCGACGTCGAAGCGCAGCTTGCGCCCTTCGATGACCTCGAGCAAGGTGGCGCGCGTCCGGCAGGTCGCCCCCTCCGCGGCCGCCGCGACGTGCTTGATACAGACCTCGAAGCCGACCGTTGCATGCCCCTCGGGCAAGTGCTCATAGGCCAGCATCGAGGCGCTGCCCTCCATCATGCCGATCATGCCCGGGGTCGAAAGCACGCCGCTGCCGATCGTGCCGCCGACGTCGGTGACCAGCGGCGGCGCGACCGTGAACTCATCGCTGCGCTCGATCCCGGGAACGAGCCCCTGCCCCGCCTTGGCCATCAGACCATCCCTAGGCCACCGCTGACGCCGAGCGTCTCGCCGGTCACATAGGTGGCGTCGTCAGAGACGAGGAAGGCTGCAGCCGCGGCGACCTCCTCGGGCTGGCCGAGGCGGCCCATCTGAGTCGAGGAACGCATCGTCTCAATCACCTTCTCGCCGATCTCGCCGAACTCCTTGGCACCCATCAGCAAGGGCGTCTCGATCGGGCCGGGAGCGATCGAGTTGGCGGTGATCCCGTAGCGGGCGTTCTCGCGGGCGATCGCCTTCATGAAGGCGACGACGCCGCCCTTGGTGGCCGAGTAGACGGCCGAGCCCTTGGAGCCGACCCGCCCCGCCTCGGAGGAGATACTGAGGATGCGGCCGTACTTGGCCTGCTGCATCGCAGGCAGCGCGGCGTGGGTGCAGTTGAAGACGCCAATGAGGTTGATGCCGATCAGCCGCTGCCACTGCTCGGGCGTCGTGTAGGTGAAGAAGCCGAACTCGTCGGTGCCGGCGTTGTTGACGAGGATGTCGAGCGTGCCGGTCGCCTCGATCGCCGCCTTGGCGGAGTCGAGCGAGGTCACGTCCAGCTCCAGCGCGTGGCCGGCAATCTCTCCGGCGACCCGCTCGGCGCCCTCCGTGTCGATGTCGCCGACCCAGACCTCGGCACCCTCGGCGGCCAGGCGAGCAGCGATCGCCGCGCCGATGCCGCTGGCGCCACCGGTGACCAGCGCCTTTCTTCCCTCCAGCCTCATCGGGCGGGAGCATAGACTGGCGCCCCGTGAACGCGGAGCGACCAAGCGTCCATCTCTGTCTCTGCGCGCGGGAGCGAAGCGTGAACCAGTGATGTCAGCGGACCTCCCCACCATCCCGATCGTCGGCGGCACCGGTGCGCTTGGCGCCGGCCTGGCGCTGCGCTGGGCGCAGGCGGGCGCGCCGATCGTGCTCGGCTCGCGCTCAGCCGAGCGCGCCGAGGAGGCGGCGGCGAAGCTGCGCGAGAAGGTCCCGGGCGCCCAGATCGAGGGTCTGGTCAACGAGGAGGCTGCGCAGCGCGCCGAGATCGTCTTCCTCACCGTCCCCTTCCGCGCTCAGTCGGAGAACCTCAACAACCTGCGCGAGACGTTGCGGCCGGGCCAGATCCTGGTCGACTGCACGGTGCCGCTCGCCGCCGCGGTGAGCGGCAAGGCAACCCGCTCACTCGGCGTCTGGCAGGGCAGCGCCGCCCAACAGGCCCAGGAGATGGTGCCCCAGGGCGTCACCGTCGTCGCCGCCCTGCACACGGTCGGCGCGCCGACGCTTGCCGACCCGGCGGCCGAGCTCGGCGAGGACGTGCCCCTCTGCGGCGATCGCAAGGCCGACAAGGCCCGGGTGGCACGGCTGATCGAGCTGATTCCGGGCCTGCGCGCCGTCAACGCCGGGCCCCTGGAGATGGCGCGCATCGTCGAGCAGCTGACGCCGCTGCTGATCTCGATCAACGTGCGCTACAAGGCTCACGCCGGCATCCGGCTCACCGGCCTGCCCGACGGCGACCACTGGGAGTAAGGGTGCGGGTCGCGCTGCTCGCGGGCGGCACCGGCGGCGCCAAGCTCGCCGCCGGAATGCAGGAGGAGATCGGCTCCGACCTGACGGTGATCGCCAACACCGGCGACGACATCGAGACGCTCGGCGTCCACGTCTCCCCCGACCCTGACCTCGTCACCTACTGGCTGAGCGGCGAGATCGACGAGGAGCGCGGCTGGGGGCTACGCGACGACAGCTTCACCGTTTTCGAGCGTCTCACCAAACTCGGTGCGCCGAGCTGGTTCGGCCTCTCCGACCGTGACCTCGCCGCTTGCCTTTACCGGCGCCAGTTCGTCGAGGAGGGCGGCCGCTTCACCGACGCCCAGGCGCAGATTGCCCGCGGGCTCGGGGTCGAGGCGCGGGTGCTGCCGATGTGCGAGGCACCGGTCCGCACCCAGGTGCTCACCGCCGCCGGGACCCGCGCCCTGCAGGAGTACCTGATCGTCGACCGCGGCGAGCCCGAGGTGCACGGCGTCGAGCTGCAGGGAATCGAGGCGGCAGAGCCGAGCGCCGAGGCGCTCGAGGCACTGCGCTCCGCCGAGGCGATCGTCATCGGCCCCTCCAACCCGGTGATCAGCATCGGCCCGATCCTCGCCGTGCCCGGGATGACTGAGGCGATCGCAGCCTCCCGCGCCCCAGTCGTCGCGGTCAGCCCGTTTGTCGCCGGCAAGGTGGTCAAGGGCCCGACCGAGCGTTTCATGCGGGCGCTGGGACGGCCTTCCACCGCGGCCGGCGTCGCCTCGCTCTATACCGGTCTGCTGGACGGCATGGTCGTCGACGAGAGTGACCCCGACCCACCGCCGACCGAGGTGCCGACGCTCACCGCTAAGACCCTGATGGAGGGCGCCGCCGGCCGGGCGCGGCTGGCCCGCATCGTGCTCGACTACGCGAGTAGCCTCGGCAGCGCTTGAGAGCCACCGCCGTCCTTCCTGTAAAGCGCTTCGCCGCCGCCAAGCAGCGGCTCGCCACCGGCATCGACGACGACCGACGGGTCGCCGTGGTTGCGGCAATGTTGGAGGACGTGATGGCAGCAATCGCCGCCAGTCGCTCGCTGGAGCGGACGATCGTCGTCAGCAGCGAGCCCCTGGCAATGGAGCTCGCCCAGGCAGCCGGCGCTGAGGTCGTCGCCGACCCCGACGAGGGCGGCCACTCGGGGGCAGCCCTAGCTGGCATCGCCCGCGCTCGGGAGCTCGGCGCAGGCTGCGTTGCCCTGCTGCCCGGCGACTGCCCTTTGCTCGAGCCGCGCGAGCTCGAGCGACTACTGACCGGCCTGCCCGAGCGCTTCGTGGCCATCGTCCCGGACCGCCACGGAACCGGGACCAACGCCCTCGCCCTGGTGCCGCCGGAGGCGATCGAGCCTTCCTTCGGTGAGGGCAGCTGCGCCCGCCACGTCGCTGCAGCTCGCGAAGCCGGCATCCCCTACGCCGTCGAGGAGCTGCCCTCACTGGCTCTCGACCTCGACACGCCGGCCGATGTCGTCGCCCTCACCCTGGCGCTCGAGACCAACCGCGGTCGCGCGCCCCGCACAGCAAAGGCCCTGGGCATATGAGTGGCGCGGGTGAGTTGCGCGTCCTGCCGATTGCCGGCCTGCCCGAGGTCGAGGTCGGTACCGAGCTCGGTGCGCTGATCGCGGCAACCGCGCAGCCAGAGGAGGGCGACGTGCTGGTCGTCGCCCAGAAGGCGGTCTCCAAGGCCGAGGGTCGTGTGCGCCGACTCGACTCTGTCGTCCCCAGCGGCGAAGCGCGGCAACTCGCTGCGCGGCTCGACAAGGACCCCGCCCTGGTCGAGCTGATCCTTGCCGAGAGCCGCGAGGTGCTGCGCGCCGAGCGCGGCGTCTTGATCACCGAGACCCACCACGGCTTCGTCTGCGCGAACGCAGGCATCGACAGCTCCAACATGCCCGAGGACGGCACCGTCTGCCTCCTCCCCGAGGACCCCGACGCCTCTGCGCGCCGCATCCGCAGCGAACTGTCGGCCACGCCCATCGGTGTCGTGATCGCCGACAGCTTCGGGCGCGCATGGCGTCTGGGCCAGGCCGAGGTCGCGATCGGCTGCGCGGGACTGCGGCCGCTGGATGATTGGCGCGGCCGCGAGGACGCGCACGGCCGCGAGCTGGAGGCAACCATGATCGCCATAGCCGACGAGGCCGCCGCGGCTGCTGACCTCGTACGCAGCAAGAACAGCCGCATTCCCGCGGTCATCGTCCGTGGCTTGAACCGCTTCGTCACAGCAGACGACGGCCCAGGAGCCACCGCAATACGCCGGCTTCGAGACGAAGACCTATTCCGCTGACACCAGGCCCATCCCGGCAGGGGTGGAACGTCTTGTACTTTTTCGCGGCCGCTCGCTCGCGCGCCAGCCATTCCCGCCCCTCGAAAAAGTTAAGTGAAACCCCTGCCGGGATGGGCCTGGATGACCGCGGCACCGCGGAGCGCACCGTCGCGAATCGCCCCGAGAGCCGCGTTGGCCTCCTCCAGCGGATAGACCTCGACCGTGGTGCGCACCGGCACCTGCGGGGCGAGCGCCATGAACTCCTCGCCGTCCTGGCGGGTCAGGTTCGCAACCGAGCCCAGCGTCCGCTCGCCCCACAGCTGCTCGTAGGGGAAGCTGGGGATGTCGCTCATGTGGATACCGGCACTGACGATGCGCGCGCCCTTGGCGCTGGCCCGTAGCGCCGCCGTCATCAGCGCACCCACCGGGGCGAAGACGATCGCCCCGTCGAGCTCCTCGGGCGGCGAGTCGTCCGAAGCGCCCGCCCACTCCGCTCCCAGCTCGCGCGCGAACGCCTGGCCCTCGGCATCGCCCTCGCGAGTGAAGGCGAAGACGCGCCGACCTTGGTGCACCGCAACCTGGCAGAGGATGTGGGCCGAGGCGCCGAAGCCGTAGAAGCCGAGCCGCTCGCCACCGCCCATCAGGCGCAGCGCCCGGTAGCCGATCAGCCCGGCGCAGAGCAGCGGCGCCACCTGCTCGTCTGGATAGTCGGCGGGGAGGGGGAAACAGAAGCGCTCATCGGCAACGGCAAGCTCGGCGTAGCCGCCGTCGAGGTTATGGCCGGTGAAGCGCGCCCGGTCGCAGAGGTTCTCCCGCCCGCTGCGGCAGTAGCGGCACTCGCCGCAGGTCCAACCCAGCCAGGGAACGCCTACCCGCTCGCCAACAGCGAAGCGCGCAGCTGCCTCGCCCCTCCCCGCCACGGTGCCGACGATCTGGTGGCCGGGTACGAGCGGCAACTTGGGCCGTGCGAGGTCGCCGTCGACGATGTGCAGGTCAGTGCGGCAGACCCCGCAGGCGCTGACCGAGATGAGGACCTGTCCCGGGCCAGGACGTGGATCGGGTAGCTCGACGATCTGCAGAGGCTGGCGCTGCCGCTGCAGGACCATCGCCCGCATCTACTCAGGCGGGGCGGTGACCTCGGCCGTGATCGTCAGGCACTCGCCCTCTTCGAGCAGTAGGTCGACGAGTTCGACCACGCCCAGCGAGACGCCTTCGACGTAGAAGGTGCCTTCGCTTTCTTCACCGGCGAAGTGCACGGCCAGCGTCGCTTCGGCTTCTCCACCGAGCACCGATTCGAGGTAGAGGAGCAGGCCGATTCCGTAGTCGCCTCCGTCACAGGCTTCGATCGGGCCGAATTCTTCGACAACCGCGGTACCGGGGCCCACAGAGCCGCCTTCTTCTTCGACGCCCGCGACGATCGGGCCTGGGCCAGATTCGACCGGCGAGCTTTCGACCGGCTGGAGTTCGGGAGCCGGCGCCGCTTCGGGCGAGGGCTGCGGCTCGGGCGAGGGCGCCGGGGCGGGGGCGGGGGCGGGGGCCGGACCGCCGGTCGCCACCGGCTGCGCGTTGGCGACCGCCAGCTCGGCCGTTGCGGCGGCGGGCCGGGTGGGTGCCGTGATCAGCCGTGCCGGCTGGGCGTTGCCGACCGCCAGCCCGGCGATCATGCCGGATCGCTCGGGCGCGAGGGCGAAGGCATCGCCAAGCGCCGCCTCATGCCCAAGACCTGGCGCGACGCTGAGCTGGGGAGCAAGCGACTTGGTCGCCCATGGCTGGGAGCTGGCCAGGCCGATCAGGGCAAGGGCAATGGTCAACCCGAGCAGCGAGAAGACCGCCAGCTGCAGGGACCCTCCATTCCCTGATGACTCACGCGAAGCGATCTGCCAACGATAAACCCGAAGTCAATAGGTCTCGACGATCTCGTAGAGCGTCGTGCGCTGAGCAGGCTCGCGCCCACCGGCGCGGGCTGCCTCGATCAGCTGCTCGGGCTCGAGCCGCACACCGTGCTGGGAGCCGGCCATGCGCGAGATGTTCTCCTCCATCAGCGTGCCGCCGAGGTCGTTGACCCCCCAGCGCAACGCCTCGGTGGCTGCGCCGAGGCCCATCTTCACCCAGCTCGCCTGCAGGTTGGGGATCGTCCGACCCAGCGCCAGGCGGAAAGCGGCGGTGTGCTTGAGGTTCTCGTCCGCCGAAATCTCCTCGATGCCGTGCGTGCGGCCGAGCATCGTGTTGAAGGGGATGAAGCTGAGCGGCACGAACTCGGTGATGCCACCGGTGCGCTCCTGCAGGGTGCGGATCACGCGCATGTGGCGGGCCAGCTCGCGCGGCTCCTCGATGTGGCCGAACATCACGGTCGAGGTCGAACGCAGCCCGGCCCGGTGCGAGGCCTCGATGATCTCCACCCAGCGCTCGACCGGCAGCTTGTTGGGCGAGATGCGTTGACGCACGCCGTCGTCAAGTACCTCGGCGGCAGTGCCCGGGGTCGAGCCCAAGCCGCACTCGATCAGATACTCGAAAACCTCATCCGGCCCCCTGTCCGAACGCTCGCACATGTAGTGCACCTCCATCGGCGAGTAGGCATGAAGGTGGAGCTGTGGCGCGACGTCCTTGGCCAGACGCAACCACTTGCCGTACTCCTCCAAGGTCAGATCCGGATGGATCCCCCCCTGCATGCAGATCTCCGTCGCCCCGAACTCGACCGCCTCCCGAATCCGCTCCGCAAACTCCTCCTCGGACACTTCATAAGCATCCGGCGAGCGCTTTCCCTGCCCAAACCCGCAGAACGCACAGCCGACGACGCAGATGTTGGTGAAGTTGATGTTGCGGTTGACCACGAACGTCACCCGATCCCCCGCCAGCTCCTGCCGAAGCTCATCCGCAGCAACCCGCATCTCCTCCACAACCTCAGGCCGCGTCTCGGAGAACAACGCGGTCAACTCATCCTCGGTGAGTTCTGCTCCTTCGCGCCCTTTCGCAATCGCTTCCGGAGCAAGCCCGCCATCCAAGCTCTCTTCGCTCCGCCGCCCAGACCCCCGCCGCGGAATGAAACTCCAATACTTCAGCTTGATGACATCGAGAACGCCCTGCTCCATCCATTCGGAGTCCATGTACTGCGGGTAGACGCACAACCGCTCGGTCAGTGCAAACCCCTTCGGTGCCAGCTCCTTGCGAACTTGGTGGGGACTTGGGAATGCGTGCTCGGGGGAGATGTGGTCCCCGTTGGCAGACAGCCCGCCCAGGTCCGTCGCTCCAGCCTCAACCAATTCTCCCCAAGCATCAGACAAGTTCGGCGGCACCTGCACCCCCACATCCGGCATCAACCGCTTGCACTCCGCAATCAGCCGCTTGATGTCCTCGACCGACACCTCGCTCGCCCAAGCGGGGAAGGCTGGCGGGCCGTCCCTCTCAGTCCCGGAGAGGGGTGCCGGGGACCCGTCCGCCGGGAACTCGCGCAGCGCAAGCGGAGCCCCGGCGGACGGGTCCCCGGCACCCCTCCACCTCTCGAGAGCTGCAGCATCAGCAATGTCAGCCACTTCCGCCCCGTAGTAGCGGGGATGCGGCACGAAGTTCTGGATGATGATCTCTTGGAGATGGCCGTAGCGCTGGTGCAACTCGGCAAGCGCTTCCAGAGATTCGACTTGCTCTTGCTCGGTCTCTCCGATGCCGACGAGAATTCCGCTCGTAAAGGGGATTTTGAGCTCACCGGCAGCCTCGATCGTCGTCAGACGTTGCGCCGGATGCTTGGTCGGCGAGCCAGCGTGGACGGTGTCCATTAGGCGCGCCGAGACCGACTCCAGCATGAGTCCCTGGGAGGCAGTGACCTCTCGAAGCCGAGCTAGATCCTCGCGGCTCAGCACGCCGATGTTCGTGTGCGGAAGCATGCCGCGCTCCAAGGCCCGTTCGCAGCTCCAGACGACGTACGACGTGAAGTCCTCGTGGCCCCACTCAGAGAGCTTGGCCGCCACGACGGGGTTGACCTCAGGGCGCTCCCCGGTGAGCACGAGCAGCTCCTTGGCGTTGCGTTTGAGCGCCTCGTCTAGAAGCTTTTCGACCTCGTCTGGATCGCGGATGTGCGCCTGATGAGTGGCGAAGGCGCAGTACTTGCAGTAGCACTGGCAGGTGCGCGAAAGAGAGAGCGTGTAGTTCCGCGAGAAGGTGACCCGACGCACGCCGCCCAAGCTACTGCAACGGTCGCGGGGCCGACCCGGCCCCGCGACCCGCGCAGCTCAAATCAGATGCTCAGCGAGCGCCCTCGGAGTACTTCGGAGCGGGCGGCCGCACAGGCTCAGCCGGCTCGGTGGGCGGCAGCTTGGCCGTCTCGAGCACGAACCTAAAGACCGCCGCGGCGAGCAGCGCGCCGACGATCGGGCCGACCAGGTAGGGCCAGACACCGCCCCACTCGTTGCTGACCAGAGCCGGTCCGAACCAGCGCGCTGGGTTGTAGGAGCCACCCGAGAGCGGGCCGCCGACCATGACGATGAAGCCCAGGGTGGTGCCGATCGCCAGCGGCGCCCACTCCTTGAAGCTCTTGCGCGAGAAGACCGCGGCGAGGATGACGAGCACCAGGCAGAAGGTGCCGATCGCCTCGATCATCGCGCCCTGGAGGTTGCCGCCAAGGATGCCGCTGACAGTCGCAGCGCCGTAGTTGGTGGCGCGACCCTCGTCGAGCAGCAGGCCCTTGCAGAGCAGCGCACCGAGCACGCCACCGGAAAGCTGGGCGAGCGTGTAGATCAGCGCGTCGACAGAGGAGATCCGTTTGATCGCCCAGGCCGCCAGCGTCACCGCCGGGTTGAAGTGTCCGCCGCTAACCACGCCGAACATTACGATCAAGCCGAAGAGTAGGAAGGCGTGAACAAGGCCAATAACGGCGAAGTCGGTGCCGAAGCTCGCCTGTTCGCCCGTGGAGAGGTATAGCGCTATGACGCTGGTGATAAAGAACACCAGCAAGAAGGTGCCGATCAGCTCAGCAAGATATGCCGCAAGTCCTCGTTCCTGCACTCTTCTCCTCCTAGTTCCCTGAGTTCGACTGGGCGGCGCCAGTCTACCCATACTGAGCGAACGATTAGGGTTCGCGGCGCAAATGTTGAGGGTAGTCGCGCTGCTGGCGGCCGCCCTGCTGGTGGCCGGTGTCAACGGTTGCGGCGGGGACGGCGCTGAACCGGGCGCGCCGCGAGGCGTGGCGCTGGTCCTCGACTTCGTTCCCAACGCGGCCCATTCCGGCATCTACGCCGCCCAACGCGAGGGCTACTACCGAGCTGCCGGCATCGACCTGGCCGTCCGCCAGCCGGGCGAATCGAGCGATGCGCCAAAGCTGCTCGCCGCGGGACGAGTCGACTTCGCGATCCTCGACATCCACGACCTCGGCATCGCCCGCCAGCGCGGCCTCGACGTGGTCGGCGTCATGCCCCTCGTACAGCGCCCACTGGCCGCGGTGATCGCCCGCCGCGACACGGGCGTCGAGCGTCCCCGCCAGCTCGAAGGTCGCACGGTCGGCGTCACCGGGCTGCCCTCCGACGAAGCGGTAGTCGATTCGGAGGTAAGCGCCGACGGCGGCGACCCAGCTGCAGTGAAGCGGGTGACGATCGGCTTCAACGCGGTTCCCTCGCTGGCTGCCGGCAAGGTCGACGCCGTCACCGGGTTTTGGAACGCCGAGGGCGTGGTGCTTCGCCGCGAGGGCGTGCCGATTCGCGTCTTCAAGGTCAACGAGTACGGCGCGCCCCCCTACCCCGAGCTGGTCCTCGCCACTTCCGAGGAGACGCTCGCCCGCGACCGTGAGCTCGTGCGCGCGCTGGTCGGGGCGACGACCAGCGGCTACGCGCTGGCCTTCCACGACCCCCAGCTCGCCCTCGACGCGCTGCTCGCCGCGGCGCCCGAGCTCGAGCGCGCCGACCAGCGAGCGCAGCTGTCGGCACTGCAGCCCGACCTGCGCCCCGCCCCCTTCTACCCCGCCGTGCTGCGCGCCTGGGCGCGCTGGGACCTCGAGCACGGTCTGCTGCAGCGCCCCCTCGATGTAAACGACGCCTTCGAGCTAGGCTTGACCCCGTGAGCCTCGCCGCCGACTTCCAGCAAGTGCTCGACTCGATGCCTCCCGACTGGACCGACCTCGAGCTCGACCTGCGCATCGACGAAGAGAGCCGCTACGTCGACACCGCCGTGGCGCTCAGCCAGGTCAATGCCCAGCCTTACTCCCAGCAGGACTGGGATTGGCGTCTGATCGTCGCCCGCAGCTTCGGCCACGCGGCCGCGCCAGAGACGGTCAAGGGCGTGCTTGCCAAGCTCGACAGCGAAGGGGTAGGCGGCGAGATGCAGCTGCGCGAGGTGCGCGAGGGCCGCGCCGAGGTCGTGCAGATGTGGGGCCGGCCGGAGAGCGTTCGCGAGGAGTTCCGCGAACGCCGCTCGCTCTAGTGGCCCGCGTCGTCGCCATCGTCACCGACCTGATGCTGGCCAGCCGGGTCGAGGAGACCCTCCGTGCGGCCGGCCACGAGGTCAGCGTGACCCCCACCCTGCCCGAGCCCGTCGAAGCGGAGGCGATCGTCTGCGACCTCGACACCGCTGACGTCACCGCAATCGTCGCCACGTCCCTCCCCGCCCTCGGCTTCTACTCCCACGTCGACGTCGAGACCAAGCGCAGCGCCGAAGAGGCCGGCATCGACCAGGCCGTCCCCCGCTCGCGCATGGCCCGCGAGCTGCCCGAGCTGGTCGACCGCCTGCTGAGCTAGTCGGCGGGGGGCCGCAGGTCCGGCCCGGGAATCGCGCTGCCGTGCGGATCGTGGCTCGGTTCGCCCAGCTTGGCGGCGATCAAGAGCTCGAGATCCTCGGAGATGTAGTGCTCAAGCACCTCGGCCTCCTCGTGCACGCGGTCCTCGGGCATGCCCAGGGCCTCCGAGAGGTACGCCTCGAGCAGTCGATGATGGCGGATCACCTCGAGCGCGACCTTCTCCCCAGCCGGGGTCAGGGTCACCCCCTTATAGGGCAGGTATTCGACCAAGCCAAGATCGTCGAGGCGCTTGAGCATCGAGGTAGCGGTGGCTGGCGTCACGCCGAGTCGCTCGGCCAGCTCGCCGTTGGTCACCGGGCCCGGTCGCTTGCGCGAGAGCGCGTAGATCGCCTTCGCGTAGTCCTCAATCGCCTCAGTGCTGGGCGACCGCCGGGAGCCTTCGCTTGCCATCAGACCGAGACCAGCAGGCCGGTGAGGTAGAGGACGGCGATGCCGGTCAGCACACCGGCGACCGAGAGCGGGTGCAGCAAGCGGCCGTCGTCGTCGCGCATCGCCGGAGCGATCTGCACGATCACTCGAGCGATCGCGCCAACGCCGACGCCGAAGAGCAGCGCCGCCAAGCTCGGGTTGAAGGCGGCCGCGCCGATCCAGGCGCCGAGCACCGCCGGGCCGCCGGCAACCAAGCCGAGCGCCGCCAGGTGGCCGAAGCGCACGCTGGCGCTCGGCCCGGCGCCCTCGCGCAGCGGCGCGACGATCGCCAGGCCCTCGGTCGTGTTGTGGATAGCGAAGCCGACGACGAGGAAGGCGCCGAGGGCGAGCGCCCCGGTGGCGTAGGCGGAGCCGATCGCCAGCCCCTCGCCGAGGTTGTGCAGGCCGATGCCGATCGCCACCAGCATTGCCATGTAGAGACCGCCCTGGGCCATCCCGCCAGCGCTGCTGCCGGCGTCGGCACGGGCGCGGCGCCGTGACAGATAGGCGTCGACCGCAGCCAGCACCAGATAGGCGACCAGGGCCCCCGCGTAGACCAGGGCCGAGCCGCCGAAGGCGCTGGGCGCCTCGGCGGCGATCTCCAGCCCCTCGAGTGCCGCATCGATGCCGAGCAGCGCCAGCAGGCCGACGGTGAAGGCGATCAGGGCGCCGACCCAGCGGGCGTCGATGCGGCGCACGAAGGGCAACCAGAGCAGACCGAGGGCGATCGGGATCACGCCGACGTAGATGCCGAGCAGCGCCATCAGGCCGTAGAAGCCAGCGTCGGCCTCGGGGGTCTCAGTCGCTACCGGGATCTCAGCGTCGACCGTGCCGCCCGAAGAGGTCAGTACGAAGATCTCGTACGCCTCACCTTCGATCCACGGATAAGTGATGTCGAGGGTGGTCGAACCGAGCCGACCGATCTCCTCACCCGCCGTGGTCGTAAAAGGCGCGAAGGCATCGTTGACGGCAACCTGGGCGACTTCGACCGGGTCGGGTCCATCGTTGCGCAGGGTCAGCTCGATCTCACCGGGATGCAACACGGTGCGTTCAACCGCGACCTCCTCGACCGGGGGGCCAGTGCGATCGCCGAGCCCTGGCCCCCCGAGTAGAGCGAAGACACTGATCGCCACCGCGATCAGGGCCAGCGGCAGCACGCCCAGCGCCCAAGCCGGCAGACGCCCCCCGGGCAGGCGCTCGACCCGACTCCCCGCCTCCATCAGGCCTTGCTCCCCGCGCCGCCCCAGGGCAGCTCGCAGTACATGGCAGCTGCGGCGGCGCCGCTGAGCCGCGAGGGGTCGCCGACGCGGAAGAAGCCCGACCAGCCGAGCTCGGCGAACTCGCTGACGTGGGCGTGGAACATGTAGTCCCCGTCGAAGGGGAACTTCATCTCGATGATTGCCCGCTGGCCCTGTCCCTGGATGATCGTGTCGGTGAATTCGGTCGGTTCGAGCGAGGTGCCGGTCGGATAGTGCTGAAAGAAGTTGGCGTGGACGTGGAAAGAGTTGATCGGGTCGAACTCGAGCACGTTGACGAGGTAGATGCGCAGCAACTCGTCGCGCCGCACCTGGATCGGCTCGTTTATGTAGTGGAAGCCGATCGTGTTGACCGCGTAGACCTCGTTGGCCATGTCGAAATTGGTGTCGAAGCCGTTCATCACCATGACCATCTCGTCGGCTTCGGGGCGGCCCTTCTTCGGGTCGATGATGAAAGCGCCGTAGAGACCACGCGAGATGTGGCTAGCGAGCGGCGAGACGTGGCAGTGGTAGAGGTGGCAGCCGAAAGGCTCGGCGTCGAACTCGTAGGTGAACTCGGATCCCGGCTCGATCTGGCCGGCGCCACGGTTTTCGCCGATCCCCGGCATGCCGTCCATCAGCGCCGTGTGGATGCCGTGGAAGTGGATCGTGTGTGGGTGTTCGGAGGCGTTGACGAAGCGCAGCCGCAGGCGCTCACCCTCGCGGGCGCGCAGCGTCGGGCCGGGGACACGGCCGTTGTAGGTCCAGGCTTCGTACTTGACTCCGGGCGCGACTTCGATCTCGCGGTCCTGGGCGACGATCTCCCATTCGCGCAACACGCGGCCGCTGGCCAAGCGGCGGGTCTTGCCGTAGTCGAAGTCGCGCAGCAGCTCGGTCGGGTTGAAGCCGTTGGCGCGGTGGTCGACCGAGCGGCCGGGTGCGAAGCCGGCGTGGACGAAGCCATCGTGGCCGGCGTGTCCTGACATGGCGCCGGCGCGCTGCGGCCCACCCGAGCCCTGCGGCAAGAACCCGTGGACGATCGGCAGGCTGGCGCCGGCCGCCAGTGCCCCGCCGAGCATCCGTCGCCGGCTGAGGAGTTCGCTCACCTGGCGCCTCTGGCTTTTGCTGATTTAGACACGTCTAAATGATTTTGACACATCTAAAAGACGTGGGTCGAGGCGATGGGGATCACCCCTCTCTCACAACAGCGGGAGGTTCGTTCGGGGTGATCCCCATCGCCTCTCGGCGGGAGGTTCCTAATATTGGGAGGAATGGTTGACGTGGCGACAGTTGAGCTCGATGCGCAGTACCGGCAGTTGCGCGAGGAGTGCGGGCTGCTCGATCGCTCGGCGCGCGGCAAGCTGCTGCTGCGCGGGGCTGAGGCGGTCGAGTATCTGCAGGGGCAGCTGACCAACGACATCGAGGCGCTGGAGCCGGGCGAGGGCTGCTACGCGGCGCTGCTCGACCGCAAGGGTCATATGCAGGCCGACATGCGGGTGCTCCGCCTGGCCGAGGACGAGGTCTGGATCGATGTCGAGGCGGAGACCCTGGCGGCGGTTCGGCGCCACCTCGAGATGTACAAGGTCGGCCGTCAGGTGGAGGTCGAGGACGCCACTGCTGAGCGCGCGATCCTCTCCCTGATCGGCCCGCGCAGCGCCGAGCTGGCCAGCTCTCCCCCGCTGCCCGAGCACGCAAGCGAGCATGTCGCAATCGCTGGCAACGAGTGCCTTGCGGTCGGCACTTCACTGGGCATCGACTTGGTCGCGGTCACCGCCGAAATCGAGCCGCTGCGCACCGCGCTCGTGCTCGCGGGCGCCCCCGAGGTGGGGCCCGAGGCGGTCGAGATCCTCCGCATCGAGGCCGGCACGCCACGCTTTGGCGCTGAGATGGACAGCGGCACGATGCCGGCCGAGGCGGGCATCGTCGAGCGCGCCGTCAACTTCGAGAAGGGCTGCTACATCGGCCAGGAGACCGTTGCCCGCCTGCACTACCGCGGCAAGCCCAACCGCCACCTACGGGGCCTGCGGCTGAGCGGCGCGGCGGCGCCAGGTACAGCGCTGAGGCTGGACGAGAAGGAGGTCGGTCGCATCGGCAGCAGCGCCGTCTCCCCCCAGCACGGCCCAATCGCCCTGGCGATCCTGCGGCGCGAGGCAGAGCCAGGTGCGGACCTGTCCGTAGGTGAAGATGGCGTTACGGCTCGCGTAGTCGACTTGCCCTTCGGCTAGATTCCGATCCGCATGGGTCTTGGGAGAGGCAGAGTCGCGGCGGGCGTCCTCTGCGCCTTGGCGCTGGTGGCCGCGGGCTGCGGCGCCGAGGAGAACCCCAACGAACCACGCCCGCAGCCGCCGACGCGGGTCAGCGTCTCGATCACGCCAGGCGAGATCACCGTGCAGCCGACGCGCATCGCGATCGGGCCAGAACCGAATCAGCAGATCCCCCAGAACCGGGAGGCCAGCCAGCCACCCGTGCGCTCCAACGCACCCCTCGACGTCGTCTTCGTCAGCGCCAACCTCACCGACTTCGACTCGAAGCTGATCGTCAGCGGCCCCAAAGACGTGGTCTCCGGTCCCCTGGTCGCCAACGGCAACGGCTCGCTGCTCGCCTCGCTACCGACCGGCGTCTACCGCCTCAGCGCTGCCGACATTCCCTCCGCGGAGCCGGCCCGCCTCACCGTCGGCCCGATGCGCACCTCCTCCGAGAACGATCTGCTGCTGCCGTAAATAGCGGCATTCAGGGAGCCCCGCTCCGTCTGCCCGGCTCGTCACCATCGGTGGGTGATCGTCGTTCTTGCCCTAGTCGTCGTGGCGCTCGTCGCCGCGGTTATCTACCTGGCCTCGCGCCGGCCGCCGGCCCAGCCCCCGATCGATCACGGCCCAGCGATCCAGGAGGCGACCTCGAAGGCAGTCGCCGACCTGCTGCGGGTCAACGAGGAGTCGCGCAAGCTCGACACGCAGACCGCCGAGGCGGCCCTGCAGAAGCGCGAGGCCGAGTTCCGGCGGCTGACCGAGCCGATTGGCAAGAACCTCGAGCGCATCGAGAAGGAGGTCTCGACCTTGAGTCGCGACCGCAGCAAGGCCGACGGCGCGGTGCGCACCCTGCTCGACGAGATGAAGGTCGGCTTGGGGGACCTGGGAACCCAGACGAGCACGCTGGTCAAGGCCCTGCGCCAGCCGCAGACTCGCGGCCAGTGGGGGGAGGTACAGCTCAAGCGCTGCGTGGAGATCGCCGGCATGACCGAGCACGTCGACTTCGAGCTGCAGCAGACCTTCAACGACGGCGAGGCGATGCTGCGACCCGACGCCGTGGTGATGCTGCCTGCCGGGCGGCGCGTGGTAATCGACTCGAAGGTGCCGCTCGACGCCTACCTCGAGGTACTCGAGGCCGACGATGACGCCACTCGCAAGGGCGAGCTGATCCGCCACGCCCGCCAGGTGCGCGAGCACATCACCAAGCTCTCTTCGAAGCGCTACCAAGACCAGTTCGAGAGCGGCGAGACACCCGACTTCGTCGTCTGTTTCATGCCCTCCGAGGCCGCCCTGCACGCTGCCTTCGAGGCCGAGCCCTCGCTGTATGACTACGCGCTCGAGCAGAAGATCCTGATCGCCACGCCGACCACGCTGGTCGGCCTGCTACGCACGGTCGAGCTCGGTTGGCGTCAGGAGCAGATCGCCGAGCAGGCCCAGGAGATCGCCTCGGCCTCGCGCGAGCTGCACAGCCGCATGGGTGCCTTCCTCGAACACTTCGCCAAGGCCGGGCGGCAGCTCAATTCAGCGACCAAGGCTTACGACGACGCGGTCGGCTCGCTCGAGAGCCGCATCATGCCTCAGCTACGCCGCATCGAGGAGATGGGCGCCGCCTCCGGCAAGGAGCTCGAGGAGCCGCGCCGGGTCGACCGCGCCGTGCGACCGGTCGTCGAGGAGCTGCGCGAGATCGAGGCAGCGGCCGCCGAGGCCAAGGCCCCCGTGCTCGATTAGGATTCGCCGCCCGTCACCAAGACCCCGCGGAGGATCAGTTGGCCGTAGACACAAGCGCAGTCGCGAAATTGGACGTCGAGCCCGGCGAGTTGCCGGAGACGATGGCCGCCTGGGTGATCCGCCAGGAGCGCGAGGGCGAGCCAACCGACGCCTTCCAGCTCGAGCAGATCGAGGTGCCAGAGCCGGGCGCCTTCGAGGTGATCGTGCGGGTGATGGCAGCGGGAGTTAACTTCAACAACGTCTGGGCAGCACTCGGCAAACCGGTCTCGGTCTTCGGCTACGGCGACCATCCGGAGTACGGCCACCACATCGGTGGCTCAGATGCCTCCGGCATCGTCTGGAAGGTGGGCGAGGGCGTCACCCGCTGGAAGCCGGGCGACGAGGTCGTCGTCCACTGCAACCAGGCCTCCTACGAGGACGTCGAGGTGCACGGGCTCGACCCGCTCGCCGCGCCAAGCCAGCAAATCTGGGGCTACGAGACGACCTGGGGCTCCTTCGCCCAGTTCACCAAGGTGCAGGCCCAGCAGCTGCTGCCACGGCCGCAGAACCTCTCCTGGGCCGACTCCTCCGCCTACGGTCTCACCTACTTCACCGCCTACCGCATGCTGATCGACCAGTGCAAGCTGCAACCCGGCCACAACGTCCTCATCTGGGGCGCCGCCGGCGGGCTTGGCGTTTTCGCCACCCAGCTCTGCAAGGCGGCCGGCGCCAACGCCGTCGGCGTCGTCTCCTCCGACGAGAAGGGCGAGCTGATCAAGCAGCTCGGCGCGGTCGACTACATCAACCGCAAGGAGTTCGGTGAGATGATGCGCACGCCGGAGAATCTCACCGACCCGGTGGCCGATAAGGAGCGCTTCAAGGCCTCGCGGGGCTTTGCCAAGCGGGTCAAGGAGATCTTGGGAGATGCTCCCGACATCGTCTTTGAGCACGTCGGCCAGGCCACCTTCCCGACCTCGGTCTTCGTCGTTAAGCCCTTTGGCAAAGTGGTGATCTGCGGTGCCACCTCGGGCTTTCAGCTCGACTTCGACGTCCGCTACCTATGGATGCGCCAAAAGCAGATCATCGGCTCGCACTTCGCCAACGCCTATGAGTGCATGAAGGCCAACCAGTTGATGGCCGAGGGCAAGGTCCGTCCAGTGATCTGGCAGACGATGCCCTTCGACGGGGTCGCCGAGGCCCACCAGCTCTTGCACGAAAACAAGCACCTGGGCAAGATCTCGATCCTCGTCGGGGCAGAGTCAGAGGATGAGGGCAAGAACGAGGCCGGGCCAGGGGCGATCCGGGCGGAGGTGGGGGCTTGATGAATGAGGTCTGCGTAATCGACTGGCACATCGCTCCCTTCAGAGCAGACCGCTTCCTCGATCTCTGGGAGCCGGCGGCAGCGCGCATGCCCGCCTTTGGCGCCAAGAGCTGGACGCTGACCCGCGCGGTCGACGATCCACTCGCCATCCGCCAGTCCTCGGTCTGGGAGAGCCGCACCGACTTCGAGCGCTACTGGTTCTCCGAGGAGATCGAGAAGGCGCGCGCGGCGGTCATCGACCTCTACGACCTGCCGCTGCTGCCTACCTGGCACACGCTGCTCGTCGCCGAGTAGCGCCCGGGGGTGCTAGGCGCGCTCGAGTGGGGCCATCGTCAGGCCGGCTGAGTCAAGCAGCGCCCAAAAATGCTCGGCCGGCTCGCGCGGGCCGCTCCAGACAATCGCTTGGCCCTCGTTGTGAATGCTCTGGGCAAGCTGATGACCACGGTCGATACTGACGCCCGGCAGAATGCGTGCGAGCGTCTCGGCAACGTGGTCGAAGGTGTTGTGGTTGTCGTTGCGCACGATCACGCGCCACTCCCCGCCCAGCCCCGAGTCCGGCCCCGCGCTGCGCGGCCTCTCCACCGTCGTCGTCGACATCGCTTGCGCATTATGCGGAAATCTGCTCCACCGGGAGAACGGAGGCATTCAGATGGGGGGCCTCGCGTTAAAGCTAATTTAACTACTCGAAATAGTTATGGCGTAAAGTTCTTGTGACATTCGGGTCTCTTGTCCGAAGGAACCAGTTGACGCCACCACGCCCAGCCTCGATCGATCAGCGCCTGGCGAAAGCACTGACCAGCACCCTGCGAGCTCAGGCCCTAAGCCTGATCGCGGAAGGCGTCTCCAGCCCCAAAGCGATCTCCCAGCGACTGGGGATCGACGTGCGCACGGTCGCCTATCACGTGCGCGTGCTGCACGAGCTGGAATGCATCGAGTTGGTCGACACCCGACACCGGAGGGGCGCCATCGAACACATATACGAGGTCGCGAAGTGGACGCTGGAGCGCTAGAAGGGACTGGGCACGCGCACGACGACGTCGTCGACGCTGGCCTGGGCGCCCTTGGCGATCTTTGCTGAGCCGATCGAGAAGCCCGAGGCGCGGCCAGCAAGCTCACCGGCGCCTTCGTCGGTGACGTCGGCGACGATCTCACCGCCGACAAAGGCAAGGATGCGGCAGTTGCCCTTTTCCTCGCCTTCGGTCACGTTGAAGGCCCGCAAGCGAAGCTGGTTTGCTTTGTCGATCCCGCCGATCGACGGCACGTCCTTCTCTATATGCAGGTACTCGACCGTGCCGTCTTCATGGACCCTGCGTAGCTGCGCCTTGCGCTGCGTCGGATAGGCAGCTAGCTGATAGCGGGCGCCGGCGCCGGAGCGCAGCTCAAGCGCCAGGAAGGCGCTGCGTTCGACCGACTTCGGCAGTTGCGCGCGGCTCAGCTGGCGCATGGTCGCGGCGATCTCGAGGTCGCGACCGAAGACCGGCGTGCGGTAGGCACACTCGCGCGTCTGCTCGCCGATTGTGATCACGAAGGCGTGCTCGGTAGCGCCGCGCGCGCAGCGCGCACCGGAGAGCTTGGTGATCTGGGCAAGCTGCCCTTTGCTCTCCATGCCGTTGCGGTAGATGCCGACCAGGGCCGCCCCAGCGCTAGGCACGAGGGCCAGTGCAGTGGCAAGCAGGGCGACGAATGCGGCGATGCGCAGCGGTCTCACAATCTGAGCAGCCTAAACACAGCCAAGGGGGAAAGATGCGGCCCGGGGACCGATGAACGGCGGATTTCGAGCCGACCCAAATAGAATTGTGAGCGTGAGTCAACATCGTCTTCCCGAGCGTGACCGCCCCTGGGTGATGCGCACCTACGCCGGGCACTCCGACGCGCGGCGCTCCAACGAGCTCTACCGGGGCAACCTGGCCAAGGGCCAGACCGGCCTCTCGGTCGCCTTCGACCTGCCCACGCAGACCGGCTATGACCCGGACCACGTGCTCGCCCGCGGCGAGGTCGGCAAGGTCGGCGTCTCGATCGCCCACAAGGGCGACATGCACCAGCTGCTCGACGGCATCCCGCTCGACGAGATGAACACCTCGATGACGATCAACGCGACCGCCGCCTGGCTGCTCGGCCTCTACGTCACCGTCGCCGAGGAGAACGGCGTCGAGCGCACCCAGCTCAAGGGCACAACCCAGAACGACATCATCAAGGAGTACCTCTCGCGCGGCACCTACGCCTTCCCGCCGGAGCCCTCGATGCGGCTGATCGCCGACATGGTCGCCTTCACCGTCAACGAGGTGCCGAGCTGGAACCCGACCAACATCTGCAGCTACCACCTGCAGGAGGCGGGGGCGACGCCGGTGCAGGAGATCGCTTACGCGCTCTCCACTGGGATCGCCGTGCTCGACGAGGTGAAAGCGCGCGGCCAGGTCGCCGAGGAGGACTTCGCCAAGGTCTTCGGCCGCATCTCCTTCTTCGTCAACGCCGGCATCAGGCTGATCGAGGAGATCGCCAAGCTGCGCACGATGGGCCGGCTCTGGAACGAGATCGGCCGTGAGCGCTACGGCGTCACTGACGAGAAGATGCTGCGCTTCCGCTACGGCGTGCAGGTCAACTCGCTCGGCCTGACCGAGGCCCAGCCGGAGAACAACATCCAGCGCATCGTGCTCGAGGCGCTCGCCGTGACCTTGAGCCGCGACGCCCGCGCCCGGGCGATCCAGCTGCCGGCCTGGAACGAGGCGATGGGCCTCCCCCGCCCCTGGGACCAGCAGTGGAGCCTGCGCATCCAGCAGGTGCTGGCCAACGAGACCGACCTGCTCGAGTACCCCGACATCTTCGCCGGCTCAACCGTGATGGAGGGCCTGGTCGAGGAGCTGACCGCCGGCGCCCGCGCCGAGATGGCTGTCGTCGAGGAGCACGGTGGCGCGGTCGCCGCCGTTCCTTACATGAAGGCCCGCCTGGTTGAGTCCCATCGCGAGCGGGTGGCGCGCATCGAGGCCGGCGAGCAGAAGGTGATCGGCCAAAACAGCTTCACCGAGACCGAGGACTCGCCACTCACGGCCGGTGCCGACGGTGGCATCCTCACCCCGGACCCCGAGGTCGAGCGCGAGCGCATCGAGGCGCTGGAGCGCTGGAAAGCTGAGCGCGATGAGTCGACGGTGCAGGCGGCGCTCGAGGAGCTGGGCAAGGTCGCAGCCGACGACGGCCAGAACATCATGCCGGCGACGATCGCCGCGGCAAAAGCCGGCGCCACCACGGGTGAGTGGGCCGGGGTGCTGCGCGAGGCCTTCGGCGCCTACCGCGGCCCCACCGGGGTCAGCGGCGCTGCGCCGCCGGCCGATCGCGAGCAGCTGGCCCAGATCCGCCAGCGCGTCGATGAGGTCTCGGAGAGGCTCGGCCACCGGATCAAGATCCTGGTCGGCAAGCCTGGCCTCGACGGGCACTCCAACGGCTCCGAGCAGATCGCCCTGCGCGCCCGCGACGCCGGCATGGAGGTGATCTACCAGGGGATCCGCCTCACACCCGAGGAGATCGCCGAGTCGGCGCTGCAGGAGGACGTCGACGTGGTCGGCCTCTCGATCCTCTCCGGCTCCCATCTGGAGCTGGTGCCCGAGGTCGTGCGCAGGCTGCGCGAGGAGGACGTCGCGGTGCCGGTCGTCGCCGGCGGCATCATCCCGCCGGCCGACGCCGAGCGCCTGCGTGAGGCCGGAGTCGCCGGCGTCTACACGCCCAAGGACTTCGACATCAACAAGATCATGGGCGAGATCGTCGATCTAGTCGCCAAACGCTCGGGCGCGCCAGCTGCCGCCTGAGCACCTGGCCCGGTCTGAGCCACCCGACCCGCCTAGCGCCGAGAGCGCGACCGCGCGACAATAGGCCGATGAGCGAGTTCAACGGGGATCGCTCGGCCTGGCTGCGCTGCTATCGCTGCTGGTCCCAGAACCTCGAGATCCAGATCCACTACGACGCGATCCGCCGTGTCGATCCGGGCAGCGGCATCCTCGCCGAGGGCATCGACGAGGTCCAGGAGGCGCTCGTGCAATGCGTCGACTGCATGCACGACCAGCCCCATCTCACCTTTCAGGACAACCAGGTGGTCCCGGTGGAGGACCGCTGGGAGCGGATGGTCGCCGGCACCCCCTGGGTCGCCTCCTGCACGGTCCGGGTCGACCAGGACCGGGTCGAGACCTGCTCCGGTCCCGAAGCCGCCGAGTTTCTCACCTACGCCGCCTTCGGCGATGCCGGCGTGCGCGAGTTCTTCGCCCACGTCCGCTTCCACAAGCACGACGAGGAGCAGGTCGTCGTCCACATGCTGGTCGAGCTCTACGCCCGCTCCGCCGAAGAGGCCACCGACGTGCTCGAGGCAGCCGCCCAGGGCCTGCTCGAGATCACCTCACTGGCCGAGGAGTCAAGACCGCCAGCCCACGCCTCCGATGAGGCCCACTAACGCCCCGATGGTGCATCAAATATTCCCCCTGACGGAGGGAATATTTGATGCACTGCGTCTGCTGAGGGCAGCGCGAATTCGGCTGGCGCATCGATCGGGATCGCGGCTGAGCATCCGGTAGGTGAACCGGCCCACCTCATGCCGGCAGCGGTGAGATCGAGGTCTCGCTCGCGGTCGCGCTCGAAGGCTGTCCGATCGCGGTGGAAGGCGTACCCATCGGTTTCAACCACCAGGCGCTCAGCCACCCATAGGAAATCAACTAGATACCCCTCGACGAACACGTTGACTTCCGGCTGCGGTAGACCGGTTTCGCGACAGAAGGCAAGGAAGTCCACCTCGAGCGGAGAGCGCGTGTCGCGACTGCGCGGGTCGATCTCCTGCGCCGCGCGCCCCAGTCTCCCGATGCCCTTCCTCCCAACTCCCCGCTCGATGACCTGCTGCAGCTTCCGCCAGTCAAGAAGGCCAGCTCGATCCGCGTCTACGAGCATCCGCTCCAACCTTCGCCTTTCCACGCGCGCTGCCATGTCGAGGAAGGTCCGCTCCACGGAGGTCGTTGGGATCCCCTTCTCCACAGCGATGTGCTCGTCCGGCAAGAAACGTGTCTGGTGCACCCAGATCGCCGCCCGAGTTGTGCCTCCAGAACGTCGCGTCACCTCGACGCGGCCGCGTCCCTCACCGAACCCCCAGAGCACGGCAGCGCTGCCGTGCGAGAGCACGGCACCCGGGCCGCTGGCAAGCACGGCCGCAAGCCACCTTCCCTCACGGCTGAGCTGTGCATGCCCCACCGCGAAGACTCCGTCGTGGACGGCTACGAGGAGGCCCGCATCGATACGCGCTTCGATCAGCCGGGTGCTCAAGCCGCGTCTCAACAGTTGATCGCGACCTACGATGCCGTGCTGACCCTCAGCCAGCAGCCGGATTGCCTTCGTCGCCTCCCGGTCCCTCACCCCCACCTAAGCTCCGCGGTGCATCAAATTCTCCCCCTAGCAGGGGGAATATTTGATGCACTCGGGGAGGGGGACTACTCGCCGGAGTTTTTGCGCGGCACGAGCACCAGGCGCTTGAACTCGGCGACGAGCACGCCGTCCTGGTTGAGCACGCGGGTGTGGACCTTGACCACGCCGCGGTCGGGCTTCGACTTGGAGGGCTTGACCTCGAGCACCTCGGTCTCGCAGAAGAGCGTGTCGCCGTGGAAGACCGGATTGGGGTGGCTGAGGTCTTCGGTGGCCAGGTTGGCGATCGCCTTGCCGGAGACGTCGGAGACCGACATGCCGAGAGCGAGCGAGTAGACGAGCGGGCCGACGACGACGTTGCGGCCCTGCTGGGAGCCCGCCGCGTAGACGTCGTTGAGGTGCAGCGGGTGGTGGTTCATCGTGATCAGGCAGAAGAGGTGGTCATCTGACTCGGTCACGGTCTTCGCTGGCCAGTGCTTGTAGACGGCGCCGACCTCGAACTCCTCGAGGTAGCGGCCATAGGCGTGCGCGCCGGAAGCCTCGCGCTCGGCCTGGTCGGTGGTCAGCTCGTAAGTCTGCTCGCTCATTGGTTGCTGAGTCTCCTATCGTCGAAGGGGCGGGCGATGCTAGTCGACCGCGGCGCGCGGAGGTGGAGGGCGGTCAGCAGACCACAGCCAGGTGAAACGGCCTATTAGCTTGCGACCCGCCCTTGTCGTACGTCCGTACGCGGACCACCTGGTCGTTGCTCGGGTGGCCGGTCGCAACGGTGAAGCCGAGCGGCTCGCTGCCGGGGCTTGCCGTTCCGGTCTCCGCCGCAGCCGAGATATACGCGCAGCCATCGACCGGCTGGTCGAATTCCAACGATGTGGTCGTGCTCGGCGAGCCGGAGACCGTGAGCACCCCGCCGCCGCGCACCAGCGAGCCGCTACTGGCAACCACCGCCCACAGCCCGCTTCCGGCCGGCCCTTCCGGCCCCTGCTCACCCGTAGGCCCCTGAGGCCCTTGTAATCCTTGCGAACCCTGAGGCCCCTGCTCGCCCGTCGGGCCCTGCAGACCCTGAGGCCCTTGCTCACCCGTTGGGCCCTGCGGACCCTGCTCCCCTTGTGGGCCCTGTGGCCCCGGATCTCCCTGGGGCCCTTGCGGCCCAGGCTCCCCCTGCGGTCCCTGGTCTCCCTGCTGGCCTTGAGCACCCTGAGCTCCAACTGGGCCCTGTATGCCGGGAGGGCCTTGAGCACCCTGCTCGCCCTGAGCCCCGGGGAGACCCTGCTCGCCCGCCTCGCCCTGAAGACCCTGGGGGCCGATCGCTCCCTGCGAGCCAAGATCGCCCTTGGCGCCAGCCTCACCGCGCTCGCCCTGAATGCCCGGCGGGCCCTGCACTCCGGCGCCGGTCAGGACCAAGACCCGGCGCTCTCCCTTGGTGCAGCGTGCCCTGGGTCGCTCGAAGCGAATGCTCCCCTTACGGGGCGAGGTCTGCTTGATGCAGACCCCAACGGTCCCCGACGGCCCGCCCACGGCGTGGACGAGCGCGGGGGCGATAAAGGTGCCCATCAGTGCCAGGCATGCCAGGAGCCCGGAGCGCACACGCCGAGCAGGGACACCCAACGGCAGGTGAGGGTCCATCGGAGCCCGCTTCGACGCAGGGGCGCGAGATCCTGCCGGCGTCTCGCTAGTGGGCCTTCTTCAGCCGCGTGCGTTCCTCGTGGCGTTCGACGACCTGGGCGATTAGCTTCTTCACGTTGGAGTCGCCGGTGGCCTTGATGTGGCCGGTCTCATACGCCTTGCGGTAGCTCTTCACGGTGCCGTTCTCGGCCAGCTCGTTGAACTGCGGGCGGTCGATCTGGACCAGGACCCGCTCGTCCTGGGAGAGGTCCTTCTTGATCACCGGGCCGGGCAGCTCAACCCGGTAGAGCTGGATGTCGTGCTTGGCCTTCAATTCGAGGCCGAAGACCAGCTTCAGCTTCTGCAGCGCCGGCACCTCGGCCTGGAAGCGGGTGACCGCGGTCTCGATCAGGGCTTTCGTATCGCCAGCCATCGAGCGCCGATGCTAACCGACGCGGCCAAGCCGCTAGATCTTGTGCCTCTGCAGCAGCTTCTTGCCGATCACCATGCGCTGGATCTCGGAGGTTCCCTCGCCGATCAAGAGCAGCGGCGCATCGCGGTAAAGGCGCTCGATCTCGTACTCCTTCGAGTAGCCGTAGCCGCCGTGGATGCGGAAGCACTCCTCGACGCACTCCTTGCCGGTCTCCGAGGCGAGCAGCTTGGCCATGCCGGCCTCGAGGTCGGAGCGGGCGCCGGCGTCCTTCATACGGGCGGCCTTACGGGTGATGAGGCGGGCGGCCTCGACCTTGGTCGCCATGTCGGCGAGCTTGAACTGGATCGCCTGGTGCTGGGCGATCGGCTTGCCGAAGGTCTTGCGCTCCTGGCTGTAGCGCAGGGCGAGCTCGAGGGCGCGCTGGGCGATGCCGACGCCGCGGGCGGCGACGTTGACGCGACCGACCTCGAGCGCGTCCATCATCTGCACGAAGCCCTGGCCGACCCCAGCCTCCTCGCCGCCAAGCACGCGCTCGGGGGGACAGCGGTAGCCGTCGTAGACGAGCTCGGTTGACTCAACGCCCTTGTAGCCCATCTTCTTGATCTTGGGCGGCACGTTGAGGCCCTTGAAATCACCCTCGTTGATTTCCTCCCAGGGCTTCTTCTCGGTGATGAAGCAGGTCATGCCCTTGTAGGCGGGCTCGGCCTTGGGGTCGGTCTTCATCAGCACGAAGACGACCGAGGAGCCGAGGCCGTTGGTCACCCACATCTTCTGGCCGTTGAGCTCCCAGTTGCCGTCCTCGCCCTTCTTGGCGGTGGCCTTGATGCCCTGCACATCGGAGCCGACCTCGGGCTCCGAGAGCGAGAAGGCGGCGCGGATCTCGCCGGTCGCCATCTTCGGCAGGAAGTAGTCCTTCTGCTCGTCGGTGCCGAACTTCATCAAGAGGTAGGAGCCGATGAAATGGGTGTTGACGACGCCGGAGATCGAGATCCAGCCGCGTGAGAGCTCTTCGACGATCATCGCGTAGGTCGTCAGATCGAGCCCCATGCCGCCGTACTCTTCGGGAATCGTCACCCCGAAGAGGCCGAGCTCCTTCATTTCCTCGACGATCGCCTCCGGGAAGGTGTCCTCGTGATCGAAATGCTCGGCGTTGGGGATGATCTGCTCGTCGGCGAACTGGCGCACCATTTCGGTGATCGCCTGCTGCTCGTCGGTCTGCTCACGGAAGGCGGCGGTGTCTACGGCCATTTCTCCTGCTCTGGGTCGGGTGCGGACGGGAGCGCAAGGATATCGGCGCTGCCGCGCCAAAGTGCCGCCGCAGCGGCGAGCCGGCGGCCTCTTGAAAGTCCCAGTCCTGCTCATACGTGCGTCCAGAGCCGGTCGCTGCCAGTCCTCCACGCGACCCAATCTGACGACAGAGGAGCGTGGCACCGAGGCTCCCACTTCTCCTCACGATCACTCTACTGGCCAGCTTGGCGCTTTCGTCGAGCGCATTCGCCGCGACCGGCCTCGGGCAGCGGCGCGCTGTCGCGAAGCCGAATCCTCCGGCGACGACGTCGAGCACGCTGATCGCCTCGCAGGCCGAGTGCCCGAACCAGGACGACCTCTCGGCCCCCGCCAGTGTCCAAGAGGAGGCGATGCGCTGCATGACCAATTTCACCCGCGAGCGCCTCGGCCTGGCGCCGTTTGCCGACGCCCCTGAGCTCGACCTCTCGGCCAGCTCCAAGGCCAGCGATCTGCTCGAGTGCGACAGCTTCAGCCACTCCGCCTGCGGCCGCGACTTCACCTACTGGATGCGCGCAAACGGCTACATCAGCGAAGCCTGCTGGCACGTCGGCGAGAACCTTGCCTGGGGAACCGGCGAGTACGGGTCGGTGCGCTCGATCTTCCAGGCCTGGATGCGCTCGCCGACCCACCGCCACAACCTGCTCGGCGACTACAGCCAGCTCGGGATCAGCCTCAAGGTGGGCGATCTGGCCGGGCAGACGGGCACTCGGGTCTGGGCACAGCACTTCGGCTCGCACTGCGAACCGGTGCCTGCGGTTTCCTAACGAACCAGAGCCGCCGGGGGCGTGGCTACCCTTCCCCGCGTGAACTCCGCCGAAGAGCCCCCCAAGAAGAACCGCGTCCCGCTGATAGTCACCCTGGCTGGGATACTCGCCATCGCCCTGGGCGCCTGGCTGGCCCAGCGCGGAGGCGACGATTCGACCGAGAGCTCGACCCCGACCGAGGCCGAGGTGGTCAGCGTCGATTCGCTGCGCGATGCCCTCGGTGGACCCGGTACCCCGGTCTACTGGGCCGGTGAGCAGGAGGACACCGAGATCGAGCTGAGTGAACCGGAAGAGGGGCGCACCTACATCCGCTACCTGACCGACGATGCTGAGGCCGGCGATCCCCGACCGGACTTCCTCACCGTAGGCACCTACGCCAATGAAGACCCTGTGGGAGCGCTCGAGAGCCAAGGCCAGGAAGCGGGTGGCGTACTCGGCAAGGCCCCCGGCAACGCCACGGTCTACTTCAACCGCAACGACCCGAGCAGCATCTATCTCGCCTACCCGGGAGTCGAAGCCCAGATCGAGGTCTTCGACCCAGACTTCAAGCGCGCCCTGCAGTTGGTCAACTCGGGCCAGATCATCCCGGTCGGGTAAGGCGGGCATGCCATCGCCCGCCCGGTCGGGACGGGTGATGGCATACGAGATCTACTCAGGTCAGGGAGCGACGATTGCGCAAATGGCGTAGGCGGTCACCGACCAGTTGACTTCGCCGCCGGCGTTGTCCTCGTGGACCGTGACGGTCCATTCTCTGTTGTTCGCGCTCGGTTGGTTTATCGTCGCCGTGAACTCGCCTGGCTCGGCCGAGGACAAGATCGAGTAGCCGCCGCCGAGCACCGTGTGGGTGCCGGGACACACCGCGGTGACGCTCTTCGGACCCGTGCTGTTGCTGGCGGACGTCGCGGTCTGCTTGATGTAGCTGGAGATGCCGACCGCGCCGGTGGCGCCAGTCGCACCAGTTGACCCCGTCGCACCTGTCGAGCCAGTAGCGCCCTTTTCACCGGTAGCGCCTTTCGCGCCGGTGGCTCCTGTCGGGCCAGTCGCTCCGATTGGGCCAGTCGCTCCTGTCGGGCCAGTCGCTCCGATTGGGCCACTGGGACCGGCAGGGCCGGTCGGGCCAGTGGCACCCGTGGCACCCGTCGAGCCTTTGTCGCCGGTTGCGCCTTTTTCACCGGTAGCGCCTTTCGCGCCGGTGGCGCCTGTTGGGCCAGTCGCTCCGATTGGACCATCGGGACCGGCCGGACCAGTTGCACCAGTGGCGCCTTTCTCACCGGTTGCGCCAGTGGCGCCGGTCGGACCTACCGGGCCGTCCGGGCCAGCGGGACCGGTAGCGCCTGCCGCACCCGTAGCGCCTTTTTCACCGGTGGCGCCCTTTTCCCCCGTGGCCCCGATTGCGCCGGCTAGACCTTTCTCACCGGTCGCTCCGGTGGCACCGGTCGGGCCAGTCGGGCCTGCGGAACCACCAGGGCCGGTTGCACCTGTAGCGCCGTCAGAACCTGTAGCGCCTTTCTCACCGGTTGCGCCCGTTGCACCATCAGCGCCGGTGGCGCCTTTCTCGCCAGTTGCTCCAGTCGCTCCACTACCCGTTGCCCCAGTAGCACCGGTCGCGCCTGCCGAACCCGTGGCGCCCGTGGCGCCCGTTGCCCCACTCCCGGTCGCGCCGGTCGCTCCCGTCGGGCCGGTTGGGCCTGTTGCGCCCTCGGCACCGGTGGCCCCAGTTGCACCCGAGCCCGCCGGACCGGTAGCACCGGTAGCTCCGGCCGGGCCGGTCGCACCAGCGGGGCCGGTCGGACCCGTGGGACCCGTTTCCGATTCGACGCCGAGCACACCCTGTGATCCAGAGCCGGTGACCACAAGCACACCGCGCTCAGTGCCTTTGCAGCGAGCTTTTGCCGAGACAAGGCGAATCGTGCCCTTGCCGGTGCCGCTCTTCTTGATGCAGAGGTTGATCGAGCTAAGAGTTTTTTTTGCGGCCTGGGCCGGTGTGGCGGCGAATGCCAGGGTGGCGGCGGCCAGGCACAACGCCAGCACGCCGAATACCCGGCGATTCGCCAATAGTGCGATGGAAAGTGAAGTCACAACGAAAGTCTCTTCCTTAGCCCTGTAGCTGTTAACGCGGCCTAGATCAACAAACCGGCCGCCCCGCCCATCCATTGCGGATAGACGAGGCGGCCGGCACAAAAACGACTCGCTGCCTACGGCGTGAAGGTCGCCGTCCAGCGAACGTCGAGGTCGTTAGCCGGTGAGTTAGTCGGATCCGCGAGGATTGAGATGTCCTGGCCGGCAGTGACAGCCACCGCTCCCGTGTCGGGACAGCTCGTCGCAGAGTTCGCGATCGAGCACGACAAGGCGGTATCCGCTCCGTTGAGCCGGATGGTGAACGTGTATGTATCCCCGGTTCCCGGAGCACCACTCAGGGCCACGGTGAAATTGTTCAGCGTGCCGGCAACCGGCATGTTCTGCTGAATCAACGACTCATTGGTGTCCGAATCGTCGATGTAGAGCCCAACGAACGTGTTGCTCCCGCTGTTGGTGCCGGAGCTGTTGCCACCGCCACCGATGATCGTCGTGCTCGACGGACCAGTGGCACCGGTGGCACCAGTCGGGCCCGCGGGGCCAGTGGCGCCCGCACCGGTCGCTCCAGTGGCACCAGTCGCTCCGGTCGCTCCAGTGGCACCAGTCGCACCGGCGGTTCCGGTCGCGCCTTTGTCGCCGGTTGCACCAGTGGCACCGGTAGCGCCTTGATCGCCGGTTGCGCCGGTGGGACCTGTGGGGCCTATCGGACCGTCAGGGCCAGCCGGGCCGGTTGCGCCGGTAGGACCAGTCTCGCCGGTCGGGCCTTTCTCACCCATGGGGCCGGTCGCACCAGTCGGGCCTATTGGGCCGTCAGGGCCAGCAGGACCGGTTGCTCCAGTCGCGCCAGTCTCTCCGGTTGCGCCTTTCTCACCGGTTGCACCATCAGCGCCAGTTGCGCCTTTCTCACCGGTTGCGCCGGTGGCACCATCGGCGCCGGTCGCACCTTTCTCGCCAGTCGCGCCTGTTGCGCCGTCAGCGCCGGTTGCGCCTTTCTCGCCGGTGGCACCTGTTGCGCCGGCCTCACCGGTGGCTCCAGTTGCTCCATCGGCGCCGGTCGCACCTTTCTCGCCGGTGGCTCCAGTGGCACCGTCGGCGCCGGTAGCGCCTTTCTCGCCGGTGGCACCTGTCGCGCCATCAGCGCCGGTGGCACCATCAGCGCCCGTGGCGCCTTTCTCGCCGGTTGCTCCGTCGGCGCCAGTTGCGCCGTCGGCACCAGTCGCGCCTTTCTCACCCGTGGCACCCGTGGCGCCATCAGCGCCGGTGGCACCAGTCGGGCCGGTCGGGCCTATCGGGCCATCAGGGCCAGCGGGGCCAGTTGCGCCGGTTGCGCCAGCGTCTCCGGTAGCGCCTTTCTCGCCGGTCGCGCCTTTCTCACCAGTTGCTCCAGTTGCTCCACTACCACCCGTTGCCCCAGTAGCACCGGTCGCGCCTGCTGAGCCTGTAGCCCCGGTTGCACCCTGTGAGCCGGTCGGGCCCTGGGGCCCAGTCGGGCCAGTGGCGCCGCTTGCCCCAGTAGCGCCGTTCTGGCCACTGGTACCGGTGGCGCCTGTCGCACCGGTGGCGCCTGTCGCGCCTGTCGCCCCATTGGACCCGGCAGCCCCGGTAGCGCCCGTGGCGCCATCGGCACCGGCAGGGCCAGTCGCTCCAGCGGAGCCCGTGGGGCCAGTTGGGCCGGTCGGGCCGGTCGGACCCGTTTCCGATTCGACGCCGAGCACACCCTGCGAGCCGGAGCCGGTGACCACAAGCACACCGCGCTCAGTGCCTTTGCAGCGCGCTTTCGCCGAGACAAGGCGGATCGTGCCCTTGCCGGTGCCGCTCTTCTTGATGCAGAGGTTGATCGAGCTAAGAGTTGTTTTGGCGGCCTGGGCCGGTGTGGCGGCAAACGCCAGGGCGGCCAGGGCCAGGATCGCCGCGCAAACGCCGGCCATCCGACGGCCGACGAACGGTGAGGTGAGCGATGCAGTCATAACGGTGGAATCTCCCTTGGGTCTGGGGCTTTGAGGGAATGGAGCCCCAGCAATCGGGGCAACCGAGACGCGCCACCGTACAGAACATCTGGACGTTTGCAGCAGATTGGCAGTCAAACATCTGGCCAATCTGATGCTTTTCGCTAAAGGCTCAACCCGAATAGTGGGGTTCTGCCTCCCCCAAACCGCCTTGCCGTGCCCAAGAGGCCACCCGGACGCGCGGTTGACGGGAGTCGTTGCCGCTATGCAAACTTGCTTGCAGGTGAAGGGTTTGGCGTCATCGCCGAGAGTGGGGCGTGCGCCTTGAGCAGCATCTCCTCGAACTCCTGCGCGACATCGGACTGCACGACGATGGCGCCGCCGGCGCCCACGTCAGCCACGCCGTCACGCAACACGATCGCTCTGATCGCGACGCTGAGATCGCAACCACCGCCGATCCCGAAGTAGCCGATCGCCCCGGCGTAGACACCGCGCGCCTCACCCTCGAGCTCGTCGAGGATCTCCATCGTGCGCAGCTTGGGCGCGCCGGTCATCGAGCCGGGAGGGAAGCAGGCGCGTACGCACTCCGCTGCGCCGACCTCCCGGCGCAGCCGGCCGCGCACGCTGGAGACAAGCTGGTGCACCGTCTCGTAGGTCTCGACCCGCATCAGCTCGGGAACCGAGACCGTGCCGACCTCACAGACCCTGCCGAGGTCGTTGCGCAGCAGATCGACGATCGTCACGTTCTCGGCGCGGCTCTTCTCATCGGCGCGCAGCGCCGCGGCCAGGCGGGCGTCCTCGCTCGGCGTCGTGCCACGACGGCTCGTCCCCTTGATCGGCCGCGCTTCGGCCCATCCCTGCCGATCCACCGCCAGGAATCTCTCCGGCGAGGAGCTCAGCACGAAGGTGTCGCCAAAGCGCAGGAAGGCCGCGAACGGTGCCGGGTTAGCCCGGCGCAATGCCCGGTAGAGCTCCAGTGGCTCAGTGGCGGTCTCCGCAGTCAGCCTGTTCGTGAGGCAGATCTCGTAGCTGTGACCCGCGGTCAGGTAGCGCTGACAGGCTGCGATGTCCTCTTCGTAGCGCTCGCGCGAGCGACGCAAGCGCAGGCCTATCCGCCCCTGGCCGAGCTGGGGCGGCTCGAGTACGGGTAACGACTCGAGGCGGTGAGCGGTCCGCTCGAGCCAAGCTGCCGCCGCCGCGCCATCAGGCTCAGCGAGGCTGACGATGTAGGTGCATCGCTCCCAGTGGTCGAAGGCGATCAGTCGATCGGCAAAGACAAAGGCAGCATCGGGAGTCGCCGCCCGGTGGGATGCGCCGGCGCCGCAGTCGGCCTTCAGCTCGTAGCCAAGGTAACCGGCCAAGCCGCAGCCGAAATCGAAAGGCAGCTCGCTGGGAATCTCGGCGAGGCGCTGCAGCTCGCGATCGAGGTACTCGAAGATCGACTCCTGGCGAATCTCAACCTCCACCCCCCGCTCCACTCTCACCTGACCCAGATCGACGTCGTAGGTAACCAGCGCCCCCGCCGGGCCCTCGCTGTCTCCCATGAACGAGAAGCGGCCGCGCTCGCCACCGGGCGCGCTGCTGTCAAACCAGAAGGCGTTGGGACTGGTGCCGTAGAGCGAAACGAAGGCATGCTCGGCGTCGTGCAGGCGGTCGAGCCGCCGAGTCAAGAGCCGCGTAGGCGCCAGCGGTGACGTCTCTGCTTGGCTCGCGACCGGCATCGCGTCAAGATATCCCCCGCGTGCGAGTTAGCCTCCGCCCCGATCCGCGCAAAGGCGTCTTCGAGACGATGCTCGTCGTCGACGGGCAAGCGATCGAGCTCGGTGCCCATCTCGAGCGCCTCGCGGCGAGCCTCTTCGCCCTCTACCGTGCCAAGCCGCCGGCCAATCTCGCGGAGGTCATCGCCGCCCACGCTGAGCCTCTAGCGCGGGGCAGGCTGCGCCTGACCTTGGCCCCAGCGGCGACAGGGCTGACGGTTGATGTGGCGACCGCGGAGATCGAAGCGGCCGAGGTCTTTCCCTCATCCGAGCACGGCATCGCCCTATGCAGCTTCGCCGTCGCCGAAGGGCTCGGTGCGCACAAGTGGGCGGATCGCCGCTTGCTGGAACAGGCAGAGATCGAGGTCGGGCCAGGGGCGCTGCCACTGCTCGTCAATGCTGGCGGCGCGGCCCTGGAGGCCTCGCGCGGCAGCCTCTTCGCGGTGGATGCAGAGGCCCTCAGAACACCCCCGGTCGACGGCAGCATCCTGCCCGGCATCGCTCGCCGCCAGGTCCTCGAAGTCGCCCGCGAGGCGGGAATCCCCGTGGAGGAGGAGCACCTCACGCTGGCCGACCTGCGACAAGCTGGTGAGGCGTTCCTGGCCGGTTCGGTGCGTGGTGTGGAGCCGGTCCGTTCGCTCGATGGCGCCGACCTCGCCTTACCGGGGGCGCTCAGCTCGCGGATTGCGGCTGACCTGCGATCTCGCTGGCTGCGCCACCCCCGAGGGGTACACGCTGCAGCTGGCGCAGGCGAGCAACCAGGCGATCCGCCCGTTCACTGAAGTCTCCGAGCCCGGGATCGCGGCGCTGCGGTTCGACGGGAGCCGAGGGCGGCGCCCCTGCCACGACCCGACTCTGGGCATCGAGCGCGACGCTGCTTGCCCGCTCCGCCAGCTCGGCCGCGCGGCGTGCCTGCTCGGCGGCATCGAGCGCCGCGGCGCCGACGGTCATCACCGCCGCTTCGGAGGCGCGCGCCGTCGCCAACGCCTCCTCCACGCGTCGCTCCAGCTCTCCGATCAACGGCGGTCGCGAGTGCTCGGGCAGCAGCCAGTCCTGCGTGGAGTCGCTCGCCACAGCATCCATTCACTCAAGGTACGGCAGCCGACCCTGAACTCCTCTGCCCCGCTACGAACGCGCGTTTGGCTAGATTTCTGCTCGACAAACGACCGAACAACGCGAGGAGCAGCGTGAGAAACCCCAGAGACTTCTTCCAACCGCAAGCGATCGGCGCGCCCGAGCCGCTGCGCGAGATCCCCGTCAAGCCCTCGCGGATGATCCACTTCCTCGACTTCTCCAACGAGAAGATGGTCGAAAAGGCGGCCGGCATCGCCGAGAAGACCGACATCCTGCTCGGCAACCTGGAGGACGCGATCCCGGTCGACCGCAAGGAGGCGGCACGTCAGGGCCTAGTCAAGGCCGCCAAGGAGTCCGACTTCGGCCAGACCTCGCTCTGGACCAGGGTCAACTCGCTGGAGAGCCCTTGGGTGCTCGACGATCTGACCACGCTGGTCAGCGAGATCGGCGAGCAACTCGAGGTCGTCATGGTGCCCAAGGTCGAGGGCGCCTGGGACATCCACTACGTCGATCGCCTGCTCGCCCAGCTCGAGGCGAAGGCCGGGCTGGAGCGGCCGATCCTCGTCCACGCCATCCTCGAGACCGCCCAGGGCGTCGTCAACGTCGAGGAGATCGCCGCCGCCAGCCCGCGCATGCAGGGCATGAGCTTCGGCCCAGCCGACCTGGCCGCCTCGCGGCGCATGAAGACGACCCGCGTCGGTGGTGGCCACCCCGGCTATCGCTCGATGGAGGACCCCGCCGACCCCGAGAACCCGGAGGCCGACCGCATCACCGCCCAGCAGGACCCCTGGCACTACTCGATCGCGCGCATGGTCGATGCCTGCGCCGCGACCGGCATCCTGCCCTTCTACGGCCCCTTCGGCGACATCAAGGACACGGCCGGCTGCGAGACCCAGTTCCGCGCCGCCTTCCTGCTCGGCTGTGTCGGCGCCTGGTCATTGCACCCCGTGCAGATCGGCATCGCCAAGCAGGTCTTCAGCCCGCCACCGGACGAGGTCAAGTTCGCCAAGAAGGTGCTGGAGGCGATCCCCGACGGGCGTGGAGTTCACATGATCGACGGCAAGATGCAGGACGATGCGACTTGGAAGCAATGCAAGGTGATGGTCGAGCTGGCCGAGATGCTGGCCGCCAAGGATCCCGAGCTGGCCAAGTCTTACGGGCTTTAGCCGCACCGAACCAACGGAAATTGGGTTGCGTATGTAGTGCAACCCCCTGCACACTTGTACCCGTAACCCCGAATTCATGGTGCCCGTCTTGCAAGCCGCTAACGTCCGCCGCCTCTGTGGCCGATAGGGGGAATGGCAGCCAGCCAAACGGATAAGAAATTTCGTTCAAAATTCAAAGTAGAAAGCTCTTCTCGTCCATCCTCCCATGAAGCCCTTTACCGATCTCCCCCTCGACCGGCCCTTCACCGAGCGTCCGCAGCGGCGCGAGGCAATCGTCCAGGACCGCCCCACGCTGGGCAGCATGCCGCGCACCAGCCGGGGCATCGGCTGGTGGCTGCTGCCAGCCATTGATCTGGTCTCCTCCTCACTGACCCTGGCGCTTGTCGCCCTCGCCACCGACTCCAGTCCCTTCCCGGCGCTGCTGATCGCCCCACTGCTGCTGGTCATCGTCTACGGCGTGCTCGGGGTCTACGGCACTAACCCGTCGCGGTCTGACGACGGTCCAGCTTGGCCCGTGATCCGACTGCTCGTGGCGGCGCTCTTCGTCTGGGTGGCCTCACTGCTGACCACGCTCGACGGCCCCGCGCAGCTCGCCCTCTGGGCCGGCTTCGTCCTGCTCGACACGGCCGCACGGCGCGCCAGCACACCCTTCCTCCAGCGCCTCGACCGGCCTGAGCGCTGGGTGCTGGTCGGCACCGAGGCCACGGCCGAGAGACTGCGCGCCTACGAGCCGTTGCGCGAATACGCCCAGGTGGTGGCCAGCGTGCCGCCCAACGGCGATGCCTCGCAAGCAGCAGCGCGTGTCGCTGCGCTCGAGGTGGTCGAACGCTACCGCGCCGATCGTGTCGTCATCGCCAGCCAACACGCTGACGACGAGGGCCTGCTCGAAAGGGTGCGCGCCTTCAAGTCAATTGGCGTCCCGGTCAGCCTCCTGCCCCGCCCCCTCGACCTGCTCGAGGCGCCCGCGGCGACCCCGAGCAAGGTCGGCGGCGTACCACTGATCGATGTCGAGGCCCTCGCCGCCCGTGGATCGGTGCCCTACTCGGGCCCCGACCGACGCCGCAGCCGCAAGACCCTGGTCACGGTCGTCGTCCCAGCGATGAACGAGGAGTGGAACATCGGCCAGGTGCTCTCGCGCCTGCCCGACGACCTGCACGAGGTGATCCTCGTCGACGGCAACTCGCAAGACGGCACGATCGCCGCCGCCGAACGTGCCTACCCTGGCATTCGCGTGCTGAGCCAGAACGGCCGCGGTAAGGGTGACGCTTTCCGTACTGGCTTCGCCGCAGTCACCGGCAACCTGGTCGTCATGCTCGACGCCGACGGCTCCGCCGACCCGGCTGAGATCCCCAGCTTCGTCGAAGCGCTCGAGGCCGGGGCCGACTTCGCCAAGGGTTCGCGCTTCCTGCCTGGCGGCGGTAGCACTGACATCACCCGCCTGCGCAGCCTCGGCAACACCTTCCTCAGCGGCACCGCCAACCTCCTGCACGGCACCCACTTCACTGACCTCTGCTACGGCTACAACGCCTTCTGGGCGCGCTGCCTGCCGTTCATCTCGCTCGACGTACCTGGCTTCGAGGTGGAGACGCTGATCAACCTGCGCATCGCCTCGTCCGGCATGAAGATCACCGAGGTGCCCAGCTACGAGGCCGACCGCATCTCAGGCCAGAGCAACCTCAACACCTTCCGTGACGGGTTCCGCGTGCTCGGCACGATCCTCCGTGAGGCCCGGCGACGGCGCAGCATCCGCCCCGAGCGAGTCGCCGACCTCGATCACGAGGTCCAAGAGGCAAAGACGGCAGCCTCGGCCGCTTGAGCCCGGGCGAGCACCAGCCGCCAACACGCCGCAACGCACCGCCGCTGCCGCAGATAGCGTGATCGGCATGCAGGATGACCCTGCGCGTCGCGGCCAGAAAACCCGGCGCGTCGCGATTAATACGCGATCCCGAAAACGGGCCGCTGCCCGCTTCGGCCAGCTGCCGTGGATCGTCGCCGCAGCCGGCCTCGGCCTGCTGATCTGCTCACTCGCCAACGCCCTCTCGCGGGCGACGCTCGATCCCCCGATGCTGCTCTTCTGGCTCGGCATCCTCACTATTTCCCTGCCGATCTTCTACCGGCTCACCTCGCGCGAGGCCTCGACCGGCGAGCGACTTGCCCTCGTCCTGCTGCTCGGCCTCTGCCTCTTCGGGGTGAAAGTCGCCCGCGACGCGCCGCTCTACACCTTCTCCGACGAGCTGGTGCACGCCTTCAACGCCAACCAGATCGTCGCCACCGGTCACCTTTTCCACGAGAACTCGATCCTCGAGGTGACTCCCTACTACCCGGGCCTCGAGGGCGCCGCCTCCGCCTTGATGGCGATCACTGGCCTCTCCAGCTACACCAGCGGAGTGATCGTCGTAGGCGTCGCCCGCCTGCTGATGCTGGCGGCGCTCTTCCTGCTCTTCGTGCGGGTCAGCGGCTCCGCCCGCACCGCCGGCCTCGGCGTTGGCATCTACGCCGGCAACTTCAACTTTCTCTACTGGGGTGCCCAGTTCTCTTACGAGTCCCTGGCCCTACCGCTACTGCTGGTGGTGATGATGGCCCTGGCTGAGCGCGAAGCCGCGCCGCGCGCCGCCCTGCGCGAATGGGGGGTGCCGGTCATCTTGGCGATGACCGCGATCCTCGTCACCCATCACCTCACCTCCTACGCGATGGCGGGGGTGCTAACCGCCCTCTCGCTCGCCTACTGGTACGTCCATCGCCGCTGGCGACCGCCCAACCCGTGGCCCTTTGCTTTGTTCGGCGTCGCCCTGGCAGTTGCCTGGCTGATTGTCGTCGCCAGCTCGACCGTCGGCTACCTGACGCCGGTGCTGGGCAACGCGGTCGAGGCGATCATCAACACAATCGGCGGCGAAGACCCGCCGCGCAGCCTCTTCCAAAGTGACGCGCCGATGATCGAGCCGACGCCGCTGCCAGCCCGCGCGCTGGCCCTTCTGGGGGTAGTGATCCTCACCGTGGGCCTGCCTTTCGGCCTGCGCGAGGTCTGGCGGCACCACATGAAAAAGCCCTTTGCCCTGCTCTTCGCGCTCGCAGCGCTGGGCTTCTTCGGCACCCTGGCGCTGCGCCTCACTCCCCCCGCCTGGGAGACCGGCAACCGCGCCAGCGAGTTCCTCTTCATCGGCCTCGCCTTCGTCATCGCCTGCGCCTGTACCGCCGCCCTGATGCGCTGGCGGGGCCGGCGCCTGGTGCGTGGAGTGGTCGCCGCGGCGATCGGCTGGCTGCTGGTCGGCGGTGCGATCTCCGGCTGGCCCTGGGACTCGCAGCTCGCCCAGCCGCTGCGCATCGCTGCCGGCGAGCGAACGATCTCATCGCCGCCGCTGGCGATGGCCGAATGGGCCGAGGAGCACGTCGAGGGCGGTCGCTTCGCCGCCACCAACGCCGATGCCGGCCTGCTGCTCGTGCCAGGCGGCAAGTTCGCCCTCGCCGGCACTTCGCCGGCGATCGAAGACATTCTCGACCAGGAGATCCTCGTCGGCTGGGAGCTGCCGGTCCTGCGTCGTCACGACCTGCGCTACGTGGTCACCGACCGCCGCGAAAACAGCGAGGACGGCCTGCGCGGCTACTACTTCAGCCGCAGGGGCTCAGCCACACTCAAACCAAGGAGTACCGCGGCCAAGTTCAACCAGGTTCCCGGCGCCTCGCGCCTCTACACGAATGGCCCGATCACGGTCTTCGACCTGCAGGGGCGGCGATGAGGGGGCATCGTGACCTGAGGGTGATCGTGGCGCTGGCCGGTGGCTGCGCGCTACTCGCCCTGCTACTTCCCGTTGGAGCCCTGAGCCTGCTCGTCCTGGCGCCCCTGGCCTTCTTCCTGCCGGGATACGCGATCACCTCGGCGACCTTCGCCCGCCGCCCGTTGCCGGGCGCGATGCTCGGCGTGCTCAGCGTCGGCCTCAGCCTCGCCGTCCTGGCGCTCGGCGCCCTGCCCCTCAACTGGCTGCCCGGCGGGATCAGCGCTGGCTGGTGGGCCCTACTGCTCGTGCTCGTCGTCGTCGCGGCCTGTCGCGGGGCGGCGCTGCGCAGGCCGCTTGCCCAAGAAAAGGCCCTCACCTGGCAGCGGCCGCGACCAAGCCGCGGCGAGGCCGCGCTGTTCGGTTGCGGCGCGCTCAGCCTGCTGGCTGCCTTCGTGCTGGCCTTCGTGACGCTCTCAGCAGATCAGGCGATCGGCTACACCGAGCTGTGGATCGAGCCCTTGCCAGCCCGGGAGGCGGTGCAAGTCGGGATCGCCAATGGCGAGCGCCAGGAAGCGACCTACACGCTGGAGTTCCGCGTCAACGGCCGGGACAGGCCATTTGCCGTGCGCCAGGTGTTCCTCGACCGGGGCGCGCGCAGGACGCTCGCGATGCCCGTCCCGACAGCCGCTGGCCGGCGCGATGTCAAGGTCGCGGTCACCCTCTTCCGCGCCGGCGTGATCGAGCCTTACCGCCGGGTGACCGCCTGGCTGCCAGGCAAAGTGAGGCCACCGAGATGAGCGGCGCACTGGCGGTCGACATCGTCGTCAACAACTACAACTACGCACGCTTCTTGCGGCAGGCGATCGAGAGCGCCCTTGCCCAGGCCCACGACCCGGTGCACACGATCGTCGTCGACGACGGCTCCAGCGACGGATCACGCGAGCTGCTGCGCCACTACGAGGACCGGGTCGAGCTGGTGCTCAAGGAGAACGGCGGCCAGGCCTCGGCGCTCAACGCCGGCCTCGAGCGCTGCCGTGGAGACGTGGTCATCTTCCTCGATGCCGACGACGTGCTCCACCCCGATGCCGCCGCCCATGTCGCCGCCGCCTTCGCCGCCGAGCAGGGACTGGCCAAGGTCCAGTACCGGATGGACACAATCGACGAGCATGGCCAGCCGACCGGGGCGATCAAGCCCGCCGCCCACCTGCCGCTGCCAAACGGCGACCTGCGCACAGCCGAGCTTGCCTTCCCCTACGACCTAGTCTGGCTGGCGACCAGCGGCAACGCCTTCCGCAGCACGGCGCTGCGCCGCGTGATGCCGATCCCCGAGCGCGAGTACCGCATCTGCGCTGACTGGTATCTGGTCCACACCACGACGCTGCTCGGCGTGGTGCGCTCCCTGGAGGAGGTCTGCGCCTCCTACCGCCTGCACGGCGGCAACAGCTACGAGCCCCAGGCCGTGAGCCTTGACCTGGCCCACCTGCGCACCAACGTGGTGCTCGCCCAGGCGACCTCGGCGGAGCTACTCGCGCTCGCCGCCGAGCTCGGCCTCGAACGACCCGAGCAAATCCTCTCGATTGCTGACCTGGCCAACCGCCTGATCTCGCTGAGGCTCGAGCCGGAGCAGCACCCGATCGCCAGCGACCGACGCCTCGGCTTGCTTGGCGCCGCCACGAGGGCAGCCCGACGCCGCACCGACGCCTCTCTGGCGATGAAAGGCATGTTCGTCGCCTGGTTCGCGGCAATGGCGATCGCGCCTCGCCGCCTGGCCCATCGCCTGGCGATTCTCTTCCTCTTCCCCCAGAGCCGCAGGGGCCTCAATCGCCTGCTCGGCAGGCTGCACCGGGACGGATGAACGTCCTGCTGATCGTTCCGATGGCGCCCCAGGCGGAGGGTGCCGGAGCCATCCCTGAGCTCCTCCACGCGCAGCTGCTTGGCCTGTGCGAGCGCCACCAAGTGACCCTGGTCGGCACCTTCGGCGACCTTCGCGGACAGGCTCAGGCCGCTGTCGAGTTGCAGCGCTCGGGCCTCGATGCCCACTTCGTCGATCGCCGGCCGGCGAGCTCGATGGCGCGCCGCTGGCGGGTGCGAGCCGAGCTGGCAACGACCTGGCTGGCGGGCCGGCGACCCTGGCGGGCTGTCAGCTCGACCGCCGGCGTGCAGCCGCTGCTCGATCGCCTCGCCCGCGAGCAGCGGTTCGACGTGGTCGCGGTCGAGGAGAGCACGATGTCGACCCTGCGCCTGCCGCACGACGTGCCAACCGTGCTCACCGAGCACGAGGCCTTCAAGGCCCCGGTCGAGAGCTGGCGCGAGGGACGGCTCGCCGCAAGCCCGCGCCGCGCTTTCTCCGCTACCGACCGGCGGCGCTGGGATCGCTTCCAGGAGCGCGCCTGGGGGCGCTTCGACCTGATCCAGGTCTACAGCGAGAGCGACGCCGCGGAGGCACGCAAGCGCGCTCCGGAGATCGCCGCGCGGCTGCGGGTCAACCCCTTCGGGGTCGTCTTGCCGCCCCCGGCCGACCCCGCGAACGAGGTCGACGGGACGCTGCTCTTCACCGGCACCTTCACCCACCCGCCCAACCGCGAGGCGGCGCTCTGGCTCGGCCGCGAGATCATGCCCGCGGTCCGGGCCCGCTTCCCCGCCGCGCGCCTATGCATCGTCGGCACCTCGCCACCGCCCGAGGTCCAGGCGCTCTCGGGCGATGGCATCGAGGTCATCGCCAACGCGCCCAGCCTGCGGCCCCATACGGAAGCCGCCTCGGTGATCCTCGCCCCAGTGCGCAGCGGCGGGGGTATGCGGATGAAGGTGCTGCAGGCGCTGGCCGCCGGCAAGCCGCTGGTGACAACCCCGCTCGGCGCCGAGGGCTTCAACGTGCTCGACCCTGACCCGCCCCTAGCGATCGCCACCGATGCCGAGGGGATCGCCGCGGCAGCCGTCGCCCTGCTCGGCGATGCCGCCGGACGACACGAGCTCGGCCGGCGCGCGCGGAGCTTCGCCGAGCGCCACCACAGCCCCGCGGCTTGGGCGAGGAGGCTCGAGGCCGTCTACGAGGAAGCGGCCCGATGAGCGATCCCCTCCGCCAGATGGATTGGCGTTTCCTGCTGCGCCGAGCGGAGGAACCGCGCATCCTCGACCTAACCGACGGCGGCCTCTCGCCCGGCCTCGCGCAGGTCGGTCGACTCGTCAGCGGAGCCGACGGGGAAGCGGACCTCGCGGTACTCGACTTTCCCTCCGCAGCGGGACTCGACGCAGCCCGCAACGGCCTGCGGCCAGCAGGCGAGCTCGCCTGCTGGTGGCGAGCGCCACGCCCAGCTGGACTGCGCCGGGCCCTGGCGCGGCTCGAGCGGGCCGGGTTCGTCGACGTGAGCTTTCACAGGCCCGGCCTCGGTCCCGAACCCGAGCCGGCACTCTGGCTGCCGCTCGACGCCCCGACTGTCCTGGGGTCAGTGCTGGCAGAGCGCCCGCCGCGCTCGCGCCGCGATGCCCTCGCCCGCAGGGCCTGGCAGCTCCTAGGGCCGGTCTGCGCGCTCGCCCGCCTGCCCGACAGCGAAGGGACCAGCGAGCCACTGGACGAGCTGGGGAGCCTCGGCGAAAGCGGCTCTTGGGTGCTGCTCACCGGCGGTCCCGAAAGCGACGCAAAGGTCGTCGGCCTCCCCTTCACCCGGTCCGCAGAGCCCCCCAAGGTCGTCGTCAAGTTCGCCCGCACCGACAGGGCGGAGGCGGCGCTGGCGCGGGAAGCCGCTGTACTGCGCGAGCTGGAGCAAGAGCGCCCGCAGCTCGGCGGGGTCCCCCGGCTACGCGCCAAGGGCCGGCGCGCAGGGCGCCTGGCCATCGTCCAAGACGCCTTCCACGGCGAGCCCCTCAATGCAACGCTGAGCGCCGCGACCTTCGCGGCGCAGGCGCGGCGTGTGACCCGCTGGCTGATCGAACTGGCCGGGGAGCCGCGATCGCAGCCGGCAAGTGCCTGGAGTGAGCGCCTCCTCGCCGCCCCACTGGCCGAGCTCGAAGCCGACTTTGCCGAGCGCCTGCCCGCGGACCTGCCGGAACGGGCACGGCAGGCCCTGGCCGAGCTCGGCGACCTGCCGCTGGTCCCCGAGCATCGCGACTTCGGCCCCTGGAACGTGATCCTCGACGCAAGCGACGAGCCAGCCGTGATCGATTGGGAGGACGCCGAGCCCCAGGGCCTGCCCGGGCTCGACCTCATCTACTTTTTCGCCAGCGCCGGCTTCGCGGGCGAGCATCTGCCGGACGACGTGGTGACCAGCTGCAGCGAGAACTACCGCAGCGCACTGGGCATCACGGCGGATGACTTTCAGCGGCTGCGATTGCTCTGCTGGATTGTGCAATCGCTCATAGCCTTGCGGCGGCTGGCCCTGGCCGAGACCGAATCAACCCCGGCCGCGGCCGACGCGAAGCTCTTCGTCCGCCTCGCCGAGGAAGAGCTGCAGGCCCTCGAGGAGAAGCCCTGAGAGAGACCAGTGCCCCCCAGCTCAGCGTGATCATCGCCAGCCACAACCGCAGCGGCCTGCTGCACCGCTGCCTGGACTCACTCTGCGCCCAGGACGCCGACCCGGCCAGCTTCGAGGTGATCGTCGCCGACGACGGCTCCCCGGACGGCACCGCGGCGATGGTCGAGGGCTTCGCGGCGCCCTTCCGGCTGCGCCTGCTGAGGCTCGATCAGGGGGGCAAGTCTGCAGCACTCAATGCCGCCGTGGAAGCCGCCGATGGCGCCGTATGCCTCTTCCTCGACGACGACCTGATCGCCTCGCCGGGGCTGGTCGCCGGCCACATCGAGGCGCAGCGGCGCGACCCGAAGACGCTCGGCATCGGCGCGATTACCCAGCAGCCGATCGACGCCGAGGACTGGTATGCGCGCGCCTTCGCCCGGGGCTGGAACGAGCACTTCGCCGAGCGTCCCGAAGCGCGGATCAGCTGGGTCGACTGCTACGGGGCCAACTTCTCGGCTCCGACGGCCGCCCTGCGCGCAGTCGGCGATTTTCGCGAGATCCCCACTGCCGAGGACATCGAGATGGGTTTTCGCCTCGAACAGGCCGGCTGCAAGCCGACCTTCCTGCCCGACGCCCATGGCGTCCACGACGACCAGAAGCCCGGTCGCCGCATGCTCGAAGACCAGCGTCGCCAGGGCAAGATGCACGTCAAGCTGTCCGACGAGCGGCCCGAGATGCGCGCCGCGCTGCTCCCCTGGGGGGAGACCGTGCTGCCAAGCGAGCTCACTCTGCGCCGTGCGCTGATCGCCCTGCGCCTGCCGCCGCGGGCGCTCGCCTCGCTCGGCAGGCTCCTGCCCGGCGAGGGGCGCCGCATGCTCTGGTTTCAGTTCACGCGCCGCTTCGCCTTCTGGCGCTCGGTGCGGGGATGCGTCGACCGGCAGGAATGGGCTGCGCTGACCGCGAAGCCCGCAGAGTGACCGCGCGATGAGCGAGCAACGGCCAGCGCTCAGCGTGATCATCGCCAGCCACAACCGCAGCGGCCTGCTGCACCGCTGCCTGGACTCGCTCTGCGCCCAGGACGCCGACCCGGCCAGCTTCGAGGTGATCGTCGCCGACGACGGCTCCCCGGACGGCACCGCGGCGATGGTCGAGGGCTTCGCGGCGCCCTTCCGGCTGCGCCTGCTGAGGCTCGATCAGGGGGGCCAGGCCGCCGCCCAGAACGAGGCGATCGCCGTCGCCGAGGGCTCGGCCTGCCTCTTCCTCGACGACGACATGATCGCCTTGCCGGGTCTGATCGCCGCCCACATCGAGGCGCAACGGCGCGACCCGGCGACGCTCGGCGTCGGCCGGCTCGCGCAGCAGCCGGTCAGCGGTCACGACCCCTACGCCCACAGCTTTGCCCGGCGCTGGAATGCGCGCTACGCGGAGCTGGCCGAGCGCCAGCTGGACTGGGCCGACTGCTACGGGGGCAACCTCTCGATGTCGCGCGAAACACTGCGCGCGGTCGGTGGCTTCGCCACCGACCTGCCCTCCTCCGAAGACCTCGAGCTGGCCCTGCGCCTCTGCCGCGCCGGCTGCCGGCCCACCTTCGTGCCCACCGCCCACGCCATCCACGACGATCAGAAGCCCGGCCGGAGGATCCTCGCCGACGAGCGTCGCTTCGGCGCCTTCTGCGCCTGGTTCGTCGAGCGGCAGCCGAGCACGCGCCGCCGCCTGCTCGGCTGGTTCGAAGAGACGACCTCGCGCGAGGTCGTCCTGCGCCGCGCCTTCCTCGCCCTGCGCCTGCCGCCCCGCCTGTTGGCCGCCGCTGGCCGCCTTTTGCCGGGTGGCGCGCGCGAGGTCTGGTTCGGCTTCGTCTCCCGTTACGGCTTCTGGCTCGGCGTGCGCAGCGCGATGAGCCGCGCCGAGTGGTGGCAGGCAACGCGCGGCGTGCCGGTGCTCATGTACCACGCTTTCACCGACAGCGAGACACCGAGCCGCTACGTGATGGCCAAGCGCTCCTTCGCCCGCCAGATGCGCCTGCTCGCCGCCCTGCGCTACCGGGCGATCAGCTTCGAGCAGCTCGGCGAGCTGATCCGCGAGCGCCGCCCCCTCCCCCGCCGCACGGTGGTGATCACGATCGACGACGGCTACCGCGACAACTTCGAGATCGCCCACCCCGTCCTCCGCCGGCACGACTTCGCGGCGACAATCTTCCTCGTCAGCCAGCGTCTCGGGGCGAGCAACGACTGGGGCGATAAGGGCCCGGTGAACGGCCGCCCCACGCTCTCGCTCGAGCAGATCGAGACGATGCGCGCAGAGGGGGTCCACTTCGGCGCCCATACCCGCACCCACTGCCGCCTCTCGGAGGCGAGCCACGCCGAGATCGAGACCCAGATCGGCGGCTCGCGCGAGGACCTCACCGCAGCGCTGGGTGAAGAAGTCGACACCTTTGCCTACCCATACGGGCTCTACAACGAGCGCGCCGTGCGCGCCACCGGCGGGGCGGGCTTCCTCGCCGCCTGCACAACCTGGGTGCGCCCCGCCCGCCTCGGCGACGACCCGTTGCGCATCCCCCGCATCGAGGTCGAAGGCACCGATTCGACCCTGCGCTTCCTGCGCCGGATCTGGCTGGGTGGCGAGTAGCCTGGCGGCGATGAGCGACAGGCCGGCGATTCTCGGGGGGACTCCCGTCAGGGACGGCAAGCAGTGGCCCAGCTGGCCGCAATGGGACGCGGCCGAGCGCCAGGGGCTTACCGGGGTGCTTGAGTCCGGCGCCTGGTCCGGCTCGCGCGGCGGGCAGGCCAAGAGCTGGGCGGAGGAGCTGGCCGCCTTCCAGAGCGCCCGCCACGGGCTGGCACTGACCAACGGGACGCACACCCTGGAAGCGGCGCTGGCGGCCTGTGGGATCGGCGAGGGCGACGAGGTAATCGTCCCGGCGATCACCTTCGCCGCGACAGCGACCACAGTGCTCGCCGTCAACGCGACACCGGTCATCGTCGACGTCGACCCCGGCTCGCTCTGTATCGACGTCGCCGCGGCCGAGGCGGCGATCGGCGAGCGCACGCGAGCGATCGTCCCCGTGCACATCGCCGGCCGGGCCTGCGACATGGACGCACTCACAGAGCTCTGCAAGCGGCGCGGCCTTGCCCTAATCGAGGACTGCGCGCACGCACCCGGAACACGCTGGCGCGGACGCGGCGTGGGCAGCTTCGGCAGCTTCGGCAGCTTCTCTTGCGAGGCGAGCAAGCTGATCACCGCCGGCGAGGGTGGCGCCCTGACGACAGGCGACGAGGACCTGCGCGCCCGCGCCTGGAGCTACGTCAACTGCGGCCGGGTCGAGGGCGGCCACTGGTACCACCACGCCACCTACGGCTCCAACCTGCGCATGACCGAGTGGCAGGGAGCGTTGCTGCGCGCCCAGCTGCGGCGCTACCCAGGACAACAGCAGCTGCGCGAAGAGCGCGCCGCGATGCTCGGCGCAGCCCTGACCGAGATCCCCGGCATCGAGCCGCAGAGCGCCGATGAGCGCAGCGAGAGGCGCGCCTACTACGCCTACGTCATCCACTATGAGCCGGCCGAGTTCGCCGGCCTGCACCTCAACGGGCTGGAAGCGGCGCTTGCCGCCGAGGGCATCGAGTTCGGCGACTGCTACCCGAGCCTCAACACCCTGGAGCTCTTCCGCACGGGCAACTTCGCGCCGCGCCTGCGGGACGGCGCGCCGCGCCTCGACTACGGCACGCTGCGCCTACCCCACGCCGAACGGGTCGCGACCAGCACGCTCTGGCTCTCGCACCCGATGCTGCTCGCCGAGGCCGAGGACGTGCTCGATATCGCCCGGGCGCTCGCACGAATCCAGGCCAACGCCGAGGCGGTGGCGCGTCATACGAGCGGCGCCGGGCCTTTTGGCGGGCGCCTCGCGGGCGCCGCTCGCCGCGCTGGCGGGGCGTTCAGATCACGCCGTCCCTGAGCTGCTCGACGGCGTGATCGGCGGCGCGCGCCGTGATTGCCATCATCGTCAGGGTCGGGTTCTGGTATCCACCCGAGACGAAGCACGAGCCGTCGGTGACGTAGAGGTTCGGCACGTCCCAGGACTGGGCGTAGCCGTTGAGCACCGAGCTGCCCGGGTCCTCGCCCATGCGCGCCGTGCCGATCTCGTGGATCGAGAGGCCCGGCGGCGCCAGCTGATCACGCGCCCGCTCGACAACGAACCCGGCTGCCTCGGCCATCTCCCGCATGCAGCGCACTTGGTCGGCAGCCATCTTCACCTCGTTCTCGCCGTAGGCGAACTCGATGTGGGGAATCGGGATGCCCCAGGCATCGGTGCGGGTGGGGTCCAGCGAGACACGGTTCTCAAAGCGCGGCAGGACCTCGCCAAAGCTGCTCATCCAAAACTGCCCCGGCAGCTCGCGACGGCCGGCCCGCAGCCGCCCCAGACGGCCGGCGATCGGGGTGTGGACCTGCAGCTCAATGCCGTACTCGCGGGCGAAGTCGACCCCTTCCTCGGTGACGTTGCGGAAGGAGGGGATGGCACAGCCGTGGAGGGTCGAGCGATCGGGCTCGTGGACCCGCTGCAGCGCCACGCCCTCGACGCCGATGCCGTAGGTGTGATCCATCAGATAGTGGCCCAGCACTCCCGAGGAATTGGCCAGCCCGCGGGGGTGGTCGTCGCTGGCCGAGTTGAGCAGCAGCCGGGTCGACTCGATCGTCGAGGCGCAGAGCACGACGAGGCAGCCCAGCACCTCGCGTTCGGCGCCCGTGGTCGCGTCCACATAGGCGACGCCGCTCGCCCTCTCTCCCTCGCCGGTCAGCACTCGCGCGGCAACCGAGCCCGGCATCAGGGTCAGACGGCCTGTACGCCGGGCTGCAAGCAGCATCGTCTCGGGGGGCGCCAGGGCGATGCGGGCACCGGTCACGCGGCGCGTCGACCAACGCTGCTCGACGGCGCGCTTCAGCGCCCACTCCCCGGCGGAGAGGTGCGGGGCCTCGGCAAACGGCCCGTCGGGCAGCTGCAATAGGCCCTCGGGCGTGCCGCAAACGCGCATGTAGCGCTCGACCCGGCCGTAATAAGGGACGAGGTCGGCATAGGAGATCGGCCAATCGACGCCGATGCCGTCGCGACTGGCGGCCTTCAGCTCCCAATCGGACATGCGCAGACACATGCGGCCCCAGGTGTGGAGACGACCACCGACTGCTCGGTTGCGGATCCAGTCGAAAGGCTTGTCCTCGGGATGCGAGTAGGGGCTGTCGAGATCGTCGGCAAAGAGATGTGCGGTGCGCTCGTCGAAGGCGTAACAGCGCGCCTGTACCTGCTGGCGATCGGCGGCGGGCTTGGCGTCTGGCGGCGGCGGATCGCCGCCGAAAGGGACCTCGGGGCCGGCCTCGAGCAAGGCGACGCTGAGGCCGCGCTCGGTCAGTTCCTTGGCCGCGCAGCCGCCGGTCGCGCCCGAGCCGACCACGATCGCGTCGAAGATCTCCGCCATAGCCTGTGGCGAGGCTAGCTCGGCAGCCGCCAGGTGTGGGGGAGCACGATGTCACCGTCGGCGCCGACCGTGTGCATCGGCCGCCCGTCGAGCATGCCCGGCTCGACGTCGAAGTAGGCGGCCCCCTCGAGCCCGTCCTGCACCTCTTCGCCGGAGTTGACCCGAATGTCGAGCCGGTAGCGGCCCGGCATCAGCGGCAACGGATCGATCTCGCACTCGATCGTCGTGCCCGGCTCGGGATCGCGGGCGTCGGTCGGCGCCGAGACCGAGCTGTCGAGCCGCGTGATCGGCAGGCCGAGACTGTTGATGATCAGGATGCGGCACTCCATGCCGGTAACCGGCTCGGTGACCTCGACCGTCACTTTGGCCGGCCTGCCGCCGACGACCACGTCGTGCTGGCCGCTGACCAAGTCGGTGATCGCCACGGCGCGGATCCGGGTGGCGCCCTTGCTGCGCGAGTCGCGGTCGGCACGCTCCAGAAGGTTGTCGGAGGCGGCCCGCTCGAGCATCTGCAGGTACTCGTCGATCGCCGATTCGACCGGTCCGTCGGCAACCACCTGGCCGCGCTCGAGCAGGATGCCGCGCTCGCAGAGGGTGCGAATCGTGCCCAGGTTGTGGGAGACGAAGATCACTGTGCGGCCTTCACGGGCGACCTCGGCCATCTTCGCCATCGAGCGCCGCTGGAAGGAGGCGTCACCAACCGAGAGCACCTCGTCGACGAGCAGCACCTCGGGTTCGAGGTGGGCGGCGACGGCGAAGGCGAGGCGCACCGACATGCCGCTCGAGTAGCGCTTCACCGGCGTGTCGAGGAAGCGCTCGACTTCGGCAAACTCGACGATCTCATCGAAGCGCCGTCGGATCTCCTCGCGGCGCATGCCGAGGATCGCCCCGTTGAGGAAGATGTTCTCGCGCCCGGTGAGCTCTGGGTGGAAGCCGGTCCCCACCTCGAGCAGCGAGCCGACGCGGCCGGTCACCTCGGCCCAGCCGGCGCTCGGCTCGGTGATCCGCGAGAGCACCTTGAGGATCGTGCTCTTGCCGGCCCCGTTGTGGCCGATCAGGCCAACCACTTCGCCGTCGTTGATCGTCACCGAGACGTCTTTCAACGCCCAGAGGATGTCGGGGTTGCGGGCAGCGCGGCGGCGGCGCAAGACCTCCAGCGGCTGCCGGGCCGCGGCCGAGAGCGTCTCGCGCAAGTTGCCCTGCTGGTGCAGGCCAAGTTCGTAGCTCTTGCCGAGCTCGTGGGTTTTGATTGCGACGCTACTCATGCTCAGATGAGGTCGGCAAAAGCGCGCTCGACGCGGTCGAAGTAGGCCAGCCCGGCGACCAACAGGGCCGCCGCGGAGACGGCCGAGATCGCCATCAGATCCAGCGGGGCGCTACCGGTGTCGAGCACCGCCCAGCGGAAGCCTTCGACCACACCGGTCATCGGGTTGATCGCCGAGAGCAGTCGCCAGGGCTCTGAGAGGTCGTTGCTCGAGTAGACGACGGGGCTGATGAAGAGCCACATTTGGATCGCGAAGGGGACGACATAGCGCACGTCGCGGTAGCGCACGTTGATCGCCGAGAGCGCCGCGCCTGCGCCGAGCGCCGTGGCGGCGACCATGACGATCAGCAGCGGCAGGGCGAGGATCGCCAGCGAGGGGACGAAACCCCAAGCGAAGACGATGATCAGCAGGATGAGAATCGAGATGGCGATGTCGACGAAGCCGGCACCGATCACCCCGGCCGGCACGAAGATGCGCGGGAAGTAGATCTTCGAGACCAGCTGCTGGTTGACGACGAGGCTTTCGGAAGAAAGCAGCAGGGTGTTGGCGAAGAACGTCCAAGGGACGAGCGCCGCGAGGCTGAAGAGCGGGTAGGGCAGCCCATCCGAGGAGACGCCCGCCACCTTGCCGAAGAAGAGCGAGAAGACGACCATGAAAGCGAGCGGCTGCATGATCGCCCAGGCGGCGCCGAAGGCAGTCTGCCGGTAGCGCACGGTGATGTCGCGCAGGACGATCTGCAGGGCCAGATCGCGGTAGCGCCAGAGCTCGCGCGGCGAGAGCACGCGGCTGAAGCCGCGTGTTGGCTGCAGCCGGATCGTCTCCGGCCGGGGCGCGGGATCGGCCTGCACGGCAGGCTGGGTGGCGGTCATCTGCTCCATCACGAGGATAGGTTCTGCACCCCGGGCGCAGCCCCTGTTCGGCCTGCATCGGCCAACGCTCGACGGGGGTTTAGCCGCGGCCTTGCGAGCCCGGCGCTACTCGCCGTGCAGGCGGCGCAGGTGTTCGCGTAGGCCACGCCCGAAGGGGGTCGGCGTCCCTTCGTAATCGCTGATCAGGGTCGGCCCGTTGTAGCAGTCGGTGTCGTCGGCCGTGTACCAGGCCCAGCCCAGATAGGAGATGCCGTGGCGGTCGGCCCAGCGCATGTAGGGGTCGATGTAGCGATGCGTGCAGTCGTCCTCGCCGAACTCAGCAGTGACCACCGGGTAGCGGCGCGAGATGCGCACCAGGTCGGCGCGGCAGGGGCCATAGCAAGCGTTGAAGTTGTAGGTGTGGTTGGCGGCAACCAGCGCTCCCGCCGGGTCGCTGGGCAAGTAATCGAGCCAGCCGCTCAGATCGCGCGACCACTCGAGGCCACCAAGCAGGATCGGCTGCTGGGCGCCGGTCGAGCGCACCGCGTCGACCAGCTCCTGCATGCCCGCTGCCCGGTAGCCCCCGAAGTAGCTGTCGTTCGTCTCGCAGCCGTCCCGCCAGCACTCCCAGCTGATGTCGTGCGGCTCGTTGTAGACGTCGAAGAGGACGGCGCGATCGTCGCGGTATTCGGTGGCGACGCTGCGCCAGAAGTCGGGCGCGTGGTCGGCATCGGCCATCGGCGGCAGCCCGGTCGCCGTATTGTCGCCCGGCGCCACCCAGTGCAGATCGAGGATCACGTAGAAACCGGCCCGCTCGAGCCGCTGCACGAAGTCGCGGATCGCCGCACGGTAGTTGTCGCCGGCGAGGTGCTGGGGGATCCTCCCCAGGCCCAGCCAACAGCTCTCGTTGAGCGGCACCCGCACGACGTTTATCCGCCAGCGCTTCATCGCCCGGATCGAGGCGGTATCGGTAGGGCCCTCGAAGAAGGCGTCGCCCTCGACGCAGCGGTACTCGGCCCCGGGCCGGTTGACGCCGAGCAGGCGGATCGGGTCGCCTTCGCGCTTGACCAGCTTGTTGCCAGCCACGTCGATCCAGGGCAGCTTCGAGCTGGCGCTCTGCTCGGCGTGGCCGCCGCCGGACGAGGCCAGCGCAATAACCACGGGGATGAGGAGAAGGGCGAGCACCAGAACCAACGTGACTTTGAAGGCGGGTCTGTGCAAGTCGGTCAGCCCTTCATGGTACTCGGGGGTCGCTGCGTGCCTGAAGAGCCTCCTCGTAGGCAGACTCGAACTGTGGAACAACCGTCGCGGGGCTAAAGAGCGCTGCTCGCGCCGCCGCCGCGCTGCCCATCCGTGCGCGCAGATCCCCGTCGTCGCAGAGGCGCCGCAGCGCAACCCGCAAGGCATCGACGTCTCCTGGGGGGACGGTAAAGCCGGTCTCACCGTCGACGACGACGTCCTTGAGGCCGCCAATGTCGGAGACGACCGCCGGCTTACCGGCGGCGGCGGCCTCCAGCGCAACGATGCCGAACGACTCGGGCAGCAGCGAGGGAGCGACGGCAAAGAGCGAGCGGCGCAGGGCCTCGATCGCCAACGGGTGCGGCAGCGGGCCGAGGACGTGCAGGCCGGACACGTCCGGCAGGTCGTCGATCAACTCGCGGCCGACGAGGACCAGGGGCGGCGGCCCGTCAAGCTCGGCGTAGGCATCGACGAGGGCTCCTACCCCCTTGTCCTCGGTGACGTCGCCGAAGTACATGAGATAAGGCTCATCCGGCAAGGCGTCGAGACGCGAGTCGTCGGCCACCGGCGGCGGGGGCAACTCGCCGATGAAATTGGGCACGACCCGGTGCGGATCGCCGGGGCCGATGCCGCTCAGGTCACGCACCGCAGTGCTGACCGGCAGGAACATGTCAACCCGTCGACGCAGCCAGGGCTCGCCGAGGGCCATGCCGGCGGCAACCATCGTGCCCTTGCCGGGGCCGTAAAAATCAAGCGAGTGGGCCAGGCACTTGCGAGCACTCGGCCCATCGCAAACACCGCCGCGGAAGAAGAAGCGCTTGGTCGCACAGACCAGGCTGTAGTCGTGCAGGGAAAGGACGAAGGCCGGCCCACGGCGCCGGTCGAGCGGCAGATAGGAGTGGGCAAGCCAGTTGTGGGCGTGGACGACGTCGGGGCGCTGCTCGCGAATCACGCGCCGCAGGTCGCGCACGGTGAGGGGGTCGGGACCGGGCGGCGCGTAGCGGCGCTCCTCGTCGACCGGCACGCCCGGAATGCGGTGCACCGAGCTCTCCAGCAGACGCAGCTCGACTCCGTCGGCGCGCGGAGCGGGCTCGCCGGCCGGCTGGCGCAGCGTCGCCACACTGACCTCGTGCCCACGGCGGACCAGCTCGCCGCTGAGATCCTCGACGATGCGCTCCTCGCCGCCGATCACCGGCGCGAAGGACTGGGCCAGCATCAGGATGCGCATCGAACCCCCCAGATCATCTGCGCGCCAACGTTACGAGACGCACCAGTCCGAGCCGTGCAGTACTCCTCAGCGATCTGCGCCTTCATGGCAGAAAAGATCGGTCGCAGCCGCCGAAGGGCTGATTTATGCATAAGTCTCCACGAAATGGGGTAGAACTTTCGTCCAGATGGGGATTCTGCGAGGACGCTCTCTACTGGTCTACCCGCTTGCCGTCGCCTGCCTGCTGGCTCTGATGGCGGGAGTCGTCTCCGCTGGCGAGAGCATGCAGGGCACCCAGCTCGCTGGAGCGTTGCAGGTCAAGCGCTCGACCTGTCAGGGGAGTCCCAAGCGAGCCTCGAAGCTGCGGCGCGTCTGCCACCACGCGCGGGTGGTGCTGCCGAAGCGTAAGCCGCGCCCCGCCAAGCCCGACCAGGGGTCCGGCGCCGCGCCGATCTCGTCGCCGACCGAACCGACCGACTCTTCGTCCGGTTCGAGCGGCGGGCCCGGCTCGCAGTCCTCGCCCGCTCCGAATCCGGACGAACCCGCGCCAATCCCAGCGGAAACCCCCGGGCCGTCCGAACCAGAGCCGACCCCCACCCCCGAAGGACCGCCCGACCCTGGCCCAACGGAACCGCCGCCCACGCCTGAACCCGAACCGACGCCGCAACCGACCCCCGAACCTTCGCCGGAACCGCAACCGACCCCCGAACCGCAGCCCACACCCGAAGAAGAACCGATCCCCTCGGGCACGCCCCCGCCCCCCGAACCGGCCCCCTCGCCCTCTCCAGCGCCCTCACCGGTCGGCTCCGGCCCGCTCTACTGGGGCGCCTGGATCGGCAATCACCTGACCGGCACCGAGGCACCCTGGGACATGGGCGCCGTGGACCGGCTCGAGCAGATGGCCGGCAAGGCTCCCTCGGTGGTCAACTTCTCCGCCCCCTTCGCCAACTGCTCCTCGAGCAGCTGCAGCTTCTACAACTTCCCTGCCGGCGAGTTCAACAGCATCCGCGCCTACGGCGCGATCCCCTTCTACAGCTGGGGCTCGCAGTCGATCCCCGCCCCCTACGGGGTCAGCCAACCCAACTTCGAACTCTCCGACGTGATCGCCGGGACCTACGACTCCTTCATCCGCCAGTTCGCCACTGCAGCAAAGAACTGGGGGCACCCCTTCTTCCTGCGCTTCAACTGGGAGATGAACGGGGGCTGGTTCAACTGGTCGGAGGGCACAAACGGCAACCAGAAAGGCGAGTACGTCCAAGCCTGGCGTCACGTGCACGACATCTTCACCGAAGTCGGCGCCACCAACGCCACCTGGGTCTGGTGCCCCAACATCGACCCCGACGACATCTTCCAGGACCTGGCGCAGCTCTACCCCGGCGACGCTTACGTCGACTGGACCGGCCTCGACGGCTACAACTGGGGCACCAACCCGGCGCGCCCCGACAAATGGCGCAGCTTCGACCAGCTCTACCGCGAGACCTACGACGAGATCACCGAGCAGATCGCTCCCGGCAAGCCGCTGATCGTCAGCGAGATCGGCTCGACCGAGTACGGCGGCTCAAAGGCGAACTGGATCACCGACATGCTCGCCACCGTCCCAGCCGACTACCCCAAGATCCGCGGCCTGCTCTGGTTCGAGAAGTTCGACGACGGCATGGACTGGCCGCTGGGCACCTCCCCCGCCGCCACCAGCGCCTTCGCCAACGGGATCCAGAACCCGGTTTATCTGAGCAACGTCTTCGGCTCCCTCAGCGGCGCCGCGATCCAGCCCGCGAACTAGCTCCCGCGCCTGCGTTCGCACTTTGTTGCCCTGAGCGCAACAAAAAGCGAACGCACTCATCGCGCCTGCCAGAATCGGCGCGTGCCGCTTGGTCCGGAAGTCGCCTCCAGCTCCGCCCCGCCGCCGATCTCGGTGCTGATCTGCGCCTACACGCTGGAGCGGATCGAGCTGATCGCGGCGGCGATCGCCTCGCTCGAGGCGCAGACGGCCGCCCCCCACGAGATCGTCCTGGTGATCGACCACTCGCCCGAGCTCGAAGCCGAGAGCAAGCGGCGCTGGCCGCAGGTCGAGGTGCTGCCCAACGCGGAGCAGCGGGGGCTCTCCGGAGCGCGCAACACCGGCGTCGCCGCTTGCAAGGGCGACGTCGTCGCCTTCCTCGATGACGACGCGGTCGCCGCGCCCGACTGGATCGAGCGACTCGGCCAGGCCTACACCGATCCCGCCGTGCTCGGCGCCGGCGGCGCCGTGCGCCCCGCCTGGGACACGGGCGAGCCGAACTGGTTCCCAGCCGAGTTCGACTGGGTCGTCGGCTGCACCCACTCCGGCATGCCCCGCAAGCGCGAAGCGGTGCGCAACCTGGTCGGCGCCAACATGTCCTTTCGGCGCGAGGCGTTGCGCGAGGTAGGTGGCTTCCGCCACGAGCTGGGCCGCATCGGCAAGATCCCCGCCGGCTGCGAGGAGACCGACCTCTGCATCCGCATCAGCCAGCGCCATCCCGAGAGCACGATCCTCTACGACCCCGACGCGCGGGTCGACCACTTCGTCCCCGAGGCCCGCGCCCAGACCTCCTACTTCTCCTCGCGCTGCCGCGGCGAGGGCCGCTCGAAGGCGATCCTCACAGCGCTCGTCGGCAGCGACTCGGGGCTCTCGGCGGAGCGCTCCTACGTGCGGCGCACGCTGCCACTCGGCTTTCTGCGAGGCATCGGCGAGGGCCTGCGTGGAGACCCCGGCGGCTTCCAGCGGGCGGCGATGCTGGTCGTCGGCCTGGCGGAGACGACCCGCGGCTACCTCGGCGCGAGGCGCCAGGCGAAGCGCATCGCCCGACGGCGCGAGAGCGGCGACGCGGCGAGCGAGCAGCTGCGTGTGCTGACCGTGACGCCGCGCACCCCCCTCGCCCAGGGCGGCGTGGAGCGCCACGTGATGGAGGTGAGCAGCCGGCTTGTCGCTGGCGGAACCGAGGTCGAGGTGCTCTGCAGCGACCCTGGCGGCGCGGCGATCGCCGCGCAGCAACACGACGGCGTGACGATCCGCAGCGTGCGCGCCTGGCCCGCCGATCGCGACTGGTGCTTCGCACCACGGCTCTGGCGCGAGATGGCGCGCCAACCCTGGGACGTCGTCCACGTGCAGAGCTATCACACGCTGGTCGCGCCGCTGGCCATGCTGCGCGCACTTACCCTTGGCATCCCCTACGTGGTCACCTTCCACGGCGGCGGCCACACCTCCGAGCTGCGCAACCGCTCGCGCCGCCTGCAGCGCCGCCTGCTGCGGCCCCTGCAGCGCCGCGCGGCCAGGCTGATCGCCGTCGCCCGTTTCGAGATCGAGGAGTACGGCGCCGAGCTCGGTCTGCCGGCGGAGCGCTTCGCCTTGATCCCCAACGGCACCGATCTGGCCTTCTCGGAGGCCGCGGCGAACGGCGACGGCAGCAACGCTAACGGCAAGCCGACGCTCGCCTCGATCGGCAGGCTGGAGCGCTACAAGGGACACCACCGGGTGATCGCCGCCTTCCCCTTCGTGCTCGAGCGCGAGCCCGAGGCGCGCCTGCTGGTCGTCGGCAGCGGGCCCTACGAGGAGGACCTGCGCCGCCAGGTCGGTGAGCTAGGGCTTGACGACAAGGTCGAGTTCACCAGCGTCCCCCCGGGCGAGCCGGGAGCGATGGCGACGCTGCTGCAGGGCGTCTCGCTGGTCGTCCTGATGAGCGAGTTCGAGACCCACCCCCTGGTGGCGCTTGAGGCGGCCGCGGCAGGCCGGCGCCTGCTGGTCGCCGACTCCAGCGGCCTGGCCGAGCTGGCAGCAGACGGCTTTGCCCGCGCCATCCCGCTCGACGAGAGCCCGGCCGACGTGGGCGCAGCGGCGATCGAGGAGCTGGACAAGCCAGTGCCCACCGACAGACCGCAGCTCACCTCGTGGGACGAGTGCGCGGCCGAGTTGCTGGACCTGTACCGCTCGCTCGCCTGAGCGGCTACCGGTACAGACGTCCAATCCGGTCTGCACAAACGTCCAGACCCATCCGTAGCGAGCTGAAGTTGCCTGCAAAAGGGCCGATCTCCCATGCATGCCATCTTCGAGCCTCCTCCGCGCCCCGTTCGTCGCCCTCTTCTCTCTGGCCGCATTCCTCACCCTGTCGCTCCTCTCCGGCAATCCGATCGCCGGCGCGCAGCAAGCGACCGCGGCGACCGGCAAGAGCAGCTCGGCCGTGCACATGCGCACCTTCGCGCGCCGCGGCACCTCCTCGCGCACCTCACTCGGCATCGTCACCCAGTCGCCGGCCAGCGGCGCCAGCGTCTCGGGGACGATCCCCTGGACGGTGAAGACCTCAGGCAGCCGCATCTCGCGAGTCGAGTTCTCGATCGACGGGACCGTCACTTGGACCGACTCGAACTCGCCCTACACCTACCGGCGCGGTAGCGGACTCGACACGACCAAGCTCTCCAACGGCCCACATTCGCTGACCGCCACCGTCTACGCCCGCAATAGCCGCCCAGTCTCGACCAGCACGGTCGTCAACGTCGCCAACTCCGCCCCCGCCCCAGAACCAGAACCGCAGCCCGAACCGAGCCCTTCGCCTTCGCCAGAACCGACTCCAACGCCAACCCCCACTCCTACGCCTACGCCAACTCCGGAACCCACCCCGACGCCTACGCCAGCTCCAACCCCGACTCCCACCCCGGAACCAACTCCGACGCCTGCTCCCACCCCAACCCCGACTCCCTCACCGACCCCATCTTCTTCCTCCATTTACTGGGGCGCCTGGATCGGCAATCACCTGACCGGCACCGAGGCACCCTGGGACATGAACGCCGTCACCAAGCTCGAGCAGACGGCCGCCAAGAAACTCTCGATCGTCAACTTCTCCGCCCCCTTTGCCAACTGCTCGTCGAGCAAATGCACCTACTACAACTTCCCCGTAAACGAGTTCAACAGCATCCGTTCGCACGGCTCGATTCCCTTCTATAGCTGGGGCTCACAGTCGATCCCCGCCCCCTACGGGGTCAGCCAACCCAACTTCCAGCTTTCCGACGTAATCGCCGGAACCTATGACTCCTACATCCGCCAGTTCGCCACAGCCGCCAAGAGCTGGGGCAAGCCCTTCTTCCTGCGCTTCAACTGGGAGATGAACGGCGGCTGGTTCAACTGGAGCGAGGGCGTCAACGGCAACCAGAAAGGCGAGTACGTCAAAGCCTGGCGCCACGTGCACGACATCTTCACCGAAGTCGGCGCCACCAACGCCACGTGGGTCTGGTGCCCGAACATCGACCCGGAAAACCAGATGCAGAATCTCAGCGCGCTCTACCCCGGCGACGCCTACGTCGACTGGACCGGCCTCGACGGCTACAACTGGGGCACCAACCCGGCACGCCCCGACAAATGGCGCAGCTTCGACTCGCTCTACAAATCCACCTACACAAAGATCACCGAGACGATCGCGCCCTCCAAGCCACTGATCATCAGTGAGATCGGCTCGACCGAGTACGGCGGCTCGAAGAGCGCTTGGATCAAAGACATGCTGGCCAAGGTGCCGACCGACTACCCGAAGATCCGCGGCCTGCTCTGGTTCGAGAAGTACGACGACGGCATGGACTGGCCGCTGGCCACCTCGAGCAGCGCCGGCAGCGCCTTCGCCTCCGGGATCGCCAACCCCGCTTACGCGGGCAACACCTTCGGCTCGCTGCCCTTCGGCCGCATCCAACCCGCCAGCTGACCTCAAGGGTGCATCAAATATTCCTCCTGCTGGGGGGAATATTTGATGCACCGCGGCAAGACTTGGGCGAAATTTGTCAAGCCCACCTGGACAAACGTCCAGGTGGGCGGCCTGACGCTCGATCGAACGGCCAGGGCGTCGATGGCTGGGGGTGCCCAGCGCCCGAAACAATCCCCTCGCCCTCATCGCCCTGGCCGCGCTACTGACGCTGATCCCCGCCTCTACAAGCGCCGCGACCGGCGCCTCAGCGCAGGCCAAGCAGCGTGTCGCGACCGTCCACACCGGCCTCGCCCAAGCGCGCAGCGTCGGCCGTCCAGGGCGCTGCGCGAAGCGCGTCTCCTCGATGCGGGCCAGACGGATGACGACGCAGCTGCGTAAGCGGGTCAACCGCCGTCTGCGCAGCTGCCGCCGCAGCCTAGCGGGCAAGTCGAATGTCGCGCCGACCACCAAGTACTGGGGCGCCTGGATCGGCAGCCAGCTGACCGGCGAAGAGGCCCCCTGGGATATGGGCGCGGTGGCCAAGTTCGAGCAGCTGGCCGACAAGAGCGTCTCGATGGTCAACTTCTCCTCGCCCTTCGCCGACTGCTCCTCCTCGTCCTGCAACTTCTACGAGTTCCCCAAGGAGTCGATGGAGAGGATCCGCAGCCACGGCGCGATCCCCTTCTTCAGCTGGGCCTCGCAGTCGACCCCGGCCAGCCTCAACCAGCCGAACTTCCAGCTCTCTGACGTAATCTCCGGCGCCCACGATGCCTACATCCGCAAGTTCGCCGAGGAAGCGCGCGACTGGGGGCATCCCTTCTTCCTGCGCTTCAACTGGGAGATGAACGGCGACTGGTTCGCCTGGATGGAGGGCGTCAACGGCAACCAGCCGGGCGAGTCGGTCGTCGCCTGGCGCCACGTGCACGACATCTTCACCTCGGTCGGCGCCGACAACGTCACCTGGGTCTGGTGCCCGAACATCGACCCGGGCGGCAAGCTGGGCGACTTGGCCTCGCTCTACCCCGGCGACGAGTACGTCGACTGGACCGGCCTCGACGGCTACAACTGGGCAACCAGCGCAAAGAACTGGGCGAGCTTCGATGAGCTCTACCGCTCGACCTACGACTACATCACCCAGACGCTGGCGCCCTCCAAGCCGCTGGCGATCTCCGAGATCGGCTCGACCGAGACAGGCGGCTCGAAGGCGGCCTGGATAGAAGACGCGCTCAGCAAAGTCGCCAACGAGTACCCGCAGGTGCGCGCCCTGCTCTGGTTCGAGAAGTTCGACGACGGCATGGACTGGCCGATCGAGACCTCGAGCAGCGCGACCGCCGCCTTCGCCACAGGCATCCAGAACCCGGTTTTCGGCGCCAACACGAACGCCGAGCTGGACGCAAGCCCGATCTCAGCACCGAGTTGATCCAACGAGACCCGGGTTAACGCACCGTACACTGCTCCGTCCGCCTGGCATGCACGCCGCGATCACGACATCCCGAACCCGCAGGGGCCCGGCAAAACGCCGGCTCGCGCTCGCCGCGATAACCGCCCTGCTCGTCGCCAGCCTGGCGCTGCCCACCGGCGCCTCGGCGCACCCGGGCCACGAGCACAGCCCGAAAGGCGCCAAGCAGAAGAAGAAAAAGAAGAAGCACGCCAAGCCGCGGCCCAGCCTCTGGGGGGCTTGGATCGGCAGGCAGATCAACGGCACCGAGCCACCCTGGGATATGAGCGCGGTGCACATCTTCTCCAGCTTGGTCGGCAAGGCGCCCTCGCTGGTCGCCGTCAGCTCGCCCTTCGCCGACTGCCCCCCTGGCGAGGAATGCTCCTTCTTCCCCTTCCCGATCGAAGCGATGGAGAACGTGCGCAACTTCGGCGCGATCCCCTTCTTCAATTGGGCTTCGCAGTCGACCTCGGCGGAGCCGTCGCTGAATATGCACATGCCCGACTTCCAGCTCGCCGACGTGCTGGCCGGTACCTACGACTCCTACATCCGCGAACTCGCCAGCGATGCCGCCGCCTGGGGCCACCCCTTCTTCCTGCGCTTCAACTGGGAGATGAACGGCGACTGGTTTCCTTGGGCGGAGAGCGTCAACGGCAACGGGCCGGGAGAGTCGATCGCCGTCTGGCGCCACGTGCACGACATCTTCACCTCGGTTGGCGCGACCAATGCGACCTGGGTCTGGTGCCCCTACGTCGACGAGAAGCGCCAGTTCCAGCCGCTCGCCCAGCTTTACCCTGGCGATGAGTACGTCGACTGGACCTGCCTCGACGGCTTCAACTGGGCCAGCAACCCGACCAACCCCCATCCTTGGCGCTGGTTCGACGAAATCTTCAGCAAGACCTATAAGCGGATCACCACCAAGATCGCGCCGAGCAAGCCAATGGTGCTCGCCGAGCTGGCCTCGACCGGCGGTCACCGGGAAAAGGCTCGCTGGATCAAAGACATGTTCAAGATGCTGCGCACCGACTACCGTCGCATTCGCGGTCTAATCTGGTTCGACCAGGTCGACCGGGGTATCGACTGGCCGCTGGAGACCTCTCCGGCAGCGACGCGCGCCTTCGCCAAGGGAATCCGCCATAGCGCCTACCAGACCAACGTCTTCGCTGGGGCCATTGGCGGCCCGATCGGACCGCCGCGCTGATCCGATGCGCCTCAAGGCCGACAAGAGCTCCGTGATGACGCGAGCGGCCACGCTCTTCGCCGGGACCAGCCTGCTGCTCTGCCTCCTGGTGGCGCCCGCGGCGGCTCCAGGCGAGGCCAAGGCGGCGCAGCCGCTCTACTGGGGCGCGCAGATCGGCAAACAGCTCACGGGCCAGGCGCCGCCCTGGGACATGAACGCGCTGACCAAGTTCGAGGGCATGGCCAAAAAGGGCGCCTCGATCCTCGCTTTCTCCTCGGCCTTCGCCGATTGTCGCTCGGGCTGCGAGTACTTCCCCTTCCCGACTCAGGCGATGGAGGCCCTGCGCCAGCGCGGCACGATCCCGCTGCTCACTTGGTCCTCGCAATCGGTGCCCACCCCGAAGAGCCTCAAGGAGCCGAGCTTCCAGCTCAAGGACGTCGCCCGCGGTGCCCACGACGCCTACATCCGCGGCTTCGCCGAGCAGGTCAAGGAGTGGGACGAGTCCTTCTTCCTGCGCTTCGATCAGGAGATGAACGGCTTCTGGTTCCCCTGGGGCGAGGGCGTCAACGGCAACAAGCCCGGCGACTTCGTCAAGGCCTGGCGCCACGTGCACGACATCTTCGCCGAAGTCGGCGCGACCAAGGCGACCTGGGTCTGGTGCCCAAACGTCGACTTCACCCGCAGACTGACGCCGCTCGGTCGCCTCTACCCCGGCAACGCCTATGTCGATTGGACCTGCCTCGACGGCTTCAACTGGGGCAAGACGAAAAACTCGGCCGGCTGGATGACCTTCGATCAGGTCTATCGGGAAAGCTACAACCGGGTGCGCAAGCTGGCCCCCCGCAAGCCGATGATGATCGGCGAGATAGCCTCCGAAGAGCGCGGCGGCTCGAAGGCGGCCTGGATCAAGGACATGTTCAAGGCGATCCCCAAGCGCTACCCGAAAGTCCGCGCCGTGCTCTGGTTCGAGGAAAACGATCGCGGCATGCGCTGGCCGATCGAGAGCTCGAAGGCGTCCAAGAAGGCCTTCGCCAAGGCGATTCAGGCCCCGCTCTACCGGCCCAACGAGTTCCAGCACATCGAGGCCAGCCCGATCCCGCCGCCCACCTGGATTCCGCCCCCGCCCTGAAGCGGGGCGCTCTCCCTGGTCGAGCGCTCAGCCCAGGCGGGTCTTGAGAGCCTGCAGCTGCTCGCTCAACTCAGCGGGGAGGCGGTCGCCAAACTTGGCCAGGTGCTCCTCGAGCTGCGGTAGCTGCTGACGCAACAGGTCCTCGTCGACGGTGAGCAGCTCGCTCATCGCCGCCGCGTCGATGTTGAGGCCCTCGGTGTTGATCGCGCCCTCTGCCGGCAGCAGGCCGATCGGCGTCTCGACCGCCTCGGCCTTGCCCTCACAGCGACGAAAGACCCACTCGAGCACGCGGCTGTTCTCGCCGAAGCCCGGCCAGAGGAACTTGCCCTCGGCGTCCTTGCGGAACCAATTGACGTAGAAGATGCGCGGCAGCTCGGCATCCCCGCGCTTGCCGGTCTTCAGCCAGTGGGCGAAGTAGTCGCCCATGTTGTAGCCGCAGAAGGGCAGCATCGCCATCGGGTCGAAGCGCAGGGCGCCGACGTCACCGGCGGCCGCAGCGGTCGTCTCCGAAGACATCGTCGCGGCGAGGAAGACACCGTGCTCCCAGTCGAAAGCCTCCTGGACGAGCGGCACCACCGTGGCGCGGCGACCGCCGAAGAGGAAAGCGTCGATCGGCACGCCGGCGGGGTCTTCCCACTCGGGGGCAATCGTCGGGCACTGCGCCGCGGGCGTCGTGAAGCGCGCGTTGGGGTGCGAAGAGGGCGTCTCGGACTCAGGCGTCCAGTCCTCGCCGTGCCAATCGATCAGGTGCGCCGGGGGCTCCTCGGTCATTCCCTCCCACCAGACGTCGCCGTCATCGGTTTTGGCGCAGTTGGTGAAGATCGAGTTGCTCTCAATCGTGCGCATCGCATTGGGGTTGGTCGCCTCGCCGGTACCCGGCGCGACGCCGAAGAAGCCGGCCTCGGGGTTGACCGCGTAAAGACGGCCGTCCTTGCCGAACTTCATCCAGGCGATGTCGTCGCCGACCGTCTCCACCTTCCAGCCGGGGATCGTCGGGATCAGCATCGCCAGGTTGGTCTTGCCGCAAGCCGAGGGGAAGGCGGCGGTGATGTACTTGACCGCACCCTCGGGCGAAGTCAGCTTGAGGATCAGCATGTGCTCGGCCAGCCAGCCCTCATCGCGGGCCATGGCCGAGGCGATGCGCAGCGCAAAGCACTTCTTGCCGAGCAGGGCGTTGCCGCCATAGCCCGAGCCGAAGGACCAGATCTCGCGCGTCTCGGGGTAGTGGACGATGTACTTGTTGTCCTCGTTGCAGGGCCAGGAGACGTCCTCGCCGCCGTCGGTGAGGGGCATGCCGACCGAGTGCACGCAGGGGACGAACTCGCCTTCGGTGCCCAGCACCTCGAGCGCTCCCTTGCCCATGCGGGTCATGATCCGCATCGAGACGGCGACGTAGGGGGAGTCGGTGAGCTGCACACCGATGTGGGCGATCGGCGAGCCCAGCGGGCCCATCGAGAAGGGCACGACGTACATCGTGCGGCCCTGCATGCAGCCCTCGAAGAGGCCGTTCAGCAGCCCGCGCATCTCGGCCGGGTCGCGCCAGTTGTTGGTCGGGCCGGCGTCAACCTCGTTCTCAGCGCAGATGAAGGTGCGGTCTTCGACCCGGGCGACGTCTGCCGGGTCGGAGAGGGCCAAATAGGAGTTGGGACGCTTGGCGTCGGAAAGGCGCTCGAAGGTGCCCGCGTCGATCAGGGTCTGCGCGAGGGAGTCGTACTCCTCGGCCGAGCCGTCGCACCAGTGGACGGCGTCGGGCTGGGTCAAGTCTGCGATCTCCCCAGCCCAGTCGAGGAGCTTTGCGTGCGTGGTCGGCGCTGCGGCCGCGATGGTTTGGCTCATCCGCGGCACTTTATTCATTGGCCGGACGGAGATCGGTCACGTTGAGGTCGGCATCCTCGTTCTCGATCCTCAGAGTAATGATCTGCTCTTCACCCCCGGCAAGCGTCATGTCGCAGCTGAAGGTGGCGCCTTTCTCGACCTCGACATCAGGGGGGCAGTCGACCGATTTGACTTTGGTTTCCAGGGATTTCGAGAGATCCGCCTGGATAGTGTCCTCAGCCTTGGTGCTGTCGATCACCGTCCCTCCGCAGCCGGCCAGGGCAATCAAAGCTATAGCGCCGAGCAACACGGAGAACCGCCTCATCGGAGGCAGTATCTCAATCAAGCGCTTCTCGGGCGGGTGGCATGGGGCAGGGGGGTCGAGGACGTAAACCTCGCCCGCAGGCCCCCCTGCCCCATGACAGGACCCGCCCGCCAACCACGTCGTTGGATAGGGTTCCGCGCCGCAATGCGCTTCTTCGAGTACGAGGCAAGGAAGATCGTCGAGTTGGCCGGGATCCCGGTCACCAAGTACGGGTTCTGCACGACCGCCGAGGAAGCGCGTTCGGTCGCTGAAGAGATTGGCGGCCCTGTCGTGATCAAGTCGCAGGTGCTGAGCGGCGGGCGGATGAAGGCCGGCGGCGTCAAGTTCGCTGATACGCCGGATGAGGCGGCTGCCCATGCCGAGGACATCCTCAAGCTGGAGATCAACGGCCAGATGCCGCGCGGTGTCCTGGTCGACCCGAAAGCCGAGGTCAAGCAGGAGTACTACGCAGGGGTCGTCTGGGACGGCACCGCGAAGCAGCCGCTGATGCTGTTCAGCGACATGGGCGGCATCGACATCGAGGAGGTCGCCGAGACCCACCCCGACCACGTCGGCCGCGGCCATGTCTCCAACCTCCTGCCGATCGCCGACTTCGAGGCCAAGCAGGTCGTCGCCGCCACCGGGGTCACGGGCTCGCAGCTCAACCGCGCCACGCCGGTGCTCGCCCGGCTCGCCCGGCTCTTCCGCGACAACGACATGACCCTGGCCGAGATCAACCCGCTGGCCGAGCTCACCGACGGCAGCTTCGTCGCCCTCGACGCCCACATGGAGATGGAGAACGAGGCGGTCGGTCGCCAGAAGGGCCTCTTGCGCAAGCAGCTCGAGATCGCCGAGGAGGACACCCGCGAGACCTACGAGCCCTCCGACTTCGAGCGCCACGTGGCGGCGATCGACGCCGCCGACCACCGCGGCGTGATCCAGGGCAAGGACCACGGCTTCGAGGGCAACCTCGGCCTGGTGATCGGCGCCGGCGGCGGCTCGCTGACCCTGACCGACGCGGTGCGCAGCCAGGGCGGCAAGCCCGCCAACTACTCGGAGATCGGTGGCAATCCCTCGGTGGCAAAGGCCTGCGGCCTGGCCAAGGAGGTGCTGGAAAAGGACGGCGTCGAGAAGATCGCCGTGATGATGTCGATCGTCTCCAACACGCGGGTCGACATCGTCGCCCGCGGCGTGATCAAGGCCTGCCTGGAGCTGGGCAAGGACCCCGGCGAGACGATCGCCATCTTCCGCATCCCCGGCGCCTGGGAGGACGAGGGCTTCAAGATCCTCGAGCGCTACGGAGTCGAGTACTGCGACCGCTCGGTCTCGATGTGGGAGGCCGCGGGCCGCGCCGTTTCGAAGATCCAGGGGGCCCCGACATGAGCTCGGTGACGATCAAGGAGCCGGTTTTCGATGAGGGGCGGGAACACCCCGGCTTCAAGTGCCTGCGAGCCCGCATCGGACGCCAGGCAGGCAGCAAGAAGGTCGGTGCAAGCCTCTGGGAGTTGCCCGAGGGCCAGACTGCCTATCCATATCACTGGCACGTAGCCGAGGAGGAGCTGCTGATCGTGCTCGACGGCGCGCCATCTCTTCGCACCCCGGATGGATGGCGCGAGCTCGACGAGGGAGAGGTCGTCTCCTTTCCCTGCGGCGAGGAGGGCGCGCACCAGATCGTCAATCGCACCGAGAAGCCCGTTCGCTTCCTGGCGGTCTCCAACCAGCAGCCCGACATCATCGTGCGTCCCGACTCGCAGACGATTGCAGCCTGCGAGCGGCGCCCGGAGGGCGGCGGGATCTGGGTCCATTTCCGTCTCGCCGATCAAGTCGACTACTTCGAGGGCGAGGAGGAGCCGGCGTGAGCAAGCTCGACACACGCGTATCCGACATTCACCACACCCTGGTGGGGTCAATGTCGGAAGGGAGCAATAGATGAGCATCCTGCTCTCCAAGGAGACGACGTTCATTGTCCAGGGGATCACTGGCCGCGAGGCGGTCAACCTGACCAGGGAGTGCCTCGACTACGGCTCCAAGGTGGTCGGCGGCGTCACCCCCGGCCGCAAGGGCCGCGAGGTGCACGGCGTGCCGGTCTTCGACACCGTCGCCCAGGCGGTCGAGAACCACGGCGCCCCGATCGACGGCTCGGTCGTCACCGTCCCCCCCGCCTTCACCAAGGACGCCGTGCTCGAGGCGATCGAGAACGGCATCAAGCTGATCGTCATCGTCACCGAGCGCATCCCGCGCCGCGACGTCGCCCAGATGGTCGAGCTGGCCAACCTGCGCGGGGCGCGCATCATCGGCCCCAACTGCCTCGGCCTGATCGTCCCCGAGGTCTGCAAGATGGGCGGCATCGGCGGTCCCGCCAAGGATGCCGCGAAGGCCTACGCGCCCGGCCCCGTCGGCGTGATGAGCCGCTCGGGCGGCATGACCACCGAGATCTCCTCCTCGCTGACCCAGGCAGGCTTGGGCGTCTCGACCGCCGTCTCGATCGGCGGCGACGCGATCATCGGCTCCACCTATGCCGAGCTGATGCCCTACTTCGAGGCCGACGAGCAGACCCAGGCGATCGTGATCTACACCGAGCCCGGGGGCCGCATGGAGGCGCAGCTCTCCGAGTGGGTGAAGGAGAACGACAGCCGCCTGCCGATCGTCGCCTTCATGGCCGGCAAGTTCATGGACGACGAGGAGATGAAGGGGATGAGCTTCGGCCACGCCGGCACGATCGTCGAGGGTGTCGAGGACACGGCGACGGAGAAGATCGCCCGGCTGGAAGCGGCCGGTATCCGCGTGGTCGAGCGCATCGACGAGATTCCCGACGCGGTCAAGCAGAAGCTGGGGGTTACTGCCTGATGAGCGAGACGCTGAGCAGGGTCTTCATCGACGTCGAGGTCGACAACTCGGTCGCCGCCGACGCCGAGCTAGCCAAGAAGCTGGAAGAAGTCTGCCCCGTCGACATCTTCGCCGCGACCGACTCCGGCGTCGAAGTCGTCGAAGCCAACCTCGACGAGTGCGTGCTCTGCAATCTCTGCGTCGACGCCGCGCCTACGGGCTCCGTAAGTGTGATCAAGCTCTACGAGCGCTAAACAAACGTCCCGTTAGGCTCGCGCCATGTTCGGTCGCGTCGCCGGTCTCACCTGGAGGCATCCCAAGCTCGTCCTCGCCGCGGTCGGCGCCTTCACCGTCCTCGCTTTCGTCTTCAGCCGGGACGTGGAGCAGCACCTCAAGGCGGCCGGCTTCAACGACCCGGCCAGCGAGAGCGCTCGGGCGCAGGAGCTGCTGATTGAGAAGACGGGCAGCGACGCGATGCCCGGAATCGTCGTGCGAGTCACACCGCCCGCCGGCGAGAGCCGCCTGGCGCTGCGCTCGCCGGCGCTGCGGGCGGAGACCAAGCGCCTCGCGACCGAGCTGCGCGCGCTCGAGGGGGTGGCCCGGGTGGACAACCCGCTGGCCGGAGGCCCGCCGCAGATGGTTGCCCCGGACCGCAGCTCGCTGCTGCTCAATGCCTATTTCTCGAGCAGCGACGCGGAGGTGTTGACCAACGCCGCCGACGAAGCGGTCGAGAGCGTCACCTCGGAGAAGTTCGAGGTCACCGTCGGCGGCATCGCCGCCGGCTTCAATGAGGTCAACGAGACGATCGAGCGGGACCTGATCCGGGCTGAGCTGATCGCCTTCCCGCTGCTTGCCTTGCTGCTGCTCGTCGTCTTCCGCGGGGTGATCGCTGCCTCGATCCCGCTGCTCGTCGGGATGGTCGCGGTCGGGGGGACCTTCCTCGCCCTGCGGATCATGTCGGAGCTGGTCGACACCTCCGTCTTCGCCCTCAACATCACCACCGCGATGGGCCTCGGGCTGGCGGTCGACTACGGCCTGCTGCTCGTCACCCGCTACCGCGAGGAGCTGGAGCGCGACGGCCCCAGCGAGGAGTCCCACCGCCGCCTGGTCGAGTCCGCCGGGCGCACCGTGGTCTTCTCCGGCCTCACCGTTGCCGCGGCCCTGGCTGCGCTGACGCTCCTCCCACAACGCTTCCTCTACTCGCTCGGCGCCGGCGGGGCAATCGTCGCCGTCTTCGCCGCGCTCGGGTCGCTGCTGCTCGTCCCGGCGCTGCTGGCACTGTTGGGCGACCGGGTCAACGCCCTCTCGCTGCGGCGCGGCCCGGCGGTCTCCGACGAGTCGGGCGGCTGGTACCGGCTGGCCCGAGCCGTGATGCGCCATCCGGTCGCGGTCGCGCTTTCCAGCTCGGCGCTGCTACTGGTCCTCGCCCTGCCGGTGCTCGGTGTCAAGCTGACCTTCCCGGGCACCGACAACGTGCCGGCGGGCGAACCCTCGCGCGAAGTCGTGGTGACGATCAACCGCGACTACCCGACCGCGCTCGGCACGCCGATCCCGGTCGTCGTCGACGGGCGCGCAAGCCCGGCCCAACTACGTCGCCTCTCGCAGCAGGTCGGCGCGGTCGAGGGCATCGAGTCCCCGGTTCCCTTCCAGCGCGCTGCCCCCAACCTCGCGATCGCCAGCTTCGGCCTGCGCGTCAACGCCGACCACTCGCTGGAGAGCGAAGCACAGGAGGCCGTGCGATCGATCCGCGCCCTGCAGGGGCCGGCGCCGCTGCTGGTGTCCGGCTACACCGCCGAATACCTGGACCTGAGGACGAGCCTCGGCGAGAACCTGCCGCTCGTGATCGCCGTCATCACCCTGACCACGCTGCTACTGCTCTTCATGCTGACCGGCTCGGTGGTGCTGCCGCTGAAGACCCTGCTGATGAACCTGCTCACACTGGTCGGGACGCTCGGCGTGATCGTCGCCGCCTTCCAGTGGGGCCTGCTCGACGGGCTGCTCTCCTACGACGGCCCAGAGGGCATGGAGACGGCGACGCTGGTGGTGATGTTCGCGGTCATCTTCGGCCTCTCCACCGACTACGCCGTCCTTGTCCTGGCGCGGATCAAGGAGCTGCACGATTCCGGCATGTCCAACGAGGAGGCGGTCGCCCGCGGGATCGCCCGTACTGGCAGGGTTATCTCCGCGGCCGGGCTCTGCCTCGCCGCTGTCTTCCTCGCCTTCACCACCAGCTCGATCTTCTTCATGAAGGAGGCCGGCCTCGGCTACGCGGCCGCTGTGCTGATCGACACGACGCTGGTCAGGGCGCTGCTGGTGCCAGCGTTGATGCGCCTCTTCGGCGACTGGAACTGGTGGGCGCCCGCTCCGCTGCGTCGCTTCCAGCAGCGCTACGGGTTCTCCGAGGTCGCCTAACCGGCAGCCTCGCCTACGGCGGTCTGAGCAGCCGCCGGGGGCATCGCCAGTGCTTCGGCCTGCAGACGCTCGGGCAGCGCAACCATCGCCCGCAGCGCCTCGAGTGCGGCACGGTCGCCTTCGATCTCGGCGCCGCCCTCCTCAGCCTCCTCGCCGAAGACCAGGGCGGCGAGCACGGCGCGCGGATCGCCGGCGAGGGTCAGATCGGGGTCGGCCATCTCGCCGCGTTCGACGTCGATCCAGCCGTTAGCGATCCGTAGGCGGAAGCTGTTGCCGCCGCTGCGCAGTTGGACGGTCAGCTCGGCATCGGCTGGTGGCTGCAGGATCACCCGCATCGAGTTGGGCAGCCAGGAGGGTTCGATCCCGTCGACGTCGTCGATCTGGGAGAAGTTGAGCCCCCAGCGCCCGAGCTCGATCAGCGGTCGCTCCAGGCCCTGCCCCAGCTCGGTCAGCTCGTAGACGACGGCCGAGGCGGGCGGATCGAGCTCGCGGCGGGCGACGACGCCGTCGCGCTCCAGGTCGCGCAGGCGTTTGGTCAGGACGTCGGTGGGCGCACCGCCGACCGCGCGGGCAAGGTCGGAAAAGCGCAGCGGCCCGAGCAGCAGCTCACGGGCGATGAGCAACGACCAGCGCTCGCCGATGCGATCGAGGGCACCCGCCATGCTGCAGGCCTGCCCGTAATTTCTCCTCGTCATTACTCGATTCTATCAGCTTAATTTGAAATCCAAAGTTTTCACTTTGGATTCTGGTAGGGTAGGGTGCCGAACGATGATTCGCCTCACGCCCTCCCCCACCCGTTCGTTGAACCCTCGATGACGCGGATTGCCGACCTCACCTGGAAGCACCCCAAGCTCGTCCTCGCCGCGGTCGGCATCTTCACCTTCCTCGCCCTCGCCTTCGGCCGCGACGTCGAGCAGCACCTCAAGGCGGCCGGCTTTACCGACTCGAGTTCGGAGAGCGAGCAGGCAACCCGGCTACTGCGCGAGAAACTCGGCTACGACCCGAACCCGGCGATCGTGCTCGTCGTCCGCGACCCCGACGGCGGCAAGCTCGACCTCGCCGATCCTGCGGTGCGCGGCGAGATCGCCCGCATCACGAAACAGAGCGAAGCGGTCGAGCACGTCGGCCGTGTCGTCAACCCGCTGCGCGACCCGGCCGCCGACGCCGCACTGATTGCTCGCGACGGCGAGTCGCTGGCGATCGCCGTCAACCTCTCGACCGAGGACATCGAGGACGCCGGTGGAGTCGCCGCCGAAGGCGTCGCCGAGGTGATCGAGGGCAGTTCGCTCGACGTCGCCGAGGGTGGCTTCGCCCAGGGCTTCAACGAGACCAACGACCAGACTCGCGAAGATCTGACCAAGGCCGAGCTGATCGCCTTCCCGATCCTCGCCCTCTTCCTGCTCTTCGTCTTCCGCGGCGTCGTCGCGGCAGGCATCCCGCTGCTGATCGGGGTGATCTCGATCATCGGCACGCTGCTCGTGCTGCAGATCATGTCGGGCCTCGTCGACACCTCGCTGTTCGCGCTCAACATCGCCACCGGGCTCAGCCTCGGCCTGGCCGTCGACTACGCACTGCTGATGGTCTCGCGCTATCGCGAGGAGATGGCGCAAGAAGGCGCCACCCGTGAGGCCCACCGCCGCACAGTGCAGCGCGCCGGCCGTACGGTGGTCTTCTCCGGGCTGACCGTCGCCGCGGCGCTCGCCGCACTGATCTTTATGCCGCAGCGCTTCCTCTACTCGATGGCGGTGGCCGGGGCCTCGGTGGCGGTGCTCTCCTCGCTGATCGCGATCCTCGTCGTGCCGTCGCTGCTTGCCCTGCTCGGCACGCGCATCGACGCGCTCTCGATCCGCCGCGGGCCAGCGGTCTCTGACACCTCCGACGGCTGGTACCGGCTGGCGCGCGGTGTGATGCGCCGCCCGGTGGCGGTCGCCCTAGCCAGCTCTGCGCTGCTGCTCGCCGCCGCTGCCCCCCTGCTCTGGACGACGCTGACCGGGCCGAGCGCCGAAGCGGTTCCCCCTGGTAAGCCCTCCTACGATGCCTACAAGTACCTCGAAGCCCACTATCCACGCGATGTCACCGAGGCGGTCACGGTGGCGGTCGAGGGCAGAGTGACGAACGACCAGTTGGCGGCCTTCCAGGACCAGATCGAAGCGGTCGACGGTGTCGTGCGCGGCACACCCTTCCTGCTTGTTTCGGTGGACGCTGGCTACGCCAACTTCGCTCTCGCCGGACCGGCGCTCAGCGATCCCTCACAGGATTCGCTGCACGCGATCCGCGACCTCGTTCCACCCAACGGCGGGGAGGTGCTCGTCTCCGGCAACACGGCGCGCTTCATCGACCAGAAGCAGAGCCTGCTTGAGCACGCCCCGCTGGTCGTGGCAATCATCGCCATCACCACCCTGATTCTGCTCTTCCTGCTCACCGGCTCGGTGCTGCTGCCGCTGAAGACGCTCTTGATGAACACGCTCACCCTGGGCGCCACGCTCGGCATCCTCGTGCTCGCCTTCCAGGAGGGCTGGCTGAAGACGCCGCTCGACTACACCGGGCCAGCAGCGGTCGAGGTGACCAGCCTCGTCTTCCTCTTCGCAGTGATCTTCGGCCTCGCCACCGACTACGCGGTGCTGGTCATGGCGCGGATCAAAGAGCGCCGCGACATGGGCGACTCCAACGAGGAGGCGGTCGCCGTCGGCATCGCCCGCACCGGCCGCGTGATCACCGCCGCCGCGGTTGCGATCGCGATCGTCTTTCTCGCCTTCAGCGTGAGCAGCGTCTTCTTCGTCAAGCAGATCGCGATCGGCATGGCCTTCGGCGTGATGATCGACGCGACCATCGTCCGCGCCCTGCTCGTCCCCTCCCTGATGCGCTTGTTCGGCGAGTGGAACTGGTGGGCACCGAAACCGCTGCGCCGCGTCTACGCCCGCCTCGGCTTCTCCGAGGCCTAGCCCTCACCCCAGCCTTCGCTGACTTCGCCTTTACTCGTCCTATTGGCGAAGAAAGGCGAAGTCAGCCACCGAATGGTGGTTATGTGCAACGCGTCACGGGTACTTGTGCATGGATTGATGGCAAGTTAACCTGTGCATCGATCTCTGTAACGAAAGGTTGAGACCAGTTGACCGATAGGCCAGGCCGGGTCGCCATCGTCGGCGGCAACCGGATTCCATTTGCACGCTCGAACTCCGTCTACTCGCGCGCCTCCAACCAGGACATGCTCACCGCGGCGCTTGACGGGCTGATCGGCCGCTTCGGACTCGAGGGCGAGACCCTCGGCGAGGTCGCCGGCGGCGCGGTGCTCAAGCACTCGCGCGACCGCGACCTGACCCGCGAGAGCGTGCTCGGCACGCGCCTCGCCCCCGAGACGCCCGCCTATGACGTGCAGCAGGCCTGCGGCACGGGGCTTGAGACGACGATCCTCGTCGCCAACAAGATCGCCCTCGGCCAAATCGACGCCGGCGTCGCCTGCGGCGCCGACACCACTTCCGACGCGCCGATCGGCCTCAACGAGGATCTGCGCCAGATCCTGCTCGACGCCAACCGCGAGAAGTCGAACCTCGGCCGCGTGCGGCAACTGACCCGCGTACGCCCCGGCCAGCTCGTCCCCTCGATCCCCCGCAACGAGGAGCCACGCACCGGCCTCTCGATGGGCGAGCACTGCGCGATCATGGCTTCCGAGTGGGAGGTCGAGCGCGAGGCGCAGGACGAGCTCGCTGTGCGCAGCCACCACAACCTTGCCGCCGCCTACGAGCGTGGCTTCAACGACGACCTGGTCAGCCCGTACCTCGGTCTCGAGCGCGACCAGAACCTGCGGCCCGACTCCTCGTTGGAGAAGCTGGCAAAGCTCGGCCCGGTCTTCGGCGGCGACGAGGGCACGATGACCGCCGCCAACTCGACGCCGCTCAGTGACGGTGCCTCGGCCGTCCTCCTCGCCAGCGAGGAGTGGGCCAAGGAGCGCGACCTGCCGGTGCTCGCCTACTTCGTCGATGGCCAAACAGCGGCGATCGACCACGTGCACAAGCGCGAGGGGCTGCTCATGGCGCCCGCCTACGCGATGCCGCGCATGCTCGACCGCGCCGGCCTCGCCTTGCAGGACTTCGACCTCTACGAGATCCATGAGGCCTTCGCCGCCCAGGTGCTCTGCACCCTGCGCGCCTGGGAGGACGAGCGCTTCTGTCGCGAGCGGCTGGGACGCGACCGGCCGTTGGGGGCGATTGACAGCGAGAAGCTCAACGTCAACGGCGGCTCGCTTGCCGCTGGCCACCCCTTCGCCGCCACCGGCGGCCGCATCGTCGCCAGCCTCGCCAAGCAGCTCAGCGAGCACGGCAGCGGCCGTGGCGTGATCAGCATCTGCGCCGCCGCCGGCCAGGGTGTCGTGGCGATGCTCGAGAGCGCCGGGGGGAGCAAATGAGCGACCTCTACACGCAGCTGGTCAACTCGCCTCCGGGACGCTTCATCGCCCCGCGGGTTGGCCTGCCGCAGCCGGTCGAGCTGGAGCGTCAGAGCACCGACGGCGGCGTCCTCGCAGGCGCCGTGCTGGCCGGGGCCGCACCCGGCGGGCGGCTGGGCAAGCCGATCGAGCGCCTGCTTGGAGCGATCGGCGCCCCGCGCCCGGAGAAGGTGGATAGCCCGGTCAAGGCACTCGTCTTCGATGCCACGGGGATCTCCGATTCGACCGAGCTGGTCGAACTGCAGCGCTTCTTCCATCCCAACGTGAAGCGCATCAAGCGCTCCGGGCGCGTCGTCGTACTCGGCACGCCGCCCGCCGGCCTGCCGGCCCGCGCCGCCACGGCACAGCGGGCGCTCGAGGGATTTACGCGCTCGCTGGGCAAGGAGATCGGCCGCGGCATCGCCGTGCAGCTGGTCCACGTCACCGCCGGCGCCGAGGCCGAGATCGAGTCCACCCTGCGCTTCCTCCTCTCTCCCCGCTCCGCCTACGTCTCGGGCCAGGTGATCGAGATCGGCGCGGCGGTCGCCAAGGCGCCAGCGATCGACTGGTCGCAGCCGCTCGACGGCAAGCTGGCCCTCGTCACCGGCGCCTCGCGCGGAATCGGCGAGGCGATCGCCACCACCCTGCATCGCGACGGCGCCGGCCTGGTGCTGCTCGACGTGCCGGCGCTGGCCGCCGATCTGGCCGCCGTCGCCAAGCGGCTCGACGCCGAGACGATCGAGCTCGACATCACCGAGGAGGGAGCGCCGGCGGCGATCGCCGAGCAGCTCAGCGGCGGCGTCGACATCGTCGTCCACAACGCCGGCGTGACCCGCGACCGGACGATCGCCAAGATGCCCGAGGACCGCTGGAGCTCGCTGATGGAGATCAACCTCTCCAGCGAGGAGCGCATCGACGACGAGCTGCTCGAGCGCGGCCTGCTGCGCGCCAACGGCCGCATCGTCTGCGTCTCCTCGATGAGCGGCATCGCCGGCAACTCGGGCCAGACCAACTACGCCACCTCGAAGGCGGGCGTGATCGGCATGGTCGAGGCGCTCGCGCCCGAGCTGGCGGAGCGCGGCGCGACGATCAACGCGGTCGCCCCCGGCTTCATCGAAACGCAGATGACGGCGAAGATGCCGGTGCCGATCCGTGAAGCGGGGCGGCGCATGAACAGCATGTCGCAGGGCGGCCTGCCGGTCGACGTGGCCGAGACGATCGCCTGGTTCGCCAGCCCCGCCTCGGCCGGCGTCAACGGCAACGTCGTCCGCGTCTGCGGGCAGAGCCTGCTGGGAGCCTGACAATGGAGACGCGCACGCTAGGAAGCCCGCCCAGCATCCTGCCACTCTACGCGCGCGCCGCGGCACCGCTGATCCCCGGCGCCTCGCTGCTGCCCTTCGTGCCGGGCCGCGGCAACGAGATCCCTGAGATCGAGCTGGAGCTGGCCGCGGTCCAGGCCGACCCCGAGCGGGTAGTCGCCTACGCCAGGGTCTGCGGCTTTGCCCTGCGCGACCACCTGCCCCCCAGCTACCCACACGTGCTCGCCTTCCCGCTGCAGATGGCGGTGATGGCCGACGGGGCCTTCCCCTTCGGCGCGGTCGGCTTGGTCCACGTTGAGAACCGCATCGCCCAGCATCGGCAGATCGGCCTCGACGAGGAGCTGACGATCCAGGTGCGCCCCACCAAGCTGCAACCCCACCCCAAGGGCCGCACCTTCAGCCTGCAGACCAAGGTCAAGTCCGGCCACCAGGTCGTCTGGGAGAGCACCAGCACGATGCTGCGCCGCGGCCCCAACAACAACGGGGCCGATGGGCCGAAAAGTCAAAGCCAGCTTGACGTATCGGCCCATCGGCGGGCGGAGGAGCTGGGTGGCGGGGTTGAGTGGAAGCTTGGTGGGGATCTTGGGCGGCGCTATGGGGCCGTGTCGGGGGATCGCAACCCGATCCACATGCACGCCTGGAGCGCCAAGCCGCTCGGCTTTCCGCGGGCAATCGCCCACGGCATGTGGACCAAGGCGCGCTGCCTGGCCGCGCTGGAGAGCCGCCTGCCCGACGCCTTCGCAGTAGACGTGCGTTTCCGCAAGCCGATCCTGCTCCCCGGCAAGGTCGCCTTCGCCAGCACGTCCGATGGAGACGAGATCGATTTTGCGGTGCGCGACGCCAAGCGTGACACGCCGCACCTCGACGGCCATCTGGAGCCGCTCGAGGCCAAACCCCGAAGCGGGAGGAAAAAGTAGAGATGTCCACCGTCACCGACGACAAGGGAGTTGCCGAGCGCAGCATGGGCTTCGGCCTGCGCTGGCTAAACCGCCTCGCCAGCTCCGACCTGCTCGACCGGATCCGCATCCGCAAGCAGGTCGAGCGGGCACTGTTCACCGGCACCAAGAGCGGCTTCCGTTCGGCGACCGCCGCCGGGCGCACCTTCAAGGCCGCCCAGAAGCTGGGCCGGCCGGCACGCCAGGCGCCGAGCAAGCCACGTGCCCTCTTCGACATCAGCCCCGACGACGAGCAGCAGATGCTGCAGGAAGGGGTACGCGACTTCGCCGAGGCCAAGGTGCGCCCCGTCGCCAAGCAGGCCGACTTCGACTGCGAGACACCCGCTGAGCTGCTCGGCCAGGCCAACGAGCTGGGCATCAACATGCTCGGCGTCCCCGAGGAGCTCGGCGGCGTCATGCACGAGCAGGCCGCGGTGACCAGCGTGCTGATCGGCGAGGCCCTCGCCCACGGCGACATGGGCATCGCCTACGCGGCGCTCGCCCCCGGCGCCGTGGCCACCGCGATCGGCCACTGGGGCACGGCCGAGCAGGAGGCCACCTACCTGCCCGCCTTCACCGGCGAGGACACCCCTGCCGCAGCGCTGGCGATCCTCGAGCCAAGGCCGCTCTTCGACCCGCTGAAGCTGGAGACCAAGGCCCGCCAGGTCGGTTCGGACTGGGTGCTCAATGGCGCCAAGTCGCTGGTTGCCCGCGCTGGCGCCTGCGAGCTCTTCGTCGTCGCCGCCGAGACCGAGGACGGCCCGGCGCTCTTCCTGATCGAGTCCGGCGCCAAGGGGCTCTCGGTTGAAGCGGAGCCGGCGATGGGGCTACGCCCTGCCACCACCGGCAAACTGCTGATCGAGGACGTGCGCCTGCCCGCCAGCGCCCTGATGGACGAGGGCGAGGGCAACGCCTACGTCGAGTGCCTGCAGCGGGCGCGGATCGCCTGGTGCTCGCTCGCCGTCGGTGCCGCCGAGGCGACGCTCGACTACGTCAAGCAGTACGTCAACGAGCGCACCGCCTTCGGCGAACCGATCTCCAACCGCCAGGCGGTCGCCTTCGGCGTCTCCGACATCGGCATCGAGAGCGAAGGCATGCGACTCGCCACCTACCGTGCCGCCGCCCGCGCCGACCAGGGCCAGGACTTCGCCCGTGAGGCGGCGATGGCCCGCCGGCTCTGCGCCCAGAAGGGCATGCAGATCGGCTCCGAAGGAGTGCAGCTGCTCGGCGGCCACGGCTTCGTCAAGGAGCACCCGGTCGAGCGCTGGTACCGCGACCTCCGCGCAGCGGGCGTCATGGAGGGCGCCCTGCTCGTCTAGAGCGAAAGGGCCTCGAGCAAAGGAACAGGATCATGATCAATCTCGAGATACCGAAGAAGTTTCGCCCGCTGGTCAGCCAGGCCAACCAGGTCGCGACCGAGGTCTTCCGGCCGATCTCCCGCAAGTACGACGAGGCCGAGCACTCCTACCCCAAGGAGCTCGACATGCTCGCTTCGCTGATCGACGGCATGAACGAGGGCTCCGACATCGGCGGCGCCGGCGCGGCCGGCGTGCGGCGCGAGTCCAACGGCGACGGCGACGACGGCAATCGCAACGGCTCCAACCTCTCCACCGTGCTCGGCATCATCGAGCTCTGCTGGGGAGACGTCGGCCTGCTGCTCTCGATGCCCCGCCAGGGCCTCGGCAACTCGGCGATCGCCTCGGTGGCGAGCGACGAGCAGCTCGAGCGCTACGGCGGCAAGTGGGCGGCGATGGCGATCACCGAGCCCGAGGCGGGCTCCGACTCGGCCGCGATCCGCACCACGGCCGAGCTCGACGGCGACGAGTACGTGCTCAACGGCGAGAAGATCTTCGTCACCTCCGGCGACCGCGCCGACCTGATCGTCGTCTGGGCCTCGCTCGACCGCGAGCAGGGCCGGGCGGCGATCAAGTCGTTCATCGTCGAGCGCGACAACCCGGGGTTGAAGCTCGACCGGCTCGAGCACAAGCTCGGCATCCGCGCCTCGGACACCGCCAACTTCACCCTGCAGGATTGCCGGGTGCCCAAGGAGGCATTGCTCGGCAATCCCGAGATCGACGTCAAGCAGGGCTTCGGCGGGGCGATGCAAACGTTCGACAACACGCGGCCGCTGGTCGCCGCGATGGCGGTCGGCGTCGCCCGGGCCTCGCTCGAGGAGACGCGCAAGCGCCTCTCCGAGGCCGGGGTCGAGATCGACTACGACACGCCGGCGCTCTCGCAGTCGGCGGCTGCGGCGCGCTACCTGGAGATGGAGTCCGACTACGAGGCCTCCCTGCTGCTCACCCTGCAGGCAGCCTGGATGGCCGACAACGGCAAGCCCAACTCGCTACAGGCCTCGATGGCCAAGGCCAAGGCGGGGCGTACCTGCGTCGATGTGGCGCTTGGCTGCGTCGAGCTTTGCGGCAGCCTCGGCTACGGCGAGAACGAGCTGCTTGAGAAGTGGGCGCGGGACGCAAAGATCCTTGACATCTTCGAGGGAACCCAGCAGATCCAGCTGCTGATCGTCGCTCGGCAGATGCTGGGTAAGTCGTCGAGCGAATTGAGGTAGGGAGAGCCGGATGCCCCTCCCCAAAACGCGCGGCAGGAGCCGCGCTTGAGTGTTTTGGGGAGGGGCATCCGGCTCTCTTCTCCAACTTCACCGGTACGGCAGACTGCCGGGCGTGAACTTCATTGAGGATGTAGTTGAACGGTTTCCCTTTGCGCGGCCGGCGTTGATTGAGGTCAGCGCGGACGGGGAGAAAAAGCTGCATCACTTTGGAGAGCTTTTTGCTCGCTCGGCGGGGCTCTCTGGTGCTTTTGCTGCCCAGGGCGTGGAGCGGGGGGGTGTGGTGATGACGCTGGTTGGGAGTCGGGTCGAGTGGGTGTTGACGATGCTTGCTTGCTGGCGGATGGGGGCAGTGGCGTTGCCTTGCAATCCGCAGTTGCGGCGCAAGGATCTGGAGCTGCGGGCGCGGGTGGCCGGGCCGAAGCTTGCTGTCGGTGAGGCGCGGTATCTCGGTGAGCTGCCCGATGGCATTCCCTATATGGAAATGGAGGATCTGGCGCGGGTCTTTGATGAGGACCTGCCGCAGGAGACGCCCGCCGCGATGGAGCAACTCGACCCGGAGGACCCGGCGGCGATCGTCTTCACGTCGGGGACTACCGGCGAGCCACGTGGCGTGCTCTATCCGCAGCGCTACCTGGCTGGCCAGCGCTTGCAGGCCGAACACTGGTTCGGCGCGCGTGAGGGCGACGTGGCCTGGTGTACGGCGGCGCCGGGCTGGTCGAAGTCGACCCGCAACGCCTTCGTCGCCCCCTGGCTCTGCGGCGCCGTCGCCGTGCTGCACGACGGGCGCTTCGACCCGGCCGAGCGCCTGCGGCTCTGCGAGGAGCTGGGCGTCAACCTGCTCTGCCAGGCGCCGACCGAGTACCGCATGCTGGCCAAACGCGCCGAGCTCTCCCCCATACCCTCGCTGCGCCGCCTCGTCTCGGCCGGCGAGCCGCTCGAGCCCGAGGTGATCCGCAGCTTCCGCGAGCGCCTCGGCCTGCCGATCGGCGACGGCTACGGCCAGACCGAGACCGGCGCCGTCTGCGGCATGCGCCCGGGCGAGGACGACCCAGCCCACGACGGCTCGATGGGCAGACCCTTGCCCGGCGTCGAAACACGCGTCGTTGAGGGCGAGCTCCAAGTCCGCACCGCCTCCTCGCCGAGCTTCTTCCTGCGCTACCTCGACGGCGAGCGCTTCACCGACGAGTGGTGGCCGACTGGTGACCGGGTCGCGGAGGACGAGGAGGGCTACCTCTGGTTTGAGGGGCGCAGTGACGACCTGATCCTCTCCTCCGGCTATCGAATTGGTCCTTTCGAGGTTGAGTCGGCGCTCGTCTCTCATGCAGCCGTCGCGGAGGCCGCGGCTGTAGCTGCCCCCGATCCCGACCGCGGCTCGGTGGTGCGGGCGATCGTCGTACTGCATACGGGCCACCAGCCCTCCGACGACCTGGCTCGCGAGCTGCAGGAGCACGTCAAATCCCAGACCGCCTCCTACAAGTACCCGCGCATCGTCGAGTTCGCCGATCAGCTGCCGAAGACGACGAGCGGCAAGATCCGCCGCGCCCAACTGCGCCAGGAGTAAGCTGGCTCGCAGTGGCGATCAACAGCGAAGTGACCGACACCGCATCCGTCGCCCATGGCTATTTCGAAGCAGTCGCCGAGCGCGACGTCGAGGCGATGGCGACCTTCTGGGAGCCGGGCGCCCCCGACGTAATCCACGGCGTGGCCGATCTGCGCGTCCCGGAGGACCTCAAAGCCTGGTTCGGGGACCTCTTCGCCGCCTTCCCCGACTTCCGCTTCGAGATCCTCGACGTGATTGCCAGTGGCGAGAAGGCGGCCGTACACTGGCGCGCCACTGGTTGCTTCAACGGCACCGGTCGCTTTGAAGGATTGATTCCCAACGGGGCAGTGGTCGAGGTCCAGGGTTGCGACGTACTCACCGTCCGCGCAGGACGCATCCAGCGCAACGACGCCTACATGAACGGCGCCGAGATGGCGCGCCAACTGGGCGCCCTGCCGCCGGCCGGCTCGCTACCCGAACGGGGACTTGCCGCGGGCCTCAACGCGCGGACGCGCCTCGTGCGGTGGCTGAAAAGCCGGCGCGGCTGAGAGCTCCTGCCTAGAGCGCCTCGGCAACGTCGACCGGGCGGCCCAGGTGGTAGCCCTGGGCCATGTCGACGCCGTATTCGCGCAGCATCTGGGTGGTGATGTCGTCCTGCACGTACTCAGCAATCGTCGTCTTGCCCAACCCGCGGGCGATCTGGACGATCGCCTGCACGGTGAGCTGATCGGCGTCGCTGTTGGGCATGTCGCGGATGAAGGAGCCGTCGATCTTGATCAGGTCAAAGGGGATGCTCTTCAGATAGTGGAAGGGGCCGAAGCCGGCGCCATAGTCGTCGATCGCCACCTGGCAGCCAAACTCGGTGATTCGATCGGCGAAGCCGGTGGCCGCTTCGTAGTCATGCGTGTGCCCGGTCTCGGTCAGCTCAAAGGTGCAGCGCGAGGGATCCGCCGTACCCTCGTCGAGGCGCCGCTCGATGAATTCGAGCACCGAGAGATCGGCCACCGATGCGCCTGAGAGGTTGACGTGCAGCGAAACCGGCTCACCCGCCTGCTCGCGGGCGGTGAGCAGCTCCAATGCCCGCACGACGACCCAGCGGTCGAGCTCCTGGACCATGCCGGAGCGCTCGGCCGCCTCGATGAAGGAGGCGGCCGGCAGCAGTTCACCGTTCTCGCCGGTCATGCGCAGGAGCAGCTCGTAGCGCTCGATGCCGCCAGAGGCGAGGTTGCGAATCGGCTGCGTATGCAAGCTGAGACGGTCATGGGTGAGCGCGTCGCGGATGCGGGCGCTGGTCGTCTGACGACCGCGCTGTTGACGCCGCGGCTCGCCGGGATCCTGGAAGAGGGCGATCTGATTGCGGCCCTCCGTCTTGGCCTGGTACATCGCTTGGTCGGCGGCGACCAGAACGGCCTCGGCGCCGATGCCACGCTCACCACCGAACATCGTGACGCCGACGCTGATTGTGGCGCTCTCCAGCTCGAGCGAGGTCGCGGCGCTCTCGGCCACCTGGGCGCGCAGGTCCTCACCGAGCTGCAGGGCCCCGGCGGTGTCGGTCTGCGGCATGAGCACGGCGAACTCGTCGCCGGAGAGGCGAGCGACTATGTCGGTGGTCCGCACCCGTTCGCGCATGATCCCGGCGACACGACGAATCAGCTGGTCTCCAACGTGGTGGCCAAAGGAGTCGTTGACCCCCTTGAGGCCGTCAATGTCGATGATCATCACCGCCCCCTGACCGCCGTAGCGGGCCGTGAAGGAGACGTACTGGTCGAGCTCCGAGCGGAAACGCCGCCGGTCGAGCAGGCCGGTGAGCGAGTCGTGGTCGGCGATGTATCGCAACTGCGCCTCGGTCTTCGCCGCCTGTGCGAGGGCTTCTTCGACCACCTTGCGGTCGTCTGGATCGAGCTTGGCAAGCACTGACTCGATCGCCGGATCGCTGTTCACCTGGAGCTGCTCGTCAGTCACCCAATGAACGTAGACCGTCTGGTGGCCGATCGGATCGTTGTCCACGCACGAGCCCCTGGAAATGAACCAAATTTCAGCTACCCGCGGACTGCCAAAAGTTGGCGTTTAGGTATCAGCGGGTTCCCCTGTTCATGGAAGGGTAATGTGGACCAATGGCCAATCGCCTGGCGCAGGAGACCAGCCCCTACCTGCTCCAGCACCGCGACAACCCGGTGAACTGGTACCCCTGGGGTGAGGAGGCGCTGGCCCAAGCCCTCTCCGAGGACCGGCCGATCCTGCTCTCGATCGGCTACTCGGCCTGTCACTGGTGCCACGTGATGGAGCGCGAGTCCTTCGAGGACCCCGAGACGGCCGCCTACATGAACGAGAACTTCGTCAACGTCAAGGTCGACCGCGAGGAGCGGCCCGACCTCGACGCCCTTTACATGGAGGCGGTGCAGGCAATCAGCGGCCAGGGCGGCTGGCCCCTGACGGCCTTCCTCGATCCCGACGGCGTGCCCTTCTACGGCGGCACCTACTTCCCGCCCGACGAGGGTCGCGGCATGCCCAGCTTCCGCATGGTGATGGAAGCGGTCCTCCACGCCTTCGAGAGCAAGCGCGAGGAGATCAGGCAACGAGCGCCCGAGATGCAGGCTCGACTGGGGGCGATCGGCCACTTGGCCCCCGCCGAGCCACCCGAGGCGGAGCTGCTGGCCGAGGCAACCGAGCGCCTGCGCAGCAGCGCCGACCGCCGGCGAGGGGGCTTCGGCGGCGCCCCCAAGTTCCCGCCGGCCGCGGCGCTCGAGCTACTCCTCGCCCGCGGCGAGCGCGAGATCGTCGAGCTGACCCTCGACGCGATGCTGGCCGGCGGCATCTACGACCAGATCGGCGGCGGCTTCGCTCGCTACTCGGTCGACGCCAGCTGGCTCGTTCCCCACTTCGAGAAGATGCTCTACGACAACGCCCAGCTGGTCCGCGCCTACCTGCACGGCTGGCAGGCCTTCGGCCACCAGCGCTACCGGCGGGTCTGCGAGGAGACGCTGGACTGGGCGCTGCGCGAGATGCGCGGGCCCGAGGGCGGCTTCTACTCCGCTCTCGACGCCGATTCGGAGGGCGAGGAGGGGCGCTTCTACGTCTGGACACCGGCCGAGATGCGCCACGAGCTGGGCGAGGACGCTGGGGAGATCATCGAGTTCTATGGCGTCACCGAGCAGGGCAACTTCGAGGGGCACAACATCCTCTACCTAGCTGGCGGCGCGGCGGCCAACGAGCCGGACAGCCTCTCCTGGGCGCGCCGTGCCCTGTATGAGGCGCGCCATCAGCGCGTCTGGCCGGGGCTCGATGACAAGCGGCTCGCCTCCTGGAACGCACTGATGATCGGCGCCCTGGCAGAGGCCGGCGCCGTCCTCGAACGCGCCGACTACGTTGAGGCGGCATGGGCATGCGCTGAGTTTGTGCTCGAGCGCATGCGCGATGCCAACGGCCACCTGCTGCGCACCTACAAGGACGGCGGAGCCCGCCTCAACGCCTACCTGGAGGACCACGCCTTCCTGCTTGAGGCGCTGCTGACGCTCTACGAAGCGACTTTCGAGCCCCGCTGGTTCGAGGAGGCCGAGCAGCTTGCCGAGACGATCCTCACCCGCTTCGGAGACCCCGAGCACGGCGGCTTCTTCTCCACCTCCGCCGACCACGAGTTGCTCATCGCGCGCCGCAAGGAGATCGGCGACCACCCGATCCCCTCTGGCAACAGCTCCGCCGCGCTCGGCCTGCTGCGGCTCGCCGCCCTCAGCGGGGAGCGGCGCTACGAGGAGCAGGCTGAGCAAGTCTTCCGCCTCTTCGCCAAGCCGGCCGTCAGCCACCCGGAGCCCTTTGCCTACCTGCTGCGGGCGATCGACTTCCACCTCTCCCCCACCGTCGAGGTCGCCCTCGTCGGTGAGCAGCTCGACGAGCTGGCCCAGGTGGTGCGCGCCGAGCACCGCCCCCACCTAGTCCTGGCCGCTGGGCCACAGGGCAGCGAGACCCCGGCGCTGCTGCGCGAGCGCACGACACTCGACGGCTCGCCCACGGCGTACGTCTGCGAACGCTTCGCCTGCAAACAGCCCGTAACCGAGACCAAGGCCCTATTCGCCTTGCTTTGAACGTCCCTCGCGCGGGTGGCCCGGGGCAGGGGGGTCGAGGACGTAAACCTCGCCCACAGGCCCCCCTGCCCCGGGACAGGACCCGCGCGCCAACGCTGGTCTGCTAAGGATTGGGGGGCCTTGCGAGGTTCCTTCTTCACCTTCGCCGCCGGTCGTCGCTCGAAGTGGATCGTCTTCGCGATCTGGTTCTTGGCGATCTTCATCGCCGCCGGGCCGGCCGAACTGCCGACCAAGTTCGAAGACGCGGAAAGCAACGAGGCGACCTCCTACCTGCCCGGTGACGCCGAATCGACCCACGCGCTCGACGCCACCGAGGAGCTGCAGAAGGGCGAACTGGCGCCCGCGGTGATCGTCTACCGGCGCGACTCCGGTCTCACCGCAGCCGACCGCCAGACGATTACCGAAGACATCTCGGCGATGACCGAAAAGCCCTTCCCCGGGGTGATCCCCGATGGCGTGACAGCTGCGGCCGGCGGTGGCAAGGCCCAAACCCTGGACAAGGCCCCGAGCGAGGCGCCGAAAGGCCTGCCACCCGGCTGTGGCACGTCGACCAGCACGGTCGAAGGCCAGCCCGCCGACTACGCCCCCTTCGTCGGCCCGACCTGCTCGCCCGACGGCAAGGAGGCGATCGTCAACGCCTACATCAAGGCCGAAGGCGAGGGCGAACGGATCGTCGACCCGGTCAAGTACTGGCGCGATCAGATCACCGACGAACCCGGCGGCCTGGAAGCCAAGATCACCGGTGGCGCCGGCTTCTCGGCAGACGCGATCGAAGTCTTCGAAGGCATCAACGGCACGCTGCTGCTGGCCGCGGTCAGCCTGGTCATCTTCCTGCTGATCATCATCTACCGCTCGCCGATGTTCTGGCTCGTGCCGCTGATCGCGGTGATGTTCGCCGAGACGCTCTCACGCTCGCTCGGCTACGGCCTCTCCGAGCTGGGCGTGACGATCAACGGCCAATCGAGCTCGATCATGTCGGTCCTGGTGCTCGGCGCCGGCACCGACTACGCCCTGCTGCTCGTCGCCCGCTATCGCGAGGAGCTGCACCACACCGTCGACAAGCACGAGGCGATGCGCACGGCGCTGGCCTCGGCCGGCCCGGCGATCTTCGCCTCGGCGCTCACCGTAATCGCCGCTCTGCTCTGCCTGGTGCTGGCCAAGGTCAACGGCACCGCCGGCCTCGGCCCGATCGCCGCGATGGGAATCGCCTGTGCAGCACTCTCGATGCTCACCCTGCTACCCGCCCTGCTGACCATCTTCGGCCGCCGCGCCTTCTGGCCCTTCGTCCCGCACACACCGGAGACCGCACCCACCGCCGACGCGGTCTCCGACCGTGCCCGCAGCTCGATCGTCGAGGGCAGTGCGATCGGCGCGATCATGCGCGTCGTCCTCGCCAGCCTGCTGGTCCTCATCCTGCTGCCGCTTTCCCTGCTCACCTCGATCTTCTACAGGCTGAGCAGGGCCCGAACCGCCCCGTCAGGGGATCCCCATCGCGATGGGATCGAAGCCTGGAAGGACGGCACCCCCTCAGTCGTCGGCCTGCTCGATCCGGCGATCTTCACCCCATACGAGGCGCGGCGCACGCGGCTTGAGCATGCGGCCGACGCCACGCATGGCTTCTGGGCGCGGCTCGGCAACCGCATCGCGATATCGCCGCGCCGCGTAATGACCGGCACGCTCGCCGTGCTGCTCGTCTTCTGCGCCGGTTTTGCCTTCTTCTCGACCGAACTGACCAGCGAAGACACCTACCGCGAAGAGGTCGAATCGGTCGAAGGCCAAGACCTGCTCAACAAGAGCTTTCCGGCGGGAACCACAGCACTGACCGACGTCATCGTGCCCGAAGGCGGCGACGTCGGGTCGGTGAGCAGCGCCGTGGCCGGGGTCGAAGGGGTCGAGACCGTCTCGCAACCGGTCGCCGAAGGACAGCCGGGAACGCTGGTCCAGGCGACGCTCGAACCCAACCCCTACTCGACCGACGCATTCGACCTGGTCGAGCCGATCCGCGAAGCCGCCCACGACGTCGACCCCGAAGTCCTCGTCGGCGGGCCGACCGCAGTCGAATTCGACGTGCGCGACGCGGCCGCCTGGGACTCGATCGTCATCCCACCGATCATCCTGCTCGTCGTCTTCCTCATCCTCATCGGCCTGCTGCGCGCCGTGGTCGCGCCCCTGGTCCTGATCGGCACCGTGATCGTCAGCTTCCTCGCGGCGCTCGGCGTCGGCTACTTCGTCTTCGACGTGATCTTCGGCTTCCCCGGCTCCGACCCCTCACTGCCGCTCTTCGCCTTCGTCTTCCTCGTCGCGCTGGGCGTCGACTACAACATCTTCCTCATCGCCCGCGCCCGTGAGGAGACGATCAAGCACGGCTCCAAAGCGGGCATCCTGCGTGCCTTGGCGGTGACCGGAGCGGTGATCACCAGCGCCGGCATCGTGCTCGCCGGCACCTTCTCGGTGCTCGCCGTCCTCCCCCTCACCTTCCTCACCGAGCTCGGCTTTGTCGTCGCCTTCGGCGTGCTGCTCGACACCTTCCTCGTGCGCAGCATCCTCGTCCCCGCCGTCGCCCTCGACCTGGGCGACAAGTTCTGGGCCCCCTCAGCTCTGTCCAAGGGCGAGGCCGGCCCCCAAGCTCCCGCGCCTCAAGAACGAGAACTGGCGCGCGACTAACGCTTCTCCCGCGGGTGGCGCGGTAGGGGGGGACCACCCCTGAGGAAGCTTTAGCTACCGGAAGGGGTGGTGGGTCCCCTACCGCGACAGGACCCGCGGGCCAATCCGGCTAGAGAACCGGCAGGAAGTTCTCGATCTCATACGGCGTCACCTGGACGCGGTACTCGTCCCACTCCTGCCGCTTGATCTCGACGAAACGCCGGAAGGTGTGCTCGCCGAGCGTGCGCAGCACCAGCTCTGACTCGGCCGCAACCTCGATCGCCTCGCCCAGCGTCTCGGGCAGCTGCTCGATGCCCTGGTGGGCGAGCTCCTCGGCCGAGAGGTGGTAGAGGTTCTGCTCCATCGGCTCGGGCAGCTCGTAGCCCTTCTCGATCCCTTCCAGGCCCGCCTGCAGCATGCCGGCGAAGCAGAGGTAGGGGTTGCAGGCCGGATCGGGACAGCGCAGCTCGGCGCGGGTCGCCCCCTCCTTGCCGGGGTGGTAGAGCGGCACGCGGATCAGAGCCGAGCGATTGCGGCGCGACCAGGCGAGATAGACGGGCGCCTCGTAGCCGGGCACGAGGCGCTTGTAGGAGTTGACCCACTGGGCGAAGAGCGGCGAGATCTCGCGCGCGTGCTTGAGCTGACCGGCGATGAAGGCCTTGGCCGTGGGCGAGAGGAAGTACTGGTCGTCGGCGTCGAAGAAGGCATTTTTGCCGTCTTTGGTCAGCGACTGGTGGACGTGCATGCCGGAGCCGTTCTCGCCGAAGAGCGGCTTGGGCATGAAGGTCGCGTGCCAGCCGTACTTCATCGCGTACTCCTTGACGACGATGCGGTAGGTCATGCAGTCGTCGGCCATCGCCAGCGCGTTCTTGTAGCGCATGTCGACCTCGTGCTGGGAGGGGCCGACCTCGTGGTGGGTGTACTCGACGTGGATGCCCATCTTCTCCAGGGCGAGCACCGTGTCGCGGCGCACGTCGGAGCCGGCGTCGAGCGTGGTCAGGTCGAAGTAGCCGCCCTCGTCGAGCCCCTCGGGCACGCCGCCCTCGGGCTTGGCCGAGCGAAAGTAGAAGAACTCCAGCTCGGGCCCGATGTTGAAGGCATCGAAGCCCAGCTCCTCGGCGCGTTTGAGGGCGCGCTTCATGATCCAGCGCGGATCGCCCTCGTAGGGCTCGCCACCCGGCACCTGGATGTCGCAGAACATGCGAGCGACGGCGTTTTCGTCCTCTGGGCGCCAGGGGATCAGGGCGAAGGTCGAAGGATCGGGCATGGCGATCATGTCCGACTCCTCGATCGGGTTGAAGCCGGTGATCGAGGAGCCGTCGAAGCCCATGCCGCCCTCGAAGGCGTCCTCCAACTCGGCGGCATTGATCGAGAAGCTCTTCAGCTGGCCGAGCACGTCGGTGAACCAGAGGCGGACGAAGCGCACGTCGTTTTCCTTGACGATCTGGGCGACGTCAGCAGCACTTTTGGGTTGATCCGCCATTCCTGCCTCCTGGGCTCGTGCTTGTCGACTCGGCCGCAACGATAGGCGAAGAGCCAGCCCTGTGAACCGCTCGGGTAGAGATCGCCGTATTCGGGTAGAGAGCAGGCGTAATCGGGCAGCGGTGAACGAGACTCGGCTGACCGACGACCGGCTTCGCCAGGCGGCTTGCGGCAAATCGCAAAAGCAGGTATAACTTACTTGACGTAAGTAATTGGCTAAAAGTAAAGTTAAGGCCACGTAAAGGCTCTGTAAAGCGGAATCCCCAGTCAGAGTCGGAGGCGGATGCAAGTGACAGTTAAAACAGACGTGAGCAGGTTCCAGATCCACGACGAGTTGACGGCACCTGACGAGAGCGCCCCCCTGATCAAGACGATCCAGGCCACGGGCGGCGCAGTGACCAAGTTCGTCGGCGTGCTTGCCGGCGCCCCAGCTGTGCTGCGGGCCTACACCCGGATGCGCTCAGAGCTGCGCGGCGGGGTGCTGCCGCGGGCGACCCGCGAGCGGATCGCCTTGGCCGTCGCCGAGTACCGCGAGGACAGCTACAGCATCGCCCAGCACGCCAAGTCGGCACGCAGTGCCGGCCTCGGCCTCGACGAGGTCTCCCGGGCACGCAGCTTCAGCTCGGCCGACCCCAAGGAGGCGGCGCTGCTCGAGTACCTGCACGGGGCGCTGGAGGCCAACGGCCACCCCCCGCTGCACCTGCACGAGGAGGCGCGTGAGATCGGCTGGACAGACGAGGAGCTCCTAGAGGCAGTCGCCCACCTCGCCCTCAACGAGTTCCAGAGCCTGATCGCCGGAGCGGCGGAGCTGCCCAAAGACCAGAGCGGTCCGCGGGTTCTTCCTTCGGTGGCTTAGCGCTGTGGGAGAGGGCGGACACCGTCCTCAAAACGCTCGGCGGGAGCCTCGCTGGAGTGTTTTGAGGACGGTGTCCGCCCTCTCCTCCCACTCCGCCTGCATGAGAAACGCCGCCCTCGAGAGGCAGCTCTCTCTTCTTGAGCTTTTCTAGTCCTCTACGACGGTGACCGTGTAGAGGAGGCGAGCGGTTGAGTAGCGGCAGCCGTATGTAGCTCTTGCTCCCACTTTCAGCTGCGGTTCGCCTTGGCGGACGTCGGTTGAGTTGATGCACTTGCCGGGTTCGCGGCTGGCGCGCCAGGCGTTGCTCGAAGGTAGACCCTGGGCGAAGGCGGGGGCCCAGGTGGGGATCGTCAGGCCGATGATGTCGCCGGCCTGTACGCGCAGCGAGGCGCCGAAGCGGACGGTCTGGCCGAGGTAGGGGCTGAGCACGTGAATCGAGCCCTGGGCGCGCAGGTTGTAGCGCGGCGGGTTGGTCTCGGGCACGCGGCGCAAGATCGCCAGGCGTGCCTGTGGGGGCGTACCGAAGAAGCCGTTGAAGAAGGAGCGTTGGCTGCTGGTCGGCTCAGCCAGGGTCAGGGTCCAAGACTTGATCTTGCCGTCGCGGCGTACGCGAAAGGGCAGCGAGCCCTGTTCGGTGCTGACCTGGAAGCCGGTGACGCTGCCGATCGCCTGGCAAGGAGAATCGGGGCAGGAGGGATCGGGCAGCGTCCCCGTGTCACCCAAGACGACGGTCGTCTTTGACGCTGTCGCAGCATCCGCCTTGCCGTTGCCGAGGGCAACGAGAAGCGTCAGCAAGCCAGCAAGCAGAACAACGAACGCCGCACGGCTACGAGCGCTGGCCGAATCGGCGTTGATAGCTGCGTGCAAGGACCTCGACATTCCCGCGCTCCTTCTCGTTGGAAACCTGCCCGTCCGGGCCAGGTTTGCCATCAAACCGGTAAATCCTGCTTAGTCGCGCTTGCCGCTCGCCTGCAGAGCGACCGCGTAGCGCACGCGATCGACACCTTCAAAGTCGAGTGCCAGCCGGGCGCCGTTGGTCAGATCGAAGGCATTGCCCGGCGAGTACGGGCCTCGATCGATAACGCGGGTAATCAGCGAGTGGCCCTCGTAGACGAACTTGACCGCCGTGCCGCAGGGCAGCGTCTTGTGGGCGACGCCGATCGTCGCCGGCCGCAGGGTCTGGCCGCAGGCCGTGCTGTTGCCGTAGAGCCCCGGGCCATACCAAGTGGCACCGGCCGAACGCATCGGGCTGAAGACGAGTCCGCCGCCACCGATCGGCGCGGTTCCTTCTTCCGCGCTAGGGACGCCTGCGCCACCGGTCACCGCCTGAGCGGGCGACGATGCCAGAGCCAGGAGCGCAGTCGCAGCCACCGAGACTGCCCAAGGCAACCGGCGCCGGCCGTGCCTGCGGCTGGCCCGCACATCTGCCTGCTGATCTTTCCGCCCGTGGCGGTTCCTGCTCGTCATAGCTCTTTACGACGCTTGCGGGGTTAGCTGACGGGCTCGCGCTGAAAGAGCTGCGCTACGCGGCAAATGCCGGCGATTCGCCCCAACTCGTGGGTCCCCCGCTCTTCGCGATATGTAGGCGAAGATTCAGCGGAAGTTGGCATCAGATTAGCAAACGCTAAGACATGAAATCGTGACGAGATTGTGAAAGGCCCCCTTGCGGGGGCCTTTCAGTTAGCGGGCCTGTAAGCCGGATCCTGTCGTGAGCGACCATCTGTCTCCCGAAGCCGAAGCCCCGGGGGGCTGCCGAAACAGCCCTGCGGCCTACCTGGATCTCGCCGGGCAGGGTCGACGATCCTGCTTGGCCTTGCACCTGGCGGGGTTTGCCTAGCCGCCGCGTCGCCGCAGCGCCGGTGCGCTCTTACCGCACCATTTCACCTTTGCCTGTTCGCGGCTCACGTGTGGCCGCGTCATCGGCCGTGTATTTCTGTGGCACTTTCCCGCGGGTTTCCCCGGGTGGGCGTTACCCACCGCCTCGCCCTGTGGTGTCCGGACTTTCCTCGAGGGGTTTTCTCTCCCCCCGCAGTCGCTCGGCCCGCACTGCCAATGGTAGACCCCGACGAGCCAATCGCAGATAGCCTGGGCGCATGGCAACGGCTGTTGTCACCGGAGCGGGCAGCGGGCTGGGCCGGGCGATCGCCCGGGAGCTGGCCGGACGCGGCTTCCTCGTCTATGCCACCGACCGCGACAGCGAAACGGCGGCACGAACGGCAGGTGAGATCGGCGAGGCAGCGCACTCGGCCGGCCTCGACGTGTGCGACGAAGTCGCCTGCCAGAAGCTAGCGGGCGAAGTCGCGGGAGAGCACGGCTCGCTCGATCTCTGGGTCAACAACGCCGGCGTGCTGTTCAGCGGCGCCTCCTGGACCCAGGACGAGGCGACACGGCGGACGATGGTCGAGGTAAACACGCTGGGCACGATGAACGGCACGGTCGCCGCCCTGCAGCCGATGCTCGCCGCGGACCGCGGCCATGTGATCAACGTCATCTCGCTGGCCGGCATCGTCGCCGCTCCCGGTGAGGTCTCTTACTCAGCCAGTAAGCATGCCGCAATGGCCTTCACCCTGGGCACGCTCTTCGATCTGCGCCAAGCGGGACACAAGGGGATCGAGCTCTCGGCCGTTTGCCCGGACGGGATCTTGACGCCGATGCTCGAAGACGATCTCGACAACCCCGACGTTGCCGGTTCCTTCTCAGGCCAGCTGCTGACCGCCGAGCAGGTCGCAGCCGCAGTTGGCAAGCTGACCGAGCGGCCGCGACCGCTCCTCATCCTGCCCCGCTGGCGCGGCCTGCAACTGCGGATCCTCGATCTCTTCCCCCGTCTCACCCTGCGCCTGCTGCCCTTGGCGATGGCCGACGCCCGCCGCAAACAACGGCGCTACAAGAAGCTGATCGAAGCCGGCAAGTGGCCGAAGTAGCCGGCTAGATCTTGCGAAAGACGCCGACTACCTTGCCGAGAACCGTTGCCTCGGTCGTGCGGATCGGCTCCATCGTCTCGTTCTCGGGCTGCAGGCGGATGTGATCGCCCTCGCGGAAGAAGCGCTTGACCGTTGCCTCGTCGCCGATCAAGGCAACGACGATCTCGCCGTTGACGGCATCGTCAGCCGGGCGCACGACGACATAGTCGCCTTCGAAGATGCCGGCGTCCTTCATGCTCTCGCCGCGCACTTTGAGGATGTAGTCGCCGTCCTCGCCACCGATCACGTCGGGGACTTCGATGTACTCCTCGACGTTCTCTTCGGCGACGATCGGCTCACCAGCGGCAACGTGGCCGACCAGCGGCAGGCCGTTCTCCGGCCGGATCGTGCGCTTCGCCTTGTCGAGGAGCAGCTCGATCGCCCGTGGCTTCGACGGGTCGCGTTTGAGCAGGCCGATCTTCTCCAGGTTGGCTAGGTGGGCATGCACGGTCGAGGAGGAATGCAGACCGACCGCTTTGCCGATCTCGCGCACGGTCGGCGGGTAGCCGGTCTTCGCCGCATAGCGGCGAATGAAGTCGAAGATCTCCTTCTGCCTCTTGGTCAGATCCAACTCCACGCCAGCTTCCCTCCCAGGTCCACGTTTGCGCCACCAATTCCTTCGAACACTTGTTCGCAAGCCTAGCGCGCCGCCCGGATCCCCGCAACCAAACCCGCCCGCCGGGCGCAAACATCTAGAATCGTCGCCCCCTCAAGCGGCTGTGGCGGAACTGGTAGACGCGCAAGGTTGAGGGCCTTGTGTCCCTAACGGGACGTGATGGTTCGACTCCATTCAGCCGCATAGGAAAGCCCCCGCAAATCGGGGGTTTTCGTTTCCCCAACCCCCTTGCAGCCCAGCGCTTAGGTGATTCGCACCCCGTCAGCTCGCTTAGGGGGCTTTATCCAATGGGCCATAGATACTCGATGCTCCACCGCACAGAATTCAGACTATGAATCGACCTCTGCCTCGAAGCGCGACTCCAGAGGACGCCGACGCGATGTGCTCGATCTACAACGCGGCGATCAACGAACGGAAATCCACATTCGAGACCGAGCTGCGATCTGCAGCGGATTTCGAGACGAGGATCTCTGATGAACGTTTCCCGCATTTGGTCAGCGACGGGACCGAGGGAATCCTCGGATGGGCAGGCCTTGCCGCCTACAGCAGCCGGCCCTGCTACGCCGGGATCGCTGAGTGCAGCGTCTATGTGGCTCCAGAGGGACGGGGATGTGGATTTGGCACAACGCTTGCGGAAGCGCTTGCATCCTCTGCCGGAGAGAGTGGCTTTCACAAGCTGGTCGGCAAGGTTTTCACTGGCAATCAGGCGTGCATTCGACTCATCAAGCGCTGTGGCTTTCAGGCAGTCGGCGTCCATTGCCGGCACGGACAACTCGACGGCGAATGGCGCGACGTCTTAGTGGTTGAGCGCCTACTCACTACTCCCGTCACACCGCACGACTGCTCTACAGGGACATAAGGTCTGCGGTGCGCAAGGGAGGCTCGAGCCTCAGCTAGGATCGCCGCTGTGGACGGCGCCCCGCCCTGGAATCCGGCGACTCACCCGCACGGGCCCCATGGTCCGCACGTCGGGCAGATTCATGCGGCGATCGCTGCTCAGCGCGCCGTGGACGAGCAGGCTCAAAGCGACGATGACCGGCGCAAGCGCTTCCTCCTGCTCCTCTGCCGCTCATGACCAAGTGGGAGTACCTCGTGCTCGCCGAGACCAAGTACTGGAACTCGAAGAGCAGCGAGTTCGAAGACAAGTACTGGGTGCAGGGCCCGGACGATAAGAGCTTCCGGGAGAAGCGGGAGGAGGAGCGCCTTGGTCTCAACGTGCTGGGCGACCAAGGCTGGGAGCTGGTCAGCGAGCTGATCCGCGAGAACGGCATCCTGATGAACAACAGGGGCCTCAACACGGGTGGCGTCGCCGTCGATATCCGGTACACGTTCAAGCGCCCCAAGGCCTGAGGCCCAGCTAATGCCCAAGTAGGAAATCGGCGGCCTCGAGAGAGCTCGAGGACCGACCCTGGCGGGCTATCTAGGGTTGCAGAGACGTTCGCGCGCGATCCAGTCGGCTGCGGGTGGGGGCCTGCGGGCCTCATGCGAACCGTGACACTCAAGGGGGCTCTGCTCGCTAGGAGAACCGTGAAGCCGAGCGGCAACGGTCGGCAGCAGCAGCGGGAAGGGGTCGATCGGAGTGTCGTAGCGGCGCACCTCGAAATGGAGGTGCGGCCCGGTCGAGTAGCCGGTGGAGCCGACGTAGCCGATTCGCGTGCCGCCCACCACCTGCTCACCGACCCAACTCGTGAGCGAAGACATATGGGCGTACCAGGTGGTGAAGCCCAGCCGGTGCTGGATCACGACGAGGTTGCCGTAGCCGCCGTAGTTGTAAGCGGCGTAGATGGTCGTCCCGCGCCCCGCCGCACCGATGCGGGTGCCATGGGGGGCCGGGAAATCCAGGCCCTGGTGCCGGCGACCTCCGCTCCTGGGGGCGCCGAACCCGTCGCCGATCGGGCCGGGGACCGGGCGCAGGAACCGAACCGGGTCGCCCGGCGGTTCGCTTCTGTGGCGCAAGGAGCCGATCGTCACCGGCCCGGCGAGCCCGTCGACCCCGATCCCCGCCGCGCGCTGCGCGCGCCGCACCGCTGCCCCGGTCAACGGCCCGAAGAGCCCATCGGCCCTCCCGGGCCCGTAGCCCGCCCGCTGGAGCAGGAACTGCAACGCCGCGACGTCCCAGCCCCTGTTCCCGAACCGCATCGCCCGGCTGCCGAGCGGTGGCCTGCCGCGCCAGCCGAGCGCTCGCCGCGTCTGCGGCCCGGCGATGCCGTCCACCGGCAGGCCTCGGCGTCGCTGGAAGGCGACTACACCCCGCCGGGTCAGAGAGCCCTTGATCCCGTCCACGTAGCCGCTGTATAGGTGCAGCGTCTTCAACGCCGACTGCAGAGCGGCCACGTTCGCGGGGCGCGCGTCAACGCGCGCAGGAGCGGCAATCGCGATGACGATCAGCGCCAGTGCGCCGACGCCTTGGATCGGACGCATCCCCCCATGTTGGGAAATGCCGCCCTCGCCCACAACCCCCGCAAGGATGCGTGCATTTCATGCCGCGGGCGCCACCCACTGGCGAGCGGCATGGCTTCAACTCCGATCGCTGCCTACGCAGGCTTCTCCGACGCAGGCGCGTAGCGGTGATGTATCGCCAGCGCGTTGCCATCCGGATCGGCGAAGAAGGCCTGGTGGCAGACACCGGAGTCGAGGGTCTCCCCCTCGAAGGCGATGCCGCGCGATTCAAGCTCGGCCCGTGCCTCGGCGACATCGTCGACGCGGAACTCGATCGGGTGGTTGTTGGTGCGGAACTCGAGGCCAAATGCGTCTGATTGCATGACGGCGATCGTCAGGTTGCCGGTCTCGAACTCCACTCCGGGCATGTCGCCCCAGCGCTTGGACTCGGGCAGGCCGAGCACGTTGCCGTAGAACTCGATCGCGCCGTCGAAGTCCTTGGTCGCCACGGTGATGAAGTCGGTTCCGGTGATGAGGGAGGTCTGCGTGGTCATGACTGGCTCCTTTTGAGATGGTCGTATTCGTCGTGGAGACGCCACCAGCCGTAGGGTGGCGACTGCGGGCGGTCCTCGGGTGACTCCTCCCACTCCTCCTGGCGTCCCAGCGGGGTCAGATCCAGCAGCGCCCAGTTGCTGGAGAGCGACTCGACCCCGCGACGGTCAGTGAAGTAGGTGCGGAAGACACGATCGCCGTCGCGCAAGAAGACGCTGAGGCCGAAGGTCTCCCCTTCCTGGTGGAGGTCAGGTTGCGGCTCCTCGGGCCCAACGCCGAAGTCGACGTTGAAGTCGGCGCCGAACGAGGAGTACCAGGGGACGTCCCAGCCCATGCACTGCCGAAAGGCCTGCAACTTGGCAAGCGGGGCGCGGGAGACCAGGGCGAACGAGGCACTCGCCGTGACTGGAGCGCGGCGCGGTGCTGCGCGCTGCGCGCCACTCAGGCGCTGCAGCGCTCGCAGCGACCGCGCAGGACGACGTCGTGATCGGTCACCTCGAAGCTGATCTCGGCGGAGAGCTTGGCGATGGCGCGCTCCAGCGAGCGGTCCTCGAAGGGCACCATGCGGCCGCACTGACGGCAGATCGCGTGATGGTGGTGCTCGCCGCCCGGCTCGACCCGCTCGTAACCCGCAGTGCCGCGCGTCACCTCGAGGCGCTGCACGAGGCCGAGCTGCTCGAGCTGCTCGAGGGCGCGATAGACGCTGGCCCGACCGACCGCCGGCTTGCGCTTGCGCAGCTCGTCGTCGAGCTCCAGGGCGGTGACCGCGCACTCATGGCGAGCCAGCGCCTCAACCACGGCTGTGCGGGCGCCACCGCGCCGGTAGCCCGCCTGCTGCAGGGCGGCGAGCGCGTGCTCGGCCCAGGCGCTTTCCCTCTTGGCTGCCATCAGGCGATCGTAGCCCCCGTCTGCGGTGCAACCGGAGAGCGCGCCCCTCGCCAGCGGCCCAGCGGCAGCGAGGCCAGGTACAGGGCGACGATCGCCAGCGCCACCGAGGCACCGCCGGCGGTGCCCGCGTAGTAGGAGAGGTAGAGGCCGGCCACGCCGGCGAGCACGGCCAGGCCGGCGGCGAGCGCCATCATCGGCAGCATGCGCTCGCTGAGCCCGCGGGCGGCCGCCGCCGGGCCGACGAAGACGGCGACGACCAAGAGGTTGCCGAGGCCCTGCACGGCGACGACGATCCCGGCGGCGAGAAGGAGAAGCAGGGCGGCATCGGCAAGCGCTGGGGAGACGCCGAGCGCCTTGGCCGAGCGGCGATCGAAGCCGGCGATCAGCAACCGTCCGTGCAGCAGCCGCAGGGCGAGGAGGACGCAACCGGCAAGGGCGACAGCGGCGAGCAGGTCGGCATCGGTCACTCCGAAGAGGTCGCCGAAGAGCAGCGACTCGATCCCGGGCGGGGACTGGGGCGAGAGCGCGAGCAGCGCCCCGAGGCCGAACATCGTCGTCACGACGACGGCGATCGCCGCCTCGCGGCTCACCCCGTTGATCCTCGCGGCGAGGGTGATCGCCAGGGCAGCCAGGGCAGCCGCCGGAACCGCGCCGAGCAGCAGCGGGATACCTGCAAGGGCGGCGAGGACCAGACCTGGGAAGAGCGAGTGGGCGAGCGACTCGGCGGCGTAAGAGAAGCCGTAGAAGACGACCCAGCAGCCGAGCGCCCCACCGGCGATGCCGATCAGCGCCACCTCGACCAGGGCGCGCAGCATGAAGGGATCCTGGAGCGGCTCGAGCATCGTCAGTGATGGTGATGGTGGGGCGGCAGGATGGCGCGGCCGCCGGCCCCGGGGATCTCGACGATCGCGCCGCCGTAGGTCGCTTCCAGCACGCCGACGTCGGCGAGTTCCGTGAGCGGATTCCCGCAGGCGACCTGGCGCCGGTTGATGCAGAGCACCAGGTCGCAGGCCCGCGCCTGCTCGAGGTCATGGGTGGCGATTACCACCGCCCTCCCTTCTTCGGCCAGCTCCGCGATCAGCCCTTCGAGCCGCTCGGCGCTGGCCCGATCGAGGCCCGCGAAGGGCTCATCCAGCAGCAGCACACCCGCCTCCTGAACGAGGGCGCGGGCGATCAGCACGCGCTGGCGTTGACCGCCAGAGAGGCGACCGAAGGTCTCCTCGGCCAACGGGCCGAGATCGACGCGCTCGAGCGCACGCCGCGCCGCCTCTCGCTCGTGGCGACCCGCTCGCTTCCACCAGGGCATTCCCGGCAGGGTTCCCATCGTCGCCACGTCGAGGGCGGAGACGGGATAGTCGAGCCGCGAGCGCTCGGTTTGGGGCACGGTTCCGCAGACCGCCCTCACGTCCAAGGCACCGCTGACCGGGCGCAGCTCACCCAGGACGGTGCGCAGCAGGGTTGTCTTGCCACCGCCGTTGGGGCCCAGCAGGGCCATCGTCTGCCCCGCCTGGAGCGCGAACTCGACCCCCGTGATTGCCGGCGCACCGCCGTAGCCGGCGGCCAGATCCCGGGCCTCGATCAGCGGATCGGCGTGCATGCCCGCCTCCCCCCACTGAAGCCGCGAGCCAGGGAGTCGGCGTTCGCCGCCTCCATCTTCAGATAGGTCTCGCCACTGGACCCCGCGGGGCCGAGCGTGTCGCCGTAGAGCGTGTAGCCGGTGGTGGCACCGGTCTGCCGGGCGATCGCCTCGGCGACCTTGGAGCTGAGCGAGCTCTCCGGGAAGATCGCCTCGACCCCCTGGCGCTCGATCAGCTCGGCGAGCGCGCTGAGGTCCTTGGCCGAGGGCTGCGCCTGGGTCGTCTGAGAGGGGATCACCGCGCCGACCACCTCGATCCCGTAGCGGTTGGCGAAGTAGCCGAAGGCGTCGTGGTCAGTGACCAGCTTGCGCTGGGCTGCGGGGATCGAGTCGATGCAGCGCTCGATGCCCGCATCGAGCATCCGCAACTGCGTCAAGTAAGCCTGGGCGTGGCGTTCGAACAGCGCGCGGTTGCGCGGCTCGGATCGCGTCAGCCGGCGCTCGATCTCCACGACAGCCGCCTCGGCGTTGCGCGGGTCGTGCCACCAGTGCGGGTCGTAGGGCGACGCCTCCTCCCCGCTCGACTCGCCCGCCAGCCGCACCGGGGTGCTCGCCACCAGGTCAACGACCTCAGCGTCGCTGCCGCTGTCGGAGACCACCTCCGCGATCCACTCGTCGAGGTCGTCGCCGCTGACGAAGACGAGGTCCGCTTCGGCGACGGCGAGCACGTCGCTGGGTCGCGGCTCGTACTCGTGCGGGTCGGTGTTCGGCTGGAGGATTTGGTCGACGGTGACGGCGCGGCCGCCGACCTCGCGGACGAAGTCGCCGACCTGGGTCGTCGTCGCCACCACCCGCAGCTGACCGTCGTCACCCGAGCTTCCACCGCACCCGGCAATGAGCAGGCCGGCAATGAGTGCGCCGGCGAGTGCTGTCGCCCGTCCGATGCGCGAGCGTGAGAGCCCACGAGCGGCGGCGGCAAGCGCGAAGACGGCGCCGGCGACGACGGCGATCGTCGCCCCCGGAGGGGCGTCGGTTTCCACCGAGAGCCAGAGCCCGAGCGTCCCCTCGGCGGCGACCAGCGCGATGCTGCCCAGCTGCCAGGCCCGCATGCGCTGGGCGAAGAGGCGCACGGTAAGGGCGGGCAGGACGAAGAGGGCGGCGACGAGCAGGGCGCCGACCACGGAGAGCGCCGCGGTCGTGGCAAGCGCGATCAGACCGAGCAGCACTGCGTCGCGCGCTCCCTGCCAACCGCCCTGCGCAGCGGGGGTGAGATCGAAGCCCGCCGCCAGCCAGCGCTGACCGAGCAGCAGGCTGGCGAGCAGCGTCGCCACGGCAGCGATCGAGGCCAGGGCAATGTCGCCGTCGCCGACCAGCAGCAGGCTGCCGAAGAGCAGCGTCTCGACGTTGGCGCCCGAGCCGAAGACGTCGCTGGCGAGGATCACGCCGCCGGCCAGGCAGCCGACGAGGACGATCGCCACCGCGCTGTCGCGACCCTCCTCGCCCCGGCGATTGAGCAACACCGTGCCGCCGCTGAAGACGGCAGCGGCGCCGAAGGCGCCGAGCGGCGCGCCGAAGCCGAGGCCCTCGGCAAGGACCACCCCCGGAAAGGTGGCGGTGCCCACTGCATGCGAGAAGAAGGCAAGCCCGCGCAGGACGATCCAGGTGCCGAGCAGACCCGCGGGCACGGCGAGGATCAGCACCTCGAGCAGGCCGCGCTGGACGAAGGGCAACTGGAAGGGCTCAAGCACGCTGCCGCGATTAAATCAAAATGAGATCCATTTTTATTTTCTCCCGAGGCTGGGCCCAGCCGCTACGGTGCCGCGAATGGCCGGGAGAGCGAGATGAGGGCCCTGGTCCAACGCGTCAGCCAGGCGGCGGTCGACGTCGAGGGCGAGCGGGTGGCGCAGATCGGGCCGGGAATGCTGATCCTGCTCGGCGTGCGGCGCGGCGACTCGGCCGCGGACGCCGACCGCCTTGCCGACAAGGTGCAGGCGCTGCGCATCTTCGACGACGCCGAGGGACGCATGAACGAGCCGCTCGGCGAGCGTCAGGTGCTCTGCGTCAGCCAGTTCACCCTCTACGGCGATGCCCGCAAGGGCAACCGCCCCAGCTACATGGAAGCCGCCCCCGGAGCCGAGGCGGAGCCTCTCTATGACCGCTTCTGCGAACGCCTGGGCTCCGCCAAGGGCGTCTTCGGCGCTTGCATGGGAGTGGCGCTCGTCAACGACGGGCCGGTCACCCTGCTACTCGAGTCCTGAGCCATCTGAATTGAAGTCGCCACGTCGAGAGACCCGCAGCGAGAAGGAGGCCGGCTACTCGCACGGCGCCGTCTACTCAAACTTCGCCGGCAAGGCCGACCTCTTCCTCGCGGTCTTCGGCGAGTCGTTCCTGCTCCACCTCGAGTTCCTCTCCGGCGCGCGCCGCGAGCCGCAGCTGGCCGAACGCTTCGGCAACCGCTCGGCGGCGTTGCGCGAGGCGATCGCCGCCTACATCGCCCACTACCAGGAGGAGGAAGGCCTCGAGGCGCCTCTCCCCCCTGCCGACCTTGCCCTGATCCTGCGCGCCCTCGGCATCGGCCTGGCGATCGAAGCCCTGGTCAGCCCCGAGGCGGTGCGCGACGACCTCTACGGGGACTTCGTCGAGCTGTGAAGATGATGCGCGAGCACGCCACCGCTCGCCAGCAAGCGAAGCTGCGCCGGTGAGCGTTCCCGCCTACGACACCGTGGGTCTCAACTACGCGGAGTTCCGCCGCGCCGACCCGCGCATCGAGGCCCGCGTCTGGGCGGCGCTCGGGGACGCGCGCAGCGTCGTCAACGTCGGCGCCGGCAGCGGCTCCTACGAGCCGCGCGACCGCGAGGTGATCGCCGTCGAGCCCTCGCCGGTGATGATCGCCCAGCGCCCCCCGGGAGCGGCACCGGCGGTGCAAGGCGTGGCCGAGGCACTGCCGCTCGCCGACGCGAGTGTCGACGCCGCAATGGGCGCGCTGACCATCCACCACTGGAGCGATCTCGCCGCCGGCCTGGCGGAGATGCGCCGGGTGGCGCGCAAGCGGATCGTCCTGCTGACGATCGACGCGACGAAGAACGCCGAGATCTGGACACTTGCCGAGTACTTCCCCGAGGCGATGCGCGCCGAGGAAGAGAAGATGCCCTCGATGGGCGAGCTCGAAGCCCTGCTGCCGGCCGCGCAGATCGAGGCGGTGCCGATGCCGAGCCGCTGTCGCGACGAATTCACCAGCGCTCTCTGGGACCGGCCCGAGATGTTCCTCGACCCCGCCGTGCTGCGCGCCAGCTCGCTCTGGCACAGCCTGCCGGCGGAGGCAATCGAAGCCGGCCAGGAGCGCCTGCGCGCCGACCTGGAGAGCGGCCGCTGGGACGCCAGGCACGGCCACCTGCGCACCCTGCCTGAGCTCGACATCGGCCTGCGCCTCGTCGTCAGCGAGCTCTGACTAGCTGCCCAGCGCGTCGTCGATGAAAGGGCCGAGCAGCTCGCCGGCGCGCGCGGCGGTCTCCTCCGGCGCGCCGGTCGGTGCGGTGATATAGCTGATCGCCAGGCGGACCAGGGACTCGGCGAGCAAAGCCGACTTGGCGGACGGCGCCTGCGGCCAGCCCGCTTCGATCGTCTTGGTCAGCCGTGCTGTCGCCCACTGCACCACCGGCATGCCCTGGGTGGTGACGAAGGGCAGCATGCCGCCGGTGCCGTCGTCGCTGAGCAGAATGCGCACCAGGGGGTCCTCGCCGGCGCTGCGCAGGAAAGTTTCGAGGGCGGCGCCGACGGCGGCGTGGGGATCGTCGAGGTGCTCGCGGACCGCCTCGTCAACCGCGTCGAGGAAGCGCTCCCCCTCGTGGATGACGAAGGACTGGGCGAACTCGTCGCGGCTGCCGAACTCCTTGTAGAGGGTCTGGCGGCTGACGCCAGCGGCACTGGCAATGTCGGACATCGTGATCTCCGACCAGGCACGCTGCTGAAGCTCGTCGCGGGCCGCGCCGAAGAGCGTCTCGCGCAGCAGCTGACGCGCGGCCTCCTGGAACGGGGTGCGGGTGGGCGCCATCCCCCCAATCGTCGCAGCGGAAGCGGTCACACCGTCGCGCCGTCGCCGGGCTCCTCGAGCTCGAAGTCGACCTTGTCGCGCACGCCACAATCGGGGCAGGCCCAGTCGTCGGGCACCTCGCTCCAGGGCGTGCCGGCCGGGAAGCCCTCGCGTGGGTGCCCCTGCTGCTCGTCGAAGACGTAGCCGCAGCTCGGACAGCGCCAGCGGCTCAGGACGCCGCTCCGTAACGAGCGAGGATGCGGCGCCGGGCGCGCGGCTGGATGTTGGCGCGGCTCAGGTCGCCGCTGTAGTGATCGACCAGGCGCGGGTCCATCACCCGCCGCCAGAGCGGCGGGATCCAAGCGAGCACGATCATCCCGGCATAGCCGGTGGGCAGCTGCGGCGCCTCGTCGACGTGGCGCAACGCCTGGTAGCGGCGCGTCGGGTTGGCGTGGTGATCGCTGTGGCGCTGCAGGTGGTAGAGCAGCACGTTGGAGGCGACGTTGTTGCTGTTCCAGCTGTGCTCGGGGAGGCAGCGCTCGTAGCGGCCGTCCTCCTTCTTCTGACGCCGCAGGCCGTAGTGCTCGAGGTAGTTGACCACCTCGAGCAGCGAGAAGCCGAGCACCGCCTGGATCAGCAGGTAGGGCAGCACGACCGGGCCGAAGACGATCGCCAGCGCGGCGAAGAGGCCGACGGTCATCGCCCAGGCACCGAGGATGTCGTTGCGCAGCGTCCAGTGCGACTTGCCGAGCCGGTCGAGGCGGGCGCACTCGATCCCCCAGGCCGAGCCGAGGCTGCCGGCCACAGTGCGCGGCAGGAAGGCCCAGAAGCTCTCCCCCAGGCGTGAGCTGGCCGGGTCCTCAGGCGTGGCGACCCGCACGTGATGGCCGCGGTTGTGCTCGATGAAGAAGTGCCCGTAGCCGGTCTGGGCGAGAGCGACGCGGCTCAGCCAGCGCTCGAGATCGTCGCGCTTGTGGCCCAGCTCGTGAGCGGTGTTGATCGCGATGCCGCCGACGACGCCCATGGTCAGGGCAAGGCCGATGCTCTCCAGGGTCGAGAGCTCGCCACTCGACCAGAGCCAGCAGGCGAAGACGAGGCCGGCGTACTGGATCGGGATGAAGAGGTAGGTGCACCAGCGGTAGAAGCGATCCCGCTCAAGCCACTTGAGCACGCTGTCGGGCGGGTTAGTCGCGTCCATGCCGATCACGATGTCGAGGATCGGGAAGGCAACGAAGACGAGTAGCGGCCCGAAGAACCAGAAGACGTCAAGGCCGGTCAGCTCGACGCTGCCCCAGGCGAGGAAGGGCGCGAAGGGAACGACCAGGCCGAGCAACCAGGCATAGCGCTTGGCATCGCGCCAGGTGGCCGGGTTGAGTTCGATCTCCGGACCATGGTCGTGGCTATGGCTGACTGCCTCCAATGCAAAGCTCCTTCCTTGTCAGATTTCCGCTTTGTGTCCTCAGTATGGACACAAAACTCATTTTTGTCAAGAACAGAGACAACGGGCCGGCCTTACTCCCCAATCGCTTCGCTCTCCTATCGGTTGTCAATCAATCAGTTTTTCTCTAGTGAATCCGCAATGATCTGAAAGCGGGACCGTTCCCTTACGGGAACGATCTCGTTTTTATATGCCTAAATTCAAGGGAGAGAGAAATGAATACAAGACGGCTAAGCCGCCTGTTCATCGCAATCGGAGCGGCACTCGTTGCGGTCGGCATGCTGGCGTCAACCGCAACGGCAACGCCCACGAAAGCCGGTTATGAGCGATTCGCTGGCTGCCCCAGCCCAAGTGAAATTCCCCAAGTCGTTCTCTGCCAGCGAGCAGTCATCGACGGGGGTCATTTCCAGATGGGCAGCAAGGACGTACCGATCGCAAATCCCATCACCCTGTCAGGAGGAGCGCTGGCAGACGGCAAAGTAGTCGCCACCAAACTCGGCGGCCTGACCCCGGTCAAACAGCAGGTTCCGGGCGGCATCATCGGCATCACCGGCTTGGATTGGCTGGTCAATTTCCTCAACCTCGAGGGCTTGAAGCTATATGCAGTGACGGAAATCGCGGGCCAACCGCAAATTGCTGCTGGCGCGGAAGAAATTTCCCTGCCGATCCGCGTCCATCTTGAAAACCCCGTGCTGGGGAGCAACTGCTATGTCGGCGGTTTCACGAATCCGATCAAACTCCAGCTCACCTACAACACGACCAGTCCGCCAGCCCCGAATAAACCAATCAGCGGCGTCTTCCCAACCGATTTCGATCCAGGCCTTGAAGGGGTCATCGGCTTCGAGAATGGGACGTTAGTTGACAACGCCTTCGCCGCTCCGGGGGCGAGCGGTTGCGTGCTGACGCTCTTCGGATTTATTCCGATCAGCATCAACGGCTTGGTCAACTCACAGTCTGGCCTGCCCGCAGCAGCCGGGACAAATGAGACGAAACAGAACCTCGACATCGAATTCACATTGCCTGAAACGGTCTACCCCTAGCCCTTCGGACTGAACCGGGCACACGTAGAACTGACGCGCGGCGGACGATCTCCGTCGCGCGTCACATAGCCTCGCTCAGATCTTCAGCAGGACGATCGTGTTGAGGACGAAAAGAATCGCGAAGAAGACCGTCGCCCGGTCGAGGTTGCGCTCGACCATCGAGCCGCCTCCGAAGGAGCTTCCCCCGCCACCGATGCCGAAGGCGCCGGAGAGCCCTGTGTCTTTGCCGGAGTGGAGCAGGATGAGGAAGATCAAGACTCCGGAGATGATCACCTGGATTAGGCCAAGGAACGTGTACATGCTCGGGCGATTCTAGCTCTGGGCGATCTTCTCGGCCTTGCCGTTCGCACTTTGGCCCCCACCGTTCGCCGAGTCGAGGATCGCAACAGCTTCGCTGCGCAGCTCGGCGTCGAGCAGGGCGAAGTCCTCGTCGGAGAGCTTGCCAGCGGCATGATCGAGCTCGGCGTCGCGGATCTCGCGGTACTTGGCTTCCTTGAGCGCCTCCAACTCGGTGTCGACAATCAGGGCACGGCGGCGGCGCGCCGGCCAGATCGCGATTAGCGCACCGGCGAGAGCGATCAGGCCACCGATCCACATCCAGGTGACCAGCGGGTCGACGATCACGCGGAAGGTGGCGGTCTCCCCCGCGCTCAGGTAGTCGCGGGCGATTTGCCCGGCGGTCGCCTCCTGCAGGCGGAAGATCTGGGCGAGCGCCGCTGGGCGCAGCGAGGGGTTCGCGTTCGCCGCCCGCATCAGCTGCGACACGGCACGACACTGCGGCGGCGTGCCGGGGGCGCCGCGCACGCATTCCCGGAAGCCCTCGTCCGCAGCGCGAGCGCTGGCCAGCAGAGATGTGACGTCGGGCTGCATGGCGATCCAGAAGTCACTGCCGAAACCGGCTTTGAGGCCCACCTCGGTGGTCGCCTCGCCATCGAAGAGGGCCGCGATCGTGCCACCCTCAGTGCCGCTTGGGCGGAAGAAGCGCCGGCTGGGATGCAATACGAAGCTCCTATCTCCGTCATCAACGCGGACTACTGCGCCGATCGTCAGCTTCTGCGCATCGACCGCCACGGTGGTGCGCTCGTAGGTGACCGTGCGGCCATCGATCTCGGCGCTCTCGCCGGGCGCCAACCGCACGTCGCGATTCGTCTGGAAGCTCGAGGAAGCGGCGATTCCGACCAGCAACACGACGATGCCGACGTGGACGATGTAGCCGCCGTAACGACGCCGGTTGCGTGAGACGATCCCCACCAGTGCCTGCGGCATCGAGCCGCCGCGCAGCGAGCGGCGCGCCGCCGCCCCGCGCCAAAACTCCTGCATCAGGCCGACCAGGGCGAAGCCGGCGAAGACGAAGAGGGCAAACGCCCAGGGCTCGGAGGCGGCATCGCTGAAGAGCAGCAACCCAATAGCCACCGCCGCCGCAGCGAGCCCGGGCACGAGGAAGACGCGCTTCGCCGAGGCCCAGCTGATTCGCCGCCAGGCAAGCAGGGGGCCGATTCCGGTGAAGAGCACCAGGCCAATCGCCAGTGGCGTCGTGTAGCGGTCGAACCAGGGTGCGGCCAGGGAGGACTTCTCGCCGGTGAAGAGCTCGGCGATCAGCGGGAAGAAGGTGCCCCAGAAAATCGTCGCGCAGAGCGCCACGAGCAGCAGGTTGTTGACGACGAAGACTGCCTCGCGCGAAGCGAGCGAGTCGATCCGCTTCTCGGAGCGCAGGTCGTCGAGCCGGGAGACGATCAGCACCGTCGAGCCGATCAGGATCACGGCGATCAGACCGAGGATGTAGGGGCCAACGGTGCTGTCGCCGAAGGCATGGATCGACTGCAGCACGCCGGAGCGAACGAGGAAGGTGCCGAGCAGCGCCAGCGAGAAGGTGGCGACGATCAGGCAGGCGTTCCAGACCTTCAGCATGCCGCGCTTCTCCTGGACCATGATCGAGTGCAGGAAGGCCGTGCCGATCAGCCACGGCATCAGCGCCGCGTTCTCCACTGGGTCCCAGGCCCAGTAGCCGCCCCAACCGAGCTCGGTGTAGGACCAGCGAGCGCCGAGCAGCAGACCGAAGCCGAGCAACGCCCAGGCGATCAGGGCGAAGCGGCGCGTGGCGCGGATCCAGGATGCGTCGATCCGACGGGTGACGAGGGCGCCGATCGCGAAGGCGAAGGGGATCGTGAAGGCGACGTACCCCGAGTAGAGCATCGGCGGGTGGATCATCATGCTCGGGTGCTGCAGCAATGGGTTGAGCCCCACCCCGTCGGCCGGCACCGGGCTGAGCGTCGAGAAGGGGTTGACGCCGCCGGCGAAGAGCATCAGGCCGGTGAAGAAACTGGCCACGCCGGCCATCACCGCGGTCGCCCAGGGGACGATCTCACGCAGCTTGTTGCGCGTCGCGTAGAGCGCCAGTGAGGAGGCGACCGAGAGCACCCAGGCCCAGAGCAGCAGCGAGCCCTCCTGGCTCGACCACATCGCCGCCCACTTGTAGAAGGTCGGCGTCTCGATCGAGGAATGGCCCTGGACAACCGAGAGCGAGAAGTCGTCGCCGACGAAGGCCATCTCGACCAGGGCGACGCAGAGGGTGAGCAGGGCACAAAGGGTGTAGACAGCGCGCCGCGAGAAGAGAATCCAGCGCTGCTCGCCGTTGCGCCCCAGCAGTGCAGCGCCCACTGCGCAAAGCGCAGTGACGAAGGCAAGCGCCAGCGCGACGCCGCCGAGGCTAGCTGTCATTCGTGGTGAACTTCGACGGGCACTTCGTGACCAGCGTGTCGCGCTCGCCGACGAAGACACCGTTCTGCACCTCGCCCGTAAGGATGATCTCGCGACCGCCGCGGAAGGGGTCCGGCACGGTGCCGCTGTAGGTAACCGGAATGCTCTCGCCGGGGTCGTCGCGGTCGGCGACACGGAAGCGCAGGCCCGCATCCTCGTGCCTGACCGAACCCTGCACGACCTTGCCGGTCATGTCGTAGGTGGTCCCCGGCGCCGCGGCGAGCAGCTGCGAGGGCTCCTTGGCCTCGGTCGAGGCGCTGAAGGACGTGTAGACGAGCGCCGACGCCAAGAGGACGGCGACACCGAGGGCGACCACGAGCCGGATCTTCCGCTTGCGCTGGGGATCCACGACAGCGGATTATCGCAAGGTCATCGTGGTGGGGCGAGTGCCCCGGGGTCGGCGGACGCGCTTCGCGCTGAGTGTCCGTAGGCCGGGAGGGCGGGGACCCCAGGTCGGCGGACGCGCTTTGCGCTGAGTGTCCGGCGACCTGGGGGTCCCCGCCCTCTACCGAACACGCTGGAGCTGAGAGAATCAGCTTGTGGCCGATCCAGTCCTCCTGATCACCGGAGCTTCCAGTGGTATCGGGGCTGCCACGGCGCGGGCGACCGCCGGCACTCACCGGTTGGTTCTTGCCGCGCGGCGGCTGGAGCCGCTGCAGGAGCTGGTCGCCGAGCTCGGTGGCGAGGAGCGAGCGCTGGCCGTGCAGTGCGACGTCACCGAGTGGGAGCAGGTGGAGGCGATGGCGGCCGCGGCGATCGAGCGCTTCAGTCGCATCGATGCCGTCTTCGCCAACGCCGGCTTCGGCGCCACGCGGGGCTTCCTCGAGGAGTCGGTCGAGCACTGGCGCTCGATGGTGTTGACCAACGTCTACGGGGTCGGGCTGACTATCCGCGCCACCCTCCCCCACCTGATCGAGCGCGGCGACGGGCACTTCCTGATTACCAGCTCAGTCGCCGGCCGCCGTGCCCTGCCTGGCTCGCTCTACTCGGCGACCAAGTGGGCGGCGACGGCGATCGGCGAGGCGCTGCGCGCCGAACTGCGCCAGATGCACGAGAACCGCGACATCAAGGTCACCCTGATCGAGCCCGGTATGACCGACACGCCATTCTTCGACAACCGTCCCGGGGAGTGGGCGCTGCGTGACGAGGACATCGCCAAAGCGGTGATCTACGCCCTCGAGCAGCGGCCCGGCGTCGACGTCAACGAGATCCTCATCCGCCCGACCAGCCAGCCGACCTAGCGCTTCCCTTTCTTCTTGCAGGGCGTCCTCAGCTTGGGCCGCATATTCCTCTTCTTGCCGTTGTGGGCTTTGAAGCGGGCGATCGCTTTGTATTTCTTCGCACAGAGGCTGGTCGTGTTGACCAGCAAGCCGCGTTTCTTGCCGCCGTGCACGGTGAGCATGAACTTCGAGACCGGAACATCGGGGACGACGTCGAACGTCGTGCGCAGCCTGCCTTTGGCGCTGTCGATGCGCCCGGCCAGCTCGACGTCCACCTGACCGTTGAGGGCGGCGACCATGTCCGGCAGTTCGTTGTCGGAGGAGCGCAGGTAGACCGGGCCTTTGAGCGGGCCATCGAGCAACGGCGTCTCGGCCCGCGCATAGCCGTAGATCGAGTCTTTGGGGCAGTCATGCGCCGCGAACTGGACGCGCGTGCAGACGTTGGCGAGGCTGCTCTGTTCAAGGATCAACGCCTTCGGCAGGGTGACCGCGGCGCGGCCGATATTGGCGTCGCCGTCGCGGGCTTTGAGGATCGCCCGCAGTTTCGGGCTCTTCGCCCGGCGCGTGCCGCCGAAGACGCGCATGTAGAGCTTCGGTTTGAAGCCGAGCCTCTCGCAGCCGTTCACCTGGAAGGCGACCCCAACCGACAGGGCGCTGAAGGCAGCTGGATCGAGCGGGTTGGCGCCGCCGCCCCGCAGCGTGCCACCGACGCCCAGCTGCGAGCAGTTGGTCGGGTTGATCGCGAACTGTTTGCGATCCAGGGTCACCGCCACGCTGCGGACGTCGAGCGTGGCGCCGCCGAAGACGTGTGGGATGGGATCGGACACGGCATTCACCTGCGCCGTACGCGAATCGACGAACAGGGCCACCCTCACCACAACCGAGCCGAAGTCGAACGGCCCGGCCGTGGCGGGGGTGACCACTGCCAGGGAGAGGGGAGCCCCGCGATAGGGCCCTGCGAGGAAGGCTTTGCCGGTGAGGCCGATCGGGTTGGGCCCGCTCCCGGCGGTGACCGAGGCGCTGCCCACCAGGCTCGAGCCGGGACAGGTCGAGTTGACGGCCTCAGCCGCGCCGGCGTTTGATCCGGCGGCGGCGATCGCGTCCTCGGGGCAGTAGCGGACGCCGGCCAGCTTCGCGGTCAGGCCGGGTGGCAGCTTGACGTCGACGCCCTTCAGCTCCTGGTTGCCGTCAGAGCGAGCGACGTTGACCACGAAATGGGTGAAGGCGCCGCCTTTGGGGTTTGTCGTACGAGCGGCGAAGCTGGGGGCGAAGGGTCGTGCCGCCATCGATTTCGGGCACTCGCCACCGCCCGGGGCAGTGCTCAGCGAAAAGCTCTGGCCCGGGGTCGCGGCCGGGTTCCCCGACCAGGGCGTCATCTGCGTCGCAGTCTGGTTCGGCCCGCAGGTCGGTGGACTGGTCAGCGGTGCTTTGGGGCCGCCGTTGAACTGCAGGCGGAAGGACTCGAAGGGCACCTGCGGGTTGTCGGCGAAGGTCGTGGTCAGCTGTCCGGTCTGGGGATCGGCGCTGACGTTGCCGACCAGCCGCGCATGGATGTCGTAGCGCTCTGACTTCGCTTCGACGAAGATTCGGTATGCCTGCCCGGAGGCGGGATCGCGGCTGAGCTGCCTACCGACGTAGACGTCGCCGCTCAACGAGCCGTCGGGCAGCGGCGGTGTGTCGACGGCGACCGTTCCGACCTTGGAGGCGGCGGGGCAGGCATTTGCCGGGTCGCGCACGCCCTTGCGGAACTCTTCGTCAGAGCAGGCGGCGAGACCGTTGGCGGCCGATGGGTTCAGCCCCATGCCCTGAGGCAGGGTCACCTTGGCGGTCCTCACGTGGGACTGGAGCTGGGTCAGCGGATCCGGTTCGAAGGGGACCTCGACGTCGACCGCGGCTCCGGCGGGCGAGTCGGTCTGGCTGGTGCCGGGGTCGACCGCGATCGAGGGGTCGAAGGGGATCGACTCGCATTCGAGCGGCATTTTTTCGGGCGGCAGAGGAGATTCGATGAACGGCGAGCCAAAGGGGAAGTTGGGGTCTTCGTCCTCGTAGGAGTCGGCCCGCAGGAAGGTGGAGTAAACCTGTTCGAAGGGCGGCGTTTCCGGGTCGTAGCAGGTGCTCGGCGTGGTGATGAAGGTGCCGTCGCCGGAGCGTCCGTCGAAGACGAGCCGGTTTTTGGCGACCCGCGCCATATCCCCGAGGCCCGGTATGTCGACCAGGTTGAGTTTGGCGACATGGATCGTGAAGTACTCGTGGTAGTCGCCCTCCCATTCGATGTCGGACTCGAGGTAGACGTCGTTGCCCGCGATGCTGAGCCCGAAGAGGGCCGGTTCGCCCGTTTTGGGGACGATGTTGTAGACGGGCACCGGCGGGATCGGCACCGCGAGGCTGGTGAGTGGGTTGGTCGCCGTCACGGCGCTGGTCCCGACCTGGGTGTTCGCTGGGCAGGTCGACGGGCTCTCGCCCGGATCCAGTTCGCACTGCGGCGTCGCCTGCGGGTTGACGGTGAGACCTTCGGGCAGGTCGACCCGAACCGTCCTCAGATTTCCGACCGGGATTTCGCCGGCTACCGGCCCCGGTTCCTGCTTGATGATGAACTGGGTGAAGCCCACCGGGGGGTGGCCGGCGGCCTGTTCGAAGAACTGCAGCGGCGTGTCCACCGAGCAGGGCGGCGTGTCGAGCGTGCAGGTTCCTGCCTGCCAGCCGTCAATCGATTCGGGGGGATCGTGCTGGGGGGCGATGATCGTCGAGTTGTCGATCTCGGCCGACAGCGCGACCGGTGCGACAGCTCCCAAGACAAGCAGGGCGCCAATCACGCCCAGCAGACCGCGAAATCGGACCCTCTCTCCCATTGAATTCCCCTTCCCAAAAAGCGTCACCTGGACGAATCTACCCGTTTTTTGAGATTTATACCATCAATTTTTGGTATGTATCTACCGATAAGTTGGTAGATACCCCCCAACGAGACGGAGGATTCTCATGAACTGGCAGCTTCTGGCCCGGGCAAATACCCATCCACTGCGCATCTCAATCCTCGAGGTGCTGGGCATGGACGGCGGGCGCACGCTCTCCCCCAGCGATCTCAGCTACGAGCTGCGCATGCCGCTCAGCAACGTCAACTACCACGTCACCGAGCTGCTGCGCTCGGGCCTCATCGAGCTGGCGGGAGAACGCCCCGTGCGGGGTGCCACCGAGCACTTCTACCGCGAGGTGAAGAGCGCCGAGCCACGCCGCGACGGGGCGCATAACGGCCGCCGCCGGAAGGCGAAGCGGACGCTCGCGCGCACAGCAGCGGCCTAGCCTGCCGCGCTGCCTCCGGACTCAGCCGGCCGGGGGCGGGCCGTTTGAGCAGCGCTCGTCCAGGTAGTCCGCAGCGCAAACGGTCCGCGAGCGCCAGCGCTCCGTGTAGGCGGCAATGAACTCCCTAAAGGCCTTTGCCCGCTCGGCTTCGTTGCGGGCTCCTCGTTCGATCTTCCTTTGGATCGCCGCCGCGAGCATCTGCACTTCGACGCGTTCGCGAACATCCCGGCGGGTGAAGCGGGTTTCCTTCCGAAAGCGGCGGTATTCGGCCGGGCCGTCGAAAGCCTGCTCGACGAGCAGCGCCACTTCCCTGGAAACCTCTTCGGGGGTAAAGCCAAGGCCCATTTCGGTGGCTTGGCCGTGGATCCAGATGGCGTCGAGAAGTTCTTCGAAGGCCGCCTTCTCGAACCTCTCGTAGGCGCGCACCCCGGGTGCGGGCAGGTTCTTCCGGCCGGCCGCGACGGCGCGTTGCACGGTCGCTCGACGCAACTCCGCCTTGGTCAGCCTTCCCCGCCGGGGCTCGACGTAGGCGACAACGGCGACCGTGTTGGCCGGCGGCTCCACGGGAGGTGGCAGGGCAGCGGGAATCAAAAGCGGACGACGGGTCTCGAACCCGCGACCTCGAGCTTGGGAAGCTCGCGCTCTACCAGCTGAGCTACGTCCGCGCTGGGGGTTGATTCTAAGGCCGCTGGGAGGTTGCCGGAGGCGAGCGCAAACTAGAGTGCGTCGCAGTGAGCGCGCGCTCCTTTCTCGCCTTCTTCGCGGTGCTGGCGGTCATCGGCCTGCTCAGCTTCGGCCTGCTCAGCAAGGGCGGCGCGACGATCGCCGTCGGCGACCCGGTTCCCGACCGCCAGCTGCTCGCCCTGCCGGGGCCGGGACAGGGCTCGCTCGCCGAACAGCGCGGCAAGTGGGTGCTGGTCAACCTCTGGGCCTCGTGGTGCGAACCCTGCCGCGAAGAGGCGCCCGTCCTCGAGCGCTTCTACCGCGACTGGCGCGATCGCGGCGTGACCGTGGTCGGCATCGACGTGCAGGACAACCGTGACGACGCCCTCGCCTTCCTGGACGAATTCCCGTCCACCTACCCGCAGCTGCGCTCGGTCGGCGACGAGCGCAGCGAGGCCTTCGGCTCGACCGGCGTGCCGGAGAACTTTCTCGTCGATCCGCGCGGCCGCCTGGCGCTGATCTGGCGGGGACCGATCCTCGACGACCGTTTCCTGCAGGAACGGGTCGTGCCGCTGATCGAAGGTCGCGGATGAGGCGCGGGGCTCTGCTGGCCGCCCTGCTCGGCGCCTTGGCGCTCGCCCTGCCCGCGGGTGCCATGGGCGCGCCCCAGACGACGCTGAACGATGTCGAAGACGAGGTCATGTGCCCGATCTGCGGCACCCTGCTGGAGCTCTCCGAAGCACCCCAGGCCGAGCGCCAGCGCGTCTACATCGCCCGCCTGATCGCCGCGGGTAGGACCAAGCAGGAGATCAAGGACGCCCTCGTCACCCAGTACGGGTCCGAGGTGCTGGCCGTGCCGCGCGGCTCGGGCTTCGATCTCTCGGCTTACCTGGTGCCGGTGATCGCCTTTCTCATCGCGATCGTCGCCCTCGTCTTGGGCGTCCTGCGCTGGCGCCGTGCGGCGCCGCCCCCCTCGCCGCCCCAGCAGAAACCGGGCCCGCCCAGCGACGCCGCCGAACGACTCGAAACCGACCTCTCCCGTTACGACCTTTAGCCGTCGGCCTAGCCGACGAGAACAAGCCCGTTGACCGGGATCGGCAGCCGCTTGGGAATCTCCCCTCGCTCGCCGCAGACCAGGGTCGCGCTTGAGTGTTCGGCGAGGGCGTGGAGAGCGTCGGCGTCTTCTTCCAATGCTGGGCCATCGATGACCAACAAGTCATAGGCACGGCGCAGCTTCTCGATTGCCTGGTCGCAGCGCTCAGAATCCAGCAGCGACACCGGGTCAGACAACGTCTCACCAGCGACGATGCAGGCGAGTGGCTCGGCCGCGCGCCCCGAAGCAGGCCCGGCAAGCACCAGAGGCTGGAGGATTTCAGCTGCTTCGACGCTGTCGCTGAGGTACTCGTGCAGGCCGGGCGTCGGCGCGAGGCCGAGAGTGCCGGCCAGCGCCGGCGCCGCCAGATCGCACTCGAGCAGAGCGACCCGCCGGCCTTCGGCGAGCGATGACGCCGCCAGACCAAGTGCCACTTGCGACTTCGCCGGACCGGTGGCCAGCACCGCATTCGCCCCGCGCAAGCCACCGGCAAGCGCCCCGTAGGCGTCGAGCTCGGCTCGACCGAGCGCGCCGAGGCGCGCCGAGGCGCCATTGGGCGCAGGCACTTCCGCCACCACCGGGGTTTTCTTACGACGACCCAGCATCACATCTGCTCCGGAGCCGAGATTCCTAGCAGGCCGAGCGAACTGGCGATCGTCCGCTTGGTCAACAGGGCGAGCGCCAGGCGCGACTCTTCGACCCCCTCGCCCTCGGCGTCCACCACCTTGCAGTCGCGGTAGAAGCCGTGGAAGTCAGCGGCAACGGCGGTCGAGTAGGTACAGATCTTGTGCGGAGCGCGGCGCTCCGCGGCCTCGCGCACCTCCTCGGGCAGCTCGAGCAGGCGCTTGATCAGCTCGCGCTCGGCGGGCTCCAGCGCGGTACCGGGCGTGGCAGCACCGGCGCGGGCAGCGACCTGCTCGGTCTCGCGACCGGCCTTGCGCAGGATGCTGGCGATCCGGGCGTGCGCGTATTGCACGTAGTAGACGGGGTTCTCGTTGGACTGGCTGCGGGCGAGCTCGAGGTCTAGGTCAACCGTCGTGTCGTGACTGCGCCAGAGCATGAACCAGCGGGTCGCATCGACGCCGATGTCGTCGAGCAGCTCGTCGAGGCCGACGAAATCGCCGCTGCGCTTCGACATCTGCGCCCGCTCGCCGCCTTCGACGATGTGGACGAGGCGCATGATCAGCGCCTCGAAGCGACTCGGATCGGCGTCGAGGCTGGCGATCGCCGCGCGCAGGCGGGCTACGTAGCCATGGTGGTCGGCGCCAAGCACGTTGATCAAGCGCTCGAAGCCGCGCTCGAACTTGTCCCAGTGGTAGGCGACGTCGGCGGCCAAATAGGTCGGTTCGCCGTTGGCGCGGATCAGCACGCGGTCCTTGTCATCGCCGAAGGTCGTCGTGCGCAGCCAGAGCGCTTCTTCGCTGCGGTAGGTATGCCCACCCTTATCGAGCTGTGCGAGGGCGATATCGACCTCGCCACGGATATAGAGGTCGCGCTCGTGGAACCAGTTGTCGAAGTCCACGCCGAAGCGATCCAGCGTGCCGCGCACCTCCTCCAACACCAGCTCCACGCCGCGCCTGCCCACCGCGGCGAGGTCGTTGGGGTCGATCCCCTCGGCGGCGATCCGCTCGCCAAGCTCGATCACGTACTCGCCCCCATAGCCATCCTCGGGTGGCTCTGCGCCACGCATGCGAGCGGCAATCGAGGCGGCGAAGCGCTCGATCTGGCCACCGGCGTCGTTGACGTAGTACTCGCGCGTCACCTCGTGGCCGGCCGCCTCGAGCAAGCGAACGAGCGCGTCGCCGTAAGCGGCGTGCCGACCCCCGCCGACATGCAGAGGGCCGGTGGGGTTGGCAGAGACGAACTCGATCAGGATGCGCTCGGGCGCTGGGGCCGGCTCCGGGCCGAGCCGTTCGCCGGCTGTGGCGAGACTTGCCATCACCTGTCGGTACCAATCGTCGGCAAGGAAGAGGTTGACGAAGCCGGGCCCCGCCACCTCGATGCGGCTGACCGTGCCCTCACCGAGCTGCTCGCCCAACTCGGTCGCAAGGCGTTTTGCGACGTCGCGCGGGCTTTCGCCGAGCGGCGCCGCGAGCAGCATCGCTGCGTTGGAGCTGTAGTCACCGAGCTCGGGCTTGGGCGGTCGCTCCAGAGTCGGCTCGGGCTCGGTCGGCTCGCCGTCGCGCAGCGCCCGCGCAGCGCGGTCTACGGCGGCGCGCAGCTCGGCGATCGGGTCGCTGGCGACGGTCATCGCGCCCATCGTATGGAGGGGCGGGCCCAGGCGCGGGTACGCTGGCCAGCGTGCGGGTCGCCGTGATCACCGATATCCACGCCAACCTGCCGGCGCTCGAAGCGGTCCTCACCGCGACCGAGGCCGCCGGCGTCGAGGAGACCTGGTGCCTTGGAGACGTGGTCGGCTACGGAGTCGAGCCCGACGCCTGCATCGAGCTGGTGCGCGAGCGTTGCCAACTCTGCCTGGTTGGCAACCACGACATCGCTGTGCTCGGTGGTCTCGACATCTCCTCCTTCTCGGAGGCCGCCGCGGCGGCGGTCGAGTGGACACGAGAGCACGCCAGCGATGGGGCGCTCGCGTTCCTGCGCGAGCTTGAGCCGCAGGGGGAGCGTGCCGGCTTTGGGCTCTTCCACGCCTCGCCCCGCGACCCAGTGTGGGAGTACGTGCTTTCCAGCGATCAAGCCGAGGCTTCGATGGATTCCCATCCGCAACGCGTGGCGCTGGTCGGCCACTCGCACGTCGCCCTCTTCTTCAATCGCCCCGCGACGAACACCGGCAGCGAGACGCGCGGCGCCCAGGCCAGTGACGGCGCGCTGCTCGACCTCACCGAGGGCTCCTGGCTAGTCAATCCCGGCAGCGTCGGCCAGCCTCGTGACGGCGATCCCCGCGCCGCCTGGCTGGAGCTCGATACGGAGGCCGAGACTGCGCACTTCCACCGCGTCCCCTACGACGTCGAGCGAGCCGCCGGGCCAATCACCGCCGCTGGCCTGCCAAGCCGCCTCGCCAACCGCCTCTACACCGGCCAGTGACGCACAATTGCAGGGAAAATCCGCGCCCGGGGACGTTGTCTAGACTCGCAGCGATGCGTCGACTCGTTGTATTCACGCTCGCCCTTGCGCTGGGGCTGACCAGTGCCGTGACGCTCGCCTCCTGCGGCGGTGAGGACGCCGATCTCCTGCCCGGCACGACCGCGCAGGAGATCACCGAAAATCTCGATGCGGTCAAGCAGCTGGCCAACGAAGGCGAATGCGGCGGAGCGGCCAACGCAGCTGACGAAATCAGCGCCCAGGTGGAGTCGCTCCAAGGGGTCGACCCAGAGCTGAGACAGGCGCTGCAACAGGGCGTGGCGCGGCTCGACGAAGTGGTGACGACCTGCGAAGAAACGACGATCGAAGCCCCCCCCGACACCGAAGAGACAAGCGACGAAGAGCGAGAACCACCCGGCCAGGAGAAAAAGGCCGAAAAGGAGCGCGAAAAGGAAGAGGAGCGAGCGGAAAAGGAAGCTGAAAAGGAAGCGAAGGAAGTCGAAAAGGAAGAACAGGACGCGGAAAAGGAAGAAGAGCTACCGAGCACCCCGCCGCCGAGCGAAGACGGCGGCACGGGAGCCCCCGGCGGGGTCAGCCCCGGCGAGCCCGCCGAACCGGGCGTCGAAGAGGACGAGTGATGGCGGCAGGCATCCTCTCAGGCCGCTACGAGATCGGTGACCGGCTCGGTTCCGGCGGCATGTCGAGCGTCCACATGGCGACCGATCTGACCCTGGAGCGCAGCGTCGCGGTCAAGATCCTCGCCGAGCACCTCTCCGACGACGAGCGCTTTGTCGCCCGCTTCCGGCGCGAGGCGCTGGCCGTGGCGAAGCTGATCCACCCCAACATCGTCCAGGTCTACGACACGGGCATCGACGAGGGGCGCCACTACATCGTCATGGAGTACGTGCAGGGGCGCTCTGGGGCGCAGATCCTGCAACGGCAGGGACCGCTCGACGCCGATTCGACCGCCGAGATCGGCGCCCAGGCCTGCGCCGGCCTTGACTACGCCCACCGGCGCGGCATCATCCACCGCGACGTCAAGCCCGGCAACCTGATGGTCGTCGGCGGCCCGGTGGGCGGCGGAGAGATGACCGTCAAGCTGACCGATTTCGGCATCGCCCGCGCGGTCGAACAGACGCGCATCACCCAGGTCGGCTCGGTGGTCGGCACGGCCGCCTACCTTTCGCCCGAGCAAGTGCGCGGCGAGGAGGCAACCCCCGCCACCGACGTCTACGCGCTCGGCGTCGTCCTCTACCAGTTCCTCACCGGGCGCCTGCCCTATGAGGGCTCGACCTTGGCAGAGCTCGCCGTGCGCCAGCAGAACGAGCGACCGCTGCCGCCCAGCACCTACAACGAGGACGTGCCAGAGACCCTGGGGGCCGCCGTGCTACGCGCCCTCGAGGGGGACCCGGCCCGTCGCTATGCCAGCGCCAGCGAGCTAGCCGGGGGGCTGGAGCTCGGCCTGCAAGGCGAGGACGTGACCCTGCCGCTGAGCGAGGGGACGGACACGACCCGCGTGCTCGGTGGCGAGACCGCGACCCGCCGCCTCGACCAGACTGCGCAGACCGAGTATCGGCCGGTGCCCTCGCCGACGCGGCGTCCCGTCCGCCAGGCCCCCGTGCCACCCCCTGTGGCGGCTACCCCGCCATCGGCCGCGCAACACAAGCGCAGCGGCTTCTCACGCTTCGCCCGCTTCGTGCTGGCTCTCGTCGCCCTCGTCCTGATCGCCGCCGCCGTAGCCGCCGCGGTGATCTATACGACCGACAAAGCCGCGGGGGTCAAAGTCAAGGAAGTCACCGGTAACACAATCGAAAAGGTCGTCGACGAATTCGAAGAACTAGTCCGCGATAACACCGAATGACCAGGGGGCTCTCCCCTCCCTGATCGAACTGGAGTACTCGGCAAAGGAGCGCGCTGCGATGGCGGCGCGAGCGTGGACCATCAGCTCCTGCAGGTAGGTGAGGTTGTGCAGGCAAATGAGGCGCACGGCGGTCAGCTCCTCGGCCCGGGAGAGGTAGCTGAGGTAGTCGCGGTCGTGGTGCTGGCAGGCCGGACAGGGGCAGCCCTGGACGATCGGCTCGCGGTCTCCTTCATGGCCTGACTTGCGCAGGTCGAGGCGGAAACGGTTCTCGGGATCGGGGACTAGGGCGACGCCGTGGCGAGCAAGACGGGTGGGAACGGCGCAGTCGAAGACGTCGAGGCCGAGCGCGATGCCAGCCAGCAGATCGTCGACCTCGCCGATGCCGAGCAGGTGCTTAGGCGCCTGCTCGGGCAGCAGGGGGGCGGTCATCGCCAGCACCTCGCGCATCTCGGACTTGTCGCGGCCGAGTGTGCCGCCGATCGCGATGCCGTCAACCCCTGCCTCCCCTATGTAGGAAGCCGACTCGCGGCGCAGGTCCTCGTGGACTCCGCCCTGGACAATGCCGAAGACCGCCTGTCGCACCGGCCCGTTGTCCGCATGCCAGGCAAGGCAGCGATCGAGCCAGCGGTGGGTTCGCTCAGTTGAGCGCGCCGTGTAATCCCGATCGGCGTGGAAAGGCGTGCACTCGTCGAAGACCAGGGCGATGTCGGAGCCGAGCGCCGCCTGCACCTGCATCGAGACCTCCGGCGAGATGAAGAGCTCCGCCCCGTCACGGTAGGAGCGGAAATGCACCCCCTCCTCCTCGATAGAGACCACCGAGCCGTGGTCTCCCCCCTGCCTCCCACTCCCCTTGACCTCGTTGGCAACCCCACCGTGCGCCAGCGAAAACACCTGAAACCCGCCTGAGTCCGTAATCAACGCCCGCTCCCACCCCATGAACCCATGCAGGCCCCCCGCAGCAGCAATCCGCTCCGGCCCCGGAGAGACGAACAGGTGGTACGTGTTCCCCAGCACCATCTCGTAGCCCAACCCAGCTACCTCGCGAGCCTCAAGACCGCGCACCGTCCCTTTGGTCGCCAGGGGGATGAAGGCGGGCGTCTGAATCTCACCATGCGCCGTGTGAAGAACGCCGGTCCGGGCCGCGTCGTCCCGCGCCCCGATCTCAAATCTCAGTCGCTCCGGCTCTACCCGCATCTCGCGTAACCGACATTGACCCCCCTATAGGGGGGTCAATCCTGCTTGCGCGATCAGCGAGCGGCCGGTCATCGCCTCGGGCTGGGGGATTCCCAAAAGCTCCAGGGCCGTGGGAGCGACGTCGGCGAGGATCCCCTGCTCGCGCAGGGCCAGGCCCTCCGCCGTGACGACCAGCGGCACCGGGTTGAGCGAGTGCGCGGTGTTTGGCGAGCCGTCGGGCTCGAGCATGTGGTCGCAGTTCCCATGGTCTGCCGTGACGATGCAGGCGCCGCCCTTGGCGCTGACCGCCTCGACCACGTCGCCAAGGCAGGCGTCGACCGTCTCGACCGCCGCCACCGCGGCGGGGATGACACCCGTGTGGCCGACCATGTCTGGGTTGGCGAAGTTGATGATGCCGAAGCGGTAGTCGCCCTTCCGCCAGTGGCCGACGAAGGCCTCGGCAGCGGCGCGGGCGCTCATCTCCGGCTTGTGGTCGTAGGTGGGCACGTCGCGTGGCGAGTCGACCAAGCAACGCTCTTCCCCCCCGAGCTCTTGCTCACGGCCGCCGTTGAAAAAGTAAGTGACGTGCGCGTACTTCTCGGTCTCGGCGACGTGCAACTGACTGCCGCTGGCACCGGCGATCGTTTCGGCCAAGGTGGTCTGCGGCCGCGCCTCGGGGAAGGCGACTGGATAGGGCCAGCCCTTGCGGTACTCGGTCATCGTCGTCAGCTCGAGCAGGGGGGCGCCACGCGAGAACTCCTCGAAGTCCGGGTCGGCAAGGGCACGGGTCATCTGCCGCGCCCGGTCGGGGCGGAAGTTGATGAAGAAGGCAACGTCGCCGTCCTCAGCGCCGTCGTAGTCGCCGATCACCGTCGGCTTGACGAACTCGTCGGTCTCCTCACGCTCATACGAAGCCTCGATCGCCTCTCCGGAGCTCTGCGCACGCAGCCCCTCGGCGTGGACGATCGCGTCGTAGGCGAGCTTGGTGCGCTCCCAGCGCGTGTCGCGGTCCATCGCGTAATAACGGCCGCTGACCGTCGCCACGCGCCCCGCCTGGCGCAGCCAGCGCTCCAGCTCCTCCAGGTAGCCGCGCCCGCCGTGGGGCAGCGTGTCGCGACCGTCGGTGAAAGCGTGAAAGACGACGTCGGGCACGCCCTCCTGCGAAGCCAGCTCGATCGTCGCCTCGATGTGCTCCCAGCCCGAGTGCACGCCGCCGTCGGAGACCAGGCCAAGCAGGTGCAAACGACCGCGTGGGCTGCGCCGGGCACGGTCACAGGCGGCAAGCAGCGCCTCGTTGTCGAAGAAGCTGCCGTCGGCGATCGAGTCGTCGATGCGGGCCAGGTCCTGCTTGACGATCGCCCCGGCGCCGAGGTTGAGGTGACCGACCTCCGAGTTGCCCATCTGCCCGTCGGGAAGACCCACGTCGCGGCCTTGGGCAGAGAGCTGCGTGTGGGGGAACTCGCTCCAGAGCCGGTCGAAGACGGGCGTCTCGGCCAGCGAGATGGCGTTGCCGGGGCCGGGCTCGGCCAGCCCCCAGCCGTCGAGGATGATCAGCGCCAGCGAGGGGACCGTCGTGGTCAACCGGCCGCCTTGACGATCTCCGCGAAGTCGCTGGCATCGAGGCTCGCCCCTCCCACCAGCGCGCCGTCGATATCGGGCTGGCCCATCAACTCAGCCGCGTTGTCCGGCTTGACCGAGCCGCCGTAGAGGATGCGCACCGCGTCCGCGGGGGCGCCGCGCTCGCGCAGCAGGTCGCGGATGTAGGCGCAGGCCTCCTGGGCCTGCTCGGGCGTGGCGGTGCGGCCGGTGCCAATCGCCCAGATCGGCTCGTAGGCGATCACGACCTCACCCAGCTGGGCGCCCTCGACCGCAGCGAGGTCGGCCTGCAGCTGGCGCTCGAGCACCGCCTCGGTCTGCCCTCCGTCACGCGCCTCCTCGGTCTCGCCGACGCAGAGGATCGGCTCGAGGCCTGCAGCGAGCGCGGCGGGCACCTTGCGGGCCAGTGCCTCGTCGGTCTCGCCGAAGAGCTGGCGGCGCTCAGAGTGGCCGAGGACGACGGCTTCGACGTCGAGCTCGGCCAGCATCGACGCCGAGACCTCGCCGGTGAAGGCGCCCGAGTTCTCCTCGTGCATGTTCTGGGCGGCGACCTTGACGGCGGTGCCATAGCGCCGCTCGACCACCGCGGTCAGCGCCGTGAACGGTGGGCAGATGACCACGTCGCTCTGCGTAGCGGCGATCTGCGGCAGCAGCGCGTCGACGAACTCCCCCGCCTCGGCGACTGTCTTGTGCATCTTCCAGTTGGCGGCGATGTAGGGCGTTCTAGGCATCCTGCAGGGCCTCCACGCCGGGCAGCTTCTTTCCCTCCAGCAGCTCCAAGGACGCTCCTCCTCCAGTCGAAAGCCAGTCCACCTTGCTGGCGAGACCGAACTGTTGCAGGGCGGCGACCGAGTCGCCGCCACCGACGACAGTGGTGGCCCGCGCCGCGGCGACGGCCTCAGCGACGCTACGGGTGCCAGCGGCAAAGGCGGGCAGCTCGAAGGCGCCCATCGGGCCATTCCAGAGCACGGTCCCAGCCGCGGCAATCGCCTCGGCGTAGGCGGCGGCGCTGCGCGGGCCGATGTCGAGGCCCATCCAGCCGTCGGGCACCTCGGTCCCGTCGTTCTGGCGCGGCTCGGCGTCGACGTCAAAACGCTCGCCGAGGACCAGGTCGGTGGGCAGGCGCAGCTCGCAGCGCGAACCGTCCGCCCGGCGCAGCGCCTGCTCGGCCAGCTTCACCCCCGCCTCCTCGACCAGCGAGTTGCCGGTCGCGATTCCCTGGGCCCGGTAGAAGCTGAAGCACATCGCGCCGCCGATGAGAATCTCGTCGGCGACTTCGAGGAAGCGGTCGATGACGCCGACCTTGTCGCTCACCTTGGCACCACCGAGTACGACTACCAGCGGGCGCTGCGGCGACTCGACCACGCGGGTCAGCTCGGTCACCTCGCGCTCTAGCAGCAGCCCCGCGTAGCCGGGCAGCATGGCGGCGACCCCAGCCGTACTGGCGTGGGCGCGGTGGGCAGCGCCGAAGGCGTCGTTGACGTAGATGTCGGCAAGGCCCGCCAGCGCTTTGGCAAGGATCGGGTCGTCATCGGTCTCCCCCGGCTCGAAGCGCACGTTCTCGATCAGCAGCACGTCGCCGGGCGAGAGTCCCGCTGCCATCGTCTCCACGTCGGTCCCCACCACGGCCGGTGCCTGCTTCACCTCAGCGCTGAGCAGCTCGCCGAGCCGCTCACCGACCGGTCGCATCGAGAGCGCTGGGTCGACCTTGCCCTTGGGGCGGCCGAGGTGCGAGACAAGGATCAGGGCCGCGCCGCGCTCGCGCAGCAGCTCGATCGTCGGCAGCGCCGCTCGGATCCGCGTGTCGTCGGCCACCTGGCCCCCATCGAGGGGCACGTTGAAGTCGACCCGCACGAGGACGCGCTTGCCGGCGACGTCGGCGTCGCGGACACTTGCCTTGGCGAAACTCACCGGACCGGGTCCCGACGGCCCGCTAGGGCAGGACCTTGCCGGCCAGCTCTACGCAGCGGTTCGAGTAGCCCCACTCGTTGTCGTACCAGGCGATCGTCTTCGCCATGCGGCCGTCGCCGATCACCATCGTGCCACCGGCGTCGACGATCGAGGAGTGCGGGTCGCCGACGATGTCGGTCGAGACGATCGGATCCTCGGTGTAGGCGAGGATGCCCTTCATCGGCCCCTCAGCGGCAGCCTTCAGCGCCGCGTTGATCTGGTCGACGTCGAGGGGGTTCGGGGTGGTGAAGACGAGGTCGACGGCGGAGCCGGTCGGTACCGGGGCCCGCATCGAGAACCCGTTCAGCTTGCCGTTCAGCTCCGGCAGGACGAGGCCGACGGCCTTGGCGGCGCCAGTCGTGGTTGGAATCAGATTGAGCGCCGCGGCGCGCGAGCGGCGCGGGTCGGAGTGCGGCATGTCCTGCAGGCGCTGGTCGGCGGTGTAGGCGTGGATCGTGGTCATCAGACCCTGCTCGATCCCGAACGCCTCGTGCAGCACCTTGGCCAGTGGCGCCAAGCAGTTGGTCGTGCAAGAGGCGTTGGAGATGATGTCGTGACTCTGCGGGTCGTAGGCCTCGTCGAAGTTGACGCCGAGCGCGACGGTCACGTCGGGCTCCTTGGCCGGGGCGGAGATGATCACCTTCTTGGCGCCGGCGGCGAGGTGCTTGGCGGCGTCGTCGCGGGCGGTGAAGAAGCCGGTCGACTCGATCACCACGTCGGCGCCGAGCTCACCCCAGGGCAGCGCCGCCGGATCGCGCTCGGAGAGCACCTTGAGTGGCTTGCCGTCGATCGTGATCGTGTCGCCGCTAAGCGCCACCTCACCGGGAAAGCGGCCGAGGATCGAGTCGTACTTGAGCAGGTTGGCAAGCGTCGCCGGATCGGTGAGGTCGTTGACGGCGACGAACTCGAGGTCGGCTCCAGCCGCGTGCGCTGCCCGGAAGACGTTGCGCCCGATCCGCCCGAAGCCGTTGATTCCGACCTTCACAGCCATTGCCTCAAACCCTCCTGGAGTCGTTTGGTGGTCCTAGTCGGACCCGATGGTGATCTCTATCTCGTACCCGTCGGGGTCCTTGAGAAAAGCCGAGTAGGAGCCGGAGCCGTACGAGCGGCGATCGCCAGGGTCGGAGACGCTGACCCCGCCGGCGCCGACGCCGGCCTCCCAGGCCGCCTTGACGGCGACGATTCCCAAGCCCGAGAAGCTGATCAAGCCAAACCCCGCCTGGGGGTCGTGATGAGCCGAGATGAAGAAGACCGGCTTGGCGATGCCCCAGCCGATCGTCTCGTCCTCCTCGAAGTGCCGTCGCCAACCCAGGGGCGCAAGCAGCGCGTCGTAGAACGACGCGCTCCGCTCAAGGTCTCCGACCTCCAGAAGAACGTGATGCAGCATTGCGCCGGGGAGGCTATACGGGCAAGCGGATCAGCCGCCGCGTGGGGTCCAGCGGAAGAAGCGGATGGCGAGCAGCAGGCCGGCGACGCCCCAGATCGCGACCACGGCGAGATTGCCCCAGTCGAGGCCCGAGCTCCCCCCAGCGGGGATGTAAGCGTCGAGGAAGGCCTGGAAGAAGTCACGCACCGGGAAGTGGTTGGCGAAGTCGATCACTCCCTGGGGCAGCTCGTCGTCGGGGATGAATATGCCGGAGAGAAAGTAGAGCGGCAGCAGCAAAGCATTGACGATCGGCGCGGCGGCGTCCTGTGAGGGAATCGCTGCGGTCAGCGCGATACCCAGGCAGCAGAAGGCGGCGGCGCCTACGACGAGCACGATGAGGATCTCCGGCAATTGACCCCAGGGGATGGCAACGTCATAGAACACGCTGCCCAGGACGGCGATCAGCGCCAGCATCATCAGCGCAGTAACGATCGAGTTGCCAATGCGCCCGGCGATGAAGACCCAAGCCGGCATCGGCGTCCCCCGCCCCCGCTTGAGGCGACCGTCCTCGCGGGCAATGACCAGCGACATGGCCAGCGACTGCATCGTCGCTGAGATCACCGCCAGGGTGATGATCGCCGGCACGTAGTAGGTGGTCGTGTCGATGCCGCCGCGCAGATCGAGCGTCTGGTCGCCAAAGACGGTGGCGAAGATCAACAGCAGGATGACCGGAAAGCCGACCGTGAAGAAAACCGCCGCCGGGTTACGCCAGAAGGCCTTCTGGTCATAGCGGAACTGGTGTGCGACAAGGGCGAGGCCGCTCACTCGGTCAGCTCCAGGTAGATGTCCTCCAGGGTCGGCCGCTTGACCTCGAGCTCCTCGAGCTCCAAGCCCTGCTCGAGGGCCCGCTGCGTGAGCTGGGCCAACTCGGCAACGGGCGTGCTCGTCTCCAGCGAAACCGGCTCGCCGTTCAGCCGGTAGCTGATCCGTGTCGGCAGACTCTCGCGGTTGCCGAGCTCATCGGGCGTACCGGCGGCGACGATCTCCCCGGCAGCGATGATCGCCACGCGGTCGGCAAGGCGCTGCGCCTCGTCCATGTAGTGGGTGGTGAGGAAGACCGTCTTACCCAGCTCGCGCAGGCCGGCAATCGTCTCCCAGGCCTGGCGCCGCGCGGCGGGGTCGAAGCCGGTGGTCGGCTCGTCGAGAAAGAGCAACTCCGGATCGCCGATCAAGGCCATGCCCACGTCTAGGCGACGCTGCTGGCCCCCCGATAGCCGCCCGGTACGCTCGCCCTCCTTCCCCCCCAGGCCGACCAGCTCGATCACCTCGTCGACCAGCCGCGGCGCGCTGTAGTAGCCGGCGTAGAGGGCGAGTGACTCCCGCACCGTCAGGTAGGGATCGAGGCGACTGCTCTGCAGGACGATGCCGATCCGCTCGCGCCAGGCACGGCCGGCGCGCTGCGGGTCCTCGCCCAGCACGTCCACAGCTCCGGCGCTACGTTCGCGGTAGCCCTCGAGGATCTCGACCGTGGTCGTCTTGCCAGCGCCGTTGGGGCCGAGGAAAGCGAAGACCTCGCCGCGCTCGACCTCGAGGTCGATGCCGCGAACCGCTTCGAAATCGCCGTAGCTCTTGCGCAGGCCGCGAATGGAGATGACAGGTTCGGCCAAGGGCGCGCGATTCTAGGCCGCCAAGCCCGCCGACGGGCCGATACGTCAAGTTTGACTTGACGTATCGGCCCGTCGGCCGGGGTCAGTCCAGCTCCGCGTCGCGGTGCTTGACGTGGACGACTACGTCGTCGCGGCTCTCAAGCTCGCGGCGGATGCGGTCTGCCACCGTGATCGAACGGTGGCGGCCGCCGGTGCAGCCGACGGCGATCGTCAGGTGACTCTTACCCTCGGTCACATAGGCCGGCACGAGGAAGTCGAGTAGCGGCAAGAGACGGCCGTAGAACTCGCCCGCCTGAGTGCCGGCCTCAACGTACTCCCGCACTTTCACGTCGAGTCCGGTCATTGGCCGCAACTCGTCGACGTAATGAGGATTGGGCAAGAAGCGCACGTCGAGAGTCAGGTCGGCGTCGCGCGGCGGCCCGTTCTTGAAGCCGAAAGTGAGCAGCGTCAGGGCCATCTTGCCGCTCTCGTGCATGCCTAGCATTTCCTCGGCGATCCGCCGGCGCAGCATGCCACTGGTCTGGTCACTGGTGTCCATCACCATGTCAGCCCGCTCGCGCAATGGCGCCAGCAGCTCCCGCTCGGCGCGAATCCCGTCGACGATCCGCCCTTCCGGCGCCAACGGGTGGCGACGGCGGGTCTCCTTGTAGCGGTCGACCAGGGTCTCCTCGTCAGCCTCGAGGAAGAGCACGGTCGGCTCGAGGCCATCGCTCTCCAGCTCTTCGAGCACTTGCAGCAGCTCGTCGAAGTAGTCACCGCCGCGCACGTCGGAGACGACCGCAGCGCGCTCCACACCGCTGCCCTCGTGGCGGAAGAGCTCACCGAGGCTGCTGATCATCCGTGGCGGCAGGTTGTCGACGCAGAAGTAACCACCGTCCTCGAAGGCGGCAATCGCCTCCGACTTGCCGGCCCCCGAGTGGCCGGTGATCACGATGAGGCGCACCCCACGGGGTACCCCTCCGTCGCGTTCGGCTTCCGCCAGCTCCGCTTCCTTTGCTTCCGCCATCAACCGGTCCTGTTCAATTGTTCATGGATCTCACGAGCTACCTTGCCAGGAACACCGGGCACCATTTCGAGTTCCTCTCGCGTGGCGGCAATGAAGCGCTCTGGAGAGCCAAAATGCTGCAGTAGAGCCCGCTTGCGGACCGGTCCGACACCCTTCAGCTCGTCGAGCACCGAGCCGGTCATCGCCCGATCGCGGCGGCCGCGATGGTGATCAATCGCGAAGCGGTGAGCCTCGTCGCGCACCCGCTGCAGCAGCTTCGAAGCCTCCGAGTCAGCCGGCAGGTCGATCGGCGCCGAGTGGCCCGGCAGATAGACCTCCTCGAGCTTCTTGGCCAGGCTGATCACGGTGACGCCGCGCTCGACGAAGGGGCGCAGGACGCGCATCCCGGCAGAAAGCTGGCCCTTGCCACCGTCGATGACGACCAGCGAGGGCAGCGCTGCGAAGCTCGCGTCGCGCTTGCTGTCATGGGGCGAGAGCTCGACCTGCTCGAGGTAGCGATTCATCCGTCGCCTGAGCACCTCTTCCATCGAGGCGAAGTCGTCGGACCACTCGCCGCGCCCGCCGCCTTCCTCGCCGCGTACGCGGAAGCGCCGGTAGTCAGCCTTCTTCGTCGCGCCGCCCTCGAAGACGACCATCGAGGCGACCGTGTGCTCACCGCCGATGTTGGAGATGTCGTAGCCCTCGATGCGCACCGGCAGCTCCTGCATGCCGAGCGCCTCGCGTAGGTCGGCGAGCGACTCGACCCGGCGCTGGCGACGGTGCTCGCGGCGCAGGCGGTCCTGATCAAGTGCCAGCTTGGCATTGCGCTCGGCGAGCTCGCGCAGGCGCCGCTTGTCGCCTCGCTCGGCGACCCGCACCTCGACCGTGCCGCCGCGGCGCTCGCCGAGTGCTGCTTCGAGCAGCTCGACCCGCTCGCGCAGGTAGGGGCCAACGATGACCGTGCGCGGCACAGCCGGCGAGGCCGAGTAGTACTGGCCGACGAACTCCTCGGCAACCTCGGCCAGGCCGCGTTCGGCCTGGTTGTCGAGATAAAAGCTCTGACGCTCGGCGAGAATGCCGTCGCGCACCTGGAAGACCTGGGCGTTGGCATCCTGCCCCTCGGCGGCGACACCGATCAGGTCGGCGGTGCCGACCGTGCCGCCAGCGACACGCTGGCGCTCGAAAAGCGAGGTGATCGCCGCCAGGCGGTCACGATGCAGAGCCGCCCGCTCGAACTCGCGCGCCGCGGCCGCGGCCTCCATCTTCGCCTGCTCGTCAGCCTCGACCTGGCGGTAGCGGCCGGAGAGGAAGTCAACGATTGCCTCGACGTTGCGCCGATACTCCCCCTGACTGACGTAGCCGACGCAGGGCGCCCCGCAGCGCTTGATGTAGTAGTCGAGGCAGGGGCTGCCCGAGCGGCGGCCGGGCTCTGCCCCCTCGCAGGTGCGGAACTGGAAGAGCTTGCCGAGCAGGTCGAGGGTCTCGCGCACCCGCTTGGCGCTGGAGAAGGGGCCGAAGTAGGCGCGCCCGGGACGGTGCTTCTCGCGGGTGAAATAGACCCGCGGGTAATCCTCGTCGAGGCTGACACAAACGTAGGGATAGGACTTGTCGTCGCGCAGGCGGATGTTGAAGCGCGGCCGGTGGCGCTTGATGAAGCTCTGCTCGGCGAGCAGAGCCTCGGCCTCGGTCGACGTGACCAGGAACTCGATGCGCTCGACGCGCGAGGTGAGGCGCGGCTCGCCGCCGGAGAAGTGAGAGGCGATGCGCTTGCGGATCGAGCGCGCCTTGCCGACGTAGAGGACCTCCTCCTCGGCGCTGTGGAAGAGGTAGACGCCGGGCGAATCGGGCAACTCGCGGCGCTGCTGCGCGATGCGCTCCTCGCGCGAGGCCCCCCTGTCATCGGCTTTGCTCACTAAGCAAAGGGTAGGCTCCTGGCCACCCGGCCAATACTTCACCCATATACGGAGAGAGCGAGATGAGCACCGAAACCCTGAGCAGCAGCCCGCCCGAGCTGAACACGCTGCGGATCGAAATCGACGGACAGATCGGCACGCTGACACTCGATCGGCCCGACGCCTTCAACGCGATGAGCCCCGAGATGATCGGCGAGCTGACCACCGCCTTCGCCTGGCTCGCCGACCAGGCACCACTGCGAGCGCTGATCGTCACCGGCTCCGGCAAGGCCTTCTGCGCGGGCGGCGACGTCAACTGGTTCCAGCAAGGTGTCGAGAGCGACGAGATCGACCTGCCCGCCCAGGTGCGGCGCGGGGCCGAGGCCCTGCACACGGCGATCATCGACCTGCGGCGCATCCCCTACCCGGTGGTCTGCGCGGTCAACGGTCCCGCCGCCGGGGCCGGCTTCTCGCTGGCCCTCGCCTGCGACATCCGCATCGCCTCCGAGGACGCCTTCTTCGCCTGTGCTTACGGCCGCATCGGCGCCTCGCCTGACGGCGGCATGACCTACTTCCTGCCGCGCGTCGTAGGGCCGAGCAAAGCGTTGGAACTGCTGCTCAACGACCCCAACCTGAAGGCCGCCGAGGCCCTCGCCGAGGGCCTCGTCTCCGAGGTGGTGCCGGCCGACGAGCTGATCGACCGTGCAAAGGCCAAGGCCGAGAAGCTGGCCGCCAAGGCGCCCTACTACGTGAAGATGGCCAAGCGACTGGTCGGCGTGAGCATCGAGAACAACCTCACCGAGCACCTGCAGCTCGAGCGCCACGGGATCGCCGACAGCATGGCAACCGAGGACCTGCGCAACGGCGTCGCTGCCTTCTTCGGCGGCGGCACGCCCGAGTTCGAGGGTCGCTGAACCGCGGGCGTACCGCTCACGTATGCGGGTACAGTCTCACTGAGCATTTCTCCCCCAGGAAAGGACTCCACCGATGAAGAAGTTCGGCGCCCTTCTCGCACTGGCTCTGGCAGCTCTTGCCCTCGTCGCCTGTGGTGACAGCGACGATGACACGACGACTTCTGGCGGCGGCCAGACGACAACCGAAGAAACGACCGGCGGCGGAGGGGGAGGATCGGCCGGCGGCGGAGGCACAGGCGGCGCAACGGTCAGCTTCGAGGCCGACCCGAGCGGCGGCCTCGCCTACACGACCACCGAAGCTGAAGCCGAAGCGGGCAAAGTTACGATCGCATTCGACAACCCCCAACCGCTGACTCACGATGTCGCGATCGAAGACTCCAGCGGCAAAGAGGTTGGTGCAACGGAACTGATCGAGAGCAGCTCCGACTCGACCGTGGTCGACCTCAAACCCGGCGAATACACCTTCTTCTGCTCGGTCCCCGGCCACCGCGAGGCCGGTATGGAAGGCACCCTGACGGTCAAATAGCGCGGCAGAGCCGGCGCCTGCCACCCGGCGGGCGCCGCTCGCTCAAGGCGCGGAGATCGCGAGGCTGCCGTCGTCCAGGCGCCCGGCGAGCAGCTCGGCGACCTCCTCCGGAGCCTCCGCGTCGAGGCTGAGGACGTGCCGCTCCAACTCGCCGAGGTCGGCAAAGCTCCGCCAGAGCTGCTCGATCACGGCGGGTTCGGCAAGCTCGATGCTTTCCCGTGCCCGCAGTCGCGACGAGCAGACGGAGAGCGGCGCCCGCAGGACGGCGTAGGCGAAGCTCAGCCCGGCATCGCGCAGCCGGTCGCCGACGGGGCCGAGAAACCAGCGCGGGATGACGATGCCGTCGATGACCGTGAAGTATCCGTCCAGGGCATAGCCGGCCGCGGCGTCGGCGACGATCCCCATCACGGTCCGGTTCTGCTCGTGCGACTCGGGCGCCCAGGGATCGACGTGACCCGCGCGGATGAAGTGGAAGAAATGGTCGGATTCCAGGTGAACCGACCGCTCGCGGCGCTCGGCGAGGATCCGGGCGACCGTCGTCTTGCCGACGCCGGGCGGACCGCTGAGGATCAGTACCGGGTCCGCGGACGGTGTCACGGCTTCGACGCTATCGGATGACCTAGCCGAGATCAGGGGGCGGGCACTGTTGTCGTTATATGAATTGTCGAGGCGAGCCGCTTCGGCTCCAACGCAGACAAAACCATCCCGAAAGCCGCTCTAGAGTCGCGGCGCATGGGGCGGTTTCCGTCGATGAAGGCAAAGCGCCTGCTGGCCACCTTGGAACGCAAGCCGCTCGGCTATCGCGTTGCACGCCAAGCTGGCTCGCATCGCCACTTGGAGGCACCGGACCGACCACCGCTGACCTTCGCATTCCATGACAACGCGACAATCCCCTCCGGTCTCGTGCGCAAGATCCTCGTCAGAGACGTTGGACTTGCCGAGGACGAGGCCCGAAAGCTACTCTGAGGTGGAGGATCGAATGGAGACCGTGCGCGTCATCTATCACCACGAGGCCGACGGCTGGTGGGCCGAGTCGCCCGACGTCGAGGGCTGGTCCGCCGCTGGCGACTCCTACGCCGAGGTCGCCAAGCTTGCCGAAGAGGGAATCCCGTTCACTCTTAAACACGACGCCAATTTGGAGCATTTCGTTCCAGCTGGCGAGCACGTCGCAGCTTAGTCGCTCGCGGCAAGCTCACAACCGCGAGATCAGCGCACCTGGAACAAGCCTGAGCGCAGAAAGGTCGCCAGCAGCTCGAGTGCGTGCCCGGTGGGAGAATGCAGCGGCTCGGGGAGCGCATCTAGGTCAACGAACTTCGCCTCGGTCGACTCATCCTGGTCAGGGCGAGGGCGTCCCTCCCAACGTCTCGCCAGGAAGCACAGAGCGAAGCAGTGCGTGATATCGCCGTTTGGGTATTGGATCGTGTGGGCCTCAGCCTCGGAGAGGCAGCCAAACGGAATCAGGTCCCCCTCCGAGACTTTGATCCCGGTCTCCTCGGCAAGCTCATCGATTGCCGTCCGGGCGAAACTTCCACCTGGCTCCGCGGCGCCTGCCGGAAGACACCAGGTTCCATCGTCGGCCCGTTTAGTCAGAAGGACACGCTGATCGTTCCGCTGGATGGCAACCATTGCCCCAGGCATCAGGACGAGCTCGTGGCCCACGGCCTGTCGCAGCCGCCATAGATAGGAGTCGCGATAGGCCATGGGTTGAACTCGTGGCCCGGTCCGGGGGATCGCGCCCCGTCAGCCGGCCGGCGCCATAACGCGGGCGACGCTGTCGCCTACGAAGCAGGGCTTCTCGTTGCCCTCGACCTCAAGGGTGAAGCGGGTGATCACCTCGTGCCAGCCGCCGCCCTTGTCCTCGACCGAGACGACCTCGGCCTTGGCGCGGACCTGGGAATCAACGGGAACAGGGGCGGGAAACCTAACTCGATTCCACCCGTAGTTCACCCCCAGGGTGAAGCCCGTGGAGGAGATCAGTTCCTTGCGGAAGCCGTCGACCAGCGAAAGGGTGAGGTTGCCGTGGGCGATCGTCGTGCCGAAGGGACTCTCCGCCTTGGCGCGCTCGACGTCAACGTGGATCCACTGATCGTCACCAGAGAGCTCGGCGAAGGTATCGATGTCCTCCTGGGTGACCGTGCGCCATTCGCTCGGGCCGATCTCCTGGCCGAGCAGCGACTGCATCCCCTCGACTCCCTGTACCTCGACGCTTGTCATCGCAGGGCAGTCTAGCCGCAGGGGGTCGCGCTGATCGCGCGGCGAACTAGCGACTGGCGATAGCCGCGCCCGTAGGTGACGGTGAGGCGGGTGTACCAGCGGCGGGACCCGCAGACCTGGAGGCCGCTTGCCTTGATCTTGGCGGCCGCGTCGAGGGGGCGGAGACAGCACGTGCCCGGTGTGCTGAGGTGACCGAAGCCCACCGTGCGGCGCCCGCCCCAGTGACGCCACTTCACCCCTTGGACGAGGCCCAGCGGGCGCAGGTCAACGCTTCGCGGCCGCACCGCACAGCGCAACCTGCGCGTAGCCGCCGGCAAGCATGGTTGGCGCACCTGTGGCTTCGTTCCCGACGGGGATTTACCGGGTGTTTTTCCAGCCGGCGGGGGAGTGGTTGGCGGGGGTAGAAGCGGCGTCACCGGGGGTTCGAGCTCGGTTCCGACCCGGAAGCTGTTGGGGTCAGCTTCGCGTACTTCCTCGCAGTCGGGCGTCGCGGTCTCGACGAACGCCGGGGCCCGGTCGATCAGCGCCAGATCGGCGTCGGCGCCGCACTCGATCAGCGGATCGACGTCGGCAGAGTTAGCCAGGATGCGGTCTTTGCCGGCGCCGGCCAAATAGCTGTCCGGGCCAGCCCAGCCGAGCAGTTGGTTTTCCCCCGCATTACCGGTGAAGAAGTCGCCAAGCGTCGTCCCCTCCAGGTCCTCGATCGAGAGGAGCGAGCCGAGGCCGCCACCCGCGCAGGTCGGTTGCCCACCACCCCCCGGGGCGCCAGCCACGCCGGTACTGAGATTCGCTGCGACGCCCGACTCGTCGAATTTGGTCCAGGAGGCGTTGTCGCGCCCGCTGCCACCGTCCAACTCGTCGCCGTCGCAGATCGAGTCCGAGAGGAAGAGGTCATTGCCCGTGCCACCGCCGAGCCGGTCGAGACCCTCGTTGCTGAGCAAGGCATCGTCACGTCCGAGAGCGGTAAGTGTGTCTTCCCCAGGGCCGTCTTCGTCGGGCCCGTCGGCGAGCACGTCCTCGCTGAGATCGCCACCCGTCAGAACGTCATCGCCCTCGCCGCCCGCGACGACCACCGAGACCGTGGCTGGGAAGCCAACCGTGGTCAGCTCGTCATCGCCGTCGAGGCCGGCGATGACGAGCGAGTCGAGCGGCTTGGCCAGAGAGCAGGAGACCTGGGTAGCGCTGGGTGGCCCGCAGCCGGCGCTGGCGTCGTCGTTCAAGTCGAAACCGACCGAGCCCGCGCCTAGCGCGAAGCTCACCGATGCCGGCGAGTAGGTCGCCGTGACTCGATCGGCGCCAGCACCCCCCGCAAGGTAGAGCTGCGTATAGGCGACGCCCTCCGGGGCCAGCATGCCAGCGGCGATCTTGCTGGCATCGCGTGGCTTGACGCCCCCGCTGTTGACCCCCGACTCGCAGTTGGATTCGGCCGCCAGGCTCGCGCAGTGGTCGTCGCCGGCATTGCCATCGCCGCTGTCGACGTCGGCGCCACCGTCGAGGTCGTCGCCATCGGCGCCGCCGTAGAGGACGTCGTTCCCCGCGCGGCCGATAAGCACGTCACCACCTCCGCCGCCGAAGATCGTCTCAGCCTGGTCGGTGCCTTCGATGTAGTCGGAGAAGGGAGTGCCGATCACGATCTCGAAGTCGGCGGCAACGACTTTGTCGATTCCACCACCGAAGGGAGCGACGCCGTTGTCGCTGGCGGAGCTGGAAAGGTCGAGGTAGAGACCCCTTTCCCCGGAGTGACTGGGCAGGCCGGGCACCGCGCCGAAGTCGATGCCGTGGTTGTCGAAGAAGCCGGGTGTCACGCCGGTCGAGAAGCTGAGCGTGTCGCTGTCGGCGCCACCTGCAAGCAGCGGATCAGCGGTCGCGTCGCCGCGTACATAGTCCTGACCGAAGCCGCCTTCGACCGAGTCTGCACCGAAGCCCCCTGAGAGGCGATCGTTGCCAGCGCCGCCCTCGAGCAGGTCATCGCCAATGCCGCCGAAAAGCTGGTCGTCGCCTTCGCCTCCAAAGAGGCGATCGTTGCCCCGCTCACCAAAGACCAGGTCGTTGCCCGGGCCTCCTTCAAAGGTCTGGCTGCCAATGTCGAGGAAACAGCCTTCCGGTGGACAGGAGTCCGCGGCGACGATTGGCGCCGGGACGATCGTGTCGTCCCCACCCCCGCCCCGCACCTTCTCCACCCGAGTCGGGGCGACGATCAAGTCGTCACAGGGCGTGCCCTGGATCGTCGCGCCCGCGACAACCGGGCCTTCGGCGCAGCTCGGTCCAGCATCGGCTGTCGCTGGATCACCTAGAGAGACCATTGCCAACAGGAGGAGCAAACCGAACGTAGCCGGGATCACGCGCATCGGTCCTTGAATACCCGAGATGGGCCGCACGATGCGGTGAGTCGCGCTTTAGGCGGTCGCGAGACGCAACGGGGCATGCCGTGCGATCGCGAGGAAGTCGGCGTCCTCGCAGAGCAGCTCCGCATCGTTGCGGATCGCAACCGCGGCGATCAGGCAGTCGCTGAGCTTGCGCGGCGTCTCTCCTCCGCGGCGGCAGACTCGATAGAGCTCAGCCGCACTCTCGTAGTCGCCGGGACCGTCAACCGCGAGGAAGTCGCAACCGAAGAGCAGGCGCCGCAGCCGGTCACGATCATCGTCGTCGCGTGCGCCGGCGAGGATCTCCATGAGGATCACATCGGTGCTTGCCAGAGCGGTGCCCTCCTGCAAGGCAGAGCGCAGCTGAAGATGAGCATGGCTGCCGGTCGCACGCAGAAACTCGACCCAAGCGGAGCTGTCGACGAGGATCACGGCTCGGGAATCTCTTCCCTCGAGCGAATCTCGGTCAGATCGCCGCCCCATCCTGTGCCCTCAGTAGCAAGCGCCTCTTCGCGGCTCATCGGCTCACCTACGAGCCGGCGCAGAGCCAGATCCACAGCCTCGCGCTTACTGCGCAGGCGGTAGAGACGGATCGCGCGGTCGATCAGCACGTCATCGATCTCGATGTTCGTTCGCGTCATCGGAGGCAATGATACACCTATTGGTGTATGAATGTGTATCAAGCGACCAGCCTTACTTCGAAGCTCGGTACAGCGAGTGCACCGGCGCCGCCGAGCAAGCCGAGGATGCGAGTCACGTAAGCCTGTGTCTCGGGGTAGGCAGGTACGCAATCGCACTCTTCGACTGGGGCGGGACCAGCGTTGTAGGCAGCAAGGGCAAGAGAGGGGTTGCCGAATTGGTGCAGCAAGTCGGACATCAAATGGGCCTGTGCATCGATTGCTTCAACCGGGTCGAAGGGGTTGGCAAGGCCGTACGCGGCAGCCGTAGAGGGCATAAATTGGGCAATGCCCTGTGCGCCGGCGGGAGAACCAGCATTGGGGTCAAAGTTGGACTCCGCCATCAGCTGGGCAGCGAGCAGCGCAGCGGAGACGTTCCAGCGGGTGGCGGCCTGCAGCAGCGGCGCACGGAACTGCCCCGGGACGAATGAGGGCAGGGCAGTTCCGGCAAGGACGCCGTCCGCTGTGCCACCGGCAACGCCGGTGGCGCCGGTCGCGTTACCGGCAGCCGAGCAGGGCGCCGGCGGTCGTGCGTACCCGTAATGCCAGGCCTCCCACGAGTAGCGCTGGACGAAGCCGAAGCGGCTGGCGTTGGACGCCAACCAGCCGTATGCGGTTTCCGGGCCGAGGTCGAGCTCGGTCGCACAGCGGTGCAGCGATTGACCCGGCGGCGCCACCCAGGTCGGGTCCGGGTTCGCAGCGAAGAGAGCGGCCTGTTCGGCATCGGAGCGGAAGCCTGAGTTGACGACTAGCGTCAGGTCGACTGCGGCCGCGGCGGCGGCCATCCGATCGAAGGCGGCGGCTACGTCGGGACGCATGCCCTCGCCGGTCCGGTAGACAAGCGGGCCGCTATAACCGCCACCGCTTGCCATTGTCGGCGCAGTGGCGTTGCTGCTGCCACTCGCCGGCGCCCCAGCTTCAGCGACCGCCGATGCTTCGACCGCCACGCCTCCCCCGCCAACCTTCAGCTTCGCGAGGACCACAGCTCTGGCGCGCAGCGGGGCGAAGGAGTCGCGATCGGGGAAATTGACGCGTAGGCGCCGCTTGGCCACGCCATTTGCTGCTGCGGCGGCCAGAGCGGTGGCGCGAGCCCGTGCCAGGTAGCTCGCCTTGTCGAGGTGACGGGGGTTCAGCGCGCCGTTGGGCAGCGCAGCTGGCGCCAGCAGTCGCGACAGGTCGTCGCGCATCGACCTGGCGGCAGAGATCGCCGCCAGGTCGGCCGCCCGCTGCGCCCGACCCTTGCCGGTCACCGCGCCGGCGATCGCGACCAGTGCCAGCGTGACAGCAATCAGGGCAAGCGCCCCGCCCATCGCGAGCGGCAGCGCTTGCCCAACCTCGTCCCTCCTCTTCATACGGCAACCCTCGCGACCCTAAGCGCACGCGTGGCGCGTCAAGAAGCGCAGTTCCGCAACGCCTTCGTGACGCCGCCGCGGCGCAAATAGCACTCGTCGGACCTAGGCCCTCCTAGGACTGGTCCCGACTGAGCAGACCCGCCGCCGCCGCGATGACGGCGGTCGCCAACGCATAGCCAGAGACCGCCAAGAAGAGGCTCATCGCCGCCGTCCACCCGGTGGGAGACCAAGCACGCTGCTGACCGACGTCCAGCACGGGAACAGTTGCGTCTATCGCAAAGAGAATGGAATTGAAAGGGGGTCCATCTTCTTGCACAAGGACGAACGAATCCTCCGTCAAGCAGAAGACCAGGGATCCGAGCGTGAGCAGCACCAGAAGCCAAACCAGGGCCAGCCAGTTTCGGTACCCGTAGCCGATCGAGAGCCAGAGCAAGTCGTGTAGTCCCCGGCGGGGGCTCCAACGGGCCAGCTCGGCTCGGGCGCGGCGCTCGCCGGCAATCGCGACCTTGCGAGCGTCGGACTTGTGACCGATCCGCCGAAAGGCATTGCTGAGCTCCGCGTAGACACCGGGGAAAAAGCCGTCCTTCTGCGAGGGCTCGATCCATTCGAGGCGGCGCCTCGCATCCAGTGGATCGCGAATCGAGAGGTATGAGAATCCATCGAGGCGCAGTTGGCTTGGCCGTTCGCCCGCGAACGTCCCATTTTCAGCGTCCCAAAGGCTGTCGACCTTTGCCCAGCGCAGATCCACCATGCCGGCGGTGGAGCGGGGCGCAAGGATGAACTCGTCCGCTTTTGCCCCCACGAAGGAGAGCGCAGTTCCGTCGTTCGCCAGGCTGGCGTCGAAGAGGGAGAACTGAGCGCCGACCGACGCATCGAGGAACCGCAGTTCACCCGTTGAGGTAAATCCCCTGTCGCAGAAGACATCACCGCGAACGACGATTCCCTCCGCATTGAGGGCGATCCTCTTGCCTTCCCGGACCGTCCCAACGATGGTCGATCCAGTCATCGAAAGCTGCGCATCGACGTGAGCGCTGAGCAACCGCACCTCGCCCGACGCCTGGAGACCCTCGGCAAAGATTCCTCCCCTGACCCTCATCCGGTCGGCACTGAGAGCTCTAGCCGCACCCTGCTCGCTCTCGACCCCCGCGAGCCTTGCGCCGACCATCGAGAACTGCATGCCGATCACCGCGCCGGTGAAGCGAACCTGGCCCTCCGCGCTGAAGCCATCGACGAGGAACACGCCACCCGCGGTGGAGACTCCATCCGCATTCAGGGCAATTGCCTCGCCGCTCTTGTCCCGTCTTCCCTTGAGGGTCGAACCCGCCAGGGAAAGCTGTCCGCCGATCTCACCGCCGAGCAGCCTGACTTCGCCTGTCGCCTTGCAACCGTCCCCAAAGAGATCCCCTCCAACGCGTATCCCGTCGGCCCCTAGGACTCGGGTCGCGGCATCGTCCTCAGCGGGCCCCTCGAAGACCGCCCCCCCGATCGCCATCTGCCGATGGATGGTGGCTCCGAGCAGCCTGACTTCGCCGATCGACCTGAACCCTTCTTCGCAGACCATGTCGCCCTTTACCTCGAGCCCGTCAGCGTTCAGAGCGCAGGTATTCCCATCGCTACCGCGGGCTCCGATCAAGCTCGCCCCATTCATAACCAGCTGGCCGCCGATCTCCGCGCCCGTAACCCGAACTTCTCCGTTGGCGACGAATTTGCCCGTGCAGAACATGCCGGCGCCAACCTTCAAGTCATCCGCCCCGAGTGCTTCGGAACCATCCGAATCGCTGCCGATCTGAGAGTCCATGAGCGAAAGCCGGCCACCGATGAGGGCCGACCTCAGCGACACCTGGTTGACCTTTGAGCCCCGCAACGTGAAGTTCCACCTGAGATCGATCTGATCGGCGTACAGTCCGCCGTCGATCTCACAGCCCACCATCGATATATCGATGGCTCGTGATTGCCTCAGATACACCGGCCCTTCAAATAGGCAGTCGTCGAAAGCGAGCAGCGCTCGAATGTCGCATGCGAGGAGATCGAGGGCGCCGGCGATTCGCACATGTCGCAACCAGAGCACCCCGGGATCGGCCTCTTCTCCGCTGCGCGAGAGAATCGCCTCGCGCAGCTCCCCGGCAGCGATCTCACGCCTAGGCTGCTCAGACGGGGGTCCGAAGGGCGTACGGGAAGCGACTGCCGCCCTCAGCTCCCCCAGGTCCTCTGACGCCGACATCGCTGCGATCGTACCCAGCGAGTTATGAACGTGTTCACAGATCCGTGCAGATGCGATTCAGCGGGAACGCACGGAGTCGATCGTCCGCTGCAGCGTTGCCCGCGCGTCATGATGGGGCATCCAGTGCAGCTTGCGGCGCGCCCGCGAGGTGTCCATCAGCACCGGTCGGCGGACGGCCTCGATCCAGGCCGTCTCGTCGGGCAGGAAGGGCATCAGGGCCACCGCCTCGGCCGTCGCGCTGACCGCGAGATGCGGCGCTGGCACCGCGTGCCAACCGAGCGCGTGGGCGAGATCGGTAATCGTCAACTCTCCCGGCCCGGCAAGGTTGTAGACACCGGGCTCGCCGTGGCCGAGCACCGCCGCGGCAAGCGCCGAGGCGACGTCGTCGTGGTGCACGAGCTGGAAGGGCACTCCCGGGTCGGGCAACACGGGGCGTAGCTCGGGCACCTTTCCCAAGGCCCAGCGCAACGGACCGGGGATGCGCTGACCCAGCGCCAGGAGCGGAATCAGGTCGAGCAGCAGCGTCGCTTCGGGGCCGGCGACGATACAGGGGCGGAAGACGTAGGCCTCGGTCTCAGAGTCCTCCAGTGCCTCGGCCAGCTCAGCCTCGACCGCCGCCTTGTGGGCGGAGTAGGGGTGGCGTGAGGTGCCGCGCAGCGGCTCTTCCTCGTCCAGCAGTGGTGGCATGCCGCGGTGGAACCCATAGGCGGCGACCGAGGAGGTGTAGACGAGGCGCCTCGCTCCCGCCGTGGCGGTCGCCTCAAAGACGTTGCGCGAGCCGGTCAGGTTGATCTCGCGACTCGCCTTGTCGCCGGCGACGATCGCGAAGGCGAGGTGGACGACGACGTCAGCGTCCTCGACCAGGCCGTCGACCGCCTCGCGGTCAAGTACGTCCCCGCGCCGGTATTCGGTCTTCTCCCAACCCTGCCCGGCAAGGTCAAAGGGCCGACGCGCCATGCCAATCACCCGCTCCACCTCGGGCACCCGCTCCAGAGCGGAGATGAAAGCGCGGCCGATCTCCCCCGTGGGGCCGGTGACGGCGACGGTCAGCATGGAACGATCTCTATCAAGTCCTCGAGTCCGCGCAGGTCTTTGGCATTGCGGGTGTAGAGAGGCAGACCGTGAGCGAGCGCTGTTGCGGCGATCATCAGGTCGATGGCACGACCCCCGCGCACCTTACGGCCCCTACGTCCAACGGCTGCGTAGACGATGCCGTAAGCGCGTGCACACCTAGGGTCGAACGGCAGTGCTTCCAGGTTGGCCTCCACAAACTCGAGGTGGCTCTGGCGCCGTGCCCGAGTGAGTTCGTCGCGCGCCGCATGCGGGCCGGTGGCGAGCTCACCCACAGTCAATGCCGAAATGGCAATTTCGGTCGGAAACTGGGCCGGATCGAGGTCACGGATGTCCACCGCAACCGACGTGTCGATCAGACCTCGATCTTCAGTCAACCCAGTAGCGAGGCGTAGGGTCCTGATCGACGTAGCGGTCGATGTCGGCCCGTAGCTCCTCGTAGTCGATAGTGGGAGCGCCCTGGAAGGCGGCGATGAGCTGCTCGGTGGGGACGAACTGGCGTCGCCTGTACGGCCGCAGCTCACCGACCGGCCTGCCGTTGCGGGTGACGATGAAGTCCTCGCCGGCGTCCAGGGCGCGCATCACCTCGCCGCTCTTGTTGCGCAACTCCCGCTGAGTCAATTTCCGCGTCATCAAGCTCACTGTAGCACGTGTGCGCCACTGAAATTTGGCTTTCCAAAAGGGATTGGACGAGTCGAGCTGGCAGAGCGCCAGCCGCATTCGCGGGCAGCACCCCGAACAGGGCGCGGCGGGCCGCGACCCAAGGAAGGGGGCGGCGGAGGACCTTGACACGCAGCCCACGGGCGACAAGGTCGCGGGCTGCGAGCGCGACGAGAGCACGCTCGCCGTCGAGGTCCGCGCAGAGGAGGACGCCGCTCGCCGGAATGCCGGCGGCCAGCGCCGGCTGGATTGCCGACGGCGGCAAGTGGACCACAGCAACCGCGTCGCGCCCCAGCGGAACCGCCGCCCGAACCCTCTCGAAACTCGGATCGTCCCCGGGCACCGTGAGGTGGCAGGTCTGGCCCCGCGAGGCAGCGCGCGCGTCCGGCAGGTGGGCACGCAGGCGATCCTCGAGCTTGCGCGCTCCCGTCGAAGCGATCAACGTAGGCCGCGGCGGGCGGCCGTCAACCTCGATCAGCAGCCCCGGACGATCGATGTTCGAGCCAGCGCAGACGAGCGCCGCCGCAGCCGCCCTGGACCCACTCGCCTCCCCAGCCGCCACGACGAGGATCGCGCGGTCGTTCATCACTCAGCCGGCCTCGCAACCGCTGAGCTGTTCACAGCGAGACGATCGGCCAATCCCGACAGCAGCGAGGGCGGCGTCAGCTCGACGCTCACCTCTCCCCCGTGGATCGTCGCCTCTACGTCGTCGGCCGCCCAGCCAGGCAGTGCGTCGCGCACCGCCTGCTTTACAGGCCGGCCACTGGCCAGCGCCAGCGCGCCCGCCTCAGCGGCCCCGTCGGCAGCCGTCAGCGAGTAGCCGGCGACCAGCAGCTGCAGGGAGATCGCGCCCACCACGACGAGCAGCAGCGCCGCAGCGAGAACTTCGACCGTCGCCTGGCCGGCGTCGCTACCCATCGTCGCCCAGGCTGCTGCTCGCCGTGACGGTCAGCGGGGGCAGTGCCGGCAGCAGACGCGGGACCGCTACTCGTACGGCGACCCCCTCGCCCTCGCGCACCCGCGCCGCGGAGCGCAGCGATGCAGGCAGCGCCCGCCGCGCCACGGCCCTTGCATCGCCACCGACCAGCTCTGCTCGGGCGGCGGCGCGGGCGGCAATTCCCGCCGACCAGAGCGCCCCTCCGGCGAGGCCGATCTGTGCCGCCACCAGGACCGCCAACAGCAGGAGCGGGACCACCGCGATCAACTCGACCGAGGCGGTCCCCTCCTCCCTGTGGCCTGCGCTGCTGACGGGTGGTGACGGCACCCCTCGACCGTCACAGGCAGGGACCTACACGTGGCACGCGCAAGCGCGCGAGTCAGTCACATCTCTCGCGAAGAGGGCCTAGGAGGGTCTAGCGAAACCCGCGTATGCGGACTGGCGAGCGCCGGACCAAGCGGGGCAAGGACGCAGGGAGGCCGAATAGCAGCGCTATTTGGCCGACTGAGGACGCCGCACCGCGCAGCGTCCGCCGCCGCCAGACGCGTGCGGGGGTTTCGCTAGACCCTACTAGTAGGAGTTCGCGTCGATCCAGACCCGCCAGATCGCTGCGATCGAAGCGCCCAAGAGGGCGATCCAGACCAGCGTGCCGCCACCGCTGCCGAAGAGCTCGTCGGAACCCGCGATCAGCAGCGCGATCATGCCCAGCGCCCCGTAGAGCAGCGCCCGCCGGCCGTCGCTCAGAGTCGCCAGCGTGAGCTGATTCTGACGGCTGAGCACAAAGACGGTCCAGGCGATCGCTGCCAGGAAGGCCATCGTGATCGCCGTCAAGATTGCCTCGGCGAGATTGCCGCCAGATGGAACGAAGGCGACGACCAGCGCCAACAGCATGACGATCGCGACATTGCGCAAGGTGCGCACGGGCCGAATTCTACGTCCCAGCCTCAGCGCGCCATGACGACGATGCCGAAAACGACACTCGCCAAGGTCATCACGAAGGCCAGCCCCCCCAACGCTGCCGCGGCGCCAGCCGCGACTGAGCGCTCTTCTCGGCTGAGGTCGACGAAACGCGCCGCGCCCCAGATCGCGATCGAAAAGATCGTGGTTATGCCGATACCGGCGACCACGGAGGCGACCACCGTCTGCCAAAGCTCCCTGGTCTCGACGACGACCGCCATGATCAACTCACCGGCACCGGGGCGCCGCTGCGCCAGCGCCGTGTGAAGGCAGCGGCAATCAGCGATACCGAGATCAGTGCCACGAGCACTGGCCCCAGCGCACCGCTGCCGAAGATCGCCGTGAAGCCGTAGACCGCCGCGCCGATCGCCGCCGCCGCCGGCAGCGTCAGCAACCAGGCGACGACGATATTGCCGGCCACGCCCCAGCGCACGGCCGAGACCCGCTTGCCGGCGCCGGCGCCCATCACGCCGCCGTTGATCACGTGCGTGGTCGAGAGCGGAAAGCCGAAGTGGGTCGAGGCGAGGATCACGGCCGAGCCGGCGCCCTGGGCGGAGAAGCCCTGGGCGGCATCCATCTTGATGATCCGCGTACCCGTCGTGCGGATGATCCGCCAACCGCCGCTGTAGGTGCCGAGCGCAATCGCCAGGGCGGCGGAGGCGATCACCCACATCGGTGGATCGGCGTCGGCGCCGAGCGTGCCGTTGGCGATCAGCGCCAGGGTGATGATGCCCATCGTCTTCTGGGCGTCATTGGTGCCGTGCGCGAGGGCCAGCATGCCACCGGAGATCAGCTGGCCAAAGCGAAAGCCGCGGGTAACCAGGCCGGGCCGTTGCCGGCCGACGATGCGGTAGACGAGACCGATCGCAACGCCGGCGACGGTGAAGGCGAGGATCGGCGCGACCAGGGCAGGAATCAACACCTTGCCGATCAGGCCATCGGCAATCACCGCGTCGAAGCCCACTGCCGCCACGGAGGAGCCGACGACCCCACCGATCAGCGCGTGCGAGGAGCTCGAGGGCAGACCGAAGTACCAGGTGATCAAGTTCCAGGCGATCGCCCCGATCAGGCCGGCGAAGACGACTGTCGGCGTCACCACGTCGGCGTTGACCACGTCCTGAGCGACGGTCGCCGCCACCGAGATCGAGATGAAGGCACCGGCGAAGTTGAGCAGCGCCGCCATGCCGATCGCCACCTGCGGTCGTGCCGCGCCGGTCGAGATCGACGTCGCCACAACGTTGGCCGTGTCGTGGAAGCCGTTGGTGAAATCGAAGGCGAGCGCCGTGGCAACGACGATGACGAGGATGACGTCGGAGCTCATGTGGTGACGAGGCCCAGGTGTTGCCAGACAAGGACGCAGGGAGCGTGGCGTGTTCTGCACGCGAGCGACCGAGGACGCAGTATGGCGACGCCTGGGGCCGTCACGAGTTCTTGATGACTATGCCCTCGATTATTTGGGCCGCGGTCTCGGTGGCGTCGATCGCGTTCTCGAGCACCGCGAACATGTCCTTCCAGCGGATCACGACCATCGGGTCGATTCCATTGGAGAAGAGCGAGGCGACCGCATCGCGAGAGATTCTGTCGCCCTCGTTCTCGAGGCGGTGGATTTCGATCCAGTATTTGTCGAGATCCTTGAAGTCGGGCAGGTGATCGAGCCCCTCGGCTAGCTGCTCACAGGCCCCGACCAAGACCTGCGTCAGCGCCTGCGCCTGGGCCATCGGCGCCTCGATCTTGTAGAGGCCGAGCAGGTCCGCCGCCTCCTCGGTGTAGTCGACGATGTCGTCCATCTGCGTGGCGAGCGCGTAGATGTCCTCACGGTCGATCGGCGTGACGAAGGTCGAGTTGAGCCGTTTGATGATCTCGTGAGTGATGCGGTCGCCTTCGTGCTCAGCCTTGAAGATCTCACGCGAGAGCTCACCCGCATCAGGCCAAGTGCCCATCATCTGGTCGAGCAGCCGAGCGGCCTGCACGGTGTTCTGACCGGCCTCGATGAAGAGGTCGAAGAAGGTCCGGTCACGCGGCAGGAGCGAGAGGCGAGCCACCTCGCTCATCCTATTGATAGAGGCGGGCGCGCAGGATCAACCAGCGGTCGCCGCGAGGTGCTCAGCGGCCCGCGCCGCGTGACGCTCGCGCAGCTCCTCCTGCACGCTGCGCCGCTGACCATTTGCCGGCGTCAGCCGCGTCCAGACACCATCGCCGTCCAGCTCCCAGGCGTTGGTGTTGTCGGCGAAGCAGCGCTCAAGCACATCGAGCAGCTCACCCTGGAGCACCGCGTCCTCGACCGGCGCAGCCAGCTCCACGCGACTGTCGAGGTTGCGCGGCATCAGGTCGGCGGAGCCCATCAGCACGCGCGACTCCTCGCCGCGCTGGAAGGCGTAGATACGCGAGTGCTCGAGGAAACGGCCGACGATCGAGACGACGCGGATCTTCTCGGAGACCCCCGGCACCCCGGGCCGCAGGCAACAGATGCCGCGCACGTTGAGCTCAACCTCGACCCCGGCCCGCGAGGCCTCATACAGCGCCCTGATACAGGCAGCGTCGACCAGCGAATTCATCTTCAGCCTGATCCGCGCCTCCTCGCCCGCCCGGTGGGCCTCGACCGTCGCCTCGATCTCCTTGACGATGCGATCGCGCATTGTCGTCGGCGAGACCAACACCTTGCGGTACTCGGCTGGCCGACCGTAACCAGTGAGGAAGTTGAACATCTCGGCGACATCGGCGCCAATGCCCTCATCGGCGGTGAAGAGGCCAACGTCGGTGTAGAGGCGGGCCGTCTTCGGGTGGTAGTTGCCGGTGCCGATGTGAACGTACTCGCGCACCCGATCGCCCTCGCGGCGGGCGACGAGGATCGCCTTGACGTGCGTCTTCAACCCGGGGATGCCGTAGACCACATGGACACCGGACTCCTCCAGCGACTTGGCCCAGTGGATGTTGGCCTCCTCGTCGAAGCGCGCCTTGAGCTCGACCATGCAGACCGCTTGCTTGCCGCGTTCGGAGGCGCGAATCAGGGATGGCACCAGCGGCGAATCGTCGCTCGTCCGGTACACCGTCTGCTTGATCGCCAGCACCTTGGGGTCGGCAACTGCCTGCTCAACGAAGCGCTCGACCGAGTTGGCGAAGGACTCATAGGGGTGGTGGACAAGGATGTCCTCGCTGCGGATCGCGGCAAACATGTCGACCTGCTCATCGTCCTCGCCCTGCAGGCGCGGCTGGGTCACCGGGGTCCAGGGCGAGTAGCGCAGCTCAGAGTGGCCCGGTATATCGGCGATCGCAGTCAGGTCGGCGAGGTCGATCAGCCCGTCGACGTCATATACCTCGCGGTCCTCGAGGCGCAGCGCATCGATCAGCTGCTGGCGCAGCTTGGGGTTCATCCCGGCAGCGATCTCGAGCCGTACTACCTCGCCGAAGCGGCGGCGGCGGATCTCGTCCTGGACCGCCTGAACGAGGTCGTCGGCCTCGTCGGAGACGGTGAAGTCGGCGTCGCGGGTAACGCGGAAGTAGCCGTAGTCGACCACCTCGGTGCCGGGGAAGAGCGCGTCGAGATTGGCGGCGATCGCCTCCTCCAGCGGCACGAAGGCCTTGCCATCCTCGCCGACTGGCAGGAAGCGGCCGAGCAGCTCCTTCGGCACCTTGACCCGGGCGATGATCTCGTTGCCGCTCTCCGGGTCGCGCAGCAGCACGCCGAGACTCAGCGAGAGGTTGGAGATGTAGGGGAACGGCCGGCCCAAGCCGATGACCAACGGCGTCAGCGCCGGGAAGACCTGCTCATGGAAGCGCATGTCAATCTCGCGCCGCTCCTCGGCCGTGGCCGAGCTGAGCGAGACGATGCGGATGCCGTGCTGCTCGAGTGCCGGGCGCAAATTACCCTCGAAGCAGGCGTGCAAGCGGCTGTCGAGCTCCAGCACGCGTGCCTGGATCGCGTCGATCTGCTCGCCAGGGGCGAGCCCGTCAGGCCCACGGGCATCGATGCCGGCATCGAGCTGGTCGAAGAGACCGGCGACCCGGACCATGAAGAACTCGTCCAGATTGGAGGCGTAAATCGCGCAGAAGCGCATCTGCTCGAGCAGCGGCACGGCCGGGTCTTCGGCGAGCTCGAGCACCCGCTGGTTGAAGTCAAGCCAGGAGAGCTCGCGATTGAAGTAGAGCGCAGGATCGTCGATCGGAAAATCGTACTGCCGCGCCTCGTCCATCCTTGCGCCTTAGGCGGCGCGGGCCGCGGCTTGCCCAATCGCCTCACCGGCGCCCGCCAAGGCACGGCGGTAGCCACCGGCGAGCTGCTCCATCGCCCGCTCCCAAGACCGGTCGCGGGCGGCGCGGGCAGCCGAGGCCCCCAGGTGGCGGCGTAGTAGCGGCGAGGCGGCCAGCTGCAACACGGTGCCAGCAATGTGATCGGCGTCGGGACAGCAGAGCATCCCCGTGTGGCGGTTCTCAACCAGCGAGGCCGGGCCGCCCTCAGCGACGGCGACGACGGGCACACCGCTGGCCCCCGCCTCGAGCACCACCTGCCCATAGGTATCGGTAGTCGAGCAGAAGAGGAAGAGATCGGCGCTGGCGTAGGTGCGAGCCAGCTCCTCACCCTCAAGCCAACCAAGGAAGGTGGCGCGCTCGCCAAGCCGCCCGCGCAACTCGCTCTCCTCAGGACCGCCGCCGGCGAGCAACAAGTGCAGGCGCGGATCCACCCGCTGGGCGCGCAGGAAACTCTCGGCCAACAGGTCGACGCCCTTCTCGCGGGTTAGCCGTCCGGCATAGAGGACCTTGACCTCGCCGGGGTAGTCGCCGCGCGCCGCCTTGGCGGGATCGAAGCGCGCGACGTCAACGCCACGCTCCCAACGAGCGAGCCGCTGCGGCTCGACGCCAAGCGCCAGCAGCGAGCGATCTGCGGCGGGGCTCGGCGAGAGGACCAGCGATGGAGCCTTGTAGAAGGCTCCCAGGGCGCCTTTGGCCAGCGCCTCCAGACCCTCGTCGCCGCTGCGCAGGCCGGCGTAGCTGGCCAGCTCGGTGTGGTAGCTGGCGACCAGCGGCGTGCCGGCGATGCGGTTGAGCAACGTGGCGGCAATGCCCGCCGGCCCCGGTGCCGTGACGTGGACGGCGTCGTAGCGACCCTCGGCCAGAGTCTCGACCAGACCCGGCAGGCCAGGCACGCCGAGGCTCATCCCGGCATAGAAGGGAATCTCCAGCTCGGCCGCCGCCGGCAGGCGCCGGTCGACGCCCGGGTCGGTGCCGACCACCTCGATCTCGAAGCCAGGCACGCCGAGCTCGCGAATCTTCTCGATCGTCGCCGTAACCCCATGCATCGAGCCGATCCCATCAGCGATCAGCGCCACCCGCGGCCGCTCTCCCGGTCGGGCAGCGAGCTTCGCCTTCTCGGCACCGAGGAAGGCGGTCGCCGGCGCGTAAGGAACCGCGGGGAGCAGCGCCTCGAAGAGGCTGCCAAAGAGCGTCCCCATGTCACCTCGCGCCACCGCCGACGGGCCGCTGGCGATCGCGCCACGCAGGCGCCGCTCGTGAGTGCGACGGGCCCGCCGGTAGAGGTCGGCGTGCGAGAAGTCGTCGGCCTGCAGGTAGTCGATCAGCTCGCGGCCGCGCAGGTCGAGCTCGACCGAGCACAGCCAGGCCTCGAGCAGCGCCCGGGCGTCTTCGGGACCGATGTCGGCGGCGACCTTGCCCTCGCGGGCGGCGCCCTCGGCGATCGTCCGCTGGGCGATCTTCAACACCGCCGCGGGGTCGGGGGATGGCGCCTCGCCTCCCTCGGGCCCCAAGGCCAGCGCCCGGGTCGCCAGGGCCATCGCGGCGTGGGCCCACTTGGCGGCGCTGCCCTGCTCGCCCCCGGCTTCGACCTCGCCGCATCGCATCCGTTGTAGAAACTCTTCCGGCGTGGCGGCCGCGAGCGCCTCGGTAAAGGTGCGGCCGATGTCCACGCCGGCGTGATCGTCAGAGCCGCCGATGCCGGTCCCACCGTGTGTCTCGATGTAGATCGCGGCGGGCATGTTGAGCTCCGCAGCCCGCGACCCATTGCGCACCTCCCAGATTGGGAAGAGCTCGGCGAGACGCCGCCGATGGCGCGGCGTCAGCGGCGCCTCGACGTTGTAGAACGGGTGCGCGAGCGCGCAGGCGATCTCGTTCTCGTGCAGGTATGCGGCGCAGGCCTCGACATCGCCAGCGTGTGCCTGCAGCCACTCGTGGTCTCCGGGAGTGATCCCGTAACAGAGGACATGAACCGCCTGTGGCTCGCCGGCGAAGCACGCGGTCAGCTCCTCGGAGACGAAGCAATCGGGACGGTCCGCCAGCTCCAGGCAACCGTCGATCGTGTCGTGGTCGGTGATCGTGACGAAGTCCATCCCCCGCCGCTTGGCCAACTCATAGACCTCCTCGGGCGGCGTCGCACACTCCGGAAGCCCCAGCGAGCGCTGCACCCCCAGCCTCGAGAGCTGGGAAGCGCTGGAATGGCAATGCATGTCTACTCGGGAAATCATCGACGTCTCCCTTATTTCGTCCATTTCGTTCGTCCCCAGACTTCGCCATGGGCAGGGAAAACTTGTGAACGGCCTGGGAACCGCGCGTGAACATCCGGTGACCGTCGCCAGTTGCTAGCGCTGGTAAGAGGAACGGGCGATGCTGCGGCCCGCCGCCTTGACCACCAACAGGGTTCTTCCCTGAACGCGCAGTGGAGCGCTGACGCGCTTGCGGCTTCCTCCGCCAACCCTGTACGCGTGACTCCTTGCACCACTTGCCTTCACCTTGAAGGTGACCGGCCCGCGATTGCGCGAGTTGTCGAGCAGGACTCGCACTGACCGGTACGGCGGCCGCACCCGCGCGAACCGCACCCGCACCGCGCTGTGGGCAGGGCAACGGCGAATGGTGAATAGATCCGTGCGCTGCGTCCCGTCGCTGCCGTTGACCAGCAGTTTCTGGCGCCCAGCCCGGACGTGGCCGATTCCCAGGGTGACACTCTCCCCGTCGCCGAGGTCCACGACTCGCTGCGGCCCGCCCAGGCTGATCAGGTAGCGCACGTCCCCGGCGCCATCGGCGATCGGATTGCGGACCCGCAGCCTGACCCGGCCGGAGGCGACTCGTGACCAGCTACAGCCGTAACGGATGCTCAGCACCTCAGCCGGTGTCGGCGGTGGTTCGCTGAGGAAGCTCCAGCTCAAGCTCGGTCGTCCCGGCTGGGTGAGCTCGACCGTGTAGGTGCCTTTCCTCAGCGGTGTCCGGGGAACCACCACCACGCCGTTGTCGGCCGAGAGGACGGCTTTGCCTGAAGGCCCGTAGACCGGGTCCGTGCTTACATAGGTGGCGGCGGTAATCAAGCAGAGGTCGTTGCCGCTACTGGCGATCCGCTGGCCATCGGGCTGGGTCAGCGTCGCCGCCAGGCCCGGGTCCGGCATTTCGGCGAGCAACGCGATGAGCGGCAGACCGGCCGAGCTGTAGTCGGCACCCGGATGTTGAGCGGTGCAGCTCTCGATCGGGTCGGGCGACTCGCCGCCGAAGCGTGGCAGGTCAATGGTGCTGCCCGGCCCCGGGAAGAACACGTCGCGGGGCGCCGGGGACCCGGTTAGGCCACTGATCACGTCGAGGCCGGCGTCGCCCTCCACCGGGTCGCGAGCGAAGCCGACCTGCTCGAGGCCGGGGCGGAGCATGCCCATCGCGTGGAAGGGCGCCGTCAGCCAGCTGTTGATCGCATCGAGATTGCTTTCCCGGCCGTAGGTGAGGTTGCTGCTTTCTGCCTCTTTGGCACCTTCCGGCGTGTAGTAGGGACTGGCCGGGTTCTCGGTGTGAGCACTGGCGTAAGGGCCCGTCCGATAGCTGTCCGGGGTGAGCTGCAAATAGCGCAGATGGGCAAGAATCCCGGCGCTCCAGCTCGGGTTGTCGGCGACCGGGGTCAGGCCGGAGCCGAGCCGGATGAAGTTCACCCGCCCCAGCCAGTCGTTGGGGTCACCGGCAGCGCCAGCTTCGGCCGGCGGCGCGAGCAGCGCCAGGGCCAGAGCGAGCGGCACTAGCAACCGTTGCCAACGGCGCCGGGCGGACTCGATGAAGTGGGCGCTGCTCACCAGGCGCGAAAACTTACCTGATCGATCAGGAAGCGACACCCATAGCGCTCTCGAGGGCGGCCCAGATGCCATTGCTGGCCGCGCCCTGCCAGAGCTCGACGAAGCGATGGAAATAGCTATCGCGACGGGCGCGCAGAACTGCCTCGAGTGACTCGATGCCCTCGATGCGAGCAAGCATCAGATCGCAGTCGTGCAAATCACCAAGCGCGGTCTGCAGCTCCTTGGCGACCTTGCGCGCGACCCCCGCCTCCTCGCCGAAGCAAGGGGCAACGATCTCCAGTACATAGCGCAGCCGCTTGGCAGCGATACGCATGTCGTGCTGAGCCTCGCTCGCGCCCGGGGCCAAGGCCAGGTCACCGAGAGCGCGAAGCTCCTCGAGCCTGGTCTGCACGATGCGGGCGGCGTTGGGGCCCAGCGGCGCGCTCGGGTCGAGCCCCTCGACCTTGCGCGCCTTCACTGGCGCGCCCTTTCGATCAGCTTGCCCAGGCGCTTGCGCAGCTTCTTTAGTCGTTTTCGCGCGACGAAGGGAGCGAGGGCGTCGTTGGCCTGGCGCTGCTTCGTTCGTCGCCTCTTGATCAGACTGATCAGGGCAGGCCGATCGGCGTCGTCCACGTCGGCGGCGAGCCCTTCCAGCAACTCGATTTCCACGTCGAGATCACGGCGCCGGCCGAGCGCATCGGCCAGCTCCTTAATTCGCTTCAGTGCCTTGCGGTGCGGCTTGGCCGGAAAGCAGGGCTGAAAGACCTCGAGCGCGACCCGCAGTCGCCGCGTCGCCACGCGCATGTCATGCACGCGCTCGACGTCGTCGAGGTCGAGAGCTCCGTGAGCTTGCTCAAAGACCTCGGCCGCGCGCACTTCAATCACCTGCGCCGCCGTGGCGGAGAAGGACGCCTCGCAGTCGAGCTCGACCTGACGCGCGCGTGCCACAGCCGCAGGCTAGCCGACTGAACCCGCGCGCCTAAGCGGCGAGGCGGACTGGCGAGCCGTTGATACTGCCGTTGAGCAGATCGAGCACCACACCCTCGCGCAGGCCGCCCTTGCCGATCTGCAACGGCTGGCCGAGCAGCTCGGCGATCTTCTCAAGCAGCAGCACGCCGGTGGCGAGGATGCGCACCCGTTCGGGGTCGAGCTCGAAGCGGCGAGCCACCTCGGCAGCGGGATCGCCGCAGAGCACCCGCACGCCCCGCTCCAGCGTCTCGTATTCGAGCACGGCGCCGACTAGGCGGCGCAGCGAGGTGGCGCTGCCGCCAACGGCGACCGCCTGCGCCGGACGCTCGATCTCGACTCCGGCGAAGATGTCGTCGATGCGGTCGCGCACCTTGCGGATCTCGGCCGGCGAGGGCGGATCGGAGGAGATCAGCTCATCGGCCAACACTCCCGAGCCAACTCTCCAGGAGCGCACCTCCTCGGCGCCGCCGGGAACCGTGCCGAGGATTACCTCGGTCGAGCCACCACCGACGTCGACCACGCCAACCCTGCCGTCAACGGGGTGCCCAAGGGTCTTCGTCGCGCCGATAAAGGAGAGTCGACCCTCCTCCTCATCGCTGAGGATCTCGACCGGCACCCCCGCCGCCGCGCTGATCGCCGCGGCGGCCTGCTCACCATTGCTTGCCTCGCGCACGGCGGCCGTCGCCACAGCGCGGATCTCCTCGGCGCCCAGCTCGCGCGCCAAGCGCACTTGCGTCGCCACCACCTCGCAGACTTCGTCCACCTTTTCGACACGGATCGCGCCGTCGCCATCAATCGCCTTATTGATCCGCGTATAGGCCCGCTGCTCCATCACCTTCTTCAGCTGGCCATCCATCGGCTCAGCAACCAAGACTCGCGTCGTGTTGGACCCAATATCTATGGCGGCGCAGAGCGTCATGGGGACAGTCCTGGATATTCCCAAACGGCGCGGATCTCAACCGTCTCTCGCGCGGGTGGCCCCCCGTGGCAGGGGGGTCGAGGACGTAAACCTCGCCCGCAGGCCCCCCTGCCACGGGACAGGACCCGCGCGCCTAAGACGTCGGATGCGAGGCGTCCTCGAACTCCCTGAACAGCCCCGTGACGACGAAGGCGACCTGCTCGCCGATATCGACCGCGTTGTCGCCGATCCGCTCGATCGCCCGTGCCGCCAGCAGCATCGTCATCGCCCACTCGCGCTTGTCGGCGTCGTCGCCGATCTCGAGCGCCAGGCGAAAGCACTCGCGGTTGAGGTTGTCGACGACGTCGTCCTGGCGGACCAGGTCGCGTGCCAGTTCGATGTCGCGGCCTTCGAAGGCGCGCTTTGACTGGCTGATCAGGGTCTTGGCCTGCCCGCCCATGGTGAGGATGCGCTTGACCATCTCCTGGTCGGCGGGCGGCTCGTTGCCGCTCAGCGGCAGCAGCTTGCAGACGTTGACGCACTGGTCGCCCATGCGCTCGACGTTCTTCAACACATGCAGCAGAGCGGAGATGAGACGCAGGTCGGTGGCCACCGGCGACTGCGTCGCCAGTAGCGTGATCAGCGCCTGGTGCACCTCCAGGTAGCGACCGTCGATGCGGTCGTCGTCGGCGATCACCAGCTGGGCCAGCTCGACGTCCTGGTGCTCGACCGCTTCCATCGTGCGCCCGAGGGCGGCACTGACCAGGTCGAGCCCGCCGAGCGCGCTCGCCTCCAGCCGCTCCAGGTCTTCCTGGTACTGGACCCGGGTTTCGATCGGAGCCATCAACCCACCTTGCCGGAGACGTAGTCCTCCGTTCGCTGGTCCCGCGGGTTGGTGAAGATCTTTTCCGTCTCGTCGTACTCGACCAAGCGGCCCCAGCGGTTGTCCTCGTCGGCGTCGAGCTCGACCATGAGGAAGGCGGTGCGGTCGGAGACGCGCGCCGCCTGCTGCATGTTGTGGGTGACGATGACGATCGAGAATTCCTGCTTCAGCTCGATCATCAGATCCTCGATCTTGCCGGTCGAGATCGGGTCGAGCGCCGAGCAGGGCTCGTCCATGAGGATCGTGTCGGGCTGAACGGCGATGCAGCGGGCGATGCAAAGGCGCTGCTGCTGGCCGCCCGAGAGGCCGAAGGCGTTGCTGTCGAGGCGGTCCTTGACCTCATCCCAAAGTGCCGCGCCGCGCAGCGCTTTCTCCACCGTCGCGTCGAGGTCGTCCTTGCGGCCGAGGATGCGCGGGCCGAAGGCGACGTTGTCGTAGATCGACTTCGGGAACGGGTTGGGCTTCTGGAAGACCATGCCGATCAGCTTGCGCACCTGGACCGGGTCGACCTGCGGCCCGTAGAGGTCCTCGCCGTGGTAGAGCAGCTCGCCCTGCACTTCGGCCCCGGGGATCAGATCGTTCATGCGATTGAGGCAGCGCAGCAGGGTGCTCTTGCCGCAGCCCGAGGGGCCGATCATCGCGGTCACGTCCTTGCGGTGGATGTCCATCGAGATGCTCTTCACCGCGGCGACGCCGCTATAGCGCACGTCGACGCCCTTCAGCTCGAAGACCTTCTCCTTGCTGCTGCCGCCCCGGTGCTGGAACTCGTCCGGCCGCACGGCAATGCCCGCCCGCGCCGCGGCCGCCTCACGTATCTCGCGTCCGCTCTCGGCTCTGCCTTCGCCTTGCGCCATCTTCTCGCTCACCCTAGCCCACCTACCAGCGCTGCTCGTAACGATTTCGTAGCCAGATCGCGAAGGAGTTCATCACCAGCAGCACGGCGAGCAGGACGATGATCCCGGCGAAGGCGAGCGCCTGGAACTCATCCTGGGGGCGCAGCGCGTAGTTGAAGATCTGCACCGGCATCGCCGAGTAGCCGTCGGGCGAGAACGGGGTCGGGTCGAAGGTGACGAAGACGGTGGCGCCAACCAGCAGCAGCGGCGCCGTCTCGCCCAGGGCACGCGAGACAGCGAGGATCACGCCGGTCGCGATTCCCGGTATCGAGGCCGGCAGCACCTGGCTGCGGATCGTCTGCCACTTCGTCGCGCCCAGCGCCAGCGATCCCTGGCGGATCGAGTCGGGCACCGCCTTGATCGCCTCGCGGGCGACGATGATCACCATCGGCAGCACCAGCAGGGCCAAGGTGAGCGAGCCGGCGACGAGGATGAAGCCGAGGTCGAGCGGGCCGCGCACGATGAAGGCCAGGCCGAGGATGCCGTAGATGATCGAGGGCACCGCCGCCAGGTTCTGGATGTTGACCTCGATCAGCCGGTTCCACCAGCGGGTCTTGTCGGCGTACTCCTCGAGGTAGATCGCAGCGCCGATGCCGACCGGCACGACGAAGACGATCACCCCGGCGATCAGCTCCAGCGAACCGATGATCGCCGGCCGGAAGCCGGCTTTCTCCGGGAAGATCGTCGAGGGCGGGTTGGTGATCAGATCGGGGCTGAGCGCCGGGGCGCCCTCGACGAAGGCCTGGATCAGCAGGGCGAGCAGCCCGGCGAGGGCGATGACGACGGCAAGCAGCAGCAGGCCGGCAAAGGCCGCGTTGCGGATCACGTCGCCGCGCGGCTGGTCGCGCAGCATCGCCGCGGTGGTCGCGCGAGCGCCGGCGATCGCCAGGCGGTTGCGGGGCGCCACCGCCCCCGGCTCGTCGCTCACTCGTAGACCTCGCGGTACTTGCGGGTCAGCCTGATGCTGATCGCGTTCATCGCCAACGTGATGACGAAGAGCACGGCGCCGACGGCGAAGACCGACTTGTAGTCGAGCGAGCCGGTCGAGATGTCACCGGTCGCCGTGGTGGCGATATAGGCGGTCATCGTTTGGATCGATTCGACCGGGTTGAGGGTGAAGTTCGGGGTCGAGCCGCCGGCGATGAGGACGATCATCGTCTCACCGAGAGCGCGCGAGATCGCCAGCACCACCGAGGCGACGATGCCAGAGAGCGCCGCCGGGAAGATCACCCGCACCGCCACCTTGGCCCGAGTCGCGCCGAGCGCGTAGGCGCCCTCGCGCAGGCCGCGGGGCACGGCCGACATCGCGTCGTCGGAGATCGAGGCGATGATCGGCACCACCATCAGGCCCAGGCCGAGACTGGCAGCAAGCGCCATGAACGGCTTGCCGACGGCGCCGCCGAGGAACTCGCCCGGCCAGAGCGGCTGGATGATCTCGGGCAGGATGAAGGTGAGGGCGAAGATGCCGATCGCCACGGTGGGGATGCCGGCGAGAACCTCGAGCACCGGCTTGACCGTCTTGCGTACCCGCGGGCTGGCGTACTCGCTGAGATAGACGGCGGTACCGAGGCCGATCGGGATCGCGAAGAGCATCGCCCAGAGCGTCACGTTGAGGGTGCCGGCGACGATTGCCAGCACGCCGAAGCTGGGCGGCTCGAACTGGGGCGTCCAGTCGATGCCGAAGAAGAACTCCTTGGCCGGGACAATCTCGAAGAAACCGATCATCGGGCCGAGCAGAGAGAAGACGATCGCCGTCGTGGTGAGGACGGAGAGGATGCCGCAGGCGGCGAGAAGGCCTTGGATGGCCTTCTCGCCGTAACGCGGCTTGGAATCCTGCAGCAGCAACCGGCTAGCCGAGTTTCGCCGTCGCGTTCTTGGACGCTTCCAGCTGCTCTTCGGTCAGCGGGATGAAGCCGACCGCTTCGGCCACTTCGTTGACGTTGTCGAGGTAGTAGTCGACGAACGCCTTGACCTCTGGCTTTTCCAGCGCTTCGCCGCTCGGGTAGATGAAGAGCGGCCGGCTGAGCGGCACGTATTCGTCGTTCTGAGCGGTTTCGGCCGAAGGCGCGACGCAGCCTTTGCCGCCGTCGACTTCGAGTGCCTTGAGAGCGCCTTCGTTCTCCTGGTAGAAGGAGTAGCCGAAGTAGCCCATGCCGCCGGGGGCGCCCTCGACGCCGGTGACCGTGGCGTTGTCGTTCTCGCCGACGTTGTTGTAGTCCTTGCGCGAGGCGCCCTCCTCACCGTTGATTTCTTCGGTGAAGTAGTCGAAGGTGCCGGAGTCCGTACCCGGGCCGAAAAGCTGCAGCTCCTCGTCGAAGTCCTCTTTGAGATCGGGGACTTCGCTCCAGTTGGAGATCTTCGAGTCCGGGCCCCAGATCGCGTTGAGCTGCTCGACCGTGAGGCAGTTGACTGGGTTCTCAGGGTTGACGACGAGGGTCAGGGCGTCGGTGGCAACCCGCACCTCCTCATAGGTGATGCCCTGCTTCTCGCAGGCTTCGACCTCTTCGGGCTCGATCGCGCGGGAGGCATCGGAGATCGAGGTCTCGCCGGCGCAGAACTTTTCGAAGCCGCCGCCGGTGCCGGAGGTACCGACCGTCACCTTGACGCCGGAGTTCTCCGATTCGAACTGCTCGGCGACCGCCTCGGTGAGCGGCGCCACCGTGCTCGAGCCGTCGATGCGAATCGAACCCGACAGGTCGCTGCTGCCGCCGGTCGCTTCGTCGTCGCTGCTGCCGCAGGCCGCGACCCCGATCGCCAAGGCGGCAACGGAGGCGAGGACCACGAGCCTTCTAGAGCTAATCACTCTGTCTCCTTCTCGTTGTTCACTCCAGTTGACGGCCCTGCGGCCGCTGACGGAGCCAGACTCTCAGCGGGTCCCGAGCAGCTTGTTACCTGCGTGTATCGGGAATGTGAAAAAGATGTAAAAGCCCGCCACGCGGTGCATTCGCGTGGCTGCGTCACCCGTCGGGCGAGAAGCGGTAGCCGATGCCGCTGTGCGTATGGATCAAGCGCTGTCCGGGCAGGGCCGCGCTCAGCTTGGAGCGCAGGCGACTCACGTACACATCGACCGAGCGGTCGTCGTGGCGCGGCTCGCGGCCCCAGACCTCCGCGTAAAGCTCCTCGCGCGTGAGGATGCGCTGCGGGTGAGAGGCGAGCGTGGTGAGCAGCTGCAACTCGCGCATGGTCAGGCTCAGTGGTCGCCCGTCGACCAGCGCAGCGTGCTCCTCGGGGCGGATCTCCAGCATCCCCAGCGAGGATCGCCGCACTCAGCGGCCGGTCGCGTTACGCGGCGGTAAAGCTGCTGTGAACTACTTGTGAATCCGACTCCGCAGCGCCTTCGAGTAGCTCTTTGCTGGGTGCGTCGGGCACGATGTCGCCGACCGGCTCGGGATCGAAGCGGTAGCCGACGCCGAAGTGGGTGTGGATGTATTGCCAGTTGGCGGAGCGCTTCTCGAGCTTCTGACGCAGCTTGCGAATGAAGACGTCGACCGAGCGGTCGCCGTGGGCCATCGCGTACCCCCAAACCCGCTGGTAGATCGCCTCACGCTCGAGCACCTGCCCCTTGGCGTCGGCGAGCAGCTGCAGCAACTCGAACTCGCGCCGGGTCAGGTCGAGGCTGGTATCGCTGACAAAAGCCTGGAACTGGTCGGCGCGGATCTCCAGCTCGCCGGCAACCAGCGGCCCACTCTCGATATCGGTGCGGCTGCGACGGCGGCGGCGCGAGACGGCCTCGATGCGGGCCATCACCTCCTCGGGATGACAGGGCTTGGAGACCCAATCGTCGACCCCGAGTCGCAGGCCGCGCACCCGCTGGGCCACAGTCGAGCGACCGGTGCAGACGACCACGCCAAGGTCGGGCAGCATGCCGCAGACCCGCTCGAGGTAACCCCAAGCCTCGTCACCGAGCACCGAGAGGTCGAGCAGCAGCGCGTTGAGCTTCATCGCCACCAGCTCCTCCGGCGGTATCGCGCTGCTCAGCACCCGTTGCTGCCAACCGGCGGCTTCGGTGCGCTTCGAGAGAACCGTGACGAAACCACTGTCGTCGTCGATTACCGCGAGCCTGATGATTTGCTGTGAGTTCAAGTGGCGAACGCCATCATGGCGGAGGTGTGCCCTTGCGCTGACGAGAGGATTGTATGCCCCCGCGGCGACGGCTGCGTTGCCAAAACCCCTGCGTTCACAGGATTTTCACAGCTCAAAGCGCCTAATTTGCGGGAAAGCCACCATTGTCGCCCGTCCCGGATTCTCTGGATGTTCACCGACAGGGCGCGATCTAGCTGCAGACTTCATCCTTCACGAGACTCCTCTCTCGTCACCGCGAACGGCCCACTGCCCCGGGCCGTTCGCTTTTTTAGAAGGCCTAAAAGGTCGCCGGACGCAGGCCGGTGGCGATGATCAGCAGGATGGCGATGCCGGCCACGTAGCGGTAATAGACGAAGGGGCGGTAGCTGGTCGTGCGCACGAGGCGCAGGAGAAAGGCGATCGCCAGGTAGCCGGAGACGGCGGCGGCGATCGTGCCGACGATCATCGGGCCGACGACCCCGTCGGGCAATCCGTCGCTGATCGCCTCGGCCGCCTTGAAGATCGTCGCGCCGGCGACGATCGGGATCAACAGCAGGAAGGAGAAACGCGCCGCGGCATCGCGATCGAGGCCGAGGTAGCGGCCGGCGGTGATCGTGATGCCCGAGCGCGAGGTGCCTGGCGCCAGGGCGAGAACCTGGGCGAGACCGATGTACCAGCCGTCTTTGACGGTCGCACCGTCGAGCGCCTTGCGCTGCGGCAGACGGTCCACATAGAGCAGCAGGGCGCCGAAGACGATCAGCTGCAGGGCGATCATCCACGGCTCGCCGAGATGCTCGTCGATGAAGCTCGAGCCGACAGCGCCGGCGATCACCGCCGGCACGGTGCCGATCGCGATCGCCACGGAGAGCCGCTGGTCCGGAGTCGAGATCGAGCGACTGGCGAGAGCCGCGAAGAAGCCGCGCGTCAGAGCCACAACCTCATGCCGGAAATAAGCAATCGCGGCAACCAGGGTGCCGGCGTGCAGGGCGACGTCGAAGGTCTTGTTGAACTCCGGGTTTTCCATCAAGAAGGTGTAGTCCTGCAGCCAGGGGACGATGATCAGGTGCCCGGAGGAGGAGATCGGCAGGAACTCGGTCAGCCCTTGGACTATGCCCAGCAGCAGGGCCTCTAGCTCAGACATGGCGGCGCATCCTATGGCAGTGCCTAAAGCCGGGATGAAGGCGGTTGGCGCCGCCGTCGTGCGCTAGATTGGCGGTTGTGAAGGCTCCGTCCCGCCCAGCCCAGATTGCGGCCGCTTTCTTTGCGGCCTTGCTCTCGATGCTGCTGGCGGCGCCGCTGGCGTTGGCCGAGAACGGCGTCGGCCTGGCCGGGCCGACGACCGACAAGACGGTCACCTTCTTCTGCTTCGGCGTGATCGCCTTCTTCGCGGTTCTCGTCATCGTCCTCTCCCTGATCCAGGGCAGCCTCGAGAAGCGCAAAGAACGGCGCAGATACGACCTGGAGAGATACGGCTAGGACTCAGTCCAGCCGGAAGCCGCTCAGCAGTCGCTTCTCTGTCTCGCCCTCGATCTTCGCCACGACTTCGACCTTGCCCTCGAGCGGGGTGCCGCGGATCTTGGTCGCCAGCAAGTCGTCGACCTGGAATATCCCGGCCGAGTTGTTGAGCTCGATCTCGATGCGCAGCGGCCGCTCCTCGCCAGCCTCGATCCGCACCTCGTCGACGGCGGCGGCGGAGATCGAGTGGATGCCCTCCTGGCCGGCTTCGATCGGCAGCCGGGTACGGCCCTGAGCCATGTCGAGCGCGTCGGCGACTCGCACAACCCCTGCCTCGAGCGTGTAGGGCTCGCCGCGGCGGCGGTGGCCGATGATCGCGTGCAGGATCTCGGCAGCGACGATCGTCCGCTCCGGCTCGCGGTAGCAGCCCTCGAGCAGCCGGCCGAGCGCATCGTTGGCGAGGAAGAGGCTGTAGGCCTCGTGATCGGCGCGGTGGATCGACATGCCGACGTCATGCAACAGGGCACCGCCGGCGACGACCACCTCCGCGTCGCGCGGCGACATGCCGTGATCGGTGACGACAGTCGGCTCGACCCCACCCTTGACCAGCAACCGCAGCAAGCGCAGGGCGATGTTGAGCACGATCTGGGTGTGGACCCAGGAGTGGTCGGACATCCCCAGTCGCTCGGCGTGGACCTGGGCCATGTACCACCAGGCCCGCACCTGCTCGTCGCCGTTGACCGCCTCGATAAACGACTCCAGCTTGCGGTTGCCGCGGGTCGGCGCGCGAACCTTGGCCTCGGCGATCGCCTCGCGGGGCGGCTTACGAGACGGTCCCTTGGGATCAGGTGTCGGGACCGCCTCGCTCACGGTCGTGATCGTAGGGCCTGGGTCAGCCGCAAACCGGCCAGGGGCTGGAACCCGAGGCTGCGTAGAGCAGAGCTGCGCGGTAGTCCTGCTCTTGCTCGGGGGCGGCTGCGGGGTCGCCGGAGCCGCCCACTGATTCCCAGGTGCTGACGCTGAACTGGTACTTGCCGCGGTAGGTGCCGTCAGCAGAGACCACGCTCGGGTCACCACCGGACTCGCAGGCGGCAATCGCCTCGAGGGTGGCCATCGAGACACCGCCCGGCAGAGTCGCGTAGAGCTGGCGCCGCTCGCGACGCAGGCGGGCACGCCTTGCTACTTCGAGGCGCTCGACCGTGACGCGGATCGTCTTGTGGAAGCGGTGGACCGGCCCGTGCAGGACGGTGATCTGGACCGGCTGCGCATCGGCGACACCGATCCGCGACTTGGGCTGGTCGCCCTCGCCGGCCGCAAAGGAGACCGCGGGGAAAACGATGCAGGCGATCAGGACAGGAATGAAGTATGTGCGTTTTGTGAGCAAGCGCGAGACCGTGCCGGTCTTTGCGGGCCCGCAGCGTGACCGCGCGCACACTGCTCACAAACATGTGGCACTAGTTACTTGCTCAGGCACGACGTGTGTGCGCTCGATGCAATCATCCCTGCATCTCTGGCCCCTCCCCCACCTCTCGCCTGCTGCTCGCTTGCCCTGACCGACCCGGCCTAATCGCCGCTGTCAGCGGTTTTCTCGCCGAGGCTGGGCTCAACATCGTCGACGCCGACCAGCACTCCAGCGACGAGGGCCGCTTCTTCATGCGCATGGTCTTCGACGCGGTTCCCGAGGCCGATCGCGAGCAGATCTACGGCAGCTTCGACCGCGAGATCGCGCAGCGCTTCGAGATGGAGCACCGCTTCGCCGAGTCGGCCGAGCGCAAGCGGGTGGCGATCATGGTCTCGCGCGAAGACCACTGTCTCTCCGATCTGCTCTGGCGCTGGCGCAGCGGTGAGCTCGGGGCCGAGGTCGTCGCCGTCCTCTCCAACCACGCCGACCACCGCGAGCAAGTCACTTCACTCGGCCTGCCCTTCCACCACGTACCCATCGAACCCGAGCGACGCGAGCAGGCCGAGGCGGCGACGCTCGACCTGCTCGGCGAGATCGACCTGCTCGTCCTCGCCCGCTATATGCAGATCCTCTCCGGCGAGTTCCTCGCGCGGCTAAAGGCACCGGCGATCAACATCCACCACAGCTTCCTGCCTGCCTTCGTCGGCGCCGACCCTTATCGCCGCGCGCACGAGCGCGGCGTCAAGCTGATCGGCGCCACCGCGCACTACGTCACCGAAGAACTCGACGCCGGGCCGATCATCGACCAGGACGTCACCCGGGTCAGCCACCGTGACGAGGTCGATGATCTGAAGCGGATTGGCCGTGACATCGAGCGCCTCGTCCTCGCCCGGGCGGTCAAAGCCCACCTCGACGATCGGGTCCTGCCCGACGGCCCCCGCACGATCGTCTTTTAAAGAATCACAACGTTTCTACTCCCCTCGCTGGCATATAGTCGGTCTGTCATGGGGTCTGTACAGGCGGGGTCGGTTGTGTCATCGGGGGTTCCCACAGCCACGCCTGTCTCTGCGCTGCCGGGTTCGAGGCTGCCCATGCCGGTCCAAGTGCTGCGCGTCCTACGCGACCCGATCGGTGTTTTCCGCGAGGAGCAGAAGCGCTACGGGGACATTTTCGCGATGTCCCTTCCCTTCTACGGGAGAGTCGTCATCCTGGCCGAGCCGGGGCTGGTGAAATCGATATTCACAGCCGAACCCGCCCTCTACAACGCGGGAGAGCCCAACAAAACGGTGCTCGAGCCGGTACTCGGCGCGAACTCGCTGCTCACGCTCGATGGCGAACAGCACATGCACCAGCGCAAGCTGCTGCTGCCGCCCTTCCACGGCAAGCGAATCGAGACCTACGGTGAGCTGGCACGCACGATCACGAGGCAGGAGATGGAGCGATGGCCCGTCTCCAAGCCATTCGCGCTGCACAAGCACACACAGACGATCGCCGTGGCTCTGATCCTCAAAGCGGTCTTCGGAGTCCATGACGAAGACCGCTTGCAGAAAGCCACGCTGCTGATCGAGCAGAACGCAGAGCGGGCTCACTTGGTCAGCTTCGTCCCAACCCTGCGCCGCAACCTCGGCCGCTGGAGCCCCTGGTCCCGCTTCCTGCGCTCGCGTGAGGCGCTCGACGAGTTCATCTACGAGGAGATCGCCCTGCGGCGCGCGCAGGTGGCGGCCGGCGAGAAGCACGACGACGTGCTCTCGCTGCTGCTCGAGGCCCGCTACGACGACGGGACGCCGATGAGCGACGTGGAGCTGCGCGATCAACTGATGACGATCCTCGGCGCCGGCAACGAGACCACGGCCAACGGACTGGCCTGGGGAATGGAGCGCCTGCTGCGCACACCACGAGCACTGAGCAAGCTCCGCGAGTCGCTCGCCGCCGGCGAGGAGGACTACCTCGCGGCGACCGTCAAGGAGACCCTGCGCATGCGCCCGGCCCTCCCCTCCGTGATCCGCAAACTGAACGCGCCAGTGCGGATCGGCGACTTCGACCTGGAGGCAGGCGTCTTCGTCCTGCCGTCGATCGCTGCCTTGCACTACCGCGAGGACCTCTTCCCAGAACCGGACGAGTTCCGGCCCGAGCGCTTCCTCGAGGAAAAGGCCGACAACTACGCTTGGATCCCCTTCGGGGGCGGCGTGCGGCGCTGCATCGGCGCCACCTTCGCCGAATACGAGATGCGCACGATCCTGCGCGAGATCATCTTGCGAGCGAACCTCGTCGCGCCCGACCCCGAGCCCGAACGGGTCAAGCTCGCGGCTGGTGCACTTCTCACGCCGGGCAAGGGCGTCAAGGTCGTGCTCACCCGCCCGCTCCACTGAGCCACTTCCCGCGAAGCTGGCTGTCCAGCCAGCCGATGTCGTATGGTGCGTTCCGATGGAGCAAGCGACCCTTTCCCGCCCCGCCGCCACTAGAGCACCAGCCAAGTCCCCGCCCGGACCGAAAGCGCCCTCGGTGGTACAGATGCTGCGCTACGCCCGCGATCCGCTCGGCTTCCTGATCGGGCACCAGCGTCGCTACGGCGACGTCTTCACGATCTCCTTTCCCTATTTTGGGAAGGCCACCTACGTCGCCAGCCCCGAGCTGGTCAAAGCGCTCTTCACCGGCTCACCGAGCCTCTTCCACGCCGGTGAGGCAAATGCCACGGTGCTCGAGCCGGCCCTCGGACCGCACTCGGTACTCACCCTCGACGACGAGCCGCACATGCGTCAGCGCAAGCTGCTCCTCCCCCCCTTCCACGGCGAGAGCGTGCGCCGCTACGGCGAGCTGATCCGCGAGGTGACGGTCAAGGAGATGGAGAGCTGGCCCGTGGGCGAGTCGTTCAGCCTGCGACCCCATACACAGCGGATCACCCTGGCGGTGATCATGCGGGCCGTCTTCGGCGTCCACGACGAGCAGCGCCTGATCCGCTTCGAGCGGCTCATCGAGACCTTTAGCCAGCGCGTCAACCTGATCACGACCCTGCCTCCCCTGCGCCGCAACCTCGGCCGCTGGAGCCCCTGGGCGCGCTTCCTGCGCTCGCGTGAGGCGCTCGACGAGTTCATCTACGAGGAGATCGCCCTGCGGCGCGCGCAGGTGGCGGCCGGCGAGAAGCACGACGACGTGCTCTCCCTGCTGCTCGAGGCCCGCTACGACGACGGCTCGCCGATGAGCGACGAGGAGCTGCGCGACGAGCTGGTCACGGTGCTTGGCGCCGGCCACGAGACGACCGCCACCGGCCTGGCCTGGGCGATGGAGCGGCTGCTGCGCAACCGCTCGGTGCTCGGCCGACTGCGCGAGTCGCTGGCCGCTGGCGAGGAGGACTACCTGGGCGCCACGGTTAAGGAGACCCTGCGAGCGCGACCGGTGATCATCGACGTCGCCCGCCGGCTGACCGCTCCCGCCGAGATCGGCGGCTACGAGCTGGAGAAGGGCAGCTTCGCGATGGCGGCGATCGCCGCCCTGCACTACCGCGAGGACCTCTTCCCCAGGCCGTACGAGTTCCGCCCCGAGCGCTTCCTCACCGAAAAAGCCGACAACTACGCCTGGATTCCCTTCGGCGGCGGTGTGCGGCGCTGCATCGGCGCCACCTTCGCCGAATACGAGATGCGCATCATCCTCAGGGAGATCGTCGAGCGGGCAGAGCTCAGCGCGCCCGACCCCAAGCCTGAACGGGTCAAGGTGCGCAACATCACTCTGGCGCCGGGCAGGGGCACCCGGGTCAGACTGGATCAGCCGCTGCGCTGACCGCCGCTTCCGCCTCTTCCCAGCGCTCATACAGCTCGGCGAGCTTGCGCTTCGCCTCCTCATGGCGCTCTCCCGCACGCTCTGCCTTGGCGGGCGTCGACCAGGCCGTGGGATCGGAGAGCTCCTCCTCGACCGCGCGCAGCTCGGCCTCGGCGGCCTCGACCTCTTCGGCGAGGCGGCTTGCCTTGCGCGCGGCGCTCTTCGCCACGGCGCCGGCCCGTCCGCGCCTGGCAGGCTTGGCGGCTCGCTTTGCCGCGGCGGCTGCGGCCGATGCCGCTTCCGCCTCTTGATCGCGGCGTCGCTGGTACTCGGCCCAGCCAGACGGGTGGCTGTCCAGCTCACCCTCTTCGCAGACAACGGTGCGCGTGCCGACCGCCTCCAGTAGGGCGCGATCGTGCGAGACGAGGATCACGGCGCCCTCGAAGGCGGCGAGCGCGTCCTCGAGCGCCTCGCGACTCTCCACGTCAAGGTGATTGGTCGGCTCGTCGAGAATCAGCACGTTGGCGCCCGAGGCGACGAGGATCGCCAGCGAGAGGCGCCGCTGCTCGCCGCCGGAGATGTCGTTGAGCGATTTCTCCACGTCGGCGCCGGAGAAGAGGAAGCCACCGAGCAGGTCGCGGGCTTTCTGACCGGCGAGGCCGGTCTCGCGCTGGGCCGCGTCGAGCACCGTCCCCTCGCCCGCCGCCGTCTCGGCGTGCTGCGAGAGGTAGCCAAGCTTGACGTTGTGACCGCGGCGGACCGAGCCACTGGCCAGCTCGCGCTGCCCGGCGAGCGTCTCGATCAGGGTCGTCTTGCCGGCGCCGTTGGCGCCGACCAGGGCGATGTGCTCGCCGCGCTCGAGTTCGAGGTTGGCGCCTGCGAGGAGCGTGCGGCCAGGGACCTCGATAGTGCCACTGACCAGTTTGAGCACTACGCGCCCGGGCCGCTCCGGCGGGGCGAAAGAGAAGCGCAGGTGGCGGTTGTCGCTAGCCTCCCGCTTGACCCCGTCACGCTTGATGCGCTCGATCTGCTTGAGCTTCGACTGGGCCTGGCGCGCCTTGGTTGCCTTGTAGCGGAAGCGCTCGACAAAGCGCTCCATGCGCACGATCTCCGCTTCCTGGCGCTCGATCGCCTTGCCCCGGGCAATCTCACGCGCCGCCTGTTCCTTGCGCCAGGCGTGCCAGGGCCCGGCGAAGAAGCGACCGCGCTGCGCCTCCAGCTCGAGCACCGAGGTGCCCACCGCCTCCAGGAACCAGCGGTCGTGAGCAACGAGCACGACGGCCGCATCGAGCCCGACCAGGTAGCGCTCGAGCCACTCCAGCGAGGGGATGTCGAGGTGGTTGGTCGGCTCGTCGAGTAGCAACAAGTCGGGGTTGGCAGCGAGCGCCCGGGCGAGCGAGGCGCGGGTCAGCTCGCCGCCGGAGAAGGTGGTCAGGCGCCTTGAGGTCGCCTCCTCGTCGAAGCCCAGCCCGCCGAGCACGGCGAGCACGTCATCGCGCCAGCGATAGCCGCCTCCGGCTTCCAGCTGCTGCTGGGCGGCAGCGTAGGAGCGCAGCGTCTCCTCATCGGGCTCGCCGCCTGCCATCGTCGCCTCGAGCCGGGCCAGCTCGGCCTCGGTCGCGAGCATCTCGGCGCGGCCGGAGAAGACGTACTCGCGGAGCGAGACCTCGGTCTCACGCGGCGGGCGCTGATCGTGCAGGGCGACGCGCGCGCCTTTCTGCAGGGCGATGCTGCCGGCGTCTGGCGGCCGTTCCCCGGCCAGCACCCGCAGCAGCGTCGACTTACCGACCCCGTTGCGACCGGAGAGCGTCATCCGCTCGCGCGGCTCGAGCTTGAAGGAGACATCGGCGAAGAGCAGCTCGCCCCCGGCATAGACGTCGATCGTGGTTGCAGTTGCGATTGCCATAGCGACCCATGACCTTACGCAGGGCCTGGCCGCCGAGGCGTAACCTGCGACCCGTGGAGCGCGAAGAGCTACGTGAGACACAGGCCCCGCTGAAGGAGCGCTACCGCGAGGAGCCGGAGGCGGCCGTCGTCACCCTCGCCGCCGAGGGCAAACTGGGCGAGGGGATTTCCTGCTCGATCGATACCGGGAAGGCGATTGCCGCGGCCGGGCTGCACCCGGCTTCTGGCGGCGACGGCACGCTGCTCTGCTCGGGCGACATGCTGCTCGAGGCGCTCGCCGCCTGCGCCGGGGTGACCCTGCGCGCCGTGGCCACCTCACTCGGCATCGAGGTTCGTGCGGGCACGGTCCATGCCGAGGGCGACATCGACTTCCGCGGCACGCTGGCGGTCGACCGCGACGCCCCGGTTGGCTTTCGCGCGATCCGGCTCGACTTCTCGCTCGACAGCGATGCCGACCCCGAGCAGCTCGACACGCTGCTGAAGCTGACCGAGCGCTACTGCGTCGTGCTGCAGACGATCGCCAGCTCGCCGCAGCTCTCGACCAGCATCGAGAGGGCCTAGGCGAGACGGTGGCGGGTCCGATCAAACACCTGGGTGAGCTCGCCCGGGCGCGAATCACCCGGCGGGCCGCAGCACACGAGGACGGCCAGGTATTGGGTGAGCTGGAGGCGCGCCCGCTGGAACTTCCCGGGGGACTGGAGATCGAATGGCTCGGCGTCTCGGGCTACCGCATGAGCTTCGAGGGCCAGACGATCTTCGTCGACCCCTACGTCTCGCGGGTGCCCTTCGCCGACCTGCTGCGCAAACGCCCGACGCTGCCCGACCCGGCGGCGCTCGACCGCTTCGTTCACACCTCGGGCGAGGTAGCTGGCGTGCTCGTCGGCCACACGCACTTCGACCACGCGGTAGACGCCCCAGCAATCGCCCGTCGCTTCGGCTGCAAGGCCTACGGCTCGGACTCGCTGGTCAAGCTGATGGCGCTACACGGGCTCGCCGAGCAAGCGGTCGCGGTGGAGCCCTACCGCGCCTATGAGATGGGGCCCTTCGCGGTCAGCTTCACGCCCAGCGTCCACTCGAAGCTGCTGCTCGGCCTCGCCGTCCCCTATGACGGCGACCTCACCTGCGAGCACCTCGACGCGCTGACGCCGGGCGCCTATCGCTGCGGCCAGGTCTGGGGAATCTCGATCGAGGTCGCTGGCCTGAGGCTCTACCACCAGGGCAGCGCCAACCTGATCGACGAGGCAATCCGGGAGCGCGGCGTCGACGTCTTCCTCGCCGGCGTCGCCGGCCGCAACTTCACCGAGGACTACTGGCGCCGCATCCTCCCCATCCTCGACCCGCAGGTCGTTGTGCCCACCCACTACGACAACTTCTTCCGGCCGCTGGGCCAGCGCCTGGAGTTCGTCTCCAACGTGCAGCTCTCCCAGCTGCCCGAGGAAATCGGCAGCGTCAGCCGCGACGCCCGCATCGCCGCCCTCCCCCGCGCCGACATCTGACGCGTCCTGCATTTGGCACCTATGCGGTGCCGAATGCAGGACTCATCCGCTGAAGTGCTTGGCGGCGATCGCCTCGATCGTGCCCTTGGTGCGGATCGTGTTCTGCCCAAGGGCAGCGGCGATCGCCTTCAGGTCGAGACTCGATTCGGACATGCCACCACTGGGCAGCCAGTAAAGCTCACGCTTCTCGATCGCCAAGCGGTCCTCCTCGGTGGCCAGGGCGAGAACCTGCTTGCGGGTAGCTGCCTTGGGAGCCCGCGTCAGGAAGGTGACCTGCAGCTTGCCTTTCGAGGCAGCGAGCTGCTTCGCGTCAAAGGGCTGGGCGGTGACGATCGCCAGCAGCTCCGCGGTATTGCGCAGGAAGACCGGCACCTCGTAGCCGAGCGCCTTGCCGAGGCCGGCTTCGATGCGCTCGGTCAGAGCCGCCTCGTCCCCGCCGTCGGCCGTGAAGATCACGTTGCCGCTGGCGCGGAAGCAGGCGACCTCCGCCAGGCCCAGATCCTCGAAGCTCTCCTGCAGCTCCGGATTCTTGATCCGCCGGTTGCCGAGGTTCATGCCGCGCAGGAAGGCGACGTAGCGTTCCACGGGGGCAGCTTACGAGTCCCCCTGGCGGCTGCCAGGATGGGCCCGTGAGCGCCGACTACTCCGAGCTGCCCGCCGACCTGCCGGTTCCCGAGGACGACGGCGCGGCCGATCACCTCGCCGGCCTGGCAGTCCCGGCCCTGCCGCTTCCCTCGACGCTCGGCGGAGAGGTGGATATCGCCGAGCTCGCCGGCGACCGCCTGGTCGCCTACGTCTACCCGCGCACCGGCGTGCCGGGCGAGCCGCTGCCTGCCGGCTGGGACGACATCCCCGGCGCCCGCGGCTGCACGCCGCAGAGCTGCGCCTACCGCGATGCCCTGGCCGGGTTCGAGGCGCTCGGCGCGACCGTGATCGGCATCAGTTCACAGAGCCCCGACGAACAGCGCGAGTTCGCCACGCGCGAGCACATCCCCTTCGCCCTGTTCAGCGACGCCGGCCTGCGCCTGCGCGAGGAGCTGCGCCTGCCTACCTTCGAGGTCAAGGGCATGACCCTCTACAAGCGCCTCACCTTCGTCGCCGAAAGAGGCTCCATCGTCAAGGCCTTCTATCCCGTCTTCCCACCCGACCGCAACGCAGCCGAGGTGCTCGCCTGGCTGCGCGAGCGAGACGCCTAGCGATTTGCGCTTATGGAGGCGGTGGGATTCGAACCCACGTGTCTGGTCGTAGCGCGAAGGCATCTACAGGTATAGCCGGCGCTTGATTCTCGTCTCCCGGGGTCCGCGCCGGCGGGCACTGCGGGAGATAGAGCCCTCTGAATGTCCCCTGGCGGACGGGGCGATCCGCCTGGGTGAGCCCGCGTTCTGAAGCCGGCTGCCCTCCCTGCGGGCGAGGGAGGACCGACTCTCATCGCCTAGGTTCTAGCTAGGCAGCGAGGGCGAACTCATGGTCCGCACGTATTGGTTGGTGCCGGGGTTTAACGAGGCCTCCGGCAACCTCGACCTGCAACCGTTCGCACGGACCGACCAGATCGAAGCCTGTCGCCCCCGTGCTATGTGGACTGATTGTACGGCGTCGGGTAGGAATACCGGCATGGAGAAGGAGTTCGACGCGATCGTGCTCGGCGCTGGGGCGCCGGGCGAGGTTTGCGCCGGCCGGCTCGCCGATGGCGATCTGTCGGTGGCGATCGTCGAGCAGCACCTGGTCGGTGGCGAGTGCTCCTACTACGCCTGTATGCCCTCCAAGGCCCTGCTGCGACCGGGTGACCTGATCGGCGAGGCGCGCCGCGTGCCGGGCGTTGCCCAGGCGGTTACCGGAGAGCTCGACCCGGAGGCGGTCCTCGCGCGGCGCGACGAGGTGATCCACGACCTCGACGACTCCGGGCAGCTGCCCTGGTTGGAGGAACATGGCATCGAGCTCTTCCGTGGCGCAGGGCAGCTCGAAGGCGAGCGCCGCGTGCGGGTCGGCGAGGATCTGCTGATTGCCAATCAAGCGGTGGTGATCGCCACCGGCAGTGGCGCGGCGATGCCGCCGATCGAGGGGTTGGATGCAGTGCCAACCTGGAATAACCGCGATGCGACTACCGCTGAGCGGGCACCGATGAGCTTGGCGATCCTCGGCGGCGGGCCGGTCGGCTCAGAGCTGGCCCAGGCTTGGGCCAGCCTCGGCACGAGGGTGACCCTGATCGAGGGCGCCGAGCGCCTGCTCGGCCGCGAGGAGCCCTTCGCCGGCGAGCAGGTCGCCGCCTCTCTGCGCGAGAGCTTCGGGGTCGACGTGCGCACCGGCGCCCTTGCCCAGAGCGTTGCAAAAACCGGCTCGGGGGTCCGGATCGAGCTCGGCGGCGGCGACGCGGTGGAGGCTGCCGAGTTGCTCGTCGCCGTCGGCCGCAAGCCGCGCACGGTCGAGATCGGCCTCGACTCGGTCGCCATCGAACCGGGCAAAGGCGGCTTTCTCGAGACTGACGACCGCATGCGCGTCGGCGGACAAGATTGGCTCTACGCCGTCGGCGACGTCAACGGCCGTGCCCTCTTCACGCACATGGGCAAGTACCAGGCTTGGATCGCCGCCGAGAACGTGCTCGGGCGCCCGGCCGAGGCCGTGGCCGAAGGGCTCGGCTCACCCCGCGTCACCTTCACCGATCCGCAGGTGGCCGCCGCCGGCAAGACCCTCGAGCAGGCACGCAAGGCCGGTATCGAAGCTCGTGCCGTCGACGTACCGACCGACAGCACGGCCGGCGCCAGCTTCCAGGGCAAGGGCACCGGTGGCACCTCGCGGATCGTCGTCGACGAGGCCCGTCAGACGATCGTCGGCGCGACCTTCACCGGCTTCGAGACGGCAGACTTCCTCCACGCCGCCACCGTTGCCATCGTCAGCGAGATCCCCCTCCCGAAGCTTCGCCACGCAGTCGCGGCTTACCCCAGCCGCAGCGAGATCTGGCTCAAGCTTGTGGAAGCAGCCGGGCTATAGGACCGGCCGGTCTGAAGGTCAGACGCGTGAGCGCCGTTTGAGGTCTTCGAGCACGTCCTGCGCGAAGCCCGGCACCTCGTCGAGCTCATCGACTGAGCCGAAGCGGCCGAGGCGCTCGCGGTGGGCGAGCAGGCGAGTGGCCTGTGTGACCGAGAGGTTCTCGGCGCGCAGCTGCTCGAAGGTGACCGAGTTGAGATCGATCGTCCCCCCTCCTGCCGAGGCCGCCGCCGGCGGGCCCGGGGGTGGCGGCTGCGGCGGCTCGGGAGCAGGTGGGGGTGGCGCAGTCGGCGGCTCCGGGGGGACCGGCATGGGCTCGGGCTGCGGCGGCTCGGGAACCGGTGCCGGGGGTGGCGGCGTGGGCTCAGGGGCGGGAGTGGGCGGCGTTGGCTGCGGCGGGCTCGGCTGGGGAGCCGGCGGCTGCCCAAGGCCGGACTGACCCTGCACGGACTGGATCACGGCTCGCTCAGCCTCGACAGCGCGGCGCTCAGCTTCGCGGGCACGTTCCTCGGCCTGAGCGACGCTGTCACGGATCTCCTGCAGGCGCCGCTCGCGCTCCTCCTCCTCGGACTTGAGCGCCGCCAGGCGCTCGGCCTCAGCGGCGCGGCGCTCGGCCTCCTTGGTGCGCTCTTCGATCTGGCGCAGGCGCTCCTGGGCTTCAGCCATCGCTCGCTCCTGCGCCTCGCGGCCCTGCTGCAGGGCCTGTTCGGCGGTCTGCAGCTCGGCCGTCTCACTAGCCGCAGAAATGGCTGACGGAGGAACAGGCGGGGGCGCGGCAGGCATGCTTTGCGTCGTCTGCCCAGCCCGAGCCTGCGCGGCACGCTGCTCTGCCTCGCGCTGCAGTCGCTCGGCCTCGGCGATGCGCCGGTCGGCCTCAGCACGGATGCGCTCCTCCTCGCGCTGGATCTCCTCGACCTTGGCACGGACCCGCTGTTCGGCGACAGCCGGATCCTCGTAGCCCAGTGGGGCTCCAGGCAGTGGAGCAACTGGAGGAACCGGCGGCGCCTGAGTTGGTGGCGCGGGTGGCGGCGGAAGCGGCTCAGTCGGGGCGGGGCTGACCGGGAGCGGCGGAACCGCCTGCATCCCGGCGGGCGGTGGTGGGGGTGCTGCGGCTGCGGGCGGCACAGGTGCAACCGGCGGAGGCGTGGCGGGTACCCCTTGCGCGCCGGCCTGCAACTGTTCGCGCTCTTGCGCGGCACGCGCCTCGGCGAGTTGGCGTTCCGCCTTCGCCGCTTCCTTGCGCGCCCGTCGGCCGGCGCGCCCCTTGCCGGCCGCGGCGCCAGCGGCGGCCGTGCCCGCGGCCGCGGCACCCTCCGGAGCGGTCGGCTTGTGGCGCCGTTCAGCGCGCTTGGCAACTCGCTCTTCCTTGCGGCGTTTCGCCTCTTCCTGGCGACGCTTGCGATGTTCGGCCCGGGCAGCACGTTGCTGATCGCGTGCCTGCTTGTGCTTCTGCTTAGAGTCCAAGGGCTTCTCACCCGACGGTGCGCTCGGCGGCGCCCCTGGCGATGGCGTGACGGGCAACTCCGCGGTCGGACTCTGCTGGGCAGTGCTTGACATAGTCGCTGCGGGCGGCGGCGGTGGGGTTGGCGTCGTGACCTCCCCCTTTTCTTCTTCTTTCTTTTTATTGGTGCTGGCCTTGGCACGCCGCTGGGTGACGCTGACCACCAGCAGGAGCAGCAGGATCGCGGCCACCAGGCCGGCGACGAAGTACTGGATGTTGTCGCTGACGAAATCGCCAGCCTTGCTGGGGAAGGACTCTGCGTGTGCCTGGGGGGGGCCGATCAAGGCCACCAAGAGCGCCAGCACCGGCAGGACCAAGGCGGAGCGGGAACGCATAGGACTCGAAGCTACCTCATCCGGCCCTTGAATTCGCGCTCGACTTCGCGGCGCACGTCGCTCTCCGCGATCTCGCGACGCCGGTCGCGGCCCTCCTTGCCGCGTGCCAGGGCCAGTTCCACCTTGGCCCGCGATCCCTTGAAGTAGATACGGGTGGGGATCAGGGTCAAGCCTTTCTCCGCCGTCTTGCCAATCAGCCGTTCGATCTCGGCCTTGTGCAGGAGCAGCTTGCGGGGGCGCTCGGGCTCGTGATTCTCACGGCTGGCCGGCTCATACGGCGGGATATGCAGGTTGCGGAGCCAAACCTCGCCCCGCTCGACCACTGCGTAGGAGTCACCCATCTGGGCCTTGCCATCGCGCAACGACTTGACCTCGGAACCCTGCAGGACGATGCCCGCCTCCATCTTCTCCACCGCTTCGAACTTGTGGCGGGCACGACGGTTGGTGGCCACATCGCCGGAGGCCGGTTGGCGCTGCTTCTTCTGCTTCTTAGCCATTGACGAGCTCCAGATCGACCCGGCCGCGTGGCGCTTCGACGCTGCCCACGCGGACGGATATCGGATCACCGAGCCGCAGCGTCGTGCGCGACTCGGCACCGACCAGCGCCGTCTCGGTCTCATTCAGCTCGAAGCGCTCACCGCCCAAGGTGCGAGCCGGCACGAAGCCCTCATAGACGTCGCCCAGCTCACCGCCGAAAGCGACGAAGGCACCGCCGCGGATCACGCCAGACACCTCACCCTCGAAGCCAACGTCCTCACCGCGCTCGGCCAACTCGCGCTCGAGCAGGTAGGCGGCGCAGACATCGTCAGCGTCGCGCTCGATCTTGGCTGACTCGCGCTCCTGCTCGCTGCTGTGCCAGGCGACCTCGCGTGCCTCTGCCGCGCGCGGCGCCTCCTCCCCCTCGCCCAACGTCGCCAACAGAGCGCGGTGCACGAGCAGATCCGGGTAGCGGCGGATCGGCGAGGTGAAGTGGCAGTAGGCCGGACTGCCGAGCCCAGCGTGACCGCTGTTGCGGTCACTGTAGGAGGCCTGCATTAGAGAGCGGAGCACAAGCGATGTATACGCATCGCGGCCGTGGCCGCGATGCGCGGCCTCCTCGATCACCAAGCGGCTCGCTTCGGCGACGGCTGCGCCCGCCTGCCCAGGCGCCAGGCCTCCTCGCAATGGCGGCGTCGGAATATCGAGCGCCCCCAATTGCTCGATCAGGCGCTCGACCCGGGCCGCATCGGGTTGGGCGTGGACGCGGTAGACAGCCGACACCCGCTTGTGCTCGAGCAGCTGAGCGACCTGCTCGTTGGCGAGGATCATCAGCCGCTCGACCAGGCGGTGCGACTCGGTCTGCTCGACCGCGCGGGCGCCGGTCACGTTGCCCTCCACATCGAAGCGAAACTCTGGCTCGAAGGACTCGACATCGAGGCTGGTCGCGCCGCGGCGCTGGCCGAGCAGCGCGGCGGCGTCGCGGGCAACCGTCAGCGGCTCGGCCACGCCCTCGGGAGCACTTGCCTGCCCGGCGAAGACGCGGTCGAGCTGGTCGTAGTCGAGCCGCGCCTGCGAGCGGATGCGGCTGCGGTAGAAGCTCGCCGCGCGCGGCATGCCCTGCGGGCTGAGCTCGATCTCGGCGGTGACCGCCAGACGCTCGACCCCCGGTGCCAGGCTGCAGGCCTCCTCGCTCAGCGCTCGCGGCAGCATCGGCTCGACCGAGCCCGGCACGTAAGTGCTGTTCGCCCGCTGCCGCGCCTCGAGATCAAGCGGTGAGCCAGGGCGCACGTGGGCGGCGACGTCAGCGATGTGGATCCAGAGTCGCACTCCATCCGCTTCGCGCCGCGCAGAGACTGCGTCGTCAAAGTCGCGCGCCGTCGCCGGGTCGACCGTGAAGGTGGGTAGCTCGGTCAGATCACGACGACGGGGGCTGCTCGCCCCTGCCGCCCCTGCCGCGCGACCCGCCTCGACCTCGAGCGAGGCCGGAAAGCCGCGCCGCTCGATCCGCTCCTCGAGCAGCGCCTCGACCGCCTCGCGGGCGTTGCGTGGCGCCGCTCGACGGGATCTGCCCCGGCCGCGCGCCCGCTGCCGGGCACGGTAGTAGCGCCAGTCGCGCCTGCTCAATTGGTGTCCTGTTGCGCCGCCAGCTCCTCCAGGGCTCGCTCGAGCGCCTCATCGCGGGTCGTCCCCCGCTGGTCGCGCGCCTCCACGTCGGGGTGGATGCCGCGACCGGCGAGGTTGACGCCGTCGGGGGTGAAGTACTCGCCGATCGTCAGCTTCAGGGCGCCGCCGTTAGAGAGGCCGACCTCCTGCTGGAAGACGCCCTTGCCATAGGAGCGCGTGCCCACCACCTCGGCGCCGGCGTTATCGGCCAGCGCCGCGGTGAGGATCTCCGCCGCGGAGGCGGTGTTGCGATCGATCAGCACGACAATCGGCAGCGACGGCAGATTGTCGCCGACCGTCTCGTAGGTGGCGTCGCCCTGGGTACGCGACTCGGTGCGTACGACGACCTCATCCTCGGGCAGGAAAATGCTCGCCGTCAGCACGGCCTCCTCGAGCAGGCCGCCGCCGTTGGCCCGCAGGTCGAGGACAATTCCCTCCACGCCCTGGCGCTGCAGCTTCTGCACGGCTTCGCGCAGCGGCCCGTGCACCCCTTCGGTGAAGCCCGCCATGCGCACGTAGCCCAGCTTGCGCCCGCCACGCTCGATCACTTTGTTGGTGACGACAGGCAGCGCGATCTGCGCCCGGGTGATCTCCAGCTCGCGCGTCTTGCCGCTGCGCGAATCGCGTACACCGAGCGTCACCTCGGTCCCTTCCGGGCCTTTGATCTTCTCGGTCGAGGCCCTGCTGCTCTGGCCGGCGATCGACTTGCCTTCGACGGAGACGATCAGCTCACCTACCTCGATCCCAGCCTGTTTCGCCGGCGAGCCGGGGAAGACGCGGTCGACCTGCAAGCCCTGCGCGACCTGGGAGACGGAGAGACCGACGCCGGAGAAGCGACCGGAGAGCACCTCATTGAAGCGCTCCAACGCCGCTGGCGAGAAGTATTCGGAGAAGCGGTCGTCGTTGCTGCGGCGCAGCTCGCGGACCATGCCCTGCAGAGAGGCGTCACTCAGTTCGCCTTCCTCGACCGCCCGGTAGTAGTTGTCCTCGATCAGTTCCGTCGCTTCCGCGGTCAGGCCGGACGAGTCGCTGACCAGCAGGTCGCGGGCGAACTCGGGCAGCTTGGCGGGGTGGCCACCGAGCCAGATCCCGGCGCAGAGGAAGACGACGATCGCGGCGCCGAGGACCGCGGTCCCCCAACCCCTCACGACGCGTTCAGACCTTGAGGAAGCGGCGCAGGGTGATACCCGAGCCGATCGCTGAGACCAGCACCGCGGCGGCGAAGAGGATCGCAACTAGCGTCGGGAAGGGGATGTTGTCTTGCGCCGCGAGGAAGGCGAAGGTGTCGCTCAGCGGGTCGACGATCGTGATCTTGCCCAACCACAGGATCAGTATGGCGATGAGGCCGCCGGTGAAGCCGACGACGACGCCCTCGATCATGAAGGGCCAGCGGATGAACCAACGCGTCGCACCGACCAACCGCATCACCTCGACCTCGCGGCGGCGGGTGTAGATCGAAAGCCGGATCGTGTTGCCGACCAGCATCAGCGAGGCGGCGATGAGCAGCGCCGTGATCACGGTCAGCACGATCTTCAGCGCGCTGGTCACCTGCTCGATCTGCTGCGACTCCTGCTGGCGGTCAAAGACGTCCTGGATGATCGGCGAGATCGGCTGTGGCTTGCCGTTCGGGCCCGGTGGGGTCACCGCAGCACGCACCGCCTCGAGGTTGGCGGCGTCGTCGGCCTTGATCTGGAAGTTGGCCGGCAGTGGGTTGTCGCGCAGCTGGGCGAGCAGGTCTTCGCTCTTCGACTTGCCGAGATCCTTTTCGAGTTCTTTCAGCGCCTCAGCCTTGGTGATCAGGCTGACCGACTCGGCGTGGGGAATCGCTTCCAACTTGCCTTGCAGGGCCGCCGTTTCGGCTTTGGTCGCGTCGTCGTAGATCGCCACGCGGAACTCGAGGCTGTCGCGAATCTCGTTGCTCTGCGTCTGCGCCGTCTGGAAAACGGGGATCAGCACGCCGAGCAGAATCACGGTGGTGACCGTGGTGACAATCGCCGCCAGGCTCGGGGCGCCGTTGCGGCGCAGGGCGCGGAAGGCCTCCTGAGTGAAGAAGAAGAGCTTCGACATCTAGATCAGCGAGTCGTGTCCGTTGGTTTGACCCTCGGGGGCGACGCCCATCTCGGCCCGCATGCGCAGGCCGAACTCGGTCGTCGACTCCTCGGTGTAGCCGCCGCTCACCTCGTCGCGCACGACGCGGCCCTCATACAGCTCGATCACGCGGCGACGCATGTTGTCGACCATCTCGCGGTCATGGGTGACGACGAGCACCGTGGTGCCGGTCTTGTTGATCCGGTAGAGCAGCTGCATCACGCCGATCGAGGTGACCGGGTCGAGGTTGCCGCTGGGCTCGTCGGCGAGCAGCAGGGGCGGGTGGTTGACGAAGGCACGGGCGATCGAGACGCGTTGCTGCTCGCCGCCGGAGAGCTGATCGGGGTAGCTGTGCAGCTTGGTCGAGAGGCCGACGAGACGCAGGATCTCCGGCACTTGGGCGCGGATCTGAGCACGACTGGCACCGATCACCTGCAGCGCATAGGCGACGTTGTCGTAGACGGTGCGATCGGGCAGCAGCTTGAAGTCCTGGAAGACGGTGCCGATGTTGCGCCGCAGCTGGGGGATCTTCTTCTCCGCCAGGGCGCCGATGTCGCGGCCGGCGATGCGCACCGTGCCGTCGGTTACCGCCTCGTCGCGGATCAGCGTCTTGATCAGCGTCGACTTGCCGCAACCGGTGGGGCCGACGAGGAAGACGAACTCGCCGCGGTCGACGGCGAGTGAGACGCGGTCGAGCGCCATGTGGCCGCCCGGGTAGACCTTGGTCACATCGCGCAGCTCGATGATCGGCCGCCCACCAGCGCGCCGCTGCTGCGGCTCCTCGCCGCTCGTCTTTCGCTTCCTTGCTCTGGCCATGCCCGCGCGTCCTTCTGCGAGTACAGGGTGACTCCTGCGCGCCGTCGGGCCCGCAATTCCCCGCCCAAGCGATGCAAAGGACAGATTAGCGAATTGTTAGCGAGCGTTAGTAATTTGCTCGGCGGCAGCGACGATGTGCTCGGCGTCGATGCCGGCAGCGGCGAGCAGAGCGGCGGGCGGGCCGCTGCCAGGGCGCTCGCTGACGGCGAGGCGCTCGAAGCGCGGGCTAAGGCCGGCCTCGGCGAGCACGGTGGCGACGACCTCGCCGATCCCGCCCTCGGCCCAGTGATCCTCGACCGTGACGATCGCCCCGGTCTCCTCGGCGGCCTTGGCGATCGCCGCGGCGTCGACCGGCTTGACCGAGTAGAGGTCGATGACTCGCGCCGCGATGCCCTTGCCGGCGAGCTGCTCGGCAGCGGCGAGGGATTCGTGCAGGGTGATGCCGGCGGCGACCAGGGTGACGGCATCGTCGTCGCTGGAGCGCACCGTGTGGCTGCCGCCGATGCGGAACTGCTCGTCCGGCCCGTAGATCACCGCCGTCTTTTCGCGCGTCGTGCGCATGTAGCTGATGCCCTGGTGCTCGCGCATCGCGTCGAGCAGCTGCACCGTCTGGTTGGGGTCCGACGGGTAGAGCACGACGCTGCCCAGCACGGCGCGCAGCGAGGCGATGTCTTCGAGCGCCATCTGCGAGGGGCCGTCGGGGCCGATCGAGACGCCGACGTGCGAGCCGCAGAGCTTCAGGTCGGCAGCGGAGATCGCCCCCATGCGGACGAAGTCATAAGCGCGACTGAGGAAAGCCCCGAAGGAGGAGGCGAACGGCTTCCAGCCGCGCGTCTGCATGCCGATCGCCGAGGCAACCATCTGCTGCTCGGCGATGTACATCTCGAAGAAGCGCTCGGGGTGCACGGCGGCGAAGCGCTCGGCGTAGGTCGAGTTGCCGACCTCGCCGTCGAGGGCGACGACTTTCTCGTCGACCGAGCCAAGCCAAGCGAGCGCGTCGCCGTAGGCACCGCGGGTGGCGACCTTCTCGCCGACCTCGTAGCTGGGTCGCTCGACCGCGGCGCGGGCGACCTCGAAGGGCTTGGGCGCGGGCGGCGCCTGCACCGCGACGCTCAGCGAGCGGATGCCGCCCAGCTCCTCGATCGCCGCCTCGGGGTCCTCCAGCGGCTTGCCGTGCTGGTTTTCCTGATCCTCAACCGCGGCTACGCCGCGGCCCTTCTTGGTGCGGGCAAAGATCACCGCGGGGCGATCAGCGGCGAGCGCCGCGGCGTAGGCGGCGTCGATCGCCTCTAGATCGTGACCGTCAATCTCCTGCACATCCCACTCGCAGGCCGCCGCACGCGCCGCCAACTTCGAGGTATCCCACTGGTGCATGGTCGGGCCGCGCTGGCCAAGCCGGTTGACGTCGACGATCGCGATCAGGTTGGCGAGGCCGTTGTAGCCGGCCTGCTCGAAGGCCTCCCACATCGAGCCCTCGGCCAGCTCCGAATCGCCGCAGAGCGTCCAGACGCGTAGCTCCGAGGACTCCAGCCTGGCCGCGGCGAGGGCGATGCCGACGGCGATCGGCAGCCCCTGTCCAAGCGAACCGGTGGCGACGTCAACCCAGGGGATCTCCGGTGTCGGGTGACCCTGCAGGCGCGAACCGAACTCGCGGAAGGTGAGCAGCTCCTCGTCGTCGATCGCTCCGGCCGCCTTGTAGAGCGCGTAGAGCAGCGGCGAGGCGTGGCCCTTGGAGAAGACCAGGTGGTCGTTGGCAGTGTTCTCCGGGGCGGCAAAGTCGTAGCGCAGGTACTTGCTGAAGAGCACCGCCATGAGGTCCGCTGCCGACATCGAGGAGGTCGGGTGGCCGGAACCGGCGGCGGCGCTGGCGCGCACCGCGTCGACGCGCAGCTGCTGGGCTAGCTCGTGCACGGGCGAGACAATATCTCGCGCTAGCCGATGGCGACCATGCGCTCGATCGGCAGGCGCGCGCGCTCGGCGACAGCTGCCGGCACCGAAACCTCGAACTGCATCTCGCGCAAGCTGTCGCGCAGCTTCGGCAGCGTGATCATCTTCATGTACTTGCAGAAGGCCATGCGGTTGGCCTCGATCAGGTTGGCCTGCGGCGCTGCCTGCTGCAGCGGATAGAGCATGCCGTTCTCGGTGGCGACGACGAAGCTGCCATCGGGGTGCTCTTCGACGTGCTTGAGCATTCCCGAGGTGGAGAGCATGTGGACGCCGTCGGGCTCGATGTCGCCAGCGGCGACGTACTCCATAGCCTGCGTGGCGCAACCGCACTCGGGGTGGATGAGGAACTCGGCCTCGGGGTGCTCGGCCCGCGTCTGAGCGATGTCCCCAGGGCGGATGCCGGCGTGCACGTGGCACTCGCCGTCCCAGATATGAAAGCGAGCGCGGCGGTCCGGGTCATCCCGCAAGCCGGTTTCGCGCTCGACGAAGGCGCCCAGCCACATATCAGGCCCGAAGAGGATCTCGGTCTCAGGCCCGTGCTCGGCCCAGATGTGCTCGACCACCTTGACCGCGTTGGAGGAGGTGCAGCAGTAGTCGGTCTCGGCCTTGACCTCAGCCGAGGTGTTGACGTACATCACGACCACTGCCTCCGGATGCTCGGCCTTCCAGGCGCGCAGCTGATCGGCGTCAATCGAGTCGGCCAGCGAACAGCCGGCGTCGAGGTCGGGGATCAGCACAGTCTTTTCCGGCGAGAGGATCGAGGCCGTCTCGGCCATGAAGTGCACGCCGCAGAAGGCGATCGCCTCGGCCTCGGTGGCCGCCGCGGCGCGCGAGAGGCCGAGCGAGTCGCCCATGTGGTCGGCGACGTCCTGCACCTCGGGCAGCTGGTAGTTGTGGGCGAGGATCACCGCATTGCGCTCAGCAGCGAGCGTGCGCACTTCCTCACTAAGGGCACGGATCTCATCCGGCGCGAGGTCCGGTGCCATCGTGGGTTGGATCGTGGGCAACTCCTGCATGGAGCCTTCCGTTTCCGATGTTCGCTGGCCCGGTCGCTGACCTAGAACCAGTCGAATGAACTAGGCACAAGTCTACCCTCTCGACATGCCCGAGCTGCCCGAGGTGGAGATCACCGCCCGCCGCCTCAACTCCGTCCTCGCCGGAGCGGTGGTCGAATCTGCGCTGGCGCCGGGCATGAACGTAATGAAGACCTTTGAGCCGCCTCTGGAAGAGCTCGTTGGACGTCAGCTCACCGCGGTGCGGCGCATCGGCAAGATGCCGGTGGTCGAGTTCGGCGACCTGGCCCTGCTCATCCACCTGATGTCGGCTGGCCGGTTGCGGCTCTTCGAGAAACACGCCTCGCCCAAAGATCGCGCCTCGCGAGTGCTGATCCGGCTCGAGGACGGCCGCGAGCTGCGCCTGCGCGAGTTCGGCACCAAGCAGCGGGCTTGGGCCAAACTGTTGCCGATCGGCGCCGTCGAAGAAGACGAGGCGGTCGCGCGGCTGGGACCCGAAGCCTGGCCGGCGCCACCACTGGATGAGTTCGCGACGCTGATCTACCAGCCGCGCCACCTCCATCCCCTTCTGCGTCACCAGGGCGACATCGCGGGCATCGGTCGCTCCTGGGTCGATGAGATTCTCTGGGAGGCGCGGCTCTCGCCCTTCAAGAGGGGCTCGGAGCTGAGCGAGGAGGAGGTGGAGCGCCTGCACGGCGCGCTCGGCCTGCTCGGGCGGGTGATCGACCACTACGAGGAGACGATCCCGGAGCAGCTTCCCGACAAGGTGCCGATGCCTTTGCAGGTGCACAAGCGCGAGGGCGAGCCCTGCCCGCGCTGCGGCACGACGATCGAGGCGGTCTTCTTCTCTGAGCACCAGACGAACTACTGCCCCAAGGAGCAGACAGGCGGCCGCGTGCTCAAGGACCGCCGCCTCTCCCGCTTGCTCAAGTAGAACCAGGTGCCACTCCTCTGCTCCCGCGCGGGCGCGCTAATCACACCCGGAGATCTCGCGCCCGAGCTCCGCGTCCGGGGCGGCTAAGCGAGCTCGATCAGCAGGCTGAAATCGAGCGTTGGAGCTGAGTGGGTTAGGGCTCCAACGGAGATGAAGTCGACGCCGGTTTCGGCGATCGTGCGAGCGGTCTCCAAGGTGACCCCGCCGGAGGCCTCCAGCGAGGGGCCTTTGCCGCTGCTGTTCTGGTCGCGCAGCTCGACTGCTTTGCGCAGCATCTCGGGGTCCATGTTGTCGAGCAAGAGAATGTCGACGGCGCCGGTTCCCAATGCGTAAGCGACTTCTTCGAGGTCGCGGCACTCGACCTCGACGGCAAGGTCGGGGTGGACAGTGCGTGCAGCATGCACGGCTTTCGCCAGGCTGCCGGCGAGGGCGATGTGGTTCTCCTTGATGAGGATCGCGTCGTAGAGGCCCAGGCGGTGATTGCGACCACCGCCGGCGAGCACCGCAGCCTTCTCCAGCTCGCGCAGGCCCGGGGTCGTCTTGCGCGTGTCAAGGATCGCTGCCCCCGTGCCGGCGATCGCCTCGACAAAACGCCCGGTGAGCGTCGCTACGCCAGAGAGGTGGCCGAGGAAGTTGAGCGCCGTGCGCTCGGCAACGAGCAGGCCAGCCGCAGACCCACTGGCAAAGACGACGTCAACCGGAACCTCGTCCCGCCACTGCCCCTCGACGACGAGGTTGTCGACATCCTCCACCCCACACTGCCGCATCGTCTCCGCCACCACGCCAAGCCCAAAAATGACACCCGGCTCCTTCTGCACGATCCGCGCCCGCCCCCGCGCCTCGGCCGACACGGTCGCCTCCGCGGTCACATCTCCGCTGCCCACGTCCTCAGCCAACGCCCGCGCCACCAGCTCCTCAAGCGTCTCTGCCACTCCGCCACCCTAAATCTTGCTGACTTCGTCTTTATTCGCCAATAGAGCGAAGAATGACGAAGTCAGCGACGAGGGGTCTCACATTGGGGGATGCCTAGGGCGTTTAATCCCATGAGTGACCGCGCTGCCTCCTTTCCAGACCTTGCTCGACGAGCACGCCGCCGACGTCATGGGCGTGCTGCGCGGAGCCGTGGGGAGAGGCGACGCGGAGGACTGCTTCCAGGAGACCTTCTTGGCGGCCCTGCGCGCCTACCCGAAGCTGGACGACGCGAGCAACCTACGCGGCTGGCTGCTGACCATCGCCCACCGCAAGGCGATCGATCATCACCGGGCAAATGGCCGGCGGCCCGTGCCGGTGGCCGAGCTGGCCGAGATCGAGGTCACCGACCCCGAGCCGGACGAGGGTGTCTGGGAGCTGGTCGGAGCGCTGCCGCCAAAGCAGCGCGCTGCCGTTGCCCTGCGCTACGGCAGCGACCTCCCCCACTCCGAGATCGCCGCCGCGCTTGGCTGCTCGCCGGAGGCCGCGCGCCGCAGTTTGCACGAGGGAATCAAGCGACTGAGGAAGGAGCTGGCATGAAGGACGCCCTGCAACGCCTCGCCGACCGTGCCGACACTGAGGGTCTGCTCGACGTCGCCTACGCTCACGTCGACTCTCCTTTCGGGCCCCTGCTGCTGGCCGCCACTCCGCGCGGGCTGGTCAAGCTGAGCTTCCCCCAGTTTGGCGAGCAAGAGACCCTGGGAGAACTGGCCGAGCGCATCTCGCCGCGCGTGATCGAGGCGCCGGCGCGCCTCGACGAGGCGCGCCGCGAGCTCGATCTCTACTTCGCGGGCAAGTTGACCGAGTTCGACCTGCCGCTCGACTGGCAGCTCACCGATGGCTTCCGCAAGAAGGTCCAGCAGGCGATCAACCGCATCCCTTACGGCAGGACCCGCAGCTACACCGAGATCGCCCGCAGCGCCGGCAATGAGCGCGCCGTGCGCGCCGCTGGCACTGCCTGCGGCGCCAACCCGATCCCGATCGTCGTCCCCTGCCATCGCGTGCTGCGCACGGGCGGCGCCCTGGGCGGCTACGGAGGCGGCCTGCCGATGAAGGAAACGCTGCTTGAGCTCGAGGGCGTGCTCTAGGTGTAATTCCTAAGCACGTTGTTCATCCGGACCTCCTTGGAGGCTGGGGGTGTCGAAGCCACCCAGATCCAAGGAGGACACCGGATGAAGCTGCACGCTAACGCGCCGCTCGGCCCGAAGGGAAGGGCGGTGATGGCCCGCCGCGTCGTCGAGGACGGGCTCACGCTCACGGAGGCGGCCGAGGCCGCCGGAGTGAGCGTGAGGACGGCGGGAAAGTGGGCCCGCCGCTACCGCGCCGAAGGCGAGGCTGGACTGGTTGACCGCAGCTCCGCCCCCGCCACCGTCCACAACGTCACCCCAGCAGATCGTGTCGAGGCGATCGCCGCACTGCGCCGCCTGCGACTCACCGGACCCGAGATCGCCGAGCTACTCGAGATGGCGACCTCGACTGTCTCAGCGGTGTTGAAGAGGATCGGGCTGGGCAAACTGAGCCGGCTCGAGCCAGCCGAGCCGATCCAACGCTACGAGCGCACTCGTCCCGGCGAGCTGATCCACATCGACGTCAAGAAGCTGGGTCGGATCGTGGGCGGTGCCGGGCACAGAATCGTCGGTCGCCAGGGGCAAGGCCACAACCCAAGGAGAACCGATGACTCGGGCGTGCCCCGCAAGCAGATCGGCTGGGAGTGCGTCCACGTCTGTGTCGACGATGCCACCCGCCTCGCCTACGTCGAGGTTCTCCCCGACGAGAAGGCGCCCACTGCGATCGGCTTCCTGGGGCGAGCGATCTCCTTTTACCGCTCCCACGGCATCGCGGTCGAGCGGCTGATGACCGATAACGGCTCCGCCTATCGCTCCACGAGGCACGCCCTCGCCTGCCGGCGCTTGGGGATCAAACACATTCGCACTCGGCCCTACCGGCCCCAGACCAACGGCAAGGCCGAGCGCTTCATCCGCACGATGCTGCGTGAGTGGGCATACGCCGCCGTCTACGGCAGCTCGCCCGAGAGGGCCGCAGCCCTCTCGGGATGGATCGAGCGCTACAACTTCAGGCGAAGACATGGCGCCCTCGGTCACCGGCCGCCGATCGCTCGGCTGCGGGAGCTGAGCGGGAACAACGTGGCTGGCATCTACACCTAGGGAGCGCCGAAGAGCTCGCGCGCCCGCTCAATCACGATCTCGGGGCGCTCCTCGGCGATGAAGTGTCCACAGCGTTCGATCGTCTCGACGCTCATATCGTCGGCGTAGGGCTCGTAGCCGGCGAGCACGTCGGCGCGGACCACCGGGTCCGCTTCTCCGGCGAGGATGCGGGTCGGCACGACGAGGCGCTGGCTACGGTAGTGGCCTTCTTTCAGCCGCGGCAGCTCGTGGACGAGGAAGCTGCGATAGACGCGGGAGGATGCACGCGCATGGTCGCGGCTCCGGAAGGTGCTGGCGAAACACTCCAGCTCGTCGTCGTTCCAGCGCATGGTCGGGTGAGCACCGCGACGCAGGGCGAGCTTGACCATCCCGGTGTGGCGCAGAACCCCGGGACCGAGACCCGGTGTGGCGAGGATGAACTGGTAGGCGGTCCGCTTTAGCGCCGCCGGCGAGACCGCAGGCGGCTGGAAGAACGGGTGGACGATACCCAGCGCCAGGTAGTGGCGCACGCGCTGGGGAGCCGCGAGGCAGAGCAAGAAGCCAGCGTAGCCACCCCAGTCGTGGGCAATCAGGTCGACCTCGTCGAGCCCCAGCTCGTCGAGCAGACCGAGGACGTCGTCGGCAAGTTCTCCGATCTCGTAGCGCCCTGGCGGTGCATCGCTCCAGCCGAAGCCACGCAGGTCGGGACAGATCAGGCGCCGTTCGCCGGCCAGCTCGGGAATCACCTTGCGCCAGATCCACCAATGCTGGGGCCAACCGTGCAGGAGGACGACCGGCGGCCCCTCCCCCGCTTCGGCGACATGGAGCCTGGTTCCGGCCAGGTTGACGTAGCGGTGCGTGACGCCGTCGAGCTCTGGTGGCGATCCATCCATAGCGCGCAATCTACATGCGGGAAACCCGTGGTTCCCTGACCCACCGCTCAAGCTCAGCGCCCCCGCAGCCGATCCAAAGGCGGATGCTCGTCCCCGAAGACCACCCCACCTCCCGCTCACGTCGCTGGATGCATCTCTTCCTCGCCGTCCAGGCGCTACTGGCGATCGGCCTGTTCGCCACCGCGATGGCGCCGCTCGGCGCCCCAGCCGCTCCTCCCTCCGCTGCCCCAGCCGAAGTCAGTACCGAGGAAGAAGGAAGCGAGGAAGAATCGGAATTCGAAGAAGAATGCGTCGAAGCCGAAGAAGAATTCTGCGAAGAAGAAGACGAATCAGAAGCCGCGAGCTCAGCAGAAAAATGCTTCCTGCGCAGCGCCCAAGCACATTCGGCCACGAAAAACAACAAGCTGAAGGTGACCGTCGGCTACACGACCAACCGTCCAGTTGGCGCAATGATCGAGATCCGCCAGGGCTCCACCCGCATCGGGACCTTCAGGCGTCACCTGGGCAAGAGCGGTGTCCTGCGCTTCACCGGCAAGCTGCCAAAGCAGGAGAACGCCGGTATCGCTGTGCGCATCCGCCCGTCGGAAGGAGCGGCCGGATGCCCCTCCCGGCGGCTTGTACTTTTTCCGCACTAACGCCTGCCGCTCCCCGCCGATCTAGCTGACCCCTGGCATGGCACGCTCGAGCCAGACCTGGGCCGCATCGAGGTGCCGCGGGTCAATCTGATGGGCGACGTCCGACTCCAGGTACTCAACTGGGAGGCCGCCCGCCTCGAGCAGCTCGCGTGCCCGCTGGGCAAAGCCGACTTCCATGATCGGGTCGTTGCGGCCGTGGGCGATGAAGACCCGCGTCTCACGCCTGTCGTCGAACCGCGGCTGCCAGCCCTCGACACTGGGCATGAAGCCGCTGAAGGCAAGCACTCCGGCGACCGCGGGGCGATCCTCGCTGAAAGCCATTGTGTAGCTCATCACCGTGCCCATCGAGAAGCCGCCGAACACGGTGCGCGAGGGCTCAATCCCGGTCTGCTCCCAGAGGCCGTCGTGCAACTCGGCAAGGGCGGTGCGGGCCGCGTGAAAGGTGTCGTGATCCGGGTAGCCGACCCGCGGCACCAGGTACCAGTGGTAGCCGGGCGACGCGTCGAGGCTCAGCGGCGCCCGCGGCGTGACCAGGTGCAGCCGCCGGCCGGGATCGAGCACGTCGGCGAGAGCGAGCAGGTCGCGCTCGTCGGTTCCGCGGCCATGGTGGAGCACCAGCAAGCCATCCGGCCCTTGCTCCGCCGGGCGCTCCTGGTAAGTCAGCGCCATGGTCAGTTTGCTGAGGAGGCCGCGGTCTTGTTGAGGTAATCGCGAATGAAATCGTCGAGATCGCCATCGAGCACCCGCTGGGCGTCGCCAACCTCATGCCCGGTGCGGTGATCCTTGACCCGTTGGTCGGGGTGCAGGAAGTAGCTGCGAATCTGCGAGCCCCAGGCGACGTCCTTGACCTCGCCGCGCACCGCCGCCAACTCCTCGGCCCGTTTACGCTCCTCCAGCTCGATCAGCTTGGAGCGCAGGAACTGCATCGCCACCGCCTTGTTTTGCGTCTGTGAGCGCTCGTTCTGGCATTGCACGACTACCCCGGTGGGCACGTGCGTGATGCGCACCGCCGAGTCGGTCTTGTTGACGTGCTGGCCGCCGGCGCCGGAGGCGCGGTAGGTATCGATGCGCAGGTCGGCGTCGTCGATCTCCACTTCGACGCCCTCGTCGACGAGCGGGCCGACGTCGAGCTGGGCGAAGCTCGTGTGGCGGCGGGCGGAGGAGTCGAAGGGCGAGATGCGCACCAGGCGGTGGACGCCACGCTCGGCGGCAAAGAGGCCGTAGGCGTTCTCGCCGCGGGCGATGAAGGTCGCTGACTTGAGCCCCGCCTCCTCCCCCGGCGAGGCCTCCTTCATCTCGACCTCGAAGCCGCGCCGCTCGGCCCAGCGCAGGTACATGCGCAGCAGCATCTCGGCCCAATCCTGGGAGTCGGTTCCCCCGGCTCCCGCGTGGACGCTGACCACGGCGTCGCCGGCGTCGTACTCACCGCTGAAGAGACGCGCCTCTTCGAGCTCGTCGAGACGGCGCTCGATCGAGGCCAACTGCGCCAGCAGCTCGGCAGCCATTTCCGCGTCGTCCTCGGCCATCTCGGCCAGGTCGTCGAGGTCACCGGCCTCGCTCTCCAGCTCGCGGAAGGTCTTCAACCGGCGCTGAGCGCGGGCGTGGGCCGCCGAGGTTCGGGCCGCAGCCTCCTGGTCGTCCCAGAACCCGGCCCGCTGCATCTCCGCCTCGAGCCGCTCGACCTCCGCTTCCAGGGCAGCCGGGTCAAAGGTAGTCCGCGAGCAGCTTCAACTGGTCGCGGATCTCGGCAAGCCGCGCCGGCACCGACTCGGTTGACGCGGTCTCAGCCACACGCCCACTCTACTGAGCGCCGATGCCGTGATCGAAACCACCGGCGTGCAGCGCCGCCGCCCGGTCCTCAAAAGGACGCCAGCTCATCACCCTGTGCTGGCGCAGCTCGAAGAGCCAGGCCATTTCGTCCTCGCCGGCCGCCGAGCCGTCCTCGTCCCAGTGCCAGACGCGGCGGATCAACGCCACCGCTCGATCGGTGTCCTCGTACAGCTCCTCGAGCTCAATCGTCTGCTGGACGCCGCCCGGCGGCCGGGTCGCCCAGAGCCGCGCCGCCTCGCGCCCCTTGCGCAGACCCTTCATCGAATGAAGCTCGACCTCCGGATCGAGCACCTCGACGAAACCGTCGAGATCGCGTTCGTTGAAGGCGCGGATGAACTCTCTTACTGGATCTTTCATCTGAGAGCGTCGTAAGCCAAGCAGGTCGGGGGATGCAGGGAGGTCGACGAGGGGAGCGCACATCAAGTGCGTGACCCGAGGAGGCCGACCGAAGACCCCGAGATGCGCCGGCTTACGACGCTCTCAGGCCCCATGGCACTTCTTGTACTTTTTCCCACTTCCGCACCAGCACGGGTCGTTGCGGCCGATGTTCTCGCGCTCGTCCTTGACCACGGTCTCGACCACCTCTGTGGCGCCGTTCCCTCCGCCGCCTTGCCCGGCCGGCGCGGCCACCGCTTCGAGGCCGCCGTCAGCGCCCGCTGCCACCTGCTGCAGGGCCGAGGGCTGGGCGTCCGGGGTGCCGCCCGAGTAGGAGAGCGCCGCCGGTGCGTTGCCCCCATTCGGGGCGAAGGCCTGGCGAGCCCGAGTCTGATCGACCTCTACCTCGACGTGGAAGATCAGCTTGCTGAACTCCTCCCAGATCGAGTGCATGAGCTCCTCGAACATGACAAAGCCCTCGTTCTTGTAGGCAACCAGCGGGTCGATCTGGGCGAAGCCGCGCAGGTGGATGCCCTCGCGCAGGTAGTCCATGTCGTAGAGGTGCTCGCGCCAGCGGTTGTCGATCACCTGCAGGAGGATCGAGCGCTCCAGGTAGCGCGTCAGTTCCTCGCCGAAGACGCCTTCGCGCTCGTCGTAGGCATTCATCGCGTCGTCGTCGAGCTCGTCCTTGAGCTTCTCGCGGTCGAGCGTCTCCGGTCGGATAGAGCCGACATCGACGCTCAGCGGCCAGATCTGGCGCAGCTGGGTCTCCAGCTCGGGCATGTCCCACTCTTCGAGGTCATCGCCCGGCGTGTACTCGTCGACGAGTCGCTCGATCACGCCCTCCATCTCGTCGCGCGCGACTTCCGACATGTCGCGGCCCTCGAGGATCTCGCGGCGGTATTTGTAGACGATGCGCCGCTGCTCGTTCATCACGTCGTCGTACTCGAGCACGCGTTTGCGGATCAGGAAATTCTGCTCCTCGACCTTCTTCTGGGCGCCCTCGACCGTCTTGGTCAGCATGCCGGCCTCGAGCGGCATCTCCCCACCCTGCTCGTCGACCGGGCCAAGCCGGTCGAGGATCTTGTAGATACGGTCGCCGGCGAAGAGGCGGATCACATCGTCTTCGGCGGAGAGGAAGAAGCGCGTCTCGCCGGGATCGCCCTGGCGGCCTGAGCGGCCGCGCAGCTGGTTGTCGATACGCCGCGACTCGTGGCGCTCGGTGCCGCAGATGTAGAGGCCGCCCAGCTCGCACACCTCATCTGCCTCGGCAGCGCAAAGCGGCTCCAGCTCGGCGACCTTTGCTGCGAGCGCCCCCTCGTAGCCCTCGTCGCCCGGCGCGATCCCCTTTTTCTTGAGCTCGTGGATCGCCGACTGCTCGGGGTCGCCGCCGAGCTTGATGTCGACCCCACGGCCGGCCATGTTGGTGGCGATCATCACCGCGCCCTTGCGCCCTGCCTGGGCGATCAGTTCGCCCTCGCGCTGGGCATGCTCGGGCTTCGCGTTGAGCACCGCGTGTTCGATGCCACGCCGCTTCAGCTCGCCGGAGATCATCTCCGAGACCTCAACCGAAACCGTTCCCACGAGGATCGGTTGACCCTTCTCATGACGGGCGGCGATCTCATCGAGCACCGCCTTCCACTTGCCGTCCTTGGTCTTGAAGATCTGGTCGTTCTGGTCGGCGCGGACCATCTGACGGTGGGTCGGGATCTCGACCACCGGGACTTTGTAGATCTTCATGAACTCGGTCGCCTCGGTCAGCGCCGTGCCGGTCATCCCGGAGAGCTTGTCGTAGAGGCGGAAGTAGTTCTGCAGAGTGATCGTCGCCAGGGTCTGGTTCTCCTCGCCGATCGCCACCCCCTCCTTGGCCTCGACCGCCTGGTGCAGACCCTCCGACCAGCGCCGGCCCTCGAGGATGCGGCCGGTGAACTCGTCGATGATCATCACCTGACCGTCGATCACGGCGTAGTCCTTGTCCTTGCGGTAGAGCGCCTCGGCCTTCAGCGCCTGGACCAAGTGGTTGACGAGGCTGCCGTGCTCTGAGAGGTAGAGGTTGTCGACGTCGAGAAACTCCTCGGCGCGTTTCACGCCTTTCTCGGTCGGCGAGACAGTCTTGTGCTTCTCGTCGTACTCGTAGTCGTACTCAGCCTCGGAGGTGTCCTTCGACTCGCCCAGCGAGCGCAGCTTGTCCTTGGCCGCCTCGCCCCGCATCTGCCGGGCGAGCCGGGCGAACGTGTAATAGATCTGGGCCGCCTGCTCGGGAGCGCCGGAGATGATCAGCGGCGTGCGCGCCTCGTCAATGAGGATGTTGTCGACCTCGTCGACGATCGCGAAGTGATAGCCGCGCTGCACGCAGTGCTCGAGCGCCTCGGCCATGTTGTCGCGCAGGTAGTCAAAGCCAAACTCCGAGTTGGTCGCGTAAACCACGTCGCAGGCGTACTTGCGCTGCCGGGTGGCGTGGTCGTCGCCCTCCTGGATCGCGGCGACGCTGACTCCGAGCGCGTCGTAGATCGGCTTCATCCATTCGGCGTCGCGACGGGCGAGGTAGTCGTTGACCGTGACCAAATGGACGCTGTCGCCGGCAAGCGTGTTGAGGAAGACGGCCAGAGTCGCGGTTAGCGTCTTGCCCTCGCCCGTCTTCATCTCGGCGATCGCCCCCTCGTGTAGGGCCATGCCGCCAATCAGCTGCACGTCGTAGTGGCGCTGGCCGATTGAACGGCGCGCCGCCTCGCGGGTCAGGGCAAAGGCCTCGGGCAGTAGGTCGTCGAGCGGCTCTCCATCGGCCGCCCGCTTGCGCAGCGCGTCGGCCTCCTCGCGCAGCTCGGCATCATCGAGCAGCTCCATCTCGGGCTCGATCCCGTTGATCGCCTCGGCGCGCTTCTCATAGGAGCGGAACTTCCTGCCCTCTCCCACGCGCAGCGCTCGCGTGACCATGTCCCGTGCATTGGCCATTGCTCAAGAGGTTAGCTGCCCCGCTGCGCACGCTCCCCCACGGGGGGCGCAGGCTAAGCAGGCCGCCCGCGCATGCGCGCCACAGCGCGACGCGTCTGAGTGCGCTTACGCCGCAGCTCGCGGTGCTTCTTCACCTGGCGGCGGATGTCCTCGGCCAGCTCGTGGATCGTGTGGGCCATCTCCGGTGAGGCCTCGCGCGCCCGCAAGGTGACGCCCTTGAGGCGCAGTGTCGCCTCGGCCACCTGGCTGTCGGCGATCGAAGGGTTGCGCTCCTCGTGGATCTCCACGTCAAGTGTCGCCAGCTCGGAGACCTGGCGGCCAACCCGGCGGAATCGCTTCATCACATGACTCCGCAGCTCGTCGGTTATCTCGACGTTGCGCCCACGTATCTCGATCCGCATCTCGGCCTCCTTGGTGTCTGTGGTTCGATGCTACGCCCTCACAAGCGCCTCGTAAAGGTGACTGCAGCTACCCGCAGGGCGCCGGCGCCACGCAGGGTGCGGGCGCAGGCCGAAAGGGTCGCGCCAGTGGTCAGCACATCGTCGACGAGCAGCACGCTGCGCGGCGCCTCGCCTTGCAACTCAATCTGCGGCGGGTGACCGATGCGCTCTCCCCGGCGCTTGCCGACCTGGCGACCTCCGCCCCGCCGGCGCAGACAGGGCGCCAGCGGCAGGCCGGTTCGCTCGGCCAGCGCGGTGGCGATCTCGGCAGCGGGGTCGAAGCCGCGACTCAGGGAACGCAGGCGCGCGGTGGGCACCGGCACGAGCACGCCACTCAGCAGGCTCGCCGGGGCGAGCCACTCGATCCGCTCGGCGATCGGCCCCGCAACCGGCAAGAGGCGACGCAGCTTGAGCGCCGTGACCAGATCGCGAGCCACACCTTCGTGCGGAGCCGATGACCAGACACGGTCGAGCCCCGGTGGAGCCCCCCTACTCAGCGGCTCAGCCGCTGCGAGGCGCCGCGCACAGCGCGTGCAGAGCACTGTCGAAGGGCGGCAGGAGCGCCCGCAGGCCGCGCAGAGCGCGGGCAGGAGGCTCGTGGCGACGATTTGCAGGGCTCGCATGCCACGACCCTGCGGGGTTCTGCCGCGCGCGTGTTGCGCAGGGCGTTACGAAATCGTCAGGACTTAGCGACGCGACCGGCGATCGCCCCGATCAGCATCGCCTCGGGCGCCAGCTCAGCGCCGGCGAGCATGATCGAGTCGCGCAGCCACGCACCCGCACCGATGCGGCAGCCGTCGCCGACGATCGCCGGCCCCTGGATGCGCGCACCCTCGCCGAGCTCAACGCCAGCGCCGATCAGGGCGGGCCCTTCCACCTCGACACCGTCGAGCGAGCTCGCCGCACGCACCCCCTCAGACACCTCCGGCGCCCCCGGCTCGACCTTGACCGCTCCGAGCAAAGCATCGAGGTTGCCTTGGCGCAGCTCCTCGAGGTTGCCGATGTCGTTCCAGTAGGCCTCGATCTCATGCGAGTAGAAGGGCACGTCGTTCTCCAGCAGGGCGGGAAAGACGTCCATCGCCCAGTCGGCAAACTCCGCCGTGTCGTCTGGCTTTGCCGCTTTGCTGGTACCTGGCTGCGGAAAGAAGTCGAAGACTGCGGAGCGAAACATGTAGATGCATGTGTTGGCGAGGTCGGAGAGCGCCTCGGCCGGATTGGGCTTCTCCTGGAATCCTTGGATGCGCCCGTCCTCGCCGGCGATTACGACTCCGTACTCGTCGGTATGGGAAACCCGCTTCGTAGCAAGGGTGACGAGTCCGTCGTGGGATTCATGGAACTCGCGCATCGCACTGAAGTCGATGTCCGTGAGGGCGTCTCCCGCGACGACCAGGAAGGAGTCGCCGAGAAAGTCGGCCGCGTAGCGGACACCCCCCGCAGTGCCGAGCAGCTGCTCCTCGCGGCTGTAGGAGAGCTCGATGCCGAACTCCGAACCGTCGCCAAAGTGGCCCTCGATCGTCTCCGGGAACCAGTGCAGGTTGGCGATCGCCCCGCCGAAGCCGTGGCGGGCGAGGAGGCGCACGATGTGCTCCATAACCGGACGGTTGAGCACCGGCACCATCGGCTTCGGCATCGCATAGGTGATCGGCCGCAACCGAGTGCCAAGCCCGGCTGCGAGCACCATCGCCCTCATGAGGTACTTCCGAGGGCAGCCTTGAAGCCCTCGATCGCCTCGACCGGCAGCGGATCTACGCCCCGCGTCTCGGCAAGCTCAAGCGAGACGAGGTCACCAAGCATCGTCGCCCAGAGCAGGCGGGCGACGCGGGTCTCACCCACGGTCTCGACCGTGACGACCTCGGCGCCACCGACGGCGATCGCCGCGCCGGTCAGCTCGAAGCGACGCCGCTCGCGCGGGTGCTGATCGGAATCCTCGAGCAACACGGCGGCGAAGGCGTCTCCGGACCAGCCGCAGATCTCGTTGTGGTCGGCCTCGGGCAGCTCCGAGTGGAAGGCGTGCAGCTTGGCGTTCTCGTTGATCTGCGTCTTCCAGCGGCGGGCGGCGGGCGCGGTGAGGTCGGCGCCCATGACGATCGGCATCGCGCCGGCCAGGCGCTCGGCGATCTCGGCCGCCCGCGCCTGCAGGTCCTCCGCCCGCTCGGAGAGGAAGCTGGCGGCGGCGTCGATCTCGGTGTGGATACGCGGTGCGACGCCAGCCAGGGCGGCGACCTCGGCAGCGCAGACCAGCATGTAGGCGACCGCAGTGCGCGGCGCCGGCAGGATCCCCGGCAGGCCGACGACCGGCACGCTCGCCTCGCGCGCGCCGTCGACCAGAGCGCCGCCGGTGCTGGCCACGATGCGACGGGCACCGAGTGCCTCGGCGGCGCTGAAGCAGGCGAGCGTCTCCTCGGTGTTCCCCGAGTAGCTAGAGCAGAGCACGGTCCACTCGGGCGTCGCCCAGGAGGGAAGCTCGTAACCGCGGATCGTCAATAGGGGACGGTTGAGGCGGTCGCCGAACGCCGCGGCGGCGAGATCGCCGCCGATCGCTGAGCCGCCCATCCCGCAGACCATCAGGCCAGCGGCATCGGCCGGCTCGAGCCGCGCCGATTCGACCCGCCAGAGGGCGTCGCGCAGGTGGTCGGGAATGGCGAGGATGTCGTCGAGCATCAGCTGGCCGAGACTCTTTCGCCCTCACCCACAACCGCACCTGCCAGCTGCTCACCAGCGCCAACCTCGACCCCGGCGGAGAGAATCGAGTCACTCACCCTGGCGTCTGAGCCAACCGAGCAATCATCGAGCAGCACGGAATCGCGAACTTCAGCGCCGGCCTTAATTCGACAACCAGGCCCGATCACCGCACGGGGTCCAACACTTGCTCCGTCAGCGATCTCGGCGTCAGCCGCGACCAACTTCCCGGGCACGGTCGGCTCGACCCGCGTCACCACACGGCGCTCGAGGATGTCCCAGCTCGCCTGCAAGTAGCGCTCCGGCGTGCCGATGTCCATCCAGTAGCCGTCGAGGCGCAGCCCGTGCAGCCCCTCGCCGACCAGGCGCGGGAAGACGTCGCGCTCGATCGAGACCTCCTTACTGGGCGGGATCAACTCGAGCACCGAGCGCTCCAGCACGTACATGCCGGCGTTGATCTCGCCGGGCACGGTCTCGCCGGTCTTCTCGAGAAACTCCAGCACCTCACCGCCCTCGCCGCAGCGCACCAGGCCATAAGCGGAGGAGTCCTCCACCGGGTACAGGCCGAGCGTCACCTGCGCCCCCCGCTCGGCGTGGGTGCGGAGCAGCGCGGTCAGGTCGAGGTCCGTGAGCACGTCGCCGTTGAGAGCGAGGAAGCGCTCGTCGAGGTCGTCGCCCAGCTCATCGGCGGCGAAGCGAATCGCGCCCGCGGTGCCACGCCGCTCGGGCTCGACCACGTAGCGGATCGATACCCCGGCGCGCTCCTCCTCCCCGCTCAGCGCCTCCTGCAGCACGTCGGGCAGGAAGCCGCAGGCGAGCACTACCTCGGTCACCCCGTGGCCGGCCAGCCACTCGATCATGTAGGCGAGGAAGGGGCGATCAACCAGGGTCAGCGCCGGCTTCGGCACCGTCTCGGTTAGCGGCCGCAGCCGCGTCCCCTCCCCCCCTACGAGAACTATCGCCTGCACTAGTCCGTCGTACCCGCGGGCACCGAGTTCTCAACTTCGCGGCCGATGCCCTCGTACTCGAAGCCCGCTCCGCGCAGCAGGGAGGCGTCGAGGAAGTTGCGCCCGTCGACCAGCAGCGGCCGCGCCATTCGCTCGGCGGCCGCCGCCCAATCGAGCTCGGCAAACTCGGGCCACTCGGTGACCAGCACGGCGGCGTCGGCACGATCGAGCGCTGCTAGCGCCGAGTCGCAGAACTCGACAGTCTCAAGCAGGTCCCGTGCGGCCTCGGCGGCCACCGGGTCGTAGGCGACTACCTCAGCGCCCTCGCCCTCGAGCCGCGCCGAGAGCACCAGGCTCGAGGCCTCGCGCATGTCGTCGGTCTGCGGCTTGAAGGCGAGGCCGAGCAGCGCCACCCGCTTGCCGACCAGCGAGCCGAGATGCTTCTGCAGCTTCTGCACGACGCGGCGCTTCTGTAGCTCGTTGACCTCGATCACCGAGCCCAGCAGCTGGAAGTGATAGCCACTGTTGCCGGCAAGCATCTTCAGCGCGCTGACGTCCTTGGGAAAGCAGGAACCCCCGTAGCCAATCCCAGCGCGCAGGAAGGCGGGGCCGATGCGCTGGTCGAGACCCATGCCGCGGGCAACCTCAGCGACATCGGCGCCGACCTCCTCGCAGACGTTGGCAATCTCGTTGACGAAGGAGATCTTGGTGGCGAGGAAAGCGTTGGAGGCGAGCTTGATCATCTCGGCGCTGGCCACATCGGTGCGCACGATCTCGCCACCGAGCGGCTTGTAGAGTCGGGCGACGGCGTCGCCAGCAGCCTCGTCGCCGGGGTCGGCGCCGATCACGACCCGGTCCGGGTTGAGGAAGTCCTCGACCGCCGAGCCCTCCTTGAGGAACTCCGGGCAGGAGACATAGGGCAGGCCGGGCCTGTCGCGGCGGATCGAGTGGCCGGTGCCCGCTGGCACGGTGCTCTTCATCACCAGCACGTGGTCGCTGTCCTCCGGCAGCTCCTCGATAACCGCACGCACGCGCGAGAGGTCGGCGTCGCCGGAGCGGGTCGGCGGCGTATCGACGCAGACGAAGAGCAGGCGAGCAGCTCCGAGCAGCTCGCCCATGTCGGTCGTGAAGGTGAGGCGCTCGCGGTTGCGCGCCAGCAGCTCGTCGAGCCCCGGCTCGTGGATCGTCGTCTCACCGCGCGAGAGCGAATCGACCTTCTCCTGGAGGATGTCGCGAGCGACAACCGGGTGACCGAGCTCGGCGAAGCAGGCGGCGGTCACGAGGCCGACCCAGCCGACTCCGATCACGCCGATCGGCTCTCTGTCCCCTGTCATTGCGACACCCTCCTCTTTTTCGGCTTCTCGTTCGGAATCACGACCTGTGCCGAGCGCGCCATGCCCACCATCTGGTCGTTGGTCAGCACCCGCAGCAGGCTGTTCGCCACCCAGTAGGTGTTGTCCCCCCGGTGCCAGGCGATCAGCTTGATGCGGTCGCCGTCGAGGAAGATCTCATAGTCGCGGCCGCGGATCTCCTGCTCGATGCTCGGCCCGCTGAGGATCGGCGGGTCGCTCCAGCCCTGGATCCCCTGCATGCCGAAGTAATGGGTGCCGTCGGGCAGGTCGAGGGTGATCACCATGCGGTAGGCGCCATGACGATTGCCGTCGGTGTCCTTGAAGTGGTAGACGCGCGGGTCCTGGATGTGCAGGTAGGGGTTGCTTTCCTCGTAGGCGGCGCCCGGCGGCAGGCGGCTCGGGTAGAAGACCGGAAAGCCGTGGTTGACCTTGCGCGCCACGACCTTCGCCTCCGCCTCACCGGCTTCGCCCGCCGCCACGAGACCGTCGCTGCCGGGTGGCTTGGTCTTCAGCTTGGGCTTTGGCTTCTGCTTCTTTACCTGCTTCTGCTTCTTGCCGCTCTTCTTCTTGCCACTCGCCTGCACTTCGGCCTCGTCCAGCGAGCCGCGCGGCCCACCGCTTGCTTCGATGCCGAGGAACTTGTCGACGGCACCGGCGATCTGTTCCGGCGAGGAGTAGACGAAGCTCGGCCCCAGTTCGGCCGGGAAGTCGACCTCGTTGATTTCGGCATTGCGCGAGGCGATCAGCAGCTTCATCACTTCGATCATCGACTTCGTGTCACTGATATCAGAGGTCGTGTATTCGGTGAAGACGTCGATCAGTTCGCCTTCGCCCAGGATGTCGCGCGCCAGATCGGAAATCGGCACGCGCAGGCGGGCCGCGCTGAGGAAGTCCTGCTGGCGGGCGGCGCGAACGAGGTCAGTGTCGGTGTGCCGGAAGCGCACGTACTCCAGAGCCCTTTTGCCGCACATCAGCTGGTAGCCGGGCTGCACGTTGATCTCGGCATATTCTTCGGAGGACTCGGCGTTGGAGTGGTAGTAGCGCCGGTCGATGTCGACGTAGACACAACCGATCGCGTAGACAGCGCGGACGAAGCCGAGGTAGTCGACGTTGACAATGTGGTTGATCGGCAAGCCGGTTAGTTCCTTGACCACCTGCAGGGTCAGCTTCGGGCCGCCATGGGCGTAGGCAGAGGAGAACTTGTCAATGCCGACGCCGGGGATTTCGACCTCGAGGTCGCGCGGGATCGACATCAGCGCGATCGCGTCATTGTCGGGATCGAGGCGCAGCAGGATTGTCGTGTCGGAGCGACCGGGGTCTTCCGGTTCGTTGGCCCGCTTGTCGGAGCCAAGGATGAGGATGTTCTGCGCCTCACCCCCCTTGGTCTCCTTGAGCACCCCTTCGACGGCGTTTCTTAGTTTGTTGTTGTGCCCGAGCGCCTCGGCAATGTTGTCGATCTTGATTAGACCGCCTGCGGCCACGGCAGCCGCCGTGGCGAGGACGATCAGGAAAGAGGCGGCGGTGAAGCGCCACCAGTAGCGCTTCGGTTTCGGCGCCGGCTCGTGGTCGCCCGTTGGCGGCGGCTTGCTGAAGCCGGTCTCAGCCACGGGCTATCAGCCCTTCAGGCGCTCGGGCAGCGAGCGCAGGAAGGTCTCGAGTGTCTGCTGGTAGGTGTGCAGCGAGGGGACCGAGACCCACTCCTCGGGCCCGTGGTGACCGGCGCCCAGCGGGCCAAACTCGACCGCCGGCACCCCCACTCGCAGGAAGGAGACCGCGTCGGAGGCGCCGTCGCGCCCGACACTCATCGGCTCGCCGTCGTGATGGGCGTTGGCCGCGTCGCGCAGGGCCTGCACATAGGGCAGCTCGCGATCGACGACGGCCGGCGGGCGAGTGAAGAGCTGCTCGACCTCGGCCGGGATGCCGCGTACCTGCTCGAGCAGCTCGGCTGGGTCCTGGTCTGGGAGGTAGCGAATGTCGACGTCGATCGCGCATCGGTCGGGCACCTTGTTGAGCGCATCGCCGCCCACGATCCGGCCGAGATTGATCGAGGGGCGGTCGAACAGCTCCGAGCTGTGCCGTGCGAACGGTAGCGACTCGATGCTGCGGAAAACATCGATCGCGCGCAGCACCGCGTTGTCGCCGAGCCAGGGCGTGGCGCCGTGGGCGGCAACGCCGCTGACCTGCACCCGCAGGGCCAGCACCCCCTTCGCCTCGACGCCGATATGCAGATCGGTCGGCTCGCCGGTGATCGCGAAGTCGCCGATGAAGCCACTGTCAACGAGCCGGTCGCTGCCCCGGTCGACTTCCTCCTCGGACTCCTCGTCGCCGACGATCCCCAACCGCACCCGCACCTGGTCCTGATCGCGCATCGCGGCCGTGGTCAGCAGCATCGCCGCCAGCGCCCCCTTCATGTCATAGGCACCGCGCCCGTAGAGCCGGTCCCCCTCGACCCGCGGCTTGAACTGCCCAGCCTTCCCGGGCACGACATCAATGTGCCCGTGCAACACCACCGTCGGAGCGCCCTCGGGACCCACTGCGGCCTTCAAGACCGGCAGGCCGCGCACCTCGTCGCTCTGGACGCCGATGCCGCGCGAGTCCAGCCAGCCTTCGATGAACCCCGCGGCTTCCAGCACCCCCTCCGCCCCGGAGGTGTCATAGCTCACCAGCCGCGAGGTGAGTGCTACAAGCTCATCGCTCATGATGCGCTCCGAGAGAGATCGGTCCTGCATTGAGCACCGAGAACGTGCCAAATGCAGGATCGGTTGTGGGTCCCGGCATGAGGGGAGGCGACGCCCCCTGGGGGAATGTCGCCGAAGGCGGCGATATGCAATCTGACGTCTTGCGCGGCCGCAGGCCGCGCTCCTCATTCGCTCCGAGCGAAGCGAGGTGCGTCAATTCCCACAGGGGGGCGTCGCCTCCCCTCACCCCTGGGCAATCGCCAGAAACGCTTCCGCTCGGTCGCGGTCCTTCTGGGCGCGGGTGCGGGCGCCGCTGCCCTCCTCGGCCTCGCCGAAGCGCTGCTCGGCGTCGGCCAGCTGCTCTTTCAGCGTTCCGGTGTCGAGCTCGGAGGGGTCGAGCGCCTCCTCGACCAGCAGCTTGGCTTTGTTGCCGAAGACCTGCAGCCAACCGTGGGCCTGGGCGTAGCGCTTGGTCTCCGAGTCGCTGACATGCAGGCGCAGCTCCGCCGGCTTCAGCGCCGCCAGCAGCGGTGCGTGGTTGGCGAGGATGCCGACCTCACCACCCGCGGTGCGGGTCGAGACCTGGCGCACCTCGCCGTTGAAGACCTCCCCCTCCGGGGTGAGGACCTCGACCTCGAACGTGTGCTCAGCCGCCACGCGTCCCCTAGGCGGCCGCGGCCGCTCCGGCGTCCGCGGTCACCTGGTCGATTCCGCCCTTCATGTAGAAGGCGCCCTCGGAGAGGTCGTCGTGCTCGCCGTCGAGGATCTCGCGGAAGCCGCGCACTGTCTCGGCCACCGGCACGTACTCGCCGCTGCGGCCGGTGAACTGCTCGGCGACGAAGAATGGCTGCGAGAGGAAGCGCTCGATCTTGCGGGCGCGTGAGACCGTCTGCTTGTCCTCGTCGGAGAGCTCGTCGATGCCGAGGATGGCGATGATGTCCTGCAGCTCCTTGTAGCGCTGCAGCACCTCCTGTACCTCGGTCGCCGTGCGGTAGTGCTCCTCGCCGACGACGTCGGGCTTGAGGATCGTCGAGGTCGAGTCGAGCGGGTCGACCGCCGGGTAGATCCCCTTCTCGGAGATCGCCCGCGAGAGCGTCGTGGTCGCGTTGAGGTGGGCGAAGACCGAGGCCGGCGCCGGGTCGGTGAGGTCATCGGCAGGCACGTAGATCGCCTGCACCGAGGTCACCGAGCCACGCTCGGTCGAGGTGATCCGCTCCTGCAGTTCCCCCATCTCGGTCTCCAGCGTCGGCTGGTAGCCGACCGCGGAGGGCATGCGCCCAAGCAGGGCCGAGACCTCGGAGCCCGCCTGGACGAAGCGGAAGATGTTGTCGATGAAGAGCAGCACGTCCTGGCCGCCCTGCTCGCGGAAGTATTCGGCCATCGTCAGGCCGGAGAGCGCGACCCGCAGCCGGGCGCCGGGCGGCTCGTTCATCTGGCCGAAGACCAGCATCGTCTTGTCGATGACGCCGGACTCCTTCATCTCGAGCCAGAGGTCGTTGCCCTCGCGCGAGCGCTCGCCGACGCCGCAGAAGGCCGAGAGGCCTTCGTGCTCTTCGCCGATCGAGCGAATCAGCTCCTGGATCAAGACGGTCTTGCCGACGCCGGCGCCGCCGAAGAGGCCGACCTTGCCGCCCTTGGCGTAGGGCGCCAGCAGGTCGATCACCTTGATCCCCGTCTCGAGGATCTCCTGGGTGGGAGCAAGCTCGGAGGCTTCCGGGGCCGAGCGGTGGATCGGCCAGCGCTCCTCGGTCTCGACCGGCTCGCCGAGGTCGATCGGCTCACCGAGCAGGTTGAAGATGCGACCGAGGGTGGCGTCGCCGACCGGAACCGAGATCGGGCCGCCGGTGTCGATCACCTTGTCGCCGCGCTGCAGACCGTCGGTGGCGTCCATCGCCACCGTGCGAACCCGGTCGTCGCCGAGGTGCTGCTGCACCTCGCAGACCAGTTCGGTCGCCTCGTTGTCGGCGTCGCCGGCCATCTCGATCTTCACGGCCGAGTAGATCTCCGGCAGCTTGTCCGGGAAGACCGCGTCGACGACGACGCCGGTCACCTGCTCGACTCGCCCTACGTTTGCTCCGTTGCTCTCAGACATTGGTTCCTTTTCTCGTTTCGCAGTCTTATCCAAGCGCCTCGGCGCCGGCGACGACCTCGAGGATCTCCTGGGTGATCTCGGCCTGCCTGACCCGGTTCATCTCCAGGGTCAGGTCGCCCATCATTTCCTCCGCGTTCTCCGCGGCACTGCGCATCGCTGTCATCCGCGCCCCCAGCTCCGAGGCGGCCGACTCGAGCAGCGCCCGGTACACGGAGATGTTCACGTACTCCGGGATCAGCTGGCCAAGCAGCTCCTCCGCCTCGGGCTCGTACTCCCAAGCTGAGTGGCTGTGCGCCTTCTCGATCTCGGTTTCCTCACCCGCCTCTTCCTCGTCGGAGACGCCCTCGCCGATCACGTCGGCCTGCTGCAGGGGCAACAGCGTCTGCCGCCAGACATGCTGGGTGAGCGGCGAGACGTAGCGGTTGTAGACCAGCTCGACCCGGTCGAGCTCCTCGTCGACGTAGCGCGCGGTCAGCTCCTCGCCGATCTCGCGCGCGTTGGCGAAGCCGGGCCTATCGGTGAAGCCGACGTAGGAAGTACGCGGGTCCTCTTTGCGGAAGGTCAAGGCCGAGACGCCCTTGCGGCCGACCGCGGAGAAGACCGCCTCCTTGCCCTGCTCGCGCAGCTCACCCTTGAGCCGCAGGCCGTCGCGAATGATGTTGGTGTTGAAGGCGCCGGCGAGGCCGCGGTCGCCGGTGATCAGCACGACACCGACCCGCTTCTCGTCCTCGCGCTCGACCATGACCGGTACGCGCGGCATGCCGCCGGCCTGTTCGGCCGCCCGGCGGGTGAGCTTGCGCATCGACTGCGCGTAGGGGCGCAGGTGCTCGATGCGCTGCTCGGCGCGGCGCAGCCTGGCAGCCGCCACCATCTCCATCGCCCGCGTGATCTTGTTGATGTTCTTGATCGACGCGATTCGATTCTTGACGTCCTTCTGGGTGGCCATGGTGATTTGGTCTTAGTAGCGGCGCCGGGGCGCCCCGATGAGGGGTACCTGCGGGCGAGGTTTACGTTCTCGGCACCCCTCATCGGGGCGCTACGAGCGGTTGCTTAGACCGATACCTCCTCGGGGGCCACGCGCGCAGGAGCGCTGCGCTCCTCAGCTGAATGGATCCTGTCGGACTCGCCGGCCTCCAGCGGATCGCCGTGCTCGTCGAAGTCGGGACCGAAGTCGTCGACGAACTCAGCGATTGCCTTGCCAAGCTCCTCCTCGTCGGCCTCCTCGAGCTTGCCGGTCTCGCCGATCCGCCCCAGCAGCTCGGCCTGCTCGGAGTGCAGGCGGATCTTCAGGTCGCGCAGGAACTCACCGACCCGCTCGGTGGCGATCCGGTCCAGGTAGCCGCCGGTCCCGGAGTAGATCGCGGCGACCTGGTCGGCCACGCCGAGCGGCTCGCGCTCTTTCTGCTTGAGCAGCTCGACCAGCCTTTCGCCGCGGTTGAGCGTCTTCTGCGTCTCGGGATCGAGCTCCGAGCCGAACTGGGCGAAGGCCTCGAGGTCGCGGTACTGGGAGAGGTCGAGGCGCAGCTTGCCGGCGACCTTCTTCATCGCCTTGGTCTGCGCGTTGCCGCCCACCCGCGAGACCGAGATGCCGACGTTGATCGCCGGGCGCACGCCTGAGTAGAAGAGGTCGGACTCGAGGAAGATCTGGCCGTCGGTGATCGAGATCACGTTGGTCGGGATGTAGGCCGAGACGTCGGAGGCCTGGGTCTCGATGATCGGCAGCGCCGTCAGCGAACCGCCGCCGAGGTCGTCGTTGAGCTTCACCGCGCGCTCCAGGAGCCGCGAGTGCAGGTAGAAGACGTCACCCGGGTAGGCCTCGCGACCCGGCGGGCGGCGCAGCAACAGCGACATCTGGCGGTAGGCGTAGGCGTGCTTGGTGAGGTCGTCGTAGACGCAAAGGGCAGCTTTGCCGTTGTAGAGGAAGTGCTCACCCATCGCGCAGCCCGCGTAGGGGGCGATGAACTTGATCGGCGCCGCCTCATCAGCGGGGGCGGCGACGATGATCGTGTTCTCCATCGCGCCGTTCTCCTCCAGCACCTGCTTGAGCTGGACGACGGTCGACATCTTCTGGCCGATCGCCACGTAGATGCAGACCATGTCCTTGTCGCGGTTGTTGATGATCGTGTCGATCGCGATCGCCGTCTTGCCGGTCTGACGATCGCCGATGATCAGCTCTCGCTGGCCACGGCCGATCGGGATCATGCCGTCGATCGACATCAGGCCGGTCTGCACCGGTTCGGTCACCGGCTGGCGCTGGACGACACCAGGGGCCTTGAACTCGGCCGGGCGGGTCTGCGTGGTCGCAACCTCGCCCTTGTCGTCGAGCGGGCGGCCGAGTGGGTCGACCATGCGGCCGAGCAGCTCGTCGCCGACCGGGATGCGCAGCAGGTGGCCGGTGCGCTTCACCGTGTCGCCCTCGACGATCTTGTCCCACTCGCCGAAGAGCACGGCGCCGACGTTGTCGGCCTCGAGGTTGAGGGCGAGGCCGGTGACGCCGTGCGGCAGCTCGAGCATCTCCAGCGCCATGCAGCTGTCGAGGCCGTGGATGCGCGCGATGCCGTCGGCGACGGAGAGCACGGTCCCCACCTCCGAGAGGTCGGCGCTGCCGGTGTCCAGTCCCTCGATCCTCTCTCTGAGGATCGATGCGATCTCGTCGGGCTTTATCTCCACTGCGGTCTGCCTCCTTACGCCGCCTGGGCGACGCTCTTTCGAAGTTTCTCCAAGCGACTGCGGATGCTCGCGTCGAGCACCATGTTGCCGACCTGCAAGACGATGCCACCGAGGATCTCGCCGTCCACGCGACTGGCCAACTCCACCTTCTGGCCGGTCTGGCGCTCGATCTCCTCGCCCACCTTCTCCACCACCGCGCTGTCCAGCTCGACCGCGCTGGTCACGGTCACGTCGAGGCGCCGGTTCTCCTGCTTCCAGAGCTCGTCGAGGTGGCGGCGGATGCGGAAGACCTCGGGCATCCGCCCCTTCTCGATCAGCAGCTCGAGGAAGTTGAGCAGCTCGGTGTCGGCGCCCTCGACGCCACGCTTCAGCCCCGCCGCCTTCTCCGCCGAGGAGAAGTAGGGGCTGAAGAAGAAGACCTGCAGCTCGCGGTTGGAGTCGAGCGCATCGGCGAACTGCGCCAGCTCGTCGCGCACGGCGTCGAGCTTGCCCTTCTCCTTGGCGACGTCGAACAACGCCTCCGCATATACGCGCGCCGCCTCCTGCATCAGCTCTTCGACCCCTCCGCGCCGGAAAGCGCGGTGAAGTCAACCTCGGACAGCGCCTCCTCGACCAGGCGGCGCTGGTCGTCCTCGGTGAGCGACTTGCGCGTCACCTTCTCGGTGGCGAGCACGGTGAGGTCGGCGACCTCCTTGCGGATCTGCTCCAGCGAGCGCCGCGTCTCGGCCTCGATGTCGCGCTTCGCCGCTGAGACCAGCTCCTCACGCTTCTCCTTGCCGGCGGTAGTCGCCTCGGCTTCGGCGGTTTCCGCCGCCTTACGGGCACGGGCCATGATGTCGTCGGCCTGCTCGCGCGCCTCGCTGAGCCGCTGGCGGTACTCCTCGAGCAGCTCGTCGGACTCCTGGCGCTGCCGTTCGGCCGCCTCGATCGACTCACGGATCGTCGCGGCGCGCTTGTCGAGCGCCTCCTGGATGCGCGGAAAGGCGACCTTGCTCAGCACCCACATGGTGAAGAGGAAGAGCACCAGCGTCCAGATCATCAGGCCGAGGCCCGGCGTGACCAGGAAGCTGCCGCCTTCTTCCTCGTGGGCGGCCTCTGCGGCGAGCGGGATCCAGACCGCTATGTCGGCGATGAGCTCCACTCGATCGACCTAGAGGAAGAAGGCGATCAGGCCGAAGATGAAGGTGTAGAAGGCGACCGCCTCGGTCAGCGCGAAGCCGAGCCAGCGGATGCTCTGCAGCTCGTCTTTGAGCTCGGGCTGGCGGGCTACCGACTCGATCTCCTTGCCGAAGATGATGCCGATGCCGATGCCGGCACCGATCGAGCCGAGGCCGGCGCCGACGCCGAGGGCGATCGCCTTACCGGCCGATTCGATCCCTTCGTCGGAAATCGCGGCTACAACTGGGGACACGTCCATTGAAACAGCGCTCCTTTTCTAGTGACTTGCGGAGGTGGCTCCGCCGATGTAGATCGCGGTGAGGGTCGAGAAGATAAACGCCTGAAGCGTCGCGACCAGACCCACCTCGAAGACGAAAAACGCGAAAGCCATCGGGAACGTCAGCGCCCCGAGGGCGGCAATGCCGAGCAGCACGGCCAGCCCGCCGCCCATGAAGAGCAGCAGCAGGTGGCCGGCGAGGATGTTGGCGAAGAGACGTACGGAGAGCGAGATCAGCCGCACGAAATGCGAGATCACCTCGATCAGGAAGATCGCCGCCTTGCCGATCGGGTTCATCTCCTCCAGGCCAGGTGGCAACCAACTCGCCAGGTAAGGGACGAAGCCCTTGGCCCGTACGCCTTCGACGTGGTAGGAGACCCAGACGACCAGCGTCAGGACCAGCGGGATCGAGATATTGGCCGTCGCCGCGTAAATCGCAAAGGCGGGGACTTCGAGGCCGAAGATGTTGACCGCGTGCTCGGTATTGGTCGGCAGCGGGATGAAGCCGATGATGTTCGAGAACCAGATCCAGAAGAAGAGCGCAGCGAGGAAGGGGAACCAGCGGGCGGCCGTCTTGGGGTCGAGGTTGCCGCCGGTGATGTTGTTCTTGGTCATGTCATAGGCGACCTCGATCGCGGTCTGCACGCGGTTCGGCTTCTGCGCCATGCGGCGGCTGATCCAGACCATGGTGATGACCGTCAGGGCGCTGGCCAGGATCAGGTAGAGGACCGCCTTGTTGATGCTCAGGTCGACGCCACCGATGTGAATCGGGATCCAGGTCTCGAGTTTGAACTCGTTCTGCGGTTCGAAGGCTTCGTTTTTGCCGTCGCTGCCGAAGATCAACAGCATGAGGATCGCGATCGAGAAGTAGACGCCGAGCCCGATGAAGACCTTGGCCTTGGTGCTCATGCCTTGCCCGCCTCCGGTTCGTCGAAGAGGTGAGCGATGCCCTGGGCGGCGAAGGAGACGGTGAAGAGAGCGAGGACGAGGATTGCCGAGGAGAGGCCAGCCTCGCGTTCGACGATCCCCACGACCAGCACGGCGGTTGCCATCAGCCCGACCCGGCCAAGCGTGGAGATGGCGACCGTCGCCATCGCCCGCTGGCGGTTGCCGGCCGCCAGTTCGCTGTTGGCGCGGCGCTCGGCAAGCGCCTGGATTCCGCGCTGCACGAGCCAGACGCCCGCCCCGGCGGCGAAGCCGAGCAGGGGCAGTCCGCCGAGCAGAAAAACGGCCAGCGAGGCGGCGAGGACGACAAGGTCGACGTACTTGGGAGGGGACATAAAATGCGCCCGTCGTTGCTTGGCGGGCGGACCAGCGACTATATCCGAACGGGCCGACGATCCGCTTTCTAGAGCCAGTTCGTGAGGCTTGTTACAACCTGTTACTAAGTCTTTTTCCCGTCCGAACCGAGCGCCTCAAACTCACCCGTCTCCGGGTCGATCGCCGGAAACGTGCCGGTCTCCAGCTCCTGCTCAACGGCGCGGTCGACGTCTTGCTCGGCCAACGGCGGGCCGCTGACCCCGGCAACCTGGCGTTGACGCAGGCGGCGCAGCTTGAGGATCTCCAGTACCTCGACCAAGTAGACGCTGGCGGCCAGCGCCATCAGGCCGAAAACGGCCATCACCGCCGACCAGAAGAGGTCGAAGTTGCCGTGATCGTCGCTATAGGGGACGAAGCGCAGGGCGAGAGCGAGCAGCGCCATCACCAGGGTCCAGCTATAGAGATAGGCGAGGGTGCGGCGCTGGGAGAAGCCGATGTTGGCCATGCGGTGGTGGAAGTGCCAAGTGTCGGCCTTGTAGATCGGCCGCCGATACTTGAGCCGCTTGGCGACGACGAAGCCGGTGTCGAGGATCGGCACGGTGAGGATGATCAACGGCAGGAAGAGAGCGATCACGGCGTTGGTCTTCAGCGCCCCCTGCACAGCGACGACGCCGAGCAGGTAGCCGAGCAGGTTGGAGCCGGTGTCGCCCATGAAGGTGCGCGCCGGGGGGAAGCCGTGGCGCAAGAAGCCCAGCGAGGCGCCCGCAGTGAGTGCCGCGAGCACCCCCGCGGCATTGCGGTCAAGCGAGAGCGCAATCGCCGCCAGGGCGAGGGCCGAGATCGTGCAGACGCCGGCGGCGAGCCCGTCGACGCCGTCGATCAGGTTGATCACGTTGATCACGGCGACGATGCCGAGCACGGTGCCGACGTCGCCAAGGTCGACTGCCCCACCCCCCGGCAGGGTGAACAGCTCAACCGAACCCGGCTCTAGGGCGCCAAGGAAGGGGACAGTGAAGCTGCTCACCTCGACCCCGGCGGCGACCGGCACGATCACGGCGACGGTCTGACCGAGCAGCTTGGCGGCGGCGCCGAGCTCAATCGCGTCGTCGAGAAAGCCAACCGCAGCGATGACCAGCGCCCCGCAGAGAATGGCGCGCGTTTCGCCGTCCCAGGGTAGGAAGAAGATCCCGGCGACGAGCACGCCGGCGAGGATCGCCAGCCCGCCGAGACGCGGGGTCGGCGCTTCGTGTATCGAGCGCGGGTTAGGTCGGTCGATGGCACCAACCCGCTGCGCCAGCCGGTCGGTGAGCGGCACGCAGAGCAGGGCGACGATCCCGGCGACGAGGAAGGCCAGCAGGGCGTCGAGCGAGTCCGGCATCGACTCAGGCTAGTTCGCGTACCTGTCGAACCAGAGTGTGAAGGCCATCAGTCCCCAGAGCTGGCGGCTGAGGTCCTCGCGCCCCGCGCAGTGGGCGTCGATCAGCGGCGCCACCGCCGCCGGGTCGAGGCAGCCCTGGCGTTCCAAGGTCGCCGGCGAGAGGGTTTCGCGGGCGAAGGGCTCCAGCGGTCCACGCAGCCAGCCGGCGAGCGGAATCGAGAAACCCTGCTTGGGACCGCGCAGGATCTCGTCGGGAAGCAGTGGAGCCAGAGCGCGCCGCAGCAACCGCTTCTTCGCTGTGCCTCGCACCTTGAGTGGCGTGGCGAGGCCGAGGGCGAACTCGGCGACACGGTTGTCGAGGAAGGGCACGCGCAGCTCCAGCGAATGGGCCATGCTCGAGCGGTCGGTCTTGACCAGCAGGTCGTCGACCAGGTAGATGCCCAGGTCGACGTCCTGCAGGCGGGCGAGCGGCTCGGCCCCAGCGGTTTCCGCGTAGCGCTCGCGGTAGAGGTCGACCGGGTCCCAGCCGCCCTCCTCACCGACCAGCAGAGAACTGCGCAGCTCGGGCGCGAAGATCTCCTTCCAGGCGTGGTGGCGCTCAAGCGGCGGCAAATGGGCAGCGCGGGCGAAGCGCTTGGCTTTGTAGTCAAAACTCGCCTTGGCGTCGGAGCTGGGCAAGGCCTCGATCAACGGCGAAGCGATGCGCGCCAGCCAGCCGATTCGCGGCGCCAGCTGGTCGGCGACGTAGGTGTAGTAGCCACCGAAGAGCTCATCGCCGCCCTCGCCGGAGAGCGCCACCTTGACCTCGCCGGCGGCAAGCTGGGAGACCAGATAGGTGGGCACCGCGGAGGAGTCGCCGAAAGGCTCATCGAAAGCCTCGACCAGCTTGGGCAGCAGCTCGGCGGCGTCGGGGCGCAGGACGAGCTCGTGGTGGTCGGTGGCGTAGCGCTGGGCGACGAGACGGGCGCGGGCGAGCTCGTCGAAGCTCGCCTCCTCGAAGCCGACTGAGAAAGTCTTTACCCCCTGCCCCGCCTCGCCGGCCGCCAGTGCCGCCAGGCCAGCCGAGTCGACGCCGCCGGAGAGCAGCACACCGACCGGCACGTCGGCGACCAGATGGGCGCGCACCGAGTCGCGCAGCGTCTCGCGCAGCTCGGCGGCGAGCTCGTCGGCCGGGCCCTTGCGCACCTGCTCGGGGGCAAGCGGCGCTGGCCGCGCGTAGCGCCTTTCGTTGAGCTCGCCGTCCTGCCAGACAAGCGCCGACCCCGGCAGCAGCTTGCGCGCCTCGGCGAAGATCGTCAGCGGCGCCGGGATTGAGTTGAAGGCGAGGAAGGCCGATGCGGCGCGCGGGTCGATGGCGCGCGAGAAGCCCGGCAGCTCCAGCATTGCCTTGAGCTCCGAGGCGAAGCAGAGCGTCCCGTCGGCGACCCGGTAGTAGAGCGGCTTGATGCCGAAGCGGTCGCGGCCGAGCAGCAAGCGGCGCTGGCGCGAATCCCAGATCGCCACAGCAAACATCCCCCGCAGCCGCTCGAGGAAGGCGTCGCCGTGCTCCTCATAAAGATGGACAAGCACCTCGGTATCGGAGGCGGTGCCGAAGCGGTGGCCGCGCTGCTCGAGCTCGCGGCGCAGCTCGCGGTAGTTGTAGATCTCGCCGTTCTGGACGACGACGACGCTGCCGTCCTCGTTGGCGATCGGTTGGCGGCCGCCGTCGAGATCGATGATCGAGAGGCGGCGCGCGGCGAGGATCGCCTCGCCCCCGTCGAAGAGCCCGTCGCTGTCCGGCCCGCGGTGAACCAGGCGGCTGTTCATCCGCGCAACTACCTCGGCCTCCGGCGCCGCGCCGTGCTGCGAGGAGGCGATCCCACAGATGCCGCACACAGGCGGCAGTCTCTCAGCCGGGCCGGGGGCTCAGCGACCCGGCGAGCCAGCGGGCGGCGTGCCGGGAGGGGGCGGCGGGCCCCAGCTCTCGCGGCCGTCTCCCTTGATCGGAATCGGATTGCCGCCCACCGCCGGCGCATTCAACGTCACATCAGCGACGGCCTTGACCCGCGAGAGAACCTCACGCACGTCGCTCTTCCTACCCTGGGCGCCATAGGGATGCAGGTCCGAGGTGACTCCCGTCGCGTCGATCCCGGCGGCGTCCGCGAGGAAGAGGGCCCGCGGCATGTGGAACCCCTGGGTAACGAGCAGCGCTCGGCGCACGCCAAAGATGCTGCGCGCTCGCACCATCGTCTCCCAGGTATCGAACCCAGCGTGGTCCTCGAACACCGCCCGCGCGGGCACACCCGATCGCACCAGCGCCTTACGCATCGTGCCCGGCTCGTCGTAGGCCCAGGTGTGGTGATCGCCGGAGACGAGGATGCGCTCCACCTTGCCTGCCTTCCAAAGTTCCTCAGCCCGGCGCACCCGATCGGCGAGCATCGTGCTCATCGAGCCGTCGGGTTTGACCAGGGCACCGGGAACGATCGCAACCTGAGCGTGAGGCGCATCGGCAACGCTTCCCGTCGAACGTCCCCCCACGCTGAGCAGGACATAGGCATTGGCGAGCACTACGGCGACAGCGAGCAGACCGACCCCTGAGAGCGCGGCCCGGCTCAGGCGAGGCCAGCGCCGGAAAGGCCGCATGAGCATGATCGACGCCCGTCGCATCGCGGTCACGCTAACAGCAGCCGAGAACTACCCTGGAACTCGCCGTGAAGCCACCTCGCCCCACTCGTCGACAGATCAGGAGAAGGCGTCGCTTCGCAGGGGCGGCAATTTCCCTCCTCGCAGCGGTGGCCGTCTACCTGATTGCCGAGGCCACACTCCTCGCCCCAGCCGACACGCATGGCGCCGGCATCGCGCATCTGGGGATCCGCAGCCAGGCGGTGGGACGGGAGCTTGGCGTCGACGTGATCACACCCGCTGACGCCGAGGACGACCGACCCTTGCTCGTCTTCCTTCATGGCAGAAACGAGACCTTCGACGCCTACGCCGACGACGAGCGGCTCTTTGCGGCCCTTGCGGCGCTGGGGCCAAACGCGCCAGTCATCGCCTTCCCGGAGGGAAGCGAGGACAGCTACTGGCACGACCGCTCGTCCGGTGACTGGGGAACCCACGTCGTCGACGAGGTAATCCCGGCCGTCAGCAAAAGCTTCCAAGCCGACCCACAACGTGTCGCCATTGGCGGCATATCGATGGGTGGCTTTGGCGCCTACGACCTCGCGCTGCGCCACCCCGGTCGCTTCTGCGCGGTCGGTGGCCACTCGCCCGCGCTCTGGCTCCGCGGCGCCGATACAGCCGCCGGCGCATTCGACGACGCCGAAGACTTCGAGCAGCACGATGTGATCGGCACTCTGCGCGCGGATCCCGACGCATTTGGAGCGATCCCTGTCTGGAACGACGCGGGAACCGAGGATCCCTTCCTCATCTCGGACGTGGCCCTCGTCGATCTGCTCGAGCCCGCAGGTGTCGACCTCCGTGCACATATATGGACAGGTGGTCACGATCACGCCTACTGGGGGCGCCACTGGGATGCCTATCTCCGTTTCTATGCTCGCGCCCTGGAGACCTGCTGACCCACCTCGCGAGAGGCGTGGCCGTTGCAGCGGGCTAGCCGGCCGAGAGATTGGAGACAGCGGGGCCGCGGCCGATGACCTTGGCAACCGTCGCGAAGAGCACGCGGAAGTAGAGACCGACCGAGCGATCGGCGATGTACTCCATGTCGTGGGCGAGCTTGTTGGCCCACGACTCCTCGCGGGTGACGCGGGTCTGAGCGAAGCCGGTGACGCCGGGGCGGACGACGAGCCGCTGCCAGTACTGGGGGATCTCCTCGCAGAGCTCGGTGAAGAAGGCGGGACGGATCGGGCGCGGGCCGACAATCGCCATGTCGCCGCGCAGCACGTTCCAGAGCTGTGGCACCTCGTCGAGGTGAACCTTGCGCAGCACCCGGCCGACGCGGGTCACCTCTTCCTCAGTGCGCCGCGAGAGCTCCTCACCCAGATAGGGACCCAGCCTGGTCTCGGCGTCGGGCGCCAGAGTGCGGAACTTGTACATGAGGAAGATCTGGCCGGCACGGCCGACCCGGGCCCCGTGGTAGAGCACCGGCCGCCCCGAGGAAAGCGCGATCGCCGCGGCGACCAGGGCGAGAACCGGCGCCAGCACGAGCAGGATCAAGCCGGCGATCAACAAATCGAGGCCGCGCAGCACGACGTCGACCGCACGCGGTTCGCCCTCACCGGCGAGCTCGATGAAATGGTCGAGCTCGGCTCGGACCGCGTCCGCCTCTGCAAGCGGATCAGCTGGCGATGTGAGTCTCCGCTGGATGAGAGCCTCCGACGGTAGCGAGGATAGTCTCGACCAAGGCGGCGGGGTCGCGCTTCACCGGCTGCTCCCCCGCGCCGCGCTTCTGCAGCTCGATCGCCCGCGGGTCGGTCAGCGGCCGCAACCTCCCAGAGCGGATCAGGTCTTCGTCGACGCCGCCGAGGCGGCCGCCGTAGGTGGTGTAGACGGGCGTGCCCAGCGCCGCCGCCTCGCGGTTCATCGTTCCCCCGGCCGAGACGACCAGGTCGGCAAGGGCGATCAGGCTCTGCGCCTCGACCGCGCCGGGCGGCACGATCAGCGAGGGCAGTGCGAGGCTCTCGACCAGCTCGCGCTGGGCGGTGGTGCGCGGCAGGACGACAGCGTGCACGTCGCTGTCCTGGCCAAGCCGGGCCAGAACCTTGGGGAAGAGCGGGTTGGACTTGCGGTGGTAAAGCGAGACGTCGGGCGGGGGGCGGACGATGACGACCACCCGGGAGGGGTCGGCCCCGAGGCGGATGAGCGCCTGCGGGTCGGGCTCGAAGTCATAGAGGTAGTACTCCTCCTTGAGCCCGGGATAGGGGAAGTACCTGTTCTCGCGCACGCCGAAGCGGCGCAGCCGCTCGAAGGGCACCGACTCGGGGAACATCACCCGCCGCGCTAGTCGGCAACCGATGTGGTGCTGGGTGGAGGCGAACTCGTAGTCGTGCATGTTGGCCTCGGGGACGTCGAGCAAGCGTGCGGCAATCGCCAGGTCGTTGGAGCCGTGGGCGAGGGCCAGATCGAAGGAGCGCTCGCGGCCGAAGCGCAGCATCCCGGCGCTGCGGGCACCCAGCCGGTAGGCCTTGCGCAGCCGCGAGGCGCCACCGTGACGCCCGATCGGCGTGTGCTCGAGGCCGTGCAGGTCGAGCAACGCCTGGGTCTGGGCGTAGTCGCGCGAGGTGATCTGCACCGTGTGGCCCTGGGCCCGCAGGCGCTCGATGATCGGCTGCAGCACCAGCACGTGCGCCGGCGCCGACATATCGACCCAAACGTTCAAGCGTCAGACCGTCGCCGCGGAGAGCTGCGGGTACAGCGGGTAGCGCTCCATCAGCGCCTTGGTGCGCTCGGCGAGCGCCTCCTTCTGGGTCTCGAACTCGCCGGAGAGTGCCGTGGCGATCACCGCTGCGATCTCGGTCATGTCCTCCTCGACGAGGCCGCGCGTGGTCAGTGCCGGGGTGCCGATGCGCAGGCCGGAGGGGTTCATCGGCGGCCGCGGGTCGAAGGGGATCGCGTTGCGGTTGACGGTGATGCCGACCGCATCGAGCCGGTCCTCGGCCGTCTGTCCGTCGAGGCCTGTCGGCGTCAGATCGACGAGCACCAGGTGCACGTCGGTGCCGCCGGTCAGCACCGGCACGTCGTTGGCTTCCAGGCCGGCGGCGAAAGCCTGGGCGTTGGCGATCGTCTGCCTCTGGCGCTGGCGGAATGGCTCGCTGGCGGCAATGCGCAAGGCCACCGCCTTGGCGGCGATCGTGTGCATCAGCGGTCCACCCTGCTGACCGGGGAAGGTCGCTTTGTCGATCGCTTTCGCATGCTCCTCGGTGCTGAGGATCATGCCGCTGCGCGGTCCGCAGAGCGTCTTGTGGGTCGTCGTCGTCACCACGTCGGCATAGGGCACCGGGTTGGGGTGCTCATCGGCGGCGACGAGGCCGGCGAAGTGCGCCATGTCGACCATCAGCTTGGCGCCGACCGCATCGGCGATCGCCCGGAAGGCGGCAAAGTCGAGCTGACGCGGATAGGCAGACCAGCCGGCGACGATCAGCTTCGGCTTGTGCTCGTGTGCGAGTCGCTCGACCTCCTCCATGTCGACGCGCAGATCCTCGCGGCTGCAGTGGTAGGCGACGACCTCGTAGAGCTTGCCCGAGACGTTGATCTTCATGCCATGGGTGAGGTGACCGCCGTGGTCGAGCGCCAGACCCATGATCGTGTCACCAGGCTCGATCAGAGCCATGTAGGCGGCGTTGTTGGCCTGGGCGCCGGCGTGAGGCTGGACATTGGCGTGCTCTGCCCCGAACAGCTCCTTGGCGCGGTCGATCGCCAGTTGCTCGGCGACGTCGACCTCCTCGCAACCGCCGTAGTAGCGGCGACCCGGATAGCCCTCGGCGTACTTGTTGGTCAACACCGAGCCAACCGCGTCGAGCACCGCCTGGGGCACGAAATTCTCCGAGGCGATCATCTCCAGCGTGCCCTGCTGACGGCGCAGCTCGCCCTGCAGCACCGCGGCAATCGCCGGATCGACCTCGGCGAGAGGTGCAGCCTGGAAGTTCTCGGGTAGGTCGTCCATCGTGCAGCGACATTACCAACGGTCATGGATAGGCTGGGGCCGGTGAGACGCAGCCTCTCGCTCTGCCTTGCCACCCTCTGCCTAGCAGCCTTCGCGACCCCCGCCCAGGCCGCGGTCGTCGAAAATCCCTGCGAAGGCCCCAGCGCGGGGGAACTGCTCTGCCCCGACCTGCGTGTCGGCCCAGCTGCCGACCTCTATGTCGAGCGCAGCGGCGGTGGCTACGGATACGGCGGCGGCACGCTGCTGCACGCCGGCAACGACATCCGCTCGCGCGGCCGCGGCCCGATGGAGCTGCGCGGGCAGCGCTACAAGCGCAACTGGATGCGGGCCAACCAGGCGATCTACAAAGTCGGTGGCGGCGTGCAGGTCTTCCGCACCGAGGCCCAGCTCCACTTCTACAGCGTCGGCTATGAGTGGGGTGGCTCCTACTGGAAGGTGCACGATCCACTCAGCATGGAGATCTGGAGCCTCGACGAGGGCCGCCAGCCTCTGGAGCGCGTGCGCAAGGGACCCAAGGTCTTCTACTGCTTCCGCGACCTCGAGCGCACGCGGGCAATGTCGCGCTCTCCCGGCCATCGCGTCTACCCAGCCTGCAGCCAGGACCCCAATCGCCAGCGGGTGCGCCTCGGCACCTCGGTCGGCTGGTCGGACATCTACCCCTCGACCTACGACCGCCAGTGGGTCAACGTCAGTGGCCTGCGGGGCTGCTTCGCCTTCGTCATGCGGGTCGACCCGCAGAACCTGCTCTTCGAGTCGAACGAGAACAACAACCGTTCGGCCCGGATCATCCGACTCCCTTATCGGGACGGTCCGCAGAACTGCTGACGTGGACAGGTACGGGATGCCGGCGCCCCTCCCCAAAACGCTCGGCAGGAGCCTCGCTTGAGTGTTTTGGGGAGGGGCGCCGGCATCCCCTCGACAGGGCGCGAGCTTCGAAAGGCTCGCGCCCCAAGCACCTCCAGTTTCAAAAGCTCCTTCCCGTGGACGCCACCCGGCTCCCCAAGGCTCCACGTGCTTCGGCGCCGCCCCGAGAGCTCCAAGCTTTTTAAAAAAGCTTTTGGGGCTCGGCGCCGCTTCGCAGCTCAAACGTCTCTGGATGACGTGTCGAAGGGGAGCCTGGTCGCCCTCCAGGCGAATGTCGCGAAGCGGCCTATGCAATCCGGTGCTTGCGCGGCGTCAGCCGCGCTCCTGGTTGCACCGCGCGCGCAGCGCGCGGTGCTCAATTCGACTGGAGGGCGACCAGGCTCCCCCCACCATCCACCCCAGAGATGTCCCTCAGCCACCGATCGGGGCTCTGGGGGTCGAGCCCCAGAAGATCACCGTGCCCAGCATGCCGATGATGTGCACGAGGACGATGTTGACCGCCATCGACTGGGCCGTGGCGGTGCCGACGCCGACCGGGCCGCCGGAGGCGGTGTAGCCGTAATAGCAGCCAACGAGCACGATCGCGGTCGCCATCACCATGCCCTTGGTGAGGCTGAACATTAGGTCAAGCGGGTTTTGGAACATCCAGAAGATCAGCAGGTAGCCGCCCGAGGAAACATCACCGACCTGCTCGACCACGGAGAAGTAGCTGGCGAAGTACATGATGCCGATGCCGGTTAGGTAGAGGAAGGGTAGGACGATCCAGGCTGCGAGCAGGCGCGTCCCGGCGAGGAAAGTGACCGGCGGGATGCCCATTACCTCGAGCGCATCGATCTCGTCGGAAATGCGCATCGCGCCAAGCTCGGCGACGATGCCGGTGCCCACCTTGGCCGAGAGGATGTAGCCGAAGGCATAGGGCAGCGCCTCGCGCAGGTCACACCAGGCGGCGAAGAGACCCGCGTAGGCGGGCACCCCCTGGGCACGGAAGAAGTAGGCACCTTGCAGGCCGCACTGCAGGCCGAGGATGAAGACGAAGGCCCAGATGACGAGAGCCGAGCCGAGGATCAGGATGCCGGCCTGGCGCAGACTCTCGCCGAAGAAGGGGATCACCCGGCCGCTGTAGACGAGGCCGGCTACACGCGAACCGAAGCGGGCCAGCTCGCCGAAGGAGTCCAGCCAACCACGGGGAGCGTCAAGCCAGCGAATCATCGAATGGTCTGCAGTTCAGGGTTGGTGGCGAGCAGAATCGCAGTGAAGACGAACTGGAAGAAGAAGACGGCGACGAGGGCGATGACAACCGCCTGGTTGACGGCGCGGCCGACGCCGGCAGCGCCACCGGACGCAGTCATCCCCTTGAAAGAGCAGACGACGGCGATGATCGCGCCGAACATCGTGCACATCAGCACCGAGCCCCAAATATCGGTGATCGAGGAGTTGGCGAAGAGCGTTGCGAAGAAGCCCCCCAGCGGCTGTTTGTAGAGCAACTCGGCGGCGATGCCGGCGCTGAGGCCGAAAACGATGGCGAAGATGTCGAGCAACGCGGTGACCACCATCAGGGCCAGGAAGCGCGGCACGACGAGGTTCTTCACCGGGTCGACGCCGAGCACTTGCAGAGCGTCGAGCTCCTCGCGGATCTTGCGCGCCCCGAGGTCAGCGGTGATCGCCGTGCCGGCCACGCCGGCGACCACCACAGCGGTAACCAGGGGGCCAATCCAGCGGATCGCGGTGAGCACGAAGAAGCCGCCCAGCCGGTCGAGGGCGCCGAAGATCGAGAGTGCGCCCGCTGCCTGCAGCCCCGGCGCGCCAAGGCAAAGGGCGAAAGTGGAGATCAGCAAGGGGAACCAGGAAAGCTTCAGGACGAAGAGGAACTGATCGACCAACTCCTCCCCATAGGGGTAGGGAGGCCTGATCGCCGAGACGATCGTCCTCGCGGTGAGGATCATCATCTCGCCCACCTGCTCAAAGGCGGACTTGGCGGGCAGGAAGGCTCGGGTTAGGACTTCGCTTGCCACCAGCTCATCGCCCTAGCCAAAGGGCCCCCGCCCGATTGCGCTGATCCGTCCTGCTCCCCCTCGCTGAGCCGGGCTTCGCGGCGCGCACGCTCCTCGCCCACCTGCCTGGCGCGCAGCTCGGCGGCTCGCTGGGCCTCGGAGAGCTGCGCGATCAGCGTGTCCCGTGTCTGCTCGAGCTCCTCCACACCGGCGACGTGAGCCTCTGAGAAGCGTCCCGCGGTCGGCATGTCGGCCGGTAGATCACGCGTGTAGGTAGCTAGCTCCACCTCGAGCCGGGCGATCTGGCGACGCAACTCGTGCCGCACCTCGATTGCCTCGCTCTCTTCGGCCAGGTCGGGGAGCTCGGTGCGCGACGCTGTGGCTTCGCCCTCCTCGCCGAGGTTGGCACAGGCAGTGGCGACGATCACCAGGTCAGCGGGATCAAGTCCCGCGTTGCGCGTGCGCCGCAGCGCCTCGACCGCGATCTCCTCCAGCTCTGGGGCGGCCTCGATCCCCTCGGCGACGAATGTCCCCCGACCCTGGCGGCTAGTCACGAGGCCGGCCTCCTCTAGGCCGGCGTAGACCGCCCGCACAGTGTTGACGTTGACCCCCGCCCAATCGGCGAGACGCCGGAAACTCGGCAGCTGCTCGCCAGCCGCGAGCCGTCCGGTGGCGATCAGCGCCCGCAATCGCCAGGCAAGCTGGACGCTGACCGGCAAATCGCTGCGTGGGTCGGTCGAGAACGGCGTTGCCTCGCGCTTTGCCGTTCGCTGTGCCATATATACACACAGTATCTTTAATTGCTGTCTTAGTCAATTAGAACAGCTATCCCAGGCTTTCCAGCCGAGCGGCGAGCTCGCTACTCGACAATCCTCCCTCGCGCAAGACGGACCAGCGCTCCCCCTCCTCGAAGGCCGTGAGGTCTACCACGGTCGACGGCGCTCCGCTTAGCGCCCCCCCATCGATCGCTACGTCGACCTCGGTGAGGATCTCCCGCGGCACGTCGGCAAAGAGCGCCGGGGCGGGCTCGCCGGTGTGGTTGGCGGAGGTCTGGAAGAGGGGCGACATCAGCCCGGCGAGCGGCCCGTTGATGAGCCGTACGCCCAGCCGTTCGGGGTCCTCGCGACAGGCGAGCGGATAGCGCCGCTGAGGATTGGCGACCACCAGGGTCACCGGTCCCGGCAAAAGGGCGCCGGCCGCAGACCGGGTGCGCGGGCCGAGATCGTCGATCAGCTCGCGCATCGCCAGCGGTGAGAAATAGAGCACCGCCGAGGGCTTGCCGTCATCGCGGCCCTTGATCCGGTGAATCCGCTCGATCGCGGTCGCGTTGAGCGGATCGCAGGCGAGCCCGTAGAGGCCGTCAGCGGGAAAGACAGCGACACCGCCGGCCGCGATGCAGAGCTCGAGGCCAGTGCGCACCCGCTCGGCGCCGTCGCGCTCGATCGAGACGGTGACGGTCAAACCTCTCCCTGCCCCACCACGACGCGCTCGAGGCCGGCGAGGTCGCGCCTCACCTCGACCGTCCCGAAGCCCACCTCCCTGATCAGCTCGCCAACCGCCTTGGCCTGCCCCACGCCGACCTCGAGCGCGATCGCCCTCGCGTTCGCTGTTTGTTGCGCTGAGGGCAACAAATGACGAACGCACTCGGCGAGCAGGGCGCGGATCGCGTCGAGACCGTCGGGCCCGGCGAGCAGAGCCTCGCGCGGCTCCCACTGAGTTACCTCCGGCTCCAGGCTCACCCACTCAGCCTCGCTCACGTAGGGAAGGTTGGCGACGATCAGGTCAAAATCCTCCTCGACCAGCGAACCGACGTGGAACTTGACGCGCTCGGCCAACCCCAGCCGCTCAGCGTTGGCGCGTGCCACCTCGAGCGCTGCCGCCGAGGTGTCGCTGGCGGCCACCGCGCAGGCGGGCAGCTCGGCGGCGATCGCCAGGGCCACCGCCCCCGACCCGGTGCCGACGTCGAGCACCCGGCGGGGCTGCATCTCCAGCGCCAGCTCGACCAGCAGCTCGGTCTCCGGCCGGGGGATCAGCACGCGGGGATCGACCGCCAGCTCGAGGTGGCGAAAGCCGCGCCGGCCGAGGATGTAGGCGACCGGCTCGCGCCGCAGGCGCCGGCGCACCATCTCGGCGAAGCTGCGCGCTGCCGACGGCGGCAGCTCAGCGTCTGGGTTCGCCGCCAGCCAGGCGCGATCCTGGCCGCTTGCCGCCGCGAGCAGCAGCTCGGCATCGAGCCTGGGCTCCTCCACCCCAGCGGCGCTCAGCGCATCGACCGACGCGGAGAGCGCCTCGCGGATCACCCGACCGCGGCGGTCTCGAGCCGCTGTCGCTTCTCCTCTGCCGCTAGCGCCTCGGTGAACTCGGTCAGATCGCCGCCAAGCACGCCGTCGAGATTGTGCGAGGTGTGCTTGATCCGGTGGTCGGTGACCCGGCCCTGGGGAAAGTTGTAGGTGCGCACCTTCTCGGAGCGCTCGCCGCTGCCCACCTGGGCCTTGCGCTCGGAGGCGATCTTCGCCTGCTGCTCGGCCAGCTCGCGCTCGTAGATGCGGGCACGCAGCACGCGCATCGCGCGCTCCTTGTTCTGCAGCTGGGACTTCTCGTCCTGCATCGAGACGACGATGCCGGTCGGTTTGTGGGTGATGCGCACCGCCGAGTCGGTCGTGTTGACCGACTGGCCACCGGGCCCCGAGGAGCGATAGACGTCGATCTGCAGGTCGTTCTGGTCGATCTCGACCTCGACCTCCTCGGCCTCGGGGAGCACGGCCACGGTCGCAGTCGAGGTATGGATGCGACCCTGCGACTCGGTCTCGGGCACGCGCTGCACGCGGTGCGTGCCCCCCTCGTACTTGAAGACCGAGTAAGCGCCCTCGCCCTTGATCGCGAAGGTCACCTCCTTGAAGCCACCCACCTCGGCGGTCGACTGTGAGAGCGGCTCGGTGGAGAAGCCGCGCTCCTCGGCGTAGCGAGTGAGCATCTTGTAGAGGTCGCCAGCGAAGAGCGCCGCCTCGTCGCCGCCCGTTCCGGCGCGGATCTCGACCAGCACGTTCTTGGCGTCGTTGGGGTCGCGCTCGACCATCGCCAGGCGGATCTCCTCTTCGAGGTGCTCGAGCTGCTGCGGAACCTCCTCGACCAACTTGCGCAGCTCTGCGTCCTCGCCGTCCTCGGCGAGCAGCTCGCGCGCGCCGTCGAGGTCGTCCTTCAGCGTGCGGTACTCGGCAGCCAGGGCCTGAGCCGGCTGCAGCTCGCGGTACTCGCGACCGACCGCGGCGTAGCGCTCGCGGTCGCCGATCACCGCCGGGTCGGCCATCTGCGCCTCGAGCTCGGCGAAGCGTGCCTCGATCTGCTCGACCAACGACTCGATCACGCCTCAAAACATAGAGGGGCACAGGTACCTAGCGAGCCTCGCAGCTGGTGAAGAGCGTGCCGCGAACCTTGGTGCTGTCGGCGAACTGCGCGCCGACGAAGCCAAGCAGGTGCGGACCGGGCTTCGGGCAGCGGGCGTTGAGGTAGCTCAGCTCCTTGCCTTTGAAGAGCCATTTGCGGTCGATCTCGAAGCGGAAGTCCTCGACCGAGCCATAGCCACCGGCAATCCGCGGAATGTCTGAATCGATTCGGTAGCCGATCGGGCCCCTTGCCACCCGTTCGATGCGCACCGCGACCAAGTAGGTGGTCGGCGCGGGAACGGTCAGGTGAGCGTGGACGATGACCGTCGGATCGCCACCGATCGGCGGGCCGTTGAAGATCGTCACCGGCGAGCTGGCCGGGATCGGCGCCTGTTCGGGGAAGACGACAACCCCTGAGCCCCTGCCGGTGCCGACGATTGCGTCCCGACAGGTCTTACGCGCCCGCTGCGGCGTGGTCGCAACGAGCTGTCCTTTGGTGCAGACCGGCAAACCGCGCGTCTCGACGTGGCTGTTCTTGTCGACTTCGAAGGTCATGTGGGTGAGCGGCGAAGGCACCGAGCCGTCCTTGGTGCTCAACTTGGCGAAGCCCCCCGCCTCGATCGGCGTGAACTCGGTTCGCGGCATTGCCGTGGGCGAGAAGAAGAAGCCGAGATCGGCAATCAGATTGCCTGCCTCGAGGCGTACCGAGGTGGTGCGGGCGACGGCAAACGTGGCGATCAGCAGGGCCGCGATGCATCCCACGGCTGCGACCAGCCTCGATCTCCCGAGCAACTTGCTTGCGGACATGAGCTCTTTCCTCCTATCTGTGCTATTTAATTAGCACAGTATTGACACGAACTGTGTCAATAGATCAGCTCACTGGCTGTCCGCGAACTAATTTAAAGTTAAGCTTACTAACATGAAAACAAACCTGCTCTCCGCCCCGCCGCAGCGCCGCATGGTCTGCCTCTCCTTGCCCGGCATGATCAGCGTCGGCAATCTCGAGGGAGCCACTGCCTGCTTCGCCCGGGATGCCTGTCTGCTCACCCAGGACGCAACCGCAATCCACGACCGCGAGCACATCAAGCCACTACTGGCCCAGCTGATCGCCCGCCGTGCCCGTATTGCGGTCGAGCAGAGCAACGTGCTCTGCGCTGGCGACGTGGCCCTCGCCCGTGAGCGCTGGACGATCGAGATCGATGCGGCTGAAGGCAAGCGGTTCGAGCAGATCTGCGACCCGACCCTCATCCTGCGCCGGGTCGAAGAGCACTGGAAGCTGGCGCTCGTCGCTCCCTGGGGTTGAGGTGGCGAGCTTCGCGCCTGAGCCCGACCGCCGGGATCGGGGCTTCTATCTTGTCGGCGTGAGCGAGGCAGAATCGAGTGCCAAGCGCCCGTACCGCATGGGGGCACGGGCCGCATCTACGGCCGCGACCGGCGAGCGGATCCTCGACGCAGCCGACGCCGTCTTCGACCAGGGCCCGATCGACCAGTTCACGCTGGCCGCGGTCGCCGAGCGGGCCGACGTCACGGTGCAGACAATCCTGCGTCGCTTCGGCAGCAGGAACGGCCTGCTGATCGCCACCCTGGGACGCACCGCGCTGCGCATGAGCCGCGACCGCACGACCCCGGCCGGGGACACCGCGGGGGCGATCGAGATGCTGGTCGACCACTACGACCGCTTCGGCGACAGGATCCTGCGGCTGCTCGCTTCCGAAGAGGGGAACCGGGCGCTGCACGCGATGGTCGAGAGCGGTCGCCGATACCACCGTCGCTGGTGCGAGAAGGTGTTCGCCGGTTCGCTCACCGGCCTGCGCGGCGCTACCCGCAAGCGGCGCATCGCCCAGTTGGTCGCGATCACCGACATCTACACCTGGAAGATCCTGCGCCGCGATCTGGGCCTGAGCGGCAAGCAGACCGAGCTGGCGATGCGCGAGCTGGTCGAGGCGCTGACGGAGCCGTCCCACTGAGCCGCATCCTGCTCTACACGGCGCCGATGCACGGGCATCTCTTTCCCGCGGTGGCGGTCGCCGAAGAGCTGCGAAAGCGCGGGCACGAGCTGACGATCCGCACCCTGGCGGCAGAGGTTCCACGGCTGCGCGAGCTCGACTTCGCCGCCGAGCCACTGGCCGCGGAGGTCGAAATGCTGACCGCGGACGATTGGCAAGCTCGCAGCCCGATCGGCAACGCGACACGCTCGACGCGGACCTTCCTGGCCCGAGCCAAACGAGAGGTGCCCGACCTGCGTGAGGCGATCGCCGTCTGCCGACCCGACGCGCTGCTCGTCGACATCGCGACCTGGGGGGCGCTCGCCGTCGCCGAGGCATGGGGCGGTCCTTGGGCGTCCTTCTGCCCGCTGCCGCTGCCGGTCACCTCACGCTACGCACCGCCCTTCGGTCCCGGCTTCGCACCAGCCCGCGGGGGGCTCGGTCGCCTGCGGGACCGGGTTGGCCAAGGCCTTTCCCGGCACGGCTTCGACCGTCTCGCACTCCGGCCACTGAACGACGTCCGGGCGACTGCGGGGACCGTACCCCTGAGCCACGCCGAAGAGCTGTTCCGCAAACCACCGCTGCTGCTCTATATGACGGCGGAAGGCTTCGACTACCCACGCTCCGATTGGCCTGCGGGCGTGACGCTCGTCGGGCCATGTCTCTGGGACCCACCGGGCGGACTCCCCCGGGAGCTGCGCCGGATCGAGGCACCGTTCGTGCTGGTCACCACCTCGACCGACTTCCAGAACGATGGGCGCCTGGTTCGCGTCGCACTCGAGGCGCTGGCCGATGAGCCCTGCCATGTGGTGGCGACCCTCCCTGCCGCGGCCATAGACGGGCTGCGGATCCCGGCGAACGCGACCGTCCTGCCCTTCGTCTCCCACTCGGCCGTCCTGGCTCACGCCAGCTGCGCGATCACCCACGGCGGCATGGGGGCCACGCAGAAGGCGCTGGCAGCCGGCGTGCCGGTCTGCGTCGTGCCCTTTGGCCGCGATCAGTTCGAGGTAGCGCGCCGCGTGATCGTCGCCGACGCCGGCACCCAGCTCTACCCCTGGCGCCTGCGCCCCGACCGCCTGCGCCGCAAGGTCCAAGAAGCGATCCGGATGCGTCCTGGCGCTGCACGGGTCGCTACCGCTTACGAAGCGACGGGCGGCATCGCAGCAGCAGCCGACGCTTTCGAATCACACCTGCTCCAAGGCCAAGACAGTTGATCGCCAAACGTCTCTCGCGCGGGTGGCCCGGGGCAGGGGGTCGAGGACGTAAACCTCGCCCGCAGGCCCCCTGCCCCGGGACAGGACCCGCGCGCCGAAAACGTCAGGCGACGATCTCGATTTGCTGCTCGCCGGCCGCCCGCTCGGGCGACTCCTCGGCAAGCACTTTCTCGAGGGCGGCGATCGCCACCGCGAGCTGCTCTTCGTCGGGCTCGCGCGTGGTCAGGTTCTGCAGCATCAGGCCAGGCCACATCAGGCCCCGCACCCAGCGCTTGCGACGGTTCTTGCCGGCCCACTTGATCACCTCGTAGGAGAGGCCGGCGATCAGCGGAATGCCGAGGATGCGCGAGGCGAGCAGCCAGTACCAGGCGGGCAGGCCGATCGGCGCGAAGACGAAGATCGCCAGCACCATGACGATCAGCAGGAAGCTGGTCCCGCAACGCGGGTGCAGCCGCGAGTAGAGCTTGGCCCGCGCCGGCGTCAGCTCGTCTTCGGCCTCATAGCAGGAGATCGTCTTGTGCTCGGCACCGTGGTACTCGAAGACCCGGCGCAGGTCGCGCAGGCGGCTGATCGCGACGATGTAGCCGATGAAGATCGCCGTGCGCAGCACACCCTCGACCAGCCAGAAGAGCAGCGATGAGCCGAGCTCGTCCTTGATCAGGCTGGTCAGCCCGACCGGGATGACGAAGAAGAGGCCAACCGCAAGCGCCAGCGAGAGGGCAATGGTCAGCCCCCAGACCCAACCGCCGATTTCTTCGGGCTCGCCATTCTCATCATCCTCGAGCTGGGCGTTGGCGGAGATGCCGAGTGCGCGGAAGCCGATCTTCAGCGACTCGCCGAGGGCGACGACGCCGCGCAGCACGGGCAGGCGCCAGAGCCGGTGGCGCTGGGCCCAGGGCTTGATCGGTTCGGAGATGATCTCGACCTCGCCCTCGGGGTTGCGCACGGCCACGGCCCAGACCGAGATGCCGCGCATCATCACGCCCTCGAGCACCGCCTGGCCGCCGACCGGCGCGTCGCGCTTGGCGACGAGGGCGCCGTCGGGCATGCGCAGCGGGTCGGCCCCGTTGCTGGAGCCGGTTGCCTCACCCTGCGGGGAGCCCAGCTCCGGGCTCACGCGCTACCTCCCGGCCTTGGCGTGCTTGGCCGCGCGGCGCTGGAAGCGCTCGACCCGGCCGCCCGTGTCGACCAGCTTCTGCTTGCCGGTGTAGAACGGGTGGCACTCGGAGCAGAGCTCGACGTGGAGGTCGGACTCGGTCGAGCGGGTGTAGAAGCTATTGCCGCACGAGCAATGCACGTGGGCGAGCTGGTACTCGGGGTGGATACCGGCTTTCATCGCCTCTCAGTCTAGATCACGCACGGAATTTACTCCTTCAGGGGTTTTGAATCCGTGGCGAAGTGCCGATAGCTGGGCATGACGCCCGGACGATCGCTCGCCCCCGATACGCCGCTCGCGCGCGGTGTTCGAATCGCCCTAGCGGTGCTGCTGATCGGGGGCACGCTGCTGGTCGCCTTGCACTACTGGCTCGGCGTCGGCGGCCATATGCACGACGTGATCGTCACCGCCGTCTACGACGCAGTCGTGCTGGGAGCGGGCCTTGCTTGCCTCGTCCGCGCCTCCGCCTACGGCCGCGAGCGGGGCGCCTGGATCCTGATCGGCCTCGCCATCCTCGCCTGGGGATGCGCCGAGGTCTACTGGTCGGTCGCGATCGAAGACAACCCGAACGCTCCCTACCCCTCACCGGCCGACGTCGGCTACCTGCTCTTCTACCCACTTGCCTACGCCGGCCTGGCGCTGCTGGTGCGGGCGCGCACCCACGAAATCAACTGGCGCCTCTGGATGGACGGTGCGATCGCGGCGCTGGGCACCGCTGCGCTCGGGGCTGCATTCATCTTCGACTTCGTCGCCGAGAAGGCGGAAGGGACCACGATCGAAGTCGCCACCACGCTCGCCTATCCACTGGGCGACATCTTCATGCTGGCGATGGTCGTCGGCGTGATCGCTCTCACGGGCTGGCGCCCCGGCCGCACCTGGTCGCTGCTGCTCGCCGGCCTGGCGGCACTGGTAACGGCCGACATCGCTTTCACCCTGCAACTGACCGAAGAAGCCCTGCCCGGAGGCAGTTGGGTGGAACCGGTCTATCTGATCTCGGCCGTCTGCCTGGGCGCCTCCGTATGGCAACCGGCCGAGGCGGCGGACATCACCTCGCCGCGCGAGCACCGCCGCGAGATGATCGTCCCGACGGTCTTCGCCGGGGTGATGATCGGTCTCTTTGCGATGCAGTACTTCAGCTCGACCAGCGGCCTCTCGACCGTGCTCTGGGCCGCGACGATGACCGCGGTCGTCGCCCGGCTGGGGGTCAGCGACCGCGAGAACCGCGAGCTGCTCGAGCAGGTGCGGACCGACGCGCTGACCGGATTGGGCAACCGCGGCCGTCTTCAGGTAGACCTGCCGCCCCTCTTCGCCGAGGCAAGCGAAGAGAAACCCGTCTCCCTGATGCTTCTCGATCTGAATGGCTTCAAGCGCTACAACGACACCTTCGGCCACCCGGCTGGAGACGAGCTGCTTCGCCGCTTCGGCACAGCCCTGCGCGACGCGCTCGGAGAGGATGGGGGCGGCTACCGAATCGGTGGCGACGAGTTCTGCGTGCTGCTCACCTGCGGACGCGATCGTTTCGACGAGGTGAGCCGCGCCGCTGTGGAAGCGTTCACCGCAACGGGGTCGGGCTACTCGGTCAGCGCTTCTTGGGGCATGGTCGAGGCGCCAAGCGAGGAGAGCGATCCGGCGGCGGCGATGCAGCTCGCCGACGTTCGCATGTACGCGCAGAAGGAGTCACGGCGGGTGACCCGCGACGTCTCCGTCGAGCCGCCGATCGCATCTGCGGTCGAGGCCGAGACGCCCAAGAGGGTCTCGCCCTCCTAGGCGCTGAGGCCGTCGAGCAGCGCCCCGAGGGTACGGCGGACGTCGGCTCGCATCGCTTCGGGATCGTCGGCGCGCGCGACGAGCATCGCCGCCTCGTCCAAGGCGCCCATCAAGACGTGGGCCAGCGGCTGCACCGGCTGCGGCGCGATCGCGCCGGCGTCGATCGCCACCTGCAGGCTCATTTCGATCAGGCCGAGGCCGTGCTCGGCCGCTATTGCGCGCCAGCGATCCCAGCCGAGCACCGAAGGTCCGTCAAGCAAGGCGATCTGCTGCACCTCAGGCTCGGTGCAGGCAGCGAGGAACATCTCCGCCCCGGCCCGCATCGCCTCCAGTGGCGAACTGGCGCCGGCTTGCAGAGCACCGGCGGCGATGCGCTCGGCCAGCTCGACCTCGATGCCCTCGTAGACCGCGGCGAAGAGCTCGCGCTTGTCGTCGAAGTGGTGATAGAGCGCCCCCCTGGTTACCCCGGCCGCGCGCACGATCTCCTCCGTCCCCACGCCCGCGTAGCCACGCTCAGCAAAGAGAGCGCGCGCCGCCTCGACCAGTGCTTCACGGGTTGCCTCGGAACGCTCAGTTTGGGTGCGTTTGACATTCATACTGTCTGTATGTAACTTACCGCCCGCGTCGGCCGAAGACAACTGCCAGAGGAGATCGTCATGAGCACGTCAGACCAGCGAAAAGAGATCGACCTTCCCGCGGGCCGCATTCGCTATCGCGAGGCAGGCGAGGGCCAGCCGGTCGTCTTCGTGCACGGCTTCCTAGTCGATGGACGTCTTTGGGATGGGGTCGTCGACCAGCTCTCCGACCGCTGTCGCTGCATCGCCCCCGATTGGCCGATCGCCGCCCACCAGATCGCGATGAACCCGGATGCCGACCTCTCCCCACCCGGCATCGCGGCGATCATCGAGAGCTTTCTCGAGAGGCTCGACCTCGAGGACGTGACGATCGTCGGCAACGACTCCGGCGGCGCGATGTCACAGGTCTTCGCCACCCGCCACCCGCAACGAGTCGGCCGCCTCGTGCTGACCAACTGCGACACGCACGACAACTTCCCGCCGGGGATCTTCAAGGCGATGCCGCCGCTCGCCAAGCTGCCTGGCGGGATGACGCTGATCGCCGCACCGTTCCGCATCCCCGCCCTGGCCCGTGCCGCCTTCAAGCCCTTCACTAAGACGAAGATCCCCGACGAGCTGGTCGCCTCCTGGATGGAGCCCGGCCTGCACGACCCCGGCGTCAAGCGCGACGCGAAAAAGGTCACCGTCGGCATGCACCGGCGCTACACGCTCGAGGCCGCCGAGAAGCTCAGCGAGTCCGATCTCCCCCTGCTGCTCACCTGGGCGCCTGAAGACAAGCTCTTCCCGATCTCCTACGCGGAACGCCTCGTGCGCGAGACGCCGAACGCCAGGCTGGTCAAGATCCCCAACGCGAGCACCTTCGTGCCGCTCGACCAGCCACAGCGAGTTGCCGACGAGATCGCCTCCTTTGTCGCTCAGAACTGAGCAAAACGCGCAAGCTGCGCGTTCTTTTTCGCTAAGTGCATGTTTTTCGTCCGATGGAGGGGCGAAGGTTCCATAACGCCCCCTACAGGACGGAGAGCCATGCCCAGGGAAATCTTCGACCAGGACCGGCCTCGCAGCGCGATGGCACGCCGGCTCGACGAAGCGTTCGCCGGCTGCGAGGAGTGGACGGTGGCACCCGCTGCGCCGCGGCGCAGCAGCCTCGATGTCGCGCCCTGGCTGGCCGCCCAACTACCGGCTGGTGGCCACCAGCCACGCACCACCGAGCCGGAGTCCCGCGCCGCCTGAATCGCTGCGCGTTAAGTCTCCTGGTACAGCGGCCCGTCGCCGCCCTCGGGCAGCGTCAGGCGGCCGCCCTTGGCGGTGATCGCGCCACACTGCACGCAGTTGGAGGCGGTCACGTGCACGTCGACCTCAGCGGCCCCGTTCTCCAGCTGCTCGTCGGGAATCTCGTAGACCTGCGCCGGGCACATCGAGACCCAGGTCTGGGCGATCTCGCGCGGCACCTTGGTCTGGATGCGGACGTGGTTGGGCGCGTCGTCGCGGGTCGCGTTGCCGGAGAGGAAGACCGAGTCGAGCTTGGCGAAGGTGAGCTCGTTGTCAGGCTTGACGTACATGTCGCTCGCCTTGCCCAGCTCCATCTCGACCTCGGAGTCGTGCTCCTGCTTCCAGTGACCGCCGGGGAAGTTGCCTTTGGTGACGGTCATCGCCGAGGCCATGGCACCGCCGACGAAGAAGCCTTTCGAGAAGGGCTGGCGCATGTTGCGCGATTCGTAGAGGTCCTTCTCGATCAGCGAGTTGTGGACCTTCTCGTCGTAGGCCTCGAAGTTGACCGAGTCTTCCTTGAGTGCCGCGACGATCGCCTCCGCCGCGTACATGCCGGCGTGCATCGCGTAGTGGACCCCCTTCAGCGTCGGCACGTTGACCATGCTCGCCGCGTCGCCGGCGACCACCATGCCGGGCACGGCGAGGCGCTTGGGCATCGCGAAGTAGCCACCCGAGGGAATCGTCTTGGCGCCCCAGGCGACGCGCTTGCCGCCCTCGAGCAGGTTCTTGACGAAGGGGTGGGTCTTGATCAGCTGCAGGGCGTCGTGGACGCTGAAGGTCGCATCTGTGTAGTCGAGGCCGGCGACCAGCCCGATGCAGAGCTTGTCCTCGCCCATCGGGTAGATGAAAGTGCCGCCGAACTCGTTGTATTTCGGCGACTTGCGCAGCGGCCAGCCCATCGTGTGGATCACCCGGTCGAGCGGCTTGGGGACCTCCCAGACCTCCTTCACCCCGAGCTCCCAGCGCATCGGGTCGGCGCCGTGCAGGTCGAAGTAGTCATAGGCGGCGTAGGTGAGGTGACCGACGGTGCCCTCGGCCAGCACGGTCGCCTTGGCGACCACGTCTGAGCCCGGCTCGAAGTTGCCCAGCTCCTCGCCCTCCTTGCCGCGGCCGCGATCGCCCGAGCGCACGCCCTTGACCACCCGGTCCTCGACCAGCAGCTTGGTGGCGGCGGTCTCGGAGAGGATGTAGACGCCGGCTTCCTCGGCTTTGTCGGCGAGGAAGCGGCCCAGCTTGGAGACCGAGGTGACGTAGTTGCCGTGGTTGCGGAAGTTCGGCGGCATCGGCTTCAGCGGCAGCGCCGCCTTCGAAGTCAAGAGGTAGACCGCGTCCTTGGTGACCTCCTGGAAGACCGGCCACTCCTCCTTGGGCAGATCGGGGAAGAGCTCTTCCATTGCCGAGGGCTTCATGTTGGCCCCGGAGAGCAGGTGGGCGCCGGCCACCTTGCCCTTCTCGATCACCGCAACCGGGACTTCGCCGAGCTTCTCGGTCAGCTCCGGCTCGTGCTCGAGCAACTGCATGATCTTGTTGGCGCAGGCAAGCCCGGCCGGGCCGCCGCCGACAATTGCGATGCCGACCTCGATGCGCTCGTCCTCGGCATCGGTCGGCGGGCCGATCACGTCGGCCGCGTCGAACGGCGGCGGGAACTCGCTCGGTGCTACTGCCGGCATCGCTTACTCCAATCGTTCGTCGGGTGAGCTGCATCCGGGGGGCCGAAGCCCCCCGGGGTACGTCAGCCCTTCTTCGCCTTGATCGCCTCGGTCAGCTTGGGGACGATCTTGTGCAGGTCGCCCACCACGCCGAGATCCGAGAACTCGAAGATCGGCGCGTTCTGGTCCTTGTTGATCGCCAGGATGTTCTCCGAGCTCTGCATGCCGACCTTGTGCTGGATCGCGCCGGAGATGCCGGCGGCCAGGTAGAGCTTCGGCGCGACCGTCTTGCCGGTCTGGCCGATCTGGGCCGCGTAGGGGTACCAGCCGGCGTCGACCACGGCGCGCGTGGCGGCAACCGCCCCGCCCATCGCCTCGGCCAGTTCCTCGCACTGCTTGAAGCCCTCGGCAGCGCCGAGGCCACGACCGCCGCCGACGAGGATCTCGGCGTCCTCGATGTTGACGTCGGCACCGCGCTGCTCGCCGCGCTGCACCATCGTCGCCTTGGTCGACCAGGGCGAGAGCTCGACCTCGACATCGACCACCTCGGCCGTGCCACCGCTCTCCTTGGCGTCGAAGGCGTTGAGCCGGCCGATGATGATGCCCGGCTCGCCGACGCACTCGACGTCGGCGATCTTCGAGTCCTGCAGGATCGGGCGCTCGGCGATCAGCTTGCCGTCCTGCACCTTCACCTTGGTGACCTCCATGGTCACGCCGGCGTTGAGGCGGGCGGTGAGGCCGGCGCCGATCTCGAAGCCGAGCAGGCCGCCGCCGAAGAGGGCATAGGAGAAGCCCTGATCGGTGATCACCTTGGCCATCGCATCGACGATCGGCTGGGCCAGGCCCTCGGGCACACTCTTGGCCCGGTAGATCTTGGCCGCGCCCCAGTTGCCGAGTGCCGCGCAGGCGTCGTCGGCGATGTCGCCGACGACCAGCGCCGCGGCCTCGCCGCCGATCTCGCCGGCTAGCCTGGCCGCCTCGGAGATCGCCCCGAGTGAGTTCTTGTTGAAGTTGCCCTCGTCGTCGTGGAGGGCGTAGGTCAGGATGCCTGCCATCTAGATCAGCTTCCTCTCGTCGAGCCAGGCGACGATCTTTTCGACCGTCTCGTTGGTGTCCTCGTCCTCGATGATCTCGCCGGCTTCTTTGGCGGGCGGATCGCTGAGCCCCAGGACCTTCGTCTTCGAGCCGCTCTCGCCGACCATGCCGCCGTCGATGCCGACGTCGCCGGTCGCCTTGGCGTCCAGAGGCTTCTTCTTCGCCCCCATGATCGCCTTGAGGCTCGGGTAGCGCGGCTCGTTGATCGCGTCGCCGACGCTGATCACGGCGGGCAGCTCGATCTCGACCGTGTCGTAGCCGTACTCGGCCTGGCGCTCACAACGCAGCTTGCCGTCGTTGACGTCGATCTTGATCACCTGGGTCAGCGAGGGCATCTTCAGGTGGTCGGCGACGACGGCACCGATCGTGTAGCACTCGCCGTCATCGGACTGCTGGCCGAGCAGCACCAGGTCGGGGCTCTCGGACTCGAGCACCTTGGCCAGCGAGTAGCCGGTGGCGCAGACGTCGGAGCCGCTGAGCGCGTCGTCGGAGAGGTGCACGGAGCGATCCGCTCCGAGCGCAACCGCCTTGTGCAGGGCGCGGACGGCGGAGTCGGGGCCCATCGTCACCGCGACGACCTCCTCGACCGGAATCGCGCCGCCCTCCTTGATCTGCATGGCGGCCTCGATGGCGTGTGTGTCGAAGGGGTTCAGGTTCTTCTCGCCGCTGCGGTCCAGGCGCATCGTGTTGGGGTCGATGCGCTTCTGAACGGCGGCGTCCGGAACCTCCTTGACCAGGACGCAGATCTTCAACTTTCAAGCCTCCTTGGCTGAGTTCTAGAGCTGGTTCTCAAGCTGTTGACTGACCAGTCAATCAGTCTACCTATACACCATGTCGTGCGCAGTTTGAAGCGGCCCCCGTCAGGCGTCGTGACGCTCGGCCGCGCCCTTGCGGATGAAGTCGACGATCTCGTCGGTTCCCGCGCCAGGCGTGAAGACCGCGGCCACGCCGAGCTTCTCCAGCTCGGGGATGTCCTCGGCCGGGATCGTTCCCCCAACGGTGACCAGCACGTCGTCGACCCCCTGTGCGGCAAGCAGCGCGACCACCTTGGGCACCAGCGTCATGTGAGCGCCGGAGAGAATCGAGAGGCCGACCGCGTCGGCATCCTCCTGGATCACCGTCTCGGCGATCTGCTCCGGTGTCTGGTGCAGGCCGGTGTAGATCACCTCCATGCCCGCGTCACGCAGGGCACGAGCGATGATCTTGGCGCCGCGGTCGTGCCCATCCAGACCGGGCTTGGCGACGACGACGCGGATCTTGCGGGCGGTGGCGGCCTCCATCAGCGCGGGGAGCTTAGAAGACGGGGGACTCCGTGTAGGTGCCGAAGACCTCCTGCATTGCCGCGATCATCTCGCCCTCGGTGGCACGAGCACGGGCGGCGGCGATGATCGACGGCATCAGGTTCTCTTCCGTGGCGGCGGCGCGCTTCAGCTCAGCGAGGGCACTCTCGACGGCGACGCCGTCGCGCTTGGCGCGGGTCGCGGCGAGGCGGTCGACCTGCTTGCGCTCCAGCGCCGGGTCGATGCGCAGGATCGGCGTCGGCTCTTCGTCCTCACGGATGAAGTCATTGACGCCGACAACGATGCGCTTGCGCTCGTCGACCTCACGCTGGTAGGTGAAGGCCGCATCGGCGATCTCGCGCTGGGGGAAGTTGCGGCGGATCGCCTCGACCATCCCCCCCAGCTCGTCGATGCGGGCGAAGTAGCCGTAGGCGGCTTCCTCCATCTCATCGGTGAGCTTCTCGACGAACCAGGAGCCACCCAGCGGGTCCGGCGTGTTGGGCGCACCCGACTCGAAGGCGATGATCTGTTGGGTGCGCAGCGCCACCCGCACGGCCTCCTCGGTGGGCAGAGCCAGCGCCTCGTCGAAGGAGTTGGTGTGCAGCGACTGGGTGCCGCCGAGAACTGCGGCAAGCGCCTCTAGCGAGGTGCGGACGACGTTGTTGAGTGGCTGCTGAGCGGTCAACGAGACGCCCGCCGTCTGGGCGTGAAAGCGCAGCCGCATCGACTCCTCACGCTTAGCGCCGTAGGTCTCCTTCATCTCCCGCGCCCAGATGCGGCGCGCCGCGCGGTACTTGGCGATCTCCTCGAAAAAGTCGATGTGGGCGTTGAAGAAGAAGGAGAGGCGCGGGGCGAAATCGTCGACATCAAGGCCGCGCTCCAGCGCCCGCTCGACGTAGGTGAAGCCGTCCTTGAGCGTGAAGGCGAGCTCCTGCTGGGCGGTCGAGCCGGCCTCGCGGATGTGGTAGCCGGAGATCGAGACCGGGTGCCAGCGCGGCATGTTCTGCGAGCACCACTCGATCATGTCGGTGACCAGGCGCATCGCCGGCTCGATCGGGAAGCACCACTCCTTCTGGGCGATGTACTCCTTGAGGATGTCGGTCTGGATCGTGCCGCCGAGCTTCTCCGGCGGCACACCCTGCTGCTCGCCGACCAGCACGTAGAAGGCCAGCAGGATCGCCGCCGGCGCGTTGATCGTCATCGAGGTGGTGACGCCGCCCAGCGGGATGCCGTCGAAAAGCTGCTCCATGTCATCGAGGCTGTCAACGGCGACCCCCTCGCGGCCGACCTCGCCGAGGCTGCGCTGGTGGTCGGAGTCGTAGCCCATCAGGGTGGGCATGTCGAAGGCCGTGGAAAGACCCGTCTGGCCGTGGTCGAGCAGGTAGTGGAAGCGCTCGTTGGTCTCCTCGACCGTGCCGAAGCCGGCGAACTGGCGCATCGTCCAGAGCCGCCCCCGGTACATCGAGGGGTAGGGGCCGCGGGTGAAGGGGTACTCCCCCGGCTCGCCGATCGTCGCCTCAGGGTCCTGCGGAGCGACCTCCGGACCGTAAAGCGGCTCGATCGGCCGCCCCGACATCGTCGTGAACTCCGTCTCGCGCTCTTTGTACTCCGGCTTGGCGCCGGGCTCCGCAGCCATGGGAGCAGTCTAGATGCGACGCGGCCTAGCGCCGTACAGGGAAGCGCCGGGGCGGCTGTTTGCGACGAGCAGCGAAACGCGAGCCACCAAACCCGGCGACGGTCGCCAGCAAGGTGACCGCAATCGCGACCAGGCGGCGGCCGAGGCGCTCGAAGCGCAGCGTCTGCCAACCCTCCTCGCGGGCGATCTCGAGCAGCGGGGGGTCGGGGTTGACGACCACCGGGTTGCCGACCGCGCGCAGCATCGGCAGGTCGGAGATCGAGTCGGAGTAGGCATAGGAGGTGGCCAGGTCGATGTCGTGGGCGGCGGCGAATTCCTGCATCGCCTCGACCTTGCCGGGGCCGTAGACGAAAGGGCCGTCAAAGCGGCCGGTGAGGGCGCCGTCCTCACCGACTTCGTAGCGGGTGCCGACGCCGCCATCCATGCCGAGCACGTTGGCCAGCGGCTCGACCACGCCGCTGCCGGCGGCGCTGACGATGAAGGTCGGCCGGCCCGCGTCCTGGTGGCTGTAGACCTCATCGAGCATCTGCGGGTAAATGCGCGGCAGGATCGCCGCCATCACCTCCGGGTTCATCCGCTCCAGGCTGCGCACCGGTACCCCGGCGATCAGGTCACGGGCTATGCGCAGCACCTCGGTTGTGCGCGCATCGGTGGTGCCGCGCAGCCGGTAGCGCAGGTGCTCGAGGCCCCAGCTGGCGAGCTGGCGGCGGCTGACCAGCCCGTGCCGCGTCGCGACACGGGCGAACTGCATCCCCGATGACCCTGCCATCAGGGTCTTATCGAGGTCGAAAAAGGCCGCCGGGCGGCTCACCGGACTAGGAGCCGTCGACCTCGATCACGATCGCGTCACCCTGCCCGCCGCCCGAGCAGATCGCGGCGACGCCAATGCCCCCGCCGCGGCGGTTGAGCTCGTGGACGAGCGAACCGACGATGCGTGAGCCAGAGGCGCCAATTGGGTGGCCGAGCGCGATCGCCCCGCCGTTGACGTTGACGTTGTCCTCATCGACGCCGAGCATGCGCATCGAGTTGAGGGCGACGGAGGCAAAGGCCTCGTTGATCTCCCAGAGATCGACGTCCTCGGGGCTCTTGCCAATCTTCTCCAGCGCCTGCTTGGCGGCGTTGGCAGGGGTTTTGGCCAGGTAGGGGAAGTCGTCGGCGACCGTGCCGTAAGCGAGCACGCGGGCCAGCGGCGTGCGGCCTTCCTTCTCGGCCCACTCGGATGAAGCGACGACGATCGCACCGGCGCCGTCGTTGACGCCCGGCGCGTTGCCGGCAGTGTGCGTGGCGTCATCGCCACCGATCGCCCGCAGGCCGGCGAGTGTCTCGACTGTGGTCTCGGCGCGGATCGCCTCGTCAGCCTCAATCGTGTTCTCGCCCTTGCGCGACTTGACCGTCACGCCGGCGATCTCGTCGGCCAGCCGGCCGGCCTCGGTCGCCTCGGCGGCGAGCCGGTGCGAGCGCTCGGCGAAGCGGTCCATGTCGGCGCGGGTGATCTCGAGCTCGTTGGAGACCTCGCTCGCCTCGTTGATCATCTGCTTCTCGGTGAAGGGGTTGGTGAGGCCGTCGTGGACCATCGCGTCGATCGTCTCGACGTGGCCCATGCGGTAGCCGAAGCGGGCGCCGGGCAGCAGGTGCGGCGCCTGGCTCATCGACTCCATGCCGCCGGTCACGGCGACCTCGGTGTCACCGGCGCGGATCGCCTGGTCGGCGAGGCCGATCGAGCGCATGCCCGAGGCGCAGACCTTGTTGATCGTCTCCGAGGGCACCTCCTTGGGAATGCCACCCTTAATCTGGGCCTGGCGCGAGGGGATCTGTCCCTGGCCGGCCTGCAGGACCTGGCCGAAGACAACCTGATCGACCTGCTCGGGATCGACGCCGGAGCGCTCAAGCGCAGCCGCGATCGCGTGGCCGCCGAGGTCGGTGGCGTCGAGCGAGGAGAGGGTGCCGCCCATCTTGCCGAAGGGCGTGCGCGCGGTACCGAGGATGACTGTGCTGGGCATATGGGGCTGCCTTTCTGTCGGTTGTGCCGGATCTCGGCTCGATGACGGGCCGCCTGGCCCACGAAAGAAAGATACCGGGACCTTCCGCTCAGCCGCCGTGCGCAACGTCATAGACTCGCGAGCCCGTGAACGTCGCCGTCAGCCAAGTCGAGATCGCCGCAGTCGAGGCAGGCCTGCTCGCCATCGGCCTCTGCGAAGGCGAGGAGCTGCCCACGGTGTTGGCTTCGGCGCCTGGCGCATCTGACGCGAAGGGAAGCTTCAAGAAGCTGGTGATGCTGCACCCTGAGCGACCCGCCAGGGTGGTCGTCGTCGGGCTTGGCAAGCGCAAGGATCTTGACGCGGAGCGCCTCCGCCTCGCCGCCGCGCTGGTGGCCAAAGAGGCTGGCAAGCTGGCGCTGAGCTCGATCGCTTGGGCCCTGCCGGCGTCCGACGAAGACGAGGGGATCGCCGAGGGGATCGTCACCGGCACGATCCTCGGCGCCTACCGCTTCGATCGCTTCAAGAGCGCCGACCCCGACGATCCCGCCTCGCCGACGCTCGAATCGCTGACCCTGCTGGCGCCTGAGAGCGTCGGCGAGGCTGCTGAGGCCGCCCGCATCTGCGCCGAGGCACAGAACCGGGCGCGCGATCTGCAGAGCCTGCCGTCCAACGTCGCCACCCCCTCTTTTCTCTCGCGGCGCGCTCGGGAGATCGCCTCCGCCCACCCGGCGGTCACCACTGAAGTGCTCGGGCGCACCGAGATCGCCGCCAAGGAGATGGGCGGCCTGATCGCGGTCAGCCAGGGCAGCGCCGAGGAGCCGAAGCTGATCGTCATGCGCTACGCCGGCGGCGGCTCAGGTGAGACGCTGGGCTTGGTCGGCAAGGGGGTCACCTTCGACACGGGCGGCATCTCGCTGAAGCCCTCAGCCGGCATGCAGGAGATGAAGATGGACATGTCGGGCGCCGCCGCGGTGCTCGAGGCGGTCCGCGCAATCGCCGAGCTAGAGCTGAAACTCGACCTGATCGCCGTTGTGCCTTCAACCGAGAACATGCCCTCGGGCACCGCGATCAAGCCTGGCGACATCATCACCCAGTACAACGGCAAGACGGTCGAGGTCAATAACACCGACGCCGAGGGCCGTCTGATCCTCGCCGATGCGCTTGCCTACGCCGCTGAGCTAGGGGCAGACCGGATCGTCGACATCGCCACCTTGACCGGCGCCGTGATGATCGCCCTCGGGTCGACCTACGCCGCGGTGATCTCCAACGACGACGTGCTGGCGGAACAGGTCGAGGGGGCTGGCCGCGAAACCGGCGAGCTGGTCTGGCGCCTGCCCCTCCATGACGAGTACCGGGCACTTACCAAGGGAACGGTCGCCGACCTCACCAACGCCGCCGCCAAGCGCAAGGCGGGCACGATCTACGCCGCCGCCTTCCTTGAGGAATTCGTCGGCGACACCCCCTGGGCCCACCTCGACATCGCCGGCACCGCCTGGGACGTCGGCCGCCCCTACACCGGCAAGGACGCCAGCGGCTTCGGCGTGCGCCTGCTCACCGGGCTGGCCCGCGAGCTGGCCTCTTAAGACCGGACCTCAGCCAGCGAGGATCATGCAGGTGGCGATGCCGTGGGCGAGCAGCTTGCCGCTCTCGGCCGCAGTGAGGTTTGCCTCGGCAGTCGCCTGGCGGCGGCCGCCGTAGAGCACGTTGGCCTCGCAGAGCACGCGCCCGGTGTCGCGGGTGATCGGACGCACGTACTTGGCCTCGAGACCGAGTGAGGTGTAGCCAACGCCGGCGGGTAGCGTTGTGTGCACGGCGCAGCCCAGGGCCGAGTCGAGCAGGGTCGCCGCATAGCCGCCGTGGACGACGCCGATCGGGTTGTAGTGCTCCTCCCCAGGTTCGCCCTCGAAGACGACCCGGCCTTCCTCCAGCTCAACAGGTCGCAGGCGCATCGTCACCGCGATCGGCGGTGGCGGCGTCGCCCCAGTGACGACCGCGGTCATGTACTCCATGCCGGTCATCGTCGCCCCAGCCGCAGCGGTGGGCACCGGGTCCTGCCAGACGAGCGTGCGCGTCCGCGTCGCTGCGGGATTGGTCTCGGCGAAGGCTTCGGCGACGCCCTGGGCGGTGCCCTCGGGCGCCGTGACGATGGCTCCCTCGCTGCTCACCGGCCCACCCTGCGCGTGCTCGCCGGGACCCGCTGGCGGGCAGCCCGCGGGCTCGCCGGATAGAGCAGGTCGGCGGTGATCTCGGCCTGGCTGATCGAGATTCGTGGGGCCTTGGCCCGCTGGTGATGCCTGCTTTTCGGAATCAACCTCATCGCACTGCCTCCATTCCTCGCCCCCATCCGCTGACTTCGCCCTTTCAGTGGCATATGGAGCCAAAACGACGAACTCAGCGATATGGGTTGCTTGAAGCAACTTTGTTGACCAGGACCATATCCCACTCAGTTGCTTGACGCAACTTAGTGTGCGAAGATCACTTTCGTGCTGCGCAACGACTATCCCGGCCAAATCTGCTCAATCGCCCGCTCGCTGGAGGTGATCGGCGAGCGCTGGTCGCTCTTGATCGTGCGTGACGTGATGAACGGCCGCCGGCGCTTCGACGAGCTACAGAAGGGGCTCGGCGTCGCCCGCAACGTACTTTCCGCTCGCCTTCAGCGCCTGGTTGAGGAGGACATCCTCGAACGACGCGTCTACCAGCACAACCCAGAGCGCTACGAGTACTTCCTCACCGAGAAGGGCCTCGACCTCTGGCCTGCCCTCGTCACCCTGCTGCACTGGGGCGACCGCCACTCCCCCAGCCCCGACGGGCCACCGATGCTGATCGTCCACAAGGAGTGCGGCGGCGCGGTCAGCGACCGCGGCATCTGCGAGAGCTGCGACAAAGTGCTGCACGCCCGCGACGCAAGGGCGATCCCCGGTCCGGGCCTGGCGACGGCGGACGATAACGCCGCGGCGCTCGCATCGCGCTAGCTTTGGCTGAGTAGCCAGCAGCTAAGCGACCGAGGAGGAAAGAGGATGGCGACGGCGGCGGAGACTCAGGTCAAGGACAAGGTCTTTATTGGCGGCGAGTGGGTTGAGCCGCAGGGCACCGAGACGATCGAGGTGATCAACTCGACCACCGAGGAGTCGATGGGCACGATCCCGGCCTGTACGTCTGCCGACGCCGACCGGGCGGTGACTGCCGCCCGCGATGCCTTCGACGCCTGGTCGCAGACCTCGCGCGAGGAGCGCGCCGGCTACCTGAGCGCGATTGCCGCCGGGCTCGGCGAGCGCTCCGAGGAGATCGCCGCGACGATCACCCAGGAGCTGGGCATGCCACTGAAACTCAGCCAGATCATCCAAGCCGGTCTGCCCACGGGTCAGTTCGCGGCGATGCCGGGGTTGATGGAGGAAGTCGCCTGGGAGGAGGAGATCGGCAACTCGCGCGTGCTGCGCGAGCCGGTCGGCGTGCTCGGCGCGATCACGCCCTGGAACTACCCGCTCAACCAGATCGCCGCCAAGGTTGCCCCCGCGCTAGCCGCGGGCTGCACCGTTGTGCTCAAGCCAAGCGAGGTGGTGCCGCTCAACGCCTTCATCCTCGCCGAGGTGATCGAGGCCGCCGGCCTGCCTGCCGGGGTCTTCAACCTGGTCACCGGCACCGGGCCCGAGGTCGGTGAGGCGATCGCCGGCCACCCCGGCGTCGACATGGTCTCCTTCACTGGCTCCACCCGTGCCGGACGGCGCGTCTCCGAGCTCGCCTCGGCAACGGTTAAGCCGGTGGCGATGGAGCTTGGCGGCAAGTCGCCGAACGTGATCCTCGACGACGCCGACCTCACCAAGGCGGTGCCCGACGGAGTCGCCAAGTGCTACCTCAACTCGGGCCAGACCTGCAGCGCCCTGACCCGCATGCTGGTGCCGCGCGAGAAGCTGGCCGAAGCAGAGCAGATCGCCGCGCAGACGGCTGAGGCGTTTACCCCCGGCGATCCCTTCGAGGACGCGACCCGGCTCGGTCCGCTGGTCTCCGACGTGCAGCGCGAGCGCGTGCGGGGCTACATCGCAAAGGGCGAGGCAGAGGGAGCCAAGCTGGTTACCGGTGGGGCAGCGGCTCCTGACGGACTCGATCGCGGCTACTTCGTGCGCCCCACGGTCTTCTCGGAGGTGACGCCCGAGATGACGATCGCCCAGGAGGAGATCTTCGGCCCGGTGCTCGCCATCCAGCCTTACGACGGCGAGGACGACGCGGTGCGCATCGCAAACGACACCGCCTACGGCCTGGCCGGCGGCGTCTGGTCAGCCGACCAGGACCGCGCGATCTCCGTTGCCAAGCGGATTCGCACCGGGCAGATCGAGATCAACGGCGGCGCCTTCAACCCGCTGGCCCCCTTCGGTGGCTACAAGCAGTCGGGACATGGTCGCGAGAACGGCCGCTACGCAATCGAGGAGCTGCTCCAGGTCAAGAGCCTGCAGCTGTAGGGGTGGCGTGGGGTGCCCCCTCGTCGGACGCAGCCTTCGGCTGCTGAGTGTCCGCCGAGGGGGCACCCCACGCCACCCGAGCAATAGGCTCTCGCCGTGAATTTCGAGCTGAGTGATGAGCAGCGGCTGCTGCGCGACACGGTGCGCGAGTTCGCGCTGGCAGAGGTCAAGCCGGTGGCGGAGGAGCTGGACCGGGAGAAGCGCTTTCCCTACGAGATCGTCGCCAAGCTGGGTGGGCTTGGGCTGATGGGGATCCCGTTCCCACAGGAGTACGGCGGGGGTGGAGCGGACACGCTGAGCTACGTGTTGGCGGTGGAAGAGCTGGCCCGGATCGACTCCTCGGTCTGCATCACGATGGCGGCGCACACCTCGCTGGGCACGATGCCGATCTACCTCTGGGGGACGGACGAGCAGAAGTCCGAGTGGCTGCCGCGGCTCTGCAGCGGCGAGAAGCTCGCCTCCTTCGGCCTGACCGAGCCCGAGGCGGGCTCAGATGCCGGCAACGTGCGCACCACGGCGAAGCTCGAGGACGGCGAGTGGGTGATCAACGGGGCCAAGCAGTTCATCACCAACTCGGGGACGGACATCTCGGGGTGCGTCTCGATCACCGCAGTCACCGGCGAGGCCAACGGGCGCAAGGAGATCTCCAACCTGATCGTGCCCAACGGCACCCCCGGCTACGAGGCCGGTGAGCCCTACCGCAAGATGGGCTGGAACGCCTCGGACACCCGCCCGCTCAGCTTCGAGGAATGCCGGGTGCCGGAGGGCAACCTGCTTGGCCGGCGAGGGGAGGGCTTCAAGAACTTCCTCCACATCCTCGACGGCGGCCGGATCGGCGTCGCGGCGATGGGTGTCGGCCTCGCCCAGGGCGCCCTCGACGAGGCGATCGCCTATGCCAAAGAGCGCCAGGCCTTCGGCCAGGCAATCTCCAAGTTCCAGTCGATCCAAGCGAAGATCGCCGACCTCTCCGCCCAGATCGAGGCAGCCCGCCTGCTCACTTGGCGGGCGGCCCTAGAGAAGGACGCCGGCCAATCTTTCACCCTCACCGCCGCCCAAGCCAAGCTGATCACCGGTCGCCTCGCCGTGCGGGCCACAGAGGAGGCCGTACAGATCCACGGCGGCTACGGCTACATCGAGGAGTACCCGGTCTGCCGCTTCTACCGCGACGCCAAGATCCTCACGATCGGCGAGGGCACCGACGAGGTCCAGCAGATGGTGATCGCCCGCCAGCTCGGCTGCTGAACGACTCCCGGCGGTAGCTAAGCGGGTTGTGAGGTAACCGAGCTCTCGGTCCGGTCGGCGACCTCTGCAGCACGGCCCAGGGTCTCGCCGATGCCGTAGTGGGTGGCGATCGTCAGCTCGTGCTCGCGCAGCAGCGGCCGGCTGGGGTCGACGACCGGCGCCTCGCGAATCGCGCGGCGCTCGTGGGCAATCCAGACGCGGCCCGCGGCCGCGGCGCAGTCACGCAGCGGGACAGCCACCAACGTCCCCCGTACGCGGCCCTGCCTGACGACCAGCCAACTTGGCTCGCCGCTCTGGGCATCGACGAAGAGTCCTTGGGCCTGGCCGACCCTCTCGCCGCCGAGATCATCCACTTCGTATCCCATCCAAGCCTTCACCTCGTCCAGCGAAGCTGGCGCTGTGGCCGACGACTCGCTCACCCGCCCAACCTCTCGAGCAGCTCCGAGGCGGCGCTCGCCGGGTCGATCTCGCGTTTGACGACCCGCTCCAGCAGCTCGGCGGTCCGTGGGTCGTCGGCCGCGGTCGCCTCCAACCGCCGTCGCATCCGCGAGGTGGCGATACCCAGCACCTCGTTGCGCAGATTGCGCGCGCGGCGCTCCTCGAGCGTGCCGGCAGCCTCGATGAAAGCCCGGTGCTCGTCGATCGCTACAGCCAGCTCGGTCACCCCCTCGCCACGGGCGGCCTCGGTGCGCAAAATCGGCACCTTCCAGCCCTCGGGATCGTGCGAGAGGGCCAACACACCGCGCACCTCGCGCACCATCGTGTCGGTCATCGGGTGGTCGGCCTTGTTGACGACGATCACGTCGGGAATCTCCATTACCCCCGCCTTCAGCGCCTGAATCGAGTCACCCGAACCGGGCATCAGGGCGAGGACGATCGTGTCAGCGTGGTCGACGATGTCGATCTCGGCCTGGCCAACGCCGACCGTCTCGATCAGGACGTCGTCCTTGCCGGCAGCGTCCATCGCCAGGGCCACCTGCAGGGCCGCCTCGGAGAGTCCACCAAGCGCTCCGCGCGAGGCCATTGAACGGATGAAGACACCGGGGTCGAGGAAGTGGTCGGAGAGGCGGATGCGATCGCCGAGTAGGGCCCCCTGGGTGAAGGGGCTGGAGGGGTCGATGGAAAGCACCGCCACCTGGCGCTCGGCCTTGCGCAGCTCTGCCGTCAGCGCGCCGATCAGTGTGCTCTTGCCGACCCCGGGCGGCCCGGTGAAGCCGACGATGCGCGCCCGGCCGGTGCGCGGGTAGACCTCGCGAACCAGCTCCCAGCCGGCAGGATCGTCGGACTCAATCAGCGTGATCGCCCGCGCCAGGGCACGCTTGTCCCCGGCGATGAGGCGCTCGGCGAGCGGCGCGCTCTTGGCAAGATCGGTCAAGGCTCGGCCAGTCTAGAGTCCCGGCCGCCGTGATCCGACTGATCCGCTTCCTCGCCCGCAACCGGATGCTGACGCCGAGATATGCGCGCCTGCTGGGCCGCTACCTGCGGCGCCGCCTCTTCACGCCGGCCGGTTGGCGCTGGCGCACCAACGGACCGGTCTTCTTCGGACGCCGCCTCGAATTGCAGGTGGCACGCGACGCCCGCATCGAGTTCGGCCGCTTCGTCTGGATCGGCGACGGCACCAAGCTGCGCTGCCACGAGGGTCGGGTCGAGATCGGCTCGAAGACGGTGCTCGGCCAGGAGTGCACGATCTCGGCCTACAAGCACGTGCGGATCGGCGAGCAGTGCGTGATTGCCGACCGGGCGATGTTTATCGACTTCGACCACGGTGTGGTCGAAGTCGAGCGCCCGATTCGCGCCCAAGGCATCTACACGCGTGACGTCGAGATCGGCTCCAACGTCTGGATCGGCTACAACGCTTGCGTCCTGCGCGGCGTGCGTGTCGGCGACAACTCGATCGTCGGCACCAACTCGGTGGTCACCAGGGACGTGCCGGCCAACGCCGTCGTCGCCGGCATCCCAGCGCGAATCATCCGCATGCGCGAGGCGCCGCAGCGGCTGCGCTGGCCCAACCCGGTCGAGCCCGACCCGGGGGCCTGGACGACGCTGAGTCCACCGCAGCCGGCCGATTGACCGGCGCCACGTCAGACTGAGGGTTATTGTCTGTTAGCTGATAAATTGCGGCGTGCTCGCAACCGGCGAGCTGTCCTGTGGCGTCAATCCTCTGTGCCAAGGGTGGAGGCAATCCCCCCAGGAAGGATCGAGCCGTGGACATTGCTGCCCGCTTTGGCGACAACCTGGCCCGCTGCCGCAAACGCGCCGACCTCTCTCAGGACGAGCTCAGCGTGCGGGCATCGCTGCACCGCACCGAGGTCAGTCAGCTCGAGCGCGGCCTGCGACTGGCCCGCATCGACACGCTGATCAAGCTGGCCGGCTCGCTGGAAGTCTCCACCGACGAGCTGCTCGCCGGCCTGGGCTGGGAGCCGGGCGACACCCGCATTGGCAAGTTCAAAGAGGACGGGTAGGCCGGGACGCTCAGGCAGGGCTGGTCTCGCCAACCAGCTCGGCGTAGAGCGCTGCGGTCTGCTCGGCAACGTCGCCCCAGTCGAAGCGACGCAGGTGCTCGTAGGCTTCGGCGACCAGGCTGCGACCCAGCTCGTCATCGGAGAGCACGCGGATCGCAACCTCGGCGAGGGCTTCGGGGTCGTGGGCGCGGAAACGCAGGCCCGCCTCCTCGTGGGGAACGACCTCGCGCAGGCCGCCGGTGTCGGCGACGATGCAGGGACAGCCTGATGCCATCGCCTCGAGCGCGACCAGACCGAAGGGCTCATAGATCGAGGGCACCACGGTGAGGTCGGCGATCCGGTAGAGCGAGTGCAGCACGTCGTCGCCGATCCAGCCGAGGAAAGTGCCGTGCTCCATCAGGCCCAACTCCTCGGCCTGTTTGTGCAACTCGGCCTCGTGCGTGCCCGAGCCGGCGATCAAGAAGCGCGTGCCCGGCACCTCCTCGATCAGTCGCGGCATCGCCTCCAGTGCCAACTGGAAACCCTTCTCGTAGACCAGCCGGCCGATCAGCAGGACCAGCTTCTCCTCGGGATCGGCGAACTCCCCCCGCAGCCTGGTCAGCTCCCTGGGGTCCTGGGGCTGCAGATCGTCGGGGTCGATGCCGTTGGGGATCACCGAGACCCGCCCCTCATCGACGCCGAAGATGTCGGCGATCTGCTCGCGCATGTAGTGCGAGCAGGCGATCACTCGCTCGGAGCGGTTGGTGATCCAGCGCTCGACCCCGTGGATGTAGGTCTGGGGATGCTTGTCAACCCAGCCCTGGTGGCGACCGTGCTCGGTGGCGTGGATCGTCGTCACCAAGGGTGCGTCGAAGCGCTTGGCAAGATGGTCGCAGGCGTTGGCGACGAGCCAGTCGTGACCGTGGACGAGGTCGAAGCTGTAGCGGTCGCCGAGCTCCACCCCGGCGGCGAGCATGTCGGAGTTCATGCGCTCGACCCAGGCGACGAACTCGCCCAGGTCGGTGGGCCGCTTGGGCTCGCGGATGCGGTGGATGATGACCCCCCCACGCCGCTCCTCGGCCGGCGACTCTTCGCCGCCGCGGGTCAGCACATGCACCTCGACCTCGCGCTCGACCAGCGCCTCCGAGAGCTTGCGCACGTGCCGGGCCAAACCCCCCTCAATCAGCGGCGGGTACTCCCAAGAGAGGATGAGGACGCGGGTCACGGCTGCTGGAGCGGTGAGAGGCTCAAATCAGGGGCGAGTGCGCGTAGGCGCGGGTCGGCGATGGTCGGGGAGTCTATGGCCTCCAGTGCCGCTTCTGCATGGGCGATCGCCCGCTGGTAGGCGTAATCGCCCGCCTGGCCGCGCTTGTCGAGGAAGGCCCAGTCGCTGGCTTGGGTGGCGAGCAGCTCACGCGCCGCGCGCAGGGCCGCGTCGCCGCGCATGCCCCGGGACAACGCCCGCAGCAGGCGCAGCTCGAGGCGCCGTGCCCCCCAGGCCAAATCGGCAACCGGCGGCGAGTCCCAGGTGCTGAGGTCCTTGTCCTCGCCCCAAGTCGAGGCCGCCAGTGGCCGGGCGACCGGCTCGTGCTCGGCCAGCGCCTCGGGCACGGTGAGCAACCGCACGCCTGCGGCGGCCGCCCCGGCAAGCACCTCTCGCAGCCAGAGCGCCCCCTCCGACCACCAGTGGCCGAGTAGCTCGGTGTCGATCGCGAAGACGAGCAAGCCGCGGTGGCCGTGAGAGGTCTTGAACTCGCGCAGACGCGCGGCGACAGCGGCAAGGAACTCACCCGCCTGGCGCCGCGCCGCCGCGGCGGCGGTGTCCGGGTCATAGCCACCACCACCGACCTTCCAGATGCGCACGCCGCGCAGCGACTTGCCGGCGAACTGGGCATGGGCCGGGTCGGAGGGGTAGCCATCCAACGACCAGAGCCACTGGATCGCCTCCCAGTCGATCGGCAGCGCCACTGGCCCCGCCTCAGTGGCGATCGGCGTCAGCGCATCCAGGGGCGCCGCGTGAGCGCTTTGATCGGTACAGAACCACTCGACCCCGTGCTCCGCGAGACGCCGCTCGAGGCCCGGCGCGTAGGCACACTCGGGCAGCCAGAAACCACCTCCCCAACCGAAGCGCCGCCGGTGCGAGCGGATACCGGCATCGAGCTGCAGACGCAGGCCCTCACGCGTCGCCAATAGCGGCAGCACAGCGTGCGTTGCGGCGGAAGCGGCAAGCGCTACACGGCCCTCCGACGCCGCGGTCTGGAAGGCGCGCAGTGGACTGCCCCGCTGCGCGTCAAGCAGCTCCAAGGCGTGGCTGTAGCGCTGCAACTCACCCTCGCAAGCGGCGCGGCACTCAGACGGCACTTGGGCAGCATCGGCTTCGGCGGCGCCGATGCGCCAGTCGACGAGGAAGCGGCGCAGACGCTCGTGCACCCCGGCATCCTCGAGCTGATCGGCGAGCACCGGGGTGACCGTCACCGTCAGCTTCTCAGCCACCTCCAACACCGGCAGGTAGGAGCGGATCACCGCGTCGAAGAGCCACTCCTCACCGAACGGGTAGGTGCCGAAGCCCTCGACGTAGGGCATGTGAGAGTGCAGGACGATCGCCAGATCGCCGGCGCTCTGTTTAGGGGGCATGGCAGACAGCGAGGAAATCCAGGGCCCCGTCGAGATCGCCCTGCTTCAACTCGAAGTCGGAGGCGACGATCGCCGGAGTGAAGCGCTCGTAGAAAGGCTTGCTGAGGCGCAGGGCTTTGTGCATGCGGTCCCAGCCCAACTTGATCGCGATCTCGTGCGCGCGCAGCTTGCGCGCATGAAAGAGGCCGAGCAGCTCGACCCGCGGGAAGTGCGCTTCGCAGAGGGCGCGGAACTCCTCGGCGCGATACTCGCGCACATGCCAGGGGTTGTCGGACTTCTCCGCCCCAGGAGGCGCCAGGGTGAGCAGATTGGGAGTCGAGATGTAGGCCACGCCGCCCGGCGCCAGCATCGACTTGAAGTGCTGGAGGATCGCGCCGGCGTCCTGCACGTGCTCGATCGTCTGCAGGAAGGTGACGGCGTCGCAGGGCTCGGCGAAGCTCTCGACCAGATCGCGCTCGAAGCGCAGGTTGGGGCGCACGTAGCGCAGGCGGGCGTGCTCGTGCGCCTCGGGGTTGGCATCAACGCCAACGACGCTCGCCGCCGTGCCCGCCAGGACGTTTGCCCCGTAGCCCTCGCCGCAGGCCATGTCGATAACGCGCTTGCCGGCCAGGTGCGCCGCGATCCACTCGTAGACGACGAGGTGGCGCTGATACCAGTAGTTCTCCTCGGGGACGTCGGGCAGCGTGCGCTCGCCTGTCAAGGGCAGCGGCGGCACTCCCGGGGGCTGGTTTTCCTGGACGTACTCTCGCGTCATCAGAGACAAATTTCGCGCTTCGCTCGCGGCGCAAAGGAATCAGATATGGATGCTTGCTCGCTCCGCACTCACGGGGACCGTATTGTTCCCGGCCGAATGCCAGCCTCCCCGACGGCGACGCCGGAGCACATCAAGGACGTCAACACCCGCTACCACGATGCGGCGGCCAACGAGTACGACGCCAAGTGGGGCATCGACTTCGGCGCCACCGGCCAGGATCAAGTACGTCAGAAGCTGGTTAAGGCACTCGGCGGGCGCAACGGGCAGAGCTTCGGAGCCGGGCTCGAGATCGGCTCGGGCACCGGCTACTTCTCGCTCAACCTGCTGCAGCTCGGGGCGATCGAGAGCCTTACCGCCACCGACATCTCCCCCGGCATGCTCAAGCGCCTAGCGACGACGGCCGGGGGTCTCGGACTTGAGGTGGAGACGGTCGAGACCGAGGCCGAGGAGCTGCCCTTCCCGGACGAGAGCTTCGACCTCGTCTTCGGTCATGCCGTTCTCCATCACATCCCCGACCTCGACAAGGCCTTTGCCGAATTTCGCCGCGTATTGCGACCCGGCGGCGCGATCGCCTTCGCCGGCGAGCCCTCGCGCTACGGCGACCAACTTGCCGCCCTGCCCAAGCGGGCGGCCTTGCTCGCCGCGCCGCTCTGGCGACGGGCGGTGAAAGCCCAGCCGCGAACGATCGCCGAGGCCGAGCAATCTGAGGGCCACAGCCTCGAGGGCGAGGTCGACGTGCACGCCTTCGCCCCCGCTGATCTGCGCCGCCTCCTGCGCGAAGCCGGCTTCGAGAACCGCCACGTAGGCGGCGAGGAACTGCTCGCCAACTTTTGGGGCTGGGGACTGCGCACGGTCGAGTCCACCGCCGAGCCCGAATCCGTCTCCTGGAGCTGGCGCAACTTCGCCTTCCGCAGCTACATCACCCTGCAGAAGGTCGACAGCCGCTTCCTCGAGCCCCACCTCCCCGCCGAGCTCTTCTACAACCTGCTCGTCAGCGGCCGCAAGCCCTACTGAGCGGGTCGATCGAAGCATTTTCGGGGTATGACCCCCGAAAAGCTTCACTTTGCACCGGAAAGGCGGGAGGCGACTGCGGCCAACGTCGTTCGCACCCGATCCGGCTCGTAGCGCACTTGCGCTGCCGTGAAACGCAGCGTCGTGAGGCCTGCAACGGCGTGAGCCTGATCGCGCACACGGTCCCTCTTCTGCTGAGTGGGAGTCCGGTGGTATCTCAGACCGTCCGTCTCCACGACGAGGTCCAAGTCCGACCAGTAGAAGTCAACGCGATACCCATTCACCCGGGCCTGCGTCACCGGCTGCGGCAGGCCAACGTCGCGAGCCAGTCGCAGGAAACGCTGCTCGAGGACGGAATCGGTCAGCGCGAAGGTATGTGCATCGAGCAAGGACCGCAAATCGCCAACGCCAGCTAGCGGGCCAAGCGAGTCGAGTGCCGACCTGAGCGACTCTGGATCGAGGAGGCCTAGACGGTCCGCATCGCTGACGGTCCGATCGAGGCGATCGAGGTCAGTGCAAGCAGCAAGATCAACCAGCGTCCAAACCGGGCTGGTCACCGGGATGCCGTCAACGACGGAGTGATGCACCGAATCGAGACCAGCGCGCCGATGCACCCGAATGCCCGGACGGCGACGAAGCTTGCCTTCGGGGATGCTCACGTCGATGGACTTGGGACGCTCCCAGAGGCCCCACAGGCAAGCAGCGGCTTCGTGGCTGAGCAGGGCGTGAGGGCCACAGCTCAGGACCGCGGCCATCCAGCGGCCGCGCCGATCGATTTCGGGACGGCCAACCGCGTACACGCCCTGGTGAAGGCGGTGGAGGCGGCCGCTCGCTACACGGTGTCCGATCGCATCGGCGGTCAGGCCGAGCTGGAGCAACTGCTGCCGGGTGATGACCCCATGCTGTCGCCTGACCAGATTCCACAGCCCAGGCGGCGCAGATCGAGGCATTTTGCGGGCCATAGCCCCAAAAGGCTTCGATCGACAGATTTCACCCCCTTGGGAGAGAGGGATTGTCGGGGCTAGGCCGAACGCGGCGGGCGCGGAAGAGCTTGATGCCGGAGTCGATGCCCTTGAGGTGGCGCTCGCCGGCGAAGGAGTAGGAGAAGCCGTTGCCGACGGCGCTCTTGGTCGCCGCGTCGACGAGCACGCTGCCGGGCCTGGCGACGCCGGTGATGCGGCTGGCCAGGTTGACGGCGCGGCCGTAGTAGTCGCCCGACTGGGCCAGGGCCGGGCCGAAGGCAATGCCGGCCCGCAGGAAGGGGAACTCCTCGCCTTCTCCCTCGGCCGTCTCGATCAGCCGCAGCGCCGCCTCCAGCAGCGGCTCGGGCTCGGTCGAGACGAGCATCGCTGCGTCGCCGATCATCTTCACCAGCCGCACCGGCGGCTCGGCGACGGCGGTCGCCATCGCTTCGAAACGACCCGCCACTGAGCCCAGCTCCTCGGGCGCGATCTCCTCGCCCAGGCGGGTGAACTCGACCAGGTCGGCGAAGCCGACCGCCAGCTCGGCGCTGCCACGGATCTCGCCCGAGGCGAGGTCGGCGGCGCCGATCACGTCGCGCCGCACCTGCTCGAGCATGTGCGAGCGCAGCGCGTAAGTCAGGACGGGCTCGAAGAGCGGCATCATGTGCTCGGCCGCGGCGGCGAAGCGCAGCGCCAGGTCGCGCTCCGTGTCACCCGGCTGCATCAGCGTGCGCACGATCAGCTCGCGGTTGGCTTCCGCGATGCGCGCCGTGCCCATGCCGATCGTGCGGGCGGTCTGCAGCAGCCCCTCCTCGGGCAGGCCGGCGTCGAGGAAGGCCTTCATGCGCCGCGCCGCTTCGAGGTCGGCCTCGGTCAGGGTTCGCTCGTCGGGATCCGGGTTGGGGATGCCCAGCGCCGCTGTCGCCTGCTGCAACAGCTCGAGATCGAGCCCCGACGACGCAGCGATCTCATGCGCCGTGTAACGGGGCCCATCGCCGGCAAGGGCCCGCTCGGCCGGCAGCAGTGTCAGCCTCGCCGCCTCGACCGCCTGGCGCAGCTCCTCAAACGGCACGCCTTCGGAGGCGAGGCGTTCGAGCAGTTGCAGGCGCGCTTCGCGAGCCTCGCCGTCGGTGCCCTCGAGCAGGCCCTCTGCCTCGAAGTCGATCATGCGGGCGCCACGCTACCGCCACGGCGTGGGTCGCCACCGCCACTCAACGCACCCGTAACACGGTCGCGCGCGACCGCTTGCACGCCGCCAAAGAAGAGATTGATCTCCGGGCGGCGCAGGACCGGCAGGCCGCGCGCCTCAATCCGCGCCAGCGCTTCCTCATCGATGCCCGGCTCAGCCTGCACGACACCCTGCTCGAAGTGCAGGCGCGGCGCCCGCACCGCCTCGTCGGCGGCCATCCCCTGCTCGACGACCCGCACGATCGTCTGCAGGATCGCCGAGCGGATGCGGTTCGAGCCGGCGCTGCCCAAGCCGAGCTCAATCTCGCCATCGCGCAGGACGACGGTCGGCGCCATCATCGAGGGCACCCGTCGACCGGGCGCGATCGCGTGGAAGCCAAGGGGGTTGAGGTCCTCCTCGCCGAGCATGTTGTTGAGGATCACCCCGGTGCCAGGGACAAGCACGCCCGAGCCAGAGCCGTTGGAACAGGTGACGCTGGCGCACATGCCGTCGCCATCAAGCACGGAGATGTGGGTGGTCGAGCCGAGCAGGTCGCCCGCCACCAGGTCGAGCGCCCGCGGATCGAGCAAATCGGCTGCCAGATCCTCGCCGTAAAGCGCCTCGGCGAAGGCCTCCCCGCGGGCGTCGTTAGCCGCGCCCATCGCGGCGACAAGCTGCTCGGGCCCGCTGCGCTCTCCCAGTCGCTCGAGCAACCCCAGGCAGTAGGCGATCAGGATCCCCCCGGAGGAAGGCGGCGGGTTGATCAGCACCTCGGTACCACGGAAGGCAGCGCGGATCGGCTGGCGCTCGATCGCCTCGTAGGCGGCCAGGTCGCCGGCGCCGAGCGTGCCCCCGTGGCGAACGACGTGCTCGCTGAACGCTGCGGCGATCTCACCCCGGCAGAAGGGCTCGGCCCCCTCGGCACCGAAGCGTTCGAGCGCCTCGGCCAGTTCGGCGAAGCGGAAGGCCTCGCCCTCGCGCAGGGTCCGCCCTTGCGGCGCATAGAGCTCGCGCGTCCCCTCGAGACGCGCGTGGATCGGCTCGAGGATGTCGAGAATGTAGGCCTGCTCGTAGTTGACCGGCGCCCCCTCGCGGGCGAGCCGCACCCCTGGTCCGACCAGGTCGGCGAGCGGGATCGAGCCGAAGCGCTCCAGCGCCATCTCCAAGCCGGGGGCCGTGCCTGGCACGCCACACGAAGCCGGGCCGACGTAGAACGTTTGAACGGTCTCGGTGTCGAAGTGAACCGGGACCGGGACCAACTCCGCGCCGCGCTCGATCCCGTCCTTGCCGGGAGCGGCGACGAAGAAGTCGAGCAGCGCGGTCTCCGCTCCGCGGTGGACCATCATGAAGCCGCCGGCGCCGAAGCCGGTCAATGGGCTCTCGACGGCAAACGAGGCGAGCGCCGCGCAGACCGCTGCATCGACTGCGTTGCCGCCCTGACGCAGCACCCCGGCGCCGGCCTCGGCGGTCAGTGGATGGCCCGCGGCGACGACCCCGCTCATCGGCAGGCGGGCTAGCCGGGCAGGAACTCTGGGACGTCGATGCCGAGATCCCCGCCGCGCTCAGAGCGCGAGCGCGGGGCCTCGTTGGTGCGTCGGATCGTCGGCTCGGCGACCCGCCGAGGCGGAGTAGTGCGGCCGTCGAAGCGGGTCGCGACCACGGTCACCCAGACCTGGTCCTTGAGCTCGTCGTCCACGTTCGCACCGAAGATGATGTTCGCATCGGGGTGTGCCGCCTCGCCAACCAGCTTGGCCGCCTCGCTGACCTCGACCAGCGATAGGTCAGGGCCGCCGGTGATCGAGAGCAGAATCGAGCGGGCACCCTCCATCGAGGTCTCCAGCAGCGGCGAGGAGATCGCTTTTTCGGCGGCGAGCAAGGCGCGGCCCTCGCCGTGCCCCATGCCAATGCCGAGCAGCGCCCGCCCGGCCTCGGACATGATCGTGCGCACGTCGGCGAAGTCGAGATTAATCACGGCGGGCAGCGTGACCAGATCGGAGATGCCCTGGACGCCCTGACGCAGCACGTCGTCGGCGACCTGGAAGGCCTCGACCATCGAGGTCTGCTGGTCGAGCACCTCGAGCAGCCGGTCGTTGGGGACGACGATCAGCGTGTCGACCTCGGCAGCCAGCTCTTCGATGCCCTTGTTCGCCTGGTTGCCGCGACGGCTGCCCTCGAAGCTGAACGGCTTGGTGACGATGCCGACCGTGAGCGCACCGACCTCGCGGGCAAGGCGGGCGATCACGGGAGCGGCGCCCGTTCCGGTGCCACCACCGGCACCGGCGGCGACGAAGACCATGTCGGAGCCCTTCAGCAGGCGCTTGATTTTGTCCTGTTCCTCAAAGGCAGAGCGGTGGCCGAGCTCGGGATCGGCGCCGGCGCCAAGGCCGCGGGTCTGCTCGTCGCCGATATGCACGGTGACATCGGCGACGCAGAGCTGCAGCGACTGAAGATCGGTATTGACGGCCATGAACTCGACCCCGGGGATGCGCGCCTCGACCATGCGGTTGACAGCGTTGACGCCACCCCCGCCAACGCCCACGACGCGGATCACCGGCTGGTGCGGCTCGCCACTTCCCGGCGGCTCGTACTCGGGCTCCTCCCGCCCGTACCTGGGAGTCTCCACAATCGGCTCGATCTCCCGCCGCTGAGCCGGCTCCTCGGAGAAGACCCGCTTCAAACGCTCGGGGGGAGTCTCCTCCTGGGGCTGCTCGGTGCGCGGCTGATCGACCTCAGGCGGGTCGGCAGGCGCGTCGTCGCCGGTCGACCTGAAAAGGTCGGAGAGGGGTCCCTCACGCATACTCGCCCGCTTATTGCGCCGACTCATGCTCCAGAACCTCCTTAGCCAAGTCGCGGTAGTAACCCGCCGCGTTGCCCTGAGGATCGTACTTGAGCACGCTCGCGCCTTTGACCGGCGCCTCGGCGAACTTGATCGCCTTGCGGATGCGGGATTTGAAGACGAGGTCGCCGAAGTTCTCCTCGAGGATCTCGACCGCCTCCTTGGCGTGCACGGTGCGCGTATCGAGCATCGTCGGCAGGATGCCCTCGATCTTGACGTCCGGATTGAGGTTCTCCTGGATCATCTTCAGCGTGTTCTGCAGCTGAACCAGCCCACGCATCGAGAGATACTCGCACTGCACCGGGACGATCACCTTGTTTGCCGCGGTCAGCGCGTTGATCGTCAGCAGACCGAGACTCGGCGGCGTGTCGATGCAGACGAAGTCGTATTCGCCGGAGACCTCTTTAAGCGCTTTCTCCAGGGAGCGCTCGCGGCCGATCTTGGTACTCATCGCGATCTCGGCGCCGGCCAGGTCGATCGAGGCGACAGCGATGTCGATCTCCCTTTTCTGGATGATCTCCGAGATCGGCATGTCGTGGACGAGCACGTCGTAGAGGCTCTTCTCCACCTTGTCCGGATCGATCCCCTGGCTCATCGTCAGGTTCCCCTGCGGATCGAGGTCGATGCAAAGCACCCGGTGCCCCGACTCGGCAAAAGCAACAGCAAGATTCAAAGTGGTCGTGGTCTTGGCCACCCCACCCTTCTGATTGGCGAAAGCAATCACCTCCGCATGCTTCACCGGCGCCTCGGGCTCAGCAGCCTGCTCAGCTTCAACCTCATGACGAGAGGGAGCGAGCAGATCCCTAGGCATAAACCGCTCGGGCTCCTCAGCCTCAGCCTTCACCTCGACCGCAGCAGGCCGGGCCACCTCTACCTCCCCTTCCACGGGTGGCGTGGACTCGGGGGGCCCCGTGGTCGAGCGCTCGGGCTCTGCGGGCTTAGGCTGCTCGGGAACGACCTGCTCCATCTCCTCCAGCTCCTCAACGATCGGATGCCGCTCCTCGGCAACGTGGTCAGGCTCTTTGAACTTGCTCTTGCGGCTCAGGAATCCCATTGCGCGGGTATTCGCATGACCGTCCGCTTTTCCTGCCACCCCCTGAAATTGCTAGGAATCACCCGCTGACCGAGCTCCTCGACAAGCGACTCGTCTTCGTCACCGGCAAGGGTGGCGTAGGCAAGACCACCGTGGCTGTGGCACTGGGCCTGCGCGCTGCCGCCGAAGGCAAGCGCACGATTGTCTGCGAGGTCGCCGCGCAGGAGAACGCCTCGCGCATCTTTGAGCACACCGAAGTTGGCTTCCACGAGGTCGAGATGGCGGAGAACCTCTGGTCGATCTCGATCGATCCCGACGAGTCGATGCGCGAGTACGTCCTCCTGCAGCTCAAGGTGCGGGCGATGCGCGACATGCTCTTCCGCAGCCGCATCTTCAACTACCTGGCGGCCGCCACGCCCGGCCTCAAGGAGCTGGTGACGATCGGCAAGATCTGGGAGCTGGCGCAGCTCGATCGCAAGGTGAAGAAGGGGCACAAGTACGACCTGGTGATCGTCGACGCGCCCGCCACCGGCCACGGCATCGGCTTCCTGCAGACACCGCGCACCTTCGCGGCGATCGCTCGCGTCGGCCCGATCCACTCCCAGGCCCAGGAGCTTGACCGGCTGATCACAGACCAGCAGCACACCGGCGTAGCGATCGTCGCCCTACCCGAGGAGATGCCGGTTAACGAGTCGGCGGCGCTCGAGCACGACCTGCGCAACGAGGTCGGTGTCGCCGTCGACCGGATCTACATGAACGCTCTCTATCCGGAGCGCTTCAGCAACGAGGAGGCAACTCAGCTCGGCGAGCTTGCCGGCGGTGAGAACGGGGCGCTGCGGGCCGCCGCCCGCGCCGCTGTCTCGGAGCACAACCGGGCCCGCTCGCAACGCGCCCAGCTGGCCCGCCTGCGCCGCCGGGTCGAGGCCCCCGTCAAGACACTGCCCTTCCTCTTTGAGCCCGAGCTGGATGTCGAGGCGGCGCAGCAGCTGGCCAAGAGGCTTGGCTGATGCCCGCAATCGGCGACATCCTCGAGGGCAAGGACATCTGCATCTGCGCCGGCTCAGGCGGCGTTGGCAAGACGACGACCTCGGCGGCGATCGCCACCGGCATGGCAGCCCAGGGGCTGAAGGTCTGCGTGCTGACCATCGACCCGGCCAAGCGCCTCGCCGACTCGCTCGGCCTGAAGGAGCTCGGCAACGAGGCCAGGCGGGTCGACCCGGAGCTCTTCGCCACCCAGGGCGTCGAGATCAAGGGCGAGCTCTGGGCGATGATGCTCGACGCCAAGGCGACCTTCGATGAGCTGGTCGCCCGCCAGGCGCCGGACGAGGAGGCGCGCGACCGGGTGCTCGGCAACCGCATTTACCAGCAGATCTCCAACGCGCTGGCCGGCTCGCAGGAGTACATGGCGATGGAGAAGCTCTTCGAGCTGCACACCGAGGGCCGCTTCGACCTGCTCGTGCTCGACACGCCGCCGACCCGCAACGCGCTCGACTTCCTCGATGCGCCGAAACGCCTCACCCAGTTCATCGAAGGTCGCTCGCTACGCGTCTTCATGAAGCCCACCGGCCTCGCCGCCAGGGTCGCGGGCCGCGGCGCCTCGGTGGCGCTCTCGGTCTTCAAGCGGATCGTCGGCTTTGACCTGCTTGCCGACCTGGCCGAGTTCTTCAACGCCTTCAGCGGCATGGTCGATGGCTTCCAGGCACGGGCCAAGCGGGTCAACAGCCTGCTCGCCGATCCGCACACCTGCTTCCTCGTCGTCTGCGGCCCGCAGGGCGAGCCGGTCGACGAGGCCGTCTACTTCCACCGCAAGCTAGTCGAGGCGAAGCTGCCCTTCGGCGGCGTGATCGTCAACAAGGTCCACTACCCGGCCGAGCAGCTGCGCGGCGATGGCGAGGACCTGGAAGTCACCCTGGCCGAGAAACTCGGTGACGCTGACCTGGCGAAACGAGTGGCCGAGAACTTCGCCGACTACCAGGCACTGGCTGAGCGCGATGCCCGCAACATCGAGCGCCTCGCGAGCGAGCTGCGCACCAAGGGCGTGATCCGCGTCCCCTACCTGGACGAGGACGTCCACGACCTCGGCGGCTTGGCCGAGATCAACCGCTACCTGTTCGCCTCGAGCGAGGAGAGGGTCGAACTGGCGGCGGGTCGCGCCATCTGATCAAGCAGATCAAGGACGCAGGGAGCGCGGCGTGCTCTGCACGCGAGCGACCGAGGACGCCGATATGCGCCGATCAGCTGGCGCGACCGTAGTGGTCGTACCTCAACTCGCGCACCTCCCAGTCCGCGTCCTCGGGGACTGGGAAGAGGTGGCGCACGCGGGGCGTGTCGATGCGCTCGCGGTGCTGAACGTCACCCTCGATCGCCGGGAAGTCGAGTGTGCTGTCGGGGGCATCGACCTCGTCGAGCCAGGGCGTGGCGGTGATGCGGATCTCTCCCTCGACCGGGATCGGCTCTAGGATGCGGGTCGCCTGCTCGTTGTGCTCCTCCATCTCGGCCTCCTGGTACTGCTCGTCGCGTGGTTCCACTGTTTCCTCCACCCCTCCCGTATCGGGTGTCTCCCAATCTGAAGTCGTCTCGACGATCGTGCCGTCGCCTGCCTCCAGGCCGGTTGCGATCAGGGTCTCATCAGCGGCGGTATTGAGGTCCGTGCCCAGCTCGCCCAGGGCAGCGTCGCGCAGGATGCGGCGCACGCCTTCCTCGATCCAGCCGGCGATCGCCAGGCCGGGCAGGCTGGGTGAGCCGTTCATCAGGCCGCGCTCCAGCTCCAGGGCGCTCTCGATCCGCTCGCGCGCCTCGATCCGGTCGACGCTCTCATCGGCGATTAGGGCGGAGGCGCGCATCGGCAGGGATGCGCCAACCGGGCCCTGCCCGTCGAGCACTGCGCGCAGCGCCAGTAGGTGGTCGCTGAGCCCTTCGAGGGCGCTCTCCCGCGCACAGCCGAGCTCGAAACGGGCGACGCCCCAAGCGAGGGCGCCATCGGGGTCGGGCCGAGCCTCGAGCGCAGCGGCAAACTCGGCCAGCTCGATTGCCTCAGCCTCACTCAGCTCGTAGGCGCCGGGTCGCGCAGCTGGGGCTCCCGTGGCGAGACGGGCCCAGCGGCCCTCTCCGGTGGGGGCGAAGGCGTAGGGGCCGAGGCCGACGCTGCCCGGCTTGAAGAGATGCATAACGCTGATCAGCTCACGCAGCTGGCCCAGGGCCTCGACGGCGCTCTCTGCGTCCTCACCCTGCTCGGCGAGTGCCAGGAACTGCGGCTCCCAGGCGGCGCGGCCCATGCCCTCGCTGCGCATCGCCTCGATCGGCGCCTCGATGCCGTCGGCGCGTACCACCTGCACGCCGTGCGGCAGCTGCAGGCGGGGCAGCGGCATACGCAACCCGACCAGCGGGGCGATCAGCACATCGGCCTCCTCCGCACCACGCGTCTCGGCCTCGAGCACGGCAAGTGCGTTCTCGAGGCGCGCGTGATCAAGCGCCAGCTCGGTGCAGCCCTCCCAGAGCGCAGAGAGGAAGACGGTCAGCATGCGGGCGGCGCGCTCGCCTGCCTCGCTCGGCACCGGCTCGCCGCGCGCGTCCAGGTAGGCAGCGGCGATGCCGGCCGCGGCGACCGCGTCGCGGGCGGGGCCGAAAGCCTCGAGCTTGCGCAGCTCGCTCTCGCGCTCGCACACGTAGCGGTCGGTCAGCGGGCGGTAGCTGTAGAAGAGGGAGTCGTCGCCGCTCTCGGAGTCGACGTCGAAGGGGATCTGATCGCCCCCGGCGACCAGCGAACTGAGCCGGATCGCCGCTTCAGAGGCAAGCCGGGTCAGTGAGTCATTGAGCAGGCGATCGCGCACGGTCCAGCCTTCCCGCCTACGCCGAACGCTCCTGCGCCTGCACGGCGCCTTGCAGGGCGTGACTAGGAGGGTCTAAGCGACGACCGGCTGGCGCTCAGCGGCGCGAGCGTCATCGGAGAGCCAGAGACGACCGTAGCGACGCATGTCCTCAACCAGCGGGACCAGCGCCTCGCCCTTCTCGGTGAGCGCATACTCGACCCGGGGCGGCACCTCGGGATAGGTGTGGCGCTCGACGATGCTCTCCTCTTCCAGCGCCCGCAGGCGCAGCGAGAGCGTGCGCGGGCTGATCCCCTCCAGCGAGCGCTCCAACTCGCAGAAGCGGCTTGAGCCTTCGGCCAAGTCCCGGATGATGAGGAGAGTCCACTTGCCACAGACCACTTCGGCCGTGCGGCAGACAGGACATCGGGAGTTGGAAGCGGCGCTCATCAGGCGATCGCGAGGCGCTTTGCTTCGGTTGCCTCGCTCTAGCGAGTGTAGCGGACCCCGCTTCACTAACTGAAGTTTTGGCCTGCATTCGGCGCTGGACGGGTGTTGAGGGTACGCAAGGCGGCTAAAGCAATCCCTGCCTGCGTCCGATGGGAGGTGCATGACGCCAAGAGGGCGAGGGACGCCGCCCCCCGAGGGTGGCTTCGTGCTGATCGAGATCGTGACCAGCGCGGCGATCCTCGCCATCGTCGCCGGCGCCGTCCTCACCCTGCTGCAGTCCACCACCCGCACGGCCGCCGACCAGCGCCGCCACTCGGTTGCCTACGCGATCGCCCAGGAAGACCAGGCCCGGCTGCGCTCGATGCGCCTCTCGGCCCTCAACCGGCTCAGCGAAAGCAAACCGCTGACCCTCGACGGCACCACCTTCACGGTCGACTCGACCGGCGTCTTCGTCAACAACAGCAGCGGCACCGACTCCTCCTGCGCGGCCGGAAACACCTCGGCCGACTACGTGAAGATCACCTCGAAAGTCAGCTGGGCAGGAATGGGCAATCGCCCCGCGCCGACGATCCAGAGCATCGTCGCGCCCTCAACCGGCTCGCTCGACCCGAGCCGCGGGATCCTCATCGTCACCGCCAAAAACGCAGTAGGCGGAACGCTCAGCGGCCTCGGCCTCTCGGGCAGCGGAGCGGGCATCTTCACCGGCTCCACCGACTCCACCGGTTGCGCCCACTTCGCCGACCTGCCCGCCGGCAGCTACACGGTCACCACCAGCGGCTCGGGCCTGGTCGAAAAGAACGGCAACGCTCCCGGCGCCAACCATCCGGTCACGATAACCGCCGGCGGTAGCGCCTCGCTGCCACTCGAATACGACCAGGCGGCGACGCTGCCGGTGCAGTTCCAGTACCGCGTGGGCAGCACCTCGACCTTCAAAACGGCCAAGCTCGACGCGGTCTACCCATTCCACGCCAACATGACGCCGTCGAAGGCCTACTGGTCGCCTTCGAAAGCGCGCGTAGCCAGCATCAGCGCGACGCCGCTCTTCCCCTTCAGCACGCAGTACACCGTCTGGGGTGGCGCCTGCTCGGAAAATAACCCCGGCAGCGGCGCCGGCCAGGCCAACGTCACCCTCACGTCCGGGCAAACCGCAGCAATGCAGACCGTGCAGGTGCCGGCACTTGAAATCACCGTCAAAAAAGAAGGCACGGTCGTCAGCGGAGCCGCGATCACCGTCGAGGACGACAAATGCGTGGTCAACGGCAACCAGTACGTGCGCGAATACGTCAGCGAAGCGCAGGGTCACCAGGCCAGCAGTGCGACCAGCACCGAACCCGAATACGGCGTGCCCTACAGCAGCTCCTACGACATCTGCGCCTCCGTGAAAATCGGCACCACCACCCGGCGGGCCGGCTCGACCAACGTCGAAGTCAAAAGCCTCACATCGACCAAATCGGTCTCCCTGAACATCACCAGCAGCTCGACCGCCGGGTCGTGCCCAGAATGAGCCGCCTGCCCTCGATCCGCGACGAGCGCGGTACGACGCTGACCGAGCTGATGGTCGGCGTCGCCGCGGGCGTGGTGGTGATCATGGCGCTCTCGATGGTGATCATCTCGACCATGCACGGCGTGAGCCGGGTGAGTGCCAGGGTGGAAGCCACCCAGCAGGGACGGATTGTCATCGCCCGCGTGATGGAACAGCTGCACTCGGCCTGCGTCGCGCCGGAAGTGACGCCGGTCAAGGAAAACAGCAGCGGCACGCTGCTGCGCTTCGTCCACCAGACCGGCTCGGGCGTGTCGCCCACCCCGATCCTCAGCGAGATCAGCCTCAGCGGCGGCACCCTCACCCAGTCTGACTTTGCCGTGACCGGCGGCACCGCCCCCAACTGGACCTTCGCGACTACGTCGTACGCGACCCGCCAGCTGCTCACCGACGTCGCCCCGATCTCCGGCAGCACGGGGATCTTCAGCTACTACGCCTACATCAACGGCACGCCCGCCAGCGCGCCGTTGACCGCTCCGCTGAGCAGCACCGACGCCGCGCGGACGATCCTCGTCCGGGCGGCCCTCAACGTGACACCTAGAGGGACGGCGATCCCAGACAGCGGCGCCGACGCCAGCATCCAGGACAGCGCCAGCCTGCGCCTCACCCCGCCCTCCTTCAACGAAAAAGTGGTCAGCCTGCCATGCCGCTGAGGCGTGCAGACAGCGAGGCCGGCTTCACGATGATCATGACCGTGATCGGCCTCACGGCGATCGTCGCGATGGTGCTCGTCGCGGTCACCTCGGTGCGTGGCGACATCCACACCTCGGCCTACGACCTCGACCAGAAGCAGGCCTACGAGGCGGCGAAAGCCGGCATCGACGACTACGCCTACCACCTCTTCGCCCAGAACAGCTACTGGACCTCTTGCGACAACGTGTCCTCGCCGAGCGCCGTCAACCAGGTCGGCTCGACGACCAAACAGCGCTCGGTGCCCGGTAACACCGGAGCCACCTACGCGATCGAACTGCTGCCCTCGACCACCCAGTCGACCTACTCGCAGTGCAACACCTCGAACCCGACGCTGAGCATGCTCGAGTCGAGCGGCACGCTGAAGGGCACCTTCCGCATCCGCGCCACCGGCTTCTCCGGCGACGCCGACGAGTCGATCGTCGCCACCTTCAAGCCGGCCAGCTTCCTTGACTACGTCTACTTCACCCAGCGCGAGACCTCCGACCCGGTTACCTACGGCAGCGAAGCTGAAATCGCCGGCGCCTACGTGCAGTGCTCGAAAACCATCCAGGAAGGGCGCTACACGGCGACGATCCCCAATTCCGGCGGCGACTACTGCGACGTGATCTCCTTCGTCAGCGGCGACTCGATTAACGGCCCGATGCACACCAACGACGCCTTCGTCATCTGCGGCAGCCCGACGCTGGGGCGAACGGACACCGACCCGATCGAGGTCAGCGCCCCGCCAACCGGCTGGTACGAGACCGAGGACGTGCCCCACTCCGGCTCCAGCTGCAGCGGTAGCAACAAAAACTTCAAAGGGACGTTCACCGCCAATTCGGCGGTGCTCACCCCACCGCCAACCAACAGCGAACTGAAAAACCTCGCCGACGCCAGCTTCCGCTTCAAAGGCCAGCACCGGCTCTGCCTGAGCGGCAATTCGATGACCGTGATGAAACTCAGCGCGACGAACACCTGCGCCAGCCCGGACAACGTGGTCTACTCCGGCTCGCTGCCGCCCAACGGCATCGTCTACTTCGAAAGCGGCGTCTGCTCGAGCGCCTACACGCCCTTCAACGTGCAGTACGCGATCACCGAACCGCCGTCGGAATGCGGCAACGTCTACGTCCAGGGCAACTACACCGGTCAGCTGACGATCGCCGCCCAGAACGACGTCGTCGTCACCAACAACATCTGCCTCGAATCCTGCTCGACGACGCTGCCCTTCAGCGGCACCGGCGTGCTCGGCCTGGTCGCCAACAACTTCGTCCGCATCTACCACCCGCACACGCAGACCTGGAGCTCCAGCCAGAACAAATACGTCTGCAGCGCCAACGCAACCGGCTACCTGCAGGACGTAAGGATCGACGGGGCGATCCTGGCGATCGACCACTCCTTCATCGTCGACGACTACAACTGCGGCGCCAAGCTGGGCACGCTGACCGTCAACGGGGCGATCGCCCAGAAGTACCGCGGCGCGGTCGGCACCGGCGGGGGCAGCTCCAGCGGCACCGGCTACCTGAAGAGCTACAACTACGACGACCGGCTGCGCTACACCTCGCCGCCGAGCTTCATCGAGCCGGAAAAAACAGCCTGGGTGATCGGCCGGGCGACGCTCGATTGAGCCGCGCAATTTCTATTTCTAAGTAGACCAAGACAAAGGTTTCGTGGCCAGTTGGCCGATGCAGACCTGGCTGGGCCTTCCCCTGGTCACCTTCTATGAAGATTCCCTCGCCAAAGATCCCGACGTTCACGCTGACGAAGAGCCAGTCATTCAGGCTGACGAAGAGCAGCTCGAAGGAGTCGACCATGGTCGGGCTCGAGATCGAGGCCGGCAGCATCGGCGCCACCGAGGTCGCAGCCAACGGCGACGTGCGCGTCACCGCAACCGCTACCGGCGCGCTGCCGCCGGAGGCTTTCCGCGACGGCGAGGTCGCCGACCCCGAGGCCGTCTCCGAAGCCCTGAGCAAGCTCTTCGACGAGCACAAGCTCTCAAAGCGGGTGCGGTTGGGCATCGCTAACCAGCGCGTCGTCGTACGCACCCTGCGCCTGCCGGTCATCGAGGATCCGAAGGAGCTCGACGCCGCGGTGCGCTTCGCCGCCCAAGAGCAGATCGCGATGCCACTAGACCAGGCGGTGCTCGACCACCGCGTCGTCGGTGGCGTCGGGGCGGTCGAGGGCGCGGCGCCACAGATCGACGTGATCGTCGTCGCCGCCCGCCGCGACATGATCGCCGCCTCACTCAAACCGCTGCGCGACGCCGGTCTCGAGCCGGCCGGCGTCGACCTCTCCGCCTTCGGCATGATCCGCGCCCTCGGCGAGACCGCAACCCCCGTCCCGGCCGGCGAGCAGGGAGAGCCCCAGCCGCAACCCTCCGCCGTGCTCTACTGCAACGTCGGCGACGTCACCAACCTCGCCGTCGCCAAGGGCCGTTCCTGCCTCTTCACCCGCGTCTCCCCGGCTGGCCTCGAGAACGTGATCGGCAGCTTCGTCTCGAGCACCGGCCTCACCCCCGAGCACGCCCGCATGTGGCTCGAACACGTCGGCCTTGAGCGCCCTGAGCCCGAGATCGACGGCGACCCCGACACCGTGGCCAAAGCTCGCGCCGCAATGGAACACGGCGCCTCGGCGCTGCTCGACGAGCTGCGCCTCTCACTCGATTTCTATGGCGCCCAGGAGGCAGCGGTGCCGGTCGAGCGCATCGTCCTCTGCGGCCCGGGCAGCATCATTCCCGGGCTCGCCGCACAGATGGAACCGGTGCTTGGCCTGCCGATCTCAACCGCCACGCCTTCGGCGCTCGGGGGACTCGACCCGGCGAGCGCCGCCCGCCTCACCCTGCCCTTCGGCCTCGCCCTGGAGCGCTGAGAGATGCGCCCCGTCAACCTGATCCCCAGCGAGGAACGGCCCGGCGAGCGCCGGCCGATGCGCGGCGGCCCGCTCGCTTACGTGATCGTCGGCGCCCTGGCCGCAGCTGTAATCGGGGTCGCCGCCCTGGCGATCACCGGCAACCAGATCTCCGAAAGCAAGGCCGAGATCGCCAGCCTCGAAGAGGAAAGGGTGGTGGTGGAAGCGCGCGCCCAGGCCCTGGATGCCTACACCCAGTTCCACACGCTGCGAGAGCAGCGCGTTGCCACGGTCACCAGCCTGGCCGAGAGCCGCTTCGACTGGGAGCGGGTGATGCGCGAACTGGCGCTGATCCTGCCCGACGACGTTTGGCTGACCAATCTGACCGGCACTGCCGCTTCGGGCGTTTCGGTCGAGGGGAGTACGAGCATCTCGCTGCGTGGCTCGATTCCTGGACCGGCCCTGGAGCTCACTGGATGCGCGACCAGTCAAGACGCGGTGGCTGGTTTCATCCAGGCCCTCGAGGAGATCGATGGGGTTACCCGTGTGGGTGTGCCGACGTCCGTCCTGGGGGAAGCCTCCGGTGAATCGTCGGCCTCGTCTAGCTCCGCCAGCGCGACATGTCAGACCCGGGACTTCATCGCCCAGTTTCAGATGGTCCTCGCCTTCGACGCAGCGCCGGTCTCGAGCGTGGCGACCAGCGAAGGCGAAACACCTCCTGCCCCGGAAGAAACCTCAACCGAAACGGCAAGCGAATGAACGCGTCCAACCGCACGATCGTCGCGATCGTCGCTGTCGCCGCGCTGGCGATCGCCTTCTGGATTCTGCTCCTTGGCCCCAAGCGCGAGGAAGCCAGCAAGCTCTCGGCAGAAGAAGGCCAGGCGCGTGTTGCGCTCAGCGAAGCGCAGGCCCAGGTCGTCGCCGCCGAAGAGGCGAAGCGCGAGTTTCCCCAGGACTACCGCCAGTTGGTCGCCCTAGGACAAGCAGTTCCCGCGGGCGACGAAACCTCCTCGCTGCTGGTGGAGCTGAATCAGGTCGCCGACTCCTCGGACGTGAAATTCGAAAGCTTCCTGCTCAGTAGCTCGGGTGAAGGCGGCGAAGCCCCACCCGCGCCGGCCAGCCCGGAAACCCCACCAGCCGAAGCGTCATCCGGCGCCGTGCCGGCTTCGGCGACGGTTCCGCCTACCGAGGTCGCTGCTTCCGTGATGCCCCTTGGCGCCGCGATCGGCCCGGCAGGGCTCGCGGTGATGCCCTACAACCTCGCGTTCACCGGCGACTTTTTTGGGGTCGCCGACTTCATCAAGGGCATCGACTCGCTGGTCGACACTGGCGAATCGAAGCTGACCGTCGACGGTCGCCTGGTGACACTCGACGGCTTTGCTCTCAACCTGGCCGAAGACGGCGGCCCCACTGAGCTCAATGCCTCCTTTGCCGTTACGACCTACCTGATCCCACCCAACCAGGCAGTGACCGCGGGCGCCACGCCGAGCGAACCGGCGCCTTCGGCCGCCGCGCCTGCCTCGGCCACAGAAACGCCGACCTCCACGGCTGAAGCAACCCCCGGGAGCGATGCCCAGTGAACATGCTGAAGAAGGGCCCTGAGCTGAAGATGCCGGACCTGAAAGTCCCCGACTTCGCGCTCGACATCTACTACGACCTACGCGAGCGGCATCTACTACCCCTGGTGGCGATCCTGCTGGTCGCCTTGGTGGCGTTGCCGATCGCGCTGACGCGTGGTGGCTCGGAATCCGAACCGAACGAATCCAGCACCGTCGCCACCCCAAGTAGCGGCGTACCCAGCTCCAAGCTCGTCGTCGCCAAAGCGACCCCAGGGCTGCGCGACTACCAGCGCCGACTCGACGAGCAAGCTCCACAGGACCCCTTTGTCCAGCAGTACACAGGCGGAGCCAAGGACGAAGGTGTCGGCAGCGCCGGAGAAGCACCGGCGAGCAGCTCGAACTTCGAAAGCAGCTCGACGACGATCGAATCGGGCTCGACCGAATCGAGCGAAATCGAGCTGCCCGCCGAAAGCGACGAGGGACCGGTGCCCGGCGAGAAGCTCACCTACTACTCCTTCGCGATCGACGTGCGCATCGTGCCCGGCTCCGGCGCCGGCCCGAAGAAGGCCGAGCCCACGGTGCGCCGCGACCAGCCGCAGCTGACCATGCTGCCCAGCCGCAAGACGCCGGCACTCACCTTCATGACCGTCAGCAAAGACGAAAAGAAGGTGTTGATGCTGGTCAACGACAACGTCCGCGGCCTCTTCGGCGACGGCGTCTGCGTGGTCGGCACCGACCGCTGCCAGCTGCTCGCCCTTGAACCCGGTATCCCCGAGACAGTCGTCTACGGCGCCGACGAACGCGTCTATCGCATCGAAGTCCTCAAGCTGCGACTGGTGACCACCGACAGCCTGGAAAAGGCGCCGCTGGGCAAGCAAAAGCCGCAGAACGGCAAGCCGCAGAACGCCGGCTAGATCGCGATCAGCGTCAGCCGCTCGCCAGGGGCTACCAGCGCTCGAATGTCTCCCGGGTCCGAAGTCGCAATTGCTGCCCGGAATTCGGTCGCGCAGCAGACCACGTGAGCATCGACTACATCACTCGCGTCGCGTTCGCCTAGTCGCAATCCAATTTCCTTCGCCCGCGACTCGGCGAGTGGATCGACCTCGCCAGCGTCTAGAAGTCGCACCAGGGAAGCAGCCGCCGGGCCACCCCGCCAAACCTGTGCCAACACACTGGTCGGAACGAAAATGCGCGCCTTCAAAGCGAGCGCGGTTGCAAGTATCGCCTTGACGCCGTGATCGCCACGCTCGAAAGCGATCAACGCTCCTGCGTCGAGGACGAGATCTCCCGGAAAGCCCTCTCCATTTCCCTGCGCCCCCATTCTTCCGCCTCCTTGCTGATCGGTCCATGTTCTGCGTCCGAGAGCTCGAGAGCCTCGCGCAGCGCCTGGGTCTTGCTGCGCGAGAGAAGAGCCCTTTCAACAGCAACCGAGAGGTTGGGTGCCCGACCGGTCTTCACTTCAGCCCGCACCGCCTCTAGTGCCTCCGGCTCGACGGAAATGGTCACGCGCTCTTTCATACAGAACATCATACGCTTGCCCCCCCCTCAGTTATCTGGTCATCAACGCTAGGAAGAGCGCTCGCACCAGTGGTGCGCACACTCACACGACTTTGTCGCTCAACCCAGATAGAGGTCGATCAGCTGGTCGCCGCAGAGCAGGGCAACCACCCCGCCGAGGGCTAGGAAGGGGCCGAAGGGGACGGCCATCTTGCGGGCGCGAGAGCCGTGGCGGGCGAGTAGGGCGAGGCCGAGCAGACTGCCGGCGAGCAGGGCGATGAGGATCGCCGGCGCGACGGCGCGGCCGAGGAAGAGACCCATCGTCGCCGCCAGCTTGACGTCGCCGAGGCCCATGCCTGCCGGGTAGGCGAGCACGACCAAGAAGAAGATGCCGCCAGCCGCAGCCGCGGCGATCGCCCGCTCGGGCAGACCGCCGGGATCGGTTGGCGCGGCGATCGCCACACAGAGCAGCGCCCCTGCGATCAGCACCTTGTTGGGGATGATGCGCTGCTCGAGATCGGTCAGCGTGACGATCGCCAGCAACGTGACGAAGACCAGGCCGATGGCCGCCTCTGCGGGATCGTCGCGGTAGACGAGCACCGTGGCGACGAAGAGCACGCCAGTCACCAGCTCGGTCAGCGGGTAACGCGGCGGGATACGCGCCCCGCAGCAGCGCGCCCGACCGCGCAGCATCAGCCAGGAGAAGAGCGGCAGGTTGTCGTAGGCGGCGATCTGTGCGCCGCAGGCGGGACACTGCGAGCGCGAACGCGGCCCCACGACCGAGATGCCGCGCGGCACGCGATGGGCGACCGCGGTAGCGAAGCTGCCCGCGGCGAGCCCGCCGAGGAAGGCGATGAGGAGCAGGGCGACCACCGTGCGCGAGTTCTATCCGAGCCGGCGGCTGGCGCTCGGCACAAGGGGTCGAGCTAGGGCGCCCGGACTACTTTGAAGCTGCGCTTGGTGCCCTTCGTCTCCGCGTTGCCCGCCGCATCAGTGGCCCTCACCCGCAGGACGTAGCGGCGAAATCCGAGCTTCTTGAGCTTGAAGGGTGAGCTGCAGGCCTTCCACTTTTTGCGGTCGACCTTGCAGAAGAAGCTCGTTCCGGGCGGGTCGCCGCTGATGTCGGCGAAGCGGAAGACGGCCTTGCGGCGTCGCGTCTTGACGCCCGGGCCCATCGTGATCCGCGTGCGCGGTGCCGAGGAGTCCTCTACGTAGGCGATCGGGGCGGAGCAGGTCGACTCGCCCCCGTTGACGGAGACCGCCGAGAAGGCAGTTGTGGAGTCATCGGCGACATGGACCTGCAGGCCCGCACCGAGCTCGGTGGGCGAGCCCTTGGCGACCGGCTGGCCATCGCAGTTGGCGCTCGCAAAGATCTTGACCGTGGCGGCGCCGGGAGCGCTGCCGACTATTGACGGCGTGTTGTCGTTGGCACGACCAGCGGGAACTGTGCGAAGACGCGGTGCCTGCGGGGCATTGCCGCCAGGCGCGGTCGTCCCACCGCTCGGGTTACCGCCCCCCGGGGTTCCCCCGCCCGGGGGTGGCGTCACTGGCGTGGTGCTGTGCCAGTAGGTGAAGGCGTTGGAACATTGAGAGGCGGCTTCGTCTTCGGGGTCGACGCGGATCGCCGAGTAGGTCGTGGAGGTGTCCGGCGTGGCTTCGACCTCGATGCCGGCGCCTTCCAGCTCGTCCACGATGCCGATCCAGTCGGGTGTGCCGGTGCAACTGCCGTTGGCATAGATCTCCACCCGGTTGTCGTCGTCGATCACCGAGGTGCCAGGAAAGCTCCCACTGCCGCCGACAACGGTCGTGATCCCTCCGTCCCCTCGACCCATCAGCCGCGGGGTCAAAGACTGGGCCGGCTGCGCAGCGCTGGAGACCGGATCGCTGTCAGTGAGGGTCAGCGGGTCGGGCACCTCTGCCTGGGCGCCTGGAGCAAGAAAAGCGGCGAGTGCGAGAGCCGAGGAAGCGGCGAGAAGCAGACGCGCCGAGGGGCGGGCCGCAATGGCCCGCCCCTCGGCGGCGTTTGCGCTGTGCTTAGACATCGCTAAGCGTCAGCTGTCGATCAGTCCCAGAGTCCGTTGGATGGGCAGCCGCCCTCACCGTCAACGTCACACTGGAAGGTGAGCACTCCGGCGACGTTTTTAATCCTGAACAGCTGACCTGCCGTATCCGAAGCAACCTGGATCTCGTAAGCATTCTGCGTGGCTTCGGTCGGGAAGGTGACAGGCGCCCCCGTCAGAGTCGGCTCGATGTCATCCAGCACAGTGAGGACGTCACAGCCGTCGTAGGTGCCTTTATCGGTGAAGCAGGTCTCCATCGCGACCTGCGCAGAGTGAGCGGTCTCCTTGGCCTTGGCGTCGCCGGCCTTGTCCTTCTGGTTGAAGAAGGCGGGCAGCGCGATCGCGGCCAGGATGCCGAGAATGAGCATGACGACGAGGAGCTCGATCAGGGTGAAACCTGACTCCTTATCACCGTTGAGCCGGGCGCCAACCTTGGCCCGGAGATTCTGGAGAAACATCAGGGACCTCCTAGGTTCCTATCGATTTCGCCAGAGCCCCGTCGCGTTGCAGCCACGTGGTGTCTGTCGACCCCGGTGGTAGCCCGGCCGGCTCCCGCAAAGGAGCCCCGTTGGCTTTGCGCCCCCGCCTCACAGCGGGTTTGCCTTTTGCACCAAGGCACTGGCAGATTCATCACCTTCTCCTAATCGACCGCCTCGGCGAGACCTTTATCCCCGAAAGTAGGAGTTCATCCCCCAAAAACTCGTGATCTGAGGCCAAATCCCCGGATAACCGGTCAACCGGCCCCGGGATCAGCCCGGCCCGACCACCGCAAGCCCTTGTCCCACGGCTGCTTCCCGCAGGCGTTGGTCATAGGTGACGAAGACGCCGAGCTCGTCGCGAACACTGAGTGCGGTAGCCAGGTGCAGCGCATCGAGGCTGCGGAGCTCAGCCGGATCGAGCGAAGCAGCCTCGGCCAACACCGCGTCATCGAGAGGCAGGAGAGCGATGTCCAGCAAGAAGGATCGCGCCTCCTGCGCGTACCTTGGGCCGTAACGGTCACACGCCCTGAGCGCCTCCACGCCGAGCAGAGCGCTGGACACGTAACCGTCCCACTCGGCCAACTCCCCAAGCAGAGCCTCGTGCTCGGGCTCACGAAGCGGCAGCTTCACGTAGGCCGAGCTATCCAGATAGGCCAGCCGTCCGGCTACAACCGCTCCTCGCGCAGCTCGTCGAGGATCTCGAGGCTGGGCGGACCCCCGGCAGGGGGCAGCTGAGAGTCGCGCACCCGAGAGAGAAGGTCGCCGCGGGGCATCGTCGCCCCGCGCTCAGCCACGAGGCGCGCAACCGGCGAGTCCGCCGGGCCGGATGGGGTGAGGCGCGCCACCTCGCGTCCCCGCTCGGTAACGGCAAAGCTCTCCCCCGCCTTGACCTGGACCAGATAGCGAGAGAGGTTCTGTCGCAGCTCGCGGACGCCAACCTGGTTCATGTGCGTCACGGTAGCACTTCACCGAAGTGGCTCAGCGGATCTTGTCGAAGATGCTGAACATCGGCAGGTACATGGCGATCACGATGAAGCCGACGATGCCGCCGACAAAGACGATCATCACCGGCTCGATCAGGGCGGTGAGCGCCTTCACCTTGGCGTCGACCTCGGTCTCGTAGAAGTCGGCGATCTTGGTCAGCATGTGCTCGAGCTGGCCGGTTTCCTCGCCGACGGCGATCATGTGGCCGACCATTGGCGGGAAGATCGGATTGCCTTCGATCGGCCCGGCGATTGAGCCGCCCTGCTTGACCGAGGCGTAGACGTCGTCCATCGCCTGCTCGACGACGACGTTGCCCGCCGTCTCCCCCGTCAGGCGGATCGCCTGCAGCATCGGCACGCCCGAGGAGACCGCGCCGGAGAAGGTACGCGACCAGCGCGCCAGCGCCACCTTCTGGATCACGTCGCCGATCTTGAACGGCAGCCGCAGCTTGAAGCGGTCCCACTGCTCGTGGCCGCGTTCGGTCTTCTTCCATTTGACGAAGCCGAAGGCGAGCAGCGCCAGTCCGGGGATGATGATGTAGGGGTAGCCGGTGAGCGCTTCGGAGACGCTGACGCAAAGCTGCGTCGGCCCCGGCAGCCCCGAGGCTTCCTCGGGGTTTTCTTCGGCAAGCTCTTCGAAGATGCCGGCGAAGGTCGGGATGATGAAGATGACGATCGCGACCAGCACGACGATCGCGAAGCCGAAGACCAGGGCGGGGTACATGAGCGCCGACTTGACCTGGCGGCGCAGCCCGTCGGCCTTCTCCACCTGGAAGGCGATGCGGTCCATCGCCTCCTCCAGGCGCCCCGACTGCTCGCCGGAGCGCACCATCGCCCGGAACAGCCGGTCAAAGACCTTGGGCTGGCGCTCCATCGCCTGCTCCAGGGTGCTGCCGGCCTCGATGTCGGCCCGCACGCTGGCGACGGCAGCTTTGATCTGCTCGTCCTTTGTCTGCTCTTCGAGCGTATGCAGGGTGCGCAGCATCGGCATCCCCGAGGCGATCAGCGTGGCGAACTGGCGCGAGAGGATGGCCAGCTCGCGCATGTCGACGCCCTGCCATTTCTTGAAGGCGTCCTCGAGCTTGAGCGCTTCGGACTTCTCGCTGACGTCGAGGACGATCAGGCCGCGCTGGCGCAGCTGCTCGGCGACCGAGGCCTTCGACTCGGCCTCGATTTCCCCCGCCGAGGAGGTCCCCGCCAGGTCCATGGCGCGGAAGGCGAATGTCGTGGCGCCGGCCATCGCTCGCTAGCCGCCGGAGGTGTAGACGGGCGGGGGCGGCGGGGCGGTGGCCTGGGCGACCGCGGCCGCTTCGGTGGCGGCGCGCCCGTTCAGGTCGGCCGGCGCAACCGCCGCCTCCCCGCCGAGCAGCCGTTTGAGCTCCTCGGGCACCGCGGCGCGCTGCTCGGCCAGCGAGCGGGTGATCCTCCCGGTGCGCACGAGGCGGGCCAGGTCGGCGTCCATCGTCTGCATGCCGACCGCGCCCGAGGTCTGGATCGCGGCGTAGATCTGGTGCGTCTTGCCCTCGCGGATCAGGTTGCGCACCGCCGGGGTCGGTATCAGCACCTCGGTGGCGACCGCGCGGCCCAGGCCGTCGGTGGTCGGCAGCAGCTGCTGGGTGACGATCCCCTGCAGGGCGATCGAGAGCTGGGTGCGCACCTGCCCTTGCTGCTCGGGCGGGAAGACGTCGATGATCCGGTCGACCGTCTGCGAGGTCGACTGCGTGTGCAGGGTGGCGAAGACCAGGTGGCCGGTCTCGGCCGCGGTCAGCGCCGTGGAGATCGTCTCCAGGTCGCGCATCTCGCCGACGAGGATCACGTCGGGGTCCTCTCGCAGAGCAGCCCGCAGGCCGAGCGAGAAGTCCTCGGCGTCGGAGCCGATCTCGCGCTGGTTGACGATCGAGCGCTTGTGCGTGTGCAGGAACTCGATCGGGTCCTCAATCGTCAGGATGTGATCCTCGTTCTCGGTGTTGATCACGTCGAGCATCGCCGCCAGGGTCGTGCTCTTGCCCGAGCCGGTTGGGCCGGTGACGAGCACGAAGCCGCGCGGTTTGGCGGTCAGCTCGCGCAGCACCTGCGGCACGCCGAGCGAGTCGAGGTCGGGAATGTCCTGTGGCACGAGTCGGAAGGCTGCGCTGACCGAGCCGCGCTGGAAGAAGCAGTTGACGCGGAAGCGGGCGACGCCGGGGATCGCGTAGGCGAAGTCGAGCTGCTTGTTGGTCTCGAAGCGCTTGCGCTGGTCGTCGTTGAGGATCGAGTAGACGACCTCGCGCGTCTGCTGCCCGGTGAGCACGCCGAAGCCGTCCATCGGCTTGATCTTGCCCTTGTCGCGAATCGCCGGCGGGAAGCCAGCGGTGATGTGCACGTCGGAGGCCCGCGCCTCGACCATGCGGCGCAGCACCTCGGCGAAGTCGAACTCATGCTGTGACACGGAGCACCTCCTCGAGGCTGGTCATCCCAGCCCTGATCTTGACCACGCCGTCCTCGCGCAGGGTGAGCATCCCCTCTTCGCGGGCGACTGCGGCGATTTCCGTCTCGGCCGCCTGGCCGATCGTCATTTCCTTCAAGCGTTCGCTGAGGCTCATTACCGAGTAGACGCCGACCCGGCCGCGGTAGCCGCTGTTGTTGCAGCGGCCGCAGCCGACCGGTTCGTAGGCCTCAACCTCGGTGCCGACCTTGATGCTGGCCTCGTGCAGCGCGCTGACCGGAATGATCGTGCGCCGCTTGCAATGCGGGCAGAGCTTGCGAGCGAGACGCTGGGCGACGACGCAATCGACCGCCGAGGCGGTGAGGAAGGTCTCGATGCCCATCTCGCCGAGGCGGGCGATCGCACCCGGCGCGTCGTTGGTATGCAGCGTAGTCAGCATCATGTGGCCGGTCAGCGCGGCCTCGATCGCGATGCGCGCCGTCTCCGCGTCGCGGATCTCGCCGACCATGACGATGTCGGGGTCGGCACGCAGGATCGAGCGCAGCCCGGTGGCGAAGTCGAGCCCCGCCTTGCGGTTGACGTTCATCTGGTTGACGCCTTCGATGCGGTACTCGACCGGGTCCTCGATCGTGATGATCTTCTTCTCGACCGCGTTGAGCTCGCCCAGCGCCGCGTAGAGGGTCGTGCTCTTGCCCGAGCCGGTCGGCCCGGTGACCAGCACGGCGCCGTAAGCCTGGCGGAAAGAGTCCTCGAAACGGGCGCGGGCGGAGCCGTCCATGCCGAGGTCGTCGAGCGTGCGCTGGGCGTTGCTTTCGTCGAGGATGCGGATCGTCGCCCCCTCGCCCCGCTGGGTGGGCAGCGTGGTGACACGCAGGTCGACGCGGCGATCCTCGACCGAAACGCTGATACGACCGTCCTGGGGCACGCGCTTCTCGGCGATGTCGAGCTCGCTCATGATCTTCAGCCGCGAGATGACGGCGCCGATCATTCGCTTGGGCACGTGCGCGGACTCCTTCAGCACGCCGTCGATGCGAAAGCGGACGCGCAGCTCGTCCTCGCCGGGCTCCAGGTGGATGTCGGAGGCCCCCTCCCCCACCGCCTGGGCGAGGATGCTGTAGACGAGCTTGATCACCGGCGCGTCCTCGGCGCCGGCCTGCATCGAGCTGACCTCGGCGAGGGCTTCTTCCTCTTCCTCGGCTTCGAGGCCGTGCTGGTCCTCGACGATCGCATCGGCGGCTGCGTTCTGCAGCGTGTTGAGCCGCGAAAGCAGCGCCTCGACGTCGTCCTCGGCGGCAACCGCGATGTGGCAGTCGAGCCCGGTGGCGATCTGGATATCGTCAGCGGCCAGCACGTTGGCCGGGTCGACAGCCGCGACGAGCAGCGTTTTCTGGTCGACGAAGCCGACCGGCACCGCCTTGTAGCGACGCGCCATCGTCACCGGGAAGAGCGCCGCGGCGGCGACGTCGACGTTGTAGACGGAGAGGTCGACGTGGTCTAGCCCGTAGCGCTCGGCGGTCGCCCGCGAGAGCTGATCGGTGTTGATCGCGCCCTGCTCGACCAGCAGCGCCTCCGGGGGACGGCCCGCCGTGCGCGAGGCCTCGACCGCCGTTGCCACGGTCTCGGCAGTGACGTAGCCGAGCTCGACCAGCACGTCGGTGATGAAGCCGCGCGAGTGACCGCGCTGGCGCGGCGGCGTCAGCCCCAGCGTGCCGCCCTCTTCGGGGCCGGACATCGCCGGGGCGGCCGAGCCACCCGAGTCGGGGACCGGGCGGAGGTGCATGGGATAGGGCGGGTTCTCGGCGCTCATCGCCGTAGCTCAGTTCGGGTGGTAGGTGACTTCGGGCCCACGGTAGGAGACGTCCTCCACCGCCTGGACAACGCTCTGCGGCGTCTGGAAGCCGTACTCGACCGTGGCCTGCGGAGTGCCGCCGCTGAGCCGCTTGGGCTTCATCACGACCAGAGCCGGGACACGGTTGATTTCGAGGCCGACGGTGACCGCCGCGTAGCGGGCGATCTGGCGGTCGGGAACGACGAAGAGGGCGACGTCGGGGTTGGCCGCGAGCAGCAACGAGGAGCGTGCGACGAGCTTGTCGTCGATGCCGTCCGGGTCAACAATCAGCAGGACGACAGTCTTGCCCGCGTCGTAGGCGTTGGCAAGCGGCCGCGGCGGAGGAGGAGCTGGCACTGAGGTGGGCACAGCCGTGGTGCCCGCTTCGCCAGTGGCTTCGAGCGCGCCTTCGACCGCTTCGCCAGGCGTGGCACCCGTCGCGGTGCCGGTCGCATCGGTGCCCGCCACGGCGACCGTCGCTTCGGTCGGCGCCGCGGCTTCTTCTTCGCCCGAGCCTTTGAGAAAGAAGAAAGCGGCGGCAACGACCAGCACGGCAACCAACGCCACTTGGGCTTTCGGGTTCTCGTTGAGCTTCTCCCTCACGGGGCCACCGGCTCCTCGCTGCCAAGTTGCTCGATGCCGCTGGCCCGCTGGCCGCCGGCGGCCAGCATCAGCTTGAAGTCGTGTGGGCTGGAGGCGTAGTCGAGGGCGACCTCCTCGGTCACCTTGCCCTCCATCACGTAGCGCAGCAGCGCCTGGTCGAAGGTGCACATGCCGTAGTACTCGCCCTCGCCGATGACCTCGGTGATCTTGCCGGTTTCCTCAGGGTTGAGGATCAGGTCCTGGACGCGGCCGGTGACGACCATCACCTCAGCGGCGGCGACGCGGCCATCGCCGGTCACGTCGGGCACCAGCCGCTGGGCGATTGCCCCCTTCAGCGTCGAGGCAAGCATCACCCGGGCCTGCTGCTGCAGGTGGGGCGGGAAGAAGTCGACGATGCGGTTGATCGTCTCGGTGGCGTCGAGGGTGTGCACCGTGGAGAGCACGAGGTGGCCAGTCTCGGCCGCCGAGAGCGCCGTGCGTACGGTCTCCTCGTCGCGCATCTCGCCAATCAGAATCACGTCGGGGTCCTGGCGCAGCACGCGGCGCATCGCCCGGCCGAAGCTGACCGTGTCGGAGCCGACTTCGCGCTGGTTGACGATCGAGCGTTTGTCTTGGTGCAGGAACTCGATCGGATCCTCGAGCGTGACGATGTGATGCGCCCGGGTGCGGTTGATGTGGTCGATCATCGCCGCCAGCGTCGTGCTCTTGCCCGAGCCGGTGGTGCCCGTGACGAGGATGATTCCCCGTGACTCTTCGGCCAGCCGAGTGATCACCGGGGGCAGACCGAGCTCTTCGACCGAGCGGATCTCGAAGGGGATCGCGCGGCAGACGATCGAGACCGTGCCGCGCTGTTTGAAGGCGTTGACGCGGAAGCGGGCCAGGCCGGGGATTGAGTAGGAGAAGTCGGCCTCGCCGTCCTCCCCGAATTCGGTTTGCGAGCGCACCTCGGAAATCTCGTGGAAAGCCTTCTCGGTTTCCTCCGGGGTGAGCGACTCGTACCCCTCGAGGTGCGCGAGTTCGCCGTGCATGCGCGCAATCGGCGGCGCGCCGACCTTGACGTGCAGGTCCGACCCCTCACGCTCGATGAGCGTGCGCAGTGCTTGATCGATCTCGAACATCCCGACCTGTATCGGCCGGTATGTCTTGGCCCCTTAATCCCGGTTCTGACGAGTGTCCGCTGCGGTGCTGGCAAGGACGCAGGAAGCGTGGCGTGCTCCGCACGCGAGCGACCGAGGACGCCGCCAGCGCCGCAGCGGCGCCGTCAGAATCAGGTGACCTCGCGGAGCTTTTGTGCTTCGCCGAGCTGCTGCAGCTTCTTCAGCGACTGGTTCTCGATCTGGCGAATGCGCTCACGGGTGACGTTGAAGGTGCGACCCACCTCGTCGAGCGTGCGTGGATGCTCGCCGCCGAGGCCGTAGCGCAGCTCGAGCACGCGGCGCTCGCGGTAGGAGAGGTTCTCCAGCGCCTCCTTGAGCGCCTCTTTGGTAAGCAGGTCAGCGGCCCGGTCGAAGGGGGACTCGGCCTTCTCATCGGCGATGAACTGGCCGAACTCCGACTCCTCCTCGTCGCCGACCGGCTTCTCCAGCGAGACCGGCGCCTGGGCGGAGCGCTTGATCGAGTCGACCTCCTCGGGATCGATCCCCGTCACCTCGGCGATCTCCTCCGGGGTGGGCTCGCGGCCCAGCTCGGTGACCAGCTTGCGCTCGGCGCGACCGATCTTGTTGAGCTTCTCGACCACGTGCACCGGGATGCGGATCGTGCGCGCCTTGTCGGCCAGGGCGCGGGCGATCGCCTGGCGGATCCACCAGGTCGCGTAGGTCGAGAACTTGAACCCCTTGCGGTAGTCGAACTTCTCCGCCGCTCGGACCAGGCCCAGCGTGCCCTCCTGGATCAGGTCGAGGAAGGGCAGGCCCTGGTTGCGGTAGTTCTTGGCGATCGAGACGACCAGGCGCAGGTTGGACTCGACCATTTTCTGCTTCGCGTCGAGGTCGCCGCGCTCGATGCGCTTGGCAAGTTCGACCTCCTCCGCGGCGGTCAGCAGACGAACCTTGCCGATGTCCTTGAGGAACAGCTGCAGGCTGTCCGTGGTCATGTCCGGTTTCAGGTCGAGCGCCTGTTTCTGGCGGCGCCGGCCTTTTTTGCCGGTATCGATCGGCAGCGCTTCGGCGGCCGCTTTCTGGGCAGGGTCCATGTCCTCGACCAGCTCGATGCCCGACTTCTCGAGGTGCCCATAGAGATCCTCGACGTCGGACTCGTCGAGATCGACCTCCGAGACTGCCGAGGCGATGTCGCCGAAGGTCAGCACGCCAAGCTGCTGCCCACGGGTTATGAGGCCTTTGACCTCCTCCAGCTCCTGAAGCTCTGCTACCAGCATCCTGTTCTACTCGTCTCTTTCCGCTCGATGGTTGAGTGCTGCCACTTAAAGGCCGCCCGGCTCTGAAAGTCGCGAAAAAACGGACCGGCGATCCGGTCCGTGAAGCCGACTAGTCTGCGCTGCCTCGGCCCTATGAATGGGCGTCTGGGAACTGCTCAAACGTCTGTTCGCATGATAGTCGCTTCAGTTTCTGAAGTCAATGCCTAATACCCCCAAATCTGTGCGTCGAACGCGGCCCTGGCTGCGCGCCTTCTGGCACCGCGCCTACCAGGAGAACGTCACCGGGCTCTCGGCGATGGTCGCCTACAACCTGATGCTGGCGGTCTTCCCCTTCGCCCTGCTGGTGCTCTTCATCTTTGGCCAGGTGCTGAAGATCGGCGGCGTCGAGGCGGGCGTCCTCGACGACCTCCAGCGCCTCTTCCCCAATGTCGAGCAGGGCACGCTTGCCGATGCGCTTGACCGGATCGAGCAGAACTCGACGACGATCGGCATCGCCGCCTTCGCCGGCTCGCTCTGGATCGGCGCCTCCTTCTGGGGCGCGATGGACACCGCCTTCTGCCGCATCTACCACGTCGAATGCCGGGGCTGGGTCGAGCAGAAGCGCTTCTCCTTCGCGATGCTCGCCGTAGTCCTCCTCTTTATCGCCGCCAGCATCTTCCTGCCGACGATGGAGAGCACGCTCGTCTCGAGTACTGACCGTCTGCCGCTCGGGCTCTCCGACATCAAGCTGATCGATACGGCCCTGCTGCTCGGCGCTGCAATCCTCATTGTCTTCCTGATCTGCTGCGTGATCTTCTGGGCGGTGCCCAAGGGCCACATGCCCTGGCGGGCCGTCTGGCCGGGAGCAGCCTTCGTCACCGCCTGCGCCGGTATCGCCAACTGGCTCTTCCCCTTCTACCTATCCAACGTCTCCAGCCTCTCGCGCTTCGGCTCGACCGTCGGCTTCATCCTCATCGCCCTACTCTGGTTCTACGTTCTCAGCCTGTCCCTGATGGCGGGAGCGGTGATCAACTCACTGCGCCACGAGCTGCACGACACGGGTGAACTGCCCTACGCGGGCTCAAGCACCGAGGCGCGCTCTGGAGACTGCGGCTGTGAAGACTCCTCGGCGGAGACTGGCCCCACGGCCTCGAATGAGCCGTAGAACGAGAGAGCAAACTGCACCAACTCGGGGCAAAGCCCCGACAGGTTCTCGGTTTCGTCGGCCAGAGCCAGTTGCTTGATACGCGAGACGATGCCGCCGACGATCGCCGGCTCGACTCCCGCCTTGGGGGGTATCGCATCAGAGTTGCCGATCGCGGCAAAGTGGAGCATGCGGCCGTAGCGATCGAGCCAATGATGGTGACGAGCGGCGATCTCGCCCCCTGCAGCCGGCGCCTCGATGACCACCAGCCGGGTGAGCACCGGATCAGAGGCAAGCAGATCGAGGCATGCGCTCAGGGCCGAGCTGACTCGGTCCGCCAGGTCGGCTCGCGTGTAGCACTGGAAGGTGAGCACGCCGAGCAAACGCTCTTGAGCGATCTCATACGCCGCCGCGAAGCAGTCGCGCTTGTCCCTGAATTGCTCGTAGAAAGCATTGCGACGGACCTGGGCAAGCTTGACGATCTGATCGACCGTTACCCCCTCGAAGCCCCCCTCGGCAACAGCCTCTGGCAAGGCGTCAAGCAGGCGCCGACGCTGATCGGCCGCCACGGCCTCAGCCGGAATTGCATACGGGCCGCGTGGAAGCGGCCCTCTGTGGGAATTTGGGGTTTCGGCGACCGGCATGAGCAATACTCTCGGTACGAGAAGATTCTACCAAAGAACAAGTTAGTTCTATGCTAGAAAATCAAACAGCCCAGCCCCCACGCCGCAAGGGAATGCCAGCGTTCATCCAGTAGGGCGCACGACAGGCCGCGACGTGGCTAGTGCCAGGCAGCTGACCGCGAAGGACAAGTGCCTCACGACCAGCGGCCCCCCGTGGTGGGTGATAGGCATCTATTCGCGCACGCGGAAATGAAAACCGGAGCCCCCAGAACGATGAGCGAGCCAGATGTTCTTACTCCTGTCATTCCCCAGGATCTGGGCTACCGATCCCAACGCCAGCGGATCCTCACCGCCATGGCAGCAAGCTGTGCGGAAAAGGGCTTCCCGGCGACGACGATCGCCGACATCGTCAGCCACGCCGGCATCTCACGAGCCACGTTCTACAAGCACTTCGAGAATAAACAGGAGTGCTTCAACGTCACCGCCGCGAACTTTGTGGACGAGCTGCGAGATGCAGCGCGCGAGGCGCTTCCCGCCGAAGGGTTGCCGGTCGAGGCGCTTCGCAGCATGACCCTCGCCGTGCTTGAGAGGCTGGCGGCCAAACCCGCCTGCGCGAGCCTGTTGGTGCTCGAAGCGCCGACCGTCGACCCGGAGTTCATACGCGATGGCCGGGGTGCGATTCTCCGATCGCTGGAGTCGCGCTTCGGCGAGAATTCACAGGGTACGCCCGGGGCCAATCCCGAGCTCGCGTTTGGCCGAGCCACACTGCTTGTCGCCGGCTACATCGCAGCGGGCAAGACAGAGCAGCTGCCTTCGCTTCTGCCGGAGATCGTCTACATCTCCCTCGTGCCCTACCTGGGCCAGGAGGCTGCGCTCGCTCAGGCTGGAATCAAGCGATGAGCTCCCAATCCGACTTGGGGCTTCCAACGCCGTCGCGCGATAGCGACACCGCTGGGGAGCATGCGTCCTCGCATGACCTGCACCAATGGAAGCTGCCTCGGGGCCGCCATGGACTGCCCCCCGAGCTAGTCGCCCGGTCGCAGCGTGAACGGCTGCTAGCGGCGGTGGTTCGCGTGACGGCCAAAAAGGGCTATCGGGCGAGCTCGGTAGCCGACATTCTCAAGGAGGCGGGAGTCGGGCGTGAAACCTTCTACCGCCACTTCAATGACAAGGAAGATTGTTTCCTTGCAGCCAACGATGCCCTAATCGACGACCTCGAGGCGTATGCGGCTAAGGCCTACAACCAGCCGGGTCCGTGGTCGGAGCGAATGCGCTGGGGCCTGGCCGCAATCCTCGATTGGTTCGCCGTACGGCCCGAGACCGCCCGCGTGATGATGATCGAGATGGGCAACGTGGGACCGGTTGCAGGGGTGCGTTTCGGCGACAACCTCCAGCGATTCATCGATCAGCTGGAGGGGGGACGCAGCCTGAGCGACCGCATCCCCGAGCTCCCGAACCTCGCCGCCGTCGCCGGAGGCTCGATCTTTGCCTGTGTCTATGAGCATGTGACCTTCGGTACGGTCGAGCAACTGCCGAAGATGCTGCCGCAACTCACTTTCGAGGTTCTGCTTCCCTACGCGGGCGAGAAGAAAGCCGCACGAGAACGCCTCGCGGCAGAAAAGGAAATGGAAGAGAAGGACAGCTCGCACGAGCACCGCGCCGGGACCCCCACCTAGGAGTGACGGTGAGGCCCCGGCGCAGCCTTACCCCAGGCCCGTCAAAGCGGGGACGGAGGCGTACTTCAACCGTAATTCGAGACGGAGCCGTGGTGCCCCACGGAGCCTCCGTCGCGACGAGTCTTCTACCCGAGGTACAGCAGGTCAAAGAATCAAAGACGATCTAGCAGAGGAGGCGCACAGCTCCCCATAAGCGAGCTTTTTTCCCTGCAAAACGGGTGGTACGAGTTTTCGCACGCACGGATCCGTGTGCTGCGCGGATCCGCACTTACCGCCCCTCAGGAGATGAACAGGGCGCGGTGGAGGTTATCGACCACATCCAGCGTGATCGCCCTGTCGCCACAGACCTCAAGCTGCTCGGAATCCCCATCGACCAAGGCATCCAGCCACTGACTTGCCGAGCCACGGATCCAACTTTCTGCATCTGCCTCGAGCTTCGAGGTGCAGCCGATTATGCGACCCCCTTGAACCGAGAGACGGGCACCAGCCGAGCGCCAATCCGAGCCGTTGCCGCCTTGAACCGCCAACTGGGAGACCCCCGTGGCGCTCGCCGGTAGGGCGACGAGCGGCAAGGCGAGGAGGAGAATCGTCTCGACGTCGAGCCGCGTGAACGGCGCGGTCTCGTCAACCATGTGGCGGCGCTCGCAGCGCACCGCAGTGAGCAGTGGCGCAATCGCCAAGCGCAGCCACTCGGTCACCCCATAAGGGGTGCCGTTGCCGTTGACCCGCACGGGCGCGATCAGGCCAGCAAGGCGCAGCGCGGCCAGGCGCCGCTCCAACGCCGGATAGCTGAAAGCGTTGATCAGGTTGTCGAGCTCGGTCAGCGTGAAGCTGCGCACGGCGAGTGCTCGCAGCATGGTCGAGTCCCAGCCGTTGACCAACGCCTTGATCGAGGCTTTGCCCGTTTCGCTCTCCACCTGGAGGGGCCCGTCAGGCGCGGCCGCCAGCCAGGCCTCAACCGCGTCGGCGACCGCCAGCAGCTCTCGGCCAAGCGGGGTGAGGGCGTTGTCGACCATGTTGGCGCGGCCGCTGCCCTGACGCTTCTCCAGGGCACCAAGGGTGTAGAGCGTGTCGAGATTGCCGCGCAAGGTGGTCTGCGCTGGCCCTCCAACCGCACGGCGCAGATCGGCGAGGCGCAGTGGGCCGTCGGCCAACGCTCGCAGGATCAGGCCGTGCAGCGCCCGCGAGAAGAGCGAGAGCGCCTGCCCCCCACAGCGGTAGGGGTACTCGGTCGTGTAGTATCCCTCGGTCGTCTCGGTTGCAGCCAGCTGCGCGGGACCGTGGGGACCAGCTTCGAGCACGTTGCCTCCCTTGCCGTCGAGGAATGCTGAGGTTCTATATTAGAACAAATCAGTTTTAGCAATGGATACGCTGCGACTCCCTGGGGTCAGGAGCGTCTCAGAGCAGCTCGAAAGAGCAGTGAATCAGCCGTAGCGCTCGCCGATGACCTTGCGCAACTTCGAGCGATCGTGGCGCGCGTGGACGCGCCGCACAGTGCCCGAACGCGAGCGCATGACAAGCGATTCGGTGGTCGCCCCGGGACCGCGGTAGCGGACCCCCTGCAGCACGTCACCGTCGGTCACACCGGTCGCTGAAAAGAAGACGTCGTCGCCAGAGCAGAGATCGTTGGCAGTGAGGATGCGCTCGAGGTCATAGCCGGCGTCGAGGGCAGCGCTGCGCTCCTCGTCGTTGCGCGGCCAGAGGCGGCCGAGCAGCTCGCCACCCATCGACTTAAGCGCCGCGGCCGAGAGCACGCCCTCAGGGGTGCCACCGATTCCCCAGAGCAGGTCGACCGGGGAGCGATCGCTGACCGCCAGCAGAGCGGCGGATACATCGCCGTCAGTGATCAGGCGGATGCGACCGCCGGCCTCGCGCACTTCGCGCATCGCGTCCTCGTGGCGCGGGCGGTCGAGCATGACCACAGTGACGTCGCCGACGCTACCGCCCTTGCGCTCGGCGATCCGCTTCAGCGTCTCGGGCAAGGGTCGGTCGAGGTCGAGCAGGTCAGCGATCTCCTCCCCGCCGGCCAGCTTTTCCATGTAGACACAGGGGCCCGGGTCGAACATCGTGCCGCGCTCGGCGAGCGCGATCACCGCCAGCGCGCTGGGCATGCCGAGCGCGCAGAGACGGGTTCCCTCCAAAGGGTCGACAGCGATGTCAACCACGGGGGGGCTGCCGTCGCCGATCTGCTCGCCGTTGTAGAGCATCGGCGCCTCGTCCTTCTCGCCCTCACCGATCACCACGACGCCATCCATCGCGACCGAGTCGAGCACGAAGCGCATCGCGTCAACGGCCGCCTGGTCGGCGGCGATCTTGTCGCCGCGACCGACCCAACGAGCGGCGGAGAGCGCTGCCGCCTCGGTCACCCGGACGAGCTCCAGCGCCAGGTTGCGATCGGGCTTGGTCGGTGAGGTCTCCCCCATGCGCGCCGCAGGCTATAGGGTCGGCCCGTGGCAAGCAGATGGGGACTGACATTGCCTTTGCCGGGGCTGGCTCTTGCCGCCCACGAGGATCTGGTCAAGCGCGCCGAGGCGGCGGGCTACACCGATTTCTGGAGCGGCGAGACCAACGGCCCCGACGGCTTCACGCCACTGGCCCTGAGCGCCGCCTGGACCGAGCAGGCCCGCCTGGGTACGGGCATCGTCGGCGTCTTCCAGCGCGGCCCTGCCCTCCTCGCCCAGGAGGCGGCGGCCCTGGCCGACGCCTCCGGCGGGCGCTTTGTACTCGGCATCGGCTCTTCCTCGGATCGCATCGTCGAAGGCTGGAACGGCATTCCCTTCGAGCGGCCACTGAGCCGCGTGCGCGAGACGCTCGGCTTCCTGCGCACGGCGCTCGAAGGCGAGCGCACGGCCAACGGCTTCAAGCTGGAAAGCGCGCCCGCCCAGCGGGTGCCGATCGTGCTCGCCGCGCTGCGCGGCAAGATGCTCGAGCTGGCGGTGCAGCAGGCAGACGGGGCTTTCACCAACTTCCTCCCGCTCGGCGGGCTACCCAAGGTGACCGCCCAGATCGAGGGGGCGCCCCAGGACTTCGAGCTGCTCTGCCGCTTCTTCTGCCTACCTGGCGAGCGCGAGGCGGTCGAGCCCCTGGCCCGTTTCATGTTCTCCTCCTACATCACGGTGCCGGTCTACGCCGCCTTCTACCGTTGGCTCGGCTACGGCGAGCAGATCGACGCGATGGTCGCGGCCTGGGAGTCCGGCGACCGCCAGGGCGCGGCCGCGGCAGCACCCTGGGAGCTGATCGAGGAGATGTTCATCTTCGGCTCACCCGAGCAAATGAAGGAGCGCATCGGCGCTTTCGTCGCTGGCGGCGTGACGCTGCCGATCCTCACGCCGATTACCACGCCCGACAAGCTCGGCGAGCTGATCGAGGCGCTGTCGCCGGCTTAGGGCAGGCGAGCAAGCGAAAGCGCGTAGTCGCCGGCGGCGTCGGTGAACCAGCCGCTGATCCGCAAGCCGGCCTCGTCGTAGACGTTTTGCAGGCGTTCGCGGGTGAACTTGGCTGAGATCTCGGTGCGCATCTCCTCGCCGACCGCGAACTCGACCTCGAAGTCGAGACCGTCTAGGCGAACGGTCTGCTCGGTGAGCGAGCGCAGGCGGATGTCCATGCGTGCCTCATCCTCGTCGTAGCGGGCAACGTGCTCGAAGGCGTCGAGGTCGAAGTCGGCGCCAAGCTCCCGGTTGAGAACGTGCAGGACGTTCTTGTTGAACTCAGCGGTCACCCCCTGGGCGTCGTCGTAGGCGGCCTCAAGCCGGGCGCTCGACTTGACCAGATCGGTGCCCAACAGCAGGCAGTCGCCGGGACCCATCAGCGCCGCGAGCCGGGTGAGAAAGTCGTTGCGCGGCTCTGGATAGAGGTTGCCAATCGTGCCGCCGAGGAAGGCGATCAGGCGACCGCCCTCACCGTCGGGGATGCGCTCCAGATCGTGCTCGAAGTCGCAGACCAGGCCGCGCACGGCCAGACCGGGGTACTCCTCGACCAGGCACTCCGCAGTCTCGTGAGTGATCTCCTCTGAGATGTCGACCGGCACGTAGGTTGTCAAGCAATCGGCCTCGCGCATCGCGCTCAACAGGTGCCGGGTCTTGGCAGCGGATCCGGAGCCCAGCTCGACCAAGGTCTGCGGGTTACCAGCGGTGGCGACGATCTCGGCGGCGCGTTCGGCGAGGATCGAGCGCTCGGCCCGCGTCGGGTAGTACTCGGGCAGCTCGGTTATTTGCTCGAAGAGCTGCGAGCCGCGCTCATCGTAGAAATACTTCGGCGCCAACTCCTTGGGATCCGCGGTCAGGCCAGCACGCACGTCGCGCGCCATCGTCGCCGCCGTGTCGGCGTCGAGGTGAACCTCAATCGCGATCATGCATCCCTCGCACAGCGGATACCAGAGAAGATCTGCTTGCGCTGAGGGAGATCCCAGTTGCGGAAACTTGGCCGCATGACGCTCGCGTGGGTCGCCCAAGAGCCGCCGCGCAGCACCTTGTACTCAGCGCCGAAGAAGACCTCGGAGTATTCGCGGTAGGGGAAGGCCTCGAAGCCGGGGTAGGCGAGAAAGTCGGAGGCAGTCCACTCCCAGGCCTGGCCGACCCCGTCGAGGTGCGGGCTCGCCGCCTCCCACTCCTGCTCGGTTGGCAGGCGCTTGCCGACCCAGCGGGCGAAGGCGTCAGCCTCATGCCAGGAGACGTGGATCGCCGGCTGGATCGGGTCGACGGGCTCGCGACGCCCCATCGCAGTGTCCAGCCAACCGCCCTCGCCGTCGGGCTCCCAGTAGAGCGGCGGCTCCGCCCCGCTCCCCTCTAGGAACTCGACATAGGCGGCGTTGTCGACCGGGGCGCATTCGATCTCGAAGGCACGCAACTCAACCGTGTGGCGGGCGCGCTCGTTGTCGTAGGCAAAGCCACCAGCTGGCGCCCCGATCTCGTGCTCGCCCCCGTCGATGACCACCATCTCATCGCCGAGATCTCGATTTTGTGGGCTGGATGCGGGAAAACGCGGTTTCAGCGCAGGAGGCGGGTCGTAGCCGTCGACCATCTGCAGCAGCTGCAGCATCGTCTCGTTGTGCTGCAGCTCGTGGGCAAGCAGCATCTCGTAGACGAAGCCATCGCGCAGCAGCGGGTCCTCCGCGGCGTCGATCTCGACCTCGTCGAGAACCTCGAGCGTGCGCTCGCGCACGTCGGCGAGATAGGCGCGCAGCTCAGCGTCGCGCAGGATCGGCAGCTCGCCGCGCGTGCGGCGCGGGTTCTCGATCGCGTCGTAGAAGCGCCCGAGCTCGCCGTGCAGCGGCTCGCGACCGCCGATCGTCTGCACCAGCCAGAGCTCCTCGAAGTTGGCGATGTGACCGAGGTCCCAGGCCAGCGGGCTGAGGATCTCCGAGTAGACGTGGTTGAGCTGCGCATCGTCGAGCGGCTCGATCAGCTCCAGCGTGCGCTGCCGCGCCTCCTCGAGGCGTTCCGCGATCGCTGCCTTGGAGCTTGAGGTCACCTCGGTGGCGATACGAAGACCCTAGCGGTACCGGATCACCTGGTGGTGAACTCGCAGCAAACTCGAACTGCATCAACTTTTCTATCTACAAGGTGGAAAAGTTGATGCAGTTCGGCTGTGTAGGGTGCGACCACGATGCAGATCGAGGGAGCGAGCGCGCTGGTGGCGGGTGGGGCGTCGGGACTCGGTGAGGCGACGGCGCGGGCGCTGGTCGAGGCCGGCGCGGCGGTGACGATCGCTGATCTCAACGCTGAGAAGGGCGAGGCACTGGCCGCCGAGCTCGGACCCAGCGCAACCTTCGTCGAGGCCGACGTCACCGACGAGACCGCCGTCTCAGCCGCAGTAGAGCTGGCGGCGACCCGCGAGGACGGCCTGCGCATCTCGGTCTGCTGCGCAGGGATCGGCTGGGCCGAGCGCGTCGCCCACAAACGCGGCCCCCACAACCTCGAATACTTCTCCAACGTGGTCAAGGTCAACCTGATCGGCAGCTTCAACGTGCTGCGCCTGGCGGCAGCAGCGATGAGCGAGAACGAGCCCGACGCCGAAGGTGAGCGCGGGGTCTGCGTCAACACCGCCTCGATCGCCGCCTACGACGGCCAGATCGGCCAGGTCGCTTACGCCGCTTCGAAGGGCGGCATCGTCGGCATGACCCTTCCCGCTGCTCGCGACATGGCCGGCCGCGGCGTGCGCGTGGTAACCATCGCTCCGGGGCTGTTCGATACGCCGCTGCTCGCCGCCCTGCCGGAGGAGGCTCGCGAGGCGCTGGGCGCCGGCATCCCTTTTCCGTCGCGTCTCGGACGACCCGAGGAGTACGCCCGGATAGTGAGTGAGATCGTCGCCAACCCGATGCTCAACGGCGAGACGATCCGCCTCGACGGCGCCCTGCGCATGCCGCCGAAGTAAGCCCATCCTGCATCGAGCACCCATACGGTGCCAAATGCAGGACCGATCGAGGGTCAATCGGTGGTCTCGGCCTCGGGGTCGAACCAGACACGCTTGCGCCAGGGTGGGCTGACTGCAAAGCGGGCTGGAACGGCGGCAGCGATCTGCTCGAGCGGGATCAGGCGGACGTGGCGGGCCGGAGTGCGGCGCTCGCCATCTTGGTCGCCGGCAACATTGCCGGCATGGCTACCGCCTGAGACGAGCAGCTCACCGGTCGCCGGTCCCCAGCCGTTGTCGGGCCGGGCGCCGAGCGCCTCGACAACCTCGTTGAGCACCCCGATCCCCGCATCCGAGCCCCAGTTGGCAACGCCCCGGGCATGGTTGTAGCCGTGATGCGATGAGGCGCGCTGCGCCACCGAGCCATCGGGGTGGATACGGAACTGGACCGACTCCCAGTCGTCGTGGTGGTAGCCCTGCTCTCCGACGATCGGCACGCCGCGCAGAGTCGCGGAGTCGGCGTAGTAGGTCCAGTACTGGATGTAGAGATTCCCGGCGCGCGACCCCGAGCAGTCATAGCCCTCCCCCTCCCCCCGGCAGTCGACGACGTGGACGAAGGCGGTGACGGGCAGGGCTCCGTCACTACAGGCCGCCGCGCGACAGCGCCTGAAGTCGACCGGCACCGCCCGCGAGCCCTGCTCGAAGAGCAGTTCTGGCATGTGCCGCCGCGCCAGCTCGCCGACCTCGCTGCCGTAAGCCGCGATCAGAACCGGTTCGTCCCCGCAGCGCTCGGCGAACGCCGCCGCACAGAGAACCCGTGAGGCGATCGAGTGCGCCAGCGTGACGCCGGGCACCCGGACCCCGGCGGCAACCAGGCCGGCGAACAGCAGCGCCAAGAGACAGAGCAGCGCGACCCACTCGACCGTCGACTGCCCCCGCTCGCCATGACGCATGCCTCCCTAAGCCGCATCAAGGCCCTATCTCTCCCCCAAGCGGAGCCCCACGGCCGAGATCCAGCCCCAAATCGGCCGGCGGAGGCTCCGGCGGGATGCCCCTACTCAGGAACTCCCGCGAAGCGGCCTGAGTAGGGGCATCCCGCCGGAGCCCTACTCCAACCGCTCAGAGCTGCTGGATCTCTGCCGCGATGTCCGCCGCCGCCTGCTTGGCGTCGGCGAAGAGCATCGAGGTGTTCGGTTCGTAGAAGAGGTCGTTGTCGATGCCGGCGAAGCCGGGGCTGAGCGAGCGCTTGATGACGATCACCTGCTGGGCCTCGGAGACTTCGATGATCGGCATGCCGGCGATCGGACTGTCGGGGTCGTTCTTGGCGGCCGGGTTGGTGACGTCGTTGGCGCCGACCACCACGGCGACGCCGGTGCGCGGCATCTCGGGGTTGATCTCCTCCATCTCCTTGAGCTGCTCGTAGGGCACGTCGGCCTCGGCGAGCAGCACGTTCATGTGACCGGGCATGCGGCCGGCAACCGGGTGGATCGCGTAGCTGACCGGGACGCCGCGCTTCTCGAGCTCGTCGGCGACCTCCTTGATCGCGTGCTGGGCCTGGGCGACGGCGAGGCCGTAGCCGGGCACGACGACGACCGAGTCGGCGTAGGCGAGCTTGATCGCCGCATCCTGGGCGCCGATCGAGGTGTGCGGTCGCTCCTCGCCGGAGCCGCCTCCACCTCCGGCCGGGGCGCCGCCGAAGCCGGCGAAGAGAACGTTGCCGACCGAGCGGTTCATCGCCGTCGCCATCTCCATCGTCAGGATCGTTCCCGACGATCCGACCAGGGTGCCGGCGACGATCAGCGCGACGTTGTCGAGGGCGAAGCCGGCGGCGGCGGCCGAGAGACCGGTGAAGGCGTTGAGCAGCGAGATGACGACCGGCATGTCGGCGCCGCCGATCGGCAGCACGACGAGGTTGCCGAGCAGGCCCGCGGCGATCAGGATGGCGATGAAGATCGCCTGGTTGGGATCGTCGTTGTTGATCGCGATGTTGATGCAGGCGGCGACGATGCCGATCAGCAGGATGACGTTGATCACCTGCTGGCCGGGCACGGCCAGCGGCCGGGTCGGGATCAGGTCCTGGAGCTTGGCGAAGGCGATGTTCGAGCCCCAGAAGGAGACCGAGCCGACGACCGCGGCGAAGAGCACCGGGATCAGCTCGTCGAGCGGGATCTCGTGGCCGAGCGAGATGCCGTGGCGGATCTCCGACCAGGCGATCAGCGCGACCGCGCCGCCACCGACGCCGTTGTAGAGGGCGACCATCTGCGGCATCTCGGTCATCTGCACGCGGATCGAGGCGATCACGCCGACCGCCGTGCCGACCCCGAGCCCGAGCGCGATCAGGCCCCAGTTGCCGATCCCGTCGAGCAGCAGCGTGGCGACGACGGCAACCGCCATACCGGCGGCGGCGACCAGGTTGCCCTGCTTGGCCGTCGTCGGGTGCGTGCCGCGGCGCACGCCGATGATGAAGAGTGAGAAGGCGACGATGTAGAGAGCGGTGGCGCCGCTGCCACCCGGCTCGAGCACGGCGAGGGGGCTCATTTGCCGCCCTTCCCGTCAGCGTCGGCCTTGGGTTTCGGCTTTTTGGAGAACATGCCGAGCATCCGGTCGGTGACCATGAAGCCACCGACGATGTTGATCGCGCCGAAGGCGATCGCGATCGTGCCGATCGTGTACTCGAGCCCGTCGTTGGCGAAGCCGACGACGATCAGGCCGCCGAGCATGACGATGCCGTGGATCGCGTTGGTCTGCGACATCAGCGGCGTGTGCAGGGTGGTCGGCACCTTCGAGATCACCTCGAAGCCGACGAAGGCGGCGAGCACGAAGATCGTGATCTCGGTCATCAGGTCCATCAGAGAACACCGCGTTCCCGCACAAATCGCCACGGATTCGAACACCCGGAAGTCACCGTGTCGATTTGTGCTCTCACTTGGCCGCCCTCTCGTTGCGGATCTGGCCGCCGTGGGTGATGCAAGCGGCGTCGACGATGTCGTCCTCGAAGTCGACGTTCAGCGTCCCCTCCTCGGTGACCAGCAGGCCGAGCAGGTTCTCGAGGTTCTTGGCGTAGAGCTGCGAGGCCGGCAGCGGCATCTCGCTGGCCAGGTTGCGCGGCCCGAGCACCTTGACGCCGCCCTCGACCACGGTCTGCCCCACCTCGGTCAGCTCGCAGTTGCCACCGGTCTCAGCGGCGAGGTCGACGATCACCGAACCGGGCTGCATGCCGCGCACCGCGTCGGCGGTGATCAGCAACGGCGCCGGGCGGCCGGGGATCGCCGCGGTGGTGACGATGATGTCCTGGCGAGTGGCGTTTTCACCGAGCGCGTCGCGCACCTGGGCGTTCTCCTCGTCGGTGAGCGGCCGCGCGTAGCCGCCCTCGCCCTCGGCATCGGGGATGAAGTCCAGTTCCAGCGGCCGGCCGCCGAGCGAGGCGATCTGCTCCCAGGCGGCACGGCGGATGTCGAAGCCAGTGACGATCGCGCCGAGGCGCTTGGCGGTGGCCACTGCCTGCAGGCCGGCGACGCCGGCGCCGAGCACGAGCACCTTGGCCGGCGGCACGGTGCCGGCGGCGGTGGTCATCATGCCGAAGAAGCGGCCCGACTCTCGGACGGCGATCAGGGTCGCGGCGTAGCCGGCGGCGGCCGCCTGAGAGGAGAGCGCGTCCATCGCCTGGGCGCGGGTCGTGCGCGGGATCGCCTCCATCGCGAAGCTGGTCACCCCTGCCTGGGCGAGGGCGTTGTTGGTCTCGGCCGCAGTCCAGGGGGACAGGTGGCCGATCAGGACCTGGTTGGAGTTGAGGCGACCGATCTCGGCGGCGGAAGGGGCGGCGACGCGCAGGACCACGTCGGCGCCCCACGCAACCTCGCCCTCGGCGACTTCGGCGCCTGCTTCGTCGTATTGGGAGTCGGGATGACCGGCCGTCTCGCCAGCGCCCTTCTCGACCAGCACCTCGACTTTCTCGTTGGCCTTGAGCGATTTGACCACGTCGGGGACAAGCGCGACCCGGCGCTCCCCCTCAGCAGTCTCTTTCGGCACTCCGATCTTCATACGGCGGCGGGAGAGACTATGCGATGAGCGCCGCCAGGCGCTCCAAGGTATGCAGTTGCTGCTCGCGCTCGGCGTGCACCGGCGAGACGATCAGGCGGTCGATGCCGGCACCACGGAAGCGCTCGACCCGTTCGGCGACTTCCGCCTCGGTGCCAACCAACGAGGTCGCCTCGACGATCTCGTCGGGCACCGCCTCATACGCACCCCCGCGGTCGCCATCCTGGAAGCGGCGCTGGACCTCATCGGCGACCTCGCCGAAGCCGAAGCGCTGGGCGAGATCGACGTAGAAGTTGGTCTTGCGGCTGCCCATGCCGCCGAAGTAGAGGACGAGCCCGGCCTTGACCACCGCCTTCGCCGCCTCGAGATCGCCGTCGATCGCCACCGACAGCGAGGGCGAGACCTCCAGATCGGAGCGCTGGCGGCCGCCCTTGGCGAAACCGGCCTCCAGGTGCTCCCCCCAGGTCTGCTGGAAGGCATCGACGCTGAAGAAGATCGGTATCCAGCCATCAGCGATCTCGGCTGCCATCTCGACCGATTTGCGCCCGATCGCGCCGACGAAGACCGGGATCTGGTTGCGCTCGGGGTGGAAGTTGAGCTTCAGCGCCTTTCCCTCGCCATCGGGTAGAGGCAACTGGTAATGCTCGCCCTGGTGATCGACCGGCCCCTCGCGGGCGATGATCTCGCGCACTACTTCGATGTACTCGCGGGTGCGCCCCCAAGGCTTGGGATAGGGCACGCCGTACCAGCCCTCCGAGACCTGAGGGCCAGAGGGACCGAAGCCGAAGAGGAAGCGCCCGCCGGAGAGCTTGTCGATCGTCGCCCCGGCCATTGCCGCCGCTGCCGGTGGACGGGCGGGCACCTGCATGATCGCCGCGCCGAGCTTGATCGTCGTCGTCTGCGGCGCCAGCCAGGCGAGCACGCTGACCACGTCGGAGCCGTAGGACTCGGCCGCCCAGACCGACTCGAAGCCGTGGCCCTCGGCGGCGCGGACCACCTCGAGGGCGTCCTCGCCGGCCGGGCCAATGCCCCAGTAGCCAAGGTTGAGTCCGAGCTTCAATCCCATCCGCCGCGCACCCTATTGAATAGGCGGCGATGAGCGAAGCGGCGATCGTTGACAAGGGCCTTTCCAGCACCACTGCCGCCAAGCGACTGCGCGAGCTCGGCCCGCCGTCGGAGACCTCCTCGCGCTCGACCTCGAGCATCGTCGCCGGCAACGTCTTCACGCTCTTCAACGCGATCATCGGCGGCTTCTTCGTCCTCATCCTCTCGCTGGGCCTGTTCGCCGACGCCGTCTTCGGCCTGATCGCGATCGTCAACTCCTACATCGGCATCCGCCAGGAGCTGAAGGCGAAGCGCACCCTCGACGAGCTGGCGGTGCTCGTCGCCCCGCAGGCCAAGGTGGTGCGTGACGGCGGGGTGCAGAGCCTGCGGGCCGAGGAGGTGGTGCCCGGAGACGTCGTCCGGGTCGAGCCCGGCGATCAGCTCGTCGCCGATGGCGAGGTGATCGAGAGTCGCGGCATGACCGTCGACGAGTCGCTGCTCACCGGCGAGGCAGACGGCATCCGCAAGCGCCAGGGCGAGCGGCTGCTCTCCGGCTCCTTCTGCATCTCCGGCTCGGGCTACTACGTGGTCGACGCGGTGCGCGAGCAGAGCTACGCCGGCCAGCTGGCGGGCGAGGCGAAGGCCTTCCGCCACCCCCCCTCACCCTTGCAGGACGAGGTCAACCGCGTGATCGTCGCCTGCACCTACGCGATGGCGCCACTGGCGATTGCTCTGCTGCTCGTCTTCCAGGTGCGCAGCATCGACCTGGTAGAGGCGGCGCAGACCGCCACCGCCGGGCTGGTCACGCTGATCCCTGAGGGGTTGGTGCTGCTGATGAGCGTCACCTTCGCCGTGGCCGCCGTACGCCTCGCCCGCAAGGACACCCTGGTCCAGCAGATGAGCGCCACCGAGAGCCTCGCCGCAGTCGACACGATCTGCGTCGACAAGACCGGCACGCTGACCGACGGGGAGCTGCGCTTGGTCGGCGCCGAGGTGGCCGAGGGTCTCGAGCCGGCTGCCGCGCACGCGGCACTAGGCCGCTTCGCGGCAAGCGCCGGCGACCGCAACCGCACGCTGGAGACGATCGCCGAGCGCTTCCCCGGCAAGGTCGAGAAGGTCAGCTCCGAGGTGCCGTTCTCTTCGGAGTGGAAGTGGAGCGGCCTGCGGATCGGCGCGACCACCTACGTGCTCGGCGCACCCGACGTGCTCGGGGCGAACGGCGCGCTGACCCTGCCCCCGGGGCTCGCCCAAAAGCTCGAGCAGGAGACCGCCGCCGGGCGGCGCGTGGTCGCCTTCGGCGAAACCAGCGAGCCACTGCCCAGCGAACCCAGCGAGGGCAGCGCGCCGCGACTGGCGCCGGTCGCCCTCGTCGTGCTCGAGGAGACGCTGCGACCCGACGCGGCCGAAACGGTCGCCTTCATCCGCGAGGAGGGGATCGACCTGAAGCTGATCTCCGGCGACGCGCGGGCCACGGTGACCGCCGTCGCCCAAGCGGTCGGCGTGCCCCAATCGGCCGGCGTGATCGAAGGCGACGAGATGCCCGAGGACCCCGAAGGCCTCGCCCAGGCAGCGCAGCGCAACACGATCTTCTGCCGGATCAGGCCGGAGCAGAAGAAGGCCCTGGTCGGGGCGCTGGCCGCCTCGGGGCGCTACACGGCGATGATCGGCGACGGGGTCAACGACGTGCCGGCGCTGAAGCAGGCGCGTATGGCGGTGGCGATGGGCTCGGGCGCACAGGTGACCAAGGGGGTCGCCGACCTGGTCCTGCTCAAGGACGAGTTCGCCCGCCTGCCGCAGGCGGTCGCCGAGGGCCGGCGCATCGCCCGCAACATCCACCGCCTCGGCCGCCTCTACCTGACCAAGTCGGTCTACGCGGCGACCCTCATCCTGCTCGTCGCCGTGCCCGGCTTCGCCTTCCCCTTCCTGCCCCGCCACCTCACCCTGGCGGTCTTCCTGACGATCGGCATCCCCTCCTTCGTGCTGGCCCTGGCGCCCTCCGACGGGCCGCTCTACCGCGGCCGCCTCCTGCGCGCCCTGGCTGCCTTCGCCGTGCCCGCAGGAGCGGCGACGGCGCTCGGCTCGATCCTCTCCTTCTTCCTCGTCGACACGGTCTTCGGCGGCAGCCTCGAAGCAGGCCGCACCGCCGCGACGACGACGCTGATCGTGCTCGGCCTGAGCTTCGTGCTGCTGCTCGAGCGCGGCCCGGGGCGCGAGCACATCGCCATCCAGAGCTACATGCTGGGCATGGTGATCGGTCTCGGCGGCCTCTACGCCGGCATCCTCGCGATCGGACCCCTGCGCCACTTCTTCGAGATGGACCTGCTCAGCTCAGCCCAATGGTTCCTTGCCCTTGCCTCGGCCGCCGTCGGCCTAACAATCGCCAGCGTGCTCTGGCGCCTTCCTCAGATCGAACAGCTGGAAGCGCCGGTTAGTCCCGAGGCGGAAGTACAAACTGCGACACGATGAGGTTGGCCGCGAGACGCGGCTCCTGTCCCTCACGCCGCCGCTCGATCTTCACCTCGATCACAACCGTGCTCTTGCCGGCGTGCAGCGGCACGCCGGTGGCGACGATCTCATCGCCGAGTAGACCGGCGGCGAAGACGTTGAGCTTCAACTCGATCGTCGTGAAGTTGTGCTTGGGCGGGATGTTGCGGAAGGTCGCCCAGGCTGCAACGGTGTCACCAAGCGCCGTCCAGACGCCACCGTGCACGTAGCCACCGGGGTGCAGGTGACGCTTGTCGACGACGATCCGACCGCTGGCGAAATCGTCCTCGATCTCGAGCGGCTCGATGCCGAGGTCTCCCGGGAAGCTGCCGCCGATGAAGGCGCGCACGTGCTCGGGCTTCAGCACCGAACGGTTCTCGGTCGAGGATTGCTCACTCATCGGGCGAGAGCGTACGCGCCCGGGGCGAGCGCGGCGGTGCGACGCCGGTAGGTGCTCCACAGCCACGGCCAGTTGCTCGGGTCGTTGCCGTTCTCGTCGACGTACCAGTTGCTGCAGCCGCTGTGCCAGACGGTCTTCGCGAGCGCGGCACGCAGCTCTCGGTCGAAGCTCTCGGCGGCCTCGGGCCGCACCTCGATACGACTCGCCCCGGCGCGATCCAGCTCGCTCAGAGCGGCGAGCACGTGGCCAATGCCGCACTCCAACGTGTTGACCACCGAGCCCGTCCCGCCGTTCGTATTGGGCCCGTAGAGCAGGAACAGGTTGGGGAAGCGGGGGACGCTGAGGCCGAGATAGGCCCGCGCCACCTCGGCCCACTCCTCGGCCAGGCTGCAGCCGTCGCGCCCTGTTATCGCCATCGGCGCGACGAAGTCGTGGCTGGCGAAGCCGGTGGCGAGCACGATGGCGTCGGCGGGGCGCTCGGCGCCGCCCACGTCGCGGATGCCGCTCGCGGTAACCGCCTCAATCCGCTTGGTCACGAGATCGACGTTGGGTTCAGCCAGGGCCGGGTACCACTCGTCGGTGAGCATGACCCGCTTGCAGCCGACCTCGTCGCTCGGCGTCACCTTGCGGCGCAGCTCAGGGTCGGCGATCGCCGAGTCGATCTGGCGCTTGGCGATCGCGCGCAGGATCGGCAGCAGCCAGGGCTGGCTGGTCATCGCCGCGGCGCCGAACTCCTGGAAGGCCTGGACCGAAGCGCGGTCGAGGCGGCGCAGGGCCGGGAAGCGACGGAAGAGTGCACGCGCGCGCGGCGAGTACTCGAAGTCCCCCTTGGGGAAGGTCCAGCCGGGGGAGCGCTGGTAGACGTCGAGCTGCGCGACTTCTGGCCGGATCGCGGGCACCACCTGGATCGCGCTGCAGCCAGTGCCGATCACCGCGACTCGCTTGCCGGCTAGATCGACGTCGTGGCGCCACTCGGCGGTGTGGAAGGCCGGGCCCTCGAAGTCCCCGAGGCCGGCGATCGGCGGCACCTTGGGCACCGAGAGCTGGCCGCAGGCGGTAACGAGCACGTCCGTCTCGTGTGTACCCGTACTGGTCTCCAGCAGCCATTTGACGCGCCCCTCATCCCAACGGGCGCTCTTTACGTCGGTGCTGGTCCGCACCTTGTCGAACACGCCGAAGCGCCGAGCGACACCCTCGACATAGGCACGGATCTCGGGCCCAGGCGAGAAGCGCCGCGACCAGCGATTGGGGGCGAAGGAGTACTCGTAGAGGTGGGACGGGATATCGCACGCGGCCCCCGGATACGTGTTGTGCTGCCAGACGCCGCCGACCCGCTCGCTCTTCTCAAAGACGGTGACGTCCTCGTAACCCTCACGGCCGAGCATCACCGCGGCGCCCACCCCGCCGAAGCCGCCACCGACCACCGCGACCGAGAGACGCCCGGCGCTCATACTCCGAAGCCCTCCATGCCGAAGTCGCCGAAGGGCTCGTCGCGCTCGCGCACGGCGTCCTTGAAGCCGGACTCGGCGGCGCGGCGGACGAAGGCGTGGCCCTCCTCCGTGTGACGGGTGATGCCGTCGAAGAAGGTGCCCAGCACTTGGGTCTGGTGCAGACCCTGGGCATAGAGGCTCTGGTTGACGAGCATCTTCATCATCATCAGTTGGTTGATCGGCAGGCGGGCGACGCGCTCCAGCAGCGCCTCGAAGCGCTGGTCGAGCTCGGCGGCGGGCGGCGCCTCGGTCGCCAGCCCCCACTCCTCCGCCTGCGTACCGGTCAGCGAGTCGCCGGTCAGAAGCAGGCGCTTGGCGCGCATCGGCCCCACCCGGGCCGCCCAGAGCGCCGTCGTCGGCGAGCCCCAGACCCGTGCCGGCGGGTAGCCGATCTTGGCCTCGGCGGCGATCGTCAGCAAATCGGAGCAGAGCGCCATGTCAGTGCCACCGGCCACGCAGTAGCCGTGCACCTTGCAGAGCACCGGCTTCTCGGAGTGGAAGAGGCTCATGAAGCCGCGCACGTTGCGCCACATGAACTGGAAGTCGGTGACCGGGTCCCAGTTCGACTCGGGCGCGTGGTTGGCGGCGATCGTCGCCGGGTCGAGCGGCGAGCCGGGCGGTGCCTCGACGCCCTCCAGCCCGCTCATATCACCCTCGGCCGAGGCGACCAGGTCATAGCCGCCACAGAAGCCGCTGCCATTACCCGCAAGCGCTATGACGTGAATGGCGGGATCGAGATTGGCCCGCTCAACACAAGCCGCAAGCTCAGCCGGCATCCGCGGCGTAATCCCATTCCCACGCTCGGGCCGATTCAGCGTTATGCGAGCAATCCGGCCTTCGGTCTCATACTCAACCGTCTCGAGATTCATTTTTCGAGCCTACTGACACCAGGTGGAGACGCCGACTCGGGGATTCCGCGTGTGCGGCTGGCGAGCGCCGGACCAAGCGAGGCAAGGACGCAGGAAGGCCAAATAGCAGCGCTATTCGGCCGACCGAGGACGCCGCCCCGCGCAGCGTCCGCCGCCGCCAGACGCGCGCGAGGAATTTTCGAGGCGGTGGCTCAGCCCACGCGTTCCACAACCATGGCCTTGCCCTGGCCACCTGCGACGCACATCGTCTCGATGCCGACCGCGTGGTCGTCGGTCTCCATCGCGTTGAGCAGGGTGCCCATGATGCGGGCGCCGGTCATGCCGAAGGGGTGGCCGAGGGCGATCGCGCCGCCGTGCGTGTTGAGCTTGTCTTCGGCGATGCCGCATTCGTCCATGATCGGAATCACCTGGGCGGCGAAGGCCTCGTTGAGCTCGACCGTGCCGATGTCGTCGATCGTCATCCCGGCGCGGTCGAGCACCTTCTTGATCGCGCCGATCGGGGCGACGCCCATGTACTCGGGCTCGTTGCCGTAGGTGGCGGCGGTGACGATGCGGGCGCGGGGCGTCAGGCCGAGCTCCTTGGCCCTGCTGTCGCTCATCAGCAGCACCGCGGCGGCGCCGTCGTTGAGCGGGCAGGAGTTGCCGGCGGTAACCCCACCGCCGCCGAAGGCCTCGGGCAGCTGGGAAAGCTTCTCCAGGGTGGAGGAAGCGCGCGGACCGTCGTCCTTGGCGACCACGGTGCCGTCGGGCAAGGTCACCGGGACGATTTCCCGGTCGAAGAAGCCGTCCTCCTGGGACTGGACCGCCAGTTCCTGCGAGCGCTGCGCGAACTTGTCCATGTCGGCGCGGCTCACCTCGTAGCGTTCGGCGACGTTGACCGCGGTCAGGCCCATGTCGATGTAGGCGTTGGGCTGGCCGTTCTCGCCGATCAGGTTCGGGTTGCGGTCATCGGCGCCGGCCGGCTCGGTGCGCTCGTTGAAGCGACTCACCCACTCGACCCCGGCGGCGATGTAGACGTCGCCCTCTCCCGCCTTGATCGCGTTGCCGGCGTGGCGGATCGCGTCGAGGCTGGAAGAGCAGTAGCGCGAGACCGTGACCCCGTTGACCTCCTGCGGCAGCTTCTCGGAGAGCAGCGAGATGATGCGACCGATGTTGAAGGCCTCGAGGCCCTGCGGCATGCCGACGCCGCAGAAGACGTCCTCGACCAGGGCGGGATCGACGCCGGGGTTGCGCTCGAGCAGCTGGTCGACCACGAAGGCGCCCATCTCCTCCGGGCGCAGCTGGGCCAGCGAGCCCTTGAAGGCACGGCCGATCGGCGTGCGGATGGTGTCGACGATGACTGCCTCGGGCATGCGGGTTATCTCCTTCAGAGCGGGGGTCGGAAAGTGCGCGCCGCAGGGTAGTGGATCGGGGGCCTGGCGCAGATTTCCGGTTCAGGCTCTAAGTTAGGGAACGAATGTCGCTGGACGGGCTGCGGGCATGGATAGGACTGGTGGAGCAAAAGCTCGCCAAGCGCACGCGCGTCTTCCTCGTGCTCGTCGCGATCGCGATCGGTGGAGCGGGTGCAGCGCTTTACCTGGCGATCGATGCGCAGAACAGCGCCGTCAGCGAGAGTGACCTACAAAACGTGCGCGACGAACTAGCCGGGGGAGCTGGTGCCCCTGAAGGCGGCAGCGTCGCCGGGTTGGAAGCCCAGATCGAAGCGCTGCAGGCAGAAATCGCCGAACTGAAGGAAGAAGGCGGCACTACTGGGAAAGCCCCCGACACGGGCCCAACCACACCCGAGCCACCCGACGGGACGGGCGGCACGGGCAGCAATGGAACAGGGGGCAGCTCAAGCTCTGGCGGTAGCCCGTCGGTGCCGAAAACCCAGGCGCAGCTCGAAGCCCTGGTCGAGAAAGCGGAAAAGGAAGCGGGCGCCAGCAAATAGGGATTTCGTGTCAATTGGCACAAAATCCGGTCCGGTCGTCCCCTCGCTGCGTTACATTCGCCGCAATTCGACCTCGCGAGCACCGCGAGCTCTGCCGTCCCGGCAGTGAAAGGAGGCCCCCTGATGCCAGAGGGTTACTGCGTCAAGGAGCGCAAGAAGGTCGAGATCAAAGAAGCCAAGCAGGTGACGATGAAAAACGGTCGCCCGGCAATCCAGGGTGTCTGCCCCGACTGCGGCACCAAGATCTTCAAGATCGGCAAACTCGAGTAGACAAGCGTCTAGCTAGGGTCGTTCTCGGCCAGGCCCTGCTGGCGGGACGAGCTCGCGGATCTCGGCCAGCAGCCGGGCCGCCAGCTCTCCCGGCTGCTCGTCGGGCCGAGCCTGCCCGCCGGCGGGCTCAAAGAAACGCGTGCGGACCCGAGGCCGGCGCGGGAAGCGCGTGTAGCCGGTGGTTCCTTCAATTGCCACGCAGACGAGCTTCGTCTCGGGCACCTCAAGCGCCAGACGGCCGACGCCGCTACGCGCCCGCAGCACCTTGCCGCGCGAGCGGGTTCCTTCCGGGAAGACGCCGATGCAGGCGCCGTCGCGCAGCTCCTCGATCGCTCGCGCCAACGCTGTGGCATCGCCCGCCCCCCGCACGATTGGGATCTGACCCATCCCGTTGAGGACTGGGGACAGACCACGCACCTTCCAGAGATCCGATTTGGCCAGCGCCTTGATCTGACGACGGCGAATCGCCGCCACGCCGACCGTGACCGGGTCCCAGTGGCTGTCGTGGTTGCCAACCACGAGCACGGGTCCGCTCTCCGGCAGGACATCGAGCCCCTCGACTTGAAGGCGACCCCAGATCGCCGCCGGGCGGCAGACAGCCATCGCCGCCCGGTACATCGGGCTCGGCTCGCCAGGCGGCGGACCGGGAGGCGCATCGCTACCGGATTGGGCGGCGGCCAGCATCGGAGCGGCACCGTATTCGATCGCCGACCCCGATCCACTGCAGCGCATCAAAGTGATCAAACTCACGTAGTCAACGACCGCCGGGGTCGAAGGTATCGCCTCGCTTCTGCAAGTAGCGATTTTCCGAGCCCTTTTGGCTGTGCCAATCCTGACTATCTAAAGTGTCATCTGTGACGACGCAGAAGCCGCTCGAGCTAATCCTGGCTCGTAACCTGATGTCTGCGCTCTCGACGCCGGCCTTCTTGGTCGACGAGGGCGGCGTCCTCGTTTTCTACAACGAGGCCGCCGGAATGCTGCTTGGCAAGCGCTTTGAGGAGCTGGGGACGGTCGGAGTGGAGGAGTGGGGCGCGCTCTTCGGCCCCTTCGACGAGAGTGGCGAGCCGATTCCCTACGACGAGCTGCCGCTGGTCGTCGCGGTTCGCAACGGTCGCCCCGCACACGCCGATTTCGAGATCAGCTCCGCCGACGGCGCCCGCCATCAGGTCGAGGTATCGGCCTTCCCGATCCTCACCGCGCACGGCTCGCAGGGAGCAATCGCCGTCTTTTGGCCTGCCGGGTCCTCCAACGGGGTAGGACACTGAGATGCAGATCAAGCTCTGGGGCACGCGCGGCTCGATTCCCTCCCCAGGGCCGGAGACGATCCGCTACGGCGGCAACACCTCTTGCGTCGGCGTCACCCTCTCGGACGGCTCGATGCTCGCCCTCGACGCCGGCACCGGCATCCGTAGCCTCGGCCTGGCGCTGGCCGCCGAGCCCGCCCGGCTCCACATCCTGCTGACCCACCTGCACCTCGACCACATCCAGGGTCTCGTCTTCTTTGCCCCCGCCTTCCGCCCACAAACGGAGATTGTCATCTGGGGCCCGGCCTCACCAGAGGCCTCGCTGCGTGACCGCATCGCCCGCTACATCTCGGCGCCGCTCTCGCCGGTAGAGGTGCGTGAGCTGCCCTGCGACGTCTCCTTCCGCCACTGCCCACAGAGCGAGTGGGAGATCGGCCCGGCGCGCATCCGCGCCGCCTCCGTTGCCCACCGTGGACCGACGCTCGGCTACCGGATCGATGACGGCGACGCTTCGCTCGCCTACATCCCCGACCATGAGCCGGCGCTCGGCGCCGACCTTGACGCGCTTTCCGAGGACTGGATCTCCGGCCTCGGGCTGGCCCGTGGGGCGTCGATGCTGATCCACGACGGGCAGTACTCGGACGCCGAGTACCCCGACCACATCGGCTGGGGACATTCCTCGCTTTCCCATGCGGTTTCCTTCGCGCGGCGTGCCAACGCCCAGCGCACCGTGCTCTTCCACCACGACCCGATGCATTCAGACGAGCGGCTCGATCAGCTCGCTGCGGAAGCCGACCAGCGTTGGGTGGAACTGGGCGGGACCAGCGGCAAAATCGAGCTCGCCAGGGAGCGGGCCGAGTACGACCTCGCTGCCAAAACGTCCAACGCGGTTGCCGCGAGCTAGACACTTGAGTTAAACACCGCGGTTCACTGGCGTACCAAAGCCCGCTACGCTGGCAGTCGGGATGTCGGCCACCCCTGGCATCGATGCGGCCATCGAGAGGTCTGACCTGCTTAGGGACGCGCTGGAAACGGCGCGGCGAGCCCACGCGGGCCAGTTGCGGCGTGGCAGTGACGGGCGCCCCTTCATCGACCACCCGCTAGCGGTTGCCGAGCTCCTACTCAAACACGGCTTCAACGAGCAGGTGCTCGCCGCCGCCCTGCTCCACGACGTGGTCGAGAAGAGCGAGCTCAAAGTCGCCGACGTACGCAGTCAGTTCGGCGATGTGGTCGGTGACCTAGTCGAGGCGCTGACCGAAGACGAGACGATCACCTCCTATGAGGAGCGCAAGGCCGAGCACCGCGACCGCATCGCCGAGGCTGATCCGGCGGCGCTGGCGATCTTCGCCGCCGACAAACGCACCAACGTGGCGATGCTGCGCGAGGCCTACGCGCTAATCGGCGAGCGGGTCTCTGAGGAACTGGCGGTAGCACTGGACCTCAAGGTCTACGTCTGGGAGGAGGACCTGGAAATGCTCTTCAATGAGGCACCCGGACTGCGGCTCACCGACGAGTTCGCCGACGAGATGGTCAATCTCTGGGGCGATCGCTTTCGCGCTGTTCGCTCCGCTTCAGACTGAAGCGGTAACGCAGCGGCAGCAGGTACCAGAAGGCGGCGAAGGCGAGCAGGGTCAGGCCGCTGGTCACAACCGTCGCTGTCGCCCCGAAGAGCACGTCGGTGATCAGCATGATCGCCCCGGTCATCGCCAGCGCCAGCAGCCCGAGGCCGGCGATCACCAGACGGTTGGCGATGAAGATCAGGTTGTCCTTCTGCTGCAGGCGGAAGGTCATGCGATGAAACGAAGAGGGAGCGATCAGCAGCACGGCGGAGGCAGCGGTGAGCAGCAGCGTGGCGAAGTAGACGCGCTCCTGAAAGGGGGTGATCTTGGTGAAGTTCTGTTGAAAGGGGACGGCCAGCAGGAAGGCGAACAGCACCTGCACGCCGGGCAGTGCCACGCGCAGCTCCTGGAGCAGCTCGCTGAGGTTGCGATCGAGGCGTTCCCCCTCGCTCTCCTCGCGTCCCGATGGCCGATCGGTCACGCCTTCACCATATAGGCGACGTGAGCACCGCCATCGTCCTCTTCAACCGCGATCTGCGGATTCGCGACAACCCAGCCCTGGCCGCTGCCGATCGTCGACCACGACGACGCCGCGGCTGCTTTCCTCGCTCGCCGGGCATAGGATCGGTATGTGGGACGGCTGGCGGTGATGCTCGGTAGCAGCGCGCTCGGCCCGGGGGGCGAGGCCGTTGCAGCCGCCGCGGCCGAGCACGGCGCGGCGATCGTCCAGCGCCATGGCTCCGGTCCCTACGTCCTGCCCCATGAGATCGACCACGAGGCCAACCTTCGGCCGCTGGTCGAGCAGGGCTGCGACCGGGTGCTGGCGATCGCCTCGGTCGGCTCGCTCAAGCCCGAGCTTCCTGTCGGCAGCTTCCTCTGCCCCGACGACTTCATCGCCCTGCATCTCGGCCTCTCGATCTTCCCCGACGAGCGCGCCCACAGTGCGCCGCGCTTCGACCCGACCTGGCGCGAGGAAGTGCTCGCCGCCTGGCCCACGGCTGCCAAGCTACGCAACGGCGGCGTCTACTGGCAGGCGCTCGGGCCGCGCTTCGAGACCCCGGCTGAGATCCGTCTGATCGCGCCGCACGCCGACGTGGTCGGCATGACGATCGCCGCCGAGTGCATCGTCGCCGCCGAGCTCGGCCTCGCCTACGCGGCCGTCTGCGCGGTCGACAACCTCGCCAACGGGCTCGGCTCCGGACCGCCCGACGTGGTCGACCTTGACGCGGCGCGCGCCGCCAACGCACTTGCCCTGCGCGACGGGCTGGCGGCCGTCCTGCCGAAGCTCGGTGCCGTAGGGCCGTGAAGCCACTGACGGTCACCGATGCAGTGCTCGACGGCGAAACGGTCGGGCTGCGCTGCGTCGAGGGGCGGATCGCGGCGCTCAGCCCTGAGGTCGCACCCGAGCCGGGTGACGAAACGATCGAGGCGGACGGTGCGCCGCTAGTTCCACCGCTCGTCAACGGCCACACCCATGCGGCGATGACCCTCTTCCGTGGCTTCGGCGGCGACCTGCCGCTGATGCGCTGGCTGCGCGAGGTGGTCTGGCCGATCGAGGCCAAGCTCGATGCCGAGGACGTCTACTGGGGAGCGCGCCTCGCCTGCGCCGAGATGATCCGCAGTGGCACGACCTGCTTCTGGGACATGTACTGGCAGCCGGCGGCGACGTCACGCGCGGTTGAGGACGCCGGCATACGGGCGACGATCGGCGGCCCGCTCTTCGATGTCGACGGCGGCACGGCGGCGATGCAGGATGCCGCCCGGCAGAACCTCGACGAACTGGCCGAGAGCGGCCCGCTGGTCGACGCCGCGCTCGCCCCGCACGCGATTTACACGGTCAGCGAAGAGCTCTTGCGCTGGACGGCGGAGCTGGCGGCCGAGCGTGACGTGGCGATCCACATCCATCTCTCAGAGACCGAGCAGGAGGTAAGCGACTGCCTCGCGCAGCACGGCTTGCGCCCCGCCGCCTACCTCGACCGCGTGGGAATGCTGGGCGAGCGCACGGTCCTCGCCCACGGCGTCTGGCTCGACCAGGCGGAGCTCGAGCTGATTGCCGAGCGCGGCTGCACCGTGGTCGCCAACCCAGTGGCCAACATGAAGCTCGCGGTCGGTGGGGTATTGCCCTATCCGGCCGCCCGGAGCGCCGGGGTTGCCGTCGGTCTAGGCACTGACGGACCGGGCTCCAACGACTCGCTCGACCTGCTTGCCGACCTCAAGGTCTTCGCCCTCGCTCAACGCCACGCCGCCGGCGACCCGACCGTGCTGCCCGCCGCCGAGGCGTGGCGGATTGCCACGGGCAGCGCCGCCCCGCGCCTGCATCAAATAAACCCCCCAGCAGGGGGAATATTTGATGCACCCCGGGTTGGGGGACCGGCGGACTTCCTACTACTGCGGGTCGGGTCGCCAGAGCTGGGGCTTGGCGATCTGTACTCCGATCTGGTTTATGCGGCGAACGGCTCGGTGGTCGACACGACGGTGGTCGCCGGCCGGGTGCTGATGCGCGGAGGCGAGGTCGAGGGTCTCGGCGAAATTGTCGCCCACGCGGCAGAGCGGGCAAAACGCCTCGGAATTGGCTGAACCCGGTACCGGGCGGGTATAGGCTCGGGACGAGTGCCCGGCCACGAGGTGACTGATCATGGGTCGCACAGCGGCGCCTCCGCCGTTCGCTACGAAGGCGCGACGAAGCGCTACGGGGATTCCGCGGTCGCCGCCGTCGACAACCTCACGCTCGAGGTGCAGGCAGGCGAGATCTGCGTGCTCGTCGGCCCGTCCGGCTGCGGCAAGACGACGGCGATGCGCATGGTCAACCGCATGGTCGAGCCGACCGGGGGCGACATCCTGATCGGCGAGCGATCGGTGCGTGAGCGCAGCCCTGCCCAACTGCGCCGCGAGATCGGCTACGTGATCCAGCAGGTCGGCCTCTTCCCCCACCGCACGATCGCCGAGAACATCGGCGCCGTCCCCAATCTGCTCGGCTGGAAGAAGGAGCGCATCGCGACGCGCAGCGCCGAGCTGCTCGCCCTGGTCGGGCTCGACCCGGAGCTTGCCGAGCGCTACCCGGCACAGCTCTCCGGCGGCCAGCAGCAGCGGGTCGGCGTCGCCCGGGCGCTCGCTGCCGACCCCTTGGTGATGCTCATGGACGAGCCCTTTGGGGCGATCGACCCGATCACCCGCGAGCGCCTGCAGAACGAGTTCCTCCGCCTGCAGGCGGAGATCGGCAAGACCGTCCTCTTCGTCACCCACGACATCGACGAGGCGATCAAGATGGGCGATCGCATCGCGGTGATGCGCGAGGGCGGCAAGGTCGCCCAATACGCGACGCCGGCCGAGCTCTTGATGGACCCCGCCGACGAGTTCGTCGAGGACTTCGTCGGCGCCGACCGGGCGCTGAAGCGCCTGGCCCTGATGCGAGTCGCCGACATCGACCTCTGGAAAGCGCCGCTGGCTCACGTCGGCCAGGCGACCGCCGAGGTGCGCGCCAAGCTGGCCGGCGCCGAGGTCCCTTACCCGCTGCTGGTCGACGCCGAGCGCCGCCCACTGGGCTGGCTCTCCGAGCGTGACCTGGCAGCCGAGCACGTTCCCGCCAAGCCCGACTCGCCGCTCGGCCCGCTGCTCGAGCTCGACGACGTGATGCGCGACGCGCTCGCCGACCTGCTGCAGGGCGAGGCTCAGTACGCAGCGGTGGCCGACCCGCAGGGCCGCATCGCCGGCGTGCTCTCCGTGGAGATCATCTCTGAGTTCCTCGGCTCGCCGGCCGCGAAAACCGAGGAGCACGGCGCCGCGGAGCGGCCGCATGGCTAGTACGGCCCTGATCGCCGCCGTCGGCGAAGTCGGCGAGGGCTTCGTCAAAGAACGCACCTCCGAGACGCTTCCCTGCCAGGCGCAGGACAAGCTCTTCTGTTGGGACTGGGCAATGGACAACATCGACCGCTACGGCACGCCGACCGTGCAGCACCTGGAGCTGGTCCTCTCCTCCGTGCTGATCGGCTTCGCAATCGCTTTCGCACTCTCGCTGCTCGCCCACCGCCACGCCTGGCTGCGTCCGCCACTGCTGGCCGGCACCGGCGTCCTCTACACGATCCCCAGCATCGCCTTCTTCTTCCTGCTGTTGCCGATCACCGGGCGCGGCACGGAGACGGCAATCATCGCGCTGAGCGCCTACACGCTGCAGATCATCTACCGCAACACGATGATCGGGCTCGCCAACGTGCCCTGGTCGGTGAAGGATGCGGCGCGCGGCATGGGCCTCACCGATCGCCAGATCCTCTGGAAGGTCGAGCTGCCGCTGGCGGTGCCGGAGATTGTCGCCGGCCTGCGCATCGCCACGGTGAGCACGGTGGCGATCGCCACCCTTGCCGTCTTCGCCGGCGGCGGTGGGCTCGGCACGCAGATCTACGGCGGCGGCAACCTCGACTTTCTGACCAGCATCATCCTTGCCGGCGGCATCGCCATTTTCATGGCACTGACCTTCGACGCCCTGCTGCTGCTCCTGCAACGCCTGACCACGCCCTGGCGACGAGTGGAGCACGCATGAGCCCGCCCCTCCCCCATCCCTTGTTCGCCTCATTCGGCGGGGCGATCGAATTTATCTTCACCCCACAGAGCTCGAACGTCACCGGCGGCAAGGCGGTCGGCGGCCTCTCGCAGGCGATGGAACTCACCTTGACCCAGCTCGAGGTGACCGTCTTGGCGCTGGCGCTCTCGCTGCTCGTGGCGCTGCCGCTGGGTCTCTATCTCGGCCACCGCGGCACGGGGGAGTTCTTCGCCGTCGCGATCGGCAACGCCGGGCGGGCAGTTCCCGAGCTAGCGCTGATCGCCTTCATGGCTGCCGCGATCGGAGTCGGGCTGCTCAACCTGACAATCGCCCTGGCGGTGCTTGGCATCCCACCGATCCTCACCAACGCCTTTGTCGGTATCCGCCAAGTCGACCGGGCGACGGTCGACGCCGCCCGGGGCATGGGCATGACCGAGCTCGAAGTGCTGCGCAGGGTCGAGCTGCCACTGGCGATCCCCACCCTCTTCGCCGGCATCCGCGGCGCTGCGATCGCGATCGTGGCGACGGCGACGATCGCACCGCTGGCTGGGGTGCTGACGCTCGGCGACTTCATCATCAACGAAAACGTCTACGGCGAGGACGGCGTGTTGGCCGGCGCGATCCTCGTCGCCCTGCTCGCCCTGGTGCTCGAGCTCGGCCTCGCCGGGCTGCAACGTCTGCTCACCTCGAAAGGCTTGAGGCTGAGCCCCACTTAATTCTCACCATGCAAAACGACAGAGAGAGGAATCCAATGAGGTCACAGTTCACTCGTCTGCGGGCGGCGGCCGCCATGCTGCTCGCGCTAGCCCTCAGCCTCGGTGTAGTCGCCTGCGGCGACAGCGACGATGACACCACCAGCGGTGAAAACGGGGACGGCGGAGCGATTGTCTCTAACCCTGACAACGCCAAAGTCAGCCTGACGATCGGCTCGAAGAACTTCCCCGAACAGGAAATCCTCGGCGAAATCTACGCCCAGGCCCTCAAGGCAGCCGGCTATAAGGTGAAGAGCGACCTCAACCTCGGCTCCGAAACGGTCGCCCTGCAAGCGGTCAAGTCAGGGCAGATCTCCGGCTACCCGGAGTACGCCAGCACGGCGCTGACCTCGTTCTTCGGCCTCGAACCAGAAGAAGTGCCCGCCGGAGCGGAGGAAGCCTACGAAGAGGCCAAGGCTGAATTCGAAAAAGAAGAGTTGACGGCCTTCCCGCCAACCCCGTTCGCCAGCGCCAACGCAGTCGGTACGACGACCGAGTTCGCCGAAGAAGAAGGACTGGAGACCGTCTCCGACCTGGAAGGCAAGTCCGAATCGATGACCCTCTACGGCTCGCCCGAGTGCCGCCAGCGGATCGACTGCCTGGCCGGCCTCGAACAGCTCTACGGGCTCAAATTCAAGTCGTTCAAGCCGGTTGACATCGGCCTGCGTTACACGGTTCTCGAAAAGGGCCAAGCCGATCTCTCGATCCTCTTCACCACCGATCCGCAGCTCTCAGCCGAGAAAGACAAGTTCGTCATCCTCGAAGACGACAAGGAAGTCTTCCCGGCCGGCAACGTGATCTTCGTGACCAAGAAGTCGACGGCGGAAAAAGCTGGGCCCGACTTCGAAGAGACGATCGTCGAGGTGCAGGAAGGCCTTACGCTCGAAGTCATGCAGGAGCTCGACGCGCGGGTGGAACTCGAAAAGCAGACGCCTAAGGAAGCGGCGGCGGCTTACCTCAAGTCGGCGGGGTATACCGGCTGAGGGTTAGGTGACAGGGGGAGGGGTGTCGCGGACAAAAAGCGGGGAGTGTCCGCGACACCCCTCCCCCTGTCACTCCAACACGTATTGCGGGCTCCCCCGGCAGGTGGTCAGGCCGTCACCGGTTCTCCTTGCGTTTTGGCTGGCTTGCTCCGGGTGCGTAGCCGGGCGAAGCTGATGTGGGCCGCCGCGGCCGCGGCTAGACCGGAGATGGCGGCTAGGAGGAGGGCGGCGCGGGGGTTGTAGGTCTGGGCGAGCCAGCCGGCTAGGGGGCCGCCGATTGGGGTTGAGCCGAGGAAGACGACCGAGTAGAGGGCCATCACGCGGCCGCGCATCTGCGGCTCCACCGCCAGCTGTAGCGAGGAGTTGATCGTCGCCGCGAAGGTGACCGCGGCAGCGCCGAGCAGGGTCAGCGCCACCAGCTCCAGGGCCAAGGCGGGCATTGCCGCCGAGAGCAGGGCGAGCAAGCCGAAGGCCAGGGCGCCGCCGGCGATCAGGCGTGGCCCTGTGCGACCGTGGGCGCCGTTGACCAAGGCGCCACCGATCGAGCCGATCGCCATCGCCGAGACCATCGCTGCGTAGGTGCTCGCGTCGCCGTCGAAGCTGAACTTGGCCAGCAGCGGCAGCACTACCTGGAAATTGAAGCCGAGCGTGCCGACCAGGGCCATCAGCGCCAGCGGGACGGCCAGCTCGGGGGTGGCGCGCACGTAGCGCAGGCCGGCGCGGATCGCCCCCGGCTCGCGCGGGACCGCGGGCTCGGCGTGCAGGCCACGCGGGTCCATCCCCCAGAGGGCGACGATCATCACCACGAAGGTGAGCACGTTGAGGGCAAAGCATGGGACGACGCCGAAGCCGGCGATCAGCAGTCCGGCCAGCGCTGGGCCGGCGATGCGCGCCATCTGCACAACGACGCTGTTGAGGCTAACCGCGTTGACGATCCGATCGGGACCGACCATCTCGAAGACGAAGCTCTGCCGAGCTGGGTGATCGATCGCGTTGACGCTGCCCATTGCGAAGACCGCGAGAAAGACCATCCAGGGGGCGACGACCCCGGCGGCGGTAACCACGAAGAGGCCGACCGCAGGGATCGCCATCAGCGCCTGCGTGGCGATCAGCAGCCGGCGCCGCGGGATGCGGTCGGCGAGCACACCGCCCCAGGCGCCGAGCAGGAGCATCGGCAGGAACTGCAGGGCCGTGGTCAGACCGACGGCGACACCGCTGCCAGTCAGCGTCAGGATCAACCAGATCGCCGCCACCGTTTGCATCCAGGTGCCCGAGAGGGAGATCAGCTGGCCGGCGAAGTAGCGCCGGTAGTTGGGGACGGCGAGGGAGTCGAAGCTGCGGCGGACAGCGGCGCTCAACGACGCTCACCCTCGAGGATGTCCTCGAGCACTTCCGCGGCCCGCTCGAGCGCTTGCAGGTCCTCGGCGGGCAGGTCGCGCATACGCCGCGCCAGGTAGGCGTTCTTGCGGCCGCGTAGGCGCCGCAGGCGCTCGCGACCGGCAGCGTTGACGCTGATCAGCGTGCTGCGCCCGTCGGCCGGGTCGGGTGTGCGCTCGATCAACCCCTCCCGCTCGAGGCAGCCGAGCGTCCTCGTGACCGTCGGCCGCTTGACCCGCTCCAGCTCGGCCAGCTCACTGGGCGTCAGCGGCCCGTGCCGCTCGATCGTCGCCAGCGCCGCGGTCGAGGTCGGCGTCAGCCCGCTCGCCTCGGAGGCCGCCTCCTGCCGCAGACGCCGCGCCGTGCGCACGATTGCCAGCCGCAGCCTGGTGGCCGAGTCGGTGAGTGATGTGGCCTTGGTGATCATTGATTAGCTTTGATAATTAGTTTAGCAAACTATCTATTCGTTAAGAAACTGACACATCACAGTGTCAATTGACATCCATCGAGCTGAAGGCGAGATTTCAGGGCTAGCATCGCCGGCAGGAGGGTCGAAGGAGACAGGCGTGCTCCACGTAGTTGATACCTACGCTGTCCGGTTAACCGCCGGATCCGGTTCGAGTCCGGCGCCCTCCGCATAGGACCCGTCGGAGCGTCCGAGTCTGCGCAATCGCCGTGCTAGCCTCACGGTGGGTATCAACTGCGTGCGGGGTGGTTCCCCGCTTCAGAGACTCGACCCGCTCCGGCGGGTCTTGTCGTTTCTAGGAGGGGCTAGCCCCTCCTACCTACTAGTAGCGGTAGTGCTCGGGCTTGTAGGGGCCCTCGACCGGGATCCCTAGGTAGGCGGACTGCTCGGGGCTGAGCTCGGTGAGGTCGACGCCGAGCGCGGCGAGGTGCAGGCGGGCGACCTTCTCGTCGAGGTGCTTGGGCAGGACGTAGACCTGCTTCTCGGCGTACTGCTCGTTTTCACCGAACATTGCGATCTGGGCGATCACCTGGTTGGTGAAGGAGTTCGACATGACGAAGCTCGGGTGGCCGGTGGCGTTGCCGAGGTTGAGCAGGCGTCCTTCGGAGAGCACGATGATCGAGTGGCCGTCGGGGAAGCGCCACTCGTCGACCTGCGGCTTGATGTTGACCCGCTCGGCGTCGGACTCTTCCAGCGCCGCCATCTCGATCTCGTTGTCGAAGTGGCCGATGTTGCCGACGATCGCGTTGTGCTTCATGCGCGCCATGTGATCGACGGTGATGATGTCTTTGTTGCCGGTGGCGGTGACGAAGATGTCGGCCGTCCCGACGACGTCCTCGAGCCTGCGCACCTCGTAGCCCTCCATCGCCGCCTGCAGGGCGCAGATCGGGTCGATCTCGGTAACGATCACGCGGGCGCCCTGGCCGCGCAGCGAGGTGGCGCAGCCCTTGCCGACGTCGCCGTAGCCGCAGATCACGGCGACCTTGCCGCCAATCATCACGTCGGTGGCGCGGTTGATGCCGTCGACCAGCGAGTGGCGGCAGCCGTAGAGGTTGTCGAACTTCGACTTGGTCACCGAGTCGTTGACGTTGATCGCCGGGAAGAGCAGGTCACCGGTCTCGGCCAGCTGGTAGAGCCGGTGAACGCCGGTCGTCGTCTCCTCGGTGACCCCCTTGATCCCCGCCGCGATGCCGGTCCAACGCTGCGGGTCCTCGCCGAGCGAGCGCTGCAGGGTCTCGAGGATGATCTTGAACTCGCCCGAGTCGGCCGTCTCGGGATCGGGCACGGCGCCGACGGTCTCAAACTCGGCGCCCTTGTGGACTAGCAGCGTCGCGTCGCCGCCGTCGTCGAGGATCATGTTGGGCCCCTCGCCCTCGGGCCAGAGCAGGGCCTGCTCGGTGCACCACCAGTACTCCTCAAGCGTCTCGCCCTTCCAGGCATAGACCGGGATGCCGGCGGCCGCGATCGCCGCCGCCGCATGGTCCTGGGTCGAGAAGATGTTGCAGCTCGCCCAGCGCACCTCAGCGCCAAGCGCCACCAGCGTCTCGATCAGCACCGCCGTCTGCACGGTCATGTGCAGCGAGCCGGTGATGCGCGCGCCCTTCAGCGGCTGAGCTGCGCCGAACTCCTCGCGCGTCTTCATCAGACCTGGCATCTCGACCTCCGCCAGGCTGATCTCCTTGCGCCCGAACTCGGCGAGGTCGATGTCGGCGACTTTGTAGTCCTGTGTGGCGGTGCTGGTGGTCATTCGGTGGGCGCTCCCGGTTAGTCGATTGATTGGTCATGGTACGCAAAGGGGGTCGCTCGGGCGGCGTCGAATCAGACTCGGATGACTCCCGAGGTTCAGGAGAAGCTGGCCGTCTACGCGCCGGGAATGGACGCGCGCAGCACCCGGGTCGCCGAACGGCTCAACACGCCGATGCTGATCGCCGCGGCGCTGACCCTGCCGACCGTGGCGATCACCGAGTCCAGTCCCGGTGGCCTGATGGAGGACGTGGCGATCGTCCTCAACTGGGTCACCTGGGTCGCCTTTGCGATCGAGCTGGTGGTGATGCTGGCGGTGGTGCCGGAACGACGCACCTGGCTCCGCCACAACCCTCTCGACCTGGTCATCGTCTTCCTGACGCCGCCCGTTCTTCCCCCGGGCCTCCAGGGCCTACGGGTCCTGCGCCTGCTCCGCCTGCTCCGGCTCCTGCGCCTGGCACAGCTCTCGCGCGAGGTCTTCTCGCTCGAGGGACTGCACTACGCGATGCTGCTGGCCCTGCTGACCGCGGTCGGCGGCGGCACGCTCTTCGTCGGCCTCGAGCGCCAGAACCAGCACCTCGACGCCTGGGACGGCCTCTACTGGGCGGTGACGACGATGACCACGCTCGGCTCCAACATCTACCCGACGACGACCGGCGGCGAGATCGTCTCGGCCTTCATCCTGATCGTCGGCATCGGCTTCGTCGCCCTGCTCACCGGCGCCTTCGCGCAGCGCTTCCTCGGCCCCGAGATCGCCGAGGTCGAGGCCGAGCTGGAGGCCGAGCAGCTCTCCGCCGAGGCGGTCGCCCTGCGCGAGCTGCACAACGTGCGTGAGCAGCTCGAGGCGCTGGAGATCGCCGTGGAGCGGATTGTCGACGAGCGCTCCGGCGGCGCCGCGACGGCCCCTCAGTCCTCGTCCTCGTAGGCCTCGATCTTCGCCTCCAGCTCCTCCATCACGCTTGGGTCGCGCAGCGTGGTCACGTCGCCCAGGGCACGGCCCTCGGCGATGTCGCGCAACAGCCGGCGCATGATCTTGCCGGAGCGGGTCTTGGGCAGTTCATCAGCCCAGACGATTCGCTTCGGCCGGGCGAACTTGCCGATCCGCTCAGCGACCACAGCGCGGATCTCCTCGACCAGCTCCTCGCTGGGCTCGGTGTCGCCGCGCAGCGTGACGAAGGCGCAGATCGCCTGGCCGGTCTGCTCGTCTGACTGACCGATCACGGCGGCCTCGGCGACCTTCTCGTGGGCGACGATCGCCGACTCAACCTCTGCCGTCGAGAGCCGGTGGCCGGAGACGTTGACGACGTCGTCGATCCGCCCGATCACCCAGAAGTAGCCGTCGCCGTCGCGGCGCGCCGCGTCGCCGACCAGGTAGGCCTCCTTGCCGAAGCGCGAGAAGTAGGTCTCGACGAAGCGCTCTTCCTCCTTGTAGAGGGTGCGCAGCATCGAGGGCCAGGGCTTAGTCAGGATCAACAGCCCCTGGCCCTGCTCGACCGACCCGCCGTCGCTCTCGCCAACGACCTCGGCCGCCACGCCGGGGAAAGGCGTCGTCGCCGAGCCCGGCTTGGTCGCCGTGATCCCCGGCAGCGGCGTGATCATGATCGCGCCGGTCTCCGTCTGCCACCAGGTGTCGACGATCGGACAGCGCTCGCCGCCGATCACCTTGTGGTACCAGAGCCAGGCCTTGGGATTGATCGGCTCGCCGACTGAGCCGAGGAGCCGCAGCGAGGAGAGGTCGGACTGAGCGGGGATCTCCGCGCCCCACTTGATGAAGGTGCGGATCGCGGTCGGCGCCGTGTAGAGGATGGTCACGCCGTAGCGCTCGACCAGCTCCCACCAGATGCCCTGGCTCGGGTAGTCGGGCGCCCCCTCCCACATGACGCTCGTCGCCCCGTTGAGCAGCGGCCCGTAGACGATGTAGGAGTGACCGGTGACCCAGCCGACGTCGGCGGCGCACCAGTAGACGTCCTCCTCGGGCTTCAGGTCGAAGACGTAACGATGGGTGGCGGCGACCCCGGTCAGGTAACCGCCGGTCGTGTGCAGGATGCCCTTCGGCTTCGCCGTTGAGCCCGAGGTGTAGAGGATGAAGAGCGGCTGCTCGGCATCGAGCGGCTCGGGTGGGCAATCGGGGTCGGCGGCGGCGAGCAACTCGTCGTAGAAGCGATCGCGCCCCTCGCGCATCGGGCACTCGATGCCGGTGTGGCGGACGACGACGATCGTCTCCAGCGTCGCCAGGTCGCCGAGGTGCTCGTCGACCTGCGGCTTGATCGGCGCCACCTTGCCCTTGCGGCGGGCGCCGTCGACAGTGACCAAGGCCTTTGCCTCGGAGAACTCCATGCGCTCGCGCACCGCCTCGGCCGAGAAGCCGCCGAAGACGACGTTGTGCATGGCGCCGATCCGCGCGCAGGCGAGCATCGCGACGACGACCTCGGGAATCATCGGCAGGTAGATGCCGACCACGTCGCCCTTGCCAACGCCGAGATCCTTGAGCGCGTTGGCGAAGCGTTGTGTGTCGGCGAGCAGCTCGGCGTAGGTGACGTCGCGCTCCTCGCCCTCCTCACCGCGCCAGTGATAAGCGACGCGCTCGCCCCTCCCTGCCTCGACGTGGCGATCGAGGCAGTTGGCCGAGGCATTGATCTTGCCGTCGGCGAACCATTTGTAGAAGGGCCGGTTGGAGTCGTCGAGCCCCTCGCTCGGTGCCTTGTCCCAGTCGAGCAGCTCGTTCGCCTGGCGCAGCCACCAGGCCTCCGGGTCGGCGGCGGCTTGCTCGTAGACGGCGGGGTCGGTCCACAGAGCCCGCTCACGGAACCCGGCAGGCGGCTCGAAGCGCTCCTGCTCGAGCATCGCGCCCAGCTCGCGCTCCAGATCCGTGTTCGCCTCGGTTGCCATGCCGCTCCTTCCCTCGCCGCTACCCTGGTGGCGGAACGGTACCCGTTCCATCGAGATCGCCTGACTGAATGCTCTTCCGCCAAATCATCCACGAGGATCTGGGCTGCGCGTCCTACCTCGTCGGCGACACCTCCTCTGGCGTCGCCGCGGTCGTCGACCCGCAGTGGGACATCGATCCCTACCTGCACCTCAGCCGCCTGCACGGCGTGCGCATCGAGCACGTGCTCGAGACCCACAACCACGCCGACCACGTCTCCGGCCACGGCCGCCTGGCGCGGGCAAGCGGAGCAACGATCCATATCCACGAGCTGGCCGAGGCCACCTACCCGCATGAGCCCTTCGCCGACGGCTGGACTCTGGAGCTGGGCGAGGGCGCCAGCATCGAGGCGATCCACACACCCGGCCACCGCCCCGAGCACACCTCCTTCCTGCTGCGCGACGCGGCCCGCGGCGGCGATCCCTGGGCGGTGCTGAGCGGCGACTGTCTCTTCGTCGGCGACGTCGCCCGCCCCGACCTGGCGATCGAGCCGCGCCAGGGCGCCGCTGAGATCTTCCGCTCCCTGCACGAGCGCCTCATGGCCCTTCCCGACGAGTGCGAGGTCTGGCCCGGCCACCTAGGCGGCTCGCTCTGCGGCAGCTCGGGAATCGACCTGAAGACCTCCTCGACGATCGGCTTCGAGCGCCGCCACAACCGAGCGCTCGAGTTCGAGAGCGAGGCCGAGTTCGTCGAGGACGCGGTCGCCACGATCGGCAGCAAGCCGCCCAACGTCGAGCACATCGTCGCGCTCAACCGCGGGCCCTTGGTCGAATCGATCGGCGCACCGACCCAGCTCACCCCGCACGGCTTCGAGGCGGCGATCGCCAGCGGCGCCCTGGCGATTGACTCGCGTACCAACGAGCAGTTCGATGAGGCTCACATCCCCGGCTCGATCAGCGCCTCCGCCTATGACACCGGCTTTGCCACCAAGGTCGCCGAGATGGTCCCCGTCGACGCCGAGCTGCTCGTCGTCGCCGCTTCGGACGGCAACGAGCTCGCGGCGGCCGAGCTGCTCGCCGCGGTCGGCCTGCAGGTGCAGGGCTTCCTCGGCGGCGGCATGACCGCCTGGCGGGCCGAGGACCGGCCCGTGGAGCGCATCGAGGCGATCGACCTGGCCGAGCTGGCGCGCCGCATCGAGGCCCCGGACGGCCCCCAGGTGCTCGACGTGCGCGGTACCGCCGAGTACGAGGCGGGGCACGTCCCCGGCTCGATCCACATCCCCTTCGCCCAGCTGCGCAACCGGCTCGACGAGCTGCCCCGCGAGCGCCCGATCGCGACGATCTGCAAGGCCGGCAAGCGCAGCGGCCTGGCTGCCTCGATCCTGCAGCGCGAAGGGTTTGAGGGCGTGATCCACGTCAGCCGCGGCAACGCTGCTCTGTGGGATGGAGCCGATCCCGGTAGGGGTTCCGCTTAACTTTTTCGAGGAGCGGGGACTGCTGACGCCTCAGAGAGCGCTCGCGAAAAAGTACAAGACGCTTCACCCCTACCGGGATCGGCTCTGACCGCCTAGTAGCCCGGCGGGTGACGCGCGATGAAGCCTTCGGTGGAATTTACGGGTGAGCTATGCCAGCGGGGGCCGGCGCCGCCGGAGGTGTCGAAGGCGAGGCCGGCGATGATCACCCAGGCGTGGCCGGAATTGGCGTAGACCGTGATCCACTGGCCGGGGCCCGGTTCGCCCCAGGTCGAGAGGCCGGTCGAGTCGAGCGGGCTGTCGAGCAGGCCACCGCCGTGTAGAGCGAAGCTGACCGCGCCCGAGCAGTCATAGCCGGACGATTCGAAGGAGCCGTGCCCGCCACCCCAGACGTAGGGAGTGGTGGCGATCGAGTTGGCAGCTTCAATCGCCGCGGCGACCGCCGGCGGCGCCGCGCTCGGCACACTGGCCTGGCTTTCGGAGATGAAGTTGGCGGTCTGGCCGGGGGTGAGCGGCGCCGGTGTGCCGGTCGGCACGGGCGCGCCCGAGGCGGCGAGCTGTTCGGAGATCGCGGCGAGGTTGTTGCTCAGCGCCGCTTCGCGCGATTCGAGTTCTTCGAGGGCCGCCTGGCGCTCCGCCTGGGCGGCCTTCAGCTCGGTGAAGCGCGCCTCGGCTTCCTGGCGAGCTTCCGCAGCCTGGCGCTCCTTGACGGCGATCGCGTCGCGTGCGTCCTTGATCTGCAGGCGCACTTCGGTCATCCGCGCGACCGCGGCCTTGGCCTGGTCGCGCAGGTCCTTGACCCGAGCGGCGACCGCATCGTCGTAATCCTGGATCTGGCCCAGGTAGTCGGCCCGCGTGCTGACTTCCGACCAGCTCTCGGAGTCGAGCACGACGTTGAGCATGTCGGGGGTGCCAGTCTCATAGATCGCCACGAGGCGCTCGCGCAGGACCTCGAGCGCCCGTTGCAGGCGCGCGCGCACCCGCGCCAGGTGGCGCTTCTCGGCCTCCAGCTTGGCGGTCGCCTCGTCCAGCTCGGCCTGCTTGGCGGAGAGCTCGGCCTCCAGCGCAGCCTGCTCCTGGCGCAGGGCCGAGACTTCGCCGATCATCGAGTCGATCGCCCGGTTCTGCTCGGCGATCGTCGCGGCGACAGCGCTCTGGCTCTCGCGCACGTCGCTCAGCTTGCCCTGGGTCTGCTGCAGTTTCTCTTCGAGCGTCTCGGCAGGGGCCGAGGCGACCATGCAAAGCAAGGCAAGGAGCAGCGCTGCGGGCAGCAGCAGCCGCCAGGAGTTACCGCAAAGAGGCGCGCGCATCGGCGGCGCACGCTAGCGGAGACGCAATTTAATTGTTAGGAGTTGCTAATAACCTGCAACTTCGCTTGCAGATTGTCGGCGCTTGCAGGAGAAATCCCGCAAGCGCCGACTGCCGTTCGCTAAGCCAACAGCTTAGTCTTGGCTTTGTCGAACTCCTCAGCCGAGAGGGCGCCCTTTTCCTTCAGCTCGTTGAGCTTGTGCAGTTCGTCCGCGGGCGATGAAGCGTGGGCCTGCTCACGCACGTATGAGTCGAAGTGCTGTTTTGCCTCTGCTTGCGCCTTGATCGTCCGGTCGCGCATGCCGCTGCCGCGGGCGATCAGGTAGATCAGCGCCGTCACGAACGGGATGAAGACGAGGAACAGGACCCAGGCGGCCTTGGCCCAGCCGGAGGTCTCGTGATCGCGGAAGAGGTCGGTGAGGATCGTGATCAGGATCCAGATCCAGATGACGAAGAAGAAAACCTCAAAGGCGACGAGGAGCGCTTCTCCGAAGCTGATGTCGGCTAGGGGCACAGGTTGTCCTTTCGATCTGACGCGGTGTGGACACTAGTGAGCCCAGCCACCATATCGCCCGTGCTCAGAGGCGCCGGGCGAAGAGCACGGCGGCTACCGCAGTGGCGAGGTTGAGGCTGGAGACGCCCTCGCGCATCGGAATGGCGAGGCGGGCATCGGCTCGCTCGAGCAGCGCCTCGCTGAGGCCATAGCGCTCGGTGCCGAAGGCGAGGATCGCCCTTGGCGAGATCTCCTGCAGGTCACCGACCTCGCCCTCGGGGTCGATCGCCACCAGCGGCCGATCGGTCGGGGGTGGCTCGGCGATCTGAGCCACAGGAAGAGCGAAGTGCAGACCGGCAGCGCCGCGCAGCGCCTCGGGGTGCCAGGGATCGTTGCCACCCGTCGTGAGCACCGCGGCGACATCAGCGGCGGCGGCAACCCGCACGCAGGCGCCCATGTTGCCCATCGTGCGGGGGTCCTCGAGCAGCACAACCGGCGCCGGGCGCTGATCAGCCATCGCAGCGGCCACATCGACCGCGGGCCGACGGGCGATGGCGACGACACCGGTGCGCGGCGCGTAGGGGACCAGCTGGGCGAGCTGCTCGGGCTCGACGGGCGTCACCCGCTCGGTCAGCGAGGCGACCAAGTCGGGGGCCAGCTCGGTCGCCAACTGGGCCAGCTCGGCGGGGTCAGAGGCGACCGCCTCGAGCACCTCGGCCTCGAAGCGCAAGGCGTGCTTCAGCGCGTGAAAGCCCTCGAGCACGGCCAGGTCACGGTCGCGGCGGGCGGCACGGTAGCGCTGCACGAGAGCGTCTTGCATCGCCCCATGATTAACCGATTCAGGTTCGCGAGGACGCCTGTGTGCGGTACCGCCCCCGCTCTACTCGAGCCCAGCGGCGACGGAGTCGACGAACGGGGTCAGGTAGCGAGCCATCACCTTGCTGCTGCGCATACCCCCGTGCGGCCGCTCGCCGAGGCCAGATTCGTCGCCGTCTCCGCCGACCCCCACCCTGCCGTACAGGTAGCGCGCCTCTCCCCCCGTCCAGAGCACGGCGCGCAGAACCGGGTCGAAAGGACGCGGCTCGAGCTCAGCCCCCGCCGCGGCCGCGATCGCTTCTGCCGCGCCATCGGCCTGCTGGGCGGCGATACCGCCCTGCTTGACCGGAAAGGCGCTGGCGTCGCCGGCGGCGTAGACGCGATCCAGACCGACCACCCGGCTGTGCTCGTCGATCGGGATGAAGCCCTTGCCGTCATGGGGGATACCGTCGATCGCCCTGCCTTCCAGGAAGGGCAGGGCGATCACCGCATCGGCTGCAAGGTCCTCCCCGGGAGAGATGCCCAGGCGACCGTCGGCGAACCCAATTGGGTGGCCCCCAACGATCACCTCGATTCCTCGCTCGGCGAGCAGCGCGCTCACCTGCTCGGCAGCGCGGCTGCCAAAAACCTCGAGCGGGGCATTCTCGGGCGTGAGGATCGTGATCCGCGTGGGGCCGGCGGTCGAGCGGCCGCGCTCGGTCGCGCCGAGCAGTGCCAGCTCGTAGAGGGGCAGCGCCCAGCCGCGCTCGCGCGGCATGGTGAAGACGAGATGGCGCAGGCCACCCTCACGCAGCTTGGCGATCACCGCTCCCACCTCACCCTCGTCGGAGGCACCCCAGAAGGTGGCGGCACCGGGTACAGCGGCCACTTTCTGCGCGCCGGGCACGAGGACCAGGTGGTCGTAGGCAGCCTGCTTGCCGTCGTCGGTAACGACAAGCCGCTCGGCCGGATCGACGGCCGCGATCCCAGCCAGATGGAAGGAGGCCTGGCAATGCTCGGCGAGCCTCTGTAGGTCATAGCGAAAGGCCTGTGAGGTGCCGTAGGGCTCGCCGACGGCGTAGGGCCAGAAGACGAACTCTGGACGCGCGTCGTAGAGATGCACGTCGACCAGGCCCCGACCCAGGTCGCGCAAGGCAAGGGCGGCCTCGGCACCGGCGATCCCGGCCCCAGCGATCACCACCTTCTGCCGCTCGCCGCTCATGTACCGATACCCAACCTTATGGTTCCACAGCTGGGCCCAATCCGGGACCTCCGCCGGGCCGATCGGCGCACTTAGAAACCAGAGGGAAAGGTTTCCGGCGGCTCGCCCGAATCCCAGCCGCCTCCGCCTTCCAAGGGCTCGACCGCGCGACTCTCGTCGATGTGGATCAAGGCGTCGAACTGCCCGCTGAGGTTGGCCTCGAAGTAATGGCTGTCCCGCTCGGTCTCGGGCCGGTAGACCACCCCGATCGCCCGCTCCGGGCGCGACTCGCCGAGCTCGGAGCCGTGCCCGTCGCGCAGATCGAGAAAGAAGCGCGGCAATCCGAACTCGTGCAGGCGCGCCTCGTGGCTCTCGGGAACCGCCTCGGGCAGCTCCTTTCTCCGCGGGGATGCATCCCAGGCCGAGCTGGCGGTAACGGTTCCGGAATGGGTGGTGAAACCGACAAGGACCGCCTTCTCGCCCCATTCTTCGCGCGCCAGCCGGCCCAGGCTCACCTCGCCGCGCTCGCCGAGTTCGGTCATGCGGGAGTCGCCGACGTGCGTGTTGTGTGCCCAGACGACGACCTTCGCCCGCTCCCCCTTGCTTGCAAGATGGTCAACCAGGCGGCTGAGAGTGTCCGCCATGTGGCGGTCGCGGATACCGGGCGACTCGCCGTTAGGACTGAACAACGAGCTGTAGTAGTGCTCGGCGTCGATCACCAGGCGCGCATTTTGCTCGGCGTAGAACTGGTCCGCCTCGGCCGCGGTGCCGTCGCGACGCAGGTAAGAGTCGCCGTTCATGTGCAGCTGCATGAGCTGTGTGATCAGGCCGCGTCGTGCCGCGTCATCGAGCTCCTCCAGCGGGGCGTGGTCGTAGATCCGCATCCCGTCGAAATGCCCGAAGCACGCGTAGCGTTCGCGCGCTTCCTCCGCGGCACCCGGATCGACCAGATCCAGGTAGCCGATCACGTCGGCGATCGACGAGTAGAGGCTGTAGAGATCAAGCCCGTAGAGACCGACCCAGCCGGACCCCCGGCGCCGGTCGTTGTAGGCACGTAGCCAGCCGATCACGTCGAGCATCGCGCTGTTGCGCCACATCCAGGAGGGGAAATGGCGAAAGCCGCCGAGCGCCTCTTGGGCGTTATCGTCCTCCAGCGCCCCGTGCAGGTAACGATTGACCCGGTAGGCGGGCGGCCAATCGGCTTGGATCGCCACCGCGCTGAATCCCTTCCCCTCGATCAGACGCCGAGTGACGAAGGCCCGTTCGCGGTAGAACTCAAAGGTGCCGTGCGAAGCCTCGCCGAGCAGCACGACGCGGGCATCGCCGACCAGCTCGACCAGCTCGTCGTAGTCGTTTTCGGACCCGGTCAGCGGCTTCGGATCAGGCAGCGGAGCCACCAGCTTCAGCCCTCCCCAGAGCGCCGATCACGTCGGCATCTGTCACCTGGGTGAAATCGACGTACCACTGCCCCACTCCGTATAGCAGCCGCGGCTCGACCAGGCAGATCAGCTCGTCGGCCTCCTCGCGCAGCCGCGCCGCCGAGTCGGGGGCGCTAACCGGCACAGCGAGCACTAGGTGACGCGGTTGCTGGCGGCGGATCGCCCGCAGCGCAGCGGTATCGGTGACCCCGGTCGCCACCCCGTCATCGACGACGATCACGCTGCGAGCGGCGAGCGAGGGCAGCGGGCGGCCCTCGCGGTAGGCCTCGACGCGACGGCGCAACTCCTCGGTCTCGCGGGCGACGATCGCGGTGAGCGTCGCGTCGTCGATGCCGAGCAACCCCAGCGCCTCGAGGTCGAAGACGCGGGTGCCGTCCTCGGCGATCGCGCCGATCCCGTACTCGGGGTTGTGCGGGGCACCGAGCTTGCGCACGGCGAACACGTCGAGTGATGCCCCCAGGGCGATCGCGATCTCCTCGGCGACGGGCACGCCGCCGCGCGGCAGCGCCAGGACCAGCGGCCGCTCGGCGGCCAGAGGGAACAGCTCGGCGGCGAGCTGGCGGCCCGCGTCGCGGCGGTCAGCGAAGCGCCTCGGCTCCGATTCTTCGTCGGTTGACAGCATCGTCACCGATTGTGTACCCGGAGGAAGCGATTCGGGCGCCAAGCGAGGTTGTCAAGCACCTGGCGCGCGGGTAGGAGAACGCCATGACCGACCTCGTCCTCGGGCCCCTGCTGCGCTACGTCTCGGCAACCGAGGCGACAGTTTGGGTGCAGACGAGCGAGGCCTGCGAGGTGGAAGTGCTCGGTCGCCGCGAGCCGACCTTTGGCGTTTGCGGCCGCCACTACGCGCTGGTCCAGATCGAGGGCCTCGAGCCGGGCGGCTTCTACGAGTACGAGGTGGCACTGAACGGCAAGCGCGTCTGGCCCCCTGCGGGCCACAGCCTGCCACCCAGCGCGATTCGCACCTTCGAGCCTGGCCAGCCGCTCGACATCTGCTTTGGCTCCTGCCGTGTCGCCGTCCCGCATACCGAGCCCTACACGCTGACCAAAGACGAGCACGAAGACGGGCACGAGCTCGACGCCCTGCACGTGCTCGCCACGCAAATGGCCCGCCAGGAGCGCAGCAAGTGGCCGGAGCTGCTCTTCCTGCTCGGCGACCAGATCTACGTCGACGAGGGCTCGCCGCGCACGCGCGAGAGGATCCGTGCCAAGCGCGACGTCAGCCAGCCGCCCGGTGAAGAGGTGCTCGACTTCGAGGAGTACGTCTGGCTCTACGAAGAGTCGTGGAGCGACCCGCTGATTCGCTGGCTCTTCTCGACCGTCTCCGTCTCGATGGCCTGGGACGACCACGACATGAGCGACGACTGGAACATCTCGCACTCCTGGCACGAAGAGATGGAGTGCAAGGAGTGGTGGCACGAGCGGGCCGTCGACGGCATCGCCAGCTACTGGATCTATCAGCACCTCGGCAACCTCTCGCCGCGCGAGCTTGGCGAGAGCGAGGTCTACGCCAAGGTGCGGGGCAAGCCGGACGCGACCGACGTGCTGCGCGGCTGGGCGAAGGAGATCGAATCGACCGCCGCCGGCACCCGCTGGAGCTTCTGCCGCGACGTCGACGGCGTGCGGGCGATCTTCATCGACTCGCGCGCCGCCCGGGTGCTCACCGAGGAGCGCCGCTCGATGTTCGACGAGCGCGCCTGGGAGTGGGTCGTCGACCACGCCAGCGGCGACTTCGACCACCTGGTGATCGCCACCACGGTGCCCTTTCTGCTCTCCCCCGGCTTCCACCATCTCGAGGCCTGGAACGAGCGTCTCTGCGACGGCGCCTGGGGCGGGGCAATCGCTCGCGGCAGCGAGAGGTTGCGCCGCGCTCTCGACTTCGACCATTGGGCGTCATTCCAGCTCTCCTTCCAACGCCTGCGCGAGCTGCTCGAAGAGGTCGGCTCCGGCAAGCGCGGCAAGCCACCAGCCTCGATCGTGGTCCTCTCAGGTGACGTCCACCACGCATACCTCTGCGACCTCGCATTCCGGTCTGAGACAGGGATGCAAAGCGCTGTCTACCAAGCTGTCTGCTCCCCTTACCGCAACCCACTTGAAGCGAAGGAGCGCCAGGTGATCCGCGCCGGTTTCTCACGCCCCTTCACCGCCATTACCCGCGGCTTGGCGCAGCTCGCCGGCGTCCCCGACCCGGGCATCCGCTGGCGCCTGCTCGAGGGCCCCTACTTCGACAACCAGGTCGCCACCCTGCGCCTCGACGGCCGCCAGGCGATCGCCCGGCTCGACAAGACCGTCGCCGGCAAGGAGGACGAGCGCTCGCTGGAGAAGAGCTTCGAGCGCCGCATCGCCTGAGCGCGCATCCGACATTCACCCACCTGTAGCGTGGTCAATGTCGGATGCGCTCAGTGCCCGCGGATCTGGAAACGGCCTGGGCGCTGCAGCGAGTCGCCGAGGATCAGGCGGGCGCGGTAGTAGAGAGCTTCGAAGGTCTGGGTGTCAAGCTCGTCCACGCTGCGCTCTCGAGCGGGCTGAGTGGTGCCCCCCTCGGTCGGACCGCCGCCGGGGTGCTGGCGCAGGACGCCGTTCAACCGGCCGCGGGAAACGAAGGTCGTGTGGTCTGGCGCGCTCATCTACCTCTCCTTTCTTGTCTTTATTGACAATCTAAATCAAGAATAGCATCAAATAAAAATGGTGGCGAGATGGGACGGGGCGCCACCCGGCAAAAAGTGCGCCCCGTCCCGTCGCCCCTTCAGGCGGCTGCAGATACCTCTGCGTCGTCCCCACCCTGTGAGCCGCGGGGAGTCGAGGCCCCGCTGCCGTCGGGCGATGACGCATCACCGCTGAAGCTCTTGGCCTGTCCCGGCCGCAAATAGACGATCTGGCCCTCGCGCAGCTCCAGTTTCTGGAGTTCGGCGCGGGTCAGCTGGGCCCAGACCTCGGTGCCGTCGCCGAGCACGAACTCGACCCGGATCTCGAAGCCGAGGGCGACGATGCGCTGCACCATCGCCTCCTCGGCGCCATCCTCGCGATCGAGCCCGACGGTCATGTCGTGCGGCCGCACGAAGTGCTCGCCGAGGCGGTTGACCTCGCCGACGAAACTCATCACGAACTCGTTGGCCGGGTGGTCGTAGAGGTCGTCGGCGCTGCCCGACTGTTCCACCCTCCCCTGGTTCATAACCACGAGCTGCTCGGCGACGTCCATCGCCTCCTCCTGATCATGGGTGACGAAGATCGTCGTCACGTGCATCTCGTCGTGCAGGCGGCGCAGCCAGGTGCGCAGGTCCTTGCGCACCTTGGCGTCGAGCGCCCCGAAGGGCTCGTCGAGCAGCAGCACCTGCGGTTCCACGGCAAGTGCCCGGGCCAGCGCCATCCGCTGTCGCTGACCGCCCGAGAGCTGGTCGGGGTAGCGCTCGGCCAGCCCGTCGAGCTGCACGAGCTGCAGCAGCTCGTGCACACGGGTGGAGGTTTTCGCCTTGTCCCACTTGCGGATCTTGAGACCGAAGGCGACGTTGCCGAACACGGTCATGTGCTTGAAGGCGGCGTAGTGCTGGAAGACGAAGCCCACCTCGCGCTTCTGCGCCGGCGTCTCGGTCGCGTCCTGGCCGTTGATCACGACTTGGCCGGAATCAAGCTCCTCGAGACCGGCGATCGCCCGCAAGAGCGTCGACTTGCCGCTGCCACTGGGGCCAAGCAGCGCTGTCAACGAGCCGTCGGGGACGTCGATCGAGACATCGTCAAGAGCCTGAAAGTCACCGAAGCGCTTGTGCGCTCCCTCGACTGCGATTCCCATCAGGAACCCTCCTTCGTGGTTGACGTTGAGACCGCCAGCTCGGCGGCCGGTAGTGAGCCACCGCTGCTCGCCTTCGCCTTGCGGCCGCCGACGCTCATCAGCAGCAGCGTGGTCAAAGCGAGCAGGGCGAGGACGATCGCCCCCGCGTAGGCGGCTTCCTCGTTGAACTGCTCGAAGGCCTTGGCGACGAACAGCGGCATAGTTTCCGTCTCGCCGGAGATCGAGCCGGAGACGATCGTCACCGCGCCGAACTCGCCCAGCACGCGGGCGGTAGTGAGGACGACGCCGTAGGCGACGCCCCAGCGGATTGCCGGCAGGGTGATCCGCCAGAAGGTCTGCCACCCGTTCGCCCCGAGGGTCGAGGCCGCTTGCTCCTGCTCGGTGCCGATCTCCTGCAGCACTGGCACCGTCTCCCTCACCACGAAGGGCAGCGAGACGAAGATGCTGGCCAGGACCATGCCCGGCCACGAGAAGAGCACCTGGATGCCCCATTCAGTCATCGTGGGACCGAACCAGCCGGTGTTGCCGTAGAGCAGGTAGAGCGAAAGGCCGACGACGATTGGCGAGACCGCGAAGGGGAGGTTGATGATCCCGTCGACAATCGAGTTCCCCCACCAGCGGCGACGGACCAGCAGCAGCGCGCAGCCGACGCCGAAGATGGTGTTCAGCGGCACGGCGACCGCGACCATCAGCAGGGTTAGCTGGATCGCGTGAAGGGCCTCCGGTGAGGTCATCGCTTCAACCGGTGGCCCAAGGCCATGCTCGAAGGTCTTGTAGAAGATCATCCCGACCGGGGCGAGCAGCAGCAGACCGAGGTAGCCGAACGCCAAGCCGCGCAGGCCCCACTTGGCAGGAGCAGTGGGGGTCATCAGCCTCCCCCTCCTAGCTGGGAACGGCCAATCACACGGTTGATCGCGCGAACCAGAATGCCGCGCTTCTCGCCGTGCGTTCCGGAGTGGGCGAAGAGGCTGACTGCGATCAGCATCAGTACTGAGAGCGCCAACAGCACTACCGAGACAGCAGAGGCACCAGCGGTATTCCCCGACTCGATCTGGCTGCGGATGAAGACCGAGGAGACCTCGGTCTCGAAGGGGATGTTTCCCGTGATCAGGATCAGCGAGCCGTACTCGCCCAGCGCCCGGGCGAAGGCGAGCATCACCCCGGCGACGACGCCCGGCAGCAGGTTGGGGAAGATGATGCGGCGGAAGGTGGTGAAGCCGCCCGACCCGAGCGAGGTCGCCGCCTCCTCCATCTCGCGGTCCATCTCCATCAGCAGCGGCTGCACCGAGCGGACGACGAAGGGCAGGGTGATGAAACAGAGCGCCACCACAATGGCCACCCTCGTTCCGGCGACGTCGAGGCCAATCGGGCTTTTTGCGCCGTAGAGGGTGAGCAGGGTGAGGCCGGCGACGATCGTCGGCAGGGCGAAGGGCAGGTCGATCAGCGCGTTGACCGCCCCCTTGCCGGGGAAATCGTCGCGCACCAGGACCCAGGCGATGATCGTGCCGAAGACGGCGTTGATCGCGACGACGATCAGCGAGCAGACCACGGTCAGCTTCAATGCCGCCATCGCCTGGTCGCCGGTGACCGCCCTCCAGAAGGCGTCTAGCCCACCGGAGAGCGAGTTGTCGACCACCGCCGCCAGCGGCAGCATCACCATCAGCGACAGGTAGAGGACGACCAAGCCACGGCCGAGGCCAGCACCGAGCCCGGGCAGGCGAATGCCTGCCCGGGGTGCTGCGGATACAGGGGGAACGCTTGCCGGGTGAGCGTCCATCAGCCGCTCGTCGAGACTCCGAGTTCCTTCTCGATCTCGGCTACGGAGCCGGTTTCGTCGTCGAAGAACTCATCGTTGACTTTTTCCCAGCCGCCGAACTCGGCGATCGTGAAGAGGTCCTTGGGCGTCGGGAACTGCTTCGAGTCGACCAGATCCGGGTTGACCGGGCGGTAACCGTTCTCGGCCCACAGTTCTTGGCCCTCATCCGACCAGACGTAGTCGAGGAACTTCTGGGCGGCCTCGGGCGCGTCTTTGGTGACCGCGATCGGCGTCTCGATCAGGATCGTGCTGGGCGGGATGACGTAGTCGACGTCTTCGCCCTCCTCCTGGGCCTTGATCGCCTCGTTCTCGTAGCCGAGCAGCACGTCGCCCTCGCCCTGGGTGAAGGCGGCGAGCGCGTCGCGGGCGCTGCCGGGCTGCACGACCGTCTTTTCCAGCACGGTCTTGACCGCGTCGAGCGCCTGCTGCGGGGATTTGCCCTCGTGCAGCTGCGAGCCGTAGATCGCCATGATGTTCCAGCGCGCGGCTCCGGAGCTGAACGGGTTTGGGGTGATGATCTCGACGTCCTTGGTCAGCAGGTCGTCGAGCGACTCGAGGCCCTCGGGGTTGCCCTTGCGGACGGTCATCACCACTACCGAGTCCTGGGCGATCCCCTTGTACTGGTTCTTGTCCCAGTCGGGCGCCACCAGGTCGGCTTCGACCAGGCGGATCATGTCGCCGCCCTGGGCGAAGTGGACGACGGAGGCCGGCTGGCCGGCCTCGACCGCACGGCTCTGGTCCCCGGAGGCGCCGAAGGAGTTGCTGAAGCTGACGTCCGCCCCGTCCGCGGTCGCCTCGAAGCCAGGCTCGAGCGCTTCCTCGTAGACGGCCTCGGGGGTCGAGTAGCCGACCACGTCGAGCTTGCCGCCGGAGGCACCGGTGGCCGAGTCGTCATCGCTACCACCGCAACCGGCGATCACCAAAGCGACCAGTGCCAGCGATGCGAGAACCGCGATGCCGGGGTGGCGCCACCGGGACGCCCTACGAGCCTTGCGCATGTACCGAATCCCTTCTTTCTTGAGTCAAATACTTTTTTGACTGACTTAGTTCTAAATAAGCAGAGCCGGCACGGTAGCACAATGTCGATCCAGAAAGTCGAAAAGGCCCGAAATCCCATCCGAATTCGCTGACTTCGCCTTTAGCGGCCCTATGCGGGGGTAAAAGACGAAGTCACTGACAGGACAGACGCCCGACCGCGCGGTGCAACGTTTTCCGGCCCGTAGAGAGCCGCAACGCGTTGCACCGCAAATGGGAGAAGGGCCGCGCGGGCCGAGGTAGTCGCTAGTGCGGGCTGGCTATGCCGCCGCCGGAGCTGGGGGCGGGAGCTGGTTCAGGGGCCGGCGCCGATTCGGGAGCGGGTTCGGGCGCGGGTGCGGCTTCCGGCTCGGGGCTCGATTCAGACTCCCCGGGCTCGTCGTCGCCTTTCTTCGAAGATTCCTCTTCGGCTTCTTCGTCGTATTCGTATTCGTAGTCGTATTCGCTTTCGCCCGACGAGGAGGTGTTGTCGCTATCGAGGCCTTCGAGCTCGGGCAGGCTGGCGGGCACCGCGAATTCCGGGCAATCGCCGGCGACAGCCGATTCCATGTAGTAGCGCCAGATCGGCCCGGCGGTGGGCCCGCCGTAGCCGGTCGCTTCGCGTGACTGCGGGTGGCCAACCCAGACCGCGGTCGAGTAAAGCGGCGTGTAGCCGACGAACCAGGCGTCGGAGAGATCCTCGGAGGTGCCGGTCTTGCCAGCCGCGGCGGAGCAGCCCATGTAGGTGTAGCCGGCGCCCGTGCCCTGCGTGATCACGCCCTCGAGCAAGCGGGTCACTTCGTAGGCCTCCCCTTCGCTGAGCACGCGCTCGCCGTCGTCGGGGCTGGTTTCGTCGACCTTGCCGTCGGGGAACTCGACCCGGTCGATCGCCGTGGCGTCGTGGTGGATGCCGCCGTTGGCCAGGGTCGCGTAGGCGTTTGCCATCTCCAGCGGGGTGACGCCGACGGCGAGACCGCCGATGCCCTCTGCGGGCACCGATTCGAGCGGCGACGTGATGCCCATCTCTTCGGCCGTCTTAGTCACTTCTTCGGGCCCGACATCGAGGTCGAGCTGGGCGAAGACGACGTTGGTCGAGTGCCACGTGGCCGAGGCAAGGGACTGGGTGCCTCCACCCTCCCCCTCGGCGTTGTTGACCGTCCAGGTACCCCCGCCGGGAATCTCGAGCGTCTTCGGCGAGCTGCCGTCGTAGTAGGTGCTGTCGGGGTCGACTCCCTGCATGATCGCCGTCGCCAGGACGAAGGTCTTGAACGAGGAGCCCGGCTGACGCTGGGCCTGCCAGGCGTAGTTGAACTGGCTTTCCGAGTCGTAGCCTTCGGTTGAGGCGAGGGCGACGATCTCCCCCGTCTCGGGGTCGACCGAGGCGAGGCCGGACGCCGGCCCCCCTTCCGGATAGCAGACGCCACAGGAGTCGACCGCTTCCTGCGCCCGTTCCTGCAGCTCGGGGTCGATCGTCGTGTAGGCCTTGAGGCCGCCGTTACGCACCGTGTTGATGCCGTACTTGTCGATCAGCTCCTGCTGGACCAAGTCGAAGAGGAACTGGTCCTTGATCGTCCGGTACTTGTGACCGGGGTTGAGACCCAAGCCGCTGTTGACCGCCTCGCTGTATTCGGAAGGCGTGATGTAGCCCTCCTCCTCCATCGCCTTGAGCACCTCGTCGCGACGATCGATCGCCGCCCGGGGATTGAGGAAGGGGTTGTATTCGGAGGGCGCCTGCGGCAGGCCGGCGATCAGCGCCGATTCGTTCAACCCAAGCTCCTTGGCGGGCTTGGCGAAGTAGGTCTGCGCGGCCGCCTCGACGCCAACCGCGGTCTCCCCTTCGACCGTGCCGTAGGGCGCGGTGTTGAGGTACTGCGTGAGGATGTCCTCCTTGCTGTGCTGCTCCTCCTGTTCGTAGGCGAGGTGCGCTTCGCGTATCTTGCGCTCGATCGTCTCTTCCGGGTTCTGGATGTAGAGGTTGCGGACCAGTTGCTGGGTGATCGTCGAGGCCCCCTGCACGGGCTTGCCGCCGGCCATCAGGTTCTTCCAGGCGGCGCGCACGATCGCCGGTGGGTCGATCGCCCCGTGCTCGTAGAAGTTCTTGTCCTCGATCGCCACCGTGGCGTCCTTGATCGTCTGCGGGATCACCCGGCCAGGAACCGGCTGGCGGATGTTTTCCGACTGGATGAAGCCGATCAGGCTGCCGTCGGCCGCATAGATCGCGGAGGAGCGGCCCTTCTGCACCGGCTTGAGGCTGGAGATCGGCGGCGCCGACTCGTAGACGTCGATCGCCCAGCTGGCACCGACGCCGCCCGCGATTGCGATCGCGACGGCCAGGATCCCGACCGGGACCAGCAGCTTCTTCTTGAGGGAGGTGTGCGACCTGCGGCGTCGCACTCGGGTACGGCGCACCATTCGGCTGTAATTGTAGGGAGGGCGGTAGCCTTGCCCACGAATGCCGACCTTCTTGCACACCTGCTACCGGATCGGCGACATCGATCGATCGATCGCCTTTTACGAAAAGCTCGGCTTCGAAGTGGCCGGTCGCATGCCGATCGGCGACGAGGCGATCAACATCTTCATGAACCTGCCCGGCGAGAACCCCGTCCTGGAGCTGACTTACAACCACGGGGTCACCGGCTACGAGCACGGCACCGGCTACAACCACATCGCCCTTGCCGTCGACGACCTCGACGCAACGATCGAGCAGCTCTCCGCCGCGGGCGTCGAGCCCGAAAAGCCCCCCTACCGCCCCGGCGGCCGCACCGAGGGCCACCGCATCTGCTTCTTCCGCGACCCCGACGGGTACAGAATCGAGATAGTTGGTCCCTGATCCGCAGGACTAGCCCCGAATCAGCGGGCCTGCGCCACTTCTTCGTACGCCTTCCGGATCGCTTCGCTGCCGATTCCCAGGGATCCGTAGATGCCATCGACACGCCCTCCCCTGGCGTCGATATAGGCGGTGCGGTGTCGGTGGCCGCTCGGGTCCTCCGAGTATCCGACCGCCGCAAGCCGTCCGACGATGAGTGCGATACGCCCGGTCACCACGAAGTCGTAGTCGTTGGGGACGACGTAGAGGTCGAAGTACGGCTTCGCGCTCTCCATCCGGATTTCCTGTTCGATGAACTTCCCTGAGACTTCCTGCTGTTCGACAGCACGGGCGACCAGGATGATGTTGCCGGATTCGTGGTAGCCCGGTGATTCGACAAGCGCCTTTGGCGACGTGACGGCCAGGTCCAGGTTTCCGCTGCTGAACGGCATCCCCCCTTCTTCCCGCTCCGAGTCTGCTTCTTCGGTGAGGAAGGGGGGTGAGGTCCAGAATGGGCGCTGGGCCACGGCTTCGGAGAAGTTCTCCGGTTCGGCGGGTTCTTCGCTGGTGGTGCTGCCGCTCACCACGACCTGCGGGGGCGACGAGCTTCCCTCGCTGCCGAGCAAGAAGTACAGGATCACCCCGCCGAGCACCGTCGCGATCACGGCGCTGACGATCGTCGCCAGGTGCTTTTTGATCCACTCCGGCAGGACGGGTTGAGATTTCGGCTCTGGCTCTCCCATCAGACCGGAAGGCTATTCGACAGAGGTGCGGACATCGAAGGGACGTCGCGCGGCTCAGGACGCCCCGAAAGGCAAAGACCTGACACCCTAGAACGAGAAAGGCAACCCGCTCAGGTCGCCCTTCAGTTATCGAACGTTCGGCACCCCGATGGCTATCGCATCGAGCTGATCGGCGAGTAACCGCCCTTACGAGAGCGGTGTATTGCTCTTGTAACTATTCGCATTATCTCCCTAGGAGGAAGAGATGGAGATCGTCAGGCGGCTCGAGCCCATCGCCCTGCTGGTCATGGTGGTCGGCGCTCTCAACTGGGGCATGGTCGGACTCTTCGACACGAATGTCATCTCGGACGTCTTCGGCAGCGGCACGCTCACCGACGTCGTCTATGTCGTGGTCGGCGTTTGCGGCCTCCTCTACATCCCGAGGCTGCTCGACAGCCTCCACATCGGCGGTCACTCACCACACGCGCGCGGCGTCTGAGCGACCGCCCCGATAACCGACGAGCCGGGCCACAGGGCCTGGCTCGTCTTGCGTTTAGCCCGCCTCGACCACCTCGAACTGCGACATCAGGCCGTGGTCCTCGTGGTCGAGCATGTGGCAGTGGATGACGAACTTGCCGGTGTAGTCGGCGAAGTGGCCGGCGACGAGGATGCGTTCGTGGGGATAGATGAAGAAGGTCTCCTTGAGGCAGTCTTCCCAGGGCGGCGGCGATTTGCCGTTGCGCGAGAGCAGGTACCAGTCGGTGAGGTGCATGTGCATCGTGTGGGCGACGTTGGTGCGGTTGACGATCTCCCAGGTCTCGACGCTGCCTAGCTTCGGCTGGGCGTCGGCGCGCGCCGGGTTGAAGGTGCGGCCATTGAGCAGCCAGGTCGTCTTGAAGAGGCCGCCGATCGAGATCTCCCAGCTGCGATCCGGCTTGGCCGGCGCACGCTCGACCCAGCCCGGCAACGGGCGCAGCCGGCGCGGCACCCGCGTGCGGTCGGGCATCCGCCCCGGCTCGACCCGGAACTGCATCACGGCGCCTGCGTAGGCGCGTGCCCCCGCCGGCTGCCGGCCCCGCACCGGCCGGCTGCGCAGTTCCAGCCTCTCCCCCGCCGCGCCGGCGAAGTCGACCACCAGCTCGATGCGCTCGCCTGGCCCGATTAGCGCTTCTCGGCGGCGCACAGGCCTCGGCATCAGGCCGCTATCGCTGCCGATCTGCAGCAGCGGCGCCTCGTTTGAGAGGTAGAGGTTGTAGGAGCGGAACTGGGAGACGTTGAGGATGCGCAAGCGGTAGCGCTGCGGACGGACCCGGTGGTAGGGCATGTAGGCGCCGTTGACGAGCACGCGATCAGCGGCGACCCCATCGTTAGGAGGATGCAGGCTGGTGAACGGATCGGTGAGCTGGTTGCTGCGGTCGAAGCTGCGGTCACCAATCATCAGGGCCAGATCGCGCTCGCCGCGAGGTAGCGGCAGGCCGCCGTCGAACTCGTCGTCGACGATCCACATTCCCGCCAGGCCGCGCCAGACGTTGCGCGCCGTGTGATCGAGGCGATGGTCGTGATACCACTGGAAGGCGGCGCGTTCGGGCTCGCCGTTCTCGACAAGGTCGTAGACGTAGGTGCGCTGCCCGCCGGGGCGCAGCAGCTGATCGTTGCCCGATTGGCGCGCCGAGAGACCCGGCGGGATGCGGCAATAGAGCGAGCGGGCATGCGAGCGGGTCAGCCCACCGGGCTGACCGTCGAACTGGGTGCGGTTGTGGCCGCCGTGCAAGTGCACGGTGAGCTCGCCTGCGGCGCGCGGCAGCTGGTGCTGGAAAGTGACCGAGGTGCGCTTGCCGGCCGGACGCCTGATCGTCGGCCCGGGGAAGCTGCCGCCGTAGGTCCACATACGCGTCTTGGGACCAGGCAGCGCTTGCACCTCGGCCTCACGGATCGGGATAGTCAGATGGGCGTCTTCGAGCACCCGCGGGATCGGCAGCGGGCTGTGAAAGGGCGCCGGTCCCGCGGCGGAAACACTGCGCTCTTGCTTTTCCAGAAGGGCAGCTGGGCGCAGGCCGAGCGGCAAGGCCGTGGCCAGCGCGCCGCCTCCTAGGGCGCCGAGGAATGCCCGGCGCCCCAGGCGGGGCGAATCTGAGGAGCCTCCAGCCGTCTCGCTAGCCGCCCGGCAGGACTTCGACCGAGCCCTGCATTTCCGGGTGGATGGCGCAAAGGAAGTAGAGCCTCGTCCCAGCTGTCGCGCTCACTTTCTGAGTCAGTGAGGTGCCCGCTTTGTTGCCGGTGAACCAAGAGTCGCCGGTCTCACTCACGCTGCCGAGCATGTCCCAGCCTTCGAGACCGGCCTCGACCGGATTGATTTTCACCGGGCCGTTGCCTTTGACGCCATGCCACTTGGCGATCGCCATGCAGATGTGTTTCGGCGTGAAGCAGTTTTTCCGCGCGTTCGGGGTCTTCGGCAGCGAGCCTTTGGTGACCAGCGAGAAGGTGTGCGGCCCGACCTGTTTCGGGTTGGTCTTGTTGCGCACGGTCAGTTCTTCGCCGGCGACGATCGTTTTCGGGCCAGAGAAGACGAGCTTGCCTTTGCTGATCTTCATGAAGACGGTGTTGGCGCTGGTGGCGCCGGTCGCCGAGCCTGGTGCAACGGCAATCGAGGCCACTACACCGACGGCGATCGCGGTCGCCAGCTTGGCGGACAGGGGACGAGACAGACGCTGCTTCAAGTTGCTCTCCTTGCCGACGCGAGGAACGGCCCGCGCCTGGGGGACGAATGAAGGCGGGAAAGTACAACGAACGTCCAAGTCGATCAAGGGGTACTTACCAATTCCCGCCTGGGTGAGCCAAGCGGCGTCTGGGAACATGCCGCGCGTGTCCGCAGGGAAACCGAGCGATACCGGAAACGGCTCAGACCTCGCCGAGGTGCTGCGTCGCCGAGCGCTGACCGAGGATGCGGCTCGCGCCGACGCGGTCGAGCGGCGCCACGCGGTCGGCGGTCGCACGGCGCGCGAGAACCTCGCCGACCTGGTCGACCCGGACTCCTTCGTCGAGTACGGCCGCTTCGCGATCGCCGCGCAGCGCGGCCGCCGTGAGGTCGAGGAGCTGATCGCCCGCACCCCGGCCGACGGCCTGATCGGGGGCACGGCGCGCATCAACGGCGAGCTCTTTGGCGACGAGCGCTCTGCCTGCGCGGTGCTCTCCTACGATTACACGGTCCTTGCGGGCACCCAGGGCGCCCTCGGGCACCGCAAGAAGGACCGGCTCTTCGAGTTGATCGAGCGCATGCGCCTGCCCACCGTCTTCTTCGCCGAGGGCGGCGGCGGCCGCCCCGGCGACACCGACTACCCGGTGGTCTCAGCGCTCGACACCCGCGCTTTCGCGCTCTGGGCACGGCTCTCCGGCCTTGTGCCGCGGATCGCGATCGTCGCCGGCCGCTGCTTCGCCGGCAACGCGATGATCGCCGGCTGCGCCGATCTGATCGTCGCCACGGAAAACGCCTCGCTGGGCATGGGCGGGCCGGCGATGATCGAGGGTGGAGGGCTCGGCCGCGTCGATCCGGACGAGGTGGGCCCGACCGCAATGCAGGCCGCCAACGGCGTCGTCGACCTCGTCGTCACCGATGAGACCGAGGCAGTCGCCGCGACCAAGCTGCTGCTGAGCTACTTCCAGGGGACGACACCGCCGGGCCCAGCCCCCGACCAGACGGCCCTGCGCGACGCCGTACCCGAGCGCCAGCGCCGCGCCTACGCCGTGCAGCCGATCATTGGGACGCTTGCCGACGAGGGCTCGGTCACCTTCCTGCGCGAGCGCTTCGCCCCGGAGCTGGTCACCGCGCTGATCCGCATCGAGGGCCGGCCGCTGGGCGTAATCGCCAACGACACACGTCATACGGCCGGGGCGATCACCAGCGACGCCGGCGACAAGGCGGCTCGCTTCCTACAGCTCTGCGACGCTTTCGGCCTGCCCGTCGTCTCGCTCGTCGACACCCCGGGGATCATGGTCGGGCCGCAGGCCGAGGCAACCGGGCTGGTACGCCACGCCTCGCGTCTGCTGATCGCCGGGGCGGCGCTGCGCGTGCCCTTGATCGCCGTGATCCTGCGACGGGGTTACGGGCTCGGCGCCCAAGCAATGACCGGGGGCAGCATGCACGAGCCCCTGCTTACCGTCGCCTGGCCCTCCGCACACCTAGGCCCGATGGGTCTTGAGGGCGCCGTCCGGCTGGCGCTGCGCAAGGAGCTGGAAGAGATCGCCGACGAAGACGAGCGCGAGCGCCGCGTGCGCGAGCTCACCGCGGCCGCCGAGGAGAACGCCAGGGCGATCAACGCGGCGGCGCTCTTTGAGATCGACGACGTAATCGACCCTGCGGAGACGCGCGCGCTGATCGCCTCGACGATCGCCGCCGCCCAGACAGGCAAGACCAACGAGGGAGAGCGCCGCTTCATCGACGCCTGGTAGACGTGGCTCAGCCGGCGCCGGCCACCGTGCGCGATTCACCCGAGCGCGCCTTTTCCTTGTTGACCGCGCGCGCCGCGATTTCCTCGGCGCGGCTCTCTGAACGCCCCGCCTGCTTCTCACTCTGCTTGATGTGCTCGTACTGCCGAGCCCGTTTGCTGCCTTTTTTCACTCCACGCGGTGGCATCGACGCTCCTCCATCTCGCTCCTCAGGTACTGAGCCGGCTGCGCAGCAGCTCCTTGCCCTGCTCAGCGCCCTTGCGGCTCGCCTCCTGGGCGCGCCGGAAGAAATCCGCTAGCTCGCCGTCACCCGCGCGGTCCGCGTCCTCGATGTAGGTCTCGAGGCGCAGCACGTTGCTGAGGCATTGCTCGACGAACCAGATGACGTTGTAGTCCTTGTCCATGGTGCCGGTGACCTCGCCGGCCTCTTGCAGCGTTGCCATGTAAGTCCTCCTCATTGCTGGTTTGCTCGATTCCTTCGGCTACCCGCTACACAGGGCCCAAACCTTGCGGAGGGATGCCGCTGCGACCGGCCTCGCTCAGGCGAGGCCCTCAAGCTCGTACTCGCGCAGGAACCCCTCGAAGAGGCGGCGATGAGATTGCTCGTCGTGGAGGATCGCGATCACCATGTCCTGGGTGACGGGATCGACCTGGTCGGTCTCCTCGACGACCCGCGTGTAGTGCTCGATCGCGCCGGTCTCGGCCTTAATCACGCCGCGGATCACGTGGACCACATCGGTCTGCTCATCGGGCGGCTGCAGATAGGACTGCTCGGCGACGAAGCCTTCCGAGCCGGGAACAACCCCGTAGAGCTCCTTGATCCGCTCGGCAAATCGCCGCGCGTGGCCGAGCTCCTCCTCGACGTCCCGCTCCAGCGACTCCTTGATCTCCTGAGCGCGCACCCCATCCAGATTGACCGAGGCAGCGAGGTAGCTGGTCACCGTCTCGATCTCCATCCAGTACGCCTTGGTCAGCAGCTCGACCACGTTCTGGCGCGTCTCGGCGCTGGCGCCGTCGAAGATTCCCTTGCTACGCGTGACGCTGGTCTCCATCTTTGCCTCGCTCCTCTGCTTGCTTACCTGTAGACCTCCGTTACCCTGGAGGCGTACGCAGCAATCGCAACTACCCGACGGTTGCGACGAGCCTTTACCCAGGGAGTAACAAAGATGTCCAGCGAGCAACGCGAGATCGCCGACGGCACGCTCGTAGTGCGCACAGAGGCAAACGGTGGCAACCGAGTCGTCGCCCTCTGCGGCGAGCTTGACCTCGCCAACGCCAGCACCGCCGAGCGCGCTCTCGAGCAGGTCCTCGCCGAAGAGTCCACACCAGTGGTGGTTGACATGCGCGAGCTCGAGTTCATTGATTCGACCGGCATCGCCCTCTTGGTCGCGGCCCTCAACCGCAACGAGACCGAGACCCGGATTCGTTTCGTGCCCAGCGACTCACCGGCGGTGACGCGCGTGCTCGAGCTGACCGGCCTGGCCGAGCGCCTGCCCCTCGCCGAGGCCTAGCCTCGGTCAATGAGCGATTACGTCCAGGTACTGACCACGGTCGGTTCGGCCGAGGAAGCCGAGCGACTCGCCGCGCTGCTGCTCGAGCGGCGGCTGGCTGCCTGCGTACAGACCGTCGGGCCGATCGAGAGCCGCTACCGCTGGCAAGGCCAGCTCGAGAGCGAGCGTGAGTGGCAGTGCTTGGCGAAGACCGAGGCGCGCCTCTATGAGCAGGTCGAGGAGGCGATCCGAGCCGCCCACTCCTACGAGGAGCCGGAGATCCTCGCCATCCCGGTGCTCGCTGGGAGCAGCGGCTACCTCGCCTGGGTCAGCGAGAACCTTCTCGACGACTAGGTGTAGCTAGGCGCGCAGCTTGTAGCCCTGCTTGAAGAGCCGCAGGTTGACCAGGAAGATCGCCGCGGTGGCGGCGCTAAGGGCGAGCAGCGAGAGGGCGATGCTGACTTCGCTGAAGCCGACGAAGCCGTAGCGGATCAGGTTGATCATGTAGTAGATCGGGTTGAAGTGGGTGAGTGTCTCGAAGGGCTGCGGCAAGAGGGTCGCGGAGTAGAAGACGCCGCCGAGGAAGATCAGCGGCTGCAGGACGAAGGTCTGGGCGAAGGCGACGTCGTCGAACTGCTCGGCCCGCACGCCGATCAGCACGCCCAGCTGCGAGAAGAAGAAGCCGACCAGGAAGAGCGAGGGGATCAGGACCAGGATGTGGTCGACGGGCAGGTCGACCAGCAGCGAGGCGGCGATGAAGGTCAGCCCGGCAACCAGCAAGCCGCGGGCGAAGCCGCCGAGCGAGAAGGCGAGCAACAGCTCCAAGGGAGAGGCGGGTGAGGAGAGCTGGTCCTGGATCGCACCCTGGAACTTCTGCTGGAGGATCGAGGAGGAGTTGTTGGCGAAGGAGTTGATCGAGAACGACATCATGATCAGGCCGGGGATGACGAAGACGACGTAGTCGATCCCGTGCAGGTCGCCGACCCGCGAGCCCAACGCCGCGCCGAAGACCGAGATGTAGAGGAAGGTTTCCAGCAGAGGCGCGCCCAGCGTCTGCTTCTTGATCTTCATGAAGCGGTTGACCTCGCGCCGCCAGAGCGTCGCGAAGCGAATCTGGGCGGCGCTCACGAGGGCACCACCTCGACATGGGAGCGGGACAGCTCCTTGCGCCCGACCAGGGCCAGGTAGGCGTCCTCGAGGCTGGCGACGCCGTAGCGCGCGGCAAGCTCGGCGCTCGTCCCCTCGCCGACGATCTGGCCGTCGGTGATGAAGGCGATCCGGTCGCAGAGCTGCTCCGCCTCCTCCAGGTAGTGCGTGGTGAGCAGGATCGTCGTGCCCTCCTGGTTGATGCGCTGCACGTAGTGCCAGAGCTCGAGCCGCAGCTCGACGTCAACGCCGGCCGTCGGCTCGTCGAGAATCAGCAGGCGCGGCCGGTGCATCATCGCCCGCGCCAGGATCAGCCGCCGCTTCATCCCGCCGGAGAGCGTGCGGGTGCGTTCGTCGGCCTTCTCGGTCAGCGAGAAGGTCTCGAGCAGCTCCTTGGTGCGCGCGCGCCGTTCGCGCTTGGGCATGCCGAAGTAGCCGGCGTGGTAGTCGAGCGTCTCCTCGACGGTGAGGAACCAGTCGAGGTTGAGCTCCTGCGGGGCGAGGCCGACCGCCTGCCGCGCTGGGCCGTAGTCGCCAGTCGCATCGTGACCGAAGACGTGGATCGTGCCGCCGGTCGGCTGGGCCAGCCCCGTCGTGCAGTGGATCAACGTCGACTTGCCCGCTCCGTTCGGCCCCAGTAGCCCGAACAGTTCGCCCGGGGCGATCTGTAGCGAGACGCCGCGCAGCGCCTCGACCCCGGTTGGGTAGCGCTTTGCCAAGTCCTTGATTGTCAGAGCGTCATCAGCCACAGCGGTCGCAAACCGTAGTCGACCGCCTCCCCCGGCTGACTTCGCCTTTGTTCGCCGCTATGGCGAACAAAGGCGAAGTCAGCACAAACTCTAGGCTGGGTCACGTGGCCCAGCCGTTGCTTGCCGTCGATACGCCCTCGATGCTGTTCCGCGCCTTCTACGCGCTGCCGGACTCGATCAAGGGGGCGGATGGCAGGCCAGTCAACGCGCTGCTCGGTACCGCCAACCTGATCCTGCGCGAGGTCGAACGCTACGAGCCGCGCGCCGTCGTCCTCTGCTTCGGCCCGGACGCAGCTTCCTACCGCACCGAGCTCTACCCGGCCTACCACGCGGAGCGCGAGGCGGCGATGCCTGACGATCTCTCGCCCCAGTTCGCCGCCGGCCGCGACTTCTTCGAGGCCTTCGGCTGGACCGTCGCCACCAGCGACGACCTCGAGGCCGACGACCTGCTCGGCACCTACGCCCACCAGGAGGCCGAGGCTGGTGGACGAGCCCTGCTGCTCACCGGCGATCGCGACATGTACCAGTGCGCGGCAGAGCGGGTAACCGTGCTCTACGTGAAGACCGGCGGCAAAGGAAAGGGCGCCGAAGAAGTTGGCCCCGCCGAGGTGCGCGAGCGCTACGGCATCGAGCCCGAGCTGGTGCCCGACTTCATCGCCCTGCGCGGCGACCCCTCGGACGGCCTGCCCGGCGCCAAGGGTGTCGGGCCGAAGACGGCCGCCGAGCTGCTGCGCCGCCACGGCTCGCTAGAGGCAATCCTCGAAAACGCGATCCGCGAGCCCCGTCCCGCCCTGCGCGCCGCCCTGCTGGAGGCGGCTGACGACCTGCGTGCCTTCAAGGACATCGCTACCCTGCGCGACGCAGGAGTCGAGCCGCCACCCGATCGCCAGACCGACTGGGCCGGCGCCGCCAAGGCCGCCCACGAGCGCGGCATGAACCGCCTTGCCGAGCGGCTCCTGGCGCAAGCCTGATCCGCACTCGTCGTTAATACTCTGGAGGACTTGATCGATGTCGCTCCAGACAAACTCGTCGACCTCTCGGTAACGCTCTCCGAGCACCTGCCGGGCACCTGGCCCGAGCACATGCCCTTCGCCCACAAGAACTGGAGCTGGTACGAGGAGGGCGAGCTGCCGAGCGGCGCCAGCTGCTGCTCGCTGGGCGAGTACGTAACCCACTTCATCATCGTCGACGAGCACGCCGGCACCCACGTCGACGCTCCCTCGCACATGATTCCCCCGGCCGGCTCCGGCCTGCCCAACGCCGGGCCGCTGGGCAGAGCAAGCGCCGAGACACTCGACCTCGCCAAGCTGATCGGCCCCGCCGCGGTGATCGACCTACGCCACCTCGACGGTCAGGCCGAGCCCGGCGTCAGCCCGCCGATCGGCGTCGCCCACCTCGAAGCCTGGGAGGAGGAGCACGGGCGGCTGCAACCCGGCGAGATCGTCCTGCTGCTGACCGGCTGGTCCAAGCACTACGTCAAGGGGGAAGCCGGTAGGGCGTTCGTGCACGAGCCCGTCGTGCTCCAGTCGCGGCCCGCCTGGCCGGCGCCCGAGCCGGCCGTCGCCGTGTTCTTGCACGAACGCGGGGTGGCGACGCTCGGCATCGACGCGCCCAGCATGGGCTCGGCGGAGGAGGGCTACGAAGTCCACGTCGAGGGGCTGAGCCGCGGGATGCTCTTCGTCGAGATGCTCACCAACCTCGAGCGGCTGCCGGCGCGCGGCGCCTCCTTTGTCTTCCTGCCGGTGAAGATCGCCGTTGCCAGCGGCGCTCCTGGACGAGCGATCGCTGTGCTGCCGGAGCCGTCCGCGGGCGCGGCGTAAGCCGGCCCACAGAACGGCACCGCAGTTCGGGCCTAAGCCCCGATGGTCACGTCCATCACCACCGGGCAGTGGTCGGACGCCTTTGGGTTGTCCTCCCCCACCCCCGGGAATCGCTCGCCGGTGTATTCGACAGCACGCAACGGGGTGCCCTTGCGCATGATCTCCGGTTCCCCGTCACTCGCTTTCGCAAGCGACTTGGAGAGCAGCAAGTAATCGAGCTGCTTGTAGACCTTGCGGCTGGCGTAGTAGTGAGTCCAGCGTTCGCTCGCCGGCAACCTGTCAACCACGTTCTCCACCTGGTCCCACTTGACCAGATCGGCGATGCCGGTCTCGCCCTGTTTGTCTTTCTCGAGGTAGTCATTGAAGTCACCGAGAACGATGAACGGTGCTTTGCCCGCTTTGGCCCCGAAGCGGTCCTTGATCAGCTCGAGCACCTTCTTCGCCTGGGATTCGCGCCGAGCGCGGGTCTCTTTCCTGCCGCCCAGCATCGCCTTGAGATGGTTGACGAAGAGGGTGACGATCACTTCCTTCTCCACTTCGATGTCGACTTCGAGGCAGTCGCGGGAGAACAGCGTGGTGGTCGGTTTCTCGGGGTCCATCAGGTGCTGATGGGAGCGCACCCGAACGATGGGTAATTTGCTGAGCACAGCCACGTCGATCATCCGCGGGTCGTTGCCGTCGATCCCAGCCACGTAGGGGTAGGCCGAGCGGCCGCCGAGGAACTGGCTGCGAAAGTGCTTGAGCGTGTCGACGTTCTCCACCTCCTGGAAGGCGATCACGTCCGCGTCCACCTCACGCACCGCCATCCCGGTCAAGGTCTTCGCATCGACGCCCAGTTCTTCGAAGAGCGTCTCGTCGACCGTCCAACCCCGCTTGTTCGCCTCCGCCGGGTCGATGTCTTTGGCGAACTTCCAGCGCGCGAAGAGGTTCTCCGCGTTGAAAGTGGCCACTCGAAGCGTTGCCATTTCACCCTCACTTCTGCGAGCGATGCTCGCGCTAGTTTGCTCAATTAGCGCGGAGCATATTTGCTCAAGCAGTGTTGGAGTTAACGCTCAGCGGTGCTCGGGGTTGGGAAAGTCAAAGCGACAACCCGCCTCCCACTCGCTGCGCTGGTTGCCATGCGCGGGAATGCCACCGGCGTCCTTGAGCATGCGCGCCAGGTGAAGCATGTTCCACGCCGCGAAGGTGGTGTTGCGGTTGGTGAAGTCATTCTCGGGCCCGCCGGAGCCCTCGTCGAGGTACGAGGGGCCGGGCCCCGCCTCGCCGATCCAGCCGGCGTCGACCTGCGGCGGGATCGTGTAGCCGAGGTGCTGCAACGAGTAGAGCACGTTCATCGCGCAGTGCTTGATCCCGTCCTCGTTGCCGGTCACCAGGCACCCTCCGACGCGGCCGTAGTAGGCGTACTGGCCGGCGTCGTTGAGCAGGTGCGAGTTGCCGTAGAGCCGCTCGATCACTCCGGTGGCCACCGAGGACTTCTCGCCCAGCCAGATCGGCATGCCGAGCACGAGGATGTCGGCAGCCAGCACCTTCTCGAAGATCGCTGGCCACTCATCGTGCTCCCAGCCGTGCTCGGTCATGTCCGGCCAAACGCCGCTGGCGATCTCGTGGTCGACGGCGCGGATCGACTCGACCGTCACCCCGTTGCGGCGCATGATCTCCATCGAGAGATCCATCAGCCCCTGCGTGTTGGAGACCTCCGGGCTGCGCTTCAGCGTGCAGTTGATGAAGAGGGCGCGCAGGTCCGAATAGTCCGCCATCAGGCGGAGATCTTCTCGCGCGCCGGTTGGGCTCGCAAGGCAGAGAACTGCATGGCGCCGTCTTCGACCGGCCCGCGGCGGATCGTGCGGATGTCGAGCACGTAGTTCTGGCGCAGCTTCCAGGGCTCTCTCGAGCCCTGCTTGGGGAATTCGTGCAGGGAGCGCAGCACGTAGCCGGAGGTGAAGTCGAGCAGCGGCATCTCCTCGACGCTGGTATCGGTGATCTCGGGCACGCTCTGGCGGTAGCCGTGGGCGTCCATGTGGGCGAGGATGCGGCAGACGTACTCGGAGGTGAGGTCCGCCTTCAGCGTCCAGGAGGCGTTGGTATAGCCGACCGTGAAGGCGCAGTTGGGGACGCCGCTGAGCATCATTCCCTTGTAGGCCATCTTCTTGGAGATCTCGACCACCTCGCCGTCGACGATCAGCTCCATACCACCGAGGAAGAGCAGGTTAAGACCGGTAGCCGTGACGATCACATCGGCCTCCAGCTGCTCACCGGAGTCGAGCCTGATGCCGGTCTCGGTGAAGCGCTCGATCGTCTCGGTGACGACCGTCGCCCTGCCCCCGCGGATCGCCTCAAAGAGGTCGCCGTTGGGAACAAGGCACATGCGCTGGTCCCAGGGGTCGTACTTCGGCTTGAAGTGCTTGTCGACGTCGTAGCCGGGCGGCAGCGAGCGTTCGACGCCGCGCCGGATCAGTTTCTTCACGACGTCCGGCCGGCGGCGGCTGAGCTGGTAGAAGAGCGACTGCAGCAGCACGTTCTTCCAGCGCACGATCGGGTACACGGCGCGGTGCGGCAGGAACCGCCTCAGCCCGCTGGCGATCGGGTCTTCCGCCGGCATCGAGGCGATGTAGGTGGGCGAGCGCTGCAGCATCGTCACGTGCGCGGCCTGCTCGGCCATTGCGGGTACCAGGGTCACCGCCGTTGCGCCGCTGCCGATCACCACCACCCGCTTGCCAGCGTAGTCGAGCCCCTCGGGCCAGTGCTGGGGGTGGACGATCTCGCCGGCGAAATCCTCGCTGCCCTCGAACTCGGGCGAGAAGCCTTCGTCGTAGCGGTAGTAGCCGCTGCAGACCCAGAGGTAGCCACAGGTCAGGCTCACCGTCTCGCCTGTGTCGGTGCGCTCCGCCTCCACCGCCCAGCGAGCCTCCTGGCTGGACCACTCTGCGCGAACGACGCGGTGGCCGAAGCGGATGTGGCGGTCGATGCCCGCCTCGCGCGCGGTCTCGCGCACGTACTCGAGAATCGACTCGCCGTCGGTAATCGACTTCGCCCGGGTCCAGGGCTTGAAGCGGTAGCCGAGCGTGTGCATGTCGGAGTCCGAGCGGATGCCCGGGTAGCGGAAGAGGTCCCAGGTCCCCCCCAAGTCCTCACGTGCCTCGAAGATCGCGTAGCTGCGCCAGGGGAACGCCTCCTGCAGGTGGTGCGCCGCGCCGACGCCGGAAAGGCCGGCGCCGACGATCAGCACATCGAGGTGCTCGCTCTGTCCCCCGTTCGCGCTCACGCCACGGGCATTCTGGCACGCTGGCTGGTCAGCCAGTACAAGCCCGTGCCGATCTCACACAGCTAGGCCGGTGGAGGTCCCGGTGATCGACTCCCTAGTCCTCGTAAGGCGCGTAGCGGTTGTGGAGCATCAGGTCATTGCCGTCAGGGTCGTTGAAGAAGGCCATGTGACACACGCCGGTGTCCATGATCTCGCCGTTGAAGGCGACGCCTTTCGCCTCCAGCTCGGCTCGCGCGGCGGCCACGTCGTCGACGTGCAGGGCGGGATGGGCGTTCTTCTGTGGCGCGAACTCCATGCCGAACTTGGCCGGCTCCCAGATACCGAAGCAGGTGTCTCCTGCCCAGAACTCGAACCGCGAATGCTCGTCCGGCCGCAGGCCAAGCGTTTCGATGTAGAACTGCCGCGAGCGCTCGGCGTCCTGCGAGGGAACTCCGATGAAGTCTGCCTTGCTGATCATCTCTCCTCCATGCTCTGGGATTGCGGTGGTTCGACTCTAGTCCCCTCCCAGGGGCAGCGATAATCCCTGGTCGTCGTCCGGCCTTGCCGTCGTCGTCAAGCCCCCATCAACTTGGCGGCCACGAAGACCAACGCGGCGACCAGGGCGGCTACCGCTCCACGGTTCTGCAATTTGCCATGGAGGTGCATGGCCTCTCGGTACTCGACCAGCAGCTTCCTGGCGGCCACTGAGTCCCAGCCGGCTTGCTCCCACATCGCCGGCCTCGGGTCCGCAAGCTCCCCCTCGACCCGGTGGTGAGTGGAGTTGTTGTCGACGACCCAGATGAAAGCTCCGAACACACCCGGCAGGAACATCAAGCTGCTCACCAAGCCGAACGAATCGCCACTGGCAGCGTCGATCTGCGCCGCAGCGGCCACTGGAAAGACCCCGATCAGAAACATGAAGAGGGCATAGAGGAACTGGTCGAGGGTGACGTTCACATCGGGGTCCGAGGGCGTCATCGCCCTTCCCGATCCTGCCTTCGCCAGCGCAATGCCTGTCGACGCTGCGAGCACGAAGCAGGATCCAAGAACGAGCGTCGAGGCCGCGCCGATTCTCCAGACGCTCGCTGGGCCGCCGTCGGACCAGACCCCCACGGCAAAAAGCCAGAATGAGGCAGCGAAGACGGCGACGCCAGTCACGCCGACCAAGAGGGCGCGGCTTAGGTCAACCCGTTCGAGCTGCAAGCGCATAGGACTAAAGACGAGGCTCTCGACGACCAGCAATGTGTAGACGAGGGCAGCGGCGGCGGCCAGACCCGGCTGGTTAATGGATCCGCCGAGCAGCGTGGTCAAGGCCAGAACGGCGGCACTGGCCAAGCCGCCGAGCAGCACTCCTGCCCCCAGCCGCCGGCCCTGAGCATGATGCGCGGGAAGGCTCGCTTCCCGCGCAGCCCACATGGCGCTCAGCCCGCCGAGTACGAGTACCCCCAGGAACACCGCGCCAAGGAGGAGGAGCACCTCGCTTTCGGGATTGTTCCCGACAACGACATCGTTGATGCCGATCGGATCGGCAGCGGCGGCGAGCAGGATGACCACCGCACTGAGCGCTGCGGCGGCAAAGACATAGAGGCTGAGGTACAGATCCGGTACGGCACCAAAGCGGACCTTCTCGTTGCGCGCCTCTTCTTCCGTGCTGCCGCGCTTCTGCTCGGGAAGGCGTCCATGCTTTCGCCAGAACTCAGCGTCCTCACGGCTGAGCGGTGGGCGGTTGTCCCTCGCCAGCTTGGCCTCAGAGTCGACCAGGTCCCGGAAGCGATTGCGGAAGAGGGTGAAGACAAGGATGTCGAAGGTCAGCTCGACCGCGCCGAGCGTTGCCAGCGCGTGCTGCTTGTCGAACTCGCCGAATGCCAACCATGCGGCGCTGAGCAGCGCGGCGATGACGAAGCAGACCACGCCGAGGGTCCCGAGCAGATCCTCACGCAGCTCGCTACGCAGCTTGTCCGGGGCCATCGCAATTACTGGCACCAACAGGGCCGCAGCGGCAGCGCAGCCGCTGGCGAGCACCGACCACAGATGGCCATCCACGACCTCGTGCACGCCCACCGCTAGAGCACCCGCTGCTCCAACGGCAGAGGCAAGCAACAGCGCCGCACGCCCTTTGAAGGCTGCCTCGCTCGCCGCGGAAAGCGGCTGGGTGAGCGCGAAGGCCAAGGCGACAACCGGGATCCAGAGCGGCGCGACCAAGCCAGGATGCGGAGGAGGCCAGTAGTAGCAGTAGGCGAGTGTGCCTGCCGCACCAAGCACGCCAACCAGGATCGACGAGACGATTCGCCTCCCCTCCGCCCAGAAGGCCAGAGCGACGACCAGCAGCGCTGCAAAGACGATCGCCATGCTGGTAGCCAGCGCCGCCTCCGTGCCCGAAGCCTGCTGGTTGTCGCGCAGGATCAAGGCGAGGAGGCCCACCGCCGCCCACGCGCCGAAAGCCCACGCGCCGAACGACCCTCCGTCCTCCTTGCGGCGGGCACGCAGGCTGACCAGCACGTAGACGAGCAGGGCACCTACGACGGCCGCGGCAACGCACAGGAAGACTGCGTGAACCCAGCCCGCGCAGTTGAAGTCGTGGGGCGCGGGCCAGGTCCAGTTGAGGCGCGGATCTGGGTCTTCGAGCCAGCGCCAGATCACCAGCACCCCCAAGAGGCCGCCCAGCAGGCCGCCCAACGACGCGAGCATGCGGCGGCGCGGTGCCACCGCGCTGCGCAGCGCGGTGGCGGCGGCGGCGAGGACGCCAACGAGCACAGGCAGCAGGAGACCATCGCCGACGGTGGCGCTGCGGTATTCGAACAGGCCAGTCAGAGACGGGTCATGGTCGCCCGTAAACCAGAAGACGCAGAGCGCCCCAAAGCCGAACGCAAGGGTGACGAGGCCACTCGCTATACCGGCGATCGCGGGCCGCAAAGGTCTATGCACCTCCCGATACATGCACAAGTAATAGCCTGAATCGCAACGATGCTCACCGGAAGCGACCCCGCACCGTCCCTGCTGATCGGCGGTGAGTTGGTCGCCGGCACCGGCGAGCCGCTCGCAGTCGAGAATCCTTATACAGCCGAGACGTTCGTCGAGCTGCCGGCCGCCTCGCCCGAGCAGATCGACGCCGCCGTCGCCGCAGCGCGCGAAGCCTGGCCAGGCTGGGCTCGGACAACCGCCGGTGAGCGCTGCGAGCTGCTCCATGAGGTTGCGCGCCGCCTGCGCAGCGAGGCCGAGGGCCTGGCCCGCACGATGACCGCCGAGGGCGGCAAGCCACTGCTCGAGAACCGCGACGAGCTGGAGTGGACGGCGGCCGCCTTCGACTACTACGCCGAGATCGGTCGCGACCATGCCGGCCGCGTGATCCCGCCGATCGAGTCGAGCCAGCTGGCGATGGTGGTCAAGGACCCGCTCGGCGTAGTCGGCTGCATCGTGCCCTGGAACTACCCGCTGCTGCTGCTCGCCTGGAAGGTGGCCCCGGCGCTGGCGGCGGGTAACTGCGTCGTCTGCAAGCCCTCCGAGCTGACCCCGCTCTCGACCCTGGCGCTGGCCGGCCCCTTCGAGCACTTGCCGGCCGGCGTGGTCAACATCGTCGCCGGGGCGGGTGAGGTGGGCGCCGCGATCGCCGCCCACCCAGACGTCGACTGCGTCGCCTTCACCGGTTCGGTGGCGACCGGCAAGAAGGTGGCCGCCGCCTGCACCGAGCGCATGGCGCGCATGAACCTCGAGATGGGCGGCAAGGACGCCTTCATCGTCTGCGCCGACGTCGCCGCCGAGATCGAGGTCGCCGCCCGCGGCGGTGCCTGGGCCGCCTTCCTCAACGCCGGCCAGGTCTGCACCTCGGCCGAGCGCTTCTACGTCGCCGAGCAGGTCTTCGACGAGTACGTCGACGCCTTCGTCGACCACACCCGCAGCCTCGTGCTCGGCGACCCATTCGAGACGGCAACCGACATCGGCCCGATGGTCTCCGAGCCGCAGCGGGCCAAGGTGATCGCCCAGCTCGAAGCGGCGACCGCGGCCGGCGCCGAGATCCTCGTTGGCGGTGACGGTGGCGCCACGGAGCGCGGTCACTTCCTCGCCCCGGCGGTGGTAACCGGCGCCGCACCCGACAGCGCGCTGCTCACCGAGGAGACCTTCGGCCCGGTCGCCCCGATCGTCCCCGTCAGCTCGCTGGACGAGGCGATCGAGCTGGCCAACGGCACCGAGTTCGGCCTCGGCGCCAACGTCTACACCGGCGACCTGGAGAGCGCCGTGCGCTGCATGCGCGAGCTGCGCGCCGGCACGGTCTGGATCAACGACCCTCTGACCGACAACGACGCCGGCCCCTTCGGCGGCTTCAAGCAGTCCGGCCTCGGCCGCGAGCTGGGCCGCGAGGGCCTCGAGGCCTTTCAGGAGACCAAGCACGTCCACATGGAGTCGAAGATCGAGCGTAAGGAATGGTGGTACCCCTACAAGGAGTACGGGGGCGCCGAGTGAAGCGGCGGCCGCTTGCAGTCGCCGGACTCGTGCTCCTGGTGACGACGACCGCCGCTTCCCTTCTGGCGGGCGGGCCAGCCGCGGCCGGCCGAAGCGACGCCGTGACCTCAGTCGTGAAGCCACCGATCCGCAAATGGCTGATCCCCTTCGGACCGGGTCGCAAGCGCGAGATGGCCGCCTACTCCGAGCGCCATTACGGAGAACACACGTGGCGCCTGCGCCACCCGCGGGTGATCGTCGAGCACGTCGCGGTGGCCGGCAGCGCAGCGGCGGTGCACAACACGTTCGCGCCCGACGTCCCCGACGGCGAGCTGGGCGAGCTGCCCAACGTCTGCGCCCACTTCGTCGTCTCTTCCTCGGGGCGCATCTACCGGCTGGTCAATCTGCGCACGCGCTGCCGCCACACGGTCGGCCTCAACTGGACCGCGATCGGGATCGAGCACACCGGCTACAGCGACGGGGACGTGCTGGGGAATCGGCGCCAGATGCACGCCTCACTGCGCCTCACCCAGTACCTGCGTTGCCGTCTCCACATCAAACTCAGCAACGTGATCGGCCACAACGAGAGCCTCAGCTCGCCCTACCACCGAGAGCGGGTCGCAAGCCTGGGCAGCCAGACACACGGCGACTGGCGCCACAGATCGATGCGGAAATATCGCCGCAAGCTCAGTCGCCTGGGCCGCTGCGGCTAACAGTCGCTCGCAGCAGGCCCGAGGCCCTTCAGGCTTTCCCGCAGCCAGGAGGCAAGCCGGGTGACGGCTTCGATCCCCCCGCCGAAGGACCCGGATGGATCGCTGGCAATCATTGAGGCGACAACGCCCGACTTGCCGTCGCGGACGACGCCGACCTGGCGGACCAGGTAGGCGCCCGATCCGGCCTCCGGTCCCCAGCCTCCCTTGAGCCCGACCGACCAGCTCGGCTCGAAACCCGCTTCGCCCAGGCCCCAGTGCTGTTCGGGAATCACGCTTCCCATCAGGCCGGCGACGTATTCGGTTCCAGCAGGGTCGAGCAGGCAGCCGTTGACCAGCGAGCGGAGGAAGGTCGCAGAGCCGACCAGCGACCACTCGGTCTGACCGTAGGTCGAGACGGCGCCGCGCGGAGGCGGATCGGTGGCCAGCGTGGTGCCCGTGCTGCCGGCGGCGGCCAGCACCTCGTCGACGGCGGCGCTGGCGCCGTCGAGCCCCCCGTGCGTCCGCTCCAGCTGGTCGAAGAGGCTCGCCGCCGCTTCATTGTCCGAGGCCTCAATCGCGGCCGCGGCCCACTGTTCCTCCCCCGCACTCAGCGCCCCTTCGCGCATCAGCGTGACGAGGATCGGCAGCTTGATCGTGCTCCACGCGTGACCCGACTGCAGGGACCCGAAGGTCTCGACCTCACCTGAGCCGCCGAGCGCGGCCACCGCAAGGCCGACTTCAGCCGGGATCGAGGTGGCGAGCGCGGCGAAGGAGCGCTGCGCGTCGGAGGAGAAGAGCGGACCGCCGGCGCCAGCGGACCGGCGCGCGGCCTCGGCTTTGGCACGGGCGGCACGCGCCGTCCGTGCTTCGCGGCGCGCCCGACGCCTGACATCGGCCAGCTTCCGTTCCAGTCGGTGGCGCTTAGCCTGCTGCTGGTGCAACGCCACGTCGACGGTCTTTTCGGCACGACCGGAGCCTTCTCCCGAGCCGCAACCAGTCATCGCCAAGCAGCCAGTGAGGAGCAGAGCTGCCGTCAGATATCCGAGTGCGCGGCGCAACAACAACCTATTTGGGGCCGCCGGGCTACGGGAAGTAGACCGAGGCGTCGTTGCCGCCGGTGCAGACGTGGGGCGTGCCCGCCGTGCAGTACATCGAGTAGGTCTTTCCGGTGACGGGACTGTAAGCAACGACGGTTCCACTTCCGGAGCCGATTTCTTCGAAGTAGGCCCGTTCGACGTTCACGGCGAAGGGGCAGGTCGTGTTGGGGCCAACCGAGAGTTCGCCGCCACATCCACTGCTTCCTTCCGACGAGGCGGTCGTGCCCGAACCGCTCGGCGATGATGGTGTGGTGCCGTTTCCCCGGCGAAGCCTCCGGATTTCGCGCTGGATCTGCTTGATCCTTGCCTGCTCGCGGGCATGCGCGGCGCCCTCCCGCTTCGCCTGGTTCAGCTCCTCTTCACTCGCCCCGGAATCGCCGCAGGCGGTGATGCCGAAGACCGCAACGAGGCCGAACGACAGGCAGACAATCCATCTGCCCCTGAAAATCGTGAAGAACCTCATGGACCCAGATACCCCCATTTGCCGCTTTGATCAATCGACGGCATCTAATCAACTTCCCGCGTATGGATGATGCTCGGCTAGGCCGACTTGACCCCAACAAGCAGCGCCATCTCCAGCCACTTCCAGTAGCAGTCGACGTCTTCGAAGCCGATCTCGCGTAGCCAGCCAAGCTGCGTCTCGACGTCGAGCGTGCGGTCGGATGGGTCCTCGTTCTCGAGCGGTTCCTCGATCGCCGCGAAGAAGGCGGCATGCAGGCGCTCGCTGGGCGAGGCAACGTGCTCGAAGTTGGCAAAGACCCCACCTGGCTCGAGCAGCTCGAACGCTTCGCCATAGAGCGAGCGCTTGCGCTCGTGCTCGAGGTGGTGGATGGCGAACGAGGAGACGACCGCGTCGAAGCGGCCGAGATCGGGGAGTGACTGGGAAAGGTCGTGCTCGATCAGCTCGATGCTCTCCTCACCGGCGAAGCGCTCGTGCGCCTCATCCAGCATCAGTTCGGAGAAGTCGAGCCCAACCCCGTGCATCTCGGCGCGTTCGGCATGCAGCAGCGCGAGCAGGCGCCCGTCACCGGTGCCGAGGTCGAGCACGCGCCGAGCCTCCCGCGGGACATGCTCGCGCAGCACCCCCTCACCCTCCAGGCGGTGGGGAAACTCGTCCGCCCGCTCTAGATAGCGCTGGACTTTCTCCTCATCTGCGGTCCACTCCTCTCCGGACATCGGCACCCTTAACACTAGAATCTTCCCGATGAGCCGCGCAGCGGTCGCCCTGACAGCCGTTGCCGCACTGGCGCTGCTCGCCCCGCAAGCCGCGATTGCCAAGCGCGCGACCGCGGTCGGCCCGCAGACCCCGCTTACGCCGCGGACAGGGACGACGATCGGCTTCTGGGCGGGCGAGGCCGTGCCCGGCACGGACTGGGACGTCCCCGAGACCTACTGGAACAGGCGGGACACGCACTTCTACACACCGCGCCTCTGGCGCATCCTGCGTCGCCATAAGATCCCCCTCTACTTCAACCTTCGCTACCGGCGGGACTTCGGTCCAGTGCCTGCGGGCATGCCCCAGCGCCACGACGCACTGCGGATCATCCGCACAGCCAACCGGCTCGGCGTCCCGGTATGGGGCTGGATCCTCGTCCCCTACACCGCCGGCTACTGGGCCTGGGAGGGCGCGGCGAGCGAGCACCTGGGGGCGGTCAAGGCGGCCGTCCGCTGGGCGCGGGAGAGGCGCGTCCGGCTGCGAGGCCTCGCCCTTGACCCCGAGCCGCGACTGCGCACGCCCTTCGAGATGACGGCGGCGATCATGGGGGGCAGCGGCGGCGGGGCCTTCGAGTCGGTCTTCCAGCCGACGATCGACCCTATCCAGCAGTGCGCCGCCTGGCGCGGGTACGCGGGGGTCGTGCGCTGGGCCGAGCGTCATGGAGTGAGGATCTCCGCCGCACCGATGCCGGCCGCGCTCGACGACATCAGCGACGGCCATCTGGCGCTCCAGGACGCCGCCAACTTCATCCTGCCGGTGGCGCCGTGGCACGAGCTCTTCTTCCAGGTCTATCGCAGCGTCTTCAACTACTACTCGGGGCACGACCCCGGTCCCGGCATCATCTCCTCTTACTTCCGCTCCGCCCAGCGCGAGTACGGCGAAGTCGGGCAGCTCAGTTTCGGCTCCGCCGGCCGCGGGCCCTACCGCCGCTTCGCCAGTCTCCTCCACGACGTCCGTCTGGCCGCAACCCTCGGTGCCCGCGAAGTGCCGATCTACTCGCTGGAGAGGACCCTGCGCGCATACGGAGGTCCGCGCTCCCTGGTCCGCTTGGTCAAGGCGGCGCGGAACCCATACGTGGGAGCGGCCGCGATCAAGTCGACGGCCCCCACACCAAAGGCAAGGAAGCTCCGCGGCAAGATTCGTCGCGCCGACAGGGCGGCGACCGCCAACACCCAAGCGATCACGGCCAGCCGTGGCCCCACCCTGACCCCCAACCGCTGGCCAAACGGGTGCGTCAGCTAGGCAATCGCCGCAGACCGCGATCCTCCGGCAAAGGCTAACCCTTCGGCGTGCAGGGCAGGACGTGGATGCTCTTCAGCGAAGTGCCGTCGGCGAAAAGCGCTTCCCCTTCGGTGTAGTAACGCCCGGTCGGACAGCTGGCGGTCAGGTAGCTCTCCCTTCTGCCCTTGTAAGTGAATTTGCGGTCGATGTTGAACTCGAAATCGGTGACCGAGCCGGCACCACCGGCAATCCGGGGGATCTGGGCATCAGCGTGGATCCCGTAGTGGCCCCGCCGGATGCGGGTGATCTTGACCGGGACGATGACCGCGGTCGGCGCCGGGACCGCGACGTAGGCATGGATCAAGAGAAGCGTGGTGCCACTGTGGACACCACCGTTGAAGAGGACGATTGGGCCTTTGGCGGAGAACGGTGCTTGTTCAGGGAAGGCAACCTCGACTTCACCCTCACCGGAACCGACGATCGCATCGGAGCAGGCCCGTTTCGCGTCCACGGTTGAACGCGCCGTGAGCTGACCCCGCCCGCAGGAAGGCAAACCCTTGGCGTGCACTTCGATCGTCTTGTCGAAGTCGACGACCACCCGCCTGATCGCCGGAGGATGACTGCCGTCCGTGGTGCCGATTCGACCGTTGATGTGTGCCGAGATCGGCACCTGCTCGTGCCTGGGCAGCTTGGACGGCGAGATCCCGCCGTCGTCTTCGAGGAAGAGATTCCCAATTTTGACCACCTGCGGCTTGGCCACGGCATTCGCAACCACGATCAACCCGAGCGCCGCGACGACAGCCGCGGCACGAATCATGTGCTTCCTCATTTGCTCGCCCTTCCTCGTCAGATGGAATCAAGCCGATCCTCCCCAGATACGCGCGGCGGCGCCTCCCCAATGTGGGGTCTTGCTCGCCCGGGATTCAGCAACCTGGGAAAGGCGCCCGGTTCGAGTCAGTCCGAGAGCCGCAGGGCGGTTTCCAGCTCCGTCGAGCAGTCCTTGAGTGGACGGCCGAAGAGATCCTCGATGGCACGGATGCGATTTGTCACCGTGCGGCGATCGACCTCCAACGCAGCAGCGGTCGAAGAGATGTTCCGGTCGGCCATGAAGTAAGCGCGCAGGGTCTCGCGCGCAACCTTGCCGCCATCGCGCGCCCTTTCGAGCGGCTCCAGGTAGAGCTGGTGCAGCGAGGTGGCGACGAGATCGTCGCGAAGCACCGATGCGACCATGGCGACGTCGGCGTAGCGGAGGACGGGCTGCCCCCGGCGCTCTGCAATCGGCAACGCCGCCTTGGCCTGACGGTGACTGAACCGCCAGCCCGCGAGCCCTTCGCCGGGCTCACCGACCGTCACGAAGACTCGATCCAGGGAGATCTCACCAAGCGCCCGTAGAGCTTGCTCGGCTTCGAGTTGGCGACCGCCGCCGAGCCAGCATGCCCAGATCGGCTCCTCCTCGCGGCAAACCGCCAGCAGGCGACGGTCGAGCCTCCTCGCCAGCACGCGCATCACCTCCGGCGACCCCTCTCCCTTGGCCATCAGGGCGAGGTGGTGGGCGTCGAGGTCGTATTCGAGCTTGGAGTGATCGACCAACTCGCCGGCGAGCAGGCCCTTGACGCACTCCCGGCGCCGCTCCGCCGAGCTGCTCGGCCAACGCTTAGCCTCGCGAACGTGCTCGGCGCTGACCGCCTCGAGCAGACTGTCGAGCAGCATCCCTTGCCGGCGCAGCAGGCAACGCAGGTCGGCACTCGAGACGTCGGCGCGCTCCGCCTCCTCGGCCAGGCAGTCGTCGAGCAGGGCCTTGCTGGCGACATAGCGACGCAGCACGGTGTCCAGGGCAACGCCGGCGCGAGCGGCAAGGCGAGCCTCCGCCAGCGGTGCGGGGGGAATACCGGGAGCCTGGCGCTCGCCTAACTCAAGGACCGCGACGGAGTGCTCGAGGACGGCGGTGAGGGCGCCGTGCAAGCTGTGCAGATAGGTGGGATCGGCAACCTCACGGGGATCCGCGATCGCGTAGACACGGGTGACGATCGCCGCTTCCAGCTCGGGGAGACGCTCGCGCAGGCGAGGCGCAATCACAGAGCAGGCGTCGTCGAGCTTGCTCACGCGCCCACCTTAGCGGGGGAAATCATCCCCGGGATATCGAGATCTAGCGAACGATCAGGCCGGCGGCGGTCGATCTGAAGCCGCTTAGCCCAGGCCTTAATCGATCAACTTCCCACGTAAGCCGCGAGGTGCTCGCCGGTGAGGGTGGAGCGGGCGGCGAGGAGGTCGGTGGGCGTGCCCTCGAAGACGATCTGGCCGCCGTCGTGGCCGGCGCCGGGGCCGAGGTCGACGATCCAGTCGGCGTGCGCCATGACCGCCTGGTGGTGCTCGATGACGATCACCGACTTGCCGGAGTCGACCAGCCGATCAAGCAGGCCGAGCAGCTGCTCGACGTCGGCGAGGTGCAGGCCGGTGGTCGGCTCGTCGAGGACGTAGACGCCGCCCTTCTCGGCCAGGTGGGTGGCCAGCTTGAGCCGCTGCCGCTCACCCCCGAGAGCGTGGTGAGCGGTTGGCCGATGCCGAGGTAGGCGAGACCGACATCGACTAGTCGGCCGAGGATCTTGTGCGCAGCCGGTATGTGCGCCTCATCGTCGCCGAAGAATTTCTCGGCCTCGACTACCGACATCGCGAGCACCTCGCTGATGTCCTTGCCACCAAACTCGTACTCGAGCACCTCGGCCTGGAAGCGCTTCCCCTCGCACTCCTCACAAGTCGTGGCGACGCCGGCCATCATCGCCAGGTCCGTGTAGATGACGCCGGCGCCATTGCAGTTGGGGCAGGCGCCGTCGGAGTTGGCGCTGAACAGCCCCGGCTTCACGCCGTTGGCTTTCGCGAACGCCTTGCGGATCGGGTCGAGCAGCTTGGTGTAGGTCGCCGGGTTGCTGCGCCGCGAGCCGCGGATCGCGGTCTGGTCGACCGTCACCACCCCGTCCCGCCCAGATACCGAGCCGCCGATCAGCGAGCTCTTGCCCGAGCCCGCCACCCCGGTGATGACGACCAGCACCCCGAGCGGGATGTCAACGTCGACGTCCTGCAGGTTGTGGGTGCTGGCGCCGCGCACCTCCAGCGCCTCCGACGAGGTGCGCACCGAGGGCTTCAGAGAGGCGCGATCGTCCAGGTGCTGCCCGGTGAGCGTCTCGCTGGCCCGCAGTCCCTCGACGCTGCCCTCGAAGACCACCTCCCCGCCCTCGGCGCCGGCGCGGGGGCCGAGGTCGACGACGTGGTCGCCAATTGCGATCGCCTCGGGCTTGTGCTCCACGACCAGCACCGTGTTGCCCTTGTCGCGCAGCTGCAGCAACAGCTCGTTCATGCGTTGGATGTCATGCGGATGCAGACCGATCGTCGGCTCGTCGAAGACGTAGGTGACGTCGGTCAGCGAGGAGCCGAGCTGGCGGATCATCTTGGTGCGCTGCGCCTCGCCGCCCGAGAGCGTGCCCGACGACCGATCGAGCGAGAGGTAGCCCAGCCCGATCTCGACGAACGAGTCGAGGGTCTCCCCCAGCACCTCGAGCAGCGGCGCCACCGACGGCTCCTTGAGGTCGCGGACCCACTCGGCCAGATCGCTGATCTGCATCGCGCAGAGGTCGGCGATGTTCTTCTTCCTGATCTTCGACGAGCGGGCCGCCTCGCTGAGCCGGGTGCCGTCGCACTCGGGGCAGGTAGTGAAGATGACCGCCCGGTCCACGAACGCCCGGATGTGGGGCTGCATCGCCTCCCGATCCTTGGACAGGAACGACTTCTGGATCGTCGGGATCAGGCCCGCATAGGTCAGGTTGATGCCCTCGACCTTGATTTTGGTCGGCTCCTTGTGGAGCAGAGCGTCGAGTTCCACCTTGTTGAATTTTTTGATGGGCTTGTCGGGGTCGAAGAAACCGCAGCCCCTGAAGATGCGGCCGTACCAGCCGTCCATGCTGTAGCCGGGAATCGTCAGCGCGCCTTCGTTGAGCGACTTGCTCTCGTCGTACAGCTGGGACAGGTCGAAGTCGGTGACCGAGCCCCGCCCCTCGCAGTTGGGACACATGCCGCCGGTACGGCTGAAGTTCACCCTCTCGGACTTCCCGTCACCTTTCTTGATCATCCCGGACGCCTGGACCGAGGCCACATTGAAGGAAAACGCCTGGGACGAGCCGATCTGCGGCTTGCCGAACCGGCTGAAGAGGATGCGCAACATCGCGTTGGCATCGGTGGCGGTGCCGACCGTGGAGCGGGGGTCGGAGCCCATCCGCTCCTGGTCGACGATGATCGCCGTCGTCAGCCCGTCGAGCAGGTCGACCTCGGGCCGCGCCAGCGCCGGCATGAAGCCCTGCACGAAGGAGCTGTAGGTCTCGTTGATCAGCCGCTGCGACTCCGCGGCGATCGTGCCGAACACCAGCGAGCTCTTGCCCGAGCCGGAGACGCCGGTGAACACCGTCAGCCGGCGCTTGGGGATCTCGACGCTGACGTCCTTGAGGTTGTTGACGCGCGCGCCCTGCACGCGGATCAGCTCGTGGCTATCGGCAGCGTGCGGCGCGGGCGGCTGCGCGTCCTTCCTCTTGGCCTTGCTCACTGGCTCTACGCGGCGGGCGGCTGGTCGATGCGCACGAGATTGCCAGACGGATCGCGGACGGCGAAGTCCCGCGTGCCCCAGGGCTGGTCGGTCGGCTCCTGCACGATCTCAGCGCCCGAGGCGTCCACCTTCTCGAAGGTTGCGTCGAGGTCGTCGCTGTGGAAGTGGACGCCGTTCAGGGCACCCTTGGCAACGAGGGCGGCGACCGCCTCACCGTCGGCGGGGCTGCCGTTCAGGTAGTTCGTGAGGACGATCGCGACGTCGGGCTGAGAGGCGGCGCCAACGGTGATCCAGCGAAAGTCCTCTTTGCTGACGTCGTTGCGCAGCTCGAGGCCGAGCGTGTCGCGGTAGAAGGCCAGCGCCAGGTCGGGGTCATGAACGATGACGAAGCATTGGGAGAGAGTGAGGTTCATGGCCCCAACGTTAGGGAGCCAACGCCACGTGCGTTTCTCCGATCCTGCTCGGCTCGCGGCTCGGGCGGGTGAGGTCCTTGGCGATGCAGCCCGGCACGCCCGCGAGCGCGCCGTGGTCACGGGAGCGGTAGGCCGTCGGCGTCTCGCCCACCAGCTTGGTGAAGCGTGTGCTGAACGAGCCGAGCGACGCGCACCCGACCGCCGCACAGACCTCGGTGACCGACATGTCGCCACGCCGCAGCAGCGCCTTCGCCCGCTCGATTCGCCGCGTCATCAGGTATCCGTAGGGCGTCTCCCCATACGTCGCACGGAACTGCCGAGAGAAGTGCGCGGTCGACATCAACGCAGCCCGGGCCAACGCGGCAACGTCTAGTGGCCGCGCGTACTCGCGATCCATCAGATCGCGGGCGCGGCGCAGATGCGCGAGGTCAGCGAGCTCCTCTGGCGTCACGATGCGAGCGTAGCGGCACGCTCACGCTCCGCTGGACGCCCCGCCCCTCTCACGCGCATTCCACATGCGCTCTATCTGCCGCATGAAAGCTGGGTACACCACCCAATACCGGAACGGCTTGATCAGGGCCATATAGGCCCTGCCGAAGGCGCCGCGGGGCTTGACATAGACGGCCATCCAACCCTCGTAGCGGCCCTCGCCCCGTTCGACCCAGGCCAGATGCGCAAGACCGTGCACGGTCTTGTTCGAGATCTCGGCAACGGCCTCGCGATCGGTGCGGTAAATGGGGACGAAGGGAAGCCCGCCAAAGGAGAAGTCCGAGACGGAGTCGCGCAGGTCGGCTGGGAGACGGTCACGCAGAGAAGTCTCAGCGGCGCCGGGGATCGGCAGGTGGCCGGCATCCTGGCCGTCGACGGAGGTCGAGATCTCGCCCAGGCCGAACCAGGCTCCGAGACGGTCGCGAAGGCTCCAGAGGAAGCGGGTCGGGCGGGATTCAATCTGGGACGGGTCGAAGGAACCGGCAAGGTCGAGCAGGTCCTGGAAGTCCTCCGGGCCGCCCTGCACGGGCAAGGCCCAGACGTCTTCCAGGACGAAGTCGGGAACGAGGTCGTGGATACGCCAAGGGCGGCATTCGTGCTCGGCGTTCGGGATCTTCATCTTGGGCCTCCATCCATACGCTGTCGTATGGACATTAGGCGGGCGGCTTGCATCTGTCAATACGGTGCCGTATAGATGTAGCCGTGGCCAAGGTTCAGACTCCGCGCAGCGCCTGGGTCGAGGCGGCGCTGCAGGCGCTGGCGAGCGGCGGGCCGGAGGGCATCCGCGTCGAGGCGCTTGCGGTCCGCCTCGGGGTCTCCAAGGGCGGCTTCTACTGGCACTTCAAGGACCGCGCGGCGCTGCTCGAGGAGATGCTCGACAGCTGGGAGCAGAGCGTGGTCGGCGACGTCATCGCCCAGGTCGAGAGCGAGCCGGGCGAGGCGCGCGCCAAGCTCCAGCACCTCTTCGACCTGGCCTCCTCCTCTTCGGCTGACCTGCTGCCCGTGGAGCTGGCGCTGCGCAATTGGTCGCGGCGTGACGAGGCGGTTGCGGCGCGGCTGCACCGGGTCGACAACCAGCGCATGGAGTACCTGCGCTCGCTGTTCGGCCCCATCTGCGTCGATGAGGACGATGCCGAGGCCCGCAGCATCCTCGCCTTCTCCCTCTTCATCGGCAGCAGCTTCATCGCCGCCGAACACCCGGGCAGGAGCCGGTCCCAGGTCGTGCAGCTCGCGCTCGACCGACTGCTCGCCGAGTCCTGGGGCTGAGTTGGCCGGCAGCGCACAGAGGCGCCCAGTGCTCGTCTTCGACGGCGGCTGCGCCTTCTGCACGCGCTGCGCACGCCTGCTCGAGCGCATCGGCCCGCAGACAGAGATCGTCGCCTGGCAGGTCGCGGACCTCGACGAGCTGGGGATCAGCGCGGCGCAGGCGGCCGAGGCGGTGCGCTGGGTCGGGACCGACGGGACGGTCCGCGCTGGGCATGAGGCCATCGCCGCGGCGCTGAGCACGGCCGGGCCGGCCTGGCGAATCGCCGGCCGGGTGATGCTGCTTCCCTGGGTCTCGCCGCTGGCGGCGATGGGCTACCGGCTGGTCGCCCGCAACCGGCATCGGCTGCCCTTCCCGTAACAAACACGCTTGGCCGCACATTTACTCTCGGACGCTTCCCGTTGACGATCCGCCGAAAGCGGCCCCGGCGAGCGTCATGGGTTGCCTCTAGCTGGCGCCGCAGTTGCCACACCGGGGCGTGCCAACGCGGCGCTCCTCGTGGCAACTCGAACAGCTGGCGATCACCGCTCGCCCGCACCCCTCACAGTGCGGCTTGTCGCGGAGGGGAAATCCACAGAAGGGACACTCTCCGCGGCGAACCCGTCGTGCCGGGACTCGTTTTGCGAGAAAACGCTGCAGGGCGACGAATGCAACCAGGGTCGCGGCTATTCCAGCAATCGAGATCGCCAGAGGCCCGACCTCGGCGAACTCGATGTAGTTGTCGGTGTAGTCCGCTGCCATGACGACGGCGAGCACCGCGGTGGCCCCGATCCAAGCGAGCGCGGCAGGGAGATAGCGAGAGTTCCGGGACCGCAGGCGGATTAGCAGCCAGTAGGCGGTCGCGAGCATCAAGATCAGCAGGGCCAGACGCAGGAGGAAGACGATCCGGTCGTGGTGGGCGCGATCCTCGTCCGCCTGCTCCGCGGCGCGCTCTCGAAGCTCGGTCAGCCGTTCCTTTGCCTGCAGCGCCCCCGGACGAGTCCGCACCTCGACCTTCACGGCGGCTGCCAGCTCTCTCGAGGCTAGAGCGAGCTTGGCTCGAGCGGACTCGTACTCCGTTCGCAGCTCGGCCGATGGCGCCCCGGCGTCCAGGGCCGTTCGGTAGGCCTCACGACGGAACTCCAAGCGATGAATGACGGCACGCCGGTCCCGCCGTGCCGTCTGAACCGAACTGACCGCTTGGCGATGGCTTTCCATCACCGAGAATTCCTCGGGACCGAGGAGCTTCTGGTCTGGCTGATAGGAGTAGGTCGAATCCTTCTCAGCGACCTCGTCAAGCTTGAAGTAGCCCCAGATAGCGCCGATCGCGATGAAGACCGCGAGGACGAGGGCAAGGACCTTCTCGGCGGTGCTCGTCTCGATCTCCCCGTCCCCCACGCGGCTACCCGCGGGCCGGAATCTGCTGCTGCGCTCGCTCATCCTGTTTCTCCTTTTTTGCCGCCGTGAGGCGGATTCGTCCTGGGGCGAAGCTCGATAACCAGCTCGCAGTCGAGGGCCGCGGCAATGCGCGCCAGGGTGTCGATCCGGGGTGGCCGCGCCCCCCGCTCCAATCGGGCGATCGCGGACTGCGTCGTCCCGCAGAGCTCAGCCAGTTCACGCTGGGAGACGCCCCAGGCTTTCCGCCTCTCGGCGACCAGCTCCGCAATCAGGCCGAACAGCTCCCGGTCGTCGGGGCTGGACGCGCCGCTCACAGCCTCGCGAAGAGACGCGATGCGGTCGTCCAGCCGACGAGAAGATTTTGGCCCCCGCCTTGCCATAGCAAGCTTGCTATGTATAGCAGTATTGCTATGTGCGCGATCTCTCCCTGCCCCTGGCCCGAGTACGCGGCCTAGGGCCGCCGCCGCGGCGTCAACGAGCGATGACGCCAGCCTCGGCGGCTGGCGCCGCATAGGCGGCGGCGAGCGTCGCGATCGTCTCGTGGGCGTTGAGCCCGCTTGGGTTGGGAACCACCCAGAGCGCCGCGCCGGACCAGCGGACAGCGCTATCGAGCGTGTCCGGCTGCCGCCCCAAGGCCGCGCCGCGCTCGCCGAACGCGTCGCGATAAGCGGAGATGCCGGCGATCGCGACGACCGTTGGCCGGTGATCGGCGACGAACCGCAACAGCCGCTCGCCGCCCTCGCGCAATTCCTCACGCGAGAGCTCGGAGGCACGCGCGGTGGCCCGCCGCACGAGGTTGGTGATCCCAACGCCCCGCGCCACGAGATGCGCGCGATCGGCATCGGTCATCCCGGCGACCCGATCGACCTCGTAACCGGTGATGCCGGCCGCGGCCAACGCCGGATAGAAGCGGTTGGTGGGATGCGCGAAATGGGTTCCGACCGCGGCCGTCCACAAGCCCGGGTTGATGCCGACGAACAGCAGCCTGAGCCCCGGCCCGACGAGATCGTCGACCTCGCGGCCGCGGAATGCCTCCAGCTCCAAACGCGTGAACCGCATGCCCGCGATCCTGCCCGAAATCCGAAAACGTCGAATCTGGGCGTCGCCATTCGTCTCATGGGTAGAGGGGACTCAGAGGGAGCCCCGTGACCGAAGGAGAATCGAGATGGGAAGGCTGATCGCGACAACACAGGCCACCGTCGACGGCGTCATTGACCCCGTCGACGAGTGGGTGCAGGCGGACGGAGACCACGGCGACTACTCGTTCGAGCGTCAGGCGAGATCCAGCGGGCTGGGGCTGGGCCGCGATCCCGAAGCTGAAGGACGAGGTCGACGGTGACCTGTTCATGCACGGAAGCGGCGAGTTCGCGTACGCCCTCGCCAAGAGGGGGCTGATCGACGAGTACGAGGTCTACCTGAACCCGATCGTCTGGGGCGAAGGCAACGTCCACGTGCTCGGCGACATGGGAACCGTCCGGATGAAGCTCGGCGACGTAAAGCGGTTCGACTCCGGGGTGGTCCTCCTCACTTACCTCCCGGCGTCTTGACCGCGGCTGGAACGCGAGGGGCCGGCTTCAGTCGGATTCGATGATCTCTTCGGCGCTGTAGGCGAGGTGGTCGCCGTTTGGAGACCACATCAAATTCCTGACTTCCTGTCCGTCGAAGTCGGCGATCGTGTGTTTCCCGCTGCCGTCCGGTCGGACGCGCTTGATCTCTCCGTCGTAGGTCGCGTAGGTGATCCAGCGCCCGTTCGGAGTCCATGCGGGAGGATCGCTACTGAGCAGCTCGTCGCGGCTGATCAGACGCGGACGGCCGCCGTCCACGGGCACGATGTAGAGATGCTGCCTCCGGTCGCCGGAGATGGTGGTCGCGGCGAAGGCGATCTGGCGTCCGTCCGGCGACCACGAGGGACTGCAGGTAATCAACCGGGCGACGAGCGGGTGTGGTCGGGAACCGTCGCTTCGCGCTAGCCACAGGGCGACTACCGGTTTTCGTTCGCGATGCTCGTAGACGAACGTCAGCATCTGGCCATTGGGGGAGAATTCAGGCTCGTACTCCTGGCCGGGGAGGTTGAGTAGGCGGTGCGGAGATGCGCCAAAGCCCTCCACCGACCAGATCGCCGGCTTTGGCCCGACCGGTCCACTGCCGGAGATCGCGTATGAGCCCGTGGTGTAGAGAAGCGGCCAGTCGCCCGGCCCCCAGGCGGCTTCGATGATGGAGGTGCCGAGAGCGACCTGGCGGGCCTCACCTCCGTCGGTCGGCACCACGGTTATCCAGGCCCCCTGGCGTTCTACCGGTCCGATGTTGGTGAGATAGCGAACTTCCTCGCCATCCCGAGACCAGTTGAGCCGCCCCGGCATTGACCCCTTGAAGCGGCGCGCCGGCGGCGCCGACAGCTGCCTGCGATCGTTGCCGTCAACGCCGCGCAGCAAGACGCCCTGTTTGTTTGGGATCGCGATCCAGCGTCCGTCGGGCGACCAAGACGCTCCATCGGCGGTCCCTGCCGGCAGCCGCACGCCCCCATCGAACGACTCAGCGGCGCCGCAGCCGAAGCTGAACAAGGAAGCGAGGGCCAGTATGAGGGAGGCGAGCATGAGCCGCATTGCGTCCCGATCTCCCCGGAGAGTGACAAACCCAAACGTTTTCAACGCAGCCAGGATCGCACGATCGTGAGGTGATACGTGCGTAATCCAGGGCTGGCTACTGCTTTTCGGTGTCCCTGCCGGGGCCGCCGACCAGCTTGTCGCTCCCGCCGCCGCCCTTCAAGGTGTCGCGGCCGGGCCCGCCGAGCAGCTTGTCCCCCGCAGAACCGCCGCGGAGAATGTCGTCTCCGCGCCCGCCGTCGATCTTGTCGCTGTCCGCGCCGCCGCTCAGCCTGTCGTTGAGGTTGCCGCCGACGATGGAGTCGAAGCCGAGCCCCCCATCGAAGATGTTGATGTGACCCGCAGCCCCGATGAACTTGTCGCCGGAGAATTCGGTCGGATCGCTCACCGTGGAGATGGCGTGGATCTCGATCGGCCCCTGGCCGCCGCCGAGGCTATCGGGCAGCTGCGAAAAGTCGAAGAGGGTGGACACGGACGAAGAGGCCTCGATTCGCCTCAAGTCGCGGCAGTAGGCAGGACCGTTGTCCACGGAAACGCCGCTGACGGTGATCTCGCCGTCGCTCGCGCAGCGCGGGACGATTTTTCCCTCGCCGCCATTAACCGTGAGCACACCGTTGGTGAAGGTGCCAAAGGCATCCGCCCTCGCCGGCATGAGCACCGCGATTGCCAGCGCGAGCGTCGCACCGATCAGCACCCAGCAGGATGATCCGCCAAACCAAAGCCGAAGCGCTGCCATCGCTGCCACAAATCGAGTCTAGATTGTCTCGGGGAAAGGACAAAACCCCTGATCTGGAGGCACATCGACCTAGCGGATGAACGATCAGTCCTTGCGGCGACCCCAGCCAAGGGGCCATAGGATTGCGCCGTGCCGTTCACGCTCAGGAACCTCAAGGAGGACTTGGAGGACGTTGGGTCCAATTTCGACGGCGCGCCGGACCTGGAGTTCCGCTTGGCGACCCAGGCGCTCGAGCTCGAGAGATCCGGCCTGAGCTACCAGCGCGTCCCGCCCAACTATCGCTTTCCGTACGGCCACACGCACAAGAAGCAGGAGGAGGTGTACGTGGTCCTGCGCGGGAGCGGGAGGATGAAGCTCGACGACGAGATCGTCGAGCTCAAGGAATGGGACGCGGTGCGCGTCCCGCCCGGTACGTGGCGAGGCTACGAGGCCGGGCCGAAGGGCCTCGAGATCCTCGTCATCGGCGCGCCCAATCTCGGCGAGGCTCCGCGCGAAGACGTCGATGGCCAGCGCGACTGGTGGGCTGACTAGCAGTCCCCGGGACGTTGGCGCGTCACTGGGCCACTCATTTGCGTTCTCGCGGGCTTCCGTCCTATAGCGGGGGAACGATTCGTCCTTGGTGGAGCAGTCGCCCTCCCAGTCGAGACCGTGGTGAAAACGAGGCCCCGAGCCAAGAGACGAAGTCTCGTAGCAGTTAGTGCTACAGTCGTGCACATGACTAGAGACGTTTCGATTCGCGAACTCCGCAACTCCACCTCGAGCGTCGTGGCGGAGCTGGAAGCTGGCGAACAACTGACGCTCACCGTCAACCGACGGCCGGTTGCCGACATCCTCCCCCACACCAAGCTGCGTGACCCCTGGGTCCCTTCTTCTGAGTTGCGGCGCATCGTGCAGGAGGCACCTGCAGACCCCGATCTGCTCGCTGAGCTCGCCGACGTCCGCGGCGCCGAACTTGACGATTGAGCAAAGCAGTCGCCGACACGTCGATCTTTGTCGCCCAGGAGACGGGTCGTGAACTCGGAGAGCTTCCCGGGAAGATTGCCGTCTCAGTGATCACTGTGGCCGAGCTGGAGCTAGGGGTACTTCGAGCAACCGATCCTGAGGCACGCGCCCGCCGTCTCTCCACCCTCTCCCGGGTGCAATCCACCTACCCCCTGCTCCCAATCGAACCAGAGATCGCAAGCCGCTTCGCCCGCATCGCAGCAGCCGAGCGTTCTCGTGGCCGGCGCCTTCGCCGTCACGACACCTGGATAGCGGCCACCGCGATGCGGCATGGTGCCGCAGTTCTAACGCAAGATGCGGATTTCTCGTCCTTCGAGGACGTGGTGGTTCTGCACGTTTAATTGAACGAGGAGCTGTGAACCTCGAAGCCCAAATTGAGTTGATCACGGTTCCGCAGGAGTTCACCCGTCTCTGCAACGCCGTTCTTGCAGCGGAGTACGGAGCAGACTTCCTGCCAATTGACGACGACCGCGCCGACCGTGGCAATGATGGCTATCGGAAGTCGACTAGGCAGGTCTTCGCCGTCCACTGCTTCAAGCGCATCCAGAAGCAAAAAATTACCAACGAGATTCGCCGCAAGATGCTGGGCGATCTGGGCAAGGCAAAGACGCTCAAGGAACAGGGTTTGTGGGACGTCGAGGCTTGGGCCTTTCTCTCCAATTACGCCATTCCAGAGGAGATCGGACACGAGGTCATCGCCCTAGGCGCGCAAGGTGAGATAGACGTCTCATGGCTTGGGCCAAGCTTCCTTGCAGGCGCGCTTCAGCGACATAGCGACGTCCGCGATCTCTTTCCAAGCCTGCAAACGAACGAGATATCCGAACAGATCGCGGGTCTTCGCGATGCCCTGGATGAGCCAGAGCCAAAAGCGCCTGATCGGGTGCCAAGAACCCGAGAGGAGCAGCAGGCCCTGCTCTCCATTCGCTCACCCGGCTGGGAGTACCTGCTATTTGCTAGTTGCCTCTTTCTCGGTAAGCAGGAACTGGAGCTCAAGTGGCGAGATCACGAATTGCCGCCTTACACTCCGCGGCGCGCACTTGGATCGATCGGCGAAGCGACGGACTTTCTCAGCAGTGAGTTCAATCGAGTGACCGGCCTCATTGAGGCGATGATGCGAGTCTTCCCTCAAGAAGTACAAGAGCAGGCGTTCGGGGCGCCTGGCGAACCTGGAGATCCTGTTCGCATTGAGCACTTTGCTGCTCGCATCATTCAGACCTACGGGGAGCTCTTGGATTGGGCTGTTTCCATCCGGGCTGTAGAGCCGCCGGAGGTGCTGGTGCCACCATTTGAAATGGCTGCCCGCTGGGCTGACCAGCCACTCTTAGAGATTCGTGAGTTTGTAGACACCGCAGTACGAGAAATTGACCGCGTTCCAATCTTCGTAGCCAATCATGCCGAGGATGACAAGCCATTGGAAATCAACCTCGAACTGAAGCTCACGACTGACGAAGAGGTAAGCGCTGAGTTTCACCGCCGCCTGAAACGCGCGAAGCGGAAGATTCGCTGGGGCTTCTAGCTATCCATCAGGCGGCGGCATTCTCGGCTCCTAAGCCGCGGATGCCTGCTCCAGCAAGGCTATAGCGGGGGGCGGGATTCGAACCCGCGACCTTCGGGCTATGAGCCCGACCCTGAGTCCCGCTGGACTTTGCGGGGCAAGGTTTCAAGCGGTTTTCGCGAGATCGAGATCGGCTGAGATCGGCTGGAATCTGTGGGGTACCTTGCCCCATTTCTTGCCCCAGCTTGGAGCTAGCCTCCGCCAGGCTTCGCTCGCGGCGGCGCGCAATCCACCCGCCGTAGACTCATCGGCCGGCCACGCGGTATCTCAGGTACACCACGCGCGAGCTGAATGTGCGCGTCTCGACAAGTTCCAGGTCGACACGGTGATCTCGCGGGAAGAACGGGATGCCGCCGCCGACCGCGACCGGATAGACGAACAGCCTGTACTCGTCGATCAGATTCAGACGGGCCGCCTCGGCAGCGAGCTCGGCGCCTCCTACCGCCACGTCTCCATGCACGGACTCCTGGAGCGAGCTCAGCTCTGCGCGCAGGTCGTCGCGCGCGAGCGTCGTGTTCGCTCCCTCGACCGAGTCCAACGTCCGCGAGAACACCGCCTTCGGCAGCGCCTGCCAGATCAGCGCGAACTCGCGCGCGACAGCCTCTGGATCCTTGTCGGCCGTCTCCCAGTAGACCATCGTCTCGTACAGGCGACGTCCCAACAGGTGTCCGGCGACCGCGCGCGTCTGCTCGTTGTGAAATCGGTGGAGCTCCTCGTCGGGCATCGCCCAGTCGAACTTCCCGTCCGGTCCGACGATATATCCGTCGGCCGAGACGCTCATCGAGTAGATCACTTTTGGCATCCGGATTCCTCCTCGCATAGGGGACATTCAACCGGTAAGACCCGGCGAACCCTCGATATTCATCGGAGCAACCTTGCCCAAGTGTTCCAGCCGACTCATCTGCTCCTGATCTTGGTCGCCGACAGACTCGTCGGGAACGACGATCCGGGCGCGGCCTTGCCTCGTCGAAGTCGAGCACCTCATGCAGCCTTTCTTCACGGTCAAAGTCCGCCCTCGACCGTCTCTCGGTCGTCATTGGGGTCCTAGCCGAGGTCGCGCATCAGTCGGAAGTCCTTGCTGAACCGGGTGGCGATCCGCTCGGCGGCGGCGTAGTCCTTGTTGTCCAGCTCCCGTCGATATGTCGCCGACGCCTGAGAGGCAGTCAGGCACCAGCTCATAAAGAGCATCGCGCTGATGGGCGGCGATCTCGATGCTGCTGCGGGGCATGTGCCCTCCCTTCGGGATAGGGCGTTGGCGCGTCGCCGAGGCCGCTTATTCGCGTTTCTCGCGAGCGAAGTAGTGGACCGGAGGCCCTTGTGCAAGGGCTGGAATCGACCTCTCCCGAACCTCATCTTGCCCCAAGGCCATTTTTCGCTGTTTTGAGATTCCCCAAAAACGCGAAAACCCGCTTGATAAGCAGGTTTCGTCCTATAGCGGGGGCAGGATTCGAACGGATATCCGCGACCGCGTATCGCCTGGCGGCAAGCCGAATCCTAGCGACATGATCTAGTGCCTTGGACGCGACAGCAGGATGCCGCCAGCATCAGCCTAGACAGCCACGACCTAGGCGGGGACCGAGAGATATCCGCGATCCGTTCCTGACAAGAACAAACGGGGACAGCGCCGTTGCCCCTCTAGAACTTCGTCCGCTACCTCAACTCCCATTCCTAAAGCTCAACACCATTCCCCGCAGAGGAGAACCCACTTCGGGGCGACGTGCTCCTTCGAACACTTCTTCGTCGTCTTCCAGTGCCTAGATCCCGTCGCCTTCGCAATAGAAAATACCCATCGCCCACCCGACCCCTTGAGGGTCGGGTGGGCGATGGGACCCTCTCAGTCCGTACACGCTTCGAGCGCTTTGCGCTCCGAAGCTGATGGATTCTCGATAAATGCAACGTAACCCTCAGTTGGAGCACTGCTGACGATCTCTTCGGGAGAGGGTTGTTCTCCTGGAGGATGTGCCGTCCACATCAACCAACTCCGTGGATCTTCCGTATCTCCATAAAGATCGATCACAAGCTGAGCTGGCTTATCCGATGTAAAGCCAAAATGAGCAGAACTGCCATTACTTTCTGCCTCAGAAAAGAAGCCCAATTCGTCGGTAGATGTAGCGAAGGACGCGCCATTCGCTTTCAAGCAACTCGCAAGGGTTGCCTTTGAAAAATCGACTTCGCTGAGGGCATCGTCAGAATTTGAGCCATCGCCACATCCCGATAGAAGCACTCCAGCAAATGCTGCCATTAGGATAAGGGCAGGGAGCGCTCCCCTTCTATTTACGCTTGGCATGTTGCCTGCCCAGCTTCCGACAGCTTTTCCGGTTCTTTATCGAAGCCAATCATTGTCCGCGAGATGGCTACGCCGCCGATCGGGGAGGGAATGGTGAAGTCCGCACGGCTCATGGTGTAGTTGCCGGCCAGCAGGTCGACCGTGCCGGGGCCGATGGCTTCCATCGCGTCTGCCGTGCCGCCCGTGTCGGGGTTGACAATGACGTTGTTAGGCGTGCTGTAGCCGTCATAGCCGGTGCCCCCGATGAAGAGAGCCCGCAGCTGCAGTTTGCCGGTTTCGGCCTTGTATTTGGGTTCGAGAGCGGTGGCGTCGAGATAGTACCCCCTCAGCCGGGTGAATCGGGCTGATCCAAGCACGTACGCGGTGCCGCTCCCCGACTTCGACCAGATGCCTAACGGGCGGCTGTCCCCCGTTGGCGCCGAGACCGCGGATTTCCTGCTGAGGGCCAGGTCCCGCCTGAGTGAGCCGTTCGTGCTGGCGCAGGTGCTCCTCCCAGGAACGTACAAAGAAGCTCTCGACGAAGCGGTCGGGCTCGGCGAGATCGCGCTCGAGGGCCCAAGTCCACGCCAGCGCTGGCTATGGCTGGAGCGCTGCCACGTCTGCGTCGACGATGCCACCCGCCTCGCCTATGTCGTGGTCCTGCCTGACGAACGCGGGGAGACCGCTGCGGGCTTCCTGCGACGCGCGGTCGCGTGGTTTGCCGAGAGGGCGTCAGGTCGAGCGGGTGATGACCCGACAACGGTTCCGCCTACCGCTAGGTGGCCCACGCCGAGACCTGCCGGCAACTCGGCATCCGCCATCTGCGCACGTGCCCCCTATCGGCCACCGACCAACGGCAGGGCCGAGCACTTAATTCAGACGATGCCGCGCGAGTGGGCCTACGGGCGCCCCTACGGCAGCTCAGCCGAGCGATCGAGCCAACTCGCCGGCTGGCTCGATCGCTACAACTACCGCAGAAAGCACGGCTCCCCCCGCCATCGCCCCCTGCAGCTCGCCTCAACGAGCTGCAGGGGAACAACCTCCTTGGGAACTACAGCTAGAACGTGATCTCGTTGATCCTCGCAGCGGTCTGCCTGATGGGCATCGCGGTACTCCTATGGCTTGGCTACCGACGACATTGGCAATGGACTGGCTTCCCTGCCGGCATGGAAGCCAGTGGCGCTGAACGACCGGCAAAAACGCTGTGGGACTGGCTGCAGCTGCTCGTCATCCCGTTGGTCCTCGCGATCGCGGCCTATGCGTTGAACGCGAGTCAGGCCGGGCGGGATCGAGAGCAGCAGGAACGGCAGGCCGCCCAGGATCGGCGCGTCGCCTCCGAAGAAGCGAGAGAGCGGTCGCTTAGCGCATACCTGGACCGGATGTCGGACCTGATCGTGCGGGGAAGCCTGCCCGATGCGGGTGTCCGCTATTGGGGGCTAGCGTCGCCTTCCGACGCGCAGACTCTTGCCCGCACCCTGACCCTGGTCGTACTGCGACGCCTGGACGGAGACCAGAAAGCGGTGGTCGTGCAGTTCCTCTGGGAGGCCGGCCTGATCAAGGACCGTCGGCGCTGGAAGAAACTCAACGAGTGGCCCCTATGGCCCGAATGGAACAACGAGTATCCATCGAGGCTTCCCATCGTGAGCCTCGAGAACGCCGACCTACGTGGGATCGACCTCTCCGGCAGCCTGCTCGCCGCCTTCGGGGCGCCGTTCGACGAAGCCACCGTCTCCGATTCACGAGGGAAGGTCCTCTACCAGATCCGCGAGGGAGTCGACCTGACCGGCGCCGATCTGCGCGGAGCCGACTTCAGCGAAGCGAATCTCTCGAACGCGTCGTTCCAGGAAGCCGACCTCCGCGGAGCGGTGTTCGACGGCGCGACCATGAGCGCGGCGATCTTCGACCAAGCATGCCTGACCAGAGCGAGCTTCCGGAACGCCATCCTCGGAAAACAGCGCGAAGCCCCGCCCGCGAGCATGAAGTTCACGGGCGGCCGCGATGTCGATTTCAGGGGCGCCGACTTGAATCAGGTCGGCATGCAGATCTCACGCCTGGAGGACATCCACCTGAAGGGCGCGTCGAGGCAGGAGGCTTTGAGCCGGACCAGGTTCCACGGAGACTTTTTTAGTTGGTTTCCAATCTTCTCTGTGGATAGCTCAGTTGACTCCCTGGGCAACGTATAGGCACTCGAACTCGGCGGGTGGCAGATCGCCGAGGGATTCGTGTAGGCGGTCGTTGTTGAACCAGGCGATGTACTCGACGACGGCCAGCTCGAGCTGCGTCCGGGAGCGCCAGCTTCGGTCGGCGATCAGCTCGGTCTTGAAGGAGTCGACGAAGCTCTCGGCCATCGCGTTGTCATAGGCGTCCCCGACCGAGCCGACGGACGCCATGACGCCGTGGTCATCGAGCGTTTGGGTGTAGTCGATCGACGTGTACTGGCTGCCGCGATCGCTGTGGTGCACCAGCTGGACGTCGGCGCCGGCGTCACGCTGGGCGAGCGCCATTCTCAGCGCGTCGAGAACGAGATCGGTGCGCATGTGTGGGGCGAGCTGCCAGCCGACGACCTTGCGGCTGAAGACGTCGATGACGAAGGAGAAGAACAGGTTGCCCTCCCAACAGCGCAGGTAGGAGAGATCGGCGACCCAGAGCCGGTTCGGCCCCTCGGCGCTGAAGTCGCGCTCGACCAGGTCGGGGCGCCGGTGCGCCAGGGGATCGGGCTTTGTCGTTCGCCAGGCCTTCCCACGCCGCTTGGCGCCTTGGATTCCCGCGCCCTTCATCAACCGCTGCACCCGGCCACGCCCGACCTCCTCACCTTCGCGCTGCAGGGCGATCCACATCCGCCGGTAGCCGTAGGCGCAGTAGTTGCGCTCGTGGATCTCGCGGATGCGGGCGAGCAGGCGCCCGTCCCCGATCGCCCTGGGAGAGCGCTGCCCTGTTCGGCGCTGGTAGTAGGCGGAGGCCGACACCTCCAGGGTCCTGCAGATCGGCTCGACCCCGAAGCGCTGGCGGTGCTCCTCGATGAAGGAGCTCACTTCGGTCGGTGTGGGTCGAGCTCGGCCGCGAAAAACGCCGAGGCGGACTTGAGGATTTCGTTGGCCCGACGCAGCTCGCGCACCTCGCCGCGCAGGCGGCTCAACTCTTGACGCTCCTCGCTGCTCAGTAGCTCCTTGCGCTTGCCGGCATCGGCTTCGGCCTGGCGCACCCATTTGCGCAGCGTCTCGGACGGAATGCCGAGATCGCGGGCTACGTGGGTGACAGGGCGGCCGGACTCAAAGACCAGACGGGCGCCTCGGTCAAGCAACTCCTCGGGGTACTTCCTCTGTCGTGGCATGGCTGCGGAGAATCTCCATTCCCCAGGACAAGATCCTGGTTTCGGAGTCTCCGTCAAACCCGGCCTGGCTCACTTTGCTGCCCCGCTATCTGCAAGACCGGGACCTCCTCCCTATTCCACACGAACCCCCCAACCGTTGCGACTCCCCTCGAAAACGGGTAATGAGGTAGCGAAAACGTTGCTCTTCGAGGCCCGTAGGTGGACCGGGGGCTCTATTTCAAGGGCTGGGATCGACCTCTCTCGGGCCTCATGTTGCCCCAGGCGTTGCCCCAGAGGCCATTTTGAACCCCCTTGTCTGCACTTCTAGAAAGACAAAAACCCCGTGTTTGCGGGGCTTTCGTGAAATAGCTGGGGCAGGATTCGAACCTGCGACCTTCGGGTTATGAGCCCGCGCCAGGGGTCCCGCTGGACTACGTGGGGCACGGTTTCAAGCGGTTTTCGCAAGATCGAAATCGGCTGGGATCGGCTGGGATCTGTGGGGCTTCTTGCCCCATTTCTTGCCCCAGCCGAGAGCACATCGTCGGGAGACCGCGGTAAAGGCACCGCTTGCGGTGCCGCAGAGCGACTCGGCTCATCCCAGTTCGATTACGCCCAAGAGGAGCAGAAGGATCCCCGTAACAACGGCCGAGACGAGCAGCGAGCCGCCACAGCCGAGCCTGTTGGAGAAGAAGATGAACATGACAATCGGAGTGAGCGCGAAACGACGCTCGCGTCACCGGCGAGGCGCCCCTACGAACGGAATACCGCCCCGCCGGCTTTACCGGGCCGGACTAGGAGTCGTCCCGATCCTTGGTGTAGGGCTCACTTGAACCCGACTTGGCCAGTCCGCGACTGACTATGTACGCGGCAGCGACAATGCTGACATAGAGCCACGCGTTGCGAGCGATGAACTCGTCAGTGCCACCCGTGTCCCCGCCCTTGATCGCAGCGGCGCTGACCAGAATGGCGACGATGACTCCGACCATTGCCCAGAACTCGGTCGTCTTGAACGCCTGCTTGGTCTCGGTCTTGAGACGACTAACGCGATCAAGGGGGCGCGTCCGGGACTCCGTGCCCATGCGGGGTGCTGATCCAGCCTCCATTGCTTCCTCCTTCGGAAGTGCCCCAAGGGAAAGGGCAATTGACCCGGCTTCCACCGGGCTTTGATTAGACGAGGAGGTCATCCACTGGCCCGAGCAATGCTTAAGACTGGTGAATCCCTCCAGTCGCGAAGTACCCGCTGGTGCGACTTGTAACCGGTCGAGCGCTGGCGATCGCTCGCGGCTATGAGCACGACTGGGGGGGTCCTTCTGGACTCCGGGGCCGCGTTTTAAGGCGGCTTCGCAGACGGCTGGTTGGGCTGGGACCCGGAATCCCGACCTCTGGACGACTGAGAAAAGCACGGCCCAGCTATTCGCCCTCAGGCTCCTGCCTGCTCGGTGGCCGTTTGCCTACTCTGGACTGCTATGCGCCGAGAGCCTCGGTGATCGCGGTGATCGCGGTGATCTCAGCCTCGCTGATGGGCTTGTCGTCGCCCTCGGTCTTGGCGCCTGCGACGCGCTTCGCGAGCGAGATGACGAAGCGTCGGTAGTCGTCGACCTCCTGCGGGGTCGCCTTCTGTTCGAGCAGCGCAACCGCCTCGCGAATCCGCTGCAGTCCATGCTCCTTTAGCCCCTCGGCCGAGTGAGCCTTGGTGCGATCCACCTCCGGCTTGCTGGAGACGAGCTCGTCGAGGAGCGCGGAGTCTCCGTGGTCCTTGCGGGCCTCGGTGTAGGCCTTCGCCATCGCGAAGGCCTCGCGGAAGCTACCGCCCCGCTGCGCCGTCGAGACGATCATCCCGGCGCTCGTCGGCCCCTCCCGAACCACCTCCCACTCCCCAGGGGTGAAATCAGCACTTCCGGTCATTGGCAATCTCCTCTCGAAGGCTCTCTGGGCTCATCAAGTATCGAGCCAACCGCTAGTAGGGCGGGGCGAGGCCCTAGTAGTGCCTCAGTTTGTCAGCCTGCAAAACCGGGTGAGCCAGCGGCGGGCGGACACATGACCCGCCCGCGACATGCCCATAGGTGGGTCACCTCCGATGACCGCTCGACGGTGGACAAGCGACCAGGTTGTCCGGCTCGCGCTCGGAGATGCCTCCGAGAATCCGATCCGGGGCCGCTGCTCGCCCCGATGAGCCGCCTCCCGAGCGAGCGAGGACTCCTGGAACCAGGACACCGCCTGATAGCGGATCCGTCCGCACGCATCGGATAGAATACGGTCGTTGTCTGAGTTCGCCTTCGGGGCCGAGCGGGTTCATCGTCTGCTCGGCCTCTTTTTTTGCCGTCTACTTCGTTTGCCATGATCGTCACGAGCCGGTTGCAGGGCGTGATGACCCTGTTTTCGATATGGCTCGCCAGGGTCTCTCTCGCATCGAAGGCTCGTTCTTCGGTGCCAGCCCCGGGGCGTTAGTAGCGCCGCCGGGGCCGCTTATTTCGCGTTCTCGGGAGCGAACGTAGGTGGAGCGAGACCGCCGCGCAAGGTCTAAATCGACCTCACTTTGACCTCACCCTGCCCCAGGGCTTGCTCCAGCGCCTTTTTTCGCCGATTTTGAGGTCTCCCAAAAACACGAAAACCCGCTTGATAAGCGGGCTTTCGTCCTATAGCGGGGGCAGGATTCGAACCTGCGACCTTCGGGTGATGAGTCTGAGCCTGGAGATCGGCTGGACTACGTGGAGCTAGGTTTCAAGCCAATTTCGCGAGATCGAACTACGTGGAGATCGGCTCGAATCTGTGGGGCACGTTGCCCCATTCGTTGCCCCAGCGGGCCCACCGGCCAGACTCCTTGACCCTCGTCATAATCGCGGGCATGAAGAAGGTCGTTGTCTGCGCCCCTCTACGGCGCCGAGCAAACCGAGCAACGGAGGTGCGGGCCTTGCTGCGTCACGCCCGCCCCCATGGAGGCAACGCCGCCGGGCGAGTCAAGCAGGGACGGCCAAATGACCGCAGCGCTTAGTGGCGTCTACGCCGAAGACGCTGCCACAACGGAAACATCGTCGTGGGCGATTGCCCCGCGCTTCTGAGCTCGCGCGGTCACCAGCGTCGGCTTACGGTCCGCGGGCGCCACGTCGAGCACAAACTCGATCCCCAGACGCCGGACAGCGTTGATGATCGTGTCGACCTCCGGATTGTGCTCCCCAGACTCGAGCTTGACGACGCGCGGCTGCGAGACGCCCAGCTTCGTCGCCAGGGCTCTCTGGCTCAATTTGTGCTCAGCGCGATACCGCAGCAGCGTTGCCGCAAACTCTCGCGCAGGAGCGAGCCTCTGCCACTCCGCCCGAAAGCTTGGATCGGCCAGCTGCTCCTCGGCCAAGAGGGCATCGAAGTTCTTTTGCGAAGCCGCCATCGTGGCCATGATAATAGCTCTATTATCGGCGGTCAACCGTGGCGGTTCAGGCGATCGCTCGCAGTCGCGACCGCTCGATCGAAGTCTTTCTTCTTCGCGGCCACCGCTAGAACCACAAATCGACCGCCGAATCGAGCATAGATTGGCCGAGCCTCGCAAGCCCCCTGCTTCGGCCGCAGCTCGAACAGATTCGCCTCGCCCTTCAACGACTTCATATGCGGCGACGGCAAGGCCGGTCCGAGATCCTTCAGCTTCTGTACGACGTTGAAGACCGCCTTGCGATCTCCGCGCGACTTCACGTCCTCGAGGTCAATGACTGCATCGCTGTCGAAGTCCACGACCCAGGTTCCCTGCTGCTTGCCCATTTCAGCGACATTAGTCTTGGCCGCGGACTAAACTTTTTGTCTTCACGACAGACTAGAGGCACCTTACCCTTATGGTCAAAGCAGGCTCGTGTTTCGGCAGTGTCACTCAGTCCCTAACGAACGACTTGATCGCGGCCTCCCGGTCCTCGGTCCCGAGCAGTTCGAGCAGCGCCTTGAAGTAGACCGCGCGGGAGCGTTCGTCCTCGGCGAAAGAGAGCGATTCGGCGATCGCGCCGATGACCAGGTCGGGATCCGGCGGAAAAAGGCGGAAGAACTCGAGGTCGCGCAATGCCCGCAGTAGAGCCTGGATCGCGTCGGGCCCGATCGGGGGTGGATCCCGAAAAGGGTTGAGCGCAGCCTGGGTGAGGAAGCGAGCCCACTTCTCATAGCCCCCGCCGAGCGTGTGGGCGATCGAGTCGAGCACCCGGTGAACCCAGCGGTCGAACTTCTCCGGCGCCTCCTCGTAAATTATCTGCAGCATGGCGAGGACGTCCTCGACTGCCTCAATTCCGCCGGCCGGCCAAGCAGTGAAGTCGTTCAGTACAGAGTGGGCACCCCGGGTCGGTTCGAAATCGTCTTTGCGCAGCAGCTCCACGAACTCCTTGCGGCTCAACTGGAGCCCCCAGGCGCCGGTACGGTAGAGACAGGCGCGGGCAGCAATCCGCAGCTCGGCGCTAATCATGCCGCGCTCGGCGAGAACATCGAGCAGGGCGAGGGTTCCGAAGCTCTGCAGGCCCGCCTGCTGAGCACTGAGCCGCACGTAGCGGTCGTCGGAGTAGACGGTGAGTCCCTCCCGGCGGGCGAGCGCGACGGTGGCCGGCCAGGAGCGCGCGGCCGTAGAGAGCCCCTCCTCTTCAAGCATCTCCCGCAGCGGCTCTTCCTCGCCAGCGGCGCCGAGATCGGCGCGGACCGAGAAGCCGCGAGCCATCTCGGCCATTCCCGCGATGCGACGCGCCTCGATCTTGCGCTCGGCGTCGTCGGCCTCCTCCATGATCAGGCCTCCCGAGCCGGGGTCAAAGGCAATGTGCCCGGTGGTCTGGCTGGTCATCTTGGCCTCATCGCCCGTGATGTCCTCGAAGGTCGACTCGGCGAGCAGGGAGGCGGGGAGCGCGTTTCTGAGAGTCTCAGCTAGCGGATCGCCGAGGCCACCAACGACATAGGTGGCGGTCGAATCCCAGGCCGCCGCGCGGGAATCGACGGCAGATGCGGCGGCATTTCGCTCTTCGGAGGCTCGCTGCTCATCGGAGTAGCCAAGGGGCAGCACCCGAAGTGCCCCCCAGACCTCCCCCACGCTGCGCCCCGAGGAGGCCGCGATGACGTTGGTCGCAGTGGCCCCGCGCCGGAGCTCCTCGCCCAAGCGTTCGCCGATCTCCGCCCTGGCTTCGAGCTGGGGTTTGATCTCCTCGAGGAAGGTCCCGGCGGGATCGTTCTCGTCGATCTTTTTCGCCTGGATCAGGTCAGAGTCGGGGAAGCGCGCGGGGAACTCGGCGAAGCTCTGTTTGATGCGGGCGTCGAGCTCGTTGGGAATATCGCCCCGCTCGGAGCCCTCGGTCCGAAGCGCAGCCATCATCAACCCGTACTCGAGCTGTTCGGGGCGCTCGAAGCGGTCGGAGAGCTCGGCGAGCTCGGCTAGGGCCTCCGCCGCGGGGGCGCCGCCGAAGGAGAGCACCTCGGCGACGAGCAGCGCCTGGCGCTCCTGGTTGACCTCAATTTCGTGCTCGCGCCAGAAGGTGAGCGCCTCAGCGTGGCTGCGGCGCCGCGCCAGGGAGAAGAGATGCAGCCAGATCGCTTCCTCGTGGTCGGGCTCGAGGCCAAGCCACTGCTCCGTCAACCGCGCGCTGGCGAGGAAGTCGCCGCGCTCGATCTCAAGCGAAGCGGCCCGTCCGTAGGCCTGGGAGCGCGTCGGCTTCGAAGCGTTGCCATCGCGGGCCACCAGCAAAAACTGGTCGCGTGCAGCGTCGGTCTCTTCCATGCGGGCGAGCAGGCCGGCGTGGTTGAGCCGGTCCCGCGGCTCCTCCCGACGAACCAGCAACTCCTCGGAGAGTCGCTTCGCCGTCTTGAGATCATCGCGACGAACCGCAATTTCGATCAGCTGGCGCAAAACTTGGTGGGAGTCGCTGTGGGGGGCGAGGACCTGCTCCGCCTCCTCGAGGCGATCCTGCTCTGCCAGCCACTGGCCTCGAAGTACAGCGACAGCTTCGGGTTTGTCGGCCTCAACGATCTCCTCGGCGGCGTCACTCCAATCGATGCCGTGAGAGGGCGAGGCGGCGCCGAGTCGAAGGAAAGCGGCTCGGTTTCGGATCTGCTCGTCGGCCGAGTCGATCAGCTGGTCGAGCTCCGCCACCGCGACGGGGACGGCGCTCTCGGCGAAGAGCTGGCCGCTAGCCCGCATCAGCCGCGCCAGCTCCCCGTCACCGAGCGGCAGGGAGGCGATCAGATCGAAGCGCTGCAGTAGTAGCGCCGCTTCCGCGAGGAGCTCGGCGGCCTCGGGCGGCGGCCCGAGCTCGAGCGCCTGCTCGAAGAGCTCCGCGCTCCGCTCGCTCTCTCCAGCCAGCTCATAGGCCTGGGAGGCTCTCGCCAGCAGCGTTGCCTCGGCGCCCGTCCGTCCGTCGCGGCTGAGCTCGCCGGCGAGCTCAGCAAGCGTTTCTCCCGCCGCGATCAGATTCTCCCGGTCGAGCTTGCCTTCGTGGGAGAGAATGTCCTGGGCTTCAAAGAGAGCGACGTTGGCGCCGACCTCCTTGACCATCAGGCTTTCGGGATCGAGCAACTCGGCCGCTCTCATACGGGCCCGCGAACGCCCGTACTCGCCGCGGGCGGTCTCGGCACCGGCGCGGGTCAGTTCGAGCAGGACCTCCTGGGCATCATCGAGCGGCTTGACATCGGCGAGCGCGGCGAGGATCTCCGCGGGATCCTCCATCCGGCGAGCACGGGCGATCGCCAGGGAGGGGGCCTCGGGGTCGATCTTCTCCGCCGCAGCGAGGAGCTCCTCGCTGCGCGCCTGATCGCCGCGCGATTCGGCCGCGACGGCGGCCCTGACGAACTCGCGGACGCGATTTCTGACGTCGGGCATCTCCGTCGCCTTGAGGTAGGCGGACTCGGCTGTCGAGTAGCTCCCTGCCTGATCCGCGAGGCGGCCGAGGGCGATTAGAAGCTCCGAGCCGCCCTGCGCGACCCAGTCCTGGGGGTCCTCGATCAGCTCTGCGGCGCGATCGAGGCCATTGGCGTCGACCGCCGCCGCGAGCCGCTCGGCAGCCTTGGCGTCGTGCTCGGCGAGATCAGCTATCACCCGCTCGGTTCGAACCGAGAGCGAGAACTGCAACCGGCGTCGGGGGCCTCCTCGGCCTTCGTGGGCGCGTTTCTCATCGGTGGCGGCGATCTGCTCGCGCACGGCGGTCGCCTCTTCGCGGATCAAGGAGCGGGTCATCAGGGCATCGGCGTGCGCCGCGGTCCGTTCGTCGCGCTTCGCGGCGGAAACGTTTTCCTCTATCGCCTTCGCAGTGAGCTCCGCGATGCCAAAGCGATCAAGATCGTTCTCCTGAAAACCCAGGAGTTGGCGAAGGCGTTTCTCGATCAGGGACGTGGCGGCGAGGTCGCCCTCGTCTAGCAGCCGCTTGATTCCGCCCATCACTTCGGGGTCGTTACGGATACCCAGGACCCAGGCACTCACCTGCTTGGAGTGTTCAGCTGGCACCGAGTCGGCGACAGCGACCTGGCCGGCAGTCAGCTTCAACAGCGTCCGCACCTCCGCACGCCTGTAGAAGGCATGTAGCTGTTTGGCACCGAGGGCGATGAGACCAGGGACGCCGCTGATGTCGGGAGTCACCAGCGCCTCCGATCTGTCCTGGAGCAACCGACTTGTCGCCCGCCTATTCGTGTTACAGCCACTGGGCGCCGACTCTCTGTCAAGAATCCAAAGGGCTCATCGCCCTGTCGCTTCCCTGGCTGCATCCTGCCCATCCTGCCTGAAGCAGAAGCGGCGTCCTGTGTAGACCCCGGGACAAGCGTCAGCGCTCCGCGGCTGGCTCCAGCTGAAAGCTTGGTCGATGAACTAAATCGGCGCCGCCGACGGGGGCACACTTATTTCGCGTTTCTCGCGGGCGAACGTAGGTGGACCGCGAGTCCCGCGCCAGGCCTGAATCGACCTCTCTCGAAGCTCATGTTGCCCCAGGCGTTGCCCCAGGCGTTGCCCCAGGGCCGATTTTGCACCCTTTTGTCTACACTCCAGAAAGACAAAAACCCTGCGATTTGCAGGGCTTTCGCCGCATAGCGGGGGCAGGATTCGAACCTGCGACCTTCGGGTTATGAGCCCGACGAGCTACCTGGCTGCTCCACCCCGCGGCGTCTAGCCATGCTAGCAACGTGCGGGTGAGGCGCGGAGCGGGTTGCGGGGCAGTGCAGGCGCGGTTGCGGGGCCGCTCTCTCTAGAGTGCCGCCGGCATGGCTAGGGATTCCAACAGAGTCGCGGTCGTCGACATCGGCTCCAACTCGACCCGGCTGCTGGTCGCGGAGGTCGAGGACGGGCGGGTTGCGGAGGTCGAGCGGCAGAGCCGGGTGACGAAGCTCGGCCGTGGCGTCGACCTCTCCGGCCAGCTCTCGGCCGAGGCGATCGAGGCGGCCTGCAAGGCGATCGCCGACTACGTCGAGATCTGCCGCGAAGCCAACGTCGAGCGGGTCGAATCGATCGCCACCAGCGCCGTGCGCGACGCCTCCAACGGCAGCGCCTTCGTCGCCGAGCTGCGCGAGCGCTTCGCCCTCTCCGCACGAGTCCTCGATGGCGAGGAGGAGGCGCGGCTCACCTACGCCGGTGCCACCGCTGAGCGCCCGCCCAGCGAGCCGACGCTAGTCGTCGACATCGGTGGCGGCTCGACCGAGCTGATTGTCGGCACCGGCGCGGAGATCGCCTTCCACGCGTCACTGCAAGCGGGAGTCGTCCGCCACAGTGAGCGTCACGTCGCCTCCGACCCCCCGACCACTGAAGAGCTCGAGGGGCTGGCAGCCGACGTGCGAGCAATGATCGAGAATGCCACCGCTGACCAAGCGGGCGCCCAGGCCAATGTCGGCATTGGCGTGGCCGGCACGCCTACCTCGCTGGCCTCGGTCGAGCTCGGCCTCGAGCCCTACGACCCTAGGCAAGTACACGGGCATACGCTCACCCTGGCCTCGATCCAGCGTCTGCTCTCCCAACTCGCCTCCGCCCCACTGTCCAAACGGGTTGAGATCACCGGCATGCACCCCGACCGCGCGCCTACGATCATCGCCGGAGTGGTGATTTTGGTCGAGACGATGCGCGCATTTGGCCTTGAACGCATCGAAGTCTCCGAGCACGACATCCTCTACGGCGTCGCCATGGGGGCTGCAGCGGCTCTGGAGTGCGGATAACCGCGTATTCTCAATCAGGAGTAATCACCTGTTCCCGTATGGATAGTCGGTAATCGCCTGTCCCTACATATGGGTGAAGAAAGGCCTCTTAGCCCAAGTATTTAGTAGGGCTTCCGCACCAATTGCCGGTAGCGGCGAAAGGGGCGACTAGACGCAGCGGATAGGCGAGCAGATAATCCCCACATCGAGAAAGAGGCGGGACTTCCGCCACAGACTCGGTACAGGGCTCGGACGATTGCCGCATCATGGCGCCTCCCGCCGTCTGGGTCCAACAAATAGAGACTGGTCCCTGAAGACGTACCCCTGCCCGTCCTGAGGGACCAACTTGAATCGGCCGTCAGAAATGGCGGTCGATTCTCTTTTGGGACGAATAAGCGCCTGTTCTTGCCAGTTGAGAGAACGGTCCGCCGCTTAGGCGAGGTTCGACTTGCGCGGGTAGACAACCTCGGGATCAGTGAGCACGTTGACCAGCGTCGGCCGGCCCGACTCGAAGGCGCGCTCGAGCGCCGGGCGCAGCTCGCCAGGCTCGCGCACCAGGACGCCGTCGCAGCCGAGCGCCTCGACCATCTCGTCGTAGCGCGTCTCGGGTCGTAGCTCGGCAGCCACCGAGTAGCCGTAGAGGAACTTCATCGGGTGGTGCTCGAGCGCCCAGATGCCGTTATTGCCCATCACCCCCACCACCGGTAGGCCGTGGCGGGCCATCGTGTCGAACTCGATGCCGGCGAAGCCGAAGGCGCCATCGCCGAGCAGCAGGCAGACCTGGCGCTCGGGGTGGGCCAGCTTGGCGGCGATCGCCTGACCCGGCCCGGCGCCAAGGCAACCGAAGGGACCGGGATCCATCCAGCAACCGGGCTCAAAAGTCTCGATGAAGCGACCTGCATAAGAGACGAAGTCGCCACCATCGCCGATGACGATCGCGTCGCGCTGTAGTACTTCGCCGAGCTCCTTGTAGATGCGCACCGGGTGCAACGGCGAGCGCGAGTCGTTCAGTTCCTCGGCCTCGCTTGCCCGCTTCTCCGCCTCGATCGCGCGCAGCTGCTCTAGCCAGGGCGCGGTCCGCCCCTTTCCCTCGCCAACGGCCTCGCGGATTGCGGCCAGGCTGGCAGCAACGTTGCCAACTAGGTCGACCTCGGGCGCCCGGTTGGCACTTAGCTCGTTGGCTGCCGCGTCGAGGCGGATTAGCTTCGCCTCCTCGGCGATGCTCGCCCCGAAGCCGAGTCGAAAGTCGAGCGGCACACCGATCACCAGAGCCACGTCCGCCCCACCCAAGCCTGCACCCCGCGCTCGGCTGAAAGCCAGCTCGTGGTCTGCCGCCAGGCAACCGCGACCGAGCCCGTTGAGGAAGACCGGAGCGCCTAGCGCCTCGGCGAGCGCCCGCAGCTCACCCTCTCCGCGCCCCCAATAGAGCCCCGTGCCGGCCATGATCGCGGGGCGCTCGGCGCCGGCAAGCAGCGCCGCTGCCTCCTCGACGCCCTCAGCCGGCCGCGCCTCCGCCGCAAGCGGCGCCGGGACATCCGCCTCGGCCTCGGTGAACACCACGTCGAGTGGGTAGTCGACGAAGGTCGGCCCGTAGGGCGGGGTAAGCGCGTTGTCGAGTGCGGCCGCCATGCGGGCCGCGATCTTTCCTGGCTCCTTGACCGTCTCGGCCGACTTGACCAGCGGCGCGACAAAGGGCAGGTGGTCGATCTCCTGCAGCGAGCCCGATCCCCAGCGCAGCTCGGGTGCGCGGCCGCCGATCACGCAGACCGGCGAGCAGTTTGCCTGTGCCCCGGCGATCGCGCTCATCCCGTTGGTCACTCCCGGCCCTGCGGTGAGCGCCGCGACCCCGATCTCCCGCGTCGCCTTGGCGAAGCCCTCAGCGGCAAAGGCGGCCGTCTGCTCGTGGCGCACATCGACGATCTCGATGCCCTCGGCACGGCAACCGTCGTATATGGAGAACAGGTGGCCCCCAGAAAGCGTGAACAGATGCGTCACGCCTCTGGACTTCAAGACCTTCGCGACTATGCGCCCCCCGTGCTCCATCGAGCCGTGAGCCTAACGAGTGCCCGGGGCGGGACTCGAACCCGCAAGCCCCCCAGTGGGGCAACGCCTTTTAAGGGCGCCGCTTTTGCCAATTTCGCCACCCGGGCAGGGTCGATGGTAGCCGGGACCTTCGGTTTCCTAAAGTCGCACTAAAAACTGTCGAGGTACCGCAACTACGCCGCTGCTACGGTGTCTCTGAGCTAGAAGACAAACGCCTTCCCTGGTCCCTTGGAGGAAACGCTTGGAGGCTTCAGCTCTCACACATGCCAGTCGTCGCGGCTTTCTAGCTCGCCGCTCCCCGCTGCTCAAGCTGCAGGGCGACGGCCACCTGATCGCCATGGCACGCGCCGGCAACCCAGGCGCTTTCGAGACGATCGTCGACCGCTACCAGGGCCGCCTGCTCGGCTTCTGCCGGCAGATGCTCGGCTCGACCGAGGATGCCGAAGACGTCCTGCAGGAGGTCTTCGTCAACGCTTACCGGGCGATGCTCGCCGACGAGCGCGAGATCAACCTGCGCCCGTGGCTTTACCGGATCGCCCGCAACCGCTGCCTCAACCACCTGCGCAAGCCAACTGCCGACGCCCAGGAGTCAATGGACATGGTGCCGGTCGTCGAGGCCGCCTCGACCGCCGAGAAGGTCCACAATCGCGAGGAGTTCCGCCAGCTACTGGTCGATGTCGGCAAGCTACCCGAGACGCAGCGCTCTGCCCTCCTGCTGCGCGAGATGGACGCCATGTCCTACGAGGAGATCGCCCAGGCGATGGAGACCAGCGTGCCCTCGGTCAAGTCGCTGCTGGTGCGGGCGCGCATCTCGCTGGCCGAGGCGAGCCAAGCCCGCCAGCTGACCTGCGGCGAGGTGCGCATCGACCTTGCCGAGGCGGCCGAGGGGCTGCGCAAGCTCTCCGGCCCGGTGCGGCGCCACGTGCGCGACTGCGAAGAGTGCGCCGATTTCCGTGCCCAGCTGCGCTCCAACGACAAGGTGCTGGCGGCCCTGGTCCCGGTCGGGCCATTGCTCGCCTTCAAGGGATTCATTCTTTCCAAGCTGGGCCTGGGAGGTGCAGGAACCGGTGGCGCCGCGACGGCAACAGGCGCTGGCGCCACCGGAGCCGGCGCAGTCGGCGGTATCGGCGCAGCCGGAGGCGTTGGAGCAGCGCTCAGCTCCGGCGGCGCGGCCGGCGGCATCGGGGCGATCGGCGGGGCGATCGGCACCAAGGCGGTCGCCGGCGTCGTTACCGCCGCGGTAATCACCGCCGGCGCGGTCGAGGTCAAGCAGCAGGTCATCCCCGCCGCAAGCGACGGCGGCGCCAAGATCTCTCGTGCCCTCCCGCCCACGACCGGGGTCGCTCCCGCGCACAGCGCGACGCCTGTCCAAGCCCCACCCCCAGCCACCCCGGTTGAACCGGCGCCAGCGGCCGAGCCGGCGCCGCTCGAAACCGATGCGGCCGCCCCGGTCAGCAAGCTGGTCGGCGAGGAAGCGACCGACCAGACGGTCTCAGGCGGCACCGAAGGCAGCGAAAGCACCGAAACCGACCCGCACACAACCACCGGCCTGAACGGCGCGGCGCCATCGGGCTCGAAAGCCGGCGCTCCAGCGGGCGGCGGCACTGTGGTCGTCACGGTAGGCGGCGAAGCGCCGAGCCCCGAAGCGGCTCCCTCCTCGCCGCCGGCCGAATCGCCACCCGCCAGCGGCCCGCCGGCGGAAAGCACTCCACCGGCCGAATCGCCACCCCCGGCTTCCACGCCAGGTGGATCGACCGAAGAAGACAGCAGCAACGAAGCTGACCCGGCCAAGCCCTAGTCGGGCCCGAGCCTCAGACTTGCGCAGCAGATCGGCCTCCTACTGGAGGCCGATCACTTTGAGGCGCCGCATCAGGCAGGTGGCGGCGAATTTGCGCGTGTCGGCCAGCGAGTAGCCAAATAGCTCGTAGTCTTCGTCCTCTGGCGCCCAGGGCGGTGAGAGCACGCCGTCGGCGATCGGCAGCGCTTCCTCGAGGGTGCGCTGGATCGCCTGCTTGTAGCGCTCGTCCTCACGCGCCTTCTCGCGCAGGAAGACCGAGCCGAAGGCGACGTGGCGGTGCTCGTCGCGGGCGACGTTCTGGAAGCCCTCGACGAAGCCCGGCAGCGTCCCTTCCTGTTCGTTGTAGTCCATGATGAAGTGCTGGCCGGTGAGGGCCAGCATGCCCTCGATAACCATGTGGTAGAGGGTCACCGCCTCGACCAGGGCCTCGCCGTCCTCGGGCTCGACCGAGAGGCGGTCGGTGCGTTCCCGGAGCATCTCGTCGAAGAGGCGGTCGAAGTTCTCGTTGAGGTGCTCGGAGGTCTCGCGCAGCATCGCGCTCAGCTCATTGGAATCGAGCACACCAACCTCGCGGTAGAAGCGCTCGAAGAAGCGCACGTGGCGCGCCTCGTCGGCGATCTGCGTGCAGAGGAAGATGCGCTGCTCCTCAGTGGGCGCCGCCCGCATGATCGGCCCCAACTCCTCGGCCACCTTCTGCTCACCGATAAAGAAGGAGGAGAGCCCGTACATGCGCTGGAAGCGCTCCTCCGCGTCGAAGCGCTCGTTCCAGTCTTCGCGATCCTGGCTGAAGTCGAGCTCCTGGGTCTGCCACTGCTGGCGCTCCCAAAGCAGGTAGAGCTCCTCGTAGGTGAGCAGCTTGACGTCAGCCGTGCGATCGGCCGCCTCCATCAGTGCCGGGTCGGCTGTCGCCTGGAAGTCGGCCCGCCCGGTCCTCGACTCGGTCCCGGACGTCTCGGTGGTACCCATACGTTGCTCCCCTCGACTCGGCTGCGGTTCGGCCGAGCCTAGCACCGGACTGGCTAGTCAGCCAGTCGAATGCGACTCGCCCGGCGCGAGCACCACGACGATCGAGGAGGTCTTCTCTTCCACCTCGGCCTTAAAGGCCGAGGTGTCGGTCTCGATCGGGGGGAAAGTGTCGAAGTGCATTGGGATTACCGTGCCGGCGCCGACGAACTCCGCCGCAACCGCCCCGTCATGGCGGTCCATCGTGTAGTGGCCGCCGATCGGCAGCAGGGCCACGTCGACCGGGTTGCGTTCGGCGATCAGCTTCATGTCGCTGAACAGGCAGGTATCTCCAGCGTGGTAGACGGTGATGCCACCGAGGTTGACAAGCAGCCCCGCCGCCGTGCCGATCACCGTGCCGGCCGTGGGGCTGAAGGGGGCCTCGGCGGAGCCGGGCAGCGTGCTCGTGTGCCAGGCGGGCACGAGCTTCACCCAGCCCCACTCGAAGCGCACGGTGCCGCCGAGATTGGGGTCGTAGACCTTCTCCACGCCCAGCTCCTCGAGCCATTTAGCGATCTCCACGACCGCCACGCACTCGGCGCCGCTGCGCTTGGCGACCTTGACGGCGTCGGCCGTGTGGTCGGCGTGGCCGTGGGAGATGACGATGTGCGTCGGGTCGACGTCCTCGGCGCTCGCCACGGCGGCCGGGTTGTTGGGCTTGAGGAACGGGTCAATCAGGACCCGTGTCTCGCCATCGCTCAGCTCGAAACATGAGTGGCCGTGAAACTTGATCTCCATCTCAGCGCTCTCCTTCGCTGTCGTCGTTGTCTTGCATCTCACCGTGGAGCGCCCAGCCGACGGCCACTCCAACCATCATTCCCATGCGCGCCTCCTCGGCGAGCAGCGAGCGCACCGCGGCAACTCGCTCGTCGGGGTCCGGGACGGTGGCCGCCTTCAGCGTCTCCGCCTCGTGGGACTCACCGAACCAACCGCCCTCGGCCAGCGCCGCGGCGAGCACCTTCTGCAGCTGGGGCGCTGCCCGCGCGACGATGCGCTCCGCTTCGGCGAAGCGCTCGGCGTCGATCAGCCGCTCGATCGCGGCATCCAGTTGCTCGTCCGAGGGCACAGCGCGGAGCCTAATGCGAGGGGCGCAATGCCGAGGCGGCGAGGCCGGCCAGGGCACCAACCGCGGCGCCGACCAAGCCGGCGAAGGGGTCGGCGGTCGACTCCAAGATCGGCAGCGCCAGCAACACCACGGCAGCGACGATCACGCCGATCACGTCGTAGTCGTCGTCGACCGCGCCGTTCGCCTCAGCGCGGCGCAACGCGAACCAGGCAGCGAGGGCACCGAGTGCCATGCCGTTGCCGCCGGCGATCACCTCGACGTCGCCCTGGCCGTTGGCGATGCCGCTGGCGACCAGCATTCCCAGCGAGCCGCTGGCGATCAGCAGTAGCGCCGTAGGCGCCGTTCCCAAGCGGCGCTCCAGGCCAATGCCGAAGATCGCCAGGCCAAGCGCGACGACGAACAGGTAACCGATGTCGAGGTAGGCGAAGGGGGCGGTGAGAAAACGCCACCACTGGTCCGCGAAGGGCACGATCAGGCCGCCGTAGGTTTCGATCTCCCCACCCGTCGCCTGCCGGGCGAGCAGCAGCGCAGCGGAGCCGAGGATCACCGCGAGCGTCGCGTAGGGACGAAAGGCAGCAGATTCGCTCGTGCGGCGGCGCAGACGGATGCTCGGCCGCGGCCGGCGGCGGCGGGGCTTGGCCTCAAGCGCATCTCCGCGGCGCTCTAGCTTCGGCGCCCGCTTGCGCAGGCGATGGCCGCAATAGGGGCACTCAGTTACGTAGGGACTGACCTCGGAGCCGCAGTTCTTGCAGATGACGCTGAGCTCAGTCTCACTCATGGTTCATCCGAGGATAAACCCCGCTGGCAAGCGCTTGAAGGTGGCTCACGATGGCATACTGAGGTGAGACCCGTCCGTCGTGGACCACTAGGAGGAAAACAGCGTGGAGTTGAAGAGCCTGACCGAGCAGAAATCGTTGCTGGCCACCCTGGCCCCCGGCAAACGAGCGCGCCTGCGCCGCCTGCTCTTCGAGTTCGGCCCCGGCAACGGCACCCTGATGCTGCTGCCGATCGACCAGGGCATCGAGCACGGCCCACGCGACTTCTTCCCCAACCCGGCCTCGAAGGACCCCGACTACCAGTTCCGCCTCGCCGCCGAGGCGGGCTACTCGGCGCTCGCCTGCCAAATCGGCATGGCGACCAAGTACTACCCCGACTACGCCGGCCAGGTGCCGCTGATCCTCAAGGTCAACGGCAAGACCGACATCCCCTCCTCCGCCAAGGCCTTCTCCAGCTGTAACGCCAGCGTCGAGGACGCCGTGCGGCTCGGCGCCGACGCGGTCGGCTACACGCTCTACGTCGGCTCGCCGCGCCAGGACGAGGACCTCGCCCAGCTGCGCAGCGTGCGCGAGGACTGTGACCGCTTCGGCATGCCGCTGATCGTCTGGTCCTACCCGCGCGGCGAAGCGGTCGACGCCAAGGGCGGCGCCAACTCCTTCTACGCGATCGACTACGCGGCCCGCATGGCGATGGAGATGGGCGCCGACGTGGTCAAGCTCAACATGCCGAAGATCGACCCGGCAAAGGACAAGGACGCGCAGGCCCCCTACAACGAGATGCAGGTTGACCAGGCCGAGGCGATCCGCCAGTGCGTCGAATCGGCCGGGCGCTCGCTGGTCGTCCTCTCCGGCGGCTCCAAGGTCGATGACGAGACCGTGCTGACCAACACCCGTGAGGTGATGGAGGCGGGCGGCTCCGGCGTGATCTTCGGCCGCAACGTCTGGCAGCGCGAGTGGAACGATGCGCTGGAGATCATCGCCCAGATCAAGGAGACGCTGCTCGGCAGCGTGCGGAGGATTCCGTAGCGAGATCCGGCCAGCTCGGCAGCCTGGTGCTGCTGCTGGTCGCCGCGCTGCTCATCCTGCGGCCCTGGGAGGGCGCAGGAGGTGACGAGGGCCCAGCCGAGACGACGGCCCTCGTCGCCCGCGTGGTCGACGGCGACACGATCGAGGCGCGCATCGACGGCGAGGTCGAGGACGTGCGCTACATCGGCGTCGACACGCCAGAGACGGTCAAGCCCGGCGCGCCGGTGCAGTGCTTTGGGCCACAGGCTTCGGCCTTCAACCACCGCTTGGTCGAGGGCCGGCGGGTGCGTCTTGTCTTCGGGGTCGAGCGCCGCGACCCCTACGACCGGCTGCTCGCCTACGTCTACCTGGGGCGCCGCTTCATCAACGCGACCCTGATCCGTCGCGGCCTGGCACGAACGCTGACGATCCCGCCCAATGACCGCTTCGCCGCCTTGCTCGAGGGCTTGGAGCTGCGCGCGGCGCGCTCCGGACGGGGGCTCTGGGGCGCCTGCCGGCCCTGAGCCATCGTGACGAATCGCACATTTCCTTCGCCTGCAGGCTCTAGTGCGCCTTTGCTACGGTCCCCCGCGGCCCTTGGGCCACCCGATCTATGCGAATGCGTCAAAGCATCTCCCAGTTCGAGACCGCCTTCGAACAGGAGACCACTCTCGAGCGTCGCCGCCGCGAGCAACTTCGCCGGCGGGCGGCCAACCGCTCACGAGCGCGGCGGATCACACGTACCGAGCAAGAGAGCAAGGTGCGCTTCAGCGTCCTCGCCGTATGCCTAACGGTGACCGTAGCTGTCGTCGTCGTCGCCATGTTTGAGGCGCTGGCCTTCCTCATGGCCTAGCGGCGGCTCTGCGCACGACCACCATCGTTGAATAGACTCGCGCGCCGATGCCACGCCGTTCACTTAAGCCACAGCTGAACCAGATCCGCGCCTGGGTGCGCCAAGGCCGCACCGACGCCTGGATCGCCCACCAACTCGAAGTCAGCACCTCCGAGCTACGTGAGTTCCGCAAGCAGCACGGCTTCACCCCCGACGAGGAGGACAGCGGCTCCAGCGAACTCGATCTGCGCGACGAGATCGAGGCGGAGATCGAGGCGGCCGCCGCCGAGGAACCTGAAGAGGAGGAGTCAGACGAGGACGAGGAGGAGAAGGGCGACTCCGCTCGCGAGGAGGGTGGCGAGCGCCCCAAACGGCGTCGGCGGCGCGGTCGCCGGGGCGGCCGTGGGCGTCGCAAAGAGCTTCAGGCGACTTTCGATCACGGCGAGACCGACGGCTACGGCCTCTGGCTCGACCCAGCGGTCAAGGACAACCCGGTTTACACCGAGCACTGGGCCGGCAAGCGCGAGGTGACCGTGCGCATCGACGCCGACCAGATCATCATTCGTCGCGTTGGCTCACCTGAGCCTGGCGACGAGGGTGACGAGGGTGACGAGAGTCAGTCCCAGTAGGCCCTTCGCTTAACTTTTTTGAGGGCGGTTGGAGCGTCCGAGAAGCGGGGGCAGCAAAAAAGTACAAGACGCTTCGGGCTACTGGGACTGACTCTCTGGCGTCTCCGGGACTCGGCGAAGGGGAGAGTTGGTCGGGCCGCAAGCTTGCGGGTTGAGCTTTCCATTGAGCTTCCAGACGGTGACGGGGCCGCTGCGGCGGATGGGGTGAGCTGGGGTGTCGCGTAGCCAGCGGGCCTCGGGGGAGGGGATCGGTTCGTCGGTGTGGATGAAGTTGAGGAAGGGGCTGGTGACCAGGTAGTCGAGGTCGGCGGCGTTGACCGCAGCGCGGAAGGCGGCGCAGGTGGGGATTGCGTTGTAGGCGCCGTGGGGGCCCTTTTCGCCTAGGTAGACGACGTGGTTGGAGAGGTCGGTGCCGTAGAGGCCGTACTGGAGGAAGCCGACGGTAGTGCCAGCCAGGCCGATGCGGGTGTCGCTGAGGTCACGTGCCCATTCGTAGGCGTGTTCGAGCTGAATGCCGGGGATTTCCGAGCCCGAGGCGAAGCGGTCGCGCAGGTAGTCGCGCTGCAGCGGATAGCCGATCGCGAAGACGAGCAGGGTAAGCGCCGTGAAGCCGCCCAGCACGATGCTCCTTGCGACACCCCGTGCGCGGAGGAACAGCAGCCCCGCCGGGACGGCGACGAGCAGCAGAGCCAAGCCGATGGCGAAGACCCGGTCAGGGTCGCGCAGGACGGCGTCGGAGCGGTCGGTGAGGACGAGAACCGCCAACAGCAGGCCAAGCAGGGCCCACTGCCGCCGTCGGCCATCCAGCCAACGGGCCAGCGGCAGCAGCACGATGCCGAGCAGCAGGGCCGGGATGACGTAGCGGATGTTGATGCCGAAGCCAACAGGGGCGCCCTCGGCCCCAGCGGCGCTGAGCGGCGTGAAGAGGTAGGCGAGCATGCCGAACAGGGCGACGCCACCCATCCAGCGCAGCATCCCGTCACGCGCCCAGAGGAGGGCCACCAGGGCGCCCACCAGCGCCCCGAGGATGACCAGCGGCCAGAGCGTCCCGAAGGCCTGGTCCAGACCCGGCCCGAAGTACTCGCGCCAGACACCAGTGTCGGTCAAGTAATGGACGATGCTGAAGTCCGGTCGGCCGTGCTGCAAGCGCTCCGGATGCGGCAGCGAGATCGGCCCGAGGCTCGTCGCCTGGGGCAGCGGATTGCCGACGACGATCAGGTTGCGCAGGTACCAGTAGCCGCCGCCCAAGAAAGCAGGGATGAGCCACCAGCCGGCAGCAGCCCAGCGCTTGCCGACGGGTGCGAGGGCAATCACAGCGACGGTAAGAGCGGCCGCCATGGCCAAAGCCGTCGACTTGGTTCCTACGGCAAGCCCGACGGCGAGGCCTGCAACTGCCAAGGGCCAATGGGGGATGGCCCGCGGGTGGCGTGAGTCGCGGAGTGCGTTGACGAGGATGGCTGCGGCGGCGAGGAGTAGCGCGGCAGCTACTAGGTCGTTCTTGGCAGCTCCCGGCTCACGGACGACGAGCGTGTGGCACTCGAGGACGACTGCGGCAGCTATGACCGAGAGGTGCCCACGGCCATACGGTCGCCCGATGCACCAAGCAGCGAGGAAAGCCAAGGCGAGAAAGCCGAAGTTCAGGAAGAGCGAGAGCGTGTCGCGCTCGGTGATCAGGATCCCCACGGCATGCAGAAGCTCGGAGTTCTGCGGGTAGAGCCAGTTCGTGAAGACCGTCTCCGTGTAGTGCAGCCCCGTTACGGAGTGGCTCTGGACCATGTCCGCTGCGAATGGCATGTGGTACCAGAGCGAGTCGAAGTTGAAGATCCCTCGATCAAGTGCGTCCTTTGCCGTCAAGCCCCAGTGAGCAACGACCAGGCCGATCACTCCCACGGTCACGAGCATGGCCAGCGTCCCTGGGCCGGCGGGTCCTGTCGCCGTAGGGGACCCACCACCCCCTGCGGTCGCTAAAGCGTCCTCGGGGGTGGTCCCCCCTACGACGCCACCCCCCGGCAGAGGCGGCGACCCTGACTGCGCAGAACGGACACGCCACGCAATCGCCCCAGCCAGCAACAGAGACGAAGCGACGAGTGCCCAGGCGTAGAAGAGCTGGAAGGTACCGAGGATCTCTGAGAGCCAGATCAGCAGGGCGATGCCGACGACGGACTCGACGAGACGTCCTGGTGCGCCCTGCCATGCCGGAAGCAGGCTCTGGCGCAGCCGATACGCGCTGAAGCCGATCGAGAGCGCTACGACGACTAGCGCCAAGGTCCCGAGGATGTAGGTGCCGGCGCTAACCACCGGGTGCTCCGCAGGGGGCGGCTAGAGGCCGCGTACGACGATCGGCGTCTCTTCCGGCGCAACCATGCCCTGGGCACGGGCGCGGCCGTTGAGGATGATCGGGTCGTCGGCGCTCTGCACGCGCCAGTGAAGCTGCGTGTTTTCGCGCTGAACCTCGTGCAGCTTGGCTTTGGCCTCGGTGGTCGCCGTGTAGGTCTTGACGAAATCGATCAGCGGGTTCAAGTACGAGTAGAGCACCGCGGCGAGGACGAGCGTCAGGGCAACGCGACCGACACGGTCCCAGTGGATGCGGCTGGCGCCGCGGCGGGCGGCGGGCTTGCGACGGGCTGCCGGGCGGCGTTTGGCGCCGCTGGCGGGCCTTCTCCTCGCCTGCGCGCGTGCTGCCATGCCCGGACCTACGCGGCCGAGCCCCGCATTCCTTCACTAAGCGGACCGCTGGTGGAACGCCTGCAAGCCGGGGAATAGCGCGGAATCGCCGAGCTGCTCCTCGATTCGCAAGAGCCGGTTGTACTTGGCGACCCGATCGGAGCGCGAGGGGGCGCCGGTCTTGATCTGGCCGGCGCCGGTGGCGACCGCGAGGTCGGCGATCGTCGTGTCCTCGGTCTCACCGGAGCGATGCGAGATGACCGCCGTGTAGCCGGCTTCCGAGGCAATGCGGATTGCCTCCAAGGTCTCGGTCAGCGTGCCGATCTGGTTGACCTTGACGAGGATCGAGTTACCAACGCCGGCCTCGATCCCGCGTCGCAGGCGCTCGGGATTGGTGACGAAGAGGTCGTCGCCGACCAACTGAACACGCTGGCCGAGCTTCTCGGTGAGCAGCTTCCAGCCATCCCAGTCCTCCTCGTCCATGCCGTCCTCGATCGAGAGGATCGGGTAGCGCGAGCAGGCGTCCTCCCAGTAAGCGGCCATCTCTTCAGGCGAAAGCGAGCGTCCCTCGTGCTCGAGCACATAGTCGCCTCCTTCAAAAACCTCGCTGGTCGCTGGGTCAAGCGCGATGAAGACATCTGTGCCGGGCTCGTATCCCGCCGCCTCAACCCCGGCCAGAACGGCCTGCAGGGCCGCCTCGTTGGACTCCAGGTTGGGCGCAAAGCCACCCTCGTCGCCGACCGCGGTCGAGTGACCGCCCGCTGCGAGGCTCTTCTTCAGCGCGTGGAAGACCTCGGTGCCCACCCGCAGGCACTCCGAGAAACTGCTGGCGCCGGCCGGTACGACCATGAACTCCTGGAAGTCGACCGAGTTGTCAGCGTGGGCGCCACCGTTGAGCACGTTCATCATCGGCACCGGCAACAAGCGCGGCTCCTCGCCGCCGTAGAGGCCCGCCAGATAGCGGTAGAGCGGCTGTCCAGCGTCCACCGCGGCCGCCCTTGCCGTCGCCAGCGAGACGCCGAGGATCGCGTTGGCGCCAAGGCGGCCCTTGTTGGGGGTCCCGTCGAGCTCGACCATCTTCGCGTCGAGCGCTGCCTGGTCACTCGCCTCAGCGCCCTTCAGGGCCGCGGCGATCTCCCCGTTGACGTTGGCGACAGCCCGTGAGACGCCCTTACCCGCCCAAGCATCGCCGCCATCGCGCAGCTCGACCGCCTCGAACTCGCCGGTCGAGGCGCCGGAGGGAACCGCGGCCAACCCGCGCGCACCGGACTCGAGCACGACCTCGACCTCTACCGTGGGGTTGCCGCGCGAATCGAGGATCTGGCGCGCGCGGACGCTTGCGATTGACGCCATAGGGCGCCGCAGTCTATTGAGAGACCGGACGGACTACGGCTCTATTCGGTGGGCGCGCCAGTCGGCGGTACGCCGAGCGATTCCGGCGAGGCCCCACCAGCCGGTTCCTCACCAGCCGGCCGCGGGCGCTGGGCCAGTTTTTGGCCTTCGGGGTTGAGCAGGCTGACCGAGCCCGGCTGAGCCGGTTTGACCTGCGTGACCGGCGCCGGACAGGCTTCGGCGGGTGTTTTCGGGTCTGCTTCGTAGCAGGCCGGGTCGGCTTCCGGCGGACGGCCGTCGCCCTTGAAGTTGGCGCAGCGTTCGATCAGGAAGTCATCAGCACAGAAGGTGCGCGAGGTCCAGGTGCTGCTGTAGTTGCGCACGAAGCGCGCGAAGGTCTGCTGCTGCGCCTGTTCTTCGAGCTGAGCGCTGATCTGGGTTTCGACTTCGTCAAGTTCCTGGACTTTCTCCAGGGTGATTGTCATCACCTCGAAGACCGTGTAGGCCAGCGGTTCTTTAAGCGGGCCTTCCACGACGCCCTGCTGGGCGGCGAAGACTTCGGCGTCGAGTGGTTCAGGCAGCGTGCCTTCGTTGACGCCCGACTGCAGGCCACCGTTGCCTTTGGTCGTGTCGGTCGAATATTTTTTCGCGACTTTTTCCCAGTTTTTGATCGAGTCGTCTTTTTCCAGAGCAGCCTTCGCAGCTTCGACTTCGGCTTTGTCTTTGTTCTTGATCAGCCTGATGTCGCGCGACTCGGGCGTCGTGTACTGGCTCGACTTGGCTTCTTCGTAGTACTTCTCGATTTCGCTGCTGCTCGGTTTCGAAGATTCGCTGGTGATCTGTTCCTGGAGCTGGCCGGAGATCATCTGGAGTTTCACGCGCTGGTCGACGTCTGCCTGGGTGAATTTCGATTCTTTGAGGAATTCCTCGTACTGTTTGTCCGATTTGAAGGACTGGCTTTTGAGTTTCTCCAGTTCTTTGGCGACTTCCTCAGGGGTAACCGAGATGCCCATTTCCTCAGCCTGGCCTTCGATCCAGACCCGGTCGAGGATTTCGCCCAGCGCCGTTTCCTTGAGTTCGTCGTATTTGTCGTCGCCAGGCTTGGGGACCGGAGTTACCTGGCCCGCGGCCGCAGCCTGCACGAGAGCACGATCGAATTCCTCCCGAGTGATCGTGCCATCGCCGGGCGCCTCCTCGACGATGGCCACAGCGTCCGATGGCACGCTGGGATTGCCCAAGCCCTGGGCGATCGCGAAGCCCAGGAAGAGGACTACGAGCAGAGCGCCGAAGCCAAGCAGCGCGAGGCGCTGCAGCCCAGCTGACTTCCTCCCTTGCCGCTGATTCGAAGCCACCGATCGGGCAGCATAAATCAAATGCTCGGCGGGCGGGCCTCACCGACCGCAAGGTCAGCCCGCGACGCTCGTCTCGTTGGCCACCTGCGCCTGCTTCGCATCGCGGATCGCCTCGGCCATGGCGAGCACCGCGGCGAGCCGCGCGTCCGGCTCGTCGGGCACGCGCGTGGCGGCGGTCTGCTCGCGCCATTCGTACAGCGCCCCCTCCACCTTCTCGCCGATCACCGCCGCGGCCTCCGATTCAAGCTCGACCCCGGTGACACTGAGGCGACCGCCGCGGAACTCGACGCTGCGCGCCCCGGCCAGGCCGAGCTCGATCCGCGCCCGCTGCAGGGCCAGCAGGTTCTCCACCTGGGGAGGCGGCGCACCGAAGCGGTCGTCAAGCTCGTCGCGGATCGCCCGCAATTCGCCCGGTTCACGGGCGGCGGCGATGCGCCGGTGGACGTCAATCTTGGCCGCCTCGAAGGGGATGTAGGCGGCGGGCAGATAGGCGTCGACGGGCACGTCGAGGCGCACCGGCTCGGGCGCCTCCTCCTCCCCGGCCGCCTCGCGTGCCGCGCCCACGGCCTCGTCGATCATCTGGCAGTAGAGCTCGAAGCCGACCGCGGCGACGTGGCCGGACTGCTCCGCGCCGAGCAGGTCGCCGGCGCCGCGGATGTCGAGATCGCGCATCGCGATCTTGAAGCCGGAGCCGAGCTCGGTGTGGTCGGCGAGGGTCGAGAGCCGCGCCGCCGCCTCCTCGGTCAGCGCCTCGGCCGAGGGGTAGAGCAGGTAGGCGAAGGCGCGCTCGCGAGAGCGGCCGACGCGGCCGCGGATCTGGTAGGCCTGGGCCAGGCCGAGCTGATCGGCGCGCTCGACGATCAGCGTGTTGGCGCTGGGGATGTCGAGCCCCGACTCGATGATCGTCGTCGTCACCAGGCAGTCGGCGTCGCCGCGCAGGAAGCCGAGCATCGTCTCCTCCAGCTGCCCCTCGTCCATCTGGCCGTGGGCTTCGAGGAAGCGCGCCTTGGGCACCAGGCCACGCAGCCGCTCAACCGTCTCCGGCAGCGAGTCGATCCGGTTGTGCAGGAAGAAGGCCTGGCCGCCGCGCTCCAGCTCGCGCTGGATCGCCTTGCCGACCAGGTCCTCGTCGTAGGGGCCGACGTAGGTGCGCACCGGGCGGCGGCCCTCGGGCGGGGTCTCGATCGTCGAGATGTCACGCAGCCCGGCGAGGCTCATCTGCAGGGTGCGCGGGATCGGCGTCGCCGAGAGCGCCAGCACGTCGACCTTGAGCTTCAGCTGGCGCAGCAGTTCCTTCTGCTTGACGCCGAAGCGCTGCTCCTCGTCGACGATCACCAGGCCGAGATCCTTGGCCCGCACGTCGCGCGAGAGCAGCCGGTGGGTGCCGATCAGGATGTCGACCTTGCCCCCCTCGAAGCCGGCCAGCACCTGCTTCACCTCGGCCGGCTTGCGCAGCCGCGAGACGCCCTCGACGACGAAGGGCAGGTCGGCGAGCCGCTCGCGGAAGGTGCCGAAGTGCTGCTGGGCGAGGATCGTCGTCGGCACGAGGATCATCACCTGCTTGCCGTCGGCCGCTGCCTTGACCGCGGCGCGCATGGCCACCTCGGTCTTGCCGAAACCGACGTCGCCGCAGACCAGGCGGTCCATCGGCTGCTCGGCCTCCATGTCGCCCTTGACCGACTCGATCGCTTCCACCTGGTCGGCGGTCTCGCGGTAGGGGAAAGCCGCCTCCATCGTCATCTGCCACTCGCCGTCGGCGCCGAAGGTGTGCCCCTTGCGCGTCCGCCGCTCGGCGTAGAGGTTGAGCAGCTCGCCGGCCAGGGCGCCCGCCGCCTTGCGAGCCCGCGCCTTCATGTTCTGCCAGCGTTTGCCGCCCAGCGCCGAGAGGGTCGGTTCGCCGCCGGCACCGACGTAGCGGCTCAGCTTGGCGAGCTGATCGGTGGGGACGTAGACGCGGTCCTCGCCCTTGTATTCGAGGTAGAGATAGTCGCGGGTGACGCCGCCGACCTCGCGCGTCTCGAAGCCGGCGAAGCGGGCGACACCGTGGTCCTCGTGGACGACGTAGTCGCCGACCCGCAGGTCGCTGAAGGCGAGCCGGCCGCGGGCGGCGCCGGGGACGCGCTCTTCTGCCCGGCGCCGGCGGTGGACGAGGCGGCGGAAGGGATAGACGGCGAGTCGCAGCTCGGGGCTGACGAAGCCCTCGCGCAGGCGGGCCTCGGCGAAGGTGAGGCCAGGTTCGGGCGAGAGGCGGCCGCCTTCGAGCAGCTTGGCGTCGAGCCGGTCGAGCCCGTAGCGGGCGCGCTCCGCCTCGCCGCGGTCATCGAAGGCAACGACCGTGCGGTAACCGGAGCGCACCTGCTTCTCGAGCTCGGCCTCGGCCTCTTTGACGCTACGCGCCGGAGACTCGGCCCGGGCGGCGCGGAAAGCGTCCTCGTCATCCCCGCCGGCGGCGGAGAAGGAGAGCGCGGCGCGCTCGGCAAGCGGCGCGGCGACGTCGACGTAGAGGCGGCGGGCGTCGTCGTCGTGCATCGCCGTGGTCGCGTCCTCCCAGTGGTCGCGCAGGGCCGGCTCGATCTCCTCAGCAGCGGCGAGGATCACCGCGGCGGAGTCCGGGACGAGGGCCAGCGGCGGGCCGAAGCGCTCGAGCGGCAGCACCTCGGCGAGGCTCGGCGGCTCCTTACCCTCCTCGGCCGCCTCCATCGCCGCCAGCTCGGCCAGTTCGCGGTGCTCGGCGTCGAGCTCCGCAGCGGGCGCCAGCTCAACCCGCTCGGCATCGCCCAGCGAGCGCTGGGTGAAGGTCGAGAACCAGCGCATCGACTCGACCTCGTCGCCGAAGAGCTCGATCCGCACGGCGCGGTCGACAGTGGCGCCGAAGACGTCGAGGATTCCCCCCGCACGGCGAGCTGGCCGCGCTCGGTGACCTGCTCAACTCGTTCATAGCCGCCGGCAGCAAGGCGACGGACGACATCGTCGAGGTCGATCTCCTCGCCCTGGGCAATGGCGAAACCGGCCGGGCGCAAAGCGGCATCGGGGACTGCCTCGGCCAAGGCGGCGGCGCTGGCGACGACGATCGCGTCGGGCTCGCTGCCCAGCGCATCGAGCGCGTCGATGCGCAGCCCGACCAGGTGCGGCGGCGGGGTCACATGCGAGGCGAAGCCGGTACCACGCGAGGGGTAGAGACGCACGCGGCGCGGCGCCAGGTAGGCACGCAGGTCGTTGGCGAGGTCGCGGGCGGAGCGGTCGTCGGCGCTGACCAGCAGGGCCGGGCGGTCGGCAAGGCCGCGATCGTCCTCGAGCAGGGCAGCCAGCAGCAGTGGCCGCAGCATTGCCGAGGCGGGAACCTCGACCGTCTCGCCTCCGGCGCTCGCCGCATCGCGCACGCGACCGACGAGCGCGTGGACGCGCTCGTTCTCGGCGGCAATCTCAATCAGTGGTCGGAGCGACATGGCAGGCGAAAAGCCCGGACAGGCCGTCCGGGCGGTGCGGCGATTCTACGAAGCCGGGATCGGCGCCTACACTCCCCCGCGGGCGCCGATGAAGCTGAGGACCACACCGCAGGGAGTCATCGCCGAGGACCGCCAGCGCGGGCGCTGGATCTCGCTGCCGAGCAAGTACTCGATGCTCGGCCTGCTTGCCGGCGGTGAGCAGGCGCACCTCGAGGTCCAGCGGCTGATCGAAGCCGACGACGCCACCGCCGCCGACCCGGGCGCCGCCGCGCTGCCCTTCGCGCCCCGCTCGATGCGCGCCTTCAGCCTCTGGCCCGCCCACTACGAGGGCTCGGCGCGGATGCTGGTCAAGCGCTTCTTCCCGGCGCCGGTGCAGCGCCTCGCAACCGGCTTCGAGCGCGTCACCGGCCGCACCTTCCCGCCCTTCAAGCCAAAGCCCAGCTTCTACGAGACGCCCGCCTTCTACGTCGGCAACCACACGGCGATGCTGGCCGACGGCGAGCAGATGCCCTGGCCTTCGCACACCGACTACCTCGATTTCGAGCTGGAGCTCGCCTTCGTCCTTGCCCGCCCACTTGCCGATCCCACCCCCGCCGAGGCGCGCGAGGCGATCGGGGGCTGGTTCGTGCTCAACGACTGGAGCGCCCGCGAGGTGCAAGCCGAGGAGGTCCGCCATGGCATGTTCGGGCCAGCGGTCAAGTCGAAGACCTTCGCCAACTCGATCGGCTGCGACGTGCTCAGCGCCGAGGAGCTGCCCGACTGGACGGCGGCGCGGGGGCGGGTGCGGGTCGACGGCGAGCTCTGGTGCGAAGGCGGGACGGCGAATCCGGCCCACGACGTCGGCGAGATGCTCGCCCACGCCGCCGCCGGCGAGCGGCTCGAGCCGGGCGACATCGTCTCGACCGGGACGATGCCCGGCTGCTGCGGCCTCGAGCTCGACCGCTGGATCCAGCCCGGGCAGACGGTCGAGCTGGAGATCGACGGCATCGGCAGGCTGAGCAACCGGATCGGAGCGGAGCGATGAGAAAGCTGCTCGCTGCCGGCTCGGCCCTCGGCCTGCTTGCCCACAATGCCTTCGAGACGCGCGCCGGAGTCGGCCTCGTCTTCGAGCCCTTCATCACGCGGCGCGGCGCCACCGCCCTCTGGAGTGCCTACTTCCCGCTGATGCTCGTCGCCGCGCTGCGCAACGGCGAGAACGCCCGCCGCCTCACCGCCTTCAGCGCGGGAATCGGCGTCGCCGGTGTGGCCGTCCACTTCAAGGCCTGGCCCTGGTCGCTGCACAACGGCCTGCCGATGCTCGACGAAGCCGAGGGACTCAGCGAGGACCAGCTGCCCGCCTACAACGCCGTGCTCTGGTTCTGGCTCGTCTGCAGCGCCCTCAGCCTGCCGGCGGCCAACCGGCCGGGGGCGCGGCGCTTCGCCGTCTTCGGCCTGCTCAACTTCCCGATCCTGCTCGCCTCCGCCCGCCATCACTTCAGCTGGGCCCGCGAGCAGGCCGAGCTCGAGCCGGAGCGCTGGAGCCCGGCGCTGCGCGAATGAGCAACGCGCCGCTCTGGCCGGGCGGCGCCCGCGGCGCCCTCAACCTGACCTTCGACAACCTCGGCGAGGCGGCCGAGCTGGAGCTGGGCGCGATCGAGCCGGGCGCCGAGCTGGGCCAGCACCCCACCGCGACCGAGGTGCTGCCGCAGCTGCTCAAGCGGCTCGCAAAGCACCGGATCGCGGCGACCTTCTTCGTCGAGGGGCTGAACGCCGAGCTGTATCCCGGCCTGCTGCGTGAGATCGACGCCCGTGGCCACGAGGTCGCCTTCCATGCCTGGCGCCACGAGCAGTGGGCGGAGCTGACGACAGCAGAGCAGGCCGCGAACCTGGCCCGTGGCATCGCCGCCTTCGAGCGCCTTGGCCTAAAGATCGCCGGCCTTCGCCCGCCGGGCGGGCAGCTCGGGCCGGGTGGAGTCGAGGTCCTGCGCGAAGCTGGGCTGAGCTACTGCTCACCCGCGGGCAGCGGTGCGGGCGTCGATGCCGGAGTCGCGCTCCTGCCTTTCCAGTGGCGCCACCTCGACGCGAGCTGCTTGCTGCCGCCGCTCGGCGCGGCGCGCGAGCAGATGAGCGGCTCGACCGACCAGGTCGAACCTGGCGCCTTCGTCGCCTGGCTCGGCGAGGAGATCGATGCCCTGGCGCAGACCGGCGGCTATCTGGCGATCGTCCTGCACCCCTTCATGCGCGCCTGGCTCGGCGATGACCAGCTCGAGACGCTGCTCGAGCGGATCGCCACTGCCGCTCTCGACGACCGGCTCTGGGTCGCGCGTTGCGCCGATGCGGCAGACCACATGCTGGCCCACCCGGAGCTGTTCGAGAACGGCACCGTCCTCGATCCCGCCAGCTGGACCTAGTATCTCCTGCCATGTCCGCGCTGGGAGACGTGGCGGCAGCGCTGTTGCCGCCCGAGGACGGGGGACCGGATCCCGAGCGCGTCGCCGGCGTGGCGAGGCGCATGGTCTCGCGCATGCCGACGATCTCGCAGGTCGGCCTGGGCGCCGCGCTCGTCGGCGTCGAGACACTCTCCCTGGTGCGCACCGGGCGTACGCTCGGCGCCGCCTCCCCCGAGCAGCGCCAGGCGCTGATCAAGCAGCTGACGCGCCTCGGCGGCGCCCCGGCGCTCGACGCCTTCAAGTCGATCGTCCTGCTCGCCCACGGCACCGATGCCTTCGCCGGCGAGATCGCCGCGGTCGGCTCCCGTCACGAGCTCTCACGCCCCGACCCGGCGATGAACCTGGTGGCGGCGACGGAGTGGCCGCGCCTCTCCAGCTGCGACGCGATCGTCATCGGCTCCGGCGCAGGTGGCGCCTTTGCGGCCCGTGTCCTGGCCCGGGCGGGGCTCGACACGGTGATCGTCGAGGAGGGCGAGCGCTGGACGGCGGAGCGTATCCGCGGCTCCCACCCGCTCGACCGCTTTTCCGGCATCTACCGCGACGCCGGCACGACGATGGCGCTGGGCAACCCGCCGATCGCCCTGCCGCTGGGCCGCGCCGTCGGCGGCACCACGGTGATCAACTCGGGCACCTGCTTCCGCCCGCCGACCGACGTCGCCAGGTCCTGGCACGAGCAGCATGGCCTCGCCCTCGCCGACCTCGAGCTGCTCGGCCCCCGGGTCGCCGACGTCGAAGCGACGATCGGCGTGGCGCCCGCCCCGATGGAGGTGCTCGGCCGCAACGGCGAACTCGCGCTCGAGGGCGCGGCGGCGCTCGACTGGCAGAACGCGCCCCTGCGCCGCAACGCGCCCGGCTGCCGTGGCGCCTGCCAGTGTGCGATCGGCTGCCCCAACAACGCCAAGGGCGGCGTCCACCTCAACGCCCTGCCCGAGGCCTGCGAGGCGGGAGCACGCATCGTCTCCGGCCTGCACGTCAAGCAAGTGCTCAGCGAGGGCGGCCGCGCGAGCGGCGTGCTGGCGCGCACCGCCGACGGCCGCGAGGTGCGCATCTCGGCGCCGTTGGTCGTCGTCGCCGCCGGCGCGGTCCCGACCCCGCCTCTACTGCGGCGCAGCGGTCTCGGCCGCCACCCGCGGCTCGGCCGCAACCTCTCGATCCACCCCGCAACTGGGATCACCGCCAGCTTCGAGGAGGAAGTCATCCCCTGGCAAGGCGTCATGCAAAGCGTCGGCATCGAAGAGCTGCACGACGAGGGGGTGCTGATCGAGGCCACCTCCACCCCGCCCGGCATGGGCGCCGTCTCGGCACCCGGCTATGGCACCCACCTGACTCACCGCCTCGCTCGCGCTGCCAACACGGCGACGCTGGGCGCGATGATCGCCGACGAGCCCTCCGGGCGCGTCTTCGGCAGCCGCTCGCCGATCGTCTCCTACCGCCTGGCCAAAGCCGACGAAGGCCGCCTCGCCACGGCGATCCGCGCGATGGCCCGGGTGATGCTCGCCGCCGGTGCCAAGGAGGTCGAGCTGGGCGGCGGTGCCCCCGCGGTGCGCTCGGTGGCAGAGCTCGACGCGGCCATGCAGCAACTCGACGTGCGCCGCCTGCGCCTGGCCGGCTTCCACCCCACCGGCACGGCCGCCGCCGGCTCAGACCCCAGCCGTCACCCCGTCGACCCGCAGGGCCGCCTGCGCGGCGTCGAGGGCGTCTGGGTGGCCGACGGCTCGATCCTGCCGAGCTGCGCCGGCGTCAACCCCCAGGTCTCGATCATGGCGCTGGCGATCGGCGTGGGCGAGGCCGCCGCATCAAGCTAGCCCTGATGTAACGCGTTACGGCCCCGTGTGATCCACAACGCGTTACACCCACCCGTTTCGCCGGGTCTACTCGACGATCTTGAACTTCTTCTTCGCCGGGGTCGGGTCGACGTTGCCCGCTTTGTCGATCGCCCAGACCTTGAAGACGTGCTTGCCAGGTTTCAGGCCTTTGTACTTCTTCGGCGATTTGCAGGGCTTGAAGGGCCGTTTGTCGAGCTTGCACTGGAAGGTCGAACCCGGCTCACTGGAAGTGAACTTGAACTTGACCGTGGTCGAGCTGGTTTTCGCTTTCGGCCCTTTGGTGATCTTGGTCTGAGGCGGGGTTTTGTCTTTGGTGGCGCCTTTGCCGCCTTTGTCGTCTTTGCCGCCACCACCGCCACCGCCGCCGTTACCGCCACCGGGGTCGGCAGACGTCGTCGCTACGGCCAGCTCGGAGGTGCCGCCTTCGGTGCTCGTCTCGGTGCTCGTCTGCGTAGCGGCGACGATCGTCCCCCCAGGGATCGAGGCCGGGTAGCTCACTTTCCAGTTGCCGCTGCCGTCGGCTTCGGCTTCGCCAAGGAAGGATTCGAGCTCTCCCGCTTCGGCAGCTTTCTTGCGGAAGACACGGATCAGAGCATTGGGCTCGGCAGTGCCGCTGGCGCTGGACTGAGCCGCCGTCCCGAACGCCGGCGGCAAGATGCCGGCGTTAGCGGCCCCCACCAGGTCGATGAAGAGACCCGCGTTTTTCGCCCCCTTGTTGCGCCCGACTTCATTCAGGCTGTCTTCTTCTGTGTTGCCCGATTCGTCGACTATCTCGATCGCGTCGCCACCGCTTTCGTTGATGTTGTTTTCGTCAGTCGCGGCGTTGCCGCCGATCAGGTTTTCGGTGGGAAAGAGCAGCGGGACCGGATTCCGAAGGCGAATGCCCGCCCCAGCTGATTTGTAGACCGCGTTGCCGAGCACTTCGTTCTCGGCGTCCTCGATGTGAATGCCGTTGGCCAGGGATTCGCCGATCACGTTGTCTTCGATCAGGTTGCCGCCCGCTGAGGCCGGGCCGACCGTGGTGTGAACCCCGAGTTCAGCCCCTTCGATGAAGTTGCTGATGATGTCGGTGCCGCCGAAGCGCGCTTCTATCCCGACGCCGCCATCCATGTCGAACACGTTGCTGGAGACCTCAACCAGATTCGTGTTGCTGAGGTTGAGGATCCACACGCCCTTCCCAGGCGCCGTGATTTCGGCGCCGGCCGCGCCGGAGCCGATGATGTTGCCGATCGCTTCGAGCCCTTCGGCGCTACTGGCGAAGACCCCTTCGGAGCCGCCGGCGATGAAGTTGGCATCTTGGTTTGCGGACCCTCCGATCAGGGCGTCCGGAGCACTGCCGACGTTGACGCCGGTCGTGTTCGCAACTGTCGCGGTACCCGCCGCGTTGAGACCGATGAAGTTGCCGTGCACGGTCGTCGGCCCCGTTGCCGGTTCCTCGTTCTGGCCGACGCCATTGCCCTGAAGGTCGATGCCGAACGTGCTACCTGAGATGACGTTGCAGCCACCGTCGCACGGCGCCGGGCCAGCCGCGACCGTGGTGCCGACCTCGTTGCCGATGGCTTCGAAGGCGACGGTGTCGGTGATCTCGATGTTCTTGCCGACGTTGGCGGCGACGGTGGTTCCGTCAGGTTTGACGCCGAAGTAGTTGCCGAGCACATCGGCGTTGGAGGCGCCTTCGATGTCGAGGCCCTCGAATTCGTTGTTGGCGATGACGTTGCGATCGGCGGTAGCGGTGCCGCCGATCGTGGCTTTGTTGGAATCCGGGTCGAGGTAGACGCCCTTGGCGTTGGCGCCGACGCCGCCATCGAGTTTCACGCCGAGCCAGTTGTCGCGCAGGACGAGTTCCTCGGCGCCGTTGAAGGCACGAATCCCGGCCGCGCCGGGCGCCGTTGCGCCGGTTACCGCCAAGCCGTCGATTTTCACCCCGTCTGCTGCGACGACCAATCCCGAGCCGCTCGACGAACCGCTTACTTCGGCGCAGGGCCCGAGTAGGCTGGCAGCCGACGTGGTGCACTGGCCGGCGCTGTCGCCGTCGATGTGGACGGTATCGGTGATCGTCGGCAGGCCGGTGGCGAGCGCGATCGTGTCGCCGGTCTTGCCGTCGAAGGGGTTCGACGCGAAGACGATCGTGTCGTCGGTGCTCGTCGAGAAGTTCGACTCTTCGATCGCTGCACGGAGAGTGCATTTCATGCCGACCGTGGTGAAACAGGTGCCATTCAGGCCCCCATCGGCTTCATTCGCGGTGCTGTCAACCGTGAAGGTCGCGGCGGCGGCGATAGTGGGAGCGGCCAACAGACAGCCGATGGCAATCAAGATCGAGGCGATGAGCTTCAAGCGACCCTCCTGGGCGACGAGCGGGCGATTAGGCCGCGACCCTATCCAGCATCGCGGCGAATGAGCAAGCTCAGCTGGCCAAAGTCGTTACTTACGCGTCGGCAAGCCAGGCCCCGAACGCTGCCACTCGACCTGGCCCTCGCCCTCGCGCGCCGAGCGGCCCTCGACGTCGTCCCACTCGTGCAGCATGCGCTTCAGCTGAGCGACGCCCTCGGGCGGGTGGGCGGCGACCTCGCCGGCGAGCGCAAGAGCGGCTTCCTCGGTCGAGGCAGCCGGCGCCACGCGGTTGACCAGGCCGAGGCGCAGCGCCTCGTCGGCACCCACCGTGCGCGAGGAGAAGAGCAGGTACTTGGCGGTCGCCAGGCCGCAAAGCGTCACCAGGCGAGCCGGGCCGACGGGCACGCCGAGCGCCGCGCCGGGGAAGCGTAGGCGCAGGTTGGAGCCGCCGACCCGCATGTCGCAGGCGATCGCCACCTCGGCGCCGCCGCCGACCACGTCGCCGTGACAGACGGCGATCGTCGGCTTGGGGAAGCCGACGATCCCGTCGTAGACGTCGGCGAAGAGCTGCATGCGCTGCACCTTGCCCTGCTCGTCGAGCTCCTCCTTGACGTCGGCGCCGGCCGAGAGCCCCATGTGGTCCGCCGAGCTGATCACCAGCACGCGCACCGCATCGTCGGCCCGCGCCACGGCGAGGTGCTCGAGCAGCTCGGCCAGCATCTGCGTGTTCATCGCGTTGCGTGCCTCGGGCCGCTGCAGGCGCAGCAGCGCCACGCCGCGCTCGTCGACCTCGTAGCTCGTCACTGCGGTCGCATCGCTCACGGCGTGGAACCTAGCCGCTCGACCAGCCTCTCGGTCTCCTCAGCCGCGCGCTCGACCAGCGCCGTGACCTCCTCGCGTGGCTCGCGGAAGCGGCCGAGGACGTAGGCGGAGACGATCTCCGGGTCGGTCGAGTCGGGCCGTCCGACGCCGACTCGCACGCGCCAGAACCCCTCGTCGCCGAAGCCGCGCCTGAGGCTCTTGAGGCCGTTATGGCCGGCCAGCCCCCCGCCCTGGCGCACCTGCACCTCGCCGAAGGGCAAGTCGATCTCGTCGTGCAGGACGACGACCCGATCGAGCGGCGCCTTGAGCGCGCCGCGAGCCGGGCCGGCCGAGTCGCCGGAGGCGTTCATCTGGGTTTGCGGCAGGAGGATCGCCACCCGCGGACCGCCGAGGCCGCTGCGCCCTTCGGCGATCAGGCCGCCGTACTTCTGCTTGGCGCGGGGCAGGTCCCAGCGCCGCGAGAGCTCAGCGCCAACCTCGAAGCCGACGTTGTGCCGGGTCGCCGCGTAGCGCTCGCCCGGGTTGCCGAGGCCGACGATCAGGATGCGATCGCCTTGCTGTTCGCCCTCGCCGGCCTCACGACGGCGGCGAAAGATAGACAGGAGCTACTCCCCGTCGGAGTCGCCCGAGTCGCCCTCGCCCTCGCCGCCCTCCTCGGCAGCGGGGGCCTCGCCCTCCTCGCCGACCAGCTCGGCCTCCTCCTCGACGGCGGGCTCAGGCTCCTCTTCGACGCGCGGCGGCGAGAGGGTGGCGATCGTCACCTCGTCGGGCTCGTCGGCAACCAGCGTGACGCCCTCGGGCACCGACAGTGCCGAGAGCTGCAGGGTGTCGTTGATCTCCATCGCCGAGACGTCAGCGACGATGTTGTCGGGGATCTCGGCGGGCAGCGCTTCGACCGTGACTTCGCGGGTGACGTGCTCGAGCACGCCGCCGCCCTTGACGCCGGGGGCGACCTCGGTCCCCTCCAGCTCAATCGTCACCTCGGCCTGAATCGCCTCGTCGAGGCGCACCTCCTGCAGGTCGATGTGCTGGAGACTGCCGCGCACGGGGTGCAGCTGCTGCTCCTTGACGACGACCGGCACGGCCTTGCCGCCCTCGATCTCGAGGTCAAAGAGGGCGGCGCCTTCGCCCAGCACGTTGCGCACGTCGCGTTCGGCGACCTGGAAGGGCCGCGCCTCGGAGCCGCCGCTGTAGACGACGCCGGGCACCAGGCCCTCGCGCCGCAGGCGACGTGAGGTGCGCGAGCCGAAATCGCTGCGCGGTGCTGCCTTGAGCTTCTCGCGGGTTTGAGCCATGCGGACGGGAGAGGATAGAGAAACGAGCGCCAGCGCACCTGTGGGAACCTTCCGGGGTGAGCGAAGACTCCAAGATTCCCAAGGGCAGACTGCGCCGCTCGGCCAAGCTGGGCTCGATCGTCGGCGTGCAGGGCGCTCGCTACGCGGGCACCAAGGCGACCAACGTCGCCCGCTCCGAGGAGGAGAGCAAAGAGCGGCTCGAGCAGCGCCACATGGAGACCGCACTGAAGATGGTCGGGGCGCTGGGCCAGATGAAGGGCGCGGCGATGAAGCTCGGCCAGTTCGCCTCCTTCATCGACACCGAGTTCATCCCCGACGAGTACCGCGAGATCTACCAGGAGCAGCTCGCCAAGCTGCGCACCGACGCGCCGGCGATGCCCTGGGAGAAGGTCGAGAAGGTGCTCGAGGAAGAGTACGAGGGCGAACCGCTGTCCGAGATGTTCGCCGAGTTCGAGCACGAGGCCTTCGCCGCCGCCTCGATCGGCCAGGTGCACCGCGCCGAGCTGCTCGACGGAAGAGCCGTAGCGGTGAAGATCCAGTACCCGGGGATTGCCGAGGCGCTCGACGCCGACCTGCGCAACGCCGGCACGATCGTGCGACTCGCCCGCGCCCTCGCCCCCGGCCTCGACGCCAAGGAGATCGCCAAGGAGCTGCGCGAGCGGGTCATGGAGGAGCTCGACTACGAGTACGAGGCCCAGAACCAGCGCAGCTTCGCCCGCGCCTACCGCGAACACCCCTTCATCTACGTGCCGGAAGTGATCACCCGCCTTTCCCGGCGCCGCGTGCTGGTCACCGAGCTGGTCGAGGGCCTGGGCTTCGAGCAGATCAAGGATCTACCGCACGAGGAGCGCAGCCGCTTCGGCGAGATCGTCTTCCGCGGCAGCTTCGGCTCGATCTACCACCTGCAGCACTTCAACGCCGACCCCCACCCCGGCAACTACATCCTGCTGGAGGACGGCCGCGTCGCCTTCCTCGACTTCGGCATGACCAAGAAGCTCGACCACGAGCAGATCGTGCTCGAGCAGCGCGTCATCGACGCCGCTTTCCATGACGACCCGGAGCGGTTCCGCAGCGCCCTGCACGAGCTCGGCTTCATCAAGGACCCCTCGAAGCTCGATGCCGAACGGCTGATGGAGCACACGATGGCGGTCAGCGGTTGGTTTATCGAAGATCGCGAGATCGAGATCAGCGCCCGGCGGGTGATGAAGATCATCGAGTCGACCAACGACCCGCGCTCGGAGTTCTACGACCTGATGCGCCGTGAGTCGCTGCCAGCCGAGGAGCTGATGTTCAGGCGCATGGAAATCGGCGTCGTCGCCGTGCTCGGCCAGCTGCGGGCGAAGCGCAACTGGCACCGGATCATGCGTGAGTGGATCTATGCAGACCCACCGGCCACCGAACTCGGCGAGCAGGAGTGGGAGTACTTCGAGGGAAGAGGCGTGCTGCAGACGCCGATAGTCGAGCGTTCCCTGGAAGGAGAGCAGCGATGACGAGGATCAAACGCGGTTGGCAGCTGACCAAGAAAAGCTGGGGACTGCTGCGCCAGAACCCCGAGCTGCTGCGCTTTCCGCTCTACGGCGGGGTTGCGACGATCGTCTGCGCGATCATCGTCGTCGGACCGGGCGTTTACCTGATCGAGGACGAGCAGACGATCTTCGGCGGCGCCCTGGCGGTGATCGGCTTCTACCTGCTGGCCGTGATCGGCACCTACTTCAGCGTCGGCCTGGCTGCCGCCGCCGACATGATCTTCCGCGGGCAGCAGGCGAGCGTCGGCGACGGGCTCGCCGTGTCGCGAGCTCGCTTCTCGCAGATCGCCGGCTGGGCCGCGGTCTCGACGACCCTTGGGCTGCTGCTCAGCGCGCTTGAGAACCAAGGTGCCGTCGGGCAGATCGTCGGCCGCCTGTTGGCGGTGGGCTGGTCGCTAATCACCTTCCTCGCCGTGCCGGTCATCGCCCTCGAGGGCACCGGCCCCTTCGAGACGCTGAAGCGCTCGGCGGGCCTCTTCAAATCGCGTTGGGGCCAGCAGGTGGCCGGCAACATCGCGATCGGCGGCGCCGTCTTCCTCTTCGGCGTCCTCCCCTCGGCGCTGCTGATCTTCGCCGGCTTCCTGATCTGGGCCTCGACCAGCTTCGCCGGCGCCCTGCTGCTCGTCATCGGCGTCATCGGCCTGGCGGTCTCGATGCTCGTCTCCAGCGCCCTGAGCAACATCTTCGGCGTCGCCCTCTACCGTTACGCCCTCGACGGCGAGGCAGTCGGTGGCTTCAGCGCCGAGGAGCTCGAGTCCGCGGTGCGCACCAAAGGCGGCCGCAACGCGCCGCCGACCGCGACGCCCGGCACGATCTGATCGACGCATCCGACATTGACCCCACTCAGGTGTGGTCAATGTCGGATGCGCTGCCAAGACCTGCGAAGAGGCGCGGGTCGTTGGAGCAGAGGCCGTCGACGCCGGCGGCCACGAGACGCTGCATGCGGGGTAGATCGTCGACTGTCCAGGCGATCAACTCGACCCCGGCGAGCTTGGTGATGCCGGCCAGGCGGCGGCTGATCAGCGGGTGATAGACCCACATCGCCTCTACCCCGAGCTTGGGCAGCTTCTCGGCGGCGAGTCCCGGAAGACGCTGGCGCATCGCCATCAGGGCGATCAGCATCGGGCCCTTGGCCCAGCGCTTCGAGCTCCAGTCCTTCGTCACTTTGGGAAAGGTCCAGCCGCGGCGCAGGGCCGGCTCCAGCTCAAGAACGCGGCCCAGCGAGTAGAGCTCCATCGTCGAGACCATCGCCCGGCCGACCAGGTCGCGCTCCTGCAGAGCGCCGACGATCTCCTCCTCGCGACCGGGCAGCTTGATGTCGATGTCGATCTCGATGCCGTCGAGCGGCGGATCGAGGAAGGCATCGAGCGCCTCGGTCAGCTGCAGTGGCGTGCGCCGTTCGGCGTCGTGCCAGTCATGGGCGACGACCAGCGGTGCCCGCTGCTCAAGCGGCAAGTGAGCATCGCGCAGCCAGAGCACGTCGAGCTCGATCGTGTCGACGCCCGCCGCGGCGGCCGCATGGAAACTCTCGACCGTATTGCCCGGCGCGATCAGGCCGGCCCCCTTGTGGCCGACCAGCCGCAGGTCCTCCGGCATCAGAAGAGCTGGTTCTCGCCGGCGAAGATCTCGGAGACCGAGTCGTCGGTGAAGATGCGGCGGATTGAGTCGGCGAAGGTGCCTGCCGTGGACAGCACCTTGATGTTGTCTGGGGCCCCGGGGCGCAGCGGGATCGTGTCGCTGACGACGATCTTCTCGATGCCCGACTTCTCGTAGGCGAGCCGTTCGTAGGCGGGACCGGAGAAGACACCGTGGGTGGCGCAGGAGATCACTCGTGCGGCGCCCTCGTCGAGCACCGTCTGGGCGGCGGCACAGAGCGTGCCGGCTGTGTCGATCATGTCGTCGACCAGTACCGCGGTCTTGCCCTTCACGTCGCCGACCACGTAGCCAATCTCGGCCACCTGCTGGGCGGGGCGCTCCTTCTCCATCACGGCCCAGTGCGTGCCGATGCGGCGGGCGAAGTTGCGGGCCGTCTTCACGCGGCCGGCGTCGGGCGAGACGATCACCAGGTCCTCGGCCGGGTACTGGTCGGCGAACCACTGGGTGAGCATCGGCATCGCCGTCATGTGGTCGACCGGTACGTGGAAGAAGCCCTGCACCTGACCGGCGTGCAGGTCCATGGTGAGCACGCGGTCGACGCCGACGCCCTCCAAGCACTTGGCGACGATGCGGGCCGAGATCGGCTCGCGCGGCGCCGACTTCTTGTCCTGGCGGGCGTAGCCGTACCAGGGCATGACGGCGATGATGCGATGCGCAGAGGCGCCCTGCGCGGCGTCGATCATCGTCAGCAGCTCGATCAGCGCGTCGTTGGGGGTCATCCCGGTCTGCTCGTTGGCCGAGGTCGACTGCACGAGGAAGACGTCGGCGCCGCGGATTGACTCCTCGTAGCGGCAGTAGACCTCGCCGTTGGCGAAGGTCTTCAGGGTCACCTGACCGAGGTCGAGTTCGAGCTTGCCGGCCACCTTGGCGGCCAGCTCCGTCGAGCTGCGGCCGCCGAAGACCATTAGCCGCTTCGAGTAGTCGTGCGGCATGTGGGTTGCCGCCACGGCCTCGGGATGCTGCTCGATCGTGCTCACGGAGTCTGAGTCTCCTCTTCCATCTCCGCCGCCTTGCGGTCGGCGTAGCCCTCGATGTTTCGCTGGTCGTTCTCGCTGACGGCGAGCGCGCCCGGCGGCACGTCGCCCTTGATCACTGCTCCGGCGCCAGTGTAGGCGCCGTCGCCGACTTCTACAGGTGCGATCAGCATCGTGTCAACGCCGATGCGGACGTTCTCGCCGATCGTCGTGCGGTTCTTGCGGAAACCGTCGTAGTTGGCGGTGATCGAGCCGGCGCCTAGGTTGCTGCCGGCGCCTACATCAGCATCGCCCACGTAGGCGAGATGAGGCACCTTGGCGCCCGCGCCGATGCGCGAGTTCTTCACCTCGACGAAGGTGCCGGCCTTGGCGCCCTCGGCCAGCTCGGCCCCCGGCCGCAGATAGGCGAAGGGACCGACCTGGGCGCCATCAGCGACCTCGCATTCGACCAGATAGGAGTGGGGCACGGAGACGTTCTCGCCGAGCTTCGAGTCGATCAGGGTGCTCAGCGGACCAACGCTGGAGCCCGCGCCGACAGCGGTCTGCCCACCCAGGCTGGTGCCAGGCTCAATCCGCACGTCGGCGGCGATCGCGACGTCGGCGTCCACCCAGGTAGAGGCTGGGTCGACGACGGTCACCCCGGCCAGCATGTGACGCTCGAGGATGCGGCGGCGCGCCTCGACCTCGACCACGGCGAGGTCGGCGCGGTTGTTGACGCCCATCGTCACGGCGAGGTCGTCGGCGAGGTGGGCGCCGACCGAGTGGCCCACCTCGCGCAGCGCTGGGAACACGTCGGGCAAGTAGTACTCGCCCTGGGCGTTGTCGTTTGCAAGGCCGGCGAGTGCCACAGCCAAGGGCCCCGCCTGAAAGGCGTAGGTACCGGCGTTGACCTCGCGGATCGCCAGTTGCTCGGGGGTCGCGTCGCCGGCGGCCTTGGCCTCGACCACGCGCTCGACCTCACCCGAGGCCGCGCGCACGACACGACCATAGGAGCCAGGCTCGTCGAGCTCAATCGTCAGCATCGTCGCCGCCGCGCCGGAGGCTGTGTGCGCCGCGAGCAGGGCGGAGATCGTCGCCGCCGAGATCAACGGCACGTCGCCGGAAAGGACAAGCACGGTCTCCGCTTCCTCGATCAGGGGCAGGGCCGCACGCACAGCACCCCCGGTGCCGTCGGGCTGGGGCTGGGTGACGATCTGCACCTTGTCGGGCAGGCCGGGGACGATGTTCTGGTTGGGCGAGTCGATCGCCACCACGCGGCCGGCACCGGCCTCACGCGCAGCAATGATCGGCCAAGCGACCATCGCCCGCCCGCAGACGGGATGCAGCATCTTCGGCAGGCTGGAACGCATGCGCGTTCCCTCGCCGGCCGCCATGACCAGGACTAGAGGAGACTCCACCAGCGAATCGTAGACGGGTCGGGAGAGCGGTGGGGCATCCTTCCGCTTGCTGGGTTTTCGCCACCAGGGGGAGATCTCTCGACGGTGGATAGCGGCGAAAACAGGACGCCGCGCGCTACAGGATGCCCCACCGCTCTCCTTCGCAACGCGAAGGCCGCTGAATCAACCTTGTTTGGTTGTTCGGCTGCTCCGCCTCAGGCTCGGGAGAGATCCCGGCCGACCAGAGCTACGGAAACCAGGGTCCAGCCGGCGAAGATCAGGTCGATGCCGACCAGTAGGCCGATCGCCCAATCGGCGCTGCTGGGGAACTTGGCGAGCACGAGGATGCCGATCAGCAGGCCGGCGATGCCGCTGAGGCCGACGAGGCCCGCCCCTTCCTGGCCGCGGGCGGCGAAGGCGACGGCGACGCGGGTGATGCCCATGAAGAGGAAGTAGAGGCCGAGCACCAGGGTCAGCGTCAGCGTGCCGTTGTGGGGTTCGACGATCAGCCAGAGGCCGACGACCACGGTGAGCAGCGCCCAGAGCAAGCGCAGGACGACGCTGCCGATCGAGTGCGCCATGAAGGCTCCCGCCGTGAGGAAGACCCCGGCGACGACCAGGATCCAACCGATGAAGATCGCCGTCCCGACCGAAGCCAGGGCGGGCACGAGAATCGCCACGCAGCCGATGAAGATCGCCAGCACGCCGATCGCCATCAAGGCCTTCCAGGTCCGCCTCAGTCCCTCGCGAACCTCCGGATCCATCGAAACGCTCCCCATCTCCATGCTGCGGACCCTAAGGCCCCCGACGGACGCGATCAAGCACCACGAGTGCTGCATTGACCTCCATATAGGTGGCGAATGCAGCACTCGTCCGGCGCGCTAGGCTCGACGGCGATCCGGGGTGGTGTAATTGGCTAGCACGCCAGGTTTTGGTCCTGGAAGCGGGGGTTCGAGCCCTCCCCCCGGAGTCGTCGCGAGGCTCGCACTCGCTAAGTTGGGCGCGTGAAGCTGCTCGCCTTCAGTGATCTGCACAGGGACCTCGGCCAGGCCGCCGAGCTGGTCGCGATGTCAGCCGAGGCCGACGTGGTGGTCGGCGCCGGTGACTTCGCCTCTGTGCACGAGGGCCTGGTGGAGACGATCGAGGTGCTGGCGGCGATCGAGACCCCGACCGTGCTGGTGCCGGGCAACAACGAGACCGAGGACGCGCTGCGCGAGGCGGCCGCCGGGTGGAGCGCGGCCACCGTGCTGCATGGCGGGGGCGCGACGATCGCGGGGAGCGAGTTTTACGGCCTGGGCGCCGGTGTCCCGGTCACGCCCTGGGACTGGAGCTTCGATCTCGACGACGAGGCGGCGACGCAGATGCTCGCCGATTGCCCCGCGAACGCCGTCCTCGTCCTCCACTCGCCGCCTCAGGGCCACTGCGACGCCAACGGCGGCGGCGATCACTTCGGCAGCCCAGCGCTGCTGCGGGCGATCGAAGAGAAGGCGCCGCGCCTCGCGGTGTGCGGCCACATCCACGAGTCGTGGGGCTGCGAGAGCCAGATCGGCTCGACACCGGTGCGCAACCTCGGCCCGAAGGGCGCCTGGATCGAGATCTAGGCCCGCGCCGCTTCGTCTAGCTGGCGCGGCGGTACTTGAGGTGGGCGACGCCCGGCGCGTCTACCACCTCAACTTGCTCAAGCCTGACATCAGGCCCGAGACCCTCGAAAAGCCGCTCACCGTCACCGAGCAACACCGGCACAACGTTCAACAACAGCTCGTCGGCCAGTCCCGCGGCCAAATACTGCCGGATGGCCTGAGCACCTCCGGCGAGCGAGACGTCCTTGTCGCCCGCGGCCTGCTTAGCCTGCTCGAGGGCTGACTCGATGCCGTCGGTGACGAAGGTGAAGCTGGTTCCACCTTCCTTGCGCAGCAGCTCGCGCGGATGGTGGGTGAGGACGAAGACCGGGTGGTGGAAAGGCGGGTCCTCGCCCCACCAGCCGCCCCAGGGATCGTCGCCCCAGGGACCAGGGCCGCCGCCGAACATGTTGCGGCCCATGATCGTCGCGCCCACATTGGCCAATGACTCGCGGACCACCGCGCTGCTGGCGTTCGTCTCGCCGCCCTCCCGACCGTGCGGCTCGCGCCACTCTTTGAGCTTGACAACCCACTCGTGCAGCTGCTCGCCGCCTTCGCCGAGCGGATGCTCCTCGCTCTGGTTGGGGCCGGCGACGAAGCCGTCGAGCGAGACCGAGATCTGGCAGCGCAGCCTGGCCACTGGCCTAGGCGCTGGGCGCGGAGCCGCCGGACTCGTCGAAGAGCTGCCCGGCGCGGATCTTCGCCGCCATGTCCTTCGATTCGTCGCGGTAGGCACTGCCGTCATCGAACTCGATCGTCGGGTACTTGCGCTGCCCGGAGAGCTCCTGCAACTCGTTGCGCTTGCCCGGACGCAACGGCCCCTTGACGACCTCGTACTCGATGCCCTGCTCGTCGAGTGCCTTCTGCACCCGCGCGCAGGGATGCGCATCCATCTTGGCCCACATGGCCGAGCAGCGATGGAGCTTGATTGCCATGCGCAGCAGCCTACTCGCAATCCGGACCGTTGGGCAGAGGCAAACGACAAGCGTTAAGACATGTCGATGCTCGCCGTCGCCTTGGCCCTCGGATCAAGCCTCGTCTACGGGGTCTCGGATTTCCTCGGCGGGCTGAAGAGCCGCTCGCTGCCGCTGCTATCGGTGCTGCTCGTCTCGCAGGCGACGGCGTTGGTGCTACTCGCCGTGGCCTGGGCGCTGTTCGCCGGGGAGCCCCCCGACGGCGAGCACCTCGCCTACGCGCTGGCCGCGGGCCTCGCCGAGACGTTCGCGATCGCGGCGCTCTACCGCGGCCTCGCCGTCGGCACGATGGGCATCGTCGCGCCGATCGCCGCCTGCGCCCCCGTTGTGCCGGTGACAGCCGCCGCAGCGCTCGGCGAGCTGCCCGGTGCCGGCCAGAGCGCCGGCATCGCCCTGGCTGTGGGCGGCGTGGTGCTGATCTCGCTCGAGCGGCGGCCGGCGGCGGGTGGGCGTCCGAGCGGGCCAAGCGTCCTCTACGGCCTGGTCACGGCGCTCGGCTTCGGCGCCTTCCTGGCAGCAATGGACGCAGCCAGCGAGGGCGGCGTCCTCTGGGCGCTGCTGATCGCGAGGCTGATCACGGTGGCCATATTCGCCGCCGCCTTTGCCATCCGCCAGCGGCCGCTGGCGATCCCCAAAGCCGAGCTGCCGACGATTGCCCTGATCGGCGTGCTCGTGCTTGCCGCCGATGCCCTCTATGCGACCGCGACCACCGAGGGCCTGCTCAGCATCGTCGCCGTCCTCGGCTCGCTCTATCCGGTGGTGACGATCGCCCTCGCCCACTTCTACCTGCACGAGCGGCTCGGCCCAGCCCAGAAGCTCGGCGTCGCCGTGACCTTGATCGGCGCAGCGGCGATCTCGGTCGCCTGAGAGAGCCAAAAAGCGAGGGCCGCCCCGACGGACGGCCCTCGCAGGTGCATGAAACGAACGCGGGACCCACGATCGGGTGGGACAACGCCCGACCTCCCTTTGCTCGCCGGTGCCCGGGTTGGATTCCGCCGGGCGGCCGAAACAAGTGCGGCGCCTAGCGGCCCTGCACCTCCAGTGTCCCCCAAAGCATGTGACTCAAAGTAGGACCACCTCCTTTCTCTGGTGATCCGATTGAAGCAGACGCACCCGACTGGGCCAAAAGGCGTCGCCCTCCCCACCGATAGCTGGGAGGTGGTGGTCACCGGCCTCTTCGATCTTGACAAGCCCAGTTTGTTCCAATAGAAGACTCGTCAGTTTCAATCGAAAACTGAAAATTTTTTAGATTTTTTCTTCTAAAGAAGGGTGTCCTGATGCCCCAATGGCTCCCGATTCTGCGGCGCAAGGGCTGTCCGGTCCTGTTCTACAGCTACATAATTCACGGCTACAAGGACGCCTATCACCAGGAGGTCCTAGGTATTCCCCAGGGGATCAACTACCACCAGTACGTCGATGGCTGGGTAATTATCGACCTGGTCGAGTCGGAGGAATTCCAGAAAACCTTCTCGGAGCGGATTCGGCAAGAGGGCTACATGCGCTTCTTCCTAGACCGCTGCAGGTCGGTATCCGACGACCTCTTCACCTTCGGCGCCGAGCGCCGTGGCAGGTCCTATTCCGAGAGCCACAACTCCGATCTATTGCTGGACTTCATGACCTTCTCGTCTCTGAGCATCCGGGCGATGCCGTTCCTGACGACGATGGTCCTACTCCAAGACGTAATCGAGGACAGGTTGCGGAAAGTGCTCGCCGAAGCATGGAAAATCGAGGAGGGCGGTGAGGAAGTCGACGTGCGGATGCAAGAGCTGCTGCTCGAATCCGGCGAGGTGCCGCTCGCAACCCTCTCGGTTCGAACCTTGCGGAAACTAAGCCATGAGATCGAGTCAGATCATCCTGACCTGAAGAAGCGCCTGAGCGAAGGCTCGTCCCCCTCTTTGGAGGAAATCGCACAACTATCGCCACAGCTTGCTCGCCAGATCGAAGCCTACCTGGAGGCCTATGACTTCCTGGGAACTGATTACTACGTCGGCGAGCCGCTGAACGCGGCGAAGGTGCTAGAGCAGATCGCCACCATCATCTCGCAGGAGGAAGGCGAAGAGCGGGACGAACCGCACCACCAAGTGAGCGTACCGCCGACACTGGCCGAGGACGATGAAGAGTTGATCGCTACGGCGCGCGAGCTGCACTTCCTGCGCCAGCACAGAATCGAGGCGATGTTCAAGGCTGGTCGTGATGTTCGCCCCCTGCTGGTAGAGATCGGGCAGCGCATCGGACTGGGTTACGAGGAGGTTCTAGCGCTCACCTTCCAAGAGCTCCAGGAGTCGCTCACCAGAGGTGAGCCGGCAGTACCGCTACCGGAGATTGCGAAGCGCGCGAGCGACTACGCCGTCCTCATCGAAGAAGGAGAAGCTCGAATTTTGATCGGAGAGGAGTTGACGGCGCTGCAGGCAGCCCTGCCCGAAGCGCAGCGTAGCGACCGGTTGACTGGCGTAACCGCCTTCCCTGGCAGCTGCGAAGCCGTGGCCCGGGTGGTCGACCGCCTCCAAGACATCGGGGTCGTCGAGGCTGGCGACGTGCTGGTCGCGCCGATGACCAGCCCCTACCACGTACCCGCGATGACGATCGCCAGCGCCGTGATCACCGACGAGGGAGGCATCCTCAGCCACGCGGCGATCGTCTCCCGAGAGCTGCAGATTCCCTGCATAGTGGGTGTCGCCGGTGCCACCGAAGTGATCCCGACTGGTGCCACGGTTCTCGTCGACGCCCAACCGGCTGCCGGCGCAGTCGAGATCCTCGGTCGAGATTGAGCTCGTCCGAGGGCAACAGCGCCATGGTTTCCGAGCCGAAAAATTGGGTGAGAGCGCTTACCAATGTCCGCCTCGATGATCGGGGTGAACTCGGTGGAAAGGCAGCTGTGCTGGGTGAATTGCTCGCCCGGGGGCTACCAGTACTGCAAGGGGTAGCCGTCTCCTGCAAAGCGTATGAAAGCGTCGTCGACGAGCCCGAGCTCGCGCAGCTGACCGCCGAATACTGGAATACCACCCAGAAAGCCGACCGGGACCGGGCTTCTTCTGAGATCGGGCAGCACCTGGCTTCGAGTCCTGTGGCCGCGGAGGTGAGCCGGACCGTACTGCGGACGCTCGCAGAACTGGGAATCGAGGGAGATCTCATCGTCCGCTCCAGTGCCACCAGCGAGGATGGCCAGCGTAGCTCCTTCGCCGGCCAGTTCGTCAGCGTTCGCTCCCAGGCCGATGCGGCCGCATTGAGCCGCGCGATCGCCACCGTTTGGTCATCGGCGACCTCCTCCCACGTCATCGAATATCTCTCACACCTTTCTCCCCAGCAGGACGAGGCCGCCAGAATCGGAATGGGAGTCCTGATTCAGTCCTTCCAGGAGTTTGAGATTGCCGGCATCCTGTTTAGTCAACATCCGACCGTGCGGCTCGCGGACTGGGCGCTGGTCGAGTTCCTCGACGCGGCCCCCGATCGCATCGTCGGCGGCGAGGTGACTCCCCACCGGGTGCGCCTGAGGATGTCGGATGCCAAGCTCCTCTGGGAGCATCGAGCCAAGAGCAGCGCTGATCTCTCTCAACAAACCGCCGACGAACTAGTGGGGCATTGCTCGGCCGCGATCGACCTGCTTTCTGCTGACGTGGACATAGAGTGGGGGCAGCAGAAGGAGCGCGTAGTCGTCCTGCAAGCCCGGCCCGCCACCCAGAGCCCCTGGGGGGACGAGTAACCGTGGCACTGCGAGTTCTCATCATTGAGGACCAATCGGACCTACGCAGCTTCCTCCACGCGCGCCTCCATGAGGCATTCCGCAAAAAAGCCCGACACGGCTGGCCCGCCGGCTGGCCCGAGGACGCCAAGAAGTACCTCCAAATCGACGTCCTTAGCGACGACGAGCTCGGCGCCCTGCGCAAACTTAAACGTGTCCAAGCAGTGAAGAAACGGCTCGAAGAGCGGGATGAGCCGCCGCACGTGATCATTACCGACCTCGCCCTTTCCACCTCCGAGGTCAAAAAACTCGACAAAGCGGGGGGAACTGAGCCCACCGGCGCCAAGGATCCCCGCAAGCAACTGGAGCACACGACTGGATTCCAGATACTCAAGGCAATGGCATCCACCGTCCCGGTAATTGCAACCAGTTACGCCTCAAACCCACTGGTGATCGAAGCGTGTTGGAAGGCAGGAGCACACGCTGTCATCCCAAAGCCGACGAGTGACAAACGGATGGAGGCGTACTACGGCTACTGGAAACTAAGCAGAAACCCTGAAGCAAAACTGGTCAAGTACCAAACCGACTTGGCCAAAAAGTGGGGCCGAAAAATCGAGGTATATTTTCAGGCTGCGACTCACGAGGTTCTGAAGGCCGTGCAGGCACGCGCTCTTACCCGGATGGAATCGGTGGCGCCGCGCCGGCTGCCCTACTGGCTTGCGCTCAATCACGATCGGCTCGAGGTCACGCAGATTGCCGGTACGAGCCTGATGCTGCTGGAGATAGAAGGTTTCTCAGAGCTCGCCACGCTGGGGAAATCGAAGCCGAAGGCGCTCTTCAGGATGATGAACGAGATTTGGGATCAGGTGCAGCCGTGCCTGGTGAACTCGGGCGCTGAGATCAACCATTTTGGCGGTGATGCAGCGCTGGTATTTCATGGTGTTTACGAGGAGGATACCCCCGGCTGTCTGGAGGACACCCTCCGGTGCGGCGCTGAGATCAGCAGGTTGTTCGAGATTCGCGGCCCGGTCCGCGCCAGGCTGGCCGAGGTAATTGCCGAGTCGTATTCCACGGCGCCTGATCGAGTAATCACTGGCCTGAAGAGACATGTCGAAGGTGCATCGGGAAACACCTTCAATGTCCGCGTCATCTCGATCGAGCCCCCTGAGGAGGATGCCCTCTACGGCTGTCTTGGCGCCTCCTCGAGATGGCAGCACTCAACCCTAAGCCGATACGTGAACCTGCTGCGGGCGGGGAAAGAGGTGCTTGATGAGGCTCAGCGCACCTATTCGCAAGAAAATGGCTTCCGTCGAGGAGGCGAGTCCTTCCTAATCACAAACCGCCTCGAACCGCCCGCGGTCGTCGGCTTTACGACCGAATCCTTGAAGGACATCTTGGAAAAAGATCCTCCCGAACACCCCGAACTCTTAGAACTAGAAATTCACCGTGTGTTCAAGCTCCCGGATCGGGAGCCGGTGGGATGAACGAACAGGGGCGAATTCAGGACCTCGGCTTCACCTGGGCGGCAGTGCTCGTCATCGGTTACGTGCTGATCCAGCTGGGCGCCAACCTGACTGCAATCAAGACCGTCGCGCTGCTCGGCGAACATCCAATTCCGGCCGGCACCCTCCTCTATGCCCTTAGCTTCACCTGGATCAACCTGGTCACCGAGTACCTGGGAAGGCAGCGGGCGCGGCGGCTGGTCCTGATCTCGATCGGGGCAAACGTCGCGATGATCACCTGGTTCCAGCTGGTGATCGGGCTCCCGGGCACAAGCGAGTGGAACACCGACCCCGCGAACCAAGGCTCGATCGAAGCGGTACTTGGCGCGGTGCCGCGCATCTACCTCGCCAGCATGATCACCGCCTTCATCGTCGAGAATGTGGACATCTCGATCTTCCACGCGGTGAAGGTTCGTTTTCCGCAGATTCCCTTCTGGGGGCGTAGCGCACTGGCGAGCACGGTCGCAGCCCCGCTTGACGGTCTGCTCTTCGCGGCGCTTGCCTTCGGAGGCACCCTCCCCACCTCGTTCATCGTCAGCATGGTGATCACCAGCGCGTTGTACAAGCTGGCGGTGGCCTACCTCTCGATCCCGCTCGTCTATATGGTCAAGATCCGCCGTCGACAGCCAGACCAGCAAGTGGACCCCTCCATCCCTGCTAATCGTCGATCCATGCCCAGCGAGGAGCCGGCGTCAGCAGGGGCGACGACGAGTTGACGTCGGCGATCAGGACGCTGCGAGGCGGAGGTGGCCCTCTGTGGGTTCCCTCGTCTTTGTCGAAGAAAGCGAAGTAGAGGCAGGCGCCAAGCGCAAACACAAGCAGGACCAGGTACAGGAACTTGAGCGGAGCCGGCTGGATGAACCACACGTCCCGTACTTTGAAGGTCCTGATCTGCGAGGTTGTTCCGATCCGAACCGCAGCCAGCCGGCGATCGAGCCGCGCCAGCTCCCGCTGGTTGTGCGGTGCTCTCCTGACCACATCGAAGTGGGCCGCGAGGACACCCTCGAGCTCGCGTGCGTAGGAATCGCGTTCGCTGGCGCGCCAGGTGTAGAAGGCGTCAATCACGTAGATGGCGGAGGCGCTGAAGGTCGCGAGCAAGAGCAGGGGCCAGCTCTTCTGGGTCAATCCCACGCCCAGCAGCGCCGCGACGAGGGTGAAGCCAACGGAACGACTGGCGACCACGGCGCTGTGGGCGCTCGACGCCACTTCCTGGGTGAGTGCGTAGTCCCGTTCGATGAAGGCGACAAGTTGCTGCCGCTGCGCGGGCCTAAGTTCCGATCGCCTCGCGGGCGGCGGCGATTGCATCGCCATAGTCCCTCCGGGTCGCGAGCACCGCCGGGTGCAGATCTCTGTCGTCTCGCACTTCGGCCAGCTGCGCCAAGGAGTCGAGGATGCTCGGCACCAACTCGGTTCGAAACTCGAGGAAGTCGGCGGTGGTTCCCCCATAGGCCTGGTTGAGGACGTCCGGCCACATGTTGCAAACGTCGACGTAGAGGCTGAGGAGGTCTTCAACGGCCCCGTCCGGAGAGGACTCGTCACTGAGCAGTACCACCTCCTCCTTATCGGCTTGGGTAAATCCCGAGATCCCCATTCCCAGCTGGGAGCGAAAGGCCTGGTTGAAGGTCTCCTCGATGAACTCCATCAGCTTGGGGCTGGTACGAAGCGGATCATCGATTCGATGGCGATCGGACTTGAGGTCCGCCGCCTCCCTCCGAACGTTGTCGAGAATCTCGACACGGATGATCATGCGTTTCCCCCAAGCGTCGCGCCGAGCACTCGCTTTGCCGAGCCGACGGCCTCGGCCAGCTCCCGCGGATCCTCAGAGGAGACGCACCCCCTCAGCCGGCGTCCCTGGACACGCGCCTGGAACGGCCAAAGCTTCCACACCGCGGAAACGTCATCGGCAACATCCGCGTGGCGCTTCGCGAAGAGCTCAAAGGCGTCCTCTCGCCTGAAGGCGACGTAACCCGCAGCGGTGTTGTCGAGCATGCAGGTAAAGCGAGCAATGCGATACGTCCTCGCAAAGGGAAACAGGTATCCGGCTCCGAAGCGAGTGAGATCGTCGTATTCCTCCAGACAGCTCAACTCAGCGCGGACGGAGTCTCGGAGCTCAGCGGCTGGGGGGGTGCGAACCCCCTCTAGCTCTCTTCGGACCCTTGGCGCAGACTCATAGAGGACCTCCCCCTCTTCCCGAAGGTGCACGAAGAAGGACCAGTCGTCTTCACGCCCCCTCCGCAGGCTCTCCCATGTGTGGCACACCAGCGATACAGGAGCCTGTCCATAAAAGGGCGTCAGCTGCTGACGCCGCAGCGGTGCCCTAGTGATAGCGATCAGATCGATGTCACTGTCCGCGCCGGCATCGCCCCGGGCCACTGAACCGAAAAGCAGAATCGCCTCAATACCTAGCCCCGCATCGACCAGCTCATGCGCAACCCTCTCCGCCTCCCCGCGCTTGGCCACGGCATCAAGGGTCTCCATACCCGGAAGTCTAGGCCGCCATCCCGATCCCTCATCGCTCTCGATCAAATCTAGTCGCCGTGCCCGAAGCGGACGTCGGGCAGGGTACGGTCGAGCCAGGAGGGCATCGACCAGGCTGCCCGACCCGCTAGTCGCATGAACACCGGCAGCAACAACAGGCGGACCGGGAAGGTGTCGAGGAGGACGGCGACGCCGAGGATCACCCCCATCTCCTTCGGTGGCAGCGGTCCCGAGAGGGCGAAGGTGAAGAAGACCGCGACCATCACCGCGCCGGCGGCGAGGACGACGCGCCCCGAGCTGGCCAACCCGCCGACCATCGCCTGCTTCGCGTCTCCCGTCCGCTCCCACTGCTCGCGCGCCGAGGAGAGCAGGAAGACGGTGTAGTCCATCGCGATCGCGAAGATCATCGCGAAGAAGAAGATCGGCCCCCAGGCGTCGAGAAAGCCCTGCGATTCGAAGCCGAGCAGGCCGCTCAGGTGACCGTCCTGGAAGATCAGCTTGGCGACCCCGAAGGCGGCGGCGGTCGAGAGCAGGTTGGCGAGCACCGCGATCGCCGCCACCAGCGGCGCCTGGAAGGCGATCAGCAGCAGCAGGAACCCGAGCCCGACGACGAGCCCGATCGCCAGCGGCGCCTTCGCCGCCAGCGCCGCCTCGAGGTCGTGGTTCTCGGCGGCCGCGCCGCCAACCAGCGCGGCCGGGGGCAGGGTGCCTCGCAGCCGCTCGACCGTGTCGCCGAAGCCGGCGCTCGCGGCGGCGCTGGCCGGTACCGCGCCGACCAGAACCGCATCGCCCGCGCCGGCGACGGGGGCAGCGACGGAGGCGATGCCGGGGTCGTCTTCCAGTCCCTCCATCACCGCCTTGCGGGCGGAGCGCGGCGCGATGACTTGCAGCGTCGCCGGCGCGCCCGCGCCGAAGGCGGCGCTGAGCTGCCGGTAGCCGACTCGCGAGGAGTCGTCCACGGGGACGACTTTTATCGAGGGCATCCCCGTATTCAGGCTGAGGGCCGGAAGGGCAAGGCCGACGAGGAGGACCAGGGCGACGCCGCCGAACAGGAACGGGCGACGCCAGAGCAGCTCCCCCCAGCGAGCGAGCCGCGGCGAGCCGCGATCGCCGCTGCCAGCCCAGGGCAGGGACAGTCTGTCGACCCTGGGGCCGAGCTTGGCCAGCACCGCCGGCAGCAGCGTCAGCGTCGCCGCCAGCACGAAGAGGACCGAGACCATGATCCCCAGCGAGACCGAGCGGAAGGCGGGGCTGGGCACGAGCAGCACCGCCGAGATCGAGACGAGCACGGTGAGGGCGGAGAAGAGGACCGCCTTGCCGGCACTGTCCATCGTCTCGGCAACCGCTTCGACCGCGGTGCGCCCGCCCGCGAGGGCGCCGCGGAAGCGCATGACGACGAACAGCGCGTAGTCGATCCCCAGCGCCAGCGCGAACATCAGCGCGAAGTTCATCGCCCAGATCGAGATCGGCGAGACCAGGGTGCCGAGGTAGAGGACGCCGGCGGAGGCGACGAGGCCGGTGATCGTCAGCATCAGCGGCAGGCCCGCGGCCACCAGCGAGCCGAAGGCGAGGACGAGAATCGCCAGCGTCACCGGCCAGGAGATCAGCTCCGACTTCAGCATCGCCTCGCGGTTGGCTTCGTTGAAGTCCGCCCACATGGCAGCGGCGCCGGTCAGGCTCGCCTCGATTCCCGGTCCCGCGGCGGCGGCGATCTCGGGCCTGAGGCGATCGGCGGCGGCGACCATCTCGTTCGGCCCGCGGGCGGCGGTGCCGACCACGACCGCGGTCCGGCCATCGGCGGAGATCGATGCGCCGGGGTGCGGTGGGACGACGGCACCGACCGCGGGGTCGGCAGACAGCACCCGTTCCACCCCGGCCACGGTGCGCCGGAACCGCGGCGCGCTCGTCCCGGCCCCGGAGGAGTGGACCGCGACCTGGAGCGCGTAGGCGCCGGCGCCGCCGAACTCGCGCTTGAGCTGGTCCCGGACCCGCACGGACTCAGAGCCGCTGGCCTCCCAGCCGGCGCCGGAGAGCGCCGTCTCGACCCGGGGCGCCAGCAGCCCAAGGCCCACCGCGATCAGCGCCCAGGCAAAGAAGACTCCCCGTCGGTGGGTCGCAGCGTAGCGCCCCAGCCGCCCGATCGGTCCCAGCTTCCGTGCCGTGTCCATTTCCTCTCCTCTACCGTTTCACAAGTCTACAGTTGAACAACTTATCAGTTGTGAATGGTAGAATAACACGATGAGGCAGAGCCGCTTGACCCCAGAGGCAGCCGAGCTGATCGCGCGCCGTTTCCGCGCCCTCTCCGATCCGACCCGGCTGCGGATCCTCGACATCCTGCGCCGCCAGGACGAGGCCTCGGTGGGGGAGCTCGCCGAGCTGGTCGGGGGCTCACAGCAGAACGTCTCCAAGCACCTCGGCGCCCTCCACGCGGAGGGCTTCGTCTCGCGCCGCAAGCGCGGCACCAGCTCGATCTACCGGATCACCGACCCGGGAGTGCACCAGATCTGCGACGGCATCTCGGCTGGCATCGAGGCCCAGCTGGCGGAGATGGAGGCGGCGCTCTCCGGCTGACCGTCACTCGGCGTACCGTTCTTCCTGAGCCTGCCGCGCCGCCTTCGCCCGCCAGAGCATGCGCTTGGCCGGCGACGAAGAAGGGTCCAGGGCGAGCGCCTGCCGAGCCTCGAGCACCGCGCTGTAGGGATCGCTCCAGCGTCCTTCGAGGTTCTCGCGCGCCCTGGCGAGGAGGAGCGCAGCGGCGCGGGCGCGCGTCCTCGCGGCGAGCTCCCGGTCGCCGCTGGCGGCAGCGGCGAAGGCGGCAAGCACCGGAGCTTCGTCGACATCGGCGTGCAGCAGCGGCTCGACCGCCTCGCGCGGCGGCCTGTCGTCGGCAAAGCGGCGCCAGCTGGCAGCGAGCTGCACGCGGTCGAGAGCCGCTACCTGAGCGGACCGCCCGCCGGGATGGGAGATGACCCGCCGCAACGCGGCCAGGTTGCGGCGATAGCACCAGGTGCTGGCCAGGCGGTTCGTTGTCGCGTTCGGGTCTCTCAGCAGCTCGGCGTCCTCCGGCAGGGCGTGGCCGGAGCGGCTGACGGGGTCGGGCACGGCGAGCACGAAGCTGCCCACGTCGAGGATCCGGCGGGGCGCTTCGGCGATCAGCTCGACCCGAAACGCGAAGAGCTGATCCGTGAGCCAATCGTGCGACTGCTGGAAGGCGAGCAGTACGCGGTAGGCCTCTCCGGCGAGGACTTCCTCGTGAAGCGGACGGTGAAGTACGCGCCTACCCGTGAGGGGAAGCTCCGGCAGGGTGACGCGGTAGGGCGGGGACTGGGGCACCTGATCCCCGCTGCCGCCACCGGTATAGAGGCAGATCGGCAACCTGGCGGCGTCGAAAACCGTGATCCGCGCCTGCTCGATCCAGGCCGTTGCCGAGCCGCGGTTGCGCACCGTCACGTCCACCTGTGGGACCGTGGCATCGGTCTGCTCGAATGAGCCGCCGACCGAGCGCACCGCGGTCGAGCGGTTGACCACCACGACCTTCCCCAGTTCGAGGCGACCCGTGTTGGATCCGTCGAGCAGACCCGCGAGCGGACCGCCCAGCGTGTATCCCGCCACGGCGATGCCGGCCAGCACCCCGGCCGCCTCCAGCCAGATCGGCAGGCGACGGCTCTGGGAGGCCCCCGGGGTGGCAGGTGCGCGGCTGCCGGCACGCGGCTGCCGGCGCCACGGCCTGCCCGGCCAACGCCGCCTCACGGCCGCCCCGCCATCCCGTCGACATCGGAGGACACCGGCATCGGCGCATCTTCCCCGAGCACCAGCGTCAGCGCGTCCGGTTCGCTGGTGCCGCGCTCGTCACTCAGGAACGCCAGCCCGCCGGCGGCCTGCTGGATGTCCCAGCCGCGTTCTCCCGTAGGGCGCCAGCGCCCGCCGCGCAGCTCGTAACGGACCGCGTCCGGTGCCGTCTCCGGCCCGACGGACCCCTTACAACCGACGGGCGCGATGGCGGCGGCCACCGAGCCGTTGGCGGCGACCTGGATGGACCTGACCCATTGCGGCTTGTCGCCGAAGGGCATCGGCGGAAAGCTCAGCCCCACCCCACCGCCGGGACGCCGCCGCAGCACACCGACCCTCGAGGTCGAGTAGCAGACACCCGCCGAGACGCCGTCGACGAAAGCGACCGCGTCGCCCGAAGCGGTGGTGACCACATGGCCGTAGGCGGCGCCTTCCAGCCTCCGTGGCAAGCGGCGAACTCGCCCCTCGGGGCCAACGAGGAAGAGCTCCCCAGGGGTCGCCCTGGTCGGTTTTTCGCCGAAGCCGCTGAGCACAGCGGTCTCGCCGAGCAGGCCGAGCAGGCTCGGCGCGAAGCCCGGGGGGCGAGCAAGCTGGACGATCCCGGGCCGCCGCTGGCCTGACCGGAAGCGGATCAGCTCGCGCCCCGTCCTGGTGAGCGAGAGAAGCGCACCGCCGTCCCAGGCAAGGCCGGCGCAGACGCACGGCCACGATTCGGGGCGCGCCGCGCCCTCGCGCAACAGGTGCACCTCGCCGGGCGAGATCCAAGCGAGCGCCCCGGCCGACCAGGCAAATCCCGGTGGCGGGTAGGCGTACTGCTCGAGCCGGCCGATCCGCGCCGTGCGCCCGGCTGTATCGGCGACGAAGAGACGGCCGTCACGCTCGTAGGCGAGCGCAAGCGGACCGAGACTCGAGGCCTCCTCGAGCTCAGCATCCCCAGGGTCGCGCTCGGCCGCGCCGCGGCACAACGGGCGGTGCGGCAGGCCCGGGTCGGCGAGCCGGCGCCACTGCCCGATGCCAGCCGGCCCACCCGCGAGCCGGCACATGCGCTGCTCCAGTCGTGCCGCTCCGAGGGCCCAGATCGCTGCCGGCCCGGGATCGAAGGCTTCTTCTTCTGCGAGCGCAGCGGTCGTCGCCGCGAGCAGAACGCCATCGGGGCTCCAGCTGAGCGAGGGGCTCCACGTGTAGAACTCGAAGGGAAGCTGCGGCGACACCGCCCCGCTCTCGGGATCGACCATGACGATGCCACCGCCCCTGAGGGCGACGGCGACTGCCTTCCCGTCCGGACGCCAGGCGACAGCGACTCCCAGCTCTTCGAGCCGCACCGGCGGGCGAGCCTCGTCGCGTCCGTCGGATGAGCGGAAGCCAAGCCGGCCCTTGCCGTCGAGGACCGCGATCTGGGCGCCGTCCGGAGACCACGCCAGCCGGTGCGCCGAGACCGGCAGCTCCGCTTCGTCCGCGACGCTCCCGTCCTCCACGTCGATGAAGAGCAGCCGACCGGGTCCTTCCCCGGGGACGAAGACGCCTTCCGCTTCGTTCACGGCTTCCTCGGTGGAGATCGGCGCGACGACGAGCGTGGACTCATCCGGGCTGAGCGAGAGATCGCCGACCGGCCCGGTGGGAACGGTCGCCTCGAGCTCCCACGTCTCAGTCGACCAGATGGCGACGAGCTCCTGCACGATCGAGTAGGCGGCTAGCAGATGCCTGTCGGGCAGCAGCAGCACGTCGGAGACGATGCTCGGCGTGCCGACCTCGACGCCGCCGGTCCCCAGCACGAGGTGGCGCAACGGCCGCCCGCTGGCGGCGTCCCATACGAGCACCGCGGCCTCACCGGTCGGATCTTGGCCTCCGGCGACGACCAGCCCCCCGTCGGCGGCGACGTCGTTGACATAGAGGGCTTGGTCGTCTTCGGCGTCGGGCCACCATCCGGGCGCGGGACGGAAGTGCCGGGCGGCGGGGTTGGCGAGCACTTCGCCGTCGGAATTCAGGTGCCGCCCGGGTCGCAACAGGGCGAGCTTTTCGATGTGGTTGGCGTCGTAGCCTTGGGCGACGAGGAGACGCCCTCGCGGATCGAAGTTGGCGGCGGGTGTCACTTCGGTCTCCGGCAGGGACAGGCCGTCCTCCGGGCCGACGAGGCCCACGGCGCCGTGCGGATATACGGCGACCGGCCCATGGGTGCCGCTTTCGAGCCGCAACACGGAGGGACCCGCCGGCGCAACTTGCTGTGAATCGTAGGCGGTGCGCCGCTTCACGCCCTCGCCACCCGCGAACCAGAAGCCTTCGTCGAAGTCGAAGGCGACCCCGATCACCGGCGGTCCGCGCTCGACTATCGGATCCGCCGAGGCTGCTTCGCGCACCAGCATGCCGCCGACGGCGCCCACGGCCAGTTCGGGGGTTCCGTAGGAGCGATAGTCGACGCTCGTGACCCGGCCCGGCACGAGGCCCGCGCCGAGGATCGTCCTGAGGCGCCGGGTGGCGAGATCGGCGAGGACCACCCCACCGGCGCCGGTAGCGAGAACCAGTCCTTCCTCGGCTTCGGCTTCCGGCGCGAATCGCCCCGCCGCGAAGCTGGCAGAGGATCCCTGTCCCCAGGGCGCCGATCCGTCCATGTCAAGCACCGATTCGCGCGAGAGGAGACGACCGGTCGTCGTGTCGACCCGGCCCACCTCGCCGTGCGCGCCGACCGCGATCACCTCGGTGGCCTCATCCGAGAAAGTAAGCGTCAGCAGCGCTTCACGGGCTGAGAGCGCGCGGGCGAGCGGCCAAAGCCGCGGGCGGCGCGGGTCCGTGAGGTCAATCAGCATCGGCCTCCCTGTGCGGTCCGCGCCGGCCAGCAGGGAGATCGATTCGCCGCTGGCAAGCGCGACGAGCGGCCGGCCGGTCCGCACGCCGCCGACCAGCGCCCCGTCGGCGGCCCGCCACACGCGCAGGCTCCGGTCCGAGCCCGCGGTGACGAGGAATCGCTCGGTCCGGATGGCGGCGGTCACGCGCGCAGACCCGGTCGGCACGACCCTTTCGACACCGCTGCCGTCGACGGCAACGCCGAGCATCGCCATCTCGGTGGCGATCGACGGATCGAGCCGCTCCGCCGCCAGCGCCTGCAGCGCGGCTTCCCGTGGGCGATCCGCCGTCAAAGAAGGCGCAGACACCACCGCGCGGCCGGCAACCTCGCCGGCCTCGACGTCACCGTCCCCGGAGGCGGCTATACCGGCAACCAGCGCCACTCCGAACACCGCCGCCGCGGCGATGACGAAGGCGGCGCGGGGGAACATTGGCGCGGACTGTATAAAAACTCAGTTCTGCCAGTTCAACCGAAAAACCTTGTGCGGTCGCAACCCGCTCCCAAACGGGATTGCACGAACGCGCCTGACAGGATTCGAACCTGTGTTCCGATCCCGTCCTCGAATCAGCTAGGCCCCTAGTGGCTCGAAAAGATCGAGGATCGGACTTCGGTTACCGCCACGCTGATACCAAACAGGGAGCGCCTACAAGCCATCCCCTCCATCTTGGAGTGGGACGGGCCGGTCCTCGCCACCCGCCGTTGTTGATCGTCCTTGATGGGCGGCGAACATCGCCGCCCTTCCCGAGCTGGACGGGCTCGCCTCGACCGGCGCCGGCAAGGGCATCCAACCTCTCACGGTCTTCCAGGATCTGACCCAAGTCGTCGCCCGCTACGGCAAGCGCGCGCAAACGATCGTCAACAACCACCGCGCCAAGGTGTTCGCCAGCGGTATCAGTGATCCGGACACCCTCGACTACATAAGTCAGGTTGTCGGAGAAGGCGAGTTCAGCCAGCAGAGCAAGACTGTTGATTGTGTACCACATCTCTTCGGCATAGTTAAGAACTCTGCCGCATCTCGGCCTGTTCGACGTTCTACCCGAGTGACACACCATCATTCCGGGATATGGGTAAACAGGCTGTCCGATCCGGACAGCGTGTGCTGCCTGCTCTAGATAGCGCTCCCTAAATTCGAGCTCGGCTGCGTCCTTGGTTCTAAGCGGTACTCCCCACTTTTCAGTGGTTGCACGGGCTACAGGATCTCCTTCCAGCCATGCGTTGATTGATTCAAAGATCCGATCATTGAGCTGCGTCTCATCTTCGACTGGATCAACCACCTCGACGTGCATCACTATTGTGAGCGCATGACGATCAGAAAAATCCCCCAGGCGATTCCCTTTGTACACGTCATCAAGAACAAGTAGTTCTTCTATTCAAGAGCCCCGCTACGCTCTCAGATTCCATGCAATCCACGGAGGGTCCAGCTAACCCCCCGTGGACGCTCAGCTAGCGGTGCTTGAGGACCTGCACGCTCGCAGCTATCGGGCTCACCGATTTGATTTTCATCTCCTATCACCTCCTCATCTGGCGTCGGTCGAAATGACAATGATAAGAAAAAATTGACTATTTGGGAAAAACCTGGCACAAGGGTGGCCGCCGCTAAACGAATCGCCTAGCTCGTGCCTAGTCTCCGGCGCCTAGAGTTGTCACCTGTCAGAGGAGAAGATCGCCATTGGATGACGCAAGTGCAGCCCGAAAGCCGCCCTCGGAGCGCACTCGACCAATAGATGAGGCAGTTCTTTTTGCGGTCGGTCACCGGATCCGACTTGACGCTTTGGCGATCTTGGCCGAGGGCACCTACAGCGTCAGCGAAATCGCCAAGATGCTTGACGCGGACGTGCGATTGGTCGGCAATCACGTCCGCAGCCTCTTTGAGGCCGGATGCATCGAGGCCGCTGGCACGGAGACGGTCGGCAACTTCACTGAGCACTTTTATCGCGCTGTCACGATGCCTTTCATCAGCGACAAGGCCTATCGGGCAATGTCACCCGACGATCGTCACGAGATCATTGGACTGATCATCCAGGCGATCATGGCCGAGGCGATGGCCTCCTTTCAGGCGGGCAAGCTCAAAGCGGATGAGGATGCGTGGCTGCTTTGGGATGCCATGGACCTCGATGCCGAGGGAAGACGGGAACTGGCAAAGGAGCTCGAGACGCGGTACGCCCGATTTCTAGAGATCAAAGCCAAGAGCGAGAAACGCATGGAAAAAACCGGCGAAGAGGGAATTCCCACCGTGGTTGCGTTGTTGGGCTTTGAGCGCAGTCGCCGAGGTCGGCCAGAAGAGGGGTTCCTGCCGCCCGACGAATCCTGATGCACGCACTCTCCACCCTAGACGCAGCTGCATTTCTCTCAACCCTTTGCGCGTTATTACAAGGGGATCGTTAACTAGTAAGAGAAATTAGATCAAGGCTTTGCAGGGAGTTATCGGGCAGTCCGCTCTGGGCTACCAAAAATTAGGTAGCAGCACTTTGAACTTTGTCGGTTAAAAAGCGGCAAGGTTCCCTTAAAGGTGGTAGACATTTCACCGGGCACATTGCTGTTTCTAGACAGTAATTCCAGAGTACCTGTGCGTCTACAGCCACGATGAACAACAGGGAGTCATCGGTTCGTACCGACTATCTGATCCTGCTCTGCTCTGCCGTGGTCTTGATCCCCCTGATTTCAGGTAGCTCAACGTGGCTCGTCCCATTTGGCCTCGCCGGGGCAATCTTCTGTGCCGTCTCCCCACGAATGACTGGTCGCTTTGCTTTCAAAGGTGCAGGCATCTGGATAGGCGGCTCTTTTCGCAAGAGCGAAAAGTCGCTAGAAGGAGGCTTTAAGCGGGTACGTCGGAGTCCTCGGGACCCAACGTCCAGTAGAGAACAGCATGAGGATTGATCCCCAGTCTCTTCCCCTGTACATCGCGAACTTCTAGAGGTTCGCTATTGCGAAGCGCCTTTTGAAAGGCGTCCTTCCATCCTGCCGGATCAACGGTGAGCTCGATCTCATCGCCGCCCATGAACTGAAGTAATACAGACATTTATGCTGATCGATCAGCGACATTAGACATTTTAGGCCTAGAAGGCTACAGCTCGCAGTGCCCAGAAGGTGCACCGCCAAGGATGGAAATGCCGATGGCTCGCTGCTGCCGAGATCGAACACGAGCATGAGCCCGAAAGTCATCAGCCACTCAAAAGATGTCGAAGCTCCGCACCATCGCCCCGCGCGGCTGACGCGGGGTGGCTCATGCGGGGTCGCTCTAGGGACGACGTGAGGATGCTGCCAATCCGGAGTGATCGGATCTATGCCGCCGCTCGGGGATAGATTTGTGCTGCAAGCGAGTCGCTATCTATGTCTAGGATTCGAGCTGTAAAGCCAAAGCAGGAAGGGCCTTAAAACCACTTCCGACTTTCGGCTCTACAAAGGGCTTAGAAACGCGCCTGACAGGATTCGAACCTGTGACCTTCGGTTTCGTAGCCCGAGCCGCTGGATCGGCTGGGCTACGTGGGGCGCGGTTTCAAGCGGTTTGGGGCGAATCGGGTCCCGCTGGGATCGGCTGGGATCTGTGGGGCATGTTGCCCCATTTGTTGCCCCAGGAAGCCGTCAAACAGGCTGGCTTTCCGTCCTTGATCGTCTCGCCATAGTCGCGATCGCGATCGACTCCCCCAGGAGTTTCTCCGCCAACCGCCTGACACGGGCGCCGTCATTGCTTCGCAGCGCATCCACCAGTGCCAAGCGCTGCCACAACTCGGGATCCGCGAGCGCCGCCTTGGCCACCATCGGATGGAGCGGCTCCAACGCGAGGCCCCTTACCTTGCCCATGGCGTAGGGCCATACCACCGGCAGCCCCGCGTAATCGGCGAGCTCCCCCTTCAGCGGTTCAGCAGCCCATGATGTCGGAACCCCCGGGACTTCAGAACCCAATTTCGCCGGGAAGCTGAACTTGACCGCATGGACGAGGAACTCTTCAGCATGCGGCTCGTGGACCCGCCGACGCTCCTCCGAGTAAGGCCCGCTTCGCCAAGGCGGCGCATCGCCCGATGCGTACCCGCGACATCGAAGCCAAGCCCACTCGCAAGGTCTCGCACTGGAGGCGACTCGGCCGGATCAAGCAACTTCAGCAGCACAACCACGTCTTGCCCCTTCAGCATGGCGTTTCATGTTTCGATACGTGAAACAAGACAGGTCATGCCTTACTCGCCGAGCCGACGCAACGTCTCGGCATGCTGCTTCATGGCTCTGCGAATCTGCCGTCGCAATTCCTCTGGCGTGCCCGGCAACCCGGACTTCAACTCGCCCTTGGCCGTGTCTCTTTTTTGCTTTGGAGTGCGGGGGTCCATAGGCACGTAAGGCTAGCTGGAAGGGCAGCGTAAACGTTTCGTCGGTTTACGCCCCTTAGCTGTCGGAACCGTCCGATAGACATCGACAAATGCCCGACGCAATTGCCGAGCTGCTCGCCACCGATGCTGCCCGCGTCAAGCTCGGCGCGCGGGGAATCTCGACGGCCGAGGCCGAGCAGCTGCCGCGCAATCGCCATGCGATCGTTCGCAATCCCCACAGCGGAGGTCAAGAGGGTGAGCGGCTGCTGCTCTCCGGCCATACCGATGGCGGTCGCGCCCTCACGCTCGTTATCGAGCGCACCGTCGACCCAACGTCGTGGCTAATCGTTACCGGCTGGACCGCCACCGAGCGCGAGCGTAGAATCATCAGTTGACATGGGAAAAGCTCCCTGGACAGACCCCGATCCTCAGCCTGGCGACTTCGACGCTGAGATTGATCGCGCCCGCTCCGATCAGGTCGAGATACACGAAGGCAATCCCGACGCAAAGCTCTCGATCATCGTGAGCGTCGAGGGCGACGACGCCAAGCGCCTAGAGCGAATCGCCACCGAGCGGGGCCAGCAGCCCGGCGAGGTCGTCTCCCAGCTTCTGCGCAGCGCCTAGCCAAGGAACTCGCAGCAAGAGACCGGCTATTCGCGATGGATTACCAGGCATTCGAGGATCAGCGGGTTAAGCACTTGGAGATGATCCAGTCGGTCATCGCGCGGTTGGGCGGCAATGGCTTCTTGATCAAGGGATGGACCGTGACGCTTGCCAGCGCATTTGTGGGACTTGCTGTTAATGCTGAGGATTGTTCCTTCGCCCGGGTCGGCGTCTTCTCGACGCTCATTTTCTGGGGTCTCGATGGCTATTTCTTGCGGGCAGAGCGGCGGTTTCGAGTACTCGGTGATCGAGTTCGGAAGCTCGATCCAAGGATTGAGCCATTCTTTATGGGTGCCACCGGTAAGTCATTTCTTGACGAATGCCATGAGAATCAGCGATGGGAACTGTCTTGGGGAGGTGCCGTAACTAGCTTGACCTTGTTGTCCTTTTACGGAGCACTCGCCCTCGGCGTCCTAGTCTCATCCTTCTTGATCTAGACATCCTGATCCAAGGACAGCACGGACGGACCTGCCTAGATCCTCCCTCACCTCACGCTCCATCCCCTTCTTGGGCGGCCAGATATCGAGTTCGTCGTCTCTCCACCGGGGAACCAGATGCAGATGCAAGTGAAAGACAGTCTGTTCCGCCACCTCTCCCGCAGACGTGATCAGATTCATTCCTTCCGGCTTCAAGGCTGCATCGATTGCTCGGCCGATTCGAACTGCAACCGCAGATAGCTCTTCGACTAGCGGCAGATCTGCGTTCCAAAAATCGGTCACGTGATCACGCGGAATGATCAACGTATGCCCGGGCGTCGCCGGCGACTCTGGGAAGAAGGCAAGCATCTCCTTCCCCTCGTAGATGACCTCGACATCTGTGTCTTCGTTGGCGGCAATTGCGCAAAACGGACAGGTTTTCTTCGCAGTTTCCATCGAGGCACCCATCTTGACTCTAGATCGTAGGGATGATCTCGGTCGAGCGTTCAAGAACTAATCACGGGCCACCTGAAAGGAAGAGCTATGGCAAGAGGAGTCTTTTTTAGCTTCCACTACGACCGCGACAATTGGCGCGTATCGATCGTCCGGAATAGCCAAGCGATCGATAGCTACGACAAGACCCCCTTTTACGACAAGGCAGAATGGGAGCAGATTAAGAAGAAGGGCGACACGGCAATCCAGAACTGGATCGACGAACAGATGAAGGGCTCATCGGTGACGGTCGTCCTTGTCGGCTACGAAACGGCCTCTCGACGCTGGGTCAAATACGAGATCGAGAAGTCCCAGGCCCTCGGTAAGGGGCTGATTGGGATCGATATCAGCAAGATCAAGAACAGGGATGGGGAGACCGATCCCACTGGACCGAATCCGCTGCCCGCGGGAACGCCCCTATATCTGTGGAACAAGGAAGATGGGGACAAGAATTTGGGCAAATGGATCGATGAGGCCGCTCCTTAAAGTTGTTACACAGCGCACTCGCTCAAACGCAGACGCAAATTCGGCCATGGCGATAGGGGAGGATGGGCTAAGCGGATACGCCCGTGAACAACTCGAGGCGGCGCGACACGACCCCAGATTGGATCGCGGGCACGGCGGGATGGTCGCCGATTTCGGAGCTGCTGTCGAAGAGGTCGAGCGAACGCGGATGATGGCGATCATCGGCCTTCAGGAGATTCGCCGCTTTTATCAACGCGAACAAGAAGAGTTCGACAAGCAGGGCGGAGATCAGCAGCGGGAATACGACCTTCAGGCTTATTGGGAGCGGGCGGAACTGGCGCAGGCGGAAATCGCTAACGGTCATCCCTCGATTAATGCCCAAGCTCTTATCGGGCTCTACAGCGCTCTCGATGCCCTTGTTGAGCAGTTCGCTCCCGCACTACGTGACTTGCCGTTTTTAGTGAGGCTGAAAGAGGCTGAACAGCAAGTGCCGGAGGCAGCGGAGCACCTAACCCCGGAGCTGCGCGAGCAAATGATTAAGACCTTGCAGAAGCTCTTGGAGGTTCCCGAGCTAAAGCAACTGGAAAAAAAGGTACCGCCCGGTATGAGCGACGATTGAGACGAATAGGTATAGGCGCGCAGCGTCCGATACCCGCCGACCTAGATGAGGCAATGAGGGAGCTTGGCGTGATCCGAGATCGACTCATCCATCGCGCCGGGCGAATCGATAAGGAGGCACTGCAAAAAGCATCCTCCTTGAGTAAGCGCTACAAGGATGGGGAGTTGATCCGACTCCACGATGAGGACTATCGGAGGTATTCGGCGGCGATCCGCTGGTACGGAGCAGAGGTCATCGATCGGGTTTACGGAAAACCCTCAGAGGACGATGATTCGGATTCGGACGACTGGCGTCAGCACTACATGGCGGGTGCGTAAACCTAAGGCTGGTAACCCAGATCGAGAGCCGGAGCCTCGTCCCCCGGCAGCAGGTGCGTGTAGCGGGTCAGCGTGAAGGCCGGTGAGTGGTGGCCGAGGGCGCGGCTCAGTTGGAGGAGGTTGGTGCCTTGGCTGAGGTGGAGCGAGGCGAAGGTGTGGCGGAACGTATGGAATCCCGCCCAGGGGGCGTCGGCCTCCTCTGCAAGCGGCTTGAGGACGCGGCGGCGGAGGTTGCCGGGATCGAGCGGGCCTCCTGCTTCGCTGGGGAAAGCGAGGACGGTCGAGTCTTGATCGGGCTGGTCGGCGAGGTAGGCGCGCAGCTTCGCGGCAAGCGGCGTCGGTAGGCGGACCTCGCGACGACCGTACTTGCTCTTCGGCGGCACGATCCGATCGCGGACTATGGCGCGACGGATGCAGACCTCGGGCTTGCTCTGATCAAGCTGGAGGTGCAAGCGCTGGAGGGCGATCGCCTCGCTGATCCGCAGACCAGTTGCAGCCAGGAGCTCGAAGAGTGGCCGGTGGCGTTTGGGCGCCATCGCCAGGACGGCCGCCAGCTGGTCGCGGCTGAATACCTTGACCTCTTCGTCGGGCAACTGCTCGCGGTGGGGCATGGCGAGGCCCTGGGCTGGGTTGTGGCGGATCAGGCCCTCGCGCTTGGCGGTCGCCAGGGCTGCGCGCAGCGGGATCACGGCGTTGGCGATGGTGCGGTCGCTGAGGCGTTTGCCTTGCTCTTGCTCGTCGGCGAGCCAGTCCATGTAGCGGGCGAGCGCGTAGGTGCTCACGTCAACCAGCTTCAGCTTGCGCTGGAAGTGGCGGTGGGCGTAGGCGCGAATCAGGCGGCGGTATTCCTCGCGGGTGCTCTCGCGGAAGCCGCGCCGGCCCTGGCCGCGGTAGCGCTCGACCCATTCATCGACGTAGCGGAGAAAGCCGATGGTCGTGCGCTCCTGCAACTCGCCGCGGTCGCGGTCGGTCTCGCTCTCGCGCTTGATCCGCTTCGCCTCCTCATAGGTGCGGGCGTGGCGCTTTCGCTGCCGACCGGCGCTGCGGAAGACGCAGACGTAGCCGATCGTCCGTCCTCCGCCGTCAACACGCTTGAAGACGCCGGGCGTCTTGGTCTTTCTGAGTCGCCGCTTGTCGCCGCAGCCTGGATCGGCCTCGGGGGCCGACGTATCCTGGGAAACGCTCATGAGCTTCCACCTCGTGAGCCGGGGGCGGGCCGTTTGCGCGGCGCCGCCCCATTTGCGTTATCGGACAAAACGTTAACAGGAGGAACCCGGCTTTCCAGAGCCGTTTTGAGCACTTCGCACTGCACTTCGTTCTGTGGCTCGCACTGTTCTGTGGCTCGCACCCGCTCACTCCGACGGTGCCGCAGTACGGCTTGCCAAGCGGCATTGCGGCCACCGCGCCCCGCTGACATCTATATGTCGATGCCAAGCGCTCCCGAATCCACGGCAATCGCCGGGGGCTCGCGATCCGACCGCTGCGTCAGCCTCGCCGTGGCTCTGCTGAGCTTCGCCTTCTGGTTGGACCGCCCGGCCGCCTGATCGGACGGCCGGACATTCGCCAGACGACGCCGACTGCGGCTTTCCGAGGGCCGAGGCAGGGCGAAGGTCCAGCTTCTGACCTCCGTCCTCCCTGTGGCCTGCGCCTCGACCCTCGGGAAGCCGCTCGTCGCGCTTCGTCGCGTCAGCTTCCGCGTGGGTCGAGTTGCTCGATCAGTTGCTCACAGGTTGCCTTGGCGCGCTGGTAGCGCTGCTTGGCGCTCTCTTCTTCCTTCTCCAGCAGGCGCGCGCAGGCCGAGCCTTCCAGCACGCTCTCGGCTTCGCCGTGCAGACGCCGCAGCAGTTCGATCAGGTCATGGGGCGGGATCGACAGGTCGACGTTCGCTGGACCGTGCTCTGGCTCCCAGCCGATGTCTTCGAGCAGGCGGAAGTCTTCGCTGAACTCGATGCCGAGCCGCTCGGCCTTCGAGAAGTCCTTCTCCTCGACGGCGATCCAGAAGTCGCCTATTCCGCTGAGGTGGTCGAGGACGAGCTCGTAGAGCGCGTCTCGGCGCTCCCGGTCGATCGTCGCGGTGGTTTTGTCGGGCAACGGTGTCCCCTTTCGGTCAGGACGCCGAAGGGAAGCCCAGGGATGCCGTCCGGCTCCCGCCCGTGGCGGGTACCGTCTCTCTCGCATCGAAGGCTCGTACTTCGGTGCCGCGGGCCCCGGGGCGTTCGCGCGCCGCCGGGGCCGCTATTCGGTCTTGTCGGCGGCGAACGTAGGTGGACGGGATGCCCGTCTCAAGGTCTGCCGCAGAAGCTCACTCAGGTCTCATGTTGCCCCAGGCGTTGCCCCAGCGCGATTTTCGGCCGCCCCGAGCGACGCCGAAAACCCCGCAAACCCGCTCCCCAAGCGGGATTCAGCGAACGCGCCTGACAGGATTCGAACCTGTGACCTTCGGTTTCGTAGACCGACGCTCTATCCAACTGAGCTACAGGCGCGGGATGGGTGAGCTGATGCCCGGAGGGCGATTCTAGGGATTCCGGGCCGCGACTAGGCCGCTTCGGCCTCGGCGGGCTTGTTGAGCCGCACGTGCCACTGGACTGTGGCGGTGGCGACGCGTTGGCCGTCGGCGTCGGTCAGCTCGATCTCACAGGGAAAGACGACCTTGCCCTCGGCGTCGAGGGTGGCGAGCGCATCGGCAGCGGGCACGCCGAGCTTGGCCTTGGCCTCGATCGGGCCCTTGGCGATCTTCTCGTAGGAGATCTCGGCGCTGCGAGCGAGCGGCGTCACCTCGCCGAGGCGCTCGGCGAAGGCGCCGACGAAGGCCGCCCCGGACGCGGTCTCGGCGACCGTGAAGAGGGCGCCGGCGTGCTGGGAGCTGACGTGGTTAGTTAGCTCGGTGCGCTCGGGCAAGCGCACGGTCGCCTCGCCAGGGGCAATGTTGGTGATCTCCAAGCCGAGGTGGCCGGCGAAAGGCACGGCCTGAGTCATCCCCTGGGCGATCAGGTCGAAATCGGTCACCGGCGCAACCCTACTCGCCCCGCTAGCGACCCTCGAACTTGGCGTGACCGGGACCGCCGTGCTCGAGGAAGGTCTTGACGGCATTCTGCAGATCCTCGCTGGCGAACAGCTCGCCTGCCTCGCTGCGGATCGCCTCGTCGGCCGCCGGGATGCCACCCTCGCGAAAGCGGCGCAGGACGAGCTTGGTCATCGCATGCGCCTTGGTCGGGCCGCTGGCCAGCTCAGCCGCGAAGGCGCGTGCCGCCTCGTCGAAGCCCTCGTCGTCGAAGACGCGGTTGACGACCCCCCAGCCGGCCAGCTGCTCGGCGCCGAAGAGCTCGCCGGTCATCACGAACTCACGGGCGCGGCCGCTGCCGGCGCGCTCTGCCAGGCGCTGCGTGCCGCCCATCGAGGGCGTCAGGCCGACGACCTTCTCGACCAAGCCAAACTTGGCCGAGCGGGCGGCGAGGATCAGGTCACAGCCGAGGGCAAGCTCAAAGGCTGCGGTCAGGGTCAGCGCGTGGGCGGCGAAGACGACTGGCAAGGGCAGCTTTTCGACCCGCTCGACCGCGCCGATCAGCTCATCCCAGAGCCCGTTCGCCTGCTCCGGCGCCAGCCCGTCGAACTCGGCGACGTTGACGCCGCCGGAGACGGCACGTCCCTCGGCACGAAAGAGCAGCGCCCGCGGCAGGTCTGCCTCGACCGCGGCGATCGTCTCCTGCAGCGACTCGAACATCCTCCGGTCGAAGAGGTTGAGCGGCGGGCTGTCGAGCGTGGCAACCGCCAGGCCACCCTCCTCCCGCTCGAGTCGAATCGCCGTGGACACCGCCGGCACCCTACTGCGACTCAGGGCACGCGGTGGACCTCGAAGAGGTTGGTGCCCAACTCCTGCTCGGGCAGACCTGCGGTAATCGCGATCAGCTCGCCGGGCTCTGCGATGCGTTGCTCGGCGGCGAGCCGGGCGCAGTCCTGCAGCAGGCCGCGCACGTCGGTGTCGTGGTCGTTGAGCACCGCGGTGACGCCGAAGAGCAAGCCGAGCCGCCGCACGGTCTCGATCCGCGGCGAGACCGCCAGCACCGGCACATTGGGACGGTGGGCAGAGACGAGACGCGCCGTGCGGCCGCTGTGCGTGGGCACCACCAGTGCCGCCAGGCCCAACCGGTAAACAGCGCCGACCGCGCCCTGGGCGACGGAGTCGGCGACATCCTGCGTCGCCTGGTCGGTGCGACCGAAGAGCCACTCGCCGTAGGGCAGGTCGGGCTCGGTAGCGCGGGCGATCTGATCCATCACCCGCACCGCCTCGATCGGGTTCTTGCCCACCGCCGTCTCCTCGGAGAGCATCACCGCGTCGCTGCCATCAAAGATCGCGTTGGCGACGTCGGTCACCTCGGCCCGCGTCGGTCGCCGAGCGGTGACCATCGAGGCCAGCATCTGGGTCGCCGTGATCGCCGGCTTGGAGCGCTTGCCGGCGGCGCGGATCAAGCGCTTCTGCACTACCGGCACCTGGGCGAGCGGCAGCTCGATGCCGAGGTCGCCGCGGGCGACCATGATGCCGCCGCTCGCCGCGGCGACGATCTCCTCGATGTTCTCCGCCGCCTGCGGCTTCTCGATCTTGGCTATCAGCGGCAGGTCGGCACCCAACGCCCGCAACCGCTCGCCGACCGGCTCGAGGTCAGCAGCGCTGGAGACGAAGGAGACCGCCAACAGGTCGATCCCCTGTTCGACCGCGAACTCGACCCAGCCGAGATCGTCGTCGCCGGCCGCGGGCGTGCTCGCCCCCGGCACGTTCATGCCCTTGTGTGAGGAGAGCGTGCCGCCCACCTCGACCTCGCAGTCCACACCGCCGTCCTCAGGCTCGTTGACCCGCAGGCGGATCGCACCGTCGGCGAGGTAGACGAGCTCGTCCTCGTGCAGCGCGCTCACGCCGGGCCAGCTGACCGGGATCGTCTCGCGGTCGCCCTCCACCTCGCGCGGGGTCAGCTTCACGTGCATGCCCGTCTCCAACTCGGCGACATCGCCGCGCAGCTCGCCGATGCGCAGCTTCGGCCCCGGCAGGTCGCCGAGCACTGCCACCTCGCGCCCCACCTGCTCGGCGGCGACGCGGATCGCCTCGACCGTGCGCGCATGGCGCTCGCGATCGGCATGGGAGAAGTTGAGGCGCAGGACATCGGCGCCGGCCTCGATCAAGCGGGCCAGCACCTCGGGGTCCCAACTCGCGGGACCGACTGTGGCGATGATCTTCGTGCGCCTGCCGCGCTGCATGCGTATGACTGTAGAGAGTCCCTCTGTAACCCTTTGTCGCTTCCCCGCCCCGCACGAAGCGTGACGGGAATCGCAGAACGTTGACATCGATCTGTGTCACACTTTTGGTGTGAGCCCGGTTGCCGAACGCAGTACTGAAGCGGAGGAGCGCCTCGCACCCGGCCTGCTCGGCGAGGCGCCGCCATCGCCCGCCGGCCCGATCGACGCCGCCGAGCTCGCCGCGCTCCCTGAACCGCCGGTCGTGCAGCTGCCGGGCCTGGCACAGATGCTGCGCTTCAACCAGCGCCAGATCCAGTACGTCTTCGGCGCTCGCCGACGCCTCGGCGAGACCTTCCAGATGCGCACCGTGCTACCCGAAAACCTGGTGATCACCAGCCACCCGGACCACGTGCGCTCACTGTTCACCGCCAAGCCCGAGCAGGCGCCCTCGCTGACCGGAGAGTCGCCGCTGCGACCGATCCTCGGCAGCGACTCGGTCCTGACCGCGGTCGGGTCGCGCCACATGCGCCAGCGCAAGCTGCTGCTGCCGTCCTTCCATGGAGAGGCGATCGAGCGTTACACGGCGATGATCGCCGCCGCGGCCGAACGCGAGATCGACAGCTGGCCGCTCGACCGTCCCTTCGCCCTCGCCCCGCGCACCCAGGCGATCACCCTCGACGTGATCATGGCCGGCATCTTCGGCATCGAGGGCCGGCCCGAGCGTGGCACCCCGGAGCACCGCATGCGCTCTACGGTTAAGCACCTGGTCGCGGCATCGACCTCTCCGCTAGCCCAGATCGGCGAGCTGATGAACATCGGTCGCGATGAGGCGGTTGGCATCACCAAGATCGCCATCGGCATACTCGACCGGCCGACCTACGCCGTGATCGAGGCCCGCCGCCGGGACGAGCACCTCGAAGAGCGCCGCGACATCCTCTCCTTGCTGCTACAGGCACGCACCGAGGAGGGTGAGCAGCTGAACGACAAAGAAGTGCGCGACGAGCTACTCACCCTGGTCCTCGCCGGCCACGAGACGACCGCCAACTCGCTGGCCTGGGCCTGGGAGCGGCTGGTCCGCACCCCGGCCGCCTACGAGGCACTGCGCGAAGCCGTACGCACCGGCGAGAACGCCGATGAGCAGATCGAGGCGTCGATCATCGAGAGCATGCGCTCACGGCCAGTCGTGCCCTTCATCGGTCGCCGGGTGATGGTCCCCTGGCAACTCGGCCCGTACTCGGTTCCTGCCGACACGCCGGTCGGCATGAGCATCCTGCTCGTCCACCACCGCGAGGACCTCTACCCGGAGCCCTTCGAGTTTCGTCCCGAGCGCTGGCTCGACCGCAAGCCCGGCACCTACGAGTGGATCCCCTTTGGCGGCGGCATCCGCCGCTGTCTCGGCGCCGCCCTGGCGATGGCGGAGATGCGCGTCGTCATGGAGGCGATGGCCCGCCGTCTCGACCTTGAGGCCGCTGAGCCCGAGCCCGAGCGCGCCCTACACCGCAACGTGACGATGATCCCGGCCCGCGGCGGCCGCGTCGTGCTGCGCGCGCGGCGCGCCTAACGCGCCCGGCCGGCCCCGACGGAACTACTCAGAGTTCGTCGAGGACGGCTTGCCAGCCCTCGAGCGTCACGTCGTCGACATTCCCGTCGAGCACAGGACCGGTTACGACGACGTTCTCGTGGGCGACATAGACGATGTCGTTGTCTCCCAGATAGACGCCTTCGCCTTCGTCCTTCAGCTTGCCCGAAGCGAACGCCGCCGCTTCCACAGCCTCTTCTTCGAGCGGCGGGTCTGCCCCCTCGAAGATCAACACCTGCCAGAGCACCGACGATTCGCCCAGTGCCTCGTTGAGCTGCTCGACGTCCTGCGGGTCGGGACTGCTCTGCGGCCCGTAGGCCACAGCCCCATCGACCAGCGAGGTCGCCTTCTCGAACTTATGCTCGCCGGCCGCCTCTTCGAAGGTGGCGACAACTTCCTCAGCCGTGAGTGCTTCGTCGTCGGAGCTACTGCCTCCACAGGCAGACAACGCAAAGGCGGCGAGCAGCAAAGCGAGGAAAGACCAGCGCCGCGCGCCGCTGAGGATCGAGAGCACGGCCGGCACCCTACTGCGAGCCGCCCACGGAAAAGCGGAGAGGGAGGGATTCGAACCCTCGAGAGAGCTTGCGCCCCCTACTCGCTTAGCAGGCGAGTGCCTTCAGCCACTCGGCCACCTCTCCGGGCGTTCGGCCTCGATTGTAGGAGCTAACCGGGGGCGGCACGGTTAGGCTCGGCACGATGATTGAGCAGACGCACGCACGGTACGAAGCGATCTTCGAGGAGATAGAGGCGCCCTTTGCCTTCGTCGACCTTGATGCGATGTGGTCGAACGCCGCCGAGATGCTTGGCCGGGCTGGAGACAAGCCGATTCGTGTGGCGAGCAAGTCACTGCGCTGCCGGGCGATCATCGAGCGCATCCTCGGTCGCGACGAGCGTTTCGCCGGGCTGATGACCTTCACCCTGCCGGAGACGCTCTGGCTGGCCGAGGCGGGCTTCGAGAACTTGCTGCTTGCCTACCCGACCGCCGACACGAGCGCGCTGGGCGAACTGGCGCTGCGCTCGGTGGCCAACCCGGAGGGAGCGCCAATCATCATGGTCGACTGCGTCGAACATCTCGAGGCGATCGAGTCGGTGCTCGGCGCTGGCGCCGCCCCGGTGCGCGTCTGCATCGACCTCGACGCGAGCTGGTGGGCCATGGGCGGACGAGTGAAGATCGGGCCGAAGCGCTCACCCGTCCATACGGTCGAGCAGGCAGTCGCCCTTGCGCAAGAGGTCGAGCGCCGCCCACAGGTCGCGTTGGTGGCGCTGATGGCCTATGAGGGCCAGATCGCCGGCGTCGGCGACCAGCCACCGGGACGTCGTCTGCGCGGTGCCGGCATCCGCTCTATGCAGCGGCGCTCCGCCGCCGAGCTGGCCGAACGGCGCGCAGCCGCCGTCACCGCGATCCGCGAGCTCACCGAGCTGGAGATAGTCAACGGCGGCGGTACCGGCAGCCTCGAGCTGACCGCCGCCGAGCAGGCAGTCACGGAGGTGACGGCGGGCTCGGGCTTCTACGCCCCCACCCTCTTCGATTACTACAGCCGCTTCAGCCTCACGCCCGCGGCCGGCTTTGCCCTACCGATCGTGCGCAAGCCGAGCCCGGGAATGGCCACCGCGCTAGGCGGCGGCTACCTCGCCTCGGGCGGCGGCGACCCCTCGCGCCTTCCCTCGCCCTGGCTGCCCGCCGGCCTCTCGCTTGATGCCGAGGAGGGCGCCGGCGAGGTGCAGACCCCGCTCAGCGGAGGACCGGCCGCCGGGCTGCAGATCGGTGACCGGGTCTACATGCGCCACGCCAAGGCCGGCGAGCTCTGCGAGCACTTCGACGCCTTGCACCTGGTCGAAGGCGAGCGGATCGTCGACGTCGTGCCGACTTACCGGGGCGAAGGCAAGACCTTCCTCTAACGCGGTGTAACGCTTTGTTCGTCCGCTAGAGGAACAAAGCGTTACACCAGCAGAGGTTCAAGGCCCGAGCACGCGCTCGGCGTACTCGTTGGTGAAAACGCGACCGGGGTCCAGCTCGTCGCGCGCCGCATGGAACTCGGCCCAGCGGGGATAGCGCTCGGCCAGAGTCGCGGCGGTCTGGAAGTGGCGCTTGCCCCAGTGCGGTCGGCCGCCGTAAGAGCCCATGATCGACTCGACCGCCTCGAAGTAGGGGTGCCACTCCATGCCGCGGTACTGGTGCACGGCGATGTAGGCGGTGTCGCGCTCGTGGGAGGGGCTGAGCGACGCGTCGTCGCCGGCCGTCACGCGCATCTCGATCGGGAAGAAGACCGGGTAGCGGTTGGCGCGAATCCACTCGATCACCCGCCGTGCCGCCTCGGGGCCGTGCTCGCGAGGCACGCCGTACTCCATCTCAGTGAAGCGCACACGCCGTTCGCTGGCAAAGATCCGATCGCTGCGGTCGATCGCCTCGCCGCCGCCCGCCAGCCAAGTCGCCAAGCGCGAGAGCGAGGGGATCGCGCGGGGGACGAGCTTGCCGGCGGCGGAGATCGCCTCCAGCGCCCAGTTCTCCAGCACCACATCGTTGAGGAAGGCGGCAGCTCGACCACGTGGCCGCGCCGGGCCTTCGCTGCGGTTGCGCTCGATGACAAGGGCAGAGTCGGCGTAGGGAAAGGTGAAGAGCTCGAAGTGCTCATCGGCATCGGCTCGCTCCTGGAAGGAGTTGAAAACCTCCTCACGCGGCAGGTTCGCGTTGACGCGCCGCAAGTTGAAGGCAGGCACGCAGCGCAGCGTGACGCTCGAGATCGCACCCAGAGCACCGATGCCCACCCGCGCCGCGCGCAGCAACCCTGGCTCGCTCGCCGTCAGCTTGCGCGTTGAGCCATCGGCCAGCACCAACTCCAGCGCCTCGACCTGGGTCGAGATATTGCCCAGCTTTGCCCCGGTGCCGTGCGTACCGGTGGATATCGCCCCCGCCACCGTTTGACGATCGATATCGCCAAGGTTCTCCATTGCAAGGCCGAGCGCGTTCAGCTCCGCGTTGAGCTCGGCGAGCACCGTGCCGGCACCAACCTCGACCAGACCGGAGACAGGGTCCGCATCAATCACGCCACTCAGCGCTCCGACGTCGATCATCGTGCCGGCGGTCATCGCCGCCTCGGTGAACGAGTGACCAGTGCCGGCGACGGCGACCTTGCGCCCGGCGCTGACAGCGGCGGCAATCGCCTCGGCCAACTGCTCCCGGGAGCCAGGGCGCAGGCGCTCGAACGGCGTGCAGGTTTGATCTCCCGCCCAGTTGCGCCAGGGGTGCCCGTCGTCGTGCTGTCTACCTGCCGCAGGCATGCCGGTTGAGCCTAGCCCGCTCAGCCCTAAACGGGGCGTATCGACGGCGGTGCGAGCGCACGGAGGGCATAGACGACGGTGCCCAGCAGCAACACGATGATCGCGATGCTCGGCGCGGCGTTGCCGGCGATGCTGGCACCGCCCCCACCGGCAAGCCCGCCAATCACCTGGCCCGCAGCCCAAGCGAGGTTGGAGAGCCCGGCTGCGAAGCCCTGGTGCAGGCCGGTCGCTTCGGCCGCCTCGGAGAGCATCGTCAGCGCCGGCGTGAAGCAGATCCCGCCCCCAAGCGAGGTCAGCATCAGGCCGGCTATGACGACGCCCATCGTCGCCCCGATAGCCACCGCGGCCATCGCCACGGCGCAGATCGCCAGGCCGACGGTGAAGGGGAAGCGCCGTCCCGCTCGATCCGAGTAGCGCCCGGCGATCGGCGCCAGGATCGCCTCGAGGGCAGCCCCCGCGATGAAGCCACCGGCGATCAGCGCGTGACCGCCCCCTAGATCAGAGATCTGCAGCGGCGCCAGCACCTCGATCGCACCGAACATGACCGAGGGGATGGCGACGAAGGCGGTCGCCATCAGAATCGGTCGACTGAAGATCGTCTCGGCCACAGTGTGCAGGTCCTGCTGCTCCGGCGCCTTGGCCTCGGGCAGACGGGAGGCAAAGAACGCCAGCACGGTGGAGAAGCCACAGACCGCGGTGAAGACGATCTCGGTGCCCACAGATGCCGCGAAAGCCCCCAGCGCCGGGCCCAGTAGCGCGCCAGCCACAGCGGTCCCCAACGCCGTACCGATCACTGAGCCACGGCGCTCGGCGGGTGCCACGGTGATCAACCAGGTGAGCGCCCCCGACCAGATCAGCGCCCCGGAGGCACCCTGGGCAAAGCGCGCCGAGGCGAGCAGCGGGAAGCTCTCAGCGAAGCCGAAGACGATGCTGGCGTCGCCGAGCAGCAAGAGGCCCACGATCACCGTGCGGCGCGCCCCGAAGCGCGCCGCCAGCAGGCCAGCCGGCAGCGAGAAGACCAAGGTGCCCGCCGCATAAGAGGCGGAAAGCACGCCGGCCTGCGCCTTGCTCAGCCCAAACTCGGAGACATAGTCCGGGAGCAGCGGCGCGATCGCCGAGAAGAAGGCGACGTCGAAGAAGACCATCGCCGAGGCAAGTAGAAGGAGACGACGCATTGCAGACAATACAATCATCTAGAGCGATCGCAGACCTTTGCCCCGGCGTCTAGCATCAACGCATCGCCTACTCCCCGGAGGGGTGGCAGAGCGGTTGAATGCACCGGTCTTGAAAACCGGCAGACGTCGCAAGGCGTCTCGAGGGTTCGAATCCCTCCCCCTCCGCTTCAGCCTGCTTGAGAGTCCCCTATGGAGCTCTCGGTCCTGTCCGCCAGCAGTCGAGGGTGGGCTCTCCCGTGCTGGTCCGGGCCTAGGACCTGACGAGCCAGTGGCGGATCGTGGTCACGGCGGAGTCGTTGTCGGTATGACTGCCCTGAAACAGGCCGCGGTCCTCGGACACGCGCGCCACGCGCCACCCTTGGGTCTCGAGCGCGTCCAGCACCGCCAAGATCTGCTTGATTGGCGCAGCGAACTCCCACTCGGTCCAGAAGTCGTCCGAATCGCCGACAGGGCACTCGACTCCGAAGTAGCCGGCTCGCCAGCCTTTCTGCCATCCAACGCTCCCGAATCCCACGATCGAATCTGGATCGATATACATATCCGTGGCGCCAGCACGAAGGTCGGCAACGATCGCCTCGGCGCCTCGGTCTATTGCCGCCTCCGCTGCTGCTCCAAAGTCGGGGAAATCACCCTGCTCGGTGATTACTACGATTGCTTCGATGCTTCCGCTACGGTCGGCCAGCCTTAGTTGATCGACATAGGAGTAGCCATCAGCCACGTGCTTCCTGGCGGTGCCGGCGGCAAGTTCGTCGCCTTTCGAGGCCAGACAGAGCTCGACCAGGTGCTCCCCGGCGCTACGGCCCTCCGGCGGAAAAACCGGCTTGTCGCGATCAAGGAGCTTGAGGTAGCCTCGTCGCGCCCGCTCCACGGCAAAACAAGCGTGCTTGGCCGGTGCGTTCAATCGCCACCATTTATTCCGTGGGGACTGCGATGGGGTGCCCAGGCGGTCGAATCTTCGACCGCCAAGAGGACGAGAAAGGCCGTCTCCAGCTTTGCCTGCCGTTGGCGCTGCCGCGCGAGTTCCGCCTCCCGGCGACGCCGATCCGCCGAAGCGGCTGCCGCCGCTTCGTGTCTGCGCTGATGCTCGATCATGAAGGGGATCGATGGTTGGTGCACGCCGCGAATCCTAAGCGCAGTCGGCGCCGCTTGACCATGTGAGAGGCTGGCGCTCATGGACGTCGCCAAGATCCTGCCGCTCGCCTTCGTCATGGTCGCCGGGCCGCAGATCATCAGCTCCTTCTTCTTCGCCACCAGCGAGTCGTGGCGCAAGGTTTCAGCGGCCTACGTCCTCGGCGCGGCGCTTTCGATCACCGCGGTCGTCACCGTCGCCTACCTCTTGTCCCAAGGCGCCAGCGACGCCGGCGAAGAAGGGGGGTCGAGCAACAACACGATCGACTACATAGTCGTCGCGCTGCTCGTCTTCGCCGCGATCCAGACCTTCCGCGGCCGCAATCAGGCAGAGCCGCCGAAATGGATGGGCAAGCTCCAAGGGGCGACGCCGAAAGCGACCTTTGTGCTCGGCTTCCTGCTGCTGGGCTTCTTCCCCAGCGACATTGTCACCTCGATCAGCGTCGGCAGCTTCCTCGGCAACCACGGCGACCCGTGGCTGGACGCGCTGTCCTTCATCTTCCTCACGCTGCTGCTGCTATCCCTGCCGGCGCTGTTCGTCGCGGTAATGGGAGATCGGGCTCAGGCGTTCCTGCCAAAGGTGCGCGACTGGATGAACACCAACTCGTGGATCGTCAGCGAGGTGGTGATCGTCTTCTTCATCGCCATGATCCTCGGCAGCTGAGCGCCGAGGAGGAGGTGAGAGACCGGAGCCGGGCTACTCGCCCAGCTCGACGCGCTCGATCGTCTGCGGCTCGAGCGGCCGATCGGAGGCATCGGTCTCCGACGACTCGATCGCGTCGACCGCCTCCAGGCCCTCCACAACCTGGCCGAAAACGGTGTGCTTGCCGTCCAGCCAGGGAGCCGCCTCGGTGGTGACGATGAAGAACTGTGAGCCATTGGTGTTAGGCCCAGCGTTGGCCATCGCCAGCGCGCCGCGCACCACCTTGTGATCGTTGAACTCATCCTCGAAGGTGTAACCAGGACCACCGCTACCGGTTCCTTCTGGGCAGCCGCCCTGGATCATGAAGTCGGGAATCACCCGGTGGAAGACGAGTTCGTCGTAGAACTTCTCCGCGGCGAGCTTGCGGAAGTTATCGACGGTTTTCGGCGCGTCCTCGTCATGCAGCTCGAGCACGATCGCCCCGGCGCTGGTGTGAAGCGTTGCTTGCGACATTGGCCCCACCCTACCCGGTCACGCGCACGTCGATCGCGCGTGAAGCACCCGGTGCATAGGGCCAGTGCTCCTCGGCCAAGGCGACCGCTCGCAGCCGTATCTCGGCCGTGCCACTGACGTAGCGAAAGCGGTAGCTGGCATGGAAACGGCCGCTGTGATCGCTGCGGGTGACCAGCACCGGACGCCAGCGCTTGGTCTCCTGCTCAAAGTACTGGATCGCAACCAGCTTGCCGCGTCGGGGCAGCGGCGCACCCAGCGTGCGGACCCGACCGCGAAAGCGGACCGCCTCGCCGGTGTGCAGCGCCTGAGGCGTCGCCTGGAGGTCGACGCCGCCCCGCACCCTGAGAGTTAGTGGCCGGGGCTTGGCGCCCTCCAGGCGTGTCTCGCCCTTGAAGGAAACGGCGACACGTCTGGAGGGACCGGGTGTGAGCCGGAGCTGGAAGCCACCGTGCCTGCCAGTCGTCACGGTCTCGGCTCGGGCCCCGCGCAAAGCGCCGCGCGACGGCCGCTCGACCACGCGCAGCCGGCGACCACCGAGGCCGGCGCCATCGGCGTCGAGGAGGCGGCCGTGGAGGGTCGCCGCGACCCGAAAGGGCACGGTCAGCTGCGTGCCGGAGCGACCCCGCCAATGCAGCCTGGCGAAGATGCGGGTCTTCATCCCGGGCGAGCCGGCCGGCTTCGCCGTCGCCACCGCGGCGCCCTGCGCCGTCTTGCGCACGGTCATCTCGATCCCGTCGGCGCGCCTGGAGCTGGAGCTCGTGTTGCCGGCGGCATCGCGTGCATCTGCCCGGAAGACGTAGGTGCCGGGGCCGAGGTCAGCGGGCAGTCGGGCGGAGAGCTCGGCCGCATCGGCCGTCCCGCCGACCTGGAACTTTGCCGGCAGCTCGGCCCACTGCTTGGCATCCAGTCGCCGGTAGTGGATCTCGCCACCCAGCGGACCTGAATGGGAATCGACGATCCGTGCCCGGATCAGCTCGGGCACCTCGACACCCGCCGGGCTGGGCTCGAAGGCCACCCCCGGAGGCACGTCGTCGAAGCGCAGCTGGATCGACGCCGCCGAAGCGGGATCCACGTTGCCGGCCTCATCGCGCAGCCAGACACTTGCCGAATAGACACCCGCCCGGGGAACGAAGAGGTCCGCAAGCGTGCTCAGGTTGCGCCCGGCGGCGTACTTGGCCCCACCGTCGTAACCGGCCGGTCCCTCAATGCGTTGGAAGGCGCCGCCAATCGCGCTGGCCACACCCTGATCGGGATTGACCCAGGAAAGGTCGAAGTCATTTACTCGCCGCCAGCCTTCGTCACCCGCAAGCAGGAGGCCGCGGGGGTGCGCGGGCGGGTTGTTGTCGACGTAGAAGGTCTGGTCAGGGGTGCAGGCGCCAAGCCCAGCGAAGTCGGTAACACAGTGGTGGAGGCTGTGAGGACCATCGCTGAAGCGGGTGGTGTCGATCGGCGCGCTGCCGGAGACGCCAAGGCTGCAGGGACGCATCAAGGTGGCCCGCCACTCGCCGCCGATCATCGCCTTCGCGCAGCTGTACTCGGTGAGGTTGACACGGGCGCCGTCGACCGCGGTCTCGCCGAAGCGGATGCCGCCGCCGACGTCGCTGCCCCAGAAGCCGACCCCCTGCACGCCGCGCCGCCACCCTCCCCCGGTGATCTCGCCGCCGATCGCCGCCGCCGGCCACTGGTCGTCCTGGACGGTGATCGTCAGAGCCCGGATCGCCGACCAGGAGCCCGGGCTGAGGTTGCACCATTTGCTTTCTCCGCGTGCGCAGAGCAAGCGATCCTCGAATGCCGGCTGGGCCGGGTTGAAGCCGGCGACGAACTCACGCAGCGTCGTGTCTGTACCACCCGCAGCGGCGAAGGCATCGAAGCCGCCATTCCAGGTGGCCACCCCGATTCGTTGCTCCATGCCGTCGTGCAGGGCGTGCCACCAGGTGCCGCGCACCTGGGAGATGCCCGTTCCGGCCGGCGCCTCCCAGCGCCAGCGTGCGTAGCGCGTGCCGGAGACCGTCGCTTGCCCGTCGCGGGTGAAGCTCTTCAGGTGGACGCCGTCGAAGGGATCCTGGCCCGCCGGCGGAACGCACCAAGCATCGGGACGAAACTTGACGCCCCCGGTCGAGTCCGCCCAGCTGGCGTCGGCGCCCACATACCAACCGCACTGGGCGACCGCGTACTTGCCCGCGCTCGCCTCCTTGGCTCCAAGCAGGAGCAAGGCAAGCGCCAGAGCGATTCCCATTGCGACGATGCGACCGAGGCCACCGCGTGTGTTCGACATAACCCCTCCTTTGCTGGACAGCACGTGGAGGACTTAAGGGCGCAGCCAACCGATCTCTCCCCTCGCCGGAATCGACCCGCCGGGTGGCGCAAGGCTCGCCTTTGCGAGAATGATTCGATGTCTCTGCCGACCAAGGATCAGATCACTGAGAAGCTGCGGGCGGTCATCGACCCCGAGCTGCGCCGCTCAATCGTCGAGCTGGGCATGGTGCGCTCGATCGAGATCAAGGACAGCGGTCGGGTTGAGGTGATCGTCTCACTGACTACGGCCGGGTGCCCAATTCGCTCGCACTTCGAACAGGCGGTGGCCGCCCAGGTCTCCGAGCTGGACGGCGTGACCGAGGTCGCGGTCGGCTTTGACGTCCTCTCCGACGAGGAGAAATCGAGCCTGCAGCAGACGCTGGGCCGCGGCAAGCTGCCCGCTGGCGCCCTGGCCCAGGTGAAAAACGTGATCTGCGTCGCCTCGGGCAAGGGTGGCGTGGGCAAGTCGACGATGACCGCCAACCTGGCCGCTGCGCTGAGTGCCGAAGGCCATCCGGCCGGCGCTCTCGACTGCGACGTCTACGGCTACTCGATCCCGCGCATGCTCGGCGTCAACCACAAACCGGAGGTCAACGGGGAGCGCAAGATCCTGCCGCTGGAAGCAGCTGGCGGAGTCAAGGTGATGTCGATCGGCTTCTTTGTCGAGGAGAACTCGGCCGTCGTCTGGCGCGGGCCGATGCTGCACAAGGCGATCCAGCAATTCCTCGAGGACGTCGCCTGGGGGGAGCTCGAGTACCTGCTGCTCGACTTGCCGCCCGGCACCGGCGACGTCTCGATGACCCTCGCCCAGTTGCTCCCCCAGGCCAAGTTCCTGATCGTCACCACGCCCCAGCCAGCGGCGCAGACAGTGGCCAAGCGCGGCGCCGAGATGGCCAAGAAGTTCGACCTCGAGCTGCTCGGCGCGATCGAGAACATGTCGGGCTTCACCACGCCGGACGGGGAGCGCTTCACGATCTTCGGCGAGGGAGGCGGCCAGCTGCTCGCCGACGAACTCGACATTCCCCTACTCGGCAAGGTGCCGCTCTCCGAGGCGCTGCGCGAGCACGCTGACGCCGGCACCCCGCTGGTCACGGCCGAGCCGGACTCGCCCGCCTCTCAGACGATCCGCCAGGCCGCCCGTGGCATCGTCGCCGCCACGCCACAGGAGCTGCCCGTCCTGCAGGCCGTGCCGGCTGCCGAAGCCCCTCCTGTGAGCGGCACCCTGCTGCCAGTCATCCAGTAACGCCCCCTGTTCCCCTGCACTGGCTGCCAGCGGTACTTGAGCATCGAGTGGTGGCCTAGAGGGATTGACAGGTACGCAGCTATCTGTTTACGATACCTGAGTATTCGACAGTATTTGCTGTAATCGTCCATCTCTCTCTGGAGGCAACTAATGCCAGCACTCAGACGTCTGGCGTTGCTCGCCTGTGCGGTCGCGCTCTTTGCGCCCGCGACGGCCAACGCTGCAATAACGACCAAAACGATTGAATACGGTCCCTACACGATCCCCGCCGGTGGCGGCGATCCCCACGACCACGACTCGATGGGGCAGATCGCAAACGCTATCGCCACCAACATCTCGAAGCCGTGCACCGGCTGCACGCTGATCGGCGCCACACCGGACCTCGTCTACGAAAACGGCACCAAAGCCAACATCTTAGAGGGCCCGATGCTCCACCACGCGGTGTTCATGGCCCAATCGAGCGGCAAGACGGACGCCACTTGCGGCAAAAGCGGCCCTGGCTTGCTCGGCGAGCGCTTCTTCGCCACCGGCAACGAGCGCACCGCGATCGATCTCCAATCGCTGAACTACGGCTACAAGGTCAACAGCTCGGAGACCTGGAACATGGTCTATGACCTGATGAACTGGGAAACGACCAGCAAAAAAGTGAAAATTAAGGTGACATGGAAGTACGCGACCGGCAGCGATCACACCAACCGCGCATCGCTACGACCGGTCTGGCTCGATGCTGACGGATGCAGTTTCGATTCGCTGATCTCGGTCCCGTTCGGCCTCAGCGATACGCACAAAGACTGGAACGCCACCTTCGGCGGCAAACTGATCGCCGCCGCCGGGCACATCCATGACCACGGCGTCAACGTCGAAGTGACCAACAAATCCGCCGGGGAAGCGCTCCTCTGCAACTCGGTCGCCGGCTACGGCGGCGCGGGCTACGAAACCCACTTGGACGGCCGTAAACACATTTCCTCGATGGGCGTCTGCACGGGCAATCCGATCGCGACGATCAAAAAAGGCGACACGCTGCGCCTGCACGGCATCTACAACGTGCCGGAAGGCCACCACGAAATCGACGACGCGATGATCATCGCGATCGCCTACATCAATCCGAGCTAGCTGACGCCTCGTTGCCCCGCCCTCGACAAACGGGGGCGGGGCTCAGGCAACTACGCGCTGGCCTTGCCCTTACATCAATTGTTCGGCCCTATCCCGTGGAGATAAGTCGTAGTTAGGGGACTGGCCGGAGCTCATCGCGGGCACAATGAGGCACGGCCTTCGCCTTTCGACATTCCGGCATCTGGCGCCTGCTCATCGCGAGCCTCGTCCTCCCTGCCCTGGCGGGCTGCGGTGGCGATACGGAGAGCAAGGCGGTAGGCGACAGCTCCTCGATCGCAATCGACGGCCTCTTTCCCGCCTTCGATATCGACAAGACTCACTACGTCTCGCGCTGCGGCCGGGGCGCGGCTCCCATCCACGCCGAGGCAAGCGATGACGTGGAGGTCGCGGCCGGCTCCCATCCACCGAAGACGGGAGCCATCAGCATCGATCCCGGCGTACCACCCGGCGCGGACTTCGAGATCGCAGTCATTACCGGCGATCGCCGTCGCACCTACGAGGTGCGTTGCCTCCCCGCTGACTTTCCGGCGTGGAGATTCGAACGCCTTGGAGAGACCGAGCCTGGCCTTTTCGTCGTCAGCTTCCAGGCGTCCCGAGAGGAGCGGCCGTGGGTGATCGTCTTCGACCAAGAAGGAGTGCCGCGCTGGTGGTACAGCCCCCCGACGCGGGCGCTATGGGCGCAGGTCCTCAGTGACGGCACTTTTTCCTGGGCGAGGTCATTTGGCGACGGCTACGGCCTCGACCCCCGCATGGCACACGAGATCCGCTCGCCCTCAGGCAAGCTGCTGCAGCTGGTTCGCACAAAGGGCTCGATCATCGACGGGCACGAGTTCCGCGAGCTGGGCAACGGCAACGTCCTGGTCGACACCTACGTGCCCGAAACTGCCGACCTGAGCCGCTTCGGTGGTCCCGTCCGAGCGGCGATCGTCTCAGCCGAGATCCAGGAACTCGATCCAGAGGGACGGGTGCTGTGGCGCTGGAACTCACGTGGGCATATCTCCCTCGCGGAGACCGGGCGCTGGTGGCGCAACGTGCTGAGCAACCCCCGCCGCCGGCTACAGGGACGGGAGGCATTCGACCCGGTGCACATCAACGCGATCGAGCCACGCGGCTCAGACGAAGTGGTGATCTCCACCCGCCACACCGATGCCGTGCATGGAATTCGGCGCTCGACCGGCGAGATCGTCTGGAAGCTGGGCGGAAGCAAAACCGCCGATTCGCTGCGCATCCTCGGCGATCCGGCCCAGAAGCTGCTCGGCGGGCAGCATGACGTCCGTCTCGCCGAGGATGGAAGTCTCAGCATCTACGACAACGGCAAGGACCGGCCGCGGCGACCGCGGGTCGTCTTCTACCGCCTCAATCCCGAACAGGGTCGGGCGCGTTACCTCGGCCAGCTCAACGATTCAAACGTGGACACCAGTCACTGCTGCGGTTCCGCGCGGGAGCTTCCCGACGGCGGCTGGCTGGTGAGTTGGGGGGACAACCCGCTCGTCACCGCGTTTGACGAGGACAGGCAGATCGCCTTTCGCCTCGAGCTTGCCGCCTCGACCTTCCGGGCTGTCCCAGCCCCAACCGACGCCGTGACTCTGGCCCAGCTTGACCAAGGCCTGGAGGCGATGGAGAACAGGCCCTAGGCCGCGCTCTTGCCAAGCGCCGCGAGAACCTCTGAAGCCGCCCGCTCTCCCGACCGCACAGCGCCATCCATGTAGCCGTTCCAAACCGTGGCTGTCTCCGCACCCGCCCAATGCAGCAGGCCGATTGGGGCGCGTAGGGAACTGCCGTATTCAGTCCAGCCCCCGGTGGTCATCAGGCAGCCGTAGCAACCACGGGTCCACTCCTCCTCGGACCAGATCCGCTCGATGAAGTTCTCCGGCCTCGCTGCCCGCCGGCCGAAGAGGCGGGCGTGACCGGCGAGCACAGCCTCGCGCCGATCGGCCGCCGGTCGCGCACCCCACTGACGGGCCAGCCGGCCCTCGAGGAAACCAAGCAGGACACCTGGCCTGCCATCGGGTGGGGAGTTGTCGAAGACAACACGGGCCGGCCCGATGTCGCTCGTCGCCTGCCCCGAGAGACCCTCCTCGCGCCAAAACGGCCGCTCATAGACGGCCATCGTCTTGATCACTGTCCCCTGCGGCATGCGCTGGGTCAGTTGGTCGCGCCGCGCCGGCAAGGGCGGGTCGTAAGAGATCCTTCCGGCCAGAGTCGGCGGCACGGCGACGATCGCACGCCGGGCGCGCACCATCAACCCGCCTGGCTCACTGACAGAACGGTCGGCATGAACGACGACCTCGCTGTCGCCATGCTCAATCCGGCGCACCGGCGAGCCCAACCGAACCCGCTCTTTCCCAAGAGCCTCGGCGAGCAGCTCGGCGATTCGTTGCGAGCCGCCGTGGAAACGGTCCTGCTGGGCGCCTCCACCAGTTCCGACCAGCGTGTTGAAGCCGCCACCTGAGTGCGTGTAGAAGAGAACGTGCAGGAGAGAGACGTCAGCGGGCTCGGCCGCCCAGACCGCCTCCGTCGCCAGCTCGAAAAGGCTGCGAGCCGCCGCCAGCCGAGTGTTGCGCCGAATCCAGGTGGCGAAGGTCTGGCCGTCCCAACTAGCCGCCTTCGGTGCCATCCATGGCGCATCCAGCGGAACCAGTCGGGCCATCCGATCAAGTCGGGCACGGGCCTGTTCGAAGTCGAGGAGAGCCAACGGGGAGATCGCTCGCGACAGATCGCGGACCAGGCCGATCCGAGCATCGGTCAAGGCGCCGCTGTATGAGGTGAGGCGGCCCGACATCTCGATCAGGTGCCGTCCCTGGTCGTAGGTTGGAAAGGTGGTGACTCCCAACTCCGCGGCAAGGGCGGCGATCCGCTCTTGAGTCGGTCCGATCCACTGCCCGCCGACCTCGACGATCTTGTCGTCGCCGATCTCCTCGTTGAGCAATCGCCCTCCAACACGGTCCCGTGCCTCCAGAACGAAAGGACGGACGCCTCGCTTGGACAGCATTCGCGCCGCCACCAAGCCTGCAAGCCCGGCACCCACCACCGCCACGTCGCACGTAATCGTCTCAGAGTCGTTCAAGGTGCCAATCTCGGCCTGGGAGCTCGCGGCAACCATCGGAGTCGACTTTAACCGGCCTGTTCGGTAGCGCAATTACCTGCGGGTAATCGACAGACCAACCCTCAGCGGCATCATGCAGGCGTCAACTCGAAACAGGAGGCGGATCGCGTGACGGCAACAGGAGACGACAGAAGCAACGCGTTGAGGCTCGCAGGGATGGCTGGTGTTCTGAGCATCGCCCTCGGCATCGCCGGCGTGCTCGTCGATCAGATGGAGACCTTTCCGGGGACCGGCTCGACGGCAGGCGAGATCGCGGAATTCGTCCAGGGGCATCGCACGGCGTTGCTCGTCGCCATGCTCCTCAACACGGCTGCGGTGTCGCTCTGGCTGGTATTCGGCGCCGGCGTCTGGCTGTGGCTGCGGGAGACGGCCGGCGGCGAGAGCATCTTCTCCGCCTGCTTCCTGCTCGGCCTGCTCGGCTTCGTCGCCCTTCTCTTCGCCGGCTTCACGGCCTTCTTCGTGCTCGTTTACCGCGGGGCCGACGCATCCGATCCCAAGCTGCTCTACGACCTCGCGTTCGGCCTGCTCGCAATGTCGGGGGCTCCAACCGCGCTGGCGCTCGGCTCATACGCAGCGGCGGCGCATCGTGCTGCGCCCATCCCCAGGTGGACGGCCGCGCTCGCCGTCCTAGCGGCTCTGGCCCATGTGGCGCTCTTCGCCTCGTTCCTGACCACCAGCGGCTTCTTCTCACTCGAGGGTGGGGTGATCATCGCGATCCCCGGCACCCTGTTCGCCTGGATCCTCGGCACGAGCCTGGCGATGAAAGCCGCCGCTCGATCTGGAACACCAATCGATTCGCCGGCCTGAACCTGGCGGAGCCAGGCGTGCGCCTCAGGCCGCGCTCTTACTCTTGTAGTAGTTGGCGTTGATCTCGGCGTATTTGGCCCACTCGGCGGGAAGCTGGTCCTCCGCGAAGCAGGCGTCGACGGGGCAGGCCTCGACGCAGGCATCGCAATCGATGCACTCGTCGGGATCGATGTAGAGCATCTCGACCGAGTCGTAGTCGGCCTCGTCAGGAGTCGGGTGGATGCAGTCGACGGGACAGACCTCGACGCACGAGTTGTCCTTGGTCCCGATGCACGGCTCGGCGATGACGTAGGTCATTCGATGCTTTCTCCTGGGTCGTCGTTGCGGTCAACCGGAGGCCCGCGGCCCCCGCCAAAGCGCGGATGCACATTTTACGGATTGCGCGGCGCGGGGCGCCTCCTCACTAGCATCGGCAACCAATGCTGCTGCTGACAGGGGCAACCGGAAGCGTTGGATCGCGGCTGCTGCCGCTGCTGCTCGAGCGCGGCGAGGACGTGCGCTGCCTGGTGCGCGAGCCGCGCCGGCTCGGCGCCCGCCGCGTCGACGTGCAGATCGCGCTCGGCGACCTGGGCGAGATGTCGGATCCCTACCTGGTGCGCCAGGCGCTGCGCGGCGTCGACACCGTCATCCACCTGGCGGCGACGATCCGCGACCAGCCGCCGCACCGCATCGAGGAGCTCAACGGCCTGGCGACGGTGCGGCTGCTGCGTGCCGCCGAGCGCAGCGGCGTACGCCGCTTCGTCTTCTTCAGCGCCCTCAACGCGGCCGCCGCGCAGCGCACGCGCTTCTTCCGCGCCAAGTGGCTGGCTGAGCAGGCGGTCGATTCCTCGGCACTGGAGACGACGACCTTCGCGCCCTCGATCGTCTACGACCGCTCCGACCCCTGGGTGACGCTGCTGCGGCGCTTCTCCTTCCTGCCCGTGATGCCGGTCTCCGGCGAGGGCGCAGCGCGCTTCGAGCCGATCTGGGCCCTGGACGCCGCCCGCTGCGTCGTCGCCGCGCTCGAGCGGGGTGAGCGGCCGCGCTACGAGCTAGCCGGGCCCGAGCAGCTCGACTACGACGAGATGTCGGACCTGGTCAGCCGCGTCGCCGGGCGCCCCCGGCCCCTCGTCCACCTGCCGCTGCCCCTGGTGCGCTCCGGGCTGATCGCGATCCGCTCCCTTTTCGGCGAGGCCGTGTTTGCAACTTGGGAGGAGGCCGAGCTGATGGAGGTCCCCATGGTCAGCGAGCGAGGCGTCGCCGACGCGCAGGAGCTCGGCGTGAACCCGAGAAGGATGGGCGATGTTCTGGAGGAAGAGGACTAGACGGGCGGTAGTGCTGGCGACGGCTTGCGTCGCGCTCTTCGCCAGCCAGGCACAGGCGCTGACGCTCGTGCCGCCCAAGCCCAACGTCCTGATCGGCGTCAGCGACAAGGGGACGACGCAGGAGTTCAACGAATTCGCCGGCCTGATGGCCAAGCACCCAGCCCTGCTGGAGACCTTTCACCCCTGGGGCAACAGCCTCAACGCGGCCTACGAACGTTGGCGCGAAACCAGCACGCGTCCGATCCTCCACATCTCCACCGCCGACGACCAGACCCTGGCCGAGCTGATCACCCCGCAGCAGATCGCCCTCGGCTACGGCGATGACTACCTGCTGCAGCTCAACGACTTCTTCTTCAAACGCGGCCTGCCCGCCTACATCCGCCCGCTCGGCGAGCCCAACCGCTGCCTCAACCCCTGGTCGGCGGTCAACTGCGACGGCAGCCAGAAAGGCGGCGAATACACAACGGGCTGGTACAAGCAGGCCTTCCGCCGCATCTCCACCATCGTGCGCGGCGCGGGCACGCTCGAACAGATCAACGCCGTCCTGGCCGAAATCGGCCTGCCGCCGATCAACCGCACCAAAGGGCCACCGCCAACCGCCCTGCCGGCGCCGCCGGTGAGCATCCTCTGGAGCCCACTGCCGGGCGGCTCGCCGCGGGTCAAAGGCAACTTCCCCGGCAACTACTGGCCGGGCAGCCGCTGGATCGACTGGGTCGGCACTGACTTCTACTCCAACTATCCGGTCTGGAAAGACCTCAACCGCTTCTACGCAGGCAAGCAGTGGAAGGGCAAGCCGATGGCGATCGCCGAGTGGGCGGTGGCCGGCGAAGACGACCCGCGCTTCGTCAAGCAGCTGATCGCATGGACCGCAAAGCGGCCCCGCGTGCGAATGCTCGTCTACTACGTCGGCTTCGGCACGCCCGCCGAGAACCTCTACGACCTGAGCCACTACCCCCGCACGACCAACACCCTGCGGCTCAAGCTGCGCCGCCCCAGCTTCCTCCAGTACGCCGAATACAACGCCGGCCTGCTGCCGCCACTGCCGCCCAAAGCCGCCAACGTCAAATAGAGACCGCCGATGGGCCGATACGTCAAGGCGGCCTTGACGTATCGGCCCATCGGCGGCGCTTCTCAGCTTGGGCGAGGAGACGACGGACCGTGTCGATGAGCGTCGCCGATTCTTGGAAGATCTGCTCCCATGTGCAATGCGACACTTCCCAGCCAGCTAGCTGGAAGCGCTGCTCGCGCTTGCGGTCGATCTGGAATGCCGAGTCGGTGTCGTGGTACCTACGGCTATCGGCTTCGAGGATCAGGCCGGCTTCCCGCCAGAGGAAGTCAGGCTCTTGCATGCGCCCACCGACACGAATCGACACGTTGACCTCCGGCTCAGGCAAACCGGCCTTCTGGCATAGCCGCAGAAACTCTCTCTCCATTTCGCTGCGCGTGCGCTTCGTCTGCGGACGGATCTCATCCATCACCATCCGCAAGCGGGCAACTCCGCGGCGGCCGGGATGGCGCCGGATCAGGGCTCGGACGGCGCGGTGATTGAGTATTCGCAGGACCTCGGCCTCCGAAACCGCCCTGCGCAACTCCCAAACCGGGACGACCGCCGCGAGGTCCAACAGGGTCCGTGCCACCGTCGTGCAGGGAATCCCGCGAAGCGAAGTCTGATCGGCTGGCGCCAGCGTCCCATCCCGATGAGCCGCAATTCCCCTTGGCGATCGCCCACGTCGACGCGGCGCGGTGACATCGATGGGACCAGGATCGACTCTCCGCAGTCCCCATAGCTCGGCTGCCGAGCAATGCGATAGCACCGCTTCCGGCCCACAGGCCAAGACTCCTGCCATCAGCGCACAGGCTCGCGTCGGTGGAACGTGTCCCACTGCGTAAACACCCTCGTAGACCTGATGAAGTCGGCCCGCCTTGACCCGCCAGTTGACCACCGCACGACTGATTCCCAGCGCTTGCAGCTGCCAGAGCGCGATCAATCCGTGCTGGCCAGCAGCAAGCCGTGCGATCTCTCGATCCCAATGCACTCGGCTTCGACGGGCCGATACGTCAAGGCGGCCTTGACGTATCGGCCCGTCGGCGGGGGTGCTGGGGGGCATGGGGGCACCGTGGCGGGGTTGGGCGCGTGTGTGGTGCGCTGGATGTGACGTGACGCCATCGCAACTGCGACGCGAAACGAGAGAGGCCCGGCAGGATGCCGGGCCTCTCCAAAGTCACTCGCCTGTTAGGGCGAGGATACGCCTGGGCAGGCGTCGCTACATCATGCCGCCCATGTCCGGCATGCCGCCTGGCATGCCGCCACCGGCGCCCGCTTCCTCGGGCGGCTCGGCGATCACGGCCTCGGTGACGAGGATGTTCTTGGCGATCGAGGCTGCGTTCTCCAGCGCCGAGCGCGTCACCTTGGTCGGGTCGATCACACCGGCGGCGATCAGGTCGCCGTACTCACCGGTGGCCGCGTTGAGGCCTTCGCCGGCCTTCAGGTCACGGACCTTGTTGACCACGACCGAGCCCTCCTCGCCGGAGTTCTCGGCGATCTGGCGAACCGGCTCCTCAAGCGCGCGGTGCACGATGCGAGCACCGGTTGCCTCATCCGGATCGTTGGAGATCTTGTCCGGGTCGAGACCGCCCTGCGCGTTGAGCAGAGCCACACCGCCACCCGGCACGACGCCCTCCTCGAGCGCGGCGCGGGTCGCCTGCAGCGCGTCCTCGACGCGGTGCTTCTTCTCCTTCATCTCGGTCTCGGTGGCAGCGCCGACCTTGACCACGGCGACACCACCGGCCAGCTTGGCGAGGCGCTCCTGGAGCTTCTCGCGATCGAAGTCGGAGTCGGTGCTCTCGACCTCGTTTTTGATCTGGTTGATGCGGCCCTTGATGTCCTCGGTCTCACCGGCGCCGTCGATGACCGTTGTCGTGTCCTTGGAGACGACAACCCGGCGGGCTTTACCGAGCTGGGAGAGCTGGGTGTTCTCGAGTTTGAGGCCCATCTCCTCGGTGATTACCTCACCGCCGGTGAGGATCGCGATGTCCTCCAGCATGCGCTTGCGGCGGTCGCCGAAGCCCGGTGCCTTGACCGCAACACCGGTGAAGGTGCCGCGCAGCTTGTTGACGACGAGCGTCGCGAGGCACTCGCCCTCGACGTCCTCGGCGACGATCAGCAGCGGCTTGCCACCCTGCATAACCTGCTCGAGCACCGGCAGGATGTCCCTCACGGAGCCGATTTTCTGGTTGGCGATGAGGATGTAGGGGTCCTCCAGCACCGCCTCCATGCGGTCCTGGTCGGTGACCATGTACGGCGAGATGTAGCCCTTGTCGAACTGCATCCCCTCGGTGAACTCCAGCTCCATGCCGAAGGTCTGGCCCTCCTCGACGTTGACCACGCCGTCCTTGCCGACCTTCTCGATTGCGTCGGCGATCACGTTGCCGATCTCATCGTCACCAGCGGAGATGGCGGCGACACGGGCGATCTGCTCCTTGCCGGCAACCTCCTTGGACTGCTTCTCGCGCAGGGTCTCGACGACCTCCTCGACCGCCTTCTCGATGCCGCGACGCAGGGCCAGCGGGTTGGCGCCGGCGGCGACGTTCTTGAGGCCCTGGCGAACGATGATCTGGGCCAGCAGCGTCGCCGTCGTCGTACCGTCACCGGCGACGTCGTTGGTCGCCGTGGCGACCTCGCGGACGAGCTGGGCGCCCTGGTTCTCGAAGACGTCCTCGACCTCGATCTCGCGGGCGATGGTGACGCCGTCGTTGGTGATCGTCGGCGCGCCGAACTTCTTGTCGAGCACGACGTAACGGCCCTTCGGGCCGAGGGTGACCTTGACTGCGTCGGCGACAGCATCGACGCCGGCCTGCAGGGCCCCCCTTGCTTCCTCGCTGAACTTCAGCTCCTTATGAGCCATCTGATTTCAGTCCTCCTTGGTTCTTCTAAGTCCGGGTTGGCGGCTGGCTAGCCGAGCTTGGCGAGGACGTCCGACTCGCGCAGCACGAGCAGGTCCTCGTCCTCGACGGTGACCTCGGTGCCGCCGTATTTGGAGTAGAGGACCTCGTCGCCCTCGCTCACGTCGAGCGGGCGGCGAGTGCCGTCCTCGTTGATGGCGCCGTCGCCGACAGCGACGACCTTGCCCTTCTGGGGCTTCTCCTTCGCCGTGTCGGGGAGGACGATGCCGCTCGCGGTCGTCTCCTCCTCTTCGATCGGCTTGACGATCAGCCGGTCCCCGAGGGGCTTCAGCTTCATCCGTATACCTCCATGCTTGGGTCAGGGGTGGGTGAGAAGTTCAAAGACTGAGAATTGGCACTCTCCAAGTGAGAGTGCCAGCGCTGGAAAGATAGCGATTCAAACGCTTAGAGCAAGGTTCAGCCGCTGGCGAGCAAGCGACAGCCGAGCAACTTGGCGATTCCCTCGCCCCCACGAGCCATCACCCAGTCGTGATTCCACTCGAATACCGGGCGGGCGATCGGCGCCATGAGATTCATCCAGGCCTTGGTCGTGTGCACGTCCCACTCGTAGAGGACGGCAGTGATGCCTTGCTGCTCGTAGAGGCGCCAGCGACCGACGCCAGTCAGCTCGCCGACCGCATCGCCCTCGAGCAGGTGCGGCCGCTCGACCCGGGTCGTGGTCACCTCGAACCCGACCCGGTAGGGCAGCAGGCTCTTCCAGACCATGCGCGCCACCGTGCCGACGCCATCATCGTTGTGGCCGGGCTTCAGCTCCTCGGCCTCCTCCACCCCGCGCCACCACTGCGGCCAGTTGGCCTGGTCGTAGATCGCCTCGAAGACCGGCTCGCGCGGGGCCTCCAGCAGCCAGGTGGTGAGGAAGGAGTACTGCGCCATCCCGCGCTAGTTGTGGCGCGGGGTCTCGCCGTTGCCGTAGTGCGCCCCGGGCGGCTCGACGATCTGCGAGAAGCGGATCACGGTCACGGTTTCCTCGGGGGATACGGGATGGGCGTAGATCTGTTCGAGGAACTTGATCTCGTCCTCGAGACGGCGGAACTCGGGGTTGTCGTGCTCGATGTCGCGCGGCGAGAGCTCGGAGATGCGCTTCACCTCGACGTCGTCGATCACCGCGGTGAAGATCTTCTCGCGCGGGCTGTGCCGGAAGCCGACGGTGATCCAGACCACCTGGCCACGCTCGTACTTGTTGCTCTTGTCGCCCAGTCGGATCGTCGCCGTCTTGCGGCCACGCTTGAGCTGGTCGACGAAAACCGGCGAGTAGAAGTTGAGGACGTAGATACCACCGCGCATCGCGGCAGCGAGCGTATCTGAACCCAGGGGGCGAGCCGCGGACGGCTCTCGTGCGGCCGAACCTAAAAGTTTGAAGAACTTGCGTGTTTGTCTATGGAGCTCTGCAAGTTCTCTCTCTAGTTTGGACATCTGTTCGATCCGGTGTGTAGCGCCCAGGGAATCGGGTCGATGGGAGGGGGCATGCATTTCGACGCAAGGATCCAACTTGGAAAGCTTGCTGCCGCGACGGTGGCCTGCGCGGTCTGCGCGCTGCTTTTCGCCGGCATCGCGAGCGCGGCAAGCTGCGGCGGCAAGCACGCGACGATCGTCGGCACGCCCGGCGACGACGTAATCGTCGGCAAGAAGGCCAGCGACGTGATCTACGGCGGCGGTGGCGACGATCGCATCAGCGGCGGCCCGAACGGCAACGACAAGATCTGCGGCGGGCCCGGCAACGACTCCCTGGCTGGAGGGCGCGGATTCGACGCGCTCTACGGCGGCGGTGGCGACGACCGGCTGGCCGGCGACACCGGCTCCGACCACCTCGAGGGCGACGGCGGCAACGACGAGCTGATCGGCGCCGAGGGCAAGGACAGCATGGTCGGCGGCAGCGGCGACGACCTACTGCTTGGCGCCAAAGGTCCCGACATCCTCAACGGCGCTGCCGGCAACGACTTCATCGACGGCGAGAAGGGCAGTGACGCGATCGAGGGTGGCGGTGGCGATGACTCGCTGCACGGCGACAAGGGCAACGACGGCATCGAGGGCGGCCCCGGAAGCGACCAGATCGAAGGTGGCCCCGGCGATGAGACCGACCTCGACGGCGGCCCTGACAGCGACTTCGTCTTCGGCGGTGCCGGCAGCGACAAGGCGACCGGCGGCGATGGCGATGGCGACGTGGTCCGCGGCGATAGCGGTGAAGACACCCTCGATGGCGGTGGCGGCGTGCGCGACATCGTCTCCTACGCCAGCGCTACCCGCAGTGGCGTGATCGTCGACCTCGGTGCCGGTCGCTCGAAAGGCGATGGCCACGACGCCCTGCAGGGCTTCGAGGACGTGGTCGGCTCGCCTCAAGGCGACGACATCGACGGCAACGGCGACGTCAACCGGCTCGACGGGGGCGTCGGCGACGACGACCTCGACGGCGCGGGCGGACCGGACGAAGCCTTCGGCGGGGCCGGCAGCGACGCCTGCGACGGCTTCGCCGCCGAGCACTCCTGCGGACTGGAAGACAACCCGCCGGGCACAGGCACCTTCGTCATCCTCAACCAGGGCCTCGACGGCAGCAGCCTGATCGTCCAGGGCGACGGTGCCAACGACGACATTCACGTTTCCTTCAACGGCGGCTGGGTGGTCTCCGACAGCAGCGGCGCCTATGCTGGCGACGGCTGCGCGCTGAGCGGCGGCACCACGGTGGTCAGCTGCCCAACCTCGATCGCCACCGGCCTCGTTGTGATCACCGGTGGCCCGGGCAACGACGGCATCGCCATCGACGACAGCGTTCCCGCCTCGGTCAAGGCGCGCGCCAACGGCAATGCCGGTAACGACACGCTGAGCGGCGGTCGCGGCGACGACGTGCTCGAGGCGGGCGAGAACTACAACAGCCCCGACAACGGCAACGACACGCTGGTCGGCAACGCCGGCAGCGACGTGCTCTACGCCGATCCGGGTGCCGACCAGCTCGCCGGCGGGCCGGGCAATGACCTGCTCACCTCCTCGGTGGCGGTCTGCCAGGGCCACAGCTACAGCGGCGGCCCCGGTGACGACACGGTCTCTTACGGGCGCTCTGACGCCTCGCTCACGGTCGAGCTCGGTGGCACCGGCGGCCCCAACGGCTGCGGCTCGCAGGACCGGGTTGGCGGCGACAACGAGAGCCTCGAGGGCTCCGACGGGCCTGACGTGCTGATCGGCGACAACGGTGAGAACAGCTTCATGGGCCATCTCGGCGCCGACACCTTCGTCGGCAAGGGCGGCAGCGACTTCATCGACGCGATCGACGGCCAGCGCGACAACGCCATTCAGTGCGGTGGCGGGGACGACGACGTGATCAAGGATCGCGCCGATCCCAACCCCAGCGGCTGCTGAACCCCTCGGCGGCTTAGAAGATGTAGTTGCGCAGTTTCTGTGGCTGGAGCACGGTCACGCGACCGCGCCCCGGGCGGACGATGCCGGAGCGCTCGAGATCGGCGAGGAAGCGGCTGACGCTCTCGCGTGAGGTGCCGGCGAGCTGAGCCAGGTCGGCCTGGTTCATGCGGATCGTCACCTCGCCGCCCTCGCCACTGCGTGGCGACTCCTCGGCGACGAGCTGCGAGAGCACACCGGCCACCCGGCTGGGCACTGTCTGGAAGGACTGGCGCGAGATGCGCTCGTTGGCGGTGCGCAGGCGGCGCACGAGGGCGGCGATCAGCTTCACGGTGATCTCGGGGTGGCGGGCGAGCAGCGCCCGCACCTCGCCGGCCGGCAGGGCGAGCAGCTCGCCGTCGGTGAGCGCCTCGACGCTGGCCGAGCGCACCTCGCCGTCGAGCATCGCCAGCTCGCCGAAGATGTCGCCGGCACTGAGTGTCGCGAGGGTGATCGCCCGCCCGTCGGAGTGCTCGCGGGTGACCCGGAAGCTGCCTTCGCGGACGATGTAGCAGGCGTCGGAGTGGTCCCCCTCGTGGAAGACACGCGTGCCTGACGGGAACGAGCGGGCGACCGCCACGCGCGAGAAGCGCTCCAGCTCCCCCTCCTCGAGATCGGAGAAGAGCGGCACGCTGCGCAGCAGCTCGACCGGCCCCAACCCCTCCTCACGATCAGCCATTACGGTGATTATCCCGCTTCGGGGAGGTCAGCTGCCTCGCTACCGGCTCGTTCGAATGCAACCGCCATGCGTTCGACCTCCTCACGCGGGAGGCTGGCGGCAGTGGCCTCCGTCCGCCAGCTGGCGGCGACCATCTGCACCTCCGCGACGATCGCCCTCGCCTCCCCCACTCGGAGCCTGTAGAAGCTTGCCGTCTCACGCACCAGATCCAGGTCCGGAACCCGCAGTATCCCGTCGATCGCGAGGCTGTGTTCCTGGGTATAGGGCGAGGGGTTGACGTCGAAGGCCGGCGCCAGGCGCCAGCCTGATGCGGTGCGCAGGAAGCCGTGGTTGCGCAGGTGATCGTCGTGGTTGGAGATCAGCACGTTGAAGACGACGCGACGGAAGAGCTGGCGCAGATCCTCCTCGATCGCGGCCGGATCGCCGAAGCTCTCGATTGCCTGCACCACGTCCAGATAGCTCGCCCCCTCTTCGTTGTCCTGCCTGCCGGAGAGCGTCATCGCCGACGCATACAGGCGTCGGGCCCCATCGCGGCGATCGAAACGGCGGGCGCAGTAGGTGCGGTAGGACGAGCCCAGCCGGCGCAAGCTCGATTCCGGGACGTCGATCCCAGCGCGGGCGGCCAGGCGGGCGGCGACGTGCTCCCACGCGCCGAGGTCGTGCCGATCCTCGCGCGAGGGGAACTTTGCGATCCACAGCGAGCCGTCCTCCTCGCGGTAGTTCGCCTTCGGCCGAGCTCCCCCCAACGAGCTGCCGGGAGCGACCAGCATCGCGATCCACTGCGCCTCTTCGCCGCCGACATCGGGCAAGCCCCGCTCCACCTCGCTCGCCCAGTGTTCGAGCTCCCGCAGGCGGGTGACCGGTGGGACTGCGAGCGGCTGGTCATCGAGAAAAGCGCCGTCGCTGGGGCGCACGATGCGCAGCGCCCCCATCCGGGTCTGATCGCCGACGCCAACCAAGAAGTCCCACTCGTCCAGTTGCCGAGGCGCTCTTCCCTCGCGCCGCGCCTTCAGCGCCTCACGGCGTTCGAGCAGGGTACGACCCCAACGATCCGGAGAGACATCGGCGAAGATCCCGGGCAGACGCGGTGGATACTGCGCTCCTTCATAGAGAAGAAGCAGAGGATCGAGCGGAAAAGCTTTCGCCGCCGCCACCCATGCCGGCTCGTAGGAGAAGGAGACGACGCTCTGGCCGCCCGCTTGCTCACGGCTCAGAGCGCCAACCTGCAGATCTGCTCCCAGCTCCGCAGCGTCGAGGTGAACGATCACCTGATCGCGCCTGCCGTTCATCTCGACCCCTCCTCGGTTGAGGATCTGCGCGGGCGGCGCAGTTGCACGTCCTGGAGGCGCTGACCCAGCTCGTCGTCGCGCGCCAGCTGGTCGAGGTCCTCTTCAAGACCCAGGATGGCGAGCACGCGTGCAAGCAGGCCGACACTCACCGAGAGGTCACCCTGCTCGAGCCGGGTCAGCGTCCCACGCGCAACGCCCACGCGACTCGCCAGCTCGGCGAGTGACATACGCCGCCGCATGCGCGCCAGGCGCAAGCGCTCGCCAAGCGCCTTGGCGCGGCGCTTGGTCTGCGGGTGGAGCGGATATGGGTTACGTGGCATGTTCTATAGATTAGACACTAACGCCCTTACGGGTTGATCTATTGAACAATATGCAGCAATCGCTTCAACGAGCGGCGAGGGTGAGCTTGCGCGGGCCGCGGCTGAAGCCGGCGCCGAGCAGGGTCTCCTCCTCGCCGGAGCCGATCACCGGCTCGCCATCAAGCTTCTCGATCGCCAGTTTTGGCGGGCGGCCGGCGGCGACAGCCTCGGCCAGAGCGGCGATCGCCGCCGCCAGGGCTTCGTGATCCAGCTCGGCGAGGCGCACGATGCCGCGACCGCCGCGCTCGACGTAGAGCACCGGGGCGCCGTCGCGCAGCAGCACGTGAGCGCCGGGCGCCCGGGCGGGCCGCCGGCCGTTTGCCGGTTTGGGCCAGGGCAGCGAGGCTCCATAGGGGTTGGCCGGGTCGGTCGCGGCGAGCAGCAGGAAGGCGCCTTCCTCTTCGGGCAAGGAGCGCAGGCGCTCGACCGCGCCGGGCAGGGCGAACTGGGCGCCACCGAGACCCTCGACGAAGTAGCCGCGGCGGGCCGTGCCAAGCAGCTCGAGGTTGCCGAGCTCGGCATAGACGCTGGAGAAGCCGCCCGGTATGCCCTCGGCGAGCACCGTCTCGCGAGTGACGATGCCAAAACGCTCCAGCATCAGCTCGGCCTGGGCGCGCAGGCGCGGGCCGGCGGCGGGCGCGTTCTCGAACAGCGACGCGGTCAGCGACCAGCGGCCCTGCACGGCGGCGCCGGCGGCACGGCGGCGGGCGAAGCGACGGCCGCGCTGCTCGGGCGGCGCCGCGGCGCGCAGGCGCGGCGCGCGCAAGGGTGAGAAGGCGTCGTTGGTCACCTCGCCCGCCCAGGACAGATCCCAGAGGGCGGAATGCAGCTCCTCCACCGGGTGGTCGAGGTCGGCGAGCAGGTCCAGCCAGAAATCGGGGCCGGCGGCGAGCCGCTCGCGGATCGCGTCGTGCACCTCGCCCTCGGGAGACTCAAGCTTGGCGTTGGCGGGCGGCGGGCCGGCGAGGCGCACGTCGTCGCGGAAGTAGAGGGCGACGCGGCCGTCGCTGCGGCCGCGGGCACCGGCGCCGATCCAGACCACCTCGCCGCTGGTGCAGAGTTCGTCGAGCCAGACCGGCGAGTAGGCGCCCAGCCGGCGGGGCAGCACGTCGCCCTCCCAAACCTTGGGGGTCAGCGTCACTCCCTGCAGCGGGACGAGCGCCTCACGCAAGCGGTCTGGGCCGGCGCCGGAGGCGCGGTGAGCATCGACGTTCTGCCAACTCGAGAGGAAGCGGGCAAAGCGGTCGCGCCCGGCCGGCTCGACTTCGCGGCGCAAGTGGGCGAGGCTGGCGCGGCGCACGCGGCGCAGCACGTCGGTGTCGCACCACTCGCGCTCGCTGCCCCCCGGCAGCAGCTCGCCGCGGACCAGGGCACCGGAGCGCTCCAGCTCGCGCAGCGCCGGGGTCGGGTCGACGCCGTAGCGGTCGGCGAGCTGCGCTGTCGGGAAGGGCCCGTGGGTGCGCGCGTAGCGGCGCACCAAGGCCAGCAGCGGATCGGGGTGCTCGGCAAGGAAGCTCTCGGGGAGGCCGGGCGGCGGCGGTACGCCGAGCGCATCACGCAGCATGCCAGCGTCCTCGGCGGCGATGTAGCGCTCCTCACCGTTGATCCGCACCAGGGCGACGCGCCGCTCGCTGACCAGCTTCTCCAGCATCGAGGCGGCCGAGTAACCGTCCGCCACACGCTCCTCGCACTCCGCCGCGGTCAGGTCGCCGACCCGGCGCAGCACCTGCTGCAGGGCATCGCGATCGCCAGCGTGGCCTGCCTCGGTGCGGTGCTGGAGCTGCGCCTCGACCTCCTCCAGCGCCTCGACGTCGATCAGCTCGCGCAGCTCCTCCTGGCCGAGCAGCTCGCGCAGCAGGTCGCGATCGAGGGCCAGCGCCGCTGCTCGGCGCTCGGCGTTGGGCGTGTCGCCCTCATACATGTAGGTGGCGACGTAGTCGAAGAGCAGCGAGGAGGCGAAGGGCGAGGCGGTCGGCGTCTCGACCTCGACCAGGCTGAGCTTGCGCGAGTGCAGGTCACGCAGCAGCTCGGCCAGCGAGGGCAGGTCGAGCACGTCGCGCAGCACCTCGCGATAGGTCTCGAGCACGACCGGGAAGCGGGGGAAGTCGCGGGCCACCTCGAGCAGGCTCTGCGCCTTCAGCCGCTGCTGCCAGAGCGGTGTGCGCTTGCCGGGATAGGCGCGCGGGATGAGCAGCGAGCGAGCAGCGTTCTCGCGAAAGTGGGAGCCGAAGAGGGCTGAGCCGGCGAGCTCGCCGACGACCAGGTCCTCGAGCTCGTCGGGCTCGATCAAGACGAGGTCGGCGGGCGGCGGCTCGTCGGCGTCGGGCAGGTGGATGACGATGCCGTCGTCGGACCAGATCGCGTCGGCCTCGAGGTCGCGCTCGGCACGGATCTTGGCGGCCAGGGCCAGGCCCCAGGCGGAGTGGACGCGTCCACCGTAGGGCGAGAGCACGCAGAGCCGCCAGTCGCCGATCTCGTCGCGGAAGCGCTCGACGACGATCGTCTCGTCGGAGGGGACGACGCGGGTCGCGGTCTGCTGCTCGCGCAGGTAGGCAACGAGGTTCTCGGCAGCGCGGCGGTCGAGGTCGTACTCGGCGGCCAGTTCCTTGGGCTCGCGGGAGACCGCCTCGCGAGCAAAGGCGCCGATCGCCCTGCCGAGCTCGGCAGGGCGGCCGATCCCGTCGCCCTTCCAGAAGGGCACGGCGCCCGGGACACCGGGCGCCGGGGTGACGATCACGCGGTCGCGGGTGATCTCCTCGATCCGCCAGGTGGTCGCGCCGAGCAGGAAGGTCTGGCCGGCGCGTGCCTCGTAGACCATCTCCTCGTCGAGCTCACCGACTCGACGGCCGTCGGGCAGGTGGACGCCGTAGAGACCGCGGTCGGGGATCGTGCCGGCGTTGGTGACGACCAGTTGGCGAGCGCCTTTGCGGCCGTGCATCGTGCCCTCGGTGCGATCCCAGACGATCCGCGGCCGCAGCTCGGCGAAGCGATCGGAGGGGTAGCGGCCGTCGAGCATGTCGAGCACGTTCTCGAGCTGCTCACGGGAGAGCTCGTGGAAGGGCTCCGAGGCGGTGACCAGCCGCTCGACCTCGTCAACCTGCCACTCGTCGAGGGCGGCCATCGCGACCAGCTGCTGGGCCAGCACGTCGAGCGGGTTCTGTGGGATAACCGTCTCCTCGATCGCCCCTTCGCGCATCCGCTTCGCGACCACGGCGCACTCGAGCAGGTCGGCGCGGAACTTGGGGAAGATGCGACCGCGTGAGACCTCTCCCAGCGAGTGGCCAGCGCGACCGACGCGCTGCAGGCCACGGGACACCGACTTGGGGGACTCCACCTGGATCACCAGGTCGACGGCGCCCATGTCGATTCCCAGCTCCAAGCTGGAAGTCGCAACGAGACAGGGAAGCTCCCCCGACTTGAGCATCTCCTCGACCACGGTGCGCTCCTCGTGCGACAGGGACCCGTGGTGCGCGCGGGCGATCTCGTGGGGGGTGGATGGGTCGGGTCCGTCGGGCCGGCCTTCGCCGGGAGTTCCCGCCGGACCCGACCCATCCGCACCCGCGTGCTCAGTTGCTGGTAGCTCATGCTCGCCTTCGCCGTTGGCAAGCTCGTTCAAGCGCTTTGCCAGGCGCTCCGCAGCGCGGCGAGCGTTGACGAAGATGATCGTCGAGTTGTGTTCCTGCACGAGCTTGAGTAGCTCGGGGTAGATGGCGGGCCAAATGGAGCGGACGTGAGCTAGGGGCTCACCATCAGTGGGGTTCCCGTCCGCATTGGGAAAAGCTGGAGCTCCCGGCTCAGCCATGTCCTCAACGGGGACCACGATCTCCAGATCGAGCTCCTTGGCTACCCCCGCATCGACAATCTCACAAGCTCTTTTAGGTCCGACCAGGAAGCGAGCTATCCGCTCAAGGGGGCGCTGAGTAGCGGAGAGTCCAATCCGCTGGATCGGGGAGTCAAGGGAGGGTTCGGCGGAGCCTCCCCGCTGTTGCTCCGACGAACCCTCCCTTGACTCCCCGACCAAGTACTCCAAGCGCTCCAGCGTCAGCGCCAGATGAGACCCACGCTTGCTCTGGGCGACCGCGTGGATCTCGTCGACGATCACCGCCTCGACCCCGGTGAGGATCTCCCGCGCCCCCGAGGAGAGCATCAGGTAGAGCGACTCGGGCGTCGTGATCAGGATGTCGGGCGGCGTGCGGCGCATCGCCTGACGCTCTTTTTGCGGGGTGTCGCCGGTGCGCAGACCGACAGCGATATCGGCGCCGATGCCGCGCAGCGGCGCCCGCAGGTTGCGCTCGATGTCGTAGGAGAGCGCCTTCAGGGGCGAGATGTAGACCAGCTTCACGCCCTGGCCAAGCTCCGGCATGCGCGAGAGCCGATCGATCCCCCAGAGGAAGCTGGCCAGCGTCTTGCCCGAGCCGGTGGGCGCGCAGATCAGCGTGTTGGCACCGCTGGAGATCGCCTGCCAGCCGCCTGTCTGGGCGGGGGTCGGTCCCTCGAAAGAGGCCTCGAACCAGCGCCTTACGGGGGCGCTGAAGGGCGCTAGAGGACCGGATTCCGCACTCGTTTTCGCATCGGTGGCCAACCCATTGATCTTACGCCTCACCATCCAGCGGTAGTTTTTGCCCGGTGCAGGCCTGGCGCACCTTTTCCCGACTGATCGAGGGCTCACCGCACATCGTCGCCTGGGGGCTGGCGCTTTCGGTGGCCCAGTCGCTGACCCTCGTGCCGATCGCCCTCCTCGTCCGCAGCGCCTTCGACGATGCGATCCCGGACGGCGACAGCGGTCGTCTGATCGCGATCGGGGCAGCCATTCTGGGGCTTTACCTACTCAGCCTCGGCCTCGGGCTGGCGGGCCGCTACGTAGTCCTGCGGGTGACGAAGCCGGCGATCGCAAGGGTGCGCTCGGAGCTGATCGACCATGTCGTCTGGCTGCCCAGCTCGTTCTACGACTCGACCGACAGCGGCCGGCTGCACTCCCTGATCGTTCAGGACACCGAGCGGCTCGACACGATGGCGAAATACCTCCTCGCCGTCGTCATCCCCTCCTTGGGAACGGCGGCGATCCTGCTCGCATCGCTGGTTGCGATCCAGCCGATGCTGCTCGCCGTGCTGATGATCGCGGTGCCGCTGCTCGTCCTGCTCAGCCGCCTGCTGCGCGGGACGCTGCGCAGGCGGGTGCGTACCTGGCAGGAGGCCTCGGACGCCTTCAGCGCCAGCATTCTCACCACCCTGCGCTCGACCTCCTTGATCAAGGTCAGGGTCGCGGAGGAGCAGGCGATCGACGAGGGCCGCGCACGCTCGGAGGAGCTGGCAGCGGCCGGGCAAAGGGTCGGCTGGGTACAGCAGGCCTATGGCCTGATCCAGGTGGCGCTGGGTGGGGTCGCCGGCGTGATCGTCCTAATCGGGGGTGGCCTCGCCGTCCTGCACGAATCGATGTCCATCGGCGACCTGATCGCCTTCATGGCCGTACTGGCGCTAGCCCGGGGGCAGCTCAACTGGGTGGTCGCGACGCTTCCGGACATCCTCAACGGCTTTGCCGCGCTCGAGCGGATCGACGCGGTGCTGGCGAGATCCGAGGCCGAGCCCTACGCGGGCAGGCGCTCGATCTCGCTGCAGGGTGGCGTCACCTGGGAGGGGGTGACCTTCGGCTATTCGCGTGACGAGCCGCCGGTGCTCGATGCGGTGTCGCTCGCCGTCGAGCCGGGCGAGGCGCTGGCCATCCTCGGCCCCACCGGCGCCGGCAAGACGACCCTGGTCGCCCTGCTGCTGGGCCTCTACCGACCCTGGGCAGGAACAATCCAGGTCGACGGCGTGCCGCTTGAGGAGATTGACGTTCGCAGCCTGCGCCGGCAGGCCGGCGCCCTGCTCCAAGAGGCCAGCGCGATGCGTGGCAGCGTGGCAGACAACATCGCCTTCGGCAGGCCGGGAATCCCCACCAAGCAGATCGAGCGCGCCGCCGAGCTGGCGGCGGCGAGCGAGTTCGTCGCCGCCCTGCCGGACGGCTACCAGACCGAGATCGGTGACGACGGCGTGCGCCTCTCCGCCGGCCAGCGCCAGCGCATCGCCCTTGCCCGAGCCTTGCTCGGCGCCCCGGCTCTGCTTATGCTCGACGAGCCGACCAGCCACCTCGACCCCGAGACCGCCGATCGCGTGCTCGACAACCTGATGGCGATCGAGTCGCGGCCGACGCTGCTGCTCGTCACCCATGACCCGCTGGTGGCTCGGCGAGCCGACCGGATGGTGGAAGTCCGCGGCGGCCGGGTGGAGAGCCGGGTTGCGAGCCTCGTGGAGGGCGGGGGGTGAGCCGCGAGCAAGCCGCCGTATGGCTTCCCTCCTCCCAGCAGGTCCTGCTCTTGCAAGCGAGCCTCTGGAAAAACGAGCGGGCACTCGGCTCCTGGGCCGAGTGGCACCGCCAGGAACCTCACCTCGACACCGTCGAGCAGGGCTCCTATCGCCTGCTGCCGCTCCTTTACCGCAACCTCGGGCCGCGGCTTGCCGATAGTCCCGACGCGGCTCGCTTGAAGGGCATCTACCGACACAGCTGGGCTGCCAACCAGCTGGGGCTACAAGCCGGCCGGCGGGCGATCGACGCGCTCCAAGGCGCCGGCCTCGAGGTCCTGGCACTCAAGGGAGCGGCCTTGATCGACTCCGCATACCAGGATCCCGGGGCCCGTCCCATGGGCGACGTCGACCTTGCCGTCGGGCACGACCGCATTGGAGAAGCGGTGCGAGCGTTGCTCGGCGCCAGCCTTACCGCGATCGAGGACGATCCCGAGCGGCTGCTGGCGGTGCGCCACTCACTCGCCTTCTGCGGTCCCGACGGCCAGGAGATCGACCTGCATCGGGGAATGCTCTGGCGACCCGGCCTTGACGAGGAATTCTGGCGAGGGTCAATCGAGGGAGAGATCGGCGGCGCCCGTGTCCGCATCCTCAACCCAGCCGACCAGCTCCTGCACGTCTGCGCCCACGGCGCCGCCTGGAACCCTGTGCACCCAGTCCGCTGGGCAGCCGACGCCTTCAAGGTGATCGAGACCGCGGGACCCGGGCTCGACTGGCAGCGCTTGGTGACGATGGCCAGGCGCGGCCGCCTTACCGTGCCGCTTTCCGATGCTCTGACCTGCCTGGCAGTCGACCTCGAGGCGCCCGTGCCGGAGAGGGCGATATCCGAACTCACCCGGGCGCCCGCGTCCCGCGCCGAGCGCCGTGCCCATGCGGCACTCGCCCAACCGCCTTCGTCGCGACGCTCCCTAGCGATGCTCTTCTGGTTCTGGGAGCGGTACCGGGCTCAGGCTTTGCTCGAAGGCAGGCGAACGACGCCCAGCGGGCTTCTCGCCTACGTGCAGGGCTTCTGGGGACTGGAACGCCGCTTGCAGGTTCCCGGCCACGCGCTGCGCAGGCTGCTGCGCCGCACCGCCTCGTAGGCTGCCGCAACCGTGCTCGACCATCCGGAACCCGCAAGGAAGATCGGCTGGCTGCTGCTCGCCGGCGCGATGGCCGGCGCGGTCGCGTTCCTCTTCTGGCTGCAGCGGGACCTTGCCTACGCAGATGACGGCTTCAACTGGCTGGCACTCAGCGGCACGGGCACCACGAAGACGCTGATCGAGCCCTACGGCGGGCACCTGATCTTCATCCCGATGACGATCTACAGGGCAGGGCTGGAGATCTTCGGCACCAGCTACACCGGCTTCGGCGTCATCCAGATCGCCCTGCTCCTGCTGCTCAGCGGCCTTCTCTACGAGTACGGAAGGCGGCGCGTGGGCCCGTTGCTTGCCCTGCCCGCCGCGGTGATCGTCCTCTTCCTCGGGTCCTCCTGGAACGTCTTGATGCAGCCGATGCTCGGCATCCAGTTCTTCTGTGGGCTCGTACCCGGCCTCGCCGCCCTCTTGGCGCTCGAACGCGATGATCGCCGCGGCGACGTAGCCGCCTGCGCTCTGCTCGTCCTCGCCACCTTCAGCTTCGAGGTGGGACTCGCCTTCGTCGTCGGAGCAGCCGTCGGCATCGCTCTGCGCGACGACCGCTGGCGCAGAGCGTGGATCGTCGCGGTGCCGCTCCTCGCCTACCTGGGCTGGCGGGTCTGGGCGAACCAGTATGGCGGCACGGGCCTCGAGCTGGCAAACGTCCTCTGGCTTCCTGCCTACGCCGTCGACTCGCTCGGCAATACCGCCGCCTCGCTGTTCGGCGGGTCCTTCTGGGTCGGGAACAGTCCCCTCACCTCCGGACAGCTCACCTCGCTGAAGCTGATCGGCTTCAGCTCCGAACGGCTCGCCCAGGGCCTCTTCCTGTTGGGCCTGGAGGTGACCGTCGCCCTGCTCGTCTTCCGCGCCCTGCGTCGCCGCGGCGCCGTGCCGGCGACGCTCTGGGTCGCCCTCGCGATCCTCGTCACCCTGTGGGCGGAGCAGGGCCTCGCCCTCTCCCCCGACCGCACGCCGGGAGAGATCCGCTACGTGTTCCAGGACGTAGTCGTCCTCCTGCTCGTCGTCCTCGAGGCGGCTCGAGGGATCAAGGCGACTCGCCTCGCGCTCGCGCTCGCGCTCGCGCTCACTCTCGCGGGCATCGCGGGGAATACGTTCCGCTTCAAGGAAGGCCGTGAAGTCCTCGGCCCATACTCGCCACCGACGAACGCGGCGATTGCCGTCGTCAACCTCGGCGGCGCGAACGTCCCGCCCGAATTCAATCCCTCGGTCGAGGCGCCGGAAGCATTCCAGCCGGAACGCGGCGCTCAGTTCGGGGCAGGCCCGATGCAAGCGGTGAGCGAGAAGTTCGGCTCGCCCGGCTACTCGGTCGCCGAGCTGCTCGGCAAGGACGAGAGCACCCGCAGAAGTGCCGACCTCGTCGCCGCGCGGGCACTCGGCCTACGGCTCACGCCCGCGGCCGACGCCCCTGGCGATTCCTGCCGGCGGCACGAAGGCCGAGGGGGCTTCGAGCTCCCGGCCGGCGGGGCGATCCTGATCGCAGACCGCAGCACCGTGCTGGCGCTGCACCGGTTCGCCGGCAGCTACGCGGTCCAGATTGGCCGTATGACGCCAGGGCGAGCCATGAAGCTGAGCGTCCCTCGCGACGCGGCCGCCGTTCCCTGGCAGGCGATTGCACCGGGCGCGGGAAGCGTCACCTTCTGCGAGATCTGATCCAGCGGCTGATCCCTTTAGACTGGCGGCCGCATGACTGGACAAGCCCCAGTTGAGAGCGTCGAGCAGGCCGGTCCCAGCGAGCGGCCGCCCGGCAAGGTGATCGTCGTGATGCCGGCGATGAACGCCGCCAAGACGCTGGAAGACACTTACCGCTCGATCCCGATGGATTGGGTCGATGAGGTGATCCTCGTTGACGACGCATCGCGCGACGAGACGGTCGAGCTCGCCAAGCGGCTGCCCCTCCACGTCGTCTGGCACCCCCACAACGTCGGTTACGGCGCCAACCAGAAGACCTGCTATCTAGAGGCGCTGCAGCGCGAAGCCGACGTCGTCGTGATGCTGCACCCCGACGGCCAGTACCCACCCGAGCTGATCCCCGACATGGTGGTGCCGATCCTCAACGACGAAGCCGACCTCGTGCTCGGCTCCCGCCTCGCCCGCCCCGGCATGGCGCTGGCCAACGGCATGCCACGCTGGAAGTACGCGGCAAATCGCTTCCTGACGACGGTCGAGAACGGTGTCATGGGGACCGAGCTGACCGAGGCGCACACGGGATACCGAGCCTACTCGCGCAAGATGCTGCTGACGGTGCCCTTCCTGCGCAACGCATCCGACTTCAGCTTCGACTCCGAGGTGCTGATGCAGGCGGCCTTCTTCAAGATGAGGATCAGGGAAGTTCCGGCGCCGGGGAAATACTTCGAGGACGCCTCATCGGTCGACTTCTCGACGGGAGTCGTCTACGGGCTGAAGACTCTCTGGGCCGGAGTCCGACTCACCCTGCATCGGGCCGGACTCGTCCGCTCGAAGAAGTTCCGGGCCTGACCGCTCAGCCCGGCTGGCCGCCGGCGAACTTCACGTAGGCGTACCAGGCAGGCTTGGGGACGAAGCCTGCGCCGAAAAGCCCCGAGCCATCACAGAAGTTGCAGGCGCCGGGGGCGTCGTTGACCGAGAACCAGTAGACCTGACGCAGGCGCCATTTGCTCTGATTGGCCCGCAGCACGCCGAAGGCGCCCTTCAGCTGCTTCTCCTGTCCGCGCACGCCCTTGGCGAAGGAGTTGCCGGGCTCGGGGCGCTGCGAGCTCCAGCCGAGCTCCGTGATCCACAGGCTCTTGCCGACGTCGCGATTTGCCGTCAGCACGGCGCGGAATTCCTCGACGTAGGATTTCAGTCGCGTATAGGTGGAGGTGTAGGGGTGCAGAGCGACGCCGTGGAACTTGGACTTGATTCCCGGCGTGCTCGCGTACATCTGCTCCAGGAAGTCGGCGGCGAAATAGGCCTGGGCCGGCTTCGCCTTGAAGTTGGCCTCCTTGGGGCGGGAGAACATGCCGCCGAGCATGATCCGCGCACCTGGGTCGACCGCCTTGATCGCGGCGTAGGAGAGCTTGACCAGCTTGCCGTACTCGACCGGATTCGGCCTGGCGACGAAGTACTTGAAGTTCTCCTCGTTCCACACCTGCCAGATCCGCACCGGGCGGGGAGGCAGGGCGGGGTTCTCGGCCCAGAAGCTTCCATTCGGGCCGTAGCGCAAGACCACCTGTGTAAGGAACGCCTGCCAGGCGGCGCGCTGCTTGCCGCTGCGAACCGGCAGGTTCCGCGGGCTGCCCCAGCGCCTGTCCACCGGCACGGCCCAGCTCGGGGCCCCATAGGCGAAGGGAAGGACTTCGAGCCCGGCGGCGGTGGCGCCGGCAAACATCGGGTCCACCGTCGACCAGTTGAGCGGGCCACCCTCGACCGGCTGGACCAAGCTCCAGGCGACCGGGACGCGAATGCTGTCCACGCCGCCCGCCTTCAGCCGCTGGAACTCAGCCATCGAAGGCTGGCCCTGCGAGATCACTCCCCAGAAGTTGGAGGGCACGGCAGCCGCGCTCGGAGCCGAGGCGCCCACGGCCATGGCGGCGATCGCGAAGCTCAGCAGCCAAACGCGTACTCGCCCCGTGGGGCACTTCCCCGGCTCAGGCACCGGTCAGCTCGCCTTCGGCGAGACGCGAGCTGCCGACGTGCCCTTGCGACGACGCTGCTTGAGCATCATCGCCCCGAAGGAGATCGCGGCGAGGGCGAGGATCGCGACCAGGATCGGCACGAGCGGCGAGGATCCACCGTCGTCCTCAGTGGAGGCAGCCGGTGCGACCGCTTGGGCGGGAGACTGCGCGGGGGACCCCGAGACGCCTGACGCCGCATCGTCTCGGCTACCCTGCCCGGTGTCGCCCTTGTCGCCGGCTCCACCACCGCCAGACCCACCAGATGCATCGTCAGAGGAAGAACTCCCATCGGAAGGACCCGAGTCAGCGGAGTCAGACGTGCTAGAGGGAGCCGAAGCGCCCCCACCCGAGGAATTCGACGACTTTGCTGGGGCCTCGCGCCCGCTTGGCTCCTTGCCACCGGTCGCGGTCGGCGGCGCATCGGAGTACTGCAGTTCGCCGGAATCCGCTTGAGCGAATGCCGGGAAGAGAGCAAATGCGAACAGAGCCATTGCCGACAGCAAGTAGCAAAGGCGGCCCGATCTCCGGGCCCGGCGGCGGCGCATCCCAGTCATCGCGCGGAAGGTTAGACCAAATGGCGGCGGCGCTTGCCCCGATCGGCCTGATCGTCGGCCTGGCGCTGGCCGGCGGTGGCTTCGAAGTCGGCTCCCGGCACCCGGCCGGCCTGGTGGTGTGGCTGGTGGTCGTTGGCCTGCTCGTCTTCGGTGCTGGCGCCTCGGCGACTCTGAGAGCCCCCTTCTACTGGACGGCCGGCGCGATCTTGGGTCTTTCTCTGCTGTGTGCAATCTCATCCCTCTGGTCGGGCTCGGTCGAGCTGAGCGTGATCGAGGCGGACAGGGTGCTCGTCTATTTGAGCTTCTTCCTTGCCGCATTCCTCATCGCCCAAACCGAGCAAAGGCGCCAACGTTTCGCTGAAGGCCTTGCAATCGCCCTCGCCCTCGTCGCCCTGCTCGGCCTGGCCAGCCGCCTCCTCCCCCATGTGCTCGAGGTCTCCGGCGGTCTTGGATACGGCCCACGGCTGCGCTACCCGCTCGGCTACTGGAACGCCAACGGGGCGATCTTCGGCATCGCCATCGCGCTGCTGCTCTGGGCCAGCCGCCACGCGCTTTCCCGTGCCCTGCGCTGGTTCGCCGTGGCGGCGATGCCCGCCGTGCTGCTCGCCCTGTACCTCACCTACTCCCGCGGCGGACTGCTTGCCCTCCTGATCGCGACCGGCTGCTTGATCGCGCTCTCCCGCGACCGCCTCTGGATGATGGCGACGCTGGCGATCGGGACGCTCGGCGCCCTCCCAGCCGTACTGGCGGTCCAAGCCCGCCGCGACCTCGCCGACAACCTGCCCACGCAAGCGGCAGTTGACCAAGGCGCCACCGTGCTGCTGATCCTGCTCGCCGGGATCGCTCTTGCCGTCGCCCTCTTCGCCGCCCTGCGCCAGGTCGAGCGTCGCGAGGGGCCGCTGACGGGGCGGGCGCTGGCGCTGTCGCGGCATCCGGGGGTGCTGAAAGGCATCGCTGTTTTCGTCGCGGTGGTGGCGATCGTGGCGACCGTCGCGGTCGGCGGCCGGGCCTGGGACCAGTTCTCCAGCTCCGACATCCAGTTCCCCGACCAGCCGGAGAAGCATTTCGCCCAGCTCAGCGGCGCCGGGCGACACGATTTCTGGCGAGTCTCCCTGGACGCCTTCGCCGATGAGCCGGTCCTCGGCACCGGGGCGGGCACGTACGAGTTCGACTGGGAGAGGCGGCGCTCGATCGAACTGCCCGTACACGACGCGCATTCGCTCTATCTGGAGACTTTTGCCGAGCTCGGGGTTTTCGGGGGAGTGTTGGTCTTGGTGCTCGTCGGAACGCTGCTCTGGACCGGGTTCGCGGCTTGGCGCTTCGCGCCCCACCCCGATCGCGAGCGATATGCCGTGCTCTTGGCAGCGATGCTCGCCTTCGCAATCGGCGCTGCCCTCGATTGGTTTTGGGAGCTGACGGCCGTCGGAGCCGTCTTCTTCCTCGCTGGAGGAGTGGTCGTCGCCGCCCGCTGCGCACAGATCAAGCGCGAAGAGGGGATGGCCGCCGCTGCCACAAACCGCGGGCGCTACGGCCTAGCCGTCGTCGGCCTAGCCGTCGCCTGGATCGCGGCGGTGGCGCTCGTCGGGCCACTGCTCGTCGATCGTGAACTCGACGCAAGCCAGGCCGCCGCCGCGGACTCGGACATCGCCCGCGCCGTCGACCACGCCAAGCGGGCACGGACGATCGAGCCGTGGGCGGCCTCGCCCTACGTACAGCTCGGCCTGCTCGCCGAACTGCAGGGCGACTACCCGTCGGCGATCGTCCACTTCACCCGCGCGATCGAGCGCGAGGACAACAATTGGCAGTGGTACTACCTACGCTCTAAGGCCGAGCACGAGGCCGGCGACGAGGCCGCCGCCCAGGCGGACCTGGAGCGGGCCAGGCAATTGAACCCCCGCGCCGAGTGCCTGCGCGCGGGATGGAATTGCGGGTGAGCGACGAAATGCCCCGACACGCTCAAGACACCGCCGATCGCAGCACCGGCGCCCCCGGGCCCCCGCCGAGCACTCCCCCAGCGCCACAGCCTGACGAGCCACGGCCGGGAGCGCGGCGTCCACCCGAGTCCACCCTGCGCCGTGGCCCGTTGCTGCGGCGGTTGCTGGCGGCCGGTGACTGGATCGCCGTGATCGGCGCACTCTGCCTCGCCACCGCCACCACAGCCACGACTGACGTGGCTGTGCTCTTCTGGGCGACGCTCTTCAGCCCAGTCTGGATCCTGATCCTGAAGCTGCACGGCCTCTACGACAACGATCACCGCCGCATCCGCCACAGCACCTTCGACGAGCTGCCGGCGCTGCTCTCGGCCTCTGCCCTGGCGACGATCGCGCTCGACGGGCTGCTGACGCTTAGCCCGGTCGGGCCGCTCTCGGCGTCGAGCGCAGTCCTGGTCGGGGTGGGTGCCTTCGCCGGCTGCTTCGTCGAGCGCGCCGTCGTCCGTTTCTGCTGGCATCGCCTCACAGGCGTCGCGATCGGGGTCGCGATCGGACCGGCGGCCGCCGCGGACAGGGTGGCACGACGCATCTCCACCCACCCGGAGGCCCGCCTCAAGCTGGTCGGCTACCTGGCGCCGCCGGACGGGAAGGCGTCGACCGAGCTGCTCCGCCTCGGCTCGATGGAGGACATTGCCGAGGTGGCGCGCGCCTACGACGTCGAGCGAGTCGTCGTCACCGAACTGGAGATGAGCGAGCCGACGGCCGAGAAGCTGATCGAGGAGTGCAAGGTGGCCGGTCTCGGCCTCACCTTCCTGCCCCAGCACTTCGGCCTGCTTGGCCCGGGAATCGAGCTCAACAGGCTCGCGGAGCTGCCCGTCCTGGACTTTCGCTTCTCCGACCCCCCGCGCTCCACCCTGGCGATGAAGCGGGGGCTGGACCTGATCGTCTCAGCGCTGATGCTGGTCCTGCTCTCACCGCTCCTGTTGACCGCCACCGTCTTCATCCTGCTCGACACCGGTCGACCCGTGTTCTTCCGCCAGCACCGTGCGGGCCTCGACGGCGCGAGGTTCACGATGCTCAAGTTCCGCACGATGGTCGCCGACGCCGAGGAGCGACTGGCGGAGCTGGTCGACATCCAGCAGCTCGACGAGCCCGCCTTCAAGATCCCGGACGACCCCCGGGTGACGCGGGTGGGGCGCCTGCTGCGCCGCAGCAGCATCGACGAGCTGCCGCAGCTGATCAACGTCCTGCGCGGCGACATGTCGCTGGTCGGACCCCGGCCCGAGGAGGAGGCGGTGGTCGCCCTCTACGACGAGCGCCAGCGAATCCGCCTCGCGGTCAAGCCGGGCCTGACCGGGCCGATGCAGGTCTACGGCCGCGGAGACCTCACCTTCGAGGAGCGCCTTGCGATGGAGCGCGACTACCTCGACAACCTCTCCCTGACCGGAGACCTGGCGATCCTGCTGCGGACCCCACGCGCGATCATCCGCGGCGACGGCGCCTACTAGCTTCTCCTCTCCTAGCGCTCCGCAACGACCTGGAAGCGCAGCGCCCGCGACGAGGCGAGGTTGCCGGCGGCGTCACGGGCCTGCACGGTCGCTGCGTATATCCCCGTCGGCAGCGCCCGGCCCGCCACCCTTCCCGCGAACGCCCGGCGATTCCCGCCTGGCCGGCCGGGCGCGTCGAGGGTGGCCCTCCAACCGCGTGCCAGCGAGCGGATCCTGATCTGGGCCGAGGCGGACTCCGAGAGCGAGTAGAGGAATTCGGTGCCGTGGAGGGCAGCCGAGGCCCTGGCCCGACCGCGTCCGCTGCGCTGGACGGCGAAGCGCTTTCTCAGCACGCGGAAGCGCCGGATGCGCGGCGCCGAGTCGTCCACGAGGGGACTGCCAGTCACCGTTTGCGGCTCCGGCTCCTGCGGACAGGCGCCGCAATAGGTGACCCGCAGAACGTTCGCGCCCGGGTCGATCGGGGTTTCGTACCCCGTGTCCTTGTAGAGGTCGGTGAAGTAGAGGCCGTCGACACCGGCGGCAAGCCCGACCGCCGTCGCCTTGCCTGTGCCGGTGTACTCGACGAGGGTCTGGGGACCAGCCGTCAGAGCGCCATCGGGGCCGAGTCCGAGCTCGACGATGCGCTTGCCCTGCGCCTGCGGCCCGGTTGCCCAAGTAGAGCCGGACTCGGTGACGAAGGCGTTGCCCATGGCGGTGGCGGGGAAGCCGCTGCCACCGAACCTGCCCGGCTCGACGAACTCGACGTTGACCGGGGCGTGCGCTGGATTCCAGGTGTAGGAGGCGCCGAACGTCATCGAGGCGTCCGTCCCGTCGTAGAGGTAGTCGACACCGGGCAGGACCCGAGCCAGACGGTCGGTCGCCGGGCCGTTCTCGACCTCGTAGTAGGAGCCGTCGGAGAGGCGGATGGCGCCGCCGAAGGGGTTGCGGAAGCCCGACGCCCAAACGTAGTCGCGCGCGGAGATGCCGTCGCCGGCGTCGTAGTGGGGATTGTCGGGCAGCGGCTGGCCGGCGAGGCTGACCCGCAGGATCTTCCCGCGGAAGAAGTCGAGGTCGCGCGAGGTCGACGGATCGCCGCCATCGCCGTTGTGCACGAACAGCTCGCCCGCGGGCGAGATCGAGAGGTTCGAGACCTGGTGCGAGGCCCCCTGCACCTCCCCCGCCATGTCGAGCACAGTGGTCTGGCCAACCGCTTCCAGGCCCGGCTCGTCGCTGTGCAGCCGGACGACCTTCGGGTAGTGCTCGGCGGTCACGTCGTCCTCGTAGACGAGGCTGACGAACAGGTCGCCCGAATCCGGGTCGACGGCGATGCCGGTGAGGCCCATCTCGCCTGAGCCGGGGAAGTCGCCGGTCGGGTTGAAGTCGAGCAGCCCCGTCGCGTAGTCGTGGACGGTGCCGTCTCGGGTGATCGCCTTCACCGTGCCGTACAGCTCCGTCACATACAGCAGAGGATCGCCCGGATGAGGGCCCGGGGCAGGGACCATCTCGACGTTGACCGGGAGCTGCAGGCCGCTGGCGAAGACTTCGACGGCGAAGCCCGGGCGCGGCGCCCAGGCGGTCGCCTCGTTGCCGGGCGGGCCGGCCGCGGCGGTGAGGAAGCCACGACTTTCCCACTCGCTCCATTCCTCCGGGGCGACGCCGCTGTCGTCGCGCACGCGAACCCGCAGCTCGTAGGCGGAGGCGGGCAGCAGGGCAGCGGCGCCGGTAAGCGAGTTGACGAACTCGCCATCGCCGAGATGGATGTGCACCTTCTCCTGACCCCCGGCGCAGTGCGCCTGCCAGACGGGCTCGCTGGGAGCCAGGCTCCAAATCTCCCAGTCGCTGCAGAGGTGCTCGTCGGCATCGGCGTCGGCATACGCGATGACCATGTGGACGTCCTCGGGGTTGAGCGGGCTCGACCCCGGGGCGGGCTCGACGATCTCCGCGACCCCGGGGGAGGCGGCGACCGCGTCGACCGGGAAGCAGACACCCAGCGCCAGCGCGGCCAGGGTGGCGGTCCATAGGGCGAACCGGCCGGCGTGTCCCGGTGCAACCTGCATTTGCGGGAACGTAGCAGCGGCGCGCTCGGTGCCGCCCGAACTAGAGTCCCCCCGATGGACCTGGAGACGGTGATCGTCAGCCACGGCGCCGAAGACCTGCTGCGTCGCTGCCTGCGCTCGCTCGAGGCGCACCCGGCGCAGGGCGAGAGCCGGGTGACCGTGGTCGACAGCGGCAGCCCGGACGAGGCGCCGGACATGGTCGAACGCGAGTTTCCGGCAGTGCGACTGATCCGCCGCGAGAACATCGGCTTCTCGGCGGCCAACAACGTCGTCCTCGGTGCTATTGACGCCGGGGCTGTGCTGCTGCTCAACCCCGACACCGAGGTCTACGCGGGCACGCTCGACGCCGCGCTGGCGCGGCTGCGATCCGACGAGCGGATCGGCATGGTGGGCTGCAAGCTGGTGACCGAGTCGGGTGAGCTCGACCACGCCTGCAAGCGCTCCTTCCCCACGCCGCTGAGCGCCCTTGCCCACTTCACCGGCATCGGCCGCAGCGATGACGCCGCGGCTCCTCTGAGCCAGTACCGGGCAACCCATCTGGGCGACGACGAGGCCGGGGAGGTCGATGCGGTCAACGGTGCTTTCATGCTCTGCCGCGCCGAGGCGGTGCGCGAGGTCGGTCTGCTCGACGAGGGCTACTGGCTCTACATGGAGGACCTCGACTGGTGCCGGCGCTTCTGGCAGGCGGGCTGGAAGGTCTTCTACGAGCCGGCAGGCGTCGCCCTGCACATCAAGGGCGGCTCCAGCGGCGCCCGGCGGCGGCCCAAACAGGAGATCGCCTTCCACCGCGGCATGGGGCGCTTCTACCGCCGCTTCGACGCGCCGGAGCACAACCCACTGGTAAACGCCGCGGTCTACATCGGGATCGCGACCAAGCTCGCGGTCAGCCTGGCCACCACCGCGGCGAGCCGCCTACGGGGCTGACGCTCTCCGAGCCGCTCGCTCCCGGCGGCCGACGGCGTAGCCGATCATCTTGGCGACGTCGCCGGTAGTGACGATCATGGGCACGTAGGCAAAGGCGAGGATCCGCTCCGATGCTTTCGACGACGGCGGGATGCGCATCAGCCGGCGCAGGAATTTCCACTGGTAGACGACCCAGCCGAGCAGCAGCACGCCGAGGCCGAGCGGCGTCCTGTGCCTCGCCAGCACGTAGAGGCCGAGGGCGTAGGCCAGGTAACGGAGCAGATGCCGTTTGGGCCAGAGGCCGGCGTGACCGTCGCCGCGAGCGTAGTTGAAGTACTGGCGAGCGAAGGAGCGCAGGCCCGGGCGCGCATCCCAGGCGACGATCGCGTCAGGGGCGAAGGCGAAGGAGGCTCCTTTCTCGCGCAGAGCGAGGTCGAAGACGAGGTCCTCGCAATGGCGAAGCCACTCGGGATAGCCGCCCACCCGCCGCCACCAGGGGCGGCGGAAGGCCACCGAGCGACTCGAGGGCAGGAACTTGCCCGGATCGATCTCCTCGCGCTGCGGCGTGATCACGATCGCGAGGGTGCGACCACGCCACCCGTTGCCGCCGGGTTGGAAGAAGCCGGCCACCACCGCCAGCTCCGGGTCACGCTCCAGCGGCGCGACGAGGCTCTGCAGCCAGTCGACCTGCGGCCGGGTGCCGGCGTCGGTCACCGCGATCGCGTCGTGGGCGGCGCCGTCGATGGCGATGTTCCGCCCTTCGGAGATGTTCGTCCCCGGCGCCTGGATCAGGCGGATCGGGATCGGCGCCTCCGCCTGGGCCCGCTCGATCGCGGCGACGGTCCCATCGGTCGAGCCCCCGTCGACGAGCACGATCTCGTCAGGAAGGCGGCTCTGGCCGAGCAGGCCGTCCAGGAAGCCCCCGATCGAGTCGGCCTCGTCCTTCAGGGTCGCTATCAGGCTGATCTTGAGCTGGGTCAAGGCGAACAGAGGCTACATTCGCCGCACCACGGCGACGCCTCGCCGGCTCGGCGGGCGCTAGCCGGAGGCGCCGCGCAGGGTCGGCTTGGGGGCCAGGACCTCGGGTCGCCGGCGCTGACGACGCCCGTTGAGGATCCGACCCACCACGGTGTAGCGGACGAGGACCGGATAGGTGAGCAGCGAGAAGGCGAGTGAGCCGGCGGTCACCAGCGCGAACCGCGGCCAGGTGCCGAGCGTCGTGGCGCCGATCACGGCGATGAGCAGCACCATCGCCGGCATGTGCGAGAGGTAGGTCCAGTAGGAGGAGTCGGCGAGGTAGCGCAGCGTCGGCGAGGGCCGGTTGAGGTACCGGTCGGCGAGGCCGACGAGCGCCATCAGACTGGCCCAGGTGGCGATCGCGTAGATCGACACCCCTGCCGCGTGGACGAGCGGTTGAGAGCCGTACTCGGGAGAGTTGTGCAGGGCGAACAGCAGCCCGGCCGGCACCGTCGCCGCCAGCGCGCACCCGGCCCAGAGCCAGGCGTTGCGAGCGATCGAGGAGATCAGCTCGCGGTGCGTGCAGATCGTCGCCCCGAGGCCGAAGAAGAGAGCGTAGTAGAAGAGCACGACGGGGTCGGGCACGAAGGTCTCGGCGGGCGGGGAGATCGTCCAGGCCGGCGCGGGCAAGAGCGAGAGCGCGGTCGGCACGGCGAGGACGAGGATGCCGATGACGGGCACCTCGATCAGCCTGCGAAAGCTCTCGCCGGTCGCCTGCAGGAGGCGCGGGCCGAGCAGATACAGGGCAACCGCGGCGCAATCGATGATCAGCAGATACCAGAGGAACCAGAGAAAGCTCGGCTCGAGGCCGAAGATGCCGACGGCGCCGCCGCCGTCGGTGAGAGCGGTCCCGGTTTCCCGGGAGGCGAGGGCCGTCAGCGGCACCAGCGTCAGCATGCCGAGCAGCAGGGGGACGACGATGCGCACGGTGCGGTTGCGCATGGTTTCGCGCACTCCTTTGCGGGAGAGCAGCAGGGCGAGGAAGAACCCCGACATGGCGAAGAAGAGGGGCAGGCGGAAGACGTGGACGACCCAGTAGATCGCCGTCGCCCAGGCGCCGCTGTTCCCGTTGAGGGCAAGCAACCCGGCCGCGTGCACGGGAACGAGCAGGAACATCGTCGAGGCACGCAGAGCATCCATCGAATGGATTCGATCGCTCACCCGCCCAAGGGTATGCGCTTGCCCCCACCGCCGCTCACGGCCGCCCTTATCGCGCCGGGTGGGCACAGTAGCCTGCAGGCGGTTTGACCGGACGCCTTCGCAATCCCGACGTCGCGGGCTGGCTGTTGATGGCGGGGGCGACCGTCGCCGCCGCCGCTCTCGTCTTCTGGCTGGAGCGCGGCCTGACCTACGGCTGGGACGAATTCGTCTGGCTCGAGCACGCTGGCCTCACCGAGGATCTGAGCCTCTTCTTCCGTCCCTACGGAGGCCACCTGATCGCCTCCCCCTACTTCCTCTGGAGGGGGATGCTGGAGCTGTTCGGCGCCAGCTTCACCGCCTTCGCCGTGGTCCAGGTCATCGGGCTCAGCCTCTTGGCCACCCTTCTCTACGTCTATGCGAAGCGGCGCATCGGCCCGATCCTCGCACTTGCTCCCGCAATCACGATGCTCTTCCTCGGGTCCGCCTGGGCGGTCGTGCTCGAGCCGATGATGGGCATCCAGTTCCTCGCCGCGCTGGTCCCGGGGCTGGCCGCGCTGGTCATGCTGGAACGCGGGGATCGGCTGGGGGACGCCGTCGCCTGCGGCCTGCTCTGCCTCGCCCTCGCCGGCTTCAGCCAGTCCGTGCCGTTCCTCCTCGGCGCGATCGTCGCGGTCGCCCTCAGCCCCGACTGGAAGCGGCGCCTATGGGTGGTCGCGGTGCCCGCCGTCGCGTACGGCATCTGGCGCCTGTGGGCGGCCCAGTTCGAAGCGACCGGGATCGTCTTCTCCGCCGTCCCCTTCCTGCCCGCCTACTTCGCCGACGCGCTGGCCGTCTTCGCCAGCGCCACCTTCGGCCTGGTTCCGCTCATCGGGCCGGGCCCGTGGACCCTGCTGCGCCTGCAGGGCTTCGACATCAGCCTGCTGTCCCAGGGCGTCGTCTTCACCGTTGCCGAGCTGCTCGCGATCGGGGTCGCCATCTGGCTGCTGCGCCGCCGCGGGCCGATCCCACGGGCGTTCTGGCCGCCGCTCGCGATCCTCGTCGCCCTCTGGGTGGAGCTGGGGATCATCCTCGTGCCAGGGCGAACCGCGGCAGAGCCCCGGTACCTCTACGCCGGGGTCCTGGTCCTGCTGCTGGTGATCGTCGAGATGCTCAGGGGCGTGCGGACGACACGCCTCACGGTTGCGATCGCGCTCATCCTGACCGTCGCCGCAGTGACCGGCAACCTGGCCCGCTTCCAGGAAGGCCGGCAGACCCTCGACGCCATCCAGAAGGAAGCTCGTGCCGACATGGCCGTGATCCAGCTCGCCGGACAGAACGGGGACCAGATCTTCACCCCCAACGTCCACGCCCCCCACCTCGTCCCCGCGGCGCTCGCCCTGAACACCGGGCCCTGGCTCGAAGTCGTGGACCGCTACGGCTCCCCCGCCCACTCGATCGCGGAGCTCCGCAGCCAAAGCGACGCAGTTCGCGAGCAGGCGGACGCCGTCGCAGTCAAGACGCTCGGGCTAAAGCTCACCCCCACGACGGCGGCGGCGCGGCAATGCCAGCGGATCGACGACCTCGCCGGACCGACCGAGATCGCCCTTCCCCGCGGCGGCGCAGTTCTGAAGCCGACCCGTGACTCCACGGTCGCCCTGCGGCGCTGGGCGGACGACTTCGCCGCCGGGCTGGGCAACGTACGAGGCGGGCAAGCGGTGACCCTCTCGATTCCGCCCGACCCGAGCAACGCTCCGTGGCGCCTGAGCTTCGATCGCGGCGGCCCGGTCAGGGTCTGCGCGGTGGGCGCCACGCCCTGACGGGCGGCCGAGGAGAGGAAGTACATTGCAACTACCGAAACGCCGATGAGACCGGCGTTTCGGTAGTCATAGTGTTCATAAATGACTGCCACCGCTAGGACTTCGGAGCCATTCCAGGCATAGGCGAGAGACAGGTCTCAGTCCGTCGGGCCAGCGACGCTCGGGAGGGCTAGTACTTGAGTCCAAGAGCACGAGCTTGTCAAGGTCTCGCTTGAAGATGACCGTCTTCTGGACACCCAAAATAACCCCTAGACACTTTTTCACGGGCTTCTGTTGGGATAGCAGCAACCTTAGAAAGACACGGTTTCCAGAATACCTGGTCACCACGCGTTCAACGCTCGGCTTTGGGTTGCCTACGCAGTAGTTGACTTCTCCGATTAGCTTGGCCTGTCGTGGCCTGATCTGCTTGAAAAAACCACTCTAGGGCCTCGGAACCTGAGGGGGTTGAATCCCCACAACTTCCCAGGGCAAGAGTGACGCAGAGCGCACCCCACCAGACCGGGAACTAGGCTAACGATCTGAGCCGGACCAGGTTCCACGGAGACTTTTTTAGTTGGTTTCCAATCTTCTCTGTGGATAGCTCAGTTGACTCCCTGGGCAACGTATAGGCACTCGAACTCGGCGGGTGGCAGATCGCCGAGGGATTCGTGTAGGCGGTCGTTGTTGAACCAGGCGATGTACTCGACGACGGCCAGCTCGAGCTGCGTCCGGGAGCGCCAGCTTCGGTCGGCGATCAGCTCGGTCTTGAAGGAGTCGACGAAGCTCTCGGCCATCGCGTTGTCATAGGCGTCCCCGACCGAGCCGACGGACGCCATGACGCCGTGGTCATCGAGCGTTTGGGTGTAGTCGATCGACGTGTACTGGCTGCCGCGATCGCTGTGGTGCACCAGCTGGACGTCGGCGCCGGCGTCACGCTGGGCGAGCGCCATTCTCAGCGCGTCGAGAACGAGATCGGTGCGCATGTGTGGGGCGAGCTGCCAGCCGACGACCTTGCGGCTGAAGACGTCGATGACGAAGGAGAAGAACAGGTTGCCCTCCCAACAGCGCAGGTAGGAGAGATCGGCGACCCAGAGCCGGTTCGGCCCCTCGGCGCTGAAGTCGCGCTCGACCAGGTCGGGGCGCCGGTGCGCCAGGGGATCGGGCTTTGTCGTTCGCCAGGCCTTCCCACGCCGCTTGGCGCCTTGGATTCCCGCGCCCTTCATCAACCGCTGCACCCGGCCACGCCCGACCTCCTCACCTTCGCGCTGCAGGGCGATCCACATCCGCCGGTAGCCGTAGGCGCAGTAGTTGCGCTCGTGGATCTCGCGGATGCGGGCGAGCAGGCGCCCGTCCCCGATCGCCCTGGGAGAGCGCTGCCCTGTTCGGCGCTGGTAGTAGGCGGAGGCCGACACCTCCAGGGTCCTGCAGATCGGCTCGACCCCGAAGCGCTGGCGGTGCTCCTCGATGAAGGAGCTCACTTCGGTCGGTGTGGGTCGAGCTCGGCCGCGAAAAACGCCGAGGCGGACTTGAGGATTTCGTTGGCCCGACGCAGCTCGCGCACCTCGCCGCGCAGGCGGCTCAACTCTTGACGCTCCTCGCTGCTCAGTAGCTCCTTGCGCTTGCCGGCATCGGCTTCGGCCTGGCGCACCCATTTGCGCAGCGTCTCGGACGGAATGCCGAGATCGCGGGCTACGTGGGTGACAGGGCGGCCGGACTCAAAGACCAGACGGGCGCCTCGGTCAAGCAACTCCTCGGGGTACTTCCTCTGTCGTGGCATGGCTGCGGAGAATCTCCATTCCCCAGGACAAGATCCTGGTTTCGGAGTCTCCGTCAAACCCGGCCTGGCTCAGTCTTGTGAGGTCCCAGGGTCCTACCCCGAAATGAAGCCACGTTTGCCGCCGGCCCTTTAACGCGCCAAAGCTTTGACTTGAATGGGAGGGTCTGAAGTGCAGGACGGACGTCCGTAGGCTGGAGCTTCCCCGAACCTGATTCACCAGGTTCGCCGCTCGTCCTCCCGACAGCCAGCTATCGCGCAAGCTAAGGCGGATATACCCAATAGGGAGCCGAAAAGCAAAGGGTGCTTAGTCATTCGTCGCTTGCTTGGAGAATCAGCCGGTAACTTCAAGGCTAAGGTGGACAATGATCGCCCGTTGCTGCGAGGCAGAGCTTGTCGGTCATCATCACTGACATGTGGCTGGCTTCGTCGAATTGTGCTGCGGTGTGGAGTTGGGGATTGGGTACCATCCGGCCACCCGTTCCCTTGATGAATTCGTCGTCGGTGAAGATGAAGCCGCCCATGGGGTAGCCGTATGAATAGATCGTTCCCGCACGTGGCACTGGGACCCCATAGTGGCCGTGGCCGAGGGCTATGCCGAAATTGAGAATGGTTCGGTGGCGTCCCACTGCCCGCCCCGCCACCGCCGCCTCTGCTCCCTCGGGCGTGGCAACCGACCTGAACTTGTAGCGATAGGGCAACTGGCGCAGGAGTTGCTTCGTCTCCCTCGCGCCGAGAACCCTCGTCTCACCAGAGCCCTCTGCGATGTCTCCCTCGGCACCAGCGTTGTCGCCACAGCCTGCCGCCGTCCACCCCACGGTGGCTAGACTCAGCAAGCAAGCAAGCAAGCGTAGGCGCCCAGACTTAATCACGGAACAATCCATTTGGCCCGTAGAGGTTATCGGGATCATGTTCCTTGGCTTTCAGATTTGCCACACGGTGCCTAGCAGCCAATGCGAAGCGGGTCCACGCTGATTCATGCGCCAGCTCGATCCGTTCCCTGACCCTGGACCAGCGCAAGTGCGGATAGTTTGACCCTTGGCTCGATGAGTTCGCGATCAGTGGTTCCCGCCCGCCCGGCAGGTCCTGGGTCCCGACAACAAAATTGAGATGGTTGACATTCCCTTTACCGTCGCTGTCAATCCAGTCGTAGGCGAGGATGTTCCCCTTCGTCCAGCCCCAAGGCTGCTGCACTGAATCGATGTACGCGAGTTCATATTGCCAAAGATGCCGTGGCAGCACATCTGCCAGCTTCCATGACTCGGTGTCGTCCCAACCGGCGCTTGGCCCCGGCCCGAAGACCCCTCCTCCGCTGGAGAAGTTGCGATACCACCAGCTTCCATCTCCGTGCTCGAACGCGCGCATGAACTTGCCACCGCCCGCACGGAGGATCTGGCTAATGAAGTTGGTGCAGTTATTCGATCCGTAATCGACGTAGAAGGGGTTGCGCGCGGCGTGATGGTCCGGGTTGCCCCAGTGCACCGCGTACTGCGCCATCTTGTTGAGGTCCAGACCGCCGCAGGGGCTGTCTTTAACCGAACAGCTTCCGTTCACCGACGAGAAGCTGGCCATGTCCGTGATCAGCTGGGCGGGCCAGACGGCTTCCTCTTCTTCGGTTAGGGGGGCATGGATGATCATTTCGAATTCGTTCGGCGTTTCGGTGTCCGGCGTGACTTCGATCAACGCCGGCACGATGCCGCCCTGGGCCAGGACCACCCACGGCCGAGCGATCACAGCCACGACCTCGAGCTGGGTTTCATCCGCCGCGTTGATCAACGTGTATTCGCCGTTTTCGACCTGGACTTCCACGTCAGCAAGGTCGGTCGCCGATTTTTTTGGAGTTGAAGGCACCTGAGCGACTTCTCCAGTCTCAGATTCGACCTCTACCACCGCCACGTCCCCAGATGGAAGCTCGATCAGTTCCTGCCCCGGTGAGAGCCTAACGTTCCAGACGAAACTGTCGGGTGCGTTTGGACCTCGCAGGGACTGGATGACCGTTGTTCCCATCGCGGTCGGCCGAATCACGGTGTCCGTTTCCGGCCCGGTATTGGCGAACAGCGCCACGTCGTCGTTGACAACCGTTGCGTCGCTTGCTGCCGGGGTCAGGGCCCCGGGAGAGAGGCAGGCGGAGTCGCCGAGGGTGAAGCCTCCTTCGGGTGTCACTGAGGTTTCGCCGTCGGCGAGTGAGTCGACCGTTTCCAGGTTCGGCGAGGGCGAACTGTAGGAGGGATCGATGACCTCTTCAGTCGAAGGTGCGGTCGCGCCCTCAGTGGGAGCAACCGCCGCTGGCAGTGCTTCTTCGACGGAATCGACCGCCTGCGCGGGGGTGAGAACGCCCTGGGCAGGTTCGAGTTCGGGTTCGGCACTGCATTCGGGTGGCGGCGCGGAGCTTGGATCGACGTCGATTTCGATCGTCTCACTTTTCGAATTGCCCTGGACATCGACCGCTTCCACCGTGACTTGATGCGGACCCTGGCCAGGCGCTTCGGTCTCTGCAAGCACCGTCCACTTGCCGGAGCCGATTCGCGAATAGCCGATCATTGCGCACTCGTTTGCGTTCGTGCAAGAGACGCCTTCAAGAGAGGCAGTCGTGGCTTCAGTGGGTGTCGGGACTGGCTGGAACCGCCATTCAGAGCCATTCCAGGTATAGACAAGGGGCAGGGTTTCGGAGAATCCACTGTTGTAGCGGCCGACAGCGGTGCAGGCGGATCCGGAGGGGCAGGCCATCCCCGCGAGGGTGGTTTCGCTGCCGCTTGGCGTTTTCGGCACCGTCGCCGTCTGCCAGGCACTGCCGTCCCAGCGCACGAAGTAGGGGATAGCCACTTTACCTTCGACCTGTTCGGCGATGGTGACCTGCGTCTTGCCGTAGGCCCAGCAGTTGCTCGCCGAGCTGCATGAGATGCCATAGAGGTAGCCCTTGGTCGCACCACTTGGCAACGACGGCGAGGAGGCGGTCCATTTGGTGCCGTCCCAGCGCTCGGCCAGGGGATAGTTATTGGAGCCGTTGCTGTAGTAGCCGACGGCGAGGCAGGAGGTCGCCGAGTTGCAGGAGACACCTTCGAGGAAGACGTTGGTCGCGCCTTCTGGTTTGGGCACCGCTTCGGCTTGCCAAGCGCTCCCATTCCATTGCACGAGGTATGGCGTTGCCGTTTTGCCTTCCATCTGTTCAGCAAAGGTCACCTGCGTCTTGCCGTAGGCCCAGCAGTTGCTCGCCGAGCTGCATGAGATGCCATAGAGGTAGCCCTTGGTCGCACCACTTGGCAACGACGGCGAGGAGGCGGTCCATTTGGTGCCGTCCCAGCGCTCGGCCAGGGGATAGTTATTGGAGCCGTTGCTGTAGTAGCCGACGGCGAGGCAGGAGGTCGCCGAGTTGCAGGAGACACCTTCGAGGAAGACGTTGGTCGCGCCTTCTGGTTTGGGCACGCTCACTGCCTGCCATTCCTCGCCGTCCCAGCGCTCAAGCAGAGGCGCTGCGGTTTTGCCTTCCATTTGTTCGGCCAAGGTGTACTTCGTGCGCCCCACGGCCCAGCAATCTTCTGCCGTTACACAGGACACGCGCTTGAGTTCGCCGACCGAGCCCTCAGCAGAGCTCGCCACCGGCTGGATCGAGCGCTTGGCGCCGTCCTCTTTTGCCTGGAAGGTGTAGGAGGCTTGGACTTCGTGGCAGTCGCTGGAGCAGTCAGAGGGATACGAGGCGACAAGTTGGCCGTTGCGTTCGACGTTGAGCGCCTTGATCCCACTGCTGCCCTGATCGAGGTCGCTCGCCGCGATCTCAAGCTCGGCGCTCGCGGTGGTCAACGGTGCCCCGGCACCTTCCGCGAGCGCGCCCGATAGGGCGATCTCGGGCGGGGTTGGGTCAAGATTGAAGACACGCGAGGTCTCGCGGACATTCCCAGCGGCGTCTTTGGCGAGGACCGAAAGGATGTAGGGGCCCATCGGTCGCTCGGATAGATCGATTTCCTCTGAGTTCAAACTGAGCTGGCATGCCCCCTGTGAGCAGGCCTGCGTCGCTTCGTCGAGGACTTCGGTGCTCAGAGATTTATCGGTCAGCTTGACCGCCACCGAGGTGACGCCGAAACCGCCATCGGTAGCCGTAGACGCGATCGGTTCGAGGTGCCCGCTGATCGTCGTGGTAGGGGCGAGCCAGCGCTGGACTCGGTGGTTGTTGGCGTCGGCTATCCAGAGCGAGCCTTTGTCGTCGGCGGTGAGGCCAAATGGCCAGGCGAATTTGAACTGCCCTTTGCCAGAGCCGTTGGAGCCGAACTGAGCGACGTATTCGCCTGCCTGGTTGAACTGCTGAACTCGGCTGTTGCCTTCGTCGCCGACCCAGACGTTGCCCTGGGCGTCAACCTCAACCGCGTCAGGGTGGCTGAACTGGCCATTACCAGACCCAGCCGAGCCGACTTTGAAGAGGTATTCGCCGGCTTCTGAGAAGACGCTGACCCGGTTGTTAGTCCAGTCGCCGACCCAGACCTTCCCCCCGCCAATATCGAGGGCGGCGGACTCGCCGAACTGGCCTGCGCCGACTACTTTGAGGAATTCCCCGTTAGCGTTGAACTTCTGGATCCTGGTGCTGTAGTCGCTGACCCAGATGTTGCCCTGGGCGTCGATTGCGATTCCCCTGGGGCCATTGCTGGAGAACTGGCCATTGCCGGTGCCCTGCGAGCCGAACTTGGCGAGGTATTCGCCTTTGGGGTTGAACTTCTGGACTCGGCGGTTGCCGCTGTCAGCGACCCAGAGGTTGCCCTGGGCGTCGATTGCCACAGCGGTCGGCGCGGAGAGCTGGCCATTGCCCGATCCATTCGTGCCGAACTTGAACTGGAATTTTCCTTCAGCATCGAACTTCTGGATCCTGTTGTTGCTCTTGTCGGCAACCCAGACTTCGCCGTTGAGCCCGACAGCCACGTCGGCGGGACGATTGAGCTGGCCATCGCCGGCCCCGGACGTGCCGAGCGCGCTCCAATAGCTCGCCCCCACTGGAGTTGATGACGATTCGGATGGCAGGCCGGTCGTGCTTAGCGCCGGCGCCTGTTTGTCACCGGTCGTGTAGGTGAGCTGTTTCGTAGCTACATGCCCGAGGGCGTCGGTCGCCGTCACGGCCAAGGCATGGGAGCCAGCCAGTTGCTCCGATGCCGGCACCTCGAGTTCCTGGAATGCGCTACAGCTCTGAGTGGAGCATCCCGGTTTGTATTCTTCGACAACCTGCCCATCGTTTTTGAAGACGATGCTGGTCACTCCCGCGCGTGCGTCCTCTGGTTTTTCGCTGCCAGGTACGCCGTCTTTGGCGTCAGCTCGAATGGTGTATGTCGGTCGTTCGGTGCCGAGCGTGGCCTGTTCGGTGAGGGTGCCCGAGAGCGTGATCGTCGGCGCCGCATGATCGATGCGCACCGTCATCCCGTTCGTAGTCGTTGATTTCCTCAGCACCGCGTCGTAGGCGGTTACGCTCAGCGTGTTGATTCCTTCAGGAAGGACCGACGGGTCATAGGCAAGCTGAGGCTGACTGGCATCTCCCAGGTTCCAGGCTTGTGGGCACTTTGCTTTGAATCCCCCCGTGCACGAATGCCACGTCTCCCATTTCTGCGTGCTGCCAGATTTATTCGTGGCTTCGGCATCGAACTTCCTGACGCCGAGTCCCGCATCCGTAGCCGATACGTTGAGCCGGACAGGGACATTGTCCATCCATTGCCCGGTTGAGCTGGTCGTCAGGACTGGCTGATTCCAGTCGTCCATCCAGAGGTTGACACCGCCGACGTAAAGGTCGCGGGGGCAGGGGATTTTGCCGGCACCGTTGCCGGTGCCCAGGCCAATGACCAAGACGTGGCCCGTACCCGCCCGCCACTCATCCGGCGTTCCTTTGAGCTGTTCGAACGGTGTCTCTATACCGTAGCCGTAGACTCGCGCCCAGTTGCTGTGAAAGGTGGCCCAGCCCCAGGTGTCGCTCCAAAGTCCTGAGTAGTCGTGGGGCTCAGGGTAGGTCTGATATCCGCAACCCTGGTCCCAGCGCCAGAAGGGGTTGATCAGAGCAGCGGCAAAGTAGCTGTCGGTGCCGGGAGCGGTCAGCGTCCACTGGGCGAGTTCGTGGGCAGGCTGCGATGAGTTATGTGCTTCCGCCGAGATGAAGAGGCCCCTGTTGGAGAGACCCGGGCTCGAGCCGAGCGGAGTCGTCCCCATTTTGAAGCGACCGCTGTTGGAGCCGCCAATCCAGGGACTCGTGCCCGATTCCAGCGCCCAAAGGTTGCCGTAGTGATACCAGTCGTTGTAGTTGTCGTACCAGTTTTCCTGAACCGCCTGGGGGTCGACGAGCAGCGGATATGCCACGTCCCGGCCACGATGCTCGACCGTTAGGGCGAGCATGCTCCCTTCGACCTGCATGGCGACCGGCAGATCAGCGCCCTGCGCGTCAAACGCGACCGGGGCGGAAATCCGGATCAGGCGCTCGCCTTCGCGAACGACTTCCGCCCCGCCTTCGCCATCGGCTTGAAGCTCAGCTCCCTCAGGCAAGGAGATCTCAAAGCGAAGCTCCTCGGGACTCTCTGCCGAACGCAGCAGCGAGAAGAGCTCGACCCCTGCGGCCAGGGGCGAGACGATGAGATCGGAGTCCTTCTGAGTTTCGAAGTACTGGATGTCCTCGCCGTCGAACGGTCGAGCTGGACTGGCGGGCTCAGTGAGCACGGGAGAGATCGCGAATCCTTCATCTCCCAGGCTCACGGGTTCTGAGGAATCGCTGGGAAGCGTCACTTCAGTGATTGGGTTCTGGGGCACATAGCCTTCGCCAGTGGACTGGAGGTCAAGGTCGACCTTCGCCAGATCGCCTTCCTCGTCGGCGGCCCTGACCGGGATCGTGCCTTCCGCCAACATCGTGTCACCCCCCACCGTCACCAGCGCGGCGTTGGGCCCGAGAACCTGGTCGAGGCGGGCGTCGCTCAGTGCGCGAGCGGGATCATGATCGATCACCGCCAGCTGCTCGGCGAACTGCTCTTGCAGCAGCGTTTCTGCCTGGGCAGCCGTGAGGTCAGCGTAGGCATCCGTCGACATTTCCCGTTCTTCCTCTGCCTGCGGGGTTTCCCGTAGCTGCTGTTCCTCGGCTTCGCGTTCTTTGATTTCGAGCAGCCCCTCGGCAACGTCGGCACCGTTGGGAAGCTTCTCCGCTTCGGACTCAGACGCCAGGCGGACCTCTCCTTTGGGTTCGCTGGGCGTCGATTCGGCAAAAACGGGAATGGCAGACGTGCCGAGAAGCAGAACCGTGAATAGCGCGAGCCACCGCGATCGACTGACCGCGAGCCGTCGAAACGAACCCATCTGCAGATGCCTCCCCCGCCTAGTAGGAAATTGCCAATCCCGTAATCGGAACGGGACAATATCTGGCGATTGGCTTCTGTCGATACCTAGTACTGGGGAATTCTTACTGGATTATTTTTCAGTGTGGATTTGGTGGGGGTTTCCGACTCGATGGCAGGCGGCGGGCCACGAATACGATCGGTAGAACCCGATTTTTCTCGTGTGACGCCCCTAAAAGGGCAGGGTCTCCGCCACGTCGGCGAGCCTTGGGGCGCTCGTGTCGCGTGGGGAGAGGAGGGGTTCGCTTACGGGCCACTCGACGCCGACGTCGGGGTCGTCCCAGGCGATGCCGGACTCGGTGGCGGGGTCATAGGTGCTGGAGCAGAGGTAGGTGACATCGGCCACCTCGCTGAGCACGGCGAAGCCGTGACCGAAGCCGACCGGCACGAAGAGCTGGCGGTGGGACTCGTCGTCGAGCACGTGTCCCTCCCACTGGCCGTAGGTGGGCGAGTTGCGGCGCAGGTCGACGGCGACGTCGAAGATCTGCCCGCGTGGACAGCGGACCAGCTTCGCCTGACCCGGCTCAGTCTGGAAGTGCAGGCCGCGCAGCGTGCCCTTCGAGGAGCGCGAGTGGTTGTGCTGGACGAACTCGAGGTCGACGCCGTGCTCGGCCCAGAGGTCGCGACGGTAGGTCTCGACCATGAAGCCGCGCTCGTCGCCGTGGACGGTGGGCGCGAGCAGGACCACCCCGGCGAGCTTGGTCTGCAATCGCTCCATCAGCCGAGCGCCCGGCCGTACTGCTTCTCGTAGTACTCGCGGTACTCGCCGGAGCGGATCGGGCCCCACCACTCCTCGTTGTCGCGGTACCACTGCACGGTCCGCTCAAGACCTTCCGCGAAGCGCACCTGCGCCTCCCAGCCGAGCTGCTCGCGGATCTTGTCGCTGCCCAGCGAGTAGCGACGATCGTGGCCCGGGCGGTCCTTGACGTACTCGATCAGCGACTCGTCGCCCCCGGTCAGCTCGATCACTCGCTTGACCACGTCGATGTTCTCGCACTCGTCCGGGCCGCCGACGTTGTAGGCCTCACCGGGGCGGCCCTTCTCCAGCACCGTGTGGATGCCGCGACAGAAGTCCTCGACGTAGAGCCAGTTGCGCACCTGGCGACCGTCGCCATAGACGGGCAGCGAGTCGCCATGGATCGCGTTCAGCACCATCAGGGGGATCAGCTTCTCGGGGTACTGGCGCGGGCCGTAGTTGTTGGATCCGCGGCAGATCACCGCCTCCGTGCCATAGGTATGGAAGTGGGCCGCGACCAGCAGGTCCCCGGCAGCCTTGGTCGCCGAGTAGGGCGAGGAGGGATCGAGCGGCGAGGTCTCGGTGAAAGAGCCGGACTCGATCGAGCCGTAGACCTCGTCGGTGGAGACCTGCAGGTAGCGGCTGACGCCCAGCTCGCGGGCGGCATCGAGCAGCGTGCCGGTGCCGATCACGTGGGTGCGGGCGAAGGCATCCTGGTCGTCGATCGAGCGGTCGACGTGGGACTCGGCGGCGAAGTTGACTACGGCGTCGCAGCCCTCCATCGCCTCGCGCACCGCCGCCGGGTCCTCGATCGCGCCGACCACCAGCTCGGTGCCCTCGGGCAGGTTCTCGCGCCGCCCCGCATAGGTGAGCTTGTCGAGAACCCGCACCTCGTGCTCGCCGGCGACGAGCCGCACGTAGGTGGAGCCGATGAAGCCGGCGGCGCCGGTGACGAGCAGCCTCATGCGACAGCCTCGTGCTCGGTCGAACGCTGGGCGAGGTAGGCGGCGAGGCCATCGCGCCAGGCGGGCAGCTCGATCGCGTGCTGGCGCTGGCTGGCGAGCGCCGAGTAGGCGGGACGGGGCGCGGGCCGGCCGAGCATCTCCGTCGTCCCCGAGAGCACCCGGCACTCGACCTGTGCCTGCTCGAAGATCTCGCGGGCGAAGTCGTACCAGGAGCAGGCGCCAGCGGCGGCCATGTGGTGGATGCCAAACTCGACCCCCTCGATCAGGCGGACTATGCCGTATGCGAGGTGCCAGGTGAAGGTGGGCGAACCGACCTGATCGCGGACGACGAGTACCTCGTTCTGGGTCTGGGCGAGGCGCAGCATCGTCTCGACGAAGTTGGAGCCACCGGTACCGAAGAGCCAAGAGGAACGAACGACAAAGTGGCGCTTGTTGGCGGCCGCGGTCGCCTCCTCGCCGGCGAGCTTGGTGCGACCGTAGGCGGAGAGCGGGGCGGTCTGGTCGGTCTCGACGTAGGGCGCGCCCTTGGCGCCGTCGAAGACGTAGTCGCTGGAGACGTAGACGACGCTGGCGCCGACCTCCGCCGCGGCCGCCGCGACGTGGCCGGCCCCGGCCCCGTTGATCGCCAGCGCCTCTGCCTCGGCCTCCTCGGCCCCGTCGACGTCTGTCCAGGCGGCGCAGTTGATCACGACGTCGGGTCGCTCCAGCCCCAGCTTCGCCTTCACCGTCGTGCCCTCGGCGATGTCGAGCTCCGCGTGGCCGAAGCCGATCACGTCGTGGCCGGCATTGCCGGCGGCGAGCATGACGTCGCGGCCGAGCATCCCCCCCGCTCCTGTCACCAGCACCTTCATCGCCGCGGCTCCATCAGATGATCTTGATCTCGGACTTGTCGCCAACCAGCATGCGCAGCGTCTTCGGCATGCCGTCGCTGCGGGTCAGCTTTACATCGCGGCCGAGCAGGCTGGCCTCCATGCGCGTGCCCAGGTCTTCGACCACCGAGCCGGTGAGGATGATCGAGTGCTCTACTTCGGAACGGCAGATGCGAACGCCATCGCCGATCGACGTGTAAGGGCCGACATAGGCGCTCTCGATCTGGGCGCCGGCGCCGATCACGGCCGGGCCGCGCACCACCGACCCCTTCAGCACCGCCCCCTGCTCGATCACGACGCGGCCCTCGACCCGCGAGCCCTCGTCGACCTCTCCGTCGATCCGGGCCTCGATCTCCTCCAGCACCAAGCGGTTCGCCTCGAGCATGTCGGCGAGCTGGCCGGTGTCCTTCCACCAACCGCTGACCACCTCCGAGCGCACAGGCCGACCCTCCTCGATCAAGCTCTGGATCGCCTCGGTGATCTCCAGCTCGCCGCGCCATGAGGGCTGCAGAGCGCGAGCGGCGTCGAAGATCGGCGTGGAGAAGAGGTAGACGCCGACCAGGGCGAGATTGGACGGCGGGTCCTTCGGCTTCTCGACGAGGCGCACGATCCGCTCGCCGTCGAGCTCTGCAACGCCGTAGGACTGCGGGTCCTCGACCGGCGTCAAGAGGATCAGCGCATCGGGCTCCTCGGCCCGGAATGTGGCGACCAGGCCCCGCAGACCGTCGGCGAGCAGGTTGTCGCCGAGGTACATGACGAAGGGCGAGCCGCCGATGAACTCCTCCGCGGTCAACACCGCGTGGGCGAGGCCGGCGGGCTTGTCCTGGACGATGTAGGTGATCTGCGCACCGAAGGCCGAGCCGTCGCCGACCGCCTCGCGGATCTCATCCCCGGTCTCCGGGGCGATGATGATGCCGATCTCGGTTACGCCGGCATCGACCAGCGCCTCGATCCCGTAGAAGAGCACGGGTTTGTTGGCGACGGGCACCAGCTGCTTCGCCGATGTATGGGTGATCGGACGCAGTCGCGTACCGGCCCCGCCGGAGAGGATCAGGCCTTTGAGGTCTTGCACGTGGCGGAAGGCTATCGTCGCGGGGCCGGCGCCCGCTGTGCACCATGCAACCGACCGTCTACATCCCCAATCTCGACGGCAGCGCCCTGCTCGAGCGGCTCTTGGAGAGCGTCCTGCCACAGGCGGACGGGTGCCAGGTGATCGTCGTCGACAACGGCTCGCGCGACGACTCCGTCGCCATGACCCGCAGCCGCTTCCCAAGCGTGGCAACCGTGGAGATGGACGCCAACATCGGCTTTGGACCGGCGCTGAGCCGGGCGATCGCCCAGCACCCCGGCGATCCCTTGATCCTGCTCAACAACGACCTGCGATGCGAGCCTGGCTTCGTCGAGGCGCTTCTTGAGGGGTCGCGCTCCGGCGCGGACATGGTGGCCGGGGTGCTCCTGCAGGACGGCTCTCCGCACCTCATCGATTCCGCCGGAATCGTCGCCGATCGTCGCACGCTGATGGCGTTCGACCATCTCAACGGCTGCACGCTCGACGCGCTCGACGCGGCTCCGCCCCCGCTCGCTCCCTGCGGCGGAGCGGCGCTGTACCGGCGCGCCGCATTCGAGGCGGCAGGCGGATTCGACGAGCGGATCTTCCTCTACTACGAGGACCTCGACCTGGGCCTGAGGATGCGCGCCGCCGGCGCGAGGTGCGTGATCGCCTCAAACGCGCGAGCGCGCCACGCCTACTCTGCAACCCTGGGCAGCCGCCCGGCAGCGAAGTACGCGCTCACCGGCTGGAGCCGCGGCTACATGCTGCGCCGCTACGGGGTCATGCGCAAACCCTCGCACGCCGCCCGCACGCTGCTCTGCGAGGCGGCGATCTGCGCTGGCCAGATCGCCCTCGACCACACGACCAGCGGCGTGCGCGGCCGCATCCGCGGCTGGCGCGAAGCGGCGAACCTGCCCCTGCACCCGATCCCGGACGGCCTGACCGAACTACCCCTGCGGGACTCGCTTGTGCGCCGCCTGCGGCGACGCCCGCAGCCGCTGTTACCGGCCTAGCGCCACCGGGAGAGTAGGAGGGCATCTCCGGCGCGGCGCCGGGGACCTGCCTGCTCACGCTGGATCTCTTCCTGCGGGCGCCTTCTCGAACCAGTTGCAGCGCCCGCTCGCCGCGAGGGCGATCGGAGCGATCACGATCAGGCAGACAGCAACCCTGGCGGCGAGCTGGCCGAAGGCCGGCGCCGAGGCGCCCTCGTCGCGCAGCAGCACCGTGACTGCTGCCATGACCGCCAGCTCGACGATCGCGATGGCGAGCAGCAGGCGCTCGCGCCGGACGCGCAGGTAGATCTGGTAAACGACGAAATAGAAGCCGTCGATCGCGAAGGCGGCGAGCAGGATGATCAACGGCGTCCTTGCGTCCTCGCCGATCGAGCCGAGCAGCCAAGGGCCGACGACAGCCAGCAGGGGGAGGATGACCAGCCAGCCCGCGGCTATCGCGAGACCGCGCCTGACCAGGAGCTTCGCCTCCGCCCAGGCATCCGGCGCGGTGACGATGAACGGCAGCAGGGCGCTGGCAACCGCCGTGTTGGCGAGCAGCACTCCCGAGCTGAAGCGCCAGGCGGCCGTGTAGGCGGCAACGTCATGCTGCCCGGCAAGCATCGCCAGGAGGAGCACGTCGCCGTTGATGACCATCGCCGAGAAGACGCCGGTGAAAGCAAGCAGGCGGCGGCGCTCGAGGTCGATGGCGCTGAGCGGCCCGGCGGCAGAATCGTCTGCGGAGCGATCGCGACTCCGACGAGCGAAGAGGAGCACCATGCCCAGCCCCGCAACCGCAAGCGGGGCGACGATCGCGTAGGAGACCATCATCGCTGCCGAGCCGAAGCCGGCCACGGCGCTGGCGCCGACGAGGAGGAGGCGCAGGCCCCCCTGCAGGCTCTGCAAGCTGCCGGCGAGGACGAAGCGCCGCTGCCCCTGAAGCGACCAGATGGAGAAGAAGGCGAGGGTGCCGAAGACCTCGCCCGCGGCGCCGATCACGGCAGCCGTGCGATAGGGAGCGAGCGCGGGCAGCAGCAGGACGACGGCGCCGACCAGCACCGCCACCGCGAGCGCGGTGCGGATCCTGTGCAGCATCAGGCTGCGCAGCTTCTGCCGCGCCACCGCCGGGTCGGCGGAATCGGCGGTCTCGGCGATTGCCACCGTCCCCAGGCCGAAGTCGCCGAACTGGACGGCGAGGCTGTTCACCGCCAGCCCGACTCCGAAGGCGGCGAACTCGTCCACCGAGAGGACGCGGGCGGCGACGATCGCGGCGGCGAAGGCGGCGGCGGCGCCGATCGCGTTGCCGACGACGACGATCAAGCTCGCCTTCATGCGCGGCCGTGCCGCAAACCCCTGAGTCAATCCACGTAGTGCCTTCACCGAGGCCGCCTCAGCGGCGGGCCGAGCCCTCCGTCAACGGGCAAGGGCAGGCGTGGGGTGCCCCGACGCATCGACCGCCTGCGACTCGCCATCGGGCGAATCGGCCGGCAGTTCCTCCTCTTTGCTGCGCAGGCACACGACGAGCAGCAGCCACCAGGTGAGAGCGAGGATCTGCGTCTCGAGCGCCGGGTAGATGACGTTGTAGAGCGAGAGGCCCAGGCCTGCTGCGGCGACGCTCGCCGCCCACGGCCCCGGCGGTCGCCAAGCCGTTCGGCCGAACACGATCGCCGCCCAGACGAGGAAACCGCCGATGAGCAGCAGGCCGAGGGCCCCGGTCTCGACCAACAGCTTCAAGTAATAGCTCTCCACTGTGACCCGCGGCGCCTCATCGTCGACGAGCTGCTGTGCATTGCCCGTCGAGGCGACTCCGCGCCCGACCAGTTGCTGGATCGCCGAAGCGTCGCCATAGACCTCGAACCCCTTACTGAACGATTCTCTGCGCAACTTGTTGCCCTGATCCTTCGCGGGATCGAAGCCGGAGGTGACCCGTTCTCCGGCCGCACTCGGGGAGACCCCGCCGATCGAGCCGGCGGCGATCGCAATCGCGATCGCCGGAACGACCATCGCGGCAAAGCGAGCGCGCATCCCCGGGACAGCGAACAGGAAGAGAGCGATGGCCCCGATCAGAGAGATCACCACACCCGACCGGCTGAAGGTGAGCACCACGCCGCTGAGGATCACCGCAAGCACCGCAGAGCCCGCGACACGAGCGGCGGGGCTGCGCAAGCGGGGCAGCTCTCCCATCGCCAGCACGGCAGTGCAGCCGAGGAACGAGGAGGTGTGCAGGTAACTGCCGGTGATGCCAGCGTAGCGGTTGGCCGCGAGACCGTCGACCTGTGCGCTCGCCGCCTGGATGAACCCTTCGACCCCCACCGCCTGCAGGAGCACCGTCAGCCCCACGACAACGCCCATGCAGAGAACCAGGCGAGTGAGGAGACGCGTGTCTCCTGGCTCGAGCAGCGGCCATATGACCAAGGCGAAGGTCGGGTAGACGAGGTACTGGGCGACGCCGATCGCGAACAGCTTCGGGCCGATGACGCTGGCCGGAAAGCTGAGCACGGCGATGACCGCGATCACGCTCCAGCCAATCAGCAGCATGCGCGGAAAGTCGGCTGGATGCGGGCGCCTCTGCACGAGCATTCCGACCGCCACGGCGGCCACCAGGGCCGGCACCAGGGCGTTGACTGTGAGTCCGGGGTCAGCGAGCGAGAGGTCGTCGGCAAGGGCAAGCAGGCCGCCGCGCAGCGGGGCAAGAATCACGGCAAGAGCCACGAGCGCCCTCAAGCCGCTGCGCCCGCCACGCAGAGCGACGCCAAGCGCAGCCAGGAACATGACTATCGCAAGCAACATCGGGGCCTGCCTTTCGATCCAGTTAGAACGCTCGCAAGCTTCCAGCGGGGGTGGACGTCGGGCGGGGCCAAGAGCCAGCCCAAGAGGCGGGGATCATAGCTCGGGGCCATGACTGCAGTCTGGCGCGCCGCGCAATCGTCTCCGCCAGCGGATCGCTCGCGCTGAGTCCCTGGATAGGCTTGTCTGCCGCCCCCACGCCGGTGCTCTGGTTCTTGCATCGCATCCATACGATCCTGACGATTACATTCGCGACTACGACGAGTCCCTCGCCTCCGCCCGCCGTTAACCGCCCTCGAGCCGCCGAGCATGTCGACCGAAGACCTCCGACAAACCAAGCCGTATGGCGTCAAGTCCCTGCTGGCTCGGGTCGGGCCCGTGTACCGGTGGGCGCGGCGGCTGCGCGCACTGGGGAGATACCTGGCCCACCGTCCCCACGACCCGGACTTCGCCGCCTTCGCGATCCTCTCGGGCGAAGGCCTCTTCCTCGACGTGGGAGCGAGCATCGGCCAGTCGGCGCTTTCCTTCCGGATCTTCAATCGCGAGGCCCCGATCCTCTCGCTCGAGCCGCTTCCCTCCCATCGCAACGACCTGCGGTTCGTGCGCCGGGTAATCCGTGGGCACCGGTTCATGATCTCCGGCGCGGCGGAAGAATCGGGCCAGGCGACGCTGTTCGTGCCGACGCTCGGCTCATACGAGCTCCCCGCCGAGTCGGCGCTCAACCGGGAGGACGCAGCCGCGGTGCTAGAGCGGCTGGCGGCTCAGGGCGCCAATCGCAGGCGACTACGGCTGAAGGAAGTGACGGTGGAGCTGCGCCGCCTCGACGATCTCGACCTTGATCCGAGCTTCGTCAAGATCGACGTGGAGGGAGCCGAGCTGGGTGTGCTTCGCGGCATGCGCAAAACCATCGAAAAGTGCCGCCCCGTGCTGATGATCGAGCGATCGGAGCGATTCGACCAGGTTGTCGACCTGTTGAGCGGCGATGAATATCTGCCGTTTGCCTATGACGTCGACACCGGCGAATTCACCGAATACCTCGGGCAGCAGACGGTCAACGTCTTCTTCTTGCCACCCGGGAAAAGAACCGCGATCAAGGACGCAGGCGGCCGCCGGTAAGCGCGACGAAGGCTCGCCAGGCCGGCTTCGGCTTGAAGCCGGCCCCTTCGCGGAAGAGCCCGACCGAGTCGCAGAAGTTGCAGTACCCCTGGACGTCCTTCCAGGAGTACCAGTAGGTGCCTTTGAGGTTGAGTCGGCCCTTGTTGCGAATCAGGTAGCGGTAGGCGCCCTGCAGTTCACGCACCTGACCGCGGATCCCCTGCTCGAAGGCGACGATGTGGGGGTCGTTCTGGGAACCCCAGCCCATCTCCGTGATGTAGAGGGCGGCAGCCTGATCGCGGTTGTCGCGGATCACTTCGCGCAGTTCCTCGGTCAACAGTTCGAGGTCGTCGACGTGGAAGGCGTACGGATGCAGAGCGACCGCGTCGAAGTAGCGCTCGATACCCGGCACGCGATAGAGAGCATCGAGAAAGTCGGCAGCATCCATGCCCCGCTTGCCCCCCTCGTCGGGGTCGCCGAAAAGCCCGCTGAGGAGGACTTCGGCGCGGGGATCGGCGTTCTCGATCACGGGCTGGGTCAGCTTGAGCAATCGCGCGTAGCGGCTCGTGGAGACGGGGAAGGCGAAGTAGAAGAAGTTCGCCTCGTTCCAAACCTGCCAGGTGCGAATCGGCACCGGTCGCTGGATCACCGGGGTGGATTCGATTGCAGCGACCCCTCCCGGCGAACGCTCTGCCCAGAACTCGCCTCCTGGGCTGTAGCGATCGACCGCCTCCCTGACGAAGGCGACCCAAGCTTGACGGGCCCTGCCGCTGTCGATCGGCATCTTTGTCGGCTTGCTGGCGATCCAGCCCGGGACCCCATATAGGAAAGGCAGGACCTTCAGCCCGCGCCGCGCCGCGACCTCGACCGCGGGATCGACGCTGCTCCAGTCATAGCCCCCTTTGGGGGTCGGCTGCACGAGGGCCCAATTGACCGGCCAGCGCACGCTGCCGATCCTGCCGGCCTTCATGTAGGCGGCGTCGGTATCGGTCAGCGTCGTCTGCGGCGCGATGCCGAAGAAGGTCGCCGGTAGCGCCTGAGCCACTGCGGGTACGACAAGGGAGGCTGCGAGGGACAGCGAGACGATGATCTTGACGTGCTTCATGGGGCCCATGCAGTCTCCGGAGTCGTTCGGGTCACTTGCTAACACGCCTGGGCAGCGTCGGTAGCGCCAGCAAGTTAACGGCTCAGTAGGACCCGCCCAGCTTGCGATGATCCCAGGTGGCGACGCGGACCGGCCTGAAGTGGAGCGCGACGCGCTTGGGAGCCTGCGCTTCGAGCGCCGCCTTGGCATCGCCCTCGACCGCGGAGATGCCCTGCGCGTAGCGCAGCGTCAACTCCTCGGCAAAGCCGATCACCGTCTCGAAGTCGCTGTGGATCTGCGCCTCGGCCTCGATCATCGCGCCCCGCAGCTCGCCGTACTCGTGCCCTGTCTCGACCAGCACCGTGGCGCGCGGGTCGCGTTCCAGGTTGCGCACCTTCTGCGATTTGGCATAGGTCCAGATCCATACCTCTCCCTGGCGGGGCACGAACCACATCGGCATCGAGTGTGGCCAGCCGCGCGGCCCGAGGCTGGAGACGACCGCGATGCGCTCCTCGTCGAGTAGCTCGAGCAGCTCCCCCTCGCTGAGCTTGATCTGGTCGCGGCGGCTCATCGCCGCAGAGACTGCCTGATCGCCGCGCGCGAGGCGTTGCAGTCCAGCGCGTCCGTGCGCGCCACGCGTCGGATTTCGCTCTGTACGGTCGCTGCCAGTGACGATGCTCATCGACAGCAAAGCTCCAGCCAGGCTCCCTGATAACGTACGTATTGACCTTCAAAATTACGTACGTTCGTTTCGTTCAGGAGCTGCGATGGCAACGACCGCCTCACAACTGCGCGCCAACATCTACCGGATGCTCGACGAGGTGCTCGAGACCGGCCAACCACTGGAGGTCAAGCGCAACGGCAAGATCCTCATCATCTCCCCGCAGGAGGAGCAGTCGATCTGGGAGCGCCTGCCACGTCGTGAGGGAGCGATCGTCGGCGATCCCGACGAGCTGATTCACATCGACTGGTCCTCGGAGTGGAACCCTGATCCTAATTGACACACACGTTGCCCTCTGGCTCTACGCCGGCTTTTCAGAGCGGCTTCCGGGGACCGCCAGGGCCTTGCTCGATACGCATGAGCCGCGCCTATCGCCGATGTCGGCGCTCGAGCTCGCCTACATGCACGAGATCGGCAGGGCCCGGGATCCGGTGCCGGCGATGCTCGCCGCCCTGCGGCAGAGCATTGGGCTGGAGGTCGCCGATGTGTCGCTTGCCGACCTCGTCGATGTCGCCCATGGCCTCGGGTGGACGCGCGATCCCTTCGATCGGCTGATCGCGGCGCAAGCGATCTCCTCCGACTCGCCGCTCGTCACCGCGGACCGAACGATCCTCGCCCATCTGTCCACGGCAGTTTGGGACTGAGGCGACACCGGCTCCCGCCTCGGCCTGAAACGCCGTACGATCAAGTTCCATGCAGGTCGCGATCCTGATCTTCGAGAAGCTGACCGCGCTCGACGCGATCGGGCCGTACGAGGTGCTGCGTTCGGTGCCCGGCTGGGAAGTCAAGTTCGTCGGGCCCGAGAAGGGGCCGGTACGGACCGACAGCGGGGCGCTCGGCTTGAGCGCCGACTTCGGCCTCGACGAGGTGAGCGAGGCCGACATCGTGCTCGTGCCCGGTGGCGAGGGAAACCGGCCACTGCTCGACGACGAGGCAGTGCTCGCCTGGCTGCGGCAGATCGACGCGACCACCAAGTGGACGACCTCGGTCTGCACGGGGTCCCTGGTACTTGGCGCCGCCGGCCTGCTCGACGGCAAGCGGGCAACCAGTCACTGGGCCTTCCTCGAGCAGCTGCGCCAGTTCGGCGCCGATCCGGTCGGCGGGCGCTTCGTTGAGGACGGCAAGGTCATCACCGCCGCCGGCGTCTCGGCCGGCATCGACATGGCCCTGCACCTGGTCGGCCAGGAGGTCGGCCCCGAGGTTGCCCAGGCTGTGCAGCTCGGCATCGAGTACGACCCGCAACCGCCTTTCGACGCCGGCTCGCCCGGCAAGGCGCCTGAGCAGATCGTCGAGCTGGTCACCGCCGTCACCGGTCCTGGCGACAAGTGGGACCTCGCCGCTAGCGACCGCGCCTGAGCTCGACCGCGCGCATCGCGCGGGCGCCGGGGATCGCGACCAGCATCTGTGTCTTGAGGAAGCCGCGGCGGGCGAACAGCGGGCGGCCCCTGGAGTTGAGCGCCACACGGAAGGTGTGCGAGCGGCCACCGGCAAGACGGAAGGTGCGATGGCTGACCCCGACTCGCACGAGTTTGGTCGGCACGCCCGGGCGGGCGCGTAGCGGCAGCCTGGCATGGGTGCGGAGGATGATCCGCCCGGGGCAGCTTTCACCTTCGGGCCAGCCGCAACGCACCCAGACCCGCACGGTGCCGCCTTCTGGCCGCACGTTCTTGACCGTCAGCGGCGGCAGCACCGGGGCCTCCAGCGTGCCCCCCACGGTCGCCCCTTCGACATAGTTGTTGTCGATGTTGATCGTCGTGCCACCCCAGGTCTCGTCGTGGCCGCCGCGGTATTGGTGGATGCGCTGGTGCGCGGTCCAGGCAGTGGCGGGGATATAGGGATCGAGCGCGTTCTTGTTGCCGTTCCAGTTGGCGAACCAGAGATCGTCAGGCAGCGGGTAGTCCTCTCCCACCTGGTCGGCAAGGTCGGCGATCCCCGAAGCGCTTGAGCTGTAGACGCCGGAGGTGTAGCCGAGCGCGTGAATCCGTTCTGTCCAGGCGGCGAGGAAGGTGAGCGTCGCCCGCGTCGCGCTCGAAGTGCGCGTGTAGGCCTCCATGTCGAAGTAGATCGGGCTGCCTGGCCCCATGCCGATCTCCTGCGCGTCGGCGACCGCGTCGTTGGCGGCAGCCAGCCCTTGGATGCCAGCCAGGCCGGCGCTCAGCTTGGCGCAGCTGGTACAGGCGCTGGTCGGCGCCTGCAGGCCGACGTAAGTGGGGATCAGGTGCCACCCCTCCTCCACCTGTTCGCTCACCCAGGTCTCGGTCAGGTTGGGCTGCGAGCAGGCTCGGTTGAGGCCGCCGATGTAGACGCCGATCGCCCGGTAGGGCGAGTCCTCCCAAGCCTGCATCGTGCGGGAAGAGGGCGCCGCGCAGGCGTCGAAGCCAAGGCCGGTGTAGTCCTCGCTGCCCGAGACCGCTTCTTCCGCGGCCGGCGTGCCGATCGCGCTCGCCCCCACCTCGGTGCTGGGGTCGACGAGGATCGCCCGCTGGCGGCCAATCGCCTGCGATGGGCAGCTCTGGCTGGCGCCCGGGCGACCGAGGTAGACCGCGCGGCGGTCCATACGCACGCACATCCGCGGCTGCTCGGCCAGCTTGTAGACAGGCCAGCCGGCGGGGACGTCGACCGCTTGGCCCTTGAAATGGATCGTCTTGGCTGCCGCAGGCGTGGCGGCAACCGCGAGCAGCGCGACGGCCGCCAGGGCGGGACGAAGCAAGCGCATTACCGCCCCAACAATTGCAATCCCGGATCGATTCGGCCCACCCCCGGGCAGCGCTGCATCAAATTTTCCCCCCGGCGGGAGGAATATTTGATGCACCCAGGGGAGCGTGGCTAGGCCGGGGCGGGAACCAGGTCGAGCTCGAAGTAGGGGCCCTCGCCAGCCATCGGCTGCGTGCGGCCCTCGAGCCAGTCGGCCTGCAGGTCATCGTAGTGCGGGCTCGCCGGGTGGCCCGACTGGCCGGTGAACATCTGCCAGCGCGAGCGCTCCGGCGCGGTCGGTTCGGCGATCATGCGCCAGCTCGGCGCCCAGACGGCCTTGTAGGGATCGTTGGGGTCGTAGGCAATCTGGCTGACCGTCTCCTGGGCACCCCCTGCCTTGAGGCTGCGGTTGAGCAGCTTGCGCAGCAGCGGGTTGGCAGCGCCCAGCGGGTGGGGGAACTCCATCTCGTGCACGTCGCCCCAGCGCCAGCCCTCCGGATCGGGGCCGAAGCGGTCGCTGAGGTCATCGAGGGCGCCGCTCAGCGCCTCGAGCACGAGGCCGTCCCAGGGGCGGCCGATCAGCTCCTCGTCGCCTTCCTCCCAGAGATTCATCAGGTGCGAGTGCCAGCGCCAAGGTGAGGTGACGTGCGGGGTAAAGCCGTTGTCGGCGCGATCGAGCCAACGCTCGCAAAGATCACGGTCGCCGATCGCCGCCCGCGCCACCTCGCGCGCCAGACGCAGCAGGAAGGCCTGGTAGATCGTGCCGGCGATCGAGTCTGGGTCGAGCCGGCCGTCCCAGCTGCGTAGACGCTCCAGGGCGCTCTGCTCGCGCTGGCCCCGCGGCGAGAGCCTGCCCAAACGCCGCGCGGCCTCGATCCCGGGCAGCGAGAGGTTGTCGGACTGCATCGCCTCGAAGCCCTCGATGTCGTGCTCGCTACTCGCCTTCAGCAGCTGCTCGATGCGCTCGGCGCGAAACCCGTCGAGCCACTCGCTGGTGATGTGGTGGGGGTAGTCGTCGCCGACGATGCGGTTGTTGGCGGTGACCAGGAAGCCGCTCTCGGGATCGATCGTCTCGGGCATTTCCTCGTAAGGGATCGTCCCCTCCCACTCGAACTCTCCAGTCCAGCCCGGCTTGGGCAGGTCCGGGCAACCGCCCTTGCGCAGCGGCAGGCGGCCGATCAGCTTGTAGCCGATCGAGCCGTGGCGGTCGGCCCAGATCAGATTCGAGGCAGGCGAGCTGTGGCCTTCGAGCTTGGCGACCAGCTCCGGGCCCGAGCCGATCTCGTGCAGCTCGAACATGCCGCTGAAGGCGGTCGCCTGGTCCAGCGTCTGCCAGCGCAGCGCCAGCGGCTCGCCCTCGTCGGCGCCCAGCGCCTCGTTGACCAGCGGGCCGTGGTGGGTGATGCGCACGTCGAGCACCTCGGGCGCGTCGCGGCCCTTGACCGGGATCTCCTCACGCACGATTTCGAGCGGCTGCCACTCGTCTTCGAAGAGGTAGTTGCCGCCCTCGACCCGCTCGACGAAGAGGTCCTGCACATCGGCCATCACGTTGGTGAAGGTCCAGCAGACGTCGTTGTTTTGGCCCATATAGACGCCGGGCATGCCCGGCAGCGAGGCGCCGCGCACAAAACGGTCGCCGAGCGTGAGGCCGACCTGGTACCAGATGCCCGGCATGCTCGGTGGCAGGTGCGGATCGCCGGCGATCAGCGGCTTGCCGCTGGCGCTGAGCGCGCCCGAGACCGCCCAGTTGTTCGAGCCGCTCGCCTCCGCGGCGAGCCCGATCGAGTGGCGCACGGCGTCGATCTGCTCGACGATCGCCAGGCCGTCGCCCGACCAGGCTTCCTGGGTGACGACGGGGTTCTCAGCCGGGTAGACGGTGTCGAGGCGCGCCGCCAGCTCGGGGCCGAGGGCGCGCACCATGTCGGCGCGCAGCAGCTCCCGCTCCCAGTTGGTCGAGAGGCCGAAGGCGAGCAGCTTGCCGAGGCTGAGGATGTCCACCGGGCGCCAGGGCTTCCAGGCGAGACGCAGCAGCTGCATCTCGAAGGGCATCGCTTTGGCGTCGGCGGCGGCCGCGTTGACCCCCTCGCAGAAGCGCTCCAGCAGGGCGAGCAGCTCGGGGTCGAGCGTCGCCGCCTCGCGCTCGGCGGCGCGGCGGATGCCCAGGGTGCGCATCAGGCGGTCGATCGGCAGTCCCTCCTCGCCGGCCATCTCGGCGACCCGGCCGCAGACCACGCGGCGGTAGAAGTCGAGTTGCCAGAGCCGGTCCTGGCCGTGGCAGAAGCCCTCGGCGAACCAGATGTCGGCAGCGCTCTCGGCCTCGACGTGCGGAACCCCCCAACGGTCGCGACGGATGCGCACCGGGCCCTGCAGCCCGTCGAGCGAAATCGTGCCCTTCTGCTTGGGGAGTGGCCGGCGTGCCAGCCAGTGCCAGGCAGCCGCCGTTGTCACGGCAGCGATCCCGGTCCCGGCAACCCCCGCCCACAATCCAGTCCGCAGTGCGCGCCCGCCACTCATGTGACCACCATACTGGCCAGTCAGCCAGGATGGTGGTCAGCCAGGCGTCAGGGAAGGAGATCGCCTACGTCTTGGCCCTCCCCGCCGAGCTTGTCGAGGTGAGCCTGCATAACCATCGCGGCTGCGGGGCGCAGCTCAGCTGGAACGTCGCTCCAGGCCTCGTCGAGCAGCGCCTCGCGGGAGCGCTCGCCGCGCTGCAGGGCGGCGAGCAGGCGACGCTCGCGCATCTCGCGGTGCTCGACGTACTCGGCCAGCTTCGCCGCCGGCTCGGTGACCCAGGGACCGTGGCCCGGACAGATCAGCTCGATCGGCTCGGCCTGCATGCGGTGCAGCGAGTCCATGTAGGCGGTGAGCGAGCCACCATCGGGCGGCACGAAGGTCGAGCCCTCGCCGAGCACGAGGTCGCCGCTGAAGCAGACCCGGTCGGCGGTCAACAGACAGACGTGATCCGGCGCGTGGCCGGGCGTGGCCACGGCGCGTAGACCGCTGTACTCGTCGCCATCGCCGGGCAGGACCACTTCCACTCCGAGTCGCTCCGCTCCGTCGGCATGGTCACCATGGCCGTGGGTGAGCAGCACGAGCCCGATGCCACCGCGCTCCTCGGCCGCAGCACGCACTGCCTCGAGGTGGCCCGTGTCGTCCGGCCCCGGATCGATCACCGTGCAGGGATCGGACCCATAGAGATAAGTGTTGGTCCCCTCCAGCGTCATCGGCCCCGGGTTGGGGGCGACGAGGCGCTCGACCTCCGGATGGTGGGGCGCTTTATCCGTCATATACACGGATAAGTCGTCCCACCCATGACGATCAGCCGGAAACCTCTTTGGCGATCGCGGCGCGGGCGTCGTCGGGCTCGAGCACGACCAGGTCGCCGGCGCCGCGCAGGATCTCGCGCACCAGCCAGGAGGTGCCGGCGTAGGGCAGCTCGACGACGACGGCGCCGTCGGCCAGCTCCTCGACCACGGTGCGCTCCTCGCGCAGCCAGCGGGCCCGCTCGGGCGAGACCCAAACGCGGGCGACATGGGCGGTCGGCACCTCGCCGTGGGTCATCCAGCCCTCGACCCCGGCCAGCTCCTCGACCTCGGGCCGCGGCTCGAACGTATCGGCGGAGAGCGTCGCCTCCTTGACCCGGTCGAGCTTGAAGTGACGCACTCCCTCTTTGGTCAGGTCGTAGCACTCGACGTACCAGCCCTCGCGCCCGTTCTCCAACCGATAGGGCTCGACGGCGCGTTTGGTGAACTGGTCCTCGTTCTCCTTGTAGTACTGGATCTCGAGGATGCGGCTGGCGCCGATCGCCTCGTTGACAACCCGGGAGACCTCGGCGTCGCCGCCGCTTCCCGCGGCGATCTCCAGCCCCTCCATGGAGGGATCGTGACCGAGCGCCTCGACGATCTTGGCGCGGGCACTCTGTAGGCCACCCTGGGGCAGGTGGTCGCCGAAGAGGTCGATCGCGGCGACCAGGGCCTTTGCCTCGAGCGGCAACAGTCGCGCCGGGCGGGCGAAGTTGTCGCCGTAGGGCTCTGAGTCGACCTCGATCTCATCGCCCTGGATTTCGGCGTAGAGCACGTAGGTGCCGCCGCCGAAGTTGACCACGTTGAGCAGGTCGATGTCCTCCTGCAACTCCTCGTCGGTCAGTTCGAGGCGCCCGCGCAGCTCCGCGACGCGCAACCGCTCCTCGCCCTTGGCCGATTCGATCAGCAGACCGGCCAAGGTGACGAGGCGGGCGAAGCGCTCGGGGCGGATCGCCGCCTCGCCGCGCCCATTGGAGCGGCCGCGGGGCGGCGCCTCGCGCAGCGGCCGGTCGACGATCTCGGCCGGCTCGAAACCATTGTCGTGACGCTGGTGGAGCAAGCCGAGGCGGCTCTCGGCCTCCTTGCGCAGCTCATCCGGACCGAGCACCTGGGCGTTCTGGCGCCAGCGCAGCACCCAGGCGATCAGCTCACGCGGCGAGGCGTAGTCGGTCTCGAAAATCGAGCCCTTACCCGGAGCACCGTCGGACTTCTTCGCTGCGCGCAGCTTCCCGTAGGCGCCGAAGTCGCGCTCGATCAGCCAGGCGATGCGGTCACGGACGAAGATCTTCGCCCGGCCGCGGCTCTCACCCAGCTGCCAGTCGGCGCGCTGGCCGTAGTCGCGGCGATCGAAGTCCTCGGGCGGGGCGAAGTCATGCTCGGCCTTGGAGGCGTACCCGACTTTGCCCTGGATGCGGGAGAGGCGGAAGACGCGCACCGCGTCGCGCTCGTGCGCGTAACCGATCAGGTAGAACTGGCCGCCGCGGAAGACGAGGTGAAAGGGGTCGACCTTGCGCTTCGCGGTCTCGTCGCGCTCCATCGTGTAGTAGGTGAACTCGATCGTCTTGCGGCGCGAGATCGCCGTCTCGATCTTCGAGAGGCGCTGGGAGAGGTCGCGGCCGCCGGCCGAGGCGGTCATCGCCATCTCGACCGGGGCGTGCTCCCCCTCCTTGAGCGGGTTGGGGTGCCCCCAGGCAACCTGCTGCAGGGCGAGGCGCAGCGGCTCGGCGTAGGCGAATTCGCCTTCGGAGAGCAGCAGCAGCGCCGTGCTCAGCGCCGCCAGCTCGTCGTCGGAGAACTTGATCGCGTCGAGGTAGAAGTTCTCCGGCGGCAGCGAGTAGAGCTCGGCCTCGAAGAAGCCCTCACCCGGCTTCTCGACCCCGAGCTGGATACCGAGGCTCTCCAACTCGGCCCGGTCCGCGTAGAAGCGACGCGCGAAGGCGTCGTCGTTCATGTCGCTATAGCCCTCCACCTCGCGCTTGATCTCGAGGGCCGACACCGGCCTCCCCTGTGCCATCAGGAACGAGATCAGCGAGAGCTGGCGGATCAGCTTCTCGGTGTCCTTCGCCACTGAGCAGCAGGATAGTCTGCGACGGGCTCCATGGACCTCCTGCGCAACCTCTTCGGCAACCTGACTTCGGGCATTATCCGGCTTGCGGTCACGGCTGGCGTGCTCTTCTGCTGCTACCTCTTCTTCGTAAAGCCGGTCCTCGAGACGACCAACAACGCGATCAAGGCGAGTGGCCTCGATCAGATCGGCAAGTCGCTAGAGGGCGTCAGCAAACAGATCAAACGCGAGGTGCACCGCTCCTTCGAGGTGACCAAGCGGCGCGGCGCCAACCCGCAGAAGCTGGTCCGCTGCGTGGAACGGGCCAACGGCGATGTGAAGCAAATTCAGCGCTGCACACGCAGGTTCTGACGCGCCGCCGCCTGACGTTGTCGGCAAGGACGCAGGGAGCGTGGCGTGCCTTGCGCGCGAGCGACCGGGACGCCGCATGGCGGCGTCAGGCGGCGGCGCGCTGGCCGAAGTAGGCCGAGCCAGACAATGCCCTGTCGAAGCCAGACCAGGACTCGCCGACGGGCAGCTGGCGCTCGAGCCGGTCGAAGCTGCCGAGGCGGCCGCCGAGGTTGTCGATCATGTGGACGAGAACCGCCTCGCGGGTGGCGGGGGCGACCGGCGAGCCGTGCTCGAGCGAGCCGTGGTGGGCGAGGATGATGTGCAGCACGGCCTGGGCGAGAGCGGGGTCGAAGCCGGGAATCTCCTCAATCTCGCGGCGCACCTTGTAGTAGCCGAGCGGGATCTCGCCCTGCAGGCGGCCGGCGTCGGTGAGGTCGATTGCCAGCGGGTCGTCGTTGTAGGCCTCGGTCTTGCCGATGTCGTGCAGGAGCGCGCCGCTGACCGCGACGTCGCGATCGATACCCGGGAAGAAGGCGGCTGCGGCGCTCACCGCCTGTGCGACGGAGAGCGTGTGCTCGAGCAGGCCGTGGCGGTAGGCCTGGTGGTAGACCTTGGCCGCCGGCGCGTCGCGGAAGCGAGCCCAGATCTCCGACTCCTCGCCAAAGAATCGCTCAAGCAGGTAGCGCAGCTGGCGGTCCTGCACCGTCGCCAGCAGCTCGCGTAGGTCGCTCTCCAGACGCTCGAATGGGACCTCAGACTCAACCGCCAGATCCTCCGAGCGATACTCGTCGGCGCTCGCCTCGCGCAGGGCGGAGAGCTTGATCTTCGCCCCCCAGCGCTCGCTCACCTCGAAGAGACCGGAGACGTGGATCGGGGCGCCGGGCGCGGCGATCGCGTAGAGCGTCTCGGCCTCCTCCCAGGCAACCGCCTCGCAGCTGCCGCTGGCGTCGCCGAGGGAGAGGCGCAGCCAGGGCTCGCCATTGCGCTTGCGCCGCAGCTCGCGCTCGCGGACGGCGTAGACGCCGCCCACCCGCTGTCCGTCCTCGAGCTTGCCGAGTGGCACGCGGGCTTCGACGAGTGCCTCGGTGAGAGCCTGCTGCTCCATCTGCGACCCAAGGTAGAGGCACGTGCGGACGGCTCGCCTGCTCGCCTCTTTGTCCGCGTTTTGCGGGGGTTTCTTAACCACAGGTAAGTCGGGCCCGAGCTCGACTAGGGTTCACAGCCGTGAAGCCGATGCGCTATGTCGCGCTAGCCGAGGCGACCAGCTTTCTCTTGTTGCTCGCCGCCTCCGTGGTCAAGCGCACTGACGGCAGCGAGTTCGGCGTGCACATCCTCGGACCGATCCACGGCGCCCTTTTCATCGCCTACGTGATCGTCGCCCTCAACCTGCGGGCCGAGCTCGGCTGGTCAGGCAAGACGACCTTCTGGGTGCTGGTCGGCGCCGTGGTGCCCTTCGGCGGCTACGTCGTCGACTGGTGGCTGGTGCGCGAGATGCGTCGCCAGCAAAACGCCCCGGCTTGATGAGGCTTTGCCGTTTCGCGGCCGATGAGGGCGCGGCCCTCGGCCTCGTCGAAGGAGACGAGGTCGTCGACCTTTCCAGCTCGGGGCTCCCCGCCGAACCGGCTGTGGCGCTCGGCGAGGTCGGCCGCGGCGGTTTGGAGAAACTCTCCACCGACGCCCCACGCCTGCCGCTTGCCGATGTACGCCTGCTGGCGCCGGCTGTGCCGCGCAAGTACCTGGCGATCGCCCTCAACTATGCCGATCACATCGCGGAGATGGGGATGGAGGCGCCCGAGGTACCGGTCTTCTTCAACAAGCAGGTCACCTGTGTGGTCGGGCCCGGTGCCGAGATCCACATGCCCAAGGTCTCGACCTTCCTCGACTATGAGGCAGAGCTGGCGCTGGTAATCGGCAAGCGCTGCCGCCACGTACCGGTCGATCGCGCCCACGAGGTGATCGCCGGCTACACCTGCGCCAACGACGTCAGCGTGCGCGACTGGCAGGGCCGCGCGCGAACGATGACGATCGGCAAGTCCTTCGACACACACGGCCCACTGGGGCCCTGGCTGGTCACGCCCGAGGAGGTCGGCGACCCGCAGGACTTGCGCGTGCGCTGCTTCGTCGACGACGAGCTGCGCCAGGACGCGAGCAGCGCCGAGATGGTCTTCGACTGCTTCCAGCAGGTTGCCCACCTCTCCGAAGCGTTCACGCTGGAGCCGGGCGACGTGATCGCCACCGGTACCCCTGCCGGTGTCGGCCTCGGCCGCAAACCGGTCCGCGAGAACCTGCTCCAGCTCGGCAGCACCGTGCGGGTTGAGATCGAGCGGATCGGCGAGTTGATCAATACCGTCGTGCCCGAGCCCGAGGGTTTCCTGGCCGGCGATTAGCCGACCGTCCGTCAGTCGTCCCGGTGCACGTCGGTCGCCGTCGCTTGGTCGCGCGGCCGCACGACGATCTCGTCGACGTTGACGTGGGCAGGCTGGGCCAAGGCCCAGCGGATGCACTCGGCGACGTCCTCGGCGGTCAGTGGCTGCATGCCCTCGTAGACGCGTCGCGCGGCCTGCTCGTCGCCGCCAAAGCGGACCAGGGAGAACTCGGTCTCGACCATGCCCGGCGCGATCTCGGTGAAGCGCACGGGCTGGCCGAGCGACTCCAGGCGCAGCGTGCGCAGCACGGCCCGCTGGGCGTGCTTGGCAGCGGTGTAGCCGGCGCCGCCGCGGTAGGTCTCGAAGGCGGCGGTGCTGGTGACGGTGACGACGTGTCCGTCGCCGGAAGCGGTGAGCTGCGGCAACAGGGCGCGGGTCATGCGCATCGTGCCCATCACGTTGGCCTCGTACATCTGCAGCCACTGCTCTTCGTCGGCCTCGGCGACCGGATCGAGGCCAAGGGCGCCACCGGCATTGTTGACGAGCACGTCACAGGCCTCGACCGCCGTAGCGAAGGAGGCAACCGAGTCCGCATCCGCGACGTCGAGGAGCTGCGCCTCGCCGCCGATTTCCGCTGCCAGCGCCTGCAGCCGCCCGAGCCGGCGCGCCGCAAGGATCGTTCGGTAGCCCTCGCCGGCCAGCGCTCTAGCCGCAGCCTCGCCGATGCCGCTGGAGGCCCCCGTGATCACCGCGGTCCGCATCGCCTGACCCTAGCGAGCTATTTCGGCGATCTCTCGCCTGGCTAGGCCTTTTACAAAGTTTTTCTTGTATAAAGCCCCGCGTGATTGCCCGATGGCCCTGAGCAACCCGCGCTTCGCCGGCGACCCGATCCTCGAGGCCTGTGCGGCAGGCGGCCACGTGATGGAGGGCGAGGGCGACGAGGGGATTGCCGTGCGGCGCGTGCAGTGGGCGCTGCTCGACCTGAAATTCGACCTGCCGACCTTTGGCGCCGACGGCGACTACGGCGAAGAGACCGCCCTGGCGGTCAGCGCCTTCAAGCGCTCGCGAGGAATCGAACCCAGCGACGGCAAGGTCGGCGTCAAGACGATGGGCCGGCTCGATATCGAACCGCTGCCGAGCATGGACGACCTCGCCCTGCACTACTCGGACCGCCACTCCTTCTACAGCAACCGCGCCCTTGCCAAAGCTCGCAACAGCGCCCACGCCGACTGGGACCCGGAGCTGGGCTGGACACACAACCGGCCGCGGGTCCGCGATCTCTACGGCTACTACCGCGACCTCTACCTGCTCGCTCCGAACGAGTTCCTCTGGGCCGGCCTGGGCCGCATGGCGGGCGGGGCCGTGGTCGGCGGCCTCGACCTCGGGGCGGGCTCCCCCGAACAGAAGATCTTCGTGCGCATCGGCCGCGACATCTTCTTCGACCTCGCCTGGCTGCACGAGGCCTATCTCGACCACTGGTCCGAGGCGGTCAAGCTGGGGCACCTGCACGACCGCTTCAACGAATACACCGCTTACCCCAGCGGCGTGCCGACCTTCGTCCCGGGGTTCCCGGCGCGCTCCTACGGGGCCGCCTGGAACAAGATCACCACCGGCCGTGTTGCCGAGGGATGCCGAGACCTCCTGGAGAACGAGCAGAAGTCGGTCATCCAGCCGCACTACGACGTCCTGCCGGCGGGCTTCCAGCCACGGCCCTTCGCAAACGAGATCCACCCCTACCACCGGGCGTTCATCCGCGACCTTCCCAGCGGCAACCTGCTCGACTTCAAAGACCGCTGGAGCTGGATCACGCTGACCAACGGGATGTTCCAGCGCTGGGGCGACATCGGCGCGACGGAGCGCACACGGCTGGCGAGCCTGCCGCTCGACGACCTGATCGCCGGCCGCTTCGGGCCAGCCGGGCGACCCGAGCTGCTGCCCCCCGGCGGGCCGTAGCGATGGACGCCGACTTCCTCCTGACGCGCGGCGCGGACCTCGCCGTGCTTGGCGTGCGCCTGCGCGGCTTCCACCTGGAAGGCGACAGCCTCGAGGCGATGGCCGAAGACGGCGCACGCATCATCCTCCACCTGCCGCCGCAGCACGCCGCCGAGGGAACGACCAAGCAGGTCGAAGAAGGCCTGATCACCTGGGCGCAGCTCGCCGGCCCGAGCCGCGTGGCCTACGAGGTGGCAGAGGGAACGTCGGTGCGCCTCGACGCCGAGGGGATCCTGGCCGCCTGCACGACGCTGGCGCAGGCGGCGACGCCAGCTGGGCCCGCCGACACCGCGATCGAGCTGCCCTGGCGACTGGCGTTCGCCCCCTGGGTCGAAGCGGGGACACAGGTGGAGCATGCCCCGGGCGCGCTGCGATCTGCCGAGGGCGTTGTCGGGCTCTGGCTGTCGCGGCTCCGTGGCGCCGGGCAAGGCTCGCCTCCGGGCGAGCTCGGCCTGCTGCCGGTCGACAGCGGCTTGGCCAATAGCCAAGACCCGCCCGGCGTGGGGCTCGCGCTCAGCCGGGACCACCGCACCACGATCGCCGCCAACGGCCTGGCGGCCCCGCCCCACACCGACAAGCTCGAGCTGACCGCGCTCGGCGGCTCGCTGGCCGCGCACGGCGAGTGGCCGGGGTTCCGCTGGTCGCAGCGCGCCACGCTCGGTCGCGACCAAGCGGTCGTCGTCGTCGAGCAGATGCGGATCTTCCCCTTCGGCCAGCCGGTCATCCAGACGACGACGAGCGTCCGCGATCCCGATGCTGCCCTGACCCCCGGCGGGCAAACGGTACCGCCCGGCGGCACGCTCACCCTGCGGCGAGTGCGGACGCTCAAAATCCCCAAACCGGTGATCCACTCGGTCGGACCCGTATTCGACCGCAGCTTCCCCTTCTCCTCGGTCGAGCTGACCACCACCTCCTTCACCGGCCTAGGAGACCCTCAGGTCGGCTACCAGTACGAACGGCCCACACCCGCCCTGGAAACCCTGCGGGAAAATCGCCAGACAGCAGAAACCGCCGCCGGCGAACTGGAAGCGCAGTGGCTGCCCGAAACGGCGCCGAGGACGATCGAAGATCTCTTGCGAATCGGCTTCGGACCGGCGCTGCGCTGGCAGTCCCTAGCCAGCACGCTTGGCCCGTTCGAAGCCGAGTTCGCCGAACTCGACCCCGCCGTCCAGCAAGCCAACGCGCTGGCCGGCCCGCTCGAAGCGGCGCAAAGGAACCTCGAACAGCTGGAACATTCGCAGTTCCCGGGCCCCGAAGGAGGCCCTTCGCCCGAGATCGCCGCGGCAAGGGAAGCGGTCAACTCGCTGTTCGCGCAGATTCGAGAACTGGGCGCGAACTTTGCCCGACATGCGTTCGTGAGCGGCGAAATTGGCCGCCTCACCCCGCAGGCCAATGCGGCGTTCAGCGAATGCGAACCGCTGCTCGGCCAGACCCGAACCGTCGAAGACCTCGTCCGGGAAGGCAACCAGGCGGCGATCCAATGGCTTGCCAAGAAACAGGAGATCGCCGCGCTCGACTGGCAGATCGAGGAGCTGAAAAGCCTCGCCACGACCGACGCCGTCTTCGTCTGGCCGAAGACGACCGAGGGCGAGCTGCTGCAGTTCCCAGTGCGCCTGCGTAGCGGCGAGCAGGCGTTCGACGTGACGATGCCGCTGATCCTCATCAAAGACTTCGTCCTGCGGGCCCAGGCCTCGTTGCCCGAGTACGTCTCGCTCGAGGACCCAGAGCTCCCCCACCGGCTGAGCGAAGCCTGGGGCCCGACCGGCGGCGAAGAAGAGGGGGCCGCAGACATGTCCGGCCCCGGCGCGGTCGAGGTGCCAGGCATCCTGCTCGACGTCGTCGGCAGCGCCAACCCGCGCCCGGAAGACGTGCAGGTCGTGCGGGCGCTCAACATCCTCGGCCCCAGCTCCGACGATCTCTTCTCCCCCACCCTGGGGCGGGCGGCAGAAGACGGGCAGGAGCAGCAGTGGGCGATGCGCATCGACCTGCCGGCGGTGCGCACCCTGCTCGGCGAGGCGACTGCCGATGACTCCAGGCTGAGCACGGCAGTCTCCTTCGCCAGCGACTACCTCGAGAAAGGCGAGGCCGCAGAGCTGCTCTTCGACGCCGTCGAGGAGATCGGCGTCGACTTCACCTCGATGGCCGATCGCTCGGGTGGGCTGACGGCGCTGCAGCTCGCCGCCGACGGCATCTCACGGGCGAGCGGCCCGGTCCAGGCCGCGGCGCTGACGAGCAGCGATCCGGCCAAGGCGGTGGGGGACGCCGCGACCCTGCTCGGCTTCAAGCTGCAGGATCTGCTCAGCTTCGAGACGGAGGATGCGCAGGAGCCCAAGCAGATAACCCCGCAGATCGTCTCCGACCTGGTCGAGGGGCGCCCGCCGGTCGTGCGCATGGAGTGGAAGGACATGGCGCTGAAGGACTTCCTCGCCCTGCGCACCTTCCCCACCGAGAAAGAGCCGGGACGGCGCAGCCTGCTGACGCTGGAAGTGCTCAGCGCCCCCGACAGGGTGGAGACGAGCTGCAACGTGCGCGACTTCATGCTCGCCTTCCCGCCGGGAAGCAAACCGCTGCTGCAGCTGACCTTCGGCAAGCTGGCCTACGCGCAGCAGACAACGGGGGGCGCGGCGGCACCGCCGCGAGTCGACATCGAGGGCTTCGACGTCGAGTTCCTCGGGCCGCTGGCGCTGCTCAAAAAGCTGCAGGACGCGGCCGACCTGCTCGGCAGCGCGCCGAGCCTGCGGCCCACCCCCTCCGGGGTCTCGGCGACCTTCACGGTGCCCGTTCCAAGCGTCCAGTGCGCCGCCTTCAGCCTCAGCAACCTCGTCTTCCGCAGCGGCGTCGAGGTGCCGTTCAGCGGTGACCCGGTCTCGGTGGCGGTCGGCTTCGCCAGCCGCAGCGCCCCCTTCGCGGTCAGCGTCCTCGCCTTCAGCGGCGGCGGCTACATCGACATCAGGATCGACGCAAAGGGGCCGCGGATCGAGGCCTCGCTCGAGTTCGGCGCGGCGATGTCGGTCGACTTCCTCGTCGCCAGGGGAGAGATCCACGCGCTTGGCGGCGTCCGCTATGTGCAGCAGGGCAGCTCGGTTGAGCTGACCGGCTACATCCGCATCGGCGGCAGCGTCGAGGTGCTCGGCCTCGTCTCGGCCTCGATCGAGCTGGTCGTGCAGCTCTCCTACCGATCGGAGCTGAACCGCCTGGAGGGACGGGCAAAGCTCGTGCTGGAGCTGGACCTGACCCTGTGGTCGGACTCGGTGGAGATCGACAGCGGGCCGTGGGTCCTGCAGGGCGACGACAGCGCGACACCCGCCGAAAGAGTGCTGCCCGCCCGGGGGCCAAACCTCGGCGAGTCCTTCCTCCGCACGCCGATCGCCGGCGCGCAGCTCGACGACGACGCGGTCTTCGAAGCGATCGAGGCCCAGCCCTCCGCGGAGGAGCTTGCTGCTTGGCGCAGCTACCGGCAGGCATTCACCGGCGGGGTTGCCACGGGAGGTGACGAGCGGTGAGCGAGCTGCTGCTGATCGCCGTTCCCGGCGTGCAGATCGAGGACGAGCGGACTCTGCTGCGCGTCGTCCTCACCCCGCGCCTGACTGGGCCGGGGAAGACGCTCGATGACTACGGGTTGGCCGACTGGCCCGCCCTCGTCCGCGACGCCGAGGTCGAAGTCGAGATACGTGGCGCATCCGGCGCACCCCTCGACCCGCTGGCGATCAGCTGGCACAGCAAAGGGGACTCAAAGATCTGGTCGGAGTTCTTCGGCAGCATCGCGGTGAGGCCGTACGCCGGCCAGCGCACCTACAAGGACCCGGAGGTGGCGTCGACCGGCGAACACGCAGAGGAAATCGACTCGGCATACGGCACGGTCGCGCGCAGCGTCGGCGACCCGGAGGTCGTCCGTGACCAGGTCGCAGGGCTTGACCTGCCCGCGCCCAACCCGCCGGCCCCCCCGCCAAAAGAGGAGAAACCGGACTTCGTCGAGCCCGACTTCCATGGCTCGATTGCCCTGCTCAGGGAGTACCCGGCGGTGCTACGCGCGCTCGGGCTGGTGGTCGAGCTGACGGTACCGAGCAAAGCGCTCGCCGCCGCCGGCAACCGGGGTGAGATCGCCGTCCACTGGCCCGGCGCGCCGGCCGGCATCGGCGCCGTCGTCTCGCCGCGCACGGCCTTCGTCGTCTCCAACCAAGGCTTCCTGCCGGCCCCGACCGCGACGATCTCCGACGGCCTGGTCGACCTGCAAGACGGCTGGGAAGTGGCGACCCTCGACGTCGACGGCGCGGTCGCGCGGCTCGCCGACACCAAGGCGGCCCTTGCCGGCAACCCGGACGAGCCGGCGACGCTGCCGGAGCTGCGCACGAGCGGCCTGATGCTCGTACAGCGCAACCGGCGCGCGGCGCTGGCAGCGCGCAACGAACGGGCGAGCGGCAACGCGAGGCGCGAGTCGCTTGCCGACGGTCCCGCCTTGACCGCCGACGACCTGGCCCTCGGCTACCGGATCGACGTGCGGGAACCGGGTAGGGACTGGCACTCGCTGACCCGCCGCAGCGCCAAGTACCGGGTAAACGGGGTGACGATCGGCAAAGGACGGCAAGTGGAGGAGGGCCACGTGAAGCCCGCGGCGGCGGTCCTCGATCGCGGCGTGCCGCGCACCGACGAGGTCGTCGCCCGTTGGAGCGGCTGGAACCTCGCGCTGCCGCGGCCCTCGCTGGGGGAACCGGGCCTTGGGCCGATGCGCACCGCCCAGATGCCCTACGAGTTCGAGTGGGATCACGGGCTCGATCCCGATCGGCAATCGCCCGACCCAGAGCTGCGCTTCGGGTCTTCCTACGAACTGCGCGCGCGGGTCGTCGACCTCGCCGGCGGTGGGGTCGAGTTCGACGAGCAGGGCGATGCCGGCGCGAGCGCGGAAACCCACTACGGCCGCTACGAGCCGCTGGCGCCGCCTGAGATCCCGCCGCCCGCTGGGCTGCTGGTCACCAAAGGCGAGGAGACAGAGCTCAATCACGAGCTGCTCGGCCCCGGCGGCAAGCTCGACGTCCTCGTCGTGCGCAGCGACCCGCGCGGCGATCCGGCAGCGAACGGGTTGGCCGACTACCCCCCCAACGACAGCCGCGCCCTGCTGCCATCGGCGGCGACCTTCACGATCGCCGAGCATCACGGCAAGCTCGACGGCGAGGACGAGGACACCTGGCGCAACGCGCGCCGGGCGCTGGCCGAGCCGCGGGCGGGCGCCGAGACACGCAACGGCCGCCACTACACCTGGCTGCCCGACCCAGCGGCCGAGGGCGTCGCCTTGCTCGCCGTGCCCTGGAGCACCGGCTCGGCGCCGACGCCGGTGAGGATCAAAGCCTGGGGCAAAGAGACCTGGCCCGACCACGAGCCGAAGACCGTCGAGGTGGAGCCGGCGGAGCTGGGCACGGCGATCGACCTGGATTGGGCCGACAACCAGACCGCGACGCTCTTCATCCCGCCCGGCCAGCAAGCCACGCTGGAGCTGTCCTCGAAGCTGGACAACGACTATCTCGATCGCTTCGCCGCCGGAGCCTGGATCGCCGAGGACGAGGTCGCGACCAAGGCGGCCCGCTCGGGGAGGCACCCGGTGATCACGCCGGCGCGCACGCTGCACGTCGTGCATGCCGTGCGCCGGCCACTGGCCCTGCCCGCCGCGTCGCTGACAGCGACCCGCGTGCCGGACGGCACAGACGCCCTGATCGCCGATGCCGACAACCCGCGGCTGGGCATCGACCGCGACAGCACCGTCCAGGTCGACGTCAGCGCCAGCTGGAAGGAGTGGGCCGACGCCCCTGAGCCGGAGGCCACCGAGGAGGTGCTCGAGTCGCTGCCGGTTGGGCTCGATGACGAGGCGCTGCCCGCGATCCGGCACGAGTTCGCCGACACCAAGCACCGCGAGATCACCTACACCCTGTCGGCGCGCAGCAGGTTCCGCGGCTTCTTCGACCCGAGCGAGCCCGAGGAGGCGTTCACCGCGCGCGCCGACCTCGGACCGGTCTCGGTGCCGAACACGGCGCGCCCGGCGCCACCGACCGTGCTCTCCGTGGTGCCCGCCTTCACCTGGCAGGAGAGCGATGACGGGACGACCCTGACCCGCACGCGCGAGGGCGGGCGGTTGCGAGTCGAGCTCGGCGGCCCCTGGTATGCGACCGGCGAGGGCGAGCGACTGGGCCTGATCGTCCTGCCCGACGCGACCCTCGCGGGGTCGCCGGCGGGCGAGGGCGAGCGATCTGCGCCGACAGACCCGGCCAAGCACCCAACGCTCTACACAACCGCCTACCGGGATCCGTTCTACAAGACCCCCGCCCCCGGCTCCCAGCCGACCGACCGCACCGTGACCGGCGAAGTGGGTCTGGCGCAGGATCCCGAATCCGGGGCGATCCTCCCCGTCGCGCCCTACGCCGTCTGGTACGCCGAAGGGCGCCGCTTCGCCGACATCGGCCTCGGCAACCTCGCCGAGCAGTCCTACAGTCCGTTCGTGCGTCTTTGCCTGGCCCGATACCAACCCCACAGCCTGCCCGGCCTGGAGCTCTCGACGCTCGTCAAGCCCGACCCCGTCTCGCTGCTGCCCAACCGAACCCTGACCGTGCAGCGCACTGACGCGGGCCCGGTGGTGACGCTCACCGGTCGAGCCCCAGGCGGGCCCTGGAACCGGGTGGAGGCGCGGCTCGAGTCAGCCGCCGCGGGTCAGCCCACATCGGAGCTCACCACCCTGAGCTCCGACGCCAACCTGGCCGGCTGGCATCCCGAGAGCACCACAACCGGCGTCCTCGGCAAGCCCCTGGACTCGATCCAGGTGCCCGCCGACGGCAGGGCACACCGCCTGGTCGTCAAGGAGATCGAGGACATCGAACCCTCGCGCACCGCCCCCACCGATCCCCTCGAAGCGCAGCTCACCCGCCGCACGGTCTTCGCCGACACCGTCACCCTCTGAGCCACCTGAGGTCTCGGGTCGAGTCAAGCGACCGGCGACACGGCGAGGGCCCGACTCGAGGCTCATGGACGCAGTCAGCGACGAGACGACGCCGGAGTATCGGCGCTGCTGATCTGCCAGCGAACGCCGGGTCCAACTGCGTCGAAGGCTTCTGGTCAACCGCAGTCGCCGCGGCAACGTCGCTCGATCCAGCTCCCCTCAAACGTCTCAAGCTCGGCACGGAACTCGGGGTCGCCGACGATGGCGAGTTCGTTCCACGACCACCTACGAAGAGATCCGCAAGGAACTCCTCTCCAAAGGAGGAGGCGTTTGGCGGCTACGACAGCGCGGTCAGTGCTGCGGACCGCCACTTCGATGAACGAGCCTAACCTCCCGGACCGCAATGCAGTCCAGGAGAGCGCGCGGACATGGCGAAACCTGACTCCATGGTTCCTTTGGCGCTTGCGTTCCGAGGGCTCGCGCGTGCCGTCGCCGGCGTTTGGCACGACCCGGAGACCAAGGCGCTGCCCTTTGTCGCGGCTGCCTTGGTGCTCACCGGAACACTCTTTTACTGGCGCTTCGAAGATTGGACCGTCGTTGAGTCGCTCTACTTCTCCGTCGTGACCCTGACGACCGTCGGCTACGGCGACCTCTCGCCTACTACGGCCGGCACCCAGATCTTCACGATCTTCTACATCCTCACCGGCATCGGTGTGTTCGTCGCCCTGCTTGCCTCGGTCGCTCAGCAATACATCGCGCAGAAGGCCGAAAGCCCTTCGGCGCGCGAGCGTCTGAGCGCCCGTCGGCACCGCGGCCAGGCCGACTGACGAAAGGTCAACCAAGGAATCGAGGCGGCGAGCGGTCACTTTTCGAAAGGCGTTTGGCGGCTACGACAGCGCGGTCAGTGCTGCGGGCCCCCACTTCGACGACCCGCGGTAAAGGGCTCGAGCGCGCTTCGTGTCAGAGTTCCCGGCGAGCCTGCTTCAGGCTGTTGACGTCGATCCGGTCCTGGTCTCGATTGGCGGCGCGCTTCATCGCCAGCAGGTCCTCGTACCCGCAGAACCTGCGTGGCTTGCCGTAGAAGTCTCGGGAGACAGCGTGGCCGGCGATATCGGTGTAGTCGCCAAGCTCCTCATCGGTTCCCTCGAAGCTGAAGGTCCGCATCACATCGAGGCGGCCATGCTTGGTCATCAGGGTCCAGTTGCCGCCTTGCTGCAAGCCCTCGTAGCCGGGTCGCAGGTCGAACTCACCCCTGAACTCGTCGATGTCGATCGGGGTTGCCTCGAGCTCCTCGAGGGCAGCGGCAAGTCGACGGTGGTTCGCCTGCTTGGGATTGGGGCAGATATCGACGTCCTTGGTTGCTCGGGGGTGGCCATGGGCCGCAACCGCGAACCCGCCGATGATCACGTAGTCGACCTCGTGAGCGTCGATGACCTCCAGCAGCTCATCGACTTCGAGTGGGCGACGAGAAGTCGCCCCCGAGCGTCGATCGCTGCCCCCGGATCCCCGCGCCATCAGGTCTCCGCTCCCATCGCCAGCTCGGTGGCGACCTTGCTGAGCTCGGCCGCCTGCTCCAGACGCTCGCCCGGCGTGAGCTGCTCGTAGTCGGCGCGCAGCTCAGAGATCGCCACGTTCCCGGCGCCGGGGCCCGCCTCGTTTAGCGGGGTCGTCGAGACGATGATCGTCTCGCCCATCGCCTCCATGATCCTGTTCAGGGTCTCGATCGAAGGGGAGACGAGATCGCGCTCTATTCGCGAGATCGCCGCCTGGCTGGTGCCAAGGCGCCGAGCGAGCTCTGCCTGGTCGAGCTTGTGGCGACGACGCGCTTCGCGGACCAAGAGCCCGCAGCGAGGTGATTTTCTGGCATCCTCCATGCTGAGAGTATACGTCAAATCAGATATATAACTTGAGAATGGTCAAGACGCAGCGTCAGTTGGCCCGGGTCGCTGCCCTGCTGGCGGCCAAGCGGGACCTAGAGCTGACCGACGGCCACTGGCCCCAAACAGAACGCCTAGATAAGGCACCCCGCGCACGGGGGCAACGGGCTTAGAGAGTCAGAGTGAGTGAGTGGCGAGGGCCGGAATCGAACCGGCGACACCACGATTTTCAGTTGCGATCCTCGGGGCGCGAAAGGAGCCAAACAGCGAGCGCCGAAGACGGTGCGGTAGCCCTCGCCGGGCACACCTGTTGAGGCGACTGGCCTAGTTGTTTTGTATTTCCGATAAGGCGTAGATAGACTCGCGCGAGTTTTCACCAGGACCCAAGCGGAACTATCTGCGGTCAACTGAACGGAACGATCATGGAGCCCACGCCCAAAGAACGATACCCGTACATGCTGGAGAGCCTCCGCCAGTACTACGACCTAGAGAATCTAGCCATCCTCTTGATTCGAGAGGGTCAGAATGCGACCGTCGTGCGCGTGGCCCAGGATGGGACCGCGTGGGCCGGGGTCTCGACCGACGACAGCGCCATCGTCTCCATGGGCAACCTCGCCCAGGGCATCGCGACCGATAACGAGATCGATACCAGCGAAATCGCCGAGACATTCGATCCGGAGTCTGGTGATAAAAACCCGGGAGACAGGCTGAGCTCCATCTTGCGGGTCATCGGGGAGGGAACCGAGTGCCGGATCGCGGCCATGCTCGGCCGCGGCTCCAGCGAGGAGGACCCCTGCCTCGCGGTCCGCTACGAACCGGATCGCGTTCACTTCATGGCAGCGCCGGCAGGGACTTTCAACCGTGAGCTTGCGCTGCTCGAGAAATTCGCCGACGAAGCCGTCGACTACAAACCTCCCGGCGAGCCATCTTGATCGAGTAGCCGTTCGATTGTGTTGGTAGTGATTCGATCGATCGATTGGATGGATTAATGGGCTGCTCTGGCTTTTTCCAACCCGCGCCCAGAGCCGCTTTAAGGCCAGAGGTCCTACCGCTCATTTGGGGGCTTTCCCCAGCTTGTGCAATGTGGTTCCCTAGTCCGGCCCTCGCATTCGTCCGGATTTCGCATTCTGAAGGGGTTTGCTGACGCAAAACGGTGGTGCGCCCCATCGCCTTGGGCGCTCCGGCACCGGCCCTTCTCCTACGACCTCATACGGGGAACGCTCACCGCGGACGGGATCAACGTCTTCGCCGGCTTCTGCACGCGGCCCGACAACGACGAATTTGGGCTGCGTCTCGGTCGAGTTCACGGTGCCATAGCTCGCTTGATCCGCCGACTCCACTGTCAAGATTTCTGCGAACTTGTGACGCAAAGCCCCCAGGAAGAAGCGCTCCACGACGTCTCTGACTTGATCGCCGATGCCGGTCCGGCGCCTGAGGGGATTGTCAATACTTACGGTGAGGATCTGCTCGTCCAGACCGACCATGGTTTTGAGATGGACGCCAGCCGGCTCTGGATCCAGGTCGAGGGAACGGCCGAGATAGACAGTTATCGGCTGAAGAGCGGCGGATTTAGGCACTCGATTCCCTTCGACCAGGCGATGCGGTGGATCCGCACCCTGGACCTGGTGCTGATGGTCCTCTGGGATGTAGTCGGGGAAGTCGGCTGGTACGCCCTCCCAGCCAATCAGGTGGACCCGGTCAAAGGCGTTAGCTCCGGCCAGAAAAGCGTCACGATCCGCTTTGACGAGGACGACATTCTCACCAAGGAGACCGTGGATAGCCTCACTTGGCGATCCCGCCTCAAGCATTACAGCCTGCTTGCTCTCAGCGCCCGTGATGCGCAGGCGGCAAGAGAAGAGAGGGAGAAGGAAGGCAGGAAAAAGAAGAGGCGTCATGCTCACGAGCGTGTCCTAGTCGCGATGGACTTCACCGACCTCCTCGAAATCACCGAGCGCCGTCTTGAGCCGGGGGGCATGAAGTACGAGATTCACGAGGAGATCTGGGGCGAATTTGAGGAAATCCTCAACACCATTCCCGAAACGGACAGGGGCTTGGGATACATGATGAGAGAGGTTGCAAGTAAGGTCGTCCGCAATCGCTGGAAGGTGATCGAACCAAAGCTCGACTTGCCGAGCGTGCTGGTCGAAGAGGGGGCCGAGGTCATCGTCCACCTGTTGAATCAAATGGCGGAAGACCCCGAGATCATGGAGGTCGCCGCCCTGATAGGGACGCTCAGGCAGAACACGACCTGAGTCAGCGGTCTTCTCCCGGCCACCCAGCTTCCCGGGTTTCCATGGCTTCTCGGGCTTCTCGGGCTTCCATTTTCTCTCTGATCCCCGCTAGTTCCTCCGTCGCGTCGAGGATGAATTTGGCTGCCTCCTCGATCAGGGCGTCAGACAAGTCGAGCTTCGGTTCGATCGCCTCCCAGCGATTGACGACGGTCGCGTCTGCGGCTTCAATCGCGTTTTGTTCTTGCTGCTGCTGGTTCTCTCCGCGAGGGAGGCTTTTGTAGATGCTCTGGAATTCGTCCCAGACTTCACGTCGCACTCGGTACCTCAGGCCGTCTGGGTCGCGATCGCGTTCGGTTATTTTCAGGATGTCGGTAAAGTCCAGCGCGGTCAGGGTGCGCTCCTGGGACTTGACTCCCTCGGCTCTTTCCAGATCCCGCTCGTCATTCCGCGCGCTGAGAACGAGCAGCCTGTGGTGCTCGAGGCAGGATCTCCAGACGAGGTGATCGACGGCTTCTTCGGTGAAACCATCGTCTTCAGCGAACCTAAGCGTGACGTTTTTCGTTCCCGAGTTCGTGACTTCGAACACATCTACCTGCTCGCTCGGAATGGCGTACCAGCCGACCCGCTCGACCGTATCCCAGAGGACGATGACGACCAGGTCCGGGCTACGGATCCACCGCATTGCGTGGTCGAAGGTATCCTGGAACCGGAGTCTCCCATTCTTTCGATGATGCTTGATCTTGCCCGTTCCCTTAACCTGGAACCAGAGGCGACTGGCGTCCAGCCGATCCTTGCGACTGGTCTGGACGAGTAGGTCCTCCCCGTAGTCGTTGGCAACCTCCTCCGGTTCGTAGCCGGCTCTGCGGATGACTTTGGAGACGGCCTTGAGCGCCTGCAGTCCAGTGACGTGCTCTTTGGGCCTCTGCGTCACGATTCGGCCCGAGATCATTGCAGTGAACTCGGCGGATCTCGATTCGCTTGGCGCGGTCGTCAGCTGCCAGCAACGCCATCCCAAGGACGCCGAGCACAAGCGGATCCTCCACGGCGAGGGGCGCGAGATGGTCAACGCAGTCGTCTACACCGACGCGAACGGGAAGCCGTACCGCTTCACCGAGGGCTACCGGCTGGTGATCCTGGCCGACATGGCGACGACCCTTCCCATCGCCGCCACCCTGATGCCGGCCAGCGGCGACGAGCGAAAAGCGCTCCTCCGACTGCTTGACAAGCTCTTCGACGCATGGCCCGAGTGCCCGATGAGCGCCATCGTCGGAGACGGCCTGTTTCAGCACAGCCAGCAGCTCTCGCGCGACCTGGTCTTCAAGTTCGGCCTTCAGCCGATCTTCCCCAAGAGCGCCAAGGGCTTTCGACAGGACCTGTCCCACGCCGAGAGCGACGGCGTGCCTCGTTGCGCCTGCGGCGAGATGAGGCTCAAGGACACCGACGGCTTCTATACCGCTGAGCGCCGTGCCCGCGAGGGCATCCCACGCGGAGTCGAGGCTCCGGATCCGACCAAGGCCCGCCTGCGCTGGACCTGCCCGAACGACATCTGCAAGCCCGTCACCACCTACGCCCACAAGGAGCCCCGCCTCTACACGTTCTATCCCCGCAGCGGCGACTCCGATCGGGCAATCGAGCGCCGGGTCCTGATGCTTCGCCGCAACGCGGTCGAGTCGATCTTCGCCTGCTTCCAGAACCTCGGCCTCGGCCGGGAGAAATTCGATTGCCCGCGCTGGGCCAAGGACGTCGAGATGGGATGGCTGCTCGGCGCCGGCATGCTCGGCCTGACCGCGCGTCGTCTCGCCCACGACAAGGGGCTCTATGAGACGACGTACGCCGAAGCCGAGCAACTCGGCCTTCTCGACCAACCGACTGAGAGCTGTCCAGCACCGGGCCCCGACGAGTTGACGCTGGCTCGAGCTCGACGAAACCGCGAGCAAACTCTTGAGCCGCCTATGGCTCCCGCGGGCTGGGAACCTGACGGCTCCTTGACGGCCCAGCCCAACGGCGCGGCCGCCTAAATCTCCCGAACCCGGTCTTCGATACCGATCATCGCCGGTCGCCTACGGGCGATTGCCGCTGCTCGTACCGGCCCAAATCGCCCCGAAAAAAAGTCCAGACTTCAGGCTCTGAAAACCGATGAACTTGGGGGACTTCGGACCCAAAAGTCCAGACTTCAAAACCGCCCTCCGGAATCGGCGGTCTGAAGCCGATTCCGGAGGGGGGAAAGTCCAGACTAAATTCCAGACTGTCCCATAGGTAGATGGGCTGCTCTGGAGTTTTTCCCCAACCCGCGCCCAAAGCCGCTTTAAGACCAGAAGCTCTACCGCTCATTTTGGGGCTTTCCCCAGCTTGTGCAATGTGGTTCCCCAATCCGGGCCGCGCATTCGCCGGGATTTCGCATTCTGCAGGGGTTTGCTGACGCAAACTTTCCCCAATAGGGGAACTGCGGCCATCTCCCAGCCTCTTGTGGGAGAACCCCAGTCAGCGCATCGAGGGCCATCTACGGTGCGCTCGATGGCAGCTCCCCTCGAAGACCGAGCAGCTAAGCGCCCAGCACACCCGCTTGCGCGAGAGCTCTGGAAGCTGCTGCGGAACCGGAGTGAGGCAGACAGGCGGCTTGTCTACGAGGCCCTGCAGAAACGGCTGGGGATCGGTGAGATGACCGCCAAGCGCGAGCAGGCCGCCGAGGCCCTGCGCCGGTTTGCCTCGGCCCAACGAGAGGCGCGCAACGAGGCCGACCCTCCCAGCTGGGCCTTGGGAGAGCCGTCGTGTCGGCGCTATGACCAGTTCCGATCCGAATTCGAAGATCGGGCCGAGTGGCCGTCGGTGCAGTTCATCCGCAACGCGTTCTCCGGATCCTTCGGCGCCGGCCTCGAAGCGATCGGGGAGCGACCCGTGACCGATGTCCTCTCCCGGCGCCTCACTGCCTGCGGCAAGCGGTACACGCGGGAGGAGGTTCTCGATGTCCTGAAAGCTTGGGTCGAGCATGTCGATCGCGAGCAGGGCCCGAATGCCGCACTGATCCAACGGGACTACCTGCGCTGGAGGGACGACGTGCTGCGCTCGAGCGCAAGCGGAGCGGCCCGGTGCCCCACGTTGCCGGTGATCAACGACCTCGTCGGCTGGTGGCCCAAGGTCCTCGTGGCGCTCGGAGGTCAACATCGCTCGACACCGGGATATACGCCCGGAAAGCCCCGAGAGCCTGAACTGGCAGCCGGCTTCGACTTCAGCTCTGCGCCTGCGCCGGTGCTACGGCCCGGCGTCCCCTCGCGCCGCTCCCACTCCTCGAAGAGTCGCCAGGAAGGTCTCATCGCCTGGTTGCGCTGGGTGGGCGAGCAACTGGGCACGGAAGAGGCCGAAGCTCTTACTTACTGCCGCTACAACCGGCTCTGCGCATCGGTCGCTCGGGTGAGCCTGGTGCAGGGGCATCCGATCCGTCCTCCGTCAGCCGCTCGGTTCGTCAGGTGCCCTGGCATCGGCTCCTGGCCGCAGGCGAAGTACCTGGCGGGACTGATCGAGGAAGACGTCCTCGCCAGGAGCCACAGCCGCGTGCCATTTTCGGAGCGCGAAGTGGTCGAGGCCCTGGTCGAAGCGGTCGCCGAGGTCGGGCCGGGCATCGGCCGAACCTCGTATGTGATCTGGCGGGATCAAAGGCTCGCCGAAGCTCGGGGAGAGGAGCGCATTCCCTCGGATGCGTTGCTGCGCCAGCGTCTGGGCAAAGGTGGCCGGGGGTGGGCGGCGGTCCTCTCCAATGGCCTGAAGCGAGCTACCGAGCTTGGGATCTCGGTAGCGAAGGAGCAGGCTCGATGAGCTCCCGTCCCGGCCCCGCCGCCGGCCCAAGGGAGGCAGCACCCGCCGGCGACAACGCCACGGAGGTCGCCGCGGCGATCGTCTCGTTGGCCAAGAGCCACTTGGCCCTTCCCGAGATCGCGGCCCAGGACCTCCGCCGCCTGCTGGGCAACAGCCTGGCGGTCGACTCCGCGGCCGAGCGGCGCCAGGCATCGCTGGGCCTGCTGATCGAACTGGTCGCCGACGATGGTGAGTTCGTTCCCACGACCACCTACGAGGAGGTCCGCAAGGAGCGCCTCTCCAAAGGAGAGGAGTGGCCGACGGCCTCGACGCTCTCGCGCCTGTATGGGCACTGGCTCGCCGCGGTCCGCGCCGCATGCCGCTTCTGGTTCGACGGCGGACCGCAGCGGGTGGCAGGCAACCACCATCACGCGGTAGGCGCCCAGCCCGGCTACCAGCCAGCCGAGATCCTCTCCACCCTGCTGGCGGCCAGGCGGGACCTAGAGCTGCCCGAGGGCCACTGGCCCTCGCAATGGGAGTACTCCGAGTGGGCAGAGGTCAAGCGCCGCCTCACTCGACGCTCCGGGAAGGGACCGCGGATCCCAGGTCTCAAGCCGATTCGGAAGGCGTTTGGCGGCTACGACAGCGCGGTCGAGGCCGCGAGCCGACACTTCGATGCCTAGCAGAGATGCGCCCGCAAACGGAACCTGCAGAGTGAGCTCAGTGTGGTCCGTCGGATGCGCACGGGAAGCTTCCGGGATGCCTGTAGCGACTTCCGGCTGGACCATCCGTCTGCGAGAGCTGTTCGGGACGCATTTGCCTCAGTTGACCGAGGCGCACTTGCAAGGACTTGTTGAGGGACAGGTGCGTGAGGATGATGATCTCGATTTCAAGAGAGACCGTTACGGCAGCAGCGACAGCCAGAAGCGTGAGTTGGCCGCGGATATCGCCGCGATGGCCAACCATCGGGGCGGAGTGATCGTGATCGGTATCAGGGACGAGAACGATGTGGCTGTCGAGGTGACCCCAGTGGAACCAGTCGACGGTGAGGAGGGACGGCTGCGTCAAATCTGCGCCGGGGGCATCACGCCACATGTTCCGTTTGACGTGCAGGTCGTTCCGAGCGAGATCAAAACAGGGCGGGTGTATTACGTGATGGTCGTGCCACCGAGCCCATTGCGTCCGCACGCCGTGCGAAAGGACATCGACCTGCGCTACCCGCGCCGCGACGGGTCTTCTACGCGATGGCTTGCCGAGGCCGAGGTTGCCAACATGTACCGCGACCGGTTTGGCATGGTCGAGGATCAACTCTCCCGGATCGGCTCGATTGTCGATGAAGGGCTCACCCAGATGGAACTTCGGGACGATTGGGCCTACTTGGCTGTCGCGCTTGTTCCGTCGACTCCTGGGTCAATGTCGATGGGGCTCGCTCGGGTTCGCCAGGTCGAGAAATGGGCAGTCGATCACGGCGGCACCCGTGCTTGGCGCGGGTTCTATGGCAGCCACCCGAATGGTCGAGCTGGCATTCGCCGCGTGAGGCTAGGGTCGCTCTTGAGCGAGAAGAGACCAAGCTCGAACTATGCGGAGCTACATGCGGACGGCGCAGGCTTCACCTGTGAGCACGTCGGCCGTCCCCCGTCCTCGGAGCATGGCCAAGACCCAGCAATCCAGATTCCCAACATCGGGTTGTTGTGGGTGGTTGGACGGTCTCTTCGATTGCTAGGGCGACATGCAGTCGAGAACACCGGAGCCTGGGGCGACGCGGTTGTGATCACTCGGTTGTTTGGGCGCGATATGCAGTTGATGTATCCGATCCACGGTGGAATGTTGAGCGAGCCGTGGAATCATCAGCCGATAAGCGACCCGATCGTCTCTCGCCACACGATTCCGCTGGAGTCACTGGCCGGATCAGACCAAAGCCTTCTTGCGACGACTCGGCTGATCGCGACCGACCTCTTCAACGCATTTGGCTCGCCAGAGGTTCAGCAGATCGACGAGCAAGGCCGTATTCGGATTCGCTACGTGATGGAAAAGCAACAAATCGCGGTGCTCGCCGAGGCAAACGGCGTTGAGGTGAGCGAGGAGACCGTTCCGGGCGCGTAGTTGGTCCGCGTCTCTAATGAACCCCCGCTCACTTTCCCTGCCTTCTCCCACACTGGAGGCGCCTTGAACAACGGTTTGCGGGATGCGTTGGAGGCAGCCGCACGCGATGAGGCGGGAGCGAAAGCTCGAAAGCAATTCGGCGAATGCCTTTCCGCCACGCTGCGCGCCGGGGGTCAGGTGTTGTGGATCGGCGGCGCCATGATCGGTCCTGATCGAGCGGAAGGCCAGTCGCCATTCGACTTCGGCAGCGATGCGACCGTGGGGCTCGCCACCGTTATGCAGATTGCCGGAGAGCTGGTGAGCGGCGCCGTCCTCCTGCTGGCGAAGGAAACCGATACGCAGCCGCTGCTCTCATACGGCAGCTCGTCGAGGTTGAGTACCTGGCGTGGGCCTTTGCCGAGGATGAAGAGGAGGCGAGGGATTGGATGCGCTCAAGCAGGAAAAAGCGGCAGCGCTTTTGGAAGCCCGCGCGCATTCGAGAACGAGCCGGAAGCCGTTTTCGCGGAGTGGACTACTGGGAGCACTGCGGGAAGGGTGGCCATCCCTCTCCCGAGGGCATCTATTTGCTTCCCGATCACTACGCCCCGGAGGCTTCTGCGTCGTTCTGGTGGTGCGATATGGCGATACACGGGCACAGTGTCTGGCGCTATGCCCTCTCCGCCGCGAAGCAACTTGGTCAGGGGGATGTGCTTACCTCCCTCAACGAGGCAAACGCGCTGGAGGAAGCAGAGACGCGCTGGCGAGACGAGGACCAATTTATTGAGCTGTGCAGTCGCTTGAATCCCCCACCGGGCGGCCTAGTGGGCACGTTGGTACGGCTCAGGCAGGAACGCGAAGGGAAGTAAGGCCAACCACAGGCGACACAACCCGGCTACGGAGCTTCTGACGCCAAGCCAACTAGGAAGTCAAACCATCCCGGTGACAGCTTGAGCAGGTATTCGGGGGCACCGCCAGCTCTGACGGTGAGGCCGGGACCAAGCTGATCATCGATCTCGATGTCCAGTGGAACCGCTGCGTTGTGCATCAACTCGCAGCGCACCCACTTATAGAGAAGCTGCTCGATTGGGCATTGCTCGCCACGAAACTCAACGCTGATCTGGACCGAAAGCGCGTCGCGGATCAAACGCCTAAATGCCTCTCCGTCCTTCGCCGTCGGATAATCCCGACGAGCGCGAGCGGCCACAGCAGCGCACGCAAGGAGCAAGCCGCTTCCTCGTCTGCCCTGCTGCCACAGGAACTCGGCGTCTTGGATGCGGTCCGACGCTCCCACCGACGAAGCCTGACAGACAACTCGTTCTGCGGCAGATGCAACGGAAACTTGGGTGAGCGAGCGCTATGCAGGGCTCAGGGTCGGCGCAGAGCTCAGAACGGAGACGCCCTTGCAGCCCCGGCTCAGCGCGACGTATAGCTCGGCCGCGTTGTAACGATCAGCATCGAGAAGAACCGCATAGTCGTACTCCAGGCCCTTCACCAACAGTGGCCGCGACACGGTTCTCTTTGCAGCTCGTCGTCCGACCACCCGATCGTGGTTGCGAAGGCGACGCACCGCCGTAGCCACGTTGAGCTGCGGATCCACAGAAGCGTGAGTGAGTGCGTCAATGGTGCAACTCCAAGCTTCATGGCGAAAGAGCAGGAACCGAGGTAGCCGCGCGAGTTCGCGCAGCGCGGAGTGCACTGCCCCTGGTGAGCTGTCCTCCAAGAGGGCACTCAGCTTTAGATGCGCATTCGAGAGCTCCGCCTTTTTGCTCGTGATCGACTTGCCCTGACCCAAGCGTCTCCGCTTGCGCTTCTCGATCGACTCGGCGACTCCCACCGCGCATTCACAAGCGAACTCCACGGTTGCCTCGGCAACGGCCGCAGTGTCTCCGCAGTCAACAATCTCCGCGAATTCCAGCATCTTCTTGCCCTCTAGCTCCTCCATCATCGAATAGCTTCCGTTGAGCTTCGCGGCAGCCATCCGACAATCGTGCGGCATGTGGCCGAGTGCGACCACCGAGCCACCCTCCGGCTGGTCGAAGCACGCCGTGCTCTGCGTGCGGACACGTCTTCGGCTGTCCTTGATGCAGCGCCACTGCACGGGTGCGCCATCGAGGCTGATTGCTTCGCCGCTCCTCAGGGCGGGGCGAATTTCCAGTAGCCAGCGCCCCAGATCTTCGTTTTGCCCCACCCACCGCCATGCCTTGATCGGCAGCTCGCAGGGAGGGAAAAGCCTAAGGACATCGTCCCAACCAACTGGCTGATTTTCGCCAAAGTCGAAGAGTCCCTGGAGTGGATCACCGAAAACGGCCGTCGGTACCACCTCATGAAGCGCCTCGACAACTCGATGTTGCGTGAGAACGCAGTCTTGGTACTCATCCACAGCAATCAGCCCATAGCTCGCCTCCAACATCCGCCGCACTGCGCGCGTCCGAATCGCCCTCTCAGCTGCAAGGCGGTAGCTGTCCGCTTCCATCCAGTTGGGCTCGGGCACTACCTCGAGGTTGGCGAGTTCGGGGAAATGGTTGATCAGGTCAAAGCACCAGCCATCGATCGTGCGAACAGTCGTCCACCTAGACGACCCTCCCAGATCGCGAATCCGTCGTCGAAGCGCATCGACTCCGGCGTGCGTGTGGGTCAAGATGAGCGATCGGTGCTCACGGCGCCGGTAGTCGTTGGCTACTTCGGCAATCAGCTGAGTCTTTCCAGCACCCGCGGGAAGCTCGATCGAACACGGCAGCGATTCGCAGATCTTGGCCACAACGAAGCGGCCATCCTCCCCCGTCGCTAGCGCCTCTGGTGAAGCAAAAGGTCGAGGGTCAGCTGCCATACACGAAGGCTTTGACTTTCTCGAGCGCCTCAGGCAACGCCGACTCCTCTCGAATCTCGGCATGGTGCGCCCGCCACAGCTCTGCCAGCCGTTCGCCGTAGTCCTCTCGCTTGAACCACGCAGCCTTCTCGTCACGCTTCCCATCCTCGCCCCCGGCCTTCTCCCCCTTGGCGGCTGCTGCCAGTGCGTTTCGCAACCTCTCCTCTTCGTCCTCCGCACACCAAGCGAAGGGATCGACACCCAGCAACTCGCTTTGAGGCCGGTCAAGCTGCGCCGCAACCTTTGCCCGCACCGACTCCTCTCCGCGATTCTCAATCCCCAGCGCGACGAACTGGCGCAGGCCCGCGGCGCCGAGACCATGGGCGAACTCGTCCTCGATCGCCCGTCCCGACGACCAACGCACGACCGCAACCCCCGCCTTTTTCGCCTCCGCAACCCTTGCATCGATCTCAGAGTCATCGTTGTCAACGAGCACCGCGCTCGGATAACCCAGCTCGCTGAACACGATTGCGCGCTGAAGTGCTTGATCGCCACCACCGCCATTGACGATCTCTACGCCGGCGGTGATCGAGGTCGGCTCATCAAGTGCTCCCCGCTTCTCGTCGCCATAACCACAGAGACGACGTATGAAGCCAGCCTCCGTGGCTCCCTCTCCGATCAGCACGCGCCTGCCAAGGAGCGCCGAGGGAGCGTGCCTAACCGCACCTTGAACCTCATCCAAGTCCGACGGGACTGCGGAGACCGTGGTTCTACCGGCTTCCGAGCGTACAACGCAAATGTCCGCAGCCTCAAGCGCAGCAATAGTTACCGGAGAATGCGTGGTGAGAATGACCTGAAGGTCTCCGCGCTTGGTCGCGGCCTTCAAATACCGAAGAAGGTGACAGAGTCGGTGCGGATCCAATCCGTGCTCGATCTCGTCGACAGCAATGATCGACCCGCCTACGACCGCCTGTTCCTGAATCGCAATTCCGGTCAGCCGTCTGGTTCCCAGGCCCTGGCTGGTGAGCGGTATCACCTCGTCGTGCAGAAGCAGCGGAAACCTCCCTGACGAGCCAGCTGGGTCTAGCCCTGGGCGGAGCGCCTGATACGGCCCAGCCCCGAGCTTTCGGGAGGCTTTCTGAACTCTTCCCGCGGCTTCCTGCAACTGTGAAGGGATTGCGTCAAACGCAGCAATGCGAGCTGCGCGGTGAGCGGCGAGCACCACACCACCGGCTTCATCTGAGTCCTCGCTCACCTCGTTAAGTGCGGATCCCCGTCCCCAGCGCAGGTGCGAGTCGCTGTCCTCGCCCACCCGGAAGAAGCCAAGCGCTTGCCGTTGCGCTGCGCTGATCGGTTTGCCCTCGTCCGTTCCCTCCTCCGGGCGAACCACGGTCCAGCGCGGCTCAAGCGTTCGGTCTACAACCATCCGGACGATGAGGCATTCCTCAGTTCCCTCTTGAGGGTCGTGTTGGAAGGCGCCATCTGGCTCGATACCCGAGCGATCCTTGCCCAGCGACTGCTCTGCGATAAGTGCATCTGGAAGCTCTGCCACCGCAACCTCGATCTTGATCGGCTCCTCGGTGTTGCAGTGATGAAAGTCCGCGTCCCCGAAGCGCGGCCGGTAACTTCGGCTGAGCGCAAGCCCGATTGCTTCCAGAATCGTCGTCTTGGTCGAATCTCCGGGCCCGACCAAGCAGGCAAGTCGCCTATCGAGCTTCCACTCGCAGTTCTTGATACCGCGGAAGTTTTGAATCGAGACTGATCGAATCTTCACGGAAGCATTATCGCCCCGCGACCGATCTATATAGCTGAGTCAGGCAGCTGCGCGAGACTCGGGCCAAGCACCTGAGCTGACACGCCTATAGAGCGTGTCGGGGGCGAGGTCGGCGCCACTAGGCCAAACCACGGTTCCGATCTCCGGATCGGCTTTGACCTTTGCAAAGCCTTCAGGAGTGCGAGCGTCCTCAAAGACAGGGCCTCGCATGCGGTCGAGAACGTCGACTTCGCCGCTCAGCCCATCGGCGAAAGTCAGGCGGAGGACGCCGTGGCGGAGGACCTCTACTGCAGTGATGTCGGGGGTTAGACCGTTCATTTCAATGGCTCGATCTCTAGAAGTGTCTCACCGACTCTCGCTCGGCGCCAGTTCTCCTCAAGTTCCTCTTGGTGGAGCTCGGCCCAGGCAAGGACGAATCGCAGCTGCCGACGGTTCAGATTGCTGTCCATGACCTCCAAGTTGTCGATCCTGACCTTGGCTTCCCCTTCGGCATGGCGAGCATGGAAGTGGGGGAAGCCGTGATCGTCGAAGAACATGACGATGGCGATCCCAAAGAAGCGGCTGATCGTCGGCATGTCCCAATCATGCCTGGGGCAGCGGCGGTTCAGGCGCAGACCAAAGGTTTCGCCTCCCGATATCCCGAATTGCTTGCGTTTTGCCGCAACAGGTAATTACTCGCTACTGCTGATCGTGTAAAGCACCCCCTGGGTCAAGGCAACGAACTCGTGGGCTCGTTTTGAGGAAAGATCATCCGGTCGTCCGTGAACCGCGAGATTCCGGAGAATGTCGAGCCCTTCGATTGCCTTCAAGGTCTCCGCCGTGATCAGTCCGTGCTGATGCGCAGCGCGCGCCAAGGTTAGGACGTTCCATTTTTCGTCTGCCTCCTGCCCGTGATCGGCAAGGAGCGACCTCAATGTGTTCTCGAGTCCTCCGTATGCCTCAACGATCGCGGCCGCGGGCGATTCCTCGGCCAGCTCATCCAACCTGCCCGCCGCACCCCCGATTTCGCCCTCGGAGATTGACGGAGGAAGCCCCAAGTCGGCCTCGACGGTCGAGACACTTCGTTTCCACTCCAGCTCGAATGGTCCAGCCTTCACGCGCCCGGCGGCAGCCGCGAGCGCGTCGATAATCGGCCTCCTGAACATCACCGCGATCACGAGCACCGTTAGGGGCCACGCGACTGAGGCAATGAACTCCAGGGCGGACATACCCCAATGCTCTTGCCTTGGTCGGATGTGATGGCCACGTGCCGTGAGGCCGCTCTGCCTACATCAACGGTCGAAGTCCGGTCGCGGGTCTACGTTCGCCGGGACATAGGGCCACATGTGCCGTGCTCGGCTCCCGCTGCCACCAGTCCTGAGCTTGTTGGGCTGGTCGCTACGGGTGGGCGATTCGGCGCATCGGCCTGACTAAGCGGCCCTCGGCCGGCGGTGGAACGCCAACCGAGGGCCTGACCAAAAGGAGAACGAGCTCCTCATGGCTGATTCCAACCCTACGGGCGGCGGCGATGCCGCTGCCCTGACGATCTCATCGAAGGATCTGAGGTTCCTTCGCTTCATCTTCGAGGTGGCGCAGGGAGGCATCCGGGAGGAGCTGGCGGAGAACCCGCACCAGCTCAAAGACCCTGCCCGCCTGGATCGTGAACTCGCCGCCTACGCGAAGTTGCTGGAGGCGCTCGACAGCGGCTCGCTAGTTCCAGATCGCGACGTGATCGACGTCCTTCGCGACCTGGCCGAGGCCAACGATCGCGAGAACGAATACGCCAGCGCCGTCGAACAGCACGATGCGCTGCACGGGCTGCTGGGACAAATCGACGGATCGAAGGGGAGCACCTGATGGCTGGGCCTGGCTATGAGGTCGCCGACGTCTTCGGCGCGAACCTCGCCCGCTACAGGCGGAAGGCAGAGCTCTCCCAGGAGGAGCTCGCGGACCGAGCATCGCTTCATCGCACAGCGATCAGCCCGCTGGAGACGGGCATCCGCCTGGCTCGGATCGACACCGTTGTGAAGCTCGCTGGCGCCCTGGGGGTGCATCCCGGCGATCTCTTCGAGGGGCTGGTCTGGGAGGTTGCCGAGCCCGTCACCGGCCGCTTTCGCGATGGCGGAGGGACGCGCTGATGGCGCGGGTGATGGCCGGTGCCGGCCCAGATCCGGACGCTCCCACGGCGAGGGAGTTCGTGATGACGCGCTTCGCTGCGAACCTCGTTCGCTGCCGCCGCGAGGCGGACATGAGCCAGGACGAGGTAGCGCTGCGCGCCTCCTTGAACCGCACGGAGGTCAGCAGCCTCGAGCGCGCCCTTCGATCGCCGCGCGTCGAGACGGTGGTCAAGCTCGCCGGCGCCCTGGAAGTAGATCCGGGGCGGCTCTTCGAGGGACTGGCCTGGCAGCCCGGCGAGTACCGCTGGGGCCGGTTTCGCGAGGTGACGGCCGGAGAGCCCAATGCCTCAAACGGGAGAGAGGGCTGATGGCGCCCGTACGCAGCGAGTTCGCCAAGCGATTCGGCGCGAATCTCGCCCGCGCTCGCAGAGAGGCCGGCGTCTCCCAGGAAGAGCTCAGCCACCGGGCTTCGCTGCACCGCACGGCGGTGGGCCAGCTGGAGCGAGGAGAGCGCGTCGCCCGCGCCGAGACGCTCTTCAAGCTCGCATGCGCTCTCTCCGTCCCGGTTGGGCGCTTCTTCGAGGGCATGACCTGGGAGGCGCCGCCCCTCGCTGTCGGCAGGTTCGAATTCTCGGACCCATCGTCGGATCCGGTGCCCGAGTGAGGCAGAAAAACATTTGCGCAAAGACAAACACGCGGGGTTCGCCCTGGGATCCACCTATACCCGAGGGCAAGCACTTGGCAGCTAGCAATCACATCGACGCCACCCAGCAACCGGAGCCCGGAGATCCGATGTACCCCGCTGCGGCGCCTGCCAAGGAGGTCAAAAGCCGCCGCCAGCGCCACTTTGGGATCACGGCTCGCAGCGCCCGCGTCGAGGAGTGGAAGTACCTGAAGAAGCTGGAGATAGCCAGGGCAACCCCCGGCCTGAGTCAAAAAGACCTCGCCGAGCTGGTCGAGAAAGCCTTCCAGGCGACGAAGTCAGAACGCCATTCCGACAGGGAACTCGCTGCCTTTGACGAGACGGCGCCGGTTTCACGATCGCCGCGGCCCAGCGACACCTCCGCGGAGGTCGAGATGGCGGCCATGCGCGGGCTCGGAACCGTCAGGTGGCTGATCGACTGGCTGCTCGCCAAGACGAATCTGCGCGGCCGCCGCGCTCGGCGAGAGATGGTGGTCGCCGTTTTCCTGCAGATGGCCCTTGGCAGAGGGCGGCCTGAGATCGCCCGCTCGCACAACCAGCTGACCGGCAACCGCCCCGCCCTGGCCTGGGCTCACGACTATCCGACCGACGTAGCTCGAAAGACCCTCTATGAGTCCCTGCACAACCTCCTGCGCCAGAAGGACCCCGACGTCCTGGTCGCAGCCAACATCGATCTGATCCGTCAGCTGGCGGAGATCCACAACCAGCGGGAGTGGCCGCGCAAGCGCGGCGGGCGTCGCAAGGGCGAGGCTCTCCTGGTTGGCGAGGTCGGGATCGTCGACGGCACGCTCGTCCCGGCGCCGGTCCAGCAGCGCCATCCCAAGGACGCCGAGCACAAGCGGATCCTCCACGGCGAGGGGCGCGAGATGGTCAACGCCGTCGTTTACACCGACGCAAACGGGAAGCCCTATCGCTTCACCGAGGGCTACCGGCTGGTGATCCTCGCCGACCTGGCGACGACCCTTCCCATCGCCGCCACCCTTATGCCTGCCAGCGGCGATGAGCGAGAAGCGCTCCTCAAGCTGCTGGACAAGCTCTTCGAGGCATGGCCCGAGTGCCCGATGAGCACCGTCGTCGGAGATGGCCTCTTTCAGCACAGCCAGCAGCTCTCACGCGACCTGGTCTTCAAGTTCGGCCTTCAGCCGATCTTTCCCAAGAGCGCCAAGGGCTTTCGACGCGATCTGCCCCACGCCGAGGGTGACGGAGTGCCACGCTGCGCCTGCGGCGAGATGAGGCTCAGGGACACCGACGGCTTCTACACCGCAGAGCGCCGTGCCCGCGAGGGCATCCCGCGCGGAGTCGAAGCTCCGGATCCGACCAAGGCCCGCCTGCGTTGGGCCTGCCCCAACGGCATCTGCAAGCCCGTCACCACCTACGCCCACAAGGAGCCTCGCCTCTACACGTTCTATCCCCGCGGCGGCGACTCCGAGCGCGCCATCGAACGCCGGGTCCTGATGCTTCGACGCAACGCGGTCGAGTCGATCTTCGCCTGCTTCCAGAACCTCGGCCTGGGCCGGGAGAAATTCGATTGCCCGCGCTGGGCCAAGGACGTCGAGATGGGATGGCTGCTCGGCGCCGGCATGCTCGGCCTGACCGCTCGTCGCCTGGCCCACGACAAGGGGCTCTATGCGAAGACGCATGCCGAAGCCGAGCAGCTCGGCCTTCTCGACCAGCCGACTGAGAGCTGTCCAGCACCGGGCCCCGACGAGTTGACGCTGGCCCGAGCTCGACGAGACCGCGAGCAGACCCTCGAGCCACCTGTGGCTCCCGCGGGCTGGGGACCGGACGGCTCCTTGGCGACCGCACCCAGCGGCGCAGCTGCCTAACTCTCCCTAGCTCGACCTTCGATGGCCAATCGCCTGCGGGCGATTGTCGCTGCCCTCAACCGACGAAATCGGCCCCGAAAAAAGTCCAGACTTCAGGCTCCTAAAACTGGGGAATTTGGGGGACTTCGGACCCCAAAGTCCAGACTTCAAAAACCGCCCTCGGAATCGGCGGTCTGAAGCCGATTCCGAGGGGTGGAAAGTCCAGACAAAAGTCCAGACTGTCCGTAGATGGCGAGGGCCGGAATCGAACCGGCGACACCACGATTTTCAGTCGTGTGCTCTACCAACTGAGCTACCTCGCCTGGTGCTGAGGCGGCTGGGCCGCGGGGACGAAGGCTAGCGGTCGGGGGGCGGAGCGGGCTGATTGCATTCGGCCGATGAGATGGGTGCCAGTGACGATCGGGGCGGTGGCGGTGCTCGCCACCGCCGTGGTGACGGTCTCCGGCGGGACACGGGACGATTCGGTACGCCAGCACTACCTGCCAGGCGCCAACGCGCTGCGCACCGTGATCCAGTCCGGGGACGAGCGCGCGGTGATCGTCCGCCCCCTGGGCGATCCGCATGTCGTCCGCGCCGCTCCCCGTTGGCTTGCGCGAGCGAGACCGCTGGACCCGGCAGCGCCGCCCTGGGCGCGGCGCATGTACGAGCGTTCACTGCTCGTCCTTGGGGCGCTCACGGACGAGCGCGGTGCGGCGATCGCCGGCGCTCGTGCGGGCTGGGACTACGTCTGGCCGCGCGACGCCGGCACCGTTGCCCTGGCCTTCGCCGCCACCGGCTACCGGCAGGAGGCGCGGCGCGTGGTGCGCTTCCTGCTCGGCCTTGACCTCGGTGCTGCGGCCCGCTTTCACCCCAACGGCTCACCGGTCGAGGGCCGTGCGGCACAGGGCGACGCCGCGGGCTGGGTCGAAGTCGCGTCTCGCGCGGCGGGCCTACGGGTACGCGCTCCGTCCCAGCCGTGGCAAGGCCTTGCCGACTACCAGGAGAAAGAGTCCGGCGAGTACTTGGGCAACGCGATCGCCGGCGGGGCCGAGCTGGCACCCTTCGTCACAGTCCGCGGTCTGGCACGTGAAGCAGACGATCCCGACTCGGGGCTCGACTCGGTGGCCGCCTGGGCGGTGCGACCCTTCACGCGGCCGACGTCTTTTCCCGCCGCACGCCGCACCCTATTGCGACTCGCCGCGCAGAGCGGTCGCTTCGGTCTCGTTCCCTCGGAGGGCTGGGAAGGAGGCGAGGACCCCTGGACGGCGCCGACCGCGTGGACGGCCTGGGGTCTCGCGGCGCTCGGCGAGCATCACGCGGCGCTCGAGCTGATCGGCGCCCTGCGCCGTGCCTCAACCGACGGCGGGCTACTCCCCGAGCGCGTCGACGCACGCACTGGCGTCCCCACCTCGACCACACCACTGGCCTGGTCGCACGCCTTCGCCATCCTTGCCCTACGCGAGCTCTGGCCGTAGGTGCAACGCATAACGGTCCTATGGCGACCAGAAAACGTTGCACCGTGGCGAGGGGCGGGAATCAGAGCGTGCTGAGCGCCAGGGCGACGGCTTGCTCAGCCGACTCGGCCGGCACGACGCCCGGGGCGTCTGCCATCCGCTCGCGGCCGTCCAAGGTCCAGCTGCGCAGGGCGATCACCGGGCGATCGATCGCCCGCGCGAAGCCGATCTCCGAGAGCGTTCCCCACTCGCCGCCGATCGCGATCACGGCTTCGCCGGAGGAGACGACGGCGAGGTTGCGGGCGTGGCCGATGCCGGTCGCGACCACGTGCGTGCAGTACTGGTTGGCTTCGCTGATCTCGTGGCCGGGGACGATGCCGATCGCCTCGCCCCTCGCCCCGCTCGCCCCGCGGCAAGCGGCCTCCATGACGCCGCTCATGCCGCCGCAGACGAGCGTCACTCCTGCCTCCGCCAGGCGCCGCCCCACCTCCGCGGCGAGCTGCGCAGCCTCGGAGTCGGGCGCGCACTTCGAGGGGCCGATCACCGCCACCTGCCGCCTGGCGCTCACGTGGCTGAGTCCTTCATCGTCCGCATCAACTCCAGGGCCCCCTGCTTGTGCAGCGGTTCGTTGAGGTTGCCGCACTTGGGGCTCTGCACGCAGGAGGGGCAGCCCGACTCGCAGGGGCACTCGGCGATCAGGCGCTCGGCGTCGCCGAGCAGGCGCTCGAACTGCTCGTAGCCGCGCAGCGTGATTCCCACCCCGCCCGGGTGGCCGTCGTAGATGAAGATCGTCGAGCGGCCGGTCTGGAAGTGGACGTTGGTCGAGAGGCCGCCGATGTCCCAGCGGTCGCACATCGCGATCAGCGGCAGCACGGCGATCTGGCCGTGCTCGGTGGCGTGCAGGGCGCCGAGCAGGACGTCGGGCGGCAGCGCTCCGCTGAGCCGCTCGGGCAGCACGTACCAGAGCGCCTGGGTGGCGAACTGCTGCTCGGGCAGCTCCAGCGCGACGATGTCGAAGGGCTCCTGCTCGGCGATCGAGACGCGCTGGTAGGCGATCACCTGCTCGGTCACCGAGACCTCGCCGAAGTGCAGCTCCACCCCCGCGATCGTGCGCTGCTCGCGGATCCGCTCGATGTAGATCTCGGTCTCCTTCTTGGGCCGCGTGTACCAGTCGCCGTCGAAGCGCGAGACGACCGCCCGGCGACCAGCGATGTCGAGCTGCTCAACCTCATAGGAGCGCCCCAGGTGCAGGTAGATCGCCCCGGGGTGGATCGTCGTGAAGGCGCGCTCGGCCTCGACCAGGCCGAGCATCTCGCCCGAGTCGCGCTCGATCACGGCCACCGAGTCGGTCGAGGCCGAGCGCAGCGGCACCTTGGCGGCGACGAACTCACTGCTGCGCGGCATTACCCGCCCTCCCGCCTGGCGCAGCTCGCCGGCAGCGATCAGGCGGTTCGCCCGCTCGCGCCACTCCTCGCCGAAGACCTCGCCGTCTGCCTCGCCCAACGGCAGCTCGTAGGCGGCCGCGACCATGTGCCGCCCCGCGATCTGCTCGTTGGCGTGGTCGAGGATCGCCGCCTCCACAGGCCGATCGATGAACTCGTCGGGGTGGCGGCAGAAGAACTGGTCGAGCGCGTCCTGGCCGGCGACGTAGACCGCCAGGCCGCGGCGGCGGCGCCCGGCCCGGCCCCACATCTGGCGCAGGCTGGCGACCGTGCCTGGAAAGGTGACGCAGATCGCCGCGTCGAGCTCGCCGATGTCGATGCCCAGCTCGAGCGCGTCGGTGGCGACCACGGCGAGCAGCTCCCCCTCGGAGAGCCGCGCCTCGATCTCGCGCCGCTGCTGGGGCGTGTAGCCCCCGCGGTAGGGAGCGATGCGCGCCGCCAGCTCCGGCTTGCCGCGCGCCTCCAGCGACTCGCGGGCGAAGCGCTGGATCAGCTCGATCCCGCGTCGGCTCTTGAGGAAGCAGATCGTCCGTACGCCGTGGCTGACCAGCTCGGCGAGCAGCTCGGCCGCCTCGGAGAGCGGCGAGCGCCGCGTCCCGGTCGCCTTGTCGATCAGCGGCGGGTTCCACATCGCGATCTCGCGGCCGCTGCGCGGCGCCCCGTCGTCGTCGACCAGCTCGAAGGGAGTGCCGACCAGCTCCTCGGCCAGGCCGACCGGGTTGGCGATCGTCGCCGAGGCCAGCAGGAAGCGCGGCTCGCCGCCGTAGGCACGCGCCACGCGCCGCAGCCGACGCAGCACGTTGGCGACGTGGGAGCCGAAGACGCCGCGGTAGGTGTGCGCCTCGTCGACCACGACCCAATCGAGGTTGGCGAGGAAGTCGCCCCAGCTCTTGTGGTGGGGCAGGATGCCGACGTGCAGCATGTCGGGGTTGGTCAGCACCAGGTTGCTGCGCCGCCGGATCGCCGGCCGCTCCTCGCGCGGCGTATCGCCGTCGTAGATCGCCTCGCGCAGGCCCGGCGGGCGCAGGGCGCCCAGCTTGCGCGCCTGGTCCTGGGCCAGCGCCTTGGTCGGGTAGAGGTAGAGCGCGCGGCGCTTAGCGTCGCGGGCGATGCCGTCGAGCACCGGCAGGTTGAAGGCGAGGCTCTTGCCGGACGCCGTGCCGCTGGTGATCACCAGGTTGGAGTGCGCGGCGGTCTCCAGGGCCTGCTTCTGGTGCGAGTAGAGGCGCTCGACCCCGGCTCGACGCAATGCATCGGCGAAGCCCAGGTCTAGCGAGCTGGGCAGGGCCACTCGTTTCGCCTTGCGCTCGGCCTCGCTCGACTCGGCGACGATCCGTCCGTCGCGTCGCGCAGGGTCGAGCGCCACCGCCCAAGGCGTCTCCAGCAGGCTGGCGGACCCGGGTGCCGTCATGCGGCGTCCTCAGTCGTCCGAATAGCGCTGCTATTCGGACTCCCTGCGTCCTTGCCCGACGACCCCCGGATCGCGCCAGCAACTCTCATCGCCTGCAATGAGCTGCGATCGTGGATGCGCAGGACGTCGGCGCCGCCGCGCACCGCCAGAGCCACTGCGGCGACCGTCCCCCACTCGCGCTCGCCGGCCGGCAGCCGCCCCTCCCATGAGCCGGCCAGCACGGCGCCGATGAAGTCCTTGCGGGAGAGGGAAACGTAGAGGGACAGGCCGAGTGCACCAAGCTCGGGCAGCCGCCGCAGGATCTCCAAGTCCTGCTCGGTGGTCAGGTCGAAGTCGAGTCCGGGGTCGATGGCGATCTGCTCCTCGCTCACTCCAAGGCTGCGCGCGAGCTCGACTCGCCCCCCGAACCAGGACTTCAGGTGCTCGACCACGTCGCCGTACTCGCGCGCCGGCCGGTCCACTCGGGGCGGTCCCTCGATGTGCATCAGCACGTAACCGCAGCCGGTTTCAGCCACCAGCTCAAACATCTCCTCCGAGCCGCCAGAGATGTCGTTTACCGCGACCGCACCCACAGCAAGGGCGGCTCGCGCAACCTCGACCGAGAAGGTGTCGGCCGAGATCGGCACACCCGCCCCAACCAGCCCCTCGACCGCCGGCACCAGCGCCGCCGCCTCGACCTCGGGCGACACCGGCGGCCCGCTGCGCGCCGCCACCGCCCCCACATCGAGCATGTCGAAGCCGGCCTCGACCAGCGCCAGCCCATCTGCGATCGCCTGCTCGGGCGTGCCGCTGCGCGCCCCCTCGAACATCGAGTCGGCGGTGACGTTGACGATGCCTGCCGCGACTGGCTGAGCCAGGTCGAGAATTCTGTCGCTGAGCCTCCATTCCGGCACGAGACGAGCTTATGCCCCAGCGATGCCCTCCTCATGCGCCCTGGCTGGAGCGTCACCCGGTAGTGCGGAAGACCAGGGCCTGGCGCCCTGCGCGCGATCCCGCATGGACGAACCTGACCGTGATGCGGAAGACCTGCTCCTCCAACGGCAGCGAGGCCGCCATTCGCAGGGCCCCCGGCCCCAGCCTGACGTCGAGCATCCGCGGTTCGCCGAGATCGTTGAAGGCAATCCGGCCGGGTTTCGGTTCCTGCGGCTCGGCTTCGAGGTATCGCTTCGGGCCACCCTCCGGGGCGGCGCTTCCTCGCTTGCCGCCGATCGCGAGAACCCGCGTCTTCTCGGCAAGAGCGGCGGTCGCCTTCAGCGTGGGCGGAAGCTGCAGGCGCACCGTGGCGATCCGAGCCCAGGGCAGGCTCGGCTTGACCCGCAGCGAGACGCTCGGCCGACCGCTGGCGAGACCGCTGGCCCGGAATCGAGCTCGGGCGCTGGCGATGCACCCCCCGCGGCGCAGCTTCGCCAAGTCCTTCCCTGTGCAGGCTGGGCGGAGAATCGTCATGCCCATCCCGACGAAGCGAGAGTCGAACGTCCCGTCAGCGTTGAGGCGCGCCAAGAAGGGAACTTCCAGCCCCGGCAAGCCCAAGATGCGCGTGACGCCCTTGACGAGGATCTTGCCCCCCGGCAGTACGGCCACTGTGTCGGCGTGACCCGGCACCCTCTCCCCCAACGTCGCCGCCGAGCCTGTCAGGCGGATCACCCCACCTTGGCCAAAGCTCGAGTCCAACTGGCCGTCGGGGGTGAAGCGGGCAATGAGCGGCTCCTCGCAGATGTCGCCGCAGCTGTAGCCGTCGATAGTTTTTGAGTTCCGCATCCAGTCTCCCCACTTGGACGTCATCCCTGCGACGACGATCTTCCCGTCCCCCTGCACGGCTACCGCATTGGCGGTGCTCCCTCCCGGGCCGCCGCTCGTGCCCTCGATCGGAGGACTGACGACCCCACCGTTGCCAAAGCTCGGATCGAGCTTGCCTTCCTGGTCGAACCGAGCAAGCAGGAGGGTGTAGTTGGCACCGCCCGCGATAATCAGCCTGTCTGCGTCCTGAGCAATGGTGTTGGCCACTCCGTTCTCAGGGAGTGACGATGGCCGAATCAGACCTTCCCCGCCGCCAAACGAGCTGTCGTAGGAAGCGCCTGAGCCGGGCATGAGCCTTGCCAGCAGAACGCCCCCCTTGGAGGCGCCAAAAGCGCTTCCGGCCATGATCAGCGACCCATTCGCTCCCGGCACGAGGCCCTTCAGCCTCGACTCCGATATTGGCGGCTCGGTGCCCCCCTGCGGGACCAGGCCGACCGTTTCCAGGAAGTTGCCACTGGAGTCGTAGCGCTGGACGATCGCCTGGGGCGTGGTGTATTTGCTCAGCAGGCGGGAACCACCGACGACGATCGTCCCGTCCGGTTGGGTGAGGATGGCTTGCGGCCCTTCGCCGAAACGGCTGTCGTTGGGGTCAAGCGTGCCTGCGACGCTCCCACCCCCGAAGCTGAGATCGACGCGACCATCGGCCAGGTAACGGCTGAGCTGGAAACCTGGGGGCGCCCCGCCCAGGATCCGCCCGTCGGGCTGGATCGCCACCGCTCGCAGTGGCGGCATGCGGCGATCGACAAGGAAGCCCCGATCGCCGAAGCTCCGATCGAGGCCACCGTTCGGCCCGAGCCTGACGAGCGAGCCGAAACCGGGCCACGCTTCGGTGGCGACGAGGATCCTGCCGTCGGGCTGAATAGCCATCGAGCTGTTCGCCGCGGCGCCCGCCGGCGCAGCAATCGCCAGCGCGAGCACGGCCAGGCCGATGAACTTTCGTCCGGGTCCCCAGCTCACGATCGCTACCGTAACCCCCGCTTTGAGCCTATGTTGCGTTTACACCGACCTCGATGGCACCCTGCTCGGCAAGGGCAGCTCGCTCTTCCGCGACGCCGAGGGCAGCTTCTCGCTGGCCCAGGCCCGCGGCCTGGAAGCCTGCCAGCGGGCCGGGGTCGAGGTGGTGATTATGTCCGGCCGGCGCGAGCCCCAGGTGCACGAGGCGGCTCGCCTAATGGGCCAGTCCTCCTACATCTACGAGGCCGGCTGCGCCTTCGCGATCGACGGCGAGACGACCCTTCTGACCGGCGACCTCGTCCCCGACGAGGAGGGCACCGTCTACGAGAAGATCGAGCAGCGCGGCATCCCCAAGCTGCTCTTCGCCCACTTCGAGGGACGGCTCGAGTACCACGCCCCCTGGCACCACGGCCGCGTGCTCTCCCACCTCTTCCGTGGCAAGGTCGACGTCGAGGAGGCCAACCGACTGCTCGAAGCCGAGGGGCACGACGACCTGCGGCTCCTCGACAACGGCGCGATCGGCCGCGAGATGCCGGCCGTCGACGGTCCCACCCACGCCTACCACCTGGTCCCCAAGCTGGTCAGCAAGGCAGGCGCCGTCGCCGCCCACGCCCGCGTCCGCGGTTACGAGCCGGCGGAGTGCATCGCCGTCGGCGACTCGGTCGAGGACCTCGAGGTGGCGGCAGCGGTGGGCCGCTTCTTCGTCGTCGCCAACGGGCCCGAGCGCGACCCTGGCCTGCGCGCCGCCCTCGCTGCCTGGGACAACGTCACGGTCACCGAGGGGGCGATGGGCGATGGCTTCTACGAGGCCGTCGTCTCAACCCTGGTGGAGCGCCGCTGAGGCGACGCCCGCTCAGGGATCGAGGCCGCGGATGCGCCGCGCCTCGCGAACGTGGGCTCCCTTGCCGGCATCGGGGCCGACCTGCGGGCCGAAGCTGTGCGGGTCGGTGCGCGGGTGCAGCAGGCGGCTCGCCACGGCGCGTCCCAGCTCACGCAACTGAAAGGCGCGCTCTGCCTCCATCCGCCCCGTCAGCTCCTCCTGCTCCTCAGAAGAGCGCTCGACGTAGGAGTTGCGTCGCATCGCCGAGGGAAGCTTGAAGCAGGTGAGCGCCCCCGAGCAGACGAACGAGCTGCCCGCGACGCAGGCGCGGTGCAGGAAGTCCGCATCTGGGGGCATCTCGATCTCACGGTAGTCCCGCCAGCCACCGAGCCGCTCGGCCAGCTCCCGCTTGTGCAGGAGCGCGCTCGGCGGTAGGTGCCCTCCCCCGTAGGTGTTCCCGGCGTATTGCCCAACGATGTTCCTCATCCCGCTGCCCGGCGGTCCGATCACCTCGGTAAGGGCGAAGGCGAGGTCGGCGTCGACCCGGCGCTGGGCAGTGACGAGACGGCTCAGATGATCGGGGGTCCAGAGATCGTCGTGCCCCAGGTAGGCGATCAGCTCACCGCGCGCCATCGCAATGCCGTCGTTGTTGGGCAGCGACTGGCTGCCGGCGTTGCGCTCGCGGTTGTGCCAGCGGATCCGCTCGTCTCCGAACGCAGCGACGACCTCGGCGGAATCGTCGCTGCAGGCATCGCCAACTACGATCAGCTCCCAGCGCGGGTAGCTCTGACGACGCACCGAGCGAATCGCCCAGCGCAGCACCTCAGACCAGTTGTAGGTAGCGGTTACGACGCTGACCAGCGGCGGATCGGCGATCTGGGGGGCCGGGCGCAGGGCGTTGAGCGCCGGGCGCCAGATGCCGAGCGCCCGCCTGCCGATCGCTGCCCGGGAGCTCACCGCGCTCAGCGGTCGAAACGGTACGGGATGCGCTCGGTGTCGAGCGGCAGCCGGGTCTTGTCCGGACTCTCGTAGTTGTAGGGCTCGGTCGGGAAGTTGATCATCCGCGAGTCCGTCGAGCCGACGTTCTGCACCGCGTGCCAAACGCCCCGTGGGATCCGCAGCAGGCTGCGGTGGTGCTGGTCGAAGTAGAGCTCGCTGAGGCGTTCGCGAGTGGGCGATTCGGGTCGCTCGTCGTACATCACCCACTTGACCGCACCTTCGGCGAGAAAGAGTCGGTCGTCATAGGTCTCGTGGAGGATCCAGCCCTTGACCGCCCCCGGCCTGATCGTCACCTCATAGCAGTAGACCATTGGCTCCTCGCTGAAACCCCAACGCAGGTCGTAGGCGACGCAAATCGAGCCGCGATCGTCGGCGATCGTCCGTGCCTCGCGGATCCGCACCCCGTCGATTGGCTCGCGACGGACACCCTCCTGCGTCGCCAGCTGCACATCCTTGCGGGGGGAATCGTCGGGCGCGGCACCCGGACTGTCGAGGCGCCTCAGCTCCGGGGCGGCGCCTCGCCAGTCGGGCCCTTCGCCTGTCTCACGGGTTCTCTCCATCGGCCAAGCCTAGCCTGAGCAGGAAGGGTGGGTGAGCGCATCACGGCAACGTCTAGTATCGGACGCAGTCGACTCCCACCCCGGAAAGGAGCCCCTTTTGTCGCAGGAGACGGCCACGGTGGCCGAGCAGGAGTACCTGGAGATCATGTTTTGGCTCGAGGAGGCCGGGCTGCCGATGACCGGGGCCAACATCGCCCGCGCGATGCAGCTCTCACCGCCCACCGTGCACGAGATGGTCGGCCGGCTGATCAGCGACGGCTACGTCGAGCGCAAGCCCGACAAGTCGCTCGACTTCACCGCCTCCGGACGCGAGCACGCCAGCCACATTGTGCGCCGCCACCGCATGATCGAGCGCTTCCTCACCGACGTGCTCGGCATCCCCTGGGACGAGGTGCACGAGGAGGCGGAGCGCATCGAGCACGCCATGTCGCCGGTGCTCGAGGAGCGCATGCGGGCAGCGATCGGCGACGCCACCACCTGTCCACACGGCCACCCGATCGTCGAGGGAGCTCGCGAGCAGGGCTCGCTGCTCGCCGACGTCGAGCCCGGCGCCACGGTGACCGTGCTGCGCTTTGAGAACGAGGCCGAGGAGCTGCTCCACTACCTCAAGGACGCCGGGCTGCACCCCGGCCTCGACGGGACGATCGAGAGCAACGGCGAGGACGGGGTGGTCATCGCCTCCGACGACGGCCGCCATCGGGTCTCACGCAGCGTCGCCGAGACAGTCTCGGTACGCGCCGACCCGGCACCGCCCCCGCGGGCAACGATCCCCGAGCAGCTCGTTCTCTCGAGTGATCGCTATGGCCGCTAAGCCGGCGGCATCGCCAGGTTGACGATCGGCTTCGAGGTCGGCTGAGCGCTGCCGCCACGCGGCTCGGCAGTAACCATCACCGCGTCGACGCCCTGCATGCCGTCGATCGTCGCCGTCGCCGTGCCGTCGGAGTTGGGGACGAAGAGCGCCTTCGCCGAGACGACCCGATCGCCGTGCTGGACCCAGGCCTGTAGCACCTCGTCGCGCGGCAGCTGGTGCAGGTTCGCCAGCCGCAAAGTGCCGGTTTCCCCGTCGCGAACCATCTGCGCGGTCACGCCCGGCGACTTGCCGGCGATCACCGTCGTCGTCCCGGTTTCGTCCGAGTCGCCGCCGATTGCGTAGGCGGCGACCCCGGCGACGATCAGCGCCAGCGCAGCCAGCCCGGCAAGCGGTCGCAGAGCCGGCCAGCGTTGGCGCCAGCCGCGCATGTTCTTGAAGCCCGTTGAAGCCCGCGACGGCTCTGCCTCCGAGCGCACCTGCTCCATCAGCTGGGCGTGCAACCGGGGCGAGGGCTCGACCCGCTCGACCGACTCGGGCAGCAGCTGCACCGCTGGCCGTAGCCACTCAAGCTCGCTGCGGCATTCCTCACAGCCGGCTAGGTGCTGCTCCAGCTCCGCCGCCTCGCCCGGCTCCAGGGCGCCCAGCAAGTAAGCGGCCAGCTCGTCGCGGCGCCCGTCGTGTCCTGTCTCGTTCATGCCAGTCCCTCCGCCAGCTCTCCGCGGATCTTCTCCAAGCCGAGGCGCATGCGCCCCTTCACCGTGCCCAGCGGCACGTCCAGCATCGTGGCGATCTCCGAGTGACTGAAGCCACCGAAGTAAGCCAGCTCGATCACCTTCGACTGCTCGCCAGGCAGCTCCTCCAAGGCGCCGCGCAGCTCGCGCCCGGTCTCGCGGTGCAGAGCCTCGGCCTCGGTCAGCTCCGCGGCCGGGCGGTGCTCGAGGATCGAGTCGTCGTCGAAGTCGAGCTTCGGCCCCCTACCGGCCTTGCTACGCAGCAGGTCGATCGCCCGATTGCGCACGATGCCAAGCATCCAGGAGCGCACACTGCCCCGCGCCGGGTCGTAGCGGGCGCCGCTGCGCCAGATCGAGATGAAGGCCTCTTGGATCACGTCTTCCGCGGCCCCGCGCTCGCCGACGATCCGGTAGGCGAGCGAGTAGGCGACACCGCCGTGCCGGTCGTAGAAGACCTCGAACGCGCCGGGGTCCTGCTCGCCGATCAGCGGCATCAGCTCCTCGTCGGCGAGGCGCTCGGCTTTGCTGGACCGGGGGTTCATCTCGTTGCTATTTACCCACCACCACTCAGGCGATGAACGGTTCGACCGCTTTCAGCACCTCAGCCTCGCTGAGCGTCGGGTCGAAGGCGACGGGCGACGGTTCATCGCCATTCTGTAGGCGGATCGCTGCTGCGTGGCGCGCCTCGACCTGGACGATCGAGCCCGTCGCCGCGAGAACTTCCTTGGACTTGATCTGCGGCGCGGCGCCGTTGTAGGCGCTGACGCCCGTGTCCTCGAAGGTCTGGGCGAGCTCGAGGAAGCCGGCTGTGTTGCTGTAGGGGAACTCGAATTTCGGCTCGGCCACCGGCTTGCCGCCGAGCTTCTTGATCGTCGCGGTGAGCGCTTCGACGTGCGCGTCCTCGTCGCGGCCGATCAGGTCGATGAGGCTGCGTAGCTCACCATTCGCCTTCGCCCGGCCCTTCGCTTCCCGGTAGAAGGTCGACTCGAGGTACTCGAGCGTCAGGGCGAAGTTGAGCACCCCTACGTCACCGCCACCCGATGCCGCCAGCGCCCGGCCGACGTAGGGACCGACCAAGGCCGCGCCGTAGACGGCGCCGACCGCCAGCGCTCCCTTGAGGATCACCTCGCTGCGGGAGAGGTCGCCTGTGTCCTCGTCGATATGCACATCGGCGAGCTGCGGCTGAACCAGGGTCCGATCGCTCATCTCGTTCTCCTTTCGCCTCGCTCGCCGGCTCAGCCGACGATGAAGGGTTCGACTGACTTGAGGACTTCGGCAGCGCCGGCCGGTTTGGCGAACGCCCCGTCCGGCGTGATCGACTCGCCGAGCAGCGTGTTGAGTGCCGCCGCGTGGCGGCCCTCGACACTATGGATCGAGAGTGCTGCGGCGAGCACCGCGGCCCCTTTGATGTTGGCCGCCTGGCCGAGGTAGGCCGCCGCCCCGATGTTCTCCACCTCTGCCGCCAGTTCGAGCACTGAGGTGGCGTTCTTCAGGGGGAATTCGGTTTTCGGCTTGGGCGCCGGCGTGCCGCCCATCTGTTTGACGAAGCCGATCAGCGCGGTGACGTGTTCGGCCTCCTCGTCGCCGAACTTGCGGATCGTCTCCAGGTCGGATCCCTTGAAGAGCCCGCTCTTGGCGACGTCTGCGTAGAAGGCGGCCTCGAGGTACTCGAGGGTGAGGGCGTAGTTGAGGATGCCGATGTCGCCCTTGCCGAACTTCTCCGTGCCCGTCTTGGCGGACCCGCCGGCCATCATCGTCGTCGTGTCGCTGTCGCTGCCGCAGGCGGCGAGGAACGCAGCGAGCGCGGTCGAGCCGCCGGTCACGACGAGCAGCTTGCGCCGTGAGACGGGATCGCTTGCCACGCGTGCCAGCGCACTCTCCTTGTTGGCAACAGCCATGCTTCCTCCTCGGTCGCGGATTGGGGCTTGCCCCCGTCTACGCGGTCGCCGCCGAGTCGGATCAGTGGATGAACGCGGAGCTGCTTGATGCCGTTAGGCGGGCGAGCCGGCGCGAATGCGGTCGAGCGCGCGGGCGATGCGAGCAACGCCCTCCGGGATCTGCTCCGGCGGCACGCTGGCGAAGGAGAGGCGCATGCTGTTGGTGCCGCCGTCGATCATGAAATCGGGGCCGGCGACGAAGGCAACGCCCTCGCCCTTGGCCTCGGCGAGCAGGGCGGAGGTGTCGGTGCCCTCGCTGAGGTCGAGCCAGAGGAAGTAGCCGCCCCCGGGAACGACGAACTCGGCCTCGGGGATCTGCTCGCGCAGGGCCTCGACCAGCGCGTCGCGACGCGCCTGCAGCGCGCCTTTGACGAACTCGATGTTCCTGTCGAGACCGCCGGAGCGACAGAGCTCGAGGACGATCGACTCGGCCAGCATGTTGGGTGAGATGTAGGTCTCGTTGGCGCGCTTGGCCAGCTTGGCGATCTCGCCACCGGGCCCGGCGAGGTAGCCGACCCTGACGCCAGGGCTGACCGTCTTGGAGAACGAGGAGGCGTGGACCACGCGATCCGCCCTGTCCATCGAGAGCATCGTCTCCAGCGCCTCGCCCTCGAAGGGCAGCTCGCGGTAGGGGTCGTCCTCGAAGATCCAGAAGCCGTGCTCGGCGGCCAGCTCGACCAGCCGCACCCGCTTCTCGGCCGAGAGCGTGCAGCCGGCGGGGTTGTGGAAGTTGGGGATGACATGGGCGAGCTTCACCGGCCCCTGGGCAAGCGCCGCTTCCAGCGCAGCGACGTCGAGGCCGTCGGCCTCAAGCGCGACCGGCACGAGCTCGACCCCGAGCCGCTGCAGCATGAGCAGCGTGCGGTCGTAAGTCGGCTGCTCAACCACCACCCGGTCGCCGGGCTCGAGCAGGTACTCGAAGAGCATCGCCCCGGCCTCGAGCGAGCCGTTGGCGACCATCACCTGGCCCGCATCGAGCCCCCCGTGCCGCTCGGCGATCCACTCGCAGAGCCCCGGATGCCCAATCCCGGTCCCATAGGAGAGCGCCTTCTGCCAGTCCTGGTCGAGCGCCACAGCCGCCGCCTCGCGCACCGCCTCGCGCGGCAAGATGTCCGCGCTGGGCGCCCCCCGGGCAAAAGAAATCGTCTCGTTGGCCATACGCCCCGACCCTAGCAACGGCGCGCGGTCTGGCGACCCCTTCGCGACATACTCCCCACATGGGGAAGGCACTCGGCTTGGCGATAGCGCTCGTTCTGCTTGCCGCCCCTGCCGCCGGGGCAGCCTCGAAGCCAAGCGGCAAGCTGCGTGGGGGCGCGGAAGAAACCGTGCTGCGCTTGCACGACCTTCCTCCCGGCTACCGGGTCTCGGACGTCAGCCGCTGCGTTGCCTTCCATCCAACCGGGTTCCAGGGGCTCCGCACGTACGACAGGTGGGTGACCGCAAATCAGCCGGAAGGCTGCGAATTCGCGTACGAACGCCTCTTCCGGGTGCCTGGCGACGCGCCAGCGCCACCCTGGGTCAAGGGCGAAATCACCAATACCCCGAGCGACAAAGCCGCCGCGCAGGGGTTCCGGATCTTCTTCCGGCTCATCCTCCGCTTTACCAAATGGGAGAGTCGGGGGACGGTCTCGCTCGGACCCGGCGGGCCCACGGCAAACCTCTTCCATGCGGACGCGGGTAACGGTCCGGGTTCGGTTCTCATCTGGCGCCAGGGCAAGCTGCTCGCCTTCCTCGAAGCGAGTGGGCTGGCGACCGAGGGTGACGACAGCGCCGCCCTCTACTACGCGCAGATCCAGCAGCGACGGCTCGAATCCCCCTCGCCTTACACCGAAGCCGAACGCGACGACACCGAGGTCATACTCGACGACCCCGGACTGAAGCTCCCCGTGTACTGGCTGGGGCGAACGTTCGAACCCGCGGGCAGCCCCGCGACCGCCGAGCTGCAAACCGCCACCGTCGACGAGGGGGGCGACCTTTCCGACGCCAAGCTCGAGCTCAGATACGACGGGTTCAACCTCGAAACCTGGACCCGGCGCAGCTGGCGGCTCTTCCAGGACTCGATCCTCGGCAAGCTGAACCGGCCGCCCTGCACCCGGACCTACGCCTTCGAGTGGGAGCAAGGCCACGCAACCATCTCTGCCGGATACAGGAGCCGAACCTTCGACAGAGGGTGCCCCGACCACCCCCCGACCCGTTACTGGGCGGTTGCGCACGTCGGCGGCGTGGTGATCGGGGTGAACCAGACGACCTGTAGGTGCTCGAGCCCCGGCTTCGGGCCCTTCAGCGAATCCCTGCGCGGGATGAAGACGGTCCTTCGCGGGCTGATTCTCCGGCCGAAGCCGACGTACGACACCGAGTCCGCCTCAAGCGTCACTATGCGGCGGCTGACGCGGACTCGCTAGAGCGAGCGCAGGACTTCGACGGCGATCTTGCCCCTAGCAACGGCGGGTTATCTGACGACGTTTCAGGGAATACTCCATTTATGGCAGGGGTACTGGGAATTGCGCTGGCGCTCGTTCTGCTCGCCGCGCCCGGCGCGCATGCGGCGACCGAAACGAGCGGTGACCTGGTTGCCGGCGGCGAAGAAACCGTCCTGCGGCTCCATGACCTGCCACCCGGCTACCAGTTCGGCAACGACAGCCCCTGTAGACCGCTCGAGCCCCTCCCGAGGAGGCTTTCGAACCGCCTGGAGAGGCGGTATTCCAAGTGGATCGTCGAGCAGCGGCCCGTAGTCTGCAACGAGGAGTTCGAGCAGGTCTTCAAGGTCCCGGGCTGGGGACCGGCACCGCCCCAGGTCGTAGCCGCAACCATCAACACGCCGAGCGAAGAGGCTTCTGTCAGCGGCTTCGAGCTGCTCACCGCGTTCCTCATACGATCCGAGGAATACGGCGGAACGGTCGCGATCCCGCCGAGCGGGATCCCGGCCCGCCTGATGCGCTCCGAGGACGCGGTGGACGAAAGCAGGACCGACCTACCGGGCTCCTTCCTCTATTGGCGTCACGGGAAGCTGATCGCCATGGTGGGGGCCGCCGGCCTGGACCCGGGCCGCAACGACCAAGCCGCCCTGCACTTCGCGCAGATCCAGCAGCAGCGGATGGAAGCGCCCACTCCCTACACCGAGGCCGAACGCGATGACGCCGAAGTGCAGCTCGACGACCCCGGGCTGAAGCTCTCGGTCTACTGGGCGGGCTCGAGCTTCGTGCCCGGCCGAGGGCTTCCCAGCGCAGATCTGCTCAACGCGTTCCCGACCGGGAGAGGTCTGGCTCCGTGGTACAGGTTCCGGCGTGGGCCTCCGGGCGCCAAGCTCCGGCTCCTCTACGACGGATTCGACCTCGACGCCTGGACTCGCCAGGGTTGGAAGCGGTCGCAGCGCTCGATCTTCCGAAGGCTCGACCGGAGGGGGAGGGGACGCTGCGCCCGCACGACCGAGGTTGAGCTGGAGCGGGGCCGCGCGATTGTCTACGCCGACTACGCTCGCCGGCGGACAGGCGCCTGTCCGCAAGGTCCACCCGATCGCCACTGGGCGATCGCCCACATCGGCGACGTGGTGATCGGGGTGAATCTCGGGATCTGCCCCCTTTGCCAAGACTGGAGCGAGGGCCCTTACAACTCGCTGCGCGGGATGAAGGCGATCGTCCGTGCCCTCGTGGTGCGGCCGAGGCCCGTCTACTGACTCGCTAGAGCGAACGCAGCACTTCGACGGCGATCTTGGCCGTCTCGGTGGGGCTTTCGCCGACCCGCACGCCCTTCGCTTCGAGCGCGTCCTTCTTCGCCTGGGCGGTGCCCGAGGAGCCAGAGATGATCGCCCCGGCGTGGCCCATCTGCTTGCCGGGCGGGGCGGTGAAGCCGGCGATGTAGGCGACCACCGGCTTGGAGATCTCGGCGGCGATGAACTCCGCGGCGCGCTCCTCGGCGTCGCCGCCGATCTCGCCGACCATGACGATCAGCTCGGTCTCCGGGTCGGCCTCGTACAGCGTGAGGATGTCGATGAAGTCCGAGCCGATGATCGGGTCGCCGCCGATGCCGACGATCGAGGAGTTGCCCTCGCCCGCCTGCTTCAGCTCGTTGCCGATCTGGTAGGTCAGCGTGCCCGACTTGGAGACGACGCCGATCTTGCCCGGGTCGAAGAACTGGGCCGGGATGATGCCGACGTTGGCCTTGCCGGGCGAGAGCACGCCGGGACAGTTCGGGCCAATCAGGCGAACCCCGGCCTCCTTGGCCTTCCAGTAGGTCTGCAGCATGTCGAGCACCGGGATGCCCTCGGTGATCGCGATCACCGTCTGCACGCCCGACTCGATCGCCTCGTCGATCGCCGGTGCCGCGAAGCGCGCCGGCACGAAGATCATCGACGTGTTGGCGCCCCGCTCCTCGACCGCCTCCTTAATCGAGTCGAAGATCGGCACGCCCTCGACGTCCTGGCCGCCCTTGCCGGGCGTCACGCCGGCCGCCAGGTAGGTGCCGTAGGCCTGATTGCGCAGGCCGTGGAAGGAGCCCTCGCGCCCGGTCAGCCCGGAGACGACGAGCTTGGTCTCCTTGTCGACGATGATCGACATCAGCCGCTCGCCCCCGCCAGCTCGACGACCCGCTTCGCGGCGTCGATCATGGTGGTCTCCTGATTCAGGTTGGGCAGGTCGGCCTCGGCGAGGATCTTCAGACCCTCCTCGGAGTTGGTGCCGTCGAGACGGACTACCAGCGGCACCTCGAGGTTGAGCTGCTGCGAGGCGGTGACGATGCCCTTGGCGATCTCGTCGCAGCGAGTGATGCCGCCGAAGATGTTGAAGAGGATCGCCGTGACCTTCTCGTCGGAGGTGATCACGGTCAGCGCGTCGACGATCGCTTCCGCCTTGGAGCCGCCGCCCGCGTCGAGGAAGTTGGCCGGCGCGCCACCCGCCTGGGCGACGACGTCGAGGGTCGACATGCAGAGCCCGGCGCCGTTGGCGAGGATGCCGACGTTGCCGTCGAGCTTGACGTAGGTGAGGCCCTTCTCCTTGGCCATCGCCTCCTGCGGGTCGTCGGCGGTGTCGGCAATCTCGGCCAGGTCCTCGTGGCGGTAGATGGCGTTGCCGTCGATCGTCACCTTGGCGTCCAGCGCGACCACATCGCGGTCGGCGGTGACGATCAGCGGGTTGACCTCGATCAGCGTCGCGTCCTCGGCGGCGGCAGTCTCGGCCAGCTTGGCCAGCACCTCGGCCGCCTGCTCGCGCACGTCCTCGTCGAGCCCGGCGTCGTCGACGATCGGTCGCGCCTCGGTCGCGGTGAAGGGCCGCGTCGGGTCGATGTGGCGCTTGACCAGCGCGTCCGGGTCCTCCTCGGCAACCGCCTCGATGTCCATGCCGCCCTTGGCGGAGACCATCGCCAGCAGCTTCTTCTCGCCGCGGTCGAGGATCACCGAGGCGTAGTACTCGGCGGCAATGTCCGAGCCGCCCTCAATCCAGACCTGGTCAACCCGGAAGGGGCCCTCGCCGCGCGGCCCGGTGATGTCCATGCCGAGGATCGCCTCGGCATGGACGCGCGCCTGCTCGGCGTCCTGGGCGATCTTGATGCCGCCGGCCTTGCCGCGGCCGCCGATCAGCACCTGCGCCTTGATCGCGCAGGGGTAGCCGATGCGCTCCGCCGCAGCGACAGCGTCGTCGACGGTCGAAGCGACCTCGCCACTCGGCACGGCGACACCGTGCTTGGCGAAAAGCTGCTTGCCCTGATACTCGAGAAGGTCCATTTTGTGGGAGGCGTGCCGCTCGGGCGCGGCGGCAGCCTACTGGAGAAGGCAAGCGGGGCGCCGCCCGCCCGGGGCGATTCGCATAACATGCCGCGGCCCCCAATGCCCCTCCCCAGCCTCAAAACCATTAAATGGGTGACCGCCGATTGCTACGGCACCCTGATCGATTGGGAGAAGGGCATCCTTGACGCGGTCAAGAAAGAGGCCGACAAGGACGGCTTCAGCTTCGAAGAGGAGCCCTTCCTGGCCCGCTTCATGGAGGTCCAGGCGGAAATCATGGCCGGCTCCTACGAGCTCTATGCCGAGGTGCTGCGCCGCACGATCGTCAAGGTCGCCGGCGAGCTGGGCTGGGAGATCGAGCCCTCACGCGCCCAGTTCCTACCCAACAGCGTCGCCTACTGGCTGCCCTTCCGCGAGGCAAACGCGGCGATGGACCGGCTCGGCAAACGCTACGAGATCGGCATCGTCTCCAACATCGACGACAAACTGCTCGGCATCTCGCGACGCCACCTGCGTACCGAACTCGACTTGGTCGTCACCGCGCAGCAGGTGCGCAGCTACAAGCCCGACCCCGTCCACTTCAAAGAGGCGGCACGACGCATCGGCGGCAAGAAAGGCTGGGCCCACATCGGCTGCAACTACACCAACGATGTCGCCCCGCTGCTGAAAATGAACGTTCCCGTGATTTGGGTCAATCGCCATGGCGAGAAACTCGAGGGCCGCAAAGCCCCCAGCGCCACGGTCAAGACCTTCCGCGACGCCGCCAAAAAGCTCGGCGCGTCCTGAGCGATCTCTAGCGTTTCGCAACTTCGGCCCGGCTGGTTGTTTCGACCCTTAGGCCGGGCTACCGGCAGCTTTCCATGGACCGACTGAGCCAAAGCAGGGCATCACAGGGTCTCCGCCTGGGAATCGCCGCGGGCTTCCTTGCCCTGCTCTGCCTGCTGCTCGTCAGCGGCGGCCGCAGCTCCCACGCCAAGGCGGCCACCGCCCAGCCGCCCAGCTTCGTCGTCATCCAGACCGACGACCAGACGATGGAGGGGCTCTACGCGACCTTCCGCCAACCGGCAATCCGGGCGATGCCCAACACGGTCGACCTGATCGGCAAACGCGGCATGACCTTCAACCGCTATTACGTCCCTTACCCGCTCTGTTGCCCCTCACGGGTCAGCCTGCTCACCGGGCGCTACGCGCATAGCCACGGCGTCAAGGGCAACGTCCAGCCCAACGGTGGCTCCTTCGGCTTCTCCTTCCGCGCCGCCGCCAGCCACAACCTCGCCACCTGGCTGCAGGGCGCTGGCTACCGCACGATCCACGTCGGCAAGTTCCTCAATGGCTACGGCGACGAGCCCTACGACAACGGCACCTGGGTGCCACCCGGCTGGAGCGCCTGGCACTCGGTGCTCAAGGCCGACACCAACCACTACTTCTACGGCTACACACTCAACAACAACGGTGTGCTCGAAGGCCCCTACGGCGACTCCGGCACCTGGGAACCGCGCGAGTACGGGGTGCGCGACGACATCGGCTGCCCCTTCGCTCCGCTCAACGGCCTGCCCTGCTTCCACCAGACCGACATGCTGTCCAACATCGCGATGGCCGAGCTGCGCGGCACCTCACCCGAACAACCCTTCTACCTGCAGCTCGACTACACCGCCCCACACGGCGATTTCCGCCGTCCAGCCGGGCCCGAGCCGACGCCGCGCCACTACGACTGGTTCAAGGGGGCGCCGTTCCCGCACGACCGCTCCGAAGGCTTCGCCGAGGGCAACGTCGCCGACAAGCCGAGCTTCATCCGTGGCTCCGAATACCTCACCCTCGGCGAGATCCATACCTACCGCATCTACTGGAACAAGCAGCTCGAGTCGCTGCGCGACATCGATGACGGCGTCAAGCTGATCCTCGACACGCTGGGCTCGATGCAGAGGCTGCGCAATACCTACGTCATCTTCACCTCCGACAACGGCTTCTTCTTCGGCGAGCACCGCCTCACGGGCGGCAAGTTCCTCGCCTACGAGCCGTCCACCCACCTGCCCTTCCTGATCCGCGGCCCGCACATCCGGCCGGGCAGCGAATCCGACGAGCTGGTGGCCAACATCGACGTCGCCCCGACGATCCTCGAGCTGGCCGGAGTGGTAGCCGACAAGAGCATGGACGGGCGCTCGATGGTGCCCTTCCTGCGCGATTCCGAACTGCTCACGCTGCGGCCGCTGCTCTTCGAGTCCTTCGTCGAGACGTCCGACGTCAACGAAAACGGTGCGATCGCCGAACCGCGCCCCTCGAGCCGTCCCCAGGCAGGCGCAGCGGCGAGCTCTGCAGGTGCGACCGCCTCGCTGCTCGCGCCGCCCAAGGACTACGGCGGGATCCGCCTCGGCCCCTACAAGTACATCGCCTGGCCGAACGGCGAGAAGGAGCTCTACGACCTCGAAAAAGACCCCAACGAGCTCAACAACATCGTCCGCATCCCCAACTACTTCCCGGTACGCAACTACCTGCACCGCGAACTACGTGACCTCGAGGACTGCGTCGGCCGGGGCTGCCGCGAAGAAGCTTCCGAAATCCCGCTGACCCGCAAGGAACGCCAGCTGCTGATCCGCCAGAAGAAGCGCGAACAGCGGGAAAACCGCAAGGAGCAGAGGGAACAGAAACGCTGAGCTGCTGCCCGGCGGCCGTTACTTGATGACGGCGAGCACGTCGCCGCTGGAGACGGCGGCGCCGACCTCCACCTTCAGCTCTTCGACCTTGCCGGTGCGGTGGGCGACGATCTCGTTCTCCATCTTCATCGCCTCGATCACGCAGATCAGGTCGCCCTCGGAGACCTCGGCGCCTTTCTCCACTGCGACCTTGAAGACCGTGCCCTGCAGCGGCGAGGCCAGCGACTCGCTCGAGGCCCCGCCACCGCCGCCAGCCTTGCGCTCGCGTTTCGGCGGCCGCTTGCCGCCCGCCGCCGGAGCGGCGCCGCCGGCGATCGCCTCGCCGATCACCTTGACGTCGAAGAGCTTGCCGGCGACCTCGACCTTGTAGTCGCGGGCGATCTGCTCCGTCCCGTCCTCGGCCGGCTCGGGCGCGGCAGCGTCGGCCGGCGCAGTCGACTTGAGCCAATCGCGGTCCTCCATCAGGTCGCGGCAGGTCTCCCCCTTTTGCCACTGCTCGGTCGCAAGCAGCGCCTTATGGAAGGGGATCAGGGTGGTCAGGCCACCGACCTCGTACTCGTCGAGCGCCCGGATCATGCGCCGCGTGGCGTGCTCGCGGTCGACGTCCCAGACGATCAGCTTGGCGACCATCGGGTCGTACATCGGCGTCACCTCGGAGCCGGCCTCGACGCCGGAGTCGACGCGCACGCCGGGGCCGGCGGGCTCTCGGTAGGTGGTGATCGCCCCCGGGGCCGGAGCGAATTTCTTGTGCGCCGCCTCAGCGTTGATCCGGCACTCGATCGCCCAGCCGCGCAGCTCGACGTCCTCCTGAGAGACCGAAAGCGGCTCGCCGGCGGCGACGAAGATCTGCTCGCGGACGATGTCGATGCCGGCGACCATCTCGGTCACGCAGTGCTCGACCTGCACGCGGGTGTTCATCTCGAGGAAGAAGTACTCCTCGCCGACCTGCATGCCCTCGACCGTGCCGGCGCCGCGGTAGCCGACCGCCGCCGCCGCATCGGTGGCGATCTTGCCGATCCGCTCGCGCATCTCAGCGTCGACGTGCGGCCCGGGCGCCTCCTCGATCACCTTCTGGTGGCGGCGCTGGACCGAGCAGTCGCGCTCGCCGAGGTGGATCACGTTGCCGTGCCCGTCGGCCAGCACCTGAACCTCGACGTGGCGCGGGTCCTCGAGGTAGCGCTCAACGTAGACGCGATCGTCGGAGAAGAACTTCTCACCTTCGCGAGCGGCGCCCTCGAAGGCCTCCTCGAGGTCGTCCGGGGTCATCGCCACGCGGAAGCCCTTGCCGCCGCCGCCGCCAGCGGCCTTGCAGGCGACCGGGTAGCCAGCTTCCTCGGCCTGCTTGCGAGCAGCCTCGACGTCGGCAGCGGGCTCAGTCGCCCCGGGCACGATCGGCACGCCGGCCTCGGCCATGATCTCCCGCGCCCGCGTCTTGGAGCCCATCGCTTCGATCGCCTCCGGCGGCGGGCCGATGAAGGCGATGCCGGCCTCGTCGCAAGCCCGGGCGAAGTCGGCGTTCTCGGCGAGGAAGCCGTAGCCGGGATGGATCCCTTCGGCACCCGCCTCCTTCGCGGTGGCGATGATCTTCTCGATGTCGAGGTAGCTCTCGGCCGGCACCGCGGGCCCGATCAAAAAGGCCTCGTCGGCCTCGCGCACGTGCGGCGCCTCGCGATCGATCTCCGAGTAAACGGCGACCGAGCCGATGCCCATCTCCTTCAGGGTCCGGGCGACCCGGATCGCGATCTCGCCGCGGTTGGCTATCAGCACCTTCTGAAACACGGACGCGGCACTCTATTAACGCGGCCCGCGGAATAGGCTGCTGCCTCGATGTTGATCGAGCTCCAATCGCACTCGACCGTCTCTGACGGCCAGCTGGCGCCCGGCGAAGTCGTCGCTCAAGCCTGGGAGGCAGGCGTGACGACCCTTGCACTGACCGACCATGACGCGGTCTCCGGCGTGCCCGAGGCCGAAGAGGCGGCCAAGGGCCTGGGCATCGAGCTGGTCCCGGCGATCGAGATGTCGTGCGTGCACGAGTACGCCGAAGACCTGCACATCTGCGGCTACTGGGTAGACCTGGAGAAGATCGCGGGAGCCTGCGAGCGGGCCCAGCAGGAGCGCGTCAACCGCGCCGGGGAAATCATCGAGCGGCTGCGCAAATGGGGCTTCGAAGTGAAGCTGGAGGACGCCGAACGCGAGGCTGGCGACGCGCTTTCAATCGGTCGCCCACACATCGCCCGCGCCGCCGGCGCGACCGGCGACCTCGGCCCCTTCTTCGAGGAGTACCTGGTGCCCGGCGGCAAGGCCTTCGTTCCGCGCAAGTGGCCAACTGCCGAGCAGGCGATCGAGCTGATCCACGAGGCCGGCGGCACGGCGGTCATCGCCCACCCCTACTGGGACATCTCAGACCCAAAAGAGGTCGAAGACCTGATCAACTCACTGGGCGCCGACGGGGTCGAGGCCTTCTACCCGAGCCACTCGCTGGAGCAGACCCAGCACCTGCTCGACCTCTGCCACAAGCTCGACCTGCTGCCGACGGGCTCGTCCGACTACCACGGCCCGACCCACAAGACCTTCGCCAAGTTCGGCGCTTATGACACTTATGGCCTCGGTAAGCCGAAGGTGCCCGAGCGGCCAGGCCGCTAGCCCGCTATCCGAATCCGTTGAGTCACGACCTCAGCGTTGCCCAGAGCATCGATGCCACGGACGCGTACAAACGCGGATTTCGCCACGGGAGCGCTGCCGCGTAGGCGTACGGACGCACGTGCTCGGTGGCCAGGGGCAATGCGGAAGCTCGCTCGGCCGATGCGAGGCCCGTTGCGTCCCCGCTTCAAGAGGAGCTTGCCCCGGCATGGGCCGCTCACCTCTGATTTCGGGCAGGACAGGGGAATGCTCACCCGGCCCAATCGCAAGAGCCTGCCGCGTTTGGCGATCCGCATTTGCGGGGCGATCGTCTCACCCGAGATGAGGACGCTCCGCTCCTGGTCGGCGCGGCGCAGGTAGACGTCCCGCTCGTGGTCGAGGTCCCGTGGGGTCAGAGCCTCCTTGGTCGCGAAGACGATCGCGCCGCCGTCGCCGGAGAGGGCGAGCAGCTCGGCGTTGGTATTCACTGGCTTACCGGGAAGCCCCACCGAGATCAGCTCCGTTTGTCCACCTGTGCGCAGGTACACGTCGACAGCGCTGTCCTTGTCCTCCGCCACGAGGCGATGGTGGGCCTCGAACGCGACCCGCTTCGCGTCATCGGAGGCGAGCGCGAGCCAGTCGGGGAGGATGTTGTTGGCCCGACCGTCGACACTCGCGTCGGTGGGCCCGGTGCTGAGCAGCTCAAGCCCGCCGCTGTCGTCGGCGCTGTAGAGATCGTTGGAGGAGTCGCTGTCCATTGGGCTCAATCGCGAGGTCGTTTCGAAGATCGCGGTACCACCGTCGGCTGAGAGCGCGATCGGCCGATCGCCTTCCAGTCCGCACTGCCCACTGCCGCCGTCGGTGTCGCGTGAGACGAGCGAGAACGTCCCGTCGGGCCGACGCTTGTAGACATCGCCGGCCGCGTCGGTGTCTTCGGCGACGACCTGGGCAGTGGTCGTAAAGAGGACCGTGCCCCCGTCGCTCGAGGCGTCGGCGAATTTGACCAAGTCGACGCAGGTCCCTTCCGGTTCGGGATAGGTCGTCAGCCGCGTCAGCGATGAGCCGACCTGCTGGTAGATGTCGTCGCCCCGTTCGTCACCCGGTTCGAGTTCGTTCTCGCTGAGGAAGAAGAGGTGAGACCCGTCTGCTGACACTCCCCCGAACTGGACTGAACTGCAGAGCGGCGGCGCCGGTGGTTCGGGGTCCGGTGCGACGAGCGTCGTCTGCCCCGCGAACCGCTGGTAGAGGTCGGGGCAGTTGTCGAGGTCGTCAGGGGTCAGCGGCGAGAAGGCGTCGAAGAAGACGCGGCTACCGTCCGGCGAGGAGCCCATAAAGGAGACGAATCCCCCACCACCCGCCGGGTCCAACGGCCCGGTCGAGATCAGCGCCGCCCGTCCCGCCGATATGTCGAACAGGTCGATCCCGAACCCGTCGGTGTCCTCTGGAGCGAGCGCGAGGTTGGTGGTAACGAAGACGTGCGCCGCGTCCGCTGAGACCCCATCGAAGCGCGGCGTGAAGCGCTCCGCGGGCAACAGAGCCCTGGTCCTTCCGGCGCTCCTCTCATAGATCTGGCGCTCGCCAGCCCCCGCGGTCAGCTCCTCTTCGAACGGGAAGACCACCCGCGAGCCATCCTGCGAGATACCCGCGCAGAACACCGTCCGGCAAGGCCCGGTAATCGCCCGCCCGGCACTGGCCACCGCCGGCAGCACGAGCATCCCAGCCAGGGCAGCAACAACCACGATCCCCCACCTCAACCTCATCTGCTCCATCCCTGCCTTCCGTCCGCTCCGTCGTCGGTGCAATGGAAACACACCAGACCGCCAAAAGCTTCCGCGCACAGACCGGCGCCTGCGCTCACGGCCCGCCCGAGCCCCGAGCGGGAGGGGCGGAGACCCCTCCCAAAACACTCAAGCGCGGCTCCTGCCGCGCGTTTTGGGAGGGGTCTCCGCCCCTCCCCAACCGCCCTCGAGCGCTAAGCCGTGACCGCAGCCGCCGGGATCAACTCCCGCGACTCGAGGTACTCAAGCAGCTTGGCAGCCGATTCCTCGGGCGTCTCGTTTTCGGTGTCGCAGACCCAGGCCGGATTCTCGGGGATCTCGTATGGGTCCGACACTCCCGTGAATTCCTTGATCTCGCCCGCAAACGCCTTCGCGTAGAGGCCCTTGACGTCACGCTCAGCGCAGGTGTCGACCGACGCCTTGACGTAGACCTCGATGAAGCGGTCGCCCATCAGCTCGTGGGCCTCGTCGCGGATCTCGGCGTAGGGAGAGATCGCCGCGGTGATCACCGGCACGCCGTTGCGGCTCAGCAGGTCGGCGACGAAGGCGATCCGGCGGATGTTCGTGTCGCGGTCCTCCTTGGAGAAGCCGAGGCCCTTGGAGAGGTTTTCGCGAACGATGTCGCCGTCGAGGATCTCCAGCTTCGAGCCGCGCTCGCGCAGCTGGGTCTCCAGCAACCCGGAGATGGTCGTCTTGCCGGCACCGGAAAGCCCGGTGAACCAGAGGGTGAAGCCCTTCTCGCCAGCCATGCTCGTTCAGTCCTCCTTGTAAGCGTCGATCAGGATGTCGGCGACCTCGTCGCGCGAGAACTCGTGCGGCGGCCTTTCGCCGTTGCCGAGCATCTCGCGGACCTTGGTTCCGGAGAGGAAGAGGTGCGCCTCTTGGTCATGCGGACAGGTCTTGTTCGAGGCCAGCCCCTCGCACTCGTTGCACCAGAAGGTGTGCTCGAACATCAGCGGCTCGATGCCGAGCTCGTCGATGTCGATCGTCTCGAAGATCTTCTGCGCGTCGTAGGTGCCGTAGTAGTCGCCGGCACCGGCATGGTCGCGGCCGACGATGAAGTGCGTGGCGCCGTAGTTGCGGCGCACGATCGCGTGCAGGACCGCCTCGCGAGGGCCGGCGTAGTGCATCTTCGCCGGCTTCACGCCCAGCACCACCCGGTCGTTCGGGTAGTAGTTCTCCATCAGCACCTCGTAGCAGCGCATGCGCACGTCGGCGGGGATGTCGCCCGCCTTGGTCTTGCCGATCAGCGGGTGGATGAAGAGCCCGTCGCAGGTCTCCAGCGCCGCCTTGGTCAGGTACTCGTGGGCGCGGTGGATCGGGTTGCGGGTCTGGAAGGCGACGATCTTCTTCCAGCCACGCGCCTCGAAGTCGGCTTTGTGCTCGGCCGGCGTCTTGTAGCGGCGCATGAACGCCTCCTCGTGATCCGGCAGGGCGTCGACCTCAATCGGGCCGGCGATGCAGCGGTTGCCCTCCTCGTAGATCGCGGCGACGCCCGGGTGGGCCTCGTCGGTGGTGCCGTAGACGCGCTCGGCCTCGCTCTTGGCGTCGCGCTCCCAGATCTCCTCGACCGTGATCCGGCCAAGCGGCTTGCCTTCGTCGCTGGAGAGCGCGACGACGTCGCCGACCTCGCACTCCAGCTCGGTCGCCAGGGTGATCGGAATCGGCCAGTAGTCGCCGTCGGCGGTGCGCATCTCCGCGCAAACCCGCTCCCAGTCAGCGGAGCCCTGGAAGCCGGTCAGCGGCGCGAAGCCGCCGTTGCCGATCATCTCGAAGTCGGCCGTGTGGCGCTCGGAAAGTGTCAGGGAAAGCTCAGTCATCGTCTCGCTCATGCGTTGAATCTCACCAATCGGTTGGGGAAGGGTTACGAAAGGGGGTTATCTCAGGCGCTGGGCGCCGCTAGTTGATCCCGCACTCGGACTTTTCGAGCCCCGCCCAGCGGCCGTCGCGGGGCGAACCGCCCGCCACGACCGGCTTGGTGCAGTGGGTGCAGCCGATCGAGGGGTAGCCACGATCATGGAGCGGGTTGTACGGGAGGTCGTGCTCATGGATGTAGTTCCAGACGTCGCGCTCGGTCCAGTCCGCGAGCGGGTTGAGCTTCCAGAGCTCAAAGCGCTTGTCCCAGCCGAACTTCGGGGTCTTGGCGCGGCTGGCTGAGTCCTCACGGCGGACGCCGGCGAGCCAGCAGTCTACGGAAGAGAGCGCCCTGCGCATCGGCTCGACCTTGCGCAAACCGCAGCAGGCGTCGGGGTCGCTCTTCCAGAGCTGATCGCCGTGCTGGGCGGCCTGCTCCTCGAGCGTCAGGTTGTGAAAGCGGTCGAACTCGATCCCCAGCGCCTCGCCGAGGCGGTCGCGGGTCTCATAGGTCTCCGGGAAGAGCACGTCGGTGTCGAGGTAGAAGAAGCGCGCCTCGGGGTTGACCTTGCTGGCCAGGTGGGCGGTCACCGAGCTGGTTTTCTGGAACGAGCAGGCGATGTAATGGCTCTCGCCAAAGGTCTCGAACATCCACTCGATCGTCTGCTCGGCGCTGCGGTCCTCGAGCTCGGCGGCGATCGCCTCCGGGTCGGAGATCCGCGGTGGGTCGGCAACTGGGTTCATATCGCGCACTCGCCCTCGCCCCTCTCGACCTTGTAGGGGCTCGATCGATTCCAGTCGATGAACTGCTGCATCGTCTCGAGGCTGAACTCAGCCGGCAGGGTCAAATCCTTGACCTCTTCTTCGAAGCGCCCGGCACCGACCCGCTCGGCGAAGGCGTTGAACTCCTCGTCAGAGCCGGAACGCTCCGCCTCATAGAGGCGCACCCAGCGCTCGACCGCCTCGGGGACGCGCTTGGCGGGCAGGCGCGACTTGAGCCGCGTGCCGAAGACCACCTCGCCGCCCTCGTAGTTGCCGCCGATGTGCGGGATGTAGGCGGGCACCTGGCGCTCGCCGACCTTCAGCGAGGCGCCGTAGAAGCCGATGTTGGCGATGTGGTGCTGGCTGCAGCCGTTGGGGCAGCCGCTCATCTTCACGTGGATCTTGCGCGATTGGGGATCGATGACGTCCATCGACGCCAGCCGCTCGCGGATCGCCTGGTTGAGACCCATCGAGCTGGTGATGCCCATCTTGCAGCTGTCGGTGCCGGGGCAGCTGACCACATCGGTGATCTCGCGCGCGCCGGCCTCCGCCAGGCCGAGCTCCTCGAGCCGCTGCCAGACGTCGTAGAGCACCTCGTCGCGCACCCAGCGCAGCACCAGGTTCTGCTGCACGGTGCTGCGTGCGTAGCCGCCGGTGAACTCGCGCATGATCGCCGCCAGGCCGCGGAACTGCTCCGGCGCCAGGTCGCCGCGGTAGATCTTCACCTCGATCGCCGAGAAGCCCTGCTGGCGCTGCGCCTGCACGTTGCCTTCGCAGAAGCGCTCGAACTCGCTGCGGTCGCCGTTGGCGGAGGCCGCAGCGGGCGGGCGGGCGGGCGCATTGGCAGCCTCGTCGTCGTCGAAGCGCAGCCGCTCGACCAGCTCGGCATCAAAGTCCCGCTCAGCCACCCAGTCGCCCTCGAGCTCCTCGTCGACCTGCTCGCGGAAGGCGTCGATGCCGATCTTGTCGATCAGCACCTTGATGCGGGCACGGGCGCGATTGACACGCAGCCACTCCTGGCGATCGAAGATGCGCAGCACGGCCTCGGAGACCTTCAGGTAGTCGCCGTTGTCGGCCTCGACGAAGTCGTAGAGCGTGGGTGCGATGCGGGCCATGATCGAGGTGCCACCGCCGACCCGGATCTCGAAGCCGCGCACCCCGTCGCGTTCGCGCGAGATGAAGGCGACGTCGTGGATGCCGGTGATCGCCCGGTCCTCGTCGGAGCCGGTGAAGGCGGTCTTGATCTTGCGCGGCATCAGCTGCGTCGTCGGGTGACGGACGAAGTAGCGGGCGTAGGCGCCGGCGTAGGGAGTCGGGTCGAAGATCTCGTCGGGGGCGACGCCGGCCCAGGGGTCGCCGGTGACGTTGCGCACCGTGTTGCCGCAGCCCTCGCGCGAAGAGAGACCGGCGGCGGAGATTTCGCGGATCAGCGACTCCATGTCGCGTAGCGGCACGTGGTGGATCTGGATGTTCTGGCGGGTCGTGATGTGGCCCTTGCCCAGCGGCGCCCACTTTTCGACCACGTCGGCGAAGGCCTCCATCTGCTCCGGCGTGACGCCGCCGAAGGGCAGCTTGACCCGCACCATCTGCACGTCGGGCTGGCGCTGGCCGTAGACACCCTGCTTAAGGCGGAAGCCGATGAACTCGTCTTCGGCGATCTTGCCGGCGAGGAACTCCTCGGCTTCGTTGTCGAAATCGTCGAACTCGCGCTCGATGATCGGGATGATGTGGCCCGGGACGTTCTCGTAGCGCTCGGGGTTCTCAAGCGTGCCGGTGCGGCCCTTGCCCCGCTGCTCCTTCTGTTGGTCTACGGCTACCTCCACGAAGTGGAAAATAGCAAAACCTGACAGGGATTAGGGTATTTAACTTGTTTTGCTGGGAGGAAGCCGCTTCTGGGCGTGGAGAATGGCCGCCGCCTCGCCCGACTCGGCTACGTCGGCGCCCTCCGGCTCGAGCGGCAGGCCGGCCTCCGCCCAGCCAACGATGCCCTCGCTGAGCTTCGCCGCGTCGTAGCCCTCGGCGGCAAGCGCCTCGGCCGCCATCGTCGAGCGGTTGCCGCCGCGGCAGTAGAGGACGACCGGTCGGTCCTTGTCGATCTCGCCAGCCCGCTCGGCGAGCTCAGCCAGCGGCAGATGGCTGGCGCCCGCGATCCGCCCCCTCTCCCACTCATGCTCAGCGCGCACGTCAACCAGCTGCGCCCCGTCGTCAATCAGCTTTTCAGCTTCCTCGCGTGAAACCTCGCGTGGCTCGTCGCTCATGAACCGGAATCTAGCCAACGCATCGCGGGAGGGGTGGGATGCCCCCTCCCAAAACACTCAAGAGCGGCTCCTGCCGCTCGTTTTGGGAGGGGGCATCCCACCCCTCTCCCAAGCCTTAGTCGATGTCCGTCCCCTCGATCAAGAAAGCCACCCGCACGTGAGCGCGATACTCATCCAGGTTCTCGCCGCGGATACCGGTCGAGACGATGTCGACGGCGCGAATGTTGCGCAGCGTGCCCTGTGCCTGGGCGAGCGCCTGTTTCGCCGCGTCGTCGGTTGACGTTTTCGAGCTACCAACCAGCTCGATGATCTTCACGACAGCCATCTCTCTCCTCCTTCTGAGTCCTCGCCAGTGCCCTTCGCGCTGACCCCCTCGATCAGCGCAGCCCGCTGCCACGGGCCGACCGTCTCTTCCCGGCCGCCGGGTGCCGGGGCCGTCTCGGCGACGAACCGCTCGACCGCGGCAGCGATCGCTGCCGCCTCGTCCTCACTCGGGGTCGACGCCATGCTCGAAGCCTAGTTCAAGGCCCCGGGATGCAAACGGCCCGGGTCGGCTAGGGAGGAGCCAACCCGGGCCAATGCTTCACCTGCCGTCGGAAGGGGAGCCGACGGCTGAGGGATCGCCGGCAGGGAATCCGGCGGCCGCTGCGGCATCTTTCGGCCTCCAAATAAAAACATAGGCCTACTGAAAATGCAAGCTAAATTGGGTCGCCAAATGTTAAGGCCGCGCTCGAATGCCAAATATGTGGCTATTTAACGCGTATATGTGCAGAGGTTTCAGCATGGGACGGTTGCGTTCCCAAAGAATCAGACGTACCATGCACCGAGTTTTGCTGGCACGCATAAGCACGGGAGTGACGAAGTGGCCGGTTATGGTCCGGTCTTGATGGTCAAGACGCCGTGGGGCGATGCCGGCACACTGCGCGATCGCAAGCTGCGACCGGGACGGCGGCTGCCAGCCGAGGAGGTGGCTCGCAACCAGCGCGAGCGGCTCTTCGCAGCGATGGTGGCGGTCGTCGCCGAGAAGGGCTACGAGGGCACCCGCGTGGAGGACCTGCTCGAGCTCTCCGGCGTCTCCCGCAGCGCCTTCTATGAGCACTTCAGCGGCAAGGAGGACTGCCTGCTCGCCGCAATCAATGCCTTCCTCGGCCCAACGATCGGGGCCGTTGCCGAGAGCAACGGCCATGCGCCGGGAGAAGAGCGGGCGCGGGCGGCCTTTGACGCCCTGATTGAGCTGATCGTCGACCAGGCGGCCGCCTCGCGCATGTGCTTTGTCGAGATCTATGCCGCCGGCCCGCACGCGGTCGAGCAGATCGATAACGCGGTCGACGCCTTCCAGGGCTTCGTCTCAGAGACGCTCGAGCAAATGCCGGGGCGTGAGGGCATGCCATGGGAGATCGTCCGCGCGATGATCGGCGGACTGCGCAAGGTGATCCACACTCGCCTCTACCGCGGTGAGGAGGAGGAGCTGGTGACGCTTACCCCGCAGATGTGGGAATGGGGCCTCTCCTACTTGCCGCCCCCCGAACCCTTGCGCCGGCCGCGCCACCGACCGCCGGCGAGACCGGCGCTCGAGGGTTACGACCAAGCGGAGCGCATCCTGCGGGCGCTCGCTGCTGTGGTGGCCGAGAAGGGCTACCCGGCGATGACCGTCGGCGACATCGCCGCCCGCGCCTCGATCTCGCTCTCCACCTTCTACTCGCTCTTCGCCGACAAGGAGGAGGCGATGCTCGCCGCGGTCGACAGCGGCTCTGCGCAGATGCTGGCGACGACTCTGCCGGCTTTTCGGCGCGCTTCCGACTGGCCGCACCAGGTGCGCGGCGCCTTCGGCTCGATGTTCGCCTTCTGCGCCGCGGAGACCGAGTACACGACGCTGGGCGCGGTGGACGTCTACGCCGCCGGCAAGCGTGCCCTGGAACAGCGCGACCGGGTGATGAAAGGCATGGAGGCATTGCTCGTCCCCGGGTTCGAACGCAAGCCCGACGCCAGCCCGATCGCCGCCGAGGCGATCGGCGGCGCGATCTACTCGATGATCTACGACCAGGTGCGCCGCGGCGGTGCCGAGAGCATGCAGGAGATCGCCCCGCTCGCCACATACATCACCCTGGCGCCTTTCATCGGCGCCGAGGAAGCCTGCGCCGTGGCCAACAGCGAAGGTCGTGGGCGCTGAGCGACGTGAGCGCGGTCGCCGGCTCAGGGCTCATCGGCGACGCCCAGCCCGTCGACCGGTCGGCCGTGTTTGGTGATCGCGCAGAGCGCCGTTGAGGGATCGAAGGGGTCGGTCAGGGCACGGCCGCTTGCGGTGCCGCGCAGCGGCTGCGGTTTGCCCTTGCTATTCAGAGGTTGGCGCTGGCCCCCACACTGGATCGAAAAGTCGCGCACGCCGTCGCGGGCATCGATCACGTCGTCGCCCCCGCCACCGTAAAAGCGGTCGGCGCCCGGCTGGCCGAGCATGTTGTTGGCGCGGCTATCGCCAATCAGGATGTCCCAGTCGAAGGAGCCCTCCATGTCCTCGTTGGACTCGTCGAGTCGCACCGAGTCGCAGCCCGGCACGGCGTCGATCCAGGCTTTGTCTTGGGGGAAGGAGACGATCAGGATGCCTGGGTGGGCAGGCGTCTCGGCGAAGGAGGCGTCGTCGCGGCCTGGGCCGCCGACCAGCGCCCCGCCAGCGCAGCCGCTGCCGGCGGCGAGCAGGTCGCCGTCCTCTTCGCCGTAGAGGAACGTCGGCCCGGGGCGGCTGCCGATCAAGCCGTCGGCGCCAGCGCCACCGTAGAGGCGATCGGCACCGAAGCCGCCCTCGATCAGGTCGTCCTCGTCGCCACCGCGAATCGTGTCGTTGCCGTAGCCACCGGCGATGCGCACGTTCTGGGCGCCGGCCAGCGAGCCTTCGACCGTGAGACTGTCGGCGCCGGGGCCGAGGTCGGCCATCAGCCAGCGAGCCGGGCCATCGGCCGTGCAGCTCGCCTGCACGGCGCTGACCCGCTCGCAGCCTGGCCCCAGGGCGAGGCCTTTGGCGGCGTTGACTCCAAAGGTGGAGCTCGCTTCGTCGTAGCCGACGACGAACTGGTCGCGCCCGCCGGCGCCGACGAGCTGCAGCCCACCACCGCCGCCGGTGACGGCGTCGAGCTCAACGTAGGCGGAAGACTTGGGCTTCTTTTCTGGGCCGCACGAGGTGGTGCGACCTTTGGCGCCATCGCAGCGATCGGAGCCCTGGCCACCGAGCAGCTCGTCCTTGCCACCGCCGCCACGGACGACGTCGTCGCCGGCGCCGCCGTCGATCACGTTGGTACGGCGGTTGCCGACCAGGATGTCGTCGAAAGCCGAGCCCTCGAGATCCTCGAAGCGGTAGAGGCGATCGTGGCCGTCGCCACGCGCTCTGTGCTTGGCGAGGTTGACCTTGACCCCGCCACCATCGACGCCGGCCGCGACATCGGTGGCGAAGGAGGCGATGTCGCCCTTGCCCGGCCCCCCATCCATGCGGTCGTAGCCGTAGTCGCCGTGGATGAAGTCGAAATCGCCGGGCCCACCGCTGACCGTGTCGATGCCGAGGCTGCCCGCCACCTCGTCCGAGTCACCGGTACCCCCGAGCAGCTTGTCGTCGCCGAGGTCACCGATCACACGGTCGGCATCGCCAGCGCCGCCATCAGCTTCATCGTTGCCGCGACCGCCGTGCAGAAGGTCGGAGCCCTGATCGCCGCAAAGCAGATCGTTGCCGAGGCTGCCCGTGATCGTGTCGTCGCCCGGCCCGCCCCAGATCACGTCGCGCTCAGGCGTGCCGTGCAGGACGTCGTCCTTGTCGGTGCCGACGATCTCGGCTCGCCGCCCGTGGCAGCGCGGATCCTCTTCTTCAGGCGCCGGCGCTGCGGCGACGAAAGCCGCGGCAGCGAACACCGCGAGCGCCACAGCTGCAAATCCCCCCCTCTTCACGCGCCGAGGGTATCGGTCAGGGCAAGCTCACGCCGCCTTTTCTCGAGCAGCGCACGGATGCGCTCGACCACCTCTTTGGGCTCGCGGTTGAGGCGTGCACCGGTGACTCGGATCATCTCGATCCCCCGCAACTTGAGATCCTCTTGGCGCAACCGGTCGCGCTCGAACGCAGCCCGGGTCCCGTGAGTCTCGTAGACATCGAGCTCAACCGCGAAGCGCTCCCGTTGCCAATAGGCATCCAGCTCGAACTCCCCTCGCTGAAGTTCATCGCCGGCACTGGCAGCCCGGCCGCCTTGACGAGGTCAAGAAACCGCGTCTCGAGCCTGGACCGGGTAAAGGCGGGGTCGTCGCGATAGATGGCGAGCGCCTTTCGCAGCCGACCAGCGCCCGGGTGCCCAGCGGAACGAGCCAGAAGAGCGTCGACGGCATGCAGGTCGAAGAGCCGCAACTCTTCGGATCGCTCAATGGCTCGTTCGAGACGACGGGGCTCAAATGTCGCGGCAAGATCGAGCAGCGTGCGAGGCAGCGCGGTGAGCGGAATGCCCTCACAAACAGAGCGATCCTCCTCCGCCAGTGACGAGAAGTGCAGTCGAAAGGCAGCTCTCTGGCTGCGCCGCTTGGAGACGGTGACGTGGAGGGTGTCCGGTCGAGTGCGGAGCAAGCCCCAGAGCCAGGCGGCCGAGGCGTGGCTGGCAACTGCACTCGGTCCGCAAGCGAGCACGGCGGCGAGGCAACGTCCCTCCCAAGCGAGGCTCAAATGCCCGACCGCGTAGACCCCTCGATGCAAGCGATGAAGACGTCCGGAGCGGACTGCACGGCCAACGGAATGCTGAGAATAGCCAAGCCCTTCCAGCTGACCCAGTGAGACCACCCCGTGCTGCTTCTTCGCCAACTCCGCCAGCGGCCCGTGCGTTCGACCTTTACTGCGCATACCGCAACTAAGGTCGAACGCACACCGACTCTCCCCTGCCGGGACGCGAGCTTGGCGCTATTCGAGATTGACCATCACGTGCTTGATCTCGGTGTAGTCCTCTAGGGCGTAGACGGAGAGGTCCTTGCCGTAGCCGGATTGCTTGAAGCCGCCGTGGGGCATCTCGGAGACCAGCGGGATGTGGTCGTTGATCCAGACGCAGCCGAACTCGAGCGCGTTGGCGACCCGCATCGCGCGGCCCACGTCGCGCGTCCAGACCGAGGAGGCGAGGCCGTAGCGGGTGCCGTTGGCCCACTCGATTGCCTTTTGCTCGTCGCTGAAGGGCTGCACGGTGATCACCGGGCCGAAGATCTCGTCCTGGATCATCTCGTCGCCCTGCTCGAGCCCGGCGACGACGGCCGGCTCGAGGAAGAAGCCCGGCCGGTCGGGCTGGGAGCCGCCGGTGACGACCTCGGCATTGCCCGGCTTGCGCTCAAGGAAGCCCTCGACCCGCTCGCGCTGGCGCTCTGAGTTGAGCGGCCCCAGCGTCGTCTCGGCGGCCATCGTGTCGCCGAGGACGAGGCCCTTGGCTTCGCCGGCCAGGCCGTTGACGACGTCGTCGTAAACGCCTTTCGAGGCGAGCACTCGAGTCGCCGCCGTGCAGTCCTGGCCGGCGTTGTAATAGCCGGTGCCGGCGATCGTCTCCATCGCCGCCTCCATGTCGGCGTCGTCGAAGATCACCACCGGGGCCTTGCCACCGAGCTCGAGGTGGACGCGCTTGAGCGTGTCGGCGGCGGCGGCGGCGATCCACTTACCGGTCGGCGGCGAGCCGGTCAGGCAGACCATCGCGACCTCGGGATGGGTGACCAGCTCGGCGCCGGTCGGTTCGCCGTGGCCACCGATCGCGTTGAAGACGCCGGCGGGCAGGATCTCGCCGCACCACTCGGCGAAGAGCAGCGTGGTCAGCGGCGTCGTCTCGGCCGGCTTGAGCACGACCGTGTTGCCAGCGGCGAGCGCCGGGCCGATCTTCCAGATCGCCATCATCAGCGGGTAGTTCCAGGGGGTGATCTGGCCTACCACGCCGAGCGGCTCGCGGCGGATGAAGGAGGTGTGCCCCTCCATGTACTCGCCCGCAGCGCGGCCCTCCATCGTGCGCGCCGCGCCGGCGAAGAAGCGCAGCTGGTCAGCCATCACCGGCACTTCATCCTCGATCACGGCCTTACGCGGCTTGCCCGCGTCGGCGGCCTCGAGGTCGGCGATCTCCTCGCCGCGCTCCTCGATCAGGTCCGCCATGCGCAGCAGCGCCCGCGCCCGTTCGCCGGGCGGCGTCGCCGCCCAGGCCGGGAAGGCCTGCCTGGCGGCCGCCACGGCGGCGTCGACATCAGGTTTGGTCGAGAGCGGCGCCTCGGCGATTACCTCGCCGCTGGCTGGGTTGACCACGTCCTCGACCCCGCCCTCGGCGGGGTCGACTGCCTTGCCGCCGATGAAGTTCCTCAGCTTGGTCCTCTCAACCGTGGCCATCACTCGTCGCCTCCGTATGCAGGCCGACGGGCCGATACGTCAAGGTGGCCTTGACGTATCGGCCCGTCGGCAGGGGTTTCCAAGGCCTCCTCGACCGGGATGCAGCTCATGCCCACACCTTCGGCGACCGCCGGATGGGTGACCGCCCCAGCGGCGACGTTGACCCCGGGCCGCAGGCCAGGATCACGCCTGATCGCCCCGGCCACTCCTTCGTCGGCAAGCGCGATCGCGTAGGGCAGGGTCGCGTTGGTCAGCGCGTGGGTCGAAGTGATCGGTACCGCGCCGGGCATGTTGGCGACGCAGTAGTGGATGATCCCTTCGACTTCGAAGGTCGGGTCCTGGTGGGTGGTCGGGTGCGAGGTCTCAAAGCAGCCCCCCTGGTCAATCGCCACGTCGACCAGCACCGCGCCGGGCTTCATCAGGGCGAGCTGCTCACGCCGTACTACGAAGGGGGCGCGGGCGCCGTGGACAAGCACGGCGCCGATCACCAGATCCATGCTGGGCAGCATCTCTTCGATCGCCAGCGTGGTCGAGAAGACGGTCGAGGAGCGTCCGGCGAACGCCCTCTCCAGCTCACGCAGACGATCGACTGATTTGTCGAAGACGAAGACATCGGCGTCCATGCCGATCGCGATCCAAGCGGCGTTGGAACCGACCACGCCGCCGCCAATCACCATCACGTTGGCAGCGGCGACCCCGGGTACTCCACCCAGCAGGATGCCGCGCCCGCCGAGTGGCTTCTCGAGCATGAAGGCCCCCGCCTGGGTAGCAATCTTGCCGGCGATCTCGCTCATCGGCGCCAGCAGCGGCAGGTGCCCGCGCGAGTCCTCGACCGTCTCGTAGGCGACGCAGGTCGCGCCCGAGTCGCAAAGCCCGCGGGTCAGCTCGGGGTCGGGAGCGAGATGCAGGTAGGTGAAGAGCAGCTGGCCGGGGCGCAGCATTTCAACCTCGACCGACTGCGGCTCCTTGACCTTGACCACCATCTCGGCCTCGGCGAAGACCGTGGCGGCGTCGGGCACGATGCGGGCGCCCTGAGCCGCGAACTCGGCGTCGCTGATCGCCGAGCCCTCGCCGGCGCCGGCCTCAATCAGTACTTCGTGGCCGTGCACGTTCATCTCGCGCACGCCGGCCGGCGTGATCGCCACCCGGTACTCGGCCGGCTTGATCTCGGTCGGGATGCCGACCTTCACGAGACGAGCTCCCGTGCCCTGAGCGCCAGCCAGAACTCGATCCGGTCATGGGCGCGCGAGAGGTCGCGCCCGGTCAGCTCTTCGACTTTGCGCATCCGGTAGCGCAGCGTGTGACGGTGGCAGTAGACCTCGCGCGCCGCCTTCTCCCACTGGCCGTTCTGCTCGATGAAGGCCTCCAGCGAGCGCAAGAGCTCGCCGCCGTACTCCTCGTCGCCGGCCTCGATCGGCCCCAGGACGCTGTCGCAGTAGAGGGCGAGAGCCTCGTCGTCCTGGATCGAGAGCAACAGGGTGAAGGCGCCAAGGTCGCGCCAGGAGGCGACCTCGGGCATGCTGCCGTTGCCGATCGCGGTCGCCTCCAGGGCACAACGCGCCTCGTGGAAAGAGCGGCGCAACTCCTCTGGCGGGGCGGGGCGGCTAGCTGCGGCACGCACCGCGCCACGCTCTTTGATCAGCGCCTTGCGCGCGTCGGCGGCGAGGTCGACCGGATCTCGGTCGGCGGCGTCGACCACGGCGCAGAGCAACTCGCGGCGGCCACTGGAATGGGGTGCGACGACGGCTGGGCAAGCATCGGCAGCCAAGGCCCGCTCAAGCGCCGGCTCGGCCGCCGCCGGATCGTCGAGGGCAAAGACGAGCACCGCCGCCTCCTCGCCGATACCGAAGGGCTCAAGCCGGCGGCGCAGCTCGGAGGGATCGAGGCGACCGCCGAGTGCCCCGGCGAGCACGTCGCCGGCGAGCCGGCGCTCGGTCTCGCGCGCCACCCGACGGCGCATCAGCTCCAGGGCGACGACGGCGACCGCCTGCTGCAGGATGAGCCGCTCGAAGTCGCCGAGGCCGCCCGAGTCGCGCACCATTACCACCCAGGCCTGGGGCGGTCCGCCGCCAGGTGAGATCACCGGGTGGGCGAGAGCACGGCCAGCGACCGCTGGATGCGAGGGCACGAAGGGGTGGCCATCGGCGGTGTGGGCCAGCGCTTCCTCGCGGATCGCCTTAACCGCCTCGGCCGAGAGCTGGCGGCGAAAGCCGCGCCCGGCCAGGCGCTCGCCGCGACCGCCGAGGATCGCCACCGTGCCACCGACCGCCGAGGCGATCGTCGCGACGATCTCCTCCAGGCCGCGCTCTTCGAGCACCAGCCGCTCGAGCCGGCGCTGCACGGCGATGCCGCGCTGCAGGACCTCGTACTGCTCGTTGACCAAGCGGGCAAAGGCTTTCTCGGTGATCGCGATGAAGGGCACCGAGTAAGGCACCTCGAAGAGCGGGAAGTCGCGCTTTTTGGCCTCGTCGACCAGCGCCTTGGGCAACTTCTGATGGCTGAAGCCGGTGCCGAAACCGAGCCCAGCGAGGTTGTTGTCAACGAGCAGGCGAACGAAGGCGCGCTGCTTGGCGGCGTTGTCGAGCGGGATGCCGGTGGTCAGCATTAGCTCGCCGCCCGAGAGCCAGGGGGTGGGGTCCTCCAACTCGGAGATGTGAACCCAACGGACCGGCGCCTCGGCCGCCTGGGTGCCCGCCGCGAGGTCCAGGTCGAGCTCGTCAAGCAGGCTTTGCACGGTCAGCATGGTGCGCCCTACCGTCGGACCCGCTCCCAGGCCTCGCGGAGCACGCCGTGCAACACGTCGTGGATCTCCTCGAACTGCTCGGTGTCGGAGATCAGCGGCGGCGCCAGCTGCACCACCGGGTCGCCGCGGTCGTCGGCGCGACAGATCAGGCCGCGCTTGTAGAGCTCACCGGAGAGGAAGCCGCGCAGTAGATCCTCGGCCTCGTCGTCATCAAAGGTCTCCTTCGTCTCCTTGTCCTTGACCAGCTCGATCGCCTGGAAGAAGCCGGCGCCGCGCACGTCGCCAACGATCGGCAGCTCGTGCAGCGTCTCCAGCATCTGGCGGAACTCACCTTCCTTGGCGAGCACGTGGCCGCAGAGGTCCTCGCGCTCGTAGACATCGAGGTTGGCCATCGCCACCGCCGAGGCGAGCGGGTGCCCAGCGAAAGTGAAGCCGTGGGCGAAGGAGGCGTCGCCCTCGAGGAATGGCGCGGCGACCGCGTCGGAAGCGATCAGGGCACCCATCGGCGCGTAGGCAGAGGTCAGCGCCTTGGCGACGGTGATGATGTCCGGCACATAGCCGAAGCGTTCGCAGCCGAAGTAATGGCCGAGCCGGCCCCAGGCGCAGATCACCTCGTCGGAGATCAGCAGCACGTCGTGGCGATCGCAGATCTCGCGCACGCGCTCGAAATAGCCGTCGGGCGGCACGAAGCAACCGCCGGCGTTCTGCACCGGCTCGAGGATCACCGCGGCGACCGTGTCCGGGCCCTCGAACTCGATGCGCTCCTCGATCGCCGTCGCCGCCCAGAGCGGGTGGCGGTCCTCGGGCCAGCGATAGACGTTGGTGTTGGGCACGTGGCATCCGCCTGGCGTGAGCGGCTCGAACTGCTGGCGCAGCTCGGTGATGCCGGTCGCCGAGAGAGCCCCAAACGAGGTGCCGTGGTAGGCGATCTCCCGAGCGATCACCTTGTGCTTCTGGCCTTTGCCGAGCTCCCGGTGGTAGTTGCGCGCCAGCTTGAGCGCCGACTCGACCGCCTCCGAGCCACCCGAGGTGAAGAAGACGCGATTGAGGTCGCCGGGAGCGAGGCCGGCCAGCCGCGTGGCCAGCTCGATCGCGCGCGGGTGGGCATAGCTCCAGAGCGTGTAGAAGTCGAGCTCCTCGACCTGGCGGGCGGCGGCTTCGCCGAGCTCGGTGCGGCCGTGGCCGGCATTGACGCAGAAAAGGCCGGAGAGGCCGTCGAGGTAACGGTTGCCGTGGTCGTCGTAGACGTAGCAGCCGTCCGCCCTGGTGATGATCGGGATCTCGTGGTCTGGGCCGTAGGAGCCCATCCGCGAGAAGTGCATCCAGAGGTGGCGGCGAGCCAGCTCCTGCAGGCCTGTGCTCGTCGCCGGGTCGGAATCCGGTCGGGACGCTACGGCCATCTCAGTCTCCTCTCATGCTTCGCCGTTATGGACAAAGCTAGACCTAGGCTAGAGCTTACGCAAGTTGCCATTGGGTACAGCAAATCGCTCACGCTTATACAAAGTGTATACAGTCGAATCAAGTGCCGAGAGTTACGATGTTGCCAAGTTGGCACAGACAGGCGAGCACGGATTGAAGAGGGATGCGATCGGTTTCAGCGATGGACTAACGATCGCACTCGCCTCTACCGCACCGGCCTACTCACTCGCCGCGGTGATCGGCTCGATCGTCGTCATCGTCGGCTTCCAGGCGCCGGCGGCACTGCTCGTCTCCTTCGTGCCGATGTTCTTCATCGCCGCGGCCTTCTACTACATGAACCGCGCCGACCAGGACTGCGGCACGAGCTTCTCCTGGGTGACTCGGGCGATCGGCCCGCAGTCAGGTTGGATCACCGGCTGGGCTATCTGCGTCACCGGCATCCTCGTCGTCGGCTCGCTGGCCGATGTCGCCGCCTACTCGTTCTTCGACCTGATCGGCGCCGACTCGCTGGTCGAAAGCACGGCTGCCGTCACCTTGCTGGCCCTGGCCGTGATCGCCGTGATGACGACGATCTGCGTGCTCGGCACTGATCTCTCCGCCCACCTACAGAAGGGGCTGATGATCCTCCAGATCGGGCCCCTGCTGCTCTTCGCTGGGGTCGCTCTTTACAAGGTCTTCGCCGGGGAGGGTCCGCCGGCAGCGGTCGACCCCTCGCTCTCCTGGTTCAACCCCTTCGACATCGGCAGCGGCGGCGCCCTGACCGGCGCCCTGCTGCTCGGGGTCTTCATCTACTGGGGCTGGGAGAGCGCCGTCAACCTCAACGAGGAGACGGAGGGATCGGTCACCGCCCCCGGCCTGGCCGGCCTGCTCAGCACCGTGCTGCTGCTCGTCACCTACCTCGGCGTGGCGACCGCGCTGGTCGCCTGGAAGGGCGTCGCCGGGGCCGAGAAGTTCGAAGACAACGAGGGCATCCTCTCCGCCTACGCGACCGGCGTGCTCGGCGATCCGCTGGGCAACCTCGTCCTGCTCGCCGTGGTCGTCTCGGCTCTTGCCTCGGCCCAGACGACGATCCTGCCCGCCGCCCGCACCTCGCTCTCGATGGCCCGCGCCGAGGCGATGCCGGCGGCGCTCGGCGAGGTCAGCAAGCGCTTCTTCACGCCCGTCGTCTCGACCGTGACGATCGGCCTGCTGGCCGTCGTCTGGTACCTGCCCTCGAAGCTGATCAGCGAAAACTTCCTCTTCGACTCGCTCTCGGCGCTGGCCCTGATGATCGCCTTCTACTACGCCTTCACCGGCATCGCCTGCGCCGTCTACTACCGGCGCGAGCTGCGCAAGTCGCTGAAGAACTTCCTCTTCATCGGGGTAGCGCCGGTAATCGGCTCGCTGCTGCTCGGCTACCTCTTCGTCAAGGCGCTGATCGACTACTCCGACCCGGCCAACTCCTACACCGGCGCCTCCTGGTTCGGGGTGGCACCGCCCGCCGTGATCGGGGTCGGCTTCCTGGTGCTCGGCATGGTGCTGCTCTTCGCCTGGCGCCGCCACCGGCGCGAGCCCTTCTTCCTGCGCCGCCGCGAAGTCGCCCGGCCGGGGCTGCTCGAGGAGGTTCCCGAACCGAAACGGCTCGAGGAGGTCCCCGCGGAGACATGACCGACGGGGTCCCGAGCGTCGAGTTGTCGAGCGTGACCAAGCGCTTCGACAGCCTTGTCGCGGTCGACGACCTCAGCCTCGATCTTGCCTCCGGAGAGTTCTTCACCCTGCTTGGCCCGAGCGGCTGCGGCAAGACGACGACGTTGCGCATGGTCGCCGGCTTCGAGCAGCCGGACGCCGGGGAGATCCGCATCGAGGGAGCCGACGTCGCCGGGCTACCGGCGCACAAGCGGCCGACCAACACGGTCTTCCAGAGCTACGCCCTCTTCCCCCACCTCAACGTCGAGGACAACGTCGCCTTCGGCCTCAAGCGCAAGCGCATCTCGAAGGAGGAGATTCGCCCGCGGGTTGCCGCCGAGCTGGAGCGGGTCGGCCTCAGCGGCGAGGCGAAGCGGCGCCCGGCGCAACTCTCCGGCGGCATGCAGCAGCGCGTGGCGCTGGCCCGGGCGCTGGTCAACCTGCCCAAGGTGCTGCTGCTCGACGAGCCGCTCGGCGCCCTCGACCTGAAGCTGCGCAAGGAGCTGCAGCTGGAGCTGAAGGGGATCCAGCGCGAGGTCGGCATCACCTTCGTCTACGTCACCCACGACCAGGAGGAGGCGCTGACGATGAGTGATCGGATCGCGGTGATAAACCGCGGCCGGGTCGAGCAGATCGGCAGCCCCGAGGACGTCTACGAGCGACCCGCGACCACCTTCGTCGCCGGCTTCATCGGCGTCTCCAACCTGATGCCGGCTTCCGTCTCAGGCCCCGGCGAAGTGCAGCTGGAGAACGGTCCGACAGTCCAGATCTCCGCCAACGGGTTGGCGACCGGGGAGCGCTGCTACGCGGTCGTACGACCGGAGAAGCTGCATATCGACGCGGTTATCGACGGGTCCCCCCGCGCCAACGGCTTGCCGCACATGGGCGGGATCGTCGAAAGCTCGGTCTACCTCGGCACGGCGACACAGATCGTCGTCGACCTGGGGGGAGACGTGCGGATGACCGTGCTCGTCCCCAACGCCAGCGAGGCCGAGCGGCAGGAGCTTCCCGGTGGCGGGGCGCGGGTAGAGCTTTCCTGGGAGCCCGAGCACATGCACGTGGTGCGCAATTCCAAGGCAGGCAGCAACAAGGAGGGTAAGTGAGATGCGAGGTCGAGGAAACAGCAGAGGTGGCGTATTTGCGCTTGCCGTCGCCGTTGCGGCGATCGTCGCCGCGCTGGGCCTCGCGGCCTGCGGCGGCGACACCGTCGGCGGCGGCAGCAGCGACGAGGTGACGACTGCCAAAGGCGGGCCCGTAGAAGGCGAGCTGACGATCTCCAACTGGCCGGGCTACATGGACCCGGGGCCGAACAACACGGTCGCCAAGTTCGAAGACAGAACCGGGGTCCAGGTCGACTACATCGAAGACGTCAACGAAAACGAAACCTTCTTCGGCAAGCTCCAACCCCAGCTCGAAGGGGGCGAATCGGGCGGCCGCAGCATCTTCGTCGTCACCGACTGGATGGCGAAGCAGATGTACGACCTCGGCTATCTGCAGGAGATCGACCACGCCGACCTGCCGACCGTCTTCGCCAACATGCGGCCGCAGCTCGAGGACCCCGCCTTCGACCCCGGCCGCAAATTCTCGATCCCCTGGGTGAGCGGCATGGGCGGCCTCTGGGTCGACACGGCCAAGGCGCCGGAGATCCGCTCGGTCAACGACCTCTTCGACCCGAAATACAAGGGCAAGGTGACGATGCTCGGCGAACTCCGCGAAACCGTGCCGCTGGTCATGCTGGCCGAAGGCATCGACCCGGTCGAGGCGACCAACGATGACTGGCTGAATGCCGTCGATCGCATCGGCAAGGCAGCCGAATCGGGGCAGATCCGCCGCTTCACCGGCAACGACTACACCGAGGACCTGACCGCGGGCAACATCGTCGCGGCGATCGGCTGGTCGGGCGACGCCTCGATCGTCGAAAACCCCGACGCGGAATGGCGCATGCCGACCGAGGGCTGCTCGCTGTGGTCGGACAACATGGTGATCCCGGTTGGGGCGCCCAACGTCGGCGCCGCCTTCGGCTGGATGAACTTCATCTACGAACCGCAGGTCAACGCGCCGCTGGCCGAATACATCACCTACATCCCGCCGGTCGAAGGAGTGCAGGACCTGGTCGAGCCCGAACTGGCGAAGGACCCGCTGGTCTTCCCCTCGCCGAAATTCACCGCCAAGTGCACCGATCAGGACTCGCCGCCCGAAATCGAACCGGTCAACGAAGCCTGGCAGGAAGTGATCACCGGCTGAGCCGGGGGTAAGCGATGAGCCTGAGACAGCGCCTGGTCCCGTATGGATTGCTGGGACCAGGGCTGCTCTGGCTGATCGTCTTCTTCGTCGTGCCCATGTACTTCATGGGCGAACTGGCCCTGCGCTCGGGCTCGCTGACCACCGGCTACACCTTCGACTGGGCCTGGTCCAACTTCCCCGACTCGCTCTCCGGCCACACCGAGCAGATCGGCCGCTCCTTCTTCTACGCCGGCACGGCGACGCTGCTCGCCCTGCTGATCGGCTACCCGCTGGCCTACGTGATCGCCTTCCGCGCCGGGCGCTTCAAGCTGCTGCTGCTCTTCGCCGTGATCGCGCCCTTCTTCACCACCTATCTGATCCGCACGATCGCCTGGAAGACGATCCTCAGCGACTCCAGCCCGATCGTCAGCGTCCTACAGACGCTCGCCCTGGTGCCGCCCGACGGGCGCGTGCTCGCCACCTCGGGGGCGGTGATCGCCGGGCTCACCTACAACTTCCTGCCCTTCATGATCCTGCCGCTCTACGCCAACCTGGAGCGGCTCGACCTGCGCCTGGTCGAGGCGGCCAAGGACCTCTACTCCTCCTCGCGCCAGGCCTTCCTGCGGGTGACGCTGCCGCTGACCATGCCGGGCATCGTCGCCGGCGTGCTGCTCACCTTCATCCCCGCCTTCGGCGACTACATCAACGCCCAGCTGCTCGGCGGCACCCAGCAGGCGATGGTCGGCAACGTGATCCAGTCGCTCTACCTCAACCAGCGCGACTACCCCGAGGCGGCGGCGCTCTCCTTCCTGATGATGGCCCTCATCCTGGTCATCGTCAGCCTCTACATCCGCTTCGCCGGCACCGGCGCCTTCATGGGTGACGAGGACGAGGAGGCGAGAGCCTGATGGCGATCGCCGAGCGCTCCTGGGCCTGGCTGCGGCGCAACGCGCTGGCGATCTACGCCGGGCTCGCCGTCGCCTACATGCTGATCCCGATCGTCGTCATCGCCGTCTTCTCGTTCGGCGCGACGCCCAAGGGCAAACTCACCTTCGGCCTCGACAACGGCTTCACCACCGAGTACTGGTCGAGCGCCTTCTCGCTGCCGGAGCTCAACGACGCGCTCTTCACCAGCCTGCGTCTGGCGGCCCTCTCGACGGTGATCTCGACCGTGATCGGCACGCTGATGGCGATCGCCTTGGTCCGCCACAAGTTCCGCGGGCGGCGCCTGACCAACCTGCTGATCGTCATCCCGATGGCGACCCCCGAGGTGGTGATCGGCGCCTCGCTGCTATCGATGTTCATCTACTACACGGTGGCGCTCGGCTTCACCTCGCTGCTCATCGCCCACGTGATGTTCTCGATCAGCTTCGTCGTCGTCGTCGTGCGCTCGCGGCTGATCGGCTTCGACCGCAACCTCGAGGAGGCGGCGGCCGACCTCGGCGCGACGCCGCTGGCCACCTTCCGCACCGTCACCCTGCCGCTGCTGGCGCCGGGGATCCTCGCCGCGGCGATGCTCGCCTTCGCCCTCTCGATCGACGACTTCGTCATCTCCAACTTCAACTCGGGTACGACGGTGACCTTCCCGCTCTACGTTTACGGGGTGAGCCTGCGCGGCATCCCGGTCCAAGTCAACGTGCTGGCGACGATGCTCTTCGTCGTCACCGTGCTTGCCGCCGCGCTGGTCATGGTCCAGCAGCGTCGCGCCGAGCGCATGGCGGCGGTGCGCCCCGAGCCCGAAGTGGCCCCGATCCCCGCGCCCGCCTCATGACCGTGCTGCGCAACTACGTCGGCGGCGAGTGGGCCCAGCGCGACGGGCTCGAGACGCTCGCCGACATCGACCCGGTGAGCGGCGAGACGACGGCGCAGGTGCCGCTCTCGGAGGCCGGCGAGGTACGGGCCGCGGTCGAGGCCGCCCGGGCGGCGCAGCCGGGTTGGCGTGCGGTGCCGCCGCAGCGCCGCGCGCGCGCCGTGCTCGCCCTGCGCGAGGGCCTGCTGGCCCGCCGCAAGGAGCTCGTCGCCCTGGTCAGCGCCGACATGGGCAAGACGCTGGAGGACGCCGACGGCGAGGTCGGCCGCGGCATCGAGTCGGTCGAGTCGGCGGCGGCGATCCCCCATCTGCTCAAGGGAGAGATGCTCGAGGGCGTCGCGGCCGGCGTCGACGTGGAGCTGGTGCGCCAGCCGGTCGGCGTCGTCGCCGCGATCACGCCCTTCAACTTCCCGGCGATGATCCCGCTCTGGTTCCTGCCCTACGCGATCGCCTGTGGCAACGCGTTCATCCTCAAGCCGTCCGAGCAGGACCCGCGCCCGGCGGAGCTGATCGTCGAGATCGTCGACCGGATCGCGGAGATCCCCGACGGAGTGGTCAACCTCGTCCATGGCGGCCGCGCCGCGGTCACCGCGATCCTCGAGGACCCGGGCATCGACGCGATCTCCTTCGTCGGCCGCGCCGAGACGGCGCGCATCGTCGCCGAAGGCGCGGTGCGCACCGGCAAGCGCGTGCAGGCCCTGGGCGGCGCCAAGAACTCACTGGTCGTGATGCCCGACGCCGACCTCGAGCAGGCGATGCCGGCGATCATGGGCTCGAGCTTCGGCGCCGCCGGCCAGCGCTGCCTGGCCGGTTCGGTCGCCGTCGTTGTCGGCGGCGAGGCGCGGCGGGCCGAGGTGCGCGAGGCGCTGGTCGCCGCAGCCTCAGACCTCACCGTCGGCCCCGGCGACGACCCGGCAACCGACGTCTGTCCAATGGTCTCGGCCGCGGCGCGCGACAAGGTCGCCGAGGCGATCGGCAGGGCAGCGGGCGACGGTGCTGAGCTGCTGCTCGACGGCCGCGGCGACGCCGGGCCGGCGGGAACGGTGTTGGGACCGACGATCGCGGTGGCGCCCGACCCCGAGTCAGAACTCGCCCGCGACGAGCTCTTCGGCCCGCTGCTCACCGTGGTCGAGGTCGACGACCTCGACGCCGCGATCGAGTTCCTCAACGGCTCGCGCTACGGCAACGCCGGCGCCATCTTCACCAGATCCGGAGCCGCCGCCCGCCAGTACCGCTACGGCGCCGAAGCGGGCATGCTCGGCGTCAACGTCGGCGTTCCCGCCCCCGTTGCCTGGTTCCCGTTCAGCGGCTGGAAGGACTCGATCGACGGCGACCTGCACGCGAACGGCACGGATGCGGTTCGTTTCTACACGCGGGAGAAGGTGATCACGAGTCGCTGGTGAGAGAGGCAGCGGGGGATGCCCTCTCGCCCGGACAAATGCCGGCCTAATTAGACCGGCATTTTGAGTATCCGCCCGTTCGAGGGGGCATCCCCCGCTGCCTCTCGACCTACCGCCGCACTCAGTGGACTCAGCGGCCGATGTGGAAGCCGATTAGCTCGGGAATCCGGGCGAGCAGGGAGCTGACGGGGTCTGGGGTGCGGCCGGCTAGCTCGGCGTTCTCCTTGCGCAAGATGCCGGCGCGGATTGCCTCGCCTCCTAGCCAGTGGAAGGGCTCTGGTGGGACGTGGGGTGGCTTGGGGTCTACAAAGGCGAGGTTGGAGTGCTCGTCGCGGCGGTCTAGGGCTAGAGAGGCGAGGGTTCGGCCGACCATGTGGGAGGGACCGACGCCGTTGCCGGTGTAGCCGGCGGCGGCGTAGGCGCGGTTGCCGCGTAGAGGGAGGACGAGGGGGAGGTGGGTCGGGGAGGCGTCTATTGGGCCGCCCCAGGCGTGGGTTAGGGAGTGGTGCTCTAGGCCGGGGAAGTAGTCCCAGAGGTGGGTGGCGGCTTCGGAGACCACTTGGGCGTCCAGCTCGGTGCGGCCGTGGAGGCGGGCGCCCATGGCGATACGGCCGCCGCCCCAGCCGAAGGCGATGCGGCCGTCGGGGGTGGTGCGGAAGTAGTCGATCAGGGCGCGGCTGTCGGTGATGCACTCGCCGCCGGTCCAACCCACCTCCTCGAGCAGCTCGGGCACCGGCTCGGTGAGGACGATGTGGGAGGAGGCGACGGTGAGGCTGTGGCGCAACGGAGCCCCCGGGGCCTTGGCCGCGGCGCCGACGGCGAGCACGGCGGAGCGCGCCCGTACAACGCCGGCGGCAGTGTGCGCCTCGACGCCGTGTGGCGAGCCGGCCAGGCGGGTCACCGGCGAGCGCTCGCAGACCTCCACCCCACGCGCCCGCAGCCGCTCGCGCAGGCCCTGGGCCAGCCGCGCCGGCTGCACCGTCGCCGCATCCGGGTAGAAGGCGCCGCCGCGGAAAGCTGGTGAGGCACAGCGCTCGGCCACCTGTGTCGCCGAAAGCGGCTGAATCGCGTCCTCGGCGCCAAGCTCCCGGCACGCCTCCAGCGCCGCGGCCCACACCCCGTCATGCGCCTCGGCGGTCGAGACCTGCAGGTAGCCGCTGCGCGTGAACCAGGCATCGACGCCCTCGTCCCGGCAGAACGCCTCGATCCCATCGATAGCCCCCTGCGCGGCCCGCGCCACCGCCAACGCCGCCTCGTCCCCCCACCGCTCCCGCATATTCGGCAGCGAAAACCACATCACGTTGCAGAACCCCCCGTTCCGCCCACTCGGCCCCTCCCCACAACGCCCCGCCTCCAACAACACAACCCGAGCCTCCGGCTCGAGCTGCTTCAAATGCCAAGCCGCCCACATCCCCGTGTACCCACCGCCAACCACAACCACATCAGCCCTCCGCTCCCCCACAAGCTCCGGGCAAAACTCGACCCCCGGCGCCTCCTCAAGCCAATAGCCGTGAGCGTCGTGCTTCACGCCACGAGTCTGTCAGGGGCGCAGGGGTGGGGTCCCCAGGACACTCAAGCGCGGCTCCGTCCGCGCGTCCTGGGGACCCCACCCCTGCGCCCCATACACTCACCGCGATGGCCACCTTCGACGCCCTCGCCGACCTCCCCCTGGAGATCGAGGGCTACGAGCTGCAGGGCCTGGAGCTGCAGATCCCCGGCTTCGAACGGCTGAGCACCGTCATCCATATATGGGGCAACGGCGAGGACGGGTTGGGCGAGGACGTCACCTACGACGCGGTGGACCACATCGCCCTGCAAGACGCGGGGCCCAGTCTTGACCTGACTGGTTTCTCCACCCTGGGCGAATTTTGCGAGATGGTCGGCGAGCTCGACACCTTCCCAGCTGAGCCGCAGCGCGACGTCTCGCGCCGCTACCGCCGCTGGGCCTTCGAGTCGGCCGCCCTCGACCTCGCCCTGCGTCAGGCCGGCAAGGGTCTCGCCGAGGCGCTCGGCCGCGAGCCGCGCCCGGTGACCTTCGTCTGCTCGATGCGACTTTCCCCGGGTGGCGAAGAGCCCTCGACGATCGACACCCTGCGGGCAAAGCTCGACCGCTACCCCGAGCTGCGCTTCAAGCTCGACCCCACCAACGATTGGGACGACGAGCTGATCGCAGGCCTGCTCGAGACCGGCGCGATCGACTCGCTCGACCTGAAGGGCTTCTACAAGGGCACTGTGGTCGACGTCGAAACCGACCCCGAGCTCTACGCGAAGTTGATCGAGGCCTTCCCCGAGGCCTGGTTGGAGGACCCTGACGTCAACGACGAGACCCGGCCGATCATCGAGCCGGTCCGCGAGCGCCTCACCTGGGACGCACCGATCCACTCGATCGCCGACATCGAGGAGCTGCCCTGGGAGCCGCAGATGGTCAACGTAAAGCCCTCGCGGATCGGCGGCCTGCGCGACCTCTGCGAGACCTACGACTACTGCGCCGAGCACGGCATCGGCGCCTACGGCGGCGGTCAGTGGGAGCTGGGTGTCGGCCGCGGCCAGATCCAGGTGCTCGCCTCGCTCTTTCACCCCGAGACACCCAACGACACGGCCCCACGCGGCTACAACGACGCCCTCCCACCTCCTGGCCTGCCGACCAGTCCGTTGGAGCCGCGGCTGAGTGAGACGGGGTTTCGCTGGGACGGATGAGGAGGCACCCGGCCTCCTCCCCTTCGGCTAGCCGAATTCGTCGATTCGGCTACGTTTGCTTGACCAGCCCCGCCTCAAAGGAGAAGAGAGATGGCCGAGAAGAGCTTTCCCGCCGCCCTCAACGAGCAGATCGCCAACGAGTTCGCTGCCTCGCAGCAGTACGTCGGCGCCGCCGTTTACTACGACGCCGAGACGCTGCCGCGGCTTGCCCACTTCTTCTACCGGCAGGCGCTGGAGGAGCGCGAGCACGCGATGATGATGGTCCAGTACCTGCTCGACGTCGGCGCCGAGGTCCACATCCCCGACATCAAATCGCAGGAGACCACCTACTCGGATGGCGTGGCGCCGGTGAAGATGGCGCTCGAGCAGGAGAAGCGGGTCAGCGAGGAGATCTTTGCCCTCTTCGAGCTGGCGCGTGAGCTCAAGGACTACCGGGCGGAGCAGTTCCTGCAGTGGTTCGTCAAGGAGCAAGTCGAGGAGGTCGCGCTGATGAGCGACCTGCTCAATGTGGTCGAGCGCTCCAAGGCCAACCTGCTGCTGGCCGAGGACTACATCGCTCGTGAGAGCCTCGGTGAGGAGGGGTCCGACCCGACGGCGCCGCCGATGGCGGGTGGGTCGGCCGGGTAGGGAGGGGCACCCTCTCGTCCTACCCCAGCCAGCCGGCTCGGCGGTGCATGCTCTTGATCCTGCGGAACTCGGCTATGTCCTCGCGGAGAGCAGCTGGCGCGGGCGCGGGAAGAAAGCGTGCTGGGAGTGGGGACTCGACCACACCTGTTTCAGAGCTGGAGACCTTGTAGGCGCGGGCGCCGCGGCGGGCGGTGACAGCCGAGGGCGGGCCAACGCCTTCCCAGATCAGGCCGGCGTAATCGTCGAGCCCGTAGCCGCCGGGCATGCCGTTGCCGACCGCGTCGAGGTAGGCGGCGCGGCGCTCGGGCTCGTTGTTGTAGTGGACGCAGAGGCTGCCGGCGAGCAGCCCTAGGCCCGCCTCCGCCTCGGGCTTGCCCGAGGACTTGGTGATGCCCGCCTCGAACCAGCACATCGCGCCGGCGCTCTGGCCGGCGAGGACAATGCCCTGGCGCCAGGCGAGGCTGAGCATCGCGCCCAGCTCGTGCGCCTCCCAGACGGCGAGCAAGTTGACCAGGCTGCCGCCGCCGACGTAGATCAGGTCCTGTTCGAGCAAGTGGTCGCGTAGCGCCATCGGCCGGCGGCCGAGGCGGAAAAGCGAGAGATCAGAGGGCTCGCAGGGCCGCTCGCCAAAGGCCGCGTAGAAGCGGCCGATCTGCTCAGATGTGTCGCCACTGGCGGTCGGCAGGATGCAGATCCGCGGTCGCTCGCCAGCGCGCTCGGTCGCCAAGCGCAGCATCAGCTCGCTGACCGCCCTGTCGGGTGGCCGCGAGGTGAAGTCGTGGCCGCCGAGGGTGAGGATGCGGGAGACCATCAAGCTGCGACCGCAGTGGTGGTCGTCTCGGCAAGCCTCACGACCGGGAGCGGCGGATCCGCGAGGTAGGTCGTGGCTAGCTGCATCTCGACCACATGCCCGTCGACCGCGTCGAGGCGGTATCCCCGCGCCGCTGGGCGCGAGGCGACCACCCGGTGCAGCTCGGAGCCGACGAAGTGCAGGGCGGCGCCGTCGCGCGCCGCGAAGCCCGAACGCATCCCACCCCGCAGCAGCCCGTGATAGGCAATGCCGAGCTCCGATCCCGGCTCGTAGTGCACGCAGTTGCTGTAGGGCAGGAGGCCGAGCCCTTCGACCCTGCGCGGCGAGCCGTGGAAGCCGCTGACCGCCTCGCTGAACCAGCAGAGCGAACCGGCCGAGAGGCCGCAGAGGACGACCCCCGCTTCCCAGGCCGCGCGCAGGATGACGTCGATGCCGTGCGCCCGCCAGACGCCGAGCAGGCTGATCACACTGCCGCCGCCGACGTAGATCAGGTCCTGTTCGAGCAAGTGAGCGCGCAGGTCGGCCGGCCCCTGCTCGCGGCGAAAGAGCGAGAGGTGGCTGGCCTCGCAGCGGTCGGCCGGGAAGGCGCGGTAGAAGCGCACGATGTAGTGGTCAGCGTCGCCGCTCGCCGAAGGCAGGAAGCAGACCCGTGGCCGCTCGCGGTTGCAGAGGCCGAGCACGTACTCATCGAGCAGCGGGTTACCCGACTCCATCGAGAAGCCGCCGCCACCGAAGGCCACGATCTGACGTACCGCAGTCTCCATGACCAAATGTTCGCGCCGCGCCGCGCCCTGCCGCTTGTACAGGGGTCCTAAGTTCGCAAGGCTGCCATCGCCCGCATGTACAGTGCCCGTGCGAGGCGGAGTCGCAAGGTCAACGGCGCGCACTCCAGGGCGTCCATCGGCGTTCCCAAGCAATCGCCCGATTGTTAAATTCGGTACCAGTTCGTCCACAGAGCGCCCTTAGGGTGTACAATCGCGTTTACCTAAACACGGTTGTCTGCCTGAGGAGCCTGTCAGTGCCTCCCACCTCCCCGCCCAACGGCAACGCGCCGCCCCCGGATCTCGGCGGCCTGATCGAGAAGGAGCAGCTGCCGGCCGGCCGCGAGGCCCTCGCCGAGCCGCTCATCTCCCACTCGCAGCGTGAACGGCTGCTGGTCTCGATGGCAAAGAGCTGCGCGACGAAGGGCTACGGGGCGACGACGATCACTGACGTCTGCGAGCCGGCAGGTGTCTCGCGGGCGACCTTCTACGAGCTCTTCAAGGACAAGGAGGACTGCTTCCACGCGGCAATGGAGCTTTCCCTGGCCGACGCGATGGGTCGCATCGTCGCCGTCTACTCACTCGACAAGCCCTGGGCAACGATGGTCCGCGACGCCGCTGCTGCCTTCCTTGACCTGCTCGCCAGCCGCCCAGACTTCGCCCGCATGGCGCTGGTCGAGGCGCCCTCATCCGGTGATCGTGCCTTCGAGCTCTACGCCTCCGGCAAGCGCGTCCTGCAGTCGCTGCTCGAACGCGGCCGCGACGATCCGGTCGAGGAAGAGGCGATCCCCTCGAGCGCGGGCCGAGCGGCGCTCTCCGCAGCCGAGTCGCTGATCGTCGGCCAGATCCTCGCCGGCAACACCGCCCGGCTGCCGGAGCTCTTGCCCGACATCGTCTACATCACTACGGTGCCCTACCTCGGCCAAGAGGAGGCGCTGCGCCAAGCCCGCGAGGCGGAGAAGGCGATCCCCCCGACGGGCGGCTGAGCGGTTGGCGGGGGCGGAGGAGGCGAAAAAACGCGAGCGCTGGCGTCCGCCACGCGGCCGCCACCGGCTGCCGCCAGAGGTGATCGCCCGCTCACAGCGTGAGCGCCTGCTCGAAGCGGCAGTGCGGGTTGTGGCGAAGAAGGGCTACGCGGCAACGACGATCGCCGACCTAACCCGCGAGGCGGGTATCTCGCGGACCACCTTCTACGAGATGTTCGACGACAAGGAGGCCTGCTTCCTGGCTGCCTACGACGGCGCCGTCGACGCTCTCGTGCGGCGCATCGCCACCGCCTATGAGGCCGAGGAGGGCTGGCCGCTGCGTGCCCGCGCCGGCCTCGCTGCGCTGCTCGAGGCGCTTGCCGAGGAGCCCGAGCTGGCCCGCCTGGCGTTGGTCGACGTGGGCGCCGCCGGGCCGGCGGCGCAGCGCCGCTACCGGGCAGCCCTGCAGCGCCTCACCCCCTTCTTCGACGAGGGACGCGACTTCGCCCCAGGCGGTCGCAGCCTGCCCGCCAACACCTCGCGCATGGCGATCGGCGCGGTCACCGGGCTGATCTCTGACGAGCTCGCCGCCGGCCGCGCCGAGCAACTTCCCGATTTGCTTTCGGAGGTGCTTTTTGCGACGCTGGTTCCGTACATCGGCCCCACAGCGGCAGCCAGGGAGGTGGGCGAAACGAGTAGATAAACGTTCCCGTACACCTTGCCGCTATGATGAAGGTACTCCGCAGTTTTCCACCAACCTGGGATTGGCCGATGGCATCTCAATCGCGGCGTGAACTGATCCTCGCGGCAATGATCCGCGTGGTCGGCAGCAAGGGATATAAGGAGACCTCGGTCGCCGACGTGATCGAGGAGGCGGGCACCTCCCGCACAACCTTCTACAAACACTTCGAGGACAAGCACGAGTGCTTCCTCGCCGCTTACGACATGCTGGTCGAGCAGGTCTTCGCCGAGGTGATCGCCAAGTGCAATGGTGAGCAATCTTGGCTGGAGCGGGTCGAGCGTGGCCTGGCGACGATCGTCGAGCTCTTCGCCGTCGACCCGATGCTGGCCCGCACCGCGGTGGTCGAGGTCGCCGCCGCGGGGGCCGAGGCGCGCCAACGCCACTGGGACGCGGTCGCCCGCTTCACCAGCTACCTCGAGGACGGGCGTGAGCTGGCCAACGGCCGTGAGCTGCCGGAGAACATCTCGCTGATGTCGGCTGGCGCCGTCTCGGGGCTGATCTTCGACGAGCTGCTCGCCGGGCGGGCCGAGCAGCTGCCGGCGCTACTGCCCGACCTGCTCTTCGCGATGCTCGTCCCCTACATCGGGCCGCGGGCGGCGGCCGATGAGATGCGGCGCGTTGCCGCCGCCGGCTGAGCGGCGCGGGGGAAGCTTTCCTTCGGTCATCGCGCGGCGCAGTTTGTGTCGCAGGCGGTGCAGTCTCACCTTGACCGTGCCGTCGGGGATGCGCAGGCGCCGGGCGATCGCTTGCTGGGTGAGGTCCTCGCTGTAGCGCAGCTGGACTAGCTCGCGCTCGCGCTCGTCGAGGCGGCTGAGCGCGGCGTGCAGGTCGGCGCGCTCCACCGTGGAGATGATCTGCTCGTCCTCGGCGCCCTCCTGAGTCTCAAGCGTCGCCACCGGATCGGGGCGCACCCGTGCGTGCAGGCGGAAGGCCTCGTTGCGAACTATCGTCGCCAGCCACTCCTTGCGGCGACTGTCGTCTCGCAAGGTCGAGCGTCGCCGCCAGGCGCGCAGCAATGCGTCCTGAGCGATGTCCTCCGCCTCGCTTGGGTTCTTGCAGTAGCGATAGGCCATCCGCAAGCAAAAGCGGTGCGCTTCCTCCCACTGCCATCCATCGTCCGAACTCGGGTCTTGAGTGCTCGAAACGTTGATTGGTCAACCGTACTACGTCCAAATATAAAAAGGGGAATTTTTACACTGAAACTTTCTCTATCAAGTTCCGGTCTCATTTTCGTGGTGGCGACGGAGGCAGCAAGCACAGGTGGAGAGTGGGCCGAGCGCGCTTACGAGACGATGGCGCCGGTCTATGACGACTTCACCGCCCACCACGATTACGAGGGCTGGCTGACCGACCTGCTCGAGGCGTTGCGCATTCGTGGCCTGCAGGGGCGCCGCTTGCTGGACGTGGGCTGCGGGACCGGCAAGAGCTTTATGCCGATGCTGCCCCGCGGCTGGACGGTGACTGGCTGCGACATCTCCCCGGCGATGCTCGAGCTCGCCCGCGAGAAGGCTGGCGAGGACGCCCGGCTCGAGGTCGCCGACATGCTCGAGCTGCCCCGCTTCGGCGAGTTCGACCTCGTCTGGGCGCTCGACGACGCGATCAACTACCTGCTCAGCCCCGAGGAACTCGAACGGGCACTGGCGGGCATGCGGGCCAACCTCGCCCCCACCGGGCTGCTGCTCTTCGACGTCAACGAGCTGACCGTCTACCGCACCTTCTTTGCCTCGGTCGAGGTGGTTGAGCGCGGTGGTCGGCGCCTTGTCTGGCGCGGGCAGGCCGAGCCCAACGTCGCCCCAAGTTCGATCTGCGAATCGCGGCTTGAAGTGCTCACTGAGGACGGTGAGCAGACCGGGGCGCCGATCACCACCCACCGCCAGCGCCACTTCCCCGAAGCCGAGATCCTGACGGCGCTCGAGGGGGCCGGCCTGGAATGCCTCGACGTCTACGGCCACGGGCTCGACGGCATCCCGGTACAACCGATGGACGCCGCCAACCACACCAAGGCGATCTACATCTCGCGGCCGATGCGCAGCTGAGGCGCACTCGCCAGAGCCGCCAAAGGCTCGGCTTAACGCAAGCCTTCCTGCGCTGTGGTCAGCAGGCTCGAGGCAAGCGCCCAGCGGCGCTGCAGCTTCGGTTCGACCGCTTCAGAGTCACAGGAGACCCTCGTCAGGCAATCGCCCCAGGTGTTGACCGCCTCGCGATAGCGGTTGAGCGCCCGCTCGGCCGGAGTGCCGACCGTGGTCAGACAGCCGACCGCGAGCCGCTCGATTGGCACCCTCTCGTAGACAGTCGTCAGGCTGCGCACTTCGCTCAGGTAGTCCTCGTAGTTGAGGCCGACCGCGAGCCGCTCGCGCAGCGTGTCGAGCGAGGAGACGAGCGGGTTCAGCTGGTCGCGACAGCGCGCGGGCTCACCACCACCGAGCGCCGGCGCAGTGCTCTGCGCCGCGGCTCGATCCGCTGCCGGCCCACCAACCGCCGCGGTTCGCTCCTCTCCGCAGGCCGCCAGAAGCAGCGCCAGGCTCAGCAGTGCGCAGGCTGTTGCCGCTGGGCTGAGCCGCATCGGGCTAGTGTAGAAATTCCCCCAATGCCGAGAGCGAGCAAGCTCGCGAGCCTGTTGGCGGGAGTGGCGATGCTTGCTCTCAGCTTTGCCACGCCAGCGACAGCTATTAGCGGCAATGGCGGTGTCCTGGTCGTCGGCGACAGCCTCGCGGAGCTCACCTCGCCCTACCTTGAGCGCTACCTGCCTGACTTGCCGCTGACGATCAACGCCGGGGGTGGCTACAACAGCTTCCAGATCTACGAACTGTTCGAGGAAAGCTACGACCCCTCGCAATCAGTGATCGTCTTCGACGCCGGCACCAACGACAACCCGGCCTATCCCGAGATCCTCGCCGGCAACCTGCAGAAGGTGACGCAGGTAGTCGGCGACCGCTGCATGGTCGTACCGACCATCCATGGCTTCACCGTCGACGGCATCGGCAACGCCGGCAAGAACCGCGTGGTCGAATCGTTCGCCATCTCGCGCCCCGGCACGCAGACGCCCGACTGGGCCGGGGCGGTCGCCACCCATCCTGAGCTGATGCAGTCCGACAACCTGCACCCGATCCCCGCCGGCGCCGACTACCGCGCCCAGCTGATCGCCCAAGGTGTGAGGGCTTGCCTGGCCTACACCTCGGCAAGCGAACGGGAGCCGGCCCTGGAAGCGAGCCCGGAGCTGGCCCCGCTGCGACGCATGGCCGACCGCCAGGCGGCACTCGCCCGCCTGATCGCCACCGAGCTGGCGACGGAGGTGGCTCTGCGCGTCGCTCGTGGGCAGGCGCTGCTGGCTGCCGCGGCGCTTACCATGGCGACCTCGAATGCCTGAACCCGTCAAGCGTGGCGAGCGCTACATGCCGGGTCTCGACGGGCTGCGCGCGATCGCGGTGCTCGGCGTGATCCTCTACCACCTCAAGCTCGACTGGGCAGCGGGGGGACTGCTCGGCGTCGGTGTGTTCTTCACCCTGAGCGGCTACCTGATCACCGACATCCTGCTCAACCAGGTGAACAAGGGTGGGATCAAACTGAAGTCCTTCTGGCTGGCCCGTGCCCGGCGCCTACTGCCGGCCCTCTTCGTGATGCTGATCGTGGTGCTGGCCTGGGTAACGGTGATCGGGCCCCACCAGCCCGGTGATTTTCGCACCGCCGCCTTCTCCGCCGCCGGTTACTTCAACAACTGGTGGCTGATCTTCCACGACGTTTCCTACTTCGCTCGCTTCGCGCCGGCCTCGCCGCTCAACCACCTCTGGTCACTCTCGGTGGAGGAGCAGTTCTACATCTTCTGGCCCTTCATCCTGATGGCTGGGCTGCACTTCATCCCGGAGGTGAGGAACACCACCGGGGTGCGCCCGCGACTCGCCGCCGCCGCCGTGATTGCCGCGCTCTGCTCGGGGATTCTCATGGTGATCCTCTACAGCCCCTCGCTCGATCCCTCGCGCGTCTACTACGGCACCGACACCCGCGCCCTGGAGCTGCTGGCAGGGGCGGCGCTGGCGATGGTCTGGCCCAGCCGCCGCCTGCGAGCGGGCATCTCACCGCAGGCGCGACGCACGATCGACGTTGCGGGGACGGTCGGCCTGCTGGGGATCTTCGTCATGTTCTGGCAGACGAGCGAGCTCTCCTCGTTCCTCTACCGCGGCGGCTTCGCCCTGCTGGCGATCTCCTCGGTGCTGGCAGTTGCCGCACTCGCCCACCCCGCCTCGCGACTCGGCCCGATCGTCGGCTGCAAGCCGATGCGCTGGATCGGCCAGCGCTCCTACGGGATCTACCTCTGGGCGGTGCCGATCATCGTCCTGACGACGCCCGAGGGGGCGCTGGGCTTCGACCTCTGGCGAGCGATCTTCCAGGTGGTGGCGATCTTCGCGATCGCCGAGCTCTCCTGGCGCTACGTCGAGGACCCGATCCGCCACGGCGCCCTGGGCCGGCTCTGGAAACGATTGCGAACGCGGGGCTGGCGGCCCGAGCAGATGCCGCGCTACGGCTGGGCATTGGTCAGCGCCGCCGCGGTGGTCGTCGCGATGGCGCTCGCCGGCCTGGCCGGGGTCGGCGTCTCCCACGAACGCGAGGCGATCGCCGTGGCCAAGACGGTGACTGCGAAGAACGTCAAACGGGCGCCGCTGGCCACCTCCTGCGAAGCGGTCATACACATCGGCGACTCCACCTCCGAGGGCCTCGTCTCCGAGGAATATTTGCCCAACCCCAACGAGCTAATCAGCGCCCAGTACGCGCGGGTCGGCGCCACCACGCAGCACCTCGAGGTCTCCGGGGCGCGCTCGATCTATGAGAACTTCGAAGGCGAACCCAACGCCCAGGAAGTCGCCGAAGCCTGGAAGAACGAAGGCTTCAAAGGCTGCTGGGTGATCGCCATGGGGACCAACGAGGCGGCCAACGTCGCCGCCGGATCGAGCTTCACCTACGACGACCGCATCGACAGCATGATGTCGACGATCGGCGACGAGCCAGTGCTTTGGGTAAACGTCAAGTCACTGGTGCCCAACGGCCCCTACTCGGAGACCAACATGGAGGATTGGGACGAGGCCCTGCTGGAGGCCTGCGACCGCTATCCGCACATGCGCATCTACGACTGGGCTGCCAACGTGAAGGACGCCTGGTTTATCCCCGACGGCATCCACTTCACCTCGGAAGGCTACGCGGCGCGCGGCCGGCTGATCGCCGATGCCCTGCTCGAAGCCTTCCCCAACAGCCACCCGCTGGAACTGGCCGACAGGGACAACTGCGTCGTTTCGGCCGCCTAGCCCTGCTGCATTCACCCCCATAAAGGGGCCAAATGCAGCAGTGGTCCTTTATTTCACCTTGGTGAAGTAGGCCCAGCGGTCATAGAGGCCGAGCGCCGCGGCGAGCGTGTCGCCGCGGATCGTGGCGGCACCGGCGGTGCCGATCAGTCTCGCGTACTCGATGCGCGGCGAGTCGCCCCGCTTGGTCACCCTGATGTCGCGCAGTGCGCCCGGTACGTAGGCACCAAGTCGGGCGTCTATCTCGGCCTGGGTGAAGCGGAAGGTCCAGCGGTGCTGCGGGGAGTAGTAGTCGTAGGGGTCGGGCACGCTGCGCAAGTAGGGCACCTCGGGAGCGCCGAGGAAGCCCGACTCGGTGCGGCCGCCGGAGGAGGAGAAGTAGGTCGTCTGGGCGATCTCGCCGCCGTAGGTCGCCACCTGGCTGCGGGTCGAGGCGATCGCCGCATCGGTGCGCTCGCTCTCCACCCGGACGCCCTCGTAGACCTGGGTGCGGGTGTCGGGATAGAGGTCGTAGCCGGCGCCGCCCACGTCAGTGGAGAGGGCGATCGAGCGCTGGGCGACGGCGAAGGCGCGGAGCGTCGCCAGCGGCCATTCGGGCGGCACCTCGGCCGGCAGCGAGCCGCGCGCGTAGTTGTTGACGTTGAGCACGTTGACGACGTTGAGCGAGGCGCCGCTGGGCACCGTCTCGAGCGCCCCGCGGTAGACGCCCACCCCGGCGATGCGGATCATCGCGGCGCTGTCAGCGTGCAGCCGCGGACCGCAGCGGGCAAGCAATCGGCCCGAGTTGGAGAGCAGTCGCACCGAGGAGCCGCGATGGTGTGCCGTGTAGTTGCGCGAGGGCTCAAGTTTGCGACCGCAGGCTGCGGTGGCGCCGCTGAAGGAGACGTCGCCGGAGCTGACCGTGAGCAGAACGCGGACCAGCGGCGCGGCGCGCAGCTCACTGAGGCGGATGCCGCGAAAGTAGTGGCCGAGGATCTGCCGATAGCCGGCGCCGTGCAGGCCGAACCCGTAAGCGCCGTAGGCGCTCATCCCCACACCGTGGCCGTAGCCACCGCCCTTGACGACCCAAGTGACGGCGCCTGCGGCGCTGGCCGGCAAGACGGCCGTCACGAGCAGGGCCAATGCCAGGGCTGCGATTCGCGCCCGCCTCATGCGGCGCGAGGATAGCGTCACCGCACCAGGCGACTAGTGCAGGTCACCGCGGAACTGAGAGCTGCGACGGCGTCGGCTCGCTGCGCTTCCACCGCGGCTACGAGCTGATGCCGCCGGTCAGTCCCTAGAGTACCTGGGCGTCGAGAAAACCAGCGACGAGGACCAGCCAGCCGCCGATCTCGGCGACGATCAGAGTGGTCATGAAGGTGCGCACGGCCGGGGCGGGGTCGCGTAGCTGGTTGTCGGTGTCGCGCCGCAGGCCGTGGAACATGTAGCCGGCCACGGCGGCGAAGAAGTAGGCGGCGAGAGCCGTGGCGGCCAGCAGGTTGACCAGCGTGCTCCAGCCGCTCAGCTCGACGAAGGTCGCCACCAGCAACAGGGCGAAGCTGTAGAGCAGCGCCGCGCGGTGGGCGATATCGGTGTATGGGTGGGCAACACCCTGCTCGGACTCGAGGATCTGGTGGTACTTGAGCACGCCGAGCAGCAGCGCCCAGAGGAACATCGCCGCCGCGGCCAGCAGCACCGCCACCGTGTCTGAGCCCAACTCCACGGCCCGATCCTATGCCTGACGAGTCGGTGCAGAGCGAAGTTCAGCGCCGGCGCGGCGATTTGCGCTTCGGCCGCGCTGGTGAGGGGGCGCCGAAGGCCGCCAGGCCAACGATCGCCTTCATGCCTTTCTCGCCGCTCTTCTCCTTGCGCATCGCCGCTTCTTCTTCGAGGCGCGGCACCCGCTTCCAGACCAGGCCGAGCATCTGGGTGAGTGCCTGCCAGCCTGCCTCGTCGAGGTCGACTTCATCCCAGGTGAGGACGAAGTCGCTGCGTTCAGTGAAGGTGCCCTCCTCCATCGCGTGCACGGCGACGCCGATGAAGTCCTGCAGCCCGGCACCGGCGATGTCGCTCTGCACCGACTCGGGCAGCGTCTGCCAATCGGCCGCGGTGAGGATGCCCCGCTTCGTGCCCACATAGAGGTGGCGCACCGAACCGCGCACCGGTTCCTTGCGGACCAGCTTGATCGCGCCGTAGTCGGCGAGCTTCTTGAAGTGTTCGGCGACGCTGCTCGTGGTCAAGCCATGCGCACGGGCGAATTCGGACGGGCTGATCGCTTCGCGGTGCGCCGCGGCGAGGATCTGCACCCGCTTCGGGTTGGAGAGCAGCTTCGCCAGACTGGCCTTCTCTTGGCTGGGAGTGGACTTCGTCGCCTTCTGCATTGGCGGCCCCTGCTTAGCGGCGCCGACCATATTCGTATTTGCTGATCCCGCCGTAGCGGACTTGGTCGCCACTAAGAACCTCCGTGTTTAGTCATCAGTACGCGATTGGTAGCGCAAGGCTATCCCATTACCCCAAGGATTTGGCACCACTTTGCGATCCTTTTTAGAAACTCGTTGGGAATTGCTGACCGGTTCGACATATCCTCACCGGTAAGCGGCGCGCTGGGTTGCGCCGCTAACTCGCCGGTTAATCCCGGCTCCAGTCAAGGGCTCTCGAGCAGCCGCCAATCGGTGCTGCCCGCCCTCTGTTCAGACAGGGGAGGGAGGTGAACGCCATGAAGGTCATTCCGCTCAGCAAGGTTTGCCCGATGCACTCCATCTTCAAGTCCAACTAGGGCTTCTCTGGATGGAGTCGGGTGGTCGCGACCCTGGAGCCTGCCGCAGGCGCCACGGCTGGTTCCAGGTCGCGACCGCCCTGCGATGGCAGTGGCCCTAAGACGGGGGGCCGGCCGAGTCGTCCGGGAGTCGGGCGAGGCCGAGCTGGTCCAGGACCCGCAAGTGATAGCGGGCACTGCTGGGGCTGACCTGCAGCTCACTGACTATCTCGTCCGGCGAAGGCACTCGTTTCTCTTGGGCGATGAGGTCGAGAATCGCGGCCCTCACCGGTGCCTCACGGGCCCGGGCGAGGACCGCATTAGTCGCCCGGTCGTCGCCGGCAGGGGGCGTTCTTCTCATTGGCAGCGCGGCAAGCTAACGATAAAGACGGTCGGACTCAAACTTTTTGGAGCGTTAGAGCCAACCGGTCGGAAAAGACCGAGTGAAAGCTCAGGACGGTGCGTAGACCGCGACGAATCGGTCGCTCGCCAGCGCTTCGTCCCTGAATTCGGAGGCGACCTGCGATTCGTTGGCTGGCCGCTCGACACTCAGCGCTTCTTCGGCGAGCGCCGCCGCGAACCGGTCGTCCGGGGGGACCGCGCGCTGCCAATCAAAGGCAAAGAGTTCGACCAGGAACCGCTGCCCGGCCCTCGCCGGCGGGCAGTTCTTGATGGAGATGAAGTACTGGTACTCAACTCCGGCAGGGAACGTGTTAGCCGCCATCCCCCGCAGCGCCGGGCTGATCCCGGTGACCACCGCGGCGAAGGAGACCTTGACCCCCGAGCCTTGAGCTTTCCCCTCCTCAAACCGCCCCCAGTAGAGCACCAGCTCCTTCGTCCCACTCGGAGGCGACCCCCACTTCAGCGGCAGCCAGATCGTCCCGCTTCCACAGCTCACCCGTGGAGAAATCGTGCCATCGGCCCCAACCGCCGGACTCTCGAGCTCAAGCTCTGCGGTCGACCTACCCTGCCCCCCGCCATCGGAGGCTGAGCCGTCAGAGGAGCCGCCCCCGCAGCCAGCCAAGGCCAGCAGCCCGACCAGGCCAAGCAAGATCCACAGAGGCCTCAACGCCGCGAGTCCCCCTGAAGCATCAAATGGCCGCTCGGTCATTAATGCTTGAGTATTGCTGAGCCTTCGACACTAGCTCAATGCTAAGCAGCCGCCGAAATCTGATCGGCTATGTCGCTAAGCAACGCGGCGTGCAGCTGGGGGCAATGCTCGCGCGTAACGGCGAGCATCCGTCGCCGGGCTTTGGGGGCAGATCGCCATGCGCGTGCCCTTGCGGCGATTTGGTCTCGCTGCTCAGAAAGGGAATCGAGCTCCGCAAGAAATTGCGAATCGAACCTGGCAGTAAGTTCGATCGCGCAGCTAAACCTGCGGGTGCCATAGGTGAGGAGAGCCGCTTTTACAACACGGTGGTAAGTGGACGATCGAATCGAAGAGATTAGCGCTCTCTCGATTATTGGGACTTGTGATGATGCAATGACTCGATCAAGGCCCCTCCCCTTATATAGAAGGATTTCGACAGCACTCTCCGGATCCTTGAGCAGCACCTCGGCAATCGATTTTGCAACGGCGTCGGATGTGCACGCCGCCTCCAACAAGTCAGCCCAGCGGCGTTTCTGAAAGCCCGGAACTGTACGCACACATGTCGCGAAAGCGTCGTCACGCACAAGCAATGGCAGCAGAGCCTCATACAACTCAGGAGACAGTCGTCGAACCTGGCGAATTGTCATCGGCAAGTTTTTAGGAGTTTCACACGCTTCGGTGGCCAGGCGCTCAATATCAATTGCACCTTGGGACAGCTCCCGCTTGAAAACGGTCAGCAGCCTCCGCTGCACCGATCTGCCGAGCGAGCGCGCAACCCAGCGAAAGGCAAGCAGCTCCCACAGTGGCCCAGTCACCACAAAGCGGCTTATTTCCTCTTTAGAGCCGAGCAGCTGAACGACCCGCTCAGGGCCAAGCAGAATCTGAAGGATTCGAACGCGTTCTCTCATAGACCCCGACCCCAAACCTCCTACGATCTCGAACGCTGGCGTTCCAAGGGCATGTAGACGCCGAATCTGCATCGCAGCTGCTTCGACCCGACCTCGCCGAAACAATCGCTGCGCAGTCACGGCGGCAGAGCCAGAAGGTCGCTCACGAGCATCCACTTCGCTCGCAAAATCTCCGACTGACGCCCCGGCGGCCGCGACGATTAGCTCGCCGATTCCAGGATGTACGGTTCGGATCTCGCCGCTCCGGCGTTCGAGAATGCCGCTAACCAGAGCCGGGCCGAGACTTCCCAAAGCGATCAGACTCTCAGGAGTCGAAAGCTCAAGGGCGGAGCGGTCCGCCACAGTACACAGATCACGCTGCCCTTGAGGATCGAGTCCATCAAGGTAACGCTGGTAGAGATAGTGCCGTGCGTCTGCCGGCGAGAGTGCCCAGTCCGGTGGTCCAACCTCTGCTTGAACAAGCGCGGCACCGAAAGCAATCAGGTCTCCCCCGAACAGCTTCAGCCATCGCTTCTGCACAGCAGGGGGCACTTCCACTGGTGGCTTTCCCTGTCTCTTCCGCAAACGGTTGAAGACTCCACACAACATCCCACGTCCCACCCGCAACTCGATTGCGGCCGCCGAAAGGTCCAACAAAGGCGGCTTGATTCCACGTGCAGTCTCGGGTGATTCAGCCCGGCGAGAGAGAAAGAGCAGTTCGGACTCGTTGTCGCTGGAGTTCCAGCTGAGATGGAGCTCCTTAGCAGTGGTTTCATTTTGATGAACGTTGTCAACGATAAATAGTACTCCTCGATCGCCTCTTGTAATCACAGTTTCCGCCGCCGCTCTGACGAAGTCAGGTCCGCCCGCATATGGATCAGCTAGATCGAGGTAGTAGACGGGTCGATCCTCCACCAAGCGCTGCCATCCCACGGATGCCGCAAGCGCCGTCTTTCCCGATGCGCCACGGCCTTTAACCAACACGAACCCCACATCTTTCAATCGACCGTCAACCTTCTTCAGAACGCTAGGCTGTGTGACTCGACCTTCCTCATACTCAGACTCCGTGGGCATGAACTGACTAGAGGCACCGGTTCCATAGATTGGCGCGTTGCGAAGCCCACTGAAAGGGTGTGATGAGACGGGCAGTTTCAGAATAGAAGCCCAGATCTGTGCAAACCGGCCGGAACAGAGATCGCTAACAAGCGTCTGTCGAAAGACAAAAGTCTGTCGAGCGGAATCGACTCCGAGCTTCGACAGCTGCTCCTGTCGAGATGTGAGTGTTGCTGGGCGCGGCGTTCTGGCGCTCGTAACAAAAGCGAAACCACCAAGCCCCGAACCTGAAAGCGCAGCCGCCTTCCGCAAATCGCTGTCTAGATGCCTGGTCCAATTGGCCGTGTCAGCTGTGGCCTCCAAGGCATCAATCCGTCCATCGCTCATGACCACGTAGGCGTCGGGCCAGCCGGCGGTGGTTGCCCCGCGCGAGTTGCGACCAAGAATCATCTGCCGTGCGAAGCGATTCGGATACTCGATCGCCAAGTAGGCCTCGGCGAGCTGCTGGAACGAGGTGGGATCCAGCGATTCGATTGCCTGCTCGATTGCCCGTTCTGAAGGAACCATCAGATCGACTACTACTCCAACACATAATGAGCAATGGCGTGAACGCCGGAGGCCGAAAGGGCGGGATGGCGTTGACTCGCCCTTGACCCAGATCCACCCGGTGATTGGGCGCTGGAAGGCAGCTTCCCGTCAGAGTTTGGGTGGCGAGACGATCCCCGCGGTCGAATCTGAAATACGCCCGTATGCAGGCACTTCAACGAGCGGGAGCGACGGGACTCGAACCCGCGACCTCCGGCGTGACAGGCCGGCGCTCTAACCAACTGAGCTACGCCCCCGAGGGATGGGCGGCTGGCGCCCGGCGGGGATTATCTCAGGGTCGCTGGATTAGGAGCCGGAAGGGGCCCGGGCGGGCTCGGGTCGAGGTGATCACGAGGCGCAGGCGGGACTGGCCGCAGACGGTGTAATCGAGCTGGCGCTGGGGGCCGAGGCTCTCGCGGGAGCTGCGCAGAAGCCTGCCGGCACGGCTACGAAGGGCCAGTTCGTAGCCGTGCCTGCGCAGGCTGACCGGGCGCAGGCTGACCATCCCGTCGAGCGGCGTACGCAGGGACTCGACGGCTGCGCCCTCCCCCCTGGCCGGTACTCGCCCTCGGAGCACGAAGCTGGTCCTCCCCTGCCAGGGCGAAAGAGTGTCTTCCTGCACGGCCCGCAGCGAGGCGGGTGTCGGCTTCAGCGAGCCGAGATAGCGCCAGCGGATGTCGAGCTCGGGAAAGCGGTTCCGGGCGAAGGACTCGGCGAAGGCCTCCCCTGGGTTTTCGAAGTAGTTGCCTTCCTGGTCACCGGGGAAGAGTCGCCCGCGGCGCTTGCCCTGGCAGACGTTCTCGCGGCTGGCCCAGCGCGCCGTGCCCCAGTCGACCGCCTCACCGAAGGGCGCCGGCATGTCGCGGTGGGCGGCGACATGGTGCCCGTACTCGTGGGCGAGGACGAATTCGAAGGTGGCGCCGTCGCCGTCCATCACCTCGTAGCCGCCGATGACGATCTTGTTCTCGCCGACGAAGTAGCAGGCCTCGGCGCCGACGCCGCAATCGAAGCCGAGCTGGAATTCGGTGTCGAGCTGCACGGTGAGCAGGTCGACCTCGAAGCCGTGGTCCAAGGTGCCAATGAAGCTGGCCACCCGCTGTGGGTCGGTCACCTCGCAGCTCGCTTCGCAGGCGGCGGTGACGGCGACGGCGATCGTCGCGTCGCCCGTACCGATCGAGTAGCGCTGCGACGAGGCGGACGCCGAGATCCGCGCCGCCGCAGCGCCAGGCTCGCCCAGCACGACGTCTCGCATCGGCACCGCCGGTGGCGACACCTCGAGCGAGGTTTCCGAGCCGGGACGTCCGCTGGCAGCTCCCACCGGAGTGACCAGGAGAAGAACCATGGCTATGCCCGCAAGCGCCCCCGCCGGGCGCCGCCTCACGGAGCTGGACCCGTTTCAGGCGGAATCGAGCATGCAGGGGCTGACATGTACGCGGGGAGCGCCATCGAGAAGGGAGCGCGGAAGACACTCGGCTCCTCCCCCCTGACGCCGCGGTACTGCTGCCTTCACAGCGACGCGAACCACGGTAGCGCGCATCGCGGCACGGATGAAGAATCCGCCATACCATTGACGTACCGAAAGCCAGCGATACTGCCCGCATGATCATCGAGAGAACAGAAAACCCGCAATGGCTGTCCAACGCCTACCTCGTCGCCGACGAAGCCGGCGGCAGCGGAATGCTGATCGACGGCAATGATGCCCTTGACCCGCTGCTCGAGCGCGCCGAGCGGGAGGGGATCGAGATCACCCACATCCTCGTCACCCATCCTCACCCGGATCACGTCGCCGGCCTGGCGGCGGCGCAGGAGAAGCTCGGCGGCGTGCCGGTGATCGCCCACGCCGAGGCAGCAGCGGAGATGGACTTGGATGTGGCGGAAACGATCGGCGACGGCGAGATGCTCAACGTCGGCTATCTCGATCTCGAGGCGATCTACACCCCGGGCCACTCTGCCGGGCACCTCGCCTTCCTCATCAGCGGCAGCGACGTCTTCACCGCCGATGTGCTCTTCAAGGGCACGGTCGGCGGCACGATGGCGCCCGGCGCCAGCGGCTTCTACGACCTGCGGGCCTCGGTGCTGCGGCTGTTGGAGCTGCCGCCCGAGACCGTCGTCCACCCCGGCCACCGCGAGCCGACGACGATCGGTGAGGAGCGCGAGAGCAACGCCTTCGTGCGCATCTGGAACGGCAAGGAGCAGGTCGGCGAAGAGCAGGTCACCGTCTGGGGGCGCCCGGCGACGCTGAAGCTCTGGGCACCCGACTACGACGGCGGCAACAAGGCCTGGATCGTGTTCGCCGACGATGGCACGGAGGCCATCGTCGGCGGGTCACAGGTCGAGCGCGGTTGACGCATCCGACATTGACCCCACTCAGGGGTGGTCAATGTCGGATGCGCAGCGCTAGCGAATCACTGCCTCCATCAGAATCCAGCAGCCGTCGTCGTTGCTGGCCGGGGTGAAGGGGCCGCGCGGGAAAAGCGGCGGCGTGTAGATCAGGGTGTTGTCGCCACCCGAGGAGCAGCGGATCATCGAGGTGATGCTGCCGCGCAGGGCGAGCTGCTGGCCCTTCTTGACGGGGACGTCGACCTTGAAGCTCTCGACCCGGTAGTTGCTGGATTCGAAGTTGGCTTCGGTCTGGCCCTGGTAGGTGATGCTAGGGCCGTTGTAGACGACCTTGGCCTCGTTGGTGCCATGCAGGGTCGAGCGCTTTACCTTGGCGATCTGCAGCTTGAAGCTGCCGGGGCCGCCGGCGATCAAGCGGATGCGCTTGATCGTGCCGGTGCGCGGCGCCAGCTCGCCACCGTCGGGGCGGCCGTAAGCTTCGTTCTGCACCATCGTGCAGGCCGTGCCGGGGGTTTCCTGGCTGCAGGACAGGCCGGGCAGCGAGTTGGAGGGCTGCACGGTCGGGTTGAGCTCGGCGCCGAATTTGACCGGCGCTTTGGCGAGGCCGGCAGCGGGGGCGACCGTCAGGGCGACGCTGGCGATAGCAGCGAGCAGGCCGCTGCGGCGGGCGATCTTCTGGGCATTGGTCTTGCGAGTCATCTCTGTTCCTCCTAAGTGCGTGTGAGCGGGGTTCTTGCTTGTGGGAACAGCTTCGCCCGCATCCGGCCCGCATCCCAGGTGCCCTAGGTGTAGATGCCAGCCACGTTGTTCCCGCTCAGCTCCCGCAGCCGAGCGATCGGCGGCCGGTGACCGAGGGCGCCATGTCTTCGCCTGAAGTTGTAGCGCTCGATCCATCCCGAGAGGGCTGCGGCCCTCTCGGGCGAGCTGCCGTAGACGGCGGCGTATGCCCACTCACGCAGCATCGTGCGGATGAAGCGCTCGGCCTTGCCGTTGGTCTGGGGCCGGTAGGGCCGAGTGCGAATGTGTTTGATCCCCAAGCGCCGGCAGGCGAGGGCGTGCCTCGTGGAGCGATAGGCGGAGCCGTTATCGGTCATCAGCCGCTCGACCGCGATGCCGTGGGAGCGGTAAAAGGAGATCGCTCGCCCCAGGAAGCCGATCGCAGTGGGCGCCTTCTCGTCGGGGAGAACCTCGACGTAGGCGAGGCGGGTGGCATCGTCGACACAGACGTGGACGCACTCCCAGCCGATCTGCTTGCGGGGCACGCCCGAGTCATCGGTTCTCCTTGGGTTGTGGCCTTGCCCCTGGCGACCGACGATTCTGTGCCCGGCACCGCCCACGATCCGACCCAGCTTCTTGACGTCGATGTGGATCAGCTCGCCGGGACGAGTGCGCTCGTAGCGTTGGATCGGCTCGGCTGGCTCGAGCCGGCTCAGTTTGCCCAGCCCGATCCTCTTCAACACCGCTGAGACAGTCGAGGTCGCCATCTCGAGTAGCTCGGCGATCTCGGGTCCGGTGAGTCGCAGGCGGCGCAGTGCGGCGATCGCCTCGACACGATCTGCTGGGGTGACGTTGTGGACGGTGGCGGGGGCGGAGCTGCGGTCAACCAGTCCAGCCTCGCCTTCGGCGCGGTAGCGGCGGGCCCACTTTCCCGCCGTCCTCACGCTCACTCCGGCGGCCTCGGCCGCCTCCGTGAGCGTGAGCCCGTCCTCGACGACGCGGCGGGCCATCACCGCCCTTCCCTTCGGGCCGAGCGGCGCGTTAGCGTGCAGCTTCATCCGGTGTCCTCCTTGGATCTGGGTGGCTTCGACACCCCCAGCCTCCAAGGAGGTCCGGATGAACAACGTGCTTAGGAATTACACCTAGGGGTGGACTCGCTCACCCCGTCCGGCGCTGCTTTGTGCCCTCTTAAGGTGCAAAAAGCAGCACCGAAGCGGGGTCGGCGAGTCGTAGGATCAGGCGCGTGAGCGTCGATCCGCGACAGACCAGCGCCCCCGAGCTCAAGGCCCAGATCGAGGCCGAGCGCGGTGGTCGGCCATTCCTCGTCTACCGCGACGGCACGGGCGAGCAGCAGATCCTCATCGTCGAACCCGGCACGACGGAGATCTGGGTGGGGCGTGGCGAGGCCGCCGGGCTGCGGCTCGACTGGGACGGCGAGGTCTCCGCCCTGCATGCCCAGATCGAGGTGGTCGGCGGCGAGTGCACGCTGCTCGACGACGGCCTTTCGCGCAACGGCTCCTTCGTCGGGCCGGAGCGCGTCCATGGCCGCCGTCGCCTGCGCGACGGCGAGGTTCTGCGCTTCGGCCAGACCACGGTGCTCTACCGCCGCCCCGGCGAAAGCGGTGAGCAGGCGCCGGAAGCAACCGTGATCGCCAGCGATGTGCCCGCCGCGGCGACCATCTCGCCCGGTCAGAAGCGCGTCCTCGTCGCCCTCTGCCGGCCCTTTAAGGACGGCTCCAGCTTCGCCACGCCGCCGACCAACCAGGCGATCGCCGACGAGCTCCAGCTCAGCGTCGACGCGGTCAAGACCCACATGCGCGCCCTCTTCGAGAAGCTCGGCCTCGAGGACCTGCCGCAGAACCAAAAGCGGGTCGCTTTGGTTGAGCGGGCGCTGCAAAGCGGGGCAATTAGCCCCCGCGACCTTTAGCTCTCAGGCGCTAGCTGGACGTATATGCGATTGGACTGCGGGGCGTTTACCCCCAGACTCATCCGCACTTCTACTGATGGCCGAAAAAATCCAAACCTTCTTCTTCGACTGGTACCCCGTCTTCGGGGTCTTCTTCATGGCCTGTCTGCTGCTCGTCTTCTTGCGGCTGATGCGCAGCACCGTGGGCTCAACCAAGCCGGAGACGGTCAAGGCGAGCAAAACCGAGCCGGTGCTCTGGGACGAGGTGCAGGGTGTCGACGCCGCCAAGGACGAGCTGATGGACGTCGCTGCGTGGCTGCGCGACCCAGACCGATTCGCATCGCTCGGCGCCCAGCCGCCGCGCGGCGTGCTGCTCTTCGGCCCTCCGGGGACCGGCAAGACGATGCTGGCGCGGGCCGTCGCCGCGCAGGCCGGCGTCGACTTCTTCGCCGCCTCGGGCTCGAGCTTTGTGGAGATGTTCGTTGGGAGGGGTGCCGCCCGCATTAGGCGGCTGTTCAAGGAAGCGCGCAAGTCGGGTCGTGCGGTGATCTTCATCGACGAGCTCGACGCAGTGGGGGGTGCGCGCGGAGGAGGCGGCGACGGCGGCTCCAGTGAGCGCGAGCAGGCGCTCAACCAGCTGCTGGTCGAGCTCGACGGCTTTGAGCGCGACCCGGGCACGGTGATCGTCATCGCCGCCTCCAACCATGTCGACAAGCTCGACAAGGCACTGCTGCGGCCGGGACGCTTCGACCGCCAAGTGCTGGTCTCCCCACCCGACCGCAACGGCCGCGAGGCAATCCTCCGCGCCCACGCCAAGGGCAAGCCGCTCGGTCCGGACCTCGACCTGGCCGACGTGGCGCGCAAGACCACCGGCATGACCGGCGCGCAGCTCGCCAACGCGCTCAACGAGGCGGCGATCATCGCCGGGCGGGCGGAGCGCGAGGCGATGGCCCGCGAGGACCTCGACGAGGCGCTGCTGCGCCAGTCGGTCGGCTCGCAGCAGGCGCGGCGCCTGAACCAGAAGGAGCGCCGCATCGTCGCCTACCACGAGGCGGGCCACGCCCTCTGCCGGCACCTGCTCGGCCTCGACCCGCCGGAGATCCTCAGCATCGTGCCGCGCGGCCCAGCGCTCGGCTTCGTCGGCCACTCACCCCAGGAGGACACCTACCTCAAGTCACGCGACGAGCTGCTCGACGAGATCGTCACCCTGCTGGGCGGACGCGCCGCCGAGGAGGAGGTATTGGGCGACTCCTACTCCGGTGCCGTCGACGATCTCGCCCGGGTGCACGCCGTCTGCGTGCAGATGGTCGGCGAATTCGGCATGGGCGTGGCGATCGACGCCGACGGCGCCCCGCCGATCGCCCTGCCAACCGGCGACTACGCGCTCTCCGACCGCACCCGCCGCGACGTCGACCTGGCGGCGATGAACCTGGCCCGCGAGGCCTATCGCCGTGCCCGCACCCTGCTCGCCGCCAACCGCGAATGCCTCGATGATCTAGCCGCCAATGCGCTCGAGCGCGAGACCCTCACCCGGGAGGACCTCGACGAGATCTTCGCTGCCCACGAGCTGCACGCTGACTCACCCGACACGGAGCTGACTCACCTGAGGGCATGATCGAGCGCGCCGGGGTGCCGCTCGCCTCGCGGTCCGCCGAGCCGCAGTAGCATCCGGCACCGATGGCGTATCCCAGTGAGAACTCCCAGTACTACTTCCCGCCGGGCCGCTCGCTGGCGCGCATGGTGCACGGCGAGCGCGCCGTCGGCCTGCTCTACGGTCAGCGGGCACTGCTGATCGGCGCGCTCGAGCCGCTCACCTACACCGGCACGATGCTGAGCACCCGCTCCAAAGATCGGCCTTTCCAGCGGCTCGCCCGCACGGCCAAAATCCAGGAGACGATCCTGCTCGGCACGCGCGAGGAAGCCGACAAGGCGCTGGCCGTCGTCCAGCGACTGCACGAGCGGGTCAAGGGCACGCTGCCCGAGGCTGCCGGCGCCCACCCCGCCGGCAGCGCCTACTCTGCCTTCGACCCGGAGCTGATGCTCTGGACATTGGCGGTGATCGCCGACTCGGGGCGGGCGATGTACGAGACGATGGTGCGCCCGCTGAGTGAAGCCGAGCGCGAGGACCTTTGGCAGGACTACGTGCGCTTCGGCGAGCTCTTCGGCCTGCCGCGAGCCGATGTTCCCGGTAGCTACCGTGAGTTCAGCGCCTGGTGGGAGGAGCGCATGTCCTCACCCGAGCTGCAGGCGACCGAGCACGGCCTGGAGATGGCGCCGTTGGTCGCCTTCGAGCAGCCGGTGCCAGGCCCCGCCCGCGGCAACCTGATTGCCCAGAACCACATCATCAAAGGCACGCTGCCGCCGCGTGTGCGGCAGATCTTCGGTATCCCCTGGAGCAGGGCCCACGAGGCCAGCTTCCGTGCAATGACCGCCGCTCATCGCCGCGCTCGGCGCTTCTTCCCCCGCCAGGTGCGCCGCGGCCGCAACGATGTCTTCTTCGACGTAGTCACCAAGGCCGAGCAAGAGCGCGGCGGCACGCGCACACCACAGTTGCGCATCAGCGGCTAGCCGGGGGGCGCCCCCGGCGGAGCGCTGAAGCGCGCGGCCGTCAGCCCCGCACTTTGCAGGGGCGCAAGAAGGTGCCTGTGAGGAAGGTGCCGTCTTTGAAGGTGAACTTGCCGCGAGCCTGCAGGCGACCCGTTTCGCAGCGGGCGTTGACGTAGCTGTACCTCTTGCCCCGGAAAGTCCATTTGCGGTCGACCTTCAGCTTGCCGGAGATCGGGTGGCCGTAGCCGCCGGCGATCTTCGGGATGCGCGCTTCGGTGCGGTAGCCGTAGACGCCCTTGTTGATCTTTTCGATCTCGACCGGGACGATGAAAGTGGTCGAGATGGGCACGGTCGTGTAGGCGTGAGCGATAACCGTGTCATTGCCGCCCTTCTTCGGCCCGTTGAAGAGCGTGATCGGTGAGGAGACCGGGATCGGCGTCTGTTCGGGGAACTGGACGATGGCGCTACCGAAGCCCTTGCCGACGATCGCGCCGGGGCAGGCGCGGCGGGCGGCGGACACGTCGGTCGCCTGCAGCTTGCCTGCCGTGCAGACCGGCAGGCCCCGCGTCTCGACGTGGCCATGGCGGTCGAATTCGAGGATGATGCGGTCGAGGATCGGCGGCAGGTCACCTGAGACGGTCGAGATCTTGCCGCCGCCGTAGATCAGGATCGGCGCGTCTTTGTGCTTGGGCAGGGCTTCGGGCCGGAAGCCGCCGCGCCCTTTGAGAATTAGTTCCCCGATGCGCACTTCGACGCGGTCGGTGTCACGCGCAGCGCTCACTGTGCCTGCGACGACAAGCGCCACCAGAACCGGCGCCAGCCAAAGCAGCTTCCTTGCTCTCACTCCCCCCACGCCCTCTCAAGCACTTCTGAGAGCCGCTAGTTGCGCACCTTGCATGGCAACAGGAAGGTGGCGTGCAGTACGTCGGAGATCTGTTCTTTCTGTTTCTCGGTGTCTTCGGCGCCGCCTTTGAAGGTGAATTCACCGCGCACGACGAAGCGTCCGGTTTCACAGCGGGCATTGATGTAGCTGTGTTTCTTACCCTTGAAGGTCCATTTTTTGCCGACTGTGGCCGAGCCGGAGATTGGGTGGCCGTAGCCGCCGGCGATCTTCGGGATTTTCACTTTGACCCGGTAGCCGAAGACGCCGTTGTTGATCTTCTCGATCACGATCGGGACGATGAAGGTCGCCGGGCCCGGGTAGTTCAGGTGAGCGTGGGCGATGATCGTGTGGTCGCTGCCCTTTTTCGGCCCGTTGAAGAGGGTGATCGGGGTACCGACTTTGATCGGTCCCTGTTCGGGGAACTTGACGACAGCGCTGCCGAAGCCGGTGCCGACGATCGCCTCCTTGCAGGCCCGGCGCGCCGCCGGTACGTCAGTGGCGACCAGTTTGCCTTTCGTGCAGAACGGCAGCCCGGTGGTGTCGACCGCGCCGTGCCTGTCGAATTCCAGCATGAAGGTGTCGAGGATCGGGGGGAGCTCACCGGTGACGGTCGAGAGTTTGCCACCGCCATGGGTGATGATCGGCGCGTTTTTGAATTTGGGCAACGCCTTGGGGGCGAAATCGCCTTCCGCGTCGAGGATCAATTCGCCGACCTGCACATGCACTTTGAACGCGCTCGCGCTGGCGGCAGCAACCAGCAGCCCCAGTACCACTACAGCGACGACCTTCTTCCTCATCGACCTCTCCCCGTCCCGTTTCCCGAGCCCCTCACGATACCGGGCAGGTTTCGGAAGGTCGAATTAAGGGATCGCTGGGCCCCAAGTGGGCGTGCCGATGGTCGAGCCGAAGCCTTCGGTTTCGGTGCCGGCGTCGGCGAACTCCTTGCCGCCACTGCCGTCGGCGCGCATCACTTCCAGGTCGCGGCTGTAGCGACCGATGACCAGGAAGGCGATGTGCTTGCCATCGGGCGCCCAGGCGGGAGCGCGGTTGCAGGAGCCGCTGCTGCAGCTGCGCCGGTTGTGAGTCAGCTGGCTGAGCACCTTGCCGGCGGCATTGGCGACAAAGATGTTGATCCCCGGCTGGCGGTTGCTGACGAAGACGATGCGCTTGCCGTTGGGCGAGGTGTCGGGTTCTTCCTCGTTGTAGGGCCCGTCGATCAGAACCCGCAGGTCGGCACCGCTGGGCGCCATCGCGAAGATGTCACGCTGGTCGGTCTTGGCGTCGCGGTCGCGATCGCTGACGAAGACGATGCGTTTGCCGTTGGGCGTGTAGACGGGTTCGGAGTCGTTGCCGTTGCCTTTGGTCAGCTGCTCGAGGCCGCTGCCGTCGACGTTGACGCTGAAGATGTGGGACTCGTCTCCGGTGCGGCGGGTGAAGACCACCCGCCGGCCGTTGGGTGCAAAGGACGGTCCCGAATCGAAGAAGCTGCCGGTGGTGAGCTGGCGTAGCCCGGTGCCGTCGACCTTGACCAGGTAGATGTTCCGGCCGCCTGGATTGCGGACGCTGGAGAAGACGATCAGCCGCCCGTCAGCGGAGAAGGATGGAGCTTCGTCGTCCGGATCGTTCGTCAGCCGCTTGGCTTTCTGCGTCACACGCGGGCCGTGGATCAGCAGGCCGCCAGGGTTGTCGCCTTCGTTCAGCTTCACCTTCGGGTAGACGATCGGGCCGGGCTTGCCGGGAAATGCCGCCTGGGCCGGTGCCGTCGCAAGGGCCGCGAACGCCGCGGCGAGCAAGAGCGGAATGAGTCGTAGCGTGCTCATGAGCGGGGCTCGATCAGCAGCGCCTGGGCCATGGCGCGCACTGTACCGTCGGCGGCGAGCACTGCGGAGCCGGCGTGCAACTTGCGTCCATCGACCTCGATCGGCCAAGCGATCACGACGTGCTCCTCACCTATCGCGACCGGCGCATCGAAGCGCAACTGGAAACGAGCCAGGAAGCTGACCCGCAGCTCGTCGTGCATGTAGACGGCGAAGTAGGTGGGGCAGTCGAGCACCCCCGCCACCACCTCCGGAAGCGCGTTGCCGGCGGAATCTGCAGCCCACGGCGGCGGCGTCCAGGGACTGGCGACCAGCTCACGTCCCTCGACCGCACCGGCGAAGACACCGAGCGAGTCCTCACGTGCTCGCCCGCAGACGAAGCAGCGGCAGAACTGCCCGTCGGGCAGACCGCGATAGTGCTCCGCTGCACTTCGCGCCTCCTCGACAGAGACCGCCGCCGGCACCTCGAGCTCTAGCTCAGGCGCCGGCTCGACCGTGGCGACCAGCGTCTCACCATCGAGCACCTGCAGGCCATCGCCTTCCTGCTCCGCGCGCAGCTCGCGATCGAGCGGCACCGGGCTACGCAGGCTGACCGCCGCCGGACCCCCGAGCAAGTCAGCGAAGAGCGCGGCGCTGTAGCCGCCGTTACCGCTCTCCAGCGGGCCGTTGAAACGTCCAGGGATTGAAATCATCGGATCGTTGATCGATCGCTGGTCAGCCGCCCTCGACACGGGCCTTGAGCTCACCCGGCCGGGCATTGACCAGCATCGCGCGGGCGGCGCTCTCGACCGGCCCGCGAATCACCATCCCCAGCACGCGGCCGGGGTCGGCGTCGAGCTCATAGGTGGCTCGGGTTCGGCCCTCACCGAGGTCCTCCAGCGTCCAGGAGCCCTCAACCGACTTGAGGTCGCCCTTCTCCTGCGTCCAGGTGAGCCGGGTTGGGGCCTCATAGGCAAACCGCACCTCGGTCTTGACATGCCTGACCTTGATGTCGCTCTCGCTCTCCACCAGCGTCGGCCGTCCCTGCGCATCACGCTCCAACGCCGTGACGGCGACGAGGCCGCCCTGCCACTCGGGCGCCGCGAGCACGTCCTCGACCTCCTCCCAGACTCGCTGCAGCGGAGCGTCTATCTCAGTGCTGGCCGATCCACCCATGTGCGCCACGGTGAATCCAGCCTACTCCGGCAACAGCGATGAGATCAGCGTGGGCGGCGCGGCTGTTTTTTCCGCTCGATCTTCCACTGGAAGGTCGCAGGGGTGGCGTCCACCTGGCCATTGGCGATGGCGCGAACCGAGAAGGTGTGTTTGCCTTTGCCGACTTTCACGTGGTGCGGCGAAGTGCAGACTTTGAAGGGGCCTTTGTCGAGCTTGCACTCGAAGGTCGCGCCGGGGACCGTGGCGGTGAACTTGAAGCTCGCCCCTTTGCCTTTGGTTTTGGCTTTGGGGTGCTTGGTGATCGTCGTGTCGGGGACCGGCGGGACCGGGCAAGCGCTCTGCGTCGCCGCGCTGGTCGGGCACAGGTCCTGGGTCTCGTCGCCGAAGCCGTCTTTGTCGAGGTCGGCCTCGAGCTTGGCCTCGACCGGAACCCGCTCGCCGAACTCGTCCGCCGGCGCTTTGAACGGCGCGGCGCCGACGACCGGCTGCGGCATCGTGCCCCAGATGATCCGGTTCGCGGGCCCGCCGACGAAGCCGAAGGCGCAGGTCCAGGTGAAGGTCCCCACATCCTCGGCATACAGCCCGAGCCGCTCGTTGCCGTCCACGGGAATGCGGGTCTTGAACGAGTAGGCGAGATCTTCGGCCGATGCTGGAATCAGCTCGAACTGGCTCAATCCCTCGTAGGTGACTTTGTCGTCGCTGACGTCATACCCCGCCAGGACCAGCTGCAGGCTGCCGTTTCCGCTCCCCCAGGTGGACCGCGTGCTCCATTCGGTGATCACGCCGCCGGGCACAGGCACGCGATAGTCGCTTCGCGAAGCGGTGCTCGTCTGGACGATCCCTTGGCCCGGTTCGCAGCCCAACCGGCTGCCGGGCGGGGACAGCTCGCCGATCGTCACCGCGGCCTGGGCGGGAGCCACGGCCACAAACGCCAAGCCGAGGGCCATCACAGCCACTGTCCATCGGATCCGAAGCATCGTCGCGACGGTACCGCACTCCACACTAAATGCAAATACCCTGGACAAACCTCGGTCGAGGTCCCGCAATGGGCGGTACTGGGCTCGAACCAGTGACCCCCTGCTTGTAAGGCAGGTGCTCTCCCAACTGAGCTAACCGCCCAGGCCGGTGCTGATTATGGAACACGCGAGCCGCGCGGGTGGCGCGGTGAGCAAGGTGGCCGAAGGTTGCCGTCCTCTAAGGTCGAGCGACGGGAGCGTTCCAGTCAGCAGAGGAGGTCACGAGATGCAGCAGAAGATCGTCCCCAACCTGTGGTTCGACACCGAGGCCGAGGAGGCCGCCGAGTTCTACACCTCGGTCTTCGAGAACTCGCGGATCGTCAACGTCACCCACTACACCGCGGACGCCCCACGCGAGGAGGGCATGGTGATGACGGTCGAGTTCGAGCTCGACGGGCAGCGCTTCGTCGGCATCAACGGCGGCCCCGAGTTCAAGTTCGACGAGGCGATCTCGTTTGGGATCGAATGTGAGGACCAAGCGGAGATCGACTACTTCTGGGAGCGGCTCACCGATGGCGGCCAGGAGAGTCAGTGCGGCTGGCTCAAGGACCGCTTCGGTGTCTCCTGGCAGGTCGTGCCAACCGGCATGGAAGAGCTCTTCTCCGACCCCGATAAGGAGCGCGCCAATCGGGCGATGCAGGCCATGCTGCAGATGAGGAAGATCGACCTCGCCGCCCTGCAAAGCGCTGCGGACGGGTCCGCGTAGGGGGCGCAGCGACTAGATTTGCGCGGTGAGCTGGGTCGAGCTGTTCACCGTCCTCGCCGTCTGCCATCTGGCCGGCGACTTCCTCCTGCAGACCGATTGGCAGGCGCGCCACAAGTACGGCGGCCTCGGCCCCGACCCGGTCCGGCGGCGCGCCCTGCGCAACCACCTGCTCGTCTACATGCTGGCCTTCCTGCCGGCGCTGATCTGGATCGCCGGCGAGCAGAGCCTCGGCGCGGCGCTCGGCGTCGCGTTGCTCGTCGCCGTCCCCCACTGGATCCAGGACGACGGCCGCCTGCTCGACGCCTACATGGTCGTGGTCAAGCGCACGACCGAACCCTCGATCCCCCTACGCATTGCCGTAGACCAGTGCTTCCACGTCCTCGCCCTCTTCCTCACCGCTCTGATCGTCGCCGGCTAGCGAGCGCCTGCGCCATGGCGCTGCACACCACCGTGCGCCTGCCCCGCGAGGCGACGGCATAGGCTTCCAGCCGATGAGTTGGAGCATTGCGGACATTCCTGACCTGAACGGCCGCACGGCGGTCGTCACCGGCGCCAATGGTGGTCTCGGCCTAGAGACAGCGCGGGCGCTGGCGGGCGCTGGCGCCAACGTTGTGATGGCTGCCCGCAATCAGGAGCGCGCGGCTGAGGCAAGCGAGCAGATCCGCAGCGGACTGCCCAACGCTTCGCTGGAGATCGTCCCACTCGACCTCGGCTCACTGGACTCGGTGCGCAGTGCCACCGAGCAGGTCCTCGCCACTCACGGGACGCTCGACCTACTGGTCAACAACGCCGGCGTGATGGGCATTCCCGAGCAGAAGACCGCCGACGGGTTCGAGATGCAGTTCGGCGTCGACCACCTCGGCCACTTCGCCCTCACCGCGCTCTTGATGCCGGCCCTGCTGCGGGCACCGGCAGCGCACATCGTCACCGTGACCAGCACCGCCCACCACATGGGCCGGGCGGTCGACCCTGCCAATCCCCACCTGAACGGGCGCTACCGGCCCTGGCGCGCCTACGGGCAGGCCAAGCTCGCCAACTTCCACTTCGGCCTCGGCCTCGATCGCAAGCTCCGCGCCGCCGGAGCGCCGGCGGCCAGCCTCGTCGCCCACCCCGGCCTCTCCAACACCGAGCTGCAGGCGGTCAGCGTCAAGGAGACCAGCGGCGGCCTCTCGCAGCGCTTCTTCCTGGGACTCGCCCGCTCGGTCGGCATGACTCCTGCCACAGGGGCGCTCTCGCAGCTGCGGGCAGCGACCGACCCCAAGGCCCAGGGCGGCGAGTTCTACGGCCCGCTCTTCGTCAACAACGGGCCTCCCGTGCGCAAGCCGGTCGTGCGGCGACTCGGCATGGGCAGGGCGATCGACAAGCTCTGGCAGGTCTCCGAGCAGGAGACGGGCACCAAGATCGAGCTATGAACCTCGGGCTCGAGGGCCGCGTGGCGCTGGTAATGGGTGCCAGCCGCGGTATCGGCCAGGCGATCGCTGCAGCCCTTGCCCGCGAGGGCGCAAAGGTCGCGATCGCCAGCCGCTCACAGGAGAAGCTCGATCAAGCGGCGGCGGAGATCGGTGAGAAGGCGACGCCATTCGTCGCCGACGCCACCGACCTCGACCGTCTCGCCGCTCTGCCGGCCGAGGTCGAGGAGCAGCTCGGGCCGATCGAGATCCTCGTCGCCAACACCGGCGGGCCACCCTTTGGCGGCGCCCACGACCACGAGCTCGACGAGTGGCAGACCGCCTACCGCTCGCTCGTCCTCGCGCCGCGAGTCCTTGCCGGCACCGTAGTGCCCGCAATGCGCGAGCGCGGCTGGGGTCGAATCGTCAACGTCGGCTCCAGCTCGACCCGCGAGCCGATTGACGGCCTCAACCTCTCCAACACCCACCGCATGGCGGCAGTCGGCTACTTCAAGACCCTGGCGCGCGAGGTCGCCGCCGCGGGGATCACCGTCAACACCGTCGCCACCGGCCGCTTCGCCACCGAACGGCTGATGGACGCGGCCGGCTCGCTCGATGCCGCCGAAGAGGCAGCACGACGCGAAGTCCCCGCCGCCCGCCTCGGCCAGCCCCGAGAGTACGGCGACCTGGTCGCCTTTCTCTGCTCCGATCGCGCCGCCTACATCACCGGCACCGTCATCCCCATCGACGGCGGCCTCCTCCGCTCAGCCTTCTAGCCACGAAACCGCGATTTCCCGCCCTATGGCCGGGTAAATGCAGTTTCGCGAGGGTTCTAGTCCGCGGCGCGCATTGAGGGGAAGAGGATGACGTCGCGCAGGTTGTCGGCGCCGGCGAGGATCATCATCAGGCGGTCGATGCCGATGCCGGAGCCGCTCGCGGTGAGCATCCCGTACTCCATCGCTTCGACGAATTCTTTGTCGTGGGGCTGCGGCGTCTCCTCGGCGCCCTCTTCCTGGCGTTCGCGCTGGCGGACGAAGTGGCGGTGCTGCATCTCGGGATCGTTGACGTCGGTGCCGCCGCCGATCACCTCCATGCCGGCGACGATGCCATCGAAGGCTTCGCCGAGCAGCTTGGGATGCTCGGGCAACGGCTTGACCAGTGGCCAGATGTCGAGCGGCAGGTCGCGCAGGAAGGTTGGCTGGATCAGCTTTGGCTCGACCAGCTTGCCCTGGATCGTGTCGACCACGGCGGCCCAGTCGGCTTTCGGGTCGACGTCGTCGGCGACCAGCTCGGCCAGCTCGTCGCGGCTCGACTCGACGATGTCCATCCCGGTCTCCTCGAGGATCGCCTCGCGCAGGGTGAGGCGCCGCCAAGGAGCCTTGAAGTCGATCGTCTGGCCGTCGCGCTCGACCTTGGTCGTGCCCAGCACCTGCTCGACCACGGTCGAAATGAGCTGCTCGGCGAAGGCCATCACGTCCTCGATGTCGGCGCAGCTGAGGAACCACTCGAGCATCGTGAACTCGGGGTTGTGCTGGGGCGAGATGCCCTCGTTGCGGAAGAACTTGCCCAGCTCGTAGACGTTCTCGAAGCCGCCGATGATGCAGCGCTTCAGGTAGAGCTCGGTCGCCGGGCGCAGGAAGAGGTCGCGGTTGAGCGTGTTGTGGTGGGTGACGAAGGGCCGCGCCGCGGCGCCACCGGTCATCGGCTGCAGCATCGGCGTTTCCATCTCGATGAAGTCGTGCTCGTTCATGTAGGCGCGGATCGCGGCGACCAGCTTGGCGCGCATGAGGAAGATCTCGCGCGAGCGCTCGTTGGCCATCAGGTCGAGCTCGCGGTGGCGGTAGCGCACCTCGGGGTCGGAGATGCCGTGAAAGAGGTCGGGCGGGTCGCGTAGCGCCTTGGCCAGCATCGTGCACTCGCGCGTGCCGATCGCCAGCTGGCCGCGCTTGGTCACGTAGAGGTCGCCCTCGATGCCGACCGAGTCACCGATGTCGAGGTCCTCGATGCGGGCAAAGGCCTCGTCGCCAAGCGAGTCTTTGCGCGCGTAGGCCTGGATCGAGCCAGTCAGGTCGCGGACGTCGAAGAAGATCGTCTTGCCGTGACCGCGCTTGCCGACCACCCGGCCGGCGATCCGGTAGGTCCACTGCGAGTGCTCGCCCTCGCCGAGCTCCTGCGGGTCGTGGGCGGCGAGGATCGTGGCGATCTTGTCGCGATTGCGGAAACCTTCGGCGGGATAGGGATCGACGCCTTCGGCGCGTAGCCGCGCCAGCTTCTCCCGCCGGACCTGCTCAGTCGAGCCCTCCGAGGGCTCGGCCCTCGAAGAGGCGCCACTCATGGCGCCAGGCCGACCGTCACCCGCTCGTCGCCGCGGTAGTCGATCCGCGTCGAGGCCTCGCGCAGCAGCTCGCGCATCACTGGGCCGTGGTGGGTGTCGTGCTCAAGGGCCATGCGCCAGCCGCTCGGTGTTTCGGAGATCAGACCGCGGATCACACCGAGCCCGTCGGCGCCGCTGGCGCCCTGTACGGCGATCTCCGGCTCGCGGCGGATCTCCGGCGAGCGCTCGTCGATCGAAGTCTCGGTGATGTAGGGAAGGTTGGCGATCAGCAGGTCAACGTCCTCGACGCCGTCGGGAATCCCCGCGGCGACCGTCACCTCGAGCTCGATGCCGAGCCGCGCGGCGTTCTCGCGCGCCGCTTCGGCGGCCTCCTCGGAAAGATCGGAAGCGCTCACCCGCAGGTCGGGACGCTCGTTCAGCAGAGCGAGGGCGATGGCGCCCGAGCCGGTGCCGACCTCGTGCACCCGAGCGCCTTCGGGCAACTCAGTGCCGACCGCGACGAGTAGCTCGGTCTCGCGCCGCGGGATCAGCACCCGCTCGTCAACGCCGAAGTCCAACCCGTAGAAGGTGCAGCTACCGAGGATGTACTCGAGCGGCTCACGCTCGCTGCGCCGCGCGACAAGCTGCTCAATCTCCTCGCGCAGCTCGGGGGTGATCTCGGTGGCGCCGTCGAGCCCGAGCTGCTCGGCGCTCACACGGAGCGCCTTCGCCACCAGCAGCTTGGCGTCGGACTCGGGCGTCTCACAACCGGCGGCGGCGATCGTCTCGGCCGCCTGCCTCACCACCTCGCTGGCGCTCGCCATCAGCGGCGCTCCCTCCTTCTGGGCTTCCACGGCTACAACCCCGCTGCGGGCCTGATCGGATCGGTGGGAGCCACTGCCGACAGGCTACCGTGTCGGCGGCGCACGACGGCCATCCAGACGAGGCCGGCAGCGATCATCGCCAGGCTCTCCCACTGGGCCGTCGTCAGCCCCAAAGCCCCCGTGTCGTTGCGGCGCAGGAACTCCACAAGGAAGCGCTCGGCGCCCGCATAGAGCAGATAGAGGGCGAAGAGGATTCCCGGCCGGAAGCGATCACGCAGCTGCCAGAGCAGCCAGGCGCCGAAGCCCATCGCCAGGCTCTCGTAGACCGGCGTCGGGTGGACGTCTTCGCTGGTCGGCACGGTGCCGTCGGGGTAAGACATCGCCCAGGGCCCGTCCCAGGCCTTGCCGTAGTCGCCATCGCCGGAGAGCTGGCAGCCGACCCGGCCGATCGCGTAGCCGAGCGCCAGCGCGGGCGCCGCCAGGTCGAAGAGGGCGGGACCGAGGAAGTCCCGGTACCAGGCCCAGAGCAGCACGGCGATCGCGCCGCCGATCGCGCCGCCGTACCAGACCAGCCCCGAGCCGGAGAAGAGGTTGCCGAGCAGGTCGCCCTTGACGCTGTCGTAGTTCTGGACGATGAAATAGACGCGCGAGCCGACGATGCCGCCGACCAACGCCGAGAAGCCCATCTCATAGGCCCAGTCGACCGGCTTGCCGATCTCCTTCAGCCGCACGGCGATCAACGCCCCCGCACCGAGGAAGGCAAGGGCGAACATCAAGCCGAAGGTCTGCAGCGTCAGCGGCCCGATGTTGATCTCGGGGTACACGGGCTCAGCCGGCGAGCAGCAGCTCGAGCAGCGCCTTCTGCGTGTGCAGACGGTTCTCGGCCTGGTCCCAAACGGCGGAGCGCTCGCCGTAGAGCAGCTCGGCGGTGATCTCCTCGCCCGGATGGGCGGGCAGGCAGTGGAGCACGATCGCGCCCTCCTTGGCGACCCCGAGCAGGTCGGCGTCAAGACGGAAGGGCGCCAGGTCGGCGCGTCGGCGCTCGGCCTCGGCCTCGTCGCCCATGCTCACCCAGACATCGGTATAGATCGCGTCCGCGCCAGCGGCGGCGTCGCGGGGGTCGGCGCTCAACTTCGCACCGTGACCCTCCTCCAGCTGGTAGCCGGGAGGTGCGGCGACGACCACCTCGACACCCGCCAGCTCGCCGGCGATCGCCAGCGAGCGGGCAACGTTGTTGCCGTCGCCGACGTAGGCGAGCCGCTGACCGGCGAGCTCACCACGGTGCTCGCGCAGGGTGAGCAGGTCGGCCAGGGCCTGGCAGGGATGGTGGAGCGGAGTGAGCGCATTGACGACCGGCACCTCGGCGGCCTCGGCCAGCTCGGCAACCGCCTCATGCGAGCCGGAGCGGATGACGATCGCATCGACATAGCGCGAGAGCACCCGCGCCGTATCGCCAATCGACTCACCGCGGGAGAGCTGCAGTTCACCGTTGCGCAGCACGACCGGATGCGCACCTAGCTCGGCGACGCCTACCTCGAAGGAGATGCGCGTCCGGGTCGAGGGCTTCTCGAAGACGAGGGCGATGCTGCGCCCGGCCAATGCCTCGGCGCCAACTCGCTCGCGGCGGCCAGCTTTGAGCTCGGCGGCGCAGTCGAGCAGCTTGCCCAGCTCGAAGGCGCCCAGCTCTTCACCCGTGAGGAAGTTCCGCGTCAAGCGTCGGATACTACGGCGGTGGAATTCACCGCCGTCAGCTGGAACCTCTTCCATGGGCGCGATTTCCCCCCCGACGAGAGGCTCTTCACCTGGCGCTCGCGCCTGCTGAGAATCAGCGAGCGCAACGCGACACACATCCAGGTGAACCGTGACCTGACCGCCGAGTTCGCAGGGCTGCTTGCTGGCGCCGAGTGGGACGTCGCCCTGCTGCAGGAGTGCCCCCCACGCTACGCCGCGCTACTCGCCGCGGCCTGTGAAGCCGCAGGGCACCGCGCGCTCACCTCCCGCAACTCGTTCGCTGCGCTGCGCAGCTTCGTCGCCCGTCGCAACCCGGACCTGATCGCATCCGGAGAGGGCGGCTCGAACCTCATCCTGGTCCGCAACTCGTTCCGGTGCGCTTTATGCACCCATAGCGAGCAAAAAGCGCACCGCGAGGCCAAGCCAATCGCCGAGCGGCGTGAGATGGCGATCCACGAGGGCGGGCCGGAGCGCCGGGCGATGGCCTTCGTCCGGACGGAGTCCGGCGTCTGCGTCGCCAACCTGCACGCCACCAACGACCAGCCGGCGCTGGCGACCGAGGACGTGCTGAAAGCGGCACAGGCGGCAAGCGAGTGGGCAGGCAGCTCACCGCTGCTCTTCGGCGGCGACTTCAACCTGCGCCCCGCGGAGAACCCCGTTGCCTTCGAACAGCTGCGCGAGCGCTTCGGGCTCGAGGGCGCAACCGCGCCGGGAGCGATCGACCACCTGCTCTCCCGCGGCCTGACCGTCACCAGCGCGGCTCAGACCTGGCCCCCCGAGCGGCGCGAGCTGCCGTGTGGCGATCTTTCACTGCGCCTCTCCGATCACGCACCGGTACAGGCAAGCTTCGCTACCCCACCGAGCGGGTAGAGCGCCCGAGTGAAATAGTCATCACACACCGCGCGACGACCAGGAGGCAAGCATGGCTGCGAAAAAAGAGGGCGCCGGCAAAAAAGCGAAAAAAGCCAAAGCCGGCGGCACGACGAAAAAAGCCAAAGCCACAAAAAAAACGGCCAAAAAAGCCAACGCCAAAACGAAAAAAACGCGGGGCGGGTCGGTCACTGGGCTCGACAAGAGCGTCGAGCAGTTCCGCGAGAGTCTCGAGCGCAGCGTCATGCTCAGCCGTGACCGCCTGCAGGAGGTCGTCGACGATGCGGTCAAGCGCGGTCGCATGACCCGCGGCGACGCCGAGAAGATGCTCACCGATCTGGTCAAGAAGGGCCGGCGCCAGACTGACTCGCTGCTCAAGGAGCTCGAACGACTTGTCCAGCAGGCGCGTAAAGAGGTTGGCGGACGCGCCCAGCCTGTGCGCAAACAGGCCACCCAGGCCGCGCGCCGCGCGCGCAAGAAGCTCGGTTGACGGTGGAGGGGGCCACCGGTGAGAAGCCGGCGGCCCGCCGCCGGCGAGGCGAGCAGCTCGAGGTCGAGATCGACTCGCTCGCCTTCGGCGGGCGTGGTGTGGCCCGCCACGAAGGGCTGGTCGTCTTCGTCGCCGGGGCGCTGCCCGGCGACCGCGTGCGGGCCGAGATCACCAAAGCGAAGAAGCGCTTCGCCGAGGCACGCACGGTCGAGCTGCTGCGCGGCGCTGACGGCCGCCTTGCCGACGTCTGCGTCCACGAGGGCGAGCCCTGCCCCGGAGCCCCCTGGCAGGGCCTTCCCTACGAGCAACAGCTGACCCAGAAGCGCGAGCAGGTTGACGAGGCGCTGCGTCGCATCGGCGGTCTCGACGGCTTCGAGCTGGAGGAGATCGAGCCGGCGATCGAGCAGTGGCGCTACCGCAACAAACTCGAGTACTCCTTCGGCGAGCGCGACGGCGAGCCCATCCTCGGCTTCCATGCCCGCGGCCGCTGGGACCTGATCGTCGACGTCGAGGACTGTCACCTCGCCTCCGAGCGCGGCAACGCGGCCCGCAACGCGGTGCGCGAGTGGGCACGGCTGGAGGCGATCCCCGCCTACGAGGGACGCTCACGTGAGGGCGTGCTGCGTAACTTGGCCGTGCGCGAGGGCTGGCGAACTGGCCAGATCCAGACACGGCTGATCACCTCGGCGGCTCGCTTCCCCAAGCCCCCGGTGGACCTGCACACCGTGATCGAGGGTGACTCGGGCGGCACCGACGGGCCAACCGGGGTGCTTGGCGAGGAGCGCCTGTGCGAGGAGCTCGGCGGACTGCGGCTGGAGATGTCACACGGCGCCTTCTTCCAGACCAACACCGAGATGGCCGAGAGCCTCTACGCGATTGCCGCCGAGTACGCTGGGCTGACAGGCAGCGAGCGCGTCTTCGACCTCTACTGCGGGATCGGCACGATCGGTCTGACGATGGCCAAACGGGCGGGCGAGGTCTGGGGCTTGGAGATCGTCCCCGAGGCGATCGCCGACGCCGAGCGCAACGCCGCGCAGAACAAGATCGAGAACGCCCGCTTCCTCGCCGGCAGCGCCCGCACCGGCATGCGACCGCTGATCGAGCAAGCCGGCAAGCCCGACGTGGTCATCGTCGACCCGCCGCGGGCCGGTCTCTCACAGAAGATTGTCCGCCGCCTGATCGAGTGCGAGGCGAAGCGCGTCGTCTACGTCTCCTGCAACCCGACGACGCTCGCCCCCAACGCCGCCCAACTGGTCGAGGCCGGCTACACCCTGCGCCGCGTCAAGCCGGTCGACATGTTCCCCCAGACCCCGCACATCGAGTGCGTGGCACTTCTGGAGAAGTGAGTGGCCCCTAGAGCGTTGCCGCGATCAGCGTGCACATCCCGGCAAAGCCAGCCAGAATCGCACCGGTCAAGGCGATGGCCGCCCACGCAATCGAACGCTGAACGCCAACGACTGCCTCACGGATCGCGCCCATTTCGCTCCGCATTCCATTCATCTCATTGCGCACCGCTCTGAATTCGGTCCTCATCTCCAAGCGCAGGGTCTTAACTTCGGCTTCGACCCGGTCGAACCGCTGGCCCACCTGGGCGAACTGCTGGTCAACCTGAGAGAACCGCTGCTCGACATGTTCGAAGCCAAGATCGACCTTGGTGCTGAGGGCATCGAGCCGCCCGTCCGTCCATTCCTGAGCCATCGCCTCCATGATGATGCCAGGCTAGATGGAAACGTGTTGTCTGTGGTTGAGTTGCCGTTAGAAACCTGTCACGTCTTCCACACGAAAGACAGGTACTAGGCTGCGCGCCGTGAGCAATGGACAAGACAGAGGTTTCGGTGTTGCGGCCGGACTGGACCCGACGGTGGCGCAGCCGCTGGCAGGGCGTTGCGCGGAGCTTGGCTACGGCTCGATCTGGTCCAATGACCATCCAGGGGCCAAGGGGCTGGAGACGCTGGCGGTCTTCGGCAATGCCGCGCCTGAGCTCGAGCTCGGTGTCGCGGTGATCGCCCTCGACCGCACGCCGCCGGCTGAGATCGCCGCCGACGTATCGCGACTGAACCTCGATCCGGCTCGCCTCTGGCTCGGTGTCGGCGCCGGCTTCGCCGCCAAGCCGCTCACCCGCATGCGTGAGGCACTGCCCGAGCTGCGCGCCTTACTGCCCGGCGTCCGCCTCGTCCTCGCCGCGATGGGCCCGAAGATGTGCGCCCTCTCCGGCGCTGAGTACGACGGCGCCTTCTTCAACTGGATGACCCCTGAGTTCGCCGCCGGCGCCCGCACCAAGGTCGAGGCCGGGGCAGCCGAAGCCGACCGCGAGACACCTCCCGTCTTCGGCTACGTGCGCACCGCCGTCGGCCCCGACGCCAGCGAGCGCCTCGCCAAGGAGGAGTCCTTCTACCGCGACCTGCACGACGGCTACCGCAACCATTTCGCCCGCCTCGGCGAGCCCGAGGGTACGGTCGGCGTAGGCGCCGAGGACGGCGGCGTTGCCCAGAAGGCTCTGGCCGCCTACACCGCCCTCGATACGGTCGTCGTCCGCGGCCTGGCCAGCGCCAAGGTCGAGGCGATGACCGCCGTCGCCGCGGCGGCGGCTCCCTAGAAACGCCGCCTCAGCCTTTGTCCTCGATCTCCCTCCCCGGATCAGCCGGGTCGCCCTGGAGGGGGTAGTCCGGGTCCGGGAGAAATGTCGCGCCGTCGGCGAGCAGGCCTTTGCCGGGGACGTGGTTGAGCTCGAGCCTGATGCCCTCCGGGTCGCGAAAAGAGAGCGAGTAGTAACCCGGCGCCCAGGGCCCTTCCACCGGGGCGCGCACGATGTCCGCCTCCATCTCCAGCAAGAACGCGTAGAGGGCATCGACGTCCTCGCGGCTGCGGGCCCGGAGGCAGAGGTGGTCGATGCCGGGTCCGGTCTCGACGTGCTCCGCACCGGCGTGCTCCGCATCGGCGAGGCGGATCGCCAACGCGGTTCGCCCGCCGACGTAATAGACGAACTCGTCCGAGCGAGGCTCCACCGCCCGCAGGCCGAGAAACGGCATGAGCCGGTCGTAGAAGGCGATGCACTCCGCGATGCGGTTGACCCTGAGGATGATGTGGGCGACGCCATTGACCTCGATGCCGTCGCGCGAGCCCGCCGTCTCGGACATGGCGCGCAGCCTATTCCGCGAGCCCTCGACTCCGAATGCCTGGGCGTGACCTATCGCTTAAGGGCACCTAAGAAAGAGTGGTTAGGATGCGCGGCCCATCGCCGCCGAAACCCACATAGACCGCCCGCTGGCCCGCACCATCGGCAGCACGATCTTCATCAGCCGCTGGCTGCAGGCTCCCCTCTACCTCGGCCTGATCGCCGCCCAGGGCGTCTATGTCTGGCGCTTCATGCAGGAGCTCTGGCACCTGGTCAAGGACGCCGGCGCACTGACTGAGAACGAGGTGATGCTGCTCGTTCTCGGCCTGGTCGACGTGGTGATGATCGCCAACCTCTTGATCATGGTGATCATCGGCGGCTACGAGACCTTCGTCTCACGGATCAACCTCAAGAACCACCCCGATCAGCCCGAGTGGCTCTCGCACGTCAACGCCAACGTGCTCAAGGTGAAGCTGGCGATGGCGATCGTCGGCATCTCCTCGATCCACCTGCTGCAGACCTTCATCAACGCCGCCAACACCTCCTCCGACACGATGCTCTGGCAGACGATCATCCACCTCACCTTCGTCATCTCGGCGGTGGCCCTCGCCCTGATCGACCGCTTCCTCTCACCGAAGAGCACGACCGAAAAGGTGCTGGAGACCAACCACGCCGACGGCTCGCCGCCGCCGCCACTCAAGCCCCAAGCGGAGCCCAGCGCCTCCTAGCTAGTACGGCGGCAGATCCTCGTACCACTCGCCGAGCGTCTTGAAGGAACGCCAGAAGCGTTGCTTGGCGTCTTCTTCGTCGAGCGAGTCGTCGATGTCGGGGGTGTAGAGAGCATCGACGGTGGGGGTGAAGGCCTGGATCTCGCCCTCGCGGGCCTCGATCTGGCGGGAGAGGGGCATCTGGAAGTTATTGAGCACCCGCAGCGCCGGTTCGCCCATAACTACGACGATCTTCGGCTGCACGATGGCGATCTCTTCGACCACGCGGCGCTGGCACTCCTCCGCGGCGAGGTCGGGCTCCGGGATCGGGCACTTGACGCAGAGCGTGCCGTAGACGACCAGCGGGTCGATGCCGAGCCGCTTGAAGCTCTTCATCAGCGCGTTGCCGGCACGGCCGTAGAAGGCAACGCCCTCTTCGATCTCCGCCGCGGCCGGCGCGTGCTTGAGCATGAAGACGTCGGCCTGCGGGTGGCCCGAGCCGAGCACCGGCATCAGCTTGCCGCGCGGGCAGTGCGGGCAGGCCTGCAGCTCGTGGGTGAGGTGGTTGAGCTCGCGGATCGCGCGCTCGAGGTACTTCTCTCTGATCTCGTCGTCGGTCGCCGGCATGCTGGGGGCCTTCTTTGACGAGCCGCGCTCGGCTCCTCTCGCCGGCCGCGCCTGCATCAGCTCTTGCTCGCCGGCCGCCGTTTGCGCCGCTGCCCCCCGCGCGCCGGTTTGGCATCTGGAACGCTGCGCTTGGCCGCCTTCGGCCGCCCGGTCGTCTGCAGCAGCTTCAGCGCCTGCACGTAGACGAGGTTCTTGTGCTTGCGGACGATGTCGGCGTCGCGCATCGCCTCGAGGAACTCCTGCGGCCCGTCGAAATCGTGGATCCGCACCCGCACGCTGCCCAACCCCTGGGCGACGTGGCTGTCGGAGCCGGCGCCGGGGACGATGCGGTACTTGCGGGCGAAGCGTTCGGCCTCCTCGTTGAAGGCGGTCAGCGCGACGCGCGGGTTGAAGACCTCGAGCACGTCGATCTCCTCGACGATGTCGAGCAGGTGCTCGTAGTCGGGCACCGAGTGGAAGCGGTCGAAGGGGTGCGGCACGTAGACGAGGCCGCCCTGCTCGCGGATCGCGGCGATCGTCTCCGCCATCGTCATCCCCTTGGGGATCTTCTCCTCGAGGAAGAGGCCGATCACCTCGCCCTGCTCGGCGGTCTTCACCTCCTCGGCGACGATCACCTTGAGGTCGTCCATGCCCTCGGCGATGCGCCGTGCCTCGAGCGCGCCGGAGACCTCGTTGTGGTCGGTGATCGCGATCGCCCCTAGCCCCCGGTCGCGAGCCGTCTCGAGCAGTACCTCGACTGGCGTGGCGCAATCATGCGAGTGGTCGGTGTGCATGTGCAGGTCGACCTCGATCAGCGACCGCGCGGCGATCCGCCCGTGCACCTCGGGATCGCCCTCCGGATCGTGGCGGCGGGCCAGCAGGCGGCGGTAGAGCGCCTCCAGCTCGGCGGCGACAGTCGCCCAGTCGCGCTCCTCGCCGCCCGGCTCGATCAGCTCATAGGAAGCCGGGAAATAGCGCTCCAGCAGCTGGCCCGTCGCCCGGCTGGTCACCGTGCGCGCGTCGAGCCGCCCAAAGAAGATCTCGACCAGCGGCCGCGCCACCTGGGTTGAGAGCACGCGCTCCTGGGGAGCGTGGAAGGTGGCCACGTTGAGCGAGAAGGAGTGGCGCAGCGCCGCCGAGGAGATACTCGGCGCGAAGGGCTCGTGGACGTGGACGATGTCGAGCTGCTCGCTGCTGAGCAGCTTCTTGACCTGCCGCGCCTGGTCCTCGGCGCCAATCCTCAAGACGCGATGACCACGCGCCTCGAGCTCCACCGAGACACGCTCGACGAACTGCCCTGCCGGGCCCCTACTCCCTCGCCGCGAGGGCGAGACCTGGACGATCGAGAGTGGCTCGGCGGGCACAGGCCCGGGCTAGGCGGAGACCTTCGCCTCGCCCGGCACCTTCGCCTTGCCACGCGCGTTGGCGCTGATGAACTCCTCGGTCTGCTCGCGCGCCTCGTCGTCGGGCCGCTGACTATGCGGCGACTTCATCAGGTAGCTGGAGGGACCGTCTAGCTGGCCAGCTATGCCGTTGTTGAGCGCCAGCTTGATCAGCCGCACCGCGTCGATGACGACGCCCGCCGAGTTGGGCGAGTCCCAGACCTCGAGCTTCAGCTCGACGTTGAGTGGCACATCGCCGAAGGCTTTGCCCTCAAGCCGGATGTGCGCCCACTTGCGATCTGTCAGCCAGGCGACGTAGTCGGAGGGGCCAACATGGACGTCCTCGGCGGGCAGCTCGTGGCCCATGATCGAGGTGACCGCGTTGGTCTTGGAGATCTTCTTCGAGTCGAGCCGCTCGCGCTCGAGCATGTTGTAGAAGTCCATGTTGCCGCCGACGTTGAGCTGCGAGGTGCGCTCAACCCGCACGCCGCGGTCGTGGAAGAGGCGGGCAAGCTGGCGATGGACGATCGTCGCGCCGACCTGGGACTTGATGTCGTCGCCGATGATCGGCAGGCCGGCCTCCTTGAAGCGCTTGTCCCAGTAGTCCTCGCGGGCGATGAAGACCGGCAGGCAGTTGACGAAGCCGACGCCCGCCTTGAGCGCCTGCTCGACGTACCACTTGGTCGCCTCCTCGGAGCCGACCGGCAGGTAACAGACGAGCACGTCCGCCTTGGTCTCCTTGAGGATGCCGACTACGTCAGCGGTTTCGCCCGGCGCCTTGGTGATCTTCTCTTTGAGGTACTTGCCGAGGCCATCGTGGGTCATGCCGCGCTCGACCTTGATGCCCAGGTTGGGCACCTCGGCGAACTTGATCGTGTCGTTCTGACCCGACCAGATCGCCTCGGAGAGGTCCTTGCCAACCTTCTCGGAGTCGATGTCAAAGGCGGCGACGAACTCGACGTCGCGGACGTGATAGCCGCCGAGGTCGACGTGCATCAGGCCGGGTACTTCGTCGCCGGGATCAGCGTCCTTGTAGTACTGGACGCCCTGGATGAAGGAGTTGGCGCAGTTGCCGACACCGACGATCGCCACGCGGACCTTCTCGTCCGTGCGGGCGGCGCCGTTCGTGCTGCCGTTTGCTCCGTTGGTCTCGCTCATGTAATTCGAAGTCCTTCCTCGATCGGGCTAGGTGGCAAGTTATGCCTGAGCCCGCGACTGGTTACAGGTCTGAGGGGCCGTTGGGCTCGTTGGAAAGCTGGTTTCGGACGTGCCATACACGCTGGATCGTCGTGACGATGGTCAGCACCGCGATCACGTAGACCGCCGGGGCAAGGAGCTCGAAATCACCGATCCCGGCCCCCTTGGCGAAGACCAAGCCGATGGAGAGTATGACTACCCGTACGGGACGCGTCGCCAACCCGACCTTGCACTCGACGCCGAGCGCCTCAGCACGGGCCCGCGTGTAGGAGACCATCAGCGAGCCGAGCACGGCGACGACGCACATCGCCGCGGCGAAATCGTCGCCCGTCGCGGCGAAGTAGCCGGCCACGGCGGCGAGCACGATGCCCTCCTCGATCCGGTCGAGCGTGGAATCGAGGAAGGCGCCGAAGAGCGTGCCCTTACCCGACATGCGCGAGTAGCGCCCGTCGAGCGTGTCCATCACCGAACCGAGGATGAAGGCGATGCCGGCGAGGAAGAAGAGGCGCTGGGTGACGAGGCCGGCAGCGACGAGGTTGCCGATCAAGCCGGCGACTGAGATCGCGTTGGGAGTCAGCCGCGACTCGATCAGGCGGTCGCGGGCGTAGGCGCGCAGCTCTTGGCCATTGCGGGCCTGGCGGCCGTTGCGGCGGCTGCCAGGCGCCTTCGGAGGCGCCGAAGATTGCATCGAGGGTGAGGCTACCGGGCGCGGGGCCTGGAAGTCAGGCCTCCGCCTCCTGCGGGGAAGGGTCATAGCGCCAGGCCCAGGCGTGTGGCCGGGCACGAGCGAGGAGGCGCTGGGCGACCAGCGCCGCGGTCGCGGCGACCATCCACCCCAAGGCCACATCGACCCAGTAGTGGTTGCCGGTGACGACGACGACCCAGGCGACCAGGAACGGCCAGGCGATCCAGAACGCACGCGTGACGCGGTGCCGTGCCAGACGCGCGCCGCTGAAGCCGATCATCGCCGCGAAGGCGCAGTGCATGCTGGGCACCGCCGCGTAGGGGTTGATGAAGGCCTTGGCCAGACCCGAGTCGTGGTTGACGCTGGAGAAGTCGTTGATCGTGTCGACGAAGCCGTACTGCGGGTAGAAGCGCGGCGGCGCGGTCGGGTAGAGCGCGTAGCCGATCAGCGCCAGGCCCATCGAGACCATGAACATGTTGCGGATGAAGTAGTAGGCGTCGTTGCGGAAGAAGTAGACGAAGAAGAAGAAGCCGAGAACGACCGCGAACTGGCTGTTCATGTAGACCTGGTTGGCGAAGTCGATCACCCAGTTGGCCTGCATGAAGAACTCCTGCACGGGGGGCTCGAAGAAGGTGTGCGTGCCGCGCTCGAGGTCGATGATCGCCTGGCCGTGGGCGAAGGCGGGGCCGTGCTGACCGTCGGCCATGCCGCGCACCGTCTCGTAAGCGAGATCGACGATCACCAGCAGCCCGATCTGGCGGCCAAAGTCGCCCCAGCCATGGGGCAAGCGTGCCGTCACTGCGGCAAAAGCGCGACGCATCCGGCAATTGTAATTCCCTCGTTAACCGAGGAAGGTGAGGACGTCGTCGATGACGCGCGAATCGTCGATCCAGGGCCAGTGGCCGGCGGCCGGGACGAGCTGCAGGGTTGAGCCTGGGAGGGCGTTGGCGTAGGCCTCGGCGAAGCGGGGTTGGAGGAAGGGGTCATTGGCGCCCCAGAGGACCAGGGCAGGGCAGGCGAGGCGCTTGAGGTCCTTGCCGGCGAGCGCGAGGCGGTCGGGGTCGGCATGGCGGTAGAGGGCGAGCGTCGCCTGGTTGGTGCCGTGATCCATGTGGCTCCAGATCATCTCGATGAACTCCGCTGGCATCGGGCGGCGGTCGCCCGAGAGCTGGCGCATGACCAATCCCATCGAGGCCTTGGTGGCGGTCGCGTTGGCGAACTCGCCGAGCCCACGCCGGCGCCAGATCTGGGCCACCCAATGCCAGCGGTAGCCGGGCAGCAGCGGCACGGCGTTGATCACCACGAGCTTCTCGACCAGCTCAGGGCGCGGTTGCGCGCCGATCAGCGCCAGGCAGCCCCAGTCGTGGGCGACCAGCTTGCGCCGGCCGACCCCCAGCTGATCGAGGCACTTTTCGAGGAAGGCCGAGAGCCCGTACATCGAGTAGTCGAAGCGGGCGGGGTCGGGCCGGTCGGAGCGTCCCCAGCCCGGCATGTCGATCGCGATCGCCGGCCCACCGCGCTCGAGGAAGGGCAGCCAGTCCTCGCCGTGGGTCGGATTGCCGTGGCAGTAGACAACCGGCGTGCCCTCCCCCGGCACCCGTCGGACGAATACACGAATTCCGTCGACCGCAAGATCCAGCTCTTCGACCGTGCCCGTCATCGTCGCCAACCATATGACTATTAGGGTGCCGCCCGTGAGCTGGAAACGGCCCGACAAGCGCCGCGTACGGGCGATCCGCGACCGCCTGCGCGAGATGTACGGGCAGCCGGTCAATGAGCCGCACGGGCAGCCGATCGCCGAGCTGATCAAGACGGTGCTCTCCCAGCACACCAACGACCGCAACCGCGATCGCTCCTTCGCCGCCCTGCGCGAGCGCTTCCCCTCCTGGGAGGAGGTACGGGACGCGCCCGTGGAGAAGGTCGAGGAGGCGATCCGCCCAGGTGGCCTCGGCAAGCAGAAGGCGCCGCGCATCCAGGCGATCCTCGAGCAGCTCGGCGAACCCCCTGACCTCGACTGGATGGAGACGGCACCGCGCGAGGAGTCGCTCGACTACCTGCTCTCGCTGCCGGGGGTCGGGCGTAAAACAGCCGCCTGCGTGCTGATCTTCACCTGGGACATCCCCGAGATCCCGGTCGACGTCCACATCCACCGGGTCGGCGGCCGGCTCGGCCTCTTCCCCGAGAAGGCCTCCTTCGAGCGCGCCCACGACGAGATGCTGGCCATCGTCGACCCGGCGGACGCCTACGAGCTGCACATGAACCTGATCCGCCACGGGCGCCAGCTCTGCCGCCCGAAACCGCGCTGCGGCGAGTGCGAGCTGCGGCGCATGTGTCCCTGGTACCGTGCCGCACGCAAATGAGTAAAAAGACCTTCATCGTCTTCGGGCTGCTGGTCATCTTTCTCGCGGTCCTCATCCCCTGGCTCGCCTTCCGCTCGGACGGCGACGCAGCGCGGGGAGCCCAGAAGGTGCCCGACGACCTCGAGGCGGCCCAGAGCCTCTTCCAGACCAACTGCGGCACCTGCCACACGCTCTACGCGGCGGGCACCGACGGCAACTACGGCCCAGACCTCGACGTCCTGCTCGCACCTGCCGGGCCGCCCGAAGGCCCGACTGCCGAGGACACGATCGAGGCCACCGAAGGACGCGTCCTCAACGCGATCGAAAACGGCGTCGACAGCAGCACCACGCTGGGTCGTATGCCGGGCGGCATCCTCAACGAAGAGCAGGCCGAAGAAGTGGCCGAATTCGTCGCCCGCACCGCCGGCGAGGGCTAAGCCCCGCCGACGGCAGCGAGCTTCGGCGTTAGTTGTCGAACTCCAGGGCGCTGGTTATGCCCGCGTGGTCTGAGTTCCAGAAGCCGTTGACCGGTTTCAGGCCGGTAACGGATGAGCTCCTCAGGCCGATTGCTTTCGGGGCGTTGGTCATGACGTGGTCGACTTGGTGGTCGAAGTCGCCGGGGCCTGCTCCCGCTTCTTCCGCTGCTTTCTCCGCCAGCAGGCTCGAGTTGAGGCAGCAGCTGAGCGGTTTGTTGGTGCTGCGCTCGACGAAGCCGGCTTTGAGCAGCACGCCGTAGGCCAGCGTGTCCGCCCCGGTGACGGTGTCGTCGTCGGAGTTGAGGTCACCGAGCAGGACGACGGGGAGTTTGCCCGTCGCGGGACCGCCAGGCGCGACCAGCTCAGCGGCCTGTGCCGCACGCACTTCGGGCTGGAACGCCTCCAGATGCGTATTTACGAAGCGGAACGGATGGCTGCCGCGCACCTTGGCGTCGGTCGCCGTCCAGCCTCGGGCGATCGCCAGCGGCTGGCCCAGGATCGGCACTTCGAGCAGGGTTTTGAAGTTGGCGCCCTGTGCATTCCAGGTCTGCACCCCGGCCCCGCGTCGAGCGAGGATCACGTCGCGCATCGTCAGGCGGCCATTGATGTCCGCGCCGAATGGCCCCGTTTTGGAGTTTTCGTCCTCATCGGCCGGCGCCTCCAGGTCGAACTCGTTCTGCACGACGACGACTTCGTACTGCGGTTTGCCGGCGTTGAGCTCGGCGAGCAGTTCCTGCAAGTAGTCGTAGCGCACAGTGGTTGCGCTCGGCCCTTTGCTGAGGACTTCGAAGTTGACCGGCGCGGTGCGCCACAGCGCGACCTCCTGCAGGCCGACCAGATCTGGCTTCTCGGTGAGGATCTCATCAGCGAGGCCCTCTGCTCGAGTGGGGAAGTCATTGGCAGTCACTTCGCGCAGGATCTGCCCGTTCGCCGCAACGAATGCTTCTAGGCTTTTCGCGCCAATTGCCGGCCCGAGGTCGGCGCCGAGGTAGAGGTTGCGGGTCATCACGCGCACTTCCTTGCCGCGGCCGTGGCCTTTATGGCCTTTGTGGCCATGCTTGTGACCCTTGGCGTGGTGGCCGTGCCCGGAATGCGGCTTGGCCGAAGCGATTGCGGGTAGCAGGGCGGTAAAGCCGAGAACCGCCATTAGCGCGAGCAAAAACGCCGCTGGCCGAAATGCATGAGGATGTTTCACGTTGGCTCCTCTTCGTTTTGATGTCCTGCCACCAATGGCAGGGCGTTTTCGTAGAGGCGCCTCCCTCGGGCGCCGCTCTCGCTGGCTGCCCGGATACACAAACTGCAAACCCAATATATGCATCGGCGATTCGTATTCCCATACGAATCTGCCATACTGCCACTTAGATTTCTTAGGCTGGCTAATAGAACCTTGGAGGTAGAAGAGTGGGTAAAACGATCGGGATCGATCTAGGCACGACCAACTCCTGCGTCGCCGTGCTTGAGGGCGGCGAGCCGACCGTGCTGGAGAACGCCGAGGGGGGTCGCACCACCCCATCGGTGGTCGCCTTCACCGAGGGCGGTGACCGCCTCGTCGGCACGGTGGCCAAGCGCCAAGCGGTGATGAACCCCGAGAACACGATCTTCTCGATCAAGCGCTTCATGGGCCGCAAGGAGGCCGAGGTCAAAGAGGAGGAGACGATCGTCCCCTACAAGGTCGAGGCCGGGCCCAACGGCGACGTGCGCGTCGACGTGCGCGGCAAGCAGTACAGCCCACCGGAGATCAGCGCGATGATCCTGCAGAAGCTGAAGACCGATGCCGAAGCGAAGCTCGGCGAGACGGTCGACGGCGCGGTGATCACCGTCCCCGCCTACTTCAACGACGACCAGCGGCAAGCGACCAAGGACGCCGGCAAGATCGCCGGCCTCGAGGTGAAGCGGATCATCAACGAGCCGACCGCCGCCTCGCTCGCCTACGGCCTCGACAAGGAGACCGCCGACCACACGATCCTCGTCTTCGACCTGGGCGGCGGCACCTTCGACGTCTCCGTGCTGGAAATCGGCGACGGCGTCTTCGAGGTGAAGGCGACCGCCGGCGACAACCACCTCGGCGGCGACAACTGGGACAAGGCGATCGTCGAGTGGCTGGTAGCCGAGTTCAAGAAGGACCAGGGCGTTGACCTGGCTGCCGACAAGAACTCGCTGCAGCGCCTCTACGAGGCGGCCGAGAAGGCGAAGATCGAGCTCTCCTCAGCCCAGGAGACGCAGATCAACCTGCCCTTCATCACCGCGGTCGAGGGGCAGCCAAAGCACCTCGACATGAAGCTCAGCCGCTCGAAGCTGAATGAGCTGACGGGCGAGCTGCTGGAGCGCATCGTCGGCCCGGTCAAGCGAGCCCTCGGCGATGCCGGCACGGAGATCGACCACGTCGTCCTGGTCGGCGGCATGACCCGCATGCCCGCCGTGCGCGAGCGGGTCAAGGAGCTGACCGGCAAGGACCCACACCAGGGGGTCAACCCCGACGAGGTGGTCGCCGTCGGCGCCGCGATCCAGGCGGGCGTGCTGGCCGGCGACGTCAAGGACGTGCTGCTGCTCGACGTTACCCCGCTGACCCTCGGCATCGAGACCAAAGGCGGCGTGATGACGAAACTGATCGAGCGCAACACGACGATCCCGACCAAGAAGTCGGAGATCTTCTCGACCGCCGACGACAACCAGCCCTCGGTCGAGATCCACGTGCTGCAGGGCGAGCGCGAGATGGCCGGCGGCAACAAGAGCCTCGGCAAGTTCCAGCTCTCCGGCATCCCGCCGGCGCCGCGCGGCCTGCCCCAGATCGAGGTCACCTTCGACATCGACGCCAACGGCATCCTGCACGTGACCGCCAAAGACCTGGGCACCGGCAAAGAGCAGAAAATCGAGATCCAGTCCGGCTCCGGCCTCTCCGACGAGGAAATCCAGGGCATGGTCTCCGACGCCGAGGCCCACGCCGACGAGGACCGCGTGCAGCGTGAGCTGGCCGAGGCGCGCAATCTCGCTGAGAACGCCGCCTACCAGTCCGAGAAACAGCTGGAGGAGCTGGGCGACAAAGTCGAGGCGTCCTCAAAAGACGAGATCGAGGCGGCGATCAAAGAGGTGCGCGAGTCGCTCACCTCCGAGAGCGCTGAGGAGATCAACTCGAAGACGCAGGCGTTGACGGCGGCGTTCCAGAAAGTGTCGGAGCAGATCTATGCGGCGGCGCAGCAGGAGCAGGCGACGTCGGCTGACGGTGCATCCGAGGACGGTTCGGCTGCCGACGAGGAGGAGGTTGTCGATGCCGAGGTCGTCGATGAGGGTGACGAGAAATGAGGGAGTCGCAGGACGCTGAGGGACCGGAGCGCTCGACCGCGGGTCCTGTCGCGGATGATGGGGGGGCGCTGCGGGCGAGGGCGTCCTCGACCCCCCCATCATCCACGCCACCCGCGGGAGAAGCGGGAAACACCCAGGCTTCGGATGCTGGAGCTGAAAGCCCCGATGCCGGCCAGGTCGAGAGCGATCTCGATGCGTTGCTGGCTGACACCCAGCGGGAGCGGGATGAGTACCTCGAACTCGCTAAGCGGGCGCAGGCGGATTTCGAGAACTACCGCAAGCGGATGGCGGCTGAGGTTCAAGCTGCGGCCATTCGCGGGAGGGCTGAGCTGATTCGGGACGTGGTGCCTGTGCTGGACGACTTGGAGCGGGCGATTCAGGCGGCTGGGTTGGATCCCGAGGGAGATTCGGAGGATGGACTTGCGCATGGGGTGTTGCTGGTGTTCAGGAGCTTGCGGGACTCGTTGAGTCGGAACGGGGTCGAGGTGGTGGATCCCAAGGGCGAGAAGTTTGATCCGACGGTGCATGAGGCGCTCTCGACCGTGGCTGCCGAGGGGGTCGAGTCGGGGGTTGTCGTCGAGGTCTTGCAGAAGGGGTACCGGCTCGGCGAGCAGTTGGTGCGGCCGGCGCGTGTGGTGGTGAGCGCGTAGGAGCGGCGTGGCTGACGATCTCTACAAGACGTTGGGCGTTGCCAAGGGCGCCTCCGATGAGGAGATCAAGAAGGCGTACCGCAAGCTGGCCCGCAAATACCACCCCGATCGCAATCCCGACGACCCCAAGGCCGAGGAGCGCTTCAAGGAGGTGCAGGGCGCCTACGACACGCTCTCCGACCCCGAGAAGCGCAAGCAGTACGACTCGGGCGGCATGTTCGCCGGCTTTGGTGGCGGTGGCGCCGGGGGCAATCCGTTCGGTGGCGGTGGGGGCCCGGGCGGCTTCGACCTCGGCGACATCCTCGGCTCGATGGGCTCGGTCTTCGGCCGCGGCGGCGGGCGGGCGCAGCCACAGCAGATGCGCGGCCGCGACCTCGAGACCGAGGTCAGCCTCAGCTTCGATCAGGCGGTTAACGGCGCCCAGGTACAGGTCACCATGCCCAAGGCCGAACGCTGCCCGACCTGCCACGGCAGCGGCGCCAAACCGGGCAGCGGCCCGGTCACCTGCCCGCGCTGCGAAGGGCGCGGCATCGACTCGCAAAGTCAGGGCTTCTTCTCGATCAGCCAGCCCTGCCCGCAGTGCGGCGGTCAGGGCCAGGTGATCGAAGACCCCTGCCCCACCTGCGGCGGCTCGGGCGTCACCCAGCAGACCAAGCGCTACAAGGTGAACGTCCCGGCCGGGGTCAAGAACGGCGCCCGCATCAGACTCGCCGGCAAGGCTGAGGCGGGTCAGCGCGGCGGGCCACCCGGCGATCTCTATGTCGTCACTCGCGTCACTCCCTCGCCGATCTTCAAGCGCCTCGACGAGGGCAACCTCGAGGTGACGGTGCCGATCACGGTCGCCGAGGCGTTGCGCGGGGCGACGATCGAGGTGCCGACCCTGGACGGCACGAAGAAGATCAAGGTCAAGCCGGGCACCAGGCATGGCTCGATCCAGCGGCTGCGCGGAGAGGGAGCGCCCAAGCCGCGCGGCAAGGGTCGCGGCGACATGCGCTACCGGCTGGAGATCGAGGTGCCCGAGAAGCTGACCCCCGAGCAGGAAGAGGCAGCCGAGAAGCTGGCCGAGGCCTTCAACGGTGCCGATCCCCGGGCCGAGCTGCTGCGCAAGGCAGGTGCTCGATGAGCGGCGTGCGCCGCGAACGGGTCGAGATCTCGATCGACTCCGACCGGGGCGTCTTCATGATCTCGGTCGCCGCCGAGCTCGCTCACATGCACCCGCAGACCCTCCGCATGTACGAGGCGCGCGGCCTGATCCGACCAAAGCGCTCGCCGAAGAACACGCGGCTCTACTCGCAGCGTGACGTCGAGCGCCTGCGGCGCATCCAGCAGCTGACCACCGAAGGTCTGAATCTGGCCGGGGTAGAGAGGGTGCTGGCGCTGGAACGCCGGCTCAGGGAACTGGAAGGACGAAGCAATGCAGCCGGATAGGTTCACGATCAAGTCCCAAGAAGCCGTAGCCGCTGCCCAGCAGCTGGCCACCGTCCGCCACAACCCCGAGATCGTGCCAGCGCACCTCTTGATCTCGCTGCTCGTCCAGGAGGACGGGCTAGTGGCGCCGATCCTGCAGAAGCTCGGCGAGGACCCGGCGACGATCGGCAGCAAAGCCCACGAGCTGATCGACACGCTGCCCAAGCTGAGCGAAGGCCAGGAGCCGCGCATGTCCTCCACTTTGGCCCAGACCCTGCGCCACGGTGAGAAGGAGATGGCGAAGCTCGGCGACGAGTACATCTCGACCGAGCACCTGCTGCTGGCACTCGCCGAGACCGATCCCAGTATCGCCGCCATTCTGCCCAACCGCGACGCCCTCGAAGCGGCGATCGTCGAGGTGCGCGGCCCGCACAAGGTCACCTCGCCCAACCCCGAGGACAGCGTCCAAGCGCTGGAGAAGTTCGGCCGCGACCTGACCGCCGAGGCAGAGGCGGGCAAGCTCGACCCGGTGATCGGCCGCGACGAGGAGATCCGTCGCGTCATCCAGGTGCTCTCGCGCCGCACCAAGAACAACCCGGTGCTGATCGGCGACCCCGGCGTCGGCAAGACGGCGATCGTCGAGGGCCTGGCCCAGCGCATCGTCGCCGGCGACGTGCCCGAGAGCCTGCGCGACCGGCGCGTGATCGCGCTCGACATCGGCTCGCTGCTGGCCGGCTCCAAATACCGCGGCGAGTTCGAGGAGCGGCTCAAAGCGGTGCTCACCGAGGTGCAGGAGGCAGCAGGGCAGATCGTCCTCTTCCTCGACGAGCTGCACACGATCGTCGGCGCTGGCGCTGCCGAAGGCGCGGTCGACGCCGCCAACCTGCTGAAGCCGATGCTGGCCCGTGGCGAGCTGCGCGCGGTCGGCGCGACGACGCTCGACGAGTACCGCAAGCACATCGAGAAAGATGCGGCCCTGGAGCGCCGCTTCCAGCCGGTGCTGGTTGGCGAGCCCGACATCAACGACACGATCGCCATCCTGCGCGGGCTCAAGGAGCGCTACGAGGTGCACCACGGCGTGCGCATCTCCGACGCGGCGATCGTCGCCGCAGCGACCCTCTCGGAGCGCTACATCGCCGACCGCTTCCTACCCGACAAGGCGATCGACCTGATCGACGAGGCCGCCTCGCGGCTGAAGATCGAGATCGACTCGATGCCGACCGAGATCGACGAGGTCGAGCGCCGCATCCAGCAGCTCGAGATCGAGCGTGAGGCGCTGAAGAAAGAGAGTGACGAGGCCTCGGCGGCGCGCCTCGAGGCGATCGAGTCCGAGCTGGCCGAGCTGCGCGAGCGCTCAGCCGAGATGAAGGCCCGTTGGCAGAACGAGAAGCAGGCGATCGACTCGATCAAAGCCGCCAAGACGCGGCTCGAGGAGGCCGGCCGCGAGGCCGAGCGAGCCGAGCGCGAGGCCGACCTCGAGCGGGCGGCAAAGCTCCGCTACGGCGAGATCCCTGAGCTGTCACGAGAGGTAGCCGAGGGTGAGGCGCGGCTTGCCGAGCTGCACGCCGGTGGCGGCACGATGCTGACCGAGGAGGTGACCGAGGAGGACGTCGCCGAGGTGGTCGCCAAATGGACCGGCATCCCGGTCAGCCGCCTGATGGAGGGCGAGGTGGAGAAGCTGATCCAGATGGAGGAGCGCCTGCACGACCGGGTGATCGGCCAGGACGAGGCGATCGCCGCCGTCGCCAACGCGCTGCGCCGCTCGCGCGCTGGGCTCGCCGACCCCCACCGGCCGATCGGCAGCTTCCTCTTCCTCGGCCCCACCGGGGTCGGCAAGACCGAGCTGGCCAAGAGCTTGACCGAGCTGATGTTCGACTCCGAGCAGGCGATCGTCCGCCTCGACATGTCCGAGTACATGGAGAAACACACCGTGGCGCGACTGATCGGCGCGCCGCCTGGCTACGTCGGCTACGAGGAGGGCGGCCAGCTGACCGAGGCGGTGCGGCGCCGCCCCTACGCGGTGGTGCTGCTCGACGAGATCGAGAAGGCCCACCCCGACGTCTTCAACACGCTGCTGCAGATCATGGACGACGGGCGGCTGACCGACGGCCAGGGGCGCACGGTGAGCTTCACCAACACGGTGCTGATCATGACCTCCAACGTCGGCAGCGACCGGATCGTCGGCGAGTCGGTCGACGAGCGGATCCGCGAGCAGATCGAGGAGGTGCTGGCGACGACCTTCAAGCCCGAGTTCCTCAACCGGATCGACGACACGGTGATCTTCCACCGCCTCTCCAAGGACGACATTGGCCGCATCGTCGAGCTGCAGGTCGAGCAACTCGTCGGCCGCGTGCACGAGCGCGGCATCGAGGTCGAGCTGAGCGCCGAGGCCCGCACCCTGCTCGGCAACCTCGGCTACGACCCGACCTACGGCGCCCGGCCGCTGAAGCGGGTGATCCAGAAGCAGCTGGTCGACAAGCTGGCGCTGAAGCTGCTCGAGGGCGAGTTCCGCGAAGGCGACGTGGTGCGGATCGACGCCTCGGAGGGCGAGCTGGTCTTCGAAAAGGCCGCTCAGCCCGCAGCAGCGGGCGCCGCCGGCTAGCGACGCCGCATCGAGCGATTTACAAAACGGTTAACAAGATGTCGCAGAATGCTGCTGGGATGGAGGGGTGGAGCCAAATTGGGAATCGCAATCCAGGCGCCGAATTTCAGGTTTTGGGGCGAGATTCCGACGTAAGCTTGGAACCCCGCACTCGATGATCCGACGACTACGAAATTACGCCTGGGACGGGCGCTACCTGCTGCGAGGCATTTTCGACCTGGTCAGGTGGCCTTTTGAGCGGGCCGCTTGGGCGCTCGAGCGGGCCGTTGTCTGGCCGTTGCGCGAGCGGACCAGCGGCTGGAGCAGCCCGGTGCGCAGCGTTGCCCTGGGCTCCGTCGGACTGCTCGCGGCGGGTGCCCTCGCCTTCGGCGCAATCCGCGCTGGTGATGGCGGGGAAGCCACGCCGGTCGCCACCGCGCCGCTCAGCGCTCCGGTCAAGGCCCGCGCGCCAGCGCCGGCCCCCGCGCCAGCAGAGCCTGTGCTGCGCGGCGCCGCACCAGACTTCTCTGCAGAGCAAGCCGACAATGCGGCAGCCAAGGTCGCCGACCCCGACACGGTGATCAGCAGCGACCCCGAGACGACGGCCGGCTCCACCGTCACGTCCTCAGCCGCAACGGCAAGCAGCTCGAGCACCGACACCGAGAGGCAGGATCCGGGCCCGGCTGCGATCGACGTCGCGCGACGCTTCTCGGGCGCCTTCGTCCTCTATGAGACCGGCAACACCGACGTCACGGTGCGCAAGGCGTTTGCCGCCACAGCTACTCCACAGCTGACCAAGGCGCTGCTGCGACGGCCGCCGCGCCTACCGGCCAACGTCGAGGTGCCCAAGGCAAAGGTGCTGAACGTGGTGCCGGGGCCACGCAAGGGCGACACCTTCACGCTCAGCGCCTCGCTGCTGCGGGTCGGCGTCACCAGCGAGCTGCGCATCGACGTGCAGCGCGAGAAGGAATCCGGCGAGTGGCGCGTAACGGACGTACTCGGCTGATGGGGAAGATCCGCAACACACTGCTAACCGCCGCGCTGGGTGCCGCTCTCGCGGCACCCAGCGCCGGCGCCGCTGAAGGCACGGCCGGGACTCCCGCGGGCGCACCGGCAGAAGTCCCCTCGCAGCCGGCGAGCGGCACGATCGCCCCAGCCCCCGATCCCGGCACCCCCAGCGCCCCGGTGATCGAATCTGGCGACTCGCTCGTCGCCCCGGCGCCAAGCCCGGCGCCCAAGCCCGGCGCAACTGGCGGCACCGCGCCTGAAGCGACGCCGAAGGCTCCCGAGACGTCGCCGACGCCCTCCCCCGAGCCCGACGGTGGCACTGCTCCGGTGGCCCCCACAGAACCCTTCGCCATCCCCTCGATTCCCAGCTCGAGCTGCGCAACCCAGGGAGTGCCACCGGTACTGATCCCGATCTACCAGCGCGCCGCGGCCGCCTACGGGCTCGGTCCCCAGGGCCCAGCGGTGCTCGCCGGCATCAACGCGATCGAGACCGCCTTCGGCACCAACCTCAACGTCTCCTCGGCCGGCGCGATGGGCTGGATGCAGTTCATCCCCTCCAGCTGGGAGGCCTATGGCGTCGACGCCAACGGCGATGGCGTCGCCGACCCCTACAACCCCGAAGACGCGATCTTCGCCGCCGCCAGCTACCTCAGTGCAGCCGGCATGCCGGAGAACACCTACGACGCGATCTTCGCCTACAACCACGCCGACTGGTACGTCGCCGACGTGCTCGCCAACGCCGCCTGTTACGCCGGCATCGGCTCGGCCAGCGGCGCCTTCTCGCTGCAGCCGCAGCTGCAAGAGCTGAGCTGCGAGCTGCCCGCCGCCTGGCGCGAGCAGGTGCCCGCCGAGTACATGGAAGCCTTCGAGCAGGCCGCCGCTCGCTACGGCCTCGGCCAACGCGGCGTCTGGGCGCTGGCGGCGATCGCCCGGCTGGAGTCGAACTTCGGCACCGGCATGAGCCACCGCCAGCTGCGCGAATTCGGCCCGCTCGGCCTCGACACGACCGAGTGGCAGCGCTACGCGGTCGACGGGGACGAAGACGGTCGCATCAGCCACGCCAGCCCGGCCGACTCGGCCGCCACCCTCGCCCGCCTGATCTGGTCGCGCGGCGATCTGCGCGCCGGCGTCTTCACCCACAACCAGGCCTCCTGGTACGTCGATGCGGTGCTCGCCGAGGCCGAAGTGCTGGAGGGCAAGTGCACGGTGACGCCGGTCGACTGGTCGCTAGCCCTGCCCAACGCGGTGATCGCGCCGATCAACTGGGACAACCTGACGCTCTCCAACGAGCTCGAGCTGCACGACCTGACCAGCGGCGCCCTGGACCCGCGCATCGTCGGCCTGATCGGGGCGATCACCCAGGACCACCAGCTGACCCTCTCCTCGCTGCGGTCCGACCACTCCCAGTACACGGTCGACGGCGGGGTCTCCAACCACTACTACGGCCGCGCAATGGACATCGCCGCCGTCGACGGCGTCTCCTGCACCGACACCTCCGCCGCCGCCCCCTGCGCCGAGCTGGCCACCACCCTCGCCTACCTGCCTGAACCGGCCCACCCCACCGAGCTCATCTACTGCTACGACGTCGATGGCCCCGGCGCTGCCTTCGCCCGCGCCGACCACTGCGATCACGTTCACGCCGGCTACGACGGCTGACTGGGAGTCCCTTGGCCCGGGTAACGTAGGGCTACCCCGTCCAGAGAAGGAGATCGCGATGCCTACTTACGTGATGCTTACGAACCTCACCGCCGAGGGTGTTCGGACTTTGAAGAACAATCCAGGGCGGGTCGCCGAGGTCAACAAAGAGGTCGAGCAGATCGGCGCCAAGGTGGTGGCGCAGTACGCGACGCTCGGCCAGTACGACTTCGTCACCGTGGTCGAGGCACCAGACGAGCAGACGATGGCCAAGGTTTCCGTGGAGCTCGGCTCGCGCGGGACGATGACCAGTCAGACGCTGACGGCAATGCCGGCTGACGATCTGGCCTCCTCGCTCTAGCTTGAAGGTTCTCGTCGTAGGCGGAGGGGGGCGCGAGCACGCGATCGTGCGGGCGCTGGGGCGTTCCGCTTACGCGCCGGAGCTGCTCTGTGCGCCGGGCAACGCCGGGATCGCGACCGACGCGGAGTGCCTGCCGGATGTCGCTGCTGACGATGTCGAGGCGATCGTCGCCGCGGCGACCGAGCGGGACGTCGACCTGGTCGTCGTTGGGCCCGAGGCGGCACTCGTCGCCGGCGTCGTCGACGCGCTGAAGGACGCCGGCGTGCCGGCCTTTGGCCCGAGTGCCGCAGCAGCCGAACTGGAGGGCTCCAAGGCCTTCGCCAAGGAGCTGATGGCAGAGGCCGGAGTACCCACGGCTTCGCACGTGCTGCTGCGAAGTCATGAGGAGGCTGTCGCCGCGCTTGCCGATGCCTCCTACCCGACGGTGCTCAAGGCCGATGGGCTGGCGGCAGGCAAGGGCGTGATCATCTGTGCCAGCCAAAACGAGGCGCGTGAGGCGGTCGACGTCTTCTTCACCGAGCAGCGCTTCGGCGCGACGACGGTGGTGCTCGAGGAGTTCCTCGAAGGCGAGGAGCTCTCGCTGCTGGCCCTCTGCGACGGCGAGAACGTGGTGCCGCTGGCACCGGCCCAGGACTACAAGCGAATCTTCGACAACGACGAGGGACCGAACACAGGCGGCATGGGCAGTTACTCGCCGGTGCCGGGCTTCGGCCCGGCCGAGGTGGAGGAGATCGTCGATGCAGTGCACCGGCCGATCGTCGCGGCGATGGCCCGTCGCGGCCGCCCCTTCCACGGCGTGCTCTACGCCGGGTTGATGATCGGGCCGGACGGTCCCAAGGTGCTCGAGTTCAACACCCGCTTCGGCGATCCCGAGACCCAGGCTGTGCTGCCGCGGCTGCGCTCCGATTTGGTCGACCTCTGCCTGGCGGCGCGCGAGCCGGGCGGGCTCGAAGGCATGAAGGCCGAGTTTGGCGAGGACTGGGCGGTGACCTTGGTGCTCGCCTCAGCGGGCTACCCCGCGTCCTCCTCGAAGGGGAACACGATTCGCGGCCTCGAGGCCGCCGCCGAGCTGGCTGAGGTCACCCACGCCGGCACGGCCACGCAAGGAGAGGAGATCGTCACCGCCGGCGGGCGCGTGCTCAACGTGACGGCGCTGGGCGACTCGCCAGCTGCGGCTCGCGATCGTGCGTACGATGCCGCCGGAAGGATCGAGTTCGAGGGAGCGCAGATGCGAACCGACATCGCCGCCCGCGCAGTCGATCGAGTCGCCAGCCAACCAGTCAGCGAGAGGACGAGATGAGCGAGATCTCAGAGGAGCCCAAGCCCCCCGAGCCCACCCCGTTGCCGGCAGTCGAGGAGGCCTTCGAGGAGATCGAAGTCGATGAGCCGCGGGTCGGAATCATCATGGGCTCGAAGAACGACAAGCCGAAGATGCAGCCGGCGGGCGCCGCGCTGCACGAGGCGGGGATCAGCTACGAGGTGCGGGTGATGAGCGCCCACCGCGATCCCGAGCTGGTGCGCGAGTACTGCACCAACGCCAGGATGAGGGGCCTCAAGGTGATCATTGCCGGGGCCGGCATGTCGGCGGCGCTGCCGGGAGTGGCCGCAGCGCACAGCGACCTGCCGGTGATCGGCGTACCGATCCTCGGCAAGAGCCTCGGCGGCCTCGACGCGCTGCTTTCCGCGGTGCAGATGCCGCCCGGGATTCCCGTCGCCTGCGTCGCCATCGACGGAGCCAAGAACGCCGGCATCTTGGCTGTGCGGATCATTAACGCATGACGCAAACGCTTCTGGCGCGCGCGAGAGACGGTGCCAAGTGATCCCGAGATACACACGGCCTGCGATTGGCGAGGTGTGGTGTCCCCAACGCAAGTTTGAGTGCTGGTTGGAGGTGGAGCTGGCCGCGACCGAGGCCTGGGCGGAAGAGGGCGCGGTGCCGCAAGAGGCGGCCGAGGCGGCGCGGGCCAAGGCCGCCTTCACGGTTGAGACGGTCAACGAGCGCGAGAAGATCACCGACCACGACGTCGCCGCCTTCGTCGACGTGGTCGCCGAGTCGGTCGGCGAGCACGGCCGCTGGATCCACTACGGCCTCACCTCCTCCGACGTGCTCGACACGGCCCTGGCCCTGCAGCTGCGCGAGGCGGGCGAGATCGTCTTGGCCGGCGCCCGTGCATACCGCGACGCGCTAATCGAGCGGGCGCTGGAGCACCGCGAGACGCTCTGCGTCGGCCGCACCCACGGCGTGCACGCCGAGCCGACCACCTTCGGCCTGCGCCTCGCCGGCTTCGCCTTCGAGGCCGATCGCAACCTGGCGCGGCTCACCGATGCCTTCGAGCAGCTCGCCTTTGGCAAGCTCTCCGGCGCGGTCGGCACCTACGCCTCGGTCCCCCCTGCCGTCGAGGCGCGGGTCATGGAGCGGCTCGGGTTGCAGCGCGAGGACGTGGCCACGCAGGTGATCCCGCGCGATCGCCACGCGGTGCTCACCTCGCGCATCGCGATCTCCGGCGCCGGGCTGGAGCGCTTCGCCACCGAGGTGCGCAACCTGCAGCGCACGGAGGTGCGGGAGGTCGAGGAGCCGTTCGCTTCCGGCCAGCAGAAGGGCTCCTCGGCGATGCCCCACAAGCGCAACCCGATCCGCACAGAGCGCATCACCGGCCTGGCCCGCGTGCTGCGCGGCTACGCCCAAACCGGCCTCGAGAACGTCGCCCTCTGGCACGAGCGCGACATCTCCCACTCCGGCGCCGAGCGGGTGATCCTCCCTGACGCGACGATCGGCCTCGACTACATGCAGGACCTGGCGACAAAGGTGGTCAGTGGCATGAACGTGCGCGCCGACCGCATGCGCGAGAACCTCGAGCTCACCCATGGCGCCCTCTTCAGCCAGCGCGCCCTCACCGCCCTGGTCGAGTCCGGCCTGACCCGCGACGAGGCCTACCGCGTCGTCCAGGAGAACGCCCAGCAAGCCTGGGACACCGGCACCCACTTCCGCGAGCTGCTCGCCGAGGCCGCCCCCGACCTAGACCTCGACGCCGTCTTCGACTACGACGCCTACCTCACCCACCTGCCCGAGGTCTTCGAGCGGCTCGAAGCGCTGCGCGCCTAGGAGCTAGCCCTTCTAAACCGGGATCACGGTCAGACCGGCGACGCCGTTGAGGGCGTCGAAGTCACCGTCCTGCGTCAGGACCGGCATCTCGTAGGCAGCCGCGGTGGCGGCAATCCACATGTCGTTGATCGGGACTCGACTGCCGGATGCCGCGAGGTAGGCTCGCATCTGCGACCAAGCGCGAGCCACCTCATCGTCGACGGGAAGCGCGGCGAACCGGCCGGCCGCCTCAAAGGTGGCGATTCGGCGGTCTCGACTCTCGATGTCCTCCGCAGCCAGAACTCCCACTCGGAGCTCGGCCCGGGTCACTACCGAGATCGTGCTCTGCCGAGGAAGCACCTCCTGCCTCACAGAGCGACCTTCCTCAAGCGCAACGAAGATCGAGGTGTCGAGCAAACCGCGAGCTGGCCGCTTCTCGCTCACCACAGTGGAGGAAGTTCGTCGCTGGTTTCGCCGGCAAGGCGTCGAAGGTCGTCGCGAAGCCCAGGGTCGGCCGAGTACTTCGTCACGATCTCCATCACCTCGTCCGGCCCTAGCCAGCGAGGCCCCTCGGGTCGATGCGGCACCAGATCCGCCACTGGCTTCCCGCGCACGGTGATCACCATGCTCTCGCCCGCCTCGACCCTGCGCAGAAGGTCGGCGGTTTTGTTGCGCAGCTCTCGTGTCGCAACTTCTACGATAGTGCTACAAGCGTAGCATCTCGATCTTCGGGCTTCGGTCGCTAGGCTTCCCGCCGATGATTCTCTACACCTGCGGGCAGAAGAAACTGGGGCCTGGGTTTGCGCATCCGTGTGCGAAGGCCGGCAAGGCGCTCGACGCGGCCGGCTACAGCTACGAGCTCAAGACGGTCGGTGGCTACCGGCTGATGCCCTGGACCTGGGGCAGCCGCAAGGACGATCGGGCCGAGGTACGGGAGCTGAGCGGCACCGACGAGGTGCCGATTCTGGTGCTCGACGACGGCGAAGTGATCTCCGGCTCGAGCACGATCGCCCGCTGGGCACAGGAACACCCCGCCGAGCGCGCCGCGAAGGACTAGACAGCAACCAGGTCGCGCTCGCGCGCCGGGTGGCGCGCGGTAACGATAACCGGGGTGCCGTTGCGCGGCGAGAGGGTGATGTTGCGGCGACCGATCTTCTCCGGGGCGCGGCTGGCCTTGTGCAGCTCGCAGCGGGTCAGCACCTCGCGCAGCACGATGCGCATCTCGAACTCGGCGAAGGCGGCGCCGATGCAGCGTCGCACGCCGCCGCCGAAGGGCACCCAGGCGTAGGTGTCGGGGGCGTCCTCGAGGAAGCGCTCGGGACGGAAGGCGAAGGGCTCGGGATAGGCGTCGGCGCGGGTGTGGGCAAGCCAGATCGCCGGCGTCACGTCGGTGCCGGCCGGCAGCTCGAGGCCGTCGGCGACGAGGTCCTTACTGAGGCGGCGGCCGGCCAGCGGCACGACCGGGCGCAGGCGCAGCGACTCGGAGATCGTCGCCCGCAGGTAGTCGTCCTCGCCCGCCTCTAGCGACTCGCGCAGGCGCTGCAGCTGGTGGGGGTGGCGCAGCAGCAGGTCGAAGGTCCAGGCCAGCGCCGTCGCCGTCGTCTCGTGGCCGGCGAGCAGCAGGGTCATCAGCTGGTCGCGCAGGTCGACGTCGCTCATCTCACCGCCGTCCTCGAAGCGGGCCTGCATCATCATCGAGAGGATGTCCTCGCGCTCCTCGTAATCGCCGCTCGTGCGCCGTTCGGCGATCTCGGCGTAGAGCAGCTCGTCGACCTTCTTCAGCTGGCCCTCGAATTTGCCCCAGGGCTCGCCGCCGAAGCGCCGCGTTGCCAGGCCGATCAGCTGGGCGAAGGGCGAGGCGGTTTCCTCCAGCACCTTGGTCAGCAGCACCCGCAGGTTCTCCAGCCGCGGCCCCTCGGCGACGCCGAATACGACCCGCAGGATCGCCTCCAGGGTGATCGACTGCATGCGCGGGTGAATGGCGAACTCCTCACCCAGCGGCCAGGAGTCAATCTCCGCGTCGACGATCTCGTCGAGGATCGGCTCGTAGGAGCGCATCCGCTCGCCGTGGAAGGGCGGCAGCATCAGCTTGCGGTGGGCGAGGTGGTCGGCACCCTCAAGCAAAAGCAGGGAACGGGCGCCGAGAATCGGCTTGAGGATGATGTCGCGCCCCGGCGGCAGCCCGTGCTCGCGCTCCATGTAAAGCGCCTTGATCGCCACCGGGTCGGAGATCATCACCATCGGCCGCTCGAAGCTGATGAATTTGACGCTGAAGCTGTCGCCGTACTTTTCGCGGCACTCCTGCATGAAGGGCAGCGGCCGGAAGGCCCACTTGAGCGTCTGCACGAGCGCGTGGCTCGAAGGTTCGGGCGGCAGGGTCACGACGAACAGGATCGCAGACGGGTTGGCGCGCGGGTCCTGTCGTGTGGGAGGGGGGCCTGCGGGCAGTCCACGGGCTGTCCTCGACCCCCCTCCCACACGCCACCCGCGCGAGCAGCGTCTCCGACCCTCCCGGCAGCTAGCATCGGAGCTGTGACGCCGGTTCAGGATCTGAAGCTCCATTCCTCGGGGAAGGTGCGCGAGATCTACGAGTGGGAGGACGACCTGCTGATGGTCGCCTCCGACCGCATCTCGATCTACGACGTGGTGATGCCGACGCCGATCCCCGACAAGGGCAAGGTGCTCAACCGCATCTCCGAATTCTGGTTCGAGCTGACCGGCGAGATCGTCCCCAACCACTTCATCTCCGCCGACGTGCCCGAAGAGGTGGCCGAACGGGCGATGCGCGTGCGGCGCCTGGAGATGTACCCGGTCGAGTGCGTCGTGCGCGGCTACCTCTCCGGCTCCGGCTGGAAGGAATACAAGCGTGACGGCACGGTCTGCGGGATCGAGCTGCCCGCGAACCTGCTCGAGTCCGACAAGCTGCCGGAGCCGATCTTCACCCCGGCGACCAAGGCCGAGATCGGCGACCACGACGAGAACGTCGACTTCGAGCGGGCCGCCGAGATCGTCGGCGACCGGGCGCTGATGGAGGAGCTGCGGCGCATCTCGATCGAGGTCTATACGCGCGGCGCCGAACACGCGGCAGAGCGGGGGATCATCCTCGCCGACACCAAGTTCGAGTTCGGCAGCCACGCCGGCGCCGAGATCGTGCTCGCCGACGAGGTGTTGACCCCGGACTCCTCGCGTTTCTGGCCGGCCGACCGCTATCAGCCGGGCAGCACGCAGCCTTCCTTCGACAAGCAGTTCGTCCGCGACTGGGCCGACGAGGCGGGCTGGGACCACACGCCGCCGGCGCCGGAGCTGCCACCCGACGTGGTCGAGCAGACCCGCGCCAAGTACGTCGAGGCCTACGAGCGGATCACGGAGCACAGCTTCTAAGTGGCTCGCGCTCGCGTGCTGATCCGGCCCAAGGAGGGGATCCTCGATCCTCAGGGCAAGGCGGTTGAGCGGGCCCTGCCGGCGCTCGGCTTCGAGGGGATCGAGCACGTCCACGTCGGCCGCATGGTCGAGCTGGATATCGAGGACCCGGCACAGCTGGCGGCGCTCTGCGAGAAGCTGCTTGCCAACCCGCTGATCGAGGACTACGAGATCGAGCAGCTCGACGGCGCCGCCTGATGCGCTGGGGTGTCTTGCAGTTCCCCGGCTCCTGCGATGAGCGGGATGCCCTGGCAGCCTGCGAGCGGACCGGGGCCGAGGCGCGGCTCGTCTGGCACGAGGAGCGTGACCTGGAGGGGATCAACGCTGTCGTCGTCCCCGGTGGCTTCTCCTACGGCGACTACCTGCGCGCCGGCGCGATCGCCCGCTTCTCGCCGGCGATGGAGGCGGTGAGCGAGTTCGCCGCGGCCGGCGGTCCGGTGCTCGGCATCTGCAACGGCTTCCAGGTCCTCTGCGAGGCCGGCCTGCTGCCCGGCGCCCTACTCCTCAACGAGGACCTGCGCTTCCACTGCCGCCAGCTCGACCTGATCGAGGAGTCGATCGAAGCTTTTTCCGGGCCAGATACCCGAAAAGGCTTCGATCGATCTCTATCGATTCCGGCGAAGCACGGGGAAGGTCGCTACTACGCACCGGATGAGGTGCTCGATGAGCTGGAGGCGAAGGGGCAGGTCGCCTACCGCTACGCGCCGGGACAGAACCCGAACGGCTCGGCGCGTGACATCGCCGGGGTGCGCAACGAGGCGGGCAACGTGATTGGGCTGATGCCACATCCGGAGCACGCGGTCGACCCGCTGACCGGGTCGACCGATGGGCTCAAGGTCTTCGAAGCCGTTGCCGCGGCTGGGGTGGCAGCGTGACGGTCGAGGTCGCCAAGCACCGCGAGCTGGGGCTGACCGACTCCGAGTTCGAGCTGATCTGCGAGAAGCTCGGCCGCGAGCCGAACGCGGTCGAGCTGGCGATGTTCAGCCTGCTCTGGTCCGAGCACTGCGCCTACAAGCACTCGCGCAAGCTGCTGCGCCGCCTGCCGACCGAGGGCGAGCGGGTGGTGATGGGGCCGGGCGAGAACGCCGGCGCGGTCGACATCGGCAACGGCCACGCGATCGCCTTCAAGGTCGAGTCGCACAACCACCCCAGCGCGGTCGAGCCCTTCCAAGGGGCGGCAACCGGGGTCGGCGGCATCCTGCGCGACGTCTTCGCGCTCGGCGCGCGGCCGATCGCGATCCTCGACTCGCTGCGCTTCGGCGAGCTCGACTCGCTGCGCTCGCGCCACCTGCTCGACGGGGCGGTGCGCGGCATCGGCCACTACGGCAACTCGATCGGCGTGCCAAACGTCGGCGGCGAGATCTACTTCGAGGCACCCTACGAGCACAACTGCCTGGTCAACGCGATGTGCGTCGGCATCGCCCAGACGAAGGACATGGTTCGCGCCGCCGCCGCCGGGGTCGGCAACGCGGTCGTGCTGATGGGCGCCTCTACCGGCCGCGACGGGATCGGCGGCGCCTCGGTGCTCGCCTCGGCCGAGCTCGGCGAGGGTGATGAGGCAAAGCGGCCGACGGTGCAGATCGGCGACCCCTTCGAGGAGTCGAAGGTGCTCGAGTGCTGCCTGGAGCTGCTTGGCAAGGGACTGCTCGTCTCGCTGCAGGATCTCGGCGCTGCCGGCCTCACCTCCTCGGCGGCGGAGATGGCCTCGGCCGGCGGGGTCGGCATCGACCTCGACGTGGCCAAGGTGCCGCTGCGCGAGGCCGATATGGAGCCCTTCGAGATCATGGTCTCCGAGTCCCAAGAGCGCATGCTGGCGGTGGTCGAGCCGGCCAAGGTGCCCGAGGTGCTGGCCCTCTGCGAGAAATGGCAGACCGGGTCGGCGCAGATCGGCGTGGTCACCGACACGGGTCAGGTGCGCGTGCTGCGCGGCGGTGAGGTAGTCGGCGAGATGCCCGTCGAGGCGCTGGTCGACGGCTGTCCGCTCTACGACCTCAGCCCGGCCGCGCCGGAGGGCTGGATCTACGGCAACCGTGCGACCCTCGCCGAGGAGACCTCGGCCGAGGAGACGCTGCTCGCGCTGCTCGCCTCGCCCAGCGTCGCCTCCAAGCGCTGGGCCTTCGAGCAGTACGACTCGCTGGTCGGCTCGCGCACCGTGCGCCGACCGGAGTCCGCCGAGGCCGCCGTCCTGCAGATCCCCGAGGCCGGCAACGCGATCGCCGTCTCGATCGATGGCAACGGCCGCCGGGTCGCCTGCGACCCCTACGCCGGCACGGTCGAGGCGGTGCTCGAGTGCGCCCAGAACCTCGCCTGCGTCGGCGCCGCGCCGCTCGGCCTGACCAATTGCCTCAACTTCGGCAACCCGGAGAAACCGGTGCCCGCCTGGCAGCTCGACCGGGCGGTCAGCGGCCTGGCCGATGCCTGCGAGGCGCTCGGCGTACCGGTCGTCGGCGGCAACGTCTCGCTCTACAACGAGGGACCGGAAGGCCCGATCTACCCGACCCCGGTGGTCGGCATGGTCGGCGAGCTGCCCGATCCGGCCAGGGCGGCTGGCAACGCCTTCGCCGAGCAGGGCGAGGCGATCGCCCTGCTCGGCCCCTTCTCCCCCTCGCTGGCCGGCTCGGAGCTGGCCAAGCTGCGCGGCGAGCTGCAGATGGGCCTTCCCCAGCCCGACGTCGCTGCGGTGGCCGCCGCCTGCGCAACGCTGCGCGAGGCGGTGCGCGTCGGCAAGCTCTCCTCTGCCCACGACATCAGCGACGGCGGCCTCGCCTGCGCTCTGGCCGAGGGCGCGATCGCCGGAGGGATCGGTTGTAGCGTCGACCTTCAGCCACTACGCGAACGCGGCTGCTCCCCAGAAGAGGCGCTCTTCGGCGAGGGCCCGGGCGGTTTCCTGCTGAGCGGTGATCGCGGCGAGCTGGAGGCTCTCGGCGCCATCGTCCTCGGTGAGGTCGGCGGCACGACGATCGAGATCGCCGCCGGCGACCGCAGCCTCACCTTCGGCCTCGACGCCGCCGCGAGCGCCTGGCGCTCGCTGACCGTTTAAGCAACAGCCGATTCGGGCATTTCTACCGGTGCGCCCCGCCAGTGGCGCGGCGCGAAATGGAGGGATGCAATTGACAGCTCGCGTAGCTGCAATCGGCTTGGTTTGCTTGGGCGCAATCGCCCTCGTGGTCGTCCTCCTCGCCTCTGGCGACAAGTCGGAGGGCGCGCAAGGACGCACGCTGACCTTCTTCGTCGCCATCCAGCCGGGCGGCTCGATCGAGGAAGTCTCCAAACGCTGCAGCGAAGAGTCGAACGGCCGCTACACGGTCGAACCGGAATTCCTTCCCACCGACGCCAGCCAGCAGCGCGAACAGCTGGTCCGCCGGCTGGGCGCCGACGACTCCTCGATCGACATCGTCGGCATGGACGTGATCTGGACCGGCGAGTTCGCCAACGCCGGCTGGGTCGACGAGTGGACCGGCAAGCGCAAGCAGGAAGTCACCGAAAATGTCTTCCCCGGGGTGATCGAAACCGCCTCGTTCGAGGGCAAGCTCTACGCGGCGCCGTTCAACACCAACACCCAGTTGCTCTGGTACCGCAAGGACCTGGTGAAAAAGGCTCCGCAGACCTGGGACGAGATGATCGACCAGGCCGAAGAGCTCGGCCGCAGCAACGGCGGCACGATCCAGGTGCAGGCCAACCGCTACGAGGGCTTCACTGTCTGGGCCAACGCGCTGATCGAGAGCGCCGGCACGCAGCTGCTCTCCAGCCCGGAGGAAGTCGACCTGGCCGAGGGGCCGACGACGCGGGCCCTGGAGGTGATGGGTCGCTTCGCCAACTCCTCGGCGGCGCCGGCGAGCCTCTCGACCTCCAACGAGGACACCGCCCGGATCGGCTTCGAGTCGGGTGAATCGGCCTTCATGACCAACTACACCTTCGCCTACGCCAGCGCCTCTGAAGAAGCGCCGGACATCGCCAAGACCATGGGCTTCGCCCGCTTCCCACGGATCGATGCCAGCCGGCCCAGCAAGCCCCCACTGGGCGGCTTCAACCTCGCAGTCAGCTCCTTCTCCGAGAACAAGGACATCGCCTTCGACGCGGCCGCCTGCCTGGCCGGTCGCAAAAGCCAGCAAACCGCAGTCGAACTCGACGGGCTGCCGCCCTCGCGCTCCGACCTCTACGCAACCAAAACCGTGACCGGGGCCTACCCGGGCTTCGCCGGACTGGTCAAGCAATCGATCGAAGACGCCGGGCCGCGGCCGAGCACCGCTGCCTACCAGGACGTCAGCCTCGCCGTGCAGCGCTCGCTGCACCCGCCCGACAAGATCGACCCTGAAGACGCCAGCTCGGTCTACGAGGAACTGCGCTCCAACCTCGAAGACGCGGTCAAGCGGGAAGGGCTGCTGTGAGCGACGGGGCGGCAACGGCCGGCGCCAGCGCGCGCACCCGCTCCGAGCACCGGCTCGCCTGGCTGCTCTGCGCGCCGGCGGTGATCGCGATGCTCGCCGTCACCGCCTACCCGATCGGCTACGCGATCGCCCTCTCGGTGCAGCAGATCGACCTGCGCTTCCCCGACGAGGGCGGCTTCGTCGGCCTCGACAACTACACCTCGGTGCTCAGCTCCGACCTCTGGTGGACGGACGTCTTCAACACCGTCTTCCTCACCGTGGTCACCGTCTCGATCGAGCTGGTGCTGGGCATGATCATCGCCCTGGTCATGCACCGGGCGATCTTTGGCCGCGGCGCCGTGCGCACGGGAGTGTTGATCCCCTACGGGATCATCACCGTGGTCGCCGCCTTCGCCTGGCAGTTCGCCTTCGCCCCGGACAGCGGCTTCGTCAACAACCTGCCGCTGATCTCCGACGAAATGGACTGGTTCGGCGGCCGCTTCAGCTCCTTCGCCGTGATCATCATGGCCGAGGTCTGGAAGACGACGCCCTTCATGGCGCTGCTGCTGCTCGCCGGCCTGGTGACGATCGACGGCCAGCTCTACGAGGCGGCGAAGGTCGATGGGGCGAGCGCCTGGCAGCGCTTCACGCGCATCACCCTGCCGTTGATGAAGCCGGCGATACTGGTTGCCCTGCTGTTCCGCACGCTCGACGCCTTCCGCGTCTTCGACACGATCTACATCATGACCGCCGGTGCGCAGGACACCGAATCGGTCTCGATCCTCGGCTTCAACCAGCTCATCTCGCGGCTCAACCTGGGCCTCGGCTCGGCCGTCTCGGTGCTGATCTTCATCTGCGTGCTGATCATCGCCTTCGTCTACGTGCGCCTGCTCGGCACCCGGGTCGAAGAAGGAAGGCCGGTGAAGTAGATGGAACGCGGCAGCCGCGAATACGCCCTCTGGAGCATCGGCATCGCCGTGGTGCTGATCTTCGCCCTGATCCCGGTGCTCTGGCTGATCTCGGTCTCGCTCAAGCCACCGGAATCGATCGCCGATGGGCGCTTCATCCCCAGCGAGGTCTCCTTCGACAACTACAAGAGCCTCTTCGAAGGCGGCATCGACGAGAGCCCCTTCATCAAGCCGCTGATCAACTCGATCCTCATCGCCCTCTCGACCACCGTGATCTCGATCGTGCTCGCCTCCTTCTGCGCCTACGCGATCGCGCGCCTCGAATTCCCCGGCAAGCGGGTGATCCTCGCTGGCGCCCTGGCGATCGCCATGTTCCCGCCGATCTCGACCATCGGCCCGCTCTTCGACATGTGGCGGGCGCTCGGCCTCTACGACACCTATCCGGGGCTGATCATTCCCTACCTCACCTTCTCCCTACCGCTGGCGATCTACTGCCTGGTCGCCTTCTTCCGCGAGATCCCCTGGGAGCTCGAGCAAGCGGCTCAGGTCGACGGCGCGACGCCCTTCCAGGCCTTCCGCAAGGTGATCGTGCCACTCGCCGCGCCGGGCATGTTCACCGCCGCGATCCTCGTCTTCATCTTCGCCTGGAACGACTTCCTCTTCGCCATCTCGCTGACCTCCTCGGATGCCTCGCGCACCGTGCCCGCCTCGCTCGCCTTCTTCACCGGCGAGTCCTCGTTCACCGAACCGACCGGCAGCATCGCCGCTGCGGCAGTGGTGGTGACCGTGCCGATCATCGTCTTCGTCCTCTTCTTCCAGCGCCGCATCGTCTCCGGCCTGACCGCCGGGGCCGTCAAGGGATAAAGGAGCCCCCGATGTCTGAGATAACCCTCGAAGGAATCACCAAGGTCTTCGCCGACGGCGAGGAAGCCGTCAAGGACATGAGCCTGGAGATCGGCGACGGCGAGTTCATGATCCTCGTCGGCCCCTCGGGCTGCGGCAAGTCGACCGCGCTGCGGATGATCGCCGGGCTCGAGGACGTCACCGGGGGCGAGGTGAAGATCGGCGGCGAGCTGGTCAACGACCGCGCCCCCAAGGACCGTGACATCGCCATGGTCTTCCAGAACTACGCGCTCTACCCGCACATGACCGTGCGCGAGAACATGGGCTTCGCGCTGAAGCTGGCCGGGGTCGACAAGGAGGAGATCGACCGCAAGGTGGAGGACGCGGCAAAGACGCTCGACCTCGAGCAGCACCTCGACCGCCGGCCGGCCAACCTCTCCGGTGGCCAGCGCCAGCGGGTGGCGATGGGGCGGGCGATCGTCCGCGACCCGAAGGCCTTCCTCATGGACGAGCCGCTCTCCAACCTCGACGCCAAGCTGCGCGTGCAGATGCGCACCGAGGTGGCGCGGCTGCAGTCGCGGCTGGAGACGACGACCGTCTACGTCACCCACGACCAGGTCGAGGCGATGACGCTCGGCGACCGCGTGGCCGTGATGCGAGCCGGTGCCCTACAGCAGGTCGGCACACCGGCCGAACTGTATGAGGAGCCGGTCAACCTCTTCGTCGCCGGCTTCATCGGCTCACCGGCGATGAACTTCATGCCCGCCGAGCTGAGCAGCGGCAAGGTGAAGCTGCCGATCGGCGAGGCCGACCTGCCGGAGGGCCTCGGCGGCGGCCGCGACGGAGAGGTGATCGCCGGGCTGCGTCCGGAGAGCTTCGAGGACGCCGAGATGATCGGCGACCTGCGCGACGAGCGCGGCGTCGTCTTCGAGGCCGAGATCGACCTGGTCGAGTCGCTGGGCTCCGACCTCTACGCCTACTTCCACGTCGAGTCGGGCAGGGTCGAGTCCGAGCAGCTCGCCGACCTGGTCGAAGAACGCCTCGAGGAGACCGGCGTGCCCGAAGTGCGCGAGGGCCAGGAGCAGATTGTCGCCCGCCTCGACCCGGCGAGCAAGATCAAGCGCCGCGACACGGCCCAGCTATGGGCCGACACCTCCAAGCTCCACCTCTTCGACGCGGAGAGCGGCGAGCGGCTCTAGCGGACCAAGGGTCCGATTGCTTTTAGAGACTGCCGGAATACGCAGGCCTTTAAAAGCGATCAATTCCGGAGGAAGCCATGAGTCTCGCGTCCGTCTCAGTAGATCCCGTCCTCGCCACCCTCATCCTTTCGGTCTTGGTCCTCGTCGCCGGCACGGCGCTTTGCTGGAAGGCCCTGGATACCGACAAAGAGGACATCGCAAAGCAGGTCTTTGCCGTGGTCGGCGTCCTCTTCGGCCTACTGGCCGCGGGAGGGCTGGGAACCCTCTTCGCAAGCAAGCAAGCCGAAACGGCAGAAAACACGGCCCAGCAGGCAGGAACAGTCGCGGCGAGCGAGGTCTCCGGCAAAGTCACGAGGCAGGTCAACAAAGCCCTCAATGCTCCGACAACCGCGGACACACCCCCCCAGAAATGAGCAGCTAGGACGCGCGGGGCTCGTAGCTGGCGGGCGCCAGTGCACTCGCCTCCGCGGCCCGCGTCGCACTCTTGCTGACCGGCTTGAGCGCGAATGCCGCGGCGCCTGAGGCCAGGGCGGCAAAAACGGCGAAGAGGTAGGCATCATCGGCAACCGAGAGGGCCTCGCCGAGCCCTAGCGGGTCGCCGACGATGGCAACAAGGATCGCCGTGCCGAGCACGGCGCCGACCTGGCGGAAGGCGGCATTGACGGCGCTGGCCGTGGCGAAGCGCTCGTCAGGCACGTCGCGGACGGCGGCCGAGCCGAGGGTCGGGAAGGCAAGGCCGATGCCGATTCCGGTGAGCACGGCGCCTGGCAGCCAGAGACTGAGCCAGTCGGGCTCGGCACCAGCCGAGCGCAGCACCATCACGCCGGCGGCAAAGAAGAGTGCGCCGGGGACGATCACGGCGCGGTGGCCGAAGCGATCGGCAAGCCGGCCGGCGGGGCCGGCGACGATCGTCGAGAGGGCCGGTCCCGGCAGGGTCGCCGCGCCCGCCTGCAGCACGGTGTATCCCCAGATCGAGGTGAGGAAGACGACGTTGCCGAGGATCAGCGAGAAGAAGGCGGCGGAGAAGAGCAGCGTGCCGAGGTTGCCGATGCGGAAGGAGCGGTGGGCGAAGAGCGCCGGCTCGACGATCGGGCGCGGATGGCGGGTGCTGCGCCAGATCACCCCGCCCAGCAGCGCCGCCGCGGCAGCGAAGGCACCGAGCGTCGCCGCTGCGGTCCAGCCCCACTCGTTGCCCTCGACGATCGCCAGCGTGACCAGCGCCAGGCTGAGGGCGAGCATCAGGGCGCCAGGCAGGTCGGGCAGGTGACTGTCGAGCTTGGGGCGCTCGCGCAGCCGGCCCCTGCCAAGCCAAAGGACGGCAGCGCCGATCGGCAGGTTGACGAGGAAGACGAGGCGCCAGTCGGAGAGCTCGACCAGGGCGCCGCCTAGGGTCGGGCCCACCGCGGCAGCCGCAGCCGCAGCCGCGCCCCAGAGGCCGACGCCGGCGGCGCGCCGCTCGGCCGGGAAGGCGTCGAGGACGAGCGCCAGTGAGGTCGGTGCGATCAACGCCGCGCCGATGCCCTGCAGGACGCGGAAGCCGATCAGCAGCTCCAGCGATGGCGCTGCCGCGCAGAGCAGGCTGGCAACGGTAAAGCCGGCGACGCCGAGCAGGAAGATGCGCTTGTGGCCGAAGCGATCGGCGAGGCCACCGGCGGGCACTAGGAGGGCGGCGATGACGACGAAGTAGCCGTCGAGCACCCAGGAGAGCTCTCCCCTATCGGCCCCGGCGAAAGAGGCGGAGATGTCCGGGAAGGCGATGTTGACGATCGTCGCGTCAAGGAAGGCGAGGAAGGCGCCGGCGCAGGCGATCGCCACGGTGCTTCTATGCCCACGGTCATACATCGGTGCGCACTATAGACTATGACCGTGGGCATATCCAGAATCGCCGATGGCCAGCCGGCCGAGAGCAGGCGCCGCGACGGGCGGGTACTGCTCCTGAACGGGGCTCGCCAGCTGCTGGCCGAGAAGGGCTACGCGGGCATGGAGCTGCGCGACGTGGCCGAGCGCGGCAAGGCGCCGCGCGGCTCGATCTACCACCACTTCCCCGGCGGCAAGCGGCAACTTGCGGTCGAGGCGACGCAACTCGAGGGCGAGGAAATCAAGGGACTGATCGAACGCTCGCTCGAGGAGCGCGGTGTGCGCGGCACCCTGGCCGGGTTCGGCGAGATCTTCCGCCGCCGGGTCAAGAACCACCCCGAGCGACTCGGCTGCCCGGTCGCCGCCGCGGCTCTGGCCCGGCCCGAGGACCCCGAGCTGGCCGCCGCCGCGACCGCCGCCTTCCAGAGCTGGGAACGGCCGATCGCCACCGCCCTGCGCGACGAAGGGGTCAGCGCCAAGCAGGCCAAGACCTTCGCCGGCCTCGTCGTCTCAACGGTCGAGGGCGCCCTGATCCGCGCCCGCGCCGCCGGCGCCGCCGACCCGCTCGACTCGGCGATCGGCGGGCTCGAGCGGGCGCTCGACGCGCTACTTGCCGCCGGGGCATCGCGCTAGCCAACTAATCTGCGGCCATGCGCAGAGGATTGGTGGCTATGGCATTGGCGGCACTGGCCCTCCCCGCCCACGCGTCGGCCGCGACCGAGTTCGGCGACGAGTGCCTCGCTGATACCGCCGAACCGGGCACCACGCTGACCCAGCTCCAGCGGGCCTCCGACAGCAGCCTGCCGCTGACGGCGCCGAACGACGGGGTCATCACCTCATGGACCGTGCGCATCAAGCCCGGGTTCCCGGTCGAAACGGCGCCGGCGCGACTCAAGCTGCTGCGCCCCACTGCGGTTCCAAACGCATTCAGGATCGTCGGCGAAAGTGCCGACGCGAAAGCCGGCATGCCCGCCTTCACCCAGGACACGCGGATTGCGGTGCAGGCGGGCGATCGGCTCGGTCTCTACCGAGCCGGGGGCGAGGGCACACTCGCCTGCAGCACCGCCGCCGAAGGCGACACGCTCGGCACATACAAAGGTGACGCCCTCAGCGGCTTCGAGTGGGCCTTCGCCCCGGTGGCCAAATTCCGCCTACCGGTCTCGGCGAAGATCGAGCCTGATGTCGACGGCGACGGCTATGGCGACGAGTCACAGGACGCCTGCCCGAAGAGCCCAGATCACCATGAGACCTGCCCGCGCATCAGACTCGAGATCGCCGAGTTCTGGGCCAAGCAGCGCTCGATCCTGCTGCGCATAACGACGAGCGCCAAGACTGAGGTCCGCGTCATCGGTCAGGTCGGCTGGGGCTTCAAGCCGAAGCCCGATCCGAACGGGAACAAGTCGACCCGGCTGATCATCGCCCTGCGCGGCGGCCGGAAGACAGTCTCTCCCGGTCAGGCGAGAGTCTTCAGGGTCCAGCTGCCCAAAGCGGTGTTGCGCCGCCTCGGCCGAATCGGGCCGCAGCATTCGCTGAAAGCAAAGCTCGTCGCCTTCACCGAAGACCTTGCCGGGCGAACCGAGGCCAAGCGGGTCACGGTTCATCTCAAAGGCCGCGACAGCGGCTAGCCAGCGCGGAACTGCCGCAATTCGCGGCTTTCCTCGTCCCACTTGCCCCCCGCCCGCCGTTGCTACCCTGCCGGGGTAGGCAAGTCTGCCTGCGCGTCACGTCCTTCTAATGCGAGGAAGCGCGCTGTTCTCTTGACCGAGCGGGAGTTCATCGACCGCGACGGCCCGCGCGAGGAATGCGGGGTATTCGGCGTATACGCACCCGGCCACGACGTCGCCCGGCTCGCCTACTTTGCCCTCTACGCCCTGCAGCACCGCGGCCAGGAGTCGGCCGGGATCGCCACCGCCGAGGGCGGCCACATCACCACGCTGCGCGACTCGGGGCTCGTCTCGCAGGTCTTCGACGAGGAGAAGCTACGGGCGCTGGCCGGCGACATGGCGATCGGCCACGTGCGCTACTCGACCACCGGCGGCGGCTCCTGGGAGAACGCCCAACCCGTCTGGCGCGACGACGGACGCGAGCTGGCCCTGGCCCACAACGGCAACCTGACCAACGCTGTTGAGCTTTGGGGCGAGCTGAAGGAGCGCGGCATCGCCTTCCGTGGCACCTCCGACTCGGAGATCATCGCGGCGCTGCTCTCTTCCCATGAGGGCAAGCTGATCGAGGACGCGGTAACCGATGTGATGCCACGCCTGCAGGGCGCCTACTCGACCGTGGTCATGACCAAGCGGGCGATCGTCGCCTTCCGCGACCCGCACGGCGTGCGGCCGCTCTCCCTCGGCAAGCTCGACGACCGTTTCGTCGTCGCCTCGGAGAGCTGCGCCTTCGACATCATCGGCGCCGAGCTGATGCGTGAAGTCCATCCCGGCGAGATGGTCTCGCTGACCGAGCGTGGCCTCGAGACGCGCCAGGTGGTGCGGGCCGAGCGTCCCGCGATGTGCGTCTTCGAGCACATCTACTTCTCGCGTCCCGACAGCCGCCTCGAGGGCAAGGTGCTGCAGCAGGTGCGCGGGCGCATGGGTGAGATCCTCTGGCGCGAGTCGCCGGTCGACGCCGACCTGGTGATCTCTGTGCCCGACTCGGGCAACCCGGCCGCCGCTGGCTTCGCCCGCGCCTCGGGGCTGCCCCGCGACGACGGCCTGATCAAGAACCGCTACGTCGCCCGCACCTTCATCCAGCCCGGCCAGGAGCTGCGCAAGCACGGCCTGCGGCTCAAGTTCAACCCGCTGCCCGAGATCGTCTCCGGCCAGCGCATCGTCGTCGTCGACGACTCGATCGTGCGCGGCAACACGACGCGCCAGATCGTCGGCATGCTGCGCGACGCCGGCGCCCGCGAGGTGCACCTGCGCATCTCGGCGCCGCCGATCCGCAACCCCTGCCACTACGGGGTCGACATGTCGACCCGCGAGGAGATGATCGCCCACAAGCGCAGCGTGCAGGAGATCGCCGACGAGCTCGACTGCGACTCGCTCGCCTATCTCTCGCTGGACGGCGTCTACGAGGCGATCGGCACCCGGCCCGAGGACCACTGCGACGCCTGCTTCAGCGGCCGCTACCCGCTGGGCGATCCGGAAGAGGCGAACGGCAAGTTCGCCTTGGAGGACGTCGCGGTGGTGCCGACGTCGAGCTAGCGTCCGGGCCGCGGGCCCCAGGCGGGGGCGCCGATATGACTGCCGAAGCCTTCTTCTTCGGTGCCGGCGCCGTCGATCGAGTCGGTGGCGCCGTGACCGCCGATCGGCAGCAGGGAGATCCTGCTGGTGCGGGTGCCCAAGCCGAGGGCCGCAACGTGGTGGCCGTCCGGGGAGAAGACGGGGCTGACGTAGTCGGGGCATCGCGGCCGCGCCTTGCAGGCAGTCAGCGCTATGAGGCGAAAGCCGCCGGCTCGCACCACGAAGATGTTCGAGTACGAGCCGGTGCCCATGGCGAAGACGATGCGGCGGCCGTTCGGCGACCAGTCCGGCTCGGCCTGACTGCGGGGAAGGTCGCTCAGCACTCGCATGCCGCCGCCGTTTGAATCGATCACGAAGATGTCGCTGCGATCGCGCCTGCTGTCCCGGTCTCGATTGCTGATGAAGACGATGCGCCTGCCGTCCGGCGAGACCGCTGGGTCGTAGTCGTCGTAGGGGCCGAAGGTGTACTGGCGCAGGCCGCTGCCGTCGAGGCGGATGGCGAAGATGTGGCTGTGTCCTTCGACGGTGCGGGCGAACGCGATCGCCTGTCCGCTTGGGAAGAAATGCGGATCGGCGCCGTCGGCGACCACCAGTCTCCGTTCCGAGCCGTCGCTTTGCATCGTGAAGATCGCGGCGCGACCGGTCTCCGACTCGCTGACGAAGACGATGCTGCGCCCGTTCGCCGAATAGGAGGGGCTGTGGTCGTCGGGGATCGTGGTCAGCGGGCGGGGCAGATGAGGCCGCTGCGCTCGCGCAGCGAAGATCCCACCGAGTCGCAGCAGCGTTCCTTCGCTCGTTTCCTCGGCGCTCGTCTTCGAGTAGGCGATCGGGCCAGGCTCACCGGGGAACGCCGCCCGCGCAGGGCCTGCGGTGAACACGGTCAGCGCGCCAACGGCACAGAGGAGCGCGAGGCGGATCACGGCGTGAGCGTAGCGACGATCTCGGCCGCCGGCCGCACGTCGTCGATGCGCGCCACTGTCTCTCCCGCGTAGAGCGGGCCGGCGTCGAGCAGGTTGGCGGGTCCGTCGTCGGTGGGGCCTGGCGGTGAGAGCAGGCGACTGCCGGGACGCTGGGCGCGGGCGAGGCGTGCCTGGAGCGAAGCAGGAACGTAGCGAGAGCCCGGCGCCGTGAGGCGATTGATGGCTCGGTTGAGCGCCGGACCACGACGGTCGTTGCCAAGCCAGCGATCGGTCGCAGCGTTGGCGATCACTCGGTGCGGAGCTGGCCAGCCGAAGCCGAAGAGCTCGGTGAGCAGCGTCTGCTCGGCCTTCAGCAGGCGGCTCCGATACTCGGCGTGAGCACGACTCTCCTCGGAGAGCAGGAAGCGCGTGCCGGCAACCGCGGCGCTGGCGCCGGTCTCGAGCGCGCGCTGCACGTCGGCGCGCTCGGCGATGCCGCCGGCGAGCAGCAGCGGGTAGTCGTCCGGCACTGCGCTTCTTCGCACTCGCTCGAGCAGCTCCAGCGCGGGCAGGGTCCCGCGCACGTGTCCGCCCGCCTCGACCCCCTGGACGATCACGGCGTCTGCCCCGGCAGCGTAGGCGGCGCGGGCCTCCTCCAGTGAGCCGCACTGGTGGATCCAGGCGCCGGGGACCCGTCGCCTAGGCTCGCCCCAGAAGGTGACGACCACGTCGGCTGCCGCTGCCGCCTCGAACCAGCTACGTCGCGCAAATGGCAGCAACACGTTGACCGCGATCGGCCGGCCGGTCAGCGATCGCGCTGCGCGCAGCTCGCGCTCGATCGCCTCGGCCCCATTGACGGCGATCGTCCCCAGTCCGCCGGCCTCCGAGACGGCAACCGCCAGCTCGTGGCGGCTGATGCCGCCGCCCATCCCGGCCTGGACTATCGGCTTGTCGAGGCCGAGGCGATCAAGCAGCATCACGAGGCGATAATGCCATGGGTATGAATCCTCTAAGTCGCTCGAGACGAAACGTGGCCAAGCAGATCAAGGACGCAGGGAGCGTGGCGTGCTCTTCTGCACGCGAGCGAGCGAGGACGTAGAGATGCGCCGTGCCACGTTTCGTCTCGTCGTCCTCGCCTCCGGCAGTGGCACCAACCTGCAGGCGATCCTCGACCAGCTGCACGGGCACGAGGGGATCGAGGTGGCCGGGGTCGGCTCCGACAAACCCACTGCGCGAGCGCTGGAGCGCGCCCGCGACGCGGGGGTCGAGACGGCCGTCTTCCCACGCGAGGAGTTCGCCGAGCGCGAGGTGCGCGATGCGACGATGGGCGATTGGATCGAGGCACGCGGCGCCGACCTCGTCGTGCTCGCCGGCTACATGCAGCTGCTCGGCGCACCCTTCGTCGCCCGCTTCGCCCAGCGCATCGTCAACATCCACCCAGCGCTGCTGCCTGCTTTCCCCGGGCTCGATGCGATCGGCCAGGCGCTGGAGGCGGGCGTCGAGACCACTGGCGTGACCGTCCATTTCGTCGACGAGGGGGTCGATACCGGGCCGGTCATCCTCCAGCGCGAGGTCGCGGTTCCCGCCGATCGCGACCGGGCAGCGCTCGAGAAGGCGATCCATGCAACCGAGCACGAGCTCTACGCCGAGGCGATCCGCATGATCGCGGCAGGCAAGGTTAGGATCGATGGCCACGACCCGCGCCTGGTCGTGATCGATGAGTGAGCCCGCCGCAGACACCCGATCCGAAGCCGTGAGCGACGGCGCGGTCAGGGTGCGCCGGGCGCTGCTCTCGGTCTCCGACAAGACCGGGGTCGCCGACTTCGCCCGCGGCCTTGCCGCCCTCGGTGTGGAGATCCTCTCCACCGGGGGCACAGCGACGGCGCTGCGCGAGGCGGAGCTAGAGGTAACTGACGTCTCTGAGTTCACCGGCCAGGAGGAGATCCTCGGCGGCCGGGTGAAGACGCTGCATCCGCGCCTGCACGCGGCGCTCCTGGCAAAACGCAGCGACGCCGAGCACATCGCGACCCTGGAGCGCGAGGGGATAGAGCCGATCGACCTGGTCTGCGTCAATCTCTATCCCTTCGAGGAGACCGTCGCCGCCCATGACGTGGCGCCCGAGGTCGCGGTCGAGAACATCGACATCGGCGGCCCGACGATGATCCGCGCCGCTGCCAAGAACCACGACGGGGTCGCCGTTGTGGTCAAGCCCGAGTCCTACGACGCGGTGCTCGCCGAGCTCGAGGAGACCGGCGGGGAGATCTCGGCCTCGACCCGCCACTGGCTGGCCAACGAGGCCTTTGCCCAGACGGCACGCTACGACGCCGCAATCAGCCGCTGGTTCTCGGCCGAGTACGAGGATTTCCCCGAACACCTGGCGGTCGCCTACGAGAAGGTGCTCGACCTCTCCTACGGCGAGAACCCGCACCAGCGCGCGGCGCTCTATTCGGAGGCTGGTGTGCGCAGCCACGTGCTCTCGCGCGTCTCCAAGCTGCACGGCCGGGCGCTCTCCTTCAACAACGTGCTCGACCTCGACTCCGCCCGGCGCCTGGCAGAGGACTTCGACGAGCCGGCCTGCGTGATCATCAAGCACAACAACCCCTGCGGGGTGGCGATCGGCAAGGACACCCTGCAGGCCTACGAGAAGGCGCTCGCCTGTGACCCGATGTCCGCCTTTGGCGGGGTAATCGCCTTCAACCAGCCGATCGGCGAGGCGCTGGCCGAGAGGCTGCATGAGAACTTCGTCGAGGTGCTGATCGCCCCCGACTACGAACACGGGGCGCTCGCCGTCCTCCAGCAGAAGGAGGCGATCCGCATCCTCTGCGAGGAGGAGCGTCGCCAGCGCGACCCGAGCGAACGCGACATCAAGCGCGTGCTGGGCGGGGTGCTGATCCAGGACCGCGACGGCGACCCCGAGCCGCGCGAGCTGATGGAGGTCGTGACTCAGGCCCAGCCCAGCGAGGGGCAGTGGCGGGACATGCTCTTCGCCTGGACGGTCGTGCGCCACGTGCGCTCCAACGCGATCGTCTTCGCCAAGGACGGCGCCACGCTGGGCATCGGCGCTGGCCAGATGAGCCGCGTCGACTCCTCCCGCTTGGCCGTCGAGAAGTGCCGCGACGCGCGCGGCGAGGACGCCGAGGGCCTGCTGGCCGGCTCAGCCGTCGCCTCCGACGCCTTCTTCCCCTTCGCCGACGGCCCCCAGCTGGCAATCGAAGCTGGCGCCACCGCAGTGATTCAGCCCGGCGGCTCCAAACGCGACGCCGAGGTGATCGAGGCCTGCGACAGGGCCGGCGTCGCCATGGTCTTCACCAAGCACCGCCACTTCCGGCACTAGAGCTGCTTCTGCAGTTCGGTCGCCTTTTCGATGTGGCCGCAGACTTCCTCGGGGGTGTCGGCGGTGACCAGCAGCTCCATGTCTGATGGGGCGATCAAGGCGGTGTCCTCGAGACTCTCGTCGATCCAGCTGAGTAGTGGTTTCCAGAACTCGGCGTCGACGAGGATCGTCGGGAAGTGCTCGATGCGGTGGGTCTGGATCAGGGTGAGACTCTCGAAGAGCTCGTCGAGCGTTCCGAAGCCCCCCGGGAAGATGACGAAGGCGCGCGCGTAGCGGACGAACATCAGCTTGCGGGCGAAGAAGTAGCGGAAGTCGACCGCGCGGTTGACGTAGGCGTTCGTCTGCTGCTCCATCGGCAGCTCGATGTTGAGCCCGACCGAGAGGCCGCCGGCCTCAGCCGCGCCGCGGTTGGCCGCCTCCATCAGGCCCGGCCCGCCGCCGGTGATCACCGTGAAGCCCTTCTTCGCCAGACAGCGACCGGTCTCGCGGCAGAGCTCGTACCACCGATGCCCCTCGTGCACCCTGGCCGAGCCGAAGACCGAGACGCCGTCATCGACGTCGCGCAGCGCGTCGAAGCCCCGATCGACCTCCGCCTTGATGCGCTCGAGCCGTTCGTCGTCCGCGTGCTCAAGGTCCCAGGGTGAGCGCAGCAGCTCCTTGTCGCGTTTGGCGCCGGTTGCCATACGTCCCTTCCTACCTGCCGAGCCAGTACCCCCGACCGGATTCGAACCGGCGCCGCGCGGCTTAAAAGGCCGCCGCTCTAACCAACTGAGCTACGGGGGCGCGGCTGTCCATGGTAGACGGCGCCGGAGGGTCCCGGCGTGCGGTTAGGAAAGCTCGGGCAGGCCCTGCTCGGGGGTCGAGGCCTCAGCGTGAGTGCGGCGCGGGATGCGGCCGGCACCCTGTGCGGCGTGGCCCGCCTCGACCGCGAGGCGCAGGGCGGTGGCCATTGCCACCGGGTCGGCGGCGCCAAAGATCGAGCTGGCGGCCATCACCGCGTCGCAGCCCAACTCGATCGCCAGGGCGGCGTCCGACGCGGTGCCGATGCCCGCGTCGAGGACGACCGGGACCGCGGCGCGTTCGGTGATGATCGCGATGTTGTAGGGGTTGCGGATGCCGGCACCCGAGCCGATCGGCGAACCGAGCGGCATCACCGCGGCACAGCCCGCCTCTTCGAGGCGGCGGGCGAGGATCGGGTCGTCGTTGGTGTAAGGGAGGACGGTGAAGCCGTCGGCGACCAGCGTCTCGGCGGCGTCGAGCAGCTCAACCGCATCCGGGTAGAGCGTGCGGTCATCACCGATCACCTCGAGCTTGATCCAGTCGGTTTCGAAGGCCTCGCGCGCCAGCTTGGCGGTGCGCACCGCGTCGCGCGCGGTGTAACAGCCGGCGGTGTTGGGCAGGGCGACGAGGCCGAGCCGGTCGAGTACGTCGAGGACCGAGCCCTTGGCGTCGGGGTCGATGCGGCGCAGGGCGACGGTGACAATCTCCGCCCCCGACGCAGCCAGCGCCTGCTCCATCTGCTCAAGCGAGCGGAAGCCGCCGGTGCCGGCGATCAGTCTCGAGGTCCAGGCCTGGCCGCCGAGCTCCCAGCCCTCGGCGCCGCCCTGGATCGCGGCCAACACCTCGACCTTGCTGCCTTCGGCGAGCGACGTCGCGGCCCACTCGCCCCGCGGGCAGACCTCTCCGTCGAGGGCAATGGCGACACCCCGCGACTCGGTCGCGCCGGCCGCCTGCGCGGCGTCGGCGAGCGTCGCCCCTTCTACCAACTCCTGTGGTTTGCCGTTTAGCTCGATCCTCATCCGGCGGCCCCCACGCCGGCGAGCTCGGCGGCGATCTTCTCGGCGGTCAGCGGCGCCAGCAGGATGCCGTTGCGGTAGTGGCCGCAGGCGAGCAGCAGGCCGTCGAGCGCGCCGGGCCCGACCAGCGGCAGGTTGTCCGGCGTGCCCGGACGCAGGCCGGCCATCGACTCGACCAGCTCCATCTCGGCGACCTCGGGCAGCAGCCGGTAGGCCTCGCGCAGCAGCTCGTGCACGCCACCGGCGGTGACCGTTGTATCGAAGCCCTGCTCCTCGGTTGTCGCCCCGGCGATCAGGCGCCCGTCGGGCCTGGGGACAAGGTAGACGCGCTCCGAAGCGAGGATCCGCTGACAGGGCTGCTCGCCGTCGATAGCGCGCAGTTCGAGGATCTGGCCCTTGACCGGGCGCACCGCGGGCCGAGCCGGCTCAGGCAGCCAGCTCGCGGCGCCCGACCAGGCGCCGGACGCGAGCACAACCTTGTCTGCCTGCAGCTCTTCGCCGGAGCCTGTGCGCACCCCTTCGATCCGCTCGCCGTTGAGCAGCGCCTCCGTCACCTCGGTGGCGCTGCGCACCTCCACCCCGTTCGCAGCAAGGGCGGCCAGCAACGCCGCGCACATACGGCGCGGGTCAATCGCCGCCTCCTCGGGAGCGTGAACGCCGCCGTTGAAGGAAGGGGTCAGGCCGGGCTCCAGCTCGCGACAGCGGCGTGGCGGCAGCCACTCGGCGCCGAGCCCGAGCGAGCGCTGCAAGTCGTGGACGCGGCGCAGCTCGGCTGCCTCGTCGCGGTCGAGGGCGATGTGCAGGGCGCCATGGCGCTCGTAGCCGCTGCTCATACCGCTCGCCGCCTCCAACTCGGTGACGAAGCCCGGGTACAGCTCGGCCGCCTCGAGGTTCATACGCAAGAGCTCAGGCTCGCCGAAGGCCAGCTCGCCGATCGGCGCCAGCATGCCGGCAGCAACACGCGTCGCACCCGCCGGCGGCTCGGCGCGCTCGAGCACGATGACGTGCGCACCGCGCTGCGCGGCGCGCCAAGCGCAGCAGAGGCCGATCGCTCCACCCCCAACTATCACTGCGTCATAGGTGCCTCTGTCGCTCACGCTTGCCTCCGCCGGCATTACCCGGATCAGGTCCAGACGGTCGGTGGCCTCGCTGCCACCCTCTCAGCCTCGTGGGCTCCCGTACCCCACCGATGCTACAGAGCGATAATCGGGGGGTGAGCCTTGCTACACCCGACGCCAAAGGACCGCTGCGCCGCGAGCGGCTGCGTACGGCGCGTCTCTACCTCTGCTGCGACGCGCGGCCGCATGGTGAGGACCCCGAGCCGCTGCTGCGTGCTGCCCTCAACGGTGGCGTCGACATCGTCCAGCTGCGCGAGAAGCAGCTGCCGCGCCGCGAGATCGAGCTCGCTGCCCAGACCTTCCGCCGCCTCTGCGACACCTACAGCGCTCTCTTCATCGTCAACGACGACCCCGACCTGGCCCGCGCCTGCGACGCCGACGGGGTCCATGTCGGTCAGGAGGACATGGCGGCGGGAGAGGCACGCGCCGCGCTCGGGCCCGAGGCGATTGTCGGCCTCTCGACCCACTCCGAGGAGCAAATCGCCGCGTCCACCGGACAGCCAATCGACTACATCAGCGTCGGGCCGATTTGGGAGACCCCCACGAAGCAGGGACGGTCGGCGGTCGGGCTCGACCTGATCCGTCACGCAGCGGACGCCGCCCCCCACCCCTTCTTTGCGATCGGCGGCATCGACCTTGGGAACGCCGCCGAGGTAGTCGACGCTGGGGCGCAGCGCATTTGCGTGGTGCGGGCGATCCGCGACGCGCGGAACCCTGCCACCGCCGCCGAAGAGCTGCGCAACGCCTTCGCCCCGCTGGGAGAGGCAGCCCCCGGTGGCTGACCGACCGAGCAAGCGCAAGCAACGCGGCACCAAGCCCACTCCTCGTGAGCGCATGGAGCAGGGCTACGCCCGCGCCGAGGAACGCAACCAGGCCGCCCGCGAGGCACTCGAGCCGCTTGCCACCGGCGAGCGTCCGCTGGTTGTGACGATCGGCGCCGTCGTCTCTGCCCTGATTGCGATCTCGATCATCACCGGCTACCTGGCCGGGACCGAGGTCGACGGTGAGCGGCCGCGCTTCGTCCAGGCCCTGGCGCCGGCGCTGCTCATGGGGATCATGGCTTGGGGCATGTGGCGAGCCCGCTACTGGGCGGTGCTCGGCTTCCAGCTGGTTTTGGTCTTCGTCATCTTCAGCGCTTTCTTCGGGCTCGTGGCCACCGCCTCCTCGGTCACCGAGATCGTCGGCACCCTCATCCTGCTCGCCGTGACCAGCGCCTTCTTCTTCTTCATGGTCAAGGCGATGGCGCGCATCCAGATGCCGACGCGCTAGTAGTGCACGCTCGTTCTATAGGCTCAATCCAGTGGCAGATTCCTACGACGTGATCGTCATCGGCGGGGGCCCGGGCGGCTACGTAGCCGCGATCCGCGCCGCCCAGCTGGGCAAGAAGACCGCCGTGGTCGAGAAGGACAAGCCGGGCGGGCGCTGCCTCAACTACGCCTGCATCCCGGCCAAGACAGTGCTGCGCACGGCGGAGATCTACGAGCAGGCCCGCGAGGGGGCCGAGCTCGGCATCGTCGCCAAGGACGTCTCACTTGACTGGGAGGCGCTCGGCAAGCGCCGCGCGGCAGTCTCCGATTCGCTCTCCAACGGCGTGAAGATGCTCTGGGACAAGAACAAGATCGACCAGATCGAGGGCGAGGGCTCGCTCACCCCCGAGGGCAACGTCAAGGTTGGCAACCAGGCTTATGAGGCGGGGACCGTGGTGCTCGCCACCGGCTCTGCGGCGCTACCGATCCCCGGGGTCGAATTTGGCGACCGGGTGGTTGACACCTGGGGGGCCTGGTCGCTGCCCAAGCAGCCCAAGAAGATTGCCGTGGCCGGCGCCGGCGCCTCGGGTTGCGAGATCGCCTCCGCCTATGGCCGCTTCGGCACCGAGGTGGTGTTGATCGAGATGCTCGACCAGATCCTGCCGGCCGAGGACAAGGACATGGCGCGGGTCGTCGAGCGCGCCTTCAAAAAGCAGAACATCACGATCTCCACCGGGACGCCGGTCGAGAACGTCGAGGCCGGTGAGAGCTCGGTCAAGCTCAGCTATGGAGGGGAGTCGATCGAGGTCGACTACCTCTGCATCGCCGGCGGCCGGGCGCCCGACGTCGAGGCGCTGGGCCTCACCGAGGCCGGCATCGAGCTGACCGAGAAGGGCAAGGTCAAGGTCGACGAGTACGGCCGCACCTCCAACGCGAAGGTCTACGCGATCGGCGACCTGACGGGCGCCAAGGCGCTTGCTCATAAGGCCTCCGAGGAGGGTGTCGTCGCGGTTGAGCACGCCGCCGGCCAGCCGACCCACCCGGTCGACCAGAACCTTGTCGCCGGGGCGACCTTCTGCCACCCCCAGGTGGCCAGCGTCGGCCTCACCGAGGCGGCGGCCAAGGAGGCCGGGCACGACGTCAAGGTCGGCAAGCAGAAGCTTGGCGGCGTCGGCGGGGCGACCGTCTACGACGACAAAGACGGCCTCGTCAAGCTGGTCGTCGACTCCAAGTACGGCGAGATCCTCGGCGCCCACATCGTCGGCAACCGCGCCTGCGACATGATCGCCGAGCTGGTCGCGACGATGGCCCTGGAGGGCGGCTACCAGGAGTTGGCCCAGGTCGTCCACCCCCACCCGACGATCTCCGAGGCGATCCTCGACGCGGCCCGCGCCGTCGACGGCTGGGCGATCCATGCTTGAGCCGGCAGCGGTCGCGTCAGTTCGAGCTGGGCGGCAGCTCGATTGTCTCGATGCCGAGCTCGGCGGCCACGGCGAGGACATCGGAGTCGGCTGTCGCAATCCTGTCTTCGTCACCGGCGGCTGCGAGCAGGACACAATCGGCAAGTGAAAGGTCCCGACGTCTGCGGTGATAGTGCGCGGTACGGATTTCCGCCGCACGCCGGGCGAGTCCGACATCGACCGAAATCGGCGCAATCGGACCCTGGAGCAAAGGATCGACCACGTCGGCGATGCCCTCATGGGAGAGCCCGACCTTTCGAGATACCGAGTCGTACACCTCGGCGAGATTCACCGTGGTCATCGCAGCCGAGCCGTCCCGGAGGATGGTCAATACCTTTTCCATCGCCGGCTCGCCCCTGATAACGGCGATCAGCGCGTTTGCGTCGAGCAACGTCATGGACCGAACTTCCGCTCCTCCGCCTCCGCCTCCGCTTCGCGTTCTTCGCGACGGACCTGCTCCCAGTCGATCTTTGGTCCGATCCCCGCGAACGCTCCGGCCGCGGCGGCGATCGGATCGTCGGGAGCGGGCCTGAGGACGATCTGGTCGCCCTGGTCCTCGAAGGTCAGGGTGCCTGTTCCCCAGCGCTTGCGAATCGGGGCCGGGATCGAGATCTGTCCGCCCTTGCTGATTTTCATGCGCTTCCTCATTTCCATGGAACGTACCATGAGATAGCTCACTGAGTGCTTTTTGCATGGGTCATAAAGTCCTGGTATGGCCGATCTCTCCCCTCATGCGACCTTCTACTTCGATCTCGGCAGCCCCTACGCGTACCTGACGGCCGAGCGGATCAGCGGCCTCTTCACCGACGCCGAGTTGGAGCAGCCCGAGTGGCAGCCGATCCTGCTCGGCGGGCTGTTCAAGCGCTTCGGGCGGGACTCGTGGGCCAACGGGCCGAGGCGCGAGGAGGGCATCGCCGAGGTCGAGCGGCGGGCCCGCGCCTACGGGCTACCGCCGTTCGTCTGGCCCGAGCCCTGGCCCGGCAACACGCTCGTCGCGATGCGCGCCGCCACCTTCGCCAAGCAGACCGGGCGCACCGTCTCCTTCGCCCTCGCCGGCTTTCGCCAGGCTTTCGCCGCCGGCCGCGACCTCTCCGAGCCCGACAACGTGCTGATCGCCGCCGCCGCCTGCGAGCTGCATCCCAACGCGCTGACCAAGGCCGTGCAGACCGAAGTGGTCAAGAACGCCCTGCGCGAAGCGACCGATGAGGCAGCCGAGCGCGGCGTGATCGGCGTCCCCTCGCTGCGCGTCGGCGACGAGGTCTTCTGGGGTGACGACAGAGTCGAGGAGGCGGTCGCCGCCGCGAGCTAAGGTCAGTCTCGAATGGCCGAGCTCCCTGACGCCACCACCTGTTACGAGCTGCTTGCGCGGATGGCGCTGATCCGCCGCTTCGAGGAGGAGGCGGGGCGCCAGTACCAACGCGCCAAGGCGGGTGGCTTTCTCCACCTGGCGATCGGCGAGGAGGCGACGATCGTCGGGGTTGCCGCGGCGATGCGCGAGGAGGACTACCTGATCGGCACCTACCGCACGCACGGTCACGCGATCGCCAGAGGCACCGATCCCAAGCACGTGATGGCCGAGCTCTTCGGCCGCGTCGACGGCACCAGCGGCGGGCGCGGCGGCTCGATGCACATCTTCGACCGCGAGCATCGCTTTATGGGGGGCTACGGGGTCGTCGGCGGCAACCTGCCGATCGCGGCCGGTCTCGCCCTCGCCTCCGAGTACAAGGGCGAGGACGCAGTCACCGTCTGCATGTTCGGCGACGGCGCCTCCAACGCCGGCAACTTCGGCGAGACGATGAACCTGGCGGCACTCTGGAGCCTGCCGGTCCTCTTCCTGGTCGAGAACAACCTTTACGGGATGGGCACCTCGGTCGAGCGGCACTCCGCCCAGACCGACCTCTCCAAGAAGGCCGAGGGCTACGGCATTCCCGGCCAGCGCATCGACGGCATGGACGTGCTCGCTGTGCGCGAGGCGGTCGCCGAGGGCGTGCGGCTGGCCCGCGAGGAGCGGCGGCCGACGATGCTCGAGGCCTTCACCTACCGCTACCGCGGCCACTCCGCCGCCGACCCCGAGGTCTACCGCGAGCGCGAGGAGGTCGAGGAGTGGCAGACCAAGGACCCGATCGAGGGCTTCGCCCAGCGCTGCATCGAGGCCGGCGTGCTCGGCGAGCGTGAGCTGAACGAGGTGCGCGAGAAGGCCGAGCAGACGGTGCTGGCCGCGGTCGAGTTCGCCGACGCCTCGCCCGAGCCGGCGCTCGACACGCTCTACGAGAACCTCTACGTGCTCGACAGCGACGCCGGCTGGTACGCGGTCGACGAGCGCAGCCCCGAGCCGCACCGCGGCGAGCACGAGGACCACATGCCGGCCGCGGCACGCGAGCTGGCCGAAGCTGGGGCCGCCTACGCCGGCCAGCCCGACGGCCCGCGTCCCAACCCGGCGGAGAGCGGCGACGCCCAGGAGGGCACCGAGCCGGAGGTCGCGGCGGAGCGCGAGGAGGTCGAGGACTGATGGCCGAGCTGCGCATGCGCGAGGCCCTGCGCGACGCGATGGCGGAGGAGATGCGCCGCGACGAGGCGGTGCTGGTGATGGGCGAGGACGTCGGTGTCTTCCAGGGCGCCTTCAAGGTGACCGAAGGGCTGCTCGACGAGTTCGGCGAGCGCCGCGTGCGCGACACGCCGATCTCCGAGAACACGATCGTCGGCACCGGCGTCGGCGCGGCGATGGCCGGGCTGCGGCCGATCGTCGAGCTGATGACGGTCAACTTCTCGCTGCTCGCCCTCGACCAGATCGTCAACCACGCCGCCGCGATCCCCTACATGTTCAACGGCCAGGCGCGGGTGCCGCTGGTGATCCGCATGCCTGGTGGCGGGGGACACCAACTCGGCCCCACCCACTCGCACAGCTTCGAGGCGCTCTTCCTGCAGGTGCCGGGGCTGCTGGTTGCCTGCCCCTCGACCCCGGCCGATGGCAAGGCACTGCTCAAGGCAGCAATCCGCGACGAGAACCCGGTGGTCTTCATCGAGCACGAGAGCCTCTACGGGCGGCGCGGCGTGGTCGGCGAGGACGAGGAGGAGCTGCTGCACTTCGGCGAAGCGGCAGTGCGCCGCGAGGGTAGCGACGTAACGATCGTCGGCATCCTCAAGATGGCCCACGTCGCCGAGGACGGAGCGCGGGTACTGGCCAGCGAGCACGGCATCGAGGCCGAGGTGATCGACCCCCGCACGCTGCGCCCACTCGACCTCGACACGATCCTCGCCTCGGTGCGCAAGACCAACCATGTGGTGATCGTCGAGGAGGGCTGGCCGCACGGCGGCGTCGGCGCCAACCTGGCGACGCTGATCACCGAGCAGGCTTTCGACTACCTCGACGCGCCGGTGCAGCGGGTGACTGGGGCCGACGTGCATATGCCCTACTCGAGGCGGTTGGAGCAGGCGGCGATTCCGCATGAGGAGCACGTGGTGCAGGCGGCGCTGGCCACGCTGGAGGGGTCACTTTGAACGCGGCTGGCGCGGCGGGTCCTGTCACCGAATGGGGCCCACCACCCCTTCCGGTAGCTAAAGCTTCCTCAGGGGTGGTCCCCCCATTCGGCGCCACCCCCCGCGAGGGACGGCAATCAGGGACGGCTCATGCCTGACATCGTCATGCCGAGACTGTCCGACTCGATGGAGGAGGGGACGATTCTGCAGTGGCTGAAGCAGGTGGGCGACGACGTCGCCGTTGGGGATGAGCTTGTGGAGATCGAGACGGACAAGGCGAACATGGCTTATGAAGCTGATGTGGCGGGGACGCTCAGCGAGATCCTCGTGCAGGAGGGTGAGACCGTCGTCATCGGCACCCCGATCGCTCGGATTGGAGATTCAGATGAAGGTTCAGGGCGCTCGACCGCGGGTCCTGCCACGGCCTCGGGGGGGCCTGCGGGCGGGGGCGGGGCCTCCGTTCTCGGCCCCCCCGAGTCCGCGCCACCCGCGGAAGAGACGGAAACGCCAGCGCCCCACCAAGCTCCAGCCGAAGACGGTCGCCCGAAGGCGTCTCCCGTCGCGCGGCGGATCGCGAAGGAGCGCGGGGTTGAGCTTTCGCAGCTCGAAGGGTCTGGGCCTGGCGGGCGAATCGTCAAGGCGGATGTGGAGAAGGCTTCTTCCGCGGGTGGCGTGGGTGATGGGGGGGTCGAGGACGCCCCCGCCCGCAGCGCCCCCCCATCACCCACGACAGGACCCGCGGTCGAACGTGCCCAGCCCTCAACCGAGGTGCCCGAAACCGCCAAGGGCCATACCACTTACGAAGACCCAACCAAGCTGCAGTCGACGGTCGCCCGTCGCATGTCGGAGTCGAAGGCGACGGCGCCACATTTCTACCTTGAGGCCGAGATCGACATGAGCCGCCTGGTCGCGGCGCGGGCGCAGATCAAGGCGGCGGCCTCGGAGGGCGACGTGGTGCCCTCTTTCAACGACATGGTGGTCAAGGCCTGTGCGCTGGCGCTGCGCGAGCACCCGCGGGCCAACGGCGCCTATCGCGACGGGCGCTTCGAGCTCTACTCGCGGGTCAACGTCGGCGTCGCGGTGGCCGCCAACGACGCGCTCGTCGTGCCGACGATCTTCGATGCGGACCAGAAGAGCTTGCGGCAGATCGCCAGCGACGCACGGGGACTGGCCCAGCGAGTGCGCGAGGGGCAGATCACACCGCCCGAGCTCTCCGGCGCGACCTTCACCGTCTCCAACCTGGGGATGTTCGGCATCGAGAGCTTCGCCGCGGTGATCAACCCCCCGCAGGCGGCAATCCTCGCCGTCGGCGCGATCAGCGAGCGCCCGGTCGTCCGCAACGGCTCGTTCGCCACCGCCCACCTGATGCGCGTCAATCTCGCCTGCGACCACCGCATCCTCTACGGCGCCCCCGCAGCCGAATTCCTGGCCCGCATCAAGTCACTGCTCGAAGAGCCGCTCTCCCTCGCGCTTTAGCTCAGCACGTCTTGTGGGCGCCCGTCACTGCATTCCAGGCCCGGCCCACTGAGAAATCGGCAGCGACACGGAAGACCCCGGGCCGCGACGCTCGGGCTCTGGTCCACTCGCCGTGGCGAATGATGCAGCCACTGCCACGAGCGATCGACCAGTACTGGGTGAAGTTGACACGCACGAGGAAGTCGCCAGGTTGCTCCACCCGCAGGGCGAAGCCCTCGCGGTCGACCCAGAGCAGTTGCGCCGCGGCCGCGCCGAGTGGCTCGACCAGGGCCTTAGGATCGCGCACCGCGTAGATGCGCCAGTGGGCTGAGCTCCAGCGCAAATCGAGGTAGGCGGGCTCGTTGCGGATCAGGCGACTCTCGGCGACTGAGGAGTAGTCGAGCGGCGCATCGGGCAGGGCCACAAAGGAGATTGCGTTGCTGCGCAGCCAGTGGCCGTAGGTAGCCGCGGTGAGCAACTCCTCGTCGCCGTAGAAGATGTCGTCGCGGGTGGTGTCGAGCTGCCGCAGCCAGCCCCGCGCCAGCTCAACCTCGGAGGCAAGATATGCCGACTCCCAATGGTTGGCGGTCGGCGGTACCTCGACTCGTACTCCGGGACCACCGTTCTCCCGCAACCACTCGGCGGCGGGCTGGAAGTACTCGCGCGAGGTCGATGGATCGCCGACGCTGCGGGCGATCTGGCTGACACTGGCGGTCACCTGCCAATAGAGACCGCCGGCCATGAAGAGCGCCAGGAACCAGGGCGCGACCCGCGGCCGGCGGGCGAGCACCACCGCGGCCAGCACCGGCCCCCCGAAGAGGGCACCGAGCCGCACCGCGTTGCCGCCCATCGGGTTTGGCACGAGCCAGATGAGGATCGAGACCAACAGGTAGCCGGCAATCGCCCAGCGCAACTGGCGCTCCTCCTCGCGCAGCTCGCGCGTCACATACAACGCCGAGCCGCACCAGAGCGGGATGGCGATAAAGGAGGAGAAGGCGAAGGGGAACTGGCCCGACTCGGGGAAGGCGAGGTTGGGGGCGAGGACCAGGGTGAGCGCTACGGACGCAGTCCAGAGCGCTCGGGTGCGGGACGAGAGCGCTCGGCCGCGGGTCCTGCCACGGACTCGGGGGGACCTGCGGGCGGGGGCTACGCCTCCGTTCTCGGCCCCCCCGAGTCCGCGCCACCCGCGGGAGAGGCCGCGCCAGTCGACGGTCGAGGCAGAGAGCGCAATGAGAACCCCGGCCAGGAAGCCCGCCGCGACGGGGCTGGAGAGGGCGCAGGCGGTGGCGGCGAGCAGCGCAAGGCTGCCCCGCTCGAGCTGCAGGGCGCGTAGGGATGCCAAGCCAAACGCCACCCCCAGCGCGAAGGTGAGCTGGCCGTCGGCGAGCAAGGTCACCACGCCCGCGGCGAACCAGAGGGTTGCCCAGCGGGCGGCCTCGCCCCAGCGGTCGCGGACCAGGCGGTCGAAGAGGTAGGCCGAGGCGACGACCGAGATCGAGCCCACCAGTTGTGGGCTGAGCAGGGCTGCCAGGGGCGGGAAGAGGAAGCTGTAGGTGAGCGTGTAGTGGCCGCCGTACCAGCTGCCGTTCCAGATCGCCAGGCCGGTGTGCTGGAAGAGCTCGGTGCGGAAGACCTGGGCGGCAAGGTCGCCGACCTGCGGGTTCCAGGCGAGCATCGCCGCGGCAAGCAGCGAGCTGAGGGCGACGGCGGGCAGCCAGTCTGGTCGGAGGGCCTTGGACTGGACCATGGGGGCAGCGCAAGGATAGAAGGGCGCCGTGCAACGATTTCGGGAATGAGCGCCGAAGTCCTCGTCGTCCGCTGCGGCCTGATCCCCTACGAGGAGGCCGCCGTCGCCCAGCGCTGGCTGCGCGACGCCCGCGAGGACGGCTCGATCCCCGACGTGCTGCTGCTGCTCGAGCACCCTCCTGTCTACACCCGCGGCCGCCGCTCCAGCGAGGAGGAGCTGCCGATGGCCACCGAGTGGTACGAGATGCAGGGAATCGAGGTGCGCGACACCGACCGCGGCGGGCGTGTCACCTACCACGGGCCGGGCCAGCTCGTCGCCTACCCGATCGTCGACCTGAAGCCCTACAGCGACGACGTGCACGAGTACGTGCGTCGCCTGGAGCAGGTGGCGATCGGGGCGCTCGGCGAGCACGGCGTGCCCGCCCGCACGATCGAGGGCCTGACCGGGGTCTGGACCGAGGGCGAGCCGCCGGGCTCCGCCGCCGGATCGGCCGAGGCGCGCAAGATCGGCTCGATCGGCGTGCACGTCAGCCGCGGCATCACCACGCACGGCCTGGCGATCAACGTCAACAACGACCTGCAGCCCTTCGAGTGGGTCGTGCCCTGCGGGATCGAGGGCTGCCAGGTCACCTCACTGAGCCGAGAGCGCGGCAGCGAGCAGGACCTCGACGCCTTCGCCGCGACGCTCGCCGCCCGCTACGCCGAGGTCTACGAGCGCGCCCCGGCAACCGCTAGCCCCACCGACCTGGGGCTCGACAACGCTAGGCTCGGCGTCCCATGAGCGACCCCACCGCACCAGCCGAGCGCGTCCATGTCACCCGCTCACGTGCCAAGCCGGGCGGCAGGGCGGCGGAGAGCGACGGCACCGTTCCCTTCCGCCGCGCCCGCAAGCCACCGTGGCTGAAGGTGCCGGCGCCGGGCGGCCCCAACTACCGCCGCCTCAAGGCGACAATCGGCGACGACAACCTGCACACGGTCTGCGAGGAGGCCAACTGCCCCAACGTCGGCGAGTGTTGGGAGCGCGGCACCGCCACCTTCATGATCCTCGGCGACGTCTGCACTCGCCGTTGCGGCTTCTGCAACGTGAAGACTGGCGTGCCGACTTGGAACGACCCGCTGGAGCCGCTACGCGTCGCCAACCAGGTGAAGCGCATGGGGCTGCGCCACGCAGTCGTCACCTCGGTCGACCGCGACGACCTGCCCGACTACGGGGCGAGCGCCTTCGTCGGCGTGATCCGCTCGATCCGCATGCAGGCACCGGGCTGCAAGGTCGAGATCCTCACCCCGGACTTCCGCGGCCAGGAGATGCCGCTGGCCAAGGTGATCCACGAGCGTCCCGACGTCTTCAACCACAACGTCGAGACCGTGCCCCGGCTCTACCCGGTGGCGCGGCGCGGTTCCAAGTTCCTGCGCTCGGCGCGGGTGCTGAGGATGGCCAAGGAAATGGGCGGCGCCGACGTGGTCACCAAGTCGGGACTGATGGTCGGCCTCGGCGAGTCCTTCGAGGAGATGGTTGAGGCCTTCGGCATCCTGCGCGAGCACCGCGTCCAGGTGCTCACCGTCGGCCAGTACCTGCGGCCGACCGAGAACCACCTGCCGGTGGTGCGCTACTGGCACCCGGAAGAGTTCGAGGCGCTGGAGAAGGCCGCCTACGAGCTCGGCTTCGAGTCGGTCGCCTCAGGCCCCCTGGTCCGTTCCAGCTACCACGCCGACCAGAACCTGCCGCGGCCAGAGTCTGAGACGAGTCCTGCATTTAGCACCGCATAGGTGGCAAATGCAGGATGAGCCGGCGCTTGCCGGGTAGGCCTCAGGTCGCGGCCAGCAATTCGCGCCGCGCCATCTCGCGGGCGAATGCGACGACGTCGGCGAGCGCTCGGGTCTGGTCGATCGAGAAGCGCTCCGCCAAGCCCCGTGCCAGCTCGTCCACCCGGCGCGGCTGCTCTAGCTGGTCCCAAATCCAGGCGCCAGTCGCGTTGAGTCGCACCGCGGTCTCCCCCTCGACGTCGAGCAGCACAGTCTCCTCGGGCAGGGCACCGTGCACGGCTCGCTCGGTCCGCCGTAGAGTCGTGCGCGCTTCTATCTGCTCCACCTCCAACGTTCCATAGCCTACGACCAGATGGGCAGCCTCTATGGATTCGAGGTCGCGGCCGGGGACGGACTGTCGTTGCAGCGGCTCAATGCGGCAGCCGGAACGCGGGGCGAGCTCGTGCTTGAGACAGCGACGGGGCTTCATCCGCCCGCAGGCGAGCCGGTCAGCACGCTGGTCGACGAGGCCGGCCGCTGCTGGTACGCCTCTTATGAGCTCGATGACGGCGGGGCCTGCCTGCTGCAGTTGCCGCCGACCGGGAGCTTCCTGCTGGAGCCCGGGACAGCGCGGATCGCCGTCGACCGCGATGACACAGACGATCAGCTGCTCGAGCACCGTGTCGCCTCCACGGCGATTTGCACGCTGCTGGCAATGCGTGGCGACCTCGCTCTTCACGCCGCGGCAGCCGAGGCCAACGGCCAGGCGGTCGTCTTCTGCGGCCCCACCCAGCGGGGAAAGTCGACACTGGCCAGGGTCCTGGGCGAAACGGGCTACTGCCTGCTGGGTGAGGACGGAATCGCGATCGAGCTGGGTGCGGGAAGGGCAATTGCGTATCCGGGAGCCCGGGGGGTGCGGATGCGCCGCAGCGGTGACGGGGGTGGGCAACGCAGTGAGCTGCTGGCGGACCCGGGCCCGGGCGAGCCACTCCCCTGCCCCGTCGCGGCCGTCGTCCTGCTCGGCGAGCGCGGCGCCGTACTCGAGGTCGAGGCGCTGGAGCGGGCCCGTGCCCTGGCCCTGCTCACCCCCAACCTGATCCATAGCGGGACCAGGCCGGCGATCGGCGCTGCCTTTGCCAACCTCGCCGACTTCCTGGGTGTTGTGCCCGCCTTCCGCGCCAGCCTGCCCGATGATCTCGACGCTCTGCCAAGCGCCGCGGCCGCCCTCCTCGACAAGGTCACCGACCGGGGTTAGACTCAGCCGCCAAGTCGCCGACGACAGGAGCGAGATGTCTCAGGACAGCGTCACGCCTTACGAGCCGCCCAGCGTCGAGGAGATCGAAGCCTGCGGGGACCCGGTCAAGACGTCCCCGATGATCAGCATCGACCAGTAGAAACCAGGAGGAACAATGAGCGACACGCAGCCGAAGCCCTACGAGGCGCCCAGCGTCGAGGAGATCGAGACCAACGGCGCGCCGATCAGCACCGCACCCGGTAACAGTCAGCTGGGCTGAAAAGGACAGCATCAATTCGGCACCTAAAGGAGGCCAGAGTGTCCGACCAACCAACGCCGTACGAGCCGCCCAGCGTCGAGGAGATCGATGCCGACGGTTACCCGATCAGCACAGCCGCTGGCATCACCCAGCCGCCGAGCTGAGCAGGACAGTGCCACCGGGCGGCCCAGCCGACGTGGCCGCCCCGGTGAGCTGAGATGCGCAGGCGCGAGGAGAGCTTCACCCTGAGGAGGCTGCTCTGGCGCCTTGGTCGGCGCCCGCCGCGCAGCCTCCTCGCCGCACCCGAGCGCCCGATCGGCGCCAAGCTGGAGATCACCTACGCCTGCAACCTGCGCTGCGGCTTTTGCTACACCGACTCGCCGCGGCACACCCTGCAGCGCACTCCGGAGATGAGCGACGAGCAGTGGCGCGACGTTGTGCGCCAGTCGCTCGAGCTGGGCATCGTCGAGGCGGTGGTCACCGGTGGCGAGCCTTTCCTGCGGCGCGAGCTGACCCTGGAGCTGATCGAGACCCTGGCTGCGGCCCGAGTCGGGGTCACGCTCAACACCAACGGCTGGTTTGTCGATGAAGAGGTGGCGAATCGGCTGGGAGAGCTTCGCGGCGTCACGGCGCACGTCTCGCTCGACGGGGCGCGCGCCGGCCTGCACGACGGCTCGCGCGGCGTGCCCGGCAGCTGGCGACGCGCCGTGGAGGGCATTGACCGCCTGCTCGGCGCCGGCATCGGAGTCTGCGTCGTACACGTGGTGACGCCCGACAACGCTGGCGGCGTGGGTGACTTCCTCGAGCAGATGTGGGCGCTGGGCGTCCCCTGGGTGCGGGCCACTCCGGTGGTCGTGACCGGCGCCGCGGCCCGCGGCGGCGAGTGGCGCATCTCGCACAAGGCCCTCGACGAGGTGGCCGAGAGCTTCCGCCAAAAGCACGGCGAGGCAATGCGGGTGCAGATCCAGCCGGGCACGGGTGGTGGCATCACCCTGCAGGGGCGGGCAGCGCCCGGTAGCTATCTGGTGCGGCCCAACGGCGACGTGCGGCCCGACTCGCTGCGGCCCTTCACCTTCGGCAACGCGGTGCAGGACGGAATCGAGAGCTGCTGGGCAGCGATCCGCGAGGGGTGGGACGACGAGCGGATCAATCGCTGGGCGGACTCGTTGAAGGGGCCGGCGGATCTGGCCAAGTCGGATCTTGTGGCGTACTTGGATGATGAGCTCTCTGTGGTTGATGCCGGGACGATCAACAGCCCAGGCGGCAGAGATGCACCAGTGCCCAAAGCGACCCCACCGCCAGCGGTCAATCCCGCCCAGGAGCTTGTGGAAGCTGAAGCGAAGGTGCGCGATTTGGCGGGGGCGCGGCGGTATCGGCATGCGCCGCTGCGCTGGACGGGGAGTGCGGAGCAGCGGTTTGTGCGGCTGGCGGGCGACGGCAGCTACCTGCGGCTGAACGAATCCGGCGGCGTGGTGATGGACGCGCTTGACGGCGGCACGCTGGCCGACGCGGCAGGCGCCCTGCGGGCGCGCTACGACATCGACGAGGCGCGGGCCCGCGACGACGCGGTGGCGACGACCCGCGAGCTGCTGCGGCGCGGCGTCGTGCTCGCCGCCGAGGGCTCAGGCTCGTTCCCGATGGAGCCAGGCACGACCGACCTGCCGGGCTCCGAGCCCAATGGCTGAGCGCCCGGCTCAGGCCAGCTCGATGCGCTCGGGGTTAGCGGTCGTGCCCTCGGCGTCGAGGATCGTCGCCTTGGCGCGCCGCGTCCCGGAGCGAGTGGCTCGCGCCGGCTGGGCGCGCCGAGGTAGGCGAGCAGGAGCAGAGCAAGATGGGCATGTTCAAGGACATGAGGAAACCTGCAGAAGACCGGCAAGGAAATGACCAAGGAACGGGGCGGCAGCTTCAAGATGATGAAGGACGGCCTCGCCCAGGCCAACGAGGCTCTACAGCAAGTCCAATCTGACCAAGCTCTGGCCGAGAAGCTCGCCAACGAAGGGATCGACGGCACGGCGACGATCAGCTCTCGCGCGCGCCGAACGGCGCACTTTCACTACGAATAGGTCTTGAGTCGTGACATCGCCGGCCCTACGGTCGGCGGATGTCATCTGCCCCTGTAATCCCACTCAGCCTAAAGGCCAGGGGAGACCTCGCTGAGCTGATGGTCGCCACCGATCTCCTGCGGCGAGGGCACAAGATCGCGATCCCATTTGGTGAGGACTGCGACTTCGATCTGATCTTGATCAGGAAATCCAAGCTCGAGCGTGTGCAAGTCAAACACACTCGCTCCGATGGCTCTGTAGTCAATGTCAGATGCCGTTCCCACTCGCTGACCAACGGCAAGATCCGCCGAACCAAGCACTACACGTCGACGACGATCGACATCCTGGCTGTCTACGACGTGACCTCAGACCGGTGCTACTACGTGCCGGCCGTCGAGCTGGGAACTGGCCGCTCGACTCTCCACCTTCGCCTCACTCCAGCAAAGAACGGGCAGAAGCTAGGGACGCGTCCGGCCAAGAACTACCTCGACCCCTGAGCAATGGAGCCAGCCGGATTCGAACCGGCGACCTTTCGGATGCAAACCGAACGCTCTGCCAGCTGAGCTATGGCCCCTCAGCGGGAATTGTAGGCGCGCCGGGGCCTAGCTGGAGACGGCGCGCTTGTAGCGGCGGACCGAGAGGTAAGCGAAGAGGGCGGCGATGCCGATCGACCAGGCGACGGCGCCCCAGATCGAGTTGCCGGCGGGGGCGCGCCGAGGAAGAGGGCGCGCATCGCGTCGACGGTGACCGTGAAGGGGTTGACTTCGGCGAAGGTCTGCAGGGTGGCCGGCATCGAGTCGACCGGGACGAAGGCCGAGGAGACGAAGGTCAGCGGGAAGATGATGATGAAGCCGAACGACTGCGAGGCCTCGGGCGAGGAGGCCGAGAGGCCGACGAAGGCGAAGACCCAGGAGAAGGCGTAGCCGAAGAGCAGCGCCAGCAGAATGCCGCCGAGTACGTGCAGGGCGGGGGCGCCGAAGGAGAAGCCGGCGATCAGGCCGACGACGATCATCATCGCCAGCGAGACCGCGTTGGTGACGATGTCGGCCAGCGTGCGGCCGGAGAGCACCGCGGCGCGCGACATGGGCAATGAGCGGAAGCGGTCGACGAGGCCCTTTTTGAGGTCCTCGGCGAGGCCCAGGGCGGTGACGAAGCCGCCGAAGGACATCGTCTGGACGATGATTCCCGGAATGAGGAAGTCGACGTAGCTGTAGCCGGGGGTGCTGATCGCGCCGCCGAAGACGTAGACGAAGAGCAGCACGAACATGATCGGCTGCACGGTGAAGGAGAGCAGTAGGTCGGGCGCGCGGGGGATGCGCAGGACGCTGCGCCGGGCGAGCACCAGGGTGTCGGCGAGGCTGTTGCGCAGGTGGGTCATCGGCTCGCCTCCTCCCCCTCCTCGTCCTCGGCGGTCTCAGCCGCCCGTCCGGTGAGCGTTAGGAAGACGTCATCGAGGGTGGGCCGGTTGAGGGCGACGTCGTCGACCCCGATGCCGGCCTCGTCGAGGCGCCGCACCGCGTCGGCGATCGCGCCTTTGCGCTGGCGCACGGGGACCGAGAGGGCGCCATCGCGGACGGCGGGACGGTCGGCGGCGATCGGCTCCAGCGCGGCGATCGCCGCCTCGGCGCTGGCGTGGTCCTCGAGGGTGACGTCGAGCCGTTCCCCGCCGACCTGGTCCTTGAGCTGATCGGAGCTGCCCTCGGCGATCAGGCTGCCGCGGTCGATCACCGCGATGCGGTCGGCGAGCCGGTCGGCCTCATCGAGGTACTGCGTGGTGAGCAGCACGGTCGTGCCCTCGGCGACGCGGCCTTCGATCGTCTCCCAGAGGTCGATGCGGCTACGCGGGTCCAGCCCGGTCGTCGGCTCGTCGAGGAAGAGGACCGGCGGGCGGGCGACGAGCGCCGCAGCGAGGTCGAGCCGACGTCGCATGCCGCCCGAGTAGGTACGGACGAGGCGATCGGCGGCGTCGCTGAGGCCGAAGTGCTCGAGCAGCTCGGCGGCGCGGCGGCGCGGCTCGCCCTTGGGGAGGTGGTAGAGGCGGCCGACCATCTCCAGGTTCTCGGCGCCGGTGAGGTTTTCGTCGACTGCCGCGTACTGGCCTGCGAGGCCGATGTGGCTACGCAACTCGGCGGCGTCGCGCTCGACGTCGAGGCCGGCGACGCGAGCGCTGCCGGCATCGGGGCGCAGCAGAGTGGTGAGGATGCGCACCGCGGTCGTCTTGCCGGCGCCGTTGGGCCCGAGCATGCCGAGCACCGTGCCGGTCGGGGCGCGCAGATCAATCCCATCGAGGGCACAAACCTCGCCGAAGGACTTGCGCAGCCCACTCGTCTCTATGGCGCAGTCGGCGGCGATCGACGCAACCTACCGAAAAGCCGGTATGGCCCTAATCGTTGAAGTCGAAGTCCTTGGGAGGCTTCTGCTCGAACCAGAGCTGGTCGTCCTCGGCCTCCTCGAGGAAGTCGGGGCGCTCCTCGAGCACGTCCTCGTGGTGTGGGGTGGCGGCTTCGGGCTCCTCGGTTGACGCGGGCTCCTCGTCTTCGTCCTCGTACTCCTCGTCCTCGACTTCTAGCTCGAGCTCAGCCTCGTCGGTGGGTTCAGGATCGGGCTCGTCCGCTGGCTCCGCCGGCGCGGGCTCGCTGGGAGCCTCCAGCGCCTGGTCGAGTTCATCGGAGAGGCGCTGCTCATTCCAGAAGGCGTCGTCCTCGTCTTCGTAGTCCTCGTCGTCGTCCGGGGCGGGGCCTTGGATCGTCACCTCGGCCTCCTCGGTCTCGTCGAGACCGGCCAGCGGGTCGGTCGGCGCGAGGCGCGGCTCGGCGATCTCCTCTTCAACCAGCTGATCGTCGGTGGGACTGGGCGGCTCCTCAGCCTCCAGCTCCTCCTCGAGGTCGTACATCTGGGTCGGCTGTTCGGCGATCGCCTCGCGCTCTGCGGTGTTGGGCTCAGCCGGCTCGGGGGCGGTCTCTGGCTCGGCGGGAGCGGGTTCCTCGGCGACGACCTCGTGCTCCATCGCGGGCTGCTCCTCGGCGGCGGGCTCCTCGGCGCTGGATGCCTCCTCCGGGGGGGCGGGCGGCGGAGGTGGCTCCTGCAGGTCGGCAATCGTCGGCTCGCGCCGTGCGCCGGACTCCTCGGGTGCCTCCGGCTGCGTCATGAACTGGGTCGGCGCCTCGGCGACCGTGTCGGAGGTCACCTCCCCGCCGGGCCGCTCGGCCTGACCGAACGCCTCGTCCTCGAGCTGCTGCAGCTCGGAATCGTCCGCGCCGTGCTGGCGCTTCAGCTCCAAATGCTCTCGTATCGCCTCGTCGAGAATGCCCATAAGCGTGCTTCCCAGGCCGGGAAGCTAAAGCCTATGCGGTTATCCTTTGCCTTGCGAGGGCCCTGGGACGATCCTCCCAGCCTCGCCCTCGGGGCTATAGCTCAGCTGGCAGAGCGCCTGGATCGCACCCAGGAGGTCGGCGGTTCGAATCCGCCTAGCTCCATCAGCAGAACCCCCTGCACGTCGGGGTGTTCACTTTTCCGGGAACACTCCAACCGCCCCCTCAAAGGCGCTCCATTTCAGCCACTAGTGGCTGAAATCGCGTAGATGCGCGGGGATTAGCGGCGATTACGGGTTATTCCGCCTGGCTTCTCACGGGCGATGAAGCTACGTTCGCCAGCGCCAAGACATAAGTGGCCCCGGCGGCGCGCTAACGCCCCGGGGCCTGGCACCGAAGCCGAAGACTTCGATGCAACGGAAACGGTACTGCCGTTGCCCCCACCGGGGCGGCATCCCAGTCCGGCTTCGGTGCCCCTACCAAGAGGAGGGGCTCCGTGCCCGGCACCACGATCAAGATCAACAGCGAGCAGCGCGGCGGGCTCTACGAACTGCTCCGCAACCACATTGGCTCAGTAGGCGACCTCTGGGACGCGCTGGAGCGCGAGGAGGACTTCGCCAAGGCCGAACAGCTCGGCTTGGAGTTCGCCGAAGACCTCCGGCTGATGGTGGAGATCGGCTGGGCGAAAAACGACGGCCGCACCGAGTTCGAGCTGACGATGCAGCTCCACGACTTGATGGAACTGCTCCAGCGCCTTCAAGGTGAAGCCGGGCTGCTGCTCGGCGGCTGGGCGGATGAGGAGCGCGAGGACGTCGAGAGCAAGGAACGCTTCCGGCGGGGATATGACGCCTGCGAGGAATTGCTGGCTGACCTCGATCCCCGAGGAGGCGATCGAGCATGAGCGCCACCGTGACGATCGGCGCCAAGGAGCGCAGCACGCTCCACTGGCTAATGGTCCGCCGGCTCTTCATCTTGGGCCAGGACCCACCCGAGCTGGCCCGCAGCGAGGGGGTCAGCCTCGATGAGCTGGCCGAGGAGTTCGGCGAAGACCTGCGGTTGATGGGGGATCTGGGCTGGGAGGTCGAGGACGACAGGAAGGCGGTCGACCTCACCATGCCGGCCGCGAGCCTCATCAAGACGATCAGGCGCCTGCGCCGGGACGCCCGCCGCGCCCCTTCCGAACCGCCGCGCGAGCATGATCCGCGGGGCGACGACAAGGGGCGCTGGGAGCGCTTCCGCGAGGCCGTCGAGGTATGCGACGAAGTGCTCGACCTTCTCGATTCGCCTCATCGTGTCGATGCCGTGGAGGCGAACGCCACCGAGTGCGCGGCCACCGGGGCCGCCATCGAGCTGTCGCCGATCAGCCCGCCCGCGATCATCATCCTCGCGGCGGTCGAGCGAGCCGCGCGGCACGAGCGCTCCGACGAGGTTGCCACCGCGACCGTGGTCGAGCACCTCGGGTTCGAGCCGACCCAGAAGACGAACCGACTACTGCACCTTCGACTCGACGGATTGCGAGACGCGGGCTCGCTGACGCGCGTCGGAAGGAATGGCGCTGATACCTGGCTCCTCACCTCCGAGGGCCGAGAGGAGCTGGACCGCCGCTACGAGGCCGAGGAAGTAGGCGACCTGCCGGAGGCGCCTCAGCACCGCGCCTGGCGAGAGGCGCGAGTCGAGGCTGCCGTGCGGCTCGAAGGCTTCAAAGACGAAATGGGGACGATGCTGGAAGAGGCGACCGCGCTTCTCGATCAGCCTCACCCGCCGCGTTCATCGGAGTGGATCGCGATGAGCCAGCGCCTCTCCCCCGCCGCTTGGCGGGTGGGCTCGGCCACGCACTGCCTCTACGAGTGGGTCGAGCCCGACGACGACCACCCGGATGTAGACGAACGCCCGGGGCCGAGCCCTGGACGCCGCGCGATTTCAGCATGGGACCAAATCAGCGAGTCAGGAGGATCAGCATGAGCGAGAAGAAACCGCCGAAAAAACGGGCTGCCAAAAGCTCCGCGAAATCGGCGTCGAACGGCTCGAAGCAGGAGCGGCTGGGACCGGGCGAGCTGGACAAACTCGTCCTCGGCTACATGCGCCGCCACAAGAAAGACGCGCCGCACACCCCGAGCGCCATCGCCAAAGGGATCGAACGCTCCTCGGGCGCGGTGGCCAACTGCCTCGAACGCCAGGAGAAGGCGAAGAAAGTGCGGCTGGTCAATCCCAAGCCACGCCGCTACGAGCTGGTGGAGGCGAAGAAGGGATGAGCGTCGCGTTCGCTACCGGAGGCGCGAGTCCTCGGGGGTCGGATCGCAGGCCACAGGGAGGATGTGGGTCTTCCGAAGCTGGAAGGCCCGCACCCTGGTCCGGTCCCCGAGGACTCGCGCCAATGGGGCAAGCGCGACACGCAACCGCCGATCGCCGTTCGAGGACCGAGGTCCCGGTCACCGGCGGCAGAGAACCTCGACGCCGGTCCGGGGATCTCCGCTGCCTGCCTCGGTCCTCGAACGGCGATCGGCGGCGACTTGAGCGGCAGGCGAGTGGCCCCGGCTGCCGGCAAAAAGCCCCCCGCGAAGACGAACCCCGAGGGGTTGTTTCGTGATGAGGAGGCGGGACAGTAGGTCGGAGGGCGAACCCCTCGGCGGCGGGGCTTCAGGCCGCGTCGTCGAGCGCAGTGCCACCGAGATCGCCCTCCGACCGAACTCCCGATCCATTGCCGTCAGAGACGCGCCGCCACGCCTCCGGCTGTTCATCGCCCTCGATCTTCCTGCGGCGGTGCGACTCGGCATCGACGCATGGGGACGAGAGGCCCTGGCCGATCTGGCACTTCGCCGCATGGGCGCATCGAGGTTGCGGATCACCCTCGCCTTCCTCGGCAATCGGCCGGCCGATGAGGCCGACCCCCTCATGGCTGCCGTCCGCCAGATAGGCGAGGGCGCCTCGGCCCCCTCGATCTCGCTGCGCGATGTCGAGTCACTTCCCTCCCGAGGCATGCCACGGGTGTTCGTGCTCGCGGCCGACTCGCCGGAGACGGAGATCGTTCAGATAGGACTGCGGACGGTCCTGGTCGACCGGGATCTCTACAAGCCCGACGGCCGTCGGCCCTTCCGACCTCACGTAGCGGTCGCTCGGGTCCGACCCGAGGGGCGCGGATCGCGAAGGCCGAGGCCGGTTCGGGATGTCCCCTCCGGGCCGCTGCCGGCGCCGCTGCTGGAGCCCTTCCACGCCGAGAGCGTCGGCCTCTATAGATCCGAGCTTCACCCAGACGGGGCTCGCCATCGCCTCCTCGGGAAGGTCGAGCTGAGCGGTTCGCGGTGATCCCCGATGGCCTCGCCCGGCAAGGAGTCAGCGCTCGAGGATGGATGCTGCCCGGAGTGCGGTCGGGAGCTTCTCGTACTCGATCCGAATGGGGCGCCTGAAGACTGCGAAGACTGCCGGCCCGAAACCGGCTCCGGAAGCCAGTTCGTAGAGAGAGTCGCGACCAACCTCCGGCGGCTCCGACAAAGCAAGGGCTTGGATCAGGCCGGGCTCGCTGAGCGAGCGGGGCTGCACGCAAACGATGTTTGGCAGCTCGAAGGTGACAATGCCAACGGGCTGCGAACGACCAAGGCGCTGAAGCTGGCTCATGGGCTCGGCGTCTCCCTCGACCAACTGGTCGAGGGCATCTTCTGGACGCCTGGTCAGGTGTTCCGCAATGCCGAAGGGCCGCTGCCCCCCGAACGGCTCTCCGGGTTCTTCTTGGTCGCCCCCGCTGGCGAGCCCTCCTTCGAGCCGGGGCCGCGACGCGCGCCGGCAGGCGACCGCCGCGAGGTGGCGAGGATCTTCGGCGCCAACGTCCGCGCCGCGAGGGAGAGGCGCCACCTGACTCAGGAGGATCTCGCCAGAGCGTCGCGCCTCGGCAAGAACGGATTGGCGCTGATCGAGCAGGGCGTCCGCGAGACGACGGTCGAGACGCTGCTGGCCATCGCCTGCTCCCTGAACCTCCCGCCCGCCCTCCTGCTCGATGGCGTCTGCCTGAAGCCTCAGCCGACCTCCTCTCCGTCATGCGGCGGCAGGGCACACCGGCCGATGAGCGCCATCGAGGGCGACGTCTTGCGCCTGTGGAATGAGGATGAGCCAGCGTCCGCCATCGCCGAGGCCCTCGGCGTCTCGACGGGCACCGTCTCCTCCACCGTTCACCGGCTTCGCGAGCGCGGTGAGCGGGTTCCCTACCGGCGCCCTCCGACGAGGGCCGCGCAGGAGCGAGCTCGGCGACGACGGGAGACCTGCACCGGGGCCAGTGAAGGTGCGGATCGGCCAACGGAGCCGCAAGCCGTCGATGCTTATACGACTGACGATGCTTCCAAGAACGCGATCGCCGCCCGAATAGGAGCCAACGCGGCGCTCTGGCGGGAGGCAGCCGGCATGACCTTCCGGGAGCTACGCGAAGCGACCGAGGTCGATCACGCTCACCTGTTCCGGGCTGAGAAAGGAGGCAACGGCGTTCCCAACCTTTCCTTTGTCTTGAAGCTGGCAGGCAGCCTCGAGGGGAATCGTCGTCAGCATCACCGCCATCGAGCCGACCAGCGCCACAGCCAGCGGCGGCGAGTCGCGCAGGATCGCGGGAACGACGAAGACGAGAACGATCACGAGGCTGATCCCCAGCCCTATCAGCGACAGAGCGCCGCGCCAGCGACCGAAGACGATCACCAGCGCCGCGAAGGCTAGGGCCAGCCACAGGAGCTGCGACTTGCGCTCGAAGTCGACGATCGTGTACTCGGACACTTTGGACATGTCGACGCCAGGCGGGAACACGTTTTTGAGCACCCTCACCTCGTCGCCGACGTCGAATTCAGGCAAGCCGCCGCCGGTGTTGAGCTGGGTGCGAACCTCGCTGCCCTCCTCCGGGCCGCCGGTCAGCTTCAGGGTGGCCCGTTGGCAGCGGGCAGTTGCATAGAGCTCGCACTCGTAGGTCGTGACGGAGAGAACGTCGGCCGTGTAAGTCTCGTCGATTGGCGTCCCCTCGATGAATTTCAGCGGCGGCGCCTCTCCCTGCGGCCAGAGCACGATCATTCCGGCGACCGTGGCAAGGGCGATGGCCACAACAAGTCCGACATAAGCTTTGCGAGTAGCGAGAGCCGTTCTCATTCACGGGGGCATTCCCCGCTCATCGTGCAACCCCTTCAAGCTCTCAGTAGTTCACGAAACGGCACGGCCACCGTTCGCCGCGACGACGACTTTGTCTTCTGGACCGGGACGGAGGATCAGCACCTCGGCGGGCGCTTTCTCCAACAGCCATACGAGATCGTCGCCCGAGAAGCCGGCGCCGACCTCGGCGGTCGCGGGGACGACGACGCGATCGAAGGTCTCGCCATCGAGCAGGCGGGCGAGAGCGTGGCGGTAGGAGCGGCCGCGCTCGATGCGCGAGTCCACCTCGACCCCTTGGGCGGTCGCCCGCTGTTCGATCGCCTCCAGCATCGGCATCGCCTTCGCGGCCTCGGCCGGGATCGAGCAGTCCAGTGGTAGCTGCTTCGGCACGGCCGCCAAGTAAGCGGGCATCAGCGTCGCCTCCTCCGCGCGGGCAAGGCGGAGCGCTGCATCGACGGCGCGGCGGGAGATTTCGGTGCCGGTGAAGGGCAGCAGGATCTGGTGGATCGGCTGCGGCTGCTCCGATCGTCGGCCCCGCCAGCGTGAGCGAGCGATCAGGTAGCCGCCGACCAGGCCGGCGACGAGCGCGACGACGATCAGGACGTGCTCGACCGTCACCGTCACCGTTCCTCCCCGCCCTCGCGTCGGGCGACGATCCGCACGTCGACTCCGGCCGGGGTGGCGCGCATCAGCCGCTGGGGCAGCGGCTCGCGCAACCGCGCCAGGCCACGCGGCGGCTCGGACTCGCCGACCATGATGTAGGTGATGCCGCGCTCGCGGACCACCTGCGCGGCCCCGTCCACGAGGCTGTCGCTCTCCTCGATCAGGAAGGTGGCGCCGAGCACCGAGGCGAGGTGGCGCAGCGCCGTCACCTGGCGCTCGACCTCGCCCTCGATCGGCTGGTTCGGCGGCTTCACCCAAAGTAGGTCGAGGCCGGTGCCGAGCCGTTGCGCGGAGCGCCAGGCGCGGCGCACCAGTCGCTGCGAGGACGGCTGCGGTCGGACCAGGGCCAGCAGCCGCTCCCCCACCGCTTTCGGCACCTCGGCGGCAACCCGCTCCTCGCGGGTGCCGAGCGGCGCCTCGACCACTAGCCGCTTCGCCTCGACCTCCTGGGCGACCTGGCGCAATGCGACCTCGCGCAGAGCCAGCAGGTTCTCCACGGTGAAGAAGTTGCGCAGTGCCGCCTCGATGTTCTCGCCGGGATAGACCTTGCCCGCCCGCAGTCGCTCGATCAGCGCCTCGGGGGTGAGATCGACCAGCACCACTTCGTCGGCTTCGCCCAGCACAGCATCGGGGATCGTCTCCCGCACCCGCGTCCCGGTCAGCTCGGTCACCTGATCGTTCAGCGACTCCAGGTGCTGGACGTTGACCGTGGAGAAGACGTCGATGCCGGCCGCGAGCACGTCGCGCACGTCTTCGTAGCGCTTCTCGTGCTCGGCGCCCGAGGCGTTGGTGTGGGCCAGCTCGTCTATCAGCGCAAGCTCAGGCGCCCGCGCCAGAAGCCCTGGCAAGTCCATCTCCTCGAGTTCGGTGCCGCGGTAGGTGACGCGCCGCCGCGGGACCGTCTCCAGACCGTCGGCGAGGGCCGAGGTCTCCGGCCGCCTGTGTGGCTCCATGTAGCCGATCGCCACATCGCGGCCGGCCTCCTGCTCGGCGTGTCCCTCCTGCAGCATCCGGTAGGTCTTGCCGACCCCGGCAGCCATGCCGATGAAGACCTTGAGGCGGCCGGCCATCGGCTCATGCTCCGAGCAGGTTGTGGATCACCAGGTCTAGAAGCTTGATCCCGATGAAGGGGACGATCAAGCCGCCGAGGCCGAAGACGAGCATGTTGCGGCGCAGCAGCGCCGTGGCGCCGATCGGCCGGTAGCGGACGCCGCGCAGCGCCAGTGGCACCAGCAGCGGGATCACCAGGGCGTTGAAGACGATCGCCGCGAGGATCGCCGAGGTCGGCGTGCCCAGCTCCATGATGTTGAGCGCGTCGAGCGGGCCGCGCTCGCCGGGGTTCGCCGCATAGGTGAAGGCGAAGATCGCCGGCAGGATCGCGAAGTACTTGGCTACGTCGTTGGCGATCGAGAACGTGGTCAGCGCCCCGCGCGTGATGAGGAGCTGCTTGCCGATCTCCACGACCTCGATCAGCTTCGTGGGGTTGGAGTCGAGGTCGACCATGTTGCCCGCCTCGCGGGCCGCCTGGGTGCCGGTATTCATCGCCACCCCCACATCCGACTGCGCGAGCGCCGGGGCGTCGTTGGTCCCGTCGCCGGCCATCGCGACCATCCGCCCTTCCTCCTGGTGGCCGCGGATCAGCTCCAGCTTCTGCTCCGGCGTCGCTTCGGGAAGGAAGTCGTCCACCCCGGCCTCATCGGCGATCTTCGCCGCCGTCAGCCGGTTGTCGCCCGTGACCATGACCGTCGAGATCCCCATCTGCCGCAGCTCGTCGAAGCGAGCGCGCATCCCCTCCTTGACGATGTCCTTCAGGTAGACGACGCCGAGGATGTGATTGTCGCGGCACACAGCCAGCGGCGTGCCGCCGTCGCGGCCGATCAGGTCCAGCTGCTCCTGCAACTCGGCGGGGGGGCGACCGCCCTGCTCTTCGACGTAGCGGATGATCGCGTCGCCGGCACCCTTGCGGTACTGGTTGCCGTTGACATCCACCCCGCTCATTCGGGTTTCGGCTGAGAAGGGGATGAAGGTGGCGACGTGGGTGTCCAGCTCGCGCTCGCGAATGCCGTACTCGCTCTTGGCGAGGACGACGATCGAGCGACCCTCCGGGGTCTCGTCGGCGAGTGAGGAGAGCTGCGCCGCCTCGGCCAGCTCGGACTCCTCGATCCCCGGCATCGGGATGAACTGCGTCGCCTCGCGGTTGCCGAGCGTGATCGTGCCGGTCTTGTCGAGCAGCAGCACGTCTACGTCGCCGCTGGCCTCGACCGCGCGGCCGGAGAGGGCGAGGACGTTGTGGCGGACGAGGCGGTCCATGCCGGCGATGCCGATCGCGGAGAGCAGGGCGCCGATCGTGGTCGGGATCAACGCGACCAGGAGCGCGATCAGGGTGACCACGGAGGCGTCGGTGCCGGAGAACTCGGCGAAGGGCCGCAGCGCGACTACCACCGCCAGGAAGACCAGCGTGAGCCCGGCGAGCAGGATGTTGAGGGCGATCTCGTTGGGCGTCTTGCGCCGCTCCGCGCCCTCGACCAGCGCGATCATGCGGTCGAGGAAGCTCTGCCCGGGCTCCTGGGTTATCTCGACCACGATCCGGTCGGAGAGGACGCGGGTGCCGCCGGTGACGGCGCTGCGGTCGCCGCCCGACTCGCGCACCACCGGCGCCGACTCGCCGGTGATCGCCGACTCATCGACCGAGGCGATGCCCTCGATCACGGTGCCGTCGCCGGGGATCGTCTCCCCCGCCTCGACCACGACCACGTCCCCACGGTGCAATTCCGAGGCGGGCTTCTCGCCTCCATCGCGCAGCCGGGCGACGGTCTCGGTGCGCATCGAGCGCAGGGCGTCGGCCTGCGCCTTGCCGCGCCCCTCGGCGATCGCCTCGGCGAAGTTGGCGAAGACGACGGTTAGCCAGAGCCACACGCCGATCGAGAAGGCGAACCAGGCTGGCTCATCGCCACCGCCGAGCGGCGGCCCGCCGAAGACCTGGATCAGCCAGCCGGCGGTGACGATGACGGCGCCGACCTCGACCACGAACATCACCGGGTTGCGAACCTGATGGCGAGGGTCGAGCTTGCGCAGCGAGTCGATCGTCGCGCGCGCGACGATCGCCCGGTCGAGCAGCGAGCGGGGCTCGTTGCGAAGCGTCTCGTCGGTCATCGGGCGGCCTCCTGGTCGAGGGCGAGGTTGAGCTGCAGGATGTTCACGCCCGGCTCGCCGAAGAGGGCGAGGAAGCGGCCATCGGTGTGCTCGGAGACGAGGTCGAGGATCCGATCGAGGGGCAGGCTGCGAATCTCGGCGACGCGACGCGCCTGGATGCGGGCGTTGGCCTCGGAGATATGCGGGTCCACACCCGAGGCCGAGGTCGTCACCGCGTCGACCGGCACCTCGGCGGCAACGAGGCCAGGGTCATAAGGGCGCTCGCGTTTCAGGTAGGCGGCGAGCTGTTCGGCGAAGAAGTCGGAGAGTTCGCGGCTGTTCGGCCCGAGGTTGTTGAAGTAGGTGACGTCGGCGCTGTATTCGGTCGCGGAGGGGCGGCTCTGAAAGTAGCGCGGCAGGCCCTTGAAGTCCTGGCCGATCAGCTTCGAGCCGACCACCTCTCCGTCGACTTCGAGCTTGCTGCCGTTGGAGGCGCCGGGGAAGACCAGCTGGGCCACCCCGGTCGTCACCAGCGGGTAGGCGATCCCGAGCAGCAGCGTCAGGAAGACGATGGCGATCGTCGCGGTGGCTAGGTCTTTTCGCAGTCCGTTCATCTCAGAAGAGCTGGTCGGTCAATCCCTGCACGACCGGGCCGAGCAGGAAGGCGGGGAAGAAGGTCAGCGCGGCGACGATCAAGACGACGCCGATCAGCAGGACGACGAAGGTGGGCGAGTCGGCGCGGAAGGTGCCGGCGCCTGCCGGCGCGACCCGCTTCCCCGCCAGCGACCCGGCGACCGCGAGCGCCGCGATCATCGGCAGGAAGCGGGCGAGCAGCATCACCACGCCGCCGAGCAGGGTGGCGAAGCTGAACGCTTCCGAGCCGCCGTTGCCGGGTGCATTGGGCTGGACGAAGCCGGTGTAGCCGGCGAAGGCGGAGCCGTTGTTGTTCGCCTGCGACATGTAGGCGTAAAGCGACTCCGAGAAGCCCTGCGGGCCGTGGTTATAGATCGACTGCGTGCCGTCCGGGCTCGCCACCGCCAAGGCCGTTGCGAACAAGACCAGCAGGGGCGTCACCAGCACGCCGACCAGGACTAGCTTCACCTCCCGCGACTCGATCTTCTTGCCCAAGAACTCAGGCGTCCGCCCGACCATCAGCCCGGCGATGAAGACGGTCAGCAGGACGAAGAGCAGCATGTAATAGAGCCCCGAGCCGACCCCGCCGAAGACGACCTCGCCGGTCCCCATGTTCGCCAGCGGCACCAGGCCGCCGATCCCGGTCAGCGAGTCGAGGGAGGCGTTGACGGCGCCGCAGGAGGTCACGGTCGTCACCGCCGTCCACAACGAGGACTCGGCGATGCCGAAGCGCTGCTCCTTGCCCTCCATGTTGCCGCCGGTCGAGCCGTCCAAGGTGTGGGTGAGGACGCCGGCATGGTGCTGGGCGGGGCTGCCGTGCTGCTCGGCGACGTAGACCACCGCCACGGCGACGATGAACATCGCCATCATGGCCCCGTACAGCGCCCAGCCCTGGCGCCGGTTGCCGACCATGCGGCCGAAGGTGTAGGTGAGGCTGGCCGGGACGATCAGGATCAACAGCAGCTCCACCATGTTGGTGAGGCCGCCCGGATTCTCGAACGGCATCGCGCTGTTGACGTTGAAGAAGCCGCCGCCGTTGGTGCCGAGCTCCTTGATCGCCTCCTGCGAGGCGACCGGGCCGAGCGCCAAGGTCTGCGTGCCTCCAGCGATCGTGTTGAAGGTGGTCGAGCCGTCGAGCGTCTGGATCACGCCTTGGGAGACGAGGACGAGCGCCGCCACGAATGAGATCGGCAGCAGGACGTAGAGGTTGATCCGAACGAGGTCACTCCAGAAGTTGCCGAGCGCCGCCCCTGAGCGGGCGGCGAAGCCGCGGATCACGGCCGCCAACACGGCGATCCCGACCGCGGCCGAGACGAAGTTCTGCACCGTCAGTCCGACCATCTGGACGAAGTAGGAGAGGGTCGTCTCGCCGCCGTAGTACTGCCAGTTCGTGTTGGTGACGAAGGAGGAGGCGGTGTTGAAGCTGAGGTTCCAGGGACCGGAGCCGAAGCCCTCCGGGTTCAGCGGCTGGATGCTCTGGGTGCGAAGGATCAGGTAGAGCGCGAGCCAGGAGAGCAAGCTGAAGACGACGATCGAGCGGGCGTATGCCTTCCAGTCCTGCCCTTCCTCGGGTCGCACCCGCATCACCCGGTAGGCGAGGCGCTCGACCGGCCTGACGACCGGCGAGAGAAAGACCCGTTCGCCGCGGAACACGCGGGCGAGGTAGGTGCCGACCAGCGGCACGAGCGCGGTGAGAACGAGGAGGAAGACGACGATCTGCGCCCAGCCCTGTGCCATCAGAGCTTCTCTCCGCGAAACAGCGCGTAGGCGAGATAGCCGAAAACCGCGGCGGAGACGATCAGCCCGAACAGCTCGGCGGCGCTCATACTCGGTCCAGCCCGCCGATCAACGCGTAGATCAACCCGAAGGCGGCGACCGCCAAGGCGATTGAGACGAGATCCATACAGCGATCGTGCGCCTCACCCCGTCAAGGCCGCATGAAGAAACCGGCCCCGCGTATACAGATTTCGTAAAGGTCGCTTTAGCCCGCGAAGCGGTAGCCGACGCCGGGATCGGTGCGGATGTAGCGGGGACCGTCGGGGGGCTCGATCTTGCTCCGCAGGTTGGCGACGTGGGCGCGCAGCACCTGGACGTCGTCTTCGTACTCCACCCCCCACACCTCGACCAGGAGCGCGCGGTGCGTCATCAGGCGACCACGGTTCTGGGCGAGCGTGCGCAGCAGCTCGAACTCGGTCGGGGTCAGGTGAACCTCCTCGCCGTCGCGGCGCACGGCGCGGGCAACGAGGTCGATCTCCAGGCCATCGGCGGCGATCAGCGGCTCCGACGTCTCGGGCTTCGCGCGCCGCAGCACCGCCTCGAGCCGCGCCACCAGCTCCGGCGGCCCGAAGGGCTTGGTCACGTAGTCGTCGGCACCGGCCGCCAGCGCCCGCACCTTCGCCTCCTCCTCGCCGACCGCCGAGAGGACGATGATCGGCATCTCGCTCCACTCGCGCAGCCGCTTCGTCACCTCGACCCCGTCGATATCGGGCAGCATCAGGTCGAGGATCGCCGCGGCCGGCGGCTTCACCGCCGCGCGGTCGAGGGCCTCCTCGCCGGTGGAGGCGGTGACCGCCTCATAGCCCGCGTCGCGCAGGATCACCCGCAGGGCACGGAGGATCTGCGGCTCGTCGTCACACACCAGGACACGGGTCGCCGCGTTCATGCCTCGCCTCCGTCGTGAGGTGGCACAGTGACGACGAAGCTGGTCCCCTGTCCCGGCAACGACTCGACCGCAATCTCGCCTCCGTTGGCCTCGACAAACCCCTTGGCGATCGCCAGGCCAAGCCCGGAGCCGGCGTTGGTGGCGTCGCCGTGCTGGAAGGGCTCGAAGATCCGCTCCCACTCGCCCTCGGGTATCCCCGGTCCCTGGTCGACCACGCGGACGACGAGATTGCCACCCACCACCCGTGAGCGGACCTGCACCGGACGACCGTTCCCGTAGCGGACCGCGTTCTCAAGCAAATTCGCGAAGACACGCTCAAGCTGGGCGGCGTCGGCGTTGACCATTGGCAGCTCCGCGTCGAGCGCCAGGCGAATCGACTCCGACTTGCCCTGTCCCTGCCGCGCCGCCTCCAGCACCTCGGCGAGATCAACCGGCCCCCGGTGCGGCTCGGCCTTCCCGGCCTCAAGCCGGGACATGTCGAGGAGGTTCTCGACCAGGCGCGAAAGACGGCTTCCCTCCGCCACGATCCCCTCGCTCAGCTCGGCGCGCTCCTCGGCCGTCAAGGTCTCCGAGCCGAGCGCGGAGCCACCGGCGATGATCGAGGTCAGCGGCGTCCGCAGGTCGTGGGAGATCGACCGCAACAGCACGGTCTTCAGCTCGTCGCTGCGCCGCACCGCCTCGGCTTGCACCGCCTCCGCCTGCATCCGATCCCGCTCGCGGCTCAACTCCTCCAGCTCGGCGAGCGCCCTATCGGCCTCCTCGCGGCGACGCTCCGCTTCTACAGCACGGGCACGCGCGAGGCCGGCGACCGAGCTGCTGACGACCGCCGCGATCACGAACGCGATCAGCGCAACCCAGTTCTCCTCCTCGGCAATCGTGAATCGATGTAGCGGCGGGATCTGGAAGAAGTTGAAGGCGGCGGCGCTGGCGATCGAGGCGAACAGCCCGAGCCGCAATCCCCACACGGTCGAGATCAGAAGAATCGCCGGCAGGTAGACGATCCCGAGCGAGACGACCGGCGCCACGTCCTTGAGCGGGTAGACGAGGAGCGTTCCGACCGCGACCGCGACCAAGGTCGCCAGTAGCCCGAGCCAAGCCGGTGGCTGCTCGATCCCCAATCCCATCGGGATCTGACGTCGGCGCATCCGGGTCAGGGTATGCCTTTGTGTAGCGGTGACCGACGCTGCTCGAACCGTCCCTTCTGATTTCAGCCACTTCTCGCCAGAAGTGGCTGACTCCCCGCTAATCGCCGCTAATCCCCGCGCATCCACGTTTGGCGGGGGTCACAGCTACCTCCGTAAACATGCTGGTAATTGGCCCCTTTTCGCCACTTCCGCGATCTTGGCCGACGCGGATCGCACCCAGGAGGTCGGCGGTTCGAATCCGCCTAGCTCCACTCCGAAAGGCCTGCTTCGGAAGCTACTGCCCCCATGCTTGCCTCTGACCTTGCCGAGCTTGCAGTGCCGGCCCTTCAGCTTTTACGGTAGAGCCGCAGCGAGCTACTCGATCAGCATCATGACCCGGCGCTCTACAAGCGCCTGCTGCCGTGGGGTAACAGTGGCTTCTTGGGCGGGGCTGGGAAGCTCGATCGTCTTGCCGTCACGGAATCGGTCGAGCACCCGCGGGTCGATATAGGAGCTGCGGCAGACGGCGGGGGTGTTGCCGAGGCGCTCAGCCACGCGCTTGACCGCAGCGCGGATCGCGCGCTCGCCCCCACCCTTTGAGTGCGGCGCTCCCTCTCGCGCCAGCTCCATCGCAGCAAGCACGGACCCGTGCCAGGTGCGGAAGTCCTTGGCCGAGAACTCCTCGCCGGCCTTCTTCTGCAGGTAGGTGTTGACGTCCTCGGAGCGGACATCGCGCCAGGTGCCGTCCTCGCGGAAGACGAGGAGGTCGTCAGGGCCGCTGCGGCGACGACGCATCGGCTCGATCGCCGCCCTGACCTCCGGATCGCGGATCGACTGCACGCGGCGCTGACCGCTCTTCGCCGGAAAGTCAAAGATCACCTCCCCGTCCTCGATCGAGACATGCTCGCGCAGCACCGTGGCCACCCCGTAGCTCTCGTTGGTCTCGGCGTACTCCTCCCCGCCGATCCGGAAGAAGCCCAGATCGAGCAAGCGCACCGCGCAGGCCAGCGCCCGCGTGCGCGGCATTCCCTCCTGCGTGAGGTCCTTCTTCACCACGCGGCGCAGCTTCGGCAGGATCGCGGCGAACTCACGCATCGACTCGAACTTGCGCTGCGCCGCCCTGAGCTGCCAGCGCTCGTGGTAGAGGTACTGCTTGCGTCCTGCTTCGTCGAGACCGGTCGCCTGGATGTGGCCGTAGGGATCGCCGCAAATCCAGACGTCCCGCCAGGCCGGCGGGATTGCCAGCGCGCGAATCCGCCCGAGGGTGTCCTCGTCGTCGACGCGCCCGCCTTCGCGGTCGAGGTAGCTGAAGCCGCCGCCGCGACGACGCCGGCTGATTCCTGGCCCCGAGCAGTCCGAGCGCCTGAGCCGCCCACGCGGGCGGGACTCAGGTCGCTTCATCTCAGGGCTTGAGGACGACCTTGATCGCCCCGTCTTCCTTCTTCTGGAACATCTCGTAGGCGCTCGGCGCCTCGGCCAGAGGCAGCTGGTGGGTGGTGAGATCGTCAACGCCGAGCGGGTCCTCGTCGCCTTCGAGCAGCGGCAGGATCTCATCGGTCCAGCGCCGCACGTGGGCCTGGCCCATACGGATCTGTACGCCCTTGTCGAAGAGCTGCATCATCGGCAGCGGGTCGAGTTGGCCGCCGTAGACGCCCGAAATCGAGATCGTGCCGCCGCGGCGCACCGTGTCGATTGCCTCGAGCAACGCCGAAAGCCGGTCAACAGCCGCCTTTTCGGTCGCCTTTGCCGCGAGCGCGCCTGGCAGCAGGCCGGTCGCCTTCTGGGCCAGCTCAGCGACGTGGGCGCCATGTGCCTCCATGCCGACCGCGTCGATCACCCCGTCGGGGCCGCGCCCGTCGGTCATCTCCCTGAGGATCGCCGGCGCGTCTTCATGTGCGGAGGAGTCGATCGCCTCAACACCGTGGCGGCGGGCCATCTCCAGGCGCTCGGGGACGTTGTCGATGCCGATCACCGTCTCCGCCCCCTTGTGGCGGGCGATCCGTGCGCACATCTGCCCGATCGGCCCGAGCCCGTAGACGGCGACGCTGCCGCCTTTCGGGATTGCCGCGTACTCGACCGCCTGCCAGGCGGTCGGCAGCACGTCTGAGAGGAAGAGGTAGCGCTCGTCGGGCGCGCCGTTCTCGGGCACCTTGATCGGCCCGAAGTGGGCCTGCGGCACCCGCAGGTACTCGGCCTGGCCGCCCGGCACCTCGCCGTAGAGCTTGGTGTAGCCGAAGAGCGAGGCGCCCTTTTCCTGCTCGCGGTTCTGAGTCGTCTCACACTGGGCGAAGAGCTTTTCCTTGCACATCCAGCACTCGCCGCAGGAGATGTTGAAGGGGATGACGACACGGTCGCCCGCTTTGATCTGGCTGACCTCCGAGCCAACCTCCTCGACGATGCCCATCGGCTCATGGCCGAGGATGTCGCCCTCCTCGATGAACATCCCCAGCACCTCATAGAGGTGCAGGTCCGAGCCGCAGATCGCGGTTGAGGTGATGCGCACGACCGCGTCGGTCGGCTGCTCGATCTTCGGGTCGGGCACCTCGTCGACGCGGACATCGCGCTTGCCATGGAAAGTCAGTGCTTTCATCGGTCTCCTCCTCGTCTTTTCGCTCTTTCACGACGCCAGGCCGAGCGGCACGTCGGGGCGGTTCCAGCTCTCGGCAACCCGCTCGGCCGCGCGGCGCTCCTCGGCGAGGATTTCCTCCGCCGTCGCCACCACCCCCTCGTCGCCGGCCCGGGCGGCGACCCGCTGCAGAAGTTCGTAAGCGGCAACCTCCAGGTGCTCGAAGGCGAACGCGAAGCCGGCGAGCTTGGTGGTCGAGTCCGGCTGGGCGCCAAAGAAGGCGGAGAGGTTAAGTCCGCCGGCCTTCAGCATCGCGTTCTTGACCAGCGAGGGCCCGGCGCCACGCTCCTCCAGCAGGCCCGCAATTCGCTTTCGGTGGCGTTCGGTCTCATCGAGGTGGTCGCGGAAAGCCGTCTCGAGGTGCTCATCGCCGACCCGCTCGGCACCGGCCTCCAGCAGCTTTTCGGCCTGCCCCTCGAGGGCATGGACGTCACGCAGGTAGGCCAGCAGGGTGGAGTCGAGCTGGTCTGGATCGACCGCCGCCAGGGAGGCCTCGACCGCGGTGTCGAAGGACTGCTCCAAACGCTCGGCCATCCGCCCCTCCTCCTCGGCGATGTTGGCCGCCATCCGCGCCGTCTCCTCATCGCCGGCACGCTCGGCCAGTCGCTTCAGCAACTCATAGGCGGCAAGCTCCATGTGCTCGTAGGAGTAGGCATGCATCGTCAGCTTCCCTGGCGTATCGGGCTGCGCGGCTGCGAAGGCGACCATCGCCCAGCCACTGCCCCTACCGGCCGCGTCCTTCAGCTTCGAGGGCTCGCCACCCAGCGCTTCCAGGCGCTCGCGCACGCGCCGCTCCTGGTCTTCGGTCTCGACCAGATGCTGTTCGAACGCCTCGCAGAGGCGCTCATCCCCGGCGATCTTCGGCGCGGCGCGAAGCTGCACCAGCGCCTGCAGCTCGATCGAGTGCACGTCGGCCAGGTACTTGACGATCTGCTCGTCGCGGTCGCGATCCCACTGGCGCGCGCCGACGCCGGTCTTCAGATCCTCGAGCCGGGCGCCAATGCTGTCGGCCTCAAGCGGCGGGGTCTTGGCGCCGTGGCCCTCGCGCAAGCCCTCCAGCAGCTCCTCCAGCGCCTCCACCCCACTGTGGCGGGGCTCCCAGCCAAGCTCTTTGCGCGCCCTCTCGGAGGACATCAGCGGCACGTTCAGCGCCATGTCGAGCCAGCCCGGCGGCGTCGGCTGCAGGCGCATCCTCCAGCTCAGATCGGCGAGGCGCCGCACGACTCGGGCCGGCACCGGGAAGCTGCGCACGCCGATCCGCTCGGCCATCTCCTCGGGGCTGAGCGGCGGCTCGGCGGCGATGTTGAATGCGCCCTCCACATCCGCCAGGACGGCCCGCAGGTAGGCCCGCCCGACGTCCTCGGAATGAACGGCCTGAAAGCGCAGGCGATCGACTCGGGGCAGCGCCGGGAGAAAGCGGCGGCGCAGGAGGAAGTTGGGTAGGAACGGCCCGACGAAGAGACGGCGGATCTCGGTCGCCGCCTCGTCCTTGAAGATCAGGGCCGGGCGCAGCCGCAGGACCCGCGTCTCGGGATTGTCGGCTTCGAAGCGGTCCAGCTCGCGCTCCACCGCGACCTTGTGGCGCGAGTAGAACGAGGTCGAGGTGCCTTCGGTGGGCCAGCTCTCGTCGACCTCGCGGTCCTTGGGACCACGCGAGTAGGCGCCGACCGAAGAGGCGTGGACCAGCTTTGGCACGCCGGCTGCGGCCACGGCCTCGAAGACGCGCCGGCTGCCCTCGATGTTGATCCGCTCCAGCGTTACCGCATCCCGAGAGGGCTGAATCGCCCAAGCCAGGTGGACGACCGCATCGGCGCCCTCGAAGATCGCGCCCAAATCGGCGGTGAGAACGTTTGCCTCGACCCAGCTGGTCTTCGGCGGCGCCCAGGTCGGCCGGCGCCGGGCCAGCCCGACGATCTCGTCGATCTCCTGGCTCTCGCTGAGCGCCTGGACAGTGCTGGTGCCGACGTTTCCCGTCGCGCCAGTTACAACTACCTTCATCTTTCTTGCTCGCCTTCCCGTGGGTCTGGGGTTCGGAGTTGGCGAGGAGTGAGCGGGGGCCGCTCCCTTGGGCCTCTCAGCCTTTCTACCCCCAGGGGCCGGCGCAAAACGCCGCGCGCTCAGAGCAAGAACTCGTCAGCGAAGACGAAGCTGTCTGGTATCCAGTGCACGGGGACGACGACCGCGAATCGTCCGCAGAGCTTGAACGGTGCGAGCGAGGGACGGCGCCGTTCGGATATCCCGCACTTCGGCTCCAACTTTGCTCTTCCGCAACATGACAACGACTTACCCAGAGGAAGGCCGTGTCAAAACATGACTCAGAACAAAGGATGAGAAGAGAGGAAGGTTCAGCGCAGGGGCGCGATCACCCCTCTTCACCGGTCATCGCCCTCAGTGGTGAGTCAGCCCGATGACTGAGAAGTAGGTGATGCCGCCGCCCAGGATCACGGCCCAGATGAACACCATCGCCCGCACGAAGAGCCTTTCGACTAGGACTCTTCGTAGGGGTCCTTCTCGCCGGCCAGCTTCAGCGAGCCGTCCTTCACGTCGGCGAAGTGGCGCTCCTGGATCGGCAGCGCCCACTCGACCAAGTCGGATATCTCGCTCTCCCGTGCGGACTCGTTGAGCTTGCCGAGCACGGCCCAGTGGCCGACCTCGCCGGCCTCGGCCATCGTCAGGAACTCGAAGCCGTCGAGCCCGTCGGACTCGCCGCCGAGGTAGGTCGACATCATCTCGGTCGCCTCGGTTTTTGTTTCCTGGGCCCTTTCGAGAATTGCGGTCTTCTTGCCGTCGCGACTGTCGGCCACCTCGGTGCAGCGGCGCTCGGTCTCCTCGGCCTCATCGCGCATCTGATTCAGCGTGGCGACGATTCCCTCGTCCTCGACCATGCCCTCGACCTTTTCGGTGGCGCCCTGCGCAGCCTGAGCGAGACCCAGGACCTCCGCGAGCTTCTCCTCCAATGTCGTCAACTCTGCCATGCGTGTCCTCCTTCCTTGGGTAACGGCGCTGGTCCACTACCCACGCCGGAGCCGTGTCAAAACCCGGGGAGCACCTCGCGCTCGTAGAAGTCGAAGAACCCGCTTTGGTCGGGACCAATCTGATGCACGTAGACGTGGTCGTAGCCGGCGTCGACGTACTCCTGAATCGCCGCCCGGTGGCGCTCGGGGTCGGGACCGCAGACGACGCTCTCGGCGATGTCGTCGGTGTCCAGCACCTCGGCCGCCTCTTCGAAGTGCGCCGGCAGTGGTAGCTCGAGGAAATAGCTGCGCTGATCGCGCCGTTTGGCCACTGCTTCAGCGCCGTCCGCTTCGCCTCCTCCTCGTCCTCGGCCCAGCAGACGTGGAGCTGACCGTAGGTCGGCTTGCCCTCACCAGCTTCGGAGCGGAACTGCTCGATCGACTCGGCGACGGGCGCCGTGCCCACCAGGCCGTCGCCATGGCGAGCGGCGAGCTCGACGGAGCGCTCGCCGGCCACCGCGACGATCAACGGCGGCAGCTCGTCGGGCAGCGAGTAGAGGCGGGCGTTTTCGACGGTGAAGTGCTTGCCGCGGTGGCTGCACAGCTCTCCTTTCCAAAGCTCGCGGATCACTTCGATCGCCTCTTCGAAGCGACTCTGGCGCTCGACCACCCCCGGCCAGTTCCCGCCGAGGATGTGCTCGTTGAGGTTCTCGCCGGTGCCGACACCGAACGAGAAGCGACCCGGCAGCAGGCTCGCAGCGGTGGCGGCAGCCTGGGCGACGATCGCCGGCTGGATTCGGACCGTCGGACAGGTGACACCGGTGATCAGCTCGATCCGCTCGGTTCGCTGGGAGATCGCTCCCAGCACCCCCCAGACAAACGGGCTCTCACCCTGCGCGTCGGTCCAGGGGTGGAAGTGATCTGAGATCGAAGCGAAGGCGAACCCGGCCTGCTCGGCGCGCTCCGCCAAGTCGACAAGCGTCGGCGCGTCGAACTCCTCACTCGAGAGCGTGTAGCCGAGCTTGGTCACCTTGCCAAGGGCTACCCGCTTGGGGGTGACCCCATGCCCAACTGGGTACCCGCACCAAAGCTTGCCTTCCGCTCTGTACGGGTAGAGAGGACCTCTTGAACGCCGTCCCAAACTCTCCGACGAGGATCACCCCCTACCGCAATGGGCCATATCTCATCCGCGGCCCCATCGTGATCGTCGACCAGAGCGGAAATGAGATCGAGGTCAAACGACGCGTGGTAGCCCTGTGCCGCTGCGGGCGCTCACAGATTCGCCCGTTTTGCGATGGCACTCACAAGACGATCGGGTTCCGGGCGGATAGCGGGCTTGCCGTGGCCAGCGAGGATCCCGGAGTGGCGGCGGCGAAGTCGGCGCAGCGGGGTCGCCGAATGGCGAAGGCGACGGTCCCCGTAAGGGACTCCGCCTCGTAGCTTCGCCCCCAGGGCAAGCCAGGAGCAGAGCGAGCGCTCCGCAATCCAGACGGGCGCCAACAGCGAGCCACTGAGAGGGAACCGCGTCGCTCCTCCCGCCCTCCGGCGACCGATCTCCGCGACGGCCATCGAAGCAAGCGCACCGATAGCCAGGCGATGGACGCGAGCTCGCCGCAATGAATGAGCTGCCAAGGGAGCCAATGCGAGGAAGGTGCCGATGCGAGCCGGGATAGCGAAGTCGTCATAAGCCTGGCGGACTCGCTGCGAGAGAAAGTGAGCTGCGCTCGGCGGTCGCCTCGGAACGTAGAGATCGAGCGGCGTCACCACCTTCCCACCGGCAGCACGAATCGTCCGCATCAGCTCCAAGTTCTCAAAGAGAGAATCGCCGTCATAGCCGTCGGTAGCGAGGATGGTGTTACGGCGAACGGCCAGCGTGCCAGGAAAGTCGCCGACCGGGAAGGTCGGGTCGCCGGTGAAGACCCGGTTCAGCAGCGAGCGGGCAGTGTCCCAGCGAGCGTGCCAGGGCATCTCGTCGAAGTAGTTCTGCGGCCGTACGAGATCCGCCCCGTCGAGCAGTTCCACCGTGCGGCGCAGCGTTGAAGGGTCATACCGCACGTCATCGTCGGCCAGCACGATCAGCTCACTAGAGCACTCGCGCACCCCGGTGAGGACGCCGTTCACCTTGCCCATCTGGAAGTCGAGATCGGGGTGCGGGGCCAGATGGCGGACGACACCGCGCAGAGCCGCGGCATGCTCTGCGAAGACGGGCCCAGGCGAGCCGTCGATGACCAAGACCTCGTGGGTCACCTCGGCGATCGAGCGTAGGTAGGCGCTCAGCTCCTCGATCGGGCCGGGCTCATCCCAGCGCAGCGGCAGGACGTAGGAAACGCTCGGGGCAACTCCGCTCATGGCGGTTCAGGTCCCGGCGCTGAGCAGGGGGCGACGCAGCGAAGTCTGGCCTGCCCCCCACGCATCGAGCAAGCGCCTGCCAAGACGATCTTCGAGGAAGAGCAGTGCCCGCGCACCGAAGAGGATGTCAGCGGCCAGCTCCGGCTCCTGTTTCGCCAATCCCCCGGCGAGGTCATAGGCGGCGATGTTCTCGTGCACCGCATCGGCCTCGACGTGCTCGTCGTAGAAGTCGGTTGCCTCGACGCCGAAGCCAAGACGGCGCAGGGCGTTGCCGTAGCGACGATTGGGCAGAGCCGACGTCATCTCGAACATCGCCAGGTGACCGATGATCGCGCCACGCCGGCTGCGGCGCAGGCCGGTCGCCGACATCAAATTGACAGTCGCCAGCGTCTCGCCGGGCGCGTGCGCCAGATAAGCGTTCTCGCGGTCATCGAGGCCGAGCGCCCTCATCGTCTTCGCAAAGAGCCGCGAGTGCATGCGTTCCGGCCGGCCGCCGCCGTACTCGTCGGCCTGCACCTCAAGTAGCGCCGTCTTCGCCGGGCCGTCGAGGCGCGGAATCGCCCAGCTGTGCGGGTCGGACTCCTTCAGCTGGTAGAAGGATCGGTGGACGACGAACTCACGAAATTCCTCGACTCCAGCCTCAACCTCGAGATGGCGAGAAAGCGAGACGCCATCGTCTTCGGACTCGAGGCGAAAAAGCAGATCGCCGATCTGGGCCGGATCGACCGGCTCACCGGGGGTTATCTCGGCCTCCAACGCATCGAAGAAGGCCTCCTCGAGCACCGCACGCACGGCGAGGAGAGTTGGGTCCCACTCCCAAGCGGGGTCGACGTTTGGGAAGGAGCGGTAATGGAGCTCGAAGCAAAGGTAGAGCGCCAGCTGTAGATCGTCGTCGCCGAGAGGGCTCTCGACGAGGGCGGCAAGCCGCGCTGCCTCCTCTGCGGGCTCGGCGGATGCATCCTCCTGCGGAACCGAAAGCATCCCCACGACCAGGTCACAGATCGGACCCGCCGACGGCAGTGCCGTGGTTGAGTCAACCCGCCTCTCTGCGACCCGGTTCACCTTGGTCAGCTTCCCGGCGCCGCCCTTTCGAAAACGCCATCGAGGAAGCGGCCAATCAGAATCTGCCTGCTTGATCGCCGTCCTCGCCGACGCCGTCGTCTTCGGCCACAGTCACCTTCCCTTGCACGAAGAGGAGGGCGGGTTCAGATCCTTCAACCCCGGAAGTCCGACCGAGCGCAGAGGCGCCCCCCCCCCCGACCTTCCATGGGGCTGCTCAGCTGCGAGAGGACCGGGCGGGTTTTCGAGCACGTTTGGCTCTAGCGGGGCGCTTCCGTTGCGCCCTCGGCACCTCCTCGGTGACGACGGCGCCGGTCAACAACTTGATCTGCCCCTCGAGGAACTTCGCCATCCGTTCCTCCTCGCGGCGGATCCCTTTTGCGAGTTTCGCCGTCTCGCGATCCCCGACTTTCTCCGCGAGGGTCTCGATTGCCAGGTAGGTGGCGATCTCCTCGTGCTCGTTGAAGTACTCGGTCTTGGCGTTCTTCAGCATCTTCTCCTGCTCACCGCTGCCCCGGACCATGTGCAGTGGCCCCTTGGCCGCGGCCATCGCCTTACCGATCGCGGTCTGGGTCAGCTGCCCGCCGCCACCGAGTTTCTTGATCCGCCGCTCGAGGGACTTGGCATGGGCCTTCGTCTCTTTGAGGTGGGCTTTGAGGCGATTCCTGTACGGCGCCTTGGTGGTCATCGCGATATGTGCCTCGAGGCTGGTCTCCAGTTCCTTCTCCTTGCCAAATGCCTCGCTCAGGTACTGGACCAGCTTCGCGTCGCGCTCGTTCAGATCCGCCATTTCGCTCCCTTGATCGTTGGTTCGTCTCGGGCTACCCGGCGATCGAAGTGGGAAACGATCGCTTCGGCTAGCCGATCGACAGGCAAACTGCGGTCGCATCGTCGGAGAGCTCGCCTCCACGCTTGGCGACCACCGCGCGATGCACCTCGCGCACCGTGTCGGCCGCCGATCCGCGTGGAGAGCGGAGTGCCGCGTTGGCGATGCCCTCCACGCCCAGGCCGGCCTGCCCCGCTCCCTCTTCGACTACGCCGTCGGAAATCATCAACAAGCGATCGCCGGCATGGAGAGTGTTCGAGTGCTCGCTCGGCTTAGGAGTCGCCCGGCCCCCAAGCCCGTGAGCTGAGGGCATCCGGAGGGGCTCGGCCGTCCCGTCCTCACGCAGGATCAGTGGCGCGACGTGCGCGCAGTTGGCGATTTCCAGCTGATGCGTGGTCGGATCCCAGTGAGCGACGATCGCCGCCATCTCGACCCGTGGCCCCGGCATCTCGCGAAGCGTCTGATGGATGACCATGAGCGCCTCGCCGATCGTGGCCCCGCTGCGCCTGCTCGCCCGCAGGGCACCAAGTGCGACCGCGCTGCTGGCAGCGGCGCGCGTACTTTCGCCGAGCCCGTCGGCGAGGGTGATCCAGACTCCATCGATGTTCTCCACGACGTCGAACCAATCGCCGGCCACCTCATACGTAGGGAGAACGTTGCCGGCGACTTCTCCGCCCGTTATGCGGGAGATACGAGGTGGCAGCAGGCTCTGTTGGATCTCCGCGGCAGCCTTCGGCTGCTTTCCCCTCTGAGCACTGGCGAATGCGTCCGTGTAGCGATCGGCGAGGGTAACTGCGGCAGCCGCCTGACGCGCGAGCTCGGTCAGGGGCTCACGCGGATGGCCGACGCGATCAAGGCGCCGATGGCACGGCCGCGAAGCCACAGCGCAAACAGCTCGACTCCTCGAAACTCGGCGAGCTCGTTGCGGAGGGTGGCAATGCCGTCCGCATCGAGCTCCGGCCCGATCGCGAAGGGAGCCTCGAGTTCTTCGCCCAGCCGCATGGACCCCGCCATGTGGAGGAGGTGGCTGCCGTCGATGTCGAGGACATAGAGCGCGACTGGCACTTCGGCGATGCGCTGTGCCTCGGCCACGAGCTGCTCGGGGAGCAAAGCGGGCGGCACCACGTCAAAGACGTGGATCGCGTCCAGTGCCAGGGAGCGCTGTCGCCCTACTAGGTGGCCGGCCGGAAGTGGCCCCTCCCCACTTTCCGCGAGCTGGACGGCCCCGTCTTGGGGACGTGAGTCGAGCTTTGCGATCAGTGCGTCCCTGTCGGGAAAGCGTCGGTAGAGCGTCGAGCGTGAGACGCCGGCCGCGATGGCGATGTCGGAGAGAGTTGCCGAGGGGGACTGCTCGAGGAGTCGCTTCGCTGCCTCCAGAATGCGCTCGTCGTTGCGCAGAGCGTCGGCTCGACGCAGATCCTTCTGCTTGCTTTCTTCCGCCTGCCTTGCCATCGGGATCCTTCTGCTCCTTATCAACGTAGGAGTGGCTCCCAGCCTCGACCCAGCCGCAAAGGCGAAGTGGAACACCTTGTCCTCAATAAGTGTGCCATTTGAACCAAAATGCGCGGGCTCGACGATTCGATCTCGTCAAGGTGGGCAGAGAGATCTGCGACAGGTCAGACAGCTGAATCCGCGACCCGAAGGAGCATCGAATGGCTCAAACCGAGACGAGCTTCACCCGCAGGGCGGGTGTCCCTTCCGAGACCGAGGAGCGTTCGGTCTCCGAGCTCATGCAGCAACTGACCGAACAGACGACCAGGCTTGCCCAGAAGGAGATCGAGCTCGCCAAGGCCGAGATGGCCGTCAAGGGCAAGCGACTCGGGATCGGCGCCGGCGCCTTCAGCGCCGCTGGGCTGATTGCTCTTTTCGCGTTGGGCGCCGTAACCACGGCGGCGATCCTTGGATTGGCGACCGCGCTCGAGAGTTGGCTCGCCGCCCTGGTCGTGGCGGTCGTCTATCTGATGGTCGCCGGGGTGTTGGCCCTTGTCGGCCGCTCCAAAGTTCAGGCCGCGACGCCGCCTGTACCCGAGCAGACCGCCGAAAGCATCAAGGAAGACGTGGTGTCGACCAAGGAAAAGGCCAAGGAGGGAAGAGCATGAACGCTTCAGGGAGAGGGAAATCTTCGACCGCGACGGGCGCCGACGAGTCGCGCGAGCCGGAGGAGATTCGCGAAGACATCGAGCAAACCCGCGAGGAGCTGGGTGAGACCGTAGCCGCGATGGCCGAGAAGACTGACGTGAAACAGCAGGCCAAGGCGAAGGCCGAGGAGCTGAAGGGACAGGCCGGTGCAAAGGCAAAGGAGTTGAGCGACAAGGCGAAGGAAGTCGCTCCCGACTCAGCCACGAAAGGCGTGCAGCAGGCACAGCGGCTCGCCAAAGAGAACCCCATGTCATTGGCCTTCGTCGGTGTCTTTGTGGCCGGCGTCGTCTTGGGCAAGTTGCTGTCGCGATGAACCACGCTGGATCACCACGGCCAGGCGGCGAGCAGACGGCCGGCGACGGTGACGGGCGAGAGGACGATGCACGCCGCGACTATCGCCCCGAGGGCGCCGCGGCCAATACAGGCATCTTCGCCACGCTGAAGCGAACGGCGACCGAGTTCATGGAGGACAACCTCACCGACTGGGCCGCCGCCCTCACCTACTACGGTCTGCTTGCCCTCTTCCCCGCCCTGATCGCGATGGTCTCCCTGATCGGGCTGGTCGGGGATCCGAAAAGCACGACCGAGAGCCTCACCGAAATCGTCACTGAAATCGGCCCGGCGTCGGCGGCAGAGACCTTCTCCGGGCCGATCGAATCGATCGCCTCCAACCAAAGCGCCGCGGGTTTTGCCTTCGTCGCCGGCTTGGCGGTGGCGCTTTGGTCGGCCTCGAGCTACGTCGGTGCCTTCATGCGCGCCTCGAACGTCATCTACGAGACACCCGAGGGGCGGCCGTTCTGGAAGCTGCGTCCGCTGCAACTCGCCGTGACGCTAGTGATGGTCGTGCTGATGGCGGTTCTCGCCTTGGCTCTGGTGATGACCGGGCCTGTGGTCGAGGCGGTGGCCGGGCCGATCGGCCTCGGCGACACCGCAATCAGCGTCTGGAACATCGCCAAGTGGCCGGCGATGCTGGCGATCTTCCTCTTCATGGTCGCGCTCCTCTACTACGCCTCGCCGAACGTGAAGCTGCGTGGCTTCAAGTGGGTTACGCCGGGAAGCCTTGTGGCGATAGTCGTCTGGGCCCTCGCCTCGGCTGCCTTTGCCTTCTACGTCGCCAACTTCGGCTCCTACGACAAGACCTACGGGACGCTCGGCGGGCTCGTCGCCCTGCTGGTTTGGTTCTGGATCAGCAACCTGGCGATCCTCTTCGGCCACCAGCTGAACGCCGAGCGCGAGCGCAGCGCTGAGATCGAAGAGGGCCGGCCGAGGGCGGAGCGTGAGATCCAACTCGAGCCGCGCAGCGAGCCCAAGGAACAGAAGACCACCTAAATCGGAGGAAGCGCAGATGCCTGCAACCGAAACGGCCTCCCGCCTCACCCCCTACATCGCGAGTGAGGACCTCCGCTCCTCGCTCTTTCGGATCAAGCTCGCGCCCCGGCCAGCCTCCAGAAGGGAGCCGAGATGAAGTTCGTATTTACGCCGATCAGCATTGCCCTCGGGTTGGTCGCCGGACTTCTAGGGAAGAAGATCTTCGAACGACTCTGGGGCCTGGTGGATGACGAGGAACCACCGCGGTCCGAGCACCGGGAGTTCTCCTGGCCGAAGCTGATCGCGGCACTGCTATTCGAGGGCGCGATCTTCCGTTTGGTCAAAGGTCTTACCGACCAGGGTGCTAGGCGCACCTTCGCAAGGGCCACCGGAGCCTGGCCAGGCGAGGAAGCGCCTCACGCCGAGTAGCTCAGGCCATCGCCGTGCCTCTCTTCGTGCTTTTCCTTGCCTACGTTGGCTTCAGTCGGCGAGCGGATGAGAAGGCGACCGGGCCAAGCGGGGCGCCAGTATCGGGGGAGGGCGGGGGCGAGCATCAGCGCGGGGGATCTGGGGCGAGAAAGAAGTCTGACCGGAGCTGGGGCCGCCAGCGTCGACTAGCCCTGCTCAGGTCATGAGTAACTCCAGGAGGGATTTTCCTCCTGCTGCGAGCAGCCTGAACGTCAGCGGGAGTGCGCGGACATAGAGTCCCCCGACCCCACGGGCTGCCGACGAAAGGACTCCGCAATGACGGCCAAGAACCCCGCGACGCCGACCGGTCTCGACTTCCTCACACGAGACGCGCCGGACAATGCCTTCCCGCCCGTGGGCATGCCCGCCCAGGAGGCGATGCGGCTGCTCGGCGAGGAACTCGTCATGGATGGCGACCCGATGCACAACCTCGCCACCTTCGTCACCACCTGGATGGAGCCCGAGGCTCAGCGGATCATCGCCGAGAACCTGCACCGGAACTTCATCGACCACGCCGAGTACCCGCGTTCGGCGGAGATTGAGCAGCGCTGCATCCGCATGCTCGCCGAGCTCTACCACGCTCCCGGCGAGACCACCGGGGCCCGGACCCAGGGCTCCTCGGAGGCGATCATGCTGGGCGCGTTGTCGCTGAAGTGGAAGTGGCGGGAGCGAATGGAAAAGGCCGGCAAGCCCACGGGCTCGCCCAACCTGGTCTTCGGCGGCGACGTGCACGTGGTCTGGGAAAAGTTCTGCCGCTACTTCGACGTCGAGCCGCGCATCGTTCCCCTGCAGGAGAACAAGTTCACGATCGGCCCCGAGGACGTCGAGCCACACATCGACGAGAACACGATCGGCGTCGCGGCCGTGCTGGGGACGACCTTCACGGGCCACATGGATGACATCGAAGGGATCGACACCCTGCTCGGCCGACTGCGCGAGGAGCAAAGCCTGGAGGTGCCCCTGCACGTGGACGCGGCCAGCGGCGGCTTCGTCTGGCCCTTCCTCTACCCGGACACGAAGTGGGACTTCCGCCTCGACAGCGTTCGCTCGATCAACGTCTCGGGGCACAAGTTCGGCTTGGTCTACCCCGGGATCGGCTGGCTCATCTTCAGGGAGCGCTCCGACCTCGCCGAGGACCTGGTCTTCACCGAGAACTACCTGGGCAAGACCGACGAGACCTTCACCCTCAACTTCTCCACCGGCTCGGCGATGGTGCTGGCCCAGTACTACAACATCGTCCGCTTCGGGCGCGATGGCTACGGCTACATCATGGAAACGATGAAGGAGAACGCGCGGGCCCTGGCCGATGCGCTCGAAGCCAGCGGCGAGTTCGAGCTGATCGGCGCCGAGAAGGAGCAACTGCCCCTGGTCGCTTTCAAGTTGGCCGGAGAACACCCCTATGACGAGTTCGACCTCGCCTGGCAGCTCGCCGCCGAGCGGGGCTGGATGGTCCCCGCCTACACGATGCCGGCCAACGCCCAGGACGTGAAGCTGATGCGCGCCCTGGTCAAGCTGACCCTGAGCCGCGCCCAGATCGACACCCTGGTCGAAGACATCGCCCAAGCCTGCTCGACCCTCGAGAGCAAGGGAGGCGTGCACAAATCAGAGCGCAAGCAGGTCAAGACCGCCGTCGGGTACTGAGCGGAGGTAAGCCATGAAGCTCCAGGTCATCTGGCGGGCACTGCTCGTCGTCCTGCTCGACGCTGTGACGCTGCTGCTGCTCTCCGAGGCGCTCGACGGCTTCGTGCTCGACGGGGCGCGAGCTGCGATCGCGGCAGCCATCCTCATCGGTGTGCTCAACGCGCTCGTCTGGCCGGCCCTGGCCCGTTTCGCGCTGCCGCTCACCGTGCTCACCCTGGGGCTCGCCTCGCTCGTGCTCAACGGAGTGCTGGTCACCCTGGCGATCGACGTCCTGCCCGGCGCCGAGATCGACGGCGTCTTCGAGGGCACCGTGGTGACGATCGTGATGGCGGCGGTCACCTCGCTCGTCTACTCGCTGCTGGCGATCGACGAAGACGACTCCTGGTATCGCCAGGTCGTGCGGCGCCAGGTGCGACGCCGCGACAAGCTGGCGAGGAGCGAGGTTCCCGGCGTCGTCTTCCTCGAGGTCGACGGCCTCGCCCATGACGTCCTGCACCGCGCGCTGAGCGACGGCAACGCGCCCAACCTCGCCGCCTGGCTGCGCAGCGGCTCGCACGAATTGCAGCGCTGGGAGACCGACTGGTCCTCACAGACCGGCGCCTGCCAGGCCGGCCTGCTGCATGGCGACAACGACGACATGCCGGCCTTCCGCTGGTGGGAGAAGGAGCGCGGCGCAGCGATCGTCACCAACCATCCGCGCGATGCCGAAGAGCTGGAGCGGCGCCACTCCGACGGGCGCGGCCTGCTGCACGCCGACGGCGCCAGCCGCGCCAACATCCTCTCTGGCGACGCGCCCCACTCGATGCTGACGATGAGCACGGCGCTGCGTCGCCGGCGGCCGATCGGCCGCGACTACGCCGCCTACTTCGCCCGCCCCTACGCAGTCGCCCGCACCCTTGTCCTGGTCTGCGCCGAGGTGGCGCGCGAGCGCCGCGCGGCTCGCGCCCAGCTGCGCGACGACGTGCGCCCGCGCATCCCCCGCAGCCGCTCCTACGCGCTCATCCGCGCCTGGGCGACCGTCGTCCAGCGCGACCTGCAGGTGGCCGCGGTCGTCGGCGACATCCTCGCCGGCCGCGCCGCCGTCTACACCACCTTCCTCGCCTACGACGAGGTGGCTCACCACTCCGGGATCGAACGGCACGACGCGCTCGCCGTGCTGCGCGACCTCGACCGCCAGATCGCGCGGATCGCCGCCGCCTGCGCGGAGGCGCCGCGTCCCTACCGCTTGGTGGTGCTCTCCGACCACGGCCAGTCGCAGGGCGAGACCTTCCGCGACCGCTTCGGCGAAACGCTCGAGGACGTCGTCCACGCGGCTTGCGAGCCCGACAGCACGATCGCCGTCGAAGGCGGCGAGGACGACGCGCTCGCCTACCTGAGCGCCGGCCTCACCGAGGTCGCCCGCGACGACACCGCGGCGGGGCGCACCGTGCGCCTCGCGACCCGCGAGCGTCGTGCCAGCGGCGCCGTCACCCTCGACCCCGACTCACGCCGCGAAATCGAGCAGGCGCACGGTGACGGGACTCCCGAGCTCTCGGTGATGGCCTCCGGCTGCCTCGGGCTGATCAGCTTCCCGCGCGAGCCCGGCCGGCTGACCCTGGAGCGGATCGAGGCCCTGTACCCGCGACTCCTGCCGGCGCTGCGCGACCACCCCGGAATTGGCTTCCTGCTGGTGCGCTCGGAGGAGCGGGGAGCTGTGGTGGTCGGCAAGGGCGGAACGCGGTTTCTCGACGAGGACCGAGTCGAGGGCGAGGACCCGCTGGCGCCCTTTGGCCCCAACGCAGCGGCGCACGTAAAGCGCACCGACAGCTTTGCCCACTGCGCCGACCTGATGGTCAACAGCACGCTCTGGCCGGAGTTCGGCGAAGTCGCCGCCTTCGAGGAGCTGGTCGGCTCACACGGCGGCATGGGAGGAACGCAGAGCTTCCCTTTCGTGCTCCACCCGAGCGAGCTGGCCTGGCCGCCGGAGGAGGTGGTCGGCGCCGAACGGGTCCACCGCGTGTTCCGCGGCTGGCTCGCCCAGCTGGGCCACTCGAGCTATGCGAGCGAGGTCGACTCGCCCGGCGCCAGCACCCGCGCCTCCACCTGAGGGGCGAGCTCGCGCATGCGGGCGGCGAACTCGCGTGGCGGCGTGCGCAGGGGGTCGGGACGCAGCCGCACCAGACCCAGCGGGTAGAGCGTCCCCCAGTGGATCGGCACGGCGATCCGCGGCGCGAGCAGCGCCGCCGCCTGCGCCGCGCGCTCGGGGTCGAGATGGCCGGGCCCGATGCTCGGCCCCCAGCCCCAGATCGGCAGCAGCGCCAGGTCGAGGCCGGGGCCCAGCTCCCCCATGCCGTCGAAGAGGTCGGTGTCACCAGCGAAGTAGATGCGGCGCTCGCCGCGGGAGATGAGGAAGCCGACCGCGTCGGAATCGCGCTCGAGCCAGCGTCGGCTCGGATGCATCGCCTCCACCGCGGTGACGAGCACCTCGCCGACCTGGGTGGACTCGCCGGGGGCGAGCTCGGTCACCTCGCCGAAGCCGTGGCGGGCAAAGAAGCGGCCCGCCCCCGGGGCGACGAGCGCCGGCACGTCGCGGTCGATCCTGCGCAGCGAGGGGAGGTCGGCATGGTCGTGGTGCAGGTGGGAGACGAGCAGCGCATCGAGGTCGTCCGCCACGCCGGGCGGCGGCGGGGAGCCGTGGCGGCGCAGGTGCCCGACCCGCCCTCGCAGGATCGGATCGGTGAGCAACCGGACACCACCGAGCTCTGCCAAAACGGTCCCGTGACCGACGTAGGTGACGCGGGCGGGCGGCGCTGCCATGCAGTGCAGTATCGGTGTCGGAGACGCCACGTATCGTCAGCTTTCCGATGAGCGAGCGGCGAGCGATCTTCCTTGGGCGGCTGAAACGCCCCGGGCGTGAGGGCGAGGGCACCGGCGGGGGCGAGGAAATCATCGAAATCGACCCCGGCGCGCTGAGCGGCGTCTTCGCCGCTCCCAAGTGGATGCGCGACCTGGGCTTCTCGGCCTGGCTGCTGGTTGGGGCCGGTGCGGCGCTGATCGGCGCGATCTGGCTGCTTTCCCTGACGCAGACAATCGTCATGCCGGTGATCACCGCCGGGATCATCGCCTCGGTCGCCTCGCCGCTGGTCGACCAGCTCAGTCGGCGGGGGATCCCGCGCAGCGTCGGCGCGGTGCTCGTCTTCCTCGCGATTGCGCTGATCGCCGCCGGCGTGGGGCTGATCGTGCTGACGGGGATCGCCAGCCAAGCGGAGAGCCTCTCCACGCGCCTTAGCGAAGGCGCCCACGAGATCGAGTCATTCGTTCACGACCTCGGCGTCGGCTCGAGCACGGCCGCCAACGCGAACACCGACACCAGCGCCGCGGTCAGCGCCGGCTTCGAGGCGCTCACCCACGGCCTGACCGGCGGCATCGACAAGCTCGCCTCGCTCGCCGTCTTCGTCTCCTTCACCGCGCTCAGCCTCTTCTTCCTGCTCAAGGACGCGCCGACGATCGGCGGCTTCGTCGAGCGCCACCTGGGCGTGCCGATCCCCCTCGCCCACTCGATCCTCGGTCGCGTCGCCGGCAGCCTGCGCGGCTATTTCCTCGGGGTCACGGTCGTCTCCCTTTGGAGCGCGTTGATCGTCGGCGGCGGTGCCCTGCTGCTCGGGGTTCCCCTGGCCGGGACGATCGTCGTGGTCACCTTCGTCGGCGGCTACGTCCCCTACATCGGCGCCTGGGCGGCTGGCATCTTCGCCTTCCTCATCGCCCTCGGCGGCCAGGGGCCGGAAGCGGCCTTTGCCCTGGCGGTGATCATCCTGCTGGCCAACGGCGTCCTCCAACAGATGGTCCAGCCGATCGCCTACGGCGCGGCGCTCAGCCTGCACCCGCTCGCCGTGCTCATCGTGACCATCGCCGGCGGCTGCCTCTTCGGCACCGTCGGCCTGGTCCTTGCCGCCCCCCTGCTTTCCGCCGCGGTACGCATCTCAGCCGACATCAGCGCCGCCGAGCGCGAGGTGCAGACCGCGTCGCCCGAGCCGGGTTAGGCGGTGGTTGCAGCGGCGCACCGCTGGGCGTGGGCATAGAGCGTCTCCGGCGCGATGTCGGCGTCGTTGGGCCAGACGATCGTGCCGGCCTCCGCATCCGCACGGAGCTGGCGGAAATAGCCAAGCTCGCGGAGGGGCTCGAAGACGCCGCCGTAGTCGAGCAAGTAGGAAAGGTCGACGGTAGCGGTTAGACCATCCTCGAAGCGGACATGGACCGTGTAGCCGTCAGATGGCATGGCCTCGATCAGCAGTGGCGTACTTCGCATGGTCTGGATGGTAGAGGTCACGGCAGTGGATCTATGGAGGCCAATGGCTGATGCTTTCGTGCCCGCTCCCAGTTCGCCAGAAGCTCCGCCTGATGCCGCCTGGCCCACTCAACCACGAGACGCCGCGCTCGTGGCGGCAGCCCGCCGGCAATGACTGCGGGGCTCTCGATACCCACGGAGGCCTCAGCCTCTCCATAGCGAGCATGAAAATGCGGTCGGCCACGATGGTGGATCTCGTCGTGGTACATCCAGATCGTGATTCCGTAGAAGCTGCTTATTCGGGGCATCCGGCAACTCTCGGGCTCCTGGTGTGACCGAACAAGACCGAGGAGTGCCGAAAGTGAAAGATCGGCGCCACGACGCGGCGCCCGCGCGCGTCGTGGCGCCTCAGCGAGTGCGCTGGGCGCGGCGCTTGCGGTCGCGATCCAGGGAGGTGAGGAAGGGCATCGGGTCGATTGGGGAGCCGCCGCCGTAGTAGGCGCCTTCCCATAGCTCGAAGTGCAGGTGGCAGCCCGAGGCGTTGCCGGTGTCGCCGACCAGGCCGACGGGCTGACCGGCAGCGAGGCTCTGACCGGGCCGCACGCTGGCCGGTTCACGCAGGTGCATGTAGGCCAGGTCGAGGATCGATTCCTTGAGGTCGATCACCAGGTAGTTGCCGGCCCGTGCGTGGTATTTGACGAACCGCACCCGGCCTGCCCCGACGGCGACCAGCGGCGTGCCACAGGGCGAGCCGACGTCGACGCCTTGGTGGCCACGGCCGGCGCCCCAGCCGTCCCAGTATTCGTGCGGGCCGCGGATCGGGAAGACCTGGCGCGCCGTCGTGGTTGGTGTGGCCGTGGGGGGCGTCGCGGGAGCGGCGCCGAGCCCGCCTTCGCCGGCCTGTGCCGGGGAGGTAACGGTCGCCAATCCGCAAACCAGCGCCAGCGCCATTGCAACCGAGAAGGCTCTGCCCCTGCAAGCGTTGCCCTGCTTTGTTCTGACCAAGATGCGTCCTCTCTTTCTCGAGCCGACGGGGTTAGCTGTCGGGCTCGCGCTGAAAGAGCTGCGCTACGGACCGCTTCGTCCGATTCGCCCCCGGGGAGAGATCTCCCCTGTGGTTCCCCCGCTCCCCCGGCCCGTGGCCGAGGGACTAGGCAGGTTTTGGTCGCGGAGCAGTATAGGCAGGCCTGGCGGCGCGAGTGTGGGACGGCCCTTGCGGGCGAACCTCACCCGGCCCGGCGCAGCCGGCCGACCCCCGGCAAAAAGCGCCCCACCCGGGAGGCGTAGTCGGCATAGGCGTCGCCATGCGCACGCAGCAGATAGGGCTCCTCGACCACCCGCACCTGGAGCTCTAGCGCGAGAACGAGGCCAAGGAGCCCGGCGATCGCCACCCAGCTCGGCACGAGCATCGTCAGCCCGAGCGCGGTCGGCAGCATCGCGGCGTAGATCGGGTTGCGAACCAGGGCGAAGGGACCGGCGGTGACGAGCCGAGTGCGCTCCTCGTAGTCGATGCCGATGCGCCAGCTCGACCCCATCGCCACCTGGGCGTAGAAGGTCGCCGCGATGCCGCCGATCGCGAGCAGGATGCCGATCGCATGGACCGCGGTGGTGTCGAGTGCGGCAATGGGCTCGACTATGTCGAGCAGGGCGAGCACCGGCGCGGCTGCTCCCAGCAGCAAGGCGGCGCTAAAGCCGATACCGGCCAGCCACTCGAGCGAGCCGGGCCGCCCGCCGACCCCGTGGAAGCCGCTCGAGCCGGTGCGGCGAAGCTGGAGCAGCATGCGGATGCCGAAGGCGAGGATCAGGTAGACCGCGTAGAGGATCAGGGCGAGCGTGGCCATCATCGAGCTGAATTTAGCAGATACCCCATGGGGGTATATACTCCGGACATGACCGACGAGACTCATCAGCCGGGCTACATCGGCGACAAGGAGAAGGTCAAGAACCGCTTGCGGCGGATCGCTGGGCAGGTGGGGGGCCTCGAGCGCATGATCGATGAGGAGCGCTACTGCGTCGACGTCCTCACCCAGATCTCCGCCGTGCAGGCAGCGATCGACAAGGTGGCGCTGGCGCTGCTCGATGACCACACACGGCACTGCGTGGTCGGCGCCAAAACGGTGGCGGTTCGCGAGGCGCGAACCGAGGAGATGATCGAGGCCGTCAGCCGCCTGCTGCGGAGTCACTAAGGATGGCGGTGCACGAACACCACGCGATGCCGAGCGAGGGCGCGGCGTTGACCGCCGTCGCACTGAGCGCCACCCTCCACTGCCTGACCGGGTGCGCCCTGGGCGAGATCGCTGGCATGGCGATCGGCACAGCGCTCGGCTTCTCGGACCTCGGCACGATCGCCCTTGCCGTGGCCCTCGCCTTCCTCTTCGGCTACACCCTGACCAGCATCCCCCTGCTGCGGGCAGGGCTGGCGCTCTCGGCGGTGATCCCGATCGCGCTCGCCTCGGACACCTTGAGCATCGCGATCATGGAGATCGTCGACAACCTGATCATGTTGATCATCCCCGGGGCTCTGGAGGCCGGCATCGGCGACGTCCTCTTCTGGGGCAGCCTCGCCTTCGCCCTGGCCGTCGCCGGCGCCGCCGCACTCCCCGTCAACCGCTGGCTGATCGCCCGCGGCAAAGGCCACACCGCCGTCCACGAGACCGGCATCCACGGCGGTCCTCCCGCACGCCTCGTCGGCGCTCTCACCATCCTCGCCTTCCTCTTCGGGTTGGCCGTGCTGATCGCCGAGGCCCTTTAGCATGGCGGCGTGTGAGTCCCAGCGCGCCCCACGACTCGCCGGGCTCGATCTTCCTGCGCTTCCTCAAGTTCGGTGCGCTTGCCTGGGGCGGGCCGGCGGCGCAGATCGCGATGGTCAAGCGCGAGTGCGTCGACGAGGAACGGTGGGTCTCGGAGGAGACCTTCCGCAAGACGCTCGCTGTCTACCAGGTGCTCCCCGGCCCCGAGGCGCATGAGCTCTGCGTCTACTTCGGCCGGGTGCGCGGCGGCAAGCTCGGCGGGTTGCTCGCTGGGCTCGGCTTCATGCTGCCCGGCTTCCTCCTCATGCTGGGGCTCTCGGTCCTCTACGTCGAGGCCAACCTGGCCGGGCACCTCGACGAGCTCTTCTACGGCCTGAGCGCAGCGGTCGGCGCGATCGTCCTGCGGGCCGTGGTGCGCCTGAGCGGCACCTTCGTCACTGACGCCTGGCTGGCGGCGATCGCGGTGGCCGCCTTCGCCCTCACCACCTTCGCCTCGACCCCCTTCCTGCTCGTCCTGCTCGGCGCCGGTCTGGCTTACGAGCTGCGCAGCAACGCCGGGCGCTGGCTTGGGCGGACGCACTCGCTCGACCCCACCGCCCTCGCGGTCGGCCTGGTGCTCGGCGCCGTCACCCTCTCGCTGACCGCGGAGATCTTCCTCGAGGGGCTGAAGGCCGGCCTGCTCACCTTCGGCGGCGCCTTCACCGTGATTCCCTTCCTCCAGCAGGCCGCGGTCGCCGACCATCACTGGCTCAGCGAGAGCCAGTTCGTCGACGGACTGGCAATCAGCGGCGTGCTGCCAGCGCCGCTGATCATCTTCTCCACCTTCGTCGGCTACGTGGCGGGCGGCACCGGCGGCGCCCTGGCGATGACGCTCGGCATCTTCCTGCCCGCCTTCGTCTTCCCGATCTTCTTCCACCGCTTCTTCGTCGCCGTCGCCGAGAACCCGCGAATCCGGCCCTTCCTGCTCGGCGTGGCAGCGGGGGTGATCGGCCTGATCGCCGCTGTCACCGTGGACATCGTCGACACCAGCGTGGTCGATCTCCCCACCGCCCTGCTCGCCATCGCCGCCTTCGCAGCCCTCAACCGCTGGCACGGCAAGCTCACCGTGCTCTACGTGGTGCTCGGCTGCGGCCTCCTCGGCGCGGCGCTGCAGTTCACCGTGCTCTAAATCTCCCCTGTCGGCCAGCTAATCTCATCCGGTTCATTTTGCTCGATCTAAGTCGGCATAAAGGTGTGTACGGGAGGTGCATATGAAGTTCGGACAGCGACACGACTCGATCGCTCACGATCGGCAGCAGAAGCTGGCCCAGCTGCTGTTCCTCGCCAATCTCGGCATCGGCCTTTGCGCCGGGCTGCTCATGGTCTATTACGACTGGGCTCCGGAGCCGACTCGGTTTGAGCTGATTCTCCTCGCCGGCCTCATCGCGCTCTCCTGGGCATGCCTGCTCACGGCCGCCGGAGCGGTCGGCTGGCTGGTGGGACTTCTCGGTGGACTGCCGGCTACACCATCGGGGGATGGAGCCATCGACCAGAAGTTCCTCGACCAACACCGCATGCGGTTCTACTACGCCGGTGTCATATTCAACCTCGTTGCTTTCGCCGTGGTTACAGAGGTGACCGGTGGCCTTGCCGAGTCACCGTTCGCAGCGCTGCTGGTGGCCTTTGTCTTGACAAGCCAGCAGCTCAGCCGCTTCCAGCCCCAGGCGGCGGTCATGCTTGGCGTCGGCCTCCTCGCCGCAGGGCTGATACTCCTCTTGGAACCGCTAGCCAGCGAGCCCGAGACGGTGGCCCCCCATCAGCTCGAGATCGCCGCGGTCCTGCTCGCCCTGATCGGTGGTGGAGTGCTCAACTGGATCGAGAAGCCGCCCAACCACTATGTCCGCAAGCTGGAGGACCCCTCGCAGGTGCTCGTATACCGCGATGTGCAGGGAAACTGGCGGTTTGCCTTCTACCGGCGCTCCCATCGGCAAGACCCGATCCTGACGAGGTCTGAGATTGACGGGGACCGCTTTCCCGATGGGCTCGAAGGGCAGGTCATCAAGTACGCATCGGAGATGGCAAGCGTTGGCTGGGAGGAATCCGTGCCAGGTTGGCCGGAGGAGTTCACGACCTGTTTCAGCCTTCGCCTGAGCACAAAAGGGCCCTGATGGCCTTCGCTTTCCTCGACGCCCCCGTGCCGATCGCCTTCGCCCACCGGGGCGGCAGCGAGGGAGGCGAGAACGCGCTCGCCGCGTTCGAGGCCGCGCAGCGGCTTGGCTACCGGTATATCGAGACGGACATTCAGACCACGCGCGATGGAGTGCCGCTGGTCTTCCACGACGCGAATCTGCGTCGGCTGACGGGCCATGACAGCAGGGTGTGCGAGCTCACCGCAGCGCAGATCTCTCGGCTGAAGCTCCCCAGCGGGGACGCCGTGCCGAGCCTCGCCGAGGCGCTCGAGGCCTTCCCCGAGCTGCGCTTCAACGTCGACCTCAAGGACGCCGCCGGGGTGGGGGCGGTTGCCCGCCTACTGCGCGACAGGGGCGCGCTCGAGGAAGTTTGCGTCACCTCTTTTTCAGAGCGCCGGGTGGCGGCGTTCCGGCGCATGGTGGGTCCTGAGGTTTGCACCGGGCTCGGTGTCCTGGGCACCCTGCGGTTTGCGGTGACCTCCTTCCTGCCCGGCGGCGGGCGAAGCGGCGGCGCTGCCGTGCTGCAGCTACCGCTTCGCTGGCAGGGCCTGCCGGTGATCACCGCTGGCTCAGTCGAGCGGGCTCACCGCGGCGGCCTTGCCGTGCATGCCTGGACGCTCAACGACGCACCCAGCATCGGTGCGGCGCTCGACGTCGGTGTGGACGGGGTGATCACCGACCAGCTCCAGCTCCTGAAGGAGATCCTGGTCGAGCGCGGCCTCTGGCACAGCAACTAGCGGCTCACCGCACTCAGGGGGCAGACACCTCGCCGAAGGTGAGGCCGAAGCGCTCGCAGAGACTCGGGACCGATTCGAAATCGAACTCGAGGCCGTAGCGAGCGCCGAGCGCGGCCAGCCATTCGGGCTCCGGGGGGCCACTGGCACCCGCCTCGACCAGCTCATCGAAGAAGTCCTCAAAGCCGCCCGGGGCGATGATCTCGAGGATTCGACAGGGCTCGTCGCTTGCGTTCCAGAAGGTGTGCCATTGGTCGCGCGGCTTGTGGACGAGATCGCCGGCTTCGGCGTAGACGACGTCATCGCCGAGCAGGGCGCCCATGCGACCCTCGACCACGAAGGAGTACTCGTCCTCGCGGCTGTGGCGGTGCAGCGGCGCGGCGAGCGCGTGCGGCGGCATCGGGTGCTCGACCAGGGAGAAACCGCCAGCGTGGGTCTCCTCCGTGTCGATCATGAAGCGGACGCCGATCGAGCCGAGGTTGCCGGCCTTGCCGTCGCTGGGGCCGACGATCTTCGGAGCGGAATGAGCGTGCATGTTTCGTGCCTTTCAATGAGCAGCATGTTTACCGATTGATGGCAATGTAACATCATTGAACGCTGTGTCAACTGAAAAGCGAAAATACGAACTGAAGGCGCGAGCCGAGGCGCAGCAGGCGACCCGCGCCCGGATCGCCGCCGCGGCCGCTTCGCTGCACGAAGAGGTCGGCATCGCCAGGACAACGGTGACCGAGATCGCCGCTCGCGCCGGCGTGCAGCGGCTCACCGTCTACAACCACTTCCCCGACCTGGAAGCGCTGCTGCCGGCCTGCACCGCCCACTGGCTGGGCGAGCACCCGATGCCCGATCTGGCGCCCGGCCTCGCTCTCGATGACCCGGAGGAGCGCCTGCACGCGGTGCTCGCCTCGCTCTACGGCTGGTACCGCGAGACCGCCCCGATGCAACGGCGGGTGTTCGGCGAACGGGCAACGGTCCCGGAGCTCGATAGCTGGATAACGCAGTCCTCGGACCCGTTGTTGGCACAGCTGGCCGGCGACCTCTCGGCTGGCTTTGACCGCCCCGGCGCGCAGGCGCTCGTCCCCCTGGCGCTCGATTTCTGGACCTGGCAGCGTCTCGATCGCGAAGGGCTGGACGACGCCGCGGCGGCCTCGTTGATGACCGAGGTGGTCAGCGGCTCTGCCGGCTAGCCGAGCCACTCGGCAGTCACGTGCCCTGGCGCGGAAAATATTTCCGCAAGGGTGTCGATTGCGGCGAGCGCCGTTCGTCTAAGGGGTAAAGAGAGGGGAGACCGGCGCCGCCGGGCCCCCAGCAGACGACATAGAGAGGACCACGATGAAGGTGATGGCGATTGTCAAGGCAAGCAAGGACTCCGAGGCCGGTGTGATGCCGAGCGAGGAGCTGCTCGCCGCGATGGGCAAGTTCAACGAAGAAATGGTCGAGGCGGGCGTGATGCTGGCCGGCGAGGGCCTGCACCCGACCTCGAAGGGCGCGCGGGTCAGTTTCGGCGGCGGCGAGCGGACCGTGACCGACGGCCCCTTCGCCGAGACCAAGGAGCTGATCGCCGGCTACTGGCTGATGCAGGTCGACTCCTTCGAGGACGCCGTGGACTGGATCAAGCGCTGCCCCAACCCGCACGAGGAAGCGGGCGAGATCGAAATCCGCCAGGTCTTCGAGGCCGAGGACTTCGGCGAGGAGTTCACGCCGGAGTTGCGCGAGCAGGAGGAGCGCATCAGGGCGCAGGCCGAGCAGAACCAGTAATGCGACAGACGCTCGGCGGGCGCCCGCGCCAGCGCAGTGGGCGAGACGCCCGCCGAGTCTGCGCTAACCACGCAGCGATACTTTCCACTCGCAATGGAGAGTTCGCTGGGCGCTGAGAAGGAGTGGGACGCGCGCCGCTACGAGTGGTGGCGAGGATTCCTGGCTGCGCTCGCGGCCACGTTTGGCTTCATCGCCGCGACCCTCGTCGTCGCGATCCAGGGGGTGTGGGACTCCAACGCGCTTCCCTGGATTGCGATCGCCTTTGCCGGCGGCGCGACGATCTGCCTGGTGGGCATACCCGTCCTCTTCGTCGTCGAGCATCGTCGCCTGCGCCCCGATGACCCGCTGCTCGTCCACCTGGGCCCGCTCCCTTTCGCGATCGTCGCCCTCTGCCTGATCGGCTTCGTCATCGGTGGGTTCCTCCTGCCTGCGAGCCACGAACAGGCAACGCCCGGTGAGAAGCGTTACGCCGCGCGGCTCAACTCAGTACTGACTGAGCTCCGTCGCGAAAACCTCGTCAGCATCGAGAAGCTCGGCAGCGCGCTGACTGCGTCCGGCCAGCAGGAGGCCGCGGAGGAGCTCGGCAGGTCGTTTGGCAGGGCGGCAGTCGCACTTCAGCGGATCAGGGTCGGCAATCGCCTGAGGCGGCTGCGCCAGCAGCTCGTTCAGCGACTCGAAGGCGCCCGTAAGGCCTATGGCTCGCTCAGCAGAGCCGCCGGGCCGGACGGTGGCCAGGCTGAGCTCGACGCCGCCCGCAGCGCCGTCGTCTTGGCGATGGTGAAACTGCGGGGGGCCGTAGGCAAGCAGAAACGACTGGTCGCCTAATGCTTACTGGAGGCCGATTCGTCAAGATCGCGCTGCTCTGCCTGATCGCCCTGCTTGCCACAGCAATCGGCTACTCGGTGGTCGGCAATTGGGACCAGTCGGCCAAAGAGGCGCAAATCGATGCCTTTGGCCAGGCCGAGGTCCCAACGCTGCACTACCACCCAGCCCGTGGCGCGCGGCCCAAAGCGGAGTCGACTGGCCCTGATATCGGCGGAGCCAGCACACCTACGGCGCCTCCGCCTCCCCAAAGCGATGCTCCAGAGGCCGGCCCGGAGAGCCCGCCGGTGGAAGCCGTGGCCGACGCTTCGCCGGTCCCGGCCTCGCCGCAAACCACACCTCCGTCAACAGCCACCCTGAATGAGCGGGCCATTCGCAGCTGCGTCAACCGCGAACGTCGGGCGCAAGGGGTAGCGCCGCTGCAACTTGGGATCCCACTGATTCGCGCCGCTCGGGCGCACGCGCGCAGCATGGCGCGGCTGGGCTATTTCGGGCACACCGACCCCCAGGAAGGTGGGCCCGCCGAGCGGGTCGAACACTTCGATCGAGCGCACCGCTTCACCTACATCGGTGAGAACATCGCGGCGGGCTATGAGTCGGCTGCAACCGCCTGCCAGGGGTGGATGCAAAGCAGCGGCCACCGGCAGAACATCCTCAACCCGGAGTACACACACATCGGCATCGGCTTCGGGCGGGGCGGCCCCTTCGGCCGCTACTACGTTCAGGTCTTTGGCGCGCCCAGTCCGTGACTCGGTCCCGCGGAAAAGAGGCGGCTAGCCGAAGTCGATCACGCGGAAGCGGGTCGACTCGATTCGCGAGTCGGAGGTGCAGCCGCCGTTGGAGCCGGTCCGCAAGGTCAGGTCGATGGTGGTCGGCGTCAGCGGGTCGACCTGCGGCTGGGCGCCGATGCTTTGTTCGACCCGCGTCAGAGTCGTCGAGTCGGTCGATAGCTGGCCGCCGCCGACCTGCTGGCCGTTGAGGCTGACCTCGAAGAAGATCTGGCAGGAGCCCGCCCCCGAGCCGTCGTAGGCGAGCTGCGCCGCACCGGCGCCGAAGACGACCTGGATCTGGCCGGGCGACTGGGTCCAGGTGGCGCCGTTCAGCGGGTAGGGATCCGGCCCGTTGGTCACCGGAGCCGAGCCGCCCGTGGGGTTGGCGGCGAGGAAGACCGGGAACTGCAGGTTGCCCGGTGTGACGGCGGCCGGGCCGAGCTGCTTGGCGCCGACCGAGGCGTTGGCGATCTGGTTGCTGTGGACCGCGCCGAGAGCGAGCTTGCCGCTGGTGATCGCCCGTTTGTAGACGTCGGAGGTGCGCACCGCGCCCGCGGCGATGTCGCCGGAGCGGATCTTGCCCGCCGCGTAGGCAGCGCCCCCGCTGAGCACGAGGAAGAGGGCGAGAGTAGAGACGACGTTGGCGTAGGTGAGGCGCGGTCTGCGTGTCATGCGGGGCACTTTCTGCGCAGGGTCGCTCGCCGCCTGCCACAGCAAGACATCTAGAGCGGCGCCGATTTCGCCACTCGTTGTCCATTTGGGTAAAGCGGCCTTCGTAATCGGGCGCTAGCGCTCGGCCTTCTTCCCGTCGCGCCGGTGGCGATGGACCAGCGGCGCCACGTAACCGATCAAGGCGCCGATCGCGACGGCGATCAGCAGGATGACGATCAGCGGCGCGTCGACGGTGAGGAAGAGCACGTCGACCTTGACCTGCTGCGAGTTCTGCAGGGAGACGATGACGACCGCCGCGACCAAGACGCCGACGACCCAGGCACGCCAGTTGACCTGTTTGCTCTCCGCCGGCACCCTGGCCCATCCTAGTGCTCGCCGACTGGCAGGAATGCATCGAGATGTTTTGAAAAGAACAGAGCCATGTCGGCAATCGACGAAAAGGGCGACGCGAAGCAGCCGCGGGGCCTGAGGCGAATCTGGGCGCTGTGGCGGGGCGGTCAGACCGACGTTGCCAGTCTGCAGGCACGAATCAAGTTCATGGGTGGGGCCAGGGACCTGGCCTTCCTCTTCTTCACCGCCGTCTTCCCCTCGGTCATCGCCGGGATGTGGGTCAGCACCGGCTATATCAGCCTCACCTTCGCGGCGATCATGGGCTATCTCGAGCTGGTCTCCGTCCTGGTCTTCATGGTCAGTCGCATGCGACTCCGGGATCTCCAAGCGGAGCTTCGTACCGCCGAGTTCGAGCTCGAGATCCGTGAGAAGACCGGGGAATCGCCGTTGCTGCTTTTCCTCAAGCACCAAGCCGAGCTGAAGCGCTACTACGATCAGGCTCTCCAACAGAGCGGGCTGGCTTTCGTCCTTGGAGTCTTCTGCGTGGTCTCGGGGCTCACCGTGATCGCCCTCGGCTTTCTCCTCATCCAGGACGGGAACAACGCCGAACGCATCATCACCGGTGCTCTGGCGGCAGTCGGGGCAACCCTCACCGGGTTCGTCGCCAGGGTCTACTTGGGCATCCACCGAGGCGCAGTCGAATCGCTCACCGGATTCCACGGCAAGTTCGTCGAAACGCATCATCTGCACATAGCCGGGGTATTCGCCTCACGCGTAGACGATGAGGACACCCGCGACTCCACGCTGCTGGCGCTTGTCCAATCTGCTGCTGCTGCGTCGCCGCGCGCACCAGCTTGAGCCAGCACATGGCGAGGGGTCAGGCGACTACGATGGCCCAGGGCGCGATGAAATGGCGACACCCACCGACACGTCAGAAGCTCAGCCGATCGGCGCGCTGAAAACGCACGAGACGAGCCTCGACGGGACCGGCCAAGCGGTCGTCTTTTCCACCGAGCCCGCGGTCGGCATGTTGCTCTCCGGCTTCCACGAGGAGTTCCCGCGACCGGCCACGCGCTTCAACCGGCTCGTCGAGCGTCTCGCCCAGCCCCTGCCCCAGCAGGAGCTGACGGCGGCCAAGCTACGCCGCTGGCTGGAGAGCTCCCTCGAGGTGTTCTCCAGCTTCGTCGACGACGCAGCTGCCCTCGGGCGGATCAGTCATGAGACGGCCTGGATCATCAGCGATGAGAGCCCGCCCGATCCCGACGTCTGGTCGGGCGAGTGCAAGTTCGCCGACGGCCGTCTGCCGTTGGTCGTCTGCTACCGCATGACTCTGGCGTCTCGCCTGCCAGGAGCGACGCACGAGATCGCCTGGCAGGGGTCGATGGACCACTTCGTCGGCCACCTCTATCCGTTCTTCCGCGGAGCCACCGACCCGAGCGAGTACGACGAGGCCGTCGCCTGCCGCTACCAGCATCTCGCGGCCCAGCGACGAGCCCAGACGGACCACCGTTTTGCGCTCGTGGCCAGATTGCTGCCATTGACCTACCGCCTTCACAAGGACATTCCGCTCGGTAACTACACGCAGCTGGTTTAGACCCCTGGGTTTAGTCACGCCCGGATCGGGCAGCCTCGAGACCATGCAAGAGGCTTTCGACGAGAACGAGGTTCACGAGGAGGAGGACAAGGCTGCGGCCGAAGCCGGCAAGATCGGTGGACGCAGCGGCATGGAGGGGATGGACGAGGCCGAGCGAGCTGCGGCGGAGCACGGCGGCGGCGAGTCGGAGGGCTTTGAGGAAGCTGAGCAGCTACTCAAGGAGCAGGCCACCCACGGCGACGCCCTCGGCGACCCGCTGCGTGACGCGGGCGTCGCCGAGGCGGAGTACGACGCCTCGGTCCACGGCGAGCCCGACGAGATCGACTCGACCGAGGCGGAGGAAGGCACCAACGAGTAGCTACGCTCCGCCACGGTGATGGTGGAGGAGAAGACGGTGCTGGTCACGGGAGGCTCGGGCTTCCTGGGCAGCTGGTGCGTGATCGCCCTGCTCGAACAGGGCTACCGGGTGCGGACCACGGTCAGGGATCTCGCGCGTGAGGCCGAGCTGCGCGCCGCGGTCGGCTCCCAGGTCCCAGCCGATGAGCGACTCACCCTGCAGCGTGCCGACCTGAGTGAGGACGACGGCTGGGCCGAGGCGGTCGAAGGCTGCACGTACGTCCTGCACGTCGCTTCCCCCTTCCCGCCCGTGCAGCCCAAGGACCCCGACGAGCTGATCGTGCCGGCGCGCGAGGGCACCCTGCGAGTGCTGCGCGCCGCGCGGGCCGCCGGGGTCGAGCGAGTCGTCGTCACCTCCTCGGTCGCGGCGATCGCCGGCGGCGCCAAGCCGGGGCGCTTGCTCACCGAGGAGGACTGGACCGACCCCGACAAGCCGGGACTCTCGCCCTACGTGCGCTCGAAGGCGATCGCCGAGCGCGCCGCTTGGGACTTTGCCCGTGAGCAGGGCGCTGGCGAGTGGCTCGCGGCCGTCAACCCGGGCGCCATCCTCGGGCCGGTGCTCAGCGACGATCAGTCGTTCTCGCTGCAGGTGATCGAGCGCCTGCTCAAGGGCAACATGCCGGGCATCCCCCACATCGGCTTCAGCTTCGTCGACGTGCGCGACGTCGCCGACCTGCATCTGCGGGCGATGACCGAGCCCGCAGCCGGCGGCGAGCGCTTCATCGCCGCCGGGCCCTTCCTCTGGGTCTCCGAAGTCGCCGAGATCCTCCGCGCACGGCTCGGCGAGGCGGCATCGAAGGTGCCGAAGCGCTCGCTGCCGGACTTCCTCGTGCGTGTCGCCGGCCGCTTCGATCCCGGCGTCCGCTCAATCGTCAACCAGCTCGGGCTGCGCTACGAGTACTCGAGCGAGAAGGCTGAGACGCGGCTCAGCTGGCAGCAGCGCCCGGCCGAGCAGATGATCGTCGATTGTGCAGAGAGCATGCTCGCGCGGTCCGCGGCGAGCTAGGCGCTGCGCCCCAAAATCGCCCCGGGCAGGTAGCCGCGTCGCCGGCCGAGCCGGGCGAGCGGTGGCATCACCAGGCGGTCGAGGCCGAAGGGTGGCAGCGGTGGCGAGCCGAGCACAACCATCTCGCGGTAGTGCTCTGACATGACCGCGGCCTGCAGCAGAGTCGTCGGCGTCTTCGGGATGCCGCGCTTGGTCAGTCGCCCAGCGCGGCCTAGGGCGGCAGCGTCGCCGAGGAAGCCCTCGAGCAGATCCGATGGGGGCGAGGTCCAACAGATCGCGTGGGTCTCCGCCTCGCTGCGATTGCGGTAGGCGTGGCGGGTGCCGGGCGAGGCGACGACCGTCTCACCGGGGCCGGCCTCGTGCCAGGTGCGACCGGTCAGCACTTCGAGTCGGCCGTCGAGCACTTCGAAGGCCTCCTCGAGCGCGGGGTGCACGTGGGGTGGCACTCCCCCACCCGGCTTGACCCACATCTCGATCCGCATCACCGGCTCGCCATCGCGCTCGGTCTCGCTAAAGGCGAGCGTGTGCCCGAGGGCGGGGTCTTCGAATCTGCTGGCCATCCGTTCGTCAGGAGCATAACCTAATCTTGACTAAGTTATGCCACCTCTAGCCGCTGACTTCGTCTTTTCGACTCCGTATGCGCCACAAAACACGAAGTCAGCCCGGTAGTAGGCGGCGGCTGAGTCGTGCGGCTCGGCGGGAGCTGATCGAACAGGCAGCCCTCGACCTCTTCGCCGAGCGGGGCTACCACGGCGCCTCGATCGAGGAGATCGCGCGGCGCTCGGGTGTGACGCCGCCCGTCGTCTACGACCACTTCGAGTCGAAGCTCGACCTGCACCGCCGGCTGCTGCTGCGCACGCGGGAGGAGCTGCTCGGCCTCTGGGGCGAGTACCTGCAGGGCGACGCGCCGATCGAGCAGCGGGTGCCCGCCTCGGTCAAGGCCTGGGCGCGCTACGTCGAGACGCACCCCTACGCGGCCCGCATGTACTTCGTCGAGACCACCGGCATCCCCGAGATCCAGGCGGTCCACGAGCAGGTCCAGGCGGAGGCGCGGGCCGGCCTGGCCTTGATCCTCGGTGCCCAGCCGGGAGGCGCGGCGCTGGCCGGGTCGGAGGACCCGCTGGCTCTGGAGATGGCCGCCGAGGTGATCCGTTCGGGGCTCACTGGGTTGGCGATCTGGTGGCTCGGCCACCCCGAGGTGGAGCGCGCGCGGATCGTCGCGGTGGCCCTCAACGTGGTCTGGATCGGCATGGAGCGCGCCACCCGCGGCGAGGCCTGGGAACCGGGACCAGAGGACGCGCCGGCGAGCTAGGCTCAGCGCCGGGAGCTCAGCTGCCGGTCGCCGAGAAGTGCTGGTAGTCCTTGGGCCAGGCCCAATTGCCGCCCCACTCCCAGCCGGCGGCGGCGAAGGCGGCAACCACCGGCCCACCGCGGTGAATCATGCCCTTGCGGTGGTGGCTGCGGCTGGCGTAGGGAGCACCAGCGCGCGGTGAGACGTAGCCGGAAGCCGTGACGTAGGGGTTCTCGATCGGGTTGACGTCGATCGCCCGGCCGTAGGCGTGCTCGGACCAGACGCCGGGGCTGCCAGCGACGTAGCGGCAGTTGAAGGCCGAGGTGTTGTCGGCGTCCATGCTGCGCTGGTCGTCGGCGCCGTAAGCGTCGACGAGGCGCATCTGGCGGATCGGGAAGCGCAAGCGGTAGAGCGCGCGCATCGTGCGCAGCATCCCGGTCGCCGCGTCGCGGTGGACGACCAGCCGGCCGCGGTGTGAGCGCCCGTCGAAGCCCCAGTGGCTGACGCTGAGCAGGCGCAGGTCGGCGAAGCCGACCGGGCAGCCGCGGTGCCAGGAGACGCCGCTCATCCGCGCCCCCAGCTCGGCGTCGATGCGCTGCACCCGGCCCTGGAAGGCGCCCGTCTCAGCACTGCGACCTTGGGAGGCGGGCGCACTGCTGACGACCAGGATCGCGATCGCGACTAGCGCGACGGGCACTTTCACCGCTGCTCTAGCTCCGGCGGCAGGGCCTTGGGACCGTCCGGATACATCGCCCGCAGCTGCGCCTCGCTCATCTCGAGCGTGTTGGCCAGCTCCTGCGGAGCGCCGGCCACCAGCCAGAGCTGGTCCACATCGGTGTCGTTGAAGAGCTGGCGCACCGAGTCGGGCTGGACCAGTAGGGCGTCGAGCGGCTCCAGGATGAGCAGCTCTTCGTCGACCCGCACCCTGCCCGAACCCTCGAGCAGGATGTAGAGCTCCTCCTGCTCCAAGTGCAGGTGACGGGTCGAGGCCTGACCTGGCTCGAGGCGCCAGAGACGGGCGCTGAGCTTCGTCGCCTCAAGCTGCTTGGCGAGGTCCGTGTTGAGCACCGACATCTGGTTCGAGCGGCGCCAGTAGGCCTCATTTGCCCTCAGCAGGCGATGCGCCATCGGCGGTCCTTTCACTCAGTTTCGCGGGCAGTAGCCGAGGGTAGCTGGCCGGCGTGAGATTCCTTTTCGCCCCGATCGGAGTGCTGGCCGGCCTCGCTGCCGGCTTCGCCGCGCAGAAGGGCTTCGAGCGACTCTGGTCGGCGATCGACGACGAGGCCGCCCCCGAGGTCGAGGACCGCGTCGTCTCCTACCCGAAGCTGGTCGCCGCCCTCTTGATCGAGGGGGCGATCTTCCGCCTCGTCAAAGGCATGGTCGACCGCGGCGCGCGGCTCGGCTTCGCCTCGCTGACCGGCCGCTGGCCCGGCGAGGAAGAAGAGACAACCTCCTCATAGCGGTGTGGTGGGCGAGCGCTGCGGCTCGCCCACCGGCATGGCCGCGGCCACAGCTCGCCGGCGGAGCTCCTCGACCGCGGCGCGCTGCTGCTCGGCGCGCTCGGCCAACGCGCCGAAATCGAATTCCTCCCACTGGGCGCCGTGCGACATCTGCAGCGTGCGCCAGAGGCAGATCTTGCCGGTGATGCCGATGTGAAGCCCCTCGAGCTCGACCACCCGGCTGAGCGGCGCGTAGCCGTGCAGCTGGCCGTTGAACTTCAGGCGGCCGAGCTTCTCGGCCAGCCAGGCGGCGCTCGGCTTGAGCCTGCCGGGATCGACCCCGAGCCGCTCCATCAGCCGGCGCAGCATCTCCCGGTCGGCCTCGATTTCCTCGCAGACGCGTTCGAGGGGCGCAGCGAACTCCGCCGCGTCGCGATTGCTCGATCGCGCCCGACGGGCTAGCTCGACGCCTGCCGTCGCGCCGGCGAAGTGATCGCCCAGATAGATGGAGAGGGCGCGATCGGCCACCGGCTCAGGTCTTGCGTTCGAGGTCGGCGACCTCAGCCGCCCTATCCTCGACCTTCTCCTGGGCATTGTCGAGCTGCTCCTTCTTCTCGCCCTTCTCCTCCTCGCGCTTGCCCTCACGGCGCAGGGAAGCGTCGTCGGTGAGGTCGCCCGCGGCCTTCTTGGCGCGGCCGGTGATCTTGTCCAGGATGCTCATCGCAGCGGTCCTTTCGTCGATTCCTAATGGACTCGACGGCTACCCCTGGCGGAGAACGACAAACCCTGCGGTCAGAGCGCAAAGCGGAAGACGAGCCGCCCGTGACCGGCCTTGTCGACCGAGTCGCGGGGCGGCAGGCGCCGGTAGCCGAGTGACTCGTAGAGGCGGTGAGCCTCGACCTGGGCGGGGCGGCTCCAGAGGACGATCGCCTCCCAATCAGCGCTGCGCGCGTGTCGCTCGCAGTGGCGCATAAGCTCGCGACCGATACCGCGCCGCCGTGCCCAGGCAGCGACGGCAAGGCGTCCCAGCTCCCCCTCTCCTGACTCGGCAACCACGGTGCCCGGCGTGCCGGGCGGCCAGAGCGCCACCGTTCCTGCAACGCCGCGCTCGCCGTCGACGGCGAAGACCTCGCCGTTGCCCAGGGCGCTGTGGAACTCGGCAAGCGAGTAAGGCTGGCTGCGGCCGCCGACGCCGAGCGTCACGTAGGCCTCCGTCCAGAGCGCGGCGATTTCCTCGGCATCCGCTGCCCGTGCCGCGCGGGTCTCGATCGTGCTCACCGGATCGCTCGTCTCGCTGCCCGCATTGCCAAGATGCTGCCATGAGGATCCGCCAGGCGACCGCTGCAGACGCTGCCGACATCGGCCGCCTGTTGCATGACTTCAACGCCGAGTTCGAAGAATCGACGCCGCCCCCCGAGGTGCTCGCCGAGCGCGCCATCGCCTTCATCGCCAAAGGCGAGCTCACCTTCCTGCTCGTCGGCGATGGGCCCGACGGCCTCGCCCAGCTGCGCTTCCTGCCCTCGATCTGGAGCGGCGAGCTCGACGCCTATCTGGAGGAGCTCTACGTAGTGCCGGCGCTGCGTGGCCAGGGGATCGGCCGAGCCCTGCTCGAAGCCGCGATGGACACTGCCCGCGCCGCCGGCGCCACCCACATGGACCTCAATACCGGCGAGACCGACAGCGCCGCCCGGGCGCTGTACAAGAGCCTCGGCTTCACCAATCGCGAAGGCAGCCCGGATGGCCCCTCGATGCTCTACTACGAGCGCGAGCTCTGAGAAACGCTCCACATGTATCACGCGTGATACATTTGCCATATGGCCACGGTAAGCATTCGTGAGTTGCGCAATAACGGTGGTGACGTCGTCGACCGGGCGGCCCGCGGAGAGCAGATCACGATCACACGCTCAGGACGAGCGGTCGCTGAGCTGCGAGCCGTGCGCCCATCCCTTTCTGCGGAGGCGCTTCTGAGCCGCTGGAACCGCTTGCCAGCGGTCAATCCCAACGCGCTACGCACAGACATCGACCGGCTTCTTGACCCGAGCCTATGAGTGACGAGGCGCCGCTCAGCCGCGGGATCCTCGACACCTCGACGGTCATCCTCCTGCAGCGCCTCTCCGATCCGGGCGCACTACCCGATGAGCCGCAGATCAGCGCTGTTACTCTCGCCGAGCTCGCGGTCGGTCCCCTTGTTGCCACGAACGAGGAGGAGCGCGCCAGGCGCCAGGCTCATCTACAGCAGGCCGAGGCTGACTTCGATCCACTCCCCTTCGATGCCGGCTCCGCTCGGGCCTTCGGACAAGTAGCCGCAGCTTTGCGGCGTTCCGGCCGCAAAGCCAGCGCCCGTGCATATGACGCGATGATCGCGGCGACCGCGGTCGCCAATGAGCTTCCCGTCTACACCTGCAATCCAGAGGACTTCTTTGGCATCGATGGGCTCGACGTCGTCGCGGTCCCCGTGCCCAACTGAGATCTGCCTTACGGGCCCGAACGAGCCTTGACGATCACCGTGCGACCGTCGGCTAGGCGGTAGACGGTGCCCAGCGGCTCGCCGCGGCCGACGATGCGCTCGCCGGGCTTCAGCTTCAGCGGCTTGACCGTCTCGTCCTTGCCGGCGACCACCTGATCGGCGCGGGCGCTCGTCGCCGACTCGGCCTGTGAGCGATCGGTGAGCGCCGAGGTGAGGTCCAGCGAGGAGAGCGCCGCCAGCAGGAAGGCGACGGAGAGCACGATGCCGAGGTCGAAGAGGTTGACGAGGCCGTCGAGCGGATCACCGGCACGGTCGTCGCGGCTGCGCGCCCGGGCCGTCACCTTCACGGCGCCACCGCCCAGTGGCTGTGCTGCGCGGCGGGCATGCCGTTGCCGCTGGGCGCCGTGAGGCTGGCGGCGATGTACTCGACATCGGAGTAATCCTGGGCGTAGAGGCGATCGCGGATTAGCGAGATTGCGAAGGCGATTGCCCCGACGAGCAGGCCGGCGACGGTGACGCTGAAGGCGACCCGTAGGTTCTCGGTGAGCGTCGCCACGTCGCCGTCGGCGAGCCCGGCGAGTGCCGGGGAAAGCGGAATCAGCGTCCCCATCAAGCCCAGCGCCGGCCCCATGCGGACGAGGATGCGGGTGCGCTCAAGGCGGCGCAGCGAGCGGTAGTCGTACTCGGCGAGCCGCTTGGCGATGCGCGTCTCGGCTCCCGGCTTTCCCACCTGCTCGAGCAGCTCGGCGAGCACGTCTTCCATCGCCCGGTTACGGGCGACCGCAAGCAGCGCGACTAGGGCCTCTTGCTGCTGGCCGGCGGCGAAGCGGCCCTGGCACTCGGCGACCGCGTTGTCGAGCTGCCAGACGCTGCGCCCGCGGCGGCGGCGCAGCTCGGCCAGCAGGGCGCCGGCTTCGATCACGACCACGACCAGGGCGAGGAGGGCGAGGACGAGGACCGGGATGCGCAGCGCCTCGGAGACATCGAAGAGGATCTGCTCGACCGTCACCGCAGAACTCCCCGTGACTCAACCAGCATCCCCGCGCCAAGCAGGCCAACGGTCGCCAGCAGACCGAGGGCCGCATCGGAAAGGCTGCTCCCACCTCCACCGTCAAGACTCCCGCTACGCGCGGCTACCGGCTTCGGCGCGGGCGCATTCGCGTCTTCCAGGAGCAGGCCGTCGACCGGCTCGCCGGCCTTCGGTGCAGGGGCTGGCCGGGGCCTCGCCCTGGATGTCGATGGAACCGGTGAGGCCGGACCTGGGGGCACGGCGCCGTGCGTGCCGGCAACGGCGCCGTGGTCGGGCGCCTCGGCATCGTCGACGCGCCCACCCCCCTTGCGGTCCGGTCCGGAGAGTGGCGCCCCGACCTGGATGTTCACCACGGCCGAGGTGCCGGCTCTATCGCCCGGAGTCGTGACGCCGACGACCACGTCGTAGCTGCCGCGCTTGGCGAAGCTATGGCGAGCGCTGGGCCCGCTCGCCGAGTGGCCGTCGTCGAAGTACCAGGAGTAGGTCAGCTGCTCGCCCGAGCCGGCCCGCTCGACCACCGCCTCGAACTCGACCGGCTCGCCGCTGCGGGCGCGCTCGGTCGAAGTCTCGATGCTGACCAGCAGGGGCGAGTCCCTGCGCAGGACGAGGGCGATCCCCTGGGGTGCCTCGAAGGAGTCGCCGGCGTTGGTGTCTTCCTCTCCGGCGCTCGGTCGTAGGAAGCCGGTCCCGGTGGGCGTCGCGTAGACGACCGGCGAGCCGTCTTCGAAGGCACCGGGGTCGAGCGCCTGGTGGCGGCTGAGCAGCACCGAGCCGCCGGCGGGACGCTGCACTTCGAGGTAGGAGAAGCCGTAGGGATCGGCGCCGGCTGCCTCGATGATCGCCGCCAGCGAGAACCCTGTGACGACCTGCTCGCTGATGCCGCTCGCCGAGCGCAGGGCGTACACGCGCTCGATCACGTCCTCACCCCCGCTCAGCGCGCTGAGCGAGAGTGCGCGCTCGTCGCCGCCGGGCGTGACGACCGAAACCTGGGCGACGTCGGCGTGCGCGGTTGCCGCGCTGGCGGAGGCGAATGCGCAGAGCGCAGCGAGCGCGAGGACCGTCAGCCGGTAGTAAAGGAGACCGAGAAGCATCCGAATCCGTTGTTGGGTGGGGAGTAGATCCCGCCGAAGCTGCCGAAGGCGGCCTGCCCTTCGGCGGTCAGCGCCCCGCGCAGGGGCGAGGAGTAGCTGAAGGCGCCTGCCGGGCCCTCGACCGGTGGCCCACCGACCGCAAGGCCGAGGAAGGCAACCCGGGGGTCGGCGCCGATGCCGTGGCGCAGGCGCAGGATCACCCGCGAGGCGGCGCCGTTGATCTCGATCTCCGGGTTGCGCATCGTCAGGTCGATGCCGCGCGAGGGATAGTTGAAGCGGATGCCACCGGACTGGTAGAGAGCGGTCGTTCCCGTCGGCGGGTCGTACCAGCCGTTGGCGAAGGGGAAAGAGTAGGAATAGACAAGCGTGGGCGAGGTTTCCGCCGGACGGTCAGGGCAGGGATGGCTGCTCTCCGGGATCGCCGCACCTGGACTGGCCCCCTCGATCGCCTCGGGCGCCGTCTCGCTGTTGGCGTAGCGGATCCAGGAATCGCGCACGTGCCAGGTGAGCGTCGCGCCGTTCACATCGACGGCACTGGCCGGACGGGCGAGCAAGGGCGGTTCGTTGCCGGTTGGCCCCTGTTCTTCCGTCGAGCCGCTCAGCGTCGCGGCGCTTGCCCGCAGCGTGCCCAGGATTCCGCGCGGCAGGCGGGCGTCGAGACGCCTGCCGATCGCCCGGGCCGCAGCCCCGTTCCAGGCGAGCCGTGTCCCCTGCAACTGCAGGGAGCCCTTCTGCGCGTCGATCGAGAAGCCGCCCGGCTTCTGCTCGCCGAGCTCGAAGACGACTCGGCGCTTGCCCTCCAGCCTGGCGCTGAGCACAGAGCGCCGCTCACCGAGCTCGAGTCGTGGTGAGCCCAACCTGACGACCCTCCGGGCGCGCCCCTCTCCCGCAGCGAGACGCAGGGCGCCCGAGTGGCTGAGCCGCACCCCCTCGGTTCCGATCGTGCCGCCGGAGATCTGCAGCCGAGTCTCGCGCCCCACGGTGTCGGCCCCACCGACCCCGCCGAGTGAGATCCCCCGCTGCGCGAGCAGGTTGGCCTTGGCCTTAGCGACGAGCAGTGTCGTGTTGCCGGTCGGCCCTGCCGCGCCCGCGGTGGCGGGCGCGGCGAGGGCAGACGCCAGCGCGAGCGCTGCGACGATCTTGCTCGCGCTGCGCATCGACTAGGGCGTCGGGTCCGGGTGGACGATCGAGACGCTGAGCTTGTTCAGCGAGGTGCCCACCGTTTTGTAGGGGTTGCCCAGCAGCCAGAGGGCGCTGGTCCCATCAGCGGTCAGCTTCACCGAGCTGTTCGGCGAGTCTTCGTCATCAGCGTCGCCGCCGGTACCCCCGGGCGCGTTGTCGGCACCTAGGTCCGGGAACGTCCAGGTGATCGTCTCCTCACCAGCGCCCGGGCCATCGGCGACCGTCTTTACGACGTTGCCGATCATCAGGGCGGCGAGGTCGACGCGAGCGCTCGTCCAGGAGCTGCCGAGACGGGTGGCGACGTCCATCGCGAGACGCGATTTGGCGCCGTCGATGACCACCGTCGGGTTGGAGAGCACCGTGCCGTATCCATGACTCGTGTTGCAGAGACCGACGCTGCCACCGCCGTGCAGGACGAGCCTGCCGGGAGCGCCGGGCTCGTACTGACCGGTGGCGGCGGGCCAAGTGAAGAACTTGCCGGGTCCGCTCATTTCTTTGGTCGGGCTGACCGAGTGGCTGCTCGTCGCCCCGGCAAGGTTGAAGGCGCCAAAGGAGTTGATGCTCCCCCGCAGGCCGTTGCGCACGCCCCAGTCGATCGCGCCGCTCGAGAGCGACTCAGGCCCGGTCAGCATCGGCAAAGCAGCTGGCGCAGCCGGAGTCGCCGGCCAGGACGAAGCCGTCGCCGGGATGCTGAGCGTGCAGCCGGCAGCAAAGGGCCAGGCCACCGTGGTGGCCGTCTTCAGCTCGACCGTGACCGGGTCGATCGGGTCGCCCTCCTCGTATTCGCAGGGCCCGGGATTCATCGGGTTGCAGAGGTCGAGCACCTCCTCGCCAGCCTCCGTGAGGAAGGCGGGCAAGCCCGACCAGGTCACCGTCTTGGCGTCTTCGTTGTAGAAGGGCGCGATGCCGTCGACATCGAGCGTCGCCAGGTCGACCCGCTGGGTCGGGGTCCAAACCCCGCTCATGTTGGTGTCGACGTCGACAGTCAGCCGCGAGCTGGCCCCGTCGATCGTCACCGTCGGGTTGGAGAGCACGATGCGGAAGCCGTGCGGCGCGTTGCAGAGGACGATCTCACCGACACCATTGACAATCGCCTGATCGTCGCTGCTGTCAGCGGGACCGTTGACCACGTAGCTGCCCGTCGCAGCCGGGAAGCGGAAGCTGCCGGTCTGCGGATCGGGTAGCGGCGGGTTGAGCACCTCAGCCGGCGCGATCGGCGCCAGCGCTCCGCCGGAATCGACGACGTATTTGCGGAAGCTTTTCTTGAAGCCCCAATCGACCTTGCCGCCGCTGACGCCAGCCGGGCTGGTCAGGCTGGGCGCCGGCGCCGGATCGGCGGCCGTGCCCTCGGCTTTCTCGGTGACGCTCAACGCGCACTGCGCCGCGTAGGGGTCGAGCGTCTCGTCGGTCGGTTTCTGCTCCTCGGGCTTGCCTTTGGAGTCTTCAACGGGCAGCTGGGCCGCGAAGCCCAGCGACCCCACCCGCCCGGCGGCGAGCGAGTCGAGGCCGAGACGCTGGCCGAGCGCGTCGGCGCCTTTGCCGGTCAGCGCGAGCGGTGCCTTGCTCAGCGCCGCCGAGGACTTGCCGATCTCGGCCTTGCCCTGCGCGCGGAAGACGATCAGGCGGCGTTTGCCCAGCTTGGCGCTGAGCGCGGTCTGCTGGCCGGCGCTCTGCACGATCAGCTCGCGCAGCACGGCGCTTCTTTTGCCGTTGGCGAGCTTCAGCTTGCCGCTCGTGCGCAGCGTCGCCGCAGCGAGCAGCTCGAGGTCGGTGACCGGCAGCGCCGCGTTCTGCGCCTTGCCTTTGCCCCCCTTGATGGCGATCTCGCTGCTCGCTTTGAGCGTCAGCGTCACCTCGCCGCTGGCGGGAGCTGCCTGCGCCGTGCCGGTGGCGATCAGGGCGATCAGCGCGCTCGCCGCGGCGAGCGCCGTCAGCGCCCTGCCTGCCCACTCGAACTTCAAGTCTTCGGAACTCATCTGAGGAGCCTCCTTGTCCTCTCTTGCGCACCGGCACGTGCGACGTTTCTCATTCTCACTCAGAATTAGGGTGACCTAATAAATCCACACTAACATCGTCGGAATTAGCTTGCAGCGCGCCTCTCGGCCGGCGACGCGGTCCAGGCGACGTGCAGCGCGGTGCGCCCGTCGTGCTCAGTTAGGTGCGCCTCGGCATGCCAGATCGAGGCGAGGCGCTCGGCCGTGAGGATTGCGCCGGGCTCGCCGGCTGCAACCGTGCGGCCCGCGGCGACGATCACGGCGCGGTCGGCGACCGCCGTCGCCAGCGCCAAGTCGTGGACGACGAGCAGCACGGCAAGACCCTCGTCGGCGAGGCCGCGCAGCAGCGTGGCGATGCCGACCGTGGCGCCGAGGTCGAGCTGCGAGGTGGGCTCGTCGGCGATCAGCACCGGCGTTTCCTGGGCGAGGCCGACGGCGATCTGCACGCGCTGCAGCTCGCCCCCGGAGAGCGTGGTCAGCGCCCGATCGGCGAAGCGGGTGACCTCGGCGCGCTCCATCGCTTCGGCGATCGCCCCGTGGTCACGACGGTTGAGACGGCGCAACGGCCGCAGGTGCGAGGAGCGTCCGATCGTCACCGCTTCTCGCACAGTGACCCCGGCGGGCACCGGCATGCGCTGGGGCACGAAGGCACGCACCTTGGCCAGGTCGCGGCCGCGCATCTCGGCCAGGTCGCGGCCCGCCCAGCGCACCTCGCCGGCGGCCAGCGGCTGCATGCCGGAGACGGCGCGCACCAGGGTCGACTTGCCGGCGCCGTTGGGGCCGACCACGGCGAGCAGCTCGCCGCGCTCCAGCGAGAGGTCGGCGCCGCGCAGAATCGGCGTGCCGCCGATCTCGACCTCGACACCGCTGGCCTGCAACGGCGCCTCGGCGGTGCTCTGTGCCGGCGTGACCGTCATACGACTTTGCGCAGCAGCCAGAGGAAGAGGGGCACGCCGAGCACGACCATGAAGGGACCGACCGGCATCTCGATCGGCGCCCGCAGGGTGCGCGCCAGGGTGTCGGCGCCGGCCAGCAGGGCAGCCCCGCCGAGCGCCGAGGCCGGCACGACGAAGGTCTGGCTCGAGGTGCCGCCAGCCATGCGCACGACGTGCGGCACGACCAGGCCGAGGAAGCCGAGCAGGCCGGCGATCGCGGCCGAGGCGGCGGCAAGCAGCGCCGCCGCGATCGCCGCGCCCAGGCGGATCATCTGCGGGCGCGAGCCGAGCGAGGCGGCGACGTCGTCGCCCAGCGCCAAGCGGTCCAGCGGCCGCACGAGCAGCGCCGCACAGATGAAGCCCGCGGCGAAGTAGGGCCAGATCGTCGCCAGATCGTCCCAACCACTCGAAGTAAGGCCACCGGCGATGAAGAAGATCGCCGAGGGTGCCCGCTCCGGATAGGCCGCCAGCAGACCGGTGGTGCCGGCGGTGAAGAGCGAGAGCACGGCGATGCCGGCGAGGATCACCTTGCCGGTGTTGCCGCGATTGGCGCCACTCCAGGCGATCGCGAAGACGAGCGCGGCGGCGAGCAGGCCGAAGGCGAGGGCGCCCACCGGCAGCAGGGCGATCGAGCCCGGGAAGAGGATGATGATCAGGATCGCGCCGAAACCCGCCCCACCGGTAACCCCAATCACGTCGGGTGAGGCGAGCGGGTTGGCCAGCGCCCCCTGCAGGATCGCCCCGGCGACCCCCAGCGCGGCACCGACCGCCAGCGCCTCGACCGTGCGCGGCAGGCGCAGCGTCTCGACGATCTGCTGATCGGTGCCGCTCCCCCCCTTGCCGAAGAGGATGTCGAGCGTCTCGGAGAACGGCACGTTGACCGCCCCCAGGGCGAGCGAGACGACGCTCGTCACGAGCACGGCGACGCCGAGCGCCACGAAGACCAATGCCCGCCGCGCCAAAGCTCAATTCTCGAGGTAGACGCGCCGCACCTTGCGCAGCGTGCGGGCGACGTCGGTGCCGGCTTGCAGCAGCGAGTTGTCGATCGAGATGTAGATGCGGTTGTTGCGCACCGCCGAGGTCGTCTGCCAGGCGGGGTTGGTGCGCAGGTACTCGGCCAGGCTGGGGATGTCGTCCTCGTTGGCGTGCGGCACGGCGATGATCACGTCGGGGTCTTCGGCGACGACGACTTCGTCGGAGATGCGCTCGAAGCCCGAGCTCGAGGTGACGCCGCCGGTGAGCAGCCGGCCACCGGCCTTGGTGACCATGTCGCCGCCCCAGCTGTTGGGCAGGAAGACGAAGGGCGTGCGGCCAACCCCGAGGATCAGCATCACAGTCGGGTGCGCGCTGATCCCCCTGCGCGCCTGTGCGACGTCGCGCTTCATCTTGGTAACCAGCGCCTCGGCCTCGCGGCGCTTGCCGACCAGAGCACCGATGACCTTGGTCTGGGCGAAGGCGCCGTTCAGCCGGAAGGGCTCCTGAACGCGAACCTCGATGCCGAGATCACCGATCGACTCGTTGCCCTTGGCCCAGGTTCGCGAGGAAAAGACGAGGTCGGGATCGAGCGCCGCGAGCTGCTCAAGGTTGGGCCCGTTGGGGTGCGAGAGGGGCAGCACCGGGATGCCCTTGAGCTTCGGCGAGAGCCGCTCGCGCCCGCCCAGCGTCTGGCCGACGCCGACCGGTGTGACGCCGAGCTTGGCCAGCGTGTTGGCGACGAACGGCGTCAGCGCAACTATCCGCTGCGGCGCCGCCTGGGCGCTCGCCGGCGCCCAAAGCGCCATCAAGACCAGCGCCACGACGATGGTGAAACGTTTTCTGGTCCTGTGGGGGCCGTAAAACGTTGCACCCGGGGTGGGGCGGTGGGTCACGCGGGCACCTTGGCGTCGATCACCTCGTAATGGCGCACTTCGCTGCCGTGGGCAAGCTCGCCGTCGGCGTGCCGGTGGCTGAGCTTGAAGAGGTCGCTGTTGACCCAGCCCTTGAAGGCCTCCTCGCTCTCCCAGCGGCTGAGCACGATGTACTCGCCCTCGCGATCGCGGCGCAGCAACTCGAAGCCGGCGAAACCCTCGGCTTTGTGGACATGACTCTCGCGCTCGAGGAAGGCACGCTCGAATGCCTCGCGGCGCTCCTCGTGCACGTGGACGACGTTCATGACGATGACCAACTCCCGCTCCTTTCTCAGCTTTAGGGCGCCCTAATTAGGGCTGCCTAACGGGAGCGTAGAGGAAATCTCACGGAAACGGTCGGAATAGCCGGCTCTCCACGGGGCCGGCTATTCCGGGGAACGCCGCTTCCTCAGCCTGCGACTACTTCAACCGTGCCCTTCATATCCGGGTGGATCTCGCAGAAGTAGGGATAGGTGCCCGGCGTCTTAAACGACTCGGACTTGAGCTTGCCTTCGGCCAGCTCGCCTGTGTCGAAGCTGCCGTCCTCGAGCGTCGCCGTGTGTGGCGCTGAGTCCATGTTCTGCCAGATCACCTTGCCCCCGGCCTCGATCGTCACCGGATCGGGGTCGTAGGCGAAGTCGACGATCTCGACTTTGGCGGAGCGCACTGCGTCGCCGCTCGGCGCCGGCACGCCGGCCTCTTGCTCACCGCCCTGTGCGCCGCCCGCTTCACCCGAGCTCGTCGTCTCGGTGGTGGTCGTCTCAGAGTCATCGTCACCACAGGCGGCCAAGCCGAGCGCCGCGAGCAGCATTAGAAGGGCTATCGCCCGCTTGAATCGCATGCCTCCGTGTACCCACCTTGGCTATGGCCAACCTCGCGCCGCGCGGTACTTAGATCCGCCAGCTAGCGCGAGGGGCGTTTAGGAACTTGAAAGCGTTGCTATGGATCTTCTTTCTTACCTATTTAGAAACTAACGACCGAAGCTGGGCAGCGCCGCGGTATGCTCTTCCTGCTCGAGTGCCCTGGCGGCGCCGAGCATGAACCAGGCGCGGCAGTCATCAGGCTGCGGCGCAGGGTGCGACATATACGAAGCCAGGGCAAACGGCTCCGCGGCGGTAAGCGGGCGCAAAAGCTTTGCGTACCACTCGCCAGAAGAAACTCGTACAGGAGCCGTCGCTTGGATCGTCCCGACCTTCCAGAAAGCCCTGCTCGCGGGACACTCGTGTCTCAGCTTTCGCGTGAGATCGTTCAGCTGCACGCGCGGCTCTACGGTCGCGGTCCGACCAAGGCGCGCAGCTACCTGCACAGCGACTACGCCTTTTGCGTGCTCGAGGAAATTTTCACCACGGCCGAGCGGACCCTGGTTGCCGCGGGGTCCGGTGAGCACGTGCGCGATACGCGCAGCAAGTTCCAGGAGGCGGTCAAGGACGAGTTCATCGGGGTTGTGGAGAGGATCACAGGGCGCGAAGTGCGGGTCTTTCTTAGTCAGGTCGACGTCGAGGCGAACCTGGCGCTGGAGTTCTTCCTCTTCGCCGAACCGGAGGGCGACGACGGGGACGATTGAGGTGGCCTCACCCAGCGCGGACGCCGTCAAGGAGCAGATTGCTCGTGAGCTGATCCGCGTGCACGAGGATTCCTACGGGGAGATCACCTGCAACGTTGATATCGCGCTGCACGACAACTTCATCGCGGTGATCATGGACCTCGAGCTCTCGCACGCCGAGGTGGTGCTGATCGAGTCTGGCAACGCCCCCTCGGTGAGGGAGGGTCGCGAGGCCTTTCAGAAAGCGGTCGCCGACACCTTCAGCGAGGTCGTCGAGCGGGCCACCGGGCGGCGGGTCGTCAGCTTCGCCGGCAGAGCGATGATCGAGGATGACCCACCCTGGGCAATCGAGTTCTTCCGCCTCAATTGCCACAAAGCCGCGCCCTAGCCCTTACGCGCTCTCGCCGAGCAAGAAGACCTCAATCGCCACGTCGGGGTCAACGTGGACGACGCTGAGGAAGGCTATGACCGGGCGGCCCATGATCTCTTCGACACTCGCCTTGTACTCGCTCTCGAGCGCCTCCTGGTGCAAGCCACGCGTGCGCCGCACGTGCTCCGCCTGGCCAGCGCTGATCAGCGTGTGCTCGACCGGGGTATAGATGTCGCTGAGCACGCAAACCGCCATCTCGTCGGTGACGAAGCTCTTCGCCGCTCCTGGGCCGCGGCCGAAGTACTTGCGGTGCAGGCCAACCATGGCGTTGGACAGCTCGACCAGCGAGTGACCGCCTTTTGGAATGTCTTTGCCGACCATCGTGCTCCAGTTCAACGCCAGTGCCGGCGCCGGAGACGTGACGGTCAACGACGCGGCTGAGTTCGACTTGCCAACCTCAATCGCTCCTCGCGCGACTCCTGCACGGACGGCGTTGGCTTGGGGTCCCCCGCGGTCCGGTCAGCTCGGTCAACAAGTCGTGCGCGCTGGCCCGTGTGATTGGTCGGGACGTCAGCCTACTAACTCGGCGGCAATTGGGCCAACGGTGGTACCGTCTAGGAACGCCGGAGGGGCTCGCCGCAACTCTTCCCCTACGGCACCCACGGCGAAGAGGGGCGGGAAGGAGCGTGCTTGGACGGGGAGCACTCCCAAGGTGAGGCGCTGGCGGCCATTTCTGACGGCATCACCCATCTGCACATGCGCTTCTACGGTCGCGGTCCGACCAGAGCGAAGGCCCATCTTGCTGGGGATCTGGTCGTCTGCGTACTCTGGAACGGCTTCACCACAGTCGAGGAAACGCTGCTCGAGCGCGGCGAGACGGAGGCCGTCGAGGCCTTCCGCCGCACCTTTCAGGAAGCGATGGAGGAGCAGTTCACCGAGGTCGTCGAGCAGGCAATGGGGCGGCGGGTGTACGCCTACATGAGCCAGGTGCATGTCGATCCCGACGTCGCCGTCGAGCTTTTCATGCTTGAGCCCGACGGCCGCGCGAATCCCTAGCGGAACTCCCTCAACCCGCCTCCTCCGGTGCCCACCACTGGAGTAGTTTGGGCTGGTGGAAGAGTTGGCCCACTTCGCCCAGGTCGTCAACAGCACCGAGGACGGGGTGATCAGCAAGGACTTGGACGGGGTGATCACCTCCTGGAACCCGGCCGCCGCCCGCCTCTACGGCTACAGCGAAGCGGAAGCGGTCGGCCAGCACATCTCGCTGCTGATCCCGGCGGATCACAAAAACGAGGAGCAGGAGATCCTCGCCCGGATCCGGCGGGGCGAGCGAGTAGAAACCTATGAGACCGAGCGAATCCGCAAGGACGGAGTGCGCATCGATGTCTCGCTGACCGTCTCGCCAATCGAGCACTCGACGGAGGGGATCGTCGGCGCCTCGGTGATCGCTCGCGACATCACTGCCGAGCGGCGGCGCCGTCGCGCCCAGGAGTTCCTCCTCGCTGCCACCCGTGGGCTCGATGTCTCGCTCGACTTCAACCGCACCGCGCGGGCAATCGTCGAAGCGGCGACGCCCGAGCTGGCCGAGGTCTGCGTGCTCGACTTTCTGCGACCTGACGGCTGGATCGGCAACAGCGTCGTCGCCGCCGCCGACTCTGCCGTGGCGCCGATCCTCGAGCGGGTGCGCCACGAAGCGCCGCTCGACCCGCGCGGCGACCATCCGGTCGCGAAGGTGCTGCGCGCCGGCCGGCCGATGGTCTGGCGTGACCTCGCCTCCCCCCCAGTGATGGACAACATCGTGCAAAACGAGGAGCACCGGCAGCTGATCGAAGACACCCGTTACCAGTCGGCCGCCGTGGCTCCCCTGGTCGCGCGGGGCGCGACGATCGGGGCGCTCTCCCTGTTGCACGCCAGCACCAACCTGCGCTACGAAGAGACCGACCTGCAGCTGCTTGGCGAGCTCGCCGATCGTGCTGCGTTGGCACTCGACAACGCCCGCCTTTATGAAGAGCGCGACCGCATCGCCCAGAACCTGCAGCGGGGGCTGCGTCCGCCCGAGCCCCCCTACGTGGAGGGGCTCGATATCTCGGTCGTCTTCGACGCCTTCGGCGAGGGCATGGAGATCGGCGGCGACCTCTACGACATCCTGCCCAGCGAGGACGGCTGCTGGATTCTGATCGGTGATGTGACCGGTAAGGGCAGCGTCGCCGCCGGTGTCTCGGTGGCTCTGCGTCACTCGACCCGTGGCCTGGCGCGCCAGGTGGAGGACCCCGCCGAGCTGCTCGGCCATCTCAACCAGATGCTGCGCGAAGGGCCTGGCCGGAGCGACTTCGCCACCGCTCTGCTGCTACGCCTGCGGCGGGACGGCGAGGGTTGGCAGCTCGAGCTGGCCTCGGCTGGCCACCCGCCAGCGATCCACATCACCGAAAGCGGTCCGGTTCAGCTCGGCGGCGGCACCGTGCTCGGCGCCTGGGACGACCCGCCGCTGCCCCGCCACGAGGCCAAGCTGCAGCCCGGTGAGACTGTCGTGCTCGTCACCGATGGCTGGTTCGAGGCGGGCCCGCCCGCACGACACGTCGGGCCCGAGGCGCTTGGCGCCCTCGCCCATTCGCTCGCCGATCTCGAGCTGGCCGAGATGACCGAGCAGCTGCGACAGGACGCAATCGCCCGCAGCGGCGGGCCGTTGCGCGACGACATGGTGCTCCTAGCCCTGCGACCGGGCTAAGTTGTTCGCTGCGCCGGGCGCCGCTCAGTACCAGCGGCCCTTGGCGAAGCCGCCGAAGGCGATCAGGCCGATCAGGGTAACGATCAAGCCGATCCAGAAGCTGACGAAGACCATCAGCACGATGCCGACGATGACGATGATCCCGCCAAGCGTGATGCCGCCGCTCGAACTTCTCTCCGTGGCCATCTGCTCTCCTCTCGGTTCGCTGACGCCTCCGACCGCTATGAGTGACTTTACCCGCTCATCTGCCGCGCGAACCGGCCTTCGTCCCGGTCAGCGCGGACCAAGGTTCCGTTCGATCTGCGCGAAGACCTGTACGTAGTAGCGGCCGTAGGGTCCGCCGCGGGCAAAGCCGCCGCCGATATGCGTGTACTCGTCACCAAGGATGTTGGCGCGGTGACCGGAGCTGTTCATCCACCCGCGGCAGGCCGCGGCCACGGAGGAGTAACCGGCGGCAATGTTCTCGCCAACGAAAGAGAATTCCTCACCGCTGTCGAACAGCTCGACCCGCTCCGCCGGGCCACGTCCCTGGGGATCGGTGTGCTCGAAGAAGCCCCGGCTCGCCATGTTGCGAGCGTGCAGCTGGGCCGCCCTGTCGAGCACGCCACTGGCACGTAGCGGTTCGAGACCCGCGGCTCGGCGGTTGCGGTTGGCGCAGCCGCGAATCGCCTGGACGGCCTTGACTGCGGAGGCCTCGGCGGCACCCCCCCTCTCCCCGCTCGCCGCGCCGGCCGGCAGCAGCAAGACGACAACGAGCAACAGGCAGGCGGCGAAGGTCAGCTTGCGCACAACAACGACCCTATTGATTGAGGATTCCTGTTTGATCGACTAGCCTGCTGAGAGGCATGGTGGCGGGCGAAGACAACGGCATCAAGGTGATCACGCTCGGCCCCGAGGGCACCTGCCACGAGCGAGCTGTCAAGCGCTACCTGGCCTTCCAGGGAGTGGAGGATTACGAGATCGAGCTGACCACCGACTTCTTCGCCGGGCTCGACACGGTGCGCGAGCGGCCCAACACCTTCCTCGTCCAGTGCAGCGCTCACCCCAAGGTGCACGAGATCACCGAGAAGTACTGGACCGAGGTCTTCGTCATCGACACCTTCATCTACCCGACCAAGCACCTCGTCCTGCTCAGCCGCAAGGACGTTGAGCGGCCGCGCTCGCTGGGCATCGTCCCGGCCACCAAGGGCTACGTCGATCTTTCCCAGTGGGACGAAGTGATCGACGTGGCCTCCAAGCCAATCGTCGGCGAAGGCCTGCTGCGCGGCGATTACGACTCCGGCCTAACGCACATGGAGCACGTCGAGGAACACGCCGACGAGCTGCGCCTCGACCTCGACATCGGCGAAATCGACACCACCTGGGTCGTCTACGGCCGCCAGAAGCGCTTCAAAGGCGAGGTGATCGGCATCCCCTCGACCCACTTGTTCCGCGCCGCCGAGACCGCTGCGGCTTAAGCACAGCGCGAGCTGGGCCGGCGAGTAGGCTCAGCGGCGATGGCGACAGAGAGGCAAGAGGGCATGGGCATCGAGGTCGAAGGTCTGGTCCGCGAGTTCAAGAACGGGCCGCGCGCGGTCGATGGAATCGACCTGCGGGTCGAGGCCGGTGAGATCTACGGCTTTCTCGGCCCCAACGGCGCCGGCAAGTCGACGACCGTGCTGATGCTGACCACGCTGCTGCCACCGACGGCGGGCACGGCGCGCGTCGCCGGCTACGACATCGTCAAGGACGGGCCGCGGGTGCGCGCCTCGATCGGCGCGGCTCTGCAGGAGGCGGCGCTCGACCCCTTGCTGACCGGCCGCGAGCACATGCGCGTGCAGACCGCCCTGCACGGGCTGCCCAAGGCCGAGCGCGTCGAGCGCGGTCAGGAACTGCTCGAGCGGGTCGGCCTGGCCGAGGCCGCCGATCGCCGGGTGGGTGGCTACTCGGGCGGGATGAAACGGCGGCTCGACCTGGCGCTGGCGCTCGCCCACGGTCCCCGCATTCTCTTCCTCGACGAGCCGACCACCGGTCTCGACATCCAGAGCCGCACCGCGCTCTGGGACGAGGTGGCGCGGCTCGCCACCGAGGAGGGCGTCACGGTCTTCCTCACCACCCAGTACCTCGAGGAGGCCGACGCGCTCGCCGCCAGGGTCGGGATCATCGACCACGGCCAGATCGTCGCCGAGGGGACTCCTGCCGAGCTGAAGGCCGAGATCGGCCGGCCGACGGTCGAAGCCGAGCCGCGCGAGCAATCCGAACGCGAGCGGCTCGCCGCGGTGCTGGAGCGCTTCGGCCCCCGCGCCGGCTCGGCGCCACGCGGAGCCGCGGCACGGCTGGAGGGCGGCGAGTCCCAGCTGGCCGAGGTGGTGCGGGCGCTCGACGCCGAGGGGATCGCGATCGAGCGGCTGCAGCTGCACGCCCCGTCGCTCGACGACGTCTTCCTCGCCAAGACCGGTCGCTCGCTGGAGGGGGCCGGCGACGCCGAGGAGTCCGAGGTGGAGGCGGTACCGGCGGCGTGAGCAGCAGCATGCTGACCCAGGTCGGGCAGCTCGCCCGACGCTCGATCCTGCGCACCCTGCGCCAGCCGGCCTCGATCGTGCCGGCGCTGATCTTTCCGCTCTTCCTGCTCGCGGTCAACTCGGGCGGCCTCAAAGACGCGACCAACCTGCCCGGCTTCCCGACCGACTCCTACCTCACCTTCGCCCTCGCCGTGCCCTTCATCCAGGGGGCGCTGTTCTCGGTGATGAACAGCGGCACCGACCTGGCACGTGACATCGAGACCGGCTTCCTCAACCGCCTGGCGCTGACCCCGCTGCGCGGCGCGGCGCTACTCAGCGGCCTGCTCGCCGGCGCCGTCGTGCTCGGCGTCGCGCAGGCGGCGACCTACCTGACCGTGGGGCTGATCGCCGGCGCCGAACTGGCGACGGGAGTGGGCGGAGCGCTGGTCATCGTCGCGCTCTCGGTGCTGATCATGGTCGGCTTCGGCTCGATCGGCCTCTTCATCGCCCTGCGTTCCGGTTCCGGCGAGGCGGTGCAGAGCATGTTCCCGGTCTTCTTCGTCTTCCTCTTCATCTCCTCGATGGCGCTGCCGCTCGACCTGATCCAGACCGCCTGGTTCCACGACGTCGCCTCGGCCAACCCGGTCTCCTACCTGCTGGCAGCTTTCCGTTCGCTGCTGATCGAAGGCTGGAATGCCGGCGACCTGGCGCTGGGCTTCGCGATCGCCACGGCGATCCTGGCGATCGGCATGGTGGCGGCGAGCCGCGCCCTGAGAACCCGGCTGGTGCGCACATGAGCGGCGGCGCGGACAGCCGCGGCGCGGCCGGCTTCCGCGCGGTCGCCCTGGCGGTCGCCTGGCGCAGCATCCACAACTTCCTCGCCAACCCCGCCTTCCTGGTGCCGGCAATCGTCTTCCCGCTCTTCTTCTTCGTCGCTTTCGCCGGGGGCCTCTCCGCCGTCGGCAACGTCCCCGGCTTCGATTTCCCGAGCGGCTACACCGCCTTCCAGTTCGTCTTCGTCCTGCTCCAGTCGGCGGCCTTCGGCGGCGTCTTCACCGGCTTCGGCATCGCCCGCGACTTCGAGACCGGCTTCTCGCGCCGCTACCTGCTTGCCGCCAGCAACCGCAGCGGGATCATCGCCGGCTACGCGATAGCGGCGCTGACCCGCGCCCTGATCACCTGGACCGTGCTGACCACGATCGCCTTGATCGCCGGCATGGAGGTCGGCGGCAGCGGCGTCGACCTCTTCGGGCTCTTCGGGCTCGCCGTGCTGACCAACATCGCGGCGACGATGTGGGCCGCCGGCGTGGCGATGCGGGTGCGCTCCATCCAGGGCGGCCCGCTGATGCAGTTCCCCACCTTCCTGCTGCTCTTCCTCGCCCCGGTCTATGTGCCGCTCAGCCTGCTCAGCGGCTGGATCCACGCCGTCGCCTCGGTCAACCCGGTCACCGCCATGCTCGAGGCCGGCCGCGGCTTCATCTCCGGCGAGCCGCAGGTCGTCGCGCTCGCTTTCGCGATCGCCTTCACCCTGCCGATCCTCTTCGCCCTCTGGGCCCGCGGCGGCCTCAAGCGGGCCGAAGCAGCGGGCTGAATCTGAATCAGCGAAGCTTTTGGCCGTGGGCTTGACCGAGCGCGTCCAGAGCTGGCAGCGGGCCGGCGAGAACAGCGAGTTCCGTGGCCACGCGATCCACACCTTCCGCCAGGTGGGCGAGGGACCGCTGCTCTTGCTCCTGCACGGCTTCCCCTCTAGCTCCTACGACTGGCGCCTGCTCCTCGGGGAAGAACCCGGGCGCAACCTGCTCGCCTTCGACTTCCTCGGCTTCGGTCTCTCCAGCAAGCCGGCCGACCACGACTACAGCCTCTTCTGGCAGGCCGACCTGACCGAGGAGCTGGTGCGTCGGCACGGCGGTGGCCGCCCGGTCTTCGTCCTCGCCCACGACATGGGCACCTCGGTGGCCAACGAGCTGATGGCTCGCGACCTCGAGGGCAACCTGGAGATGGAGCTGGCCGGCATCATGCTCTTCAACGGCAGCATGGTGCTGGAGCGCGCCACCCCGACACCGGCCCAGCGCATCCTGCGCAGCCGCCTCGGGCCGCTCTTCGCCAGGCTCTCCAGCGAGCGGGTCTTCCGCCAGCAGTTCGGGTCGGTCTTCTCAGCCGCCCACCCGCTGAGCCGCGAAGAGGCGGAGGACCAGTGGTCGCTGGTCTGCCACAACGGCGGCCGCACGCTCGGCCACCGCCTGATCTCTTACATGGACCAGCGAGAAACCTACGCCGGGCGCTGGCACGGAGCGATCCGCGAGTGGCCCGGCGAGCTCAGCCTCGCCTGGGGGATGCGCGACCCGGTGGCCAACACCGACGTGCTGGCCGCCCTGCGCGAGCTGCGCCCCACCGTCCCGGTCACCGAGCTCCCCGAGCTGGCCCACTACCCCCAGCTCGAAGCCTCGGGCCAGATCGCTAGCGCGCTACGCGTCGCCCTGTCCGCCTAGCTCTCTGCGTTCGTCCTTTGTTGCGGTATGCGCAACAAAGGACGAACGCAACCGCTAGTTGACCGCGGTGACGAGCACTGCGGCGGCTCCTTTCATCCCCGCCAGGTTGGGGTGGATCGGCGCCGAGGGATTGCTCGGGATGAGCGGCTCCACCCAGCGCACCGACGAGCTCTTGCAGGCGTCGTGGCCGATGCTCGCCTGGTACCAGCCGACCAGGGTCGCGCCATTGGCCGCCGCCTGGTTGGCGAGCATCGCGTTGAGCTGCAGCTGCTTGGCGCGCAGGTAGGGCACGTCGCCGTAGCCGATCGGCATCCGCGGCCAGCAGCCGAAGCCGCTCGTCGGGAAGATCGCCGGGTAGTCGAGGACGAAGACCTCCGCCTGCGGTGAGCGCGCGTGGATCCCCTGCAGCACCGCCGCCACCTTGGGGGCTGTCGCCGCGATCCGTTCGGCGATCTGGTCTTTGCCGCCCGCGGTGTATTTGTCGCGGCAGGGTGTCGCAAAGGGATTCAGCGTGATGCAGCCCTGGGCGATCTCCGAGAAGCCGATGTCGTTGCCGCCGATCGAGAGCGAGACGACTTCGGTCGACGTTTCCAGCGAGTTGAACTGGGGCGGGTTGGGCCCGTCGATCTCGACGTTCTGCGGCTGGGTCATGTGGTCGGTTCGCGCTCCACTGCAGCTGGGATCGCGCAGGGGCCCGCCGATCGCCGGCGCCGCCAGGTGCGCGTAGTTGCGGTCGGACTTGAGACAGCCGAAGGGCGGGATCGGATTGGGAATGAAGGGGCCGGCGGCGTAGGAGTCGCCGAGCGAGACGTAGCTGGCGGCGGGAGCCGAGGCGGCAAGCCCGGCGGCAGCGACGAGCGCGGTGACCGTCAGCAGCAGGGTCCGCAGCAGACGGCGTGGGAACGGCAAGGCCGAGATATCCATTTGATTCTCCTCCCCCGCCCTCTGTTCGATCGAGATCGCCGGAGCGATCGGGGTCGAATTACCCGGCCGCGGGCATTTCATGCACGGGCTGTCGATCTGGTGGACCACCGTTCGTCGTTAGGGTGAGAGCGGCGATCGGCGCTGCTCACGAGACAGGAGGAACCGCGATGCAATTCATGCTTGCCCTGATCGCCGAGGAGCGCGACTGGGAGGACGTCACCCCCGACGAGGTGAAGCAGAACCTCGCCGAAATGGGGCAGTTCAACGCCGAGCTGACCGAGGCCGGGGCAATGGTGACCGGCGCCGGCCTGCAGGAGCGCGCCACCGGCACCACCGTCCACTACAGCGAGACGGAGGCGCCGGTCGTCACCGACGGTCCCTTCGCTGAGACTAAGGAGCAGCTTGCCGGCTTCTGGCTGATCGAGGTCGAGAGCCTCGATGACGCCCTGGCCTGGGCGCAGAAGATCCCGCTGAAGAGCGGCCACGTCGAAATTCGCCCGATGGTCGCCGACGGCAAAGAACTACTGGAGAAGGCGGAGCGCTCGTAGCCGCCGCCCGCGAGAGCGTCGTCGGCCGCACCTTCCGGCACGAGTCCGGGCGGGCGGTCGCGACGCTGATCCGCGTCACCGGCGACTTCGACGTCGCCGAAGAGGCCGTCCAGGAGGCCTTCATCGTCGCCCTGGAGCGCTGGCCGACTGAGGGCGTGCCGGCCAACCCGGGGGCCTGGATCACCCAGGTGGCCCGCAACCGGGCGATCGACCGGCTGCGCCGCGAGGGAGTGCTGCGCGACAAGCTGGCGGCGCTCGAGCGGCTGGAAACGCTGCACGCCGAGCCCGAGGCGGTGCCCGGCGAGGGCCTCGGCGAGATCGCCGACGACCGCCTGCGGCTGATCTTCACCTGCTGCCACCCGGCACTGGCGATCGAGGCGCGCGTGGCGCTCACCCTGCGCAGCCTCGGCGGCCTCAGCACCGGCGAGATCGCCCGTGCCTTCCTCAGTAGCGAGAGCGCCATGGCCCAGCGCATCGTCCGCGCCAAGCGCAAGGTCGCCGCCAACAACATCCCCTATGAGGTCCCGGTCGCCGAGCAGATGCCCGAGCGGCTGCCGGCGGTTCTGGCGACCCTCTACCTGGTCTTCAACGAGGGCTACCTCGCCTCGAGCAGCGAGGAGCTGGTGCGCACCGAGCTGAGCGGCGAGGCGATCCGCCTCACCCGGGTGCTGGTCGGCATGCTGCCGCGCGAGCCCGAGGCGCGCGGCCTGCTGGCCCTGATGCTGCTCACCGACTCACGGCGGGCAGCGCGGGTCGACGACGCCGGCGAGCTGGTCCTGCTCGAAGACCAGGACCGCGGGCTCTGGGACCGGGCGCTGATCGCCGAGGGTCTCGAACTTTCACGCGAGGCGGCGGCGGCCGGTCCCGGTGGCCCCTACACGGTCCAGTCCCGCATCGCCGCCGTGCACGCCGAAGCGGCGAGCGCCGCCGAGACCGACTGGGCGCACATCGCCCGCCTCTACGCCTGGCACCTGGAGTTGGCGCCAAGCACCGTAGTCGCGCTCAACCACGCCGTCGCCGTGGCGATGAGCGAGGGGCCGCAGCGGGGCCTCGACCTGATCGAGCAAATCGAGGGCCTCGACGGCTACCAGCCGCTGCACAGCGCTCGCGCCGACCTGCTGCGTCGCCTCGGCCGCGAAGCCGAGGCGACCGAGTCCTACCGGCGCACGCTGGAGCTGACCACGAATCCGGTCGAGCGGCGCTTCATCGAGCGGCGGCTTGCTCAGGCCTCGGAGTAGGCCGGCTCGCGCTCACGCTCGCTCGGTTGCCCATGCTCGGCGGCCATCTCCTCGGGTGAGGGCATGGGTGCTTCGCGCAGCACGGTCACCGCGATCACCGTGGCGATCCCGACCAGGATCGCGCCGATGATGTAGGCGAGGTGGTAGCCGGAGTTGAGCGCCTCGAGCTGGCCGACGCCGGCGTCGATCTGACTGCTGGTGCGCTCGGTCGCCAGCGTGGCCAGCACGGCGAGGCCGATCGCGCCGCCCACCTGCATGCTGGTGTTGACCAGGCCCGAGGCGAGCCCGGAGTCCTCCTGCGTCGCGCCGGACATCGCCAGCGTCATCAGCGCGGGGAAGGCTGTTCCCACCCCGAGGCCGATCAGCACCATCGGCGCCAGCAGATCGGTGAGGTAGCTGCCGTCCACCGGAGTGCGGGCGAAGAGCAGCAGCCCGACGCCGACGATGATCACGCCGGGGATCAGCGTTCTGCGCGGGCCGAAGCGCATGATCAGCTTTTCCGAGAAGCCGAGCGAGAGCGTGCCCATGACGATCGTCGCCGGCAGGAAGGCGAGGCCGACCTCAAGCGCGTCGTACTTGAGGATCCGTTGCAGGTACAGCGCGCCGAGGAAGAACATGCCGAACATGCCCGCGACCAGGAAGGACTGGATTATGTTGGCGCCGACGACGTTGCGCGAGCGGAAGAGGCGCAGCGGCATCAGCGGGTTCTCGATCCGCGCCTGGCGGGCTACGAAAGCGGCGCCGAGGACGAGCGAGACCGCGCTGAGGAGCAGCGTCTGCGCCGCGCCCCAACCGTGCTCGTTGACGCCGAGGATCGCGTAGACGCCGATCATCAGCGAGCTGGTGATCAGGGCCGCGCCGGGGATGTCCGCGCCGGCCTTGAAGCCGATGCCGGGCCTGCCCTCGACCAGGCGCAGGGCGCCGTAGGCGGTGGCAAGGCCGATCGGCAGGTTGATCAGGAAGATCCAGTGCCAGTTGATCGCCTGCGTCAAGGCGCCGCCGGCGAGCAGGCCGATCGAGCCCCCGGCCGAGGCGACGAAGCCGTAGACCCCAATCGCTTTCGCCTGCTCGCGCGGGTTGGGGAACATCGTCACGATCATGCCCAGGACGACGGCCGAGGAGAGCGCGCCGCCGACGCCGGCGAGGAAACGGCCGCTGATCAGCATCGCCTGGTTCTCTGCGGCGGCGCAGAGCAGCGAAGCAGCGGTGAAGACCCCGAGGCCGATGAGGAACATCTTGCGCTGGCCGAGCAGGTCGCCAAGGCGGCCGGCGAGCAGCAGCAGCCCTCCGAAGGGAATCAGGTAGGCGTTGACCACCCAGGTGAGCCCGCTCTGCGAGAAGTCGAGGCTGTCCTGGATCGTCGGCAGGGCGACGTTGACGATGGTCACGTCGAGGACGATCATCAACACCCCCGCGCAGAGCACGTAGAGCGCCAGCCAGCGGCGGTCGTCGGCAGTCGCGTTCATGCGAACACACTAGCAAATAGTTCAGAAAAGCAACTAGCTAGTTGCAAACTTGTATCAATGCGCATAGAATTCCTTTGCCAATGGGAAGCAAGCGCACATACGGAGAGGCCTGTCGCTTCGCTCATGCCCTCGACCTAGTGGGCGAGCGCTGGGCGCTGCTCGTCGTCCGCGAGCTGCTGCTCGGCCCAAAGCGCTTCACCGACCTGCGCGCCGGCTTGCCACACGCCAGCCCCAACATCCTTGCAGAGCGGCTGCGCGAGCTCGAAGCGGGCGCGGTCGTGCGCAAGCGCAAGCTGCCGCCGCCCTACGGCTCCTCGGTCTACGAGCTGACCGAGTGGGGCCGCGAGCTGGAGCCGGTCGTCACCAAGCTCGGCGCCTGGGGCGCCCGCTCGCCGATCCCGCCGGAATCGCAGGAGATCAACACCGACTCGATCGTCCTCGCCCTCGGCTCGCTCTTCGACGCCGAGGCGGCCGGCGATCTGGAGGCGAGCTACGAGCTGCGCATCGGCGAGGAGCGTTTCAACGTCGCTATCTCCAGCGGTGAGCTGGCACTCGGCCGCGAGACGACCGCCGAGCCCAGCGCAACGATCGCCGTCGCCGACGCCCCTACCCTCGCCGCGATCCTCAGCGGCCAGCTTCCCCTCGACGAGGTGATCGCCTCCGGCGCCGCCGAGATCAAAGGCGGCAAGGCGGCCGCCAAGCGCTTCCTGCGCCTCTTCCCGATGCCCGAGCCGTGCAAGTGCGCGGAGGTCGAGGAGCTGCAGGCGGCCTAGCGGCGCCGGCCGAAGCTGTGGCCGGCGGGAGCCACGGCGCGCAGCTCGGCGACAGCGCGCTCGCGGATGCGCCGGCGCGGCGGGTGCTTAGTCGACTCTCTCTTGGGTTTCGCTACGGAGCGTGTCAGCTCGACCACCTCGCTGACGAGCACGTTGGTCGTGCCTTCCTGGCGCTCGAGCCGGCCCTTGGCGCGCACCAAAGGGGCGGCGCGCACCGCGGCGCGGCAGCGCTCGTAGACAGCGGGCGGGACGATCAGGTTGACCGTGCCGCACTCGTCCTCGAGCAGCATGAAGACCACCCCTTTGGCGGTCTGGGGGCGCTGGCGGGCGACGACCATGCCGGCCACCTCGACGAGCGCGCCGCTATCGGTCTTCTCCAGGTCGGAGCTGCGCAGGATCTCGGCGGCGAGCTCGTCGCGCAGCAGCCCCATCGGGTGCTCGTCGAGGGTCATGCCGATCGAGCGGTAGTCGGCGATCACTCGCCGCCACTCGCTGAGGGGCTCGAGCCGCGGCGCGCGCGGCGGCTCGAGCGGCAGGGCCATCTGCAGATCCCCGTCGTGGCTCACTCCGACACCGGCGCCACCTGCCTCCCAAAGCGCTTTTCGTCGATCACCCGGAGATGTGCCGGTACTCCCCGCCCCGACAAGAGCGTCCAGCACCCCCGCCCAGGCAAGCCGCTCGAGGCCGTCCCGCCCCACCCCCGAGCGCGAGGCGATGTCGGCGATCCCCCGGTACTCGCCGCCGCTTTCGCGCTCTGCGACCAGGCTCTTCATCTCCTCCTCGCGCGCTCCCTTGACGTAGCCGAGGCCGATGCGCACGGTCAGTTCGTCACGCACCCGCTCGACGTGGCAGAGCACGCGGCTGCGGTTGGCGTCAGGGCTGGCGAGGCGCACCCCGCGGCGCTGAGCCTCGTGGACGAGGGCGTCGGGCGGGTAGAAGCCCATCGGCTGCTCGTTAAGCAGCGCGCAGAGGAACTCGGGGGCGCGGTGGATGCGCAACCAGGCCGACTGATAGGCGAGCAGGCCGAAGGCGGCCGAGTGCGCCTTGGGGAAACCGAAGCCGGAGAAACCCTGGATCTGCTCCCAGACGCGCTCCGCGGTCCCCGCCGGGACCCCCTTCGCCCGCGCCCCGTCAACAAAGGCGTCATGGTGGCGGCGCATCTCCTCCTCGGAGCGCTTGCGGCTCATCGAGCGGCGCAGGCTCTCCGCCTGCGCGGGGCTGAAGCCGGCCAAGGCACGGGACACTTCGAGCACCTGCTCCTGGAAGACGATCGTGCCCAGGGTGTCCTCGAGCACCGGCTCGAGCAATGGATGCTCATAGGGGACCTCGAAGCCCGGGTCTTCGCGTAATCGCTTGCGCCGCTCTATATATGGGTGGACGGCGCCGCCCTGGATCGGGCCGGGGCGGACCAGCGCCACCTGCACGGTGAGGTCGTCGAGGTCCTCGGGCAGCGTGCGGGGCAGCATCTGCATCTGGGCGCGACTCTCGATCTGGAAGACGCCGGTGGTCTCGGCCGCACGGATCGAGCGAAAGGTCTCCGGGTCGTCGTAGGGGATGCGCGAGAGGTCGAGTGGCTTGCCCCGCGTGCGCCCAACTTCCTCGACGCAGCGCTCGACCGCGGAGAGCATGCCCAGCCCGAGCAGGTCGATCTTGAGCAAGCCTGCGTCAGAACAGGAGTCCTTGTCCCACTGGATGATCTGCCGCCCCTCCATCGCCGCCGGCACCACCGGGCAGACGTCGATCAGAGGGCGGGTCGAGATCACCATGCCGCCGGGGTGTTGCGAAGCGTGGCGGGGCAGACCCATCGCCTCCTTGCAGAGCTCCAGCAGCTGCTGCCAGCGCGGCGAGGCAACGCGCTCGGCGCCGATTGCCGCCACGACGTCCTTCTCGACCTCCCCCTTGCGCTCGTGGAAGCCGACCATGCCAGCCACCCGTTCGATCTCCGCCGGTGGGAGGCCCAGCGCCTTGCCGAGGTCACGTACGGCGCCGCGCGGTCGGTAGGTGGGGAAGGCGGCGACCAAGGCCGAGTGGTCGCCGCCGTAGCGCTCGTGCACGCGGGGAATGAGCTTCTCGCGGATGTCGCGGGGAAAGTCGAGGTCGATGTCGGGCATCGTCGCCTCGAACTCCTTGCCCACCTCCTCGTTGAGGAAGCGGCCGGAGAAGAGGCCGTTCTCCACCGGGTCGATATGGGAGAGGCCGGTCAGGTAGCAGACGATCGAGCTGACGCTGGAACCGCGGCCGCGGCCGGGCGGCAGGATGGAACGCATCGAGCCGCGGCCGCGCACCTCCACCGCCACGTCGCGGGCCAGCTCCAACAGGTCGCGGTGCAGGAGGAAGAAACCGGAGAGGCCGAGGGCGCGGATCGTGCGCAGCTCGTCCTCGAGGCGCGCCTCCGCTTCGCGGCGGTACTGCGAGCCGGTGTAGCGCCCGGCCAGCAGCGTGCGGCAGACCTCTGCCAGCTCGCGGTCGGCATCGGCATCGCCTTCGCGCGGGTAGCGGTAACCGAGCTGCGTGCCGAGGTCGAACTCAAGGCGCTCGGCAAGGTGCAGGGTCTCGGCGACGGCCGCGGGGTACTCGACGAAGCGTTCGGCCATCTTCTGGGGAGAGGTCAGCGCCGAGGAGCGATTGCCGCGCCGGCGCGGCTCGGACTCCTCCAGCGTCATGCCCAGCCGCACGGCAACAAAGGCATCTTGCAGGTGTGCCCGCTGGCGAGCATGGCAGTGGACGTTGCCGGTGGCGACACAGGGGATCCCAAGCCGCTCGGCCAGCCCCGCCAGCCAGCGATTCCTCGCCCGGTCACGCCGCCAGTAGGGCCGCTGCAGCTCGACGCGGAAGCGACCGCGACCGAAGGTCGTGAGCAATCGCCGCGCCAGCTCAGCCCCCACCGCAACCTCCCCCCGCTCGAAGGCGCCGGCCACCGCCCCCTCCCCCGCGCACCCCGAGAGGCAAATCAGACCCTCGGCGTGCGCTTCGAGCTGTCCCAAGCTCACCCAAGGCCGTTCGGCTGAGCGCGCCGTGTTGTCTCGGGTATGGGAATGAGCAGCTGTGATCAGCCGGCAAAGGTTTCGGTAACCGACACCATCCTGGACCAGAAGTGTCAGGTGAACGTAGCTACCGGAGGGTGGGTCCCCTGCGGCGACAGGACCCGCCGGCCCAACCCCCACCGTCAACTCCGCTCCAGTGATCCCCTTGATCCCGAGTCCCCTGCACGCATGAACGAACTCCATCGACCCCCACACCCCGTCATGGTCGGTCAGCCCCATCGCCGGATACCCCAGCTCCGCCGCGGCCCCCACCAGCTCCGCCGGCGTCGAAGCCCCGTCGAGGAAGGAGAAAGCCGAGTGGGCGTGCAGCTCTATGTATGGAGCGGCGACCGCCATCAGGCCCGTTGCCGGTACCAGCGGCCGCTGCGCAGGCTGCGGAAGACGACCACGTCGCGCCCGTCGGCCAAGACCAACTCGAAGTAGTGGCGGCCCAGGGGCCGCGATGTCCACCAGCGGTCTTCGACTACCCACTCCTCACGCACCGCCTCGACCGCGATCCCCTCCACCGTCTGCGGCTCGCCCCGCTCTGGCGAGGCCTCAACCGCCACTCGCTGGGGCACGTACAACCGTCGCAGGCCGGGACTCATCGCCAGCCTCTTAGCTGGCAAGAAGCTGCAAAATGGGCTTCTAGCTCTGGGCAGAATAGAAGTCTAAAAGATTGCAAAATGGTAGTCTTCCTAGAATGAAGACCCTTGTATACGCGCCCCGAGTCGTAGACGCGGAGCTGAGCGAGCTGATGCAGTCGGTTACTGCGTTGGCGATCGAGGGAGCGAAGGGCGTCGGCAAGACCGCCACGGCGGCGCGGCGCGCGAAGAGCGTGCGCGAGCTCGATGACCCGGGCCAGCGCAGCATCGCTGTCGCCGACCCGGCTCGCCTGCTCGAGGGAGATCCCCCGGTGCTGATCGACGAGTGGCAGTACCTGCCGGAGACCTGGGACCTCGTCAGACGGGCAGTGGACGCCGGCGCCTCTCCGGGCAGCTTCCTGCTGACGGGCTCTTCGCGTCCCGCGGCACGCGGCTCTCACTCCGGCGCGGCCCGCATCCTCAGCCTGCGCATGCGCCCGCTGGCGCTCTCCGAGCGCGGCCTGGCTACGCCGAGCGTCAGCCTCTCTCAGCTCTTGAAGGGAGGGCGGCCGGGCCTCTCTGGGACCTGCCCGACTGGGCTCGAGGAATACGTGCGGGAGATCGTCTCCTCTGGCTTTCCGGGGCTGCGATCGTTGTCCGGCCGCGCCCTCCGCGGCCAGCTCGATGGCTACCTCGCGCGGATCGTCGACCGCGACTTCGAGGAGCTCGGGCACAACATCCGGGACCCAGCCACGTTGCGGCGCTGGATGGCCGCCTACGCAGCCGCGTCCTCGACCAGCGCTTCGTTCGAGACAATCCGCGATGCTGCCACCGCCGGGCATGGCGACAAGCCGGCAAAGTCCACCACGCTTCCCTATCGCGACGTGCTCGAACGACTCTGGATCCTCGACCCGGTCGAGGCCTGGCTGCCGACGCGCAACCGGATCTCCCGCCTCTCCTCCCCCCCCAAGCATCAGCTCGCGGATCCCGCCCTGGCTGCGCGGCTGCTCGGCGTCGATGGGGATGCGCTGCTCGAAGGTCGCGAGGCGGGCCCTCCCCTCCCCCGGGACGGAACGCTGCTCGGCGCTCTTTTCGAGTCGCTGGTGGCGCTGTCCGTGCGTACCTATGCGCAAGCCGCCGAGGCCACGGTCAAGCATCTGCGCACCGCCGGTGGGCGGCATGAGATCGATCTGATCGTCGAGCGGACCGACGGGCGAGTCGTCGCGATCGAGGTCAAGCTCGCCCGTGACGTCTCCGATCGCGACACCCGTCATCTGCGCTGGTTGGCAGATCGGATCGGCGACGAGCTGATCGACGCCGTGCTCGTCACCACCGGCAGCGAGGCCTACCGCCGCAGAGATGGGATCGCGGTCGTCCCCGCCGCGCTTCTGGGCCCTTAGCGGGAGTGTTGCTTCCGAATCAGGGCTCATCGGCTCACGCTTGGCGTGAGGGCCGCCCAGCGCTCGGGCAGGCGAGAGGCGGAGTCGAGCGGGAGGACCTCGAGCAGCGCTTCGGCGCCCTGGGCGCTGCGCACCTCGCGGATCGCCGCCCCGAGACGGCTGCGGCGATGCTCGGCGCCGCGGACCGAGAGCTCCAGCTGATCGCCGATCGGCAGACCGAGGCCAAGCGCCCGCAAGCGCAGGGCGGAGACCGGGCCGGGCAGCGCCTCCAGGCGCGGCGCCAGCACGGTGCGCAGGGTGCGGGCCGCGGCGCTCGGTCGGCCGAGGCCCTGGTCGACGCTCCAGCTGCCACCGGCGCTGAGCAGGGCGCCGAGGCGCAGCCCCAGCACGGTCCGCCCGCGTCGCTCGGGGGCGGCGAGCAAGCGGTCGACGAGCAGCTCCAGGGCACGCTCGAGCTGGCCGCCGGCGATGCCCTCGGGCAGCTCGACCTCGGCGACCAGCTCCTCGTGCGGGGAGCGCGGGCGCAGCGGCGAGTCCTCACCACGGGCGAGGTGCAGGGCGCGCAGGCCGGGCGCGCCGAAGCGGTCCGCCACCCGATCGTCGGGGAGCGCCGACAGCGCATCGAGGGTGGAGATCCCGAGCCGCTCGAGCGTCTCCACCATGCGGCGCGCCTCCCGCTCCGACAGCTCGACCCATCCGGTCAGGGTCGAGACGGGTGCTGGCGAGCGACACTTGCTGGCCGCAAGCCAGGCCCCGAAGCGGGTCCTCCCGGTCCCGATCCGGGCCTCCTGGCCTACCGCAGCGCGGGCCGCCGCCAGCACCCCGTCTCCCTCTCCCTCATAGAGGCCGCGCAAGCCGTCGAGCGCGAAGTACGCCTCCCCAGTGCGCTCCGCCTCGACCGCTGCCCCAATCCCCTCCAACCCGCGCAGCAGCCGCTCTGTCAGCTCAGCGGCCTCGACTGGATCAGCGAGGGCGGAATCGGGAATCAGGGCACAGACGACCTCCATACGAACATATGTTCGTATATGAACCCCGGTCAGGTCAAGGGGGCTATGAGGATTTGAAGGGGTTGAAGAGGCTTAGCCCACAGCGAGCGACGTCGGTGGTGTTGCGGGTGGCGAGCGTCAGACCGGTCAGCTTCGCGGTAGCCGCGAGCAGCCCGTCGACGACCGGCAGGGGATCGGGCACGTTCATCCGGCCCCACTCTTCGGCGATCGCTCGATCGAGGGGGATGATCCGCTCGCGGTGCAAATCCGAGATCCGGCCCAGCCAGCTTTCCAGCGCCGCGGCCGCCGGCGCGTCTCTCCGTCTGATGCTCTCGATGCCCCTGCGGATCTCCCCCAGGGTGAGGACGCTGAGGTAGACCTCCTCGTCGGCGAGGCCGGAGAACCAGACGGCGACATTGCGGTCGGCTCGCTCCCCCTTGCGCAACTCGGAGATGACGTTCGTATCGATCAGGTAGCTCACAGCTCGACCGCGCGCCCCCGGTCGAGCGGCCGTTCGAAGTCGCGATCGTCGCCGACGTTGGGCATCTCGAGCAGGAGTTGCTTCAGGGAGACGGGCGATCCCGGCTGGCGCAGCGCGGCGCGGAGGATCTCCCGGTGCTCCGCCTCGGCTGAGCGCCCATGCCTGGCAGCGCGCAGCTTCAGCTCGCGAACGACCTCGCTCTCGATGTTGCGTACGAGAAGCTGTGGCATCGATATCAATGATAGCGCAGCGGAGTTGTTCATCGGGAAACCGTCCCGGATCCAGCCGCCCGTGTGGTGCGCAGAATCGCGCTAAAGCGAAGTGCCTGTCGCGCGGAAGACGGCCTCCAGCTCAACAGGATCCGGGCTTTCGCCGGCGACCACCCGCCTCGCGACCAGGGCGAGCATCGTCGCCACCATCGCCCACTCGGGGACGGCCGGGGGCGATGGCCCATCCCCCTCCACATTGCCGCGCGCCTTGTGCAGACAGGCCGCCAGGCGCTCGATTGCCTCGTGCTGACGCCGAGCGCCCTCGAGCCCGACGGCGGCGATCTCCACGGTCAGCAGCCGCGCTGCCGGGGGGTCGGCTGCCAGCAAGGCTGCCGCGGTGCGGACTCCAACCTGAGCTCTCTCCTCTGCCTCCGCTGCGGCCGCGGCTCGTTCGATCTCAGCGAGCAGGCGCTCGAAGAGCTCCTCGAAGCTGGCCAGCATGCAGTCCTGCTTGTCCTTGAATTGCCGGTAGAAGCTGGCGGTGGAGACGCCGGCCCGGCGAGTCACGTCGGCAACCGAGGTCGAGCCGTAGCCCTTCTCCGCACAGACCTCTGCCATCGCCGCGATCAGCCGTTCGCGCTGGTTGCGCTCGACCAGCTCCGGGGGCAAGCCATGCGGACCGGGCGGTAGTCGCCGCAGGCCCTCGCTTTTCGCTTCGCTCACAGATGCAGAATAGGACCAGTTCCCAAAAGTTGGCCGCTTTCTAGGGAGGTGAGCAGGCTGCCCTACTGCCCCACAGCCCCGAAGCTCACAACCCCAAAAGCCTCCCCCGCAGCGAACGTCGGGGCGCCCGCCGCGAAAGCTTCGTTGAAGCTCTGCGCGGTGGAGGCATCGAGCGTCAGCGCTGCGTTCGCTACCGAGATCGAGCGGCCCTTCGGATCAGAAGCAACAGAAGCCCCAGCCATACCCAGCCCCAAGACCCCGATCCGCCCCAACTTGCCGGGAAAGGCGGGGGTAGGCAGGATCTCTACTTCTGCGGAAACGCTCTTCGCTCCCAAGTCAAGCCAGTATTCGGTGTGGAAGATCTGCCCAGCTCCTAGTTGGAGGAGTTCGATCGCCCCACCCAGCCTCAGGGTGCCCTGTGAGGCATCAGGTGAGATCTGTCCTCCGGCGGCAATCGGGAAGCTGAACACAGGCCCTGGAGAAAGTTCTGCCGGGGAGATCGGGTTCAAGGAGACGAAGAGGGATTTGAACTTGGCGAGGATCTGAGGGTCAGGGACAAGCGTGCCCTTTCCTTGAGGCAGGATCGTCACCAGCTGGGGTGTGGTCTTGGTCTTCAGCGTGCCGATGACTTGCCCTTCTTTGAAGGCGTCCTTGACCCGTAGCTTCTTGTTCAGCCTGGTCGCCACCTTCTGGGTGAGAGTCAGCGGCTTGGCCGAGAAGCCCAGGCCGAAGCCTTCGCGCTTGGGAGTAACCGTCTTTGCCTTGGCGACTTTCAGCTGGCTACCTCCCACCTTGGCGGAGATCGGGTTGGGGTTGGCTTTCAGCTCTATCTTGCGCAGGGGGACAGAGCGGTTGGCCTTGGCGAAGACCAAGGTCCCTTCGGTGAGCACTTCGGCCTTGCTCGAGGTCGGATCGGCCTTGCCGCCTGTGACCGGCAGGGTGATCGTCTTGCCTTGCTTCTTGGCGGGAGCTTTGGCCTGCAAGGTGACGCCTTGCTTATTCATCAGGTTGATGAAGGATTTATCGAGGGTGAGCTTTGCCTGGCCGCCGCCCAAGGGGTCATAGGCGGCCTGGGCAAAGGCCGGGAAGGCGAGAGCCAAAAGGCCCAGTGCAACAACGATCTTGATCCTCATCTGATGTCTCCTCATCCCTTGTTCATTCCTTCACCGCGCAGCTCTTTTCCACTTTGGTGGAGAGCTTCAGCCCGCCCTTGAACTCAAAGGTCGCAAGGGCCAAGGGGAAGACGATCCTCGGAGTGCCCTTGGGAGCTGGGCAGCCGGAGTTGAAGTAGCTCAGTTGCTTGCCTCGATATGTGTATTTGCGCTTCAGGGTGAGCTTGATGCGATCGACGTAGCCCCAGGAGCCAAGCGCTTGAGGCAGCGAGGTGGAGAGCTGGGTGCCCCAGGCGCCCTTCTTCAAGTGGCGGATCTTGAAAACCAGGACGAATGAGGAGAAGAAAGGGTTGGCGGTGAAGATGTGTGTCAAGAGGACCGGTCTGCCCTTCTCCCTTCCGTTGAAGATCAGAAGCCGCCCTCTAGTCGGGTAGGCGCCTTGGTCCGGGAGGACGATGTTGGCCCAGAACTGGCCCGAGCCGATCACCGCGTCACCGCAGTTGGCCAGGGCCCGTTCAGTCGAGCCGGGCTGTATCTCTGCGACCTGACAGGCTGGCAAGCCCTTGGATTGCAGTAAGCCGTGGCGGTTGACCTTGACGCTCATGCGCTGCAGCTGGTCGGGGACGCCGCCTTTGGGAGCCTCCAGGTGGCCGGAGACGAAGACGGCGATGGGGTCAGTGCCTTGCCTGGGGAGCTTGTAGGGGAGGATTTGGGAGAGGACGGTGATGCGCAGGTTGCCGCGTTGGATGACTGCGGCTGTTGCCAAGGAGGCGCAGACCAAGAGGGCCGCGGCGGCGCCGAGCCAGAGAACCCTTCTGCTCACTGCCTACCCCCTGCGCTTGCGCTTCTTGGCCTTGCCCGACTTACCCTGCTTCCCACACTTGGCCTTGACCACTGGCTTTGTGTTGGAGAGCTCACCGTTTTGGCCGGTGAATTCAGAGATCGCCTTGTGCTTGCCTTTGCAGAGGTTGGCCGAGTTGACGATCAGGCCTTTTTTGCCGCCTTGCATGGTCAAGACGAATTTGCTCACTGGAGCATCTGGTACCGCCTCGAAGGTGTTTCTGATCCTGCCTTTCAAGGAATCGATGCGCCCGACAACGTCAACGGTGATCTTCTCGTGGTGCAGTGAGGCGACCAGGTCAGGTAGCTGGTGCTCAGAGGATCTGAGGTACACCGGGCCTTCCAGAGGCTCAGCCAAGACCGGGGTATAGGCCCTTGCAAAGCCGTAGACCGAGCCCGCTGGGCACTGATCTGCCCTGAACTGGACCCTGGTGCAGATCGTTTTGATGTGGCCTTGTTCGAGGAAGGCCGACTTTGGCAGGGTGACCCTGGCTCTGGCGATGTTGGCTTCACCGCCTTCTGGTCCGCCATTCATCGTCAAGACCGCCTTGAAGGCCGGGTGATCACCTCGTTTGGTGCCGCCCTTCAATCTGAGGTCGAGTTTCGGCTTGAACTCCAAGGCAGCGCAATCGGCTGCCTGGAAGGGGGTTGAGACGGTTACCGGGCGATCGTCGACAGTCGAGCCGAAGTCCAACCCCGAGCCCAGAAGCGTCGATGCCGTCGAGGTCCTTTCGCAACTGGTTGGGTTGAAGACGAACTTCGGCTTATCAGTTGCCGCCCTGATATCGCGCAGATGCACGGGGATGCCTTTGATGATGTGGGGGATCGGGTCTGAGCCGGTGGCGTCGATGAAGACTTCGGCGGTCTCCCTATCTACGCGGAAGGCGAGACGCACCACGACCGTGCCGATGTCGAAGGGGCCGACTCGTCCGGCGGTGATCGAGACCATCGAGATGGCTGAGCCGTTATAGGGCCCTGCCAGGTAGAGCTTGCCCGGGGCATAGGCGAGGGTCTGGCCTACTCCTGAGCCGGCGAAGGTGGTGCCGATTTGCGATGCCGCTGGACAGCTAGGGCTATCGATCTCTTCCTGACCGCCGTGGGGGCCCGTCCTTGCTTCGGCCTGGGCGATGCCGGCCTCTGAGCAATATGGGATGCCCGCCAAGATTCCCGCGATGCCCGGTGGCAGCTTGATCGAGAAGTTGGTGAACTCCTGTTCGGAGTCAGTCCTGAACAGCCGCACGTCAAAGGGGCTGAAGGTGCCCCCGGCGTTGTTGCGGGTGCCGGCGAAGAGGCCTGGTTTGAAGGGCGGCAATCCCCCACTTGGGCAAGCCGCGCCACCGGGGCCGCTGATGATCTCGAAGGCCGAGCTGGTGGTTACCGGATCGTTGCCCGACCAGGGGAAGAGCTTGGCGGAGGCCTCGTAGGTCCCACAGGCCGGTGGTGAGGCAAGCGGGCTGCGGGCGCCCTCGCGGAAGTGCAGCTTGAAGTTGGAGAAGGGCAATTGCGGCATGTCCTTGGCGACTGTCGTGAGCTGACCGGTGACCGGGTCGGGAATCACCTCAAGGGCCTGCACAACCCTGATCCCCAGCTTGGCGTTCTTGATCACCACATACATGGCGATCAGAGAGTCAAAGGGGTTCTCATAGGGCTCGGCGACGTAGAGGGCGCCGTTTACCTTTTCTTCCAAGACGGGTGTTTCTACTTCGACCGTGCCGATCTTCGAGGCAGCGGGGCAGCCTGATCCTGCTTCGGAGAAGGCGGTCTCCTTATCCAGCTGAGCTTCGCTGCAGACCTCCAACCCTTCGGCGACCGAGGGGTTGACGGTGAAGCCCTCAGGCAGGGTGACCTCGGTGCGTTTGATGGTCGAGGCGGCGATGCCTTGGGGGTCGAGGATGCCCTGATCGACGACGTCGAGGCCGAAATCGAGGCCGGTTGGCGAGGAGGCGGCTTTGGTGGTTGGCGATGCCGTTATCCCAGGGGCGAAGTCGAGCGCCGCGCACTCAGAGAGGCCCAGCGGCATTGGCGGTTCGCCGTCATCGTTGGTTTCGGCGAAGCTCGTCGCGAAGACTCCCTGCACCCCCCAAGAGTTGGCTTCGAAGTCGGCCCGCAAGGGGCCGGTGCAGGATGAGGGCAGGGTGATCAGCGGCTCGCCGGTGCCGTCGACTTCACAGAGATCGCTCTCTTCGGTCAGCAGGCACTGGCCCCGATCGATGTCGTGAACGTTGGCCAACGGGTCAGACCACAGCGTCAGCGTCGCCCCGTAGATCAGGACCGCCTGGGAGATGCCGTGGAAGGTGGCAATCACCCGGTAGGGCGCCTCTTCGCTCAAGCGCACATCGAAGACCACCGGCACCCCGAGGAAGACGAAGCCGAACTTGGCCAGCGTGCCCGGTGGGGGCATGAGGTTATAGACGGGCACTTTGCCTTTGAACTGGTTGCCGGGGGGGCCCGCGTTGGCCGCGGCCCGGACGTTGATATAGCCGACCGTCGAGCTGATCGGGCAGCTGGGGTATTTGAGCCCCGAGGGGAGGCTGAGCAGTTTGGAGAACTGCGGCCCCGTGCAGCGCGGCGTCGCGGTGGGCACGCCGGTGAAGCCCTCGGGCAGCACGGTATAGAGGTCTTTGACCGCGTCGTCGGGCACTTCGAAGCCTTTTTCATCGATGGTCGTATCGAAGTTGACCGTGGTCGCCATCGCAAAGGGATGGGCGCCCGCTTGGACCACCGGTGAGCCGTCTTTCTCATCGAAGGAGAGCTCGGTGAATTCGATGCCGAAGTCGGCGCTTGCCTTTGGGGCGGTGAAGGCAAGCAGCGCCAGGGTCGCCACGGCCAGCGCCAGCAGGCCTTTGTGAGTGGGCTTCACGGCGCTCATCTCCTGCCTCCTGTGTTGCGCTTGTGTCGCGCTTTGCGCTGCTTGGCTTTGGCGTTCTTCTTTGCTTTCTTGTTCTTCTTCACTTTCTTCGCCTTCTTGGCGGCCGGCTTGGGGTTGCCGGGGCCCTGGTAGCCCTGGCTGGCGTATGAAGGCTCGGCCGGTGGGCTGATCGGGGACTGGCAGGCTTCGCCTTCGCACTCCGCCGCTGGGGCTGGCGGTTGTGGGAAGCCACCGTTCACCCTGGCGTCATAGACGTCGATCTGGCCGACGTCCTGGGGCAAGAGGGTCGTCTCGGTGAAGAAGAAGACGTCTTGCCCGTCAGTCGAGGCGTCGATGAATTCGGCTTTCGCCGGGCCCTTGCCGTCTGAGATCAGGCTGATGCAGCCCTCGTGGGCGGGGTTGAAGCCCGGCGCAGCATCAGTGCATTCGCCGGTGCCCTCGGCCTCCCACTGGTAGACGTCCTGGCGGCCGTTGGTGTCGGTGAGGACGAGACGGTTGAGGCTGTTGAAGTAAGCCCGCTTGCCGTCCTCGGAGAGCGCCCGCGGGGCGTGGAGCTGCATTTCCCAGCCGGGGATGCTCGAGGTGTAGAAGTAATCCGTATTTTCGTCGAGTGAGAATTCGAGTTCCGCCGCCTGCGGCCGCGCGCCGCTCGGCAGGCAGGAGAGGCAGGTCAGCTTGCTCTCCTCGGCGTCATAGCGGAAGACCTCGGCGGCGGCTTTGCCGCTCTCGCGATCGAGGTTCTCGGCGCCGGTCAGCGCCCCTCTGGTCATGAAGAGCGCCGTCGCGCCGTCCGGCGTCACCCGCGAGAGGCGTTCCAGGGGCCTGAGCGCCACCGGGAGGTTTTTCGGCGCACTGGCGTCCGCGGGCGCTTCTTGATTTGGCAGGGTGGCGATGAAGCGCAGCGCTTCGCCGTCTTCGTGCAGGTAGAGGTTGGGTTTGCCCGCCACAGCCCCTCCCGCCAAAGCGCTGGTCGAAGTGAAGTAGATCCGTGAGAGATCCTCGCTGGCGCCCATCACGCCCTCCACCCCGCTGGCTACGAGCGTCGTCGAGGTGCGCGTTTGCTCGTCGAAGCGGCGCAGTTTGTCCGCTTCGGTGAAGAGGGCCCCTTTGCCGTCGGGGCTCGCCGTCCAGAAAGTGCCAGCGCCGGTCGAGACGGCGACGGTTTCGGCACCTTCGATCCGCACATACAGTTTGCCACTGTTTTCAGACCAGTAGATCAACCGCCCGTCGTCGGAGACCGCCCCGGCGACGTTGTCCCCGCGGTTGTCCTGCACGCCTCCGCCGTAGGAACCGGCTGTCGAGTTCTCGGTGGAGGCGCTGCCGTTGGGCCTGACGCTGACCAGGCGCAGCTGGCCTTCGAAGGACTCATAGAGCTGGTTGATCGCGGTGCTTGCCACCGCGTCTGGAGTGAGCTTGTCCTTCACGGTGAAGACGGCGTGTTTGCCGTCGGCGGAGACGCCCCGCAGCTCGGGGACGAAGGAGTCGGCGTCTTGCACCGGCGGCGGGACCGTGGTCAGCGCTTCATAAGTGCTATCGAGGTTGTCGCGGCGGTAGAGGTTGGCAAAGCCCGGCACCGATCCTTCGGCGAGCGAGAGGTCGGAGTCCTGCAGGACCCAGCCGCTTGAGAGGTCCTCGGCGAAGGCCTTGAATTGGGCATCGAGGGCATCGAAGACGGTCAGCACAGAGCCCGAGTTGCGCGGCGGTGAGATGCCCGTGGTCGACCAGCCCCCTTCCCCTCGGGTCGAGAGGTACTGGCTGGAGTAGGGGCCCGAGGGGGCATCGCCGAAGGCCGTCGAGGCCGAGTAGGTGATCTTCTCGCCCGAGGCGGCGCCTTGGTCCAGGCGGGCCGGCTTTTCATCAGAGGAGATGAAGACCGAGATGTCGGCGCCGAGTTTGTCGACCGGGGAGACCATCTCATAGGCGCGGCAGTCGGCCAGGGCGGCGGAGGGGCCGGTGCGCAGGGCCTGGTTGGGGCAGCTCGTGCTGACCTGTTTGGGCAGGGCGAAGGTGGTGAAGGTTGCGTCGGGGCCGAAGACGGGACCGCCCCCCGAGCTCTCAGCCCCGAAGCGGTAGTGGTAGGTGGTGCCGGGCTCGAGACCCGAGATGACGACGCCGTCGCTGGTCACGTCTTTCTTGACGATGCCGGCACCCAGCTGGCGCTCGGGCAGCGCCTGGCAGCCGCCGCCTGAGCAGGGGGCCGTACCGTATTCGAGCTGGTAGGCGGTGTCGGCCCAGAAGTTGGGGTCGATCTCGGCCTTCAGCACCGCCGACTCGCTGCCCACCACGCTGGCGAACTGGGCGTTTATCTCGGGTGGGACAGGCGGCGGCGGCCACTTGTCGGGCGGGGTGCCGCGCACCTCGACGAAGCCGACTCCTTTGAAGAACGAGTCATGCACCACATAGAGGTCGGCCTCTCCGGCGGCCGTCACCACGTTGGTCGTCGCCGCCGGCAGCAATATGCTTTCGTTGAATTCGCTGACGACGGAGGGACAACAGCTTTCGACTTCCTCGCCGAGGCCGTCGATCTCCAGCAGGTGGGGGTTGTTCGCGGGGTTTGAGTTGCCGCTCGGCACCGGGTCATCGGTGAGGTAGACCGTGCCGCCCGGCGCCGGGGCGATCGCTTCCGGCGCGGTGGCCGGCAGCGGGTAGATCACCGCGCCGCTGTTCTCGTCGAGGCGGTAGGAGTTCGCCGGAAAGAGTCCCCGGGCATAGCTGAAGTAGACGTCGCCGCTTTCGGGGTCGAGCGCCAGCGCCCCGACGGAACCCGCTTCGGGCAGCGGCAGCGAGCTCAGGTAGTTGCCGTCTTCATCGAACTTCTGGATGCGGTCCTGGTCACCGACGTAGACGGTGCCGTCGGGCGCGATGTCGATGTAGTCGCGCCAGACCCCCTCCACGAGATCGAGCGAGAACTCGCTCGGGCCGGTTCCTTCTATGCCTTCCCCGCAGACATCGCCGCCGGTGATGTCTGCGGCGGTGCAGATGTCGGCGCCGCTGGTCTTGTTGACTTCGCCGCCAAACATGCGCAGGAAGGCGCCGGCCTGGCTGAAGACCTGGATTCGGTAGTTGTTGCGTTCGAAGACGTAGACCTCGCTGTTCGGGCCGAGGGCGATTCCATTCGGCCGTTCCAGCTGGCCTGCTTTGTCGCCTTCGATCCCTGCCTGGCAGAGCGAGGCTTCCGGCTCAGACGTCGGTTCCGACGGCCCGCAGGTCTGCGCTGTGGAGGAGCCGTCGGCGACGCCCCAGCCCCAGGACTTGACGAACAGGCCCCAGGCGGTGAACTCGCTGATGCGATTGTTGAATGCATCGGAGATGAAGAGGTGGCCCGTGTCGGGGTCTGCGGCGATTCCACCGCCACTGGCGAAGCGGAGCTGCCCCGCCCCGGTCCCGTACTCGCCGAAGCGGGTCAGCTCGGGACCGATCTCCGCACTCGCGGGGGCAGGGTTGAGAGCCAGGGCGCTCACGACCCCGATCACAGCGATCGAGGCCGTGAGCGCGCAGCGCACCCGGTGTTGGATGGAGGTCATCGCCGGTTCTCCGCTCGCCTGCGCAGAGCGCCCTAGGCGCCGGTGGGGGCCGTGACTGCCCAGGAGCCGTACCAGCTGCACGAACTCTGCCCACAGTTGAACCGGAGCACCGCGCCCGACGTCGATGCACCAGGAACAAAGAGTTCGGTCGGCTTAAGGAAGAAGATTATTTCTTCGCCTTCTTCTTCTTGGGCTTTACCTAGTTGGAGAGCCGCGTACAGACAGAGGTGTCCAGGATCGGCCGTGGGAACGTCTCCCACGATGCCGGGACAGCCCGGCGCCGAGCCCGCTTCGCCGACGTAGGTCGCCTGGGGGGCGCTGGCGAGCGGGATCTGGAAAGAGATGGGCGCCATCGCCGTCTGGCCTACGGCCGAAGGGCCTGTTTTAGCTTCTTCTGGCGTCACCTGGGGAGCAACTGCAATCCATGCCCCGGTCAGCGTCTTACCCGGCGGCAGCGTTCCACCAAGAGTCCAGGGCGAGCCTTCTTTGCCGTTGCAGGCCGCGGCTTTGCCGGAGGCCGAAGTGAACATCACGCCGCCGACACCGGAGCATTTGCCTTCTTTGACGCCGACGAATTCTTCGCTGGTGACGCTGGCGCCGGCGGCGCCTGTGGCGCCGGTCGCGCCCGTGGCGCCATTTGAGCCATTGGCGCCGACGTCACCCTTGGCGCCTGCTGGCCCGGCAGGACCGGCAGGACCGGTCGCGCCTTTGGGCCCCTTGGGGCCACGCTTGGCTTTGGCCGAGGCGGTCGCGCCGCCGTCGGAAGAGTTATTGGCAGCGTAGGCGCCGCCGAGCATTGCGAAGACCAGTGCGAGCACCGAGATCACTCCCGGGATGCCGAAGCGGTTGCGTAGTGGCGAGAGCATCGAAATCTCTTCTCCTTGTCCCGTGAGCCCCTCTGCCTGCCGCTTCCCTTTGCGGCTTCCTCGAGGCTCGGTTGTCCCTGTTGCTACGTCCCTGTGCCGTCTTTCACAGACGACGTTCAAGACTGTAAACGGAGACTTTCATAAAGTCAAGGAAGACGTTTTCGTAAAGAAGAAGCTTGTCTCAAAGGCGCGAGGAAGCACCCGTAAAGCACGGACAGGCAAAGCCATCAGCGAAGCCAGCGGGGCCGGCAAGCCGCTCTACTCGGAGCAGCTACTCGCCGAGGTCGGAGCGCAGGGCAGCGAGCTCGGAGCGCAGCTCCGAGACTTCCCGCTCGAGGCGGGTGAGGCGGTCCTCGGCGGGAGTCAGCTGCTCATGCGCAGCGGCCGCAGACGCGGCTTCGGCATCATCACCGGCGACTTGCTCATCGGGCTTGTCAGCCTCCTTTGAAGCAGGGCCGCCCTCGACCAGGCCGCCACCAAGCAGCTGCTCGAAGCGGTCCTCCTTCTGCCCTGGACGGCGCTTATGCCGGGCCACCTGACCACGCTCGACTAGGCCGTCGAGCGTGGCGTGCACAGCGCCGAGGTCGGCGAAGTGGTGCAGCCGGTCGGCGCGCTGCTTCAGCTCGCCGGGGGTCTGGGGGCCGCGCAGCATGAGCACGGCGAGCAGCGAGATCTCGGCGTCGTCGAGGCCAAAGGCTTGGTCGAGCAGGTGGCGGTACTTACGGGCGCGTGAACCGGCGCCGCTCGCCAGCCGAGTCCAGCCACGTAAGGCGAGGCGGCGCAGGGCCTCGACCACAATCTGCTCGTCGTAGTCGACCACCGGCTCGCGGTTGGTCGACTGGTTGCAGGCGAGGCGCAGCGCGTTGAGCGAGAGTGGGTAGACGTCGGGCGTGGTGTGCTGCTTCTCGATCAGGCAACCGAGCACGCGGATCTCTACGGCGTCGGGCTCCATCTCAGTCGCGGTCGGGCCGCTCGGGGTAGATCTCGTCGATCGTCACCAGCGCTTTATATGGAGCACCGGCCGCGGCTTCGATCTTCTCGCCACCCCCAGCAAGCCGATCGACGACGCCGACGACGCCGACCACCTGCAGCCCTTGCTCGGCGATCTTCTCGATTGCCCGCCCGGTCGAGCCGCCGGTTGTCACCGTGTCCTCGACCACCAAGCAACGGGCGCCCTCCTCCACCGGCCCCTCGACCCAGCGCTGCAGCCCATGCTCCTTGCGCTCGCCGCGCACGAAGAAGCCGACCAGACCGGCGCCGGCAGGAACGGCGAGTGCCGCGCAGGCGGGGGGGATCGCCGCCGTCGCCGGGCCGCCCACGGCGCTAGCCCCGGCCTCACTCGCCGCTGCCGCTATCAATTCTCCGGCGGCACGAAATCCCGCCGGCCGCAGCAGCGCTCGCCGCGCGTCAACGTAGTACTGCGCCGTCGCGCCGCTGGAGAGCGTCACCTCACCGATGATCAACGAGTGCTCGCGCAACTCAGCGAGCAGGGTCCCCTTGGCGGCGTCGAGGTCGGCCATCGAGGTCAATCCTATGGAGCTAAACAGTCCAAGGTGTGGCTTCCCAGTTGACACTCGGGAGTCCGGGTTCGTAGCCCGGATAGGGTTCGGGTCCCTCCCCCTCCGCCTGAAATCCGGTGTGGTACGTTCTTGATCCGGGTGTCAGCCGGGAGGGATTGAACCCTTCGGTTTGAAACGGCCCGCTTCGGCGGGCCGTTTCCTTGCTCGGGTAGCGAGGAGCGCTAGCCGCGTGCCTCGGGATCGGCGAAGCCCTGGCGCCAGCTCGGGTAGCTCGGCTGCCAGCCGAGTTCGCGCTTGGCCTTGGCGTTGGAGGCGCCGCGCAGCTGGGTCGCCATCGAGGCGGCGCCGGCGCCGGCGACCAGACGCGCCAGCCAGACCGGGACGCGAAGGGGCTTCTTGGCGCCGATCGCCGCGGCGAAGGCCAGCGTCCACTCGCGTCCCGGCGCGGGCTCGTCGTCGACCACGTTGTAGGCGCCGGGAGCGCCATGGTCGAGTGCCGCAACCGTCGCCAATGCCGCATCCTCGACGTGGACAAAGGAGAAGGTGCCGCTGCCCTTGCCGACGACCGGCAGGCGGCGCTTGTGCGCGTCCTCGGTCAGCGAGCCGGCGGCGGCGTAGTAGGTGCCGGGGCCGTAGAGCCAGCCGTAGCGCAGGACGATGCCCTCGAGGCCCTCGGCCTCCAGAACCTGGCGCTCGAGCCCGGCAAGGGCCGTGGCGGCAGCGCCGAACGGTGGTGGTGCATCGAGGTTGAGTGGCGCCTCCTCGTCCTTGACCCAGGCGCCCTGCGGCGCGTAGAAGAAGGCGACGCTCTCGGCGATCAGGCGCCTCGCGCCGGCCGCCTTAGCGGCGGCGATGAGGTTTCGGGTCCCCTCGCTGCGCACGCGATTGGTCGGCGCGAGCGGGTCCTCCTTGGCCCGGTAGTCGAGCCGCGGTGGCAGCGCGGTGAGCAGATGGACGACGACCTCGGGCGAGGTCTCGACAACAGCCCGCTCCAAGTCGGGCGCATCGAAGGCATCGCAGACGACCGCAGCGGCACCGGCCGAGCGAATCTCCGCCGCGCGCTCCTCACGCCGCGTCATCCCGGTCACCTCGTGGCCAGCGACGACCAGCTGGCTCACCAGCGGCCGCCCGATCGCGCCGCTCGCTCCCGCGACGAAGACCTTCATTGCCTCACCTCCTGCTCGGCGGTTTCTCCGTTCAGCCGTTCCGATACCCGCGCCAGCCAAGCAGCGCCAAACGCGCCGAAAGCGATCAGCAGCGTGTCGGTCCAGCCACGCGCCTCGCTCTTCGCTTCATCGGTGTCGAAGGCGTGGTTGAAAGCATGGAAGGCGTACCAGAGCGCCCCCAGCCAGAGAATCGGCGCCCGCCAGCCGGGCCGCACGACGGCGATCCCCACGGCAACGCCAAAGGCCAGCGTGAAGGCGCCAACGTCCCCTATGTAGTGCGAGTTTTCGACCCCATAGCTGCCGATCTCGTCGAAGAACGTTCCCGGCGCGAAGAGCTGCATCAGCCCCAGCACAACGTGGTAAGCGGCGATGAAAGCGAGGACCGCTTTCAGGGTTCTCTCGCCGATCATCTTCAACCCCTATCTAGAAGACAAAAATGTCTTCGCCGAAATTTATTCGGTTGTAGATCTCAGGCTGGTCGGCGATGAAGGTGCGCAGGCAGCCATGGCTGGCCGGATAGTCAGGCACCGATTCGTAGCCGTGCACCGCATAGCCCCCGTAGAAGTACCAGGAGTAGTACATGCCGTGCGAGTTGTAGCCCGGTTCGGTCCTGATGAACTCGAAGTGACCGGTGACGGTCGGGGTCGAAGACTTGCCCGAGGAGATTGGGTAGACAGCGACCGGCTTGTCGCCTTTGGCGAAGACGAGGACTTGCTTGCCGAGCGGCGCCTCGACATGCTGGCCGGCTCCCGGATGCTTGACCTTGTAGGCGCCCTTGCCGGAGAAGGCGCTCTTGACGAGGCCCTTGCCGGCCCGGTAAGTGGCGGCCATGCCGTTGACCTTGCGGTAGGCGAGCACGCCGCGGGCCGTCTTGCCGCCGAAGCAGCGGCCGTCGTTAGCGATGTAGCCCAGCTTACGCATCGCCTTCTTGAAGCCGACGACGACGTTGCCGCACTGGCCCTGGTGAAGGGACGGAAAACGCACCCGCCAGCTCTTGCGCACCGTGCTGTCGCCGCCCAGCGCCGCGGTCGCCGCGTGATTGGCGCTGACCGCGTACTTGCCGCCCTCGCGGATGAGGATCGCGGCACGGAATTTGCCCGTCCCTCCCTTGCCCTGCTGCAGCTTCACCGTCTTGCGCTCGATCCGCTTGCCGTTGAGGAAGAACTCGACCTCGACCTTCTCACCGGCGACGTAGGGCGTCACCGTGCCGACCGCCGCCACCTTGCTGTAGATCATCGCCTTGCCACCCGGCAATTTGCCGTCGACCTTGACCTTGACCACCGCGTCGGGAGGTCCGATCGTCTTGGGAGCAGGCGTCGCAGCGCTCGCCGCGGTGGGCAACGCGCAGAGCGCAGCGGCGACGAGGAGGGGGGCCAGGCGACGACTCACGGGCGCTGAATTCTTACGGATGCGCCGGCCGTGTGCCGCAAGAGCCAACTCTTCGTGAATTTAGAGCGACGTGGGTTGAATCAAGCGACGGCTCGGCTACGTTCGCCAGCAGCGGAGGGTGAAGCCGGTGGGTAGCGGCAGACGATTGATACTCGCGAGTTCGGGCTTTCGCGGTCCGAATGGGGTTCGAGTCCCCCGCCCTCCGCCAGAGTACGATTGAGAGTGCGAAGGCTAAGTCGAGGTGCTACTTATCATGCGGCCTGCGGGGTGGCTACCCGCCTAGCGACTGGTCTTCGCCCCTCAATGAACCCCAAGGGGGCCTGGTAGCCTCCAGGGCGAGTATCAATCGTTTGCCGCACCTTCGGCCCGCCTCGGCGGGCCGTTTCTTTGCTCTCCGCACTACTGCGCCGCGAGCGCGATCGAGTTGTTGAGCACGTGCAGGATGATCCCCGGCACGATCGAGCCGGTCTTCTCGTAGAGCAGGCAGAAGACGAAGCCGAAGGCGATCAGCGGCGGGACGGCGCTGATGCCGGTGGTCGCGTGCAGGGCGCCGAAGATCAGGCCAACGAGCAGCGCCGCGGCGACCCGCGGCACGCGGCGGCGTAGGCCGGCGTAGAGGAAACCGCGGAAGCAGACCTCCTCGCTGATCGGCGCCGCGAGCGCGATCAGCAGGATCTGCACCGGTAGCGAGCCGAAGCTCTCGGCGATGTCGTCCTGTTCGGGCGTGCCGGCGAGCGCCACGTAGAGGATCGTCAGCCCCAGGTAGGCGCCGACCGCCGCGAACATCCACTTGATCGCCGAGAGCCGGAAGCGCCGCAGGCCGAGTTCGCTCGCCGCCTGGCGGACCGTCGCCCCCCGCCTCGCGGCAATCGCAAACGGCACCAGCAGGAAGCCCAGCGCCGTGCCGAGCTGCACGAAGGCGGTCGCCGTGTCGCCGAGGTCGCCGTCGCCAGGGCTGTCGGCGATCACCGCCGGGATCGAGAGCACCGCGCCGGTGGCGAGCGCCAGCAGGACGCCGCCCACGGCGGCCAAAGGGCCCCAACTCGCGTACGGAAACGTTGGCTTTGCGGATACCGTGGCATCCATGACGCCGGCAGTCTCACAGGTCTCGCGCTCGACCAAGACGCGGCTGCGCTTCCTGCGCCGCCTGCTGATCCTCATCGTCTTCATCGTGCTCGTCGCGATCGCGCTGAGTCAGTTCACCGAGCTGAAGCGGCTGGCAACCGGCATCCTCGCCTCGACCGCAGTGCTAGCAGCGATCATCGGCTTCGCCGCTCAGCACACGATCGCCAACACGATCGCCGGCGTGCAGCTGGCGATCTCGCAGCCGATCAAGATCGGCGACCGCATCCGCTTCGAGGAAGTCGAGGGGCGGGTGATCGACATCACCCTCTCCTACACCTACGTCGACCCGGGCGACGGGACCGCGGCGGTGATCCCCAACCAGCTCCTGGTCGAGGGCGTCGTCTACAACCTCTCGACCGAAGACACCAAGGCCTGAGCACACCCGGGCCGAAGTACCCTTAGCTCGTGGCGCAGCGCAATCGGCGACGTCAGCGGCGGCGCGGGGGCGCGCCTAGCAAGCTGCTCTTCGTCGGCGCCGGTCTCTTCGTCGCCCTCGCCCTGACCGGCATCGCGGTTGTCTCCTGGGTGCTCGACGTCGCCGCCGAGGCCCCCTCGCTCGCCTCCTGCAAAAAGGTCGAACGCAGCGGCAACTCGGTGGTCTACGCCGGCGACGGCACGAAGCTCGGCCTGATCGACTCCGACGAAGCGCGGGCGCCGATCTCGATCGAGCGCGTGCCCAAGCTGCTGCAACTGGCCACGGTGGCGATCGAGGACCAGCGCTTCTACGAGCACGGCGCGCTCGACCCAGAGGGCATCGCCCGCGCGGCGCTGAAGAACCTCGAAGCGGGAGAGACGGTCGAGGGCGGCTCGACGATCACCCAGCAGCTGGTGCGCAACCTCTGCATCCGTAACCCCAAGCGCGACCTCGAGCGCAAGATCAAGGAGGCCAAGCTGGCGATCGAGTACGCCGAGCGCCACTCGCGTAAGCAGATCCTCAGCCAGTACCTCAACACAGCGTCCTACGGGACGGTCGAAGGGGCGACCGCGGTCGGCGTCCAGCCCGCCGCCAAGATCTACTTCTCACGCCCGGTCTGGAAGCTCCGCCTCGGCCAGATGGCGCTGCTCGCCGGCCTCCCTCAGGCGCCCTCCGAATACAACCCGATCCTGCACCCGGGCGAGGCACGCGCACGGCGTGACTCGGTGCTCGCCAAGATGGCCAGCCAGGGCTACATCACCCGCGAGCGAGCCCAGGCCGTGCAGCGCCAGGGCCTCGGGCTTGACGTCTCGCAGTCCTACTTCGAGCACCGCGAGCCTTACTTCTTCGACTACGTCGAAGAGCAGCTGATCGACCGCTACGGCGTCGAGGTGGTGCGCAACGGCGGCATCAAGGTGCAGACGACGATCGACCCACGCTTGCAAGGGGTCGGGCTGGAAGCGATGGGCTCCGCCCTCCCCTACTCGACCGACCCTGCCTCGGCACTCGTTTCGATCGACCCCGGCGATGGCGAGATCGAGGCGATGGTCTCCAGCCCGAGCTACGAGGAGAGCAAGTTCAACCTCGCCGCCCAGGGGCACCGCCAGCCCGGCTCGACCTTCAAGACCTTTGTCTTGGCCACGGCGATCCGCCAGGGGATCGACCCCTACTCCACCTATTACACGTCGAAACCGCTCTCTCTCGACCTGCCCAAGTGGGGGCACTGGGAGGTGCACACCGCCGACGAGGGCTACCAGGGGACGATCACCCTGCAGCAGGCGACGGTCGCCTCCGACAACACCGTCTTCGCCCAGCTCGACCTCGATGTGGGCCCGCAGCGTGTCGCCGGCACGGCGAAGCAGCTGGGCATCGTCAGCCCGCTCGACGGCATCCCGGCGGAGGGGATCGGCGGCCTGCGGGTCGGCGTCTCGCCGCTGGAGATGGCCAGCGCTTACGCCACCTTGGCCGCGGGCGGCATCCGCCGCCAGCCGCTGGCAATCCGCCGCGTCGTCTTCCCCGATGGGCAGGTCGAGCGGCCGGGGCGCAAGCCGCCGCATCGAGTAGTCAGCGAGGCGGTCGCCTACGAGGTGACGCGCCTACTGCACGACAACATCACCGGCGGCACCGGCACCGCCGCCTACACGGGCTGCCCGGGCCAGGCCGGCAAGACGGGCACCACCGACCGCCTCACCGACGCCTGGTTCACCGGCTACCAGCCCAACCTGGCGACCGCGGTCTGGGTCGGCTACCCGGAGTCGAACGCAATCGAAATGAGCAGCGTGCACGGGATCAGCGTCTTCGGCGGCACCTTCCCGGCGGAGATCTGGCATGCCCTGTACTCGGGCGGCGAAGTGCCCTGCGAGGAATTCAGCGAGCCCGAGGCCGAGATCAGCTGGGCGCCGTATTACGGGCGTTACTCGACCGCCGAGCCGCGCAACCACAAAGGCGACGTCTACGACGCCGCCACCGAGGAAGCCGAACGCGCGCGCGAGCTTGGCGAGGAAGCGACCGGTGGCTATGACCCTGGCGAGTACGACCCGGACGCCTACGCGCCCGGCGCGGGGCAGGAACCGACTCCGGTGCCGCCGCCGCCGGGGGCGCCGCCATCGGTGGGCGGCGGGGTCGGGAGCGGCTAGCTGAGCCTCGCGCCGGGGGTCGCCTACGGTCTGATCTGGGCCGGCTTCGTCGCCTACCTGGGAGCGATTGCCTGGGCGCCGCGCCTCGGGCGCCGCGTCGTCTGGGGGGTGATCGTCGCGCTGCTCGCGCTCTTCGCCTGCCTGCCGCCGCTGCTCTCCCACGACGTCTACAGCTACGTCGACTACGCCCGGCTCGGCGTCCTGCACGGCCTCGACCCGTACGTGCACCCACCGACGGCCGTTCCCAGCGATCCCGCCTTCGCCGAGGTCACCTGGCCCGACACGACGAGCGCCTACGGCCCGCTCTTCACCCTCGCCACCTATCCCCTCGCCTGGCTGCCGGTCGATGCGGCGGTCTACGTGCTCAAGGCGGCCTCGGCGCTGGCGGTGCTGGGCACCGCCGCGCTCGTCGCCCGCCTGGCCCCGGCGCGCGGTGTCGACCCGCTGCGCGCGGCCGCCTTCGTCGCCCTCAACCCCCTGGTCCTCGTCCACGTCGTCGGTGGTGGCCACAACGACTCGCTCGCGGTGCTGCTGATGACCCTGGGGGTCGCCGGCATGCTGGCGATGCGCGAGGTCGCGGCCGGCGCCGCACTCCTCGCCGCGGTTGCAATCAAGGCCTCCACCGCCATCACCTTCCCCTTCGCCCTACTACTAGCCGCCGCTAAGTCCCGGCCGACGGGCCGATACGTCAAGTCTGACTTGACGTATCGGCCCGTCGGCCGGGTGTTGGTGGGGGGATGTTTGGCGTTGGTTGCGATTGCTGGTTACGCCTGGTTCGTCTTTGGTTGGGACTGGCTCGATGCCTTCGCCCTCGCCGGCGAGAACCAGGGCCGCACGAGCTACATGAGCATCCCGATCACCACGGCGCGCCTCACCGGCCTCGATCCAGACCTCGTCCGCGCAACGGCCCTTGCCCTCTACGCCGCCCTGGCCATCTACCTGCTCGCCTGGACCTACCGTGGAGGCGACTGGCTGCGCGCAGCAGCGTGGGCAACGACCGGCCTGCTCCTACTAGCCACAGCCTGGCTGCTCCCCTGGTACCTCCTCTGGCCCCTCCCCCTGGCTGCCCTATCCCGCGACCGTCCACTCAAGCTCCTGCTCCTCGGGCTGACGGCCTACCAGCTGGGAGCCCGCATCCCGCTGTGATCCGGCCGTTCGAGAGCTGGGGATCGCTGGCGCAAGGCAGGGACATCCCTCGAACGGGCGGATACTCAAGTGCCGCGCTAATTAGCGCGGCACTTGTCCGGACGAGGGATGTCCCTGCCTTGCGTCACTCCCCTCCTCCGCCTCTTCCTCCTCCTCAGGCGAGGGATGAATCACCCCCGTATGGACACTCCACCCCTCCCTGCGCCCCAACGCCGTCACCGCCACCACATAAAGGACCTCGACCACGGTCATCACACCGCGCACGGCGATCGCGATCAGCGAGCCGATCGCGAAGCTCTCGCCCGGAACCGAGACCTTCACCGCCCAGGCGAAGGCGGCGTCACGGATGCCCAGGCCGGCTGGAGCGACCAAGGTAGCCAGGGCGGCGACGTAGCCGAACGCCTGCGCCGCACCAACAACGAGAATCTCACTGGGCGAGATCTCGCTGACCGAGCGAGCGACGCAGTAGAGGCCAATGGCGACCACGCCCCAGTTGAGCGTGTAGAAAGCGAGCACCGAGATCACTCCGCGCAGCGGCATCGTCGCCGGCAGCGGCTCACGACCGAAAGCGCGTAGCAGGCGATTGGCAACACGACCGAAGACGCGCGGGTGCAGCAACGTCAGGGCCAGCGGGATGAGCAGCAGGATCGCCCAGCGCCAGGGCTGGCCCTCGAGATCGGGATGGACGATGAGGAAATAGGCGGCGACGATCACCGCCGAGGTCGCCTGCAGGGCCTGTTCGTAGACGATGCTCGCCACGGTCAGTCGCCGCGGCACCCCCGCCCGCTCGGAGAGCAGCACGCGGCCAAGCACATAGAGCACGCTGCCCGGCACGTAGCGCGCCAGCAGCGGCTGCCCCCAGGCGACCTGGGCCCGGCCCGCGCCCAGGCGGTAGCCGAGGAAACGCAGGATCAGGTCCCAGCCGAGCGCGTTGAGCGCGTAGAAGATCGACAGCACGATGAAAGCCGGGACCAGCCAGACGACATGGAAGTGCACCCCCTCGTCCTTGATCTCGGCCCACTGGTCGACGACGGTGAGGACGAGGAAGCCGAAGACAACGAGGGCGATGCCGAGCTGGATCGCAAGCCGCACACGCTTGCTGCGCGGCGGCCGCGCGCCGATCTTCGACCCGGCCTCGCCGATCCGGTGCAGGAGGGGCTGCTGACGCTCCACTGCGTCACCACCTTAGTGCCCAGCGCTGACTTCGCACCTTTTCTGGCGCATACGGAGTCAAAAGGACGAAGTCAGCGGGGAAAGAGGGGGAGAATGCCGGGATGGGCGAGTTTGAGCTGCTGGCGCGGATCCGGGAACGCCTGCCACCCGTGGGCCCACGCGTCTACCTCGGCTCCGGTGATGACGCGGCGATCAGCGTGCCGGGGGGCGCCACGGCGACCTCGGTCGATGCCCTGGTCGAGGGCGTGCATTTCCACCGCGACCGAGCGAGCCTCGCCCAGATCGGCCATAAGGCGCTGGCGACCGCCCTCTCCGACCTCGCCGCAATGGGCGCCGAGCCGGGAGAGGCCTACGTAGTGCTCGGCGTGCCGACCGACCTGAGCGAGGAGGAGTGCCTCGAGCTGCTCGACGGGATGACGGCGCTTGCCGCGACGACCGGGACGGCGCTCGCCGGTGGCGATCTGACCCGCGCCACGCAGCTCTTCCTGGCGATCACCGTGGTTGGGCACGCGGATGAGCCCGGCCAGCTCGTAGGTCGCGCCGGCGCCCTTCCCGGAGATGCCCTCGTCGTGACCGGCGAACTCGGCGGCGCAGCCGCCGGTCTGCGACCGGAGGCGGGCGAGGATTTGGTTGCCCGGCAGCTGGAACCGACGCCGCGGCTCGGCGCCGGCCGCGCCCTCGCCGCAGCGGGCGCCACGGCGATGATCGACATCAGCGACGGACTCGGCGGCGATGCCCGCCATCTGTCCGAGGCCAGCGGGGTCGGCGTGCGCATCGACGCTGACGCGCTGCCGCTGGCTGAGGGGCTGCGTGAGCTCGCTGTCGCAATAGAAATGGATCCCCTTGAGCTGGCGGTCGGCGGCGGCGAGGACTACGAGCTGCTGGCGAGCCTCCCCCGCGAGAAGGTCAGCGACGCCCAGGCGGCAGTCGACAGAGCCGAAGAGGGGGTCACGCTGACAGCGATCGGCGAGATCGTCGCCGGAGAGGGAGTCGAGATCAGGCTGCCCGGGGGCGCGATTCTGGAGCCGGCGGGATTCGACCAGCTCGCATGAAGCTCTCGTTGGTGAGCAGCTCGCGCACGCTGCGGCGGCGCAGCATCGCATCGGCAACTAGCGCCGGCTGCGGTTTGTAATCGCCCGCCGCCACCATGCTCTTCAGCTCTTGTGCTTGCATCCTGTCCCTCGTATCGGCTTTCGCGGGAGGACCCTTAGTACTTGGTACTCGCACATCTGTCCAATAGATGAGCGGCCGGCGGCTGTAGGCCCCCGCAATCTGCGTGTTTCTGCGGGGGAATATCCTTTCCTCTATGCCAAATGGGTCGACGCGCATACTCCTTGTCGATGACGAGCAGTCGATCCAGACGCTGCTCTCTTACCCATTGCGCAAGGACGGCTACCACGTCACCTCCGCCCAGGACGGCCGCGAGGCGCTGGATCGCTTCGCCGAGGCACGCTTCGACCTGGTCATCCTCGACCTGATGCTGCCCAAGCTCGACGGCGTCGAAGTCTGCCGCGAGCTGCGCCAGCGCAGCCAGGTGCCGATCATCATGCTGACCGCCAAGGGCTCGGAGACCGACAAGGTCGCCGGCCTCGAGGTGGGCGCCGACGACTACATCACCAAGCCCTTCTCGATGCGCGAGTTCCGCAGCCGGGTGAAGGCGGCGCTGCGCCGCTCACGGATGGCCGGCGAGCCGCCCGAGGCTGAGGAGATCGAGCACGGCGAGCTCAAGGTCGACTACGGGCGGCGCATGGTCACCTTGGCGGGCGAGGAGGTGCGGGTCACCTACGTCGAGTTCGAGATCCTTGGCGCCCTGGCCCGCTCTCCCGGCCGCGTGCTCAGCCGCGAGACGCTGCTCGAGCACGTCTGGGGCGACTCCGAGTACCGCGACCCCCGCACGGTTGACGTTCACATCCGCCACCTGCGCGAGAAGCTGGAGAGCGACCCCAAGGACCCTGAGTACCTCTTCACCGTGCGTGGGGTCGGCTACCGCTTCAGGGAGTAGCTCCCCGTGCGCCGCTTCAGGCTGACCAGCGTGGGCAACCGGATCATCGTGATCTCGGTGGCCATCTCGACCGGGACCACGCTGATGATCTACGCCTACACGGTCACGATCGGGGGCGAGACCAGCGGTTTCGGCGAAATCAAGGCCCAGATCCTCGCCGGGGGGGCGCTGGCGACGCTTCTTGCCGCCAGCGGTGGCACCTACTACGCGTACATAGCCAACCGCAACATCCGCCGCCTTCAAGACGCGGCTCGCAAAGTTGCCGATGGCAATTTCGAAACGCCAATTCCAATCTCATCGGTCGGCCAGTTCGGCCAGCTGGCTCGCACCTTCAACGAGATGCAGCGGCGCCTAGCCGAGCTCGACAACGCTCGCAAGCACTTCATCGCCAACGCTTCGCATGAGCTGCGCACGCCGATCTTCAGCCTCGGCGGATTCATCGAGCTGCTCGAGGAGGAGGACCCGAGCCCCGAGGAGCGAGACGAGTTCGTGCACACGATGCGCCAGCAGATCGAGCGGCTCACCAAGCTCACCGCAGACCTGCTCGACCTCTCCCAGCTCGACGCCGGTGCGGTCGCCATCCAGAACCGCAGCGTCGACCTCGGCTCGCTGGCCCGCGAAGTGACGCGCGAGTTCGGGCCGCGCGCCGACCGGCACGGTTCGCGGTTGGAGTTGCGCACCCCCGAGCAACCAGTAATCGCCAGCGGCGACCCCGATCGCGTGCGCCAGGTGATCCGTATCCTGCTCGACAATGCCCTCACCCACACCCCCGAGGGCACCAAGGTGACCGTGACCACCTACTCCGCCAACCGCCGTGCCGAGCTGACCGTCTCCGACGACGGGCCGGGCATCCCGCGGCGTGCCCATAGCCGCATTTTCGAGCGCTTCTACACGGCCGACTCGGCCGGGGGCTCCGGGCTCGGTCTGGCGATCGCTCGCGAGTTGGCCCAGCGTATGCAGGGAGGCGTAATGATCGCCTCCAGCAAACGCTTCACCGCCTTCACCCTCGACCTGCCGCGCTCCCGAGCAGAGACAACCGCGCCCCCCGCGACGCTTCCCTCCAAGGCGACCGCGTGAACCGGTACGCCCTCCTGGCGGCGCTGGCCCTGGTGCTGGCACTCAGCGGCTGCGGCTCGGACGGCAGCGACACAGACGCGTCAACGTCGGTCAAGGCCCAACCGCCACGGGTCATCGTGCAGACAGCGGCGCGTGGCTTCGATGCCGCCGCGGTCTACCGCGAGGCGGCGCCGGGCGTGGTCACGATCCGCTCGGTCTTCGGCGCCGGCGCCGCCGAGGGCTCGGGTTTCGTGCTCGACAACGAGGGCCACATAGTCACCAACGCCCACGTCGTCACCGACGGCGAAGGCGGCAATCGCAAGCCGGCAAAGGCAGTCTTCGTCGAGTTCCCTGACCGCAACATCGTCACCGCCGAGATCGTCGGCTTCGACCCTTTCGCCGACGTCGCCCTGCTGCAGGTCGAGCCGGACGGGTTTGACCTTCATCCCCTGCGGCTGGGCAACGATGCCACCCTCGTGGTCGGCCAACCGGTGGCCGCGATCGGCAGCCCCTTCGGCGAGCAGCAGTCGCTCTCGATGGGGATCGTCTCGGCCACCGATCGCTCGGTGGAATCGCTTACCCGCTTCCAGATCGACGGGGCGATCCAGACAGACGCCTCAATCAACCCGGGCAACTCGGGCGGCCCCCTGCTTGACGCGGCGGCGCGCGTCATCGGCATCAACCAGCAAATCGAGACCAGCTCCGGCGCCAATGACGGCGTTGGCTTCGCCGTGCCGATCTCCACGGTGAAGCGCTCGCTCGCCCAGCTCGAGCGTGAGGGTGAGGTCGAGTACGCCTATATAGGCGTCTCCAGCCAATCGCTCTACCCGCAGCTCGCCGACAAGCTCGGCCTCGACACCGATTTCGGCGGGCTGATCTCCGAAGTCGTGCCGGACAGCCCCGCCGACGAGGCCGGTCTGCGCGGGGGCAACGACGAGGTGCGCTTCCAGGCGGCGCGCTTCGATGCGGGCGGCGACGTAATCCTCGCCGTCGAGGGACACGAGATCGTCACGCCCGACGACCTCGCTCACCTGATCTCGATCTTCCAACCAGGCGAGACGGTGACCCTGGAGATCCTCCGCGACGGCCAGCACGAGCAGGTCGACGTGACGCTCGGCCGCCGCCCAGGCGGCTGACGCTCGAACTACCGTTGGCCAGGCGGACGCCCGACCGCTGCTGCCTGTAGAACTCGCGGATGCTTCAGGAAGTCACCCTCGGCCAAAAGTCCCTCGCCGACTACACGCACATCGCCGGCAAGGAGACGATCGAGCGCATCCGCGAGCTTGCGGAGCCGATGAAAGGCCATCGCGTCCTGCACGTCAGCGCCACCGCGTTTGGCGGCGGCGTCTCGGAGATCCTCTACACGATCGTGCCGCTGATGCGCGACATCGGCCTCGACGCCCACTGGCACGTGATCTTCGGCAAAGAGGAGTTCTACAACGCGACCAAGCTCCTGCATAACTCGCTGCAGGGTGCCGAGGAGACGCTGAGCGACGCCGAATGGGCCCTCTTCGACGAGATCAACGCGATCAACGCCGAGGGCCTGGAAGGCGAGTGGGACACGGTGATCGTCCACGACCCGCAGCCGATTGGCTTGCGCCGCGGCGCCAAGCAGAAGGGCCGCAACTGGATCTGGCGCTGTCACATCGACCTCTCCGAGCCCAACCCCGAGCCGATCGCCCGCCTGCTGCCGATGATCGAGGAGTACGACGCGACCGTTTGGCACCTGCCCGCCTACGTGCCGCAGGGGGTCGACGGCCACAACGGCGTCCAGATCATCCCCCCGGCGATCGACCCGCTCTCTCCGAAGAACATGGCCTTCTCGCCCGACGACGCCGCCTTCGTCTGCAAACAGTTCGGCATCGACGTCGACCGACCGCTGCTCACTCAGGTCTCGCGCTTCGACCCCTGGAAGGACCCGATGGGCGTGATCGACGCCTACCGCATCGTCCACGAGCAGGTGCCCGAGGTGCAGCTCGCCCTGGTCGGCTCGATGGCGACCGACGACCCCGAGGGCTGGGAGTTCTTCCAGCACACTTTCGAGTACGCGGACGGCGACGAAGACATCAAGATCCTCAACAACCTCAACAACGTCGGTGCGATCGAGGTCAACGCCTTCCAGTCGCAGTCCGACGTCTGCTTGCAGAAGTCGATCCGCGAGGGCTTTGGTCTGACCGTCACCGAGGCGCTCTGGAAGGGGCGGCCGACGGTGGCCGGCAACGTCGGCGGCATCCCGCTGCAGATCGTCGACGGCGAGGGCGGCTTCCTCGTCGACTCGGCCGAGCAGTGCGCCGAGCGCTGCCTGGAGATCCTCCGCGACCCGGAGCTGGGCATGCGGCTGGGACGGGCGGGCAAGGAACATGCCCGCAAGGAGTTCCTCTCGCCGCGTCTGCTGCGCGACTGGGTCGAGCTGCTCTCCGAGCTTGGGACCTAGCTCGACGCCGCGCGGTCAGCCGCTGGCGACGCCTCGCGCAGCTCGGCGATGTCGGCGAGCTGATCATCGACCCAGTCGCCCGGATTGCGGGCGAAGACCAGCTCCTTGAGGTGCTGGGCGCGCAGGCGGCGCTCCTCGGGGTCCATGGTCAGCGCCCGGTAGATCGCATCGGCCTGCTCCTGGATGTCGAAGGGGTTGACCGAGAGGGCGCAGTCAGCCAGCTCCTGATGGGAGCCGGTGTTCTCGGAGAGCATCAGCACGCCATCGCGGGTGTTGACCGCCGGCGCCTCCTTGGCGACGAGGTTCATGCCGTCGAAGAGCGAGTTGACCATCAAGAGGTCGAAGTGCTTGTAGCGGGCGACCGCGTCGGAGAAGTTCTCATAGATCTTCAGGTCGATCGGCATCCAGTCGGTGGTGCCGTGGCGGTGGTTGACGACGGCGACCAGGGCCTCAATCCGTTCCAGATACTCGGCGTACTCGGGCACGTCTTGACGCGAGGGCTGCAGATGGGCGATGAAGGTGACCTGCTCGCGGAACTCGGGGTGCTGGGTGAGGAAGGTGTCGAAGGCGGTGAAGCCGCGCAGCACGTTCTTGGAGAGGTCGGCGCGGTCGACGCGGATGATCAGGTGCTTGCGACGCCGCTCCAGCACCTCGCGCTCGGCGGTGGCGACCTCCGGCGATTCGGCCGCACGGCGTAGGCGCTCGGCGTCGATCGAGAGCGGGTAGGCGCGGGTGCGCGTCTCGCCACCGGCGTGGTGGACGATGCCGCGCTCGTAGTCGACTTCGGCCTCGAGCAGTTCGTCGCAGCAGCGGATGAAGTTGATGCAGTAGGCGTGCGTGTGGAAGCCGATGATGTCGTTGGCGAGCATCCCCCGGAAGAGCGCCTCGCGGATGCGGCCCGGCAGGATGCGCCAGCTGTCGGGCTGCGACCAGGGGATGTGGACGAAGTGGTGCAGGAAGGCATCGGGGCGCTCGGCGCGGATCATTCCCGGCGCCGTGTAGAGGTGGTAGTCGTGCAGCATCACCAGCGGCCGCTCGCGCCCCTCGATCTGGCCGAGCACCGCCTCGGCGATATCCCGATTGACCGCCTGGTAGCCAAGGTCCCAAGCGTCGAGCTCCTCCTGGCGGATGTCGGGGGCGTTGGAGAGGTCCCAGAGGTAGTGCTGGATGAACCAGAGGATTGGGTTGGCGATCACGTTGTAGAAGCGGTCGTAGGCGGTCGCATCGGAGCCGACCAACAACACGCGGTACTCGATGCCGTCGATCGAGATCTCCACCGGGCCGCCGCGCTCTTCAGAGACGGCGACGTCCTCGTCGGTCATCGCCGAGGCGATCCAGAGGGCGTCGCGGTGCGAAACGAGCCCGGAGAGCGCCGTGACCAGGCCGCCGCCGCCGCGGCGCACGGTGCGCTCGCCGTCCTCGTCGAGCTCGAACTGGGCGGGGCCCCGGTTGGAGACGATGATCAGCGGTTCGCCTTCGGCCACAGGTCAACCCTACCCGCGAGTCAGTGTGGGGCGAACTCAATTGAGCCGTCTTCGGGGGCCGCTGGCGGTGGCGGTGGTTCGGCGGGCGGGAGTTCGGGCGGGGATGGTGAGACCGGTTCAGGGACCGGGCGCTCGGCGGGCGGGTCCTGTCGCGGGGTAGGGGTGCTCGGCTTGGGCTGCGTGCTTCCTCGGGCAACGGGATGGACCGGTTTCTGGGCCCTAGCCCTGCCCTCGGAAGCCTCCGCCCGGCGCCGATCACCCCTACCCCGCACCACCCGCCCGAGATGCGGATGAGGCTGAACGGGTCGAGGAGCCAACGTGGGTCGAACCCTCGGGAGGCCGACGTCGGGCGCCAGCGGCGGGGGCTCAGGAGGCTTGAGCAGCTTCGGAGCGAACTGAAGGCACGAGAGCAGAAGAGCACAGCCCACCAAGGTCACGGCAGCTTGCGACCAGCGGATGCGGAAGCTCATCCGGAGTTAAGTCGCCTAACAGCGAAGCTCTCCCCCGGCTATAGTCCCTCGCCGTTTTGGCAGCCCCACGCGAATACGAGCTTGTCTTGATGTTGGACCCCGGCCCCGATGAGGCAGGGCGCGATGTGCTGGCGCAGGACGTCAAGGGGCGCATCGAGGGCAAGGGCACGCTCAAGCACGAGAACAACTGGGGCCTGCGCAAGATGGCTTATGAGATCGAGCAGCGCAACGAGGCCGACTACCGCTGGTTCCGCTTCGAGGGGCCGTCGGAGTTGCTCGACGAGCTCAATCACAACCTGCGCATCGCCGATGGCGTGCTGCGCTTCCGCATCTTCAAAGTAGATGCCGACTCGCAGGTGATGGTGCCCCCTGCGGTCGCCGCCCCAGCCCAAGGCTCGCGTGAGCGAGGGCCGCAAGGAGCTCGCCCGACGGTCTCCACCCAGGATGCCGAGGCGGATGACGCCGTCGATGCGCCTGCCGAGTCGGCCGATGCGCCTGCCGAGTCGGCCGCTCCGGCCGAGTAGCGCCGGCTTTTCCCGGAGAATGCGGCTCAGAGGGGGCGAGTTGCGCCGCCTGCCCTCTTAGACTGGCTTCCAGACAACGATTTGGAGGAGTTGAGAGCCGTGGCGGCGTCGAACATCAACATAGTGGTGATCACCGGCAACCTGACCAAGGACCCCGAGCTGCGCAGCACGGGCGGTGGCACACCGGTCTGCGACCTGCGCGTGGCGGTCAACAGCCGGCGCAAGGACAGCAGTGGCCAGTGGGTCGACAAGCCCAATTACTTCGACGTGACGGTCTGGGGAGCGCAGGGCGAGAACTGCGCCAACTACCTCTCCAAGGGCCGCCCCGTGGCGGTTGAAGGCCGCCTTGATTGGAGCGAGTGGGAGGCCAAAGACGGCAGCGGTCGTCGCCAGGCGGTGCGGATCGTCGCCAACTCGGTGCAGTTCCTCGGCTCGCGGGATGGTGGCGGTGGTAACGGCAACGGTGGTTTCACGCCGAGCAGTGACGTGCCCGCCGACTCCTCCGACTTCGCCGGCGCGACCGCCGGCGGGGGCGGCGCCGACGACGACATCCCCTTCTAGGCCCAACAGGGCCGAGATCCGAATATCTGTAGGATTCTCGGCCCTTAATGGCCCGCACCAACGATTCAGGAGCAGCAGCACCGCGGCGCGGCCGGCGCGCCCCCGATCGCATGCGTCCGCGTAAATACACGCGGATCAACTCGGCTGCGGTCGATTACAAGGATCTCAACCTCCTGCGTCGCTTTCTCTCCGACAAGGGGAAGACGCGCAGCCGTCGGGTTACCGGCCTCTCGCGCAAGCACCAGCGCCAGCTTTCGGTCGCAGTCAAGCGGGCGCGTGAGATCGCCCTGCTGCCCTACGTCGGAGAGCGCTGATGACCCAGGCAATCCTCCTCGAGGACGTCGAGCAGCTCGGCCAGCGCGGCGAGCCGGTCGACGTCTCCCCCGGCTATCTGCGCAACTATTTGATCCCGCGCAAGCTGGCCGCTCCGGCGACCCCGGGCGCGCTCGAGGAGGCACAGCGGCGGCGAGCGGCGACAGAGAAAGCCGAGAAGGCCCGCGCAGAGCGCGAAGAGCAGGCGGCGTCGCTGCTCTCCAAGACGGTGCTGACCATCCACGAGCGCGCCGGCGAGGACGGCAAGCTCTTCGGCTCGGTGGGGGCCAAGGAGATCGTCGACGCGATCCGCGACGCCCGTGACCTGCGCATCGACCGCCGCAAGGTGCGGCTCGATCAGCCGATCCGCGAGATCGGCACCCACATGGTTGAGATCGAGCTCGCCGATGGCGCAGTCGCCACGGTGAAGACGATCATCACCGAAGAGCGCTGAACCTCCCTCATCCCGGGGGCGGCTAGGCTGCGGGCGTGAGCTCCCGCCGCCTCGCAACTCGTCTTGGGCGCCGCGCCCGAGCCAGGACCCACTTCCACTGGGCTCGCTCCGAGCGCGCCACTTTGGGTCTGGCGGCGGTTGCTCTGGGCGGCGCCGGCGTGGTGATCGCCGGGCAGTTCGGTCGCATGCTGCAGCGCCGCACGCAAGAGGAGGACAGCGAAGGCCTGGTCGAAGTCGCCCCGGTTGCGGCGCTCGACACGGTGGGCGTCGCGGTCAGCGGCTACGCCGAGGCGCCACGCAGCGAAACGGTGCTCTTCAACCTGCTCGCCGGCTTTCTCGGCTCCTTCGCGCTGGTGCGGCTCTCCACCCTGGGGATCCGCGACGGCTGGGGGCCGTTTCGCAACGTCAGCGTCGGGGGCCGCCACATCCACCACTTCGTGCCGGGCATCGTGATCGGCTTCGCCTCGGGCACGACAGCGCTGCTCACCGACGACGAGCGGCTCGAAGAGCGGCTCGCCGTGACCACGGGGGTTGGCATGGGGCTGACCTTCGATGAGGCTGCCCTGCTGCTCGACCTGCGCGATGTCTACTGGACGCGCGAAGGGCTGCTCAGCGTGCAGCTCAGCCTCGGCGCCACGGCAATCCTCAGCATCGCGATCCTCACCCTGCGCATCCTGCGCCGCGGCGAGCGCCGCCGCGAGCAGGAAGGCCTGATTCCACCGGCGCCGATCGATCGGATCGATCCGCGGGACTGAGGCATAAGAAAGGGCGGCCAACAGGCCGCCCTTTCCTTCCCCTTTTTCGTCCTGAGAAAAGCTGCTGCTAGCCCTTCGGCGTGCAGGGACGGACGAAGGTGCCGGTGAGGCGCTTGCCATCGCTGAAGACACCGGTGGCCTTTGCCTGTAGACGGCCGTCCGGGCATTTGGCGAACAGGTACGGGGTGTTTCCGAACCCGCGGTCGAAGGTCAGGCTGAAATTGTTGACCGAGCCGTAGCCACCCGCGATCTTCGGGATCGTGGCGATCGATTTCGTGCCGTAGCGACCATTCTTGACTTTCTGGATCTTGACCGTGGTGACCACTGCCGCCGAAACCGGCGAGGAGAGGTAAGCGTGGATCAGGATCGTCGTCTTGCCACCGCTGTAGCCACCGTTGAAGGCGAGCAGCTTCGACTTGGCGATGAAGGGCGCCGATTCGGGGAATTCGACCTCGACGTCGGTCAAGCCCTTGCCAATGATCGCTTTCGGGCAGATTTTTTCGGCGTTCTTGGTGTCCTGCGCCTGCAGTTTGCCCGAGGTGCAGGTGGGCAGGCCTTTGACGTCGATCGAGCCGTTCTTGTCGGTTTCGACGACGAATTCCTTCGCGGCCGGCGGGTGCGTGCCGTCGGTCGTCTCGATTTTGCCGCTCACGTTGAGCGTGATCGGGGCCGGTTTGCCGCTTTTCGGCAGCTTCTTCGGCGTGAAGTCGCCGTTCAGGGTCAGCTTCAAGTTGCCGAGCTGGACGATGGTCGGTTTCGCCGCAACGGCGATCCCCGCGACCGCAACCGCGGCAACTGCCGCCAGGGCCAGTGTCGTAATCAAATGCTTGCGCATGTGGTCTATCTCTCTCCTTTACGGCCTGGCCCTATCAGCCCCGGCCATTGAAAAGCCTTGGTCAATCCCTCCAGCGGCCAAATTACCACCCCTGCAATCTAGATAAACCCCGCCATTCACGCAAAAGAGCGGCTTAACACGCCAAGTTTCAGCCCTCAAGCATCGAGAGGCGGGTGCGCTCGCGCTCCTCGGCGGCGCCCTCTGGACCGAGGAAGGGCAAGGTGATCCAGAACATTAGGTCCGGGAGGCGGCTTGGCAAGCGGGAGGCGGCTCCGTGCAGGATCTCGCTGTAGAGCAGCTCGTTGATGCCACCGGCCAACGAGAGCGAGGTGATGCCAGGCAGCTCGACCGAAGTCTCGGCGCGGCCGGCGTCAAGAAAGCCGGTGAACTGGCGCAGCGCTGCATCCCTCCTTGCAAGCGCTTTGGGACCGGCGGCTAGCACCTCGACAATCGCAAAGCGGGCCTCATCGGGGTGCTCGGCAAGGTGTTTGAGCAGCTCGCCGAGACCGGCGGCGACTCGCTCGGCCCAGGGTGAGCCGGGCTTGGACTCGAAGCCACGGGCGGTATCGCCGAGCAGGTTGCCGAGCAGCACGTCGTAGGCCGCGAGGAAGCAGTCCTCCTTGCTGGAGAAGAGTTCGTAGAACGTCTTTCTGGAGACACCGGCAACGCCGATCACATCGACGACGCGGGTCTCGGGGTAGCCACGCTCGGAGACGACCTCGATCATCGCCTGGAGGATGCGGTTCCGCTGGGATTCGGTCACCGCCTCGCGTGGCAACCCGTGCCGACCCCTCGGCAGCCGCTCACTCAACCTAGCCGTGCGTCTACCGGAAGCCACCCCAGAACTGTAGAACAGAAGCGCTCCAGTGGCGACCTATGTACCGAAGCGTCTCCGGGCGACAAACCGGTCCGCTTGCAGGCAATCACTACAATCGTGCCTGTGACCGGGGGGGGCACAAGGCAGACCGTTGCGCTCGTTGCGGCCGTTTTGGTGGCTGCCCTGCTGCTCGCCGCTTGCGGTGACTCGGACTCTGACTCGGTGGCGACGTCAACGGAAACCTCCGCTCCCACCGAGGGAAGCGGCCCGGAGAACCCCGGCGGCACTCCAAAGAACGAGTCGAAGCCACAAAGCGAGGATCAGGGCTCGCAGAGCCCCGGCGGCGGCTCGGAGAACGTCTCGACGCCGCTTGAGGTCTCCGGCGGCGGCTCCGAGCAGTTCCGCGTCAAAGGTGGCGACAACAGCATCCAGGAATACGGCGAGGAGAGCGACGAATCCGAATTGGAGGAGATCGCCGAAAACGTGCACGGCTTCTACGTCGCCCGAGCCGAAGAAGACTGGGCAAAGGCCTGCTCCTACTTGGCCCAGACGATGGTCAGTCAGCTCGAAACTCTCGCCGAGCAATCACCCGAGCTCAAAGGCAAGGGCTGCGCCCCGGTGCTTAAGGCGTTCACCCGCCCCCTGCCCGCCTCGGTGCGGCGCGAAACGACCGTCGTCGACGCGGGCAGCTTCCGCCGCGATGACGAGCGCGGCTTCTTCATCTACTACGACAGCGAGGACAATCCCTACGCGATTCCGCTGGAAAACGAAGACGGCGAGTGGCGGCTGACGCTGCTCTCCGCAACGCCGCTGGGCTGAGCCGGCCAAACGGCTCGAGCGACTTACTCGGGCCTATCTGGCAACGCGTAGGTGCGCAGGATGAAGCGGCCGAGGAGCGGCACCGCGAACGAGTACTTGCCGAGCCGGTTCTTGTAGATCATCCCCCGCTCGGCGAGGCTCGCGAGCATCTGATTGGCGTTGCTCGGCGAGAAGCTTTTCGCGAGGAGCTTCCTCGTAATCTCGGTGAGCTCGGAGATCGTGAATTCCTGGTCGGCATGCTCCAGATGCGCGACCGCCCAAAGCAGTTCGCGCTGCCGGTCGGTGATCTTGGCCCAGCGCCCGGCGAAGAAGTCCGCGTCGAGCTTTCGCTGAATCGCCTCAACGGGGACGAACTTCGCTTCTTCGTCGGCATGCTGGCGAATGAAGACGTCGTAGACCTCTCGGCAGATGAACTGGATGAAATACGGATATCCGGCCGACTCGTGAACGATCACATTGACGGAGGCTGGGGTGAGATCGACGGGACATTCCGCCACTGCGATCGGCTTGACGATCGCTTCCCAGCTCTCCTCATCAGAGAGCTTCGCCAGGCTCATCACCCGGAACATGCGCTCGGCGTAGGTGCGCGCATCGACGAGCTTAGGAAAAAGGGTCGGCAGTCCAGTCAGTACGAGCATGAAGGGGATGCCCTTCTTCTGAATTGACTGAAAGACGTCCAGCAGCACAGAAAGTGGGAACTGTTCCTTGCTCGCGTGATCGGTGAGGTTCTGCGCCTCGTCGTAAGCGAAGATCACGCGGTGCTCTCCCTGCTCACGAAGGTGCTCCCAGGCAAACTCCAGCGTCGCCTTGATCTTGTCCGAGATCAGCCCCGGCGTCTGCTTGTAGACGGAAGCCAGAACTTCGTGTGACAGGGGGACCTCATGGGTCTTATCGGGGGCGAATCCGACCTGCCGACCGGAGACTGGAACGGTCACGGTTGTGGACGAAGTGATCAGGGCGAGGTCGGCAAGCAAGCGTTCGGCAAAGGCGGCCTCACTGATGGTGGCCGACTCAGACAGGTCGGCTGACGCCCAGAGCCAGCCGCTGCGGATCGCCCGTGGCTTGAATGCCTCGAGCAGCACGGTCTTACCGACTCCGCGCAAACCGGTCAGGACCAAGTTCTCGAGGATTTCCTCCTGCGCCAGGAGCCGGTCGAATTCGGCGAACTCCCGCTCACGGCCCGCGAGGTACGGCGGCATGTGCCCCGCGCCCGGTCGATATGGGTTCTTGAACCCAGAATCCACCATTGTTTATTCCTTCCACTTAATTTAGCTAAGGAGCTAAATTTAGCAGACAGACGAAATGCCTGTTATCATTGCTCGTCGCCCTCCTCGCGCCAGACGACCTGGTCGCGGCCGGGGCCAACCCCGATCAGTTTGATCGGCACGCCGACGAACTCGGTGATGCGATCTAGGTAGGCGCGTGCCTCTGGGGGCAAGTCGCTCTCCTTGCGGCAAGCGGAGATGTCAGCGTCGAAGCCGGGCAGCTCTTCGTACTCCGGCTCGGCGCCGTGCAGGATCGACTGGTGATAGGGAAAGCTGTCGAGCAGCGCGCCCTCGCGTGAGCGGTAGCGGACCGCGACGCGCAGCGGATCAAGGCCGGCGAGCACATCGAGCTTGGTGATCGCCAGCGCACTCATGCCGTTGATGCGCACGGCGTAGCGCAGGGCGACGAGGTCCATCCAGCCGCAGCGGCGCTCGCGGCCGGTCGTCGTGCCGTACTCGTGGCCCTTTTCCAGCATGTGGCGACCCGCCTCTTCTTCGAGCTCGGTCGGGAAGGGGCCGGCCCCCACCCGCGTTGCGTAAGCCTTGGCGACGCCCCAGACCTCGTCGATGTCGGACGGGGCGATGCCGGCACCGACCGTGGCGGCTCCAGCGATCGGGTTGGAGGAGGTGACGAAGGGATAGGTGCCGTGGTCGAGGTCGAGCAGGGTCGCTTGGGCGCCCTCGAAGATCACCGTCTTGCCGGCGTCGAGCGTCTCCCAGCAGAGCCGCGAAGTGTCGGCGATGTGGGGCTCGAGTCGGTGACCGTAGTTGATGTGCTCCTCGGTCATCGTGTGCAGGTCGAGGCGCGGATCGGGCGCCTCCTCGACCGGGACCTCGGGTGCGCCGCTGCCCTCGCCGGCCTCCTTGCGCAGCTTGCGCCGCTGCACGCCGAGCTCGCGCAGCGCCTGCTGCTTGGGCTCCAGCGCGGCACGGATCTTGGTGCGCAAGATCTTCTCGTCGAGCAGATCCTGGACGCGGATGCCGAGCCGCAGGGCCTTGTCGGCGTAGCAGGGGCCGATGCCACGCCGCGTGGTGCCAATCGAGAGCTTGCCCAGCTTCACCTCACCGGCCGTGTCGAGCAACACGTGGTAGGGCATGATCAGGTGGGCGTTGGCTGAGATCTTCAGGTTGCCCATGTCGACGCCGCGGCGGCGCAGCCCGTCGATCTCGCCGAGCAGGATGCGCGGGTCGAGCACCACGCCGTTGCCGATCACGCAGGCCTTGTCGGGGTAGAGGATTCCCGAGGGGATGAGGTGGAACTTGAACTCCTCGCCGTCGCGGACGATCGTGTGGCCGGCGTTGTTGCCGCCCTGGAAGCGCACGATCGCCTCAGCCCGCTCGGCGAGCAGGTCGGTGACCTTGCCCTTGCCCTCATCGCCCCACTGGGCGCCGACTATGACTAGTCCTGGCATCGCGAAGGAATTATGGAGAGCTGGCAGGCCTTGCGCGCAGCGGGGCCCTGGCGGACCATCGCCAGGGCATCCGACATTGACCCCCCTCTAGCGTGGTCAATGTCGGATGCGCGGCAAAGAGGTGGTGCTGGGACGCTCGGCGACGTGGGTGTGAGCCCGGTTGTCTGGACCGAAGAGCGAGATGGGGTCACCGCACATCTCAACCAGCCGCGAGAAGGTGCGCTTACCGATTTGCCTCTCCACCTCCAGTTCCGGCTTGCCATTGGTCTTCGTTGCGGTCTTGCTGTCCGGCTCGAGCTGTTCGGCGTTGGTCGTGAAGAGGATTGACTTCTGAGCCTCGTAGCGCTCATTGACGATCGAGTAGAGCTGCTCGATCACCCACTCCGTCTGGCGCTCGGCACCGAGATCGTCGATGTGCAGGAGATCCACCGAGGTCAACCGATCGAAGAACTGGGAGTAGGTGTCCGCGCCTGGCTCGCCCTCATATGTGCGGCGAATGCGCGCCAGGAGCTTCGGCATCGAGTAGATCGCCACCGAGTGCCCACGCTCCAGCGCCGTCTTGGAGATCAGCATGGCAAGCGTGGTCTTGCCGGTGCCGACATCGCCGAGGAACCAAATGCCTTTCCCGTTCGCCAGGTTCTCGTCGAGGTTGTCGACGAACTCCTTGACCCGATTGACCTCGAATGGCGGAAGGTCCGTAACCGGTGGGCGCTCGAAGGAGACGCCGCGGTAGCGGGGTGGGATTACCGAGGCGACCCCTTTTGTGCGGCCGCGCTTGAGGCGCTGCGCGCGACACTCGCATTCGCGGGCCACGTCCTCCGGGCCGAGAATCCAGCCAGAGCCGTCGCAGACGCCGAGCGGACACGCCTGTTCGCGAAAGGGTTCGGAGCGAGCGCCCGGCATCAGAACTCAGGCCCCTCGACGGCGGCGTCTTCCAGCGGCGGGCCCTCGCCGGCGGGCTGCTCGATCGGCCGCTCCTGGCCGGCGAAGTCGGCGAACTTAGGGAAGCGGTCGAGGAAGACGAGCTTGGGCGAGCCGATCGGCCCGTTCCTATGCTTGGCGATGATCAGGTCGGCAAGGCCGTCCGGCTCGTCGTCGGGATCACGGTAGTAATCCTCGCGGAAGATGAAAGCGACGAGATCAGCGTCCTGCTCGATCGAGTTGTGTACGACGATGTTCTCGGCGACGAAGTTGTGTAGACCGGCCACGGTGAGATCGAAGACCTCCTCTTCGCCGTCGGGCTCGATCGAGACGATCGGATCCCAGTAGGCATCGCCAAGAGCGAGATCGACCAGCTCCTCGGAGCGCACTGCCGAAGCGACCCGCATCGCCCGCTCCTTGCCGATCCCGGTCTTGTACAGCGTCGTGCCGCAGTACTTGGTACCGATCGCGGCCTGCATCTGGCGACTGGTCATGCCGCGATTCTCCATCGTCGGGACGACGAGGTCTCTCCAGGCCTCTTTGGGAATCACATCGCGATTCGGATTGCGAGCCCGGCCGTAGAAGTACTCGAGGACGGCGCTGGCGCTGCGCTGCTTGTCGGCGCCGAGCGCGCCGACGACCTCCATGAACCGAACCAGCTCCGTGCCGCCGGTGACGCAGACCTTGAACTGCGGCCGCCCCTTCTCCGGATAGTCGTACCTGGCGATCCGGCCGTTTATGCCGAGACGCAATAGAAGCGTCTGCACGTCTTTGGCGAGCGTCGGGCTGCTAGTTGCGTAGTAGACATTTGTCGTCTGTCTCGGCCCACCAAGCCAGACGCATCCATCAGTGGCCCAAAGGTGCCGCAAGAACGTCGCGATGGCCCAAGACGGCTGACCGAAGACTGCCTCGGGAACTCGCTTCTCATGAGACCGCAAGCCAAAGACACCCAATTTGTCGAGCCACGCTGCAACCGGGTTGCGCTTTCGGTGGGTCAGGTGCGCGCTGGCAGATAGATAAGTCTGGAACCAGCTGCGCTCCCGGCGCACGCGAGGGTGGACCGCATCTCCAAACACCCGACGGGAAAGATCGGCGACCAGCTCCGCCAGCTTGCGCTCAATGCTCGTGTACTGGATCGCGTGTCTGGGCAGAGTACATCCATCGCCTATGAGGTGGCCTAGCAACGCCAGCTCGTCTTCTCTCATACTGGCGAACTCCGGTCCGGGCAGCTGGCCGGGAATGGCAATTGGATCGCCCGAACCGAGCTCGTCGAGGCGTTTCCAGCCGGCGATCGTAAGGAACTTGTGATTGCCGGTCGCGCGGATACTCCGACCAAGCTTTGTCGTCAGCCTGAAGACCTGCCTGTGCCCGGTCGAGAAGGCATTTGTGGCCAGCGCCGGACGCAGGCGCCAACTCTCACGATCCATCGCCAGAACCTCGAAGTCACGCCGGCCGACCAGATCCTTGATCGGCCGCCTGACTCCCTCGTCCGGCAGATAGACGAGCGACTCTCCGGTCAAGCAACCCGACTCCCTCAGATCGGAGAGCATCGGCTTGGGCGGATGACGTTGCTCAGGGGCACGAGACAACTGGGAGATCGCCAACACCGGCACGTCGAGCTCGCGGGCGAGGATCTTCAGGCCGCGGCTCATCTGGCCGACCTGCTCGACCCGGTTGGCACGGTGATCGTCTGAGCGCATCAACTGCAGGTAGTCAACGATGATCAGCCCAAGGCCACCCCGGTCCTGTTCCTGGGCGTGCAGGCGCCGCGCCTTTGCTCGCAGGTCGAGGATTCCGAGGTCGGAGGAGTCGTCGAACCAAAGTGGCGCCTCCTCGAGTTCGTTGCAGGCGCGCACCACCTTGGGCCAGTCCTTCTGGGAGACCTGTCCCTTGCGGAGCTTGTCGCCAGAGATCCGCGCCCTGCAGGCGATGAAGCGCTGCGCGAGCTCTACCTCCGACATCTCCAGTGAAAAGAAGGCAACCGGAAGATTTCGCTTCACAGCTACGTTTTCGGCGATATTGGCGACCAGACCCGACTTGCCCATAGCGGGTCGCGCAGCAACGATGATCAGGTTGCCCGGCTGGAACCCTCCCGTGATCGCGTCGATGTCGCGGAAGCCGGAGGGGGTGCCGGTCAGCTCGAGCTCTCCGGTGGAGAGCTTCTCGAGGCGGTCGACCTCGTCGTGAAGGATCTCGGAGAGCAGCCTGAAGTCGCTCGCCTGCTCTTTGTGGGCGACGTCGAAGAGCAGCTTCTCGGCCCGCTCGGAGAGCTCGCGCGGTTCGCCGTCGCGCTCATGCACCCAGCCCTGGATCTGCTGGCCGGCGCCGAGCAGGCGGCGCAGCAGCGAGTTCTGCTGGACGATCTCGGCGTAGTGCTTGGCGTTGCCGGCGGCCGGCACCTTGGCGGCCAGCTCGGAGACGTAGTGCTTGCCGCCCGCCGCCTCGATCTGGTTGCGCTGGGTGAGCGCCTCGCTGACGCTGAGCTCGTCGACCGGCTTGGAGGCCGCGTAGAGGTCGTGGATACAGGTGAAGATCGCCGCGTGCTTCTCCAGGTAGAAGTCGCCCGCGTTGAGCTTCACCTCGTCGATCACCCGCGTCAGCGTCGGCTCGGCGACCAGCATCGCCCCAAGGACCGATTCCTCCGCCTCGATGTTCTGCGGTGGGACGTGGGCTGTGGGAGCAGATGCCATCCGGTCTAGTTAAGGGCCCGGACCGGCGTCAGCCGTGTCAGGGACTCCGATCAAACCAGAGGCCGAGCGTTGCATGGCGGGCCTCCCTGCAAAGAGCGGCCGAAAGAAGTGGGCCTAGCGGCTCTGTTCGAAGAAGTGCTGGTAGGTCGTCGCCGAACCGCTGCGGCCGACCGGGTTGAAGGGGGCCTGCTGGTAGCAGCCGGGGGCGGGAGCTGCTGCTGAGTCGAGCTGTTCGGCGAAGGCGTACTTCTTCAGAATGTCGAAGAATTCTTGAGACAAGCGTTTGTTGGTTTCGGGCAGTTTCGCGTTTTCTTCGCTGATTTTCTGCGCCTGGCTCGGTGGGATCCGTTCTGTCCGCGGCTGACGTTCCGTCCGTGCGGCGAAGGCTGGGTTTTTGGGAGTTTCCGGGTCAAGTGTCGCGGTAACCCCTGAGGTGCAGCCGCGTGTATCGAAGCTGGGCAAGCCGGATGCCAGGCTCTTACCCGAGAACGGTTGCGGGTAAGCATTGGTGCGGTTGGTCGTCGTGCGACTCGGATAGGTGGCCAACGACTCGGGGCTGAAGGGGCCCATCGCGCGCAGATAGTGGACTTGGACGCCCTTGGCATTGGTGGGCAGCTCGGCGTTGGCCATTGCCGCAACGTTGGCCATCGTGGCGGCGAGCTCGTGCTTGTAGAGATTGAGGCCGGTGAGGAACGGGTTGAGATTGCGCAGGAAGGGATCGACAGCGCGCAGCAGCGGTGGGAACTCGTCGCGGAATAGGCGGCGCAGCGCCGGGAAGCCGGTCGGGGCGCGGTCGATCACCGGCTCGAGACCTTCGAAGAAGCCCTTCGCTTCGGGCGCAAGCCGGGAGAAGGCAACCAAGGTCGGCGAGAGCTGTTCGGCGACGGGGACGAGCTGCCGCATCACCGGGGTCGACTCGACCGAGAACTCCTCGAGGCGGTCGAGGGTGAGGCGCGACTCTTCCTGGAAGGTGGGGAAAGCGCGGAAGAGTTCTTCGATCTGACGGTCACGCGCCGCGGTGGTGCTGAAGACCGCGTTGGAGTTGCGGATCAGGCTCTGCAGCTCCCCCTGGCGGCCACGCAGGGCCTGCAGCGAGGTGGAGCCATTGCGGAAGATCTGACGGACCGCGAGGCGCTGGCTGTCGAGCACCCGGAAGAGGCGATCGAACTGGGTAAAGGTTGGTTCGAGCTCACCGAAGGCGTAGGAGAGGCTCGCCCCTTGGCCCTCGATCGACAGGGCGGCTTCCTGCTGCCAGGTCTGGAAGGCGGCGCGGGTGCGCGCGTCGAAGGTGCGGAAGATCTCATCGAGCTGAACCGACTCGGCGATCTGGCCGCGTGACAGGGTGCCGCCGTCCTCGAGCACCGGCCCGTTGCGATCGCCGGGGGTGAGCTCGATGTAGGTCTCGCCGAGCAGCGTCTTGGTGCGCAGCACGGCGCGGGTGCTCTTGGGGATCGGTCCGTACTTGTCTTCGATATGGACCATGGCCATCGCCTGTTCGCCGTCGGGACCGAGGACGATGTCCTGCACCTTGCCGACCGAGACGCCGGAGATGCGCACGTCGGACTGTTGGGCGAGCTGGGTCGCCTCCTTGAAGGGAATCTTGATCTCGTAAGGCCGCGCCTTGAACGGGGTCGGACCGCCGAAAGTGATCCAGAGGAAGAGCAAGATGCCGAAGCAAGACAGCGCGAAGCCAGCGATGACGAGCAGCTGGGCTGTGCTGGGGGCGCGCTTGCTCATTCTGTTCCCGGACCGCAGCCGGGCGATTCGAAGGTGGGATCGGGAGGGATGGGGGGTAGTTCGGACTGACGCGGGACATTGGCACCGCGCAGGACAGCCAGGATGTAGCTTCTCGCTGCCGCTGCGCCCTTGCCCAGATAGGCACCGTTGCAGGAGATCATGATCAAGCTGCGACCGAGCGGCCCAGCCGGGTCATCGAGGTTGAAGTTCGCGTTGATGTTGTGGTTGAGCCAGGGCAGGTAGAAGAGATAGCTCTGGCGTGAGTCTTTTGGCTTGTAGGCGAGTGTGTTGAGGAAGCTGTTGAAGCCGCCCAGCGCGTTGCCGAAGCCGCGCACGGAGCGCTCGAACGGCGCGGCGCCCTGCTTGAGGTGGGTGAGGGTGGGCCGGATTTCGCGGGTGAAAGGCCGGATCTGCTCGCCGATCGGGTCTGTGGTCTGTTCGAAGAAGCGTGCGTTGGCCTGCAGGGCGGGGCCGAGTGCCTGTGCCTGGGGGATCAATTCGAGCAGAGCGGGCCGCGCCGTCTTGGCGAAACGGTCGGCGCTGGCGAAGGCCGACTCGGCCACGGCAAGCGTTGGCGGTAGCTCGACCAGCGTCTCCTGGATCGCCTGTTGCTGGTTGGCGAAGTCGCCCAGCGCGGCGCTCGAGGAGCTGACGAAACGTTCGATGTCGCGGTCGTGGCGACCCAGCTCGGTGGTCAGCAGGCCGAAGTTGTGGATCACCCGGGCCAGCGCCTCGCGGCGTTTGGCGACGGCACGGTTGAGATCAGCGATGTAGTGGGAGAAGGGCTGCAAACGGCGGAGGGCACCCGAGAGCTGACGGCCGCGGCCGCCGATGCCCTGGGCCCCACCCGCAACCAGCAGCTGGATGTACTGGCGCGTGTCGGCATCAAGCGTTGCCAGGAAGGCGTCGAGGTTGACGTTCGGTTCGGTGCGCGAGAGCGGGAAGTTGTAGCCGTCCTCGATATGCCCAGAGGCTTTGCCCGGATCGACCTCGACCGTCATGTCGTTGAGGTTGGTTTTCGGCCGCAGCAGCAGGGTCGCGTCGGGGTGGATCAGCTCCATGTACTTGGGCTCGATATCCATGCCGACCACCGCATGGCCGTCTTCGAGGTCCACCGAGGTGACCTTGCCAACCTGGATGCCGGCGATGACCACCGCCTGGCCCTGGCCGGGAGTGACCGCCTGGGCAGTGCTGAACTCTCCCGTTACCTTGGCGAATTCTTCGCCGACCAGCGGCACCCAGGAGGGCAGCGAGGCTTTCTGCTGGGTGAAGATCCAGAGGGTCATGACGATGCCGACCGCGGCGAGCACGGCGATCGCGATCGTGTCCTTGCTGCGTCCTCGGGACTGCCGCGAGAGCGAGTTGCGGAAGTGCCGCCAACGGCTCACGCCTGGTTCCCTCTCGGTCATGGGCTCACCACCGCAGGATTTGCTGGACCCACCTGGCCCTGCCCACCGTTGAGATCGGGGACGGGGTTGGAATCGCAGCGAACTTCCGGCTTCTTCGGAGGTCGAGCCGTGAGCTGCGGCTGAGTGCCAAGCGGGGGGGCTGCTGTATGGGCAAAGCTCTGTTTATCGGTGCTTAGGTTGCCCGCCGGATTTTCCAAGCCAACCAATAGGTCGCCGCCGCCTGGCTGCACGCGCAGGAAGGGGCCGTTGCCGTCGAAGCTCTGGCCCCAACCAGAGAAGTTGGACAGCGTGTAGAGGAACTCGCGGTAGTTGGGCTGACCCGTGCTGAACTGGTCATTGATCACCTGGTTGAAGGTGGGCATTATGACCTGAGTGGTGCAGAGGCTGATGCGGTTGAGCTGCGGCAGCGCAACTGCCTTGCCCGCCTGAGTGGCGCCGGCTAGACCGGGGGTTGCTTCGCGCAGCAGCCTCGCCGTGCCGCCCAGCTCTCGGCCGGAGAGCAGCGGCACCGCCTGCTTCAGCCAGGGCTTGCCAGCGGCGATCCACTCGGGCAGCTCGGCGACCGATGGAGTCAGCTCGATTGCCCAGGCGCGCAGCGGGGGGAGGGTCTCGTTGAGGCTGACCAGCGATCCGTGGAACTCGTCCAGCGTCGGCGCCAGGCGCTGGACCGTCGTGCGCAGGTTGGTCGACTGTGCGGCCAGAGCGCCGGTAAAGGTGTTGAAATTGACGATCAGGCTCTTGAGGTCCTCCTCGTTGCGGGCCAGGGCGCCGAAGGCGCGGCCCGTACCGGCGACGAGGCGCGCCAGGTCGCCAACTTCGGTGCCGATCAGGGCGTTGGTCACCTGGGCGCTGTAGCGACCGGCGTCGCCGCCGTAGAGGAAGGCGCCGTTGAGCGCCTCGGCGCCGCTCTTGCCCTGCACCTCGGGCAGCTGGGTTGCGTCTTCGGCCGGGGTGGGCTCATGGGTGAGCGCTTCGCCGAAGCTTTCCAGGGTGCGACTCAGGTCGGCGCGCACCGGCGCCTGCAGGGCGGTGAGCACCTCGTCAATCTGCACCCAGGTGGAGGTGCGGCTAACCGGGATCGTGGCGCCGCTGTCGAGCTCCGACGCGCTGGGGCTGCCAGGAGAGAGGTCGACGAAGAAGTTGCCCTCGAGGAAGATGCGCGGCCGGATCGCGGCAAAGGCATCGTCGTGTATCGGCCGACCGTCGTCCTCGACCGTGAAGGTGACCTCGGTGGCGTCACCGTCACGACCGACCTTGATCACGCGGCCGACGTCAACGCCGGCGATGCGCACCGGCGAATTGGTCGAGATGTTGACGCCGTTGGCGAAGGTCGCCTTCAGTTCGTAGCCGTAGCTGGTGAAGGGGACGTGACCGGTGAAGGCCAGGTAGGGGCCGATAGTGAAGATCAGCAGGAAGATCACGGCGATCAGGGCGTTGCTGGGCCGCCACTTGAAGCGGCTGTTTGTCGCCCCGGCTCGGGTGTCGCGCTCAGGCAGGCGTCCCATCAGCCGGCTTCTTTCTGTTTCTCGGATTGCCCCGCGGTGACCGTGCCATCGTTCCTCGGGGTGTTGCCGATCACCGTGCGGCCCGCTTCGTAGCGCTCGTTGCCCGCCTCACACTCTGCGGGCTGGCCGGGAGCGGCAGTGTTCGGATAGGGATTGGAGTGCAGGTGGTTGGCCCGGTCCGGTCCGCCATTGGCAGGGGCAGAGGCCGGCCCACCCTCGGAGTTGGGACCGGACGGAGGCTGGAAGCCGATCGCGTTGAACCAGTTGCCCAAGCCGTTGCCCTCGCTGGAGGCACTGGCCAGGTTGCGGAAGGCAAGCGTCAGGTAGTTGCAGGTGGTCTGCGCCGGCTTGATGAACCTGATCGCCGGGGCGAGCGTTTCGTTGGTGTCGATCAGCAGGTCGAGACCGTTGAAGACGCCGGGCGCTTCCTGGAAGGCGAGCAGCGCGTCCGCGGTAGGCGGCAGCTGGGCATTGAGGCGCGGCGATGCGTTGAGCGCGGGGATGCCGGCACGCAACGCTGCGGCGATCGTCGGCGAGGTGGTAGCAAGTGCCTTGGCCCCGGGACGCAGGGCGGTGAAGAACTCTTCGGAGCTGCGGAAGAAGGGACGCAGGGCGGGCAGGTCTTCGGTCAACGAGTCGAGCGTTTCGGGGCCCTGTTCGATCGTTTCCTGGATGTAGGGGCGCGAGACCCGGGCGAAGGCGGCAAAGGTGCGGTCGAGGGCGACGAACATGCTCGCCTGCTCGCCGGCAACCGGCACCACGGTGGCCGAGAGGGCCTCAAGCGCCCGCCAGAAATCGCCGAAGCCGGTGCTCGGCGCGACGATCGTCGCCAAAGTCGGCTGGCTGTTTTCGGCCAAGAGGCGCAGGGCGGCAAAGGCGCCGTTGATCTGCGGGCCGCGGCCCGCGAAGGCGTTGCCGAAGCCAGCCAGGCCGCGTTGGATCGACTCCCGCGTTTGCTCGTCGAACATGCCGAAGAACTGGTCGATGTCGACCGGTTCGGGCCGTGCCGCGGCCATCGGGATCGTGTCACCGGCTTCAAAGCCCTCACTCGATGTGCCGGGGGTGATCTGCAGATACTTGAGGCCGAGCGGTGATTTGGGGCGGATCATCATCGTCGAGTCGACGGGCAGCGGTTCGACGTTCTTGTCGAGGCTGATGCTGAGGTCCGCCGCAGCCTCGCCATCACCGATCTGCACCGGGGTGACCGCCTTGACCACACCGACGCGGGCGCCGCCGATGCGCACCTCATTGCCCTTGACCAGGGCGTTGGCGTTAGGCAGGCGGGCGGTGAGGTCGTAGGTGGAGACGAAGGGCAGACCGTTGTTGGCGTTGTAGGCGAGGAAGACGGCGACGATCACGACCAGCACGGTGACCGCCCCGACGAGCACCGGGCTGCTCGCCACCCCTTGTATGCCGCTGCGATTTCTCATGGTTCGAAAGGAGCTCGAGGCTCCCGAGTCGCGCCAAGCTCACGTCCTTGGCTGATTTGGGGAGCGGCCGGTGCTGTCGGCTGGAGCGGCGCGAGGTATGGGAGTTGTGCGCCCGGACGAGCGAGGGTCCCCCCGAGCTTTGCCACCTCTTCTGATTCCAGTTCGTTGTAGAAGGCGAGCAGATCGACACCCGTGAGTGACGAGGTGCCCGCGCCGGTGCCAGTGAAGTCCGCGACACAGCCGCTTTGCGGACTTACCTCGTAGTCAAGGCAATTGGTCAGGCTGATCAAGATTCGCGTGAAGTGCCCGTATTTGTCGAAGCCGTTCGAGGCGGCGGTCGTGTTGTAGATCAGGTCGACGAGCCCGTCGAAGCCCTTGGTTTCTTTGGTGCTGGCGAAGAACTCCGCCAGTTCGTTGGTCGGCGCCGCACCGCTGCGAGCCAGGTCACGGGCCTTGAGGGCGAGGGGGTCGACCGCGCGCAGCGTCGGGCCGGCTTCTTCACCGGCATTGCCGAGCGACTTGAACGCCACTGTGGAGGCGTTGGAGAACGGGGCCAGCAGACGCGTCGCTTCGGTGAACGAGGGCGCTGCCTTGCCCAGTTCGGCAAAGATCGGCGTGGCGGCATCGGAAAAGCCGCCGAAGCTGCGCAGGGTGAGGCGGAGCTCGCGCAGGAACTCGGGGAACTTCTGCAGCGAGGCTTCCAGGTCGGCCCCGCGTTCGGAGCTGGCCTGGGCGGCGGCGCCGGCATTGGTGAAGAAGCCAGCGACAGCGGCGCGCTCACGCGAGAGCGGCTCGAGGATCTGGTCCGAGTCGGCGGCCAGCTGGGCGAGCTGCTCGCGCTGAGCCTCGAGGATGCCGAGCAGCCGGTCGACGTCGCGCAGCACGGGGTTAGCGCGCATCACAACCGCCTCGATGTCCTCGCCGCGGCTGGCCAAGCCGGCGCCGAGTTCGTTGAAGATCAGGCGGAAGCGCTGCGCGTAGGGCAGCCTGTTGATGTTGTTGATCAAGTCGGGGTCGACGCTGGTGCTGTTGTTCTCCACCGGCAGCAAATACTGGCCGGCGCCGGGCTGGTCGTCGGAGATCTCTTTGAGCTCTTCCGGCTTGGGTGAGCCGGGAGCGCGCGGCAGGGTCGTGCGGCAGTCGACAAACTTCTCGCCGATCAGCGACTGCGGGCGAATCACACAAGAGGCATCGCTGTAGAAGGGCACGAAGCCGTCGTCGGCGATCTTCATGACGATCACCGCCTTGCCCGAGATCGCCTCCGGCTTGCCGTCTTCGTAACTGGAGATCTCGCCGGGCATGGTCACCCCAACCGACTCGATCTCGCCGACGTTGGCGCCGGCGACCCGTACTTCCTCGCCTTTGACCATGAAGCCGCCGCTGTCGAAGATCGCCCGCACCACGTAGGCGTCGTCGTCTTCGCCCCCCGCGAAGAGCAGCACAGCCGCGGCGATGACGGCCGCGACCAGGGCGCCTATGGCGAGCGTCCTACTCATGGTCCGGGGGGCGCGTCGGCCGGGTTGCAGTCGGAAGCGGTCACGTCGGCGCCGGTGAAGGGTGGTTCGACGAAGGGGCTGGAGCCGTCGGCGGCAGGCTGGCTGGCGCCGCCCGGGCAGGGCCGACGCACGGATGCCGAGTCGCCGAAGGCACCGTACTGTTCGCTGGGCGCGATCGGTTCGAGCGCCCGTGTTTCGGGGTTGTAGTCGAAGAGGTTGAGGCCCGAGAGGCTGGCGCGCGCGTAGTGACCGTTGGCGTCATATGGCGCCGTCACCTGACCGAGCTTGGCGAAGCCGTTGAAGAGGTCAGGCGCGTAAGCGCGGAAGAATTCGAGGTTGGGCTGGAAGGCGGCAATCGCCCCTTCGGCGTGCGGGAAGGTGCGCGAAGCGCGCTGTTCCACCGTGGGCAGCATCTGCAGGGCTTCGGCCGTGTCGTTGGCGAAGCCCGGCCGGCTCACTGTGAGGCGCAGATCCTTGAAGACGGGCACCGCTTTGGAGAGGAAGGGACGGAGTTCAGCGAGGAAGGGAGCGAGGTCCTTGGTCGCCGTGCGCGAGGTCTCGATCAGCGGGTCGAGGTCATCGAGCGCGGCGCGCAGGTTGACGAAGGTGGTGTTCGCCTGGCGGAAGGTGGGCGGCAGCAGGGCGAGACTGCGGCTGAGTGCGACGTTCTCGTCGGCGATCGCGCCGAAAGCCGTACTGGCGTTGGCGATCGCACTGGAGAGCTCCTCGCCGCGTTCGGAGACCGCCGTGCTGAGTTGGCTAGAGGCGACCAGGAAACGTGAGAAGAGCCGTTCGTCGGCGTTCAGTTCGCCGGCGAAGGCACCGGCCCGGTTGAAACCGACGCCAAGGTACTTAAAGGTCTCGTTGGCGGTGCCGTCCGCGCCCCGCCCGGCGTACCAGTCCGAGAAGCCGCGGATGAACTCGCCCAAGCCACGACGCACCGTGGGCGGGAAGGTGTTGAAGAACTGGTCGATATCGACCGGCGTCGTCGTCGAGGCGAGGCCGAGCGTGGCGCCTTCATCGAGCGACGGGTTGCTGTTCGGCCCGGGGCTGACCGAGACGTAGTGGTTGGCGACCCCTGAGAGCGAGGTGGCCCGGATCGTCGCTGTGCTGCCCTCGTGCAGCTCCTGTTCGACGCTGACGATCACCTTGGCCAGGTTGTCGTCGGTGAGCTCGATCTCTTCCACCGAGCCAACCGGCTGGCCACCGATCAGCACCTGGTTGTCGGGAACCAGCTGGGCGGCATTCTGGAAAAGCAGGTTGTACTTGTGCTTGTCGTTGCCGGAGAAGATCACGTAGGCGAGCGCGATCACAGCTGCTCCGAGGACGGCGATCACCGCAATGCGCGCAGGGGTGATGCCCCGGCTCTGGGCCGAGCTTTTCTCCTCGCCTGCGGGATTGGCAGCCACGGATCGTCGCTTGCGGTTCCCCGGCCTCCGATCCGGGGGAACGGCCGCAGAATCGTATCCGAGGCGTCAGCCGCCACGCACACGGCGAGCAGGGACTTAACTGGAATTCAACGCGCTGTTTTGGCTTGCTCAGCGGCCGTCAGACGTTGAGCTTGGGTAGTGCCCGCTCCAGCGGCCGTGGCAGCCACCAGACGCGCTTGCCGATCAGCAGCATCAAGGCCGGCAGGAGAACGATGCGCACCACGGTCGCATCGAGCAGGACGGCGACCGTCAGGCCGATCCCCAACTGGCTCACGGTGGCGATCGGCGCCCCGGCGAAGGCGATGAAGACAGCCATCATGATCGCCGCGGCGCCGGTGATCACCCGGGCCGTCTTCTCGAGGCCAAAGTCGATCGCCGCGACGTTGTCGCCGTACTCGTCGTAGTGCTCACGCATGCGCACCAGGAGAAAGACCGCGTAATCGATCGAGAGCCCGAAGACGACGCCGAAGATCATCGTCGCCCCCACCGCATCGACATAATCGCGACCACCAAGCGGCCAGCCCTCGGGCACGGTGGTGAGCAGGGTGAGCACGCCAAAGGCGACGGCGACGGTGAGGATGTTGAGGCCGACGGCGATCGCCGCCAGCGGTAGGGCACGCAAGACGAGGACGAGGACGAGGAAGGTTGCGAGCGTGATCGCTGCAATCACCCAGGGCATGCGCTCACGGGTAATGCGACTGTAGGTGTTGAGGGTGGCGGCGCCGCCGGCAACACCGGTCGCAACATCGGCTTCCTTGCTGAGCTTGTGGGCATCGTCTTCAAGTTGCTCGTTGAGCTCGATCGAGCCATCCGAGTTGAAGGCGTACTGGGAGAAGACCAGCAACGTGGCCGCCTGGCCGCCGCCGTTCAGGTCGATCGCTTCGGAGACCCGTTCGTTGAGGCGGCCACGCGTGCCGTCGAGCGCCGAGAGCACGAAGTAGCCCGAGTCAAAGATGCCCGGCGTGGTGTCTCGCACCCTCTCCACTTGCCGGTTGACCTGCTCATTCTGTGATTCGACCCGCACCGTCAGGCGACGTGTGCCCGACTGCAGCGGGTAGGAGCGCGTGTAGAAGGTGCTCAGCTGACGCTCGAACTCCTCGGTGCCGTCGGCGAGCTGGGTGAGACCGGCGGCGAGCTGTGAGACAGCCGAGTCCGCTTCGCCGAGTTCCTCGATCAGCAGTTTCGTTTCGCGGTTCAGCCGCGCCGAGCCGTCGGCGAGCTGGTTGGCGCCCCTTTCCAGTTCGAAGAGGCCGTCGGAGAGCCGTTTTGCCGCGTCGGAGAGTTCTCGCATGTGGGTGAGTTCGCTCTCCAGGAACGCTTTGATCGTGCGGGCGTCGTCCAGGTTGGCGTCGAGCTTCGTCTGCAGGGCGCCGACTTCGGCGACGAGCGGCCCAGCGGATCCGGCCGCCTGGCGAGCCGCCTCGAGCGCGGCCCCGTAGCTCGGATCGCCTTTGCCGACCGTCATCGCTTCAAGCTGCTGTAAGACGATCGCCACCTGTTCGTTCGTCCTCTGCGCCGCGCCCTGCAGCTGCGGCACAGTCGTCTCGGTCTCTTCTTCGAGAGCCTTGACCAGCCGTCGTGCCCTGGGCGTGGCGTTGGCATTGAGGTTGGCCGCTACATCATGGGTGCCGAACTTGAGCTGCAGGCCGCCGAGCGCCGCCTGTTCGAGCCCTTTGGCGAGCTGGCGGTTGCCGTCGGCCAGGCGGTCGACGGCCTCGATCGCTTCGTCGCTGCCGGCCATCGCTTCGCCGAGGCCCTGGGCGATCGCCACGGCGCCCTCCTCGGCGCGACCCGAGCCTTCGGCCAGCAGACCGGCGCCGTAGGTGGCCCGCGAGATGCCGCCGCGCAGCGCGGCGACACCGTCCGCGACCCGCTCGATGTTGCGGCTCAAGCGCGTCAGATTGGCGAGCGGCCCGGTGTCTTCGTCGGAGGCGAGCAGCGCGTTGCCGGTTTCGCGCAGCGGATCGACGCGCTCGGCGACCTGGCCCGGGCCGACGACGCTCTGCACGCCCGGCGTCCTGGCGATGTGCCGCTGCCAGCGGCGCAGCGAGGCGAGCCGCTCCGGTTCGGTGATCGTGCCGTCCTGCGCCTCGGCAACGATGAGGTAGGGGGCTTCGAACCCGGACCCGGCCTGGTCCTGGATCATTTCGGTGTCTTCGCGAGCAGGATTGTCGTGTGGCAGCTGGCCGATGCTGAAGGGACCGGTCTTGAGCGCCACGGCGGGTGCCGCCAGGACGAGCACGACGGCGCCGATCAAGGCAGAGACCGCCGCCGGGCGGCGCAGGGCGGCGCCCACAAGGGTCATCAACCGCGAGCGTTCGCCGTTCGGCGCGGGGCCAATGCGCCAGCGATCAACGTTGGGACCGAGCAGAACGAGGATTGGTGGGCCCAGCACCATGGCGACGATCACGGTGAGCAGGACGACCAGCGCCAGGGTGCCGGCCAGCGAGGCGAGCAGGGCGCCGGGCACGACGAAGAGGGCGACCACCATCGAGAGCACCAGCGTGCTGCCGGCGAAGACCGTGGTGCGGCCGGCGGTGCGTCGCGTCACCCAGGCAGCCTCGACCGGATCGGCCCCCGCGGCGAGCTCCTCGCGGAAGCGCGAGACAAGCAGCAGCGCGTAGTCCACCCCCAGGGCGAGCCCCATCATCGTGCAGACGGTCAGAGCCAGCGCGTCGACGCCGAAGAAATTGGTCAGGATCGCGAGCAGTCCGCGCGATGAGAAGACCGAGATCGCCCCGAAGGCGAGTGGGATAGCCGCCGCCACTGGCGAACGGAAGACGAGCAGCAAGACGACGAGCAGGACGGGCAGGGCGATCAGCTCGCCGCGCTCCGCGGCCGTGATCGATTCATCCTGGATCGTCTTCGAGAGGGTGGCGAAGCTGGTCTGGGTAGCGCTTACCGGCGACTTGATCTCCTCGGAGAGCGTCTCGTCAACCAGGTCCACCTTGTGCTCGACCGCCTCGTCGACGGGCACATGGAAATCGACGAGGATCAGGGCGCGGCCGGGGCCGGGGCGCAGCTGCTCGACCGAGCCCCTGTCCCAGGGCGAGAGCGTCGTCACCTTCGGGTCGCGGCGGAAGGCACGGACCAGCTCGGGCCCCTGACGGTCGATCGCCTGCGGCGGCCCCTGCAGCAGAATGGCGAAGAGCGAGGTGTCGCCGAAGTGCTTGCGCAGCATGTCGTTGGCGCGCTGCGACTCGGTGCCGTTGATGCTCAGCGTGCTCGGGCTGAGCCGCTCCTCGAGGCTGAAGCCGAAGGAGACGAGAACGGCGACGAAGAGCAGCGAGATCGCCAGCGCCCGCCGCGGGTAGCGCAGCATCAGGGGCGGGCGAGCCTTGTCGTCGCCATCAGCGCGTGGGTCATCGCTTTGCCCCCTGCTCCTCCTCACAGGCACGGACGTAGTTTGGCGGTCCGAGCGACGGAGCGGGGGAAAAGAAACAGAAGACTCTGTTAAGACCAGGTTTGCAGGGCCGGCTTGCGCGGATCGCTAGCCTGATCTGGGAGGGATTTCGAAGTGAGGCGGCTTCTGGGCATCGGGGTGGCGATCTGCGTTCTGCTGACGGGCGGGGCCGACGCTGCCCTGGTGCGGATCGACAACCTGATCCTCACCGCCGACGGGGGCTTCACCCCGCGCACCCTGCCGCGCAATGCCTTTGCACCGATCGACTTCGAGGGACACGCCGACCTACGGGCTGTGGACGGCAGCGTGCCGCCGGCCTTGCAGCAAATAGTGGTCGACTTCGACCGCGACGGACGCCTCACCACCGCTGGCCTGCCCATCTGCCAGCCAGCCGCACTGGCGGAAGCGACCCCCCAGGAAGCACGAGCCAGATGCTCGGGCGCGATCGTCGGCACCGGGCGTGTGGAAGCGGTAGTCGTCCCCGAGGGCATGGGACCCGTCCCGGCGAGCTCGGCGCTGACCCTCTTCAACGGCCCGCGAGAAGCTGGCAAGCCGACCGTGATCTTCCACGCGCGCACTACCTCGCCGATGGTGCAGAGCTTCGTGCTGACGATCCCGATCGAACGGCGCCCGGGAGAATTTCGCTACCGCGTCGTCGTCAACGTGCCGCCAATCGCTGGCGGCCGTGGCGCTCTTACCCACCTCGACGTCGACGTCGGTCGCCGCTACCGCTACCGCGGTGCCAAACGCAGCTACACCTCGGCCCGCTGCAGCGACAACGTGCTGCGCACCCACGGTCGCTTCACCTTCGTCGACGGCACGATCATCGACGGCAGCGTTGAGAAGGGCTGCACGGTCCGCGGCTAGTCCGCCCTTCCTATACTTGCTGGCTTCCCGGGCCGTTAGCTCAGTTGGTAGAGCAGGAGACTCTTAATCTCAAGGTCGCTGGTTCGAGCCCAGCACGGCCCATGAATTTCGGCGCGCCGCGGCGGAATCTTTCGGGCTATCTACCGCTTTGCGGGAAACGGCAAGGGGACCGCGTGTTTATGCTCGAAACAGGGGCTGGTGATGGCGAGCCCCAGGGGACAAAGGGAGGCAAGCCGCGCCCTAGCCCTGGGCGCGTTGCTGCGGAAACTCCGCCGCGAGCGTGGCTACACGCTGGACCAGCTCGCCAAACGCATCCCAATGTCGGCTTCCAACCTCTCCAGGGTCGAGCTCGGCAGCCAAGGCCCGCCTGCTGACGAGGTGATCGAGCAGATCGCCCGGGCCCTCGACACGCCGGCCGCCGACCTCCTCCACGCGGCAGGGCGCATGGGTAGCGGTCGCTCGTTCGAGCAGGTGATCCTCGACCGCCTCGACGCGATCGGGCGCGACGTGCTCGAGGTCAAGCGAGCGGTCGTTGCCCAGAGAAAGCTCTAGCTACGGACTCAGCGAGCTGCCGCCCAGACCACCGAGCGGATTTTTCAACGCTTCCTTGCGTTGTTCGCCTACGGTTTTGGCGACTTCTTTCTTCTGCGCTTCCCAGGACTTGCCGCGCTGGCGGTATTCGTCGAGTTGTTTACTGACTTCTTTGGCTTCGACCTTGGGGGCTTTTGCTTCAGCTTTCCTCGCCGCCTCATCGCCGGCGGCGAAGTCGTTGGCAAAGTACTCATAGACCGCCAGCGAGGTGAGGGTGCCGACACTGGGTCGGGCTTCTGCCGCGATGCGCTGTGCGCCGGCGGCATTCTCGATGTTTTCTTCGATTTCTTCGAAGCTCGTACCGCCGCTTTCGGCCAAGCTGAAGTAGGCACCAGCCATTAGCAGCGCCCCGGAGGGGTTGGGTTCGTCAGTCGCTTTCAGATAACGGTTCCACGCTTCCGAAGCTAGCGCCAGGTCTTCCCGCCCTTCTGGAGTCAGTTGCGCGAGACCAGTTTCCGAGTTGATTTCTGTGCCAGCGTTGCCGGCCCCGATACGTGCCCGGGTCAGCGCCAGCAGCAAGTCTTCGTTGTCGGGTTCAGTTTGCAGTTTGGTTTCGATCCGTTCGGCCTGCTCGTCGAGAACCGCGGCCGGGTTGGTCGTGCTGGCCGTGTTGAAGATGTCAGCAATGCTGAACGGCCCGATGACCAGGAAGAGGCTGGCGCCCATCAGCAGCGCGAGGGTCCCGTAGACGACCCGGAGGACGTTCCTGCGCCGTCCCCGGGTGTCGAACACCATCCGTCGCTCGCCTTCTGCCACTCCGATCACCGCTCCTGGGTTGAAGGTTTCCCGATGCCTCCCGTGGCCTTCGGCGTGCCAAAGGCCCGAGCGATCAAGATACTCAACTCGAAGAGGACGAGCAGCGGCACCATCTCGATCAGCATTGAGATTGGGTCGACGCCGGGCAGCGCGGCGGCCACGATTGCGATCGCCAAGTAGGCGTAGCGGCGGTTCTTCGCCAGCTGGTCGACTGAGACGATGCCCAGGCGAGTCACCGCCAGGATCGCCAGCGGCAGCTGAAAGATCAGCCCGCCGGCGAGCAGCGTTGTCGAGAAGAAGCTGTAGTAGTCGCGGGCACGAACTTGAACGTTGAACTGGCCCTCGTTGAAGCCGAGCAGGAACTCGACCGCTGGTGGCATGACGACGAAGTAGGCGAAGGCCACCCCCGCGAGGAAGAGCACGGGGACGCAGAGCAGGATCGGCAGGATCACCCGCCGCTCGCGATGGCTGAAGGCGGGCAGCACGTAGGCATACGCCTGGTAGAGCAGGATCGGCATCGAGAGGATCAGCGCGCCGTAGACCGAGACGGTGAGGGTCGTGGTGAAGGCCTCGGTGACGCCGAGGGTGATCAGCTCGTCGTGGTCAGAGGGCAGCGGTCCCGAGGCGATTTCCAACAACAGGTCGTCCTGCCAGAGGCAGAGCCCCAGGGCCACGCCGAAGACGAGGATGCAGACGACTATGCGGGTGCGCAGCTCATCGAGGTGCTCGACCAGCGTTAGTCGATCCTCGTGGGAGACCGGCCTCATCCGGGCCATCGTTGTGCCTCAGCTGCGGTCGTGGGCGACCGGCTCGCCCTCGGCGCCCTTCTCGGCAGGCGGCTTGGGGGACTCGATTGCCTCGGGGTGCTCGGGCTCCTCGTGGCGCTCGCCGCTAACCGAGCCGCGGAACTCGCGGATGCCTCGACCCAGCGAGCGACCGAGCTCGGGCAGACGCTTCGGCCCGAAGACGACGAGGGCGATGATCAGGACGATCGCGAGCTCAAGGGGTCCTACGTTTGGCATCCACCCATGGTAACGGCCGCAGGTGGCGATCGGATCACGGCGAATTGGGTAGGTGAACTACCTGAAACTTGGGTTTTCCCCCAATTCCGCGGAAAAGTGCGGATTGATTCGCTTTCTCGCGGGTTCGATAAGAAAGCCATGCGCGAGACCGCTGCCAGTCAGACCAAAACCACAACCGGGCTACATGTCTGCCCGCAATGCGGCTCGCAGCTGGTGCAGCCGACCTGCTGGGAGCAGGCGGGCGATCGGGGACACTGGCGCCTCTGGCGGCGCTGCCCCGAGTGCGACTGGCATTGCGACCAAGTGCACGGCGAAGCCGAGATTGACGCTTTCGACGAAGAGCTCGACCAGGGCACGCGGGCGCTCAGCGACGTACTTAAGACGCTCGAGCACGAGAACATGCGGTACGTCGCCGACACCTTCGCGGCAGCGCTCGACGCTGACCTGATCGACGCCGACGACTTCCGTTGACGCCTAGCTGTAGCGCTGCACGACGCCGTCGGCGACGAGATCGAGGAGTTGACGCTGCTCGGCGTCGAAATCAGCTGCGCTGAGGCCGGCCTTTGCCGAGACAACCATCTCCAGGGCGCGGGAGCGGACCTGCTCGAGCGCGCCAGTTGCGGCGATTCGCTCGCAGAGCTGCTCGGCGGCGGCGAGATCGAGGGCGCGCAGGTCAGTCGAGCGGATGCCCGGGTCGGCCGCGGCGGCGGCGATCAGCGGCAGGGTGACGGTGCCGTCGAGCAGATCCGTTCCCCTTGCCTTGCCGGTGCGCTCGGGGGGACCGGAGACGTCGAGCACGTCATCTAGCAGCTGAAAGGCGAGACCGATCTCGGCCCCGAAGCTGCCCAGTGCCTGCTCGTCGCGCCCCAGGCGACAGGCGCACTCGAAGAGCTTGGCGGTCTTCAGCCGGCAGCGCTCCAGGTAGCGCTGCTCGGAGATAGCGGTGTCAAAGGCGTCGTGGCGCTGGCTGAGCTCGCCGCGGGCGAGGGCAACCGAGGCTTCGGCGAGCAGGGCAACGGCGCGCTCGTCCCCGTGCTCGGCAAGCAGGGCGAAGGCGCGCGAGAAGAGTAGATCGCCGACCGCCGTCGCCCGACCGCGGCCGGCAGTGGCGGCGATCGTCGGCTGGCCGCGGCGCAGTGGAGCGTCATCAAGCACGTCGTCATGGACCAGGGTCGCCATATGAACCAGCTCCACGGCCGCCCCAGCCCGCACCGCCTCACCCCCCCCGTCGGCGCCGGCACAGAGCAAGACGAGCAGCGGGCGTAGGCGCTTGCCGCCCGCCGCCAGGGTGGCGGCAACATCAGTGTCGAGGATCTCGCCGTGGTCACGGCTCTGTTCGCGCAGCAGCTCCTCGACCTCGCCGAGTCGGGCGGGCAGCCAGCGGCTCGATGCATCGAGCACGGCGGTGACCGGCGGCGGGACCGCCGAGCGGCGGGTCACCGAAGGACGCCGCTGTGGATCGCGATGATCCCTCCGGCGAGCACTGTCCAGCGGATCTGCTCAAACCCGGCCGAGTCCATCTTCTCCGCCAGGCGCTGTGGCCCGGGGAAGCTGCGCACCGACTCGGGTAGGTAGGAGTAGGCCTCGGACTCATCCGAGAGCGCCCCGAGCAAGGGGACGATGCGGTCGAACCAGAGCGAGAAGAAGGTCGAAAGTGGCGGCCGGCTGGGCTGGGTGATCTCCAGCACCACGAGTCGCCCGCCGGGACGCAGCACACGGGCCATCTCGAGCAGGCCGCGATCGAGGTCGGCCAGGTTGCGCACGCCGAAGCCGACCGTGACCGCATCGAAGCGCCCCGCGTCATAGGGCAGGCTGAGCGCGTCTGCCCACTCGAAGCGCACACCGCTCGCCGATCGCTCGAGTGCCTTGTCGCGGGCGAGATCCAGCATCGGCTCGGAAAAGTCGCAGCCGACCACGTGGCCGCCGGGCGTCACCCGGCCGGCCAGCTCGAGCGCCAGATCGCCGGTGCCACAGCAGACGTCGAGCGCCGAGTCGCCGGGACGCAGTTGCGCCCGGTCCGCGGCGCGCTCGCGCCAGCGGTGGTGCAGGCCGGCGGTCATCACCGAGTTGAGCGCGTCATAGCGACTCGCGACGCGATCGAACATACGGTTGACCTGCCCCGCGAACTGGGCGGAGTCCCGGGAGGGCTTAGTCGAGCGAGGAGAGGAAATCGGCGAGCTCGTTGAGCTTCTTCGGCGGTAGGTCGCGGAAGGAGGGCATGATACCGGGGCCGATTTCCACCGAGCGCAAGATCGCCGCGCGGGGAACCTGCGAAGCGATGTGGGTCAAATCCGGCCCCAGGGCGCCGTTGCCGTTCTCGCCGATTTTGTGGCAGGCGAGGCACCCTGCACCGGCGACGATCTCCTTGCCGGCCTCGTAGCGCGGCGCGACCTCCATCTCGATCTCAGTCGGCGAGCCGCCGGTGGCGCCAAGGAAGGAGAGGTAGGCCATCGCGACGATGGTGAGGATGCCGGCCGTGCTGGCGATCGGGCGGCGGATCGGGTTGCGCTCCGGGCCACGGTCGTAGAACGGCAGCAACAGCAGCAGGACCATGCAGATCGTCGGGATGCCGATCGTCGCGATCGGCACCAGCTCCGGCGGCTTGATCACGCGCAGGACCTCGAAGAGGAAGAAGAAGTACCACTCGGGACGCGGCACGTAGGTGGTCGAGGTGGGGTCGGCCTTGGGCCCCTGCTCAGCGCCGAGGATGATCGACATGGCGATGATCACGCCGACGACGAGCAGCGCCATCGTCGAGTCCTTGAGCACCGCGTAGGGGAAGAAGGGCTTGCCCTTCTTCTTCAGCAGCTCGTACTCCTCGAGGTATGCCTGCTTGTCGGCTGGCTTCACGAGGGCGACGCTCCGTTGCCGTCAGTGCCGGCGTCAAGCTGGACGGCCGGCGTCGCCACCTTGGGCTTCTCGGCTTTGACCCAGGGCGGCGCCGTCGTGCCGAGCTTGACGACGAGGTAGAGGTGGGCGCCGATCAGAGCGATGATCGCGCCCGGCAGCAACAGCATGTGGATCGCGTAGAAACGCGAGAGCGTCGTCGCGCCCAGCTCAGGGCCGGCGCGCAGGAAATCACTCAGGTAGGGGCCGACGATCGGGCCGGTGCCGTTGATGTTGATGCCGACGACCGAGGCCCAGAAGGAGCGCTGGTCGAAGGGCAGCAGGTAGCCGGTGAAGGCCATCGTCATCGTCAGGATGAGCAGCACGACGCCGATCACCCAGTTGAGCTCGCGCGGGTACTTGTAGGCGCCAAAGAAGAAGGTGCGCCCCATGTGCAGGAAGATCAGGATCACCATCACGCTCGAGCCCCACTTGTGCATGCCGTGCACGAAGGCGCCGAGGAAGACGTCGTTGTTGATGTGGGCGATCGAGGCGTAGGCCTGGGTCGTGGAGGGCGTGTAGAACATCGCCAGGAAGACGCCGGTGACGGCCTGCACGATGAAGGCGAAGAGCGTCGCCGAACCGAGCGTGTAGAACCAGTTGGTGCCCTTCGGCACCTTGCGGAAGAGCATCCCGGTGAGGAACCCAGAGGCGGCGGTGCGCTGGTCGACCCAGGCGAGCACGTCGACTGGCGCTTCCACGGCGCGGTCGGCGAGGCGCTTGGAATCGGAGGGACGCTCGGGCGGGGCCGTCTTCAGATCGGCCGGGGCGGCACCCTTGGCGCCATTGCCCGCGCCCGGCTTGGCCGGTTTGCGGAGCGGCGCTGGAATCAAGGAGTCGAGCTTCATCGTCGGCTAGCCGCCTAACTCGGGGGCGGGAAGGTGGACGGACGGGGCGGGTACAGATACTCCCAGATGCCACCGGTGAACTCGCCGGGGTCGCGGGCGCGCACCGGCTCGAGCTGGGAGGTGACGCTGTAGCGCGGCCCGACCTCCACCTGGCCCCCGCGAATACGGGTCTGGAACTGGTCGAGGGGGCGCACCGGCGGGCCGCCGATGCGTTTGCCCTGGAAGTCGTAGACGCCGCCGTGGCAGGGGCAGATGAAGTTGCCGGCCGCCTCGACGAAGCGCACCGGACAGCCAAGGTGGACACAGCGGTTGGAGACGGCGACGATCGAGGCGGGGTCCTCGTCGAAGAGCTTCGATCCCTTGCGCACGTAGGCAGTCGTCTTGCCGGCGTCGCCGATCCCCTCGGTCTCGGTGAAGACCACCTGGCGGTAGGTGTCCTCGACGAAGTCGCTGACCGGGCCGACCGCCTCCCAGCGCTCCTTGCCGCGGTGGAAGATCGGCGCTACGGCGAAGCCGACCGCGGGCAGGATGATCGCCGCGCCGGCGATCCCGCCGAGACCCTGGGCGGCGACCGTAAAGGCGCGACGACGAGTCATCGACTCGCCCTCGAAATAGCCGGGTGGCTGTGCCTCCGGGCGCTCTGGCCTGGCGGCCGCCTCGGCCCCGTTCTGCTTGTCCGCTTCGTCGCTCAACAGCTTGCCTCAGGAAGAGTGGAGTCTATTGACTCACGCCGCTGTGCGGTCGCCATGGTCCTCGCCGGAGATCGCCGCGGCGGCGGCGTGCCACAGGGCGGGCACCCCCTCCTCACGGCTCTCCGCGTGGAGGCGGGCGCAGTTGCCGATCAGCTCGGCGAGCAGGGCCACCGCCGTGGCGTCGCCGAGCGCCGCGAGGCGCTCGATGCCGAGCGCATAGAGATAGTCGCCAGCGAGCAGAGCGAGGTCGGGGTCGTGACCGCGCAGCAAGCGCGGCTCTCCGTAGTGCAACAGGTAGCCCTCACGTACCGCCTCGACGACCAGCGCGTACTCGCCGGGTGCCGCGGCCGCCCGTGGGCCACCCGCCGCCAGCAGGCCGAACTCGGGCCGCTCGTCGGTCTCGATCACGTGGGCAGAGATCGGCGTGTCCTCCTCGCGCAGGGAACTCGCGAGGGCGCGAAGAGCATCGGCTGGCATCGAGGTCATTCGACCGCCTGTGGCGACTTATCCGTGTATATGACGGGAAAGTCGCCACACCCCCTCACCGCAGGGCCTCCTCGAGACTCTCGGCGGCGGCTTCGAGCGTGCGGTCGATCGCCGCATCGTCGTGGGCGAGGGAGACGAACCAGGCCTCGAACTGCGATGGCGGCGGGTAGACGCCGCGTTCGAGCAGGGCGCGGCAGAAGCGGGCGTGGGCTGTGAGGTCGCAGGCCGCGGCGGTGGCGAAGTCGATGACCGGTACGGAGCTGAAGAAGAGCGTCAGCAGGCCCGGTGCGGCGGCAACCTGCAGCGGTCGGCCGACGGCAAGCTCGGTGAGACCGCTGGCGAGACGCTCGGTGAGCGCCGCTAGACGGGCGTAGGCCTCGGCGTCGAGCTGGCGCAGGGTGGCAAGGCCAGCGGCGGTCGCCAGCGGGTTGCCCGAGAGCGTGCCCGCCTGGTAGACGTCGCCAGCCGGGGCGATGCGTTCGAGCAGCTCACGCGGCCCGGCAAAGGCGGCCGCCGGCAGGCCGCCGCCGAGCACCTTGCCGAGCACGGTCAGGTCGGGCTCGACCCCGTAGAGCCCCTGCGCGCCGCCACGGGCGACGCGGAAACCGCTGATCACCTCGTCGAAGACCAGCAGGGCGCCGGCCGCGCGCGTGGCCTCGCGGAGGAAATCGAGGAAGCCCTCGGCCGGTGGCACCACTCCCATGTTGGCCGCAATCGGCTCGGCCACCAGGGCTGCCACGTCGTGCTCGGCAAGTGCCTGCTCGACCGCGGCGCGGTCGTTCCAGGGAGTCACCACCGTGCCCGCTGCTTGTGCGGCGGTGACGCCGGGCGTGGCGGGGATCGCCAGCGTCGCCACCCCCGAACCGGCATCGGCGAGCAATCCGTCGGAGTGACCGTGGTAGGCGCCGGCGAACTTGACGACGACCTCGCGATCCGTGACGGCGCGGGCGAGGCGCACAGCGCTCATCGCCGCCTCGGTGCCGGAGCTGGTCATGCGCACCATCTCCGCCGAAGGCACCCGCTCGACCACCTCCTCGGCCAGTTCGACCTCGGCGGCGGTGGCGGCGCCGAAGCTCGTTCCCCTCTCGGCCGCCTCGCGGACCGCGGCGAGCACCGCGGGGTGGGCGTGACCGAGGATCAGTGGCCCCCAGGAGCCGACCCAGTCGAGGTAGCGGTTGCCGTCGACGTCGATCAGCTCGCAGCCTTCGCCGCGCTCGACGAAGATCGGCTCGCGGCCGATCTGGCGCATCGCCCGCACGGGGCTGTTGACGCCGCCCGGCAGGACCTCTAGCGCTCGCCGGTAGAGCTCGGCCGAGCGCGCGTCGCTAGGAATGCTCTTCCTCCCAGCGCTGGTAGTCCTCGGTGAAGTAGTGCAGGCGGATCTTCTTGTACTCGGTCGAGGAGTAGAGCGTGGCGCGATCGTCGGGGCCCATGCCGCACTGCTCGGCGATCGAGTCGAGGATCGCGTCGCACTCCTCCTTCGAGCGCCCGTGGGCCATGGTGAAGACGCTGTAGGGCCAGTCCTCATATGTGGGGCGCTGGTAGCAGTGAGAGATGCCACGGAAGGAGGCCATGCGACCACCCGTCTCCATGATCTCCCCCTCGGGCACCTTCCAGACGCCCATGCCGTTGGCCGAGAAGCCGGCGCGGCGGTGGAAGAGGATCGCCGCCACGCGGCGCAGCAGCTTGCGCTCGATCATTCCCTGCAGGTGGTCGAGCAACTGCTCGGTGCTCATCCCCAGCTCCGCAGCCGCCTCGTCGTAGGGGCGCTCGACCGCCTGCATCGGCCCCTGCAGGGCGCGGATCACCCCGATGTCGCGGGCGTCGTAGGGCTGCGCCTCGAGCTCGCGGGGCGGTGCTGCCTCAACCGCGGCGGAGAGCGCCTCCGTGCCCTTCTCCATCTCCAGGTTCATGTTGATCTTGAACAGGGTGAGGGTGGGCAGCTGGCGCATCGACTCGGCGCCGGTCTCGCGCATCAGCACGTCGAGCGTGCCGGCCAGGCCGAGCTCGGAGTCGGGCGGCGTGGCGATCGTGAACCAGAGATTGAAGTCGTGCGTGCGCAGGTAGTTGTGCGAGACGCCGGGGTGAGCGTTGACGGCGGCGGCGGCGCGCTGGGGATTCTCCGAGTCGACCTTGGCGGCGACCAGCATCGACTCATAACCGAGTGCCCGCGTGTCGAAGATCGGCGTGATCTCGCGGATGATCCGCTCGTCGAGCAGGCGCTGGGTGCGAGTCAGGAGGTCGTCGAGCTCCAGCTCGGCCTCCGAGGCAACCAGGGCAAAGGGCTCGGCGTCGAGCGGGAAGCTCGACTGCAGCAGGTTCATCAGCCGCTTGTCGGTCTCGTCGAGCGGGATCGCGGCGCCGTCCTTGCGGCTGCGCGCCTTCGACTGGGGAAGCTTCACCGAAGCCATGCGGCCGCCTCCTTGGCGTAGTAGGTGACGATCGCGTCGGCGCCTGCCCGGCGGATCGAGGTGAGCGTCTCGAGCACCGCGGCGCGCTCGTCGATCCAGCCTTGCTCGGCTGCCGCCTTGAGCATCGAGTACTCGCCGGAGACGTGGTAGGCGGCGAGCGGCGCGCCGGTCGCCTGCTTCACCTGCCGCACGACGTCGAGGTAAGGCGTCGCCGGCTTGACCATCAGCATGTCGGCACCCTCTTCGAGGTCGAGCTCGGCCTCGCGCACGGCTTCGGCGGCGTTGGCCGGGTCCATCTGGTAGCCACGGCGGTCGCCGAACTCCGGCGTCGACTCGGCCGCCTCGCGGAAGGGGCCGTAGAAGGCCGAGGCGTACTTGGCGCTGTAGGCGACGATCGGCACGCGCGAGTGGCCCTCTTCGTCGAGCTGGTGACGGATCGTGCCGATGCGGCCGTCCATCATGTCGCTGGGCGCGACGGCGTCGGCGCCGGCCTCGGCGTGGGAGATAGCGGTCTTGGCGAGCAGCTCGACGGTGATGTCGTTGTCGACCTCGCCGTCGCGGACGAAGCCGCAGTGGCCATGCGAGGTGTACTCACAGAGGCAGACGTCGGTGATCACGGTGAGGTCCGGGTGGGCCTCCTTCAGGGCTCGCACCGCCATCTGCACGACGCCCTCGTCGTCATAAGCGCCCGAGCCAGACTCATCCTTCGCTGCGGGGATGCCGAAGAGCAGCACGGTCCCCACCCCGGCGGTGGCGATCTCGGTCGCCTCTCCGACCAGCTCCGAGATCGAGAAACGCTCGACGCCGGGCATCGAGTCGACCTCCTCGCGCACGCCCTCGCCAGCAACGACGAACAACGGCTGGATCAGGTGCGCGGGCGAGAGCGCGGTCTCGCGGACGAGGCCGCGCAGGGCCTCGGTGCGGCGCAGGCGGCGCAGGCGGGTGGCGGGGAACGGCATTGGGGCGAGTTTAGGGGAGGGAGGGATGGGGACACCCCTGCCCGGACGCGCGGGCTTTGCCCGCGCTTGAGTGTCCGTTCAGGGGTGTCCCCATCCCTCCTCAAGCGGGCCTAGCAATCCAGTTCTCACTCGGCGGGTACCGTTCTCCGCCGTGGAGGCAAAGGGGCTCGTCAAGCGCTATGGGGATCGCGAGGCTTTGCGGGGCGTCGACCTGAGTGCTGAGGCTGGGGAGCTGGTGGCTGTCATCGGGCCCAATGGAGCTGGGAAGACGACACTGCTCTCGATCCTGGCCGGCATATCGAAGCCGGATGACGGCGAGGTGAGCATCCCGGAGGCCGGGGTCGGCTGGGTGCCGCAGCAGGCGGCCCTCTACCGGCGGCTGACCGTCGAGGAGAACCTGCTGCTGTTCGCGCGGCTGGAGGGTCATGAGGACCCGCACGCGTCGACCGAGGGAATGCTGGAGCTAACCGGTCTGAGAGAACGGCGGGGCGAGATCGTGGCGCGGCTCTCGGGCGGCAACCAGCAGCGCATCAACATCGCCATCGGCTTGCTGGCCCAGCCCTCGGTGCTGCTCCTCGACGAGCCCAGCGTCGGCCTCGACCCGCGCCAGCGAGCAAGGCTCTGGGAGTTCGTCGGTGGCCTCGCCTCAAGCGACGGCACGACGGTGATCTTCTCCACCCACGACATCCAGGAGGCTGAGCGTTACGGCAAGCGGCTGCTGGTCCTCGCTGACGGCGAGGCGCTCTTCGATGGCTCGCCCGACGAGCTGCGGGAGGTGGTTCGCCGCGAGGCGCCGGAGGCCGCCGACCAAGATTTCGAGACCGCCTTTGTCGCCTTCCTCCACCACCGGGGTCACTGATGCGCTGGCTGCTGCTCAAGGACTTGCAGATCCTGCGCCGCTCGCCCTTGCAGGCGGTGCTGCTCGTCGCCTACCCAGTGCTGATCGCGGTGCTTGTCGGCTTTGCCGTCTCGCGCTCGCCTGAGAAGCCGCGCGTCGCCTTCCTCAACGAGGTGCCGAGCGACGCCCGGGTCAGCGTCGGCACGACGCAGCTACCGCGGGTCGGCGTCAACGACCGGATCTGCAAGAGGGTCGAGTGCGTCCATGTCGGCTCTCGCGAGGAGGCGATCGAGGAGGTGCGCTCGGGAGACGTGCTGGCAGCGCTGATTCTGCCCGCCGACCTCGTCGACCGCATCAACTCCCTCTCCACACCCGCTCCCAGCACGCCGGAAGTGGAGGTAATCGTCAACGAAGACGACCCGGTCAAGGCACGCCTCGTCAACGACCGGATCAACTCGCTGCTCACCCAGGCGAACCTCGTCATCGCTCGCCGCATCGCCGCCGAAGGCGGCAAATTCGTCGGCCTCGTTCTCGATGGGGGCGAGTTCAGCGTGCTCGGCCAGACGATCGAGATCCTCGGCCTGCGAAACAGCGCCCGCATCCTCGAAGCGTTGCGGCCGGCCCTGCCGCCAGGCGAGATGCGCGACTCGGTTGACGAAGTGATCCGCTTCACGACGCTGGCCCGCAGCAACCTGGGTACGGCAGAGCCGCTGCTCAGGCGACTCACCCAGCCGATCGGCGTCGACAAAGAGGTAGTTGAGGCCTCCACCCCACCGCTCGAATCATTTGCGATCGCCGTCGCCGTGACCTTCACCCTGGCCTTCGTCGTCGTTTTGCTTGTTGCCGGGTCACTGGCACTTGAGCGTGAGGAGAACGCCTTCCCGCGGCTCACCCGCGGGCTCGTCTCACGCTCGGCCCTGCTCACCGAGAAGATCGGCCTGGGGGTAATCGTCGGCCTCGTCGTGACCCTCTTGATGCTGCTCGGGCTGGCGCTCTTCGTTCCCCTGCACTGGGACCGCTTCGGACTCTGGCTGGTCGCGATCCTCGTCGGCGGAGCGGCGCTTGGAGCGGCAGGGGCGGCGCTTGGAGCGGCAGCCCGCGAGGTACGAGCCGTCTCACTGCTTGCCTTCATGGTGACCCTGCCGATCGCCTTCCTCTCGCTGATCCCCTCGGGCACCGTGGGCCCAGCGCTCTTCGACGCGATCGAGCTGCTCACCGCACTCTTCCCCTTCAAGCCCACCCTGCAGGCAGTGAGTGGTGCCCTCGACCCAGCCGGGCCGAGCGTTGGGACGGCCCTGCTCCATCTGGCGGCTTTGATGGTCGCCTACGGGCTGCTGGCCCGTTTCGCCCTGCGACGTTTCAGCAGGGTCTAGCGAAACCCGCCTGCGCGGCGCCGGTCCAGTTCGGCTGAACGAGCTCGGGCCAGGTCCGGGTCGGTGACGTTGCTGAGCACAAACGTCTCGAGGTCCTCGTAAGGGCAAACCTGCGACCTGACCCGCTCCAGGACGCCTGGCTCTTCGAGCTCAGCGAAGCGCCGATCGCGGGCCTGCACCGCGGCGAGGGCGATCTCGGCGCCGTCAAGCAGCAGGCAGTCATGGCGGCTGAGGTAAGCGGAAAGCTCCTGCAGAGGATCGCCCTGGTCGGGACGGCACTCGACCGGCCCCAGGTTCGCCAGTTCGTAGTTCGGCTCAGTGGAGGAGACCAAGGTGAGCTGCTCCTCGGTTAGGTGGGCGACACAGACCCGCACCGCGGTGCCGGGGCTGCGCTGCAAGGTCGCCGGCACCGCCCCATAGGGGGAGATGTGGGCGGAGTAGACGACGTCGAAATCATGCAACCAGGCCGGCACGACGAGCACCGGCTCGGGGTTGAGCGAGAGCTTGCGGGCGAGCACCTCGGGAGCAGCGTTCGAGCCGTAGGCCAGGAGCGGCAGGCGGGGGCGCTCATCCAGCTCGACCTCGGCGGGGTCGACGGTGCGGCGACCGATCTGGACAAAGGGACGAAAGGGAGCTGAATACGGATAGTCCAGGGCTCGCTCGAGGACGTCGCTGTGCTCGCTCATCGGCACACCCTCTCGCAATTTCGCAGATAGGGTCAGCGCATGAAGCTGCTCTTCATCGGTGACGTGGTCGGCGGGCCGGGCAGGCGCGGGCTGGCGGCGGCGATGCCGGAGCTGCGCGAGCGACACGCACCCGACCTGATCGTCGTCAACGGCGAGAACTCCGCCGGCGGTATGGGGATCACCGAGAAGACGGCGGCGGCCCTCTTCGATGCCGGCGCCGGCGCGATTACTACAGGCAACCACGTCTACCGCCACCGCGAGGCTTACGATTTCCTCGATCAGGAGAAGCGGGTCGTGCGACCCGCCAATTACCCGCACGCCAACCCCGGCCGGGGCTACACCGTGGTCGAAGCAGGAGGCAAGCGGGTCGGCGTGATCAACCTCAGCGGCGCAGTCAGCCTCAGGGTGGCCCGCTCACCTTTTCACGAGGTCGACAGCATCCTCGAGCGGATCGAGTGCGACTTTGCGATCGTTGACTTCCACGCCGAAGTGAGCAGCGAGAAGGTGGCAATGGGCTGGCACCTCGATGGCCGCGTTGCCGCCGTGCTCGGCACCCACACCCACGTGCCGACGGCTGATGCGCGCGTGCTGCCCCAGGGCACTGCCTTCATCTCCGACGTCGGCATGACCGGCTCGCGCACCAGCGTGCTCGGGGTCAAGCCGGAGATCGTGCTCGAGTCGTTGATCACGCAGATGCCGGTCAGGTTCGAGACCGCCGAGGAGGATGTCTGGGTTATGGGGGCGGTGGTCGAGGTCAACGAGCGGGGGCTGGCCGACTCGATCGAGCAGGTGATGGTGCCCGCTCCTGTCCAGTCCTAGAGGGTTAGGCCGTCGGGAGTGCCTCCTCCGGACGCGCGGCAGGAGCCGCGCTTGAGTGTCCGGAGGAGGCACTCCCGACGGCCATGGCAATTAGAAGGAATGGGTAGAACCAGACTATGTAGAGGTAGAACCAGTGCTGCATGGTTAGCTGGACGCCGATCAGGAGCGCTGCCCCCAGCGCTGCGACTTGGGTGAGCTGCTTGTCCTTGGGGCGCAAGGCGAAAGTCACTGCCAATAGAGCTACTGCCGCCATGATCGCGATGCGTAGGGGCTCGAGAGCAGCTGCCTGTCCCCAGATGCTGAAGGGTGAGTCGCGGCCGGCTTGGTAGGCGATCGTGCGGTCGTAGACGGTCGAGAGGCCGGGGTCGAGGATGGGCCAGAGCATCACCGCCGCCCCGGTGACAGCGAAGGCGAGCAGGAACCTCGAGCGCTTCTCTCCGTAGGTGGCGAGCATTGGCGCCAGCACCGCCGGGGCGAACTTGGCGGCGCTCGCCAGGGCCGTCATCGCTCCTCTGGCCGCCGGGCGGGCCAAGACCAGGAGGGTCGCAGTGAGCAGCATCGCGACCAGCGTGTCGTTCGAGTTTGAGAGCAGGGCGAAGGCTGTGTAGGGGTAGGCCGCCCAAGCGAAGGCCAGCGTGGCGGCGAGCTTGTTGCCCTCGGGGCCGGGACGGATACGACGGCCGAGGAGGATGAGCAGGGCGAAGGTGGCGAGGTCGAAGAAGACGGCGGCGCCGTGAGCGGCGGGCAGATCGTCCCAGCTGCCCGACCAGGGCCAGATCAGCTCAAAGGGAACGTAGGCGAGGTAGCTGACCGGGCCGTAGGTATCGCCCTGGGAAACGTCGTCGGGAAAGTTGTCGTAGATCGCTTCGCCGTGGGTAATGCGATCGGCACCGACGACGCTGGCGTAGCCGACGTCGATCACGCCCGAGTCGGCGACGTTGAGGCCGACGCGGAAGCCGAACAGGAAGAGCGCCGCGATCAGCAGCCAGGCGGCCGGCCAGACGGGGCGTACGGGGCTGACCCTGCCCCGCAGGCCAATCCACAGAGCCCGGCCGAAGAGGTATGCGAGGGGCAGGTACTGCAGGGGAACCGAGACGCCGATCTCGGCCCGGTTGAAGAAGAAGTGCGAGGCCCCGAAGCCGAGCAGGGCGAGCAGGTCGAGGTTGACGAGGCGGCCCAGTCGCCGCCAGTCGATCAGGCCGAGCAAGAAGATCGCGCAGAGCGGCAGGAAGACGTAGGGCGCGTTGAGCTTGTGACCGAAGGCGCCGGCGTAGCCACGAGCCATCTTCCAGGTCGTCTGGTAACCGGTCCACGACTCGCGCACTCGACCGCTCCGCGGATCGACGATGGCCAGCGCCACCTGCTTTTCGTCGGCGAAGTAGGCGACCTCCCACTTGCCGTCGACCCTGGCGGCGCTATGCGTCAGCCCATCGTTCTTGCGGCGCTGCTCAGCGACCTTTGTGTCGCGGTTTGCCGCTCGGGTGGCCTCGGAAGCGTCGATCTCGGCACTCGCAGAAGCAGGTAGAGAGAGGGCGACTATGAGCGCCCCGATTAGCGCCCATCTCATAGCCCGAAGTGATCGCGCACGATCGGCGCGACATCGCAAAGCGCCCACTGCGAACGGGCAGTTGGGTCCTCCGGGCCGCAGCCGACAAAGAGCAGCGGGCCGAGTGAATCGCCGGCGTGCAGTGAGCCGTGGCTGCCGCCGCCCGCGTGGCTCACCCCACCCCAGTCGACCGCCTCATAGCCGGGCGTCAGGGAGAGAACGAAATCGCCGGCGTGTGGGCTGCTCAGCCCCGACCAGACGCGGCGCAGGGGATCGGGGTAGGTCTCGCTGCGCAGCAAGCCCTCCTCGATTCGCGCCTGCAGCGCAGTCAGATCGCCCTCCACCTGCCAGTGGTTGCCGCGCAGGTCCATCACCGGTGTAACGCCTTGCAGCTCTGTGGGGCGAACAACACGTTTCACCGCGGGATGGAAGCGAAGCACCGCATCGCCTCGCTCGACGACCGCCGTCGCGCCCGGTGGGGGCGGTTCGGGCTCGGCACGTACAAGCGGCGCGCCGTCTGCCGTCTCCAAACGGCAGACCAGGTCGACGCCTTCGATCATCCCCAGCGCACGGCCGACGGCATCGGGGTCAGCGCGCTTCCCCTCGCCCGGCAACAGGTAGACGTGGGCCGCTCGGCCGGTCGGACTGACCGCCAGCTGGGCCAGCTCGGGCCGCGACTCCGAAGGCCGCAGCACCGACCACTCGCGGCCGAGCAGCTCGGCCAGGGGCAGGCCGCGATGGACGGGCGTTTGCGCGTGATCGGCGAGCAGGATTACGGCGTGGTCCTCGAGGAAGCCGTCCAGCCCGCCCGCCGCATCGACGAGCTTGGCGAAGCAGTGGTCCGCCTTGGCGATCGACTCGACGCTCGCTTCGGGGCCGTGGCGGTGCGAGTAGTTGTCGTTGTCGGGCAGCGCGAAGAGCAGGAAGTCGAAGCCGTCGCGTTGGGCCAGCTCGGCGGCACAGCAGGCCGAGTACCCGTCGCGGCTGCCGGGGATCGAGGTCGATTTGCAAGGCACCTCGCTGCTTGCGTAGAGGTCGCCGTAGAAAAGCTCGGCCGGGCCCCAGGTGTGGTGGCGAAACTTGAGGCGAGTGGCGTCGACCGCGCGGCGCAGCAGCCCCTCCAGCGAGACCTGGTGGCGATGACGGCCCCTATAGATGAGGAAGGGCGTGCAGGCACTACGCAGTTGGGCGTCGTCGAGCTGCTCGAAGAGCGTTTCGGCGGCGGGGTTGAGGTGCGCCAGGTTCATGTTGTAGACGAGGTCGTAGAGGGCGCGGAAGATGCCGAAGGCGCGGGTTGCCTCCAGCGAGGAGCCGTACTCGACGTAGCGACGCTCGAGCCGGTGGTACCAGTTCATGCCACTGATCCAGTGGTGCTCGGCGCCGACCCCGGTGACCATCTCGGCACTCGCCACGGGCGTCACCGAGGGGAAGCTGGAGACGCAGTCGGGAATCAAGCTGCCGCGTTCGATCAACGCGCCGAAGGTGGGCGCGCGGCCCTCGGCCACGGCGCGTTCGAGCATGTCCGTGCGCAACGAGTCGACGTAGGTGAAAACCAGCTTCTTGGCCGTCATCCCCGGGGATTCTGACCAGCCGCCCCGGTCGGCGGCGAAGCCCGGCTCCTAACGCAGCACGCGCAAGCCGGCATGCTTGCGCTGGGAGCGCCGGCGGCGCGAGGCGCCCAGCCAAGCGAGAGCCGCGACCACGAGCAGCGTCGCCGGCGAGATGAGAATCGCGATCGCGACGACGACGAGCGCTGCCAATGAGACGAGGAAGGCGAGCGCCCCTGCGCCGCTTCCCTCGCGGCGGCTGGCCGAGCTGACCACGTCGCTGACCACGAGGCAGGCGAAGACGGCGCCGATCAGGGCAAAAACGGCGCCGGCGGCCGTGCTCACGTCAGCGCTACCAGCAAGCAGGGCACCGATCACGAGGCCGATGACGCCGGCGAGGATCGTCATCCGCCCACGGGCAGAGCCGTGCGTGCCGGTCGTGCCGGCGAGCATGCCGATCGCGATGCCGATGCCGAGCTCGAGGCAGATGCCGGAGAAAGATCCCACGCGGAAAACCTAACTCCCCCGGCGAGCCGATGCCGATCCGCCACACTATTCGCCATGCCCGACCCGCCCCACCGGCGACGCGCCCACGCGAGCAGCAGCGACCTGGAGCGCTACGCCGGCCTCTTCGCCGAGCGCACGCGGGTCATGCGCTCCTCGGCGATGCGCGACCTGATGGCGGTGACGGCTCGGCCCGACGTGATCTCACTGGCCGGAGGCCTGCCCGACACCTCCACCTTTCCCGCGCAGACCTTCGCCGCGCAGATGACGCGCATCGCCCAGGAGTCGGCGGCCGAGGCGCTCCAATACGGCCCGACCGAGGGCTTCCGCGAGACCGTCGACTGCATCATCGAGGTGATGGGCGCCGAGGGAATGCTGCCCGACCCCGAGGACGTGATCGTCACGACCGGCGGGCAGCAGGCGATCGATCTGATCTGCAAGGCCCTGGTCGATCCCGGCGATGCGGTGATCTGCGAGGCGCCCACCTACCCGGGGGCGATCCCGGTCTTCTGCAGCTACCAGGCGGACACGATCCAGATCGAGTGCGACGGCGAGGGGATGCGCATCGAGGAGCTCGAAGCGACGCTTGAGCGGCTCGACACGGAAGGGCGGCGGCCGAAGCTGATCTACACGGTGCCGAGCTTCCAGAATCCCGCCGGGGTGACGATGTCGCTGGAGCGGCGGCTGCGGCTGGTCAAGCTGGCCCGGGCGCGTGAGCTGCTGGTCGTCGAGGACAGCCCCTACGGGCTGCTGCGTTTCGGCGGTGAGGCGCTGCCGCCGCTCTACCAGCTCGACGGCGGCGACTTCGTCATCTACATCGGCACCTTCTCGAAGATCCTCTCGCCCGGCATCCGCCTCGGCTGGGCGGTGACGCCGCCGCCGGTGATGGAGAAGGTGGTACTCGGCAAGCAGGCTTCCGACCTCTGCACCTCGACTCTCACCCAGTACTTCGTGCGCGAGTACTTCGCGGAAGGGCGCTGGCGCGAGTACATCGAGAGCCTCACTGGCATCTACCGCGCCCGCCGCGACGCAATGCTCGACGCGCTGCAGCGCTACTTCCCGCCACAGGCGAGCTGGACCGAGCCCGAAGGCGGCCTCTTCATCTGGGCGACCTTGCCCCCTTACATCGACACCAGCGACCTGCTGGCCAAGGCGCTGCGCGAGGACGTCGCCTTCGTCCCCGGCCAGGCCGCCTACGTCGACGGCCGTGGCCGCAACTCGATGCGGCTCAACTTCTCGGCCGGTGACGCGGATGAGATCCGCGAGGGAATTCGGCGCATCGGCAAGGTGATCGCCGAGCAGGTCGAGCTCTACGGCGCGCTCACCGGTCAGCAGCCCGAGGTCGCCGCAGGCGCAGCTGAGCCCGTCACCGACGAGGATGCAGAGAACGTAGTTCCTTTCCGCAAAGCCGAGGGCGAATGAGGGTCGCGGTGCTCAAAGGCGGTCGCTCGCTCGAGCGCGGCATCTCGCTGCGTTCCGGAGCGCGGGTGGAAGACGCCCTGGGGCGCCTCGGTCACGAGGCGCTGCCGCTCGAGGCAGACGGCGAACTCGTCAAGCGACTGAACAAGGACCGCCCCGACGTTGCCTTCGTTGCCATGCACGGTCCGGGTGGCGAGGATGGCACCGCTCAGGAGCTGCTCGAGATCCTCGGCATCCCCTTCACCGGCCCCGGTGTGGCCGCCTGCGCCCGCTGCATCGACAAGGTGCTGGCCAAGCACGAGCTGCGCTCTGCCGGCGTGCCCACCCCGGACTGGTTCGCCTTCAACGAGACCGCCTTTCGGGAGCTAGGTGCGGCCGACGCGCTCGGCGGGCTCGAGCAAGGCCTCGGTTTCCCGCTCGTCGTCAAGCCGAGTCGCGGCGGATCGGCGCTGGGCGTCAGGTTTGCCGAGAGCTGGTTCGACGTACCGGAGGCGCTGGTCTCCGCCTTCAGCTACGACGATCGGGTGCTGCTCGAGCGCTTTGTCGATGGGCGCGAGCTGGCCGTCAGCGTGCTCGGCGGCGAGGCGCTGCCGGTGGTCGAGGCGATCCCCCGCGAGGGGGACAGCTACGACTTCGAAGCGCGCTACGAGATCGGTCGCACCTCCTTCGTCTGTCCGGCAGAGCTCAGCGAGGTGGAGAACAGCGCGATCAACGAGGCAGCCTTGGCCGCTTACGAAGCGCTCGGCTGCTCTGGCTTCTCGCGGGTCGACCTGATCCTCGACGAGGACGGCCCACAGGTGCTCGAGGTCAACGCGATTCCCGGTCTCACCGACACCAGCCTGCTGCCCCAAGCCGCCGAGGCGGCGGGCATGTCGTTCGAGCAGCTGGTCGAGCGCATCCTCGACCTGGCGCTCACCCCGGCAAGCGCTTAGGAATCCTCCCCTTGGGCGAAGTCCTCGGGCGAAACCTCGTCGAGGAACTCCTTGAACTTGTCGACGACTTCCTCGGTGTCCTCGACATCGTGCTCGAACTCGATCGCCGACTCCTCGATCACGTCCTCGTCGGCGAAGATCGGCGCCGAGACGCGCACGGCCAGCGCCAGCGCATCGGAGGGACGTGAGTCGATCTCCAGCTCGGTGCCGTTGATCGAGACGGTGATCGAGGCGTAGAAGGTGTTGTCACGCAGCTCCGTCACCGAGACACGCTCGCATTTGGCGTCGAGCTGCTCGAGCAGGTCGGAGAGCAGGTCGTGGGTCATCGGCCGGGGCGTCGAGGCTCCCTGCAGCTTCATCAGGATCGCCGCCGCCTCCGGATGCCCGATCCAGATCGGCAGGAACTTGTTGCTGTCAACCGTCTTCAGCAAGACGATCGGCTGCTTGCCGACCATGTCGAAGCTGACGCCATAGATCTGCATCTGTTGCACGAATGGGCGATCCTGGATTCGAACCAGGGACCTCGTCCTTATCAGAGACGCGCTCTAACCAACTGAGCTAATCGCCCGAGCCAAGCGAAGGATAGCGAGGGAATCGTGCCCAGAGGACAGGTCCTCAGCGGCCCCGCTGGGTAAGGCTGCGGGCAAGAGCGCGGGCCTCATCGAGATCGCCGAGACGCAGCTCGAGCACGATCTCCCCCCCGCGCGGGCGCAGCTTGACCTCGTGGCCGAGAGCCGACTCGAGCTCATCGGCGGCCTCGCGCATCGCCGCCGCCGCCTCGGGCGCGAGCTTGTGTCCTGAGCCCATCTTCTTTTTTGGCTGGCCAGCCAGCTTGGCCCGGTTCTCTGTCTCCCGGACCGACCAGCCGCCGCGCACCGCATCGCGTGCGAGACGGCGGCGCAGGTCGTTACCGTCGGCCGTCAGCAGGGCGCGGCCGTGGCCTTCGCTCAGCTCGCCTGACTCGAGCAGCTCGAGCGTCTCGTCAGGCAGGTCGAGAAGTCGGATCAGGTTGGAGATGGCCGGCCGGCTGCGGCCGAGGCGGCGGCCAAGCTCCTCCTTTGACAGCCCGAGATCGTCGACCAGGGCGGCACAGGCGCGCGCCTCGTCGACCGGGTTGAGGTCCTCGCGCACCATGTTCTCGATCAGCGCTACCTGCAGGCGCTCGGCGCGCTCCTGGTCACGAACAACGGCGGGGACCTTGGCGAGACCGGCCTTCTGCGCCGCCTGCCAGCGGCGTTCGCCGGCAATCAGCTCATAGCTGCCGTCGGGCAGGGGGCGAACGAGTAGCGGCTGCACGACGCCGTTAGCCTCGATCGAGCTGGCGAGGCCGGCGAGCGAGTCAGCGTCGATCTTGGTGCGGGGCTGATTGGGGTTGGGCTTAATCAGCTCCACCGGCAGCTCGCGTAGCTCACCGGCTGTCTCCACGCTTGCCTCGGGCAAAATCGCGGCGAGGCCGCTGCCCAGGCCGCGGCGGGCGGTCTTAGTCACGGGCGACAAGCTCCTCGGCGAGTGCTCGGTAGGCGAGGGAGCCACGGGAGCTGGGCGAGTGCTCGGTCACGGGCAGACCGTAGCTGGGTGCCTCGGCGACACGGACGCTGCGCGGGATGACCGTCTCGAAGACCATTTCGGGAAAGTGCTGTCGCAGTTCCCGCTCGACGTCCTGCGCCAGGCGGGTGCGCTCATCGTGCATGGTGACCAAGAGGCCCGACACATCGAGAGCCGGGTTGAGCTCGCGGCGGATCATCGCCAACGTGTCGAGGAACTGGACCAGACCCTCGAGCGCCAGGTACTCGGCTTGAACCGGCACGATCACTCGGTCAGCAGCGGTTAGCGCGTTGACGCTCACCGGTCCGAGGGACGGAGGGCAATCAAGCAGCGTGTAAGCGAAGCGCTCGCGCACCGGTCCGAGCCGCTCGCGGAGGCGCGTCTCGGAGCCCTCCATGCGCGGTAGCTCTACCGCGGCGCCGGCGAGATCGCGATTGGCGGGGACCAGCCAGAGGTTGTCGGGCCCCGCTGGGCGGGCGGCCTCGGCAACCGAGACGTCACCGGTGAGGCAGTCATAAGATGAGGGGTGCATGTCGCGCTCTCCCCCGAGAGCAACCGTCGCGTTGCACTGCGGGTCGAGGTCGACGAGCAGAGTTTGGGCGCCGCTACCGGCAACGCAGGCGGCGACGTTGACCGCAGTCGTCGTCTTGCCGACACCGCCCTTCTGGTTCGCGATCGCGTAGACGACGCCCATGCTTGGCGCAGACTAGCCGCGCCCAGACCTAACCGCGGGGTCGCTTCTTGGCCATTCCCGGTCTGCGCGGAAGATCGCTTGGTGTGGCGCCGCTCTTGCGCAGCAGGTGCAGGTGGCGATGCTCGCTGCCGGCGTAGGGACCGACGTGGCGGATCTCCTCGGGTCGCATCGCCAGTTGCTCGGCGGCACGGGCGAGCTGTTGCTCCTCGTCAGCGTCGCGCTTACCCTTCCAGGCAACGAGCACGCCGTCCTCCTTCAACAAGGGCGAGGCAAGCTCGGCGAGGGTCGAGAGGCGGCCGACGGCGCGGGCGGTAACTGCCACGTAGGTCTCGCGGCCTTCCCCAGCGGCCAGCTCCTCCGAGCGGGCGTTGATCACCCGTGCGTTCTCGATCCCGCCGGCCTCGATCGCTCGCTGAATGAACTCGCACTTGCGCCCCACCGACTCGATCAAATCGACCCGCGACGCAGGTAGGGCAACGGCGAGGACAAGACCCGGAAACCCAGCCCCAGAGCCAATATCGGCGATCCGCGGGGCGATCGCCAGCTGTTCAAATTCAAGCCCCGTCAAGCTGTCCTCAACGTGGACGCGCCACGCCCGCTGGGGATCGGTGACGGAGCTAACCGAGGCTCGCTCCGTCTCGAGAAGCTCCAGCACACGCGTGATCGTCGCCCGTTGCGCTTCGTCGAGGAGGCGACTCGGTAGGGGTGGAGCGTCTTGTACTTTTTCGTCACCAGCCATAGTCCCAGCCCAAACGCGACTCGAAAAAGTTAAGCGGAACCCCTACCGAGTCGCCTCCTCTACTCAGACACAAGTGGGGCGACGACGACGCAACGATGCGGCTCGTCGCCTTCGCTGTAGGTCTCGACGCCCGCCCGGTCCTTCAGATGCTCGTGCACGACGCGCCGCTCCTGAGCGCTCATCGGGTCCATCTCCACCGAGCGATTCCCGGCCAGCGCCTGCTCCGCCGCACGATCGGCCCGCCCGGTCAACGTCTCCCGACGCCGCTCCCGGTACCCAGCCGCATCAACCACGACCCGCTTGCGCTCCCGCAAACCCCGAAAGGCCGCCTGGTAGGCAAGCAGCTGCAGCGCATCGATCGTCTGGCCGCGCTTGCCGATCAGCAAGCCGTAGTCGTCATCGCCCTCAACCAAGGCGGTAATTCGATCGTCGTCCTCGACGATCTCCACGTCCCCATCGAGGTCAAGCTCGTCCAGCACCCCCTCAACAAGCTCTCGCACCCGCTCTGCGGGCTCCTGAGGCCAATCAGCAATCTCGCCCATGCGCCGCAGTCTATGCGCAAGCTCGCAACGAGAGAACATGGCGGGGATGTCCCGATGGTTCCTCGCGAAGCGGCCCCCGGCAAGGTGATTCTCAGCCGCAAAGCGGCTCTCGATTAGCACCGCCGCTAGGCGGTGCTTGGGAACCAGCGGGACATCCCCGCCATGTCCCGACTACCGCCGCTTCTTCTTTTTCCGAGGCGGAGGAGGAGGCGGCTTCGCCGCTTGCACCTCTTCAGGTGTGGGTGCGACGGGCGCTGGGATCACTTTTTGGATCACGTATTGCTGGCCGATCGTCCAGACGTTGGTCGTGATCCAGTAGAGCACGAGGCCGGCCGGGAAGTTGATGATGAAGGGCACGAAGATGAAGGGCAGGACGAGCATGATCATGCGCTGGCTTTTGTCGGCCGTGACCGACATCACCAAGCCCGAGACCAGCTGCGTGCCGACGTAGAGAATGAGCAGGATGATCAGTTCGCTGCCCGCGGCCTTCGCGGTCAGGTCGTTGATGATCAAGAACGACGCTTCGGAGCCGCACTCGCCTGCCTTGCAGCCGATGTCGTCGGGCAGCTCGTTCTGCAGCAGGTAGAAGAGCGTGATGAAGATCGGCAGCTGGGCGAGGAGCGGGATGCAGGAGGCAAAGGGGTTGACTTTGTTCTCCTGGTAGAAGCGCATCATCTCCTGCTGCATGCGCTGGCGATCGTTTTTGTATTTCGCCTGGATCTCTTTGATCTGCGGCTGCAGGGCTTGCAGGGCGCGCATTCCCTTGAGCTGTTTGTAGGTGAGCGGGATCAGCACCGCGCGGGTGACGATCGTCAGGGCGATGATCGCGCCGCCCCAGCTCAATCCGACCTGGTCGTGGAAGAACTTGAGGACCTCGTTGGCGACGTCGATCAGGGGCTGGAGGATGTTGGCCGGGATCATCAGTGGACCTCGCCGTGGTGGACTGCGGGATCGACCGGGCCAACCCGCAGCGTGAAGCGCTCCGGGACGGGGTCAAAACCGCCGTGGCTGAACGGGTTGCAGCGCAAAAGGCGCCAGATAGCCAACAACGAGCCGCGTACTACGCCGAAACGCTGCAACGACTCGGCCGCGTAGGAGGAGCAAGTGGGCTCATAACGGCAGCGGCGCGGCAAAGCCGGGGAGAGGCGCCGTTGATAGGCGCCAATCAGGGCGAGGAGTAGGCGTTTCACGTGGAACGCTTCCCACTGGAGGTCGCGGCGAATGCCTCTTCGAGGCTGCCTCGTACGCCGGCTCCCCCCTCACGCTCGATCAGATCGGCGATTTCCGGGCGGGCGACGACCACGAAGTCGTGGCCGGCGGGCAGGCGCTCGGAAAGCGCCCAGAAAGCCTCGCGCAGGACACGCTTGGCCTTGTTGCGATCCACCGCGCCGCCGACTTTGCGGCTGACAGAGACGCCGAGCCTCACCTCGTCGTCCTCCTCTTCGCTCTTGCGGGGGAAGCTGTAGAGGACGAGATAGCGGGTCGCATGTGAGGATCCGTCGCGATAAACGCGGTCAAACTCGCCGCTGCGCGAGAGTCGACGACGTCTTGGCGCCGCCATCTAGGGGGTAAGGCGCTTCCGGCCTTTACGGCGTCGGCGCTTGAGGATCGCCCGGCCGCCGCGGGTGCTCATCCGCGCTCGGAAACCGTGCGTCTTGGCCCGCTTCCGCTTCTTCGGCTGATAGGTCCTCTTCATCGGCCGCCGCAGTATACGGATCGTCGGCAAAGTTCACGGGACCGAGCTGGTCCCCGCGAAGAGGCTTTCTCCGGCATTTGCGGGGCGGCTGATTTCGGCTTGCCCACCCGTCGCTATGGTCGGCAACCGGTGTCCGATGACCAAGCGAAACACGATCTCGAATCTCTCTGGGGCGAGGTTCAGGAGCGCCTGCGAGCTTCGCTGCCCCCCTCTACGTTCCAGCTCTGGTTGGAACCCTTGGAACCAGTTGGAGCTCGGGACGGGGTCCTCTATCTCGCCGCCCCAGAGAGCATCCGCACCTGGAGCGAGCGACGTTACTCGAGCCTAATTCGAGAGGCGCTGGTAAGCACGGGCAGCGGCTTCAATGCCGTCACCTTCACTACCGCTGGAGACAGCTCTGGGCCAGCTCCTGACTGCGATCCGGGACTAAACCTCAACGTCAACTACAGCTTCGACCGCTTCGTAATCGGCGAGGGAAACAGGGCGGCTCACGGTGCTGCTCTGGCCGTGGCCGAGGCTCCCTCGGAGGCCTACAACCCGCTCTTTCTCCACGGCCCGCCTGGGTTGGGCAAGACGCACCTCTTGGTGGCGATCGCCAACTACCTGTCCGACTCTGCCCCCGGCCTCGGGGTCCGCTACACGACGGCCGAGTGCTTCACCAACGAGTTCGTCACCGCGTTGCGCAGCCAGGGCGCCGAGGCGTTCAAGCGCCGCTACCGAGACCTCGACGTGCTGCTCGTCGACGACGTGCAATTCCTCGAGGGCAAGCGCGCCACTGAGGACGAGTTCTTCCACACCTTCAACGCCCTCTACGAAGGCGGTAGCCAGCTCGTGCTCTCTGCCGATCGCATCCCCAGCGAGCTCTCCAGCCTCGAGGCACGCCTACGCGATCGCTTCGAGTGGGGCCTGACAGTTGCCGTCGAGGCGCCCAATCTGGCCACCCGTCTCACCGTCCTCCGCCGCCTCGTCAGCGAGGCGGGGATCGATACCGAAGCGGATGTGCTCACAGAGCTCGCCCAGCGCATCGACGCCAACGTGCGCCAGCTCCACGGCGCCCTTACCCGCGTTCTCGCGCACGCCTCGCTGACTGCCAAGCCGCTCAGCCGAGAGCTGATCGACAGCGTCATTCCCAAGTCCTCGCGTTCGCGGAGCTCGACGCCTGTCGATGAAATTCAGGAGCGAGTCTCCAGCTCCTTCGGCATCTCCCGAGCTGAGCTGGTCGGCTCGACCCGGGCTGCGACTCCGCTACGTGCTCGTCAGGTGGCGATCTACCTCACCCGTGAGCTGACCGACCTCTCGCTGCCGCAGATCGGCCGCCTCTACGGCGGGCGCGACCACTCCACCGTGCTCAACTCGATTCGTCGGGCTGAAGCCCGTTTCGGTGAGGACGAGGAGTTTGCGGCCAGAGTCGAGCGGCTCCGTGCCGCAATCCACAATTCATCCACAGGCCCCCGCTGACGGCCGACGGCACTGTAAGAATCCATGCTTTCCCACAGACTCCTCCACAGCGCGCCAAGCGCATCGCCAAGCGAAATGCGCCGTGCGTCCATGCTTTCCCACAAGCTCTAACTCAACTCAAGAAGGCAGCAGTCATTTGAAGCTGACAACCAAACGCGATGAGCTGGTCTCAAAGCTTTCGATCATCTCCCGAGCTGTTTCGACCCGCGCCGCGACTCAATCACTCTCGGGCATCCTGCTTCAGGCTGACAACGGTGGCGTCAGCCTTTCTGCCACCGATCTCGAGATGGGCCTCAAGACTGGACTCGCGGCCGATGTCGACGGCGATGGCTCCATGCTCCTTCCCGGGCGCCTGCTAGCGGAGCTTGCCCGCTCGCTTGGCGATTCCAGCGTGGAGATCGAACTGCGCGAGGCGGAGCGCGACGTGGAGATCCGCTGCGGCGGCTCCAGCTTCCACCTGCGCGTCCTGCCCAGCGAGGACTTTCCCGCTTTCCCCGAGGATGAGGGGGAGCCGCTGACGATTCCTGCGGCGGCCTTGGCTGCGACGGTCGAGCTGGTCGCCCGGGCTGCCTCTCGCGACGACATGCGCCCGGTGCTTACCGGGGTCCTGGTGAGTGCCAGTGGCTCGGAGATGACGATGGTCGCCACCGATTCCTACAGGCTTGCGGTGAAGCGCACTGAGCTGCAGAGCCCGATCGGGGGTGAGCTGGAGGCGAACATCCCGGCCAAGGCTCTGCGCGAGTTGGGTCGCATCGTCTCCACCGATGGAGTCGAGCAGGTCTCCGTCTCGCTGCAGCGCAACCAGGCCATTTTTAAGGCAGGGGACATCGTCCTCAACACGAGGCTAATCGAGGGCCAATTCCCCAACTTTCGACAACTCCTGCCGGAGTCCTACGACCACGATGTGCGCATGCCACGCCCCGAGCTCCTCGACGTCACCCGCCGCGTCAGCCAGCTCGCCCAGCGCAACGCGCCGCTGCGGCTTTCTTTCGCGCCTGGGGAGCTGACTGTCGCCGCCTCGACCCCTGACGTCGGCGACGCCGAAGAGACGATGCCGGCGGCCTTTGAGGGCGAGCCGCTCGAGATCGGCTTCAATCCGGACTTCCTCCGCGAGGGGATCGAAAGCGTCGAGGGTGACGAGGTGGTGCTGCGCTTGATCTCGCCGCTGCGACCCGGTCTGCTGCAGCCGGTCGACAACGATGACTTCCGCTATCTGGTGATGCCGATCCGCCTCAACGTGTGAGGGGCTGTCGGTGCTGGTCACCGCCGTCGAAGCGAGGCCGCTGCGGAGCCTTGCCGAGGCGCGGATCGAGCTGGCGCCGGGAATCGTCAGCCTGGTCGGGCCCAACGGGGTGGGCAAGACGAACCTGCTCGAGGCGCTCTACTTTGCCCTCACCGGGCGCTCGTTCCGTACCGCCGACCGGCGCGATCTGATCCCCTTCGGCGGCTCCTTCGCCAGGGTTGAAGCGACCGTTCGCGACGAGGACGGGATCGAGAGCCAGTTGCTCGCCTCGGTGAGCCGCGCCGAGGGGCGCCGACACCTGCTCGATAGCAGCCCCGCCGACCCCGCGACACTTGCTCGCCATCGCCCGCCGCTGGCGGTCTTCTCGCCCGATCGGCTGGTGCTGATCAAGGGACCGCCCGCCGAACGTCGCGCCCACCTCGACCGCTTCGTCGCGGCCCGCTGGCCCAGTCGCGGCGAGCTACGACAGCGCTTCGGGCAGGCTCTGGCTCAGCGCAACGCCCTGGTGGCTCGGATTGCGGCTGGGCATGCCCCCCCCGGTCAGCTCGATGTCTGGGACGCGACCTTCGCCGAGGCCGCTGCCGAGCTGGTCGCATCCCGCGCCGAGGCGGTGAATGAGCTCTCCAGCTCGTTCACCCGCGCTGCCGTCGAGCTCGGCCTGGAGGGCAGCAGCGAGCTCCAGTACGCGCCGCGGGCTGACGGCGATGGCGAGCAGATCCGAGCGGGACTGGTGGAACGCCGCGACGCCGACTTGCGTCTGGGCAGAAGCTCGTGGGGCCCGCACCTCGACGAGTTGAAGATCTCCGGCAACGGTCGATCGCTGAGGCGCTACGGATCTCAAGGGCAGCAGCGAGCCGCCCTGCTCGCTTTGCTCTTCGCCGAGCGCGACGTCCTACTCGAGTCGCGCCGAGTCGCGCCCCTGTTGCTCCTTGACGACGTGATGAGCGAGCTCGACCCCGACCGACGCGAGCGCCTTGTCGAGCGTCTGTCGGCGGGCGGACAAGCCTTGATCACGGCCGCTGCGGAGGACTCGCTGCCGGCCGCGGCAAGGGCGAGGATGGTGCGCATGCCGATCTTGATCAGCGAGGTGGCTGCGGCGTGACTCGCCGCCGAGCTCCCCGACCGGCGGCGACAGCGCTGAGGGCGGCACTCGACCAGGCGGCCCCCAAGACGCCTTTGGCCGCCTTGCAGGGAGCCTGGCGCGAGACTGTCGGCGAGCAGATCGCGACCGTCGCCAGCCCCGTCTCCGAGCGTGGGGGAGAGGCGACGATCGGTTGCTCGGATTCCGTCTGGGCACAGGAGTTGGATCTGATGCAGGGCGATCTCTTGGAGCGGCTGCGCGCCCGCCTCGGCGAGAGCGCCCCGAAGAGTTTGCGATTCCGTGTGGAAGGTGCCGACAATTAGTTCAATTAACCTTGATTTGCAGGACTTTTACGGCTTCCGAGCGGGCTCCCAAGAGGCTCGAACTGGTATCCTTATGTCAACTCGCGTTTCTGCCCCGACCCCGCGCGACACGCGTCCGGGCGGTCGGGGTTTTCTATGAGAGTGGGAAGGGACTAATTGCCTGAGAAGAAAGACGGCTCGGCCTCCTATGGCGCCAAGGACATCACCGTCCTCGAAGGCTTGGAGGCGGTTCGCAAGCGGCCCGGCATGTACATCGGCTCGACCGGTCCTCGCGGTCTTCACCATCTGGTCTACGAGGTCGTCGACAACTCGGTTGACGAGGCGATCGCCGGTCACTGCGACAGCGTCCGCGTAGTCCTCCACCCCGACAACAGCTGCACGGTCACCGATAACGGCCGCGGCATTCCAGTCGACATGCACGAGAAGGAGAAGCGTCCCGCGGCCGAGGTGGTGCTGACCACGCTGCACGCGGGCGGCAAGTTCGGCGACGGGGGCGGCTACAAGGTCTCGGGCGGCCTGCACGGCGTCGGCGTCTCGGTCGTCAATGCGCTCTCCGAGCACCTTCACCTGGAAATCAGCCGTGACGGGGCGATCTGGACCCAGGACTACGAACGCGGCAAGCCACGGGCTGAGCTCGCCAATGGCACCGCGACCAAGGCAACCGGGACCTCGATCACCTTTCAGCCCGACGACGAGATCTTCGACGAGCTCGAGTTCGACTACGCGACGCTGGCCGAGCGCCTGCGCGAGACGGCCTTCCTCACGCGCGGCCTGAAGATCGAGCTGGTCGACGAGCGGGGCAGCGGCGAAGAGGACACGTTCCATTACGAGGGCGGGATCGTCGACTTCGTCGCCCATCTCAATGAGAACAAGGACGCTCTGCACCGCAAGACCGTCTACTTCGAGAGCGAGGCCGAGGACGGCCAGGTCGAGGTGGCGATGCAGTGGAACTCCTCTTACCAGGAATCCGTCTTCAGCTTCGCCAACAACATCAACACCCACGAGGGCGGCTCCCATCTCTCCGGCTTCCGCTCGGCGCTGACCCGCACGCTCAACGCCTACGCGCGCAGCAAAGGACTGCTCAAAGAGAAAGACGAGAACCTCACCGGTGACGACGTTCGCGAGGGCCTTACTGCGGTGATCTCGGTCAAGCTCACCGATCCCCAGTTCGAGGGCCAGACCAAGACCAAGCTCGGCAACCCACCGATCGAGGGGCTGGTCAAGGAGGCGGTCAACCGCAAGCTGGCCGAGTTCTTCGAGGAGAACCCGGGGGAGGCGAAACGAATTGTCGGCAAGGCGGTCGATGCGGCCCGCGCGCGTCAGGCAGCACGCAAGGCACGCGACCTGACCCGCCGCAAGTCGGCGCTGGAGAACTCGACCCTGCCCGGCAAGCTCGCCGACTGCACGGTCCGCGACCCGGCGCTGGCCGAGCTCTTCATCGTCGAGGGTGACTCCGCCGGCGGCTCGGCGAAGCAGGGCCGCGACCGCAACACCCAGGCGGTGCTGCCACTGCGCGGCAAGATCATCAACGTCGAGAAGGCGCGCATCGACAAGGTCCTCTCCAACCAGGAGATCCAGGCGCTGATCACGGCGGTGGGCACCGGCATTCGCGAGGAGTTCGATGTCAAAGAGGCGCGCTACCACAAGGTCGTGCTGATGACCGATGCCGACGTCGACGGCGCCCACATCCGCACCCTGGTGCTCACCTTCCTCTACCGCGAGATGCCCGAGCTGATCGAGGCCGGCTACGTCTACATCGCCAAGCCGCCGCTCTACAAGCTGAAAAGCGGCAAGCAGGAAACCTACGTCGAGAAAGAGTCCGAGCTGGAGGAGCTACTGCTGCGCGACAAGCTCGAGCAAGTCGAGCTGATCGACGCCGAGGGCGCCACCCACAAGCTGACGGCCTCGCGCTGGCAGCGCTTCAACCGGCGGCTCAAGGAGCACGAGGGCTGGGGCGACTCGCTGCAGGCGGACTTCGGCCACGAGCTGGTGCGCTTCCTCGGCGAGTCCGAAATCCTCGACCGCGGCGTCACCTCGCTCGCCGAGGTGAAAGAGGTGCTGAACAGCGATGCCGGCGAGGTCGAGCCTTTCGACACCGAGATCGTCTCCGAATCGGGCGACGAGATTCTCGTTCGCGCGGTGCACCGCCGCGATGGGCTGGCCAAGGCCTTCGAGCTCTCCGCCGGCCTCTTCGAGTCGCACGACTACCGCCGCCTGATCGAGTCGCACGCCGAGCTGCTCAGGCAGGTGGGGCGCCCGCCCTTCCAGCTCACCCTGGACCAGAAAGAGCGCACCGCCGAGTCGTTCGGCGAGCTGCGCCGCATGGTGCTCGAGCTGGCTCGCCACGGTGTCACCATGCAGCGCTTCAAGGGACTGGGCGAGATGAACGCCGAACAGCTGCGCGAGACGACCATGGATCCCGCCAGCCGCACCCTGGAGCGGGTGCGGATCGACGACGCGGCACTGGCCGAGAGGGTCTTCACCGACCTGATGGGCGACAAGGTCGAGCCGCGCAAGGCGTTCATCGAGCGCCACGCGAAAGAGGTCAGGTTTCTCGATGTCTAGCGCGGACGCTGCAAACCGGCGCATCTCGGGGTCTTCGGTCGGCCTCCTCGGGTCACGCACCAACAAGTGCGCTCCCCTCGTCGGCCTCCCTGCATCCCCCGACCTGCTTGGTTTTCGCGCCCGTTCAAGGGACGTGATTTAAATGGAGGGAGCGGAAGCACTCACCGGCGGGCGGATCGAGGAGCGCGAGCTGACCAACGAGATGCGCTCGTCGTATCTCGACTACGCGATGAGCGTCATCGTCGGCCGGGCACTGCCCGACGTCCGCGATGGGCTGAAGCCGGTCCACCGCCGCGTGCTCTACGCGATGCACGACCTCGCCCTGCAGCCCAACCGTCCCTATCGCAAGTCCGCCTTCATCGTCGGCGAGGTGATGGGCAAGTACCACCCGCACGGCGACAGCGCGATCTACGACACCCTCGCCCGCATGGCGCAGCCCTTCTCGCTGCGCTACATGCTGGTTGACGGCCAGGGCAACTTCGGCTCGATCGACGACGATCCGCCAGCTGCCATGAGATACACAGAGGCGCGCCTGGCCCGGCTCTCGACCGAGATGCTGCGCGACATCGATGCCGACACGGTGGAGTGGGGGCCGAACTACGACGAATCCCAGCAGGAGCCCTTGGTCCTGCCGGCGCGCTTCCCCAACCTGCTGGTCAACGGCTCTTCGGGGATCGCGGTTGGCATGGCGACCAACATCCCGCCGCACAACCTCAGCGAGTCGATTGCCGCGGTCAAGGCCTATATCGCCAACCCGGGCATCGACCTCGCCGGCCTGATGGAGCACGTCAAGGGCCCCGACTTCCCCGGCGGCGGCATCATGAGCGCCGAAGGGATCGCCGAGGCCTACGCCTCCGGCCGCGCCTCGGTGCGGATCCGCGCTCGCGCCCACGTCGAGCCGCTCAAGGGCGGCCGCGACGCAATCATCGTCACCGAGCTGCCCTTCATGGTCAAGAAGGGTGGCGACGGCGGCCTGATCACCAAGATCGCCGACCTCGTCCGCGAGAAAAAAATCACCGGGGTCTCCGACCTGCGCGATGAGTCTGACCGCTCCGGGATGCGGCTGGTGATCGAGACCAAGCGCGGCGGCGACCCGCCCGAGGTGGTGCTCAACCAGCTCTACAAGAAAACTCCGATGCAGAGCACCTTCGGCATCAACATGGTCGCCCTGGTCGACGGGGTGCCGCGCACGCTGGGCCTCAAGGAGTTGATCGAGCACTACGTCAGCCACCAGCGCGAGGTCGTCATCCGCCGCACCCAGCACGAGCTGCGCCGCGCCGAGGCCCGCGCTCACATCCTCGAGGGGCTGCTGATCGCGCTCGACAACCTCGACGCGGTGATCGCACTGATCCGCGGCTCGGCCGATACCGAGATCGCCAAAGCGGGCCTCATGGAGCGCTTCGAGCTCTCCGCCGAGCAGGCCCAGGCGATCCTCGACATGCGTCTCGCCCGCCTGACCGCTCTGGAGTCCGACAAGCTGCGCGAGGAGCACGAAGAGCTGTCCAAGCGGATTGCCGAGCTGCGCGAGATCCTCGGCGACCCGGCCCGCATCGACGCCGTGATCGTCAAAGAGCTCGACGAGGTGGACGCTCGCTACGGCGACGAGCGCCGCACCGAAGTCACCCACTTCGAGGGCGACATGAACATCGAGGACATGATCGCCGACCAGCAGATGGTGATCTCGATTACCCACTCCGGCTACGCCAAGCGCCTGCCACTCGCCACCTACCGCCAGCAACACCGCGGCGGCCGCGGGGTGATGGGCATGGATCTCAAGGAGGACGACTACATCGAGCACCTGCACATCTGCTCGACCCATGACTTCCTGCTCTTCTTCACCAACCGCGGCAAGGTCTACCGGCTCAAGGTCTACGAGCTGCCCGAGGGCGCGCGCACCGCGAAAGGCCGCGCCCTGGTCAACGTCCTGCCGCTGCGCGACGGCGAGAAGGTGACGGCGGTGATCCCGACCCGTGACTTCGGCGAGAACAAGTACCTGGTCTTCGCCACCGCCAACGGCCTGGTGAAGAAGACCGAGTTCAAGGCCTACAACACGCCGATCCGCGCCGACGGGATCATCGCGATCAAGATCCGCGACGCCGACGAGCTGGTCCAGGTGCGGCTCACCTCGGGCGAGGACGACATCCTGCTCGTCTCCAAGTCCGGCCACTCGGTGCGCTTCTCCGAGCAGGCGGCGCGACCGATGGGTCGCGACACGAGTGGTGTCAAAGGGATGAACGTCTCGGCCAAGGTCGAAGGCGAGCCCAACCGTGTGCTGGCGATGGACATCGCCCGCGATGATTCCGAGCTCTTCGTCGTCACCGAGAACGGCTACGGCAAGCGCACCTCGGTCGCCGAGTACCCGGTCAAGGGCCGCGGCGGCAAGGGTGTACTGACGGCCAAGCTGACCGCCAAAAAGGGCGGCCTCGCCGGCGCCCTGATCGTCCGCGAGCACCAGGACCTGCTCTTCATCTCCCAGAACGGCATGGTCCAGCGCACCCAAGCCGGCGGCATCTCCCAGATGGGCCGCGCCACCCAGGGCGTCCGCGTGATGAACATGAAGGACGACGACAGCGTCAGCGCCGTTGCCCTGGTCGTCGACGACGACTCGAGCGACGACGAGCCGGACGGCCAAGAGCAGCTGGCCGAGTAGGTGGGCGTTGCTAGACTCGAAGCATGCGAGGCCCAAACCCTGATCCCCGCGCCTAGCGACTCTCAGTAGGGAGGGTTCAGGTGTCGCCGATCAGCCGCGACAGCGGTTGGCTTCCTCGTCGATGGAGCACCGCGACGATCGCTGGAATCGCTCTTTCCGCCCTTCTTTACGTTCTTCTCGCCGTATGTGCGCCTGATGTCGCGACGGCAGCCGCCGCGGGCCTTGCCCTGGCCGGCGCGCTGGTGACTCTGAATCACGCAGACGTCACTGCCAGGCGAGGCCGCACGGCGGAATACCGAGCTCGCTGGGACCATCCAGATCTACTCGCTGCTCGAATTGCCTCGGCCGAGTTCCTCGACGCGGTCGAGTCTGAGCAGGACACCCGCTGGCGTGAATGGGATTCAGACATGGGGACGAAGAAGCGTCTCCAGCTCATGGCAGTCCTGAACTTCTGGGAGGAGGTGTCGAGCGCGTTCAACCAGGACCTTCTCGACAGGAATTGGTTCTGTACCGATCTTGCCTGGGAACTCCAATACTCCTGGGAACGAGCTGAATGGTTTATTCGCAAGTACCGCACCGAAGACTGCAACGCCTCGGGATACTGCGAATGGCAGCTGGCCCTGGAAGCCGTTCGCGGAGATATCGAGCGCCAGTTGAAAGTCGGCCGCCTACGCGCTGAAAGGGCGCTGGCGCAAAAAGAAGACATCCTCTATATCGACCAGCGAGCTCCCCTCGAGGCTAAGCGCTAGGCATGCTGCAAGAGCAGCTTCCAGACGAGTAGCCGGGAGCCCGTTGCTCTTACCCTGCTAGGGCCCTCCATGCTGGCCCTAGCGTTTCTTGGCAGCCCGCTATTGCACCAAGTTCTTAGTGAAAGGGGGTGAGATTCGGCTCGAGGGGCCTTGGGGAGCATGTGGCGCAAGCAGTTGCCCGAGGATGCCCTTCTGGATACCGGGCCCGACCTCGACCGTCTGATTGCCGAAGACCGTGTATCGCGCCCGCGCCGCTCGACCCTGCCGGAGCCCCTGGAGATGAAGGGCGATCCACACGTCCTCAGCCGCGCCCTCGACGAGGTCCGTGGCGATCGCTGAGCATGCCGATCTTCTACGCGGACGCCTCGGCGCTCGTCAAGCTCATTCGCGAGGAGCCCGAGTCGCCCGCTTTGCGCGCATACGTCGCGAGCGCGGATCTGGTCAGCAGCGAACTGATCCTGGCCGAGATTCCTCGAGCGGCGCACCGTGCCGCCCGTCGCGATCGAGCACTATCGCTCGAGCTGTTGCTGGAGCGCGCCGCCCACTTGATGGAGGCCGTGGCGCTGCGGCCGATCGACCGGGCGCTGCTGGTCGTAGCCGGCGCCCTCGCTGAGCCGGCGCTGCGCACCCTCGATGCGATTCATGTCGCCTCGGCTGTTGAGCTCGATCCGCTGGCGTTCGTGACCTATGACGAACGCCAGGCGGCCGCGGCCCGCCTCGCTGGTCTCCACACGATGGCTCCGGGGGCGTAGGAACTGACTACGCTGCCGCCGGCAAGTACTGCTGCCAGGCTTCCGGGATCTTCGGGCTGGCCACTTGGATGAAAACGGTGGGGCCGGGGGCCTTGGGCTTGTTCTGGGGGTGCATGTGGATCTCGCGGGGGAGGCGGTTGCCCTTGCGGCGGTTGCAGCTGGCGCAGGCGGCGACGATGTTCTCCCAGACCGATTTGCCGCCGCGGCTGCGGGGGATCACGTGGTCGACCGTAAGGCCCGACTTGCGCGAGCCGCAGTATTGGCAGGTCCACGAATCCCGCGCGAGCACCGCGCGGCGGGTGATCTTCCTCCTGTGCGCTTCCCGGGGGATCCGCACGTAGCTGACCAGGCGGATCACGTCGGGGCGCTCCATGGTCATGTGCTCGGAGTGGATTGCGCCTTCACGGCGCTCGAGCAGCTCGGCCTTTTCCTTCAAGAGCAGCACAGCAGCGCGCCTCAACGTGGTTACGTTGATCGGCTCATACGTCGCATTCAGTACGAGCACGCGTGCCATGTCCCGAAGGATTGTAGGCCCTCTGCCTGCAGATCCGCCCGGATCAAGCTCTGCCCTGACGCACGTGCTCCGTCAAGGGCTACACGTAGGGTGCAGGGCAATGAGCGCCGCGAGCCCCAAGCTTCGAGGTCAAGTCCACCCAGACCCTCGCTCCTTCCAAGATGCTTGTTGGGACTTTCCGACCTCAGATGCTCGTCGCGAACTGCACCCTTATCCTGCCCGTTTCATCCCTGAGATCCCTGGGCAAGCCCTGGATCTACTCGAAGTCGATGGTCCAGTTCTAGATCCTTTTTGTGGATCGGGAACAACTCTTTTGGAGGCACGTCGCCGCGGACTCCCGACAACGGGAATAGACCTGAATCCCATTGCCTGTCTGATTAGCCGCGTGCGAACTCAAGCCTGGAAGCCTGCCGAAGCAAGTAGAGGATTGGAAGAGTCACGCCGGCTCCACCACCATGCACTTGAGGGTGGAGATCTGAAGGCTGTGGCACAGAGGATTCCTCGAATTGACCATTGGTTCGACCCTTGGAGCCAAGAAGCCCTGGCGGGTGCGGTTCGCTATCTCGACCATGTTGCGGATCCTGTCTGGCAAGATCGGATTGCTGTTGCCATCTCGTCTGTGGTTGTCCGCGTTAGCAGGCAAGAGTCCGACACCCGGTACGCAGCCGTGGGAGGGGCGGAGACCCGCAGCGAAGCCGCCGCCGATCTAGGAAGGTCCATTGTGAGGGTATGCGAGTGGCTCGCTACCAACGCGATCAATGATTCGCGATCATCTACTACCGTCGTCTGCGACGATGCGCAAGCAGTTGGAACACTCACGCATAATTTCTACGCTGCTGCCGTATTTTCGCCCCCATACCCCAACGCCTATGAGTACTGGCTATACCACAAGTATCGTATGTACTGGCTTGGTTTCGATCCCATAGGAGTCCGTTCAGCCGAGCTAGGTGCCCGGCCGCACTACTGCAAACCCAACGGTCTAACAGCCCGTGACTTCAAGGATCAGATGACCACCGTATTTGGTGGGTTGGCCCAAGTACTACAACCCGGCGCACCTACCGTGATCGTCGTCGGCGATTCGATCATAAGGGGTCGTAGGGTGGATAACGGCAAGTTGCTCACGGACGCTGCGCAAGCCCAAGGGTTTACAAAGCAGGTGGCGACCAAGCGCGTGATTCGGCGACAACGCAGTTCGTTCAACCGTGCTCATAATCGGGGCCGAAAAGTCGAGCACGTCCTCCTCCTCCGCGCCCCGTGAAACTACGAAATTCGCTGGAGAATCAATGCGTCCTCATTAGAGACGCCGTTCTTTGAATGCAAGCCGTATCGGGGCCAGGTTTCCAGCGGTAGGATCTCTGACACGCGAAGTCCATGCGTCTCTGCGATGTCACCAAGCATCTCGGGAGTTGGGATCTCAACTCGTCGGCCTCCTGCGGTGGTTTGATTTCTACCCACGATCAGGACTGCTGAGCTACCGGGTGTGAGAAGCGCGCCCCAGACACCCATGGTACTGCTCATATGGGTGAAGTATCGATACAGTAGTGAGGGAAGTGCTTTTCGACGAAATCCAGCACCACCGGTTGTATTGGCAGTAGCGATTGACTGAAGCAGTGAGGTAGTGGAGTCGGGTAGCCGGTCAAAATTCCCCGCCCGCCGAGCATCCCACTGAAGCTGTTCGGCGCGATTCCACTCACGACTTCCTGCGAGTTGACGCTCGGTTCTTGCTAGTTGCGTGGCATCGAGAAGTCCAAGTGCTACCAAGGAAAGACGGTCTGTATCGACATAAGGAAGCGCAGTGGCGTACGGGGGGGACGTAAGAATTAGACTCCGCTTGGCCCTAGCCATTGGCTCGTAGTGTCCTGCTTCCTGCGATCCACCTAGGCAAACGTTCCAATCGCCTGGGAGTTGCTCCCAGGCGGTCATCTCCATTAGGCCATCAATAATTTCATCTATCGCACTCAGAAAGAGAGGTCCGATAGGTGGTGCTGTATAAGGTTGGGGTCGTCGGCGGATGCGAAGATCGGCTGGAAGTTGGAGCGAAATGCTGCGCAGCACGGAGGAAAGCGCAACAAAGACGAGTTGTCGCGCAATAGAATGCCTCTCGGTATGTAGAAGCGCTAGTGCTCGCGACAGCCCCGCAAAGGCCCCGTTGGGAAACCACCGTTCAAGGTACTCAGTGGAAGCATTTCCCAACACAGGTCTCAAGTCACTGACGCACAGCTTGCTCTGGCCATAGTCAAGTTCCTCGGCCACATGGACCGCAAGGCGTTCCAAGCGGCCCACAAGCCCCCGCTTCGCCACCACCGTCGTGGCAGCGACCTTCGTTTTCGCGAGAAACGAAGCCATAGGGGACCGATCGATACCAAGGGCATCCTTGCCGAGCCTTAGCCCCTCGATCAAGGTTGTTCCACTCCCGCAGAATGGATCGACGACTAGAGATGCGTCGAGGTCGACGATGTTGCACAGCGCACGAACTACCTGTGGATTGAACTTTCCCTTGTACTCATGAATACCATGTAGTCCGTAGCGGGTGGCTTGGCGAGCTGAGCGACTGCCTCGGAGTTCGAGGTGTGCTGTCTCCACGCGACCCTGCGCGGTCAAGTGAGTGCCTAGGGGCGAGGAGACGCGTTCAAAATAGGTCGCGCGCTCGGCAACTGCCGCGTGATCACCGACCGCTGCCAGTTTGTCGCCCTCGGCTACGACTGTCAGTCCGAGGGATTCCAACTCCCGTAGCCCCAACTCGTGCTCATATGGGAACAGCCTGTAGGGCATCCAATGAATATCCATTGGCTCTTTGAGCTCGGAGGATCCCTTAGCTCTCCCCCCCTCGACGCCCAGCGTCTGACCTATCTGCGGTGACGACATTATAGAAAATAGATGCTACTTTATAGGCCTGATGCCGAGTGACCATAGGGATCAGGCACGACAGGTCAATGTCAGGCTGAGTCCCTCCAGCGCAGAGGTTTTGGCTGCGGTTGCCTTCATTAGCGACCGTTCTGCGGCGCAGGTTGTAAGGCCGGTAATAGAGCGGTTCCTGAAAGAACAGCACGCCGACCCAAATGTCCAAGCGGCATTGAAGGCTCGGTCCCGCCAAGCGGACAGAGCGTAGAAATAGCTAAATGAGGTTGCGAAACATCTGCGCTCTTGCTTAGTCTCCGATACTTGCGCTACGCCGATTCCGCCTCTCGCCAAATTGAGGACACCGTGTACGGCTGGCTTGCAGATCGCCTGCCCTCCGCCACTCATTTCGCCTGCCAGACTGGCTATTACAGGTTTGATGCAATCGAGCCATTCGCAGATGACATCGCCCGCATGCTGGAGCGAGGCGGCCGATTTGACTTGGTGGTGGGAATAAACGAGGAACGCCTCAATGCACGAGATCTCGAACGCACGCTTGACCTGGTGGGAGGGTGGATTCCGAACCAAGTCTCATTTACTGTGGTCGGTGCGAGCAACGCGCTTTTTCACCCCAAGACTTACTACACGGAGGTGTCGAGCGGTAACCGCAGTGCGGCTGTGGGCTCGGCAAACCTTACTAGATCGGGCACAGGACACCACATAGAGGCGTGCCTCTTTCTCGATGAGAATGACGACCCCCGCGTCATCACCGCCGTCCTGGAGTCGATTGTGGCTTGGTCTGCAAAGGCCGTTAGTGGGGCAAAAGAGGCCAGGCTGGTTACCGCTGCGTTGATCGATGAGCTCGCGGCGGAGCGGGCAATAGACCCGGCACCCCTGATGAGGCAGAGTCGACCAAATGACGCCCCGAGTTCGGTCTTTCCGCCTCTCCCCCCAATTCCCGGTATCCCGAATCGCCAAGAAGTTAGACGCCCAAGTCGCACCCGGCCTGTAGGACGTCTGGCTGGAGCCCGTATCCCCTTTCCCGCGGAAATGACCGGAATAGTCAAGCGATTGTCGAAAACCGATGTCAAGGGCTTCGAGGGCCGCCCTGGCACTCCCTATATAGCGCTACCTTCAAATCCCACCGATCTAGCCAATCGGCTACCAATGCGGCCGAGCGGAATGCACGACGAGCCCCACCTTGATTGCCTCATCGAAGCCAGGCTGGATAAAGCACTCTCATCCCCCGTAAGCTCAGGAACAGATCCAGCAGGTATTAAGTACATCGGTATGGGTACTACCCAGCGTAGCCATCGTGATCTCCGTCTTAATATCCCCCGTGGGATCCATGAGCGGCTGCTTCAGATTGCGAGTCCCAATCGTTTGGAGACGCCGCAAAAAGGAGATATGGCGGCGATAGAGTTTCTCGACGAAGGCGGCCTTCTACGGGTAACGTTTGCTTCCCATAACCCACTTAAGCACACATTGAGTGCCTATCTCTCCGGAAGCCGCTCGTGGGGATGGTTGCCGGCGGGCGTCGTTCCGCCCTGGTAGTCAGGCTTTTTTCGAGTGAATTGGGTAAGACCCAAGAACTCGCACTGACTCAGCTTTCGCTCTCAGCGCCTCGATCGCTTCGTCGACTGCCCCCTCGCCGATCGCTCCTTCCAGGTCGCAGAAGAACATGTAGCGGCCTAGGCCTTGACGCAGGGGGCGGGACTCGATGCGGCTCAGGTTGACGCTGCGGTCGGAGAACTCGCGCAGCGCTTCGACCAAGGCGCCGGGGTGGTCTTCGCCCAGCTCGGAGAAAACCAGCGAGGTCTTCCAGCGCCCCCCGCCCGCCGGCTCAGTTCCCGCCGGGGCGATCCAGACGAAGCGGGTGACGTTATTGGCCTCGTCCTCGATTCCCTCGCGCAAGATCGTGCAGCCGTAGAGCTCGGCCGCGGCCTTGGCGCCGATCGCGACCCACGGCTCACTCGACTCGCTCACGACCCGCACCGCCTCGGCGGTACTGCTCACGCTGCGGCGCTCGGCCCCCGGCAGCTGCTCGCGCAGGAAGCGGGCGCACTGGGCCAGGGGCTGGGGGTGGGAGAAGACGACGCTCACCTCCGCCAGCTCGAGCGGCTCGCCGGCGATCAGCAGCGCTCGCACGGCGAAGTCGTGCCCGCCGACGATCGTCACCCCCTCGGTGTCAAAGGCGAGCGTGTCGAGCGTGCTGCGCACCGAGCCCTCGATCGAGTTCTCAAAGGGCACCAGCGCCCGGTCAGCCTCGCCGCGCTCGACAGCAAGGATCGCGTCGTGGACCGTCGCCGTGCGCAGCGCCTCGAACCGCTCGTCCCCACCGCGTGCCTCACGCAGAGCATCCTCGGTGAAGGTCCCCGCCGGCCCCAGATAGGCGATCCGCACAGCCGCCCTCTCTATTCGAAGGCGACCGTGTAGCTGGCTTCGTTGTTTTCGGAGACTTGCTCGCCCGGCACCGTTTCGACCTCGACTTCGAGCGTCACTTCTCCGTTGGGCGCCGGCGTCAGGGGGATCGAGACGCTCGACGTTTCACCGGCGGCGATGCTGTCGATGCTGCCTTGGAGGGTGTTGCCGCCGTCAATCGTGACCGAGACCGTTATCCCGTTCTCAGTCGATTCGCCCTGGTTTTGGACTTCGACTTCGACTTCCGGGGCCCCTTCGCTGATCACCGAGGTCGCGGCTTCGGCCGAGAGTTCAGTGCCGTTGACGCTGGTGCCGATCAGACCAAGACCGTGCACCCCTGAGGTCGCGGCTTCGGTCGCGCCGCTGACCGCGCCAAGCGCCGCGCTGACTTCGTCTTCATCGAGCCACTGGGTGCCGTCGGGCACGAAAACGCTTTTCGGCACCTCGTCGCCCTCAAGCCCGTTGTCGGCGAGCACCGAGTCGATCTCCGGGCGGACAATCGAGGCGTAGAGCACATCGCTGGCGACCAGCACCTGCATCTGTTTGGCGATCACCGCCGTTGCCCGCTCAGACCCAACGTCGCCCAGCGCGGTGCTCATCTTGTCGGCGATTTCGTTCATCGCGCTGCTGCGCAGTTCGTAGACCAGCTCCAGGGTGCTCTGCGCGCGACTCATGTCCCCAGGAGCGTCGAGGCCGTCGACCCTGGCGGCGTAGCTGTCGATCGCACTGCGGTCGGCGTCCACCTGGCCGATGAAGTCGGTCACCGAGAGGCTGCCCGGATCCTCGAGCTTGTCGAAGAACGATTTGCTCGTCTGGCCGGTCTCTTCGACGATCTGGGTGACGTCGCCCGCGTAGTCGCTCAGCGCGCGGTTCTTGCGGGCGTCGAGACAGCCCCTGACACCAAGCACGAGCAGGATGAGCACGAGCAGGCCACCGCCCAGCGCCAGGGCACGGCGCAGCAGGATCTGCTGACGTTCTGGCCGGCGACGTGGCCGCGGTCGCCGAGGCTGCCCGGATGCGACGGAATCCTCCAAGGAGCAGGGAGTATGTCGCAGGAGGAAGCGGATTCGCGGCGAAGCCCTGAAGTGCATTGGTCGGTTCGCTCGTCCTCAACCGCTTTCTCATCGAGCGCCGCATCGGCAGCGGCGGCTTCGGCACCGTCTACGAGGCCTGGGATGGCCGCCTCGAGCGCTCCGTGGCGGTCAAGGCAATCGAATCGGGCGGCGACCGTGGCTCGCAACGCGTCTTGCGTGAGGCGCAGGCGGCGGCGCGCCTCAACCACCCGGGCATCGTCACGCTCTACGAGCTTGGCGAGGAGGACGGCAACGCACTGCTCGTCACCGAGCTCGTCGACGGCTCCACTCTCGCGGACCTCAATCGCAACGAAGAGCTCAGCGACCGCGAGATCGGCGAGATCGGCGCTGACCTCTGTGAGGCGCTCGACCACGCTCACAACCGCGCCGTCGTGCATCGCGACATCAAGCCCCAGAACGTGCTCGTCACCGAGGAGGGTGAGCCGCGCGCCAAGCTGATGGACTTCGGCGTCGCCCGGCTCGCCGACGGGGCGGCGCTCACCGCGCCCGGCGACGTGGTCGGCACGCTCGCCTACATGGCTCCCGAGCAGGCCGAGGGGCGTTCGGTCGGCCCCGAGGCCGACGTCTACTCCCTGGCATTGATGCTGTACGAGTGCTGGAGCGGGGAGAATCCCAACCGCCGCGCCACCCCGGCTGCCACGGCGCGGGCGATCGGCGCTCGCCATCGCCCGCTGCGCCGCCTGCGTCCCGACCTGCCGCGCGAACTCAGCGAGACGCTCGATGCCTGCCTGCAGCCCCGCCCGGATCGGCGCCCATCGCTGGAGGAGCTCGGTGGCGCGATCGAAAGCTCGCTCGCGCAGCTTGCCGAGCATCCTCCCCGCAGCGACCGCTCGCTGCGCCTGCGTCTTGGCGCGGTTGCCCTGGCAGCCGTGCTGGGAGCCTGGCTCGCTGCCGGTCACGGCGCCCTGCTCCCTTGAGATGGTGGAACCGTGGAGGCCGCGCACCCGGATGACGTGCACGACACTGCGCATCTCTGCGTCCTCAGTCGGCCAAATGGCAAACACCATTTGGCCTCCCTGCGTCCTTGACCTGCTTGGCCGCGCCCGCCCCCGGCCGCATGTCCTCCACGGTTCCACCATCTAGGATTCGAGCCGGTTTCCCGCCATTCGGGCGGTCGCCTCGCTCGCCAAAAGGAGCCACCGATCAGCGTCCTACGCAACCTTGAGAGTCGCATCGAAGGCCTTGTAGAGGGAGTCTTCAGCCGCGCCTTCAGCTCCGAGGTGCAGCCGGTAGAGCTGGCCCGCAAGTTGGCCAAGGAGATGGACGCCCACAAGACGGCCGGGGTGGCACGTGTCTACGTGCCCAACGAGTACACCGTCTTTCTCTCCAGCAAGGACCGGGTCAAGCTGGAGGGGTATGAGCGCTCGCTCGAGCAGGAGCTCTCCGGCTACCTGCTCGAGCACGCCCGACGCCGCAACTATGACCTGCTGACTCGGCCCGCGGTTGAGTTCAAGACCGATGAGCGCCTGCGCCTCGGCGAGTTCGGTATCCAGACCCGCCTGGTCAAGCCACCCGCGCGCGAGGGCGAGAGCCCCAGCCAGGGGGAGGAGGGCCACACGATGGTCTACTCGGCTGTCAAGGAGCGCGCCCCCGCGAAGGGCCCCGAGCAACGCGCCGAAGCGATGGTCACCACCCGCGCAGTCGTCTCCCTCGAAGACCGCCGTTATGTGCTCGAGGGGCCGCGGGCGACGATCGGCCGCTCGAAGGGTGCCGAGTGCGTGCTCGCCGACCCCAACGTCTCGCGTCGCCATGCCGAGCTGCAGCGCTCGGCGTCAGGCGATTGGACGATCGCCGACCTCGGCTCGACCAACGGCGTCAAGGTCAATGGCCGACGCGTCTCCTCGACCCGGCTCAGCCCCGGCGACCAGGTAACCCTTGGCACCACGACCTTCGTGTTCGACATCGAGCAATAACGGTCGCGCGTGGATTACGAGCCGATCTCCGTAGCCCTCAAGTTCGGTTTCCTCGCCGTCCTCTATCTCTTCCTGCTCTGGATCGCGCGCAGTGCCCTTAAGGATTTGCGCCGCACCGCCGCACCGGCACCCGACGCCACCGGCTTCCACCAGGCGCCGATCGTGGCTCCCCAGTCCGCCGTCGACGATGCCTGGCTGGTGCTCGAGCGCGGTGGCGGCCTCGAACCGGGCGAGCGCTTCGACCTGATCGGCGGCCTCTCGATCGGCCGCTCGGCCGAAGCCGACGTGCGCATCGACGACCGCTACGCCTCCGGTCTGCACGCAAGGATCTTCAGCCGCGATGGACACACGTACGTCGAGGACATGCGGTCGACTAACGGCACCCAGCTCAACGACGCCACCCTCAACGGCGAGGCGGAGCTGATCGACGGCGACGTGGTGCGCATCGGTGACACCGAGTTCAGATACGAGGCCGGGGCTTAGCTGCGTGTTGCGCATCGACGACCAGGCCTTTCGCTCGGACACCGGGCGACAGCGCAACGCCAACGAGGACTCCTTCTTCGTGCGAGCCCCGATTTTCGTCGTCGCCGACGGGATGGGCGGCGCTCAAGCGGGTGAGGTCGCCTCGCGGGCAGCCGCCGACGCCTTCGACGTCGACCTTCCCGAGGCCCCCCCGGAGCGCGTTCTGCGCGAGACGATCCTCGCCGCCAACCACGCCATCCACGACCTTGCCCGAGCCGACCCCTCGCGCGCCGGCATGGGCACGACGCTGACCGCGGCGATCGTCGACGCCGCGTCCGAAGAGGTGGCGATCGGCCATGTCGGTGATAGCCGCGCCTACCGCCTGCGCAGCGGCAAGCTCGAGCAGCTGACCCGCGACCACTCGCTAGTCGAGGAGATGCGCCGCAAGGGCCAGCTCACCGACGCCCAGGCGGAGGATCATCCGCAGCGCTCGATCATCACCCGTGCCCTGGGCCCCGAACCAGAGGTCGAGCCCGATCTGCAGACGGTCTCGGCTGCCCCCGGCGACGTCTTCCTGCTCTGCTCGGACGGCCTGACGACGATGCTCAGTGAGGAGCAGATCGCCAAGCTGCTCTCGCGTGCCAGCACGATGGAGGCGGCGGTGCGCGCCCTGGTCGACGAAGCCAACCGTGCCGGTGGCCGCGACAACATCACGGCGCTTGCCTTCCGGCTTGAGGACGCGGCCGCGCCGCAGCCCCAGGGCCACGAGGGGGAGACTCTGGTCGGGCCTTCGGCTGAGGCGGCGGGGCTGACCGCAACCGAGGTTCGTCGTCGCGCAGCCGCAGCCGCAGCCCGAGGCCGGCGCGAGCAGCTTGCCACCAAGCCGCCGCGTCGTCGCCTACGCCGCGCGGCGACCGTGGTTGGCACACTCGGCCTGATCGCCGCACTTGCCTTCGGCGCCTGGTACGCCAACCGCCAGGTCTGGTTCCTCGGTACCGATGACGGCGGCCGCGTCGCCCTTTACCGCGGCTTGCCCTACGAGCTGCCCTTTGGCATCGAGCTCTACGAAGAGCGCTACGCCAGCCCGATCCAGACCGATGCCCTGCCCCAGCGCCGCCACGATGCGGTCAGTGGCCACGACTTGCGCTCGCGCGACGACGCCGTCTCGCTGATCGAGGACATCGAAAGCTCGCAAGGGATTCGATGAGCGCCAGGAACCGGGAGCTGACCGCTCTCGTCCCGGTCGCGCTGCTGCTCACCGCCGGCTTCGCTGCGGTCTTCGCCCAGGAGAACGCCCGCATCGGCGATGCCAGCCTGATCTACGGCGCCTACTTCTTCGCCGTCTGCCTGGCTGCCCACGGCTACCTGCGCATCCGCCTGCCGAACGCCGACCCCTACCTCTTTCCGCTGGTCGCACTGCTCACCGTCTTCGGCTTGGTGATGGTCTACCGGATCGATCCCGAGCTGGCCCTCGACCAGGCCAACTGGTTCGTCTTGGGACTCGTGCTCTTCGCCCTGACGATCCATTTCCTGCGCGACTACGACGTGCTCGAGCGCTACCGCTACACGATCGCCGTGGTCGGCCTGCTGCTGCTGCTCGCACCGCGCCTGCCGGGCATCGGCCAGCAGGTCAACGAGGCCTACCTCGGGGTGAAGATCGGCCCGCTGGCCTTCCAGCCGGCCGAGTTCTCGAAGATCTGCCTGGTCGTCTTCCTGGCCAGCTACCTGCGCGAGCATCGCGAGGTGCTGATCGTCGGTGCCCGCCGCGTGCTCGGCGTCACCCTGCCGCCGCTCAAGCACTTCGGCCCGATGCTGGTTGTCTGGGGCGCCTCGATGTTCATGCTCGTCTTCATCCGTGACCTGGGCAGCTCGCTGATGTTCTTCGCCGCCTTCCTCGCCCTGCTCTACGTGGCCACCGGGCGCTTCTCCTTCGTCGTCATCGGCATGGCGATGTTTCTCGTCGGCGCTTGGTTCTTCGCCGCGACCGTGCCCCACGTCCACGACCGCATCGAAATCTGGCTCGATCCCTACGCCCACCCGGAAGGCACCGGCTACCAGATCCTCCAATCGATCTTCGCCCAGGCCGACGGCGGGCTCTTCGGCAAGGGCTTCGGCCAGGCGCTGATCACGATCCCCGGCACCGACAATGCGCTGCTGCCGGCCGCGCAGACCGACACGATCTACTCGTTGATCGTCAACGAGGTCGGCCTCTTCGGCGCCTGCGGTGTGGTCCTCATCTACCTGCTGATCGCCGCCCGCGGCTTCAAGATCGCCCTGCTCGCCGACGATGGCTTCTCCAAGCTGCTCGCCACAGGCCTCACCGCCGTCTTCGCGATCCAGGCCTTCGTCATCATCGGCGGCGTCACCCGGGTGATCCCGCTGACCGGCGTCACCCTGCCCTTCATCAGCTACGGCGGCAGCTCGATCGTCGCCAACTTCGTCCTGCTGGCCCTGCTCCTGCTGATCTCCGACCGCGCCCGCCGCCAGGCGACCGCCATGGCCCCCGGCGGGGCGCTCGCTCTGGAGGGTCGATGAACCGCCAGATCATCAAGCTCTTCGCCTTCATCGTCGCCCTCTTCTCGGTCTTGATCGGCTTCACCTCGTACTGGTCGGTGTTCGATGCCGAGGCGCTCAAGGAAGAGGACGCCAACAAGCGCCCCCTGCTCGAGCAGCAGCAGATCGAGCGCGGCCGCATCCTCGCCGCCGATGGCACCGTGATCGCTCGCTCGGTGCCCAAGGGCAAAGGCGACTCGCTGCGCTACGTGCGCCGCTACCCGGAGGGTGCGCTCTACGGCCACCCGATCGGCTACAGCTTCGTCGAAGAGGGCGATAGCGAGTTCGAGCAGTTCCACAACGACGAGCTGGTCGGCGAGGAATCCGAATTCACCTCGATCCTCGATGAGCTGCGCGGGCGACGCCAGGAGGGCAACGACGTGGTCACCAACATCGACCCGGTCGCCCAGCGCGTGGCGCTTGAAGACCTGGAAGCGGCGGGCTTCGGCGCCGTGGTGGCGATCGAGCCGCAGAGCGGCCGCGTGCGGGTGCTCGCTTCGAACCCGCCCTACGACCCCAACCGCATCCCCCTCGACCTCACCGAGCTCAACGAAAACGTGCTCGAAACGCCGCTCTTCAACCGGGCGACCCAGGGCCGCTACCCACCGGGCTCGACCTTCAAGGTGGTGACCGCCGCCGCCGGCCTCGACAGCGGCGCGATCACGCCGGAAACGCCAATCGACGCGCCGGGCTCGCTCGAAGTCGAAGGCCAGCCGCTGGAAAACGACTTTGGCCTGGACTTCCCGGGGGCGACCCTCGACACGGCGCTGACCAACTCGGTCAACACCTGGTTCGGCCAGCTCGGCCAGCAGCTCGGCCAGGACACGCTGTTCGAATACATGGACCGCTTCGGCTTCAACAGCAAGCCACCGATCGACCTGCCCGCCGACCAGCTCTCGGCCAGCGGCCTCGTCGATGAAGAAAAGGAAGAGCTGCTCACCCGCGACGACCCGATCGACCTCGCCCGCACGGCGATCGGCCAGGAGCGCTTGCTGGTCACGCCCCTGCAGATGGCTGAGGTGGCGGCGGCGATCGCCAACGGCGGCCGCCAAATGAAGCCGCAGATCTGGAGCCGCGTGGTCGATCCCGACGGCAGGGTGACCGATCGCCTCGACCCCGCCGAGTACAGTCAGCCGATCAGCGAGGAGACGGCGGCGGAGCTGAACACCGCGATGCAGGGCGTCGTCACCGAAGGAACCGGGACCAACGCCGCAATCCCAGGTGTCGCCGTGGCCGGCAAGACCGGCACCGCGGAAACACCCTTCAACGATTCCTGCGGTGGTGGCAGCGACGAGAACCAGGCCTGGTTCATCGGCTTCGCCCCGGCTGAGGACCCGGAGATCGCGATCGCGGCCACGGTCGAGTGCACCGAACAGTTCGGCAACGACGTTGCCGCACCGATTTTCCGCGACGTGGCAGAAGCGATCCTGAGCCAATGACGCCGATGGGCCTGAAAGCGACCCATATCTACGCTTTGAGTCCCGTCGGTGGGGGGGTTGGGCGTGGCTGAGGTGAGTGAGGGAAGCGTCCTCGACGGGCGCTACCGGGTCCTGCAGAGGATCGGCTCGGGCGGTATGGCGGACGTCTGGCTCGCCGAGGACACGCACCTGCAGCGCCAGGTCGCGCTCAAGGTCCTGCACGCGCGCTTCGCCCAGGACCGCGAGTTCGTCGAGCGCTTCCGCCGCGAGGCAGAGGCGGCCGCCGGCCTGCAGCACCCCAACATCGTCTCCGTCTTCGATCGCGGCGAGGTCGACGGCACTTACTACATCGCCATGCAGCACCTCGAGGGGCGCACGCTGAAGCAGCTGATCGACGGCGGTCTCAACACCGAGCAGGCGGTCGTCTACGTCCGTCAAGTGTTGGAGGGGGCGCGCTTCGCCCACCGCCACGGCATCGTCCACCGTGACCTCAAGCCCCAGAACGTGATCGTCGACGACGAGGGCAAGGCGACGGTGACCGACTTCGGCATCGCACGCGCCGGCGTCTCGGAGATCACCCAGGCGGGCTCGGTGATGGGCACGCCGCACTACCTCTCGCCCGAGCAGGCCCAGGGTCTCGACGTAACCGCTGTCTCCGACCTCTACTCGGTCGGCGTGATGCTCTACGAGGCGCTTACTGGCCGGGTCCCCTTTGAGGCCGACTCGGCCGTCGCCGTGGCGATGAAACAGGTCTCCCAGCCGCCGCAGCGGCCCAGCTCGATCAACCCCCAGGTCTCACCGGCGCTCGACGCGGCCGTCATGCGGGCGCTGGAGAAGGAGCCCGGCCAGCGCTTCCAGAGCGCCGACGCATTCATCGCTGCCCTTGACGCCGCGATCAAGGACCCGAACGGCACGGGCGGCGAAACGGCTGCCTTCGCCCCGTTGCCCCCTGTCGTCGCCCCGCCGGAGGAGGCGGGGGCCGAGGGGGAGATCGACTCGGAGGAGGAGCGCGCCCGCCGGCGCCGGCGACGCATCTGGATGCTGATCGCCGCTGCGGTGCTGATCGGGTTGCTGGTCGGCTTCGCCCTCACCCGCGACACGAGCACCGGCGTGCCTGACGTAACCGGCAGCCCGGAAAGCACGGCGATCACCCTGCTGCGCGAAGACGGCTTCAGCATCGGCGAGATCAGGCGGGTCGAGCGCGAAGCGCCGGCCAACACGGTGCTCGAGCAGGACCCGGCCGCCTCGCCACCTGGCGATCAGGCGGCGCTCGATTGCGCCTTCCTCAGCTTCTTCTGCTCGAAGCCGAAGGTTGCGCTGACGGTGAGCGCCGGACCGGGCACCGCCAAGGTTCCCTCGACGGCTGGGCTGACGACAGAAGAGGCCAAAGAAGAGCTCGAAGACGCCGGCTTCAAAGCGCGCATCGAAACGGTCAACTCGGAGAACGTCGAAGAGGGCCTGGTGATCAACTCGCAGCCCTCGGGCGGCTCGACCGCGACCAAAGGAACCGAAGTTCTACTTAGGGTCTCCAGCGGCCCCAAGCTTGCCACCGTACCGGTGCTGGTCGGTACCCAGCGCTCGGTTGCTGTGCAGCAGATCCGCGGGCGCGGCTTTACCCCAAGCGTCGAAGAAGCGCAGAGCTCCTCGCCGGCCGGTCAGGTGATCCGCCAGGCGCCGAGCGCCGGCTCGCGCCTGCCGGCAGGCAGCAGCGTCTCGATCGTCGTTTCGGAAGGCGAAGAGCAGACGACGGCGCCGAACGTGATCGGCAAGCTGCGCGCCGAGGCGGTGGAAATGATGCGCGCCGCGGGGCTGAAGCCGGTCGTCGAGGAAGTGGAGACCGAAATCCCCTCCCAGGTCGGCCGCGTGGTCGACCAGTTCCCGCCGCCGGGTTCGGAACTGGAACCGGGCAGTGAAGTGACTGTGCGGGTGGGCAAGGCGGCCGCCGGGGCAAGCGAACCGGAAGCCGGCGAATAATGAAGGTGGTAGTGCTCTCGGGGGGGCGCTCCTCGGAGCACGACGTCTCGCTGCGCTCCGGTGAGGCGGTGGCCCGCGGCCTGCAGGAGGCGGGGCACGAGCCGCTGCGGGTGACGATCAGCCGCGAGGGGGCCTGGAGCTATGAAGATGCCTCGATCGAGCTGATCCCCAGCGAGGGTTTGCTCGATGCTGATGCTGCTTTTCCCGCCTTGCATGGACCCTTCGGCGAGGACGGCAGCGTGCAGGGCTTGCTCGAGTGGCTCGAGATTCCCTACGTCGGCTCCGACGTGCTCGCTTCGGCGCTCTGCATGGACAAGCTCAGCCTCAAGCGGCTTTTCGCCCAGGCGGCGATTCCGCAGGTCGAGTTCGTCGCCGCCGGCGAGCCGGACTGGCGCGAGCGCTGCGCGGCACTCGGCCTGCCGCTCTGGGTGAAGCCCTCACGGCTCGGCTCGAGCGTCGGGATCAGCAAGGTCGGCTCACTTGCCGAGCTGGAGGGGGCTGTCGAGCTGGCCGCCCGACACGACCCGAGGGTGATCGTCGAGGCCTCGGCCAACGGTCGCGAGATCGAGTGCTCGCTGCTCGGCAACGAGCAGGTCGAGACCTCGGTGGTAGGCGAGGTGATCGCCCAGGGCGAGTGGTACGACTACGAGACCAAGTACAGCGACGGCGGCATGCGTTTGGTCGCCCCCGCGTCTCTGCCCGGCGAGTTGGTTACCGCACTACGCGAGCTCGCGGTCGAGGCCTTCCGACTGGCCGGCTGCGCCGGCCTCGCCCGCTGTGACTTCTTCGTCGAGCCCGACGGCACCGTGCTCGTCAACGAGATCAACACCATGCCCGGTTTCACCGAGACCAGCGTCTACGCCAAGCTCTGGGAGGCCTCCGGCCTCGCTTACCCCACCCTCTGCGACCGTCTAGTCACCCTCGCCATCGAGCGCCACAACGAATCGCGCTCCTACGAGTTCTAGCTGGTCAATGGCAGACCTGGCGAGAATGAGGCACCGTTGCTCTTAGTAGCAACGGCATTGGCGGCCGCGACACTGCTCGGCCCGGGCTCTTCGGAAGAGGCCGGGCCCCCGGCTCGAGCAGTGGATTCCGCTCTACAGGGAAAGCGCAGCTTCTGCGCTTCCGGTGAGCTGGCGCGAGACTTCGGCTTTTCCCGCATGCCACCGGTTCCAGAAGTACCTGGCTCTGGCGATCTTCCCTTTGGACCCAAGACGGTGAGCCTCGCCATTCTCGGCGGCCCGATCCTTCCTGTCGGACAGAGCTTTGGCTACGGCCTATGGAGCGAAAACTACGGCGGCCGGACGCCCCTTGGGTGGACTCTCCGCGCGCGCATGTTTGCGGCCAGTCGTTCTGGGGAGATCGGCAGGGAAGTCGACCACGAGGAACTCAAGGTCAGGACGATCAGCGCAGCTGACGAAGTGAAGTTGTATCTCGACCCTCACCGTCGGCCTGGCTTCTACCGATACGACCTCGAAATCCTCGACGACGCCGGGAAGCTGCTAGGCGCCTACAGCAGGTACCTCAAGGTGTTCGGCCGACCCTTCTGGAAGGTGAAACTTGGACTCAACGGCCATCGGTTCCGTCCTGGCCAACTAGTTCTCAGCCGGATAGAGAACCTGGGAACTGAACAGGTGATGTACGGAGAAGAGTTTCGGGTACAGCGATTCGAGGAGGGAAGCTGGGAGAGCGTTTCCAACGGGCGGCAGGGCTGGCAACTCTGGCTGGGAATGCTCGGACCAGGTGCCTCTGGGAGCTGCACCTCGTTTCGCATTCCCCGCGACTTCGAACCTGGTCTCTACCGAATCCTCAAGGAGGTTGGTCCAGAGCCATGGCCGAGGGGGAAGCGGTCCTACTACTTGACCGCGCCCTTCGAAGTCGTCGGCCAGTAGCGACCTAGCGCCGTAGCTCGATGTCGCTGATCTCGACCTGGTAGCGGCCGGGTTGGTCGCGGGCTTCGGAGGCCCTGGTGAACCAGAGGAGGAAGTAGCGCGACGGCTCTGGGACGGTGAGCTCGATCTCCTCGGTCGAGGAGGCTTCGACGGCGATGCCGACCGGTTCACCCCATTCCTCGAGTGTGCCCGGGGGGCCGGAGGCGGCGGCGTAGACCTGGGCATCCCAGCCGGGCGTGGGGCTGCGCACGACCATCGTCGTCGGCTTGGCGTCGGCGCTCGTCGTCACGTAGATGCCGACGCCGGCGTTGGGGCCGGTCTTCGTGCCTTCGAAGACGTCGGAGTCGTAGTGCTCGGTTTCCCAGCCGGTCTCGCTCGGGTCGCCGTCGACCGCCAGTTCGACCTTGCTGCCCACCTCTTCCTCGTCGCCCTGCGGGTCGTAGTCGGTTGCCGAGGCGATCGCCACCGGCGAGCCCTTGCCCTTTGCCGCGCCGCCACCGCCGATATTTCCATTGGAGATGACGAACACGAAGAGCAGCACCATCCCCACGACCACGAGCAGCCCGGCCACGGCCGCCCAGCTCCAGCGGCGCCCACTGGAGAGCTCGCGCTTTGGCGGTGGCACGGCGTCCAGCACGCTGGTCGCCTCACCTGTGGTCGAGCCCGCCCGCGCCGCCTCCACCTCGAGCGCCGTCGAGAGGTCGTCGATCATCTCGCCGACCTGCTGGTAGCGCTCGCTGGGGTCCTTGGCGGCGGAGCGCTCGACCACCAGCGCCACGGCGGCCGAGATCTCCGGCCGGCGGCGCTGCACGTCGGGCAGCTCCTCGTTGACGTGCTTCATCGCCACGCCGACCTGGCTGTCGGCTTTGAAGGGAACCTGACCGACGAGCATCTCGTAGAGCACAACGCCCAGCGAGTAGATGTCGGAGCGTTGGTCGACGGCGTGGCCCATCGCCTGCTCGGGGGCGACGTAGTCAGTCGTGCCCAGCACCCGCCCGGTGGCGGTCATGCCGTCCTGCTCGAGCTGGCGGGAGATGCCGAAGTCGGTCAGCTTGGCCCGTCCCTCGGCGTCGATCAGCACGTTCTGCGGCTTGATGTCGCGGTGCACCAGGCGCCGCGCGTGGGCCACTGAGAGGCCGCGGCCGATCTCGATCGCGTAAGCGATCGCCTCCTGGGGGTCGAGCGCCCCGTCGCGGTTGATGCGCTGCTTGAGCGTCTCACCCTCGACGTATTCGAAGACTATGTAGGGGTGACCGCCGTCCTCGCCGGCGTCGATCACGGCGACGACGTTGGGGTGGGAGAGCTTGGCGACCGCCCGCGCCTCCTGGCGGAAGCGCTCCAGCTGATCGGCCTGCTCGGACATCTCGCGGTGCATGACCTTCACCGCGACCTGCCGGTCGAGCGTCTGGTCGCGGGCCAGGTAGACGGTCGACATGCCGCCGCTGCCCAGCTTCGCCTCCAGCCGGTAGCGACCGGAGAGCACGGTCCCGATCATCGAGCTGCTTGGGCGAGTGTCCATTCAGTGGCGGCGAATCTCGCGCGGTCCCGCGACCGCCGAGCCGATCCGCTTCGCCTCAGGGTAGTGACGGCGGAGGAGATCGAGCGCGGCCTGTTCGTCCTCGGCAGCGACGATGCAGCAAAAACCGCAACCCATGTTGAAGACGTCGTGCATCTCTTCATCGGAGACCCGCGAGCGCTCGGCGATCAGCGTGAAGACCGGCGGTACGTCAAGCGGGTCATCGATCTCGTAGCCGACCTCGGCGGCGAGCCGCAGGAGGTTGCCGAGGCCGCCCGAGGTGATGTGCGCCAGGCCGCGCACCGCGACCGCCGAGCGCAGCAGCTCGAGCACCGGCTTGACGTAGATCTCGGTCGGCTCGAGCAGGGCATCGCCCAGGGGGCGTCCAAGCCGCCCCTCAGGGTCCTCGTCGAGGGAAAGCCCCTCGAGCGCTGAGCGGGCCAGGGTGTAGCCGTTGGAGTGGATGCCGGAGGAGGGCAGGCCGATCACCGGGTCGCCGGGCTGTACAGCTGAGCCGTCGACGATCTCCTCCAAGGCGACGGTGCCAAAGCAGGCGCCGGAGACATCGACGCCGCGCACCATGTCCCCGAGCTGGGCCAGCTCGCCGCCGGGGATCTCGATTCCGGCGAGCTCCGCGCCGCGCGCCAGCCCGACCCCGACTTCCTCGCAGACGGCCGGCTCGGCGCGGTCGATCGCGATGTAGTCGAGCATCGCCAGCGGCTCGGCGCCAACGCAGATCACGTCGTTGACGTTCATCGCCACGCAGTCGATGCCCACCGTGTCATAGCGCCCCAGCTGCTCGGCGACCAGCAGCTTGGTACCCACCCCGTCGGTGGAGAGCGCGATCCCGGTGCGCTCGTCGAGCTTGATCACGCTCGCGTAGTGACCGGGCAGCGGCACCTGGCGGGAGGAGCGGCCCAGCTCGATCGCCCCCAGGGCGCGCACCAAACCGGCCACTGCGGAGTCCGCGGCCCCCTGGTCCACCCCTGCTCGCGCGTAGGCGTCGCGGCTCACTCGCCCAATTCTTTCAGTCGCTCGGCCAGATCGGAGACCGGTTCGAAGACATACTCGCGACCGGCGCGGCGGCGGGCAAGCAGATCGTGCTCAACCAGGCGAGAGAGATCCGATCTGGAGGTCTCGTGGGTGACCCCGTGAACCTTGGCGTGCTGGCCGAGCGAGTAGCTGCGGCCGGGATTCCCGAGCGCGTCGGAGAGCAGAGCCACCTGCCGGCTATTGAGCTCATCGGCACCTTTGATCAGCTCCTCGACCTCTTTCACCGCAGCGGTTCGCCGTTTCAGATAGCGATAGAGGTTCTCGATCGCGCGCTCGATCACCTGCAGCTGGTAGATCAGGAAGTAGGTGGCGTCTCCCTCGTCGGTCTCCGTCTCCAGGAAGGAGCGGGCGTACCTGGCCGGCGCTTCTCGCAGGATTTTCGAGATCGGCAGGTACTCGACCAGCCAGTAGTCGTTCACGCACATGGACCAGTAGAAGAGAACTCTCGCCGTCCTGCCGTTGCCGTCCACGAACGGGTGGTCGTAGGCGAGCCAGAAGTGAAGGAGGATGGCCCGGATGACCGGGTGGACGAAGCGCACGCCGTCTTCTCCCTCGTTGGCGAAGTCACAGAGCAGCTGCATGCGATGTGGAAGCTGCTCGGCGGGCGGCGGTCGGTGAATCGGCCTACCGTCATCCCGGCCGAAGACCGCAACCCGCTCCTCGCTCGGTAGCTGCAGGCGGCCGGCCGCACTCGGGTCGTCGAGCGTTCCCTCGGTGACGATCCGGTGAAGGTCCAGGACGAGCTCGGGAGTCAGCGTCGTTCCCATCTCGCCGCGCATGAACTGCATCGCGCGGAAGTTGTTGACGATCATCCGCTCGCTGCGGTCCTTGGGCTCACGCCCGCTGCGCAGCAGCTCCTTGGCGACCCGACGCGAGGTCGTTGCCCCCTCGAGCTGGCTTGAGCGGATCGCCTCCTCCATCAGCGAGTTGACGAGGAAGCGCTGACCAGCCAGGCGATCGGAGGTGACCACCTCTTCCATCGCAACCTCACCGCTGCAGCGCTGATCCACATGGCGCAGTCCGCGCAGCACCTGGTCCGGAAGCCCGTACTTGAACTGCGTTCCATCGGGATCGGTCAAGGGCAGGGGCCTTAACCCAGATCTGCGTTCGAACTTGACCTTTCGCCACCAGTCCTCGCTGCCCATCCCGGCAGGGGGATCGAGATGGCGCAGCTTGTCCCAATGGAGGTAGCGGTCTCTGCTGCGTGGATCGGGGGGCGCGCTGAGGATCTCGAGCAGGCGGTCGTAAGACGTCGTGTCGAATAGCTGCAGATCCGTCTGGGGAGGGGTAGCTACATACATGGGGCACATCCAAGTTCATCCAAGTTCATCCAAGAATTTGGAATTCTATCCAAATTTAAGCAGGGACTTGGATTATGTGCCCTGACGCAGCCTCTCCAGCACAATCGTCGCGAGTCCGGCCCTGTAGGCGGCGTACGGCCACAGCGCGCGATCGCGCTCGACCAGCTCGATGAGGCGCTGCGAGGCGAGGGTCGAGCCGAAGGAGGCGGCTACCCCAAGTGCCATCGAGCGGCGCAGGCCGGGCGAGGTGCCGCGCCGGGCAAGGCGCACGCCCTTCAGGGCCGTAGCGCCGACGATGATCGGCAGGGCGATCGTGCGCGAGAGCAGGTTCGCCTGGTCGCGTGAGAAATGGCGCCAGCGCGCCGCCGCCAGGGTGATGCCGTTGCGCGAGACGCCGGGGGCGAGCGCCGCCGCTTGGGCGGCACCGAGGACCAGGCCGTCGGTTGCCCCGGCCTCACCTCGTCCCCGTCGTTGTGGCCGCGTGTCGGCGGCGAGCATCGCCGCGGCGCCGGCCAGCAGCCCGATCGCGGTCGCCTTCGGGCCGCCGAGGTGACGCTCAATCGGCCGCTCCAGCTTGTAGCCGACGATCGCCGCCGGCAGGAAGGAGAGGGCGAGCACCGTGGCGCCGCGCAAGTCGAAGGCGCGCAGCTCTTCGGCGATCAGCTCGCGCTGCCCGATCAGCAGCGCCGCCGCGGCGCCGGCGTGGAGGGCAACCTCAAAGCTCTTGCGCAGCTCGGGATCGATCGACTCCCAGTCCCAGCCGGCGAGCCAGGGGAGGAGGACGATGTGGGCCGAGCTGGAGACCGGCAGCAGCTCGGCCGGGCCCTGGACGATGCCGAGCGCGATCGCGCGGTGGGCGGGGATCCCGCCCTCGGCGGCTGGCCTCAAGCCCCGCCCGTGCCGGTCGGCTCGGGAGTGGGCTGCGCCTCGCCCTCGGCTTCGACCCCCTTGGCCCCATCTCCGCCACGCCGCCGCTTGATCAAGAGGTAGACGACGAGGACGATTGCCCCCGCGACCACCGCGTAATCGAGGTAGTGCAGGTGGTCGCGCCACTCCTCCCAGTTGTCGCCGACGCTCTTGCCGATCAGGCCGAGCATCAGCACCCAGGGGATGCAGCCGAGCAGGGTGAGCACGGTGAAGCGCCAGAACGGCATCCGCGCCACCCCGGCCGGCAGCGAGATGAAGGTGCGGATGATCGGCAGCATGCGGGTGAAGAAGACGGTCGCGTCGCCGTAGCGCTCGAACCAGTCGTCGGCCCATTTCAGGTACTTGGGCGGCAGGTGGATCAGGCGGTTCTTCTCCAGCAGATCGAGCCGCGCGTAGTAGCCGACCGCGTAGGCGGCCCAGGAGCCGACCAGGTTGCCGAGCACGCCCGCGGCGACGATGCCGAACATGGTCAGCTCACCGGCGGCGACGCTGGAGCCGGCGAAGAGCATGATCGCCTCGCTCGGCACCGGCAAGCAGGCGGACTCGAGCGCCATCAGGATGAAGACCGCCGGCAGCCCCGTGGAGCTGATGAAGTCGGTCCCCGCGTTGACGATCGGGTCGAGGAAGAAGTCTGTGACGCTGGCGAAGAGGAGCATGCGCGAAGCGGGGATTGTAGGGACGCGGCCACACAGCAACTAAACTGGCGCCGTTCCATGCGCCGGTTGAACCACCCCGTCTACCGCAACCGGGTCCTCCAGTTGGCCGCCGACGGCGCCCTGGTGGCGCTCGCCTTCTATCTGGCGTTCCGCCTGCGCTTCCTCGACGACCCGGGCGGGCTGCCGGGCCGCTACCAGACGCTCTTCGCCCAGTCGGTCGGCTTCGTCGTCATCGCCAACCTGATCGTCTTCGCCGCCTTCGGGCTCTACCAGAAGTGGTGGCGCTACGTCAGCGGCCGCGACTTCCTGCAGATCGTCCGCGCGGTCACCGTCGCCAGCGCGATCGTCGTCATCGCCTTCACCGTCCTGCAGCCCTTCGCCAACAGCCTGCCGCGCTCGGTCGCGGTGATGGACTTCCTCCTCACCCTGATGCTGATCACCGGCGCCCGCCTGGCCGTGCGCCTGATCGTCGAACGCCCCTCGCGCGGTGGGCGCGCGCCCAAGCACGAGGTGCTGGTCATCGGCGCCGGCTCCGGCGGCCAGATGGTCGTCCGCGAGCTGCAGCTCAACCCCGACCTCGGCGCCACCGCGATCGGCTTCGTCGACGACGACCCGCGCAAGCGGGGGATGCGCATGCTCGGCCTCAAGGTGCTCGGCTCGACCAAGCAGATCGCCAAGATCCTCGACGAGACCGCCCCCGAGGAGGTCGTCATCGCGATCCCCTCGGCGCCGGGCACCCTGCGCGCCAAGGTCGTCGCCGCCTGCCGCGAGCGCGAGATCCGCGTCCGCACCCTGCCCACCGTCTTCGAGCTGCTGCGCGGCGGCGTGCAGCTCAACAAGCAGCTGCGCGAGGTGCGGGTCGAGGACGTGCTCGGCCGCGACCCGATCGTCCGCGAGCTGGACCGAGTCGGTGCCTACCTGCGCGACCGCATCGTCCTGGTCACCGGCGCTGGCGGCTCGATCGGCTCCGAGCTCTGCCGCCAGATCGCCCAGGTCAAGCCGCGGCTGCTGGTGATGCTCGATCACGCCGAGGACAACCTCTTCCAGATCGACCGCGAGATGGTCGAGGAGCGCCACTGCACCAACGTCGAGGCGGTGCTCGCCGACTGCAAGGAGGCGGGCCGCATGCTGGAGACGATGCAGCGCTTCAAGCCCAGCGTCGTCTTCCACGCCGCCGCCTACAAGCACGTGCCCTTGATGGAGGCCAATCCCCTGGAGGCCGTGCGCAACAACGCGATCGCCACGCGGATTACTGCCGAGTCCGCCGCCGCCTCCGATGTCGAGCGCTTCGTGCTGATCTCCACCGACAAGGCGGTCAACCCGAAAACCGTGATGGGAGCCTCGAAGGCGATGGCCGAGTGGATCGTCGAGTCGGCCGGTCGCAAACACCCCGGCACGCGCTTCGCCAGCGTGCGCTTCGGCAACGTGCTCGCCTCCTCGGGCAGCGTCGTACCGATTTTCCGCAGCCAGATCGAGCGTGGCGGCCCGGTCACCGTCACCCACCCGGAGATGACCCGCTACTTCATGACCATCCCCGAGGCCGTGCAGATGGTGATCCGCGCCGGCGACATCGGTGCCGGCAAGGGCGAGGTCTTCGTCCTCGACATGGGCGAACCGGTGCGCATCGTCGACCTCGCCCAGAACATGATTCGCCTCGCTGGTTACGAGCCGGAAACCGACATCGCGATCGAGTTCACCAAACCACGGCCGGGGGAGAAGCTGCACGAGGAGCTCTTCGGCTTTGCCGAGAGCGGCCAGCCGACCGCGGCCCGGCGCATCCAGCGGGCCGTGCGCGAGACACCGCTCGACCCCGAGTGGGTGGAGGCGACCCTCAACTCGCTCGAGCACCTGGTGCTGGCCGGCGACGAGGCTAATCTGGCGCAGCGCGTGGTCGAGATGATCACCGCCCCGGGTGGCGACGCGGCGGCGGTTGTCTACGACGAGTAGCCTCTCGCAGCCACTCCGTGGAGTTGATCAAGGAAATCGGCGCCTTCGCAGGCCTGGCTGCCTTCCTCGGGCTGGGGCTGCTGGCCATGCTGGCTTTCTCCCAGGCACGCGACATCCGCCGCCTGCGCGAATGGGCCGGCTCCGCTCCCGAGCGCGACTCCGAGCGTAAGGACTCGACCTCGGCGGTCGCCGCCAAACGTGCCGAGGAGCTGCGCGCCCTCGAAGAGACCCGCACCGCGGAGCGCGATGCGGTCGAGCAGCGGGAGGAGCGCCGCCGGCGCCGCGAGGCCGGCCTGCCCGAACTCACGCCTGGAGAACGTCTGCGGGAGGGCCTCTCCAGCTTCGGCTCGCGGCTCGCTGAGCCGCGCTACCTGGTTGCCGTTTTCGCGATCCTCGTGGTTGTCGCCGGAGGCGCCGTCTACCTAGTCACCCAGGGCTCCGATAGTGCCGACGGCAAGCGCGGCCAGCAGGCTCAGTCGAAGAAGGCGATGAAGCCGGGCGAAATCGAGGTGACCGTGCTCAACGGCACCTCAGTGCCGGGCCTTGCCGCCGAATTTGGCGACGAGGTGGAGGGCAAAGGCTTCCAGCTCGGCGCCGTCACCAACAGCAGCACGAGCTTCAGCGAGAGCGTCGTCATGTTCGCGCGCGGCAACGCCCCGGAGGCGCGTCGTGTCGCCAAAGCGCTGGCCATCTCGCAAGTGCGCTTGATGACCTCTGACATCGCCTCGGTCTCCGGCGGCGCACCGGTCTCGGTGATCGTCGGCGAGGACAATGCGGGCGGCTAGCCGCTGGGCCGGCCTGGTCTTCGCACTCCTGGTTCTCGCCACACTCGCCGCCTTCGCCTGGTCCCAGCGGCTGAAGCGCGACCCGCTCGTCCTCGACCGCGTCACCTTCGCCGCTCCTCTGGGCCCGCACCGCACCGGTGCTAACCAGACCTACCACCCCGCCTTCACGCCCAACGGCGACTGCCGCTTCGACCGCGTTCGCATTCGCTTCCGTACGACGCAGTCCGACCAGGCCACGGTGCAAGTGGTCAAGCCCGGCGGCAAGTTGGTGAGAACGCTCGCTCGCGATGAATTCCTCAAGCGCTACAAGTTCCACACCTACTACTGGGACGGCTGGACCCGCAGGCTAGGCGCCGTCCCCACGATCGCTCCCCCGGGTCGCTACAAGCTGCGAGTCAAACTCCTGGGACAGGACCGGGTTCTCGTGCCGCCTGGAGCGATACGGCTGCATCGGCCGCGTGACCCACGCACGGCTTGCCTTGTATCCGTAAAGAAGGGCAACCGGTGAGCGACGTCCTAGCCGGTCTCGGGGTGATCCTCGCTGCCGCCTGCGCTGCCGCCGTCATCCTGCTGCCCCCGGGTCGGCCGCGCGCCGCCGCGATGCTCGCCGCGCTTGTCCTCTTTCCCGTCCTCATCCTCGGCGACCAGTGGGATAGCCGTCAGATCGCCGACTTGCGGCACAGCACAGGACGGCTGCTCGGCCTGGGTGCTCTGGCCGCAGCCGCCTCGGCGGCACTCGCGTACTTCTTCAGCCGTTGGCCGATTTTTCTCCCGCTCGCGATCGTCGCTGCGCTGCCCTTCCGGGTACCGCTCGAGTCGGGAGGCGACACAGCGAACCTCCTCGTGCCGCTGTACCTCGTCATCGGCGGTGGGGTGCTAGCAACTGCTTTCAGGGACTGGACCGCTCGACCGGCGGGTCCTGTCGCTGCAGGGGACCCACCACCCCCTGCGGTCGCTAAAGCGTCCTCGGGGGTGGTCCCCCCTACAGCGCCACCCGCCGGATGGGCCGTTACTTGGCTGCCGCGGGTGCTGGCCGCAGTGGTGGCTCTGTACGCGGTGCAGGTGCTCTATTCCGCTGACTTTTCAAAAGGACTGCAGGACGTCTGTTTCTTCTTCGTGCCGTTCAGCCTGGTCTACGGGTTGCTGCGGTATGTCAGTTGGGATCGGAAGCTCCTGACTCTCGTGCTGTGGGTGGTTGCTGTGGAGGTCATCGCATTTGTTTTGGTCGGCACGGTTGAGTACCTGAGTCGGGAGCTCTTCTGGAATGACCAAGTGATCAGGTCGAACGAGTTCCACACCTACTTCCGGGTCAACTCGATCTTCTGGGACCCGAACATCTACGGGCGGTACCTGGCCCTAGTTGCTGTTGTCGCGATGAGCGTGCTGCTCTGGGCGAAGGAGCGGCGAACCCTGGCGTTGCTGACGGCGCTGATCGCGATCGTCTGGTTTGGGCTGCTGTTCACCTTCTCCCAGTCGAGCTTCGCGGCGCTGCTCGGCGGGCTTGCTGTTCTCGCAGCCCTCAAGTGGAGCGTCAAGTGGACGTTGGCAGCGGTTGGTGCCTGCGCGGTCGCGGGGGTACTGGTGGTGCTGCTCGCCGGAGGTGTCTCCAAGCTCAGCCCGGACCGGCTCAACGTCGACACGGGCGGCAGGGCCAACCTCGTCTCGGGTGGCCTCCACCTCTTCGCTCAGCGCCCTGTCTACGGCTACGGTTCGGGCAGCTTTCCCAAGGCCTATCGAGAACACATCGACACCGACAAGGCCCCCGTCTCCGTCTCCCACACCGAACCGATCACGATCGCGGCCGAGGGCGGTCTGATCGGCCTCATCCTCTACGCAGCTCTACTGGCAACCGCCCTCTGGGCGATGGCGGCGGGTCTGCTGCGCCATCTGTCTGTGGCAAGGGCGGCTGTGCTCGCCGCTTTCGTCGCCCTCATCGTCCACTCGATGGCATATGCCGGCTTCTTCGAGGACCCGATCGCCTGGGTGCTGCTGGCGCTTGGCGTCTCGCTTGCGGCCGCCAGCCAACCTAGGGTGGTCGAATCGTGTCGGGATACCTCCGCCGCCTAGCGACGACCGGGGCCGCCTACACGGCGGCCAGCATCTTCTCGAAGCTGATCGCGGTTGCCCTGCTGCCGCTCTACACGCGGTATCTCTCGCCGACCGACTACGGCGCCGCCGAGGTGCTCTTCGCCGCGGTGGTCTCGGCCAGCATCATCGTCCGCCTCGGCGTTATCGAGGCGCTGCTGCGCTTCTACTACAAGGAGGATGAGGACCCCGACCGGGTCGTGGCCACATCCTTCGCGGCGCTCTTCTGGTTCGCCACGCTCGCGGCGCTGGTCGCCCTGCCCTTCGCCGGGCCGATCTCCGAAGCGCTGCTCCGACCTGACGACCCAGCGTCCGACCTGACGACCCAGCAGGCGACCGACCTGGCACGCATCTCGATCGCCGGCCTCTGGGTGCTGACCCTGCACGAGTACCTGCTGACGATCTTCCGGCTCGAAGAGCGCGCCCGTGCCTTTTTCATCACGACGATGCTCAACGTGGTGGCGGCGATCGGGCTGACCGTGGTCCTGGTCGTCGGCGCCGACGAGGGCGTCCGCGGCCTGCTGCTTGGCAGCTATGTGAGCGGCGGTGTCTTCGTGCTCGGCTTGATCGTCCTCCACCGGCGGCGCCTCTCGTTGTGGATCGACCGCAACCTGCTGCGCCGCATGCTGCGCTTCGGCACGCCGACGATGCCCGCCGAGCTCTCCCTCTACGCACTCAACTTCGTCGACCGGATCATCATCGTGCGCACGATCGGCTTGGCCGAGGCCGGCCTCTACTCGCTGGCGGTCAAGTTCGCCCAGGGGGTCAACGTTCTCGTGCGTGGCTTCCAGCTCGCCTGGCCACCGCTCGCCTACTCGATCCGCGACGACGACGAGGCACGGCGCACCTACGCCGCCGTGGTCACCTGGTTCGTCGCCGTCTGCAGCTTCGTCGTCGCCGGCATGTGGTTGCTCTCGCGCTGGATAGTGCGAGCGCTGGCCGCTCCGAAGTTCTTCGACTCCTACGAAGCGATCGGCCTGATCGCCACCGGCGTCACCCTCTACGCGCTCTACATGGTTCTCCTTGTCATCCTCGGCAGGACCGGGCGTACCGAGTTCAACTTCCCCGCCACCGGCGCGGCCCTGGCCGCCAATGTCGGCCTCAACCTGCTGCTCGTGCCCCCACTTGGCATCGTCGGCGCCGGCCTCGCCCTGGTCGCCTCCTACCTCGTCGTGCTCGTCTTGATGTACGGCTTCACCCAGCGGCTCTTCCCGGTCCCCTACGAATGGGGGCGCCTGGCCCGCGTCGTCCTCGTCTCGGCGGTCCTGATCGGCCTCGGTGAGCTGCTGCTCCCCACCGACGGCTTCGCCGGCTTGGCCGGGCGGATCGTGCTCTGGCTGCTCTATCCACTCGTCCTACTCGCCAGCGGCTTCTTCACTGCCGATGAGCGCCGCTGGCTCGCCGCGCTGCGTCATCCAGGCGAGCTGCTCGAGCGCCTACGCACCGCCCAAGCCGCCCCCGCCGCGGTCGACGGCCGTATCCCCGAGGCGGCGGAGGCGGAGCTGCGCGACGAGGACACCCGCCTCTGAGGGCCTGCTGCCGGCGCAGCTCGGCGTCCTCGGTCGCTTGCGTGCAGAGCACGCGGCGCTCCCTGCGTCCTTGATCTGCTTGGCATCACGCCCTCAGGCGGTGGCGCGCTCCCTAATGCCTTCACCTTTGTCGGGGAACAGCGCCTGGCGCGCGTGGGCCCAGTAGACCTTGGCGGGGTGGTGGGGGAGGAGGGTCGCGGCCAGGGCGCGCAGGGCGTAGGTCCAGGCCGTGAGTAGGCGGACGACCAGCGCCGCCGCCCTGCCTTGGTGCTTGCGCATGTATCGATCGCGGTTGCGGTGAAATTCGACGATGCGGGGCAGGCCTCTGCCGAGGTCGGTGGAGAGCTGGTCGTGGTGGACGGCCTCGGCGCCCGGCACGAAGAGGCTGTGCCAGCCGGCGTCGGCGAGCCGCTTGGCGAAGTCGCACTCGTCGTAGTAGACGAAGAAGGCCGGGTCCATGTAGTCGGCCTGAGCGGCTGCCTCTCGCCGCACCAGCAGGGCGCTCGACTGCGCCCAGGCGACGCGACGCGTCTCGCTGCCCTTGCTCTGCACGGTGAGCCAGCGGTGCAGGAAGAGAGCCCCCGCGAGCGCCGCGCCAACCCCGGGGAAGTGCCATGCACAGGGGACGGGATCGCCGTCGGAGTCGAGCAGCTGCGCCCCGGCGGCAGCAGCTTTGGGGTCGGCGTCGAGCGCTGCGACCAGCGCGGCTGCGGCCCCCGGTCGCAACTCGGAATCCTCGTTGAGCAACAGGCAGTAGCGTCCGCGCGCTTCGCGCATCAAGGTCGAGTCGTTCTCTGCCTTGCCGACGCGCCGCTCAAGCGCAATCAGCCGGATCTCGCCGTCGAGAGCTCGCACGGCCTCCGCCGAGCCGTCCTCGGAGGCGTTGTCGAGGACGAGCACCTCGTGCTCGACCCCGGCCGGGTGCGTGCGCACGATCGCCGCCAAGCAGGCGAGCAGGTGCTCACGGCCGTTCGTGTTCACGACGCAGTAGGAGAGCGTGGGCGCCACCGCGGTCACGATAATCGTCGTCAACTGTTCACCGAACGCCGGACACCTCGCTGCGCATGAAGGTCCAACTCGTCGACCCCTCGGCCTTCACGCCGCCCTACGACCGCGCCCTCGCTGCGGCGCTTGCCCGCGCGGACGTCGACGTCGAGTTGCTGACCAGCCGCTTCCTCTACGGCCCGGTGCCCGAGGTGGAGGGCTACCGGGTGCGCGAGTGCTTCTACCGGCGCAGCGCAGCGCGTGGCCTCGATGCGCCCGGGCGACGCGCCTTCAAGGGGGCTGAGCACCTGCGCGACATGCGTCGTCTGCGTCGTCTGCTCGACGCCGACGTCGTCCACTACCAATGGCTCACGATGCCGGCCCTCGATGCCACTCTCCTACCGCGCAAACGTCCGCGGCTGATGACCGCCCATTACGTGCTGCCGCCCAGCCCGACGCGCCGCCAGCTCAGCGAGGCACGTCGCGTCTTTAGCGCGATGGACGCGGTGGTCGCTCACTCCGAGCACGGAGCGCGACGCCTGCGCGACGAGGTCGGCCTTGATGCCGGGCGCGTGCGGGTCATCCCGCACGGCGCCTTCGACTACCTCACTCGCCTGCCGCGGGAGAGGCCGCTGCCCGCCGAGCTGCAGGGCGCCGAGGGGCCGGTGATCCTCTTCTTCGGCTTGCTGCGTCCCTACAAGGGGATCGACACGCTGCTTGAAGCCTTTGCTGAGCTGGAGGGCGCCGAGCTCTGGATAGTCGGCAACCCGCGCATGGACGTGCGGCCGCTGCACGAGCTCGCCGCCCAGGCGAAGGGCAGCGTGCGTTTCGTCACCCGTTTCGTCGAGGACGCCGAGCTGCCGGCGATTTTCCGTCGCGCCGATCTCGTCGTGCTGCCCTACCGCGACGCCGAGCACTCCGGCGTGCTCTACACCGGTCTCGCTTTCGGCAAGCCGCTGGTGCTGAGCGCCGTCGGCGGCTTCCCCGAGGTGGCGGCAAGTGGGGCGGCGCGGCTCGTCTCGCCCGACGATCCAGCGGGCCTCGCTACGGCGCTGGGCGAGCTGGTCAAGGACGAGGCCGCCCGCGAGCGGCTGGCCGCTGCGGCGCGCCAAGCTGCCTCCGGCCTCTACTCCTGGGACAGCGTCGCCGCTCAAACGCTCGCCCTCTACGAAGAGCTACTGGGAGGCCATCGGTGACCCTCATCGCCCTCCTCTTCTGGCTCAGCGCCGCCGCGATCGTCTACACCCACGTTGGCTACCCAGTCGTCCTCTCGCTGCTCCTGCGGCTGCGCGGCGATTCGTCTCAGGAGCCGGCCGCTAGGGCGGGCTCGGAAGCGGAGTCCCCGCCGCTCGTTTCCCTGATCGTCGCCGCCTACGACGAGGAGGAGGTGATCGAGGCCAAGGTTGCCAATGCGCTTGCCCTCGAGTACCCACGCGAGCGGCTCGAGCTGATCGTCGCCTCGGATGGCTCGGGCGATGCGACCGCCGAGCGCGCCCGCGCTGCCGGCGCCGACCTGGTGCTCGAGCTGCCGCGGCGAGGCAAGCTAGCCGCCCAGAACGCCGCCGCCGAGGCGGCTTCCGGCGAGATCCTCGCCTTCTCCGATGCCAACAGCCTCTGGCAACCCGACGCCCTGCGTCAGCTCGTCGCCACCTTTGCCGATCCGCAGGTGGGCTACGCCTGCGGCCAGGTGCGCTTCCTCGACCCCGAGGGCGACAACTTCGAGGGTGCCTACTGGCGCTACGAGATGCGGGTGCGTGAGATGGAGTCCCAGCTGGCCGGCGTGACCGCTGGCAACGGGGCGATCTACGCCGTGCGCGCCAGCGCTTACCTGCCACTCGACCCCGCCGGCAGCCACGACCTCTCGTTGCCTTTCCAGCTCGCCAAGCGCGAGCTGCGCTCGCTCTACGTGCCGGAGGCGCGCGCCGAGGAGAAGATGGTGCCGACGCTTGAGGGTGAGTTCGCCCGCAAGCGGCGCATGATGCGCGGGCTCTGGGACATCGTCGTCGGCGAAGGGATGATCTCCGGCCGCTATGCGCCGCTCTACGCCTTCGAGCTGTTCTCCCACCGCCTGCTGCGCTACTCGACCCCGTTCCTGCACGTGGTCGCCTTTCTCACCAACTTCGCCCTGCTCGGTCAGGGCGGCATCTACGTCATCACCTACGGCATTCAGGTCGCGGTGATCGCCGCGGCGCTGCTCGGCGGCAGCTTCCCGGTCGGGCCGCTGCGGGTCGCGCGCTACTACGCGCTGACCACACTCTCGATCGCCGCCGGGCTCTGGGACCGCTTCCGCCGGGGGGCGCCGGGGGCTTGGGAGAAGGCTCCGGGAACGAGGTGACGATGCCGCGCGCCGTCGACATGTTGATCGCCACCCTGGCCCTGCTGCTGTTCTCGCCGGTGCTGTTGGTCGCTGCGATCGCGATCAAGCTCGGCAGCCGCGGCCCCGTCATCTACCGCCAGCGCCGCGTCGGCCTGCGCGGCGAGGAGTTCGAGCTGCTCAAGCTGCGTACGATGGTCGAGGGCTCCGACCCAGTCGGCATCGGCACCGCGGTCATGCGCGACGACCCGCGCGTCACCGGCGCCGGTCGCGTCCTGCGCCGCACCTCGCTCGACGAGATCCCCAACCTGGTCAATGTCCTGCGCGGCGAGATGGCGATTGTCGGCCCGCGCCCGACGATCCCGGCCCAGGTCGAGGACTACACGCCTCGCCAGCATCGCCGCCACGAGGTCCGCCCGGGGATCACCGGTTGGGCGCAGGTCCAAGGCCGCGCCGGGATTCCTTGGGAGGAGCGCATCGAGCTCGACGTCGAGTACGTCGAACGGCGCAGCGCAGCGCTTGACGCCCGCATCCTCGCCAAGACCCTCTGGCTGCTGGTCACCGGCCACGGCCTCGCCCCCGACTGACCGGGTGCAACGTTTTCTGGTCCTGTCAGAGCCGTAAAACGTTGCACCCCGGTGGGGGGCGTAGGGTTTCGGCGTGAGCGATCGTCCCGAGGTGACTCTGCGGCCCTTTGAGCCCGGTGACGCCGCCGCGGTGCACCGTTGGTTCAACAACCCCCAGGCAACCGCCTCGCTGATGGAGCAGCGCGACTCTTTCTCGCTCGAGGAAGCCGAGGGCTGGGTGCAGCGCGCGATGGACGACTCCGGTGAGGACCGCAAGTACGCGATCGTCGTCGAGGGTTACGGCGAGCCGGTTGGCTTCACCGCGCTCTACGGACTCTTCCGCCAGACGGCGCCGGAGCTGGGAGCGCTGATCGGTGACGACGTGCGCGGCAAGGGCGTTGGCCGCCGCGCCGAGGCCCTGACCCTGGCCAAGGCCTTCGACGAGTTCGGCGCCCACCGCGTCTACGGGCGTATTCCTGCCCGCAACGAGGTGGCGAAGAAGACGGTGGCCGGCCTCGGTTGGAAGCACGAGGGCACGATGCGCGCTCACCTGCGGCGCAAGGGGGCTCCTGCTGAGGACTGCGAGGTCTGGGGGGTCCTGCCCGACGAGTTCCGTGCCGCCGCCGCGGACCTCCTCACGTGACCGAGCTCACCGCCCGCGCCGAGCTGCTCGAAGACCGCGGCGAGGCCGTCGCCGGAGAGGAGTTCTTCCGCTCGCGACCCTTCCTCGACGCCGAGGGCGTCACCCATACGCTGCGCATCGAAGCCGGCGAGACGGAGCTGCTCGCCCCGCTGATCGTGCGCCCGATCGGTGACGGTCCAGAGCGCGACGCGATCTCCCCCTACGGCTACCCCGGGCTCGCCGTCAGCCGCGCATCCGACATTGACCACCCTGGAGTGGGGTCAATGTCGGATGCGTCTCTCGACCCGGCGGCGATCGACTTCACCGGGACGGGGTTGGTCAGCGCCTTCATCCGTCACACGCTCGCCGAGCCGCCACTAAGCGGCGCCAGCGAGCGCAACACCGTGCAGATCGCCGACCCGGAGCTGCCGCGCAAGAGCCGCGGCAGCGATCGCAATCAGGTCAACAAGAACCTGCGCCGCGGCTACGAGCTACGGCTCGTGCCGGGAGCAGAGACGACAGCCGCTGACCGGGCCGCCTTTCTCGCTGCCTACGAGCAGACCATGCGTCGCACGAACGCCACCGAGCGCTACTTTTTCAGCGCCGCCTATTTCGATCGCATCTTCGAAGCGCCCCGCACTTGGCTCGCTCTCGCCAGCGCCCCCGCCGGCGAGGTCGCCGCCGCCTCGATCGTCGTCCGGAGCGACGGCTACCTCCACTACTACCTCAGCGGCAGCGCCGACTCCCACCTGCGCGACTCGCCGATGAAGAGTGTCGTCACCGTCCTGGTCGACTTCGCCGAAGAGCTCGGCATGCCGCTCAACCTCGGCGGCGGGATCTCTCCCGGGGACCCGCTGGAGGAGTTCAAGCGCGGCTTCGCTAATCGCGAGGTCACCTGGCGCACCTCGGAGCTCGTCTGCGACGCAGCGGCCTACGCTCGCCTTTCAACGGGCCGAGACGCGGCGGGTTTCTTCCCCGCCTACCGCGCTAGTTGACGGATGGTTCCTTGGGTGTCGGCCCGGTGAAGGGGAAGGCGACCGCGGGCTCCTCGGCGCTGTCCCAGGTCTTCCGCCCGAAGTCGCGGATCGCATCAAGGGTGATCGCGCCTTTGAACTCGTTGCAGCCCATCAGGTTGGTCCAGGTGGTTGCCGCGACCGCGTAGGGCATCTTGTCGTTGGGGAAGAGCAGCGCCCCTCCATACATCGTGTCGTAGAGGCCGACCAGCTCCAGCTGGTCGCTCTCGCTCAGATCGGGGTTGTACTGGATCGCCATGCGCCCGTGCTCGAGCGAGTGAACCACGTAGAGCTCGGAGGGCGTCTCGCTGTAGGCGCCATCGGCCTGTTGGTAAGGCGGTTCGGCGTGGTTGCCTGAAGTGGCGGGGTTGGTTCCGTATTCGGGCACTGGCGCGGTCGGCGGGATGTGGTTGGCGCCTTCGTCGGGCAGGTTGAGGCGCAGGTCACAGCCGGCCTCCTTCGCCGCTTTCTGCAGGCTGGTCTCAGCCGGGGGAGGAGGCTCTGTCCCCACTCTCTCATCCGGTTTGATGCCGTTGGTCGATCCGGTCTGCTGGACGATGTGCGCTTTGCCGCCTTCGTTGCTGTTGGCGGCGGAGATGATCACGATGACGAGGCCAACGAGAACAGCGAGGCCGATTACCCCGGCCACCCCGTAGCCGGCCATTAGTCGACGCCGCTCTGACCCGGCTTGTGTTTGCTCACGTTCTAGCCGGGCTTCGCGAAGTCGCTCACGCTCTTCCTCCCTGCGATTTCCCATCAGCCGCAGAGCATTTTACTCAGAGAGCCTTGCTAGGTCGCGTCCGCGGTCCCAGGGCCGCGAGGCGCGCAGGGCGCCGAGCACCGCCCGGGTCGCCGGCGCTCGGTTGAGCGCGTAGAAGTGGATGCCGGGCGCACCGGCGAGCAGCAGCTCGGCACACTGCTGGGCGGCGAAGGCGACGCCCAGCTCGAACTCCGCTTTCTCGTCGCCGCCAGCCGCCGCGAAAGCGGCCTCCAAGCGGGGCGGGATCGAGGCGTCGCAGAGCTCACAAATGCGCTTCGTCTGGGCAAAGCTCGCCACTGGGATGACGCCGGCGATGATCGGCACCTCGATACCCACCGCCCGCGCCGCGGCGACGAAGTCGAAGTAGACCTGATTGTCGAAGAAGAGCTGGGTGATGAGGAAGGAAGCGCCGGCCTCAGCCTTCGTCTTCAGGTAGGCGAGGTCGGTCTCTAGGTCGGGCGCCTCTGGGTGGACCTCGGGGAAGCAGGCCCCACCGACGCAGAAATCCCAACGCGAGCCGATGAAGGCGGCCAGCTCGGCCGCACTGCCCAGGCCGCCCTCGGGCTGGACGAAGTCGTCCTGGCCGCGCGGTGGATCGCCACGCAGCGCAAAGACATTCTCGATCCCAGCCGCGGCGATCCGGTCGAGTGTCTCGCCGAGCCCCTCGGTGGTCTCACCGACGCAGCTCAGATGGGCCATCGTCTCGAGGCCGAGGTCCTTCTTCAGGGCCCGGGTGATCTCCACCGTGCCCTCGCGGGTCGAGCCACCAGCGCCGTAGGTGACCGAGACGAAGTCGGGCTGCAGTTCGCGCAACGAGCGCGCCGTGGCGAACAGCGTCTCCGAGCCCTCCGCCGTCTTCGGGGGGAAGAACTCGACCGAGAAGGTCGGCGCTTTGGCAGCGATGATCTCGTCTATTCGCACGAGGGGGAGGGTAGCCACCCCCGGTCGTGAGTGGCGGAGCGCCTAGGCTGCTGGGTGACGACTATCGACGCGGGTTTGGAAGTACGCCTGGATGTCCTCGAGGCGCTTGCCCTTCGTCTCCGGCACCAGCTTCCAGCAGAAGATCAGCGTGAGGATGCCGATCGCGCCGTAGAACCAGAAGGCGCCGGAGCGGCCCAGCGCTTCGATCAAGAGCAGGAAGGTGAGCGAGACGATGAAGTTGAAGGTCCAGTTGGCCATCGTCCCCAGCCCAGCCGCCTTGCTGCGCACGCTGAGTGGGTAGATCTCTGCGTTGAGCAGCCAGAAGATCGGTCCGAGGCTGATCGCGAAGGAGGCGACGTAGACCATCAGGCTGACGATCGCTATCACCGAGTCGAGTGTGCTTGCCCCGCCGCCCACGAAGGCGCCACCGAGGGTGAAGAGCGAGATCGTCATCCCCGAGACGCCGACCATCAGCAGCGTCCGCCGTCCCGTTCGGTCGAGAAGGCGCATCGCCACCAAGGTCATGCCGACGTTGATCACGCCGACCCCGACTGCGGCCAGGATCGCCCCCGCCGAGGAGTCGACGCCGGTGAATTCGACGATCGTCGGCGCGTAGTAGATGACCGTGTTGATGCCGGTGACCTGCTGCAGGATCGCCAGCCCCACACCGACCACCAGTGCCGCTTTGACGAGTGGCTGTCGCAGCTCGCTCCAGGCGCCTGGCTTCTCGTCGAGACTGCCCTTGATCTCTTCCAGCTCGCGGTCGATCGTGTCGGGGTCGTCGACGCGGATCTTGGCGAGGGTCGCCCGCGCGGCGAAGTCATCGCCACTCATCACCAGCCAGCGCGGGCTCTGCGGCATACGCAGCATGCCGAAGGCGAGCGCCAGGGCGGGTACGCAGCCGAGCCCCAGCATCCAACGCCAGGCTTCGGCGTGGTCGAGGCCGAGGCCGACCAGATAAGCGAGCAGGATGCCGATCGTCACCGCCAGCTGGAAGAAGCTGACCAGCCGGCCGCGACTCTCCGGCGGCGCCACCTCTGAGATGTAGACCGGGGCCGCTGCAGAGGCGAGCCCAATCGCGACGCCGATCACGATGCGGGCGATGACCAGCATCTCGACTCCTGGTGCCGCGGCGCTGGCTAGGGCGCCAACGATGAAGACCGCGGCGGCGATGAGGATCATCAGGCGCCGTCCGTAGCGGTCTGCCGCCGGCCCGGCAATCGCCGCGCCGACAACGGCGCCGATCGGCACCGCGGCCACCACCAGGCCCTGGGCGAAGCTGCCGAGGTCGAAGTCGCTCTTGATGAAGAGCAGGGCGCCGGCGATGACCCCCGTGTCGTAGCCGAAGAGCAGGCCGCCCAGCCCAGCAATCGCCGCCGTCAGTACGACGTTGCGCCGCGCCCTCCTCCGGGACGCTTCAAGGCCGTCGCTCATCCCGGCGAGACCGTATACCGCGCCATCGGACGCGGCAATCTGCGGAGTTTGCGGGAACGTATTCGTCGCCCCCCTAGCAACGCTCCAGTCGCCGCGCTAAGTTCGTTTTGCGACTGGGAGAGACGGGTTCCGCGGAAGCCAAGCGGGAGCCGCCTCGAAGGTGGCGCGACGAGCTTCAGCGAGCGAAGGCTACGCACGCGGCAGGCAACCGAGCGCCATCACCGGTCGCTTTTTTGTTGCCCTGATTGCTGACTTCGTCTTTCTTCGCCTTATAGACGAACAAAGACGAAGTCAGCGGCTGTGCTGTCCGGTCGTGCGCCTACCGTCCGTTTCGGTCGTCGAGCACCTGCCCTCGATGCCGCGCGTGCCGGGGCGCACCCGGGAGCTGGGCGTCGCCGCGAGACCCGGATGGCCGTCGCGACTAGCCCGCCCGCTCCCCACCCCTGTGGGAGGATTGCGCGCATGAGCGGGGAGCTTCGCTACGAGCGGGTCGGCGCCGCCGCGGTGTTGACCATCGACCGGCCTGAGCGGCGCAACGCGATCGACGCGGCCGCAGCCGAGCTCTTTCGCCAGGGTCTGCGCGATTTCGAGGTCGACGACGACGCCCGTGTGCTGGTTCTCACCGGCGCCGGCGGCGTCGCCTTCTGCGCTGGGGCGGACCTCAAGGCGATGAACCTCGACGTCACCCACCCTGACGGGCCGATGGGCCCCACCCGTCTCACTCCCTCCAAGCCGGCGATCGCCGCGGTCGACGGCTGGTGCCTGGCGGGCGGCGTCGAGCTGGCGCTCTGGTGCGACATGCGCATCGCCACGCCGCAGTCGACCTTCGGTCTCTTCGAGCGGCGCTGGGGAGTCCCGCTGCTCGACGGCGGTACCCAGCGCCTGCCGCGCGTCGTCGGTATGGGCCGCGCGCTCGAGCTGATCCTCACCGGCCGGCCAGTGGAGGCCGAGGAGGCGCAGCGCATCGGCCTCGTCAACGAGCTGGTTGAGCCGGGCCAGCACCTGGAGCGGGCCCTCGAGCTCGCCGAGCGCATCGCCTCCTTCCCACAGGAGACAATGCTCGCCGACCGCCGCGGCGCGATCGAGGGCTTCGGCCAGCCACTCGCCGACGGCCTCGAGCTAGAGAAGCAGCTCGGGAACCAGGTGCTAGAGGTCGCCGTCAAAGGCGCAGCCCGCTTCGCCGGCGGCGAGGGTCGCCACGGCGCGTTCTAAGCGCCCTGGCTCGTGACCCGCCGCATCTCGTCCTCGGCCGCTTCCGGACCGAGGTAGGGCATCAGCACGGCGAAGACCAGGTCGGGCAGGATGCGCTCCAGCTCCGGCCCGCGCCCGGCGCGGATCTCGTCGAAGATCATCGAGGTGGCGCCGCCGATCGCGAAGCGCGCTGTGTCGGCGGGCAGGTCCTCGCCCTGGTTGGAGTACTCGCGGCCTTCCTCGAGGAACGGCGTGAAGCGGCCGAGGGCGGCCCGGTAACGCGCCCGGGCGTCGTCGCCGGCAGCGGTCACCTCGACCATCGAGAGGCGTGCGATGCCCGCCTCGGCAGCGAGCAGCTCGACCAGCGCCCCCAGCCCGGCGGCGATCCGCTCCGGCCAGGGCTCGCCGGCGGCCGCCTCGAAGGCGCTGCCCACGTGGGCGATGAGCACGTCGAAGACGGCGTCGTAGGCCTCGAGGAAACATTCCTCCTTGCTCTCGAACATCTCGTCGAAGCTCTCCTGCGAGACCCCGGCCACCTCGAGCACGTCGGCGACCGTCGTCGCCTCGTATCCCTTGGCGGCAGCGACGCGCAGCATTGCCTCCAGCAGCCGCTCCCGCGGTGAGCGCACGAAATAGGCGCGCGGCAACTCCTGACTACCACTCGCTGCTTGACTTGGATTCGAAGTCGAATCCATGCATTCCAATGTAGGGCAGCGATAGGGACCTGTCCAACCCCCACCGCACTCGATCGTCCAGCTCTGGCCAAGGCGTCCAAGCGGCACGCCGACCTGCTTACACTGCGGCGATGAAGATCGGCATCGTGGGCCTGGGATACGTCGGTCTGCCACTCGCCGTTGCCTTCGCCGAGGCGGGGCACGAGGTGGTCGGCCTCGACACGGACCAGCGCAAGATCGAGGGTTTGAACGGCGGCCGTAGCCATGTCGAGGATGTCGCCGACCTGACGCTGGCGCCGCTGCGCGAGCGCCTGCGAGCGACCGCCAACCACGGCGACCTCGCCTCCTGCGAAGCGATCGTCGTCTGTGTGCCGACGCCGCTCACCGGCTCGCGCGAGCCCGACCTCACTTATCTAGTCGACTCGGCCACGGCGCTCTCCCAGGTTCTCCAGCCCGAGCAGCTAGTCGTGCTCGAGTCGACCACTTATCCGGGCACGACGCGCGAGCGCCTCGTGCCGATCCTCGAGGAGTCCGGTCTCTCCGCCGGCCGTGACTTCCACCTCGCCTTCTCGCCGGAGCGCATCGACCCCGGCCGCACCGACTACACGGTGCGCACCACGCCGAAGCTGGTCGGCGGTCTCACCACGGCCTGCGCCGAGCGCGCCCGCCAGCTCTACTCCTTGATCTGCGACGAGGTCGTGGTTCTCTCCAGTCCTGAGGCCGCCGAGCTCGCCAAGCTGCTCGAGAACATCTTCCGCTCGGTCAACATCGCCCTCGTCAACGAGCTGGCCCAGCTCTGCGACCGGCTTGAGATCGACGTCTGGGAGGTGATCGACGCTGCATCGACCAAGCCCTTTGGCTTTATGCGCTTCGAGCCGGGCCCCGGCATGGGCGGCCATTGCCTGCCGGTCGACCCCTTCTACCTTGCCTTCAAGGCACGCGAACACGACTTCTACCCCGAGTTCATCGAGCTCGCTGGCAAGGTCAACCAGACCCAGCCGGCCTTCTGCGTGGAGCGCATCGAGCGGGCGCTCAACGACGCCGGCAAGCCGGTCAGGGGATCGAAGATCCTCATCCTCGGGGTCAGCTACAAGGCCGGGGTCGGCGACACCCGCGAGTCGCCGGCGCTGAAGATCGCCAAGCGCCTGCTCGACCTCGGTGGCGACGTCTCCTACCACGACCCCCATGTCGCCGAGCTCGCCGAGCTCGGCCTCAGCTCGGTCGACCTAGGCGGCGCGCTGGCCACTGCTGACGTGGCGGCGATCGTCACCGCCCATCCCGAGATCGACTACGAGGCGCTGGTTTCCGGGGCGCCGCTGGTCGTCGATTTCCGCGGCGTTACGCGCGGCATCGAAGCCGAGAACCTGGTCAGGCTGTAGCGGCCCGCTTCATCTCCGCGTCGGCGACGTCGGAGCCGAAGTAGGGCAGCACGGCGAAGTACATGAAGTCGGGCAACAGCTCGCGGAAGCCACTCTCCTCACCGGCCGCCAGCTTGGCGTGGACGACGGCGTGCATGCCGGCGACGATGCCCTCGGCGGCGATCGGCGGCGGCGACTCCTCGCCCGCCTCCTCCGCGCGTGCCGAATCGATGAAATCGGCGACCCGTTTCATCATCTCGGAGCGAATCTGCAGTGCCTCGGGCCCCGCTGCGTGCACCTCGACGATCAGCGCTCGGCCACGGACCGGATCGGCTTCGACCGCGTCGAGGAAGGCACGCAGGCCGGCGCGCAGCTGGCCCTGCCAGCTCGATTCGCTGCCCGCCGCGCTCTTCGTCAGCGCTTCCATCTGCGCCAGGCCAAAGCCGAACGCCTCCAGGTAGCACTCCTCTTTGTCGGCGAAGTTGTCGTAGAAGGCCTGCCGGTAAAGACCGGTGCCGTCCAGCACCGTACGCACGGAAGCCGCGTCGTAACCGTTCGTGCCGACCGCCTCGAGCATTCCCTCGAGGATCCTCTGACGCTTGGGCGAACTCACCAGTCTGAGTGTGGGAGCCTGGGGGAGGACTTTCCCCGTTGCGCCGGTCCCCTCAGCCCCTGCCTGGACCTTGGTTGCGGCCTGCTTTCCCATCCGGCCTTCCTCCGCTTAGATCAAGGGAACGGGTTGTCTGGACCTCGGTACATTAACGGTATCTGGCGAATACGTCCAGCTTGGAAACGGATTCTCATAGGGGTACCCTGGCGTTCGTGGCCGATCGCGTTCCCCAAGCGACAAGGATGCCGCCGGGAAGGCACGCACTGCCACGAGAGTTCATCGCCCAACACCAGCGGGCTCGCATAATCGCCGCCCTCGCCGAGGAGACCGTCGACAAGGGCTACCGGGCCGTCACCGTCGCCGACATCGTGCGCCGCGCCGGCATCGCCCGCAACACCTTCTACGAGAACTTCTCCTCCAAGGAGGACTGCTTCCTCGCCGCCTCGGAGTTCGCCGTCAAAGAGGCTCTGCGCCGCGTGGTCGACGCGGCCAGCAAGGTCGACAGCTGGCCGGCCCGGGTCGATGCCGGCCTTGCCGCCTTCCTCCACTACGTCGCCTCCGAGCCAGCCCTCGCCCGCACCTGCATCGTCGAGGCGCTTTCCGCCGGTCCCGCGGCGGTCGACCGCTACGAGCGCTCGATCCAGGCCTTCGTCCCCCTCTTCCGCATGGGCCGCAAGGTCTCGGCCAAGGGTGAGGAGCTGCCCGGCACGCTCGAGGAGACGATCGTCGGGGGGATCTTCTGGATCCTCTACCAGCGCATCATCATGGGGCAGGCCGAGCAGATCGAGGAGCTCCTCCCGGAGCTGGTCGAGTTCTCGCTGACGCCTTATCTGGGCGCCGATTCCGCCAAGCGGATCGCCGCCGAAGAGTCCTCCGCACCCGCCGCAGGGTGAGCCAGGGGCAGGGATCGGGGGTCCCATGACCTAGTGCTTGATTTGGAGACCCGCGAGCGCGCCGCCAGTCCCGAGCGCGAGCGCATCGTCGAGGCCCTGATCGAGATCGCCGCCGAGCGCGGCTACGCCGAGACCACGATCGAGCTGATCATCGAGCGCGCCGGCCTTGACCGGACGGCCTTCGCCCGCCACTTCCGCAGCAAGTACGACTGCTTCCTCTCCGCCTGGCAGGAGATGAATGAGGAGTGCATGACGGAGATGCTCAGCGCCTTCAACAGCGAGGAGAGCTGGCCCGACCGGCTGCGCGCGGTTGCCTGTGAGATCGTCGAGCGCCTGCGCAACGACCCGAGCCGCGCCCATTTCGCGGTAGAGGTGCTGGCTACCGGCGACGCCGCGCGGGCCCGCCGCGACATGACGATGCGCGTCATCGCCTCGCTGATCGACGCCGGTCGCAACGAGATGGAGGACCCCGAATCGGTTCCCCACACGACCGCCGAGGCGCTTGCCGGCTCGGCCTACGGCCAGGTTTACGCCAAGGTGGTGCGTGGCCAGGCCGATGAGCTGCCGAGGCTCGTGCCACAGCTCATGTCGGCCGCTGTGATGCCCTACCTAGGTATTGATGCGGGTCTAGCTGAGCTTGCTCGTGGATTCGAGCCAAAGGCGCGATATGGTCGGGAGGTGGCCAAGAAGTCCTCCCGGAAATCGGGCGAGCCGAAGGTTGCTGCTGAGGATTACCCGCCGGAGCTGGCACGCCTCCCGCCGGGTCGTCATGGCCTGCCACGCGAGTTCGTCGTCCACAACCAGCGCGAGCGGCTGATCGCCGGTCTCGCTGAGGCGATTGCCGAAAACGGCTATTCGGGGACGACGATCGCCCACATCACGCGGCACGCGGCGGTTTCGCGGCGCACCTTCTACGAGCACTTCTCCAGCAAGGACGAGTGCTTCGTAGCTGCCTACGACACGGTCATGGAGCAGCTGCAGGAAAGGGTCTCGGCGGGCTTCGAGTCGAGCGAGGACTGGCCCCATTCGGTGCGCGCCGGCATCGCGGCGATGCTCGAGTTCCTCGCCGCAGAGCCACATCTGGCGCGCCTTTGCATGGTTGAGGCGCTGGTCGCCGGCCCGGTCGTGGTCGAGCGCTACGACGCCGCCATCCAGAGCTTCGTCCCCTACTTCCAGAGCGGCCGTGAGGGCCGTTCGCCCGAGGTGCTGGCACGCCTCTCGCCGACCACCGAGGAGGCTCTCGTAGGTGGCATGGTCTCGCTCATCTCACGCCGCATCATCGCCGGCAAAGCCGAGGAGCTGGAAGAGCTGCTGCCCGACCTGGTCGAGTTCACGCTCACCCCCTATCTGGGCAGCGAGCAGGCCGCGAAGATCGCCCGCGAGAAAGACTGAGCGGGGAGAGTTTCTGCCGCTGGCCCCTTAGCAAGGGATGGGCCATCTTCTACTAAATGACCATGGTAACGTGACCATGGTCATGTCTCAGGCATTTCGAGAAATCACCGCCACCCAGTTCAAGGCCCGCTGCCTGCGCCTGCTCGACGAGGTGGCGGAGACTGGCGAGACGTTGATCGTCACCAAGCACGGTCGCCCCGTTGCTCGGGTCGAGCCACCGCTGCGCCCCGACGATTTGCGCGACAGCGTCAAGATCAACATGACCGACGAGGAGTTGATCTATTTCTCGATGGGGCCCTGGGACATGGAGAAAGAGTGATCCTGCTCGACACCCATGTCCTGGTTTGGATGGTGGGTGCCCGTGAGCGACTCAGCCCTGTAGCGAACGAGGTGATCGACTCGGCTCGGGAGCTGGCGATCAGCCTTGCCTCAGTTCAGGAGATCGCCTATCTGGCTGCCCGTGGCCGGCTCTCCATGGACCGGCCCGTTGACGCCTGGATCGCCGCCGCGCTCAGAGCACTTGAAGTACGCGCCGTCGCTCCGACCGTTTCCACGGCACTCCGGGCCGGCTCACTCGATCCGGTGGACTTCCACGGCGATCCTGCCGATCGCTTGATCTACGCGACGGCCGTCGAGCACGACGCCAAGCTGGTCAGTGCCGACGAACAGTTGCGCAACTCGGATCCGCAACGCGTGATCTGGTAGCTCAGGCGCCCGGATCGATCTGCTCGAGCTCCGCTGAGCCCAGCTCCAGCCAGGCTTGGTCCTCGCCGAAGTAGTTGAGCACCGCGAGATGGGCGAGATCGGGTAGGAGGCGCTCGACCGTCGCGGCCCGCCCCGCGCCGATCTCGGCGCTGAGCGATTCCTCGATCGCCCCGACGACGAACTGGGCGGTGAGCGGCGTGGTGGTCGGCATCGCTCCGGGCTGGAGGCGGGCCGTGTCGACCACCTTCGCCAGGCGCTCGATGACCTGCTGGTGCGTCGCCCAGGCCGCGCCCCGTGCGGCCCGCACCTCGATCAGCAAGGCCTTGGCGAGCAGCGGCTGCTCGGCGACGGTACGCAGCAGCTGGGCGAGGGCCGCGCGGAAGCCCGCCCGCCAGCTCTCGCCCGCGCGGCCCGCCTCCAGCACTTCCGCGCAGAGCCTGTCGGCGGCGGTCACGTAGGCCTCGGCAAAACAGGCCTGCTTATCGCCGAAGCGGCGCTGGAAGCGCTCCCTAGAGATGCCCGAGCGCTCGAGCACCTCCTGCACGCTGGCCTGCTCGTAGCCGTGCGCGCCGACGCTGAGCAGCATCGCTTCCAGCGCCCCTTCGTCAGATGCGCGCTGGGGGACGGCTTCGTCCCAGGACCGGACCGCGCGCAGTGTGGGCGGAGCATCCACTCGGGGTACCTTAGCCCATTATTGGGAACTCTCACCACTTCATATACTCACTTCGTACCAATGGGAACGCGCGCTATCCTGACTCCGTGCGCGCATTGCCTGGAAAGGCCTCCCGGCAGCCGCCCGGCCCCGAGCCGGTGAGCCGCGCCGAGGCGGCGGCCGACCAGCGCCGCCGCATTCTCGAGGCGACCGCCGAGCTGATCGCCGAGCAGGGCTTCGCCAACGCGACGATCGAGCAGATCGTGCGCCGCGCCAAGGTCGGCTACGCGACCTTCTACAAGCACTACGACGACAAGCAGGAGGCTTTCCTCGCGCTGATGGACGCGGCGGTGGAGCGCACCGTCTACGTGGTCGAGGAAGCCTACGACCGCGAAGACGGGCCCTGGCCCGACAAGGTCGGCGCCGGGCTGGGGGCGCTGCTGCAGCAGTGCGCCGCGCATCCCAACGTCGCCCGCGCCTGCCTGCTCGAGGCGCCGACCGCGGGTCCGGAGGCGGCGACCCGGCACGAGGCGGCGCTGAAGCGCTTCACCCCGTTGCTGCGCCCGGGGCGTGAGCTCAACCCGCGCAGCGACCGCCTGCCCGAGACGCTCGAGGACACGCTGGTCGGCGGCGTGCTCTGGGTGATCAACCAGCGCCTCATCGCCGGCGAAGAGGCGCAGCTGCGGGCGCTGCTGCCCGAGGCGCTCGAGTTCCTCCTGCGCCCCTACGTCGGCGAGGACGCGGCGGCGCGTGAGGCGGGCGGCGCCGAGGTGGCCTCGGCCTGAATGAGCCGAGCCTGCTGTGGCTGAGGGGGAAACGCTCGGGCCGCTGCCCGCCGGCCGCCACGGCTTCAGCCGTGAGCAGGTCGCGCACAACCAGCGCGAGCGGCTGATCGCTGGCCTGGCCAGCGCCGTTGCCGAGCGCGGCTACCAGGCGGTGACGATCACCAACATCACTAAGCAGGCGCGGGTCTCGCGGCGCGTCTTCTACGCCAACTTCGAGGGCAAGGAGGAGTGCTTCCTGGCGGCCTTCGAGGTGGTCGTCGACCACATCACCGAGCTGGCAGCCGAAGCGAGGGAGGGGGTCGACGACTGGCCGGGCCAGGCGATCGCCGCCTCGCGCGCCGTGCTCTCCTTCTTTGCCAGCGAGCCCGACCTCGCCCGGCTCTGCCTGGTCGAGTCGCAGAGCGCCGGCCCGGTGGTATCGGCTCGCTTCCACGAGGCCGTCAACCGAGCGATTCCCCTGCTTCAGCAGGGCCGCTCTCAGCGTCAAGCTGAGCGTGAGCTTCCCCCCACCACCGAGGAGTCGACGATCGGCGCTTTGGTGATGCTCGCTTCGCGCAAGGTCGCGGCGGGGGAGGCCGAGCAGCTGGAGCAGCTGTTGCCCGACTTCGCCGAGTTCATCCTCTCGCCCTACCTCGGGGCCGAGGAAGCCACGCGCCTGGCGCGTGCCGCTGCCGAGTAATTCGGTACCCATATATATCTCCCAGGAACGTCTCTGGGAACGCTCGTTTTCTTTTGGGAACTTCTCCTTGACAACCCCTAAACGGGGTGCTTCACTGCTCCCACTTGCCGGTACAGCTAGCACTTTCTAGGAACTAGCTGCACCTCGTAAGCGATAAGGGAAATCGGAAGTACAGGGACAACCGAGCCTCGAGGAAGCCGCAAAGGGAAGCGGCGGGCAGAGGGGCTCACGGGACAAGGAGAAGAGATTTCGATGCTCTCGCCACTACGCAACCGCTTCGGCATCCCGGGAGTGATCTCGGTTGTCGCACTGGTCTTCGCGATGCTCGGCGGCGCCTACGCCGCCAACAACTCTTCCGACGGCGGCGCGACCGCCTCGGCCAAAGCCAAAAAAGGCCCACGCGGGCCCAAAGGCGCGACCGGACCTGCAGGCCCCGCCGGTCCAGCAGGTGCCAAGGGTGATGCGGGTGCCAATGGCTCAAACGGCGCCGCTGGCGCGACCGGACCGACCGGCGCCACAGGTACCAATGGCGTAAGCGTCAACAGCCAGCAGTTCCCCGGCGTCATCGACGGCGATAAATGCGCCGGCGTCGGCGGCTCCAAATTCGTCGCCGGTGCCAGCACCACCTATGCCTGCAACGGCGCAAAAGGCGAGCCCTGGACCCCAGGCGGCACCCTGCCCCCGGGTGAGACGCTGACCGGTGCATGGAGCACGAGCGCGACCAAAGTTGCGACCGTGGATTTCAAAACGGAAACGGTAAGTAACACGGCCGAAAACCAGGCAGCACAAGCGGACATCTCCTTTCCGATACCGCTTGCCACAGCTCCTCAGGCGACCTTCGTCGGTAAAGCGAGCTCGGCTCCGGGATGCCCCGGTGTCGTGGCGGGTGTGCCCACGGCTGATCCGGGAAACCTCTGCGTGTACGCGACTCTTCACCCGAATTCGGCTAGTGCCGCGGCGCCCATCTTCATCAAAACGACGGCACTCTTCAGTGTCGGCGCTTCGACGTCGGGCACGGTGCTCCAGTACACCTGCTTGGCCGTCGCATGCGCCTCGATTGGCTCTTGGGCAGTCACGGCCGCAACTGAATAGCCCGAGCGCAAGATACGCATGATGAAAGCTCTCGCTTACACCAAGGGACGGTGCGCACTCGCAGGTCTGATCGCCACGCTGGTCAGCACTGCGCTTGCGCCCGCCCCGGCGGCAGCCGAGATCGGCCCCGAACTGACCCGCTTCGGCGAGTACGGCAGCGGGGCGGGGCAGTTCAGGTTCGAAGGCGGTGGGATCGCCGCCGACCCCGACACGGGGCATCTCTTCATCTCCGATCGGCTCAACCACCGCATCAGCGAGTTCACCGCCTGGGGCCTGTTCGTCAAGTCCTGGGGCTGGGGCGTCGCCGACGGCTCTCCCGCAGCGCAGACCTGCGGGCCGCCGGAACCGACGTCTGAGCCGGAACCCTCGCTCTGCCAGGCAGGGATCGACGGCGACAAAGCCGGCCAGCTGGATCGGCCGACTGGAATCGCGGTCGGCCCCAACGGCGAGGTCTACGTCTTCGAATTCTGGAACTCTCGGATTCAGGTCTTCAGCCAGGCCGGCGCCTTCCTACGCATGTTCGGCGGCGAAGTCAACAAGACCACCGGCGCCGACATCTGCACTGCCGCAGACATCGCCGGCGGCGATGTCTGCGGCAAAGGCATCGAAGGCACCGGCCCGAGTGAGTTCTCCGGGTTCTCGATCGAATTTCCTGGAAGACACGGCGACTACCTTGACATCGCCGCCGACGGGACCGTCTACGTCGGCGACCGCCACCGCATCCAGAAGTTCGACGAAGACGGCAACTACCTGAGCTCGCTGCCGCTGCCCGAACCGGGCGCCCCCGGGGCGTTGGCGCTCGACCCCGAAAGCGGCGACGTCTACTTCAGCTACGGCTGGATAGCCGAAGCGGCTGACTCCTACCGCCTGAACGAGAACACGGGCGCGGTGATCTACCCGCTGCCGGCCACCGCCGTGGAAGCGATCGCGCCGGCGCCGGGCGGGTCGGTCTACCTCACCGACGACCCGTCACCGAACGGCAACTCATTCCCCGAATACAACCCCCACCTGCTGGAGATCGACAGCCTCGGCGAGGAAATCGAAAGCTGCTGCCCCTCTACCGGCAATTCCGTAGGAAACGTACACCTGTCCGCGGCGACTACGAACGTGGTGACGGCCAGCGGAGAAGCCGACCTCTATGTGGTGCACGCCGAGCTGTTCAAAGTTGGTTTCGTCGAGGTCCGCGGCACCCCACCCGACAAGTGGCCGCCGCCGCCTGCCCCACCCGAGGTAAACGCCCAGTTCGCCAGCGCGGTGGGCAGCGAGTCGGCGGTGCTGAAGGCCGAGATCAACCCCAACTTCTGGAGCGACACTTCCTACCAGCTCGAATACGGCACGGAGGACTGCACCGGCGGCGGCTGCCAGGCGCTGCCCGAGCGCCAGCTGGGCAGCGGCGTGGTCAATAAAGACGTGACCAGCGACGGCGTCGTGCTCTCCGGCCTGCAGCCAGGCACCACCTACCACTACCGCTTCAGTGCCGAGAGCTCGGGCGACGAGGACCCGGTCTTCGGCCCTGACCGCACCTTCACCACCTTCGCCCTGCCCAAGCAGGTCAGCACGAGCTGTCCCAACCAGGCCTTGCGGACCGGACCCTCGGCCGCCCTGGTCGACTGCCGCGCCTATGAGATGGTCTCCCCGGTCGACAAGCTGGGCGCCGACATCTCGGTCTTCGTCTCCTCGAACAGCAAGCCGGCCCGCCTCGACCAGGGCGCCGCCTCGGGGGAAAAGATCACCTACTCGGCCACCGCCGCCTTCGGCGATGCCCCCTCGGGTCCCTACTCCAGCCAGTACCTCTCGACCCGAGGGCCAGATGGCTGGTCGACCACGGGCATCTCGCCACCGCGCAGCTCGGGCTCCGTGCTGACCATTTTCGACGCCCTCGACGTCCAATACAAGGCCTTCTCGGAGGACCTCTCGAGCGGCTGGGTGCTGCAGGACTCCGACTTCTCGCTGGCCGGAGGCTCGGTGCCGGGCTTCGCCAACCTCTACCGCCGCGACAACCTCGGCGGTGACTACGAAGCGCTGACCACGGCCACGCCGCCGGCGCAGAAAACAGACCTCTTCATCCCCCAACTACGTGGTGTCTCCGCCGACGGGGAGCACACGGTCTTCACCGCGCAGGACAAGCTCACCCCCAACGCGGTGGCGAGCACCTCGATCAACCAGCTCTATGAGTCCTTCGAAGGCCAGCTGCGCCTGGTCAGCGTCAAACCCAACGGCAGCGCCTCCACCGAGGACTCCACAACAGGCTCCTACACCGGAGTCTTTCAAGACAACCGCGGGGACAACGTCGCCGGGGCGGTCTCGGGCGACGGCCGGCTGATCTATTGGAGCGAAAACACCAGTGACAAACTGTATGTGCGGATCGAAGGTGGCGAAACCGTCGCCGTCTCGGGCGCCGGCCAAGCCACCTTCTGGACCGCAAGCCCCGACGGCAAAGGGGCCCTCTTCACTGAAGCGGGTAAATTGCGCCGCTTCGATGAGCCCACACGCGCCTCGACGACGCTCGTAGCCAGCGGGGTGGAGGGCGTGATGGGCGCCAGCGAGGACCTCTCACGCATCTACTTCACTTCGACCAGCGCCCTGGCCGAAGGCGCGACAGCGGGCCAGCCCAACCTCTACCTGCACGAAGACGGCGAGGAACCACGGTTCATCGCCACCCTGCCAAACCAGGAAGTACCCGGGGATAACACCGCGCCGAAAAACCGCCCGGTCGCACTCAACCCCTTGGAACGCTTCTCGCGGGTCACGCCAGACGGCACCACGGCGCTCTTCATGACCAGGGGAGCGCTGACCGGCGCCGAGAACCTCGATCGCGAAAGCGGTAAAGCCGCCGCCGAGGTCTTCCGCTATGACGCTGAGGCTGGCAGGCTGACCTGCGTCTCCTGCCTGCCGACCGGAGCGCGGCCGCAGGCGGCTGAGCTGGAAATCAAGCTCGGCGAAAGCTCAGGCTACCTCTACGCCTCAAGCATCCCCGGTTGGGAAATGCAGTTCCACGCCCCACGGGCGCTCTCCGAGGACGGCAAGCGGGCTTACTTCAACAGCCTCAACCGCCTCGTCCTCACCGACACCAACGGTCGCCAGGACGTCTACCAGTGGGAGGCCGAGGGCACGGGCGAATGCACCGAAACCGCTCCGGGCTTCAACCCCGCCCACGACGGCTGCGTCAGCCTGATCTCAGATGGCAAGGGGCCGGCGGAGGCTGAGTTCATCGACGCCTCGACTGACGGGCAAGACGCCTTCTTCTTCACCGAGACGACCCTCTTGCCCCAAGACGTCGGCCAGATCGATGTCTATAACGCCCGTATAGACGGCGGCTTCCCCCAGCCCCCCGCCCCAGCGGCCGAGTGCGAGGGCGAAGCCTGCCAGTCGCCGATTAGCCCACCGGTCGAGCCCTCCTACGCGAGTCAGGGCTATCAGGGTCCCGGCAACCCCAAGCCGGCCGCCAAGAAGGCAAAGAAGGCAAAGAAGGCAAAGAAGGCAAAGAAGAAAAGCGGCAAAGCCAAGCAGCGCAAAGCAAGACAGCAGCGCGACAGGGGAGGCCGCCGATGAGCGCCGTGAAGTCCACTCACAAAGGCCTGCTGGCGCTCGCCGTAGCGATCCTGGCACTGTTCGCTTTCGCCGCCCCCAAGGCGAGCGCCGACTTCGGCATCGAATTCACTGAGCTGAGCTTCGACGAGCAAGACGGCTCACCGGTGGTCCAGGCGGGCGCCCATCCCTTCGCGATGGCGACCACGGTCAACTTCGAGACGACCATCGACGAAAAAGGCTTCGAAGTGCCCGATGACGCGGTCAAAGACCTCTACACCGAGCTGCCCGAGGGCTTCGCGGGGGTGCCGACCGCGACGCCGCGCTGCACGGGCCCGCAGTTCTCCAAACTGCTCAGCACTCCGTCGGGACTCAAGTACCCCAGCTGCCCGATCAGCTCGACGGTCGGCTACATCAATGTCCACGGTGCAACCAAAGCCTCTACCCCCAAAAACCAGACAAAAGCCAGCGTCCCCGTCTATAACCTCTTGCCCCCACCGGGCACGCTAGCCAAGTTCGGCTTCGTCTTCCTCGGCGTGCCGGTGGTCTTCGACGTGCGCTTGAGCGAAGAGCACCCCTACCGGGTGATCGCCACCTTCCACGGCATCTCCCAGTCGATCCTGATCTACGGGGCGACGCTGACGTTGTGGTCTGACCCGTTGGCCGACGCGCACGACATCGAGCGGGGCCAGTGCGTGCTGACCGCTGAGGACGATCTCTGCACGGTCGATGGCTCGGGCGAGCCGCTGATCACCCTGCCCTCATCCTGCACGGGCCCGCTACGGGCCGACTTCGAAGGCAACTCCTGGGGGACGCAGGACGTCTTCGTCAACGCCTTCGCCGAAACCAACGACGACGGCGAACCGCCCCTGCCCCTGGGACTCGGCGAGTGCGCGGCCTTGGACTTCGCTCCGGGGATCACGGCCTCGCCAACCACCAAAGCCGCCTCCTCGCCAACCGGCCTTGACTTCGGCCTCGATGTAGTCGACCAAGGCATCCTCGATCCGCAGGGCATCGCCGCCTCGACGATCAAACGCACCGAGGTCACCCTGCCCGAGGGCTTCACGGTCAACCCTTCAGTCGCCGAAGGGTTGGAGGTCTGCAGCGAAGCCCAATTGGCAAAAGAGACCGCCTTCTCCGAAGCAGGAAGCGGCTGCCCCAGCGCCTCAAAGATCGGCACGGTCGAAGTAGAGACGCCGGTGCTTGAGGAAAGAGTCCACGGCGCCCTCTACGTCGCCGAGCCTTACGAGAACCCCTTTGACTCCTTGGTCGCGATGTATGTGGTGATCAAGAACGCCAAGCTCGGCATCAGGGTCGTGCAGGCGCTTGAGGTGATTCCCGACCCGGTTACCGGTCAGCTGACGACCGTGGCCGAGGAGATGCCCCAGCTGCCCTTCTCCAACTTCAAGCTGCACTTCCGCGAGGGCGCCAGGAGCCCGCTTGCCTCGCCACCGGCCTGCGGCACCTATGAGGCGACCGCCAAGCTCTTCCCCTGGTCGGGCAACGATCCGGTCACCACCAGCTCGGCCTTTGAGATCATCAGCGGCCCCGGTGGCGCGGCTTGTCCCTCAGGCGGCCTGCCGCCCTTCAAACCGGGCCTCTTCGCCGGCACCCGCAACAACGCCGGGGGCACCTTCAGCCCCTTTGACGTGCGGCTCTTCAGAACCGATAGCGAACAGGAGTTCACCAACTTCTCGATCAAGCTGCCGCCGGGCATCGCCGGAATCCTCGCTGGCATCCCGTATTGCTCAGAGGCGGGCATCGCTCAAGCCGAAGCAAGGACAGGCCCCCACGGTGGCCAGGAAGAGCTCGACAATCCCTCCTGCCCAGCTGCCTCGCAGCTCGGCACCACCTTCGCCGGCTCGGGAGTAGGCCAGACCCTCGCCTACGCCCCTGGCAAGATCTACCTGGCGGGTCCATATAACGGCTCAGCCATCTCCATGGTGGCGATCACCGCCGGCAGAGTCGGGCCCTTCGACATCGGCACGGTCGTCGTGCGTCTCGCTTTCCGCGTCGACAGAGAGACCGCCGAAGTCTTCATCGACGCCACCGGCTCAGACCCAATCCCCCACATCATCAAAGGCATCCCGGTTCACCTGCGGGACATCCGGGCGGCGACGGATAGGCCCAAGTTCGTCTTCAACCCGACCAACTGCGAAAGGACCTCAACGGCATCGACCCTCTTGGGCTCAGGCCTCGACTTCGGCTCGACCGTCGACGATCGCCCGGTGACTGTCTCAACCCCCTTCCAGGCAGCCGATTGCGCAGCTCTGGAGTTCAAGCCCAAATTGAACCTGCGCCTCAAGGGCGGCACCAAGCGCGGTGACAACCCGGCCTTCAAGGCGACCCTGACGATGGACGGCGGCCCCGAAGGCACAGAAGCCAACATCGCCAGGGCAAGGGTCACCCTGCCAAAGTCGGCCTTCCTCGACCAGAGCCACATCAAAACGATCTGCACCAGGGTCCAGTTCAGGGCAGACCAGTGCCCGGCGGGCTCGGTCTATGGCTTCGCCAGGGCCTATACCCCAGTTCTCGCCGAGCCCCTCGAAGGCCCGGTTTACCTCAGATCCTCTGAGCACCAGCTCCCTGATCTGGTCGCCTCGCTGCACCACGAGAAGATCACCGTTGACGTCGTTGGCAGAATCGACTCCTTGAAAGGCAGGATCAGAAACACCTTCGAGGCTGTGCCCGACGCCCCGGTGAGCAAATTCGTCTTGACCATGCAGGGGGGCAAGAAAGGCCTGATCGAAAATTCAGCCAACCTCTGCAAAGGCAAGCACAAGGCGATCTCTGAATTCACCGGGCAAAACGGCGAGCTCTCCAACACCAGGCCAGTGGTCAAGGCCAAGTGCGGGAAGCAGGGTAAGAGCGGCAAGGCTAAGAAGCGCAAGCGCAGGGGGTAGGCAGTGAGCAGAAGGGTTCTCTGGCTCGGCGCCGCCGCGGCCCTCTTGGCCTGCGCCTCCTTGGCAGCAGCCGCAGTCATCCAACGCGGCAACCTGAGGATCACCGTCCTTAGCCAAATCCTCCCCTACAAGCTCCCGAGAACGGGCACTGATCCCATAGCCGTCTTCGTCTCCGGCCACCTCGAGGCCCCCAAAGGCGGCGTCCCCGATCAGCTGCAGCGCATGACGGTCAAGGTCAACCGCCACGGCTTACTGCAATCCAAGGGCCTTGCCACCTGTCGGGCCTCTGCGCTAAAGGCCACCTCAACCGAACGCGCTCTTTCCACCTGCGGCGACGCGGTGATCGGCTCCGGCCAGTTCTGGGCCAACATCGTCTTGCCCGACCAGGGCGCCTACCCGACTAGAGGAAGGCTTTTGATCTTCAATGGCAGGGAGAAGGGAAGACCGGTGCTCTTGACCCACATCTTCACCGCCAATCCCTTCTTTAGCTCATTCGTTCTGGTCTTCAAGATCAAGCATCTGAAGAAGGGCGCCTGGGGAACCCAGCTCTCCACATCGCTGCCTCAAGCCCTTGGCTCCTGGGGCTACGTGGACCGCATCAAGCTCACCCTGAAGCGCAAATACACCTATCGGGGCAAGCAACTGAGCTACTTCAACTCCGGTTGCCCGGCTCCCAAGGGCACCCCGCGGATCGTCTTCCCGCTGGCCCTGGCCAGCTTCGAGTTCGCCGGGGGGCTCACCTTGAGCACCAAAGTCGAAAAGAGCTGTGCAGTGAAGGAATGAACAATCAGGGAGGGGACATCAGATGAGGATCAGGATCGCCGTTGCCTTGGGCCTTTTGACCCTCGTCTTCCCGGCCTTTGCTCAGGGCGACTATGACCCTTTGGGCGGTGGTCAGGCAAAGCTCACCCTCGATAAGTCCTTCATCAACCTGCTGAAGAAAGCAGGCGTGACGCTCACCGCCAAGGCGCCGGCAAAGAAGCAAGGCAAGACGATCACCCTGCCAGTCACAGGTGGCAAGGCCGACCCGACCTCGGGCAAGGCCGAAGTGCTCACCGAAGGCAGCTTGGTCTTCGCCAAGGCCAACCGCTCTGTCCCCTTGCGCAAGGTCGAGCTGAAAGCCAACCCCAACCCGATCTCAGCCAAGGTGGGCGGCTCCCAGCTGAAAGTCGCCAAGGCAAAGAGCACCAAAGCCAAACGCGAAGGCTTCGGCCTGGGCTTCTCGGCCAAGCCGCTGACTCTCACTCAGAAGGTGGCGACAAGGCTGAACAAGAAGCTACGGGTCAAAGACGCTTTCAAAGAAGGCCAAGTCATCGGCACGCTGAAGACCAAGACCACACCCCAGCTGGTGACGATCCTGCCTCAAGGAAAGGGCACGCTTGTCCCTGACCCTCAGATCCTCGCCAAGTTCAAATCCCTCTTCGTCTCCTTGAACCCGATCTCCCCGGCAGAACTTTCTCCAGGGCCTGTGTTCAGCTTCCCGATTGCCGCCGGAGGACAGATCTCACCTGATGCCTCACAGGGCACCCTGAGGCTGGGTGGGGCGATCGAACTCCTCCAACTAGGAGCTGGGCAGATCTTCCACACCGAATACTGGCTTGACTTGGGAGCGAAGAGCGTTTCCGCAGAAGTAGAGATCCTGCCTACCCCCGCCTTTCCCGGCAAGTTGGGGCGGATCGGGGTCTTGGGGCTGGGTATGGCTGGGGCTTCTGTTGCTTCTGATCCGAAGGGCCGCTCGATCTCGGTAGCGAACGCAGCGCTGACGCTCGATGCCTCCACCGCGCAGAGCTTCAACGAAGCTTTCGCGGCGGGCGCCCCGACTTTCGCCGCGGGGGAGGCCTTTGGGGTTGTGAGCTTTGGGGCTGTGGGGCAGTAGGGCTTGAGGAGCAGCTATTTGTCAAGTCAGGCAAATGGCTAGGAGGGCGGCTCGGTGGTGCCCTCATTGAGGCGGGCCAAGTACTCGTCATAGACATAGAGCTTCCCGCGCTGGCGACCGGTGACCTCACGCAAGATTCCGGCTCCCTCTAGGCGGTTGACCGCGTTGTAGACCGGTGGAGCGCTGAGGCCGAGTGCTTCTGCGGCGACAGTTGGGCGAAAGACAACGAATCTCGATGCGAGGTCGTGGACCCGGGCTGCAGTTGCCGCTCCGCGCCCGAATTCGTGAATCGTGTGGCGATCGCGCTCGATCATGTGAACCAGGTGGCCAGTGGTCGTCGTAGTCGACTCTGCAACCTCGACCACTCCTTCCAAGAAAAACGCCACCCACGCCTCCCATGCCCCTTCGGTGCGGATTCCCTGAAGGTGGTCGTAGTAGTCGTCGCGGTTTTGCTTTAGATACAGGCTCAGGTAGAGCAGCGGTCCCTTCAAGACACCGTCGGCGACCAGCAAAAGGGTGATCAGCAGCCGGCCGACCCTGCCGTTGCCATCCAGGAATGGATGGATCGACTCGAACTGAGCATGGGCTAGGGCAGCCTTGATCAGGATTGGGGTGGGCTCGGGCTGGTCATGAAGAAATTTCTCAAGCTCGCTCATCGCTGGCTCGACCTCCTGCCACGGAGGAGGCATGTAGCGCGCAACCGATGGACGCGACCCCCCGATCCAATTCTGCTCGCGCCGGAACCTTCCCGGCGTCTTCTCGGAGCCGCGACCCGACCCGAGCAGAACGCTGTGCACCTCTCGGAAGAGGCGGTTGCAGATCGGCAACCCCTCGACCCGAAGCAGCTCGAGGCCTCGGTTCATTGCGGCGATGTAGTCGGAGGTCTCCCGCGCGTCGCTGAGGGGTACTCCAGGCGCCGCGTCCGCCTCGAAGAGGAGCAAGTCAGAGAGCGAGGACTGGGTCCCCTCGATCTGAGACGACAGCACCGCCTCCTTGCGCACGTAGGTGTAGAGGAACTGGTCGGGGTCCGGCAGCAAGAGCGTGATCCCATCGAGTCGGCCGAGGGCCTGGTTGGCTCGGCCCAAGAGTCCCTGCAGCCTTGAGTCGACCGAGAGCGGAGGATCGGGCGGGAGAGGCCGGGGGTGGAAGGTCGAGTAGCCGTCGGGTCCTGACTCCGCGACGCGGAGATCTCCGGAGCGGCTGTTTGACTGGGTTCTTGGCGCCATGGGACGTGCGATGCAAGCGGTCGTTTAGCTAGCTGCAGCTTACTAAGCGAAACGGCTTTATCCTTTAATACGTGCCTACAAGGGACAGCGAATCCTTCCTTAGACGGAAGATATGGCGGGGGTGTCCCTACCTCGTGCCTACCCACCTGGGTCTTTGGCGCCTTCCTCAAGCCAATTGGCTTAGCCAAGCGGTTCCAGCGAATGCCCCGAGCTGGATTCGAACCAGCGGCCTACTCCTTAGGAGGGAGTCGCTCTATCCAGCTGAGCTATCGGGGCGGGTCTGGAGATTGTCTCGCAGATGGCTTTGACAACGAGGGTCCACCACTAGCTTCTGCGATCAGATCTTGGCACCAGGTGACCGCGGTGTTGGCGACAGCGATCGCTCGTTTGCGATCCAGCGGCTCGATCGGTGCGTCGTCGTAGCGGAATTCGGCGGCCCAGGGCGTCAGCCAGGAAGCCGATTCGAGCTCAGGCTCCATGGGGATGGAGTGCTTCTCCGCCAACACGATCAGATATTCGAGGTCGTGTGTCTTTGGAAAGTCGATGCCTTCCAGCATCAGAGCGACCTTCACGGCCTTCTCGACGGCCTGTTGCGCATGGAAGCCCACCGGGCGGTCATCCATCTCCGGATCGGGGGCGAGCTTCTCAGCGGTTGCAAGGTCGATTTCCGCGAGCCGAGCGAGGGACTCCGCAACTTCGATCTGCTCAGGGGTGGGCAAGGACGCGACCGTCTCGCAACGCGTGATGGACCATCGTTCCTGGCACCTTTGCACGCCTCTCGGCGCGCTTCGCGTCGAGGACGACGATGTCTACCGGCGCTGGGAAGTCTCTGAGAGTGCGCCTCAGACGCTCCCACTCCTTGAGGCGGTTCTTCACAACAGGCTCGATGACGAGAAAGTCAACATCGCTATCCGCTCTGGCGTCTCCGCGCGCGTGGGAGCCGAAGAGGACCACCTTCGACTCCGCGCCGGCAGTCTCCGCCAGCAGCTTCCCTGCTTGATCGATCAGGTCGCGAGAAACCATGGCCGACAAGGTAGCGGAGCACCCCGCCGACAATGCAATCCATTGGGCAGCGGCGGTTCTCGCTGCCCAAACCCGAATATAACTACTGCAATCGAATGGAATCCGTAATGGCGGGAGACACCGCACAAATCCCTGTGCAGAGCCGAAAACGCGCACTCTTCTAACTCGCTTAGGAGGGAGTCGCTCTATCCAGCTGAGCTATCGGGGCGGATGCCGACAAGGGTAGAGCCTGGTCACGGTCTTCCGCTTGGGTCAACCTTCAGCCGCGTCGAGGTTCTCCAAGTCCACGAGATCTTGGCCGCGGCCGGCGGCTTGCTTCATCGCACGCAGATCCTCCACCGAGCAGACCGCCACGTTGACTCCAAGCACTTCGGTCTCGGTTGCACGCGATCGAAGCTCGTCGAAGCTCGGAACGCCCTCGAGTCCCTGCACGATGTCGAGGCGTCCAAGCTCTGTGTCGATTGCCATCTGTTCCCCGCTGGCGAGCTCCGCCGCGATCGAGAAGGGAGTTCCGAGCAGCGCCTCGCCTCGCTGAACCTGCCCACCGGCATCTACGGCCACCTCTGCAACCACCCTTAGGTTCTCGACATCGGACGCGACGACGATGTCGATGTCCTTGGTGGCACGAACGACGCCTCTTGCTCCCAAAGCAAGCCCACCGATCACCACGAACTCCGCACCTGCGGCTACCAGCCTCCGTAGGATCTCGTCGAAGGCCGCTGACGTCATTGCCGCTGGGCGGGTGCGGCCATCTTCAGCAGCGCGTGACTCAGCGCGATCGTCTCGGCCAAGTTCACGCTCATGGGGCGTTGTGCGTCTTCGCGCAGTCGTTGGACGCGAACCGCCTCGGCTGCCGCCGCAGGGTCCTTCGAGGCTTGGCCCGGCTGTTGAATCGAAGCCATGAAGACACGGTAGCGAAGCAGAGTGGTTCTTTCCTGATCGGACAGTCGCTTAGGATCTATCCAGCTGAGCTATCGGGGCTCCGCCTTGATCGTAGGCGCTCCGAGGCGGCTTTGCCCATTCATGCCCCAATCCGACCTGGCGCCTACCATGAAGGCATGGCAGTCAGTAGAAAGCCGCTACTAGCTCCCGGCAATGAGGCCGAATGGGCAAAGATCAATCGTGCTGATGCAGAGCAGCTGCGTGCTTCTAACTTGGCATTGACACCCACTCAGCGGCTGGAGCTAGGCCAAAAGCTCTCGCAGCAAGCTGTCTCGCTGCTCGCTGCTTCCGTGAAGGCCGGCAATGTCCCAAGACGAGCCCTCTGGTCCTGATCTCGTTGGCGTCATAGCCGACGCCAACTCGGCAGGCTTGGAGCACGTTGTCATCGGCGGGTTCAGCGTGATTTTCCACGGCTATGTACGGGCAACGAGAGACTCGGACCTACTCGTCCCCGATGGCGAGGAAGCTGACGAGACGATCCTGCGCTTCCTCGAATTGACGGATGGCGGCGATTGTCCGATGGTAAGAAGCTCACGATCGACGACATCGCTGGCGCTGAGCACCTGCGGGTAAACAGTCGCCGCGGCATCATCGACATCATTCGCGGCGGTTCTCCTCCCCTTGATTTCGACACGGTTTCCGATGCGCCTTGCTAGACGACCTCAAGATCAAGTCGATCTGGAAGAGCTGGAGGCGATCCATGGCGACTTGCCCGTGGAACCGATCCCAGGCCTCGATTCATAGTGCTTAGGAGGGAGTCGCTCTATCCCAGCGCATCGCGGCGTCAGCGGCCGCAGATGCCGGGGGCGGAGACGCTGCTCATCGAGTAGCTCCAGCTTTCGGCGGAGACTCCTTCGCCTGTGGCGCGACTACCCGAGACCTCGATGCGGACCTTTGCCCGGCCGAAGATCTTTTCTTTGATCGTCCTGACTTCTTTGCCGTCAAAGATTTTCAGTTCAAACGAGCCGGTGCAGGCGGTGAACACGACCCGGAAGGAAGTCGCTTCTGAGATTCGCGCGGCTCCCTGGAAGGTTCCCCGCGCGTCGAAGGTCCCGTTGCTGAGGAAGACGACCGGGCATTTCCCCGTGACGTCGCAGAAGTAACTCACATCCGCAAACGATCCATCGAGCGAGCGGCAATAGGTTGATCCGAACTGCTGGAAGAAGAGACTCTCGTCGCTGACCCGCGTAATCACCTGGGTGGTGTCGCCGGCAACTGCGAGTTCGCAGGCTGCCTTTCTCCTGAAGCGGATGGTGGCGGTGGAACCCGCCTCGGCCCTCACCGTGGTCAAGTAGGGCATGGTCTTCGGCCTGCCGCCGACGATGAGCCCAGAGAACGTCTCCGGGCTGCCGTAGGGCCAGTAGGTAACCCTGCCCCGCGTGCGGCAGACCCAATCGTTCCTGGCGGTGCCGCACTCTTTCTGCGCCGAAGACCTGCGGGCTTCCGCCTGCTCGAGCCCCCAGTGGGGCTCGCCTGAGCGAAAAAGGCCGCCGCCAGAATCACAATTGCTGTTGCTGTCGCGCCCCCCACCCTTGCCATGGCGGGGAATTTAATCACGCGGGGGGATCCGCTCAAGAAGAACTGAGAGAAGGACGCCGCCAACCATTCCCAGCGCCACGAACCAGTAGTCCTCGAACTTCGAGAGAAGACTGGGGAGCATGTTCTCATCGCTCACTTCAACGCCGTCCGCGTTCGCCGCCTCGACGCGAATCGCGGTGTCCGCTTCGCCGTCAGGGTTGTCGACTTCGAGTTGCACTCCTCGCGACTGCTCGGTGGAAATAGCGATCGGAATCTCCTTTCCGCGCCGAGAAAAGCTGTCCTTGCCGACGAACAGTTCACTGCGATCCACCACTAGGTCTGCGCGTTGTCCATGCGCCTGGAGATCCCACCACTTGACCCCGGCGAGCGATATCGCCGCCACCTGTGACGGGGGCAGTAGAAGCGGAATGCTCAGCAACGCAGAGCCGCGCTCGCAGCGCGAATTGCGTGTGAGTCCGCTGAACTTGAGATGAAAGCGCGCCTCCTCAACACATTCGAACTCGATCACCGTCTCGGCGGAGCCGATGCGAAGGTTCCAGGTGGTGACCGGCTCAGAGGTTCCCTTCACCGGCGTTTGCGCCACCGAGAGACTGCTCAGCTCCGTGGTCTTGACCGAGACGTCGGCCACGCTGGGCCATACGACCGTCAGCGGGCCGGCCAGTGGGGAGGCCCCTTCGCCCAACGGTCCACATGCGCCGCCGAGCGCGGCGCTCAAGCGCGGACAGGAAGCCTCCGTGACGGGCAGGCGCAGCTCGACCTTGCGTTGCTCAAGAGGGGCAGGCTCAGAGCCCTTGCGCGGGACTCCCAGCAGGGAGACGATCTCCGGCCGAGCCCGAATCTCGCTCGTCCCGCCCCCATTCCCTGCCACGATCGCCATCTCTTCGCTGGGAGTTGGCTCATCGACGATGAGTGTGGCCCTGGAGGACTGGTCGATCAACGATAGGACGACGCCGAGGCCGATCGGAACGAAAAGGATCAGGAGCGCCCACTTCTCTCGCTTACTGGGTACCGGCAGGCGCTCGCGCAGCTTCTTCCAGCGCTGTTGTAGTTGCATCTCGATAGCTACCCGACGTACCGAGCGAAGTGGTGGGCCGAGATGACCAGGCCTGTGTTCAGGTAAAGACGGTGGGCGTCGGCGCGCTCGAGGCCGACGCCGGAGTCGAGGTGCAACTGATCACAGTCCAGCCGCTTGCCCTCCTCGATGAGCCATTCGAGTAGAGCACGGCCATGTCCCCGGCGCCGTGCGCTCGGCAGCGTCGAGAGGTCATCCACATACAGGTAGTGACCCCAGGCCAGGTTATGACCCACCCGAAAACCGGCTACCGCCGTGGCACTGTGCTCACCGTGCTCGAAGGCCGCGACCAGACGGTAGCCCTCGACTCTCTGCACCTCATCCACCTGTAGGACGAAGGTCGGCTCGTAGGTCAGGTGTGTACGCAGCGCTCGCATTGCCTCGAAGGCCAAACCAGTCTCAGGCGGCAGCAGCTCGCGAATCACGTACGGCATTCTGAGGTGGGCGCCGGATAGTGTCAGGCTGCTTTGGGGCTGATCACAGGACGATTGCGCCGCCGAGCGAAAGCTCATTTCGCGGACCTCTCGCTGCTGCGCGAAGACGACGCCAACAGCTTCGGAGTGGAGTCGGCCGGCGTTTGGCAGGTGCGTGGCAACGGCAACCTGGCATTGACTAGGCACGAGCTGCTGTTCGCCCAGTGGGTGCCCAACCGGCTGCTCAGAATCCCGCGGCGCTCGATTACCGATGTGACAACCGTGAGGTCGCACCTCGGCAAGACGGTGCGCCGCGACCTGCTCAAGGTGGCCTGGACGACGCAGCTCGGTACCCAGGACTCGATTGCCCTCTGGGTTGGGGACCTGCAGGGCTGGCTCGCTGCCCTGCAGCCTTGAGCGAGCTGCCTTTAGCGTCATGGGGGCGAGATATCTTGCCGTACCGCTGTGGCACCTCAAGGGAGGCGCAAGTCACGGTCGGCTGGCCCGGCATCGAGCGCCAAGGAGCGATTGGCCTGGAGCGCCTGGGCTGTTTGGCGTGGGGACCTCCGCCTGCTGGCGCACGTCGCCCGCGTGGCCCGTGAGGTGGTCGCCACGGATGGCGCTGAAGGCTCGCTCCGCATCAAGGTCACCGCACGGGGCGACTGGGAGGAGTTCTCGACTCCCGAGGAGTTCGTCCAGTACGTCACGCCGCAGGCGGTGCGGCGCTTCGAGCTGCTGACGATCAGCGCTCGAGCGGGCCATCGACAGACTGAAGTATCGATCGCTCGCAAACGCATCTACGAAGCTCCCTTCAGCGGCACTCGGGGAGTCGTGATCCAGGCCCGCGCCGGCGGGGCGGGCGCCAAGCTCGAGGATGCGACTGCGATGTGCGATCGGCTGCGGATCGCGGTACGCCGCGGCAGCCTTCCCTGGACGCGCGGCCTGCGGGCAGCCGAGACCGGGCCACGCAGGGGGATCGAAGACAAACTGCAGCGGGAGGGCTCCTTCCGGGCGAACATGACGAAAGCGTTCGTGACGATGTCCGCCTCGTTGCCTTTCTGGCTCTCGGCGTTGCTCCTGCCCGACGGCCAGGAATCCGAGGGCGAGCGGCTTCCCTACCTCACCGCGGTCCAGTTGATGATCATCTTCTGGGGCCCACTCTTAGCGGACCGCATATTCCCCGCCGTCGAGATAGCCGACTCGTCTCCGGCGCGCAGGATTCTGCTGCTGGTCGGCCGTTCGGGCATCCTCAGCGCCGGCGCGGGGATCTTGGTTGCCTTCGTCCAGGTGCGGGCCGGGTTAGCCGCCTGAGGGTTGGCTATTCGTAAAGGCTCTCGGAAGCCAGCTCGACCGCACGGCGGTTCCAGAGCTTGACCTCAAGGAAGATGTCGTCGCCGTAGCCCTCGAGGGCATCGAGGGCAACCAGGGAGAAGCGACCGTTGGAGACGAGCTCCTGATCGACGGTCTCCAGCTCGAGTTCGGCGGTGGCGGCGACGGCCCCTTGAACCAGGGGACGCCCCCAGACCAGGGTGACGTTGCCAGCGCGGCCGTTCTCGCCGAGCCAACGGCCGATCACCTCGTCGTTGAGGTCTATCTTCCACTCGGGGTTGTCCTCGGCGAGCACGTCGGTGAAGTCGGCCTTTGCCTGGAAGGACGAGGGCTCGCTCTGCTCGGGTTGCAGGTAGGAGACGTGCCCAAACAGCTCAAGCTTGCCCGTGGGGCTGTCAACGCGAGCGGTGCAGGGGACCCAGACGCGACCGCCCCAGGCGCGCTCGGGAAACCAGTCGAGCTCGGCGGGTGGCTCGACACCCTCGGGCAGGTCCTCAACCCCGGAGAGCGCCTCGCGGAAAGCCTCCGTCAGCCGCTCGGCAAAGCGCCCGTGTGGGATGCCCTCCTGCGTGCTGTCCGCGACGAAGCGAGGGATCGGTCGCGGGTTCGGCGGCATCGACGCCGCAGCCTACCTTGGAAGTGTTAACGCTTATCCAACTGGCGAATCTGAGCAAAAACGGGCGCTAGCCTCCATACATACGCTAGTTCGTAGGTCGACGCGGGGGGTTGCAGGGATGACGAACGTAGCGGCGTGGGGAGAAAGGAAAGTCGCCCTGGTGCGCTGGGCAGCGATGACGACGGCCGTCCTGGCCGCCGGTCTGCTCGTGCTCGCCTCGCCGGCGCGAGCCGCGCTCGGCTATGAGCCGGCCGCCACGGGAAGCGAAATCACTCTGCACGGCGAGGTGGCGCACGGCGTGGCGATCGATCAGGTCAACCAGCGCATATACGTTGCCGAGCTGACCGCGAGCACGGCTGCCCTTGCCCCCGGGCAGGTGGAGCAGATCGAGGCGAACGGGACGCCAACCGCGGCCTCACCCTTCAAAGCCCCAACTTCCTCGTCTTTCTCCGGCGTGGCGGTCAACCCCCTAAGCCAGGCGGTCTACGCCGCGCAGTTCGTGATCGTCACGCCATTCGGCCCCTTCGGCACGTCGGCAATCCACCGCTTCACTCCCGGTGGCGTGCAGGAGCTGCAGTTCGGCACGAGCAACACCGCTGGGACCCAGGCCCAGATCGCCACCGATTCAGGCGGCCGCATCTTCTTCCCCAGCGACGCCAACAACTCGGTGCAGATCTTCAACGCCAGCGGGAGCCTGCAGGAGACGATCGCCTGCGGTGCCTGCCCTGGGGGCGGCTTCGACAAGCCGGTCAGCGTCGCCGTCGATTCGGCAAACAACCTCTACGTGGTCGATATGGGACTGGACATGGTGCTCAAGTTCACGCGTCCAGCCGGCTCCTACGTCTACGACTCGGTGCTGCAGAGTGGCCGCACGGCCGTGGCGATCGGCGTCCAGCCTGCCGACAACACGGTCTTCGTCGGTGTCCTCTCCGAGGATCAGGACTACCACGTGATTGCCTACGACTCGAGCGGGGTGCAGTTCGACGACTTCGGCGGCAGCCTCTTCGCGGGACTGCCGTTTGGCCCGATCAGCGCCGGTCAGATCGCCGCGAACGCCACGACCGGCAAGGTCTACATTCCGGATCCCAGCGCAGAAGTGCTGCGCGTTTTCGAGAAGGTGACGATCAATCCGCCGACGGCGAGCACCGACCCCGCCACATCGGTCGGCCAGGTGGGCGCCACACTCAACGCCACCGTCAACCCGCGCTTCCACGGTCTCACCAATTGCCGCTTCGAGTACGTCGAGCAGGCCGTCTTCGAAGCCAGTGGGTACACGAACGCCGACGATGCGCCATGCGATCAGATGCCCGGCGGGTCGAGCCCGGTGCCGATCGCGGTGCAGCTCGCCGGCCTGGAGCCGAGCACCGCCTACCGCTTCCGCATCGTCGCGGCCAGCAACGCCGGCTCGGTCACCGCCAGCGATCGCACCTTTACGACCCTGGCCGAGGTTGCACCGACGGTGGTCACGGAAGCCGCCAAAACGATCGGCCAGACCACGGCGACGCTGACCGGCAAGGTCAACCCACACGGTGGCATGGTCTCCGATTGCCACTTCGAGTATGGGCTGGGCCTCAGCTTCGCCTCCAGTGTGGCCTGCGTCGACACAGTTGAGCCGGTCACCACCGACGTGGCGCAGAGCCGAAAAATCACCGGCCTGACGCCGATGACGACCTATACCTACCGGCTGGTGGTGACGAGCAATGCCGGAACGACCCAGGGCGGCAATCAGTCCTTCGCCACCTTGCCGCCTCCGCCGGTTGTGACGACCGGAGTGGCGTCAGGCGTCGACCAGACGGTGGCCACCGTCACGGGCACGATCGATCCCAACGGGGCGACCTCGTCCTGCCAGTTCGAATACGGGCCGACGATCAGCTACGGGACCGTGCGGTCCTGTGCGACCGAGCCCGGCGCTGGCAGCGATCCGGTCGCGGAGCAGCTCGACCTATCTGGCTTGACGCCTAACACCACCTACCACTACAGGCTGGTTGGCAACAATGCTGGGGGTACGACAAAAGGCTCTGACGCCTCGTTCACGACCCTGTCGCCTCCACCTCCGGCCAGCCCTCCCCAGCAGCCGTCGCAGCCCGCACCGCCGGCCGCCACTCCGCCAAAGCCACTGAAGTGCAAGAAGGGCTTCCGCAAGAAGAAGGTGCGCGGCAAGCTCAAGTGCGTGAAGAAGAAGCCGAAACGCCGGCATCGCTGAGGCTAGCCCGCAGGTCCTCGGCAGCACGCTCTGGGGGGTAGGTGTTGATGTCCACCCCGGTGGCAAACTCGAAGGAGGCCTTGATGCTGAGCCGGGGGGCGATGTCGACGTGCCAGTGGAAATGCTGACTGCCGCGTGCCGCGGTGCGCACCCAGAGGTTGAGCTCGGGCGGCCCGTCGAAGCGCTTGGCGAGCAGGCGCAGGGCGGTGCCGATCATCGCCGCCCCGGCCGTGTCGTCGGCGAAGCTCGGCGCGGCCGTACGTGGGACGACGCGCAGCTCGAAGGGCGAGCGCGAGGCCCAAGGGCAGATCAGCGCCGCCTCGTCGTCGATCGCCACGAGGCGCTCGCGACGCCGCACCTCCTCGACCAGGACGTCGGCGAGCAGGCTGCCGCCGGCGGTCCGTTCGGCGTAGGCGCCGACCCGCTCGCGCTCGCGGGCAACTGCCGCAGGCACGAAGTCGAGTGCGTAGAGCTGGGCGTGGGAGTGCTCGAGCGAGGCTCCTGCACCACCACCCTCGTTGACGATCAGCTGCACGTAGGCGGCGTCGGCGTGGGCCCGCATGCGCTCGCGCCAGGTCGCGACCGCGGCGCCGAGCTGCTCTTCGCTCAGCTCGGAGAGCGCCGTAGCGTGCTGCGGCGTGCTGATGATCACCTCGTGCGCGCCGCGCGCCGCGCGCGCCGCGAAGAGGTCGGGCTCACCCGAGCGGCGCGAGGCAAGCAACGGGTCGCCGGCGCTGGCGAAAGCCCCGGCCTCGCCGGACGTTGCCCCCCCATGTGCTTCACGGTTGGTGACTATTTCCCCCGAACCGTGATTCGCATCGGTAGTTAGGGCGGGGTAGAGGTTGGGCACGACCCGCGTCGTCCAGCCGGGCGTGTCCGGCTCGCCGCCGCCCGGCCGCGTCGCGTAGACCTCTGGCGGTGTGTGTTCCTCGCGTCCCTCGCAGAAGGGGCAGTTGTCGGCCCCCTTCGACTCCCGCTCAGGCTGCTTGAAGCTGTCCGGGCGGTCGGCCCGGCCCGGCGCCAGGATCGCCGGCAGCCCGCTGAGCTGGTCGATGCGCAGCTCGGTCAAGCGTCGTGTTTTTTGAGGAACGGCTCGAGCACGTCCATCGGCAGCGGGAAGACGATCGTCGTGTTCTGGTTGCTGCCGATCTCCAGCAGAGTCTGCAGGTAGCGCAGCTGCAGGGAGGCCGGATTGGTGCTGATGATGTCGGCCGCGTCGGTGAGCTTCTGCGCCGCCTGGTACTCGCCCTCGGAGTTGATGATCTTGGCCCGCCGCTCGCGCTCGGCCTCGGCCTGGCGCGCCATCGCCCGCTGCATCTGCTCGGGGATCTCGACGTCCTTGATCTCGACCGCGGTCACCTTCACGCCCCAGGGCTCGGTCGACTCGTCGATGATCTTCTGCAGCTCTTCGTTGAGCCGCTCGCGCTCGGAGAGCAGCTGGTCGAGCTCGGCCTTGCCGAGTATGGAGCGCAGCGCTGTCTGGGCGATCTGCGACGTCGCCAGCAGGTAATTCTCGACCTCGACGATCGAGCGGTTGGCGTCGACCACGCGGAAGTAGGCGACCGCGTTGACACTGGAGGGCACGTTGTCGCGGGTGATCACCTCTTGCGGCGGGATGTTGAGTGTCACCGTGCGCAGGTCGACCTTGACCATGCGGTCGATGAAGGGGATCAGCAGGATCAGGCCTGGGCCCTTGGTGGCGATCAGGCGGCCGAGCCGGAAGATGACGCCGCGCTCGTACTCGCGCAGCACCTTGACTGCGGCACCGAGCGCAATCAGCACGAAGATCGCTAGGACGACAAGCACTCCGAGTGCGACTTCCATCAGCTTGCTCCTTCCGCGGCTTGACCGGTGGGCGACTCGGGACGGACGACCAGCGTCAGACCCTCGACCGCATCGACGCGGACTCTATCCCCCAGACGAATTGGCTCCACACCGTCGTCGAGGCGCGCTCGCCAGAGCGCGCCCTCGATCCAGACCTGGCCCTCGGGGTCGATCGCGCTGCGCGCCTCGGCCAACGCTCCGACCAGCTCCTCCGAGCCGGTGCGCACCGGCTCGTCGCGGTGCGCTTCGAGCACCTTGCGGGCGACGACGAAGAAGGTGATCAGCGAGAGCACTCCGAGTGCGATCAGCGCCGGGCCGATGAAGTCGGCGTTGCTCGCGTCGGAGGAGAGGGCGACGATGCCGCCAGCGACCAGACCGGCGGCGCCGAGCACGGCGAGCACTCCGCCGGTCGGCAGCAGCAGCTCGGTGAGCAGCAGGGCGACGCCGATCAGGGCGAGGACGACGAAGAAGTCCATGCGCGGATTATCCGCCCTCGCACTCTTCGCGCAGGGCGAAGCGGCGCACGTCGGCGGCGAGTTCGCTGTGCTCGGCGTACTGGCCCAGTTTGAGGAAGCAGAGCTCCCCCCGCTTGTCGTAGTAGGCGGTGTCGGGCAGGCCACGCGGCGCCCCGACTACCTCGGCGATCTCCCCGTCGGGGTCGCCGTAGCTGGGATAGGGGACCGGCGCTTCCCGCAGGAAGGTCTCGGCGGCGTCGACCGAGTTTTCCTTGTTGACGCCGAGGAAGGCGACCCGTTTGCCGTAGCGGGCGGAGAGCTTCTGCAGGGCGGGGAACTCGAGGCGACACGGTCCACACCAGGAAGCCCAGATGTTGACGACCACCGGGTAGCCGGCGAGCGACTCGATGCGTTGCCGGTAGGCGCCGGCGCCACCGGGCAGCAGCTCGTTGGCCTGCTCGTGCAGGGCGGCCAGCGGCGGCGGCGAGCCGGCCAGCGCCCGCGTGTAGTCCGGGTGGCTGCCGTCGAAGCTCGCCTCCTCGCCCAGGCCGCAGCCTCCGGCCAGGACCGCGATCATCAGCAGGACCGCGCCGATCGCAAACTGTCGTCCCGCATTCGTCAATTCCTTGATTACAATAGGGACGTTCGGTTCGCGATCTGCGAAGCAAACTGCTGAGAGCGCCGGGGGGACGTAACCAAGACCTCGCGGCTCGCTCGTCCTAGTTGCCCCGCCGCATGCGTCATTCGGTGGGGACGGAACCCGAAAGCCTTCATGGCCAAGACCAGCGAAGTTGCCGCAGCGGCGGCAGTTCCCTCTAGCGCCGATATCGATCGGGCGGCGACGTTTGCCCGCGAGCCCTTCCTGCTTGACGGCGAGGGGCCCGAGGCGCTGGCGCCGGGCACTGCGCGCCGCCGGGCCCTGGACGCGGCGCTCGCCGAGCTCGACGAGGGGGCAGAGAGCCCCTCGATCCAGTGGCGACAGGACTTTTCCTTGCTGCTCGGCCTCGAGCGCCTGCTCGCCGACGAACCGCCCAAGCTGCGCGACGGGGCGGAACTCAACCCGCACCAGGTCGACGCTCTCTCCGGCACCTTGACCGAGCTGATCGCCGAGCAGCAGGTTGCCGCCAATGGCAAGGCGAACGGCAGCGGCAACGGCAACGGCACCGCGGCCGCCGCGGAGAAGACGGCGTCGAGTGGCGATGAAGAGGAGGCGCCGGGCACCGATGGCCCGGAGACCAATGGCGAGGTGGAGCTCGACGAGGAGCTCGCCGCCGACGAGGAGCCGCAGGACTGGGAGGAGGCGGCTGCTGACGACGAGGAGACGATCGAGGAGGCGCCCGACGACCCTGGCGCCGCCCGCCGCTTCTGGTTCGAGCACGCGACCGGGGCCGGTAAGACGGTCGCCGCGGTCGGCTTCATCGAGGCCTCGCGCACGGGCGGCGTGCTGATCCTCACCCACCGCCGCAACCTCGTCGACCAGTTCATCGGGGAGATCTCCGACCGCGGCTACAAGGAGCGCCTGCGCCCGCCGCTGATGGACGGCCGCGACGACCCCGACGGCCCGGTCACGGTCGAGACCTACCAGTGGTTCGTGCGCAACCACAAGAAGGTCTCCGACGCCTACTCGATCGTCATCTGCGACGAGGCGCACACCGCGCTGGGTGAGAAGACCAGCGCCTGCATCCGCGCCTGGACCGGTCCCGTCTTCATCGGCATGACCGCCACCGGGGCGCTGATCGCCCGCCACGTCGCCGACCTCTTCCCGACCCAGACTTCGCGTTTCGACCTGATCCAGGCCGCACGCCGCGGCGTCATCTCGCCGCTGCGCTGCATGCGCATCCCCCCGGGGCCGGGCGTGCGGACGATCGCCAAAGTGCCGCTGCGCAAGGGCGAGGTCGACCAGGACTTCGACCAGGAGGAGCTGGCCGCCCTGCTCGACCAGGAGCCCTTCAACGTGGCGATCGCCGATCTCTACAAAACGCGCTTCGCCGGCATGCCAGGTGTTCTCTACACGGCCGGTGTGCAGCACGCCAAGAACGTTGCCCGGGCGCTGCAGAACGCCGGCATCGCAGCGCGGGCCGTCTCCGGCGAGACGCCGAAGCGCGAACTGGCCGAGATCCTCGCCGGCTTCGAGCGCGGCGAGGTCGACGTGCTCTGCAACGCGATGCTGCTCGCCGAGGGCTGGAACTCGCCCCGCGCGACGCTCTGCATGCACCTGGCGCCGACCGCTTCACGGCGCATCTACCAGCAGCGGGTCGGCCGCGTGACCCGCCGCGCGCCAGGCAAGGAGGCGGGCCTTGTGATCGACTTCGTCCACCCGGCGACCACCCACGACGAGGCGATCGTCACCCTGCACAGCCTGCTCGACCGCGACGTCTACCGCGGTGGCGCGATCGTCATCGGCCCGGTGCGCCGGGCGCGCGGCCGCCGGATCAAGGTCGAGCGGCGCATCGTGCCCGTCTCCGACAAGGAGGAGCGGCGCATGCAGGTGCTCGAACGCGAGCTCTGGCGAATCGCCGTCGACAACCTCGATTACCCCGAGCAGCACGCCTGGGCGGCACTGGCCGGGGCACGAATCAACCCGCAGGGCTGGCGCCGCGGGCGGGCGATCCTGCAGAGCTCGCGCTCGCAGGAGCTGCGCCGCCGCTTCCTGCTCACCTGCGTGCAGCGCAACCGCAACTCGCAGCTCAAACTGAAAGCGCTGAGCGAGATCGCCGACTTCGGCGACGCCGAGGCTTTCGACGACGCGATCGACATCGTCGGCACTTGGAGCCGCGAGGACAAGCGGGCCGGCACGCGGACCCTGCTGCAGGCACTGGTCGACAAGCGGATCGGGCGGCGCGACCAGGCGCAGGCCTGGGTTTGGCGGCTTGCCTCCTACACCCGCGAGCTGCACGAAGAGTACGCCGTGCAGCGCTGGCCGGAGACCAAGCGGCTGCTCGGCCTGCTGGTCAACTCCTCGGGTCGTGCCCACGGGCGCAACGCGCGCCGCCTCGTGCACGCGGCGCGCAAACAGGACCGCCGCCTGGCTGTGGCACTGCTTGCCGCCGCCGTCTCGCACACGCCCGAGGGCGAAGAGGTGCTGCGCGGAGCGCGTATGCGCATGGCCCGCAAGCCCTCGGCGATCGCTCGCGAGCTGCTGCGCAACTTCCCCAAGGGCGGCAAGCGGCGTCGTCGGCCGAACAAGAAGCGCGGGGCGAAGAAGAACGGCGAGGAGGCTAAAGCCGCGGCGGAGAACGGTGGCGCGGCGAAGAAGGGCTCAGAGCCGCAGGCTGACCTCGCCGGCGCCGAGGCTGACGCTGTCCCCGTTGGCGAGGGTGACGACGAGGTTGCCGCGGTGGTCGATTCCAGCGGCGACGCCTGAGCCACCCTCCCAGCTGATCTCGCGCCCGCGCAGGCCATCGCGTCGGCGCCACTCGTTGAGCACCTCCTCGTGTCCCGCCCAGACCCAGCGGTCCAGGTGACGGCTGAGCGCGTCCGCAGCGCCGAGGGTCCCCGTTGCGTTGTTGAAGAGCGAAGTCGCTGGCTGGCGCAGGTCGGGTGGGAACTCGTCGGGAGCAATTGTGAGGTTGAGGCCGATGCCGATCACCGCCCAGCCGTCCTGTGGTTTGGCCTCAATCAGAATTCCCGCCAGCTTGCGCCCCTCGAGCCAGACGTCGTTGGGCCACTTGACCTGGCACTTGATGCCGGGCCGTAGCGCCTCGGCCGCGGCGCAGACCGCCAGTGGCACGGAGAGCGGCAACAGCAGGTGGCGCTCGTCGAGCGGCCGCAGGATCGCCGAGTAGAGCAGCGCCTTGCCTTCCGGCGCCGTCCAGACGCGACCCTGGCGCCCGCGCCCGGCGGTCTGCTCACGGGCGGTGACCACCGTGCCGCCGGGAGCGCCAGCCTCGGCCAGCTCACGCGCCCGGGAGTTGGTCGAGTCAGTAACCCGATAGTGCCGATGAGGAGTCCCGAACAACTCAACTCCGAGGCTGACTTTGTCTTTCTTCGCCAATACGGCGAAAAAGTACAAAGTCAGCGGGCGGCGTCGGCTAGAAGGGCGGCGATCAGGCCCTTTATGTCGTGACGGGTTGCTTCGACGTGGACCTCGAGACCGGCGTCGCGGATGGTCTCGCTGGTCACGGGGCCGATCGAGACGATGCGGGCCCCCTTTGGGAAGCGTTCGCCGAGCGCCTCGGTCAGGTTGCGCACGGTCGAGGAGGAGGTGAAGGTGACGTAGTCGGCGTTCTGTGCGCTCTCGATGGCCTGGTCGCTGGGCGTCTCGCGCACCGTCTCATAGAGGGCGACGATGTCGACCTCGGCGCCGCGCTCGCGCAGGGCATCAGGGAGCACCTCGCGGGCCTCGGCGGCACGGGCGATGAGGACCCGCTTGCCGGTGACCTCGACCTCGGCGAGCGCCTCGACCAGCGCCTCGGCGACGAACTCCTCGGGGACGATGTCAGCGGCGATGCCGTGCTCGGCCAGTGCGCGCGCGGTGCCGGGACCGATCGCCGCGATGGTCGCACCGGCGAGGCTGCGCGCGTCGCGGTCCGCTGCGGTTAGCGCCTCGAAGAGCAGGTGCACGCCGTTGGGGCTGGTCAGGCAGAGCAGCGAGTAGTCGCGGATCGATTCCACGGCGCGGCGCAGCTCCTCGCTCTCCAATCGCGGCTCGATGCGAATTGCCGGTAGCTCGACGACCTCAGCGCCGAGTCCGCGCAGAGTGGCGGCGAGACCACTGGCCTGGGCCCGGGCACGGGTGACGACCACGCGGCAGCCGTGCAGGGGGCGGCGCTCAAGCCAGGCCAGCTGCTCGCGCCGCTCCACGACGCGGCCCACGACGATCAGCGCCGGGGCGCCGACCCCCTCGCGCTCCACCGCCTCGGCGAGGCCGCCGAGCGTGGCGACCACGGTGCGCTGGCCGTCCATCGTGCCACGCTCCACCGCGGCGGCCGGCTCGGCCGGGTCGCGGCCCGCCTCGATCAGCGCCGCCGCGTTGGCGGCGAGGCGCTTGACTCCCATGTAGAAGACGAGCGTGCCTGGGAAGCGGGCCAACGCCGCCCAGTCGAGAGCGCTCTCGGGCTTCTCGGGGTCCTCGTGGCCGGTGACGAAGGCGACGGCCGAGGCGTCGTCGCGGTGGGTGACCGGGATGCCGGCGTAGGCGCTGGCGGCGACGCCGGCGGTGACGCCGGGCACCACCTCGAACTCGACCCCAGCCTCGCGAAGGACTTCGCCCTCCTCACCGCCGCGCCCGAAGACGAATGGGTCGCCGCCCTTGAGCCGCACGACGCTCTTGCCTTCCTGCGCTGCGGTGACCAGCTGCTCGCCGATCTCCTCCTGCGGCACCGAGGGCCGACCGGGAGCCTTGCCGACGTAGACCAGCTCGGCGTCCTCGGGGGCCCCGTCTAGCGCCCCCGGCGGGATCAGCCGGTCATAGAAGACCGTGTCGGCCGAGCCGATCAGCTCCAGGGCCCGAGCCGTGATCAATCCTGGGTCCCCGGGTCCGGCGCCGACCAGGTAGACGACCCCCGGCCTGGCACTCATGCCATAGCCTCGGCGCGCTCGAGGATCTCGCCGGCGCCGGCGCCCCGCAGGCGCTCGACCAGCTCGCCGCCGAGCACGATGGGCTGCGCGGCGGGACCCACGACCCGGTCGCGGATCCACTCGCTGCCGTCGGGCAGGCCGACGAAAGCGTCGATCGTCAGCTGCTCGCCACTCGTGATGGCGTGGACGCCGATCGGCGAGGCGCAGGTTGCCTCGAGCAAGGCGACGACCGTGCGCTCCGCGGTCAGCTCACAAAGAGCTCCTTGCTCGCCGAGCGGCGCGATGGCTGCGGAGCTCTCCTCATCGTCCTCGCGGATCTGCAGGACCAGGGCGCCCTGCCCGGCGGCCGGGGTCATCGCCTGCGCGGGGATTGCGAACGCAACCTCCCCCTCGCGCCCGAGGCGACGCAGTCCGGCGACCGCGAGCACGATCGCGTCCAGCTCTCCCTCGGCCAGCTTGCGCAGCCGCGTATCGACGTTGCCGTGCAGCTCGCGCACCTTCAGATCAGGACGAGCGGCAAGCAGCTGGGCCTGTCGTCGCAAGCTGGCGGTGCCGACCGTTGCGCCCTCGGGAACCTCATCAAGCGCGGCGCCGACGCCGATCCAGGCGTCGGCCGCTTCCTCGCGCGCTGGCACCGCGGCGATTCTCAACCCGTCGGGCATCTCAGCTGGCAGGTCCTTCGCCGAGTGGACGCCGACCTCGGCCCTGCCATCGAGCAGCGTCTGCTCGACGCCGCGCACAAAGCGCGACTTGTCACCAACCTCACCGTCCGAAGAAACCTCGACCAGCTGCGCCCCGCCAAGCATCTCGGCCACCTGACTGGCCTGGGCTATCGCCAATGCACTGCTGCGAGTGGCAATGCGCAGCGTCAAGTGGATTTGCGGCGCAACTCCGTCACGTTGCCCTCCGCCTCCAGCTCCGGCTCGGTCTCCGCATCGAGGCCGAAGAGCTCGCGCAGGGCGCTGACGTAGAGGTAGGCCTCGTCGCCGCCAGCCGAGCGCTTCATACGCAGGGTCGGCTCGTGCAGGAGGCGTGAAGCGATCGCTTTGGCCATCGCCTCGAGGCGCTCGCGGTCGGCTTCGCCGAGGTTTTCCCAGCGACCCTCGTTCTCAGCCAGCACACGGCGCACCACCTCGTCGCCACGCTCACGCAACACGGCGATTGTCGGCATCACCTCGAGCGCCGCCAGCCAGCGCTCGAAGCGGTCCTGCTCGGCGTCGAGGATGCGCTCTGCCCGCCGCGCCTCGGCCTCACGGCCGCTGGTGTTGCGTTCGACGATCTGCTGCACGTCATCGATGTCGTGCAAGCTCACCCCGGCGATCTCGCGGCACTCGGGCTCGACGTCGCGGGGTACGGCGATGTCGACTAGCAGCAGCGGCCGCCCCTCACGGGTCGCCATCACGTGCTCAAGCTCGTCGCGCTCAACGATGTGATGGGGCGAGTTGGTCGCCGAGACGACGATGTCGGCCGCCTCGAGCTGCTCGGGCAGCTCCTCAAAGCGCACCGCATTGCCCTCGAAGCGCTGGGCCAGGCCAATCGCCCTGTCGTAGTGGCGGTTGGCGACGAAAACCGTTTTGACGCCGCGCCTGACCAGGGCGCGGGCGAGCAGCTCGGCGGTCTCGCCGGCACCGACTACCAATACTCGTCGCTCGGCGAGATCGCCGAGCGTGCGCCGCGCCAGCTCGACCGCCACCGAGGGCACTGAGACGTTTTTCTCGCTGATTCCGGTCTCCTCGCGAGCGCGCCCGCCGGCGGCGAGGGCGCCACGGAAGAGGCGGTTGAGGATCGGGCCGGTGCCGCCCTCGACCAGGGCCAGCTCGTAGGCGCGCTTTACCTGGCCCTGGATCTCGGCCTCGCCGACGATCATCGAGTCGAGCCCGGCGGTGACGCGGAAGAGGTGGCCCACGGCCTCGCCGGCGCGCAGCGAGTAGAGGTGGCCGAGCAGCTCGGTGGGGCGGATGTCGGCCTGGCGGGTGAGCACGCCAAGCGCCGTCGACTCGGCCTCGACCGGATCGGAGACCACCAGGTAGAGCTCGGTGCGGTTGCAGGTCGAGATCGCCGCCGCCTCGTGGATGCCAGCCACCTCAGTCAGCTCGCGCAGGGCGCCGGCCGCGCGACCCTCGGTCAGCGAGAGCCGCTCGCGCAGGTCGAGCGGGGCGGTCTTGTGAGAGACGCCGAGAGCGAGCAGCTCAGACATCGGCGCTCACCTCCTCGCGATCCGCATCCGTCTCCTCGCTTCCGCGTCCGGGGGCGGCCGTCCCCCCGTTTGCCCGATGCTCGGCAAAGCCGGCCAACTCGCGCAGCTCACGCTCGATGCGCTGCAGTTTCGCCGCCATGATCGAGACGTAGACCAGCACCAGGACGAGGAAGACGACGTAGGCGCCGGCGACGTACTTGCCTGCCTCGTCGAGTGGCAGAGCGGGCGCGGCGATCGGCAGGAAGTCCACCTAGCTCACCTCCGGGGCGATGCGTGAACCGGCACCGGGCGCCGGCGCGTCGAGCGCGCGGCGCAGGCGCTTGAGCTGCCCGGAGGCGCTCTTCGCGGTCAACTCGAGCTTGACCAGCGTCACCCAGAGCAGACCCATCGCCAGCAGCGAGACGAGGAAGGTGAACATCATCTCGCCGGGCAGGCCGCCGTTGGCGGTGGCGAAGGTGCGGGGATGGACGAGGCTCTCGGCCATCCGCACGGCCATGAAGTTGAGCGGCACGAAGGCCCCGGCGGTGACGGCGAAGACCGAGGCGTAGCGCGCCTGGCGCTCGGGGTCCTCGATCGCGTAGCGGAATGGGTAGTAGGTCGCGTACATGAGGAAGACGATCAGGAAGCTGACCAGGGTCGGCTCGTCCCAGACCCACCAGTGCCCCCAGGAGGCCTTGGCCCAAATCGAGCCGGTGATCAGCACGGCGACGCCGAAGATCACCGACATGTGGATGGCGACGTAGGAGTAGGCGTCCCAACGTCGCTCGCCGCTGCGCAAGTGGAGCACGGCGAAGACCCCGCCGACGACAAAGCCGCAGAGGGCAACGATCGCCAGCGGCACGTGCAGATAGAAGATCTTCTGGATGAAGCCCTGGTCGGCGTCGAGCGGTGCGTAGAAGAAGACGAGCGAGAGCGCTGCGGCAATCGCCACGACGGTCGCGATCGAGAGGGGTCTCAGTCCTTTGCCGTACATGCGTTTCTCGCGATGGGGAGCGGCGCGCCCCCTAGTCCTCTAGGAGAAAGTCGAAGACTGCGTAGCCGACCAGGAGGAAGATCAGATCGTATAGGGAGAGCACCGCCAGCCAGGTGCCGAAGCGCTCGTAGGCGGGACCGCCCAGCTCAAGCAGCGGCTCTGAGGCGCCCGTCGCGGCGATCATCAACGGCACGACGAGCGGCAGCAGGACAAGCGGGCCGAGCAGGTCACGGGCGCGCGAGTGGACCGCCATCGAGGAGATCAGCGTGCCGGTGGCGGCGATGCCGAGGTCGGCGAGCAAGAGCACGGCGGCCAGCGGCGCCAGCGGCGCGGCCGAGTCGAGGAAGAAGATCGCGAAGACCGGCACGACGATCAGCTCCAGCGCCACTAGATATATGAAGAGCGCTGCCGCCTTGGCGGCGAAGAGCACGCTGCGGTCGATCGGCGCCAGGCGGATCGCGTCGAAGCCACCCTCCTCGCGCTCGGCGACGAAGAGCCGGTTGACGCCGAGCAGGGCGGCGAAGAGCAGCGTCGTCCAGAGCACGCCCGAGGCGAGGCTGCCGGAAAGGTTGGTGCGGTCGAGGCCGAAGCGAAAGATGACGAAGGTGGTGATCGCGAAGATCGCCATCGCCGGCAGTGACTGCCAGGTGCGCAGCTCGGCCCGCAGGTCCTTGCCGAGCAGCGTGGCGAAGGCCTGGCGCGACGGGGTCACGCCGCCACCGCCCTGCCGCCGGCCTCGAGGCGCAGCACGCGACTGGCCTCCGCTTCGAAGCGCTCGGGGTCGTGGCTGACGATCACCCGCGTGTGGCCGGCTCCCGGGCCGATCAGCTCGCGGACCAGCTCACGGCCCTCGGCGTCGAGGTTGGAGTCAGGCTCGTCGAGCAAGAGCAGCTCGGGCTCGTGCAGGACGCAGCGGCAGATCGCCAGCCGCTGGCGCATGCCCGCGGAGAGCTCGGCGACCCGCTCGTCGGCGCGGCGCTGCATGCCGGCGGCAGTGAGCAGCGCGGCGATCCGCGCCTCGCCGCCGCCCTCGATGCCCTGCAGGCGGGCGTGGAAGCGCAGGTTCTCGCGGCCGCTGAGCTCGCGGTAGAGCAAAGGCTCGTGGCCGAGGAAGCCGATGCGGCCGCGCAGCTTCCAGGCTTCGCCGGGGAGGGTGCAGCCCAGCGCTCGCACCTCGCCGCCGCTCGGCCGGAGCAGCGTGGCGAGGATGCGCAATAGCGTCGTCTTGCCGGCGCCATTGGGGCCGAGCACGAGCAGCGTCCCTCCCGCCGCCAGCTCGAAGTCAACGCCGTCGAGGGCCGTCCGTTCGCCGTAGTCGCGGCGCAGGGCGGCGACTGAGACTGCTGGTTCGCTGGCGCTGGCTTGGCTCATCGCTGGTGAGGACGGGTTCCGGCACCCTCCCATACCTCGCCAGGGCGAGGTTCGCGCGAGCGGTACCTGGCAGGTACGCTTTGGAAGTTGTGAGTGATCGGGCACCCCTGCTCAACGAGACCGACAACTACGGGCCGCTCTTCATGCGCGTCGCCGAGCAGCTGGGCAGCTACGACACGACCGTCGAGGATGCCGCCGCGGTGGTCGAGCTGCTCGGCCTGCGCCCGGGCGCGAAGGTGCTCGACGCCGGCTGTGGCTTCGGCCGTTTCGCCGCGGCGCTGATGGAGCGCGGCTGCGAGGCGGTGGGCGTCGACATCTCCCCGGCTGCGATCGCCGAGGCCGAACGCCGCTGCCCCGGCCCCGCCTACGTAGTCGCCAACCTCCTGCAGCCGCTGCCCGAGGGCCTCGCCCCGTTCGATGCCCTGGTCAGTATGTACTCGAGCTACGGCTACGGAGAGACGGTGGCCGAGGACCGGACGATGCTCGCGGCCTTCCACCGGGCGCTGTTGCCGGGTGGGCGGCTGGTCATGCAGCTCTCTGACCTGGAGCGCTCGCGCTTCCGGCTGAAAACCGACGAGGGCGTAGTCGTGCGCGAGACCAACGGCGTCGTCGAGACGCTCGACGTTGACTTCTCCACCGGCATGCTCTGCGTCCACTACGAGCTCGACGGCGAAGAGATGGACTCCAATATCCGGATGTACGAGGCCGAGGACTTGGAGCAGATGGTCCGCGAGGCCGGCTTCCGCGACATCGAGCGCTACGGCGACTTCGAACGCGGTCCCAAGCGGCCCGAGGATCGCCTCGTGCTCGTGGCCACGGCATGACCGAGGCACGGACGGCGGTTGTCGTCGACGCCTACTCGACCGGGGCGAAATTGGCGCCGCGCTTTGCTGCCGCTGGCTTGAAGGTCGTCCATGTGCAGAGCGCTGCGCGGATGCCGTACTTCTACCTGCGCTCCTTCCGCCCTGAGGACTTCGCCACCAACATCGTCCACGACGGCAACCTCGAGAAGACGCTGGGCAAGCTCGCGCCCCTCGACCCGGCCTTCGTCGTCGTCGGCTCCGAGCCCGGGGTGCCGGTTGCCGACGCGCTCAGCGAGGGGCTCGGCCTGCCCTCCAACGGCACGGGGCTGAGCTTGGCACGGCGCAACAAGTATGCGATGGCGGCAGCGCTGCGCGAGGCCGGACTGCGGGCGGTCGAGGAGCTGAAGACCGCCGACCCGGCGGCAGCGGCGGCCTGGGCGCGCGAGCGCGACCAGTGGCCGGTCGTCGTCAAGCCGCTCGACAGCGCCGGCACCGATGGCGTCACGCTCTGCGAGGACCCGGCCGCGGTCGAGGCCGCCTTCGCCGCGATCCTCGGCAAGCCCAACGCTCTGCGAGGGGCCAACAGCGAGCTGCTCGTCCAGGAGATGCTGCGCGGCACGCAGCTCTTCTGCAACTCGATCAGCTGGGAGGGCACCCACCACATCTCGGAGATCTGGCAGGACAACAAGCGGCGCATCGAGGGCAACTTGGTCTACGACTACGAGGAGCTGCAGCCCCGCCACGGCGATAACCAGGACCAGGTCGCGCCCTACGTGGAAGCAGTGCTCGACGCGCTCGGCATCCGCTTCGGCCCCGCCCACACCGAGGTGATGCTGACCGCCGACGGCCCCGTGCTGGTCGAGTCGGGGGCGCGCATGCACGGCTCGGTGCGCGACGACGTGATCGACCGCTGCACGCCGAGCCATCCGACGGTGACCGCCGAGGCCTACCTCGACCCGGCGTCGGTGGCGCGCCGCGCCAGCCAGCCCTACGCGCTGCAGGCGGCTGCCTACTGCGTGATGCTGATCTCCCAGTACGAGGGCAAGATCGTCTCTGCCGAGGGCCTGCGCCAGCTCGAGGCGCTGCCCTCCTACGCCGGCTCGATCGCGATGCTCGAGTCGGGCGACGACCTGCTGCGCACGGTCGACCTCTTCTCCTGCCCCGGCATGGTCTACCTGGTCGACCCCGATCGCGAGCGGCTGCAGGCCGACTATGAGCGCCTGCGCCAGCTCGAGGCCGAGGGCCTATTCGAGCTCGAGCAGCTCATCACTTCTTAGCTGACGGTGGGAGCCGAGTCAGCCGCCGCGCTTGCGCAGGGTGCGCCGGCCCACCTTGAGCAGCGGGCCGATGCCCTCGCGCAGGGCCTTGGTCCGGACCGCCCCTTTGCCGTAGAGCAGCTTGGCCGAGGCCTGCACCGCTTCGCCCAGCGTGCGGTCGTAGGGATGCCACCAGAAGTCGCGGGTTAGGCCCGGCTCCCAGGCGTTCATCTTCACGTTGACGCACTCGTAGAAGCCGAATTTCGAGTGCGAGCGGCCGACGCCGGAGTCCTTGACGCCGCCCCAGGCGCACTGGCAGGCGCCGTGGCTGAAGGAGTGGTCGTTGACCCAGACCATGCCCGACTCGATGCGGCGGGCGATGCGCTCGCCCTTCTGGCGGTCCTTGGTCCAGACCGAGGCGCCGAGGCCGAACTCGGAGTCGTTGGCCAGCTCGATCGCCTCCTGCTCGGAGTCGACGACGACGATCGGCAGCACCGGGCCGAAGATCTCCTCCTTCATGATGCGCATCTCGTGCGTCACTCCGGTGAGCACGGTGGGGGCGACGAACTTGCCGGAGAGGCCAGCGACCTCGGTCGGACCGCCGCAGAGCTTGGTCGCTCCGGAGGCGACCGCGTCCTCGATCAAGTCGACGACGATCTCGTACTGGCCGGCCGAGGTCATCGGGCCGATCTCGGTCTCCCACTGCAGCGGGTCGCCGAGGCGCAGCCGCTCGGTCTCGCGGGCGACGCCTTCGACGAAGCGGTCGGCGACCTCCTTGACGACGTAGACCCGCTCGATCCCCGAGCAGGTCTGGCCGGCATTGGCAAAGCCGCCCCAGACGGCGCCGGAGATCGCGTTGGGCAGGTCAGCGTCGGCGCAGACGATCATCGGGTCCTTACCGCCCAGCTCGAGCACTGAGCCCTTGAGCTGTTGGGCGCAGACCTCACCGACCTTACGGCCGACCTCGACCGAGCCGGTGAAGAAGACCTTGCCGACGCTTGAGCGGGCCAGCGCGTCGCCGACCGCGCCGCCGCCGTGGACGACGCGAATCAGGCCCTCGGGCAGGCCGCCCTTCTCGAAGACGCGGCGGATCGCCTCGCCGAGCAGCGGGGTCAGGCTGGCCGGCTTGAGCACCACCCCGTTGCCGGCCATCAGCGCGATCGCCACCTCGCCGAAGGGGATCGACCAGGGGTAGTTCCAGGGTGCGATCACGCCGACGACGCCGATCGGCTCGTAGGAGAAGCGCCCTTTCTTGCTGGCCAGGAAGGCTTGGCTCATGCGCACCTTCTCGTCGGCGAGGATCTTCGGCCCGGCCTTGGCGCACCAGTGCAGGGCGTCGACCGTGGGCAGCAGCTCCATCGTGTAGGCCTCGGCCCGCGGCTTGCCCTGCTCCTGGACGAGCAGCTCGGCGATCTCATCGATGTCGTCGAGCAGCGCGTCTGCGGCGCGGCGCATGTAGCGGCCACGGTCCTGCAGGCTCAGCTCGGCCCAGGCGGGCTGGATGCGGGCGACGTCGTCGACCACGGATTGGACTTCGTCCGGGGTGATCGTCGCGACCGAGCCGACCAACTCTCCGGTGGCGGGGTTGAAGGACTCGAGGGTTGACGGGACTGGGGGGGACTGCGTGGCGCTCTCCATGGTCGTCGATTGTAGGCGCTCTGGCCGGGTTTTCCCGGCCATGCTTAGCCTTCGAGGATCGGTGCCAGGAGTTGGCGTGCGACCTGCTCCACTCGGTCTTCGTCCTCGAGTGGCAGGACGCTCTCCGGGATCAGCACGAAGCTGATCGCGAGACGGACCAGCAGCTCGGCAGCCTCGTCGACCTCGACCGGGCCCAGCACACCGGCCCGCTGGGCCTCTCGTAGGCGCTCGGCCAGGTAGTTGCGGGCGAGGGCGAAGAGCGCGCCGCCATCCTCGGTGAGGGCGCCGAGCATCGACTCCGGCTCGAGTCGGGCAAGCCGGCTGAGCAGCGGATGCTCGCGGGCGAGGCGCAGGCTGGCGCGGAAGCCCGCCGCCACCTGCTCGGCGATCGGCGCATCGGGCAGGGCTGCGGAGTCGAGCTCTGCGAGGCAGCGGCTTCCCTCGCGCGCGCCCAGCGCAGCAACCAGGGCCTGCTTGTCGTCAAAGCGCCGGTAGACCGTCATCCGCCCGACGTGGGCTCGGCGCGCCACCGCGTCCATCGTCAGGTGTTGAACGCCGGACGCAGCCGCTAACTCGAGGGCAGCGTCGAGGATGCGATTGCTGGTCTCATCATCGGGTGGTTGCGCTTCGGAGCCAACCGCGTGGGTGAGCAGCGTGAGGGGCTTGACCGCCACTATGCGGCGACCGGGATGCGCGATGGGGAAGCGGCGTCGCCACGGGCGATCGCCTCGCGGCGCCAGCGCAGGTAGCTGGGGCCGACATTGCGCAGTGAGCGCGGCAGGAAAGGTGTCGACGCTCGCGAGGTGGCGGCCAGAACCTGCAGCTGGCGTCGCGAGGCACGTGTCCAGCGGATTCCGAAGCGCTCGCGCAGTCGCGGCGAGAGCATCCCGGCGGTGACCAGCAAGGTCGAGTGCGTAGCCGGAAAGAGTGCCAGCCGCCACGCCGCGGCGGGCAGGAAGGGCGCCGGCGGACGACCGGGGTTCTCGAGCGACTCCAGCACTTCATCGACCGCTGCGGTGCGCTCGAGCTTCGCTTCCATGCACTCGAAGTACTCGCCGAAGTCCGCCCAGCTCTCCGGCAGGTCGCGTTCCCGCACGCCGATCAGGCGCCCGGCGCGTCGCCAGTCGGCGTAGAAGCCCTCGAGCTCATCGGCGGGGATCGGTTTGCCGAGCAGCTCGTGGCCGCGCACGATCGAGTCGGCCAAGGTGGCGTGGACCCAGGCGTAGGCCTCGGGCTCGAGCGCGTGGTAGTGCTCGCCGTCGGGCTTGACGCCCTTGATGTGCTTGTGCATCTCGCGGATGCGCTGCCCCATCTCGCCGGCCAGGGCAGGGCCGCCGTAGGTCATCACGTAGGAGTAATCGAGCGTGCGCAGCAGCCGGCCCCAAGGATCGGCGCGAAAGTCCGAGTGCTCGCTCACCCCGGCGCCGACTGTGGGGTGGCCGACTTGCAGCAGGATCGCGTAGGCGCCAGTGCCGATCAGGCGGGCGTCGCCGGCGTAGCGCCAGATGGTTGAGCCGGGCCTGGCGATCAGCTCGGGGACTTCGTCGGGGTGGGGCAAAACGGTTTCGGCCATGGGCTGACGGTACAGAAAAACGAATTTCGTCTCAACCGTCTCAGTAAGGAGGCCTCATACTCAGCCGTTGTGCCCGATCGACTGTTTGACACAGGCGACGCTCGCGACGCCGTTGCGGTTCCAGCAGCCGATGCGCCTCTGGCTGTGCGGATGCGGCCGCGGAGCTTGGATGAGCTTGTGGGGCAAGGTCACGTGCTCGGGCCCGGTTCCGCTCTTCGTACGGCGATCGAGAGCGGGCACCCGCACAGCGCGATCCTCTACGGGCCGCCGGGGGCTGGGAAGACGACGCTGGCACGGATCGCTGCGGCGGGAGCCGAAGGGGCCTTCGAGGAGGAGTCGGCGGTCAACGCGGGCCGGGCCGAGATCCGCGCGGTGATCGAGCGGGCGCGGGAGCGGCGCCGGGCAAACGGGCGGCCGACGGTGCTCTTCCTCGACGAGATCCATCGCTTCAACAAGGCGCAGCAGGACGCCCTGCTGCCGGCGGTCGAGGAAGGCCTGCTGACGCTGATCGGGGCAACCACCGAGAACCCCTACTTCGAGGTCAACTCAGCGCTGTTGTCCAGGTGCCAGATATATGAGCTGCAGCCGTTGGATGCGGAGCAGGTGGAGGAGCTGCTGCGCCGGGCGCTCGCCGATCCCGAGCGCGGCCTGGCGGACCCGCCGCCGGTAGAGGACGCGGCTCTGGCGATGCTCTCCGAGCGCAGCGGTGGCGACGCGCGCGTCGCGCTATCGGCGCTGGAGCGGGCGGTCGAGCGCGCATCCGACTTTAACCCCGCTGGAGGTGGGTCAAAGTCGGATGCGGTCGACATCGCCGCGATCGAGGACGCGCTGCAGCGCAAGGCACTCGAATACGACCGCGATGGCGACCGTCACTACGACTTCGTCTCCGCCTGGATCAAGGCGACTCGCGGCTCCGACGTCGACGCCTCGCTCTACTACCTGGCGGTGATGCTGGAGGGGGGCGAGGACCCGCGCTTCATCGCCCGCCGCATGGTCATCCTCGCCTCCGAGGACGTCGGCAACGCCGACCCTCAGGCGCTGCTCGTCGCCGACGCCGCGGCTCGCGCGGTTGACCGGGTGGGCCTGCCGGAGTGTGCGCTCAACCTCGCCCAGGCCGCCGTCTACCTGGCGCTGGCGCCGAAGTCGAACGCCTCCTACAAGGGTCTCGCCGCCGCCCGCACTGAGGTGCGCGCCAACGGCGCCAAGACGCCGCCCGACTACTTGCGCGACGCGCACTATCCCGGCGCCAGGGAACTCGGGCGTGGCGAGGGTTACCGCTACGCGCACGACGAGCCGGGCGGGGTCAGCGACCAGCAGCTGATGCCCGAGGGGCTGGAGAACCTGCGTTTCTACGCCCCCACCGATCGCGGCTTTGAGGCCGAGCTGGGCCGCCGATTGGAGGCCCTGCGCAAGAAAATCCGCGGCGCTTGAGTCGAGCGCAACTTTCTCTGAGACCCAGGGTTTCAATGGGCGGCTTTCCAAGCTAGAGCCAGGGAGAGCCGACACCCGCCGGGGGCCTGGACTGGGGGCCTCCGGCGGGGACATACAGGGGGTATCGGGGGGAACGGTGACCGCGCGCCTGTAGGGGCGCGTCACCGCGTGGGCAGCCGAGCGCCACTATGCGCCTGGTCTATCGTGCGGTTATGGCTTCGGAGAAGTTGCGACTCGGCGGGATGGCCCTGCGCAACGGGCTGCTGATCCACGGCCCCACCCACTGGGCGGCGGCGGTGCGCACCGCAGACGGCAGCGTCGAAGTTGCCTCTGAGCCCAAGCCGGAATTGGCGCCGGGCCTGGCGGTGCGCATGCCGGGGCTGCGTGGCCCGCTGAAGCTCGCCGAGGCGCTGGCTGTCCTGCCCTTGGTGCGGCGTCGCATGCCGGCAGCGCGATTGCCCTTCGAGGACTGGCGTGTCGTCGCCACGGTCGGCGCCACGCTGCTCGCCACGGCAACGCTGCGCAAACGCTTCGGTAGCTCGGCCCTGCGCGAGGGAGTGGTGCAGGCGATCGGCGCCGCACCGGCGATCGTCGCCTTGCTGGACCGCGATCTAGCCGCCTACCACGGCGTCGAGCACAAGGCGATCGCTGCCTATGAGCAGGGCATCGATGACCCCACCGGGGTGCCTAAGGAGCACGATCGTTGCGGCTCCAACCTGATCACCCCGATGATGCTGCTTTCGCTGGCCGGCACCGTGCTGCTCGAGCGCCTCGTCGAGCGACCCGGCCCGCTGGCACGCGCCGCGGTCGGGCTCGGCGGCGCCTCGATCGCGGTTGAGATGTTCTCCTGGAGCGATCGCCACCACGGTGACCCACTGGCCGAGGCCTTCCACACCCCTGGACGAGAGATCCAACGCTTGATCGCCACCAAGGAGCCCACCCCCGAGCAGCTCGAGGTCGGCGTCGCGGCGCTGGCCGAGATCCTCCGCGCCGAGAACGCCGCGTAGACTGCGCCCCCGTGTTCGGAAGGATCGACCACATCGGCGTCGCCGTCGAGGACCTCGACGCCGGTATCGAGCTCTACGAGAAGAGCTTCGCCATGGAGCTGGCGCTGCGCGAGACGGTTACCGAGCAAGGCGTCGAGGCGGCCTTGCTCAACGTCGGCGACGGCCACGTCGAGCTGCTGGCGCCGCTCGGTCCCGATACGCCGGTTGGCAAGTACCTTGCCAAGCGTGGCGCTGGCCTGCACCACGTCGCTTACGCCGTCGACGACATCGACTCGGCCCTGGAGCAGATCGCCGCTACGGGCATCGAGCTGATCGACGCCAAGGCGCGGGTCGGGATCGGCGGCAGCCGGGTTGCCTTCCTGCAGCCGCGCTCCACCGGGCGCGTGCTCACCGAGATCGTCGAACCGGCTGGAGGAGGTCACTGATGGCGGAAGCGCAGAAGGTGGAGATCGGCTTCGAGGGCGGCCAGGTGATCTCGGTGCGGCTCGGCGAGGGCGAGCTCAAGGACCTGCGCAAGGCGGTTGAGAAGGGCGGTTGGCACGACGTCAAGACCGAGGATGGAGTGCTCGCCCTCTACCTGGGCAAGGTCTCCTTCCTGAGGATCGATTCCGGCGCCCACCGCGTCGGCTTCTCCCTCAACGCCCCGTGACCGGCGCATATCTGCGTCCTCGGTCGCTCGCGTGCAGAGCACGCCACGCTCCCTGCGTCCTTGATCTGCTTGGTCACGAGGCGTTGAGTCGATGAAGGCCAAGGGGGCAGTTGGAGTGACGGCCGTCGCCGTGCTGGGCGCGGCCCTCTGGTGGCGCAAGAACCCGTCGGCCTGCCCATATGGCCAGCGCTTCTGGGTGGAAGCGCCGCATCCGGTCATCACCCGCGACCGCCTGCGCGAGGTGCTGCGACCCGAGCCGGGCGAGCGTTTGCTCGAGATCGGTCCCGGCGTTGGCTACTACTCGCTTGACCTGGCCGAGTGGATCGGTGCCGACGGCACGCTGGAGATCTTCGACCTACAGCAGGAGTTCCTCGACCACACGTTGGGCCGCGCCGCCGAGCGCAATCTCGCCAACCTCGTTCCCACCCAAGGGGACGCCACCGCCCTGCCCTACGCGGACGACTCGATCGACGCCGTGATCCTCACCGCCGTGCTTGGTGAGATCCCCGACCCGGGTGCGGCTCTGGGCGAGATCGCCCGCGTCCTGCGGCCCAACGGCCGCCTGATCGTCGGCGAGCTCTTCGGCGACCCCCACTTCACCACCCAGGCCAGCCTCAAACGCCAGGCCGCCGAGGCCGGACTCGCTTGGGAGAGCCACTCCGGCAACTGGTTCGCCTACTTTGCGCGGCTTTCCTTCGGAGCGGACTAGCGCATCTCCGCTTGGAGATGCGTGGAAGTTCCGGGCGAGTCGGTCTGATCGGCCGAATATCGTTCACCAGCGTGCCGGGCAAGGAGCGCAGCCACCTGATTCGCGAAGGAGATGCCCGGGATCTCTCTTTCATTGAGGACGAAAGCGTCCACCTTGTTTGTACGAGCCCTCCGTATGGATCACTGAAGGAGTACCCCGAGCACCCGGGCCAACTAGGCAACATGGCCGACTACGACGAGTTCCTCGATGAGCTCGATGCCGTTTGGCAGGAATGCCTCCGGATACTGGTCCCCGGGGGGCGAGTGGCCTGTGTAGTAGGGGATGTCTGCATATCTCGTCGCCAGGGTGGGCGCCACCATGTCCTGCCGCTTTCGGCAGACATTCAGGTTCGGGCAAGGCACATCGGTTTTGACAACCTCACGCCGATTCGGTGGCTGAAGGTCGCCAATTTGAAGCTGGAGGCCTCCAAATCCGGACGCTACCTCGGTAAGCCCAATCTCCCCAATGGGATCGTCAAGAACGACCTCGAGCACATCCTCTTCCTGCGCAAGCCTGGGGGGTATCGCAAACCGACCGCAAAAATGGAGAAGGCGTCGCGAATCGAGACTGACGACTACGTTCGTTACTTCGCGCCTGTTTGGAGTGACGTCACAGGGCAGTTGAGACGCGATCATCCAGCTCCATACCCGCCTGAGATTCCTCGTCGGCTGATCAAGATGTTTAGTTTTGCTGGAGATACTGTGGTTGATCCCTTCGCTGGCACTGGGACCACAGCAATTGCGGCAATGGAGACGGACAGAAACTCGATCTCGATCGAGATCGATCCGACTTATGTTGCTGCTCTGGAGTCTCGGCTGCTCAACAGCGAATTCAGTACCTCTGCCTCAGTGAGCATTGAAGACAGCGCCAATCGAGTGCCAGCCTCACAGCCTGCTGCAAAGGCTGCATGATCAGTTGTCTAGGCGATAGCTGATGCCTTATCCGGCTGTCCCCGAGCTTGATCGAGTCATCGGGCTCAGTAGCCCCACAGTTGAGGACTACATCGCTGCTGCGAGTGCTTACGTCCTCGACGGACGACAGCTGCCGTCCAAAGGGACAAAGGAGAGCGACTCGGCCAAGGCTGCCCAAACTGCGCTTGCTCGAGTCCTTGGCGAGGTTCTAGCGCAAGAGCTTTCAGTCCGCCATCGCAAGTTCATCGATGATGAATTGGGCGACCAGGCCACTTCCAAGCTCCACATCCTGACACCCAAGGCTGGAGAGACACGCGTTGCAGGCGGTCTTAGAACTGCTCAATCCGACGTAACGGAGGCTCACCGTCTTGATGGCATTCGCTTGGCAGTTGAGATCAAGCCCAGTTATCGAGCCATAGGACGTGCCATATGGAACCGCTATGGGGATGTCCGAGCGTTTGCCGTGAACGTTCACCTCAAGTTTCCGTTTGCCGTGGTTGGAGGAATTCAAGTTCTTCCGACGATTGATGTTGAAGATGATGGGACCCGGGTTGATACGCGTCGATATCTCGAACGAGCGGCCCGTCGACTATCCCGCATCCGGACAAGAAGTACAGAGGCTGATGCTGACCATTTGCTAGAGGCGTTTGGGCTCCTTGCGTTTAACCCTTTAACTCGAGAACTGGATGCCGATATTCCGCCGCAGGAAGGTGTTTTGCGATGGGATAATTTCGTAGATTCTCTAGTTCGAGCCTATGACACCAGATTTGGTGCAGAGAGCGCCTAGGGCGATGATGTTTTTTGCTGTGTCGCGCTCTCGTTAGTAGCGCGGTGGCTGACGCGGGTCGACGCGTTCCTCGGCCGGTGGCGGCACTGCCGCTTCGCGGCGACGGGCGCGGTCGGACCAGATCGCCTCTTGCAGGAAGGAGAGGACGAGGCCGGCGGCACCGGCGATCATCAAAATCAGGCCGACGGTGTCGATGCTGACGCCCTCGACGTGGATGTTGGTCGCGTAGCGCAGGATCGCGCCCACGGCGATGAGGAAGATCGCTGCGGCGATGGTCATGGCCGCTCCGCTACCCGGCCCGAAGGGAAGGAAACCTCAACCGGTTGTCAGCCGCGGATCGCCTTGCCGGCGATGTTCTTCAGCCGCGTCCGGTCGCGTTGTGGGAGCGAGTTGGGCATGCCCTTCGACTTCTTGACCAGGTTGAGAAGTTCGTGGCGTTCGCGCTTGGTGAGGTTCTTCTCGACGCGCTCGCGGCCCTTCTCGGCCAGCCAGAGCGAGACCATCCAAACCATCTTCCAGGGCACCCGTCTCCAGAGGGCGGGGGCGGCGCGACGTGCGATCCAGAACGGCATGGCGTCTTTCTACCCGCCTTGGCTGCCGGCAAGCTCAGCCGCCGATGCGCGCTTGGCAAACAGGGCACCAGTAGGTGGTGCGGTTGGCGTCGCCTTGGCCACGCGAGCGGATCGGGGTGGCGCAGCGCGGGCAGGGTTGTCTGGCACGGCGGTAGACGGCACGCTCCTGGCGGCCGTTCTCGACCGCCTCGCTCATCAGGTCGTGGGCCGCTTGCACCACATGACGGAGTTGCGCCTCGGCGAGCTCGCCGACCGGCTGCCAGGGGTCCTGCCCGGCAGCGAAGCAGGCCTCGCTCTTGAAGATGTTGCCGATGCCGGCGACCAGGGTCTGGTCGAGCAGGGCGTCGCCGATCGTCCGCTCAGGTGCGGAGCGCAGCGAGTTGGTGATCAGCTCGGCGTCGAAGTCGGGAGCGAGGATGTCGGGGCCGAGCCGGGCGAGCGCCGGGTCGCGGCGTAGGGCATCCGAGCGCAGGACCCGCAGGGTCGGCCCGCCGAACTGGACGGCTTCGCCGCCGCCGCGCAGCACGGCCCAGGCAGCATTTGGTGGCTTGCGCCATGTGGCACCGCGCGAGTAGACGTGCCAGGCGCCGCTCATGCCGAGGTGGCTGTGCAGGGTGAGCTCGCCGAAGCGCAGCAGCAAGTGCTTACCGTGTGCCTCGGCGCGCTCAAGCATCCTGCCTTCGAGCCGCTCGATCCCGGCGGCGCGACCGCGCGGATTGGGTGCGCCCGCCTCGACCTGCTGCCCGCCGAGCGCCCTCTCGATGCGCCGCGCCGCACGCAGGATCGTGTCGCCCTCGGCCACGAATCAGGCGAGCGCCGTCCAGAGGCTCTGCTCGGCCGCGGCGACACGTTTCGCCGCTGAGTCGATCTCGCGCCAGAGCGCCGGCTCCGGCGCCTCGCTCTCGCTGGCCGCGTGGAAGGCCTCGGCCAGCTCGGTCCAGCGCGCTGCCGCCTCGGCGGCCAGTGGCGCCTCGGGTCTTCCTGCCTCCTCGAGGAAGCGCGAGTACATCAGCCGGAAGGCGCCGCCGCCAGTGCCGCGGCGCTCAATCACCTGGTAGCCGAAGCGCGCGCACCACTGCCAGTCCTCGGCCACCTCGGGCCAGCCGCCCGCCTCGGCGGCGAGCCGCTCGACCGCGTCTAGGCCGGAGAACTGGCGGAACTCGGGTTCGACCATCGCCCCCGCCGCACGCTCGATCGCGGCCGGGATCGCGGCGCGCAGCTGCTCCTCGCTGACCGCGCCGCTCGCCGTGAACATGTGGCCGGCGAGCGGGTAGGCGGGATGCTGGCTGTGGCGGGCGCGGTCGAGGTCCGCCAGCCGTGTCGTCGTCTGCAGCTCCTCGAAGCCGGTGTCGGAGAGGTGGACGAACTCCTCGTCGTAGCCGGCGAGGACCACTGCGTGCCCCGGGAAGTGGGCCGAGTTGCCGTAGTGGTTGAGGTAGTAGAGGTCGGTGAGCAGCAACACCGGCTGCCCGGCGTCGACCTCAGCGCGCGCCGCCTCCCAGGCGGCGCCATCGCCCTCGTCGAAGGTGCGCAGCTCCAGCGCCGCTCCGGTCAACTCGCCGAAGTTCTCCTCCAGCTTGGCGGTGCGGCCGTTGAACCAGCGGCTTGGCGAGGCCTCCTCGAGGGCGACGTAGTAGAAGCAGGCACCGGCCCCAAGGCCAAAAGCCATCTCCTCGCTGATCTCGACTCCGTGGAAGCCGAGCAGGTTGCGCAGGGCGGTGGAGCCGCAGTGATGGCCGGGGGTGTGGACGTAGCCGGGTACGGAGGGCATTGAGGGACGGATATTGACTGAGGTGATTGGCGGGCGGGTCCTGTCCCGGGGAGGGGGCCTGCGGGCGGGCGCGGGGCGTCCGTTCTCGGCCCCCTCCCCGTGCCACCCACCCGAGTAGCCCTATTCTGCTCCCGCTCATGCACGGATTGGATCTCCAGCTTCTCCACGCGATGCGGACTCGCGGGCACACGCCCGGCTTGGAGGGGCTGATGAGGGTCCTTGGCAAGTCCGGGAACAACGCCGGCATCTGGATGGCGATCGGGGTTGCTCTGGCGCTCGTTGACTCTTCCAACCGCGAGACGTGGCTGATCTGCGCGCTGCTCGGGCCACTGGCGATTGCGCTCAACTACGCGATCAAGCTGGTCGTCAAGCGGCCGCGGCCGGTGCTCGAGGGGTTGCCGCCGCTGGGTGGGGCGCCGAGCTCGCTCAGCTTCCCCTCGGCTCACGCGACCTCCGCCTTCGCGGTCGCCACGGCGATGACCCGGGTCGAGCCGCTCGGCGCGCTCGCCTTCGTCCTGGCAATTGCCATCTCACTCGGCCGGCCCTATCTCGGCATGCACTACCCGTCCGACGTGCTCGCCGGCGCCTTGCTCGGCGTCGGCCTGGGCCTGATCGTGCCGCTTCCATCATGAAGGTCGGCATCGTCGGGCTGCCCAACGCGGGCAAGTCGACCCTCTTCAACGCGCTAACCAGCGGCGGCGCTCAGACCGGCGACTACCCATTCACGACGATCGAGCCCAACGTGGCGATTGCCGAGGTGCCCGATGAGCGGCTCGAGCAGGTTGCCGCGACGGTCAAGGCCTCGAAGCTGGAACCGGCGACGATCGCCTTCCATGACATCGCCGGCCTGGTCAAAGGCGCCTCCGAGGGCGAGGGGCTCGGCAACCAGTTCCTCGCCTCGATCCGCGAGACCGATGCGATCTGCCATGTCGTTCGCTGCCACGCCGACTCCGGCGTGCCCCATCCCGACGGTCGGGTCGATCCGTTGGCCGACATCGAGACGATCGAGACAGAGCTGATGCTCTCTGACTACGAGGGCGCCGAGCGCCGCCTCGACCGGGTGCGCAAGGGCGCCAAGTCGGGCGACGCCGAGGCGATCGCCGAGCGCGACTGGCTCGAGCGGGTGGTCGCCGCCCTAGCCGAGGGCAAGCCGGCCCGCTCGGTCCCCGTGCCCGACGCCGCCGCGCACGGGCCGCGCAATCTGCAGGCGCTCACGTCAAAGCCGATCCTCTACGTCGCCAACGTCGATGAGGGCGACGCCGAGCCTCCCGTTGCGGTGGTCGAGCACTCAGAGGTGGTCGGCGCCGGCGTGGTCGCGGTCAGTGCCCGCATCGAGGGCGAGCTTGCCGAGCTCGACCCGGCGGAAGCCGAGGAGATGCGCGAGTCCTACGGGGTCGAGGGCTCTGGCCTGGCGCGGCTCGTGCGCGCCGCCTACGAGCTGCTCGACCTGATCGTCTTCTTCACCGCCGGCGAGGGCAAGGAGGCGGTCGCTCGGCCGCTGGCCCGCGGCTCGACTGCCTGGGAGGCGGCGGGCACGATCCACACCGAGATCCAGGACGCTTTCGTCAAGGCCGAGGCGATCGGCTGGCGCGAGCTGGTCGAGTGCGGCGGCTACTCCCAGGGCCGCGACAAGGGCCTGCTGCGCGTCGAGGGCCGCGACTACGTCGTCCAGGACGGCGACGTGGTGACTATCAAGGTCTAGATCCAAAGCCGACCCCGCCGACCCGGTTCAGATTCTCGCTCTAGTGTTCCCGGCATGGACCAGGGGGCGCGCTTCCCGAGGGTCGCTGCGAAAGCCGGCCACTACGAGAGCTTCTACATCAAGGCCTGCCAGCCGGGCGGCGGCCGCGGTATCTGGATCCGTCACACCGTCCACAAGCGACCGGGGGCGGATCCCAAGGCCTCGATCTGGTTCACGCTCTTCGACCGCGAGGCACCCGCACCGCGGGCGACCAAGCTGACCGTGCCGGCGGCGCAACTCTCGGCGCCGGTCGGCTCCTGGATCCGCGTCGATCGGGCTGAGGTCGGTCCCGGCAAGGCCAGTGGCTCGATCGAGACCGACGCCCTGAAGGCATCCTGGGACCTCACCTTCAGTGGCGACGCCGAGCCCTGCAAGTACCTGCCTTCCGATCGCCTCTATGAGACGCGCCTGCCGAAGACCAAGTTCGTCGCCCCCTTTCCCGACGCTCGCTTCGATGGGCGGATCGAGGTCGACGACGCCGAGTTCGAGCTGCAGGGCTGGCCGGGGATGATCGGCCACAACTGGGGCACGGAGCACGCTGAGCGCTGGGTCTGGCTGGAGGGCACAGGCTTCGCCGACTCCGCTGACACCTACTTCGATGCCGGCGCCGCCCGTGTCAGGCTCGGGCGCTGGACGACGCCCTGGCTGCCTTCGGGGATGCTGATGCTCGACGGGGTTGCCCATCGCCTCGGCGGTTTCGGCCAGATTCGCGCCGCCTCGATCGACGCCAAGCCGACCGCCTGCGAGTTCACCTTGCCCGGCAAGGACATCGTCGTCCGCGGCCGCGTCTCGGCGCCGCAGAAGGATTTCGTCGGCTGGGTCTACGCCGACCCCGACGGCCCCGAGCACAACACGCTCAACTGCTCGGTCTCCGACCTGGAGCTGACCGTCGAGCAGCCGGGCCAGGCTCCCCGCCAGCTCAATCTCACCGCCGGTGCCGCCTACGAGTTCGGCATGCGCGAGACCGACCACGGCGTCCCGATCCAGCCCTATCCGGACGGCTGAGTTGCCAGACGCCACCGGCGCGCGCCACGCCTGGCTGATCTGGGCGGCGGTGCTTCCCGCCGCGCTCTGGGTGCCGCTGCGCCTCTTCGGTTTGGAGAGCGGCTTTCCCTTGATCCCGCTGGTCGCCTACACGCCCTACGTGGCGATCGCGGCGCTCTTCGTTGCTGGCATCGCCGTCGCCTTGCGCAACTGGGCGGCGGCTGCGATCGCTGGCTTGGCGACGGTTTGCCTTGCCGCGGTTGTGCTGCCACGGGCGGTGGGCAGTGAAGCAACCGACCCCTCCGGTCATCGTCGCTTCGTCGTCCTCTCGGCCAACATCCACCACGGCACCGTCGACCCCCGTGACCTGGCCGCGATGGTTGGGCGCTATCGCCCTGACTTGCTCAGTGTGCAGGAGCTGACCCCGGGCTTCGCCCACGAACTTGGCCACGCGGGGATTCACCGCCTGCTGCCCCACTCTTCACTGGCTGTGCGCGAAGGCGTCAGCGGCGGCGGCCTCTACGCGCGTCACCCACTCGAAAGCCTGCCCGAACCGGCACGCTTCCAGTTCCGCATGCCACGCGCCGCGCTCGAGCTGCCCAGCGGCGAGCGACTGCGCGTCATCGCCGTCCATCCCTACCCACCGCTGCGCGACCGAGTCGGCGAATGGGAAGGCGCGCTCGAGAGCTTGCCGGCGACCGGCGGCGGCCCACCCTGGGTCCTGGCCGGCGACTTCAACGCCACGCTCGACCATGACGAGCTGCGCGACGTGCTCGACCGCGGCTACCGCGATGCCGCCGAGGTCGTCGGTCGTGGCCTGGAGCCCACATGGCCGGCGAGCGGCTATCGCTCGCCCCCGGTGACGATCGACCACGTGCTCGCCGACGGCCGCATCGGCATCGCCGGCTATGAGGTGATCGACCTGCCGGGCAGCGACCACCGCATGGTCCTCGCCGAGCTGGCGCTTTCCTGAGCGCGCTCAGCCGGCGATCTTGCGGAAGCTCATCCAGCGGTCGTAGGCACCGAGCGCGAAGGCCAACTGTTCGCCGCTGACCGTGCTGACGCCGCCCGTGCCGTAGAGCTTCGCCGTGACGATGCGAGGCGAGGCGCCGCGCTTGGTGATCACGATGCGCTGCAAGCGGCCGTCGAGGTAGCTGCCCAGCTTGGCGCTGATCTCGGGCCCCGAGAAACGCAGCGTCCAGCTGTGTAGCGGGCAGTAGTAGTCGTAGGGGTCGGGGACGCCAACCAGATACGGGACGGCGGGCCCGTAGAAGACGTTCTGCACGCTCTCGGTGTGGCCGCCCGAGCAGGCGGAGAAGTAGGTCTCGGCGATCCGCCCGTCGTAGGCGAGCACCTCGCCGCGGGTGGCGGTCGCCGCCTCATTGGTCGCCGTCGTCTCGCTGGCGATGCCCTCATAGACCTGGCTGCGCGTGTCGTCGTAGAGGTCGAAGCCGTTGCCGTCGACATCGACGCTGAGCGCGAAGGAGCGCGCTGCGACCGCCTGGGCGCGCAGGGCGGCCTGCGGCCAAGAGGGCGGCGACTCGTTGGGGATGACCCCTTTCACGTACTGGTCGATCGCCACGGCGTTGATCGCGTTGAGCGAGCCCGCGTCGCTGGCCGTCGGCACCACCTCGAGCGCCCCGCGGAAGACGCCGCTGCCGGCGATCTCGATTTGCCCGGCACCGGCGGCCCGCAGGCGCTTGCCGCAGGAGGCGAGCGGCGCGCCGGCCGAGCTGCGCAGCCTGACGGTCGAGCCGGCCCGGTGCGCCTCGTAGCTGCGATCCGGGTCGAGCGCCTCGCCGCAGGCGCTCGTCGCGCCGCTGAAGCCGACGTCGCCGGGCGAGATCTCGAGCAGCACGCGCACGACCCGCGGCCCGGCGGTCCGCTCCAGCGTCGTGCCCCGGTAGTAGTGGGCGAGGATCGCGGGGTAGCTGCGGCCGTGCTTGGCGAAGCCGTAAGCGCCGTACTGGCTCATGCCGACCCCATGACCGAAGCCGTGGCCCTTGACGACCCAGGTGACGGCACCGTGCGCGCCCGGCGCCAGGGCGAGGGCGAGCAGCACAGCGATCAACAATGTGCGGCGGGCGGTGGTCATCTCTGGCTCAACAGATTCGCCTTGCGCGAGTCGCGGCCTCCTCTAGTCTGGGAACAAGCGACCGAGAGGAGAGACCAGGCATGGCGACGCAGACGCTCGAGGCGCCCGATCACAGGCTGCTGGCGGCGGGCGAATGGCTGGCCGGCGGCGAGTGGGCCGAGGTGCGTAGCCCCTACGACGGCAGCGTCGTCGGGCGCGCTGCGCAGGGCGATGCGGCGCTGGTCGATCGCGCTGCCGAGGCTGCCCACGAGGCGTTCGCGGCGGCCGACTTCCCCCAGCACGAGCGCGCCACGGTGCTCGACCGCGCTGCAGGGCTGGTCGGCGAACGGGTCGAGGAGCTCGCCCTGACGATCGCTGCGGAGGCGGGCAAGCCGCTGAAGACGGCGCGGGTCGAGGCCGCCCGCTGCGTCGACACGCTGACCTTCTCGGCCACCGAGGCGCGCAAGCTGACCGGCGGCACGGTGCCGATGGAGGCCTCCTCGGCGGGTGCCGGCAAGCTCGGCGTGATGCTGCGCGTGCCCTACGGCGTGGTCGGCGCGATCAGCCCCTTCAATTTCCCCCTCAACCTGGTCGCCCACAAGCTCGGCCCGGCGATTGCCGCCGGCAACGCGGTCGTGCTCAAGCCAGCCGGCCAGACGCCGATCTCGGCCCTCAAGCTGGCTGGCCTCCTGGTCGAGGCGGGCCTGCCCGAAGGCTGGCTGAGCGTCATCCCCGGCCCCGGCTCGCAGGTCGGCAACGCGATCGTCGAGCACGAGCTGATCCGGGCGCTGAGCTTCACCGGCTCGGCCGAGGTCGGCTGGGGAATCCGCAGCCGCGTTCCCCACAAGAAGGTCAACCTCGAGCTGGGCTCCAACGCGCCGCTGATCGTCCACGCCGACGGCGACTGGGAGACGGCGGCCGACAAGGCGCAGCTGCACGCCTTCTCGCACGCCGGCCAGAGCTGCATCTCGATCCAGCGGGTGCTGGTCCACGAGGAGCTCGCCGATGCCTTCACCGAGCGCTTGGTCGCCAACGTCGCTGCGCTGCGGGTTGGCGACCCGCTCGATCCGGAGACCGACGTCGGGCCGCTGATCTCGCCCGATGACCGCAGCCGGGTCAAGCAGTGGATCGACGAGGCGGTGGCGGAGGGCGCCGAGCTGCTCTGCGGCGGTGAGTTGGTCGACGAGGGCCGTTGCCTCGCTCCGACCCTGCTCGGCTCGCCGCCGCGCGAGGCCAAGGTCTGGTGCGAGGAGGTCTTCGGCCCGGTGGCGACGATCGACACCTACGCCGAGTTCGGCGAGGCGCTGCGCATGGCCAACGACTCGAAGTTCGGCCTGCAGGCGGGGGTCTTCACCCGCGACGTCGGCCGTGGCCTCGAGGCCGCCGCGACGCTCGAGTTCGGTGGCGTGTTGATCAACGAGGTGCCCACCTTCCGCGCCGACCAGATGCCTTACGGCGGCGTCAAGGACTCGGGCAACACGCGCGAGGGCCCGGCCTTCGCCGTGCAGGAGCTGACCGAGGAGCGCTTCGTCACTTTGCAGGGCTGAGTCTCCCTACTAAATATTTGGTACTGTCTGCTAAGTAAGTCTTTAGCGAACACGGGAGGCGCGATGCTGCGGGTGGCTGGGTTCAAGCATTTCGTTCTGATCACGGCGTTGGTCGCAGCGGCCATCGCACCGACGGCCGCCATCGCCGGCCCCTCCGACACGATCGGCCAGAGCAGCGTCGAACAGCGCGTCGTCCCCAGCGCGCCGGGCGCCTTCCGCTTCCTGCAGCTCGGCGCCGGTGAGCCCTACCTCGTGCGCCAGGAGCTGGGCAGCGCCGGCGCCGGCCGCACCGCGAGCCGCACCTCGTTGGTCTACTTCGGCCAGCTCTCCGACTTCCAGCTCGCCGACGAGGAGTCCCCGGCGCGGGTGGAGATCATCGACCCGCTCTCGACGCCGCTCAACCTGCCCTTCGGCTCCGCCTGGCGCCCCTGGGAGGCGCTGCAGCCGCAGATCGACAACGCGATGATCCAGCAGGTCAACCAGTTCGCCGCGGCCAGCCCGGTCGCCGACGGCAGCGGCGCGCACCGCGCCATGGACCTGACGATCAACACCGGCGACTCGGCCGACAGCCAGCAGCGCAACGAGACGCTCTGGGTGCGCACCCTGCTCGAGGGCGGGGCGCTGAACCCCAACAGCGGCGTCAACAAGAAAACCTACTTGCACCCTCTCTGTCCGAACCTGCTCGTCCCTGGCCCCGGCGAGGCGGCTAACTACACCGGGGTCCAGGACTACGACGACTACCTCGAGGGCCCTTTCCCGGAGTTCTACGACCCCGACAGTCCCGCAGGACCGCATGCCGCCTGGCCCAAATACCCGGGGCTGATGGACAAGGCGCAGAAATCCTTCACGGCGGCCGGGCTGAGCGTTCCGTCCTATGTCGCCTTCGGCAATCACGACGCCCTGGTGCAGGGAAATGCCGCGGCCAACGCCGCCTTCGAGCAGGTCGCGACCGGCTGCCTGAAGCCGATCGGGCCGGTGCCCAATCCCGAAAACGCGCAGGCGCTGCTGGCGTCGCTCTTCGACCCGGTCAAACTGCTCGGCACCCTGCTCACTGCCCCGCAGAACCTGATCATCGTGCCGGGCGATCCGCAACGCCAGTTCGTCTCCAAGAAGCAATACAAGGACATCTTCAAGGCCGGCTCGCAGGCTGACGGCCACGGCTTCGACTTCGTCGACCCCGCCCAGGAGTCGGCCTCGAAAGGCGCCGCGGGCTACTACGCCTGGAGTCCGACGCCCGGCATGCGCTTCGTCGCCGTCGACACGGTGGCCGAGGGCGGCACGATCGTCACCCCGACCGGGAACTCGACCTCCGACGGCAACATCGACGACCCGCAGTTCAAATGGCTGAAAGGCCAGCTCGAAGCCGCAACGGCGGCGGATGAGCTGGTCGTCATCTTCAGCCACCACGCGCCGGAGAGCCTCACCGCCGACGCCGCCGACGAGCTGGCGCCGCTGTGTCTGCTCGCCGACGCTCACGGGCACGACATCAACCCCGGTTGTGACCTCGATCCGCGCAGCTCGCAGCCGATCCACCTGCAGGCTGACCTGGTCGGCCTACTGAATCAGTTCCCCAACGCGATCGCCTGGGTTGCCGGCCACTCGCACGACAACGTCATCAACTCATTCCCCAACCCGAGCGGGAAAGGCGGCTTCTGGAGCATCCGCGTCGCCGCCGAGGCCGACTGGCCGCAGCAGAGCCGCCTGCTTGAGGTCTTCGACAACCACGACGGCACACTCTCGATCTTCGGCACGATCCTCGACCACGTCGGCCAATCGGTGGCGCCGCCGCCCGGCACCGCGGCCAGCGGCATGGACCTCAACGATCTCGCCTCGGTCGGCCGCACGATGTCCTTCAACGACCTGCAGTCCGGCGCCCCGATCGGCGAAGGCCAGGCCGATGACCGCAACGTCGAGCTTTTGATCGACGACCCGCGCTGAGCGCTTCCGACATTGACCCCCCTGGAGTGGGGTGAATGTCGGAAGCGCGGTCGGCTACTCGTGAGGCCGCGCCATGCGCCGGTGGTCGAGTGCCTCCTCGAGCACCGCGGGCTCGACGCCCTGCTCGAGTGCCACCTCACGCAGCGAGCGGCCTGACTCGGCCGCCGCCTTGACGATGTCGGCGGCCCGGTCGTAGCCGATGTGAGGGTTGAGCGCGGTGGCCGTCGCCAGGGTCGCCTCGGCGTGGCGCTCGGTCATCTCCTCGTTGGCCTCGAGGCCCGCCACGCATTTCTCGTCGAGCAGGCGCGAAGCCGAGGCGAGCAGCTTGATCGAGTCGAGCAGGTTGCGGGCGATCAGCGGCACGCGCACGTTGAGCTCGAATTGGCCCTGGCTGCCGGCGACGGTGATCGCCGCGTCGTTGCCGATCACCTGGGCGGCGACCTGGATGACCACCTCGGGAATCACCGGGTTGACCTTGCCGGGCATGATCGAGGAGCCCTTCTGCAGCTCGGGCAGGCGCAGCTCGGCCAGCCCGGCACGCGGCCCGGAACCCATCAGCGCCAGGTCGTTGGCGATCTTGTTGAGCGAGACGGCATAGACCTTGAGTGCCCCGGAGAGCTCGACCAGCGCGTCGCGGTTGCCCTGCGCCTCGAAGGGGTCGAGGGGCGCCGAGATCTCCAGGCCGGTTTCAGTCGCGAGCCGCTTGCGCACCTTGCTGGCGAACTCGGGGTGGGTGTTGAGGCCGGTGCCGGTTGCCGTGCCGCCCAGCGGGATCTGGCCGACGCGGCGCAGGGTCGCCTCGACGCGTTGGATGCCGAGCCGCACCTGGGCGGCGTAGCCGCCGAACTCCTGGCCCAGGGTGACCGGCACGGCGTCCATCAGGTGGGTGCGCCCCGCCTTGACCACGTCGGCGAACTGGTTGGCCTTGGCCTCGAGCGCCTCCTCGAGGGCGCCCATCGCCGGCAGCAGGTCGTGCGTCACCTCGCCCAGGGCCGCCAGGTGCACGGCGGAGGGGAAGACGTCGTTGGAGGACTGGCCCATGTTGACGTGATCGTTGGGATGGGCCTCGTCGCCGGCCAGCTTGGCGATCACCTCGTTGGCGTTCATGTTCGAGGAGGTGCCGGAGCCGGTTTGGAAGACGTCGATCGGGAACTGGTCGTCGTGTTCGCCGGCGGCGACGGCGTCGCCGGCCGTGGCGATGCGCTCGGCCAGGGTCGTATCGAGTGCCCCCAGCTCGCCGTTGGCGAGCGCCGCGGCGGCCTTCAGCCGGCCGAGCCAGCGCACGACCGGCACCGGCACCCGCTCGCCGGAAACCGGGAAGTTGTCGACGGCCTTGGTGGTCTCGCCACCCCAGAGCTGCTCAGTCAAGGTCCTTGCCTCCATCGAAGTCGTTGTCGGCGCAGCGTATTGAAGCCGGCTTGTATTAGGGTTCCCTAACCATGAAGCCAGACGATCCAGTCAGCCAAGGCGCCGAGCGCGCCATCGCCCACCTCAACGAGGACCACGACGACGCTCTGCTCGACATGGCGCGCACCGTCGGCGGCTGTCCCGAGGCAACCGCGGCGCGCTGCGTCGACGCTGACCGCACGGGGCTGGACCTGATCGCGACGACGCCGGGCGGCGAGACCGAGATGCGCGTTCCCTACGAGGAGCCGATCGAGGGTCCCGAGGGTCTGCGCAAGGCCACGGTCAAGCTCGCCCAGCGGGCACGGGCCGAGCTGGCAGGCGACGCGGCCCAGTCGCCCGCCAGCTGACCCCGGCTTACCTGTCCCGCTTGGTGCGGGCCTTTTTGACGCTGCAGCGGATTCGCTTCCGATTGGCTCGCTTGCCGCGCTGTGCCCGGCAGGTGAAGTGGGCGTTGCGTCCGGGCAAGCCCTTGGGGCCACGCCTGCCCTGCGGCCCTGCCGGGCCCGCTTTGCTGGCCGGCCCGGCGGCGAGTCCCTGGCCGCTCGGTCGCTGACCAAGGCGCAGCGCGATCAGCTCGCCGAAGCCGACCGGCTGCGTGCCGGCGACGGCGAGGGCGCCGTGGTCGAGGCGCGCCAGCCAAGCTTCATCCTCGCCCTCCGCGGAGACCCCATTTATCGAGACGACCTCACCGCCGGCAACGGCGAGCGATCGCACGCAGCCGGCCGGGTATGAAGTGGCCTCGGCGGCAGCCAGCACCTCGCTCAGTGGCGCGCCGGTCGGTGCTGTCACCTTGCAGAGCCCCACGTTGCCGGGGGCGGACTGGATGGCGAGCAGGTGTGGAACGGGGGTTCCCGGCGCCACTTGCGGCGGCGGTCGCAGGCTCTGCGGCTCCGCTGTGAAGACGCCGCCGGCGATCGCCCGCAGCGCATCCTGGGTCGCGTAGAAGTCGGCGCTGGCGGGGCTGGCGTAGCCGAAGCCACCGGCGCCCGGGCCGCTGGGGACCTGGAGCGAGAGCAGGAAGTCGATCGGCGTCTTGCCGCCTGCCGTCCAGGCCGCCGACTGGGGATCGATGCCGCAGGCGGTGAGGCCGCTGACCACCCAGGCGTTGGTGTCGGCGTTCGGCGGTCCCCAGAAGTATTCGATCCCTCCGGTCCCGCTCTCCAGCCGGCCGCGCAGGAAGTCGAGCGCGGCGGAGACGTCCGGGTCATACGCCGGCACCCCGGTTTCGCAGAGAGCGGCGATCGCCGCGCCGGTGATGTCCTCTTCGCTCGGTTCGGCTTGGGCGGCCGGCGTCAGCGCCGTGCCGTAGGTCCAGCCACCGTCGTCGTGCTGGTTGCGGCGCAGCAGCGAGGCCGTTGGCTGAAGCGCCCAGCCCGGCAGCGGGGTCGTCTCCATCGCCAGGATGGCGAAAGCGGTGTTGTAGACGGCGCTGAAGCCGCCAGCTTCGCCGAAGCTGCCCGTCGTCGGGTTCCAGCGACCGGCCAGCTGCGCCGGCTGGTTTGAGGTGGCCGAGAGGCGCGCCGGGTCGAGGCCGGCAGCGTGGGAGACGAGCGTCGAGCGAGAGTACTCGGCGACCGTCCCTCCCGGAGGATCTTCATCCCAGGTTGGCAGTGTGTATTCGTAGAGCAGGTAGTCCTGCAGGCTGGGACCGCCGTTGACGACCGTGGCGATGTCGACCCCGGCCGCCGCCAGTGAGGTTGTCGCCCAGTCGCCGCCGAAGGCGGGAATCGCACCGGTTTCGGGTTCGCCGGGCAGTTCCGGTTTCTGCTGTGCGCGCACGTAGGCGACGGCTTTCTCGATCGCCGCGTCGATCTCGGCCTGGCTGGACGTGGCCGAGGCGGTTGCCGGCAGCACGGCGAGGGAGAGCAGCGAAGCGCAGAGCGCGAAGGTACGTCTGACAGTGACTGATCGCATCCTTTGACCCCTTTCCTCGAGGGTGTGATGGAGGGATCGGAGGGAGGTCTCCTGGCTTCCGAGCTTCCCGTCGCGCCTTCCCAGCCGGTCTGGCCAGTGGCTGCCGCGTGGCGTGCGGCGGGCATCTGCTCGGTCACAGTGGCGGGCCCGCGCCGGACTTGCACCGGCTTCCCCGTCCACCGATCCGGTGGTTATGTGGCGGCCAACCTATAGAAGATTCGGCCATTGCGATCCTGGCTCCGCCGCCACCGCGTTTAGATTGCAAATGTCGAGCGGTCGAGGGAACCTGGTGCGAATCCGGGACTGACGCGCAACGGTATGGGTTGGCGACGCTTCCAAAGCTCGCCCGCCCGAGTCCGAATACTCACCGCCCGGCGCACACATAAGGACCCCTGTTCTCGCGAACGGACGGTGTGTCTTTTGGTCTCCTCGCTGCGGCGTTGGGAACGGAGAGCCCCGCCGTCCCCAACCAGAAGGAGATCCACCGATGCGTCAACTGACCTGCAGAGTGGGGCTGATCGCCACCGCGATCGCCTCGCTGCTGGCCCCGGCCGCTGCCTCGGCGACGGCCACTCCCGAACAGATCGCCTCCTCGCTAAGCAAAGGCGTGAACTATCTCAAAGGCCTGCAGAAAGAAAGCGGCGAAATAGCCGGCTTCGGCGGCGATTGGGTGCTGACCTCCCTAGCCGCCGCAGGTGTTGCTGCTGCCGACGTCAACAAAGCCGGCAAAGAAGGCAGCGATGCGCGCAGCTGGTACGAAGCACTCGTCGGCTCGGTGACCTGGCCCGGCGAAGGCGCCCTCGCCACCGACTTCGAGCGCGCCGCGCTGATCTCCTACGCCGCCGGCATCGACCCGGCGCGTGTCTCCAAACGGCAGAACCTGATTGCCAGGGTCGCCTCCTACTACCAGCCGGAAAGCCCCGGCTACTACGGCTCGACCTTCAACGCGACCGTCTTCGGCCTGCTCGCCCTGGCCGAGACACGGACCACGGGCGGCGCCCAGCGGGTACCCCTAGTGGCGCTCGACGAGGCAGTGGCAGCGGTGCGCGCCAACCAGCACACCGACGGTGGCTGGACCTGGGAAAAAGCCGCCGGCAACGAAGCGGCGCTGGCGAAACCCTCCGAACCCGACATGACCGGCGCGGCGATGGCGGCGCTCTGCGGCGCCGGCGTTGCCAACACCGACGAAGCAATCGCCGACGCCAAGGCCTATCTCGTGGCGAAATTCGTCAAAGCGAGCGGCGCCTTCGAATCGGAATTCGGTGTCAACACCGACTCCACTGCCTGGGCCGTACAGGGCCTGAAAGCCTGCGAACTCGATCCCCAGGCAGCTGAATTCACCGGCACGAAAAACGTCACTCCGCTCAACTTCCTCATCTCCCAGCAGGTGAGCGGTGGTGGCTTCCGTTACGGGACCTCGGGCAGCACGGCCAACCAGTACGCCAGTCAGAACGCGGTCCGCGCCCTGGGCAGCGGCGGCTTCACCGCGACCCCGCCGGTGCCGAGCAAAGGCCCGCAGTGGAAGGGCGTCACCGAATTCGCCACCGGCGAAGCGGAAACAACCTCGCTGGCGCTGGTCGTCGAGGCCGGCGAAGCGCCGCTTGAGGTCTGTTCCGTAACCATCGCCCCGAAAGCGAAAACCACGACGCTCGCCAAAGTGCTCGACGCGGCGGTCGCCGGCACGACGCCGGCCAGCTGCGTGAGTGGCTATCTGCCGGCAAGCGGCGAAGGGGCGATCACCCAGGTCAACGGCTATCCGGCAGTCCCGGCCGAAAACTGGAAAGTCTCGATCGACGGCAGCGCCCTGAACCAAGCCAAACGCAACACGACGATCAACGTCGGCGACACCATCTACCTGAAGTACGAATAGCAGCCAAACGCTCGCTGACTTCGCCTTTTCTCGCCCTATCGGCGAAGAAAGGCGAAGTCAGCATCTCGGCCGATGGTGTGGGCTGGGTTAGACTGGGCGCAGATAGAGATCGGTGGACAGGGAAGTCCGGTGAGAGACCGGCGCGGGCCCGCCACTGTGACCGAGCAGACACCCACCGCATGCCCACGGGCAGCCACTGGCCGAGAGGCCGGGAAGGCGCGGACAGGGAGCTCGGAAGCCAGGAGACCTCCCTCCGATCGCAACGTCGATTGCCCTCGTGGAAAGGGGTCATGGCATGAGCAAGTCGATCGCGGCGCTTTTCGTCGCCTCCATCGTCGTCGTACTCAGCGCACCGGCTGCAGAGGCGGCGCCCACCGAAGTCGATGTGAGGATCGAGGGGAAGACCGAAACCCTCTTCGAGGGCCCGGTGCTCACTGACGGGCACAACGTCAAGGGGATCGGTGACAGCAAAGCCCCGGGATGGGGACGCCGCTGCAACGGTCTCAACAACAGCGCGAACCCGACCCCCGGACCCACGCCGACGGCTGCCTCGGTCGACGCGATGGCGATCCTCGACGAGGGCTTCGACGGCGACTGGTACGCCGAACCCTTCGAGGACTACTTCATCACCCAGTGGGGCCCCGAACGCCAGGACCTCGGCGCCGGGGACTTCTGGGGCCTCGTCGTCAACAACGTCTTCACCTCGGTCGGTGGCTGTCAGTACCAGTTGGATGCCGGCGACGAGGTGCTCTGGGTCTACGACGCGTTCGACGGTCGGCCGCGGCTGCTTCTCTACCCCGGTGACTACTCGGGCGCCAGCGTCGAGCTGACCGCCCAGGCAAGTCTCGGCGTGCCCTTCGAGGTGACCGTCGTCAAGTGGGGGCACGAGTGCTGCGAGGGCTCCCCGCCACCGTCGCCGATCCGCAGCAGCGCCCCTTTCGAAGGCGCCGAAGTGGGCCCGGTGGTGAGCACCGTCAGGGGTTTCGAACGCATCGACACGGCCAGTGCCGAGACGGTCGAGACCGGCGCCGACGGGACGGCGACGATCACCTTCGACGAGCCGGGCTGGCAGCGGATCAAGGCGACCGAGCTGACCGCTGGCAACGAGACCGTGATCCGCTCCAACCGGCTCGACGTCTGCGTCCCGACCCCAGCTGCCGCCGACTGCGGGCCGCTGCCGGCCGACGATCAGCTACGCGTACCGCCGCCCAGCGATCTCGAACCGGAACCCGAGCCGCAAGAGCCACCGGAAGAACCGGGACCGAAAGACCCTGGCGGCCAGAGCAGCGGGTCACCCACCCTGGGGCGGCCCGCGACCGCGATCGCGAACCCGGTCAGGATCGCCCTGCGCGGCCTCGACCGGCGCCGGGTCGCAGACGGGATCGTCGGGGCCAGCTGGCAGGTGCAGGACGCGGGGCCGGGGATTGCCAAGTGGTCGGTCTCGTCGAAGAAGCTGGGGCGCAAGAGCGCTCGCTTCGTGACCAGAGCCAGTGGCCAAGCCAAGAGTGCGGCCCAGGTGCGGCTGCCCCGCGGCGCTCGCTACGCGCTGCAGCTGACCATCACCGATCTGCTGGGGCGCAGTTCGAGCGTCGGCCTGGGGACGGTCCGCGTCCCGGACTAGGACCGTGCGCCGCCTCGCCCCAATCCTCGCCCTGAGCGGGCTGCTGTTCGCGGCGTCCGCGGTGGCGGCGCCGAACCCCGCCAACGAAGCGTCCCTCGACAGGACGGTTCGTTACCTGCAGGAGGCCCAGCTGCAAAACGGCGGCTTCGCCGCCTCGGGCGAACCGAGCCAGATCACCAGCGCCTGGACCGCCCTCGCCCTGGCGGCGGCCGGGATCAACCCCCAGGACCAGCGCCGGGAAGGAGGCGTCGACGCCTTCGCCTACCTGGTCTCCCACTACGACCAGGGCATCGAGGAAAGCGAGTGCGACCCGATCGCCTGCACGACCACCTTCGAGCGCGAACTGATGGTCGTCAACGCTTCCGGTGCCAATCCCCATGACTTTGGCGGTGTCGATCTAGTGGCGGCGCTGCTCGCCCGCGCGCGTCCCGAGGGGTCCTTCCCGCACGTGCCGGGCGGGCAGGCGGGAGTCAACGACACGATCTTCGCGATCTTCGCCCTCGCCCCGATCGGCGAGCCGGCGGCGCAGGCGGCGCTCCAGCCGGCCGCCGACTGGATCGAATCCCTCCAGCACGCCAACGGCGGCTGGGCCTGGAACGCGACCAGTACACGCGACGAAGTCGACATGACCGGGGCCGCGATCCAGGCGCTGATCGCCGCCGGCCGCGGCCGCAACGACGCGGTCGAAGCTGGTGTCGAGTACCTGCGCGACGCCCAGAACGCCGAAGGCGGCTTTCCCGAATTCCCCGGCAATCCCGAGTCGAACGTCGCCTCGACCGCCTGGGCGGTGCAGGCAATCTGGGCGGTGGGCGAGAACCCCGAAGACTGGCGCTCCGGCCCTGGCGGAACCAGCGAAGAGCCGCTCAACTACATGGAATCCCTGCAGGAACCCGATGGTCACATCCGCTGGAAACGCAGCCAGGACCTGAACGGGATCTGGATGACCGCCTACTGCTCCGTCGCCCTGGGTGGTCACAAGTGGCCGATCCCCGCGGCGCCGCGCTCGAAACAACTGGCCGAGCCTCCGAAACCCGGCGAGGGCGAAGGCGCCCAGTCTGGCGCCGGTGTGATCGCCGGCGGCGGTGGCGAGGGCGCGCCGCTCTTCAGCCGTCCCAAGCCGCAGAGCAGGGGCAGGACGCCCGGCGGCGCGCGGACGATCTCCGACCGCGGGAACCGGCGGCCGATCGACCACAGTCGCTCGCGGCGAGGCGACAACGCCGAGCAGCCGGCCGGTACCCAGCGGGAGGAAGCGACGGCGCCTCCGTTGGATCCCGAGGCGCCCGTCTCCGGGTCCGGCTCGGCAGAGGAGGCGGACAGCGGCAGCGACGGCGCGGGCACCGGAGCGGCGAGCGGAGGCGGTGCCGGAGGGCAGGGGGGCGATGGCCGTGAAGTGACCGGCACGCTGGTCGGCGAACAGGGCGGCCGCCTCGCCTTCGGCGCCCCCGGCCTGCACGGCGCCGGGGCCGACGAGGATGGCGTGCAGCCGGCGGCGCTCGGCATCGCCGCACTCGCCTTGCTGGCGGCCCTTGGTGGCGCCGGCTGGGAGCGTCGTCGCGGGGAGGCTCTGTGAGCGCCCCAATCGTCACGGTGATCTCCGGTCGTTCGAATCCGTGGCGATTGGGGCGCGAACGAAAGGTTGTTCTGTGAGCGGCGCGATCGATCTCGGCGACGGCCTCGCCGAGATCGCCGCCGCGCTCGAGCTGCCGGTGGTGGTCGCGGCGGTCATCGCGCTGCTGCTCTGCGCCCTAGAGCTGGGTCGCTTCGGCGCCGAATGGTGGCGTCGCCGCGTGCGCGCCCGTGACCTCGACCTGGGCGAGCTGACCAGGCGGGCGATTGCCGAGCCACAGAACGCCCCCTCCTACGCCTACAGCGCCCCCGGCACCTTCGCCGCCGAGGCGCTGGTCGAGCTTGCCACAGCGACCGACTCCGATCGCGCCCGCGCCAGCGAGCACGCCCTGGCGCGCTACGAGCTGGGCGTGCAGCGCCGCCTCGACCGCACGCGCCTGCTCGTTCGCGCCGGCCCGGCGATTGGCTTGATGGGAACGTTGATCCCGCTAGTCCCCGGACTGGCGGCGCTCGGCGACGGCAACGTCAGCGCCCTCGCCGAGAACATGCGCGATGCCTTCGGGGCGACCGTGGTCGGGCTATTGGTCGGCACAGTCGCCTTCGCCCTCACCCTGGCCCGCACGCGCATGTACACGGAAGACCTGGCGGCGCTGGAGCGGGGAGCGGAGGTGCTGCGGTGAGCAGGATTGGGCTCGGTCGCCACGGCGCGATCGAGGAGAACGCCGGCGATCCGCTCGACGGCTTGGTCAACCTCTTCGACATCGGCATGATCCTCGCCGTCGCCTTCCTGATCGCCGGGTTGACCTTCGCCGCCGACCTAGGCGAGCGCCAGGTCGAGCGGCGTTCCGCCGAGGCCCCGGCGCGAGCTCGCGTGCTGCCGGCGCCGGACGAGGGCCGCCGGGCGCACGGCAAGGGGACCCCGGTAGGCACTGCCTACCGTCTAGCTGACGGTCGCCTGGTGATCGTCTCGCCTGAGCGCTGAGCTCAGCCCCGCGCCTCGCCGGCGTCGAAGCCTTCGCGGTAGGTGGCGAGGAAGGTCGCGGTCAGCGGCCGCTCGTCGGGGCTGTAGCGGGCGGCGACGGCGAGCCGACGCAGCAACTCGGCGTGGATGCCATCGGTCTGCTCGGCACCGCGCTGGGCCGCGCCGAGCAGGTAGCCGAGCTCGAGATTGGCTTGGCCGCCGATGTCCTCACGCGCCTCGGCATTCAGCTTGGTCGCCGCCTCGATCAGCCCCGCGCCCACCGTGGCTAGCTCACCGCCCGGCTGATTCTCCGCCAGGCAGCGGCTGATCGGCGTCTCGCCGCGCAGCCTCACCTCGCCGGGCGCAGCGCCCAGCGCCTCGATGTAGACACCATCCCCTTCCAGACAGACGACCGGGGTCTCGTCGTCGGTTCCACCGCAGCCACCGGCGGCGAAGGCGAGCAGCATGCCGAGCGTGAGGGCGACGGCATGCCTGGAGCGGCGCATGCCCGCATCCTAAGCTTGCAGGCAGGACTGCTCGGCCACCGCCCTCGCTTGGCGCTCGCGCTTGGTCGCGGTGCGAACTGCCCGCTGGCGGCGAACTTTCCCACGTGCTGTCTTCTTGCTCCCCGCTCCCCGCTGCGACTTGCCCAGCGCTCGCCGGGCGCGTTTCGTGTTCGCCGTGGCCAGGCTGAGAGCGAGCTTGGCTTTGGCACAGTCATCGTTTGCAGCCGCCGCTGGCTGCGCTTGCGGGTCTGGCGTCGAGGTGGCGGCCGGCGCCGCAACAGCGTTGCCGCAGTGGTAGATGCGCACGTCGTCGATGAACCAGCCGTAGTCGCCGACCGATTCGTCAGTGCCGATACGGAAGCGGAAACGGACCGACTGATTGACCAGCGGTGTGAGGTCAAGCCGGGTGGAGCCGTAACCGGCGCTGTCACCGGCGAAGGCCGGGCGACCGCCAAGCGGGTTGTCCGAGATGGTGGCGAGTACGTCGGAGTAGTCCTCGCCGGCGACGATCATGCCGCTGGCGTCGTGCCAGCTTGCCCCGCCGTTGGTGCTGTACTCGACCACGCCGCCGTCGTAGCTCGCCCCTTCGGTCGACTCGAAGCCGTAGGCATGGCGGAAATGCAGCAACCCACCGGGTGGGACGCTGATGCTTTTAGTCATCGCGATCGCCGAGTCGGAGATGTCTTCCAGGTCGTAGCCGGCGATGTGGGTTGAGCCGCTGGCGGCGTAGAAGTGCGCTGGATAGGAGAAGGCGCCGGAGCCAGTGGCGACGCTCGAGGCCCAGTTGCCTTGCGGCGTCTCCATGTCGTCGAAGAAGACCGAGACCGGCGGCTGCTGGTTCGTGCAGGTGGCAGCCTCCCGCGGCCCGAGGCTCACCGTCTCGTCCATTTCCGTGGCGAGCACGGCGCGGTCGACCTGGACGCAGTCGGAAGCGGTCAGCCCATGCAACCCAGTGAGGTTTGCGCAGGCCTGGCGCAGTGCCTGACCCAGGTCGGCGTAGTCGCTGGCCGAGGTGAGCAAGCTGATGTTCGCCTCGTGGTAGATGCGCAGCAGCTTGTCGGCGCCGATCGCTTCGACGACCTGGCCGTTGAAGCTGTCCCCATCGGTGAGCAGGTAGGCGAGCTTGTTGTTCACGCCGCTGTTGGAATGCACACCACCGGCGTCGCCTTTTTCAAAGGAGGTGGTCGGGTTGAAGTACCAGTTGGGGCTGCCGGTGCGATCGGGGTCCGAGAAGGAGGGCGGGTCCGCCATGTCCCGGATCGCGCCGCTGGAGGAGTCCTCGCCAACCAACCAACGATCGACGAGCGGGTCGGAGCCGGTGGCGAGGTCGAACAGCTCGCCGAAGACGTCCGCATACGACTCGTTGATCGCACCCGACTGGTAGTAGTAGAAGAGATTCGACTCCGCTTCGACCAGGCCGTGGGTGAACTCATGGGCGAGGATGTCATCGGTCATCCAGCCAGGCCCGAAGGTCGCCTGGTAGCCGTTCCAGAAAGCGTTTTCGTAGACGGGGCAGCTTTCCCCTTCGCAGTAACGCACGGTGGTGACGAGCGGCATGCCGTTGCCGTCGATGCTGTCGCGATCGAGTCGCGAGAGGTAGAAGTCGTGGACCAAGCCGGCGAGGTCGTAGGCGCTGTCGGCCTCAGCGATGCCGCTGGCGCCCTCGCCCTCGCTGCGCACCGCGTCATCGAGCTGGCAGAAGTAGTTCGAATCGGTGAAAGCCGAGTCGCAGACCCAGCGGAACTTGCCGCCCTCGATCTGGCTGAAGCTGAGCGCGACGTTGCCGCGCTGGGCGTCGACGAGCACCAGCTCGCGGATCGTCTGAACGCCATCCGTCACCTCGAAGCGCCAAACGGGGCGGGGCAGCGCCAGACCGGGACCGCCGAGCAGCCGCGGGTCGTAGACCGAGAGCTCACCGGCCGTTGCCCGCAGGCTGCTGGCCGATACCCCGTAATGCTTCGCGGTGGCAGTGAGCGCCACCGTCATGGCAGCGGGCTCGGTGACCGAGGCGCTCGGGTCAACCTTGGCCGGCGACATCAGCTCGCCGCCGATCGAGAGCAGGTCCTCATTGCGATCGAGGCTGACGGCGAGCTGGCCGCCGATCACCGGCAGCCCGTCGACCGTCTGCTGGAAACGAAAGGCGCTGCGTCCACCTGGTAGGCGATCGACGTCGGTGACGCTCAGCTCCGCATCACCGCTCAGCCCGAAGCGCGGGGTGAATCGCTCCACCGCTTCGCGAGCCGCCGCGCGCGGGGTTGAGGCGGTCAGCGGGATCGCTTCGTTCGCTCCAGCGCCGACGAAGCCGGAACCAGCGACGGCGGAGGCGGCATCGGCGAGGCTCAGGCCCAAGCACGCCACCACGCACACAGTTAGCGCTCTGCGTCTCACCCCGCCGCCCATCGGCGTCCCATCCTTACATGCCACTCGAGATAACTGTGTGTATAGGCGGAAATGTCGGCGGCTCAGTCAGCCCGGGCGGCGAGGCCGCCGGCGCGGACCGAAGAGATTCCCCCGGGAGGGCCGGCCGGCGCGGCTGCCTCGGGCTTGGGGCGTTTGCGGCGCGGGTGATCACCGACTTCCATCAGCTTGACTGGGAAGACCTCGACCCATTCAGCCAGCTGGAACTCGGATGCGATTGCGTGTTCCCAAGAGAGGTGCAGGTGGTGGCCACAGCCGTGGCCTGCGTCGCCGTCGTAGCCGACCCAACGGAAGGGCGCTGCCGGCCGGTTCTGCAGCGGCTCGGCCCACTTGGCGAGACGCGTGATGCCGCGCCAGTTGGCGTCGCATTTGTCGCTCCAGTTGACGGGGATGATGTCGACGGCGAGGCCGTTGTAGTGGTCGGAGTTCTTCACGTGACAGCCGCGGCAGCCGGCGTGTTCGCCGTTGGGCAGCGGCCCCGAGTAGCCGTCGCTGACGTAGATCGGGTAGCGCTTGGCGATCCAGCGCAGGTTGGGGAGGATGCGTCGGTCGACCATGTCGCCCTCTTCGTGAGGGATCGAGGCGGGGATCGGGACGATTTCGCCGATCCCGTAGGCGAGACGCGTCGTTGTCGGGCCGGCGCTGGCCTGTGAGGCCCAGAGCAGCGCGATGCTGAGCAGAGCGCTGGTCAGGATGGAGAACTTGCGGACCACGCTCGTGGTTATCGACCGTTCGGGCATTCCCTTGAGAACAACAATCCCCCTATAGGGTTCCGGCCGGTATGCCGAACGTGCGCGAGGCGACTTTCGAGCTCTTCCGCGAGCAGGGGATGACGACGATGTTCGGCAACCCCGGCTCGACCGAGCTGCCGATGCTCGCCGACTTCCCCTCGGACTTCCGCTACGTGCTCGGTCTGCAGGAGGCGGTCGTCGTCGGCATGGCCGACGGCTTTGCCCAGGCCTCTGGCCGCACGACGGTCGCCAACCTGCACACCGCGCCGGGCGTCGGCAACGCGATGGGGGCGATCTTCAACGCCCAGGCCAACCACTCGCCGCTGCTCGTCACCGCCGGCCAGCAGGCTCGCGCCCAGATCACCCTGCAGGCCAACCTCACCAACCGCGACGCGATCCGCATGCCCCACCCACTGGTCAAGTGGTCCTACGAGCCGGCTCGCGCCGAGGACGTGCCGCTGGCTCTCGCGCACGGCGCCCACCTCGCCTCGCTGCCACCGAAAGGCCCGGTCTTCGTCTCACTGCCGATGGACGACTGGTACGCCGAGGTCGACGAGGCCGACGCACGCGAGGCGATCTCGCGGCGAGTCGACGGCCGCGCCGTCGCCGACCCGGCCGCGGTTCGCGTGCTCGCCGATCGGCTCGAGGCGGCAGTGAACCCGGTGATGGTCGCCGGTCCGGACATCGACGCCTCCGGCGCCTGGGATGACGCGATCGCCCTCGCCGAGCGCCAGCACCTGCCCGTTTGGGCGACGCCCGCTCCGGGCGGCGGCCGGCTCGGCTTCCCGGAGAACCACGCCAACTTCCGCGGCGTGCTGCCGCCGGCGATCGGCCCGGTCGGCCAGACGCTCGAGGGCCACGACCTGATCCTCGTCGTCGGCAGCTCGGTCTTCCCCTACTACCCCTACATACCCGGCCCGCTGCTGCCCGAGGGGGCGAAGCTGGTGGCGATCACCAGCGACCCAGACGAGGCGGCGCGGGCGCCGATGGGCGATGCCCTGGTCGCCGACGTGAAGCTCACCCTCGAGGCACTGCTCGCGGAGGTGCCGGAGTCCCAGCGGCCGCTGCCAGAGCCGAACGCCGGCCCACAGGAAATCCCGCCCACCGACCCGCTCAACCCCTCGACCGTGCACACGGCTTTGACCGAGGTCTTTCCCGAGGACGGCATCATCGTGCTCGAGTCGCCTTCCAGCACCCTGGCGCTGCGCAACCAGATGCGCCTCTCTCGCCCCGGCAGCTACTACTTCGCCGCCGGCGGCGGCCTCGGCTTCGGCCTCTCCGCCTCGATCGGCGTGCAGCTCGCCCAGCCCGACCGCCCGGTGGTCTGCGTGATCGGCGAGGGCTCGGTCCAGTACGCGGTCAGCGCCTTCTGGAGCGCCGTTGCCTACAAGGTCCCGGTCACCTTCCTCGTCGTGCGCAACGAGGAGTACGCGATCCTCAAGTGGTTCGCCGACGTCGAGCAGGTGACGGGCGCGCCCGGCCTCGACCTGCCGAAGCTCGACGTCGCCTCCGTCGCCGAGGGCTACGGGGTCAGCGCGCAGCGGGTGAAGGAGCGCGACGAGGTTCGCGATGCGCTTGCCAAGGCGATCGCCTCGCCGCAGCCGGAGCTGGTCGAAGTGCCGGTCACGCCCGGCATGTCCCTCTTCTAAGGTGAGCTGACGATGGCGCTGCTCGAGCGGGACATCTCCTCGCTGGCGCCGCAAACAGCTGAGCCGGCGCCCGACCGCGCCCCGGACGAGCTTGCGGCGGGGGTTGCCCAGCCGCTGCGCGGCGAGCTCGAGGCGCTGCTCGGCGCCGACCGCGTCCTCGCCCGCGCGGGCGACATCGTCCGCTACGCCTCTGACGCCAGCCCCTACCGACTCTTCCCGCGAGCCGTGGTCATGGCCCACGACGCCGGAGACGTGGGGAAGGTGCTCGCCTACGGCCGGGAAAAGGGCATCCCGGTCACCTTCCGCGCCGGCGGCACCAGCCTCAACGGCCAGGGCCAGACCGACGGCATCCTGGTCGATGTGCGCCGCCACTTCGGCGGCGTCGCGGTCGAGGACGGCGGGGCGCTGGCGCGGGTCAAGCCGGGCACGGTGCTCGGCCACGCCAACCGCGTGCTCGCCCCGCACGGGCGCAAGCTCGGCCCCGACCCGGCGAGCACCGACATCGCCTGCGTCGGCGGCGTGATCGCCAACAACTCGGGCGGCATGCGCTGCGGCGTCACCCACGACTCCTACTCGACCGTGCGCGCCCTGACCCTGGTGCTCGCCTCGGGCACGACGATCGACACGGCGGCACCCGGCGCCGCCGAGCGCTTCGCCGCCGCGGAGCCCGAGCTGGCCGCCGGGCTGGCCGCGATCCGCGACGAGATCCGCGCCGACGCCGAGCTCAGCGAGCGCATCCGCCGCAAGTTCGCGATCAAGAACACGACCGGCTACCGGCTCTGCGCCTTCCTCGACGCCGACGAGCCGCTGGAGATCTTCCGCCGCCTCGTGGTCGGCTCGGAGGGCACGCTGGCCTTCGTCGCCGAGGCGGTCTTCGAGACCGTGCCGCTACCGGCCCGCACGACCACCGCCTGGATCCACTTCCCGGGGATCGACGAGGCGATCGCCCCGGTGCGCGACCTGGTCGAGAGCGGCGCCAGCGCGGTCGAGCTGATGGTCGCCCCGGCCCTGATCACCGCCGCCTGGAACATGGTCGGCGCCCCCGAGGAGTGGAAGGAGCTGCCGCCCGAGTCGGCCGTGCTGCTGGTCGAGTACGGCGCCGCGAGCGAGGCCGAGCTGGCGCCCTTCGTCGCCCGCGCCGAGGAGATCTTCGCCGCGCACGAGACGATCCGGCCGATCGAGTTCACCCGCGAAGCGGAGGAGATTGAGCTGGCCTGGCGCGTGCGCGAGGGCCTGCACGGCCTGATCGGCCGCCTGCGCCTGCCCGGCACCTCGTTGATCGTCGAGGACGTCTGCGTGCCGCCCGAGCGCATCGCCGAGGGTGCCCGCGACCTGCAGGCGCTGCTCGGCGAGCACGGCTTCCTGCCCGGCGTCGCCGGCCACGCATCGGCGGGCAACCTGCATTTCATGCTCACCCCCGACTTCGCCAAGCAGGAGGACCTCGAGCGCTACGAGGCCTTCATGGCGAAGCTGGTCGAGCTGATCGTCGGCAAGTACGACGGCTCGCTCAAGGCCGAGCACGGCACCGGCATCAACATGGCGCCCTACGTCGAGCGCGAGTGGGGCGAGAAGGCGACCGAGCTGATGTGGCGGGTGAAGCGGCTCGCCGACCCCGATGGGGTGCTTAACCCGGGCGTCGTGCTCAATCGCGACCCCGACGTCCACCTGCGCAACCTGAAGACGACGCCGGCGATCGAGGAGTCGGCCACGACCTGCGTCGAGTGCGGCTTCTGCGAGCCGGTCTGCCCGAGCCGCGACCTGACTACAACGCCGCGCCAGCGCATCGTGCTGCGCCGCGAGATGGCGCGCCAGCCGGCGGGCTCGCCGGTGCAGAGGGCGTTGCTCGAGGAGTTCGAGTACGAGGCGCTGGAGACCTGCGCGGCGGACGGCTCCTGTCAGCTCGCCTGCCCGGTCGGCATCGACACCGGCCTCCTCGTCAAGGAAATGCGGCAGGCAAGGCACACGCCACGTGCGGAAGCGGCGGCATTGGCCACGGCCAAGCGTTGGGGCACGGTCGAGAAGGCCTCGCGCGCCGGGCTGCAGATCGGCGGTCCCCTGGCACGGCGCACGCGGCGTGGCAAAGGCCTGCCCGGCCCTGCCTCGGGGCGGCTGCCGGCAACGAGCCGCGAGGGCGCCGCGGCCGTCTACCTCCCCTCCTGCACCAACCGCATCTTCGCCCCCACCCCTGCCGACGGGCCGATACGTCAAGTCAGACTTGACGTATCGGCCCGTCGGGGGAGAAGTCGGTGGTGGAGGCCTTGGTCGCGGTTTCGGCGCGGGCCGGGCTGCCGGTCTGGATTCCGGCCGAGGTCACGGGCAGCTGCTGTGGGCTGCCCTTCGGCTCAAAGGGCTTCGAGGAGGCCCAGCGCCACAAGGCCAACGAGCTGGTCGAGCGGCTCTGGGCCTGGAGCGACGAAGGCGAGCTGCCGGTCGTGATTGATGCCGCCTCCTGCACCGAGGCGATCGGCAAGCAGGGCGAGGGGGTGCTCAGCGAGGAGAACGCCGGGCGCCTCGCTCAACTCGAGATCCTCGACTCGGTCGCCTGGGCCCACGATCGGCTGCTGCCCCAGCTCGAGGTGGCGAGCAAGGTCGGCTCGGCGACCGTGCACCCGACCTGCGCGACGCGCCACATGGGCCTGGCGCCGCGCCTGCGCGCGCTTGCCAGGGCCCTGGCAGATGACGTCCACGTCGCCCCCTCGGCGACCTGCTGCGGCTTCGCCGGCGATCGCGGCATCTCCCACCCCGAGCTGACCGCAGCGGCCACTCGCCCACAGGCGCAGGAGCTTGCCGGGGAGGACTTCGACGCCCACCTCTCCAACAACCGCACCTGCGAGATCGGCCTCAGCCGGGCGACCGGCGCCCCGTACCAGTCGGTCGTCTGCCTGCTGGAGCGGCTAACGCGCGGCGCTTGAGTCGCCGCTGGAGCTGGACAGCTGCTCGGAGTCGCGGATCGCCTCGATGAAGCGCGCGTCGCGCTCGGCCCGCCGGTCGAACAGCGGGTTGATCAGGCCGCGGAAGGCAGAGATGTAGCGCCAGTACTTGGGGGCGAAGGTGCGCGGCGCGCGCTCTTCGATGCCGCGCACCACGGTGGCCCCGGCCTCGACTGGCGTTATCCGCTTGATCAGGAAGCTGGGCATGACCTCCTGCAGGTCGCTGGTGTCCTGCCGGGCAAAGGCGTCTTGGACGAGCTTGGTATCGACAAAGCCGAAGTAGGCGACCCCGGCGCTGGCGCCGAGCGGCGCCAGCTCGGTGCGCAGCGAGCGGCCGAAGGCCTCGACCCCCGACTTGGCCACGGCGTAGGCGCTGTTCAGCATGCCGTTGGCGATCGCGTAGGCGGAGGAGACGACGACGATGTGACCGCGCCGCTCAGCGACCTGCGGCAGCGCCGCGCGCACCGTGTGCCAGACGCCGAGCAGGTTGATGTCGATCACCCGCTCCCACTCCTCGTCGGAGACCATGCGGATCGTCGTTGTGCTCGGCGGCGCGATGCCAGCGTTGGCCATCGCGATGTCGACGCCGCCGAAGCGCTCGACCGTCTCGGCAACGGCGGCCCGCATCGAGCCAGGGTTGGTGACGTCGCCGGCGATGCCGATTGCCCGCTCGCCGAGTTGCTCGGCCGCCTCGCGCACCTCCTCGGCATCGACGTCGACGAGCGCCACCGATGCGCCGCGCGCATGCAGCTGGCGCGCCGTCTCGAAGCCGATGCCGCGGGCGCCACCGGTGATCAGGGCGACCTTTCCGTTCGGGTCGTAGGTGGGCATCGGAGCTAGCGCGAGGCGGGGGAGGCGGCCTCGTCCGCCTCGCCGGCAGCCCGGGCGTCGGCCGCGCGGATCGCCGCCGCGATTCGCGGATCGCGTTCGGTGCGCCGGTCGAGCAGTGGGTTGAGCAAGCCGCGCAGGGCGGAGAGGTAGCGCCACCACTTGGGCGCGAAGACCCGTGGCGCCCGCTCTTCGATTCCCCTGACCACTGCCGCCCCGGCCTTGGCCGGTGTGATCCTTCTCATCAGGAAGTCGGGAGCGAGTTCTTCCAGTGTCCCGGCTCCCGGCCGGGAGAAGGTCTCCTGGACCATGCGCGTGTCGACCCAGCCGAAGTAGGCGACGGTTGCGCTTGCCCCGTAGGGATGCAGCTCGGTGCGCAAGGCGCGGCCCAGCTGCTCGGCACCCGCCTTGGAGACCATGTAGGAGCTGCCCATCATGCCGTTGGCGAAGGCCGCCACCGAGGCGACGACGACGATGTGGCCGCGGCGCTCGGTGATCTGCGGCAGGACGGCGCGCACCGTGTGCCAGACGCCGAGCAGGTTGACGTCGATCACTCGCTCCCACTCCTCTGAGGAAACCGAGCGCATCGTCGCGATCGACGGCGGCGCGATGCCAGCGTTGGCCATCGCGATGTCGAGCCCGCCGAAGCGCTCGACCGTCTCGACGACGACGGCGCGCATCGCTCCCGCGTCGGTCACATCGGCAGCAATGCCCAGGGTGCGCTCGCCGATCCGCTCAGCCGCCTCGCGCGCCTCGTCGCCGTCGAGGTCGACGATGACCACCGAGGCGCCGCGCGCATGCAGCTGGCGCGCCGTCTCGAAGCCGATGCCACGCGCGGCGCCGGTGACCAGCGCCACCTTGCCGTTGAGGTCGTAGGTGGACATGCCGCCGAGAGCCTAGACCAGTCGGCTGCCCCTGCGCTCCTAGAATCACCTGCTCATGCCCGGCTTCCGGCCCGTCGACACCAAGCAGTCCTTCCCCGAGCTCGAGCAGCGCCTGCTCGAGCGCTGGCGTGAGCGCGACGTTTTCCACCGCTCGCTGGCGCAGCGCGAGGGGGCGGAGCTCTGGAACTTCTACGAGGGCCCGCCGACCGCCAACGGCCGCCCCGGCTCTCACCACGTCCTCGCCCGCGTCTTCAAGGACGTCTACCCGCGCTACCGCTCGATGTGCGGCTACCGGGTGCCGCGCAAGGCGGGCTGGGACTGCCACGGCCTGCCGGTCGAGCTCGAGGTCGAGAAGCAGCTCGACATCTCTTCCAAGCAGGAGATCGAGGAGTACGGCATCGCCGAGTTCAACGCCCGCTGCCGCAAGTCGGTCTTCGAGTACGTCGAGGAGTGGAACCGCCTCACCGAGCGGATCGGCTTCTGGATCGACCTCGACGACCCCTACGTCACCCTCGACGACGACTACATCGAGTCGGTCTGGTGGTCGCTGAAGCAGCTCTGGGAGAAAGACCGCCTCTACGAGGGCCACAAGGTCGTGCCCTACTGCCCGCGCTGCGGCACGGCGCTCTCCTCGCACGAGGTGGCGCTTGGCTACGAGGATGTCGAGGACCCCTCCATATATGTGCGCTTCCCGCTGCTGGGCGAGGACGGCGGCGAGACCGGCGAGTCGCTGCTGGTCTGGACGACGACGCCCTGGACCCTGCCCGGCAACGTCGCCGTCGCCGTCGCTCCCGGCGTCACCTATGTAAAAGCGCAGGTGGGCGAGGAGACGGTGATCCTCGCCGAGCCGCTGCGCGAGCGGGTGCTAGGCGAGGGAGCCGAGATCGTCGAGCGCTTCCCGGGCTCCGACCTCGTCGACCGCCGCTACCGCGGCCCGGTCTTCGAGCTCTCTGACGACGGTCCCGACGATGCCTTTCGCGTCCTCGCCGGCGAGTTCGTCACCACCGAGGACGGCACCGGTCTCGTCCACCTGGCGCCGGCCTTCGGCGAGGACGACTACGCGGTTGCCGCCGAGAACGGCATCTTCGACCCGACCAGCCACGGCACGCTCTACAACCCGGTCGGCCTCGACGGTAAGTTCGATGCCCGGGTCGTCGGCTTCGAGGGCAAGTTCGTCAAGGACTCTGAGGTGACCCGGGCGCTGATCGCCGACCTCGAGCGCCACGGCCTGCTCTTCCGCGAGCAGGTCTACGAGCACGCCTACCCGCACTGCTGGCGTTGCGGCACGCCGTTGCTCTACTACGCCAAGTCGAGCTGGTACATCGCCACCTCGCAGGTGCGCGAGCGGCTGCTCGCCAACAACGAGACGATTGGCTGGCACCCCGAGCACATCAAGCGGGGGCGCTTCGGCAAGTGGCTGGAGAACAACGTCGACTGGGCGCTCTCCCGTGACCGCTACTGGGGCACGCCGTTGCCGATCTGGGAGTGCACGGGTGAGGACTGCGAGGGCCGCTTCTGTGCCGGCTCGGTCGCCGAGCTGCGCGAGCGCGCTCGCGGCGATGTCCCCGACGACCTGCACCGCCCCTACATCGACGAGGTGGTGCTCGATTGCGAGGCGTGCGGTGGCGAGATGCGCCGGGTCGAGTCGGTGATCGACACCTGGTACGACAGCGGCGCGATGCCCTTCGCCCAGCTGCACTACCCGTTCGAGAACGAGGAGCTGTTCGAGGAGCGCTTCCCGGCCGACTTCATCTGCGAGGCGATCGACCAGACGCGCGGCTGGTTCTACACGCTGCTCGCCGAGTCGACCCTGCTCTTCGAGCAGAGCAGCTACCGCAACTGCGTCTGCCTCGGCCTGATCCTCGACCCCGAGGGTCAGAAGATGTCGAAGAGCAAGGGCAACGTGGTCGAGCCCTGGGACGTGATCTCCGCCCACGGCGCCGACGCCTTCCGCTGGTACTACTTGACCGCCCAGCAGCCCTGGTCCGGCTACCGCTTCTCGGTCGACACGGTCGGCGAATCGGTCCGCCAGTTCCTCCTCACCCTCTGGAATACCTACTCCTTCTGGGTGCTCTACGCCAACGCCGAGAACCTCACCCCCGCCGACTTTCCCGCTCCGCTGACTTCGACTTTCTTCGCCGATATGGCGAGTAACGACAAAGTCAGCGGCGAGGACTTGGATCGCTGGGCGCTCTCCAAGCTGCAGTCCACCGTTGCAACGGTGCGCGAGCGCATGGACGAGTTCGACTGCACCGCCGCCGGGAAAGCGATCGCCGCATACGTCGAGGAGCTCTCCAACTGGTACGTGCGGCTCTCGCGGCGGCGCTTCTGGGAGGGCGACCGGGCCGCCTTTGCCACCTTGCGCCACTGCCTGCTCGAGGTGGCGGCGTTGCTCGCCCCCTTCACGCCTTTCCTCGCCGACGAGATCCACCTCAACCTCGCCGGGGGGGAGGGCGAGGAGCTAGGCGAGCAGCCCGACTCGGTTCACCTACGCGACTTCCCCGCGCCCGACCCGGCGCTCGCCCATCCCGAGCTGGAGGGGGCGATGGAGGCGGTGCGGCTCACGGTCGAGCTTGGCCGCGCCGCCCGCGCCCAGGCAAAGGCCAAGGTTCGCCAGCCGCTGCGCCGCGCCGTGATCGTCGCCAACGACGCCGAGCGCGAGGCGATCGAGGCCCGCGCCGCGCTGGTCACCGCCGAGCTCAACGTCAAGCAGCTCGACTTCGTCAGCGATGAGTCGGAGCTGGTCAGCTACGAGGTGAAGCCCAACTATCGCTCGCTCGGACCGCGCTTCGGCAAGCGCATGCCCCAGGTTGCCGCTGCGGTCGAGGCGCTTGACCCCGCGCACGTCGCCGCAGTAATGGCTGATGGCGGCCAGATCGGCATCAACGTCGACGGCGACGAGCACACGATCGGCCCCGACGAGGTGACCCTCGCCCTGCAGCCCCTGGACGGCTACGAGGTCGAGGCCGAGGCGGGCCATGCCGTCGCCCTGCAGCTCGAGCTCGACGACGAGCTGCTGCGCGAGGGCCTCGCCCGCGAGATCGTCCACGCTGTGCAGAACGCCCGCAAGTCCGCCGGCCTGCAGATCACCGACCGCATCGAGCTTCGCCTCGGCGGTGACGAGGAGCTGCTCAGCGCCGCCCGCGAGCACGAGCCCTACATAGCCGGCGAGGTGCTCGCCACATCCATCTCCTATGAAGCTTCCAGTGGCGAGGCTGTCCGAGTCGACAGCCGTGACCTCCGCATTTCCGTCAGCCGAGCGCAGGGCCAGTCTCAGTAGGTCGAAGCGTCTTGTACTTTTTTGCGTTATTCAGGCGCGGTCGGAAGGCCGCGACTTCGCGAAAAAGTTAAGCGGAGGCCTACTGAGACTGGCCCGTACCCTCCGGCTCGCCGATGATGAAGTCGGTCTTCTTCGAGTCGGAGAACTTGACCCAGCAGTGCTCGGGGGCGGCGCCGGCCACCTCGACCAGCGCCGCTTCGATGCGCTTGGCGATCTCCGCCTTCTGCTCGTCGGAGCGGCCCTCGAACCAGTGGACCTGAACGAAGGGCATCGTCGTGCTCGCCCGCGTTAGGCGAGAGCCGGCTCGAGCTCGGCCTCGAGGCGCCGCTTGGGCATCGCGCCGACGACTTTCTTGGCGATCGCCCCGTCCTTGAAGAGCAGCAGCGTGGGGATCGAGAGCACTTCGTACTGGGCCGCGATCTGCTGGTTCTCGTCGACGTTGACGCTGACGATTTTCAGATCCTCGCGCTCGGCGTCGATCTCCTCGAGCACCGGGTGAACGACGCGGCAGGGGCCGCACCAGGGGGCCCAGAAGTCGACCAGCACGGGGCCGTCGGCCTCCAGAACCTCGGACTTGAAGGTGTCGTCTGTCACGTCGTGGAGCTTGCCTGTCACTGGAATCGGACTCCCTGGGTTCGAAGTTCAGCACTCAATACTTCAGAAAGTATAGCGAGGGTCACAAGAGCTTCTCGCGCCGCTCTGATCCTCACCTACCCCATCGTAGAAGGGGGACACGCCAGATCGCCTCGAGCACGATCGAACGGGTCATCTTCGAGCTGCCCGCCTCGCGATCGCGGAAGACGATCGGCACCTCGACCACCTCGAAGCCGAGCTCGATCGCCTGGTAGGTCAGCTCCACCTGGAAGGCGTAGCCGCGCGAGCGCACCGCGCCCAGGTCGAGCGCCTCGAGCACCTCGCGGCGGAAGCACTTGAAGCCGCCGGTGAGGTCGCGCACATCGACGCCGAGGGCGAGCCGCGCATAGGCGCTTCCCCCGCGGCTGATCGCCTGGCGCAGCGGTCCCCAGTCGGTCACGCCGCCGCCCGGCACGTAGCGCGAGCCGAGCACCAGGTCGGCGCGCGCAGCGGCCTCGATCAGGCGCGGCAGGTAGGCGGGCTCATGCGAGAAGTCGGCGTCCATCTCGACGACCAGCCCGGCGCCGGCCGCAAGCACCTGGCGGAAGCCGGCGATGTAGGCGGGGCCGAGCCCCTCCTTGGCGGGGCGGTGGAGGACGTGAACGGCATCGTGCTCGGCGGCGAGCCGCGCGGCGATCTCCCCGGTGCCGTCGGGGGAGTTGTCGTCGACGATCAGCACCTGGGCATCGCCAGGCAGCTTGGCGCGCACCTCACCGACCAGCCGCTCGATGTTGCTCGCCTCTTCGTAGGTGGGCAGGACGACCCAGGTGGGTCCTCGCTCGGGCTGGGCAGCGGGCATCGGCGCGGGCGATGCTAGCCGTGCTGCGACCGCGTTAGCTTGCAGGGGTGACCAACGCCGAGATCGCCGCTGCCCTGGACGAGCTGGGGGTGCTCTACGAGCTCGACGGCGCGGTCAAATACAGGGTGCTCGCCTACGGCACGGCGGCCAAGGCGATCCGCGAAAGCCCAGTCTCGGTGGCGGAGCTGGCAGCTGAGGGGCGGGCGACCGAGATCCCCGGCGTCGGCAAGACGCTGGCCGAAAAGATCGACGCGTTGCTGGCAACCGGCGAGATCCCCGCGGCGGTGAAGCTCAAGGCGAAGTTCCCGCCGACCCTGATCGATGTTACGCGGGTGCCTGGCGTGGGAGCGAAGACGGCCCGCAAGCTCTTCGAGACGCTCGGCGTGGCCACCCTGGAGGATCTCAAGGCGGCGGCCGAGGGCGAACGCATCCGCGAGCTCAAGGGGCTCGGCCCTAAGGTCGAGGAGAACGTCTTGGCCCGCCTCGAGCGGCTCGGCGATCCCGATCAGGGCTCGGGCCGCGTGCTGCTCTCGATGGCCCGCTCGATCGCCGAAGAGCTGGCCCGCGAGCTGCGCGAGCATCCCGCCGCCGAGCGGGTCGAGGTGGCCGGCTCGGTGCGGCGCTGGGCCGAGACCTGCAAGGACATCGACCTGATCGCCACCGCCGAGCAGCCGACCGCGCTGGCCGAGGCGCTTGTCGCAAGCCCGCTGATCGCCAGCGCCGGCACGCCGGGACCCAACGGGGTGCGAGCCCAGACTCAGAATGGCATCTCGGTCGACCTGCGCATCGTCGCCCCCGAGGCCTTCGGCAACCTGCTGCAGCACTTCACCGGCTCCCAGGCCCACAACGTGCAGCTGCGCGAGGCCGCGGTGGCGCGCGGCCTCTCGGTCTCCGAGCACGGCATTACCGAGACGGAGAGCGGCGAGGTCGAGCTCTGTGCCAGCGAGTCGGCGGTCTACGAGCACCTCGGCTACGCCTACATCGAGCCCGAGCTGCGCGAGGGCCGGGGCGAGCTGAAGGCGGCACGCGAGGGCACGCTGCCCGAGCTGATCGGCCTCGACGACATTCGCGGCGATCTGCACTCGCACACGACGCTCTCCGACGGCCGCAACGCGCTCGAGGAGATGGCCGAGGCCGGTCGCGCGCGCGGCTACGCCTACATGGCGATCACCGACCACTCGGCCAGCCACGGCTTTGGCGACCACGTCACTACTGAGCGGCTCTGGGAGCGGATCGGCGAGGTTGAGGCCTGGAACAAGGGGGTGCGCGGCTTCCGCCTGCTCGCTGGCTCGGAGGTCAACATCGGCCTCGACGGCGAGCTCGACTACCCCGACGACGTGGTCGAAGCGCTCGACTGGGTGGTGGCCAGCGTCCACACCTCCTTCGCGATCTCCGCAAAGCAGATGACCGCACGCGTCCTAATCGCGATCGAGAACCCGCTAGTCGATTGCATCGGTCATCTCACCGGCCGCCTGATCGGCCGCCGCGAGCCCTACGGCATCGACACCGAGGCGGTGGTCGAGGCGGCGGCGCGCAACGGCACGATGCTCGAGATCAACGGCAATCCCAACCGCCGCGACCTCTCCGAGCAGCACGCCCGGCTCGCTGCTGAGGCTGGCGCGACGATCGCGCTCAACACCGATGCTCACGGGGTCGACACGCTCGACAACATGGCCTACGCGGTGGCCACCGCGCGGCGGGCTTGGCTGACGGCGGATCAGGTCGCCAACACGCGCAAGTGGGCAGACTTCAAAAAGTTGCGTAAGCGATAGGGCGTCGGGACGCTCTAGCTGCTCCGCTTATTCCAGCGCGAAGACAACGCGAACGGTGGCGGTGACGTTCGAGGTGCCGGGTTCGGCAGGTGGAGCAGGACCTCGAGGGCCGCGTTTCTTGCGGGGAGCTGCCGTGGCTTCCGTCGGCACGACGTCGCGGCCTTCCTCGATCGTCAGGACAGCGCCGAGTTTCGCTCCAGCTCGCGTTGCCAGGGCCTCCGCCTTGGCCTTGGCCTGGTCGAAGGCGGCTAGCAGGGCGTCGTTGTAGGCGGTGTCGGGGTGGCTGGGGAAGAAGCGTGGGCCGCGTGTGCCGGTCGCGCCCGCCTTCACCGCGGCGCTGACCAGCTCGCCGGAGCGCTCGGGCTGATGGACGACGACGCTGACGCTCTCCGCCGCTCGCCAGAGGGTCTTGCCGTTGCGGCTCAGCTTGCGCACCGAGATCGCGCCCGTGCTCAGCTCACCGGGGGCGACGGGGACCGTTCCCTTGATCGCGGCGATCACCGCCGCCATGCGGACCGCGACGATGCGCAGCGCCGCGCCCTTCGACTTGCGTTCCTTGCTCACCGAGAAGCCCAGTTCGGCGGCGTCGTTGACGACCTCCTGGACCGCTTCGCCCTTGACCGTGATCGTCCGGTCGATCGCCGCCGCCGTAGTAGGCAGAAGCAGGGAAGCAGCGAGCGCGAGGATGGCGATCGGTCCGTGGAGCTTCACTCAACCCAAGCTATCCGCGCCTGCGGACGCGAGTTCAGGCCCTACGGCTGCTGCGCAGGCCCGGGGTGCGGACCAGCTGGATCGGGCGCAGGGCGGAGTTGGGGACGACGTAGAACTTGACGCCGTCGCGTTGCTCGATGGCGAGCACGGCGGCCTCGCGGCTGTGCCAGGCGAGCGAGACGAGCAACGCGTAGCCGGCGCCGATCGCGGCGACGCCGGGGAAGAAGACACCGAGCGCACCCGCCATCAGGGCGGTGACGCCGATTGGCCAAAGGCGGCCAACGATGATGCGCGCCGGGGGCTCGGGCGGCAGCGAGGTTGCCGTGCGCGCTTTGGCAAGCGCGTCACGCAGGTCGTCGGCCGCCCGCCCCGGACGGCCCAGGTAGAAGCCGACGACGAGCGCGATCAGCCACCAGCTAGCGGCGACGATCAGCGTCAGCGTGTCGCTCTCGCGGTTGGTCGCCACCGCCGTGATCGCCGCCAGGGCGGTTGCCTCGGCGCCGGTGAGTAGGACGGTGACGCGCAGCAAGTCGGTGTAGGGCATCGCTAAGCGGCCAGCTCCACAAGGAAGTCGAGCCAGCCCTGCGGGCCGTCGACGATCAGGTTGGAGTCTTCGGTGAGCTCGGGGGGCGCCTCCGGCGAGACAACCCCGACGAAGGCCGCAGTCTGCAGCTGCCCCTCTTCGCGAAGCTCACGCAGCCGGGCGCCGGCGTCGAGGTCGGTGCGGTCGTCTCCGGCGTAGACCGCGGCGAACATCTCGCTGCCGTTCAGCAGTCCCGCCACGGCGGCGTCCTTGCCGCCACCGCCGACCGGGCGCAGCTCCAGCACCTTGCGGCCCCAACGTGGTTCAAGCCCGGCTTTGCCCGCCGCTACAGCGATCTCGTGGGCGCGGGCGTCGGCGCCGTTCTCGTCGGTCGCTCCCCGCCAGTGGAGGGCTTGGATCGCCCCCTTGTCCTCGCGACGCAGGCCAGCATCCGCCAACTCGTCTCGGTCAAGGGCGGCGAGGAACTCGGCCGCCTCGTCCTCGCGACCATCGAGCGCCGGATCGAGCCGTGGTGCCTCGTCCCCAGGCAGCAGCAGCTCGAAGCCGTGGTTGCCGGCGTAGGCGATGCCCTCGACGCCGACCAGGCGCCGGGCCTCGTTCGCCTGGCGGCCGGAGATGCAGGCGACCAGCCCGTAGCGCTCGCTCAGCCTGGAGAGCAGCTCGCTTGCCTCGCGCGGCACCACGGCCTGCTCGGGTCGCTCGGCGATCGGCGCCAGCGTGCCGTCGACGTCGGTGAGCACGGCCGTGTGCGGGGGATCGGCGCGCAGCGCGTCGAGCAGACGGGAGCGGTGGGCGCCACCCTCCCCTGTCGCTGAATCGGGAGACACTGCATCTAGTATCGCGGCACGATGGCTCCGGAACCCGCGCTGCCTTCCCATCCGTTGCTCCGACTGGCGGCGATCGGCAGCCTGGCGGGCGCCTTCAGCGGTCTCTTCGGCGTCGGTGGCGGCACGATCATCGTGCCCCTGCTGATCCTCTGGTTCGGCTTTGGCGAGCGGCTCGCGACCGGCACCAGCTTGGCGGCGATCGTCCTCATCGGCCTGCTCGGGGCACTCGCCCAGGGTGGTATCTACGGCAACGTCCACGTTGGCACGGCGCTCTGGCTCTCCATCCCAGCGATCCTCGGCGTGATCGCCGGCACGGCGATCCAGCAGCGCATTCCCCAGCGCGCCGTCTCGCTGCTCTTCGCCGCGCTGCTGCTGGCCATTGCGATCGAGCTGATTATCAAGTGAATGAGCTGCTCGCCATCCTCGTCGCGGCGGCCGGTGGCCTTGCCGGAGGCTTGGTCGGGGTCGGCGGCGGCGTGCTCTTCGTTCCGGCGCTGACCATCTTCCTCGGTCTCACCCAGGTCGAGGCCGAGTCGACCTCTCTGCTGATGATCGTCATCGTCGCCGTTGTTGGCACGCTGCGCCAGAACGCCTACGGCAACGTGCGCCTGCGCGACGCTGCGGTGATCGGCTTGCTCTCGCCACTCGGCGTGCTGGTCGGCGTAGTCGTCGCCAACGAGGTGCCCGAGCGCGCCCTGGAACTCTCCTTCGCTGCCCTCGCCCTCTTCATCGCCTACACCCTTGTGCGCAGGGCGCTGTCGACGCCCGCCTGAGTCGACCGCTCCCCCACGGGCGAGGCAGCGCACCATCGGTAGTCTCAAAGCGTGGACTCACTTACTTGGGAAGGCGAGGTTCCGCAGCTCCGCAACCCGATGCTCGTCTGCTCCTTCCGGGGCTGGAACGACGCCGCGGCAGCCGCCTCGACCGCGCTGGGCACGGTCGGCGAGGCCTTCGATTCGGAGCTGATCGCCAGGGTGGACGCCGAGGACTACTTCGACTTTCAAGCGACGCGGCCGACGATCGTGCTCACCGAGGGGCAGACGCGGCGTATCGACTGGCCCCAAAACAACCTGATCGCCGTGCGCGTGCCCGCCGCCCAGCGCGACCTGGTGCTGCTCGATGGCACTGAGCCAAACCTGCGTTGGCGCACTTTCTCGGAGACGATCGCCACGGCTGCCGACGCGCTCGGCATCGAGATGGTGGTGACGCTTGGTGCGCTGATCGCTGAGGTCTCCCACACCCTGCCGGTGCCGATCACCGGCATCGCTTCAGACGATCAGCTGGTCGAGGAGCTCGACCTACAGCGCTCCAATTACGAGGGGCCGACGGGCATCGTTGGCGTCGTCCACGACTGCTGCCGGCAGGTTGGCATGACCTCTGCCTCGCTTTGGGCGGCTGTTCCTCATTACATCGCCGCGGTCCCCAACCCAAAAGCGGCGCTCGCCCTGCTGCGCCGGCTCGAGGGGCTGACCGGCATCGCCGTCGACGCCACCGATCTGGAAGAGGAAGCGACCAGCTACGAGGACCAGATCAACCGGGCGATCGCCGCCAACCCCGAGATCGAGGAGCTCGTAGAAAAGATCGAGTCCGAGCAATCCGAGCAGCTAGAAAATCCCGAAGACCTACCGTCTGCAGACACGATCGCCCGCGATTTCCAGCAGTTCCTCCGCCAGCAGGGCAACGACCAGTAGCTGAGGCGACCGCCGCCCATGGGTCAGGGACGGCCGCCTCTGACTGACGATGCTCAGGGGAGAAGAACCGCCGAATATCTCGAGGGCTCATGATCTATCTGAGGTAGGTCGGAAAAGCCAGGGAAGAAATAAATAACGCGTCTAATTTGGCGGTTTCTGGGCAGCTTTCGCCTTTTACCGCCGTGACCGCCGCTCCGCTGTAGGTCAGATGGCTATTCCCAAGGCCGGCCGCTAAGGGACCTAACAGGTGGCCAGTGAGATTTTCCGAACCGTAGCTGCAGTTGATGAATCCGAAGCAGTTAACGTTAAACACCAGATTGTGTGCAGCGACCGTCGCTAATTCGGTGCCAGACTTTAAAATTAATAGTGTGCCAAATGTTTCACCAGTCATTTTGCACCCAAATGTGCAGCCGATGTAGCTCAGAGTCACAAGAGTGACAGTCGCCGGGTTCCCAGGGCCCGAAGGCGTTCCCGTTATTAACATTCTGCATTTGACGTTGAGGACTTCGTTTAAAAATGCGCCTTTTTCCGACGTTTCGAAGTGAACGAAACTCGGTTCTTCGCATTTACTTGTGTCGTTTGTGCACAGCTGCGTGCTTTCCGCCATTGCCGGCGATCCACCAGCGAGTGTCATTGCAGCCGCCACGATCAGCGCGAGACCGAAGATCCTGATGAGTCCCATCGTCGCCTCCTTCCCAGCGGGCTAGCCGCCGAGGTCGCTTGGCCACCTGGCCTGTCAGGCGCCCCAGAGGGGGTTATTAAACAGATCTATTGGAGCAAAAGCAAAAGGGCCTTGGCCGCGGATACTCGCGGCAGGCGGCCTAGCTCTCAGCCGCCGGGCAGATCAGCCGGTAGTCGCACCAGCTGCAGGTGGTGGGCGAGGGCCGCGGCTCGAAGTCCTGGCTGAGGATGCCCTCGCCGACCTCGAGCACGGTGCGCTCGACCCGCTCTGCATCGTCGGGCTTGGTGGGTGCTGCCACCTTGTCGGCGTCGAGCACGTAGTAGTAGCTGCCGCTGCTCGCCTCCAGGCCCCAGGCCTGGCGCGCCGCCAGCCGGTAGAGGGCGAGCTGCAGATCGTTCTCCAGCTCGGCCTCGCTCTTGCGTTCGCCAGTCTTGTAGTCGATTAGCTCGTGGCTGCCGTCAGGCAGCCGATCGACACGATCGACACGCCCGCGAACGTGATGTGAGCCGATGCGGATGTCGAACTTCTTCTCCAGCCAGACCGGCTCACCTTCGGCCTCGCGCTCGCGCTCCCAGTAGAGCCGCATCGCCTCGCGGGCGCGGTCGCGGAACTGCAGCTCGTCGTCGCTGGAACCGAAGCCGGTGCGCCGCCAGCCGGCCTCGAAGAGGTCCATCAACCGTTCGTAGCCTTCCTCGTCGGCCTCCTTGTGGAAGCGCTCCAGAACGTTGTGGATGAGGATGCCGAAGCGCTGGTTGATCGTCGGCTCCTGAGGAATGCCGAAGACCCGCCCGAACTTGTACTTGAGCGGGCAGGTGAGGTAGAGGTCGAGGTCGGAGGCCGAGAGGCTCAAGGCGCCGTCGCCGCGGCGTGGCAGGAAGGCTTCCAGCGAGGGCTCGTGCCGGGCGGCGATCAACCGCCTGCGACCGTCGCGCTCGCGCTCGGAATCGAGCAGGTAGTCGTCGAGCGAGGAGGCGTCGAGCTCTGCTTGTTGCTCAGGGGTGGCGATCTGGCGCAGCAGGCCGTTGACCGCCTCGATCGCCTCGGCCGTCGCCTCCTCGCCGGGCCGCTGGGCGAGCGCGGCCAGCTTGAGTAGCTCGAGGTGGCGAGCGATCGCCCGGTTGACGTCGACGACCGTGTCAAGGCGCGGCTCGGAAAGCTCGCGCCCGGCTCGCCAGGAAGCCTCGAGCACCTCCTCGCGCAGCTTGCGATAGATCGCGTGCAGCCCCTCGGCCGGGCCGAAGAGCTCCTCCTCGTGTAGCTCCTCCTCTGTGGCCTCGTCGGCCTCCCGTCCGACCCGCGAGAGGACGAGGGTCGAGCAGGCCTGCACGGCACCGCGCTCAGCATTGAGCACGAAGGCGTGATCGAAGTCCATGCCCCTGGCGGCCTCGCGAGCCATGCCCTGCACCGCTCCCGGTGAGATGGGCTCCGCGCCGCCCGCGGGCTCGACCCCGGCCTCGGCGACGGCGCTCAGGTAGCGCACGAAGTCCCGTGTCGAGGCGTGCGGCTCGCGTCGCGCCCAGGTCGCAGCCAGCTCAGCAAGGCGCGAGAGGCCGAGCAGGCGCTCGGCTACCTCGGGCTCGGCGGCAAAGAGCCGCTGCCGGCGCAGGCCGACCCGCTCGATCAGGCGCCGCACGAAGACGTCGGCCCGGCGTTCCTCCATCGCCGCCGCGGCTTCCCCATAGAGCTTGAGGAAAGACTGGATGCGCTCGCGCCCCTCGGGGGGGATCTGCGGGCTTTCCAGCGCCGCTTCACAACCGGAGACCATGTCGAGCTTGCGACGCCGGGCGATCGTCGTCAGCCGCGCCAGGTCCGCCGAGCGCAGCTCGACCGGCGGTCGGGTCAGGGCGCGTGCCGCGGCGGGCGAGTCTTCCGGATCGGCGAGCACGCGTAGCCAGGCGATCGCGTCGCGCACCTCGGGACGCTGGAAGAGCGCCGCCGGCCCGGCCAGGTGAAAGGGGATGCCGCGCTCCTCCATCGCCGCGGCGACCGCCCCGCCGTCAGTCGCCGGGTCGTCGAAAAGCACGCAGATCGAAGCAGGCGACGCGCCGCCGGCGAGCAGGTGCTCGGCTTCGCGCGCTACCGCCTGCGCTTGTGCCCGCTCGTTCGAGCAGCGCCAGTGGCGCACCTCCGGCTTGCGAAAGACCTCCTCCAGCTCTAGGACGCTCGACCGCGGGTCCTGTCGTGGGGCAGGGGGGTGCTGCGGGCGAGGTGTACGTCCTCGACCCCCCTGCCCCACGCCATCCGCAGGTGGGACGGTTTCGGTGTAAAGGTGGTTCGAGTTGTCCTTGGCCAGGACCCCGAGGATTGCCTTTTGAGCTTTTGTGGTCTCCTCGTACTCGTCGACCATGAGGTGCTCGAAGCGAGTGGCAAGCTCCAGGCGAATGTCCTCGTGCTCGTGAAGCAATTTGCCGAGCAGCAGGAAGACGTCGGCTTGGTCGAGGTTGCCCGACTCGGCGAGGATGCGGTCGTGGGCGGCGCAGAACTCGGCGAGCTCGGGCTCGGGCAGCTCCGATCCGGCCTTGATCTCGTCGACCTGCGTCAGCAGCCGGGCGAGCAGACCCGCCGGGTTGCCGCGGATCGCGTGGTTGCGCAGCGGCAGCTCGTCGAGTCGGTCAAGCAGGATCGCCAGTCTCTCCGCCCGGCCGAGCACGTCGAAGAAGGGATCGAGCCCGGCAGCGGTCGAACGCTCGCGCAGCAGGCGCTCGCAGAGCGTCTCCCAGGTGCCGATCCAGAGCTCCTCGTAGGCGCCGTCGAGAAGCATTTCGACACGCTCTGTCAATCGCTGCGCGGTTGAGGGACGGGCGCAGAACACGAGCAGGCGCTCGGCCGCGCCGCCATCGCCAGCAAGGCGAGCAAAGCGGCGCGCCACGGCCTCCGTCTTGCCGCTGCCCGCCTGCCCGACCAGGAGCAGCGGACCGCCGTCGTGGTTGACGGCAAGCTGCTGTCTCTCGGCGAGGGCGAGCATGGTCCAACGCTACCGAGTGGCCGGCGTCCATAGGATGAGTTCGGTGGACGTTTTCTCCGCAGACTGGCTGGGAATCTGCCGTCGCGCGGTGGCGGCGCAGCAGGCAATCTTCGACGAGGTGCGCGGCATCGAGGCGCGCACCACCTACGAGGGCGTCGGCGAGGGCGGCGATCACACGCTGGTCATCGACCGCCGCTGCGAGGACGTCGTCTTCGCCGAGCTCGAGCAGCTCGCGGCACAGGGCACCTCCTTCGTTGCTGTTTCCGAGGAGCGTGGCGAGGTCGAGTTCGGTTCTGGGGGGCCGGCGCGAGTTGTGATCGACCCGATCGACGGCTCGCTCAACGCGCGCCGCACGCTCCCCTCCCACAGCCTCAGCATCGCCGTCGCCAGCGAGGACTCGATGGCGGCAGTGGAGTTCGGCTACATCTACGACTTCGGCGCCGCCGAGGAGTTCGTCGCGCGGCGCGGCAGGGGTGCAACGCTCGCTGGCGAGCCGATCGAGGTGGGGCCGGACGGCGACAAGCTCGAAGTGCTGGGCCTCGAGGCGGCCGAGCCGGAGTGGGCGATCCCGGCGTTGGAGACGCTCGCCGGCCAGGTTTACCGCTTGCGCGTCGTTGGCTCGATCGCGATCACCGCCTCCTACGTCGCCGCTGGTCGCTTCGACGCGATGATCAGCCTGCGGCCCTGTCGCTCGGTCGACGCTGCCGCGGCGCAGCTGATTGTGCGCGAGGCGGGAGGCCAGGTGGCGTTTGGCGGTCTGCCGCTCGATTTGGCCCCGCTCGGTCTCGATGCCCGCTATCCGGTCGCGGCGGCGGCTGGAACGAGGGGCATGGAGATCGTTCGTGCCGCGCAAGCCCGCGCGGCACAGTAACCACTCGCCGCGACGAGTTTAGGAACAGGTGTTCGCGAAGAACATACGTTCGCTACACTCGCGAACCCCCGAGGCAGGCAACGCATAGAAGGGATTCATCTGCATGGCAACGAGTAAATCAAGTAAGAGCAACGGCACCTCTCCAACGGCAAAGTCCGCTGCTGCTGAGAAGAACCAGGCCCGCTCGGCCGCCGAGACCGCCGTCGATCTCCCCGTCGGCGTCGTGCTCACGGTCACCGAGCGTGTTTCCGAGCTGGTCGAGCCTTTCACCGGCCGCAACGCGGCTGAAAAACAGCTCAAGTCCTATCGCACCCAGCTTCGCCGTCAGGTGAAGCGCACCGAGCGTCGCGGCACCACCGCCCGCCGCCGTGCCACCACCGAGGTGCGCAAGACCCGCAACCGGGTCGAGCGCGAGGCGCGCAAGCGGCAGCGCACGGTCGAGACGACCCTGAAGCGCAACCGCACCGAGCTCGAGCAGCGAGTGCGCAAAGCGCGCGAGCTGCTGCCGGTCTAACGACCGCGCACTACAACCGGACGTGAGCCGGCTGGCTCGAAAGGCCAGCCGGCTTGCGCCGGGGCGTACGCCCTGAACTGGAAATGCACGCCGCGACTGTCGTCGTCGGCGAAGCGATAGGGGTAGCGAAAGCGACCGCGCGGGTCGGTGCGGACCGTGCGGAACTCGCTCCAGCCGAGGCCCGGCAGGCGGAACTGCAGCTCGACCGCCTTGCCCTCGGGGGGCACGCCACCCCCGACCCTGCCGGAAAAGACCACCGGGCGGCCGCCGACTCGGGCCACCGACGAGGAGGCGCGCAGCTGCACGCGAGTGCGCACCTCGAGACCCAGCGCTCTGCTGCGGGCGCCGCTAAGCGTCGCCGTGGGCGCCAGCTCGGCCACGACCTGGCGAGTGGGTCCGGACTCCAGTTGCAGGCTGAAGGAGCCATCGGCCCCGGTGCGCACGACGGTCGTCCGCCGGGCTTGCGGGCTGCCGGGGGCGAAGCGCTCGATCACCTGAACCGGCATCCCGGCCAGGGGCGCCCGGCGCCCGGCGAGCAGGCGGCCGCTGAAGGAGCTGCGCTGGCCGAAGTTGACCAGCGGCTCGTCGAGCTGGGCGACCAGCCGGGTCGCCACCTTGAGCGGGTTGCGCAAGCGCATCGGCGTGCCGTTGCTCCGCTGCGAAGTGGTCGTCACGTTGCCGGCGGCATCGTGGACTGTGGCGCGCAGCTCGTACTCACCGGATGGGTAGGCGTCGGATTCCCAGCGGGCGCGCAGTATGCCGTTGGAGAGATGGGTCGGCAGTGGCACGAAACGCTCGTTCGAGCCGACGCGCCGGATGGCAATCGAGCCGCGCGTCTCGTCCAGGCCGGAGAGTCGATCGCCAGTGTGGGCAACGATCGTCTCCGGATCGCTCGGGTTCTGCCCGCCCGCAAAGGCGACGCTGGGCGGCTCGCGATCAATCTTCACCACGGTGACCTGGGGCGCATGGTTCTGCCAGCCGTTGGTCAGGCCGCCGTCGGCGACGTTGCCGGCTGCGTCGCACGCGTAGTGGGCGACGCTGTGGGCGCCGGACTCGATCAGGGTGGCGCTGACCGTGGCGCCATCTGCTCGGATCGGCGCGCCCCCGTCGACGCGGATCGCCGTGTAGGGCGTCGGCCTGGCTCCGTCGGCGGCCATTCCCGCCGCTGCGTCGGTGGCGACCGCGGTCAAGGTCAACGGCTGCCTCGACCAGCCACCGGCAACGCCGAGGAGCTGGGTCTGCGGGTCGGTCTTGTCAACCCGCAGCCTGGCGGTGCCAGGAAGTAGCGAGCGCACTCCCGAGCCTGAGACAGCAACCGCGTTGAGGTAGCTGACACCCTCGGGAAGGGCGCCGAGCGTCACGCTGTCGGCTGCGACCCCACCGCGTAGGTCGATCTCGGCCTCACTGCAGAGGCGGGGGCCGCCGCACGGAGACAAGCCGGGAGTGTCGTCGACCGATACCGCGTAGCCGCGGATACCGGACAGCGGCTCACTTCCGGCCGGCGATCCGAGACCGACGGAGATCGGGAAGGACGTGCGGCCAATCCAACGCTCGATCGGTTCGGGCTCGACCTTGCCCGGTGCCCGGTCGTCGAAACGCAGCTCTACTGCCGCCGCCGCCCCGAGCTCCCCCGCGGCGTCCTCGAGCCAGACCTCGGCCGTGTAGATGCCGGGTGTTGGCGGAACCGCGAGGTGCTGGATCTTGGTCGCCGGCCAGTTGAACGTCGTCTTGCTGATGACGACCTGCCCGTCCGGGTCGAGCAGTCGGTAGTGGACGGCAGCCACTCCAGGTGGGTTGCTCCAGTTGACGGTGAAGAGCCTCTCGGCGTGCCAGCTTTGCTCGCCGTCTTCGACGCTCGGCTCGATCGGTTGCGGGGGAGCGGCCAGCGCTGAGCCGCAAAGCAGCGCCAGGGTGCTGAGCGTCATCGCCAGGCAGGTCGGCCTGCGCCAGCTCATGGCCCAAACTCCCCGGCAGCCGAGCCGGCAGATGGGCTCGGTGCGCTTGCTGCTTCAGGCGTCGGTTCTGGTGCGGGAGCCGGCTCCGACGGGGCTTCGTACTCGACTTCCTCGACTGGCGGGACTGGCGCAGGAGCCGGGTGTTGCTCCTCTTCGGCTGCTGGCTTGGTGCGTTGCCGAGACGACGGCTGTTCAGGTGCCCTCGTTTCTTGTGGCGCCGTGGGCGACAAAGAGCGAACCCGGGGCGCAACGGATTGGGTCTCTTCCTCGAGCGGGGTCGGCACTACGCCGGTGGCCAGGCCGGCGCCGCCGGCGATCGCCAGGCAGCCAACCGCCAGCTTGGCGCCGGCGGGGCTCGCCACCTGCGGGGTGATGTCGGTGAATAGGTCTCGGGCCCGCTCCAGCGCCCGCTCGAGCAAGGATGGAGAGGCAAGTGCCGGTGCCAGACCCAGAGCGACGCGCGGCGCGGCACGGTAGGCGCGCAGCGTCGCCCGGCAGTGGGCGCAGGCGCGCAGGTGCTCGCGCACCACGTCTGCCTCGCTCGGGCTCGCTTCACCGTCGCAGAAGGCGGAGAGCAGTGGACGCAATTCGGCACAACGGGTGCCGTCTTCACTGCTATTGAAGATGTTGCGGAAGCGCTCGCGTCCCTCGGCCAGCAGCCGGTTCACCTTGGTCGCGCTGAAACTGGTGATCTCGCTGATCTCGGCGTAGGAGTAGCCCTCGGCAAGCAGGGTCAGCGCCCGCAGCTCGGCTGGCTTCAATGCCCGCAGCGCCTCGCGGCTACGGGCGACGCGCTCGCGACGCACCGCCTGCTCGTCGGGTCCGTCGCCGGCCACCGGGATCTCGGCGATCGGGTCCCTGTCGCTCTCCTGGTACGTGGGACGGTAACCGAGCAGCCGCTCGCGGCTCTCGCGCACGGCGAGGGCCTCGTGCTTGGTCACAGTTTGAGTCCAGCGGATCAGCTCGCGCGGATCGGTCGTCGGCGCTTTGGTGAGGAGGATCTCGAGCGCCCGTTGGTAGGCGTCCTCCGCGTCCTCAGCGTTCAGCGAGTAGCGCCGGGCCGTGCGCCGCAACGCCGCCTCGTAGCGAGCGACGAGCTCCACCGCGGCCCGCTTGCGGGCCGCGGTGGACGTGGTTGAGCTCCCCTGCGCTGGTTCAGATACTTGGTCCAAACGTCACAAGCCAACCTCGACGGCCGGCGATCTCTCCCCCCATCTGGACGCTTGACCGGCTGAGTTGTCCGCAAATTGCAGAGATCGAGAGCACGCCGCGGTCGGCATTGGAGGCCGATAGCATCAGAGCGGATGAGTAACTGCGTGGTCACCGGCGGCGCCGGCTTCCTTGGTTCCCACCTCTGCGAGCACCTGCTCGGCAAGGGGCACACGGTGATCTGTATCGACAACTTGGAGACAGGGTCGCTGCAGAACATCGAGCACATCCGCGACGCCGCCTTCGAGTTCCGCAACATCGACATCACCAGCTACGTCGACATCGCCGAGGAGGTCGACTTCGTCTACCACCTGGCCTCGCCGGCCAGTCCAATCGACTACCTGCGGCTGCCGCTGCACACGCTCAAGGTGGGTTCGCACGGCACTCACCACATGCTCGGCGTCGCCAAGTTCAAGCGGGCTCGCTTCCTGCTCGCCTCGACCAGCGAGGTCTACGGCGACCCCCAGGTCCACCCGCAGACCGAGGACTACTGGGGCCACGTCAACCCGATCGGCCCGCGCGGCGTCTATGACGAGGCCAAGCGCTATGCCGAGGCGCTGACCATGGCCTACCACCGTCAGCAGGGCGTCGACACCTCGATCGTGCGCATCTTCAACACCTACGGGCCGCGCATGCGCGCCCACGACGGCCGCGCCATCCCCACCTTCTTCCGTCAGGCGCTCGAGGACCGGCCGCTGACCGTTTTCGGCGATGGCGAGCAGACGCGCAGCTTCTGTTACGTCGACGACCTGATCCGCGGCATCGTCGCGCTCGCCGAGTCCGACGTCCACTCGCCGGTCAACATCGGCAATCCCGACGAGTTCAGCCTGCTGGAGCTGGCTAAGACGGTGATCGAGGTGACCGAGTCGCGTTCGGAGATCATCTTCGAGCCGCTGCCCGTTGACGACCCGCAACAGCGCCGGCCCGACATCGGCCGCGCCCGTGATCTGCTCGGCTGGGAGCCCAGCGTCGAGCTGCGCGAGGGCTTGCGCAAGACGATCGAGCAGGCGGGCGTCGAGCGCCTAGCCGGTGCCTCCGACTAGACGCTCGTTCCCTCTCCCTATTTCCTCCCGACTAGGCGGCGATTGGAGCGTTGCCGCCCGGTACTGCATCAGGCGCCGCCGACCCGGCGCTGTAAAAGGCAAGCGTGGTCGGCACGCTCGCCAGCTCCCCCCGCAGCTTCGTCAAAGTGTGCTTGGCCGCCGTCTCCTTGGGCCAGCCATAGCGCTCGATCAAGGCCACCGAGCCCTGCTTGTCCGGTGCGCCGACCGTCGCTTCAGTTAGCGCACTGGCTAGCGCCGTCATGCCACGGCAGAGCTCCTCCTCGCTCCAGCGCACCCGACCCTCTTCGTCGATCGCGACGAAGCCGTTCTCCACCAGGAAGCTGAGTTCGAGGTAGGCCGAGCCGCAGTCGCCGTAATGCCAGGGGCCGCGGCGCATGTAGTGGAGCATCTCCGCCATGTGGGTGGCGCAGAAGTCGAGCCGGCTCGCGCCGGCAATTGCCAGCCAGGGCTCGGAGATGGTCAGCAGGAAGCCGTAGACGTTTGCGATCGCCTCCTGCAGCATCATGAAAGGCTCGACGCCGAGCGTCTCCATCCAGCCGTAGTCGGTGCTCTCGACGATCAGGTTGTGGCCGTGGTCATGACCGCGGATCCAAGGCATCAGCGTCGCCTCGATGTCGACCTCGCCGGCGCGCTGTGGCCCGTCGAGCAGCGCTTCGGCTAGCGGCACGGTGATCGTGGTGTAGCGGGCGAGATGCACGTTGTGGAGGTAGAGCGTGCGCTGTTCGCGCAGCGGCAGGTCATCGACGCCTTCGTCCTCGGGCAGGAAGTAGGCGAAGTGCTTGGGGTGACCGGCCGCCTCGCCGGCCGAGGCAATTAGGTCGGTGACGTTGAACGGCAGGGCGAAGTCGAGCTTTAGGCCGGGCGCGTCGAGTTCCGAGCGCAGCTCGTCAAGCGCGTCTTCGAGCGCCTCGTCGAGACTGTCGAGTCTCGCTTGGGCCTCCTCGTCCCGCGCTGCGGCAATAAAGGAGTGCAGCGGCTCGCGCGTCTTCGGGCGCCAGGTGCAGAGCGGCCCGCAGACGATCTCCAGCGAAGGCGAGGTGCCGTGGGCGGCGATTTTCAAGGTCGTCTCCTTGTGACCGGCAGCGCCGGCCAGAGCCTTGGCGCGCATGCGGATCAGCGTGGCGCTCTCCTCGTCGACCAGCTCGCCCAGCTCGCGCAGGCCTTCAGCCATCTCCCCGCGCAGGGCCGAGGCGCCGCGCTCGGAGACCGGGTCGCCGCTGGAGGTTTGCAGGCTGCGCATCGCGTCGCTCTGGGCGGCGAGTTGGAGCAGCAGGGGCATTACCGCGTCGGCGTTGATCGGCGGCTCTGCATCGAGCTGCACGTGCCCGACACCGTGCTGGTCATTGAGCGGCCAAAACGGCGACAGCAGCTCCGGAGGCTTGCGACTGGCTAGCTCCGACATCTTCCCTTCCTCCCTGCATGGCTCGGCGCCATGCGCGCTTGAGTCCACGAGCCCGATCCAGCTGCGAGTGCCAGTCGGGTACGGGCGAAGCTACAGAAAGGAACCTTCGAATGCAACTAAAATCTTTAGCAATCGAGTGGGATATCCAAAGCCAGGCGGGGACAGCTCGGAGCCGCCCCCCATATCCTGTCGCCATGGCTACCGAAGAGACCCATCGCACGATCGCACCCGTCGTCGGACCTGACGACGAGCGCGTCTTCACCGACTCAGGCATCGAGATCGAGCGCCTCTACGACGCTGACGATATCGCCCCCGGCCTCGAGCAACGGCTGGGTGAGCCGGGTGAGCCGCCTTTCACCCGTGGCATCCACGAGGGCATGTACCGCGACCGGCTCTGGACGATGCGTCAGTACGCGGGCTTCGCCACGCCGGAGGACACCAACGAGCGCTACCGCTACCTGATCGAGCACGGCTCGACCGGCCTCTCGATGGCCTTCGACCTGCCCACCCAGCTCGGCCGCGACTCAGACGATCCGCTCTGCCACGGCGAGGTCGGCCGCACCGGGGTGCCGATCGACACGATCGAGGACATGCGCATCTGCTTCGACCAGATCCCCCTCGATGGCGTCTCCACCTCGATGACGATCAACGCCCCGGCCGCGATCCTGCTCCTCCTCTATGAGCTGGTCGGCGAGGAACAGGGCGTGCCCTCCGAGAAGCTGCGCGGCACGGTCCAGAACGACGTGCTCAAGGAGTACATGGCCCGCGGCAACTACATCTACCCGCCCGAGCCAACCATGCGGCTGACCACCGACATCTTCGAGTACTGCCGCGAGAACGTGCCCAAGTGGAACACGATCTCGATTTCCGGCTACCACATCCGCGAGAAGGGCTGCTCGGCCGTGCAGGAGGTCGCCTTCACGCTCTCCAACGCGATCGCCTACGTCGAAGCGGCGCTCGAGCGGGGGCTGAAGATCGACGAGTTCGCCCCGCGCCTCGCCTTCTTCTTCAACGGCCACAACAACGTCTTCCAGGAGATCGCCAAGTTCCGCGCCGTGCGGCGCATGTGGGCGAAAATCGTCGGCGAGCGCTTCGGGGCCGAGAACCCGAGCTCGCAGAAGATCCGCTTCCACACGCAGACAGGCGGCGTCACGCTGCAGGCCCAGCAGCCCGAGGTCAACATCATCCGCGTTGCCCTGCAGGGCTTCGCCGCCGTCTGCGGCGGCACCCAGAGCCTGCATACAAACGGCTTCGACGAGGCCCTGGCCCTGCCCACCGAGCGCTCCGCCCGGATCGCGCTGCGCACCCAGCAGGTGCTTGCCCACGAGTCCGGCGCCGCCGACACGGTCGACCCCTTCGCCGGCTCCTACTTCGTCGAGTCGCTCACCGACGAGGTCGAAGCGCGCTCCTGGGAGCTGATGGAGAAGGTCGAAGAGCTGGGCGGCTCGGTCGAGGCGCTGGAGTTCATGCAGCGCGAGATCGAGGAGTCGGCGCACTCCTACCACGAGCGCTACAAGAGTGGCCAGGACATCATCGTCGGCGTCAACAAGTACGTCACCGACCAGGTCGATGACGTCGACATCCTGCGCGTCGACCCCGAGGCCGAGCAGCGCCAGCTCGCCCGGCTTGCGGCCTTCAAGGAGCGCCGTGACCAGGCTGCCGTCGACGCCAAGCTCGACGCCCTGCGCGACGTCGCCCGCGGCGAGGGCAACCTGCTGCATCCAATCCGCGCCGCGCTCGCCGCCGACGCCTCGATCGGCGAGGTCTGCGGCGCGATGCGCGACGTCTTCGGCGAGTACAAGGGCGGCGCCTTCTTCTAGGAGTTTCCAAGCAGTCCTAGACACGCCCATCCGATATTGACCCACTTCTGGTGTGGTCAATATCGGATGGGCGTGTGAGGGTGGCCGCGATTCGGCGGAGCTCGGAGCGGACTCGTGAGCTTTCGTACTTAATCTCGTAATGGGTGAACCGGAGCGGCGTCATTCCAGCGAGAACGTGGGCGCGGTCTCGGCGGGCGTCGCGGGTCTGAGCGGAGGGAGTGCGGTGGTAGCGCAAGCCGTCGGTCTCGATGACAAGACCCAAGTCGGGGAAGAGGAAATCGACCTCAAAGCCATTGACGATCTCTTTGGTCAGAGGTGAGGGAAGACCGGCTTCCATCGCGATCGGCCGGAAGAGGATCTCTAGATCGGAGTCCGAGAGTCGGAAGGTGCGCTTGTCGAGGAGACCGCGAAGGAGCGGTACGCCAGGCTCGCCCAGGCAACCATCGAGTTCCGCTCGCAGCGTCTCAGGGTCGATCAGGTCCCGCTTGTCCGCCTCGTTGACGGCGCGCTCGACTTTGTTTGGAGTGAGCTCAGTGGAAAGATCGATGAGCGTTTGAACCGGGGTTGTGACCGGGATGCCGTCACGTGAAGTGATTCTCTCGGCTCTCAGTGACGGCCGACCGCGGACGCGCAAACCCCGTCGCTTCAGTTCGGCGCGCCGCATTACGCTGACTTCGACTACGCCTTGCCGCTCAGATCCGATCTCCCAGAGGGCGGCGGCGCTGCAGTGGCTCAACATCGCCCCCTCGCCGCAGGCCAAAACCGCCGCCATCCAGCGCCGCTCAAGCGAAAGTTTCGGCCAACCCACCGCATAGACACCGCGCATCACCAAGTGCAACCGCCCTCGCAACATCCGATGCTCGATTTCCCGCGCGTTGAACCCCAGCGCCAGCAGTTGCCGCCGCGCCACGATCCCATGCTGCCGCCCCGCCAGCTCCCAGGCCCGTTTACTCCGCTTGTAGCCGCGCCCTTCCGACATTGACCACACCTGAAGTGGGTCAATGTCGGAAGGGCGCCTTTTCTCCCCCCTGAAGGGTCTCTTTCAGCCCGGTTTGGGGGGAGGAACTGCAGCGTCCCGGTTGAAGCGGCCTGCATGATCGAGGTCGCGCGGACGCTGATGAAGTCCGAGCCCGAGCTGGCCGAGCTGGTGGCTAGCGTCGAAGGAGTTGAGGTGACGATGGCCGAGAAAGGCTTCGGCACCCGTGTCCAGCTGCGTGCGGGCGACGACTCCGGCCTTGCCGAGTCTGATTTGGAGCAGATCCTGGATGGCCTTGCCGAGCCCCAGAAGCAGCCGTTCGGCAACGCCTGAAACCCATAGGAGAGGAACGAGTTGAAGCACCTCAAGAAGCACCTGACCGTCGCCAACGTGCTGTCCCTGACGGCGCTCTTCCTGGCGCTGAGCGGTGCCGCCTACGCGGCCACCGCGATGCTGCCGAAAAAATCGGTAAAGACGGCCCACCTCGCCAACGGCTCGGTGACGACGCTGAAGCTGCGCAACGGTGCGGTCACCAACCTCAAGCTGCGCAACGGCGCCGTGACCGGCGTGAAGATCGCCCCGGCGACGATTGGCTCCAGCCAGCTCGCCAACGGCTCGGTCCGCTCCGGCCAGCTCGGTGGCGGCGTGGTCACCGAGGGCAAGATCAAGAATGGTGCGGTGACCGCCAACAAGATCGGCGACGGCGCCGTGACCAGCGGCAAGCTCTCGTCGTCCTTCCTCGGCCAGCTGGTCCGCAACGTCACCTACGTGAACGCCGAAAGCGCTACGAACAATGAAGGCGCTAAGACCGCTACCGCCATGTGTCCGACCGGGAAGCAGGTCATTGGGGGCGGCGCTCGAGTCAACGGAGAACTAGAAGAGATCGCGGTGACCGGCTCGAATCCCTTCGTGTCGGGGAGCCAGCGCACTGGCTGGTCTGCCTTCGGTCGCGAGCTTCCGGACGAAGCGGGCGCCAAAAAATGGGCTATCGAGGCCTTCGCAATCTGCGCCGAACTCTAGGCCGCAGCCTTAATCGCCTCGCGAAGGGCCCGCTCCGGCGGGCCCTTCGTCGTTTGCCGCCCCGCGCTTGCGTTTCTCCTGGCGCAGGGCCTCCCGGGCGGCGTAGAGCGCCGGCAGGGCAGCGTTGTCCTTTGGTCGTCCGAGCTCCTCCTTCGAGGCGATCACCTCGTCGATCGTGATCACCCGGATGGAGAGCTCGCCGAGTGCTAGCTCGACCGTGGCAACGTCCTCGAAGCCGCCGATCGCCGCTGCCAGGGGGACGACGTCGAGCGGTCCCGCCTCCGTCTCGAAGCGCTGCGTCTGCCAGCCGAGGAAATTGGCCCCCTCCAGTTCCAGGGCCGCGGCACCGCCGGCCCGGCGGGCGCCCAGCTCGTTGAGCGCGGCGGCAAGCCGGTCCGCATTGTCGAGCTCACGTCGGGGCATTACGTCGAGGTCCAGCGTCACCGTGGGACTGCCCTGCAGCCAGGCGGCGACCGCTCCGATCACGCAGAAGTCGACTTCATGGTGGACGAGGGTGCGGAGTAGGCGCTCGGGATCGAGCTCGGTCACATTTGCTCCGTGGCGAGCCCGCGCAAGCGTGCGTAGCGACGCAGCGCCTGCAGCCGCTCCTCTGGGGTGAGTCCGAGGAGCAGCTTCGCCAGCTCCAGGTCCTCAGGCTCTGGCACGGGCTCAGCGTCGAGCCGTAGCTTCCTGCCGCATGCCGTAGCAATGCGTTGCAGGGTCTGCCAAGAGGGAGTTGCCGCGCCGCCCTCATAGCGTGCGATTGCTGGTTGCGAGGTCTCCGCGCGGCGAGCGAGAGCGCGCTGGGAAAGGCCGGCCGTCCGCCGCATCTGGCGCAAGAGTGAGTGGGGGGCGTTCGGCATGCTGATACCTTATCAGGTATCGAATCGAGAACAGAGCGAGATAAATAGACTCCCGCGCTCGATGCGCGAGAGGAACCCCGTCACCCACGAGGAGAAGCTCGCTTACTTGCGCGAGCTACGCGAGGAAGCGATCCACTCCGCCTCCGAGGAGGCCGTCGAGAAGCAGCACGCGAAGGGCAAGATGACCGCCCGTGAGCGGGTCGAGAAGCTGCTCGACCCCGGCTCCTTCGAGGAGCTCGACGTCTTCGTGCGGCACCGCACCTACGACTTCGAGATGCAGAAGAAACGGCCCTGGGGCGACGCCGTCGTCACCGGCCACGGCACGATCGACGGCCGCACGGTGTTCGTCTTCTCGCAGGACTTCACCGTCTTCGGCGGCAGCCTCGGCGAGGTGATGGCCGAGAAGATGTGCAAGGTGATGGACCTCGCTGCCCAGGTCGGCGCGCCGGTGATCGGCATCAACGATTCCGGCGGTGCTCGCATCCAGGAGGGCGTCGTCTCGCTGGGCGCCTACGGCGACGTCTTCGTGCGCAACGTGCAGTGCTCGGGTGTGATCCCGCAGATCAGCCTGATCATGGGCCCCTGCGCCGGCGGCGCCGTCTACTCGCCGGCGATGACCGACTTCATCTTCATGGTCAAAGAGACCTCGCACATGTTCATCACCGGCCCGGAAGTGATCAAGACGGTGACCGGCGAGGAAGTCGAGTTCGAGGAGCTCGGCGGGGCGATGAGCCACAACTCGAAGTCGGGTGTCGCCCACTTCGCCTCTGAGGACGAGGAGAGCTGTCTCGAGGACGCTCGTCATCTGCTCAGCTTCCTGCCCTCCAACAACCTCGAGGCGCCACCGCGCTTTGAGCCAGAGGACGACCCCGAGCGCGAAGACGAGGAGCTCGACACGCTGGTCCCCGACGATCCCTCCAAGCCCTACGACATGCGTGAGGTGATCGCCCGCATCGTCGACGACGGCGAATTCTTCGAGGTCCACGAGCACTTCGCCAAGAACATCGTCTGCGGTTTCTCGCGGCTCGACGGCTTCCCGATCGGCATCGTCGGCAATCAGCCCGCCTTCCTCGCCGGCGTGCTCGACATCGAGGCCTCCGAGAAGGCGGCCCGTTTCGTGCGCACCTGCGATGCCTACAACGTGCCGATCGTCACCTTCACCGACGTGCCCGGCTTCCTGCCCGGCACCGACCAGGAGTGGAACGGCATCATCCGCCACGGCGCCAAGCTGCTCTACGCCTTCACCGAGGCGACCGTGCCGAAGCTCACCGTGGTCACCCGCAAGGCCTACGGCGGGGCTTACGACGTGATGAACTCGAAGCACATGCTGGCCGACTTCAACGTCGCCTGGCCGACCGCCGAGGTCGCCGTGATGGGCCCCGAGGGCGCGGTCAACATCATCTACCGCAAGGACATCACCTCCTCGCCGACCCCCGACGAGCGCCGCCAGAAGCTGATCGACGACTACAAGGCCCACTTCGCCAACCCCTACTCGGCAGCCGAACGCGGCTACATCGACGACGTGATCGAGCCCCGCCAGACCCGCCCCAAGCTGATCAAGGCCCTGCGCATGCTGCAGTCAAAGCGCGTCGCCCAGCCGAAGCGCAAGCACGGCAACATCCCGCTTTAGGTTGTCCTACGGCATCTGCGATGCCGCCCCGCGCCGGGCCTGCCAGGTGCTGACCGAGGCGGCGGTCATCTCTTCCCAGGCCGCCTGCTCGCCGAAATACTGCATGACGACGAAGTAGAGCAGGCCGGGGAGCATCTCAGGGGCGCGGGCGGCGTCGCCGTCCATCAACTTCGCGCACACAAGGGTGTCGATAGCGCCTACCATGAAGGTCGCCGTTACAGGAGGTGGAGCTTGGCGAGTGCGAATCTCGCGGCGCGCGCTGTCCAGCGCGCGGGAGAGGCGCTCCATCAGATCGCGTCGCTGGGCGAGCGTCCGCTCGCCCGCCGCATGGACCTCGACGAAGATCGCTTTGGCGATCTCCGGCTGGTTTGCGCAGAACTCGAGCAGCTCGGCCATCGCCGCGCGCAGGCCCTCGCGCCAGGTCGGCTGACGTTTAGCGGCGCCGATCAGCCGTTGGTAGAGCCACTCGCTGGCGTCGTGATGGGCTTTCGCGAAGCAGTCCTCGCGATCCTCGAAGTGCTTATAGAAGGTCGCTCGACTGGCCCGCGCCCGCTCGATCACATTTTTGACCGCGACCTTCTCGTAGCCGAGCTCGCCGCTGACCAGCAGCATCGCCTCCAGCAGCCGCTCGCGCGGCGCCCGCGAACGCAGACCCGGAAACGGCACTACGGGCGCGATCTGCGCGTCTCTGTCGGGGGCGCTGGAGTCTTCCGGCATCGCTCCACCAGTTTTGCAAACGAGATCCTTCTGTCTAGGTATACCAGCTTTCAAAAACGGCAGATGCCTAGAATGCAATGTTTTCTGTAAAGGAAGCAAGTAGACATCAGATATATGTTTTGGTACCTTGGCGGCATGGCAGACTCGCGGTCGCTGTCCGAACGCCTCGCCAAGTTGCCCCCGGGGCGCCACCTCGTGCCCCGCGACTTCGTTGCCCAGAACCAGCGCGAGCGCATGTTGTTGGCCACCGCCGAGCTGGCCGCCGAGCGTGGCTACCAGAAGACGACGATCGAGCTAATTGCCAAGACCGCGCGGGTCGCCCTCTCGACCTTCTACGAGCAGTTCTCCAGCAAGGAGGAGTGCTTCCTCGCCGCCTTCGACGAGACGGTCGCTGCGGCCGGCGAGGTCTTTACCGAACTGCTCGATCCCGAGCAACCTTGGAGCGAGCAGATCTCTGCCGCGCTCGAGATTTTCCTCGAGATGGTGACCAACGAGCCGGCGCGGGCGCGGCTCTGCATCGTCGAGGCCCAAGCCGCCGGTGGCGCCTCGCTGGCCCGCTACCAGGCGATGCTCGAGGGCCTCGCGCCGAAGCTGCGCGAAGGGCGGCTGCACAACCCCCGCTCGAGCCGCTTGCCGGACGGTCTCGAGGTGGCGATCGTCGGCGGCCTCGCCTGGCTCGTCCACCAGCGTCTCCTCGCTGGCGAAGACGAGCAGATCAAGGGGCTCTTGCCGGAGATGCTGCAGGTGACGCTGACGCCGTATGTTGGCGAGGTCGAGGCGAGCCGCGTGGCCGACGCCGCGCAGGCGCGGGCAGCCGCTTGAGGAGGACGAGCGCAGGGGGAGAGGCCAGGCGATGTGAGTACAGCTAACGGAGGGCCGGCCGCGCGCGCCGTGGCCGACCCCGCCCGTCGGCGAATCGCCGCCGCAACGGTCTCCCTGATCGGCAGTTACGGCTACGCCGCGACCAGCGTCGAGATGATCTGCGAGCGAGCCCGCACGCGGCGCTCGCACTTCGATCGCTGCTTCGCCGGCAAGGAAGACTGCTTTCTCAGCCTGCACGACGAGGTCAGCAGCGAGCTCTGCGAGCGGGTCAACGATGCCCACCAAGGGACCAGCTCCTGGCACGATCGACTCTGGGCGGCAGGTTGGGCGGCGATGCGCTTCCTCGGTGAGGACCCGATCCGCGCCCGCTTCCTCGTCGTCGAGGTCAACGGGGCTGGCAGCGGCGCCCAGGAGCGCCGCGATCGCATCCTCCAGGGCCTCGCCGAGATCGTCGACGGTGGGCGGGGTGAAGCGGAGGAGGGTCGCAAGGTCTCGCGCTGCACGGCGGAAATCGTCGCCGGGGCGATCTACGGCACAGTGCTCGGGCGCATCGAGACGGGCTCGATCGAACGCGGCGAGGACTTCCTGCCGGAGCTGGTCTACATGGCGGTCATGCCTTATCTAGGCGCACGCGCCGCCGAGGACGAGCTGCTGGTCCAGTCGCTGCACTGAGAGCACGCCGAGTTTCCGGACGGGCTCTCGGTTATCGTCGGGAGATCGCCACGGACAAGGGAGACAGCTCACCGCGATTGCCGGCCGGCCGGCACGGCCTGCCGCGCGAGTTCATCGTCCAGAACCAGCGCGAGCGGATCATCACGGCGCTGGTCGACACGGTCGCCGAGCGCGGTTACAACGCCACAACCGTGGCCCACATCACCAAGGCCGCCTCGGTCTCACGACGCACCTTCTACGAGCACTTCGCCGACAAGGAAGCCTGCTTCCTCGCCGCTTACGACATGGTTGCCGACCACATCCGCGCCTCAATGCGTGTCGCGGCTGAGTCCTTCGGTGACTGGCCCCAGCAGGTTCGCGCGGCGCTGGGCACGATGCTGCGCTTCCTCGCTGCCGAGCCCGAGCTGGCCCGCCTGACGATGATCGAGCCGGTCGCCGCCGGCGGCGAGATCGCCGCCCGCCACCGGGCGACGATGCAGGGCTTCGTCACGATCCTCAAGGCCGGTCGTCCCCAGCACAGCGGTGAGCGACCGCTGCCCGAGGCGACCGAGGAAACCCTGGTCGGTGGCATCGTCTCGCTGATCGTGCGCGAGATCAGCGCCGGCCGCACCGAGCAGCTCGAGGAGCTGCTGCCCGACCTGGTCGAGCTGATCCTGGCCCCCTACTTGGGCATCGAGGAGGCGGAGCGCCTGGCCCGGGACGGCGCCCAGCCGCAGCCCGGCTAGGGCACTGCGGTTGCGCTGGTCTCGACACCGCCACCCTTGCCGGTCGCAGGTGCGGCGCCATCCTCGTCGCGGGTGAGGCGGTGGGCGAGGTAGACGGGGAGGATCGAGATGAGCACGACGAGCACGGCGACGACGTTGACGATCGGCAGCTGGCTAGGGCGAAAGAGGTTGCGGTAGATCCAGATCGGCAGGGTTTCCTCGGCGGCACCGATCGTGAACGTAGTGACGATGATCTCGTCGAAGGAAAGGGCGAAGGCGAGCAGGGCGCCGGCGGCGAGCGCCGTGCGCAGGTTGGGCAGGGTGACGTAGCGGAAGGTCTGCCAAGTGTGGGCGCCGAGGTCGGCCGAGGCCTCCTCGAAGGAGGTCGAGACGCGGCGCAGGCGGGCGACGGCGTTGTTGTAGACGACGACGATGCAGAAGGTGGCGTGGCCGACGATCACGGTGAAGAGGCCGAGGTCGATGCCCAGCACCTGGGTGAAGGTGTTGCTGATCGCCACGCCGGTGACGATCCCCGGCAGGGCGATCGGCAGGATGACGAGGAAGGAGATCGTCTCGCGGCCGAAGAAGCGGTGGCGGGCGACGGCCAGCGAAGCGAGCGTGCCGAGCAGCAGGGCGATCGCTGTAGCCGCGGCACCCGCCTTGAGCGAGGTGAGCAGGGCGTCGCGGGCGCTCTGACTCTCAATCGCCTTGGGGAACCAGTCGAGGGTGAAGCCCGGCGGCGGCCACTCGAGGATGTTGCTCGAGTTGAAGGCGTAGATCGCGATGATGATCAACGGTATGTAGATGAAGGCCAGTCCGACCGCGACCGCGAGGCGGAGCAGCAGTGCCGATCTTCGTGAGAGCCTCATCGCCGCATCCCTAGACGTGCTCGAAGGCGCCCAGCCGCCGGGCGACCAGCAGGTAGCCGACCATCACCACGATCGGGATCAGGGCCAGGGCCGAGGCGAGCGGCAGGTTGTTGACGATGTTGTTGAAGACGACGTTGCCGATGAACTGGTCGTTGGAGACCAGGCGCGGGGTGATGTAGTCGCCCAGGGTGAGCGAGAAGGTGAAGATCGAGCCGGCGACGACGGCCGGGAAGACGAGCGGCAGGATCACCCGGCGGAAGGTCATCAGCGGCCGCGCGCCGAGATCCTCAGAGGCGCTGATCAGCGAGTTGGGGATGCGCTCCAGCCCGGCGTAGATCGGCAGGATCATGTACGGCAGCCAGAGGTAGCTCATCACCAGCCAGACCGCGACGAGGCCGTAGCCGGGCCCGTGCAGGCCGAACGGCTCCAGCGCCCAGTTGATCACCCCTTCCTCGGAGAGCATTGTGCGCCAGGAGTAGACCTTGACCAGGTAGCTCGACCAGAGCGGCAGCAGCACAGCAACGATGAGCAGCGCCTTGCCGCGACGGCTCGCCAGCTTGGCCATGTAGAAGGCGATCGGGAAGGCGAGGATCGCGTCGGTGACCGTCACCAGGGCGGCGACGAGCACCGTGCGCCAGACGATGTCGCGGTAGACCGGTTCGTCGAAGAGCGTTTCGAAGTTCTCGAGGCCGAAGCCCTGCACGACTTCGCCGCTGAGCGGATCGACGCTCCAGAAGGCGGCGATCAGCAGGACGGCGAGCGAGCCGAGGTAGCCGACCACCAGCCAGCCCACCGGGCCAGCCAGCAGCGCCCCCGCCTGCAGCCGGGGGCGACCCTGAAAGAGGCCGGCGAGCCTGTGACCCGCCGACCTCCTCCTCACGACCGCCTCAGTCGCCATCGATCAGAGCTACCAGCTCAGCCCTTGATCGTGGTCCACGCCTGGACCCACTCGTTGTAGTCCTTGCAATCTTCCGAGCCGTCGCCGCAGTCGGCGAGCGGTGTCTTCCAGTAGTAGACCCGTTTCCAGAAGCCCGGGTTGTCGGCGTGGTATTTGGTGCAGAATTCTTTGTCTGCGGTCTCATCGCAGGCAAGGCTCTGCGCCGGTGCCTCGCCGAAGTATTCGGCCACCTGGGCGTTGACTTTCGGCGAGACGATCCAGTCCATCCATTCGTACATGCAGTTGGGGTGCTGGGCTTGGGAGCTCAGCATCCAGGTGTCCGACCAGCCGGTCGCACCCTCGGAGGGCAGGAAGCCCTGGCTCGCCGGGCTGGCCGCCACCGGCTCGCCTTCGCCTTCCAGTTCGAAGTACTGGTACTGCCAGGTCGTGCCGACCTGACTGTCGCCGTTGGCGAAGGCGGAGATCTGCTTGGCGGCTTCAGACCAGTATTCGCCGACGTTCGGGCGCTGTTCTTCGAGCAGGTTGACCGCCGCTTCGAACTGCTCGTCGTTCAGCTCGTAGGGGTCTTCGATCCCCAGGTCAGGCTGGTGCGCCTTGAGGTAGACGGCCGCATCGGCGATGTAGATCGGATCGTCGTAGGCGCTGATCCGGCCCTTGTATTTGGCCGCCTTTTTCGGATCGAGAATCACGTCCCAGGAGGTCGGCGCCGGTTTGACGTCGCTGGTGTTCCACATCAGCAGGTTCGCCCCGCGCCCGTGGGGGATGCCGTAGTGGACGTCGTCGAAGGTGTTGTAGGGCTGGTTCTTGAGGTCGGCGAAGATGGTCTCGTAGTTGGGCACCAGGTCGACGTTGACCGGGTCCACGTCACCACCCTCGACCAGCCGCGCCGAGGCGTTGCCGGAAGCCGAGACCCCGTCGTACTGGCCGCTGCGCATCAGCTGCACCATTTCGTCAGAGGTGCCGGCGACCTTGCTGTTGACCTTGCAGCCGGTCTTCGTTTCGAACGGTTTGGTCCATTCCGGTTCGACGTATCCAGCCCAGGCGATCAGGTCGAGCTGCCCCTCCGTTTTGCCGATCTGCTCCAGTTCGTTGCCTGTGGTCTCGTCGTCGCTGGAGCCGCAGCCGGCCACCAGGAGCATCACTGCCAGCAGTCCGACGATGATCAGCCACGTCGTGCGGGCGGGATTTGCGTGCGTTCTCACGATGGTTCCTCCTCTGTAGTGGAACTACCTCGGACGGCGACCGTGTGCTCCGGGCGCCAACCCACGATGACCTCCCTACCCTGCTCGGTGGTGGCGTCTACCACCGACTCTCCTACGTTCTGACGAACGACTTGAAGCTCCCCGCCGGCATCGAGCTCGACGGTGTAGCGGGTGACCATCCCCGCGTAGGCGATTCCGGCGATGTGGCCGCGCTCGGTGCGCAGGCCGTCGGTCGTTGCTGTCTGTTCGACCAGCTGCACCTTCTCCGGGCGGATCGAGAAGCGCGAGCCGTCGCGCTCGAGCAGGTTGGAGACGCCGACGAAGCCGGCGACGAACTCGGTCGAAGGGTGCTCGTAGAGCTCGATCGGTGGGCTGATCTGCTCGATGCGGCCGTCGTTGAAGACCGCGATCCGGTCGCTCATCGTCAGCGCCTCGTCCTGGTCGTGGGTGACGTAGACGAAGGTGATTCCCACCTCGCCCTGGATCGACTTGAGTTCGACCTGCATCTGCTCGCGCAGCTTCAGGTCGAGGGCGCCGAGCGGCTCGTCGAGCAGCAGCACCCGGGGTCGGTTGACGATCGCTCGCGCCAAGGCGACACGCTGGCGCTGGCCGCCGGAGAGCTCGCCCGGCTTGCGCTCACCATAGCCCGGCAGGCGCACCATCTCCAGCGCCTCGTCGCGTCGCCGCGCCCGCTCCGTCTTGTCGACCCGGGCGACGCGCAGGCCGTAGGCGACGTTCTCGCCCACGGTCATGTGGGGAAAGAGGGCGTAGTCCTGGAAGACGGTGTTGATCGCCCGGTCGTAGGGTGGCACCCCGCTGACGTCCTCGCCGGCCAGCTCGATCGTGCCACTACTCGGATCCTCGAAGCCGGCGATCATTCGCAGGGTCGTCGTCTTGCCCGAGCCGGAGGGGCCGAGCAGGGTGAAGAACTCGCCCGGCTCGACCTCGAGGTCGATTCCCGCAACCGCGACCACCTCGCCGTAATGCTTGGTGAGGTTGGATAGACGGATGTCAGGAGTAGCAGCTACGTCTTGACGTTATCCGAGTAGTTCAGGAAAGCAAGGACAATCTCGCGGGGCGCGGTTGTCCGTCAAGGCGTAGCTGGCGGGCGGGTCCTGTCACGAGGGGAGGGGGCCTGCGGGCGAGGTGTACGTCCTCGACCCCCTCCCCTCGTGCCACCCGCCCGAGGGAGGTCCCGACCGGACAACCGGTCGGGACTCGCTTGTGCCTAAAGGTTAGAAGCCGGCGGGGTGGCGGGCGACGAAGCCGGTGGGCGTGCGCAGGTCTTCGTGCCAGCTTGGGCCGGTGCGGCCGTCGCCGTTGCCCGAGGTGTCCCAGCGGTAACCGGCGATCACCGCGTAGGCGTGGCCGGGGTTGCTGTAGACGGTGATCCAGCGGCCTTCGCCAGGCAGGCCCCACTTGGCCATCGGGCCCGAGGGCAGTGGGCTTTCGATGAAGTTACCGCCGTGCAGGGCGTAGCTGACCGAGCCCGAGCAGTCGTAACCGCTATCCCACCAGCGGGCGTGGCCGCCTCCCCAGACGTAAGGCTTGGTGTGGATCCTGTTTGCCGCCCAGATCACCTGTTTGACGCGGGCCGGGGCGGATTTGGGCGGGATCAGCATGCCGTTGGGCAGCAGCTTGGCTTTCTCGGTCGGGGTGCAGATATCCGTTTCGGCGGGGGAAAGGCCACCGCCACCACAGCCTGCGGCCGCAGTGCCTGGGACCAGGGCCATAGCCAGCAGTGCCCCCACCATGGCTATGCCTAGCTTGAGCTTCTCAGCGTTGTTGCGCAAACCGATCTCCTTCGTCGGCCTACGGGGTTAGCTGTCGGGCTGGCGCGAAAGGAGCCTGCGCCCCCGCCTGAACTAGGCGAGTTAGCCCCGAAAACGTGGTTCCCCCGCTCCCGCAATGCACTCGGCATGCGAGATTCGGCGTTTCGGTTATTCGGAACGGCGGCAGTGTAGACGATCGGCCGGCCGTTTGCTCATAGAAAACAAACATTTTGTGATCCCTCGCACATAGCAGCTCCCAGTCCTTTCGACGCAGCGGCTGCTAGCTTGCGCGCTGCGATGGAACTTGCGGGACAGAAAGCGCTGCTCACAGGCGCGACGGGCGGTCTCGGGCGGGCGATCGCTCAGGCGCTGGCCGCCCGCGGCGCCAAGCTGGCGCTAAGCGGGCGCAAGGTTGAGGCGCTCGAGACGCTAGCCGCCGAACTTCCCGGCGAGGGGCACAGAGTGCTGCCCTCAGACCTGGCCGAGGCCGGCGCGGCAGAGAAGCTGGCCGTCGAGGCTGGCGACGTCGACGTCCTCGTCGCCAACGCTGGCCTGCCCGGCACCGGCCGCCTGCCCGAGTTCACCAGTGAGCGCCTGGTCGGCACCCTGCGCGTCAACCTCGAGGCGCCGATGCACCTCGCCCGCGCCCTGGAGGCCGGCATGGTCGAGCGCGGCCGGGGACACATGGTTTTCATCTCCTCCCTCTCGGGCAAGTCGGCGACGCCGCTCTCCTCCGTCTACAACGCGACCAAGTTCGGCCTGCGCGGCTTCGCCCTCGGCCTGCGCGCCGACCTCGATCCGCTGGGAATCGGTGTTTCCATCGTGTCTCCGGGGACGATCCGCGAAGCCGGCATGTATGCGGACTCTGGCGCCGACCCGATCCCGGGCCTCGGCACCGGCTCGCCCAAGCAGGTGGCCGATGCGGTCGTCAAGGCAATCGAGCACAACAAGGTCGAGATCACCGTGGCACCGATCCAGCAACGATTGCTTGCCCACTTCGCCCTCGCCAGCCCCGGCATTTCGGTCAAGGTCGCCAGCGGCGACGCCGGCCAGAAGGCCGCCGCCAACGTCGCCAAAGGGCAGACCGACAAGCACTAGCTCATGCGGGGGCTTCAGGCCCAGCGTCAAAGAGCCCGCAGGCCTCCAGAGACTCGCAGCCGCAGGAACTGGCGATTTCGAGCCAATCGCGCATTGTCCGCGCCCGCTCGATCAGTGCCTCCACCTCGGGTAGCTTGCGAGTGGCGAGCGCCTGCAGCTCCTCGTGAGCAGGGGTTCCCCCCGCGACCGAGTCGAGCAGGGCACGGATCTCGCCAAGTGAGAAGCCAGCCTGCTTGGCGACCGCGATGATCCCGAGGCGTCTCACTGTCTCGGGTCCGAAGCGACGTATGCCGCTTATCCGTTCGGCCTCTGGCAGGAGGCCGTTGCTCTCGTAGAAGCGAATCGCCGAGACGTTGAGGCCCGCTCTCCTCGCGACCTCCCCGATGCTGAGCGTCGTCTCCGTTATCTCACTCACCCCTTGACCTGAACCTCGGTTGAGGTCTGACACTAGCGCCAGCTCACACCCTGCGATTTCACCGCGACGAAGGGACGCGCCGTCGGCTGGAGGAGATCGCCGCCGCCGAGGCCAGCTGCTGCTCGTTCCTCCAGCTCGGAATCGGCGAGCGCGATGGCGAGCTGGTCTTGACCCTCGCCGCATCCGAAGGTGGCGAGCAGGTCGCCGAGGCGCTGGTGCTCGCCTTCTGCGGCGCATCCGACATTGACCACAGCGGAGGGGGGTGAATGTCGGATGCGGCGGATAGGCCTCGCTCCCTAGGATTGAAGGCGTGAGCAGCTCCAACTCCTTTGGCGCCCGTTCGACCCTCGAGGTTGGCGGCCGCTCCTACGAGATCCACCGGCTTGATGCGCTGGCCGAGCGCTTCGACGTGGCGCGGCTGCCCTACTCGGTCAAGGTGCTGCTCGAGAACGTCCTGCGGCTCGAGGACGGGGTCGCGGTGACGCCTGAGGCGATCGAGGCGATCGCCGGCTGGGACGCCGCGGCCGAGCCCAGCGTCGAGATCCCCTTCCAGCCGGCGCGCGTCTTGATGCAGGACTTCACCGGGGTGCCGGCCGTCGTCGATCTGGCGGCGATGCGCGACGCGATGGCCGAGATCGGTGGCGACCCGGAGGCGATCAACCCGCTGGTCGACGTCGACCTGGTGATCGACCACTCGGTGCAGGTCGACGCCTTCGGCAACGAGCGCGCCTTCGCGCTCAACGCCGAGCGCGAGTTCGAGCGCAACCGCGAGCGCTACTCCTTCCTCAAGTGGGGGCGCGAGGCCTTCGACAACTTCAGCGTCGTGCCGCCGGCGACCGGCATCTGCCACCAGGTCAACCTGGAGCACATCGCCCAGGTCGTCTACAGCCGCACGCGCGACGGCGCCCTGCAGGCTTACCCGGACACGCTGGTCGGCACCGACTCGCATACGACGATGGTCAACGGCCTCGGCGTGCTTGGCTGGGGCGTCGGCGGGATCGAGGCCGAGGCGGCGATGCTGGGCCAGCCGATCTCGATGCTGCTGCCCCAGGTGGTCGGCTTCAAGCTCGGCGGGGAGCTGCCCGAGGGGGCGACCGCCACCGACCTGGTGCTGACCGTCACCGAGATGCTGCGCGAGCGCGGCGTCGTCTCCAAGTTCGTCGAGTTCTTCGGCCCCGGGCTGGCGACGTTGGGCCTGGCCGACCGGGCGACGATCGGCAACATGTCGCCCGAGTTCGGCTCGACCTGCGCGATCTTCCCGGTCGACGCCGAGACGCTGCGCTACCTGGAGCTGACCGGCCGGCCGACCGCGACGCTCGAGCTGGTCGACGCCTACGCTCGCGAGCAGGGCATGTTCCAGGGGGAGAGCTCCCCCGAGCCGCTCTTCTCCGACCTGCTCGAGCTCGACCTGGGTGAGGTGGTGCCCAGCATCGCCGGGCCCAAGCGGCCCCAGGACCGGGTGCCGCTGGCGCAGGCCAAGCAGGCCTTCCTCGAGGCGATGGAGGAGTTCGACCCGGAGGCGGCGACCCAGATGGGCAACGGCGTCGACGAGGCGAACTACGAGTCGTTCCCTGCCTCCGACCCGCCGGCCGAGGACCATGACGATGAGCGCGGCAAGCCCCGCCCGGCAGTCAGCGGCGCGCCCACGGCGACGCTGGCACCTGCCAGCCACGACTCGGTTGCGGTGACGCTGGAGGACGGCACGAGCTTTGAGCTCGACCACGGCCGTGTCGTGATCGCCGCGATCACCAGCTGCACCAACACTTCCAACCCGAGCGTCATGGTTGCCGCCGGCCTGCTCGCCCGCAATGCCGTGCAGCGTGGCCTCACTCGCAGGCCCTGGGTGAAGACCTCGCTGGCACCGGGCTCGACCGTGGTCACCGATTACTTGGATAAGGCCGGCCTGACCAAGTACCTGGACAAGCTGCAGTTCAACCTGGTCGGCTACGGTTGCACGACCTGCATCGGCAACTCCGGGCCGCTGCCGCCGGAGATTTCGGCGGCGGTCGAGGAGAAGGACCTGGCGGTCTGCGCGGTGCTCTCCGGCAACCGCAACTTCGAGGGTCGTATCAATCAGGACGTCAAGGCCAACTACTTGGCCAGTCCACCCCTGGTCGTCGCCTACGCGCTCGCCGGGCGCATGGACCTCGACCTGATCAACGAGCCGCTGGGGGAGGGGTCCGACGGCGAGCCGGTCTATCTGCGTGACGTCTGGCCCGACGCGGCCGAGATAAAGGAGCTGGTCGGCCGCTCGATCGCCTCGGAGATGTTCACCCGCAACTACGGCGAGGTGATGACCGGCGACGAGACCTGGCGCGCGGTCGAGGTGCCCGAGGGCGACCGCTACACCTGGCCCGACTCGACCTACGTGCGTCGCCCCTCTTTCTTTGAGGGCATGCCGGTCGAGGCGCCCGGCGTTGAGCCGATCGAGAAAGCGCGGGTGCTGGCGTTGCTCGGTGACTCGATCACCACCGACCACATCTCACCGGCCGGCGCGATTAAGAAGGACAGCCCCGCCGGCGCCTGGCTGATCGAGCAGGGGGTCGAACCGCGCGACTTCAACTCCTACGGCTCGCGGCGCGGCAACCACGAGGTGATGATTCGCGGCACCTTCGCAAACATCCGCCTGCGCAACCTGCTGGTCGAGCGGGCCGGTGGCTTCACCCGCCGTTTCCCCGGCGGCGAGGAGACGACGATCTACGAGGCGGCAATGGCCTACGCCGCCGAAGCCACGCCGCTGGTCGTGCTGGCGGGCAAGGAGTACGGCTCGGGCTCCTCGCGCGACTGGGCGGCAAAGGGCACCAAGCTGCTCGGCGTGCGCGCCGTAATCGCCGAGAGCTTCGAGCGCATCCACCGCTCCAACCTGATCGGCATGGGTGTGCTGCCCCTGCAGTTCCCCGATGGCGAGAGCATCGAGTCACTCGGCCTGACCGGCGAAGAGGTCTTCGACATCGGCGACCTGCGCGACGGCGAAGCGAAGACAATCGAGGTCGCTGTCCGCCGCGAGGGCGCCCCCCCGACGGAGTTCGAGGCCACCGTCCGCCTCGACACCCCCAACGAGGTCACTTACTTCCAAAACGGCGGCATCCTGCAGACCGTTTTGAGGAACCTCCGAAGCTGAAGGGTCCTACGGGTTGGCTGGCGAGTGCCGGGCCAGCGAGACAAGGACGCAGGGAGCCGGAGTAGTCCTCTACTTCGGCGACCGAGGACGCAGTCTCGCGCCAGCCCGGGGCCGCCAGGCGACCCGTAGGGGTGCAGCGGGGCCGCGGGAGGCAGGGGGGTCCGCGCGACCCTCACTGCACCTGCGCGTCGGTAGCCAGGGAGGGATGCCGACGCGGCCGTTCCCCTAAACGGGACTGCTCAGAGGAACAGTCAATTACTACGTATACCGCGGCAGTCCCCAAGGGTCAAGCGCGCCTGAGCGGATCTACGGCGAATCCGCAACTCTTTGCGGGGAATCCGCAACGCCCCAGCCGCGCCGTTCGATCAGCTCGATGCCGATCACGCTGCCCACCGGTCCGACTGGCGTCAGCGTTGCCGCCAGCAGCGTGTAGGGCGCCTCGCGCTTCCCGCAGGCGACCCAAATCACCAGGCAGAGCAGGATGAACCCCAACCCGTGCGCCCAGCCGAAGACCATCGTCTCGGTCTCGAAGCCGGGCAGCAGCCAGAAGACCATCAGCCCAGCGAAGACGAATAGCTCCAGCCACGAGAGACGCTTGACCCAGACGAAAAGCCGCCCGGGGACGGGCTTGCGCATCAGGCGCCGGGCGTCAGCGCCGTGAGCACGATGCGTTCCTGCTCGCGGGCATGGGAGACGGAGTAGCCCTCACCGGGGCTGGCGCGGATTGGGCGGCCGATGTAGCCGAGCTCGACGCCCTCGGGGAGCAGCTGCGGCAGGCGACGGGACATCACCTTCCAGCAGCCCATGTTGCGTGGCTCCTCTTGTACCCAGACGATCTCTTTGAGGTTCGGGTAGGTGGCGATCAGCTCGGTCAGCTGTTCCTCGGCGAACGGGTAGAGCAGCTCGACGCGCACGATCGCCACGTTCTCTGCCGTCTCGCGCCGCTCGTTGGCGTCGAGGTCGAAGTAGACCTTGCCGGTGCAGAGCACGAGCCGCTCGACCTTTTCGCGGCGCTCACCGGCGCTCGGGTCGTCGAGGATGAAGTGAAAGTGTTCCTCGGTGAGCTGCTGCGGCGTGGCGGCGGCGCGGTCGAGGCGCAGCAGCCCCTTGGGAGTGAAGACGACCAGCGGCCGCGGCTTGCGGATCAGCGCCTGGCGGCGCAGCAGGTGGAAGTACTGGGCGGCGGTGGTCGGGTTGGCGATGCGGATGTTGCCCTCGGCGGCGAGCGCCAGGAAGCGCTCGATGCGGGCACTGGAGTGCTCGGGCCCAGAGCCCTCGTAGCCGTGGGGCAGCAGCAGGGTGAGGCGGCTGGTCTGTCCCCACTTGGCCTCGCCGGAGACGATGAAGCTGTCGATGATCACCTGGCCGGCGTTGGCGAAGTCGCCGTACTGCGCCTCCCAGAGGACCAGCGCGCCCGGCATCGCCGCCGAGTAGCCGTACTCGAAGCCGAGGCAGGCGGTCTCCGAGAGCGGGCTGTTGTAGAGCTCGAAGGGGGCGCTGGCGTCGGCCAGGTTCTGCATCGGGCAGTACTCAAGGCCGGTGTTCTCGTCGTGCAGCACGAGGTGGCGGTGGGAGAAGGTGCCGCGCTCGGTGTCCTGGCCGGTGAGCCGGATGTGGACTCCCTCGGTGAGCAGCGAGGCGAAGGCCAGCGCCTCGGCGTGGCCGAATTCGATGCCGCCGTCGTTTTCCAGCGCGTCGACCCGCTTGGCGAACGGTTTGCGCAGCTTGCGGTGGATGGTGAAGCTCTCCGGCACCTCGATCAGCGCCTCGTTCAGCTCGCGCAGCTTCTCGATTGACACCGTCGTGTCGACCGGCGGACTGGCGCTGCGGTCGAGCTCGCCCGTGGTGCTCGTCGTCACCGTCGGGTCCTCGTATTCGCCCAGCTCCATCTTGTGGCGCAGGTCCTTGAGCGCCGACGACATCTCGTCATGGCGATCTTTGGCGCCGGCCTCGACTTCCTCTTGGGAGATCATGCCATCGGCGACCAGCTTGCCCGCGTAGAGCTCGGAGACCGGCGGGTGCGCCTTGATCTTGGCGGCGACCTGGGGCTGCGTGTAGGCGGGCTCGTCGGTCTCGTTGTGGCCGTAGCGCCGGTAGCCGATCACGTCGATGACGATGTCCTGCCCCCAGCGCTCGCGGTAGGCCATCGCCAGGCGCACGGCCGAGGAGCAGGCCTCGACGTCGTCGGCGTTGACGTGCACGATCGGTACGTTGAAGCCCTTCGCCATGTCGGCGGCGTAGGGCGTCGAGCGGGCGTCCTCGGGGTCGGTGGTGAAGCCCACCTGGTTGTTCTGGATGATGTGCACGGTGCCGCCCGTCGTGTAGCCCGCGAGTGCTCGCAAGTTGAGCGTCTCGGCGACCACCCCCTGGCCCGGGAAGGCGGCGTCGCCGTGCAGCAGGACCGGCACCGCCTGCTTCGGCTGGTGCTCGATCTTGGCGCCCTCGAAGTCGGACTGGATGAAGCGCGTCGCCCCCTCGACCACCGGGTTGACGAACTCCAGGTGGCTGGGGTTGGGGTAGAGGCGCACAGCGGTCTTCTCTCCCGCGCTGCTCTCGTAGACACCCTGGTGGCCGTAGTGATACTTGACGTCGCCGGTGCCCCCGTGGGGGATCGCCGCTACCGCCTTCACCTGGTCGATCTGCTTGGAGCCCTCGAACTCGGCGAGGATCGACTCGACCGAGCGGCCGAGGTTGTGGGCGAGGACGCTGAGCCGGCCGCGATGAGCCATGCCGAAGACGACCTCCTCGGCACCGCTGCGGCCGGCGAGCGTGACCAGCTCGTCGAGCATCGGCACGATCGCGTCGAGCCCCTCGATCGTGAAGATCTTCTGGCCCAAGTAGGCCTTCTCGATGAAGCGCTCGAACTGGAAGACGTCGATCAGGCGGTTCAGCAGGCGCTTCTTCTCCTCGTCGGTGTGCGGCTGGCGGTGAGCGCCGGTCTCCACCTGCTCACGCAGCCAGGTGCGCTGCTGGTGCGAGGAGAGGTGCTCGAACTGGTAGGCGATCGTGCCGCAGTAGGCCTCGCGCATGCGAGGCAGCGCCTCGAGCAAGGTCTCGCCCGGCACGCCGATGCGCAGGATCGAGGCCGGGATGCGCGACATCAGCTCCGGCGTCAGGTTGAGGTTCTCGGGCTGGATCGCCGGGTCGCCCTTGGGCTCGCGGCCGAGCGGGTCGAGGCGCGCGGCCAGGTGCCCGTGGGTGCGGTAACCCTTGAGCAGCGAGGTAGCGGCCTGCACTGCCTGCAGCAGCTCCTCGTCGGGCTGCGTGGTGGTGACCGCCATCTCCTCGGTGCTCGCCGGGGCCGTGCCCAGCGGTGGCGCCGAGGCGGAGGCCGGGTGGGCCGAGGCGATTGGCGCAGCGTCGAGGCTGAGGTCGGCGGCGACGCCCTCGTAGAACTCGCTCTTACCCTGCAGCAGCAGCTCGATGCTGCGCAGGAAGGCGCCCGACTCGGCGCCCTGGATTACGCGGTGGTCGTAGGTCGAGGTGAGGGTCATCGTCTTCGAGACGCCGAGCTGGCGCAGGCGCTCCGGCGAGGCGTGCGCCCACTCGGGCGGGTAGGTGATCGCGCCGGTGGCGATGATCGCGCTCTGGCCGCTCATCAGGCGCGGCACCGAGGCGACCGTGCCGATCCCGCCGGGGTTGGTCAGCGAGATGTTCGTGCCCCGGAAGTCGTCGGCGCTGAGCTTGCTCTCGCGCGTCTTTTTGATCAGCTCCTCGTAGTAGCTGTGGAAGGCGGCGAAGTCGAGCCCCTCCGCCCCCTTGATCGCCGGCACCATGAGGCTGTGCGAGCCGTCCTTGCGCTCGACGTCGACCGCGATGCCGAGGTTGACCGGTCCGCCCTCGCGGGCGAACGGCTTGTCGTCGCGCCGCTCGAAGACGCGCGTCATCACCGGGTGCTGCTTGGCGGCCTGGACGATCGCCCAGGCGACGAGGTGCGTGAACGAGACCTTCATCCCCCGCTCTTTCAGGAGCCCGTTGAGCGCCTTGCGCTTCGCATCGAGCGTGTCGACAGCCACCGTGCGGAACGACGTAGCCGTAGGCACTTCCCTGCTCTCATCCATCGCCTGAGCCAACATCGCCGCCGGCCCCCGCAAAGCCTTCTCCTCCCCAGCCGCCGCCGGCCCGCCGCCGTTGGCAGCAGAGAGCACGTCCTCCTTGGTGACCTTCGCCCCGGGCCCCGACCCATCTACCGAGCGAAGGTCGACGCCGTTCTCTTCAGCTACGCGCCTGGCAACCGGAGTGGCCCGGACCTCGCTATCTCCGTTGGCACCCTGAGCTTCAGCCGCCCCACCTGCGGGTGGCGTGGACTCGGAGGGGTCGAGAACGGCGGCGGAGCCGCCGCCCGCAGGCCCCTCCGAGGCCGCGACGGGCCCCGCAGTAGATCCGTTTGAACCCTCACCGTCCCCCTCACCAGGCTCCATCTCAGCCAGCGGCGCCCCAACCGCCACCTCATCGTCAACCTGGACGAGCAGCTTCGTAATAACGCCGTCAGCCGGAGCCGGCACCTCGGCATCGACCTTGTCCGTCGACACCTCGACCACCGTGTCGCCCTCGTTGACGAAATCGCCCTCGGCAACGTGCCACTCGAGCACGATCCCCTCGGTGACCGACTCGCCCATTTCGGGCATCGCGATCTGCAGGGTCGCCGTCTCCGCCATATCTAGTCCTGAGTCTATGGAAACGGTGTGGCGTGCTCCGCGGTCGAGGTAGGCTGCAAGCGGTGAATTACTTCGTCACAGGAGCCACCGGATTCATCGGCCGCAACCTGGTGCAGCGACTCTTGCAGCGCGACGGAACGATCTTCGCACTCGTCCGGGCCGGGTCGCGCGGTCGCCTCGAGGAGCTGCGCACCGGCTGGGGCGCCGACGGGGCGCGCGTCGTGCCGGTCGCCGGCGACCTCGCACAGCCCGGGCTCGGGGTCTCCGAGGAGGATCTCCTCACCTTGCGCGGGGAGGTCGACCACCTTTTCCATCTGGCCGCGATCTACGACATGGCCGCCGGCGCCGAGGCGCAGGAGATAGCCAACGTCGAGGGCACCCGCCACGCGGTCGAACTGGCCGGTGCGATCGATGCCGGCTGCTTCCACCACGTCAGCTCGATCGCTGTCGCCGGCCTCTACAAAGGCGAATGGCGCGAGGACATGTTCGAGCAGGCGGAAAAGCTCGACACCCACCCCTACTTCCGCACCAAGCACGAGTCCGAGCGGGTCGTGCGCGAGGAGTGCCAGCGGCCCTGGCGGGTCTACCGGCCCGGTGTCGTCGTCGGCGACTCGCGCAGCGGTGAGATCGACAAGATCGACGGGCCCTACTACGCCTTCAAGCTGCTGCAGCGGGCGCGCCGGGTGCTGCCGGCCTGGCTGCCGACGCTCGGTGTCGAAGGCGGCGAGATCAACATCGTCCCGGTTGACTACGTCGCCGACGCGATCGACCACATCGCCCACAAGCCCGGATTCGACGGCCAGGCATTCAGCCTCACCGATCCGAACCCGAAGACCGCCGGCGAGATGATCAACCTCTTCGCCCGCGCCGCCGATGCCCCCCAGGCAGCGCTGCGGCTCGACTCCGGCGTCACCGACCCGGCGACCTCGCTGGTGCGCAGCGGCCTGCGCTTCTTCCCACCGGCCAAGCGTGTGGTGAAGGCGGGGCTGGGCGAGCTTGGCATCCCCGCCGGGGTGCTCAGCTACTTCAGCTACCCGACCCACTTCGACTCCACCGAGACGGAGGCAGCACTCGAGGGCTCGGGAATCGCGGTGCCGCCGCTGGAGTCCTATGCGGACCGCATCTGGGACTACTGGGAGCGCAATCTCGACCCCGACCTCTTCAAGGACCGCTCGCTGAGTGCCGCGGTGCGCGGCAAAGTCGTGCTGATCACCGGCGCCTCCTCGGGGATCGGCAAGGCGACCGCGGTCAAGGCCGCCGATGCCGGCGCCACGGTGCTGCTGGTGGCGCGCTCGATCGAGAAGCTCGAGGAGACCAAGCAGGAGATCGAGCAAGCTGGCGGCGTTGCCCACATTCACCGCTGCGACATGTCCGACGTCGAGGACGTCGAGCGCATGGCCGAGGAAGTGCTCACCTACCACGGCCAGGTCGACATCCTGGTGAACAACGCGGGGCGCTCGATCCGCCGCTCGGTTGGCCTCAGCTATGACCGCTTCCACGACTACGAGCGCACGATCCAGCTCAACTACCTCGGCGCCGTGCGGCTGATCCTCGCTCTGCTGCCCTCGATGCGCGCCCGCAAGTCGGGCCACGTGATCAACATCAGCTCGATCGGCACACAGACCAACCCACCGCGTTTCTCCGCCTACGTCGCCTCGAAGGCGGCGCTCGACGCCTTCAGCCGGGTGATCGCCTCCGAGGTGGTCGACGACGGCGTCCACATGACGACGATCCACATGCCGCTGGTGCGCACGCCGATGATCGCGCCGACGCGCATGTACGACGTCTTCCCGGCGATCTCGCCGGAGGAGGCGGCCGAGATGATCGCCAGGGCGATGATCCACCAGCCGAAGAAGGTGGCGACCCGGCTGGGGACCTTTGGCGAGCTGCTGTATGCGGTGGCGCCGAAGGCGTCGGATCGCATCCTCAACCAGGCTTATCGACTGTTTCCGGAGTCGCAGGCGGCCAAGGGGAAGGGCGAGGAGGCGCCTGACAAAGCGCCCTCCACCGAGGCTGTGGCCTTTGCGCACTTGATGAAAGGGGTTCATTGGTAGGCCGGTGGGATGCCCCTCTGCCGGACAAGTGCCGGTCTAATTAGACCGGCACTTGTCCGGCAGAGGGGCATCCCACCGGCCTTTCGTGGGGCCGTTATGGGTGAGCGAAGGCTCAAGCACTGGGGGTGGGGATATGAGGATCAGGCGCCCAGTAGGGAAGAGCTTCTAGCTGCCGCGAAGGGGATAAGGGAGCGGTTTGGGTTCGGGGGGGAGCCGGAGGAGGCGGTGAGGCTCGATGACGTCGAGCTGAGGCCGAGTCGGTTGAAGGCATCCGAGGCGTTGGGGGATCTCTTTACGGACGAGCACTACGGGCGGGTTTCGCATGCTCTTGGGAAGGCTTATCGGGACGTGGTGCGCGGGTTCCGGGGGGAATTCGAGAATCCGCCGGATCTGGTGGCCTTTCCCAAAGACGAGTCGGAGATTGAGGTGGTGCTCTCTTGGGCTGAGGCGGAGGGGGCGGCGGTTATTCCCTTTGGCGGTGGGACGAGCGTGGTCGGCGGGATCGAGCCGCGGTTGGGGGATCGACCAGTGGTCTCGATGGACCTACGGCGGTTGGATCGCGTGCTGGAGGTCGATGCCAGCTCACTTGCCGCGCGCATCCAGGCCGGGGCGACAGGCCCTGGGCTGGAGGACCAGCTGCGCGAGCACGGCCTCACCCTGCGCCACTTCCCGCAGTCCTTCGAGTACTCGACCCTGGGCGGCTGGGTGGCGACGCGGGCTGGGGGGCACTTCGCGACGCTTTACACGCACATCGACGACCTGGTCGAGTCGGTGCGGGCGATCACGCCGCGGGGGACCTGGGAGAGCCGGCGGCTGCCGGGGTCGGGTGCGGGCCCCTCGCCCGACCGGGCGTTGATCGGCTCGGAGGGGATCCTCGGGGTGATCGCCGAGGCCTGGGTGCGGGTCCGCCCGCGGCCGCAGTTCAAGACCTCCTGCGGAGTCGAGTTCGACGACTTCCTCGCTGCGGCGCGAGCGGTGCGGGAGATCTCGCAGTCGGGGCTCAACCCGGCCAACTGCCGCCTGCTCGATGCGCTCGAGGCAGGCACCTCGGGCGCCGGCTCAGGCGAGAAGAGCCTGCTGGTGCTCGGCTTCGAGTCGCCGCACCTTCCAGTCGATGAGCCGCTGCGCTTGGCGCTCGACATCGCCCAATCCCACGGCGGCATCCCCAACCCGCCCTCTCCCAGCCGCACCCAGCCCCGCAAAGATGGGGAGCAGGGAGTCGATCGCGAGTCCTCGGCGGTCGAGAGCTGGCGCGGCGCCTTCCTCCTCGCTCCCTACCTGCGCGACACCTTCGTCGCCTGTGGCGTGCTCTCGGAGACCTTCGAGACGGCGATCACCTGGGACCGCTTCGAGTCGTTCCAAGCAGAGACCATGGCGGCCGTGCGGACTAAGGTCGCCGAGGTCTGCGATGCGCCGGCCGACGGCCCCGGCGCGCCGCGGGTCAGCTGCCGCTTTACCCACGTCTACCCCGACGGCCCGGCGCCCTACTTCACCGTCCTGTCCCCAGCCGTGCGCGGCGGCGAGGTCGAGCAGTGGGACGAGATCAAGGCCGCCGCCGGCGAGGCCGTGATCGAAGGCGGCGGCACGATCACCCACCACCACGCCGTCGGTCGCGATCACCGCCCCTGGTACGACCGCCAGCGCCCGGCCCCCTTCGCCGCTGCCCTACGCGCCGCCAAGGCCGAGCTCGACCCGGCCGGCATGCTCAACCCCGGCGTTCTCATCAATCCGTAGCCGCGCAGCGCTACCCTTTCGCGACCAAGTCACCCTGGCCGCAAGCGGGATTCCGCCTCTCGCCCGGCCCATCCAACGTGGAAACCATCACTTCCGAACAGCCGACGGTCCCGGCCGCTGCTTCGATGGACGAGCCGGTAATGCCGCGACGCTCGCCACTGCGCGCGGCGATCAAGACCGGGCGGCCGCAGGAGTGGATCAAGAACCTCTTCGTCTTCGCCGGACTGCTCTTCTCGGGCCAGTTCGACAATGCCCACGCCGTGCTCGAGGCGACCCTGGCCTTCCTCTCCTTCTGCGCGATCTCCAGCGCCGGCTACTACGTCAACGACCTGATCGACGTCGAGCTCGATCGCAAGCATCCGAAGAAGCGCTTCCGGCCGCTCGCGGCGGGAGAGCTCTCGGAGGGCGCCGCGAAGACGATCGCGCCACTGTTGGCGATCGCCGGCATCGCCCTCGCCTTCGCCACGGTCAACTGGGAGGTCGGCCTGATGGTGGTCGGCTACGGCGTCGCCCAGATGGCCTACAGCCTCGGCCTCAAGCAAGTCGTGATCGTCGACGTGATGACCCTGGCCGGGCTCTTCATCCTGCGCGTCGCCGCCGGCGCCAGCGCTGTCGATGCCCATGCCTCCGAATGGCTGCTGCTTTGCACCGGCATGCTCGCCCTCTTCCTCGGCTTCACCAAGCGCCGCCAGGAGGCGGTCTCCGAGCTGCACGAGGGGACCAGCAGCCGACCCGTGCTTGAGCACTACTCGCTCCCCTTCCTCGACCAGATGGTCGCCCTGGTCACCACCGGCACGGTGATCAGCTACTCGATCTATGCCGTCGACTCGCCGCTCATCGGCAACGCGATGATGTGGACCATCCCACCGGTGGTCTACGTGATCTTCCGCTACCTCTACCTGATCTACGACCGCGCCGACGATCGCTCGATCGCCGCCATGGTCTCCAAGGACAAGGGCATGGTTGCCGGTGGCGCCGCCTGGGTGATCGTCGTCTTCGCGGTCCTCTACGTCTTCAACTGAAATTCGGCAACCGCCACTTAGCTCGGCGCTACGGGAGTCGATAAGCCCGCAATGGGCCGCTTCGACGCGCTTACGGACATCGAGTTCGAGGATTTCGTGGCGGAGCTGCTCTCCTCCGTCACCGGTCTCGAATTCGTGGCTGGCCCTCGCGGCCGCGACAAAGAGGTCGACGGCCTCGCGGTCGTCGATGACCTCGCAGGCGTCGACGGCAAGCGCCACGTGCTGCAGTGCAAGCACTTCGTCCGCAGTCCCTACAAGGAACTGAAAAGGAAAGCCCGTGAAGCGGCCGAGAAATTGGGGGAGCTGAGCGAGCAGCCGGCGAGCTACCGCTTCGTTACCTCGATGGAGCTGACCCATACGCAGCGCGACGAGCTGACCGAGATCCTGCGGCCCTGGGTCGGGTCTCGTGCCCACGTGCTGGGGGGCAAGGAGCTAATCGCCTACCTGAGGAAGGACGAGCACTCCAAAGTTGAGATCCACCATCCGAAGCTCTGGTTCACCGGCGCCCTCAGCTTCGCCGCCAGCTCTCGGCCGCGCAGTACGAGCGGCGCGCCGCGCTGATCGAGGAGATCACCCCCCGGCTTCCCCGCTTTGTGGAGACCGAGGCCTTTGGGAAAGCGCGTCAGACCCTCCAGAGCAGCGGCCTCATCGTCATCGACGGCCCGCCCGGTGTGGGCAAGACGACGATGGCCCAGCTCCTGCTGATCGAGAGCCTTGAGAAAGGGTTCGAGCCGTTTGAGATCTCCCGAGGAGGGCTGGAGAAGGCCTGGGAGCTGCTCGAGGTAGACGAGAGGCAGGTCTTCTACTTCGACGACTTCCTCGGTCGCGTGGATCTGTTCGAAGCGCGCGACGAGGACGAGGACCTGGTCCGTTTCGCTCGCAAGGTCACCGAGAGCAAGCGCCGGCTCATCCTCACTACGCGCGACTACATCTTCACCGAGGCCCGGCGCCGGTCCGACACCCTCTACCGGGAGGTCGACGAGGCGAGCATCTTCATCCTCACCCCACAGCGATACAGCCGCTTGGATCGGGCAAGGATCCTCTACAACCATCTCCGTTTCTCCACGCGGCTCGACGAGGGGGAGAAGTCCTCGCTGGCCCACAACGACTACTACCTGGAAATCATCGACCACGTCAATTTCAGTCCGCGCCTGATCGAGTGGATCACGGGCTTTGCCGGAAACCGGCTGAGGGAGAAGGACAGGCAGGAATATGGCCGCTACTGCCTGGCCGTGCTCGACGCGCCGGACAATCTCTGGGCTGCTCCGTTTGGCGAGCTCGACGAGCACCAGAAAGCGGTTCTCTTCGCGCTTGTCGGCCTGCCGGAGCGGGTCTCGGTCGAGCACCTGGAGACGGCGTTTGCGGCGTCCTGCGCCAGTCGCGACCTGAGTGCAGGCAAGACGCGGCTCATCCGCGCCGCCGCGGCTCTCGACGGCTCCTTCCTCGACGGCTGGGAGCGTTCCGGCTGCCGGTCGTGCACGCTGCTCAATCCGTCACTGCTCGACTTCCTCGAGCGGGAGGTGCTCACGAGCCGGACGGAGACGGAGACGCTGTTGCGGGGCGCCGGCTTCTATGAGCAGGTCGATTGGCTCTGGGACGCTTGCCGCAAAGGCTCCGAGCTGCCGCCGGAGCATCTGTGGCCAGCGTTCGACGAGGCCTTCGCCAGGGTGTTTGAAACAGCTCGGATCGAAGATGCGTTGGCGCTGCACTTCCGCGAATCAGATAATTCCCACCGGGAGCTGGAAGCCCGTCTCGGGGCCGCCCTGAGCCGTTGCGAGACCCCCTGGTTCCAGGAGTCCTCCGCGAGGTGGCTATCAGTTCCGGTGCGAAGCTGGCTCGCGAGAGTGGGTGAGAAGGGAGAGGTCTTGCCGTACGAAGTCGAGCTGATCGAGCGCCTGGCCGAGCACAGGATCCTCGACGGTAAGGCTGTCTTCGAGACTTTGAGGCCACGCTTGGCGGGGCTGGAGCCGAGCGTCGATCGCTGGCGGTTGCTCGACGCGCTGCGCAGGCTGTCTTCGGGGACTGCGTCCGAGCGCGAAATCTCCGAGTGGAGGGAGGGCCTAGAGGGATTCATCGCTCAAGCCCTGGAGGATCCGCAGTCCTTCAAGGAGACCCAAGGGTCTTACGGGGACGAAGAGCTCGACAGGCTCCTCGTCGTCGCGACCGCTTGGGACGTCGCGACGGACGCGGAGGAAGTCGAAGCGGCGCGCGAAACTCTCTGGGAGGTTCAGCGTGACGAAGACGAGCTCGAGGAGCAAATCGAGGCGGAGAAGGAGTGGATGGCTGAGATCGACGCGCTGTCCGTGGAGGAGGCCCCAGAGAGCGACGCTCCCGGCGACGAAGTGGAGGAGATCATGGCGATGTTCGACCGCTTCGTCGAGGAGTTTCACGCATCGCTCACCGACGATGTGGGTTCAGGGGACGATCGGTAGATCCGAGAGCAGCTCGGTCTTGCCGGCGCGCTGGAACTGTAGGTCGATCGTCTCGTCCTTGCGGTAGGTGCCGAAGAGGCCGAGGTACATGGCCAGCCAGCGGCCGGTGCCGACCTTCTCCTTGATTATTTGGCGGGTGAAGACGATCTCGCCGGCGCGCACGTTGTAGTCGACGCCCTCTTTTTGCTCGACGCCGTTGATGAAGACCGCGTAGGGCGCTTCGGCGCCGGCAGGCAGCTTGATTCGCCGGCCGGCAGCGTAGCTGCCCTTGGGAATCTCGGTCTTGGCTTCGCTCATCGAGAGTGGGACGACTTATACGTCTATATGACGGATAAGTCGTCCCGCTAGGTCGATTCCAGAGTCTCGCGCACCAGGTCGAAGGGCGAGTCGTGGTTGGTGGGATCGAGCTCCTCACGGGTGACGCCGCCGCGGAAGGGCATGAAGGTGCCGTCGCCGCGCACGTCGATTCCGGCCACCCGCTTACGCAGCCAGCCCTTGCCGGCGATCTGCAAGCGCGCCCGGACCTGGTCGCCGGGGGCGAAGTCGCGAATTGATGAGATCGGTTTCGCTGGACCCTGTGAGCGGATTGCCAAGGCTCGCTCGCGCATCGCCGCCACGGCCTCGTCGAGGTCGTCGAAGCCCTGGTGAGCCACGTCGGAGCCGTCGCGCACGGTCAGCTTCCAGCGCGGCACGACGGATGAAGCTAGGCGCCGCGCCGCGGGCGCTTGGGGCGGCGCGCGGGGGGCCCGACGATCTTCTCAGGCCCATTGCGGTCGGCGACCGGCGCGTAGTCGCGCTGACGCTCGCCGGTGTAGATCTGGCGCGGCCGGGCGATCTTCTGCTCGGGGTCGTCCTTCATCTCCATCCACTGCGCGACCCAGCCGGCCGTGCGCGGGATGGCGAAGATCACCGTGAACATCTCGGTAGGGACGCCCAATGCCTCGTAGATGATCCCCGAGTAGAAGTCGACGTTGGGATAGAGCTTGCGCGAGGTGAAGTACTCGTCGTCGAGGGCGCGCTTCTCCAGCTCGCGGGCGATCTCGATCAGCGGGTTGTACTCGGTCGCCTCGAAGATCTCGTCCAGGTGCTGCTGGATGATCCGCGCCCGTGGGTCGTAGTTCTTGTAGACGCGGTGGCCGAAGCCCATCAACTTCGCCTCGCGCGCCTTCACCTTCTCGAGGAAGGCGGGGATGTTCTCCACCGAGTCGATCTCGCGCAGCATGCGCAGCACCGCCTCGTTGGCGCCACCGTGCAGCGGTCCGTAGAGCGCCGCCACGCCGGCCGCCACAGCCGAGTAGGGGTCGACGTCGGAGGAGCCGACGCCGCGCACAGCGCTGGTCGAGCAGTTCTGTTCGTGGTCGGCGTGGAGGATGAAGAGCACATCGAGCGCCTTCGAGAGGCTTTCCTTGGGCACGTGCTTCATTTCCGTCTTCTTGAACATCATCGAGAGGAAGTTCTCGGCGAAGTTGAGGTCGTTGTCGGGGTAGACGTAGGGCAGCCCCATGTTGTGGCGGTAGGAGAAGGCAGCCAGGGTCGGCACCTTGGCGATCAGGCGGACCGCCGCCATGTAGCGCTCCTCTTCGTCCTCGATCTGCTTGGCGTCGGGGTAGAAGGTGGAGAGCGCGCCGACCCCGGCGAGCAGCATGCCCATCGGATGCGCGTCGTAGCGGAAGCCCTCGAAGAAGTGCTTGAGGTCCTCGTGGACGAAGGTGTGGTGGGTGATGTCGTAGACCCAGCGGTCGAGCTGTGGGCCGGTGGGAAGCTCGCCGAAGATCAGCAGGTAGGCGACCTCGAGGAAGGTGGAGCGCTCGCAGAGCTGCTCGATCGAGTAGCCCCGGTGTTCGAGCACGCCGGCGGCACCGTCGATGTAGGTGATCGAGGAGCGGCAGGCGGCCGTGTTGGTGAAGGCCGGGTCGTAGGCCATCATGCCGAATTCGTCCTCGTCGACTTTGATTTGGCGCAGGTCCATGGCCCTCACCGTGCCGTCGGTGACCGGCAGCTCGTAGGTCTTGCCCGTGCGGTTGTCGGTGATCGTCAGCGAGTCGGCGCCCATGCGGCGCGCATTCTCGCATCTCGCGCTTGCCGGGTCGTTAAAGCGCAGGCAAGGGCTCGAACTGGGTCATCCCGTGCAGCTCGGCGAAGCGTTCGTCGATCTCCTCGCGGCTCAGCGAGGCGACTCGCTCGGTGCCGAACTGCTCGACGTTGAAGGAGGCGAGCACCGTGCCGTAGCCCATCGCCCGCCGCAGACAGGCCTCGTCGAGCTCGCCCTCGTGACCGTCGAGATAGCCGAGGAAGCCGCCGGCGAAGCTGTCGCCGGCCCCGGTCGGGTCGCGTACGTCCTCGAGCGGGAAGCCGGGCAGGGCGAAGAAGCTCTCCGTGGTGAAGAGCGCCGCGCCGTACTCGCCCTGCTTGGCGACGACGGCGCGCGGGCCCAAGTCCATTACGGCCCGCGCCGCGCGGGCCAGGTTCGACTCGCCGGTCAGCTGGCGGATCTCGGCGTCGTTGACGACCAGGCAGTCGACCTCGGCGATCGCCGCCAGCAGCGAGTCCTTGGCGGTCTCGATCCAGAGGTTCATCGAGTCGAGCGCCGAGAAGCGGGCGGCCTGGCACTGGGCGCGGACTTTGCGCTGCAGATCGGGCTGGATGTTGGCGAGGAAGAGGGTGTCGGCTTCCTCGGCCGCCGCCGAGAGCTTCGGCTCGAACTCACCGAAGACGCCGAGCTGGGTGTCCTCGGTGTGGGCGACGTTGAGGTCGAACTCGTAGCGGCCGCGCCAGAAGAAGGACTCGCCGCCGGGGACGCGCTCGATGTCGTCGGTGATCACACCGCGGTTTTCCAGCACTTCGAACTCGGCTGGACCGAAGTCGTCACCGACCGGGCCGACCGGCCGCACCTCGGTGAAGAAGCTCGCCGCCAGCGAGAAGTGCACTGCGGCGCCGCCGAGCATCTTCTCGCGCTCGCCGAAGGGGGTCTTGACGGCGTCGAAGGCAATTGATCCGACAACTGTGAGCGACATCGTGGCGGGAGGGTAGCGGGGCCCCGGCCCCCTTTGCCCTGGCCCGACTATGGTTCGCCGGCGATGAAGGCTGTTCAGATACAGGAGTTCGGGGGGCCGGAGAAGCTTCGGCTGGTCGATGTCGATGAGCCGGTGCCCGGCGAGGGTGAGGTGCTGGTTGATGTTGCGCGCAGTGGGATCAACTTTGCCGATACGCACGCGACTCGCAATGACTACTTGGCCGAGCAGTCGCTGCCGCTGATTCCTGGCGCGGAGATCAGCGGGCGGACGGCTGACGGGCGCCGCGTGGCGGCGCTGCTTGGCAGCGGCGGCTACGCGGAGAAGGTCGCCGTGCACGAGGCGCTGCTGGTGCCGCTGCCCGACGAGGTCGATGACGATCAGGCGGCGGCGCTGCTCCTGCAGGGGTTGACTGCGCTGGCGCTGGTCCAGCGTTGCGCTCGCATCGAGCCGGGAGAGACGCTGGTGGTCGAGGCGGCCGCCGGCGGTACCGGCAGCCTCGCCGTGCAGCTCGGCAAGCGGGCCGGCGCCAAGGTGATCGGGCTCGCCTCCAGCGAGGAGAAGCGGGCGCTGGTCGAGCGGCTCGGCGCCGATGCCACGGTCGACTCGCGCGGCGACGATCTCGGCGCGGCGATCCGCGATGCCAACGGCGGCGAACGCGTCGACGCGGTCCTGCATATGAGCGGTGGCGATGCCTTCGAGGCCGAGCTCGGCATTCTCGCTCCGATGGGGCGCATGGTCGTCTTCGGCATCGCCTCGCGCGAACAGCGCGAGGTCTCCACCGCGGCGCTGCTGCGCGGCTCGAAGTCGGTGATCGGCTTCTGGTTGGTCCACCTGCTCGCCCGTCGTGAGCTGGTCGCGCCGATGATCGGCGAGCTGCTCGGCGCCGTGGCCGCCGGCGAGCTCGAGGTGACCGTCGGCGACGTCTACCCGCTCTCCGAGGCCGCCCGTGCCCACGAAGACCTGCTCGCCCGCCGCACCAGCGGCAAGCTCCTCCTGGACCCCTCCCGATGACGGCGTTCAGGGAGCTCGGCCTCTCGCCCCAGATCCAGCAGGCGCTCGACGAGCTCGGCTTCGAGGATCCGACGCCGATCCAGGACAAAGCGATCCCCGAGCTGCTCGCCGGCCACGACGTGATCGGCCAGGCGCAGACCGGCACCGGCAAGACCGCCGCCTTCGGCCTGCCGCTGCTGCAGTACCTCGATCCCGACAACGACGAGGTGCAGGCGGTGGTCCTCACGCCGACCCGCGAGCTCTGCATCCAGGTGACGCAGGCGCTGCGCGCCTATGCCGAGCACCTCGACGTCGAGATCGTCGCCGTCTTCGGCGGCGCCCCGATCCGTTCTCAGCAGTCGCAGCTGCGCTCCGGCGCCCACGTCGTCGTCGCCACCGTGGGCCGCATGATGGACCTGATGAGCCGCCGCTCGCTGGTCCTCACCGCGGCGCGCTACATCGTCCTCGACGAGGCCGATGAGATGCTCGACCTGGGCTTCATCGAGGACGTCGAGAAGATCCTTCGCATGTGCCCGAGCGGCCGCCAGACGGCGCTCTTCTCGGCGACCATGCCGCCGCCGGTCAAGCGGCTTGCCGAGAGCTACATGTACGACCCGACGACGATCAGCATCACGCCGAAGACACTCACCGTCGACGCGATCGCCCAGGCCTACGTCGAGGTGGCGGCCAAGGAGAAGGCCTCGCGGCTGGTCGAGCTGCTGCGCACTGAGGAACCGGAGCAGGCGATCATCTTCTGCCGCACCAAGATCGGCGCCTCACGCCTCGAGAAGACGCTCAAGGACAAAGGCCTCGACGTCAAGGCGCTGCACGGCGACATGAGCCAGGGCTCTCGCGACGGCGTGATGATCGCCTTCAAGGACCATCGCGTGCGGCTGCTGGTGGCGACCGACATCGCTGCCCGCGGCCTCGACATCGAGCACGTCACGCACGTGATCAACTTCGACGTGCCCGCCTCCTCGGAGGTCTACGTGCACCGCATCGGCCGCACCGGCCGAGTCGGCCGCACCGGCCGCGCGATTACCTTCGTCACTCCCGCCCAGCGCGACGAGATCGGCCGCATCGAGCGCGACGTGAAGACGACGATCGGCGAGTGGGAAACGCCCGAGGAGCGGCTCGAGCACGCGCCGCGCCCGCGCCGAAGGGAGCGGCGCCCGGTGGAGCCCAAGCCCGATCAGGGCGCGACCGAGTCGGGCGCCACCGCCGAGAGTGAGGAAAAGGGCGAGAAGCCGGAGCCGGTGAAGGCCGACGGCCCGGTGAAGCTCTTCATCAATCGTGGCGAGCGCAGCGGGATCACCGAGGAGGATCTGCGCTGGGCGCTGAGCGAGGGCGCGGTGCTCTCCGACGAGCAGATCCACGAGGTCAACGTCCTGCACCGCTTCTCCTTCGTGCAGGTCGCCCCGGACGTCGCCGAGCGCACGGTCGAGTACCTCGACGGCACCAAGGTGAAGGGCAAAGAGATCCGCCTCGAGGTGGCTAAGAGCTAGGAGGGGCTAGGAGTCGCCGGTCAGCTCGGCGATGCTGCGGAAGAGCAGCTCGAAGTCGATCGGCTTGGTGATGTAGCCGCTCACCTCGATCTCGCTGGGGGCGCCGGCATCCATCTCGTCCTGGTGGGCGCTGACGATCAACACCGGGGTCTCGACGCCCTCGGCACGCAGCTCGCGCAGAGCGTCGATGCCGGACTTGCGCGGCATCATCGCGTCGAGCAGCAGGATGTCGGGTGGCGGCCCAGCGTGCAGCACCTCGATCACCTCGACGCCGTCGGCCGCGGTCACCACCTCATAGCCCTCCATCTCCAACCGCGTGCGCAGCAGAAGCAGAATCGTCTCCGAGTCGTCGGCGATCAGCACCCGGGTCATCGCTCAGCCGCCGGCAGCCGCACCCGGAAGGTCGACCCGACGCCCTGCGCCGACTCGGCCTCGATCGTGCCGCCGTGCAGCTCGACCAACGATTTGGAGATCGCCAGGCCGAGGCCGGTGCCGCCGACGTGCTGAGTCAGCCCGGCGTCGCCGCGGGTGAAGCGCTCGAATATGTGCTCCAGCTGATCCGCAGCCATGCCCGGGCCGTCGTCGCTGACGGCCAGCTCGACGGTGGAGTCTTGCTGCCTGGCCGCAACCTCGATCGACGCCCCGGCAGGACTGTACTCATGCGCGTTGGTGAGCAGATTGACCAGCACTTGGCGGATGCGGTCGCGGTCGACGTTGACCTGCGGCAGCCCCGGCTCGATCTCGTGGCGCAGCGTCTGGTCGCGCCCCTCGGTTTGGCTACGCATCGTGCGCACCGCGTCCTCGACCAGCGCGGCCACCTCGGTGGGCGCCGGTTTGATCGTCAGCCGGCCGGCATCGCTGCGCGCCAGGTCGAGCAGGTCGTTGAGCAGGCGCACCAGGTGGCGCGTGTTGTCGAGGATGATCTCCACCGTGTCGGCCTGCTTTGCGGTGAGCTTGTCGCGCTCCAGCATGAGCAGCTCGGCGAAGCCCTGCACCGAGGTAAGCGGGCTGCGCAGCTCGTGCGAGGCGGTGAGCACGAACTCGTCCTTCATCGTTTCCAGCTGGTCGCGTTCGCCGGCCCGGCGCTGCAGCTCGGTGGCCATCTCGTTGAAGGCCTGGCCCAGGGTCGCCGTCTCGGAGAGGCCACCGACTTTGACGCGGGCATCGAGGTCGCCGCTGGCCAGGCGCCCGGAGGCCTCGACCAGCTCCTCGAGCGGTCTGCGCATCGAGGCGATCAGGCCACTGAAGAGCAGCGCCGCGCCGGTCAGGCCGGCGATCAGGCCGGCGCCGACGAGCAGCGCCGTGTCGCGGGTCTCACCGTCGATTTCGTCGCGCAGCGCTTCGCGACGACGTTGCTGGGCGACGATCTCCTGCCGTGCTGCCTCTGGCCGGACGCCAGCCGCCAGCCGGTTGCGGGCGGCGATCTCGACCTGGTAGGAGCGCGCCGTCGCGTCCTCGAAGTCCTGGCGCTGCTCGAGGAAGCGGGCGACGCCGATCACCGCGAGGCCAGTTAGCACGGCAAAGGCGATCGCGAAGCCGATCGTCAGCCGGTTGGCGACGGACGGGCTGAGCCGGAAACGGCGCCGGGAATATGCTTGGCCCGCGATGGGGGACGAGGCTACAGGCAGGGCCGACGGCAGCGCCGAGGCGCCCCAGGGGATCGACCGGGCCCCGGTCGAAGCTTGGTTCGCCGAGCACGTGCCAGGTGCGCAGCTGCCACTCAGCTTCGAGCGCATCTCCGGCGGCCACTCGAACCTGACCTATGGCGTGCGCGATGCCACCGGCGCCCGCTGGGCGCTGCGCCGCCCGCCGCTCGGCAAGCGTCTCGGCTCGGCCCACGATATGGGTCGAGAGCACCGTGTGGTCTCGGCGCTGGCACCGACTCCAGTGCCGGTCGCACCGATCGCCGGGTTCTGCGACGACGAGAGCGTCAACGAAGCCCCCTTCTACGTGATGGAGTTCGTCGAGGGGCCGATCCTGCGCGGCCTGGCCGAGGCGGATGCCTTCCCCGACGAGGCGGATCGCCAAGCGATTGGCGAGCGGGTGGTAGACACGCTGGTCGAGATCCACGCCGTCGACCCAGATGCCGTAGGGCTCGGCGACCTGGGCCGCAAGCAGGACTACGTCGCCCGCCAACTGCACCGCTGGCAGGGCCAGTGGGAGAAGTCGAAGACGCGCGAGCTGCCGGCGATCGACGCTGTGCACGAGCGGCTAGCGGCGCGCATCCCCGAGCAGGGCCCGGCGACGATCGTCCACGGCGACTACCGCCTCGACAACATGATCCTCACGCCGACGGGCGAGGTGGCGGCGGTCGTCGACTGGGAGCTCTGCACGCTCGGCGACCCGCTCGCCGACGTCGGCCTGCTGATGGTCTACTGGCCCGAGCCGGGCGAAGAGCTGGTCGCCCTCGGCCAACCGGCGACGCTGGCGCCGGGCTTCCCCAAACGCGAGGAACTACGCGCCCGCTACGCCGAGCGCGCCGGCCGCGACCTCTCCCAGCTCGACTTCTTCGTCGCCCTCGGCTACTGGAAGCTGGCGATCATCCTCGAGGGCGTCTACGCCCGCTACGCCGCTGGCCAGTACGGCCAGGTTGACCCGGGAATCGAAGAGTTCGCCCGCCTGGTCGAGCGTCTCGCCGAGGCCGCCGAGGTGGCCGAGCAGCGCGATTGAGCGCGCGGCCCAGTCCGCTTGACATTGCTCGGCCAAACCTGAAAGGGTCCTGCTCAGCCAGGAAAATTGGGTAGGCGCGAGCCTCCTCTTCCCTCGTTCCTCAACTGCAAGGAGATTCCGTGAAGCAGCTACGCAAGCGACTCACGTACGCAAACGTGATGTCGTCGATCGCCGTCTTCCTCGTCCTCGGCGGCGCCACCGCCTTTGCCGCGACCCAGCTCGCCAAAAACAGCGTTGGCACCAAACAGCTGAAGTCAAATGCTGTCACCACTGCGAAGATCAAGAAAGAAGCAGTTTCCAGGGCGAAGATCAAGAACAGCGCAGTGGATGCTGCCAAGCTTGCCGACAACTCTGTGACTACTACGAAGCTTGCTGACAGTGCAGTTACGAACTCGAAGCTGGCTGAGAATGCGGTGACCGGCGCGAAGGTCGCCGACGGAAGTCTGAGCGGTGCTGACATCAACCAGGGCTCGCTCACTTCGGTCAAGGCAGCGAATGTCTATTCGGCTCTCTTTGAGTCGACTGGCTCGAAACTCGCGCGTGCGAGCGATCCAGGCATCAAATCAGGAGGGTGTTTCCTCGTTTGTGCCATTGAATTCCCGCGTGACATAAGCGAATGCATATACACCGCCAGTTCCGCGCACAACGGGACGGGTGGCAGTGGGGTTCCCGCGATGGCCGAAGCATTCGAATCAAGCAGCAAAGAGACTGTCTTCGTCGCCATGTTCAACGACGAAGGTAATCTCATAGGACACGACTTTGCATTGACAGTCGTTTGTCCCACAGCGTAGCTGCGGTTAGATAGCGCACAAAGAGGCCGGGCGAAAGCCCGGCCTCTTTGTATTCATAGGCTCAAGCTGAAGGGGATCGGTCGAAAGGTCTTGACTCTGGGCCCTCAACCTGAAAGCGTCCAGTGCTCGTTCAACTGGATTGAGGCCCTGCCTTTCCTATCCCGCCTCGTCCGCAACCAAGGAGAGACCCTTGAAGCAGATTCGCAAGCGCATCACGTACGCAAACGTGATGTCGTCGATCGCCGTCTTCCTCGTCCTCGGCGGCGCCACTGCCTTTGCTGCGAAGAAGATCGGCAGCAATGAAATCAAAGGCAACTCGATCACCACAGGCAAGATCAAGAAGAATGCCGTAACGGCATCGAAGATCAAGAAAAACGCGGTTACTACGCCGAAGATCAAGGATGGCGCTGTAACTGGGGCGAAGGTGAACCTCAGCTCGCTGGGGACGGTCCCAAGCGCTAACACCGCTAACACCGCAAATGTCGCTAACGCCCTTGCCGGGCGGACACCTTTCTCGTTCTTCATAGGAACTGGGGCCCGGGATATTGTGACCGTTGGTCCATTCACCGTCAGGGCGGTATGCACGATCAACAATGCGGGTACAGACGAAGGTGAACTACAGCTGCTGACCTCCGTCAATGGCGCTGCGATGGATGACAATAACGGTGACGAGTTCACACCGTTTAATGTTGCTGACAGCCCAGCGGAACTCTATTCTGAAAGCACGGGTACCGGCACCGAAGACATTGAGGTCGGTGGAGACCCCGGTCTAACTGCGGTTGCTCCCGATGGAACTGCCATCGTGACACAGAACGAGACCATTGGATTTAATGTCGCCGGACGTCCCGGCACGTGTTACTTTGGTGGCTTGGTGCAAAAGATCGGCTGATCTAACCAGTCCGCCAGTAGAAAAGGGCCGGGTGAATGCCCGGCCCTTTCCGTGATGCCGGTACATGAGCCACGTGCCATCCTCGTTGAACTCGCTATCCAAAGGAGGCCTCGTGAAGCAAATCCGCAAGCGGCTCACCTATGCCAACGTGACCTCGACCCTTGCCCTCTTCCTCGTCATCGGCGGGGCGACGGCGATCGCGGCGAAGGTGCCCAAGCACAGCGTTGGGCCGCGGCAGCTCAAGGCGAATGCGGTGACGACGCCGAAGATCAAAGCCAACGCGGTGACGACGCGCAAGATCAAGAAAAACGCGATCACGACGATCAAGATCCGCGACAACGCGGTGACCAATCCCAAGCTCGATGACGATGCGGTGACGACGCCGAAGATCGCCAAAGAAGCGGTCACCGGCGCCAAGATCAATGCCGCCAGCACCCCTTTCGGGCGCATCGTCCACGAAGCGCGCAGCACCTCGACCGAGTCGCTGCCGACCGCTGTGCTGACCGTCTATCCGCTCGCCAACAACGCCTACACGCAGGCGGCGGGCCAGGACGATCTCTACGTCGGCGGGCTCGAGGTCGTGGTCCCTGAATCGTGCACGGCCCCCCGCAGCGTCACCGTCGGCCTGTTGGTGGATCCGGCGGACCCTGAGGCGCCAAAAGAAGCCGAATTCGTCGCTGAGCGCAAATTCGAGGACGAAGGCACGGCTGCGCTGACCATCGAGATCAGCGTCGGCCCCGCCGCGAGCTTCCAGCCGACGACGGCGACCAATCGCACGCTTTACCTGGCGGCGAAAGCCGAATGCACCGCCGGTGGCGGCGTCACCGCCACCTCTGGCGGCATCGACGTGATCGGCACGAAGTAGGACGAGGCCGCTCAGCCGGCGAGCGTGGCAAGCGCGCGCTCGTCGGCTGGATCGATTCGCTCCAAGCCGGCGATCTCGTCGAAGGCGCGATCGGTGCTGAGGATGGCCTCGATGCCACGATTGAGGGCGAGCCCGGCGAAGACCGCGTCGCGGGCATCGAGGTTGGGATGGGTTGCGAAGAGGTCGATTCCCCTATGAATGTCGGCGGGTTCGAGCGGGTGCCACCAAGCGAGCCGGGCGGCGTGGCGAGCCGACATGGCGGCGACAGCACGGTCACCGGTGCGTCGCGCTCTCTGATGAAGGAGCTCCTGCAGTAGATCGGCACTGGCCTCGCCTTGCAGTTCGCCCGAGGCGGCCCGTCGTACGATTTCGCGGCAAGGCTCGCGGTAGGCGTGCTCTCCGCCGAGGGCATAGACGAAGACCGAGGTGTCGTAGAGGAAGCGCCTCACGCTCCGGGCCACTTGCCCATTGGTGCATCCAGGATTTCTTGCTTCTGAGTCTCCCAATCCGGCTCGGCGCCGGGGGGTTGCGGCATCGCAAGCAATGCTCGTCCCGCCTCTTCGCGCTCGGCGCCGTGGCCACCCTGGGAGAACTCGCGGTCGATCGCGCGGCGCACCAGCTCGCCGATAGGGGCGCCGACTCGCTCGGATTCGCGAGCTAGGAGCAGATATCGCTCATCGTCGACCAGTACTTGTAGCCGTCGATTCAACATGCACATACCTTAGCAGGTATATATGCACATACCTACTCAGATCGGTCGGCGGGCGTGCTTGGGGTCGAGCTCGCCGGCTGCCTCGGCCTCGGCGCGTTTTGCCCAGCGGTTGAGCTCGCGGCGGGCGAGGACCATCTTGTGCACCTCGTCGGGGCCGTCGGCCAAGCGCAGCATGCGGCTGAAGCGCCAGAGGGCGGCAAGCGGCGTGTCGTCGGTCATGCCCAGCGAGCCGTGGATCTGGATCGCCCGGTCGAGCACGTCCATCACCATGTTGGCGGCGATGATCTTGATCGCCGAGATCGCCTGGCGGGCGGCGCGCTTGCCCTCGGTGTCCATCTTCCAGGCGGCGTAGAGGGTGAGCAGCCGGGCCTGGTCGATCTCCATGCGCGAGGCGGCGATCGCCTCTTGGACGAACTGCTTCTCGCCGAGCGGGCCGCCGAAGGCTTCGCGCTGGTTGGCGCGGTGGCACATCATCTCCAGGGCGCGCTCGGCGGTGCCGATCGCACGCATGCAGTGGTGGATGCGCCCCGGGCCGAGCCGGTCCTGGGCGACGACGAAGCCCATGCCCTGGCCGCCGAGCAGGTTGGCGGCGGGCACGCGGCACTCTTCGTAGCGGATCTCGCAGTGGCCGGGCCCGGCGTCGTGTCCCATCACCGGGATCGGCCGCACCAGGTTGAAGCCGGGCGCGTCGGTCGGCACGCAGATCATCGAGGCGCGGGCGTAGGGGTTGGCCTCGGGATCGGTGACCACCATCGCGATCGCCAGGCTGGCACCGACGGCGCCCGAGGTGAACCACTTGTGGCCGTCGATCACCCACTCCTCGCCATCGCGCACGGCGCGCGCCTGCAGCAGGGTTGGGTCGGAGCCCGAAACATCGGGCTCGGTCATCGAGAAGCAGGAGCGAATCTGACCCTCCAGCAGCGGCTCCAGCCAGGCTTCCTTCTGCTCGTCGCTGCCGTGCTCGGCGAGGATCTCCATGTTGCCGGTGTCCGGCGCGGCGCAGTTGAAGGCCATTGGCGCCGCCACCGGGCTGCGCCCCATCTCCTCGCAGAGCAGCCCGTACTCCCAGTTGGTCAGCCCCGGGCCGAAGCGCTCCTCGGGCATGAAGAGGTTCCACAGCCCCTCACTCTTGGCCCGCTCGCGGACCTCGACCAGGATCTGCGGGTAGGGGACGCCCGGCGCGACCTCGGCGTCGATCGCCTCCATGATCTCCCGCTCCTGCGGGTAGATGTGGTCGTCCATGAAGTCGAGGATGCGCTCGCGCAGGGTCTCGACCTGGGGGCTGGGCGTGAAGTCCATCTACTGGGTTCCTCTCCTCGGGGCTGGGTTCGGGAACGCTAGCGGTCCACCCGCTGACTTCGCCCTTTCGGGTGCATACGGAGCCAGAAACACGAAGTCAGCGTCGGCCGTAGCGAGCGAAGAGCTCGCCGTCCTGCTCGAGCAGCCAGGCAAGCTCCAGCTCCAGCGTTCCCGGCAGCTCGCCGTTGAGGATGCGCGGTGCCCTACCGCCGATCAGCTTGGGGGCGATCGTCAGGAAGAGCTCGTCGACGACCCCGGCCGCTTGCAGCGCCGCGTGCAGGGTCGGCCCACCCTCGCAGAGCAGTGCCCGCACCCCTTCGCTGCGCAGGGAGGACAGCAGCGCCGGTAGGTCGGCACGGCCCTCGGGCCCGCTTTCGACCACGACCAGCCGTTTCTCGAGGCCGCTGTAGCGCTCGGCGCGCATCGTCCCGGCGCCGATCATCACCGCGTCGAAGCGCGTCCGCAGGCCGACCAGCATCTCGGTGTCGGCATCCGACCCGATCAGTCCCGAGACCCCGCCGATCGTCGCCCCCCCGTCGACCGTGGCGGCGAAGTTCATCGCCACAAAGGGTCGCTCCTCGCGCACTCCCTCCCAGGGTCGGTAGGAGTCGAGCTGTTGCTCAATGCTCGTCGGGCCGGGGTCCGGCAGGAGGCGCCGCATCGCGCCTGAGCCTACTCAGCTGTAGTCGTGCCAGCCGGCGAACTCGCGACCGGCGAACTTCTGCAGCTCGGCGACGTCTTCGGCAAAGCGCTCGCGGATCGTCTCGAAAAGGTCGTCGGGCAGCTTCGGCTTGGGCGCGGGCGGTTTCTCCGGGTCGTGGACGACCTTCTCGACGATCCAGCGCATCGACTCGGGCAGGCGGTCGAAGTTGCGATCGAAGGAGCGGAAGCCCGGCAGCTTGATCAGCTTCTCCATGAACTGGTATTTGTCGCCCTGCTTGGCGCTCGACTTCTCCCACTCGCGGTCGAACTGCTCGGAGGTGAAGGTCTCGTCGACGCCGGCGAAGGCGAAGGCCTTGCGCATCGTCTCCTCGCGTTCTGACTGCAGCTCCTCCTGGGTGATGATCTCGATCTGCTCGCGGTCGAAGAGCTCCAGGTAGGGCTGCAGCTGCAGCCAGTACTTGGAGCGGTTCATGTAGGAGGAGTCGGGCTCGCCGAGCACCTCGGCCAGCTCACCGGTCTCATAGCCGGCGCCGGTCGCGTGCACCCAGTGGGAGAGGATGCGCTTGATCGGGTCGCGCACCATGTAGAGCAGGCGGGCGTCGGGACAGTGCTCCCGGATGCGTGCCGGCACGCCCTCGAAGCGGGGCAGGTTGGTGTAGTGCGGGGAGGACTCGCCGCGCACCTTGAAGCGGTCGTCGAAGCGGCTCGCGTACCAGTCGAGCCCGAGGTCCCAGTTGAGCTCGGCGGCGAAGAAGTTGAGCTCCTTCGGCTTCGACATCTGGATTTCGGGGTGCAGGCCGAGGTAGTGGTGGATGCTCGTCGTGCCGCACTTGAGACCACCGATGATGATCAGGTTGGGCAGCGCCGCGTGGCGCTTGCGCCGACGCCGGAAACGGCTCCTGCGATCGGCCGTGTAGCGCTCGCGCGCTCGCGCGCACATCGCTTCGTCGGCGGGATCGCGGGGGGCCTGCGGTGCCGGGGTCTGGGTCTCGGCCTCTGACACGAGCGGGCTAGTGTAGCTGCGATGCCACTCGCCGATCTTGCTTCCAGCTTCGACTCCTTCTTCGACGCGACGACGGCCTTCTTCCGCCATCTCTCCGACATCGAGTGGACCTCGCTGGCGATCGGGCTCGGCTTCCTGCTGGCGATGCAGCTCTGCCGTGCCTGGGCCTGGCGCAACGTGCTGCGCGCCGCCTATCCCGGCACGCCGATCTCCTACCTGCAGCTGAGCGCCGCCTACCTGGCCGGGGCGGGGATCAACGCGATCGTCCCCGCCCACGCCGGCGACGTCACCAAGGTCTTCCTCGTCAAGCGCCAGATCCCGCAGTCCTCCTATCCCGCGGTCACCTCGTCCTTCCTCGTGCAGACCGTCTTCGACACGACGATCGGGGTTCTCGTCCTGCTCTACGCGATCACCCAGGGCCTCTTGCCCGAGCCGCCCCAGCTGCCCCACCTGCCCGCCTTCGAGATCGCCTTCTGGGCCGAACACCCGCGCACGCTGCTGATCGTCATCGGCGTGCTGCTGCTGGCGATCGCGATCGGCATCTACCTGCTCGCCCACCGCGTGCGCCGCTTCTGGGCGCGGGTCAGGCAGGGCCTCGTCATCCTCACCGAGCCGCGCCGCTACCTGCGGGAGGTCGCCGCCTGGCAGGGGTTGGGCTGGGTCTGCCGTTTCGCCGCCTTCTGGTTCTTCCTCGAGGCCTTCGGCATCGGCGGCTCGTTCGGCAACGTGCTGCTGGTGATGAGCGTCCAGGCGATCGCCAACATCGTGCCCTTCACGCCGGGAGGCGCCGGCGCCCAGCAGGCGCTGCTTGTGGCAACCCTGCACGGCCCCTCGCGCGCCGCCGTGCTCTCCTTCTCGGTCGGCACCCAGATCGCGATGGCGGCCTGGTCGGTCCTGCTCGGCTTTGCCGCGATCCTGCTCGTCTTTCGCACCACCGATTGGCGCGGTCTGATCAAACAGGCCCAGGACGATGCCGAGGCCGAAAAAGCGGCGCCTTCCGCCGCCCGCTCCTAGGCATCCGTCCCGTGGAGGCAATCCTTGTGCTCTTCAACTTGTGAGGCCGTTGATGGTGCGGAATCAACTCGACCAGCCGGGATAGCGGCCGTCGAGGCTCCACTGCCAGGCTGGGCGTTCGCCGGCGGGAAACTCGTAGTGGTTGCGGCCGGGCAGGGTCTCCAGCGGGACCAGAGCAGGGTCGTCGTGGAGCAGGACGCGGACACCGCTGGCGGCTTCGACCTGGGCACGGCGGACGCGCCGCACGATCGACTCCCAGCCCAGGCTAGGGCGGTAGAGCCAGTAGGTGAGCTCGACCCAGCCCAGCGAGCTGCGGCGGTCGCGGAGCGAGGTGAAGGCCGTTGTGCGTCGCCCGGAAGCGGTCAGGTGGGGACCCGCGGCAACGGCGCAGCTCTCGCGCCGGCAGCGGCGGAAGTCGACCGGCGCGAGCGGCAGGCCGGAGGGTCCCCGCAGCGCCTCGGGCGCCGGTGCCAGGACGCGCGCTAGGCGGGCTAGCGGCCAGCCGTAGGCGGGCACCAGCGGGTGGTGGCGGCAGGCGTCCGGAAGATGGGGAGCGCAGGCGATTCGCTTGGAGATCGTCCCGGCGAGCTCGCGGCCGGTGTCGATCTCACCGCCAGCTGCGACTGCGGCGATGGCGGCCAGCAGGAGCAGGGCGATCAGGGCTACCAGCCCGGCCTGCTCGACGCTAGCCGAGCCGCGCTCCGTCTCCCGTTCGCCTCGCATGTAGGCGACGCTAGGAGGGGCGGACGCACAGGAGGCGCGCAGAACCTCGCGGTTTCGCCCCGCAACTCCCTTCTGCTTACATGTGCCGCATGGAGGGCAGCCCCTTCAACCTCTTCGGTGACCCCGACGAGTTCCGCGCCCGCATGGAGGAGCTCTCCGAGCAGATGCAGTCCTCCCAGCGGGTCGCTTGGGCCGACAACGCGATCAAGCTGGCGGTCGAGATGACCGTCGCCTCGATCGGTCGCCTGGAGCTCTCCGGCGGTCCCGACGAGCAAGCGATGCAGGTGCGCGACGCGATCCGCGTGCTCTTCCCCGAGGCGGTCACTCTGGTTCGTGAGGCCCGCGAGGGCCTCAGCTAGAGCAGCTCGAAGCGCAGGGAGAGAGCGCTGCCCTGCCCTGCCGCGGCCGCCAGCAGCTCCAGCGGCAGCGCCACTAGCAGCGCCGGCAAGGCGACGACCACGCTGATCAGCGCGTCGAGGCGCCGCTGCCAAGGGCGCTCGGCCGGAACGGGGACGGCTCTTCGGAAGGCACCCAGAGCGACGTTGCGCCCGAAGGTGAACCCGTTGAGGACCGTCTGCCACATCGTGGCGATGCCGCGGCCGGGTGACCAGTGGGCCTGGCTGACCACCTGGTCGCGGTTGGCGATCAGGCGGCGCACTGACTCGGCGGTGAAGAGGTAGTGGCTGCCCGGCGTCAGCCCGGCCCAGCCGGCGCCGCCGATCCAGGCGGAGAAGCTGGACCGGTTGGCGATTTGCAGCATCTCGCCATCGGCACAGCGATCGAGCGCCATAAGCGCCTCGACCGCGCCGCCTGGCTCGCCGACCACTCCGAGGCCGCAGCTCTCGCAGCGGCTCACCGGCCCGGCGAGGCCGGGCCGCAGGTCGATCCAGCCGAAGAGTGGCTCGCCGCACGCCGGGCAGGGTGGATTGCCCGGACCGCCACCTGCCTCGAGCGGCACGACAGGCACTCTCCGGCGGCCGCTTGAGGTCACTTGCTGACTGTTCATCGACCAGTAGCGTACGTGCAGTGCAGCTGCGGGAGATCATGACTGCTGGTGTCGTTACCGCTCTCCCTGGGGCGAGCGCCCTCTCGGTAGCCCAGCTAATGCGCGAGCACCGTGTCGGATCGGTGGTGATCGTCGACTCCGAGGGTGCGCCGCAGGCGATGGTCACCGATCGCGATCTCGCCTTGCGCGTCCTCGCTGCTGGCACCGACCCGGGGGTGGCGGTTGGCGAGCTCGCCTCGCGGCCGTTGATCTGCGGCCAGCCTGGAATGGAGCTCGACGAGGCGGCAGCGCTGATGGTCCAGCACCGGGTGCGCCGCCTTCCCGTCGTCGATGCGGATAGGCTCGCCGGCATCGTCACGCTGGACGACATCGCCGTGCGCACCGGCAACCTCGAGGTGGCACAGAAGATGACCGCCGAGGTGATCGAAGGTGCCCTGCCCCAGTTCTACTTCCGCGAGCGTGGCTGAGGCATGAGCCCGAGTCGCGCCGAGGTGGTTGCTTGGGAGCAGCGCTGGGCCCTGCCCACGGCGCTGGCGACGCTCGCCGCGATCGGCTTCGTGCTCGCCGCGATCATCGTCGCCAGCCAGCTCGGCGGCAGCAGCGGCGACTCCGAACTGCTGCGCAACGTCGATCAGCACCGCAGCGCCCAGCTCATCTCCAGCATCCTGCAGGCGATCGGCGTCGGCCTGCTCGCCGCGCCGCTCTATTACCTCTTCCGTGCCGCCAATGCGCGCAGCGAGACGATGCGTGGGCAGCTCGTCGGCCTGGTCGTCGCCGCGCCGCTCTTTCTCGCCGGGCTGGCGATCTTCAGCGGGCTCTCCAACCTGCACGCCGCTTCGGAGTTCGTCGCTGACGAAGTTCCCCGGCTGATGGCCAAAGGGGTGGAGCTGAACAGCGACCGGGCTGATGAGATCGCCGGTGACCTGATCGCCGAAGCACCGCTGCGCCCCCTGGCTGCTGTCTTTGGCATCGGTGGCCAGCTCGGCTTCGTGATCGCCATGTTCTACACCTGCCTGCACGCGATGCGGGTTGGCCTCTTGACCCGCTTCTGGGGTTCGCTGGGCATGGCCCTCGGCGCCGTCTCGATCCTCTTCTTCCAGTTCGCCCTGCTCTGGTTCATCTACCTCGGCATCCTGCTGCTCGGCCGAGTCCCCGGCGGCAAACCCCCCGCCTGGGAGAGTGGCGAAGCCATCCCCTGGCCCACCCCAGGCGACAAAGCCGCCGATGAGCTGGAGCCCAAGGACCCCGAGGATCCGCGCTCAACCTAGGGGGTTGAGACCGGGGGGCGGGACCTCGGTTCCCGCTTGGGCCCGCTTGCGATGGGTGCGGATCTCGCTCATGATCCGCTCAAGCCGGGCCTCCTGTGAGGTATCGACGAAGCTCATCGCCGCCGCCACGCCGGGATGGATGGCGGCGATCCGCTCGTGCATCGCTTGGGCCACCGCTCGGTAAGTCGGGTGGCCCTCGCGGCCGGAGCGCAGCTCGATCAGGTGCATCGCCTCACGGGCGTTGAGGTCAAGCGTGTAGCGGATGCGGTAGGCAAGGCTGAGCGCGTAGGGCGCTTGCTCACTGAGCCCGGCGGAGACGAGGCGCTCGTACTCGCTGCGTGAGATCTCCAGGGCGCGCTCGAACTCTCCACCGGCGCCTGCTTCGCGCACCTCGTCGGGAATCCCGGCGCCGAGATCCGGCCCCAGCCGTTGCCACTGACAGGTCAGCATGCGGTGGCGCTGCAGGTCGCGGAAGGCGCCGTAGTCGGAGACGATCTCGAAGCGGTAGCGCAGCGCCTCGAAGCCGCGGCCGGGGCGGTGGCGGCGGTTGCCGCGCTCCCCCACCATCGCCGCCAGCAGCTCCGCTCGCTCGGCTCGGTCGAGCACGTCGATGCGGGCGAGGATCTCGGTCTCGGGAGTGGCGGCGGCCTCGAAGAGGCAGGAGGCGAGCAGATCCTCTTCGCTGCCGTCAACGTGGATCAGCTCCACCGAGGGAGTCGCCTCACCAGCGTCGCGACGGTCGAGGCCGAGCCGCGAGACCCACTGCTCGGTGCCCTCCCGACGCTGCTCCAGATAGGAGACCCACTCGCCGCCGCGATCGGGCCGCTCGACCCGCGAGACGAAGCTCGGCATCACCTGCTTCAGCTCGGTGAGGATCATCTCGCCGTAGGCCCGCGCCTCGGGCAACGGCGAGGCCATCAGTCGCAGGAGCAGCTGCTCGTAGGCCTGGCCTGAGGCGTAGATGCCGACGTGACTCAGCGTCGCCGCCGGCAGCAGGCCACGCAGCAGGTCGAGCGCCTTGGCGCGGATCGAGCGCTGCCAGGGCCCCTCCGGTTCGTCGTCCCCGCGTGGCCAGCGCTCCGCCGCCCACTCCTCGACCTGGCGCAGCGAGCGCGAGTAGATGGTGAAGATCTCGTCCATCGCTGCGCCGAACTCGGGGCCGAGCTCCGCGTCGCGGTAGTAGCGGTAGCCACCCTCCTCGGAGAGCGGCTTGTCGTAGGGGATGTAGCGGGTCGACTGCTCCAGGTAGGCAGCGAGGCGGCCGCGCTGCAGGAGCTTGGTGAGGATGTTGGAGACCCACTCGCAGGCGACGTGGGCGCCGCCCACCTGGGCGATCGAGTCATCGCCGTAGCCGACGAAGACCCGCTCATAGAGACCAGCGGCGCGCTCTCCCTCGGCGCCGTCGAAGGGTCGGGAGCCGGCCGGCGCGTCCTCGGCGAACTCCTCCAGATAAAGCCGCCGCACCGTCCCGGAATACCGCGAATAGCGGGCAAAAAGCGCCCCCTTGACGGTCTCCGGCAGATTGACCAGAGCGAATACGGGCCGGTCCAGGTTGGTGAAGTGGGGGGCGAGCAGGGCCCGCTCCTCGGCGGTGAAGCTCTCGACCGGGTAGCGCACCGGCGCATCGTAGACGCCAGTGCGGCGGGGGTCCGGCCGCTTGATCGAAGCATTTAGGGGCTATAGCCCCTAAAACCCTTCGATCAATGGATCTGGCGTTCGGGTGGTGCAGCCATCAGCTCGACGCGGTGGCCGCCGGGCATCAGCACGACGGCTCGCGGCACGCCCCAGTGCTCGCGCCGCGCTTCCACCTCGAAGCCGCGCTCGCGCAGCGCGGCGACGCTGGCCTCGAAGTCCGGGGCGACGATGGCCGTGTGGCCGCGGGGCGGCACGGTCGGATCTGCGGTGGGCATCAGGTGGATCTGGGTGCCCTCCCGTTCCAGCCAGGTGAACTCGCTCAGCGTTGGTGGCGGCTCGACCAAGGCAAAGCCGAGCGCCTGCCAGAGTTCGACCGAGCGCTCCAGATCGGGGGGCCTCATCTCGATGCCGACGTGGTGCAGCATCAGCCTTCGCGCACCTGCGGCGCCAGCACGTCCTCGCGGCTGTAGTGCCCAGCTGAGTCGAACCAGCGCTTGGCGTGGAGGCCGACCCGCAGGTCGCAATCGGCGACGACGATTCCCTCCTCGCCGTAGAGGGGGCCGGCAATCACCTCTCCCGCTGCCGGCTCGATTATCGCCGCACCGCCGTTGCCGAAGATCTCCTTGCCCGGCGGCAGCGGGGCAGGGAAGTCGTCTGGGAAGGCCGCCGCCGGGATGTACTGCGGCGCCGATACGACGAAAGCGCCGGACTCGATCGCGATGTGGCGCATGCTTGCCAGCCAGCCGTCGCTGTCGTCCGCCGTCGGGGCGAGCCAGATCTGCGGTCCGCTCTGGTAGACGGCGTAGCGGGCGAGCGGCATGCGGTTCTCCCAGCAGATCAACCCGCCGATCCTCCCCAGTGAGGTCTGCACAACCTCGAGGTCGTTGCCGGCGCCGACCCCGTGGAAGAGACGCTCGTGTTGGGTCGGCATCAGCTTGCGGTGCTTCCAAACGACGCCCTCCGGCCCGATCAGCACGACGGTGTTGTAGAGCGACCCTGGCCGCTGCAGCTCGCGCTCGTTGACGCCGATTGCGCAGTGCACGTCTTGCGCGGCGCACACGGCGGTCAGGCGATCGATGAGCGGGCCGGGGATCTCAACCGAGTTCGCCCAGAGCTGCTCCCAGAACTCGTCCCAGCCGTTGAACGAGGCCGCATCCTTCGCCCAGGCGCCGGAGGGATAGAGGGGCACGAAGGTCTCGGGGAAGACGGCCAGCTGGGCCCCGTCGGCAGCCGCTTGCTCGAGCAGACCGACCGCCTTCGTGACCGTCGCCTCGGCGTCGAGGATCACCGGCGTCGCCTGGATCGCAGCGACTCGGACCGTCGGGAACTCCGTCATGACCTCAGGATAGGCCGAACCCCCACGCTGACTTCGTCTTTCTTCGCCATATAGGCGAGTAAAGGCGAAGTCAGCGGCCGCGGTCGCTTCAGAGGAGCAGGGAAACCAGGGCGGCGCCGACGACGATCGCCGTCGACCAGGTGACCGCCTCGGCGGTGATCTCCATGTCGAGACCGTAGGCGTGGGCGATGACCAGCGAGTTGAGGCCGGAGGGCATCGCCGAGAGCAGGCGGTAGGCAGCAGGTAGGTCGATCAGCGGGGCGGCAAGCAACATCAGCAGCGCCGGCACGATTGCCAGGCGGGTGCCGATCGCCAGGGCGACGGGGCGGGTCATGGGCGGCGGCATCGGCAGCTCGCCGTGCTCGGCGTTCTCCGCCAGGGTGGCGCCGACGGCGAAGAAGCCGATTGGCAGAATCGCCACGATGAGGATCTGCGAGGCGTCGACGAGCAGGTCGGGGGCCAGCGCCTCGGGGGCGAGCAGGCCGGCGATCGCCGCGTAGAGCGGTGGGTTGCGGGTGAAGAAGGCGGCGACCCGCTGGCGCGGGGTTTCGCCCGCCTTGGTGCCGAAGGCGGCGCCGACGGCGAAGGCGCCGAGCAGCAGGCAGGGGCCGGTGACGAGCACGTCGTAGAGCACCGCGGTGGGGAGCTCGTCGCGGCCGAGCAGGGCGACGGTCAGCGGGTAGCCGAGGTAGCCGGTGTTGACGCTGAGCACGCAGCAGATGACGGCGCCGACCTGGAAGCGGGCGAGGTGCAGCACGCGGCTGGCCACCCACCAGGCGAGCAGGGCACCGAGCGAGGAGGCGACGATGCCCAGCACCAAACCGACGCCGTGGCTGGGATCGATCTCGCTGGCGGCGATGTTGAAGAAGATCACCGGCGGCAACAGCACGTAGAGCAGCAGCGAGAGCGAACGCCGCGAGGCGTTTGCCGCCCCCGCCGGCCAGCGACGCTCGGCAGCGACGCCGACTGCGACGGCAGCGACGATTGCGGCGGTTGTCAGCAGGACACCGATCGCGGCACCCTATGGGCGCCGCTCAGGAGTCTGCGTAGAGAGCTTCTATCTCCGTTTCGTACTTGCGCTCGATCGGCCGGCGCTTGAGCTTCATCGTCGGCGTCAGCTCCTCGCTGCCGGGCACCCACTCGCCGGGTAGTACCTCGTAGCGCTTGATCTGCTCGACCCGCGAGAGGCGCGCGTTGGCCGTCTCGACCGCCTCGGCGATCTCCTTGGCGACGGCCGGGTCGTCCGCGGCCGCGCCGCGCGCTGCCAGCGATTCGGCATCGAGCACGATCAGGGCAACGTTGTAGGGGCGGTTGTCGCCGATCGCCACCGCCTGGGCGATCAGGGTCGAGGCGGCCTTCAGCTTCGCCTCGATGTTGGCCGGCGACATGTTCTTGCCCGCCGCGTTGATGATCAGCTCCTTCTTGCGGTCGACGATGCGCAGGTAGCCGGCCTCGTCGAATTCGCCGATGTCGCCGGTCAGCAGCCAACCGTCATCCGTAAGCGCCTCGGCGGTCTTCTCGGGCATGTTGCGGTAGCCCACCATCACCTGTGGCCCGCGCACCAGCACCTCGCCGTCCTCGGCGAGCTTCACCTCGGTGTCCGGGATCGGCGGCCCGACCGTCCCCAAGCGGATGCCGCCCGGCGGGTTGAGGGTCGTGATCGCGGTCGTCTCCGACATTCCCCAGGTCTCGCGGATCTCGATCCCCAGCGCGAGGAAGAACTCGAGCACCTCCGGCGGTGTCGGCGCCGCCCCGACGACGAACGATTCGACCTCGTCGAGACCCAGCATGGCGCGGATCCCCGAGAGCACCTGTTCGTCGGCACGCTCCCACTCGGCCTGTAGCTCCTCAGGCACGCCGCCGTCCATGTAGGCGGCGACGCGACGACGGCCCACCTCGATCGCCGCCTCCGTCGCCTCGCGTTTGGCCTGGTCCGGCTGGGCCGCGATGCCGATCTCGATCGCCGCCTTGAGCTTTTCCCAGATGCGTGGCACCCCGCCCCAGACGGTCGGTTTGACCTCGATCGAGTAGGCGACCATCGCGCGCGGGTCCGGGCAGCAGTACACGCAGCTGCCGTAGACCATCTGGGCGTAGAGCCCGGCCCAGCGGTCGGCGATGTGGGCACTGGGCAGGAAGGAGATCATCCGCCCGCCCGGCTTGGTCTCCTGGACCGCGTCGCAGGCCCGCCAGACGGCGACCATGTTGGCGTGGGTCAGCTGCACGCCCTTGGGCGGGCCGGTGGTGCCGGAGGTGTAGATCAAGCAGAGCACGTCATCGGGCTCGACTGCGCGCCAAGCGGCTTCGAAGTCGAAGCCGGGATCGCCCATCGCCTCCAGCTCCTCGACCGAGATCGTCCCCTCCGGCGCCTCGCCATCGACCACGACAACGTGCTCGACTGTCTCAACCGCCTCGCGCACCGCCAGCACCGTCTCGAGAAAGGCCTGCTCGGTGACGATTACCCGGTTGGCCGCGTCCTCGACCACGTACTCCACCTGCTCCGGCGAGGAGGTGTTGTAGACCGAGAAGCAGGTCGCCCCCAGATGCATCGCTGCGCAATCGGTCAAATGCAGCGCCGGCCGGTTGACCAGCATGAAGCCAACCGTGTCGCCCCGTCCAACACCAAGCTTCGCCAACCCAGCCGCGCGCTTGCGCACCGCCTCGGAGTAGTCCTTCCACGACGCCTCGTAGTCGGTGTCCTTCAGCCGCAGCGCCGGACTGTCAGCCCACTCCTCCGCGGAGATTTGAAACGCCTCGCACATCGTCCCCGCTTGCAGTGCCCTCGGCCGCTCAGACATGTGTTGACCATATACGCCTCTCGCGGGTGGTGGGCCCCATTCGGTGACAGGACCCGCCGCGCCAGCGACGCCTGTCGGGTCAGAAGAGAGACGACCCGGCGCGTTCTGCAAACTCGACCAGCGGCTGGGGAATGATGCCAAAGAAGATCGTTGCGGCAGCGGCAAGCAACGCGGGGGCCACTAGATAAGGACGCCGGCCCGCTTCGGGGTCGACCGGATCCGCCTCAGGAGAAGCCCCAGCAATCGCCGGCGCAGCCGCCGCCTCCGGCCGCATCCACATCGCCGCCACCACCCGCAGGTAGTAGGCCAGCGAGATCATCGTGCCGATGGCGATGAAGACGGCGAGCCAGGTGTAGCCGCCCTCGACCAACGCCTCTATTAGATAGAGCTTGCCGATGAACCCAGCGGTTGCGGGAAGCCCGGCGAGTGCCAGCATCGAGATTGTCAGTGGCCAGGCGAGCAATGGCCGCTCGCTGCCAAGGTTTCGCACAGAACGGATGTCGTCCCCGAAAATGGTTTCCCGCTCCCGCGCGATGACGACAGCGAAGGCGGCGAGATTCATGAACGCGTATGCGGCCAAGTAGAAGACCATCGCGTTGATCCCCGCCTCGCTGGCGACGACAAGGCCGCCGAGGATGTAGCCGGCCTGGGCGACGCCGGAGTAGCCGAGCAGGCGCTTGAGCGAGCTCTGGCCGAGGGCGCCGACGTTGCCGACGACGATCGAAATCGCGGCCAGCACCGCCAGCGCCGGCTGCCACTCATCCGCCTGGGCGATCAGGGCAACGTCGAAGAAGCGCACGAAGACGGCGAAGGCCGCTGCCTTGGTCGCCACCGCCATGAAGCCGGTGATTGGCGTCGGCGCGCCCTCGTAGACGTCGGGCGTCCACTGGTGGAAGGGGGCGATCGAGGTCTTGAAGGCAAGCCCGACCGCACAGAGCGCGATGCCGACCAGGACCAGCGGGTCCTCGACGAGGCCCGCTTTGGAGATCCCCGCGGCGATCCCCTCGAAGCTGGTTGAGCCCGAGCCGCCGTAGAGAAAGGCCATGCCGTAGAGCAGCGTCGCCGAGCCGAGCGAGCCGACGATCAGGTACTTGAGCCCCGACTCGAGCGACTTCTCGCGGCGCAGGTTGGCGGCGCAGAGAATGTAGAGCGGGATCGAGAGCGTCTCGATCGCGACGAAGAAGGTGACCAGGTTCTGCGCCTGGGCGAGGAGCACCATGCCCAGCACCGAGCCGAGCAGCAGCGCGTGGTACTCGCCCGAGCCGACCTGCTCGGCAGCCGGCTCGCGGATCGAGAGGAGGACGGCGAAGGTGGCGGTGAGGATCGCGATCAGCGAGATCGAGATCGCCAGGTCGTCGAGCCGCAGGGCGCCGGAGACGAGATCCGTCGGGTCGTTCCAGTGCCAGATCAGCAGCCCGGCGGTGGCGGCGAGAACGACCAGCGTCAGCCCCGGCGCCGTGCGCCGCAGCGGCCTGAAGACCGCGCTGAGCAAGACGACGCAGAGCCCCGCCGTGAGGGCGAGGATCGGCGAGAGCGCCGCGTAGTCCATCTCGGGAGCCTGGAAGTTCACTGCTCCACTGCTTCCTGGCGGGGATGGGCCGTCGGAGGGGTCTCCCAAAACGCAGGTTCGCGCAGTTGAGAAGTAATTGCTCGGCTAGGGGAAGGGCGCGACCTGCTGAGTGTTTTGGGAGACCCCTCCGACGGCCCCTTCACAGCCGCAACGGTTTGGGACACGGAGTTGTCCGTACGTTTCAGGATCAACTGCGGATACAGCGCCAGCCCCAGGATGCAGAGGACGAGGGGCACCAGCACGATGCCGTCGCGCCAGCCGATCTCGCGCGATTCGATGCCATCGGGTCGGCGGTTGTGCATCGTGCGCTGGTAAAGGCGCAGCGCGTAATACGCGCTCATCGCGACGCCGCTGATCGCCACGCAGGCGAAGACGATCTTCGAGTCGAAGAGGCTGTTGAGGATGTAGAACTCGCCGACGAAGTTGGCCGAGCCGGGCATCGCCAGCGTCGCCAGGGTGACGATCAGGAAAAGCGCCGCCAGCACGGGCGCCTTCATCGCCATGCCGCCCATCTCGCGCAGGTCCTCGCTGCCGCTGCGCTCGGCGAGGATCGCGACGATGACCAAGAGTGGCGCCACGACGAGGCCGTGGTTGACCATCTGCAGCACCGCTCCGTCGGCCCCGTCGGCGCTGAGCGCAAAGATCCCGGCCGTGATGAAGCCGAGCTGTGCCACCGAGGAGTAGCCGGCGATCAGCCGCACGTTGGTCTGGGTGAAGGCCATCACCGAGCCGTAGAGAATCGAGGCCAGGGCGATGACCAGCACCACCTCCTGGAATTCCACCGTGGCATCCGGGAAGAGCGGCAACACGACGCGCAGGAAGCCGTAGGCACCGACCTTGGCCAGCACCCCGGAGAAGACCGCCAGCACCGGCAACGGCGCCGCCCGGTAAGCGTCGGGCATCCAGCCGTGCAGGAGGAAGGCCGGCATCTTGACCAGGAAGGCAGCGGCGAAGAACCAGAAGATCCAGCGCTGGCTGCCCTCGCCCAGCGGCTGCTGCGCCAGCTCGGCGATCGAGAAGCTGATCTGGCCGCCGTCGGCGGCGATGATCCCCGTGGCGATCGCCGCGACCAGCATCAGTAGCGAGCCGATCAGCGTGTAGACGATCATCTTCAGCGTCGCCGCAGCTGCCGTCGGCCCGCCCTCTCGGTCGCTGCCCCAGGCGCCGAAGAGGAAGTAGAACGGCACCAGCATCAGGTCGAAGAAGAGGACGAAGAGCAGCAGGTCCTGGGCGAGGAAAGCGCCCAGCGTCGCCGTCTCGCCGAGCAGCATCATCAGGAAGAAGAGGTGGGGGCGCTCCTGCTCGCGGAAGGCGGCGAAAGCGGTGCCGGCCGCCCAGAGCACCGTGGTCAGCAGGATCAGGAAGACGTTCAATCCGTCGACGCCGAGGCTGTAATCGACACCGAGACCGGGGATCCACTCGACGTCGACCGTGTTCTGCAGGCCGCCGCTGGAGTCGAAGCCGGCCAGCACGGCGATCGCCAGGGCCAGCGTCACCGCGGTGCCCAGCGTCGCCCACCAGCCCGTGTAGCGGCGCGGCACGGCGAGGCCGAGGAAGCCGAAGACGAGCGGGGTCCAGAGCAGCGAGTTGCTCATCACATCGTCTCCCGCGAAACTCGCGGCGCGAAGAACCAGAGATGCACGCTTGCGAGTTTCGCGCTCATTGGCTGCTCAGCAGGAAGTAGAGGGCGAGTCCGGCGAAGCCGGCGATCAGCAGCAGCGCGTAGCCGCGCACGAAGCCGCTCTGCACAATGCGCACGACGCGGCCGCTGGCGCCGACCACGTCCTCGGTGCCGGTGACGAGCCCATCGACGACGAAGCGCTCGAAGACCCGGTTGGCGAAGCGGCCGATCGCCAGCACCGGGCGGACGATGAGGAAGTCGATCGCCTCGTCGAAGTACCACTTGTTGGCGGCGAGCAGGTAGACCGGGCGGAAGCGCTGGCGGAAGAGCGCCGGCAGCTCGGGTCGCCGCACCCAGAGCAGATAGGCGGTGGCGATGCCGAGCAGCGAGATGACGCCGCCGATCGCCAGGCCGCGCCACTCGGCACCGACGCTGGCGTGGATGTGGCTCAGCTCCGAGTCGGCGAAGACCGGCTCCAGCCAGGCGAAGAGCACGTCGTCGACGCCCGGGACCTGGATCAGGCCGGCGAACAGCGCCCCGAAGCCGAGCACGGCCATCGCCACCGCCATCGGCTTGGACTGCTCGGCGATGTGGTGGTGGGCACCGGGGAAGCCGACCTCGGGGTCCTCCAGCTCTTCGTTGGCCGGGTTGATCGGCTCGCCGTGATGCAGGTGGCCGCTGTCGATCAGCTCCTGCGCCTCGGGGCAGGGCTTGCCGGGCAGCACCCGGAAGATCAGCCGGAAGGTGTAGACGGCGGTGAGGAAGGCGCCGATGTAGCCGCCGATCGCCATCCACTCGTACATGCCGCCGCGCGCCGTGGCGTAATCGAGGATCGAGTCCTTGGAGAAGAAGCCCGAGGTGAAGGGGAAGGCGGCCAGGGCCAGGCCGCCGATCACCAGCATCAGCGAGGTGAAGCGCATCGCCTTCCAGAAGCCGCTCATCCGGTCGATGTCCTGACGATTGGCCATCGCCGCGATGATCGAGCCGGCCGCCATGAAGAGCAGCGCCTTGAAGAAGGCGTGGGTCATCAGGTGGAACATGCCGGCACTGAAGGCGCCGATCGAGACGCCCATGATCATGTAGCCGATCTGACTCATCGTCGAGTAGGCGATCGCCCGCTTCAGGTCGGTCATCGCGATCGCGATCGTGCCGGCGACGAGCAGCGTCGCCAGGCCGGTGAAGGCGGCGATGTCGGCGGCGGTCGGCGCCAGGTCGAAGAGCGGGTGGGCGCGGGCGATCAGGTAGACGCCGGCGGTGACCATCGTCGCCGCATGGATCAGCGAGGAGACCGGGGTGGGGCCCTCCATCGCATCGGGCAGCCAGGTGTGGAAGGGCAGCTGCGCCGACTTGGCGAAGGCGCCGACCAAGAGCAGCAGGCAGATCGCGACGATCGTCCACTCGTTGGTGCTGAAGACCTCAGGCGCTTTCGTGAAGACCGCCTCGTATTCGAAGGTGCCCAGCTCACGGAAGATGAGGAAGGCGGCGAGCACCAGGCCGATGTCGCCGACGACGTTGATCACGAAGGCCTTCATGCCCGCCCCGGTTGCCGTCGTGCGCCGGTACCAGAAGCTGATCAGCGCGTAGGAGGCGAAGCCGACGAAGGCCCAGCCGACGATCAAGAGCACGAAGTTGCCGGCGAGGACGAGCAGCAGCATCGAGAAGACAAAGAAGTTGAGGTAGCTGAAGAAGCGGTGGTAGCCCTCGTCGGACTGCATGTAGCCGAACGAGTAGAGGTGGATCAGGGTCGAGACCCCGGTGACGACCAGCACCATGAAGGCCGAGAGCGGGTCGAGGTAGATGCCGAGCTTGATGTCGAGGCCGGCGACCGAGGCGTAGTCCCAGAGCGAGGAGGCGTGGTGGCGCGCCTCGGGGTGCTCGCCGAGCAGGCTGACGAGCGCCGCGATGCCGCAGGCGAAGGCGAGCCCGATCGCCGCCGTGCCGATGATGCCGGCGACGCGGGCTGTGATCGCCTTGTAGCCGATCCCAATCACGATCGAACCCAGCAGCGGAAAGAAGAGGACCAGCCAGGCCCAGGCCGTAGCACTCAACCTCTCAGCTCCCTCAGCTGGTCTACGTCAAGCGGCAGCTTCCGCCTAAAGATGGCGACGATGAGGCCAAGACCAATCACAACCTCGCACGCGGCCACGACCATCACCACGATCGCGAACACCTGACCCTCCTGGTTGCCAACCATGCGACTGAACGCAACCAGCGCCAGGTTCCCGGCATTCAACATCAGCTCCAGACAGAGCAAGATCACGATCGGACTCCGTCGGATCAAGATCCCCATGGCGCCCGTCGCAAACAGCAGGCTCGAGAGCACGATGTACCACTCGATGTTCATGCCGAAGAACCTCCGGCGGGGGTGGGGGCTCCGGGGGGGTCCTCAGAACGCACCTGCGGTGCTGAGTGTTCTGAGGACCCCCCCGGAGCCCCCTTGCTCGGCTCAGAAGTGCCCTGGCGACCGGCAAGCACGACGGCGCCCACCGCAGCGAGAAGCAGCAGGATGGAAGAGGCCTCGAAAGGCAACAGGAAGTCTTCTAGGAGGAGCTTGCCTATTGCGGCTGGGTCTCCGAAGCCGGCTTGTACGTCGGGCCCCTCGGTGCCGAGGGCGAGCAGCGAGGAGCCGAGCACGGCAACCGAGAGCTCGATGAAGAGGGCGGCACCGATCAGTGGGGCGAGGAAGCGCTGGCCAGGGATCGGCTCCCAGGCGGACTCGGTGTCGCCACCTACGTAGGCGACGACGAAGACGTAGAGGACCATCACGGCGCCGGCGTAGACCACTACCTGGGCGGCGGCGACGAAGGCCGAGCTGAGCAGCAGGAAGAGGACGGCGAGCGAGAAGAGGTGGACGATCAGGGCGAGGACGCCGTAGAAGGGGTTGCGCAGGGCGACGACGCCGACGGCGCCGCCCAGGGCGCCGAGGGCCGCCGCGAAGAAGAGCACCGCTTCCACTACTCGCCCTCTGCCCGCAGTGGAGTGCGCTCGATCGGCTCGGCGAGCAGCATCTCCTTGGTGAAGATCAGGTCCGAGCGGTCGTAGTCGGCCATCTCGTAGTCGTGTCCCATGGTGATCGCGTCGAAGGGGCAGGCGATCTCGCAGTAGCCGCAGAAGATGCAGCGCGAGAGGTTGATCTCGTAGACGGCGGCGTAGCGCTCGCCGGCGGAGACCCGGTCGCCGGGAATGTTCTCGGCGGCGACGACGCGGATGCAGTCGGCCGGGCAAGCGGCGGCGCAGAGCGAGCAGCCGACGCACTTCTCCAACCCGCTGTCCTCGAACTTGTGCAGCTTGTGGCGGCCGCGGAAGCGCGGGTAGACCGGGGTCTTCTCCTCGGGGTACTCGATCGTCAGCGGCCCCTCGATCAGCCGCGCCATCGTCGTCTTCAGCCCGCGCAGGGTCTCGCCGAAAGCGCGGTAGGCGCCGCCGACGCCGCCCGGCTCCGGCCCACGCTGCACCTCGACCACGTCCTGGTCCTTCAGGTATGGGAACTCAGCCACCGTTCACCTCGCGAGTGGGACGAGTTTTCCGGCCATATGACGGATAAGTCGTCCCACTCCTCACAGGACCACCACCAGAACCGCGGTGACCAGCACGTTGAGCGTCGCCAGCGGCAAGAGGATCTTCCAGCCGAGGCTCATCAGCTGGTCGTAGCGCAGGCGCGGCAGCGTCGCCCGCACCCAGATGAAGACCAGCACCAGGCCGAGCATCTTGGCCAGCATCCAGACCGGGTCGAGGAAGCTCGGCCCGGGACCCATCCAGCCGCCGAGGAACATCGCCGCGGCGACCCCGGAGACGACGATGATCTCCATGTATTCGACCAGCAGGAAGCTGCCGAAGCGCATGCCGCCGTACTCGGTCATGAAGCCCTGCACCAGTTCGGCGTCGGCCTCGGGCATGTCGAAGGGCGTGCGGTTGGTCTCGGCGAAGCCGGCCAGCATGAAGATCAGGAAGCCGACGAACTGGGGGACGATGAACCACATCGCGCCCTGGGCGTGGACGATGTCGACCAGCGAGAGCGAGCCGCCCATCATGATCACGCCGAGCAGCGCCAGGCCCATCGCCACCTCGTAGGAGATCAGCTGCGCGGCGCCGCGCATCGCGCCCAGCAGGCTGTACTTGGAACCCGAGGACCAGCCGCCGAGCAGCAGGCCGTAGAAGGCGATCGAGCCGACGGCGAAGAAGTAGAGGATGCCGATCGGCACGTCGATCCCGTAGAGGCCGACACCGTCCTGCACGTCGCCCCAGGGGATGATCGCCAGGGCGAGCACGCCGGAGAGCACCGGCAGCAAGGGCCCGAGGATGAACAGGGTGGGGATCGCGTTGGCCGGCCGGAAGGCCTCCTTGGAGAGCAGCTTGCCGACGTCGGCCAGCGGCTGCATGAGGCCGAAGGGACCGACCCGGTTCGGCCCGTAGCGGTGCTGGAAGCGCCCGATCAGCTTGCGCTCGAGCACCGTCATCAGCGGCAGGATGCCGAAGATCACGGCGAAGATGACCAGGCTCTTGACGATCATCACCCAGGTCGCTTCGACGTACGTGGTGTCGGCGAGCGGCAGCATCAGGCGCCGACCTTCTCGATCTTGACGCTGACCGGGCTGCCGTTGAGCAGGGCGTTGGCATTCGACTCTGCAGTGCCCTCGAGCAGGAAGCAGGTGCCCTCCGGGACCCGCTCCTTGATCGCCACACGGGCGCTCAAGCTCGTCCCGTTCTGCGAGACCGCCACGGTCTCACCAGCTTTGAGTCCGAGCAGCTCGGCATCGGAAACTGAAAGCTCAACACGCTGCTGTGGGGCCAGGAACCTAAGTGGCGGGTTGAGCTCCGTGATCGGGCCGGCCCAGAGATCGCGATAGCTACCGAGGACGAATGATCCGGGGTCGCTCGGCTCGCCTTCGCGAGGAGTTCCGATCGACCCCGGATCATTCGTCCCTTCAGAGCTCTGGCGGGACGCGGGGGTCGGCTCTCCAGGGACTCCCCGCGCTAGCGGGCCTGGGGAGTCGACCCCCGCGGCTCGCGGAAGCTGCGAGGCGGCGTCAGTCTCTTGCCAACGAACTCCGCGGCCGCCGATGTCGGCGTCGGTAATGCCCGCATAGAAGGGCACAGCTTCCGTAAGGGCGGCGAAGGCTGAGGGCTGGGAGTGGATGCCGGTGTCGTGGCCTAGAGCGATCGACAGCTCGGCGAGCACGCCCCAGTTGGGGCGGATGTCGCCGGGGCGTGCGGCGCTGGGGCGGACGCGCTGGAGGCGGCCGTCGGGGTGCGTCACGGTGCCGTCTTTCTCGGCGTGAGTCTCGAGCGGGAAGACGACGCTGGCCTTGGCCGTGGTGGCGTTCTCGAAGGTCGAGAAGCAGATGACGTGATCGGCTGCTGTTAGGGCTCGATCCCAGGCGGCTGTGTCCGGAAAGTCGCGCAGCGGGTCGACGCCGAAGAGGAGGAGGGTCTTCAGTTCTCCTGACTCGAGCGCTGCCCGGATCTCCTCGGTCCCCTTCCCCACGAGCGCTGCATTTGGCACCGTTGAGGTGCTCGATGCAGCATTCATCAGGCCCGGGCCCGCGTCGGGGAGGCAGCCGGCCTCGCGCAGGCCGCGGGCGTTGGTCAGCTCGGGGATTTCCAGGAGGCCTGAGCCGTCCTTGCTGGCCAGGTCCAGAGTGGCGGCGAGGTCGAGCAGGGCAAGCGTGGCTTCCTCGCCCTCGCGGCCGATGCGGTCGCCCCAGATGACGACGACGCTCTCGGCCTCGCGCAGCGTCTCCGCCACTTCCCCCTGCCGATGGGCCGATACGTCAAGGTCACCTTGACGTATCGGCCCATCGGCGGCCAATGCAGCGGTCAGGTTGGTCAGGAAAGCGGTTGCGTTGCCGGGGGCATAGCGGGCGACGGCGACTGTGCCGCCGTCGAGGGCGGTCGGCGCCTCGGTGGCGACGGCCAGCCTGGCGCCGTTGCGGCGGATCGCCTTGCGGATGCGCAGGTCGAGGATCGGGCTGCTGTGCAGGGGGTCGGTGCCGACGACGAGGATCACGTCGGCGTCGTCGATGTCGCGCACCTTGGCCGAGATCTGCGGCGCGGCGAGGCGGGCCAGCGTCTCGCGGCCGGGGCCGCGCGAGGTGCGCGAGTCAACGTGGGGCGAGCCCAGGGCCTCGCGCATGATGCGCTGCACCAGGTAGCCCTCCTCGTTGGAGGCGTCGCCGACGATCGCGGCGCTCTGGGGGCCGGCGGCCTGCAGCGCCGCGGCGGCCTTGGCGATCGCCTCCGGCCACTCGACCTCGGCATCGCCGCGCAGGTGCGGGCCGCGCACCCGCTGCTCAGCGCCGAACATCTCGAAGCCGTAGCGACCGCGGTCGCAGAGCCAACCGTCGTCAACGTCGGCGTTGTCGCGGGCGATCACCCGCTTCACCTGCTCGTCGCGCACGGTGAAGCTGACGTTGCACTGGCTCGGACAGAGCGTGCAGACCGAGCCGGCCTGCTCGATGTCCCAAGGCCTGGCGCGGAAGCGGTAGGTGTAGCTGGTCAGCGCGCCGACCGGGCAGAGGTCGGTGATGTTGCCGTGGAAGGGCGCCACGTAGGGGCGGTCGTCGAAGGTGCCGACGAAGCTGCGGTCGCCGCGCTCCAGCAGCTGCAGCTGCTCGTCCTCGGCCACCTCCTGGCTGAAGCGCACGCAGCGGTAGCAGAGGATGCAGCGCTCGCGGTCGATCGCGACCAGCGGCGAGAGCTCGATCGGCTTCTGGAAGTGGCGCTTGGGGTCAGTCATGCGGCTCTTGCCCGGGCCCCAGCCCATCGAAATGTCCTGCAGCGGACACTCGCCGCCCTTGTCGCAGACGGGGCAGTCGAGCGGGTGGTTGACCAGCAGGAACTCGACCACGGCGCTCTGCGCGTGCTTGACCTGGTCGGTGCGCGTATGGACGACCATGCCGTCGCGTACCGGCGTCGAGCAGGAGGTCTGCAGCTTGGGGATGCCCTCGACCTCGACCAGGCACATGCGGCAGGCGCCGACCGGCTCACCGAGCTTCGGCTCGTAACAGAAGACCGGGATCTCGACGTCGCCCCGCTTGGCGGCATCGTGCAGCATCTCGCCCTCGGTGGCGCGCACCTCGCGCCCGTCGATGATCAGGCTGATCTCCTTGCCGCTCACGTCGCCGCCCCCAGGGTCTCGGGAGTGGCCTGGACGACGGAGAGCCGCGCCTCGTCATCGAGCTGCTCGCCACCGGCATCGGCGATCACCTGCTCGAACTCCCCCCGGAACTTGCGCACCATCGCCCCGACCGGCATCGCCATCGAGTCGCCCAGCACGCAGAGGCAGTGGCCGATGATGTTCTCTTGCACCGAGGCGACGATGTCGAGATCCATCGGCGTCGCCTCGCCGCGCACCACCCGCTCGAGCATCTTCACCGTCCAGTTGGTGCCCTCGCGGCAGGGGGTGCACTTGCCGCAGGACTCGTGGTGGTAGAAGCGCGCCGTGCGCAGCGCCATGTGGGGGATCGAGACCGAGTCGTCGGCGACGATGATCGAGCCCGAACCGAGCATCGAGCCGGCTTCGCCCATCGCCTCGAAGCTGTAGGGAAGGTCGAGGCCCTCCTCGGCGGTGAGCACCGGCGAGGAGGAGCCACCCGGGTAGAAGGCCTTTACTTCGCGGCCCTCCAGCGGCCCGCCGGCGAGGTCCATGATCAGCTCGCGCGTCGGGATGCCCAGCTCGACCTCGTAGTTGCCGGGGCGCTGCACGCAGCCGGAGACCGAGACCACCTTGGTCCCCGGCGACTGCTCCGTCCCGAAGCCGCGGAACCACTCGGCGCCGTTACGGACGATGTGCGGCACGTTGGAGAGCGTCTCGACGTTGTTGATCAGCGTCGGCCCGCCGTAGAGGCCCTGCACCGCCGGGAAGGGCGGCTTCAGCCGCGGGTTGCCGCGCTTGCCCTCGAGCGCGTCGAGCAGCGCCGTCTCCTCGCCGCAGATGTAGGCGCCGGCGCCGCGGTGGACGACCAGCTCCAGGTCGCGGTGGGTGCCGAGGATGTCCTTGCCCAGGTAGCCGGCCTCATACGCTTCCGCGACCGCGGCGTCGAGGATGTCGGCCTGCGAGTCGTACTCGCCGCGAATGAAGATAAAGGCGTGGCCGATGTCGGCCGCCAGCGAGGCGATCGCGATCCCCTCGATCAGCTGGTGCGGATTGCGCTGCATCAGCTCGCGGTCCTTGAAGGCCCCCGGCTCGGACTCGTCAGCGTTGCAGCAGAGGTACTTGTCGACACCACCGCCGCGCGGCAGGAAGCTCGCCTTTTTTCCCATCGAGAAGCCGGCGCCGCCGCGGCCGCGCAGCCCCGACTCTTCGAGCTCTTTAAGAATCTCATCGGCCTCCATCTCTCGGTAGGCCTTCCCCAGCGTCGCGTAGCCGCCGTAACCCTTGTAGGCGGCCAGTGTGCGCAGCGCCGGGTCTTCGGCGTTCTTCAAGAGCATCCGCGTCTCAGGCATCGGGGCCTCCCGGCAGCGGGCGCTTCTCCAGCGCCTTCTCGGGCAGTACCTCGGCACCGGCGCGCAGCTGCCCGATCGCCGTCGCCGCCTCGGCCGCCTCCAGCGGTCCGAAGTAGCGCTCGTCGATCGAGGCCATCGGCGCGATGTCGCAGGCGCCGAGGCACTCGAAGCCGGTGACGAAGAAGCTCTCGTCCTCGCCGGCCGCCGCGCGGAAGGCGTCGAGCAGCTCGTCGCCGCCGCGCATCCAACAGCTGATGTTGGTGCAGACCGCGACCTTGTGGGTGCCGACCGGGTCGGTGTGCAGCAGGTCGTAGAAGCTCGCCACCGACTCCAGGTAGGCCGGCGTAACCCGCATCACCGCGGCGGCTTGGCGGATGCCTTCCGGCGTGCACCAGCCGTAGAGCCGCTGCACCGCCCAGAGCGCCGGGATCGAGGCCGACTTGCGATCCGGGTAGCGCGACATCAGCTCCTCGATCCGCTCGCGCAGCTCCGGCGGGCAGTCGACTTCGTGCAGCTCAGGGATCTGCTCCGGCGTGCGGTCTGGAACGCGGCCCTCGGTGACCGCGCGATCCACCGGCAGGTCTGGATTGACGATGCCGGGACCGTCGACGGGGCTCACCGATCCACCCCCCCCAGAATCGGGTCGAGCATCCCCAGCGAGCAGATCATGTCGGCCACGTAGCTGTCGACCGACATGTCCTTGAAGGCCTGCAGGTTGACGAAGGAGGGATCGCGGTAGTGCACCCGTGCCGGCTTCGCCGAGCCGTCGGCGAGCACGAAGCAGCCCAGCTCGCCGCGCGGCGACTCGATCGCGTAGTAGATCTCGCCGGGGCCCACGCGGTAGCCCTCGGTGACGAGCTTGAAGTGGTGGATCAGCGACTCCATCGAGGTCGAGAGCTCCGAGCGCGGCGGCAGCACGTACTTGCGGTCGTCGGCGATGAAGGGCCCCTCGGGCAGCGCGTCCAGCGCCTGCTCGACGATCCGGGTCGACTCGACCATCTCCGCCACCCGCACCCGGTAGCGGTCGTAGTTGTCGCCGACCGTGCCCACCGGGATCTTGAAGTCCATCTCCGGGTAGGCGAGGTAGTCGAAGGCCTTGCGCAGGTCCCAGGGCTCGCCGGCGGCCCGCAGCAGCGGCCCGGTGACGCCCAGCTCCAGCAGGCGCTCGCGCGAAACGATCCCGGTCCCCTTGGTGCGCGAGAGGAAGACCTCGTTGCGGTCGAGCAGCGCCTGGTACTGGCCGACCCGCACCGGCATCTCGGCGATGAACTCGCGCAGCTTCGCCTCGAAGCCCAGCGGGATGTCCTCGATCACGCCGCCCACCTGGAAGTAGCGCGTGTGCATGCGCTGGCCGGCCGCCATCTCGAAGAGGTCGAGGATGCGGTCGCGCTCGCGGAAGCAGTACCAGAGCATCGAGATCGCGCCGAGGTCGAGCGCCGTCGTCCCCAGCCAGACGAGATGCGAGTGGATGCGGTTGAGCTCGAGGAAGATCGTCCGCAGGTACCTGGCTCGGGGTGGGATCTCCAGCTCGATCAGCCGCTCGACCGCGCCGCAGAAAGCCTCCATCTGGAAGAAGTAGGAGACGTAGTCCATGCGCTCGACGAAGGGGATGACCTTCCAGTAGCTCTTGTCCTCGCAGGACTTTTCGATCCCCGTGTGGACGTAACCGATGATCGGTTTCAGGTCCTTGACCACCTCGCCTTCGAGGTCGACGACGAGGCGCAGCACGCCGTGCGTGGCTGGGTGGTGCGGCCCGATGTTCACGGTCATGACCTCGGTTGTGCGGTCCTCGGTCAGCTCAGCCATAGTTGCGCTCGTTGTAGGTGAAGGTCACGGGCTCGCCGCCAACGGGGAAGTCCCTCCGCTGGGGCCACCCCACGTAGTCCTCGGGCAGCAAGATCCGCCGCAGGTCGGGATGCCCCCTGAAGACGATCCCGAAGAAGTCGAAGGCTTCGCGCTCCTGGAACTCGGCCGTCGGGAAGAGCTCGACGCAGGAGTCGATCTCCGGCAGCGCGTCCTCACCCGGGTCGGCGAGCAGCGCCTTGATCCGGATCCGCTCGACTCGATTTCGGTTCAACAGCTCGTAGTGGACTGCAAAGCGGGGTTGAGCTGGGAGGTAGTCGGCCGCATGCAGGCTCGAAAGGAAGGCGTATTCGTGGCCGGGGGACTTGCGCAGCCAGGTGAGGACCGCCAGCACTTGCGCCGGGTCGATCGCCAGGCTGGCTCGCTCCTGCTCGAAGCCGCTGTCGAGGATCGCGCCGGGGTGGTCCTGCTCGATCTCCCCCCGGATCAGCTCCAGTCCGGGGGCGTCAGGCACCGATCAGCTCCCGTGCGGCGAGGTAGGCCTCCGCCGCCTCCGCGCTGGGTTCGCTGCGCGGCCCGCCCCGCGCCCACTCCTCAGTGCCGGCGGCGTCGTAGCGCGTCCGCCAACCCTGGTCGGGGTTGCCCTGGATCTTGCGCTGCAGCTTGGTGAAGCCGTAGAGCACCGCCTCCGGCCGCGGCGGGCAGCCGGGGATGTGCAGGTCGATCGGCATGAACTTGTCGGCGCCCTGGACGACGGCGTAGTTGGAGAACATGCCGCCGCTCGAGGAGCAGGCGCCCATCGAGACCGCCCACTTCGGCTCCAGCATCTGGTCGTAGAGGCGCCGGACAACCGGCGCCATCTTGATCGAGACGCGACCCGAGAGGATGATCATGTCCGCCTGGCGCGGGGAAGCGCGCAGCGCCTCGGCACCGAAGCGGGCCAGGTCGTAGCGCGCCGTGACGATCGAGATCGGCGCCTCGATCGCGCAGCAGGCCAGTCCGAAGGTGAGCGGGAAGATCGAGTTCGAGCGCGCCCAGCCGAGCATCTTCTCGAAGTTGGTCATCACCACTTTCTGCTCGACGTAGCGCTCCAGCTCGTCGCCCTCGAGGTCGCCGCGGAGCATGTCGCGGGCGCGCAGCTGGCGCTCGCGCATCGTCTGTCGCTCTATTTCCAATCCAGTGCCCCCTTGCGCCAGACGTAGACGAAGGCGACGAGCAGCAGGACGACGAAGGTGACCAGCTCGCCGAGCACGAAGAGGCTGTCGGCGTCCTCGAGGATGACGCCGATCGGGTAGAGGAAGACGACCTCGATGTCGAAGAGGATGAAAAGCATCGCGATCAGGTAGAAGCTGACCCCGAAGCGGAGTCCGTGGGAGGCCTGCACCGGGATGCCGGACTCATATGGCTCGCCCTGGCGTAGGCTCGCCGCGGTCGGCCGCCGCGGGCGCTTCGGCCCGATCACGTGATTGAGCATCGCGAAAGCCCCCCCAACGGTGACGCCGAGGAAGGCGAAGACGAGGATCGGCAGGTAGCTCTTCAGCACTGGAGAGACCGGGTTTGGCGCCGGCGGCTCGCGAGACGCCTTCGTCTCACTTCACGCCTGCTGACGCCTTTATACACCCACCTTGTAACAGATTGCTACATAGTGATATTCCGCATCAGCAAGCCGAATCCCGACCCTTCTAGGAGGAAATAGCCGTGGCCGTCGTCCATCTCGTCGTCGGCTGCGCCGTGATCCTCCTCAACGCCGCCGCTTTCGGCTTCGGCGGGGTCGCCTGGCTGCGCTCCCAGGCCTCGATTCCCTTCTGGTACCTGCTGCGCGCCGCCCAGGGCGCCGTCTTCGTCCAGGCGCTGCTCGGCGGCCTGCTGGTCTTCACCGGCCACGAACCGGACGACTCCCTGCACTACCTCTACGGAGCGCTGCCCCTGGTCGTCTCGCTGCTCGCCGAGGGCGCCCGCGCCGGCGCCGCCGAACGCGAGCTGGGCGACGTCGCTTTCGAATCACTCCCCGCCGACCAGCAGCAGTCCCTCGCCCTGGCCATCGTCCGCCGCGAGATGGGCATCATGGCCGTCAGCTGCGGAGTAATCCTCTTCCTAGCCATCCGCGCCGCCGGCACCAGCGGCGCCTTCTGACGCGAAACCTCGTTTTGGTGTCCTATGGGCGCAAAAACGAGGTTTCGCGGAGGCCGAGCTGGATCGCGGCGATCGCGGCGAAGACGACGCCGGTGGTGATGTGGAGGATGGCGTCGGCCTCGTTGTTGGGGAAGGTGAAGACGCCCGCAGGGCTGGTCGAGAAGATCGACCAGACGCCGGTGACGATCAGGGCCACGGCGACATAGATCGCGTAGAGCACCGCCCAGCGCGGCTTGGTGGCGAAGAAGAAGGCCGGGCCGAAGAGCAGGAAGCCGGAGAGGGCATGGACGCCATTGAAGTCGACGCCCAGCACGCGCTCGGTCGCCGCGCCCTCGCCGAAGTCGAAGCTCGGCTCGGCGATCAGCCCTGCGGTCGCCCAGGCGAGCTGGAACACGGCCACGACCACGATCGCCCACTGGGCGAAGGTCCACTGCGGGCGTGAGACCGCCGCCGCCTCCATCGATCGGGACCCTACTCCCTGACGGCCAGTTCGGCGAGGTCCCTGGTTGCCCGGGCGGCTGCCTCCTCGTGCCCCGAGTCGATCGCCATCTTCAAGGCGCGGCGGGCTCCTTCGATGTCGCCTTGTTCCGCAAGGAGATGCGCGAGGTTGTACGCGCCTTCGCCGCTACCTAGCTCAGCGGCCGTCTGCCAGGCTGCCTCTGTGCCGGCCTCGTCCCCCCGGTCTCTCAACAAGAAGCCGAGGTTGTACGCAGCCAGGCCGCTGCCCAGCTCGATTCCCCTACGGTAGGCCTCCTCCGCTCCCTCGAGATCTCCCGCTCGAGCAGCAGCACACCGAGATTCCCGCCGGCATCGCCTTGATCCAGCACAATCGCCCTACGGTAGGCCGCCTCCGCTCCCTCGGGGTCGTTGCTCTCCGCCAGCAGGGCGCCGAGGCTGAAAGCGCCGCGCCCGTCGCCGAGCTCGATCGCTTCGCGGAAAGCGCTGGCCGCTCCCTCGAAGTCACCCTGTATCTGCAGCATCAGTCCGAGATTGGTTGCGCCCTCGCCGCTGCCCAGCTCGATCGCCCTGCGGTAGGCAGCCGCAGCGGCCTCCGGGTTTTTCCGGGCCTCCAACAGGAAGCCGAGCCTGGCAGAAGCCCCGCCGTTGCCAAGCTCTGCCGCCAAGCGGAAGGCGTCTTCCGCCCCCGTGAAGTCTTGCTGCTCTTCCAGCAGCATGCCGAGGTTCAACGCACCGCCGTCGTAGCCCAGCTCGGCCGCCCTGCGGAAGGCCGCCTCCGCGCCCTCGGTGTCACCGCGGCCCAGCAGCAGCACGCCGAGGTTGGCGGCGCCCCCGCCGTGACCCAGCTCCATCGCCCTGTGATGGGCGTCCTCCGCGCCCTCCGGGTCCCCTCGGGTCTTCAGGAGTACGCCGAGGGCGGCAGCACCGATGCCGTGATCCAGCTCCATCGCCCTGCGGTAGGCGCCCTCGGCCCCCTCCAGGTCGCCCTGCTCCTGGAGCAGCTTGCCGAGTTCAAATGCGCCATGGCCATTGTCCCGCTCGGCTGCCTGGCGAAACGCTGCCTCCGCCCCAGCGAGGTCCCCGCGGTCTTTCAGTAGGGAGCCAAGCTCGGCGGGCCCAGTCTTGCTGCCCAGCTCCATCGCCCTGCGGTAAGTGTCCTCGGCTCCCGCGAGGTCCCCGCGGTCTTTCAGCAACCCACCCAGCGCGGCGACGCCGTCACTGCCCAGCTCGGCGGCCCTGCGATAGGCAGCTTCCGTTCCTGCCGGATCCCCCTTTTTCTCAAGCAGCAGACCGAGGCACAGCGCCCCGTACTCGTCGCCCAGCTCGGCGGCTTGGCGGAAGGCGCTCTCGGCCCCCTCGCGGTCCCCCTGTTCCTGCAACAGCACGCCGAGGTTGGAGGCAGCCATTCCACCTCCCAGCTCCACCCCCTGGCGGTAAGCGCTCTCAGCTCCCGCCAAGTCGCCCTGCTCGTTCAGCAGCACGCCGAGGTTGGTAGCGCCAGTGCTGTTGCCCTGTCGTATCGCCCTGCGGTAAGCGTCTTCGGCCCCCTCGCGGTCCCCCTGCTCCTGCAACAGCACGCCGAGGTTGGCGGTCGCCGTGCTTGCCATTTGCTTGTCGGGGGCCTGGCTGGCAACCCTCATAGCGGCCAGCGCATGGCTCTCCTGCCCGAGGAAGTTGGCCTCGGTGCCGACGTTGAACACCTGCCCGACGTCGGTCGTGTCGAGCGCGGCCTGCCAAGCCTCCTCTTGCGGAGGGCTTGCATCGGGGCGTTCGCTGGCTAGACGCACTATGTAGTCGTAGGGCCTGTAGCCGTCCGTGCCTGTGAGCAGGGAGATCGAGCCGGTGACTGGGAGTAGGGCCCACTCCAGGCCACGTTCGAAGGCTTCGTCCGTGGTCGCCCCGGTCTGGAGGTATCGGGGCCACAGGTCCCTCAGCGCCTTCCTCGGGATTGGATCGGTACGCCCGCACCGGGCCCAGTCGATTGCGGCAGACACGATCGCCTCGCCCTCGGGGCATTCGCTCTCGCTGGGCGCGTGCCGCCGGGTCCCCACCTTTCTCTCGAGGGCGCGCGCTCCCACCATTGCCGCTGCTAGCCCGTGTTGTTCCAGAGCCTGCCGATCCGCCTCGGACAGCGGCGCATCCAGTCGTGCGAGCTCAACCGAGCTGGTCGGGCCCAGGCCAATCTCGGTCCCGTTCGTGAGGAGGGTGTCGATGAGAACGGTCAGCGCAGCCGTGCCAGAGCCAACCAGGCGCTCGCTTCCCTTGCCACCATAGGTCGCGGCAAAGACGGCACCCGACCTTCGGTGCCACTCGCGGAGAGTGTCCAGATTCACCCCCTCTGCGACGAACGTCTCGAGATCGTCGAGCCAGACAACCACTCGGCCAGCCGTCTCAGGCAGGGTCCCGTCCGGAACCAAGAGGGAGCGAACCGAGTCGCCATCGGTGGGCGCGACGAGGGTCAGCTCGACCCCTCGATTGCATACCTTGCGCAGGGCCTCATAGAGGGTCCGTGACTTCCCGACCTTGGACGGCCCGTGGACGACTACCAGCCAGGGGCCGCTTCCATCCAGCGCACGTTCCAGCGCGACCTCGACCTGTGGATCCACCGCGCGTGGCAGGTAGTCGGGTGTCTCTCCGCCTGGCAGCATGTCCTGAGCGGCGGGGTCGACGCCGATCTCGGTGGCGGGGATCGCTTGGATGGGTGCGACTGCCGTGCGGACGCGGCGGTCCAACGCCGCCTGCTCGCGCTCGTCTTCGAGCTGGGTCCGCCGCAGCCTGATCGCAAAGCGACTTGCGGCCCCCGCGATCCCAAGCCCCACCGCGGCGACCCAGACCGCCGTCCAGCCGACGATCGCGGAAAGGGTTGCAATCGCGGTCAGCACACCCAAGAAAGTCACCAGGAGCGCTTCCCGCCGGACCCATTTCTCCAGAGTGGTCGACCAGCTCACATCGAAAATGTAACCGCAGGTCCCCCCTCCTACCCCTTGTTCCGAGTGTGCGACAGGTAGCCTGCGGCCATGCTCGACCATGTCGGTATCGAGGTCAGCGATCTGGAGCGCAGCAAGGCGTTCTACGCGGCGGCTCTGGAGCCGCTCGGCATCGGCTTGATGATGGAGTTCGAGGGTGCGGCTGGGTTCGGCAAGGACACCCCCGGCCTGCGCCCGATCTACCACCCCGGTTACTACGGCGCCTTCGTCCTCGACCCCGACGGCAACAACGTCGAGGCCGTCTGCCACCGGGCCTCGTAGTGGCCCTCTGACGTTTCGGAGTCGAGAGGGGAGAGATTCCCGTCGTTGACCCCTTATCGGAGGCATGGCTATCCGAGCATTGGATACCATATGGTCCATGCCGCGCACGGGCGACGAGCGAACGCAGACCCTCGTGCAGCTCACCCGTCAGCTGCTCCAGCGGCTCGACGAGCGGGCGGCGCGTGAAGGCCGCTCGCGCTCGGCCCTGATCCGCGATGCGATCGAGGCCTATCTCTACGACGAGAAGGAAGCTGAGATCGATAAGCAGATCAGGGAGGGCTACGAACGGTTCCCAGAGACCGAGGAGGAAATGGCTTGGGCCGAAGCGAGTGCCCGAGACGCGGTCGAGGAAGAGCCGTGGTGACAAGAGGGGACATCTGCTGGGTCGAGCTTCCGGACGAGAAGCGACGACCGGCCTTGGTCCTTACCCGCTCCGAGGCGATACCGGTCATGCGGAAGGTCATCGTCGCCTATGTGACGAGCACGATCCGGGGAATTCCGAGCGAGGTTCGTCTCGACTCCGGCGATGGAATGCCGCGTGAATGTGTGGTCGCCCTCGACAACGTGCGCACTGTCTCGCGAGCCATTCTCAGTGAGCCAATCACCTCGCTCGCCGGCAAGCGCATGGACGAGGTCTGCCAGGCGCTGGCGATCGCCACCGGTTGTCGCTGACCTCGGCGTCGCTCAGCCCAGCGGCCGGTACTCGCCCTCGCTGAAGATCAGCGGGTCGCCCTCGCCGCTTGCCAGGTCGCGCACCTCGCCGGTGACGATCACGTGGTCGCCGGCGGCGACCACGTCGCGCAGCTCGCAGGCGATCCAGGCGAGCGAGTCGTCGATCGCTGGGATGCCCTCCCGCTCGCTCCAGGCGACGCCCTGCCACTTGTCCGGCACCGGCGCCTTGGTGGCGAAGGCGCGGGCGACCTCCTCCTGGCCTGCGTGCAGGACGCTGACGCCGAAGTGGTTGGCCGCCTGCACAGCGAGCAGCGTGCGCGAGCCGCGGTCGAGGCAGGCGAGCATCAGCATCGGCTCGATCGAGAGCGAGCAGACGGCGTTAGCTGTCGCCCCGGCGGGGCCGTCCGGGCCGCTGGCGCTGACCACGGTGACGCCGGTCGGCAGTTTCGCCATCGCGGCGCGGAAACGGGCTGGGTCGGGCGGCGGCATCGTCGGAGAGCGGGATCGGGTCAAGACAATATGATGCGCGCCGCGTGCGTCCGGCACTGATCACAGCCATGGCTGTTGCCGCGGCCCTCGGGCTCGCCGCCTGTGGGTTCGGCGAGGAAGGGGTCTCGGTTTCCGAGGGGGACCCCAACCACGAGGGAGCCGTGCTCTTCTCGACTCACTGCTCGGGCTGCCACACGCTGAGCGCCGCTGGCACGCAGGGAACCGGCAATCGCGGCTCCCGCACGCAGGGTCCTAACCTCGATCAGCGAACCGAGACCTACGACGATGCTCTCTTCGCGATCCAGAACGGCGGTTTCTCCGGGGCGATCATGCCCGCCAACATCGTCGTCGGCGATGAGGCCGAGGCCGTCGCCCGCTTCGTCGCCGAGTACGCCGGTGACGAAGCAGAAGAATCACCTCGCCCCGGCGAGCCCGCCCCCTAACCCGGGAGCACGATGCTCGACCTGAAGCTGATCCGCTCCGACCCTGAGCGGATCAAGGTGTCGCTTGCCCGCCGCGGTGCCGCCGAGCAAGTCGACGAGCTGCTCGCGCTCGACGAGCGCCGCCGCGAGCTGCTGCCCCGCATCGAGGGCGCCCAGGCGGAGCGCAAGACCATCTCCAAGCAGATCGGCGAGGCAAAGCAGCGCGGCGAGGATGCGGAGGAGCAGATGCGCGCTGTGGCCGAGTTGAAGCAGACGATCGAGTCGGGCAAGGAGGAGCTCGAGCGGGTCGAGGCTGACCTGCAGCGAGTCAGTACGGCGCTCCCCAACCTGCCCGATCCCGATGCCCCCGATGGGATGACTGAGGAGGACGCGGTCGTGCTGCGCGAAGAGGGCGCGCCGCCGAATTTCGAGTTCGAGCCCCGCGACCACCTCGAGATCGGCTCCGAGCTGGGTCTGATCGACATGGAGGCCGGCGCTCGCGTCTCGGGCTCGCGCTTCGCCTACTTGAAGGGCGACCTGGTGTTGCTCGAGCTGGCCCTGGTCCGCTTCGCGATCGACCTGGTGCGGGGCGAGGGGCACGAGCCGGTTGTGCCGCCCGTCCTGGTCCGCGAAGAGGCTCTGGTAGGCAGCGGCTTTTTGCCCGGCGATCGCGACCAGATCTACGAGGTGCCCAAGGACGAGCTCTTCCTCGTCGGCACCTCCGAGGTGCCGCTTGCCGCCCTGCACGCCGACGAGATCCTCACTGCCGAGCAGCTACCGCTGCGCTACGCGGGCTTCTCGAGCTGCTTTCGTCGCGAGGCCGGTGCCGCCGGCCGCGACACGCGCGGCATCTTCCGCGTCCACCAGTTCGACAAGGTGGAGATGTTCTCGTTCGTCGAGCCGTCCCAGTCGGCTGAAGAGCACGAGCGCCTTCTGGCGATCGAGGAGCGCATCCTCGCCGAGCTGGAGATCCCCTACCGGGTGGTCAACGTCGCCGCCGGTGATCTCGGCGCCCCGGCGGCCAAGAAGTACGACTGTGAGGCCTGGATCCCGAGCCAGGAGCGCTACCGCGAGCTCACCTCCTGCTCGAACACGACCGACTACCAGGCGCGCCGCCTGGGTTGCCGCTACCGGCCCGCCGAGGGCGATGCGCCGGTGCCGGTGCACACCCTGAACGGCACCGCCGTGGCTGTCGGCCGCACGATCATCGCCCTGATCGAGAACCGCCAGGAGCGGGACGGCAGTTTCACGCTACCCACTATTTTGCATTCGTACGGGACGCCTGAGAGGATCGGGCCACGATGAGCGTGCGGGACGCGAAGCGAGTCGTCCTTTGCGACGACCACGAGATCGTTCGCGAGGCGATCAAGTCGCGCATGGCCAACTCGCAGTCGGTCGAGATCGTCGGCGAGGCGGGCAACGGCCGCGATGTCGTCGACGTGGTCAAGGAGCTCGAACCCGATGTGCTGATCATCGACGTCGAGTTGCCCAAGCGCGACGGCATCGAGGCCACCAAGGAGGTGCTCAAGGTCCGCCCACGGACCAAGGTGATCATCTTCACCGCCCACGCCCAGCCCGACCTGCTCGCCCTGGCGCTGCGTGCCGGCGCCTCGGGCTACGTGCTCAAGTCGGCGCCCGCCGAGGACATCGCCCGAGCCGTCAAAGCGGTGACCGGCGGTGGCACCTTCCTCGGTGGCGACTTTGCCGGCGGCAAGCCCTCGGAGGTCGAGAAGCTGCTGACGCTCTCGCCGCGCGAGCGCCAGATCCTCGAGCTGCTCGCTGAGGGCCTGCGGGTCAAAGAGATCGCCGAGCGGCTGCAGCTCAGTCCGGCGACCGTGCACACGCACGTGCGCAACGCGATCGCCAAGCTCGAGGTCGACACCCGCACCGAGGCGGTCGCCCTGGCGGTGAAGTTCAGCTACCTGGGTGCCGGCGGTAAGGCCTAGCTCTTCTCGGGCGCGGCCGGCTTCAGCTCCAGGGCGCAGCCGTTGATGCAGTAGCGCTGGCCGCCGCGGTCAGTGGGGCCGTCGTCGAAGACGTGGCCGAGGTGGGCGTCGCAGTGCTTGCAGACGACCTCGGTGCGGCGCATGAAGAGGCTGTTGTCGGGCCGCAGCTCGACGTGCTCGAGGTTGGCCGGCTCGGTGAAGCTGGGCCAGCCGGTGCCCGAGTCGAACTTGGTGTCTGATGAGAAGAGCTCGGTGCCACAGCAGACGCAGTGGTAGGTGCCCTCGGTCTTCTCGTCGACATAGGGCCCGGTGAAGGCGCGCTCGGTGCCGGCGTTGCGGGTTACCTCGTATTGCTCGGGGGTCAGTTGCTCACGCCATTCGGCGTCGGTCTTCTTGGTCTTCTCCATTGGGTGATGGTAGAGGGCGGTGGGGGCCAGCTCGACGGACGCGCTTCGCGCTGAGTGTCCGGCGAGCCGGCCCCCACCGCCCTTACGATGCGGCGCGATGAACGACGCCTTCTACACGCCGAATGGCGAGGGCAGCTTCGTTGCCAGTGAGCTTTGCCGGGGGCCTTGGGACCCGGGGTCTCAGCATGCCGGGCCGCCCTCCGCGTTGCTTGGTCGCGAGCTTGAGTTGCTCGAGAGCAGCGCGGGGTTCCAGGTGGGCCGGGTCGTGTTCGAGATCCTGCGGCCGGTGCCGATTGGGGAGGTGCGGGTTGAGTCGCGGGTGCTGCGGCCGGGGAGGAGCGTGCAGCTTGTGGAGGCGAAGTTGAGCGGTGAGGCGGGGGAGCTGGTGCGGGCAACGGCTTGGCTGTTGCGCGTGGCGGAGCTGGAGCTGCCGGAGGAGGTGACCATCCCGGATGCGCCACCGCAGGGGCCGGAGGAAGGCTGGACGCCGGAGTTCTTCGCCACTGGCCAGGAGGTTGGCTACCACACCGGGATGGAGTGGAAGGCGGTTGCCGGGGCCTTCGTCGAGCCCGGACCGGCAACCGTCTGGATGCGGATGCGGCACCCGCTGGTCGAAGGGGAGGAGCCGACGCCCCTGCAGCGCGCGCTGATCGCTGCCGATGTCGGCAACGGGATCAGCGCCGTGCTCGACTGGCGCACGCACGTCTTCATCAACGTCGACCTCAGCGTCCACTTCGAGCGCATGCCGGAGGGCGAGTGGGTCTGCGTCGACGCCGTCACGCGGCCGCAGCCGAGCGGCATCGGCACCGCCGAGTCGGTCCTATCCGACACGCGCGGGCGGATCGGCCGTGCCGCTCAGTCGCTGCTCATCGCGGCGCGGTGAGATGAGCAGGGCGATGGCGCTGGCGGCAACCAGGGCGATCGCCGCAGAGAGCAGGAAGGCGCCCTCGTAGCTGACGAGCGCTGCGGCCAGGCCGGCCAGCGGCGCGCCCAGCCCGACGCCGGCATCGAAGAAGGCGGTGAAGGTGCCGAGCGCCGCGCCTCGCCGCCGCTCCGAGACGCGGCTGACGACGATCAGCGAGAGCGAGGGATAGAGCAGTGAGAAGGCGGCGCCCATCGCCAGGGCGCCGGCGATCGCCACCGGCAGGCTGGTCGCGACGCCCATCGTCACCAGACCGACCGCCTCGACCAAGGCGGCGCAGATCGCCACCCGCCGCGGACCGACGCGGTCGGGTAGGTCGCCGCCGACCAGCCTGGTGAGGACGACCATCGTCGCGAAGGCACCGAAGACCGTCGCCCCGTGGCCGACGCCGCGCGCGTCGAGATGCAAGACGACGAAGGCGGCGACCGTCGCGTAGCCGATCGAGGCCAGGGCGAGGGCGGCGCCGGGCCGCACTGCCTCACGCTCGATCAGCGCGTGGTGCTCGTCGGGGGCGCCGGGGTGGGGGTGGAAGGGGTCGGGTACGCGGGTGGCGATCGCCACGCCGACCAGCGGCGCGGCGGCGGCGAAGAGCCAGACGGCCGTGTAGCCGCCGGCGTGCTGGATCAGCTCGCCGACCAGTGGCCCAATGCTGAGCGCGCCCCAGACGGCGAGCCCGTAGAGGCCGATCACCCGCCCGCGCCGGTCCTCGGGCGCCAGGTCGACGATCCAGGCCGAGCCTGCGGTGAAGACCGCGCCCTCGCCGGCGCCGAGTACAAGCCGTGCCGCGATCAGGCCCGGCACGCCGAGGGGCAGTAGGTACATGAGGCCGCCGATCGCGACCGTCAGCGAGCCGAGCAGCACTGTCGGTTTGCGACCGCGGTGGTCGGCGAGGCGGCCGGCGAAGGGCCGCAGCAAGAGGCCAGTGACCGCGTAGGAGCCGATCACCACGCCAACCGAGACGTCGCCCGCGTCGAGTGGCCCGCGCACATAGCGAGGCAGCACCGGCAGCACGGCGCCGACTGCGAGCAGGCAGAAGAAGGTGACTGCGAACACCCCGGCGAAGGCGACGCCGGGCCGCTGCAGGGAGGCGGGCGCGGTGCTCATCGCAGTAGTGCGGCGAGGTCGTCGAGTACGTGGTCGGGCGGGTGCTCGGCAGCTTCGGCCTGCTCGCGTGTGGAGGCGCCGGTAAGCACGAGGATGGTTGCCAGGCCGGCGCGCTGCCCTCCCTCTATGTCTGAGGCGAGCCGGTCGCCAATTATCGCTACGCGCTCGGCGCCGCCGATCAGCTCCCGCGCCTCGTCAAATAGATGCGGTTCGGGCTTGCCGCCGGTCTCGGCGCGCTGTCCCGAGGCGGTCTCCACGGCTGCGAGCGTCGCGCCGGTTCCCGGCCAAGCTCCCCCCGGCATCGGCAGAGTTGGATCGCGGCTGGTGCCGAACAGCGCTGCTCCGTTCTGCAGCGCGCGCGTTGCCGTCAGCAGCTCGGCGTAATCGAACTCGCGGTGAGCCGAAACCAACACCGCGTCAGCCGTTTGCCCGGCCTCACCGTCGACCAGCGTCAGCCCGGCCGCGGCCACCGTCTCCTTGAAGCCGGGTGAGCCGATCACGAAAGCGGTCCCCCCGACCCCCACTCTCTCTGCCGCGAGCCGGGCGGTTGCCACTCCGCCTGTGATCACCCGGTCGTCGGCCACGTCGATCCCTCTCTCGCGCAGGCGCTCCGCGTAGGCAGCCGGCGATCGCACCGAGTTGTTGGTGACGAAGACGATCTCCTTGCCGACCTCGATCAGCTTCGCGAGCGTCTCGACCGAACCGGGCAGGAACTCACGCCCCTCCCAGACCACGCCGTCGAGGTCGACCAGGAACCCGTCGAATTCGTCCGCCAAGGCCATCCGGCCGCCCAGGCTATTGGGGTCGATCCGGGTAGGGGTGGAACGTCTTGTACTTTTTCCGGAGTCACGTCAGCGGACACCCACAACCGATGTTCGGAAAAAGTTAAGTGGAACCCCTACCCGGATCGACCAACTCCCAAGTCGTAGTCGCCAACGACGTATCTCGCCGCTACGGCGAGGGAGCGGCGGCGGTCAACGCGCTTCTCGATGTGACGACGGCCTTCGAGCGCGGCCGCTTCACGGCGATCATGGGCCCCTCCGGTTCGGGCAAGTCGACCCTGATGCACATCCTCGCCGGGCTCGACAAGCCCACCTCGGGCAGCGTCACGCTCGACGGCGAGGAGATCACCGCGATGGACGACAGCGAGCTGACCAAGCTGCGCCGCGACAAGCTCGGCTTCGTCTTCCAGTTCTTCAACCTGCTGCCCGTGCTCACCGCTGAGGAGAACCTCGTCCTGCCGCTCTCGATCGCCGGCCGCAAGCCGGACCAGGCCTGGCTCGACCAGCTGGTCAGCACGGTCGGCCTCGAGGACCGCCGCACACACCGGCCGGCCGAGCTCTCCGGCGGCCAGCAGCAGCGAGTCGCGGTCGCCCGCGCCCTGGTCTCCAAGCCGGCCGTCGTCTTCGCCGACGAGCCGACCGGCAACCTCGACTCGAAGGCCAGCGAGGACGTCCTGCGGCTGCTGCGCCAGGCGGTCGACGAGTTCGGCCAGACGGTGATCATGGTTACCCATGACCCGGCCGCCGCCGCCCACGCCGACCGCTTGATCACCCTGCGCGACGGCCAGATCGTCCAGGACGGCGCGCCCGGCTCGGCCGACGAGGTGATCGAGCTGATGAAGCAGGTTGACTAGCCTCGGCGTCAAGAACCTCTGGGCGCGCAAGGTGCGCGCCGCGGCGACCACCTTTGCGGTGATCATCGGCGTCGCCTTCGTCGCCGGCTCCTACGTCCTCACGGACACGATCTTCGCCGCCTTCGACGACATCTTCAGCGAGTCGCTGCAGGGCACCAGCGTCGTCGTCACCGCCGAGAACCCGGTCAAACAGGAAACCGGCGAAATCCCGACGATCAGCGCCTCGCTGCTGCCCCGTGTGCAGAAGACGCCGGGCGTGCGGCTCGCCGCCGGCGCGATCTTCACGCCCGGCGGCTTCTTCAACGCCGAGAACGAGAAGATCGGCAACAAATTCGCCCCCAAGTTCATCTCCTCGCACCTGCCGGACGGGCTCGAGTCGCTCGCCTACGTCGAGGGTCACCCGCCGCGCGGCCCGACCGAAGCCTCGATCGACAATGCCTCGGCCGAGACCTCCGATCTGCAGCTCGGCGAACGGATCAAGCTGATCGGCCAGGGCAGCGCCCGCAGCTTCCGCTTGGTCGGCTTCACGCAGCTCGGCGGTGCCTCCTTCGGCGGCGCCAGCATCGCCCAGGTGACGCTGTCCGTCGCCCAGCGGCTCACCCACAAGGTCGGCCGCTTCGATCAGATCTCGGTGGCGGCCACCGACGGCGTCTCTGCGGAGCGGCTGAAGCGCCGCATCGCCAGCCAGATGCCGGCCGGGGTGCGGGTCGAGACCGCTCAGGAAAACGCCGATCGCGGCTCGGAGGAAATCCGCGAAGACCTCGGCTTCCTGCAGACCTTCCTGCTCGTCTTCGGCTTCATCGCGATCTTCGTCGGCTCCTTCCTGATCTTCAACACCTTCTCGATCACCGTCGCCCAGCGGGTCGCCGAGTTCGGCATGCTGCGCACGCTCGGCGCCTCGCGCCGCCAGATCCTCGCCACGGTGGTCGTCGAGGCGCTGGTCATCGGCCTGCTCGGCGCGCTGCTCGGCATCGCTGGCGGCTTCCTCACCGCGATGCTGCTCAACGCCCTGCTCGAGCTGTTCGAAATCGACCTGCCGACCACCGGCCTGGTGATGGAGACCCGCACGATCGTCGTCTCACTGCTGGTCGGCGTGCTCGTCACGCTGCTCGCCTCGCTGGCGCCGGCCCTGCGCTCGACCCGGGTGCCGCCGATCGCCGCCCTGCACGCTTTCTCGCCGCCACCCAGCCGTCGCCGGCGCCTCGTCTTCCTCGCCGTCTCGATCCTGCTCGGCCTTGCCGGCCTGGCGATGGTGCTCGGCGGGCTCTTCGGCGGCGCCTCGGCAGGGACCGCCGCCGGCCTGATCGGCGGCGGCGCGGTGGTCATCGTCTTCGCCGTCTCGCTCTTCAGCCCGCGGCTCGTGCCGCCGCTGGCGACGATCGCCGGCTGGCCGCTGGAGCGCCTGCGCCGCCTGCTGGGCAGGCTGGCGCGCGAGAACGCCCAGCGCAACCCGAGCCGTACGGCGGTCACCGCCGCCGCCTTGATGATCGGTCTCGCGATCGTCACCTTCGTCACCGTCTTCGCCGCCGGGCTGAAGAGCTCGGTCGCCGAGGTGGTCGACGACAACTTCGCCGGTGGCCTGGTGATTCAGAACAGCGACGGCTTCTCGCCGATCCCCGGCGACACCGCCACGGCGGCGCGCAAAGTGCCCGGCGTCGAGCTCGTCGCGACGATCCGCTCGGTGCAGGCCGAGGTCCTGCCCGGCGGCGCCAAGACGCAGGTCAACGCCCCGACCCGCGACATCGGCGAGACGCTCAACGTCGAATGGGAGCAGGGCGGGCCGGCCGTGCTGCGCAAGCTCGAGGACGGCCAGGCGGTCGTCTCCGACTCGTTCGCCTCCGGCAACGACCTGCAGGTGGGCGATCGCTTCCGCCTGCTCAGCCAGACCCGGTGGCGGCCCAGCTTCGAAGTCGTCGGCGAGTTCTCCTCGAAGCTCGGCGTGCTCGGCAACGTGCTCGTCACCCAGGCGGTGCTGGCCCGCGACTTCGGCCAGAGCCAGGACACGATCGACTTCGTCGAGACCGCGCCGGGCGCCGACCCCGACACGGTCCAGGCGCTGCTCGCCAAACTCGTCGAAACCACCTTCCCGACGGCGGAAGTGATGGACCAGCAGGAACTCAAGGAAAGCCGAGAAGAGCAGATCGACCAACTCGTCAACCTCGTCTTCGCCCTGCTCCTGCTGGCGATCGTCATCTCGCTCTTCGGCATCGCCAACACGCTGGCGCTCTCGATCCACGAACGCACGCGGGAGCTGGGCATGCTGCGGGCGATCGGCATGTCGCGCCGCCAGGTGCGCACGCTGATCCGCTACGAGGCGGTGATCACGGCGCTGATCGGCGCCCTGCTCGGCATGGTTCTCGGCCTGATCTTCGCCGCGCTGATCGCCCAGCCGCTCAAGGACGAAGGCTTCACGCTCTCCTACCCGATCGGCTCGCTGATCGGGCTGCTCGTCTTCGCCGCCTTCCTTGGTGTGATTGCTGCGATCCCACCGGCCCGCCGCGCCTCGCGGCTGGACACCCTGGAAGCCCTGCAGTACGAGTAGCTCAGCAGAGGCCCATGCGCAAGGCGCCGGCCACCCCGTGCATCGCCGCGCGGGCACTGGGGCAGATCGCCGTTAGGTTGGCGAAACCGTGGATCAGGCTGGCGTGGCGCTGCAGGGCCACGGTGACACCCGCCTCGCGCATTCGCGTCGCGTAGACCTCGGCCTCGTCGCGCAGCGGATCGAAGCCGGCCGTGGCCACGTAGGCGGGCGGCAGGTCATCGACCTCGGGCGCTCGCATGATCGAGATGCGCGGATCGGCAGCGTCGCTGCTGGAGGGCAGATAGTGGCTCTCGAACCAATCCATGTCGTTGCGGGTCAGGAGGAAGCCCTCGGCGAAAGTCTCGCGCGAGGTCTGGCCGCCAACCGCGTCGGTGACTGGGTAGAGCAGCAGCTGCATTGCAGGCCGCGCGCCGCCGCTGTCACGAGTCTGCAGGCAAACCGCCGCAGCGAGGTTGCCACCGGCGCTGTCGCCACCGACCGCGATCCGCGCCGGGTCGGCGCCGAGCTCCTCGGCGTGCTCAGCGGTCCATCCAAAGGCGGCGACCGCGTCTTCGACCGGCAGCGGGAAAGGGTGCTCGGGAGCAAGCCGATAGTCGACTGAGAGCACCCGGCAGCCGCCGTATTCGGCGAGGAAGCGACAGAGGCCGTCGTGGGTCTCGAGGTCGCCAATCACCCAGCCGCCGCCGTGGTAGTAGACGAGTAGCGGTTGCGGGGGCCGCGGCGCGCCGAGCGCTACGTAAAGGCGAGCGTCGAGTTCGCCGGCTGCCCCGGCGACCGTCAGCCCCTCGACCCGGGCCATCGGTCGCGGCGGGCCGCTGACCACCGGTATGCCCTCGCGGTTCTCGGCCCGCGCTTGCTCGACCGTGCGGCCTTCGACCAGCGAGGTCTCCCCGGTCCGCGCCGCGAGGCTCAGCAGGACGTGGATGTCGGTCGCTAGCTCCTGGCCGTCGAGGCGTGGCGGCTTACCGAAGAGCGTTTTCTGCGCTCGCGGAGGCAGGCCACAGAGAGCACGTAGGGCCCGGTGCTCGACGTTCGGGGGAAGGCGCGGCGGTGCCAAGATGCTGGGCAGGCTATGTGAATTCTGTGAGCGATACCTCACACGAGAGTTGCCTTTCGGTACTAGCCTCCCTGCGAGGCGATGGAGGCAGCGACCACAACCGCTCCCCTGCCGGTATCCCCGGCCCGCAAGCGAGGGCTGCCACCCGGCCCACCGCTGCCGATGCCGATCCAAACGGCGATCTGGGCGCGCCAGGCACGCCGCCTGCTCTACGCCTCTCAGGACCGCTACGGCGACATGTTCACGATCCGCGTTGCCTATGAAGGAACCTGGGTGATGCTCGCCGACCCCGAGGCGATCAAGCAGGTCTTCACCGGCGACCCGAAGGTCTTCCACGCCGGCGAGGGCAACGAGATCCTCGCTCCGCTGGTCGGCCGCAACTCGCTGCTCGTGCTTGACGAGAAACGCCACATGAGCCAGCGCCGCCTGCTGCTGCCGCCCTTCCACGGCGAGCGCATGCAGGGCTACGGCCAGATCATGGGAGAGATCGCCGAGCGCGAGATCGGCAGCTGGCCGACCGGCACTCCCTACGCATTGCGGCCGCGGATGCAGGCGCTGACCCTCGACATCATCCTGCGCACCGTCTTCGGCGTCGACGAGACCGAGGCCGCGAAGCTCGCCGACCTGCGCGATGCCCTGCGCGAGTTCCTCGACATGACCACCAACCCGCGCTTCCTCGTGCCGATCCTGGCGGTCGGCCCCGAGCGCCTGCGGCGCTTCGCGTCCTTCCGCCGCCGGATCGATCGTGTCGACGAGCTCATCTACCGTGAGATCGCCGAGCGCCGCCGTGCTGAGGATGTGACCGAGCGCGAGGACGTGCTCTCGATGATGATCGGCGCCACCCACGAGGACGGCAGCCCGATGAGCGACGAGGAGATGCGCGACGAGCTGCTCACCCTGCTCGTCGCTGGCCACGAGACGACCGCCACCTCGCTCGCCTGGGCGGTCGAGCGCCTGGTCCGCAACCCCGACAAGCTCGAGCGTCTGCGCGCCGAGGTGGAGGAAGGCCGCGAGGAGTACCTGACGGCGACGATCCAGGAGACCCTGCGCCTGCGCCCGGTGATCTCGATCGTCCTGCGCAAGCTCACCGAGCCGGTCGAGATCGGCGGCTATGAGCTGCCCGCCGGCGTCTCGGTCGCCCCCTGCGTCTACCTCGCCCACCGCAACCCCGAGGTCTACCCCGAACCCGAGCGCTTCCTCCCCGAGCGCTTCCTCGAGAACCCACCTGGCACCTACAACTGGATCCCCTTCGGCGGCGGCGTGCGCCGCTGCCTCGGCGCCTCCTTCGCCCAGTTCGAGATGGCCGTCGTCCTCAAAGAGCTGGTCCGCCGCCACCAGATCCGCCCAGCCAATCCCAAGCCGGAGCGGATCTTCCGCCGGGCGATCACCGAGACGCCACGTCACAACGCCAAGGTCATCCTCAGCTAGTCGCCTAACACTGCGTTAACCCGCTTCCCGTTAGCCTCATCGCGGGGGACGATGGAGGCAGCGACTACACCCGCACGTCCGTCGGATCGGGGGAGGCTCAAGCAGGGACTCCCGCCGGGTCCGCCGCTGCCGATGCCCGTTCAGACGATCATCTGGGCGCGTCAGGCACGGCGCATGTTCTACGCCTGCCAGGACCGCTACGGCGACATGTACACGCTGCGCATCGCCTTCCAGGGAGTGTGGGTGGTGCTCGCCGACCCCGAGGCGATCAAACAGGTCTTCACCGGCGATCCGCGGGTCTACCACGCGGGCGAGGGCAATCAGGAGATCTTCGAACCGCTGCTTGGGCCCAACTCACTCATGGTCCTCGACGAGAAGCGCCACATGAGCCAGCGCCGGTTATTGCTGCCGCCTTTCCACGGGAAGCGGATGAAGACCTACAACCAGGCGATGAGCGAGCTCGCCGAGCGCGAGATCGAGAGTTGGCCGACGGGAGTGCCTTACAAGCTACGGCCGCGCATGCTGGCCTTGACGCTCGACATCATCCTGCGCACGGTCTTCGGCGTTCGGGAAGGCGAGGAGCTCGATGAGTTGCGCGACGCTCTGCGCGACTATCTGGAGATGCTCAGCCAGCCGCGCCAGATCCTGCCGCTGCTCATAGTCGGCCCCCAGCGCATGCGGCACCTTCCCTGGATCAAGCACCGCCTGGATCGGGTCAACCGCTTGATCTACCGCGAGATCGCCGAGCGCCGCCGCGCCGAAGACGTGGCCGAGCGCGACGACGTGCTCTCGATGATGATCGGCGCCACGCATGAGGACGGCAGCCCGATGAGCGACGAGGAGATTCGCGACCAGCTGATGACCCTGCTGATGGCGGGGCATGAGACCACCGCCACCTCACTTGCCTGGGCGGTCGAGCGCCTCGCCCGCCACCCGGACAAGCTCGAGCGTCTGCGCGCCGAGGTGGAGGAAGGCCGCGAGGAGTACCTGACGGCGACGATCCAGGAGACCCTGCGCCTGCGCCCGGTGATCACGCTGGTCCCTCGCCTGCTCACCGAGCCGGTCGAGATCGGCGGCTACGAGCTGCCCGCCGGCGTTTCGGCTGCCCCCTGCATCTACCTCGCCCACCGCAATCCCGAGGTTTATCCCGAGCCCCAGCGCTTCCTGCCCGAGCGCTTCCTCGAGAACCCACCTGGCACCTACAACTGGATCCCCTTCGGCGGTGGCGTGCGCCGCTGCCTCGGCGCCTCCTTCGCCCAGTTCGAGATGGCCGTCGTCCTCAAAGAGCTGGTCCGCCGCCACCAGATCCGCCCAGCCAATCCCAAGCCGGAGCGGATCCTGCGCCGCACGGTCACCGATAACCCCAGCCGCGACGCCGAGGTGATTCTCAGCAGCTAGCGACTCACCCGCAGCCCGTGTTGTTGCCGCAGGAGCTGCACGTGTAGCAGCTGCCCGTGCGCTGCATCATGCCGCCGCACTGCTCGCAGGCCGGGCCAAGCTCGAGGCCGGACATCTTGGCCGGCACCACCGGGGGGGTTTCGGTGAAGGCCGCCGCGGCAGGGACCGCCTGGCTGCCACTCGCCTTGGCGGCCTCGCCACCACCATTCCCGTTGCCGGGCTTGGAGTGGCCATTGCCGCCGTTAGCCGGCCCCGCGCTGCCACCACTGGTGTCGACCCCGAGGCCGAGCTGGGTGGTCTCCGCTTCGCGCTTGGCCCGCACGTCGGCGGTCAGGATGCCGAGGTCCTCAAGCGTTTCCGTGTCGTCGATGAAGCGACTCGCCAGCCAGCGCATGATGTAGTCGGGCATCGACTTGGCGAAGGGGATCTCCGGGTTCTGCGTCATGCCCTCCGGCTCGAAGCGCATGTAGCTGAACTTGCGCACGAAGATCTCCAGCGGCACGCCGTACTGCAGGCCGATCGAGATCGCCGTGGCGAAGGCGTTGAGCAGCCCGCGCATGGTCGAGCCCTCCTTGCCGATGTCGGTGAGGAAGATCTCGCCGACTGAGCCGTCGTCGTACTTGCCGGCCGTGATGTAGCCCTCGTGGCCGGCAATCGAGAACTTGTGGGTGATCGACTCGCGCTCACGCGGCATCTTCTTGCGCACCGGGGCCGCGACTGCCGCTTCGGCCTCCGCTCCCTTCTCGTCCTGGGCGTCGGTGCGCAGCGCCTGCGCTGTCTTCGAGCCGTCGCGGTAGATCGCCAGTGCCTTGAGCCCGCCCTTCCAGCCGCGCGTGTAGGCGTCGGCGATGTCCTCGACCGTGGCGCTCTGCGGCAGGTTGACCGTCTTCGAGATCGCCCCCGAGATGAAGGGCTGGGTGGCGGCCATCATGTCGATGTGGCCGGTGTGTGAGATCGCCCGCTCGCCGACCGCGACGTCGAAGACCGGCAGGTGCTCGTCCTTGAGCCCCGGCGCGCCGATGATCGTCGCGTTCTCGGCGATGTGGGCATCGATCTGCTCGACCTGCGGCTCGGCGTAGCCGAGCGTGCGCAGCGCCAGCGGCACCGATTTGTTGACGATCGTCATCTGGCCGCCGCCGACCAGCTCCTTGAACTTGACCAGCGAGAAGTCAGGCTCGATCCCGGTCGTGTCGCAATCCATCAGGAAGCTGATCGTCCCGGTCGGCGCCAGCACCGTGGCCTGCGCGTTGCGGTAGCCGTGCTCCTCACCCAGCTCGACTGCTTCGTCCCAGGAGCGTTGCGCGGCCTCGAGCAGCTCACCCTTGATCCCCGTCGCGTCGATGTCGTAGGAAGCGTCGCGATGCATTCGCATGACGCCGTTGTGCGGCTCGCGATTGCGCTCGTACTCGTCGTAGGGCCCGGTCGCTCCCGCCGCGATCAGCGCTGACTGACGGTAGGCGCGGCCGGTCATCAGCGCCGTGATCGCCGCGGCGACGTTGCGGCCCGCCTCGGAGTCATACGGCAGGCCATCGGACATCAGCAGGGCGCCGAGGTTGGCGTAGCCGAGGCCGAGCTGGCGGAACTTGTTGGCGTTCTCGGTGATCTCCTCGGTCGGGTAGGAGGAGAAGCCGACGACGATCTCCTGGGCGAGGAAGACGATGTCGACGGCGTGCTCGAAGTCGTCGACATCGAAGCTGCCGTCCTCGCGGCGGAAGCGCATCAGGTTGAGCGAGGCCAGGTTGCAGGCCGAGTCGTCGACATGCATGTACTCGCTGCAGGGATTGGAGGCGTTGATCCGACCCGACTCCGGGCAGGTGTGCCAGCGGTTGATGATCGTGTCGTACTGGACGCCGGGATCGGCGCAGCGCCAGGCGGCGTCGGCGATCTGGTTCATCAGCTCGCGGGCGTCGATGGTCTTGACCGTCGTGCCATCGGTTCGCGCGGTCAGCTGCCAGTCCTTGCCGGCCTCGACCGTCTCCATGAAGTCGTCGCTGACCCGCACCGAGTTGTTGGCGTTCTGGTACTGGATCGAGGTGAAGCCCTCGCCGTCGATCGACATGTCGAAGCCGGCGTCGCGCAGCGCCTCGGCCTTCTTCTCCTCGTCGGCCTTGCACCAGATGAAGTGCTCGATGTCCGGGTGGTCGACGTCGAGCACGACCATCTTCGCTGCCCGCCGCGTCTTGCCGCCGGACTTGATCGTCCCCGCCCAGGAGTCGGCGCCGCGCATGAAGCTGACCGGGCCGCTTGCCGTGCCGCCCTTGGCCAGCTGCTCCATCGAGCCGCGGATGTTGGAGAGATTGATTCCCGAGCCGGAGCCGCCGCGGAAGATCTTGCCCTCCTTGGTGTTCCAGGCGAGGATCGAGTCCATGTTGTCCTCGACGCTGAGGATGAAACAAGCAGAACACTGAGGACGCTCCTCGAAGCCGACGTTGAACCAGACCGGCGAGTTGAAGGCCGCCTTCTGGTTGAGCAGGATCGAGGTCAGCTCCGCCTCGAAGGCGTCGGCGTCCTCGTCGCTGGCGAAGTAGCCCCCCGTGCGCCCCCACTCGGCGATCGTCCCCGCGACCCGGCCGATCATCTGTTTCACCGAGGACTCGCGCTTCTCGGTGCCGAGCTGCCCGCGGAAGTACTTCTGGGCGACGATGTTGGTCGCGTTCTGCGACCAGCTCTTGGGGAACTCGACCCCGCGCTGCTCGAAGGCCGGGCTCTCCGGATTGCCGATCACCGCGTCGCGCGTCTCCCACTCGATCTCATCGAAGGGATGCGTCCCGGCAGTCGAGAATCGCCGCTCTATCGAGAGGCCCTGCAGACCGGTCTGGGGGGTGCTGGTGGCGGTCTTGGACATCAAACTTCTCCTCTCGCGCGACTTTCAGGGGGACTTCCCAGGATTGCCTTTGGCGCGGACGGAATCGCATGAAAACCATGCGTCCTACGCACGACTGCGAAAGATCTATTGCAATTCGTTTGCTTCCACATGGTGTCAACTCCGCAATCTCGGCAGAAAGAGCTGGGGGTACCCTGTGTGCATGGTCGACGATCTGCGTAGGGGCGCGGAGCGGATGGGCGAGCGAGCCGCCGCCACCCGCGACGCGGTCGAGGAACGAGCCACGGCGGCCAAGGACGCAGCCAGCGAGGCGATCGCCGCGGTCAAGCCGAAGCTGCGCGGCGTCTCGCACGAGTGGGCCTTCTTCGTCTCACTCTTCCTCGGCGCCGCCCTGATCGTCGCCGCCAAGACCCCCGAGGCGACGCTCGCCGTCGCCATCTACGCGGTCAGCCTCTCCGCCCTGCTCGGCACCAGCGCGCTCTACCACCGGGTCAACTGGACCCGGCCCGACGTGCGCCGCTGGATGCGGCGCCTCGATCACTCGATGATCTTCTTCCTCATCGCCGGCACCTACACGCCCTTCGCCCTGCTCGTCCTCGACGGGCCGCTCGCCGACGCGATCCTCGTCGTCGTTTGGGCTGGGGCGCTCGCCGGTGCGCTGGTCGAGATGGTCTGGATCGACCACCCCAAGTGGGTTGCGGCACTGATCTACCTCTCGCTGGGCTGGGTGGCTGCCATCGCCTTCCCGGGCCTCTGGGGGGAGATGGGCGTCGCCGGCACACTGTTGGTCGCCGCCGGCGGCCTGCTCTACACCGCCGGCGCTGTCGTCTACGCGATCCAGCGGCCGAATCCCAACCCCCGTGTCTTCGGCTACCACGAGGTCTTCCACCTACTCGTCATCGCCGCCGCCGCCGCCCACTTCGCCGCCGTCGCCTTCTTCGCCCTGCCGGCCGCCTAGGCCGCAACCGGAACCTCGGCCTCGCGCTCGGCGGCAGCAACCAGCTCGGCGAGCAGCTCCTCGAGCTGGTCGGACTGCTGGGGGAGAGCTCGAGATGGTCGCCGACGAGTAGCTCCTTGGCGTGGCCGATGGGCAGCTCGGCCTCGACCACGCGGCCACCCATCGCGCCGAGCACCTTGCGCAGCTCGGCCTGCGCCCAGACCGCGCCGAACATTCCGGTCGAGGCGCCGATTGCCGCGGCCGGCTTGCCGTTGAGGGCGCTTTGGCCAGCCGGCCGGGAGACCCAGTCGAGGACGTTCTTCAGCTGTCCCGGCAGCGAGTGGTTGTACTCCGGCGTGGCGATCAACACCGCGTCGGCGTCCCGTACCGCCTCGCGCAGCGCTGCGACCACCGCCGGCGTCGCCTCGGCATCGACGTCCTCGTCATAGGGCGGCACGTCGCGCAGCCGCTCGAGCTCGACCAGCTCCGCCCCGGCGGGCAGCCGCTCAGCTGCCGCCCGCAGCAGGGCGCTGTTCAGCGAGCCGCGGCGCAGGCTGCCGGAGATGCCGAGCACGCGCATCGCTACTCGGCCTCCTCGACCAGCTCCAGCTCGACCGCGATCTCCACCTCGTACTCGAGCGCCACGCCGCCACCGGGCAGCTCGGCGTTCCAGTCGAGCCCGAAGCTGCGCCGGTCGACGCTTGCCGCGAGGGAGAGGCCGACGCGGGCCTTGCCGGCGAGGTCGGCGCCGAGCTGGCCGAACTTGCCCTGTGCCTCGACCTCGCGCGTCTCGCCGCGGATCTCGAGCTCGCCGCGCAGGGTCGCGGAGCCGTCGTCCGCCACGCTCAGCTCACTGGAGTTGAAGCGCAGCCGTGGCTGCCGCTCGGCATCGAAGAACTCGGGGGAGAGCAGGTGGCCCTTGAGCTGCCCATCGTCGATGCGGATGCTGTCCACCTCGACAGAGCCCTCGAGCCTTGGCTCATCGCCGCCCGTGAGCCGCGCCTCGTAGGACTCGAAGCCACTGCGGAAGGTCGCCACGCCGTTGTGGACGACCGTGAAGGTGACTGAAGAGTGGACCGGGTCCACTGCATAGGTGCCGGCCGGGATCTCCTGCTTGATGGTCTGGGTGCTCATTGCTCGGCCCTCTCTGTAGTTCGTTGTCAGATCAATGATTGACACAGAAACCATCTTAGCAGAAATACTTGTAAATACAACTATTGTCAGGACAACATTCATCTGCGATGATCGGAGGCGTGAACACGCAGGCGACAGCGACGAAGCCAGCCCGCACCGCCCACGGTGAGGCCTGGGGAGCCCTGACTCGCACCCACGCGGCGATCTCCGGGCGCCTACAGGAAGCGCTGGCGAGCGCCGACTTCCCACCGCTGCCTTGGTATGAGGTGCTGGCCACGCTCGCCGAGGCGCCGGAGGAGCGGCTGAAGATGGGGGACCTGGCCGAGGCGCTGGTCATCACTCGCGGCGGCCTCACCAAGCTGGTCGACCGTTTGGTCAAGGCAGGGCTGCTGGAACGGACCTTCTGCGAGACCGATCGCCGGGTCAGCTACGCCACGCTGACGCCGGCCGGCAACAGCCTGCTCGCCGAGATGCGCCCGGTCGTCGTCGCCGAGCTCAAGGTCGCCTTCGCCGCGCAGCTCAGTGCCGCTGAGGCCGACGCCCTGCGCGAGACGCTGGAGCGCGTCCGCGTCTCCGCCTGCGGTGCCGAGTGAGGTGGGACGACTTATCCGTCAAATAGACGGATAAGTCGTCCCACCTAGGCGAACGCCGCGGCAGCGCGCTCTTTGGCGGCCTCGATCAGGGCCAGCAGCTCGGGCTCGAGCCCGTCGCGGATCAGCGCCACCGGATCGGGGTCGCCGTTGACGATCCCCTCGAAGAACTCCTTGCGGTCCTGATAGGTGGGCAGCGTCCCCTTGGCCCAGCCGCGGGCGTCGTTGAGGATCACGGCGAGGCGCGCATACTCCTCGCCGAAGAGCTCGGCGATCTCGCGCTTCATGCGCTTCGCCAGGGCGGGGGAGGCGCCGGCCGTGGAGATCGCGATCGCCAGCGGGCCAGTGCGCACGATCGCCGGCAGGATGAAGTTGCAGAGTGGCGGCACATCGACGATGTTGACCAGCATCGCCCGCTGCTCGGCGTCGTCGTAGACCTCGATGTTGACCTCGGTGTCGTCGGTGGAAGCGATCGCCATGAAGACGCCCTCGAGGTCGGCCGACCCGGCGTAGGCGCGCTTCTCCCACGCGATCGAGCCCTCCGCCGCGAGGCTCTCCAGCTCGGGGTGGGCGAGCGGCGCGATCAGCGTCACGTCGGCGTCGCAGGCGAGCAGGCCCTCGACCTTCTCCAGGCCGATGTCGCCGCCGCCGACCACCAAGCAGCGCCGCCCCTTGAGCTTCAGGCAGGCGATGTAGAAGGGGGTCTCCAGCATGTCGCGCACGCACGACTGGTCGCAGATCCCCTTGCGCAGCTGGCAGACGCACTCCTTGCCGGCATAGGCCTGAGCGGGCATAGGGGAAAGGTTAGTGATGCGGCGCTAGATCGAGTCGAGGGTGAGGCGCAGGCCGTCTTCGAGAGCGGTCTGCGCCTTCCAGTCCAGCTCACGCTCGGCGCGGGTTGGATCGATCGAGATGCGCTGCACCTCGCCGGTGCGCGGCGGGTCGAACTCGGGCTCGAAGCTCTCGGCGCCGTCCAGCTCGCCCAGCAGCCGGGCCAGCTCCAAGACGTCGGTCTCGATCCCAGTGCCGATGTTGATTGGCCCGGTCGCCTCTGACTCAGCTGCCGCCGTGGCCGCCGCTACCACGTCGCCCACATATATGTAGTCGCGTGTCTGGGTGCCGTCACCGAAGACAGTCGGCCGTTCTCCCCCGCGCAGTCGCCCGCAGAAGATCGCGATCACGCCTGCCTCGCCGAGTGGGTCCTGGCGCGGCCCGTAGACGTTGCCCAGCCGCAGGCTCACGCCGGAGAGTCCGTAGAGCCGTTCGTAGAGACCCAGGTAGCCCTCGGCCGCGTACTTGCTCTGGCCGTAGGGGGCCTCGGGCGCCAGCGGCGCGGTCTCGGGTAGCGGCAGCTGTTGGCCCTCACCCTCACCGTAGATGGCGCCGCCGGTGGAGACGAAGACGATGCGTCGCGCCTCCGCCGCCCGCGCCGCCTCCAGCACGTTGGCGGTGCCGCCGACGTTGATCGCGGCGTCGAAGGCGGGGTCGGCGATCGACTTGCGCACGTCGATCTGCGCCGCCAGGTGGAAGACCGCCTCGGGGCGTTCGCGCCCGGCGAGCTGCTCGAGCGCCGCGCGGTCGCGGATGTCGGCCTCGATCAGCGTCGCGCCGTTCGCCAGGGCCCCATCGAGGTTCTCGCGCCGGCCGGTGGAGAGGTCGTCGACGACGACCACCTCGTCGCCACGCGCGAGCAGCGCATCGACCAAGTTCGAGCCAATGAAGCCGGCCCCGCCTGTCACCAAAGTCCTCATCCGCGGTCGCGATCCTAAGCCCAAACCCCCGCCGACGGGCCGCAAAGTGGAGATATAGACCGCTTTCGGTCCCGTCGGCGCCGTTTCGGGGTCGCCGAGCGCCCCTGCTACCCTCGCCGCCCCATGCGGCTGATCGTCACCGAGAAGAACAACAGCGCCGAGAAGATCGCGACCTTCCTCAGCAAGGGCAGCGCCTCCAGCGACAAAACTTTCAAAGTCCCCTTCTACACGTGGACCGACGAGGGTGGCGCCCAGCACCGCACGATCGGCCTCAAGGGCCACGTGCTCGGCCCGGCCTTCCCCGAGGGCTACTCGAACTGGCAGAAAACCGATCTGCACGACCTGATCGACGCCGAGCTGATCAAGGAGCCGACCGACAAGAACGTCGTCAAGGCGATCCGCAAAGTCGCCAAAGAAGCCGACGAGCTGGTGATCGCCACCGACTTCGACCGCGAGGGCGAGCTGATCGGCCTCGAGGCGCTGGAGGAGATGCTTGACTCGAATCCCGAGCTGGGCACGCGCGAGGAAACCAAGGCCGGCACGCTGCGCGTGCAGCGGGCGCGCTACTCGGCGCTGACCAAAGAGGAGATCGAGCGCGCCTTCAACGAGCTCGACGAGCTCTCCTACCCACTGGCCAACGCCGGCGCCGCCCGCCAGGACATCGACCTGCTCTGGGGCGCCACCCTGACCCGCGCCGTCTCGCTCTCGACCCGCCGCTTCGGCTCCAACTTCCTCTCGGTCGGCCGCGTGCAGAGCCCCACCCTGGGCCTGATCGTCGAGCGCGAGATGGAGCGCCGCGCCCACGTCGCCAAACCCTTCTGGGAACTGTTCGCCAAATTCCAGCACCCCGATGGCAGCTTCGAGGCTCACCACGAGACCGACAAGTTCTGGGAGAAAGCGGAGGCCGACACGGCGTTCGCCGGCACCGCTGGTCCCGGCACGGTCAAGTCGGTGACGGCGCGCAAGAACACGCGCAAGCCGCCCACTCCCTACAACACGACCGCCTTCACCACCGACGCCTCCAGCCGCCTCGGCATCACTCCTGCCGCCGCGATGCGGCTCGCCGAGGACCTCTACATGGACGGCTTCATCTCCTACCCGCGTACCGACAACACGGTCTACCCGGTCTCGCTGCCGCTGCGCGAGCTGGTCACCTCGCTGGTGCGGGTCAAGGAGTTCTCCGCCGCCGCCGGCCTGCTCGACGGCGAGCTGAAGCCCACCCGCGGCAAGAAAGAGACCACCGACCACCCGCCGATCTACCCGACCCAGGCGATCCATCCCGGCGCTCTCGGCGACGGCCCCAAGAAGCGCGTCTACGAACTGGTCGTGCGCCGCTTCCTCGCCACCTTCAGCCCGCCGATGATCACCGAGTCCACGCGCGCCGACATCGAGGCCGGCTCGCAGACCTACTTCGTGCGCGGCTCGGTCGTCGTCGACCCCGGCTTCGCCGGCATCTACACCTACGCGCGCTCCTCCGACGAGGAGATCCCGGCGCTGGCGGAGGGCCAGAGCCTGGAGCTCGACGGCGAGCCCTGGATCCTCGACAAGGAGACCCAGCCGCCGTCGCGGATCTCGCAGGCGAAGCTGGTCGAGATGATGGAGGAGCGCGGTCTGGGCACCAAGGCGACCCGTGCCGACATCATCAAGAAGCTCTTCGATCGCGGCTACGTCTATGGCAACCCGCCGATTCCCACGGAGACCGGGATCGCCATGTACGAGGCCTTCAAAAAATACGTGCCGCGCATGGCGACGCCGGAGATGACCGCGCAGCTCGAGGCCGAGATGGACCAGATCGCCGCCGGCGAGATGACCAAGGACTCGGTCGTCGGCGACAGCCGCGAACTGCTGCACAACACCTGGACCGAGATCGACGCGAGTCGCGAAGACCTGGCCAAAGTCGTCTGGAAGGGGATGGACGAGGACCGCATCCTCGGTCCCTGCAAGGTCTGCGAAGAGGCCGGCCGCACCAAGGAGGACGGCTCGCCCAACATGCTGCGCATCATCCGCGCGAAAAAATCGGGCAAGCGCTTCGTCGGCTGCAGCGGCTGGACCCTCGACGACCCCGAGTCCTGCGACCAGACCTTCCCGCTGCCCCAGCGCGGCGACGTCTTCAAGCTCGAGGAACGCTGCTCGATCTGCGAGCAGACGCCGCGGCTCAAGGTGCAGCCCTTCCGCGGCCGTCCCTGGAACCTCTGCCTCAACGACGACTGCGAGTCGATGCAGGAGATGAAGAAACGCCGCGCCGAACGCGAAGCCGCCAAAGCCGCCAAGGAAGCGATGGCCAAGCAGCCGCTGCCCGAGGGCGATGAGGACAAAACCGCGACCGCGACCCGGAAACGGAAACGGGCCAAGGCAACCGCTAAATGACGTGACCCAGGCGGGGCCAGGCAAGGACGCAGGGAGCCCGAATAGCAGCGCTATTTGGGCGACCGAGGACGCCGCATGGCGCCGATCTGGGGCCGTCATTTGATGTTCGTCTCCTTGGAGGGGATCGACGGCTCAGGCAAGAGCACGCAGGCGAAGCTGCTGGCGGAGGCGCTCGGCCCCGAGACGCTGCTGATCCGCGAGCCGGGGGGGACCGAGGCGGCTGAGCGCATCCGTGGCCTGCTGGCCGACCCCTCGTTCGAGATCGACCCCTTCGCCGAGCTGCTGCTCTTCTCCGCCGCGCGCGCCGATCTGGTCAGCCGCGTGATCCGGCCCGCGCTGGAGGAAGGCAAGACGGTCGTCGCCGACCGCTTCGCCGACTCCAGCGTCGCCTACCAGGGCGGGGCGCGGGGCCTGGGCACCAGCCACGTCCTCTCGCTCACCGACACCGTGATCGACGGCCTCTGGCCCGACCTCACCGTGCTGCTGCAAATCGATCCGCAGGCCGGTCTCGACCGCGCCGACGGCGAGGACCGCTTCGAGTCCGAGGGCCTCGAGCTGCAACGGGCGGTCGCCGAGGCCTACGAGGAGATCGCCCAGATCGCCTCCGACCGGGTCGTCGTCGTCGACGGCAGCGGCAGCGTCGATGAGGTTCACGAGCACGTGATGGCCGCCGTCCAGAGCGCCCAATGAGTTGCGTTCGCTGTTTGTGGTGCTCAGCGCAACAAAGAGCGAACGCACCGCGATGAGCGGGGCGCTGGAGGTCAGCACCGAGCACCAGGCTCGTGCCCGTGTTGCGCTAACCGCGGCGCTGGCGACGGGGCCGTCACATGCCTACCTCTTCCGGGGACCGCGCGGCGCCGGGAAGGCCGCCGTCGCGCGCGCTTTCGCCGCGGAGATCCTCGCCACTGAGGCCGCCGACCCCGACGATGTCCGCCGCCGTGCCCTGCTCGACCCCTCGCCGCACCCCGACCTCGTATGGCTCAGGCCACGCGGCGCCCAGCACATGGTCGAGGAGGTGCGCGAGCGGGTGATCCGCGCCGCCTCCTACAGACCCTTCGAGGGCGAGAAGCGCGTCTTCGTCGTCGAGGCCGCCGAGGCGATGCGCGACGAGAGTCAGAACGCGCTGCTGAAGACGCTCGAGGAGCCCCCCGAATTCGCCCACCTGATCCTGCTAACCGCCGAGCCCAGCGCCCTCCTCGAGACAATCGCCTCCCGCTGCCAGCCAATCGACTTCAGCCCATTGCCGCCACGGGTCATCGAAGCCTCTCTAGACCCACAAGCTCCAGCCGACGAGCGCGCCGCCGTCGCCCGCCTGTCGGCCGGCGACCTTTCCCGCGCCCGCTTCCTGCTCACAGACTCCGGCCGAGCGCTTCGTGCCGCAACGCTTGAACTAGGCAGGGCGGTCGAGGGGGACTCGCCGGACACTCAGCGCGAAAGCGCGTCCGCCGAGTCCCCCTCGACCGCCCACCCCGCCTGGCGTCAGCAACTCAATGCCGCCGAATCAGAAGGCGAAGAAGCCGAAGCAGCGACCCGCGAGATCCTCGAAGAAGAAGCCGAAGCAGGCATCAAGCGCAGCGCCAAGGACATCACCGACGAAGCGAAGCGCGCCGGGCGCCGCCGTCGCACGGAGACCCTCGACCTTGCTCTGGAGCTGAGCGCGAGCTGGTTCCGGGACCTAGCCGCGACAGCGTCCGGCGCTGCCGACGTCGTCTTCAATCTCGACCGGCTCGACGAGCTTGAATCGAGTGCCGCCGGCCTCGACCCGGCCCGCCCGCGCCGTGCCGCCGAGCTGATCCAGGACACCCGTCGCCGCCTCGACCTCAACGTCTCCGAGGAGCTAGCGCTCGAGGCGCTCGCCTTTCGGCTCGCCGCCGTTCTCGCTTGAGCCGGTCCGTGCCTGCTCGTTGGCCCGCTCCAGCGCCCGCTCCTGGGCAAGCCGGGTGATCTGCGCGGCCTGGCGCGACATGATTACGCTGAAGTTGAGCACCAGGCCGAGCAGCAGCAGCAGCACGATCGAGAAGAGGGCGACGTTGGTGTCACGCACGCCCATCGCGTCGGCGACCAGCTCCAGCAGACCGGGGAAGGCGGCACCGATCAGCATTCCCAGGCCGGCGACGAACCAGACGACGCTGTAGCGCTCTTGCAGCTTGTCGCGCCGGATCAGCTCGAGGATCAGCACCATGAAGGCGATCGCCAGCACCGCGGCGAGGATCCGCGTCTGCGAGGTGAGGTGGACCTGCGGGCTCGGTTCGGCCGCAGCGATCAGGCCGCTCATCGCTCCGCCTTGGCCTCGCGCGGGCGGAACTGGCCGACGAGCAGCACGATCATGCCCTTGAAGATGAAGAAGGCCGAGCGCACGGGCGTCAGGAACGAGCTGCCTCCGACCCGCTCCAGCATTCGCACCGGCACCTCCTCCACTCGCAGCCCTTCGCGCACCGCGAGCTGCAGCGACTCGATCTCGGCGAAGTCGGGCGAGTAGCGCTGGCTGAATAGCGACATCACCCGGCGGTTGGCGGCTCGCATGCCGCTGGTCGTATCGGTGAAGCGCTGCCGCGTCGCCAGGGTGAGGAAGAAGCGGAAGACACCGGTGCCGATCCGCCGCGAGAGCGTCGGCTTGTAGTCGTCGCTCTCCGCCTGCCGGCCGGGATCGCGATAGCGCGAGCCGATCACCAGGTCGGCGCGGTCGCCGGAGATCTCCTCCAGCAGTCGCGCCACCTCGGCTGGTGGGTGCTGGCCGTCGGCATCGAGGTGAGCGCAGGCGTCATAGCCCTCGCGCAGGGCGTGCAGATAGCCGGTCTGCAGCGCCGCACCGAGGCCCTGGTTGAAGGGCAGCGAGGCGACCAGGGCACCGGCCTCGCGCGCCCGCGCGGCCGTCTCGTCGGTCGAGCCGTCGTCGATCACCAGTAGGTCGGCCGCGGGCAGGGACTCGCGCACCCCGGCGATCACCGCTGCCACCGAGTCCGCCTCGTTCCAGGCCGGAATGAACACCAACGTCCTCATAAGCCCGATTCTGCCATGCAAGCCGGTCCCGCCCACCCCCAAAGGCGTGTCTGAGTTTTTGGAGCCATATGGACCCCTAAGCTCAGACACGCCCCTGTCGGGGTTGGCTTTGTGTTAGTAACTCCTCATGAGACGCATAGGAATGCGGTTGTGGCTGGCGGGGGCGTTTGCCGCTGTCTCGCTGATCACGGCCTTTGCCGTCTACCTCTTCGGTGACAACCAGCGCGCCTTGATCGTCTCGGTGCTGATCGGCGTGCTCGCCGGTTTCCTCATCGCCGTGGCGATCTCCCACCGCGTCTCGCGCCTCGCCCAGGCTGCCAGCGAGATGGCCTCGGGATCCTTCGACGCGCCGCTCGCGGTCTCCGGGCCCGACGAGATCGGTGACCTGGCCCGTGCCTTGGAGTCGATGCGCGCCTCGCTCAAAGAGAGCTTTGGCGTGCTCACCGCAGACCGCAACAAGCTCGAGGCGATCTTCGACGGCCTCACCGACGCGGTGATGGTCGTCGATGACGACGGCACTGTGCGCTTCTCCAACAACGCCGCGACGAAGCTGCTTGAACGCGGGCGCCCGCCCGAGGCGCTGCTCCCCCAACTGCGCCGCGCCGGCGAGGTCGGCTTCGTGGCTCACCCGGCGCTGCGTATCGGCGACCGCGCTTACGCGATGCAGGCTCGCTCGTTGCCTGGGGAGCGAGCGGTGCTCGCCGTGGTCCGCGACCGCACCGACGAGATGCGCCGCGAGTTCGCCGAAGCCGACTTCGTCTCCAATGCGGCCCACGAGCTGCGCAACCCGCTGGCCGGCATCTCCGGCGCGATCGAGGTGCTGCGCAGCGGCGCCAAGGACGATCCCAAAGCGCGCGACCACTTTCTGCGCCGTCTGGCCGATGACACCGATCGCATGAACCGCCTCACGCAGGCGCTGCTCACCTTGGCCCGGGTCGAGTCGGTAGGCGCGGGGGAGACCGAGGTCGTCGACGTGCCGGTTGCGATCCGCGACGTTGTCGCCGCAGTCGAACAGCCCAAACACATCGATCTCGACGTCGATTGTGAGGCCGAGCTGGCCGCCAAGGCCGACCCGACCCTGCTGCGCCAGGTGATGATCGGCTTGCTCACCAACGCCTTCAAGAACACGCCACCCCCCGGCAGCGTTACCGTTCGCGGCCGCCGTGATGGCAAGAGCGACGTGATCTTGGAAGTGATCGACACAGGAACAGGCATCCCCGCGGCGGAGATCGAGCGCGTCTTCGAGCGCTTCTACCGCCGCAGCGAGACGCGCAAGCAGGAGGGCTTCGGCCTCGGCTTGGCGATCGCCCGCCGCATGGTCGACGTGATGGGCGGCGAGATCGGCGCCACTTCTGTCGAGAAAGAGGGCAGCACCTTCTGGGTGCGCCTCCCGATTGCCCAGCCGAGCCCGACCCCGGTGGCCTGAGGACGGATGAGCGAATGAGCAGCGGACGCATTCTGGTCGCCGACGACGAGCCCTCGGTCCGCGAGTCGGTCGGCTACGCACTCGCCCAGGACGGCTTCGACGTCGATGTCGCCGCCGACGGCGATGAGGCGACCAGCAAGGTCGGCTTCGACGTCGTTCCCTACGACCTGCTGATCCTCGACATCATGATGCCCGGGCCCAGCGGGCTCGATATCTGCCGCGACGTACGGGCCCGCAGCGCCGTGCCGATCATCGTGCTGACCGCCAAGGACGCCGAGGTCGACAAGGTCGTCGGCCTCGAGGTCGGCGCCGACGACTACGTCACCAAGCCCTTCTCGGTGCGCGAGCTGCTCGGCCGCGTGCGCGCCCAGCTGCGCCGCCGCGAGCTCGACCGCGGCCCGCTCAACCAGGCGGTGAGGATCGAAGCCGGCCCAGTGGCGATCGATCTCGTGCGCCACGTCGCCACGGTGCGCGGCGAATCGGTCAACCTGACTCGTTCCGAGTTCCAGCTGCTGCGCCTGCTTGTCGGCCGCCCCGGCGAGGTCTTCCCCCGCCGCCAGATCATGGAGGAGCTCTGGCAGACCGAGTTCGACGGCGACGAGCGTGCCTGCGACGTGCACATCTCCAACCTCCGTCAGAAGGTCGAGCTCGACCCCCAGCGGCCCGAACTAGTCGTCACCGTGCGCGGCGTCGGCTACAAGTTCGACGGGCAGCAGTAAAAGGACAGCAGTTGCTGAGCATTGACGGTTGCGGCCGACCGTGCCTAGGGTAGGTCGGATGCCGACCGAGGACGCATCCTCCGAGCTGTTGCGGGCCCACCGGCCGCTCCTCGCCTATGACCCCCAGGGTGACTACCGCGCCCTCGCCGTCGATTCCGTCGTCGAGAACGGCAACAGCCTGAAGCGTGGCGGGCGGTTGCTCGCCGACGGGCGGGGGACGACGGGCCACGATCTGACCCTGCAGTTCCTCGCCAGCTATGACGCCCAGAAGGAGGACCGCCTCGTCGAGGCGCCCTTTCGAGCCGCCACCGCGCGCCGGCTACAGGCGCTGCAGCGAAACATCGATGTCGTCTACGTGCGGCCGCCGAAGCGGGATGGTGACTGCCTATGGCTGCAGTACTGGATCTGGTTCTACTACCACCCCGGGAATCTGCTCGGCGCCGGCCGTCACGAGGGTGACTGGAAGCTGGTCCAGATCGGTCTCGACCCGTTGACGCACAAGCCGGTCTCGGTAGTCAGCACGCACGCCACCGAAAGTCGCGCCTACGCCTGGGAAAAGGTCGCCTCGCAGGAGTGCGATGGGTGCGCCGGCGAGTGTCGCCACCCGCGCGTCGAGGTCGGGCTCTTTTCCCACTCGATGCGCTTGTCCAGCTCGGCTGGCCCTAGTCAAGCCGATCGCGAGCCGGGCCTCGAGGTGCTACCCACCCTGCGCAGGCTGGGGCCCTGGCATGAGTGGCCCGGTCGCTGGGGAGGGTCGGATGGCTTTGGCGGGTTCGGCAGCAGCCCACGCGGTCCTTGCGCGAGCCACCCCGCTTGGGAGCAGCCCGCGTCCTTCGCCGCCAAGGCGAAGCGGCGCGCTCCGGCCGATGCCCTCATCCGCGCGATCGGAAAACTGCTTCCCGAGCCGCCGAGGCCGCGGCTCCGCCTCGTCAACCGCGTTGGTGACGACGTGGTCGTCGAGTTGAGCCTGCCGCGCTCCCAACTGCGTCGTCACCGCTGGGTTTTCCTCACCGTCCACGGCCTGTCTGGCAAGAGGATCGTGCGCAAGCGACCGGTCTCGATCGGCCGGGAGCCCGTCCGCGTTTCGGTGCCTCTACGAGACGGCCACCCGAAGCAGACGTTGGTGGGCGCCAGCACCTTCACCTGGTTGCGGCGCCGCAGTGAGGTCGTCTGGGCCAAAGCGATCCCGCTCGATTCGCCGCAAGCCCCGCGACCCTGGTCGGAGCGGGTCAAGAAGCGCTTCCACTACGAATTGGTCTGCCATCTATCGGCTTTTGGCGCGGCCAGCGCCAAGGAGATCGAGCGCCGGCGCTTCAACGTTCTTGACCTCGCCCTCACCCGGGAGGAGATCGAGGAGGTAGTCGACTCCGCCCGTCGCCACGGCCTGGTCGAGCCCCTGGGCCACTCGCGGCGCGGCGACGGCACGCCGACGGACGCTGACGAGTGGATCCCGACTGAACGCGGCCGGCTGCGCAGTCGCAGGCTCGGGGAAGCGGCTCCGGCGCTCTTCAAAGCGGCGCCCCCAGCTCTGATCGCCGCGGTCATCGGCCTCCTCGGCAAGACCTTCGACGTCGGGGGCAACCTCTTCTTCGTCATCGCTATTGCGATAGCCGCGCTCCTCTTGGCGCCGGCGGTCTTCGCCTTCGTCCTGCATCTCAGCCACGGCGCCCTGCCACGCACGGTGGCCAGTGTCTGGGACCGCCACGCAGTCGAACTGCCTGAGCTCAACCGTTGGTACAGCCGTCGCTACCGCCTCATCCCGTACGTACTCACCGGGCTCGCGGTAGCGGTGGTGATGGCCTGGCTGATTGTCGGCACCGGCAATGGCTATTCCATCTCCGGCCAGCTCGCCTCGATGTTCTTGGGCGGCATTCTCGGTGGAGTCTGCGCCGCTCTGATCACCGATCTACAACGCACCGCCGCCCTGCGCAAGGAGGCGATTGCGGCGCGCGATTGGCAAGGCTGAGAGCCGACGCCCGGATTTGAACCGGGGACCCCTTCATTACGAGTGAAGTGCTCTACCAACTGAGCTACGTCGGCGGGGTCGGCCCATTGTAGGAGCGCGGCGGAGGCGGGGTTCCGTCGCCGACGGGCTCTGCCTACACCTTTGGGCCCAGCGCCAGGACCTCTTCGCCTACCCGCTCAGCTTCGCCGCGACTTTCGTTGCAGAAACGTACTGTCTGCAACACACCCGCGCGCCTGCGCTTCCTAGGGTGGCATCATGGAGGCGATGAGGGAAGCCTGGACCGACCGGCGACTGGACGGACTCGACCACAAGGTTGACGCCCTCGCGCACCGCATGGACGAGAGCTTCGTGCGAGTAGACGAACGCTTCGCGCGGGTGGACGAACGCTTCGATCGCGTCGATGAACGCTTCGATCAGCTCGACAAGCGCTTCGACCGTCTCGAAGACCGCTTCGACGCCTTCCAGCGGACCGCACTGCAGATGAGCGGCACGGTGATCGCCGCGATGATCGGCTTTGCCGCGTTGCTGGTCGCCCAGCTCTAGCTAGGGCGCCGTTCTCTCCGGGGGCCGCCGGTTCATCGTGTGCTGCATGTGACCGCAGACCGGGCAGTCGGGCTCTGGGATCACCGGCTCGCGCTCCAGCTCCATCGTGCGCAGGTCGTAGACGTGGCCGACACCGAGCGTCGAAGGCTGCGCGAGCCCGGTGAGGTGATGCATCACGTCGAGCCCGATCTGGCCGCCGATCATGCTGCAGGCAGGACCCAAGGTCGCCGCCGGCGACTCTTTGCCGCGCTGCTGTTCCATCGCCACGTCGAAGAGTGGGTAGGTGCGCCGGTAGCCGATCTCCTGGCAGGAGAAGCAGCCGGTTACGCCGGGAACGTAGAAGGGTCCCACCCTGGCGACCGGCGGGAAGTGGCTCATCGCGACGAATGGGATCCCCGCCTTGAAGCAGGCTGAGTTGATCCAGTGCTCGATGTCGTGGGCGGGCCAGTCGCAGGCGTCGATGACCACGTCGTAGCCGGCGATCGTCTCGGCGATCGCGGCTTCGCTGTCGAGCTTCTGTACGCGCGGCTCGATCTGGATCGAGGAGTTGAAGCCCTTCAGCCGCTCGGCCGCGGCAACCGCCTTGTAGCGGCCGATGTCGGACTCGCCGTAGAGCACCTGGCGGTTGAGGTTGCTCATCTCGACCCGGTCGAAGTCGAGCAGCAGCATCTCGCCCACCCCGACGCAGGCCAGGTTGAGCGCCGACCAGCCGCCGAGGCCGCCGACGCCAAGCACGGCGATGCGCGCTTTCGCCAGCTTGTCCTGGCATTGCGAGGCCGGCGGGCCGGTCGTCACGTCGGCGAAGTAGCGCAGCTGGCGGTCGAAGCGCGCGAAGACGTGGTCGGCGATCAGGTCGTCGTCGGCCGCGTCCTCGACTACGCCGAGCTCCTCGAGCTGGGCGAGCAGGTCCTGGACCTCTTCCTCGCCGAACTCTCCGATTAGCTCCTCACGGGTGCTGGCTCCGTCGATCGCGGCCAGCAGTCGCCGCCCCTCCTCGTCGGGGTTCTCGATGTGGATATCGGCGCCGGCGCTCGGCCGGAGCAGGTAGAGGTCGCCGTTTGGCGCCTCCATTTGCTGCGTAGTGCGCTTCAGTCGTGGTCGTTCCATGTGGACCCCACCTCCTTGGGATACCGGAACAGACCGAAAGATTGCTCAAATTAGTTTCAGCTAAACCAAAACCTAAAGTGAACTTCCCGCATTTTGGGGTACGAGCCCGACTCTATCTTGGTACCAGCGTCTAATGCAACCGGGAGGAGATCGACATGGCGGCCAAGACCATGAAGGAAGTCATATATCGATGTGCGTGAGCCGGGATTTCACGCGACGATCGCGATGATGGCTTTGGCACGACGTGGCAGATCGCGGCTTAGGCCCGTTCAATCAGAAGCGATCATGTCGCGAGCTCGGCTAAAGATCGTGTCCAGCATCGGCTCGGTCAGCTTGCCGGTGAAGGTGTTTTGTTGGCTCGGGTGGTAGCAGCCGAGTAGCGCCCAGCGCCCAACCCGGGTCTCGGCGCCATGACTGAAGCGTGGCCGTGGTTTGGGGATCTCGCCGCCGAGGGCGCGGGTTGCGCGTAGCGCCCCATCCCAAGCGAAGGCGCCGAGGGCGACGATGGTCTCGCAGTGCTCGAGTAGCTGTAGCTCCCGCTCCAGGTAGGGCAGGCAGTTGTCGCGCTCTTCGGGAGTCGGCTTGTTGGCCGGCGGTGCGCAGCGCACGACGGCGGTCACGTAGGCGTCGTCGAGCTGCAAGCGGTCGTCACGTCGCTCGGATGTGGGCTGGTTGGCGTAGCCGGCGCGGTGCAAGGCCGCGTAGAGCCAGTCTCCCGAGCGATCACCGGTGAACATGCGACCGGTGCGATTGGCGCCGTGTGCCGCCGGCGCCAGCCCGACGATAGCCAGGCGCGCCGCCGGATCGCCGAAGCCGTCGAGTGGTCGCGCCCAGTAGTCCTCGCTGCGAAAGCGGCGGGGCGGGTCTGCGGCGCACTCTTCGCGCCACTCGACAAGCCGTGGACAGTGGCGGCATGTATGGACCGCGGATGCCAGGACATCGAAGCTTTCTGTGGCTGCATTTGAAGCCATTCCAGCTGCAACTGAATCATGAAGAAGAGACTGAGCTGGAACGCCAGCGCCGGGCCCGAATCCGTGGGTCTGATCCGAGCCCGGCATCAAGCCTGGCGCTATCGAGCCTTGCTGGTTGCAAGCAGCGGGACAACATTCCCCGTCGTAATGATCTTCACCCTGCCTCACCCCCTTCGCAAACGTCAGGTTTTGCGTGGGGGTCGCGCGACCCAACCGATACGGCGCTTTAGACCAATCGATTGCTGGAAAAAGTTCCAGTAATCTGGAAAACGCTGCAAATAGGGCGGTTACGGTTTGGCAGTTTGGCTTTGTGTCCAATACGATGGAGTGGTTAGAGGCAGCACAAACGAATCAAGAGGAGTCGCTTTGCCCGCCAAGACAAAGGCCAAGGCCAAGAAAAAGAGCAAGAACAACGGGGTGGACCAGCGCTTGGTCAAGGCGCTGGCGCACCCGCTGCGCGTTGAGATCCTGACCATTCTCAACGAGCGCATGGCCAGCCCCAACGAGCTCTCCAAGGAGCTCGACGAGGGCCTCAGCCAGGTCAGCTATCACGTCAAAGTCCTCAAGGACTTCGAATGCATCGAAATGGTCAAAACCGAGCCTCGGCGCGGTGCGGTTGAGCACTACTACCGAGCAACGGCAAGAGCCTTTCTCACGGATGCCGACTGGAAGAAGCTCCCTGAGTCGATCAAGCCAGGGATGAGCGCAGCTTTTGTGAAGCTGCTGATTGAGGACGTCGTTAGCGCGTTGAATGGCGGAGCGTTCGATGCACGAGACGACCGGCACGTAAGCTGGACGCCAGGAGTTGTCGATCAGCAAGGGTGGGAAGAATCAGTCGATCTGGCGAATGAAACGCTCGATCGCGTCCTCAAGGTTCAGGCGGATAGCGCCAAACGCCTGGCAAAGTCCGGAGAGGAGGGCATCCCAGCCTCCACGATCGTTCTGAACTACGAAGGTCTCCCTGCTGAGGCGAAGTCCAACAAGGGCGCCAAGAAAAAGAACAAAAAGACTGCCAAGAAGGCTTGAGCCCTCTGATCTAAGACCGGGCGACTCCATATGCTTCGCGCCCGTCGATGGGCTCGAAGCAATCAATTGTCTCTAGCAGGCGGCGGCGCGGCTTCGGTCGCGCCGCCGTCTTTCTCGTGGCCGTGCTGGCGCTGCCCCCGGCCGGCTGTGGCAAGAGCGGCCAGGGCGCCAAGACGGACAGCTCGAAGGCTGCCGACGTCGAGCTGCTGAGCACGCTCCTCTCGCAAGAGCTGACCACGGTCGACGCCTACGAGCGCGCCATTCCCCTGCTGCGCGGGGAGATGCGTGCCGCTGGTCGCCAGTTCCTCGGCCAGTCCCAGGCCCATCTCGATGCACTGACCAAGGCGATCCGCGGCCTCGGCGGCGAAACCGACGCCGAAGCGGCGGAGCTCGAAGTGCCCGCCCCGCAGAGTCGGGTCGAGGCGCTCGTTTTCCTCTACGAAACCGAGAACGCGGCGATCGCCGAGGCCCTTGACGCCGTCCCCCAGCTGGAATTCGCCGCCCCCCGCACGCTCGCTGCCGGGCTGGCCGGCAACCACTCCCAGCACCTGAGCATCATCCGCCAGGGGCTCGGCGTCAGCCCGCCCGCCTCCGTTCCCCAGCCCTTCGAGAATGGCGAGGAACCGCCGCCCGGGGCCGAAGCGGGATGATGGCCTCGTGACCGCGCCGCTCTACGCGATCGGGCGCTTCTGCTCTCGCCACCACTGGCCGACGATCGCGGTCTGGGTCGTGCTTGCCGTTGGCCTTGTCGTCCTCGGCCAGGCGGGCGACAGCAAGACCAACGACAACCTCACCCTGCCAGGGACCGACTCGACCGCGGCCACCGAACTGCTCGAAGACGACCTGCCCGAACAGGCCTTCGGCAGCAACCCGCTGGTTTTCCAGGCCAAGGGCGGTGCCTCACTCACCACGCCGAAGTACGCCCAGGCGATCGAAGCGAGCGTCAAGCGCCTCAACGCGATGCACGACGTCAACTCGGCCGTCAGCCCGCTCAGCCCCGAGGGCAAGGAGTTCCTCAGTCAGGACCGCTCAGTTGCCTACGTGCCCGTCGTGCTCTCGGTCGGTCCCGGCGAACTGACCGAGAACCAGGCCCAGGCCGTGCTCAATGCAGGCGAGCCGGCCGAAGCCGCCGGGCTCAAGGTCTCGGTCGGCGCCTACGTCGGCCAGCAGCTCTCCAAGCCCGACACAGGCGCCAGCGATGCGATCGGCATCGCCGCGGCGATCGTCATCCTGCTCTTCGCCTTCGGCACGGCGACCGCGATGGTCCTGCCGATCTCCTCGGCGATCATCGGCCTCGCCTGCTCGCTCTCCCTGATCCGCCTGCTTGAGAACGCCGTGCAGGTGCCCAGCGTCGCCTCGACCCTGGCGACGATGATCGGCCTCGGCGTCGGCATCGACTACGCGCTCTTCATCGTCACCCGCCACAAACTGCAGCTCGGCGACGGCATGGAGCTGCACGAGTCGATCGCCCGCGCCACGGCGACCGCGGGCGGCGCCGTGGTCTTCGCCGGCTTCACCGTGGTGATCGCGCTCTGCTCGCTCGCCTTCGCCGGCATCCCGCTGGTCAGCACACTGGGCTTCACCGCGGCGATCGCCGTGGTCACCGCGGTTGTCGCTGCGGTGACGATGCTGCCGGCGATGCTCGGCGCGCTCGGTCCGCGGATCAACTCGCTGCGCGTGCAGCTCGGCAAGAGCCACCCGGATGACAACGAGCCGCACGGCTGGCGGCGCTGGGCCAAAGGCGTCGCCGCGCGGCCCTGGCGCTCGGCGCTCGCCGCGCTCGCGGTCCTGATCGTCCTCTCCATACCGATCTTCCAGCTCGAGCTTGGCCAGAACGACATCAGCGCCCTGCCCAAGTCGACCACCGCCCGCCAGGCCTACGACGGCCTCACCCAGGGCTTCGGGCCGGGCGTCAACGGGCCGCTGCTCGTCGCCTCTAAATTCGAGAGCGCCAAAGAAGCGAAAGAAGTCCTGCCGGGTCTGGAGAAAGCGATCGGCGGCGCCTCCGACGTCGCCCAGGTCTCCGAACCGACGCTCGACAAAGCGGGCACCGCGGCCGTCTTCACCGTGATCTCCAGCTCGGAGCCCTGGGCCGATTCAACGGTCAGCCTGGTCGAAGACCTGCGCGACACGACGATCCCCGGAGCGCTGCAGGGCACCGATGCCACCGCCTACGTCGGCGGCCAGACCGCCGGCTACATCGACCTCGCCACGCAGATCGCCGACAAGCTGCCGCTGATGATCGCGATCGTCGTCGGGCTCAGCTTCATCGTTCTGCTGCTCGCCTTCCGCTCGCTGCTCGTGCCGCTCAAGGCGGCGGCGATGAACCTGCTCTCGGTCGCTGCCGCCTACGGCATCGTCACCGCCGTCTTCCAGCTCGGCTGGGGCGCCTCGCTGATCGGCCTCGACCACTCGATCCCGATCGTCAGCTTCGTCCCCCTGCTTATGTTCGCGATCCTCTTCGGCCTCTCGATGGACTACGAGGTCTTCCTGCTCACGCAGATGCGCGAGCACTACAAGCAGAGCGGTGACGCGCGGAAGGCGGTGATCGAAGGCCTCGCCAACACCGGCCGGGTGATCACCTCGGCGGCGGCGATCATGGTCTGCGTCTTCACCAGCTTCGTGCTCAATGGCAATCCCCTGGTCAAGGAGTTCGGCGTCGGCCTCGCCGTGGCGATCGCGATCGACGCGACCCTCGTCCGCTGCCTGCTGGTACCGGCGATCATGGTCCTGCTCGGCAAGCGCGCCTGGTGGCTGCCGCGCTGGCTCGACCGCCTCGTGCCCCACGTCAGCATCGAGGGCGAGGAATTCTTCGCCAAGCGCGACGCCCAACTCGCCGCCGACGGACCTCAAAGCGGAGATATAGGCCGCTCTGGGTCCCGTCGACCCGCGGAGGAGGGTGACTGAGCGGGTGTTTCCGCTCAACCTGCCTAACGCTCTCACCCTGTTGCGGATCCTTGCGGTGCCGGTCGTCGTCGTCGCGCTGCTGGGGGAGACGCCGAACGGGGACACTCTGGCCGCCGCCGTTTTCGCCCTCGCCGCGTTGACCGACGGCCTCGACGGCTACTTCGCCCGCTCGCGTGGGGCGGTCACCACCTTCGGCAAGCTGATGGACCCGATCGCCGACAAGCTGCTGATCGTCGCGGCTCTCGTCTCGCTCGTCTCGCTCGACCGGCTCGAAGCCTGGGTGGCGATGGTGATCATCGCCCGTGAGTTCGCCGTCACCGTGATGCGGGCGATCGCCGCCGAGCGCGGCATCGTCATCTCGGCCAGCTGGCTGGGCAAGCTGAAGACCGTGCTCCAGATCGCCGCCGTCTTCGCCCTGATCGCCACCAACCCATCGCCCGCCTGGGTCGACGGCCTCGTCTACCTGGCCGTCGCCGTCACCGTGATCAGCGGCGCCGACTACCTCTTTGGCCTGCGCCGCCGCCTCTCCGAAACCCGCTCGACTGCAGCTGAGCGCTAGCCGCCCCGGCTCCACCATCGGGGCGTTGCGCATGCCGTGCGCAAACCATGACGGGCGACGCGCGTCTCGCGCGTCGTCGGCCGGCACCCTCAACCGCATGTCCGTTTCTTCACCTCCCAAACCGCTGGTGCAACGTTTTACGGCTCCGGGAGACGAACAAAGCGTTACGGCACGCCGAGCAGCCACCGCGGCTATTCGTGAAGTAGCTGAGAGTCAGCATGGAGTCGTCGCGTGGCGCCAGCTGATTTCGATGGGTTTGTCCGAAGGCATGGTCAAGAGCCGGATACGCACCGGCCACCTGATTCCTCTGCACCGAGGGGTCTTCGCGGTGGGACACCCGCGTATCGGGATCCGTGGCGAATGGCTTGCTGCTGTGCTCGCCTGCGGCCCCGGAGCGGTGCTCTCCCATGCGAGCGCCGCGCAGCTCTGGGGCATGCGCGGCTCGCGGGGCCCGATCGAGGTGACGCGGCGCTCGGGTCATCGAAGGCCACATGGCGTGCGTCTCCACCAGACGCGTTCCCTGCCACCCGAGCACGTAACCGTGGAGACAGGCATCCCGGTCACCACGCCGGAGCGGACGGCGCTCGACATGGCCGCAAGGCTCGACGCGCAGCAGATGGAGCGCTTCCTCGTCGCAGGGGACCGGGCCAAACGCATCCGTTGGCAAAAGCTCCACCGTGTGGTCGAGGAAGGGGTGGGGCGGAAGGGCCGGGGCATGCTGCGCCGCGTCTCGCTCCAGGTCTCCCCGCGCGCTGTCGATGCCCGCTCCAATCCGGAGATCGATCTCCTTGTTCTGTGCCGGGAGGCGGGACTGCCCGAGCCGGAAGTGAACGTATTGGTCGAAGGCAAGCTCGTCGATTTCCTTTGGCCGCGAGAGCGACTGGTGATCGAGATCGACAGCTATCGCTATCACGGTGATCGCCCTGCTTTCGAGCACGATCACGAATCGACCATCGCCCTGATGGCCGCCGGCTACAAGGTTCTCCGCACGACCGACAAGCTGCTCGAGGCCGATCCTCGTCCCCTCCTCAGCCTCATCCGCCGCTCCCTCTCACCCGGGGTGTAACGCGTTGTGGTCCTGTCCGATCCACAAAACGTTGCATCTCAAAGGTGCGGGGTAGATCGCTTCGAGGCGTAACGCGTAGCGGCTCCACTAGCGCCGCAAAGCGTTGCACCCAATGGGGGAGGGGACTTAGGCGGCTGGCGACTCGAGCCACTCGCGCATCGTCGTGTGGTGCGCCCGATGCTCGCCGGAGCTGAGCTCCTCGCGTAGCTCGCCGAGGGTGCCGTAGCGCTCGGCGACGACGTTGTGGCGGTGGATCGTCTCGAGGTTCTCCTGGCGGGCCATGACGAAGGCCTCGGCGGGCAGATCGGGGTAGCCCTCGATCACGGCGCGCACCATCTCCCGCACGCAGTCCTCGACGAAGCGCGGCTGCGAATGGGCCTTGGCGACTACCGCCAGCTCGTCGGGCCGCTTCATCAGCTCGTAGATCTCCGAGCTCATCGAGCTCTCCACGAGGCGCAGCAGCTCGGGCGCGTCGATCCAGGCCTCGCCGCCCTCGGGGCAGCCGATGTAGAGGGTGCCGATGCCGCGCTGGTTGTGGGTGGCGACCGGCACAGCCTCGATCGCACGCTCGACCTGCTCGGCGTCAAAGCCGGCCGCGGCGAGCTGTTCGCGACCGAGCTCGGCGACCATCTCCTGGGCACAGGGGCAGGCGGTCATCCCCTGGGCCTGCACGCCGGTGAGCGTGCGCGTGCCCCGCTCGGAGGCGACGGCGGTGCCGAAGAGCCCGTAGATCTCCTGGGTCGAGTGACCGGTCGCCGGCGTGCTCACCGTCTCCGGGTAGCGCGCCTCGACCGAGACCTCGGCACGCTGCCCCTGCTGGCGCTCACGCACGCGCTCGGCGATGTGGGCGGCGAGCACCTCGGCGCGGAATGCCTCACCCAGCACTACCGCGTCGATCGCCTCGCCGACGATCTCCTCGAAGCGAGACATGTGAACGCCGGCCTGGCGCGGCTCGAGGTCGACGAAGCACTCGAAGTTGGCGTGGTAGAGGTTCTCGGTGCCGTCGGCCTTGACTCGGATCACCTTCTCGACACCGGTCACGCCGACGCGCGAGAGACTCACCTGGGTGGCGGGCACCCCAGCCTGCACGTCGGGCGCCGAGCTCGGCGATGTGGTCGTCGTGTTGGTGGCCACGGCTTATGAAGCGTAAGCGACGGGCTCAACCGGCTGCCGCCCGCCAAGCCGGGCTATGTGCTCCTTCTGCCTATACTTGGCCGCGGCCGGAGCGTTGGGGTCGGCCTCCCCAGGGAGGGGACAGGGTTGCACCGGAGGCAGTGAGATCGAACCGTTGGAGACGGTCCCGGAGGGACTCGATCAGGATTCGGATGGGCAGCCGTTTGCGGAGCAGGAAGAGCTGCGCGGACTGATCGCGCTGGGCCGCGAGCGCGGTTACCTGACCTTTGAGCAGATCGCGACCACGCTGGAGGAGGTCGAGGTCACCAAGGAGCAGATCTCGGGCCTGCACGGCCACCTGGTGGAGATCGGCGTCGAAGTGCTCGCCGAGGAAGGCGTCGACGCCTACAAGGAGGCGCGCGCGGAAGCGACCAACGGCGCCGAGCCGTCGAAAAAATCCGAGCTCGACCTGACGGTCGAGCCGAGCCTCGATTCGCTGCGCCTCTACCTACGCTCGATCGGCCAGGTGGAGCTGCTTACCGCCGCTCAGGAGGTGGAGCTGGCAAAACGCATCGAGCGCGGCGACATGCTGGCCAAGCGGCAGATGGTCGAGGCCAACCTGCGCCTCGTGGTCTCGATCGCGAAAGGCTATTTGGGGCGGGGGCTCAGCTTCCTCGACCTGATCCAGGAGGGCTCGCTGGGCCTGATCCGCGCCGTGGAGAAGTTCGACTACCGCCGCGGCTACAAGTTCTCCACCTACGCGACCTGGTGGATTCGCCAGGCGGTGACCCGGGCGATCGCCGACAAGGCGCGCACGATCCGCATCCCGGTCCACATGGTCGAGAAGCTGAACCGCGTGGCCCACGTCGAGCGCCAGCTCGTGCAGTCGCTGGGGCGCGAGCCCGAGCCGGCCGAGATCGCCGCCGAGCTGCGCTGGCCACTCGACGAAGTGCGCGACATCCTGCGCGTCTCGCAGCTGCCCGTCTCGCTGGAGAAGCCGGTGGGGGACGAGGACGAATCGGAGCTTGGCGATTTCGTCGCCGACGATGAAGTGGCCGAGCCTTTCGAGGAAGCCAGCGAGCACCTGCAGCGCGAGGGGGTGCGGCGGGCGCTCGACGCGCTGCCCGATCGCGAGCGCCAGGTGATCGAGCTGCGCTACGGGCTCTCCGGCCTCGAGCCGCTGACCCTCGAGGAAGTCGGCAAGACCTTTGGCGTCACTCGCGAGCGCATCCGCCAGATCGAGACCAACACGCTGAAGAAGCTGCGCGCCCTGCCCGAGGCGCAGATGCTGCGCGAAGCCAGCTAGCGCGGCTCGAGCACGATCACCGAGGCTTCGCGGGCGAGCTTCACCTGGTAGTCGTCGAAGCCGGCGTACTGCTCGTTGTGCTTGCGCCAGAGCTCGGTCCGCTCCTCGCCCTCGGCGACCCGGGCCCGCACCTTGTAGCGCTTGCGGCCGCGCTCAACCTCGGCCTCCGGGTTGGCGGCGAGGTTGAGTGACCAGGCCGGCACCTTGGCGTTGCCGGCGTTGGTGTTGATCACGACGACGTTCTCGCCGTCGGCGAGGTAGACCACCGGCGCCGTGCGCTGTTGGCCGGACTTGCGCCCGGTGGTGGTCAGCAGCAGGACGGGTGCCCGTCCGACCTTGCCCCCGATGCGCCCGCCGCTGAGCCGGTAAAGCGGCACGTTGAGCTTGCCGACCGAGCGCAGGCCCCTCACTCCGAGCGAGTTGGAGATGCGCGCGATCGTGTGGTCACTGGCCACGGCGCGTAAGGTACACGGCAATGCCCGAGCCGCACCCCTTCCGTTCGGCCGTCGAAGCCAAGGATCTCGACCGCGCGGTCGAGACGCTGCGCGAGGACGTCGAGCTGCACAGCCCGATCCTCTTCCGCGGCTTTGAGGGCCGCGACGTCGTCATCCAGGTTCTGACCCACGTCGCCGCCACGCTCGAGGGCCTCACCTACACCGACGAGCTGCACGAGGGCAACACGGTCGCCCTGCGCTTCAAGGCCCAGGTCGGCGACCGCGAGCTGGAGGGCATCGACTTCCTCGAGCTTGACGACGACGGCCGCATCGCCGTGCTCACCGTCTTCATGCGCCCGATGAGCGCGCTGACCGCCTTCAACGAGCAGATGAAGCAGAGGCTGGGCGTCGCGCCAGGCTAGAACGTCTCAGGCGCCTCTGCACGTTCGAAAACGACACGACCGGGTCCATCGGCGCGGAACCGCATTCGATCGCCAACTCTCAAGCCGGCCTCTGCACAGGGATGCTTTGGGACAGTGATCTGACGCTTCTGGCGAAGCATCGCGTGTCCGCTGCGAGCAAGCTTCCTCTCAGATCTCGTGATGTCACCAAACACATCGCCGCCTCTGGCTGGCGATGTATCCAATGGGGGAGGCAGGATTCGAACCTGCGTAGGCATAGCCGGCAGATTTACAGTCTGCTCCTTTTGACCGCTCAGGCACTCCCCCGGCATTTGGTCTGAGCCACCCGGAGGCGTGCCCGGATAGATGAGGTGCTCTATTGGCTGACCTCGCTCGACCTCGAACTCAGAATACTTGGTTCCACCCAGGCTCAGTCGCCGGGAAGCCTCGACAAGTGGGGCCGGGATGAACCACCGTCTGCCATCACCAACGAGCACAAATAGGTAGTCGATATGGGCTGCGTTGAACTTCTTCGCCACTCCGCTCCAACTCTGGTTCCCGCCATTGGTCGAGACACTCACGGCCCAGCGCTCTTCCTCTTCCGGGGTTGTGAGTCGGTAAGTCGAGGTCTTCACCTGAATTCGGAGTAGGCGCTTATTGAACTCGGCCACCAAGTCGGCATCAGGACTGTGACCGAGGGGAATCCAGACCAAGGCTCCCTTGCGCGCCAGCCACTCCATGGCGGAGAACTCTCCCCAGTCGCCCTGGATCCTGCGACTGATGAGTCGCACGCGGTGGTTGACGTCGCCCTTTTTCAGCACGAACACATGTTCGCAAATGCCTCAGACAGAACATTGCGGCTGGCAAGGTGCGGGATGATGCTGCGATGAGCCTGAGTGACCTCGACGGCCGTGTGGTGGCGATCGCCGGGGTTGCCGGTGGGCTGGGGCCGGTCGTTGCCGAGCGGCTCGCGGCGGCTGGGGCGACGGTCGCTGGCGCTGACGTCTCGCAGGAGCGGGTCGATGAGGTGGGCGCGTCGCTCGACCTGCCTGACGAGCGCTGGGACGGGCGTGCCGTCGACCTGCTCGACGAGGAAGCGACGCGCGCCTGGTGCGCGGCGCTGCTCGAGCGCTTCGGCCAGGTCGACGGGCTGCTCCACCTGGTCGGCGGTTGGCGTGGGGGCCAGCCGCTGCACGAGGAGCCGCTCTCCGACTGGGACCTGCTGCACGACCTGCTGATCCGCACCGTCCAGCACACGAGCCGCGCCTTCCACGACGCGCTGCTTGCCGGCGAGCGCGGCCGCTTCGTGCTCGTCTCGGCCAAGCAGGCGCAGGCGCCCTCCAACTCCAACGCCGCCTACGCGGCCGCCAAGGCCGCCGCCGAGGCCTGGGCCCTCGCCCTCGCCGACGGCTTCGAAGGCACGACGGCGACCGCCAACATCATCGTCGTCGACGCGATCCTCACCCCGCAGATGCGCGCCGAGAGCCCCGACGAGGACTTCCCCAGCTTCACCCCCGCCGAGGACATCGCCGAGGCGATCGCATTCCTCTGTTCAGGCGCCGCCGAGAAGATGAACGGCCAGCGTTTGCGGCTTACGATGGGTCAGTGACCAAACCCGCCAAGGGCGAGATGACGATTCGCGAGCTGGCGCAGCGCACCGGCATGACCGTGCGCAACATCCGCGCCCACCAAACGCGCGGCTTGCTGCCGCCGCCCGTGGTCCGCGGCCGCACCGGCTACTACAACGAGGAGCACGTGGCGCGCATCGCGCTGACCCGGGAGATGCAGGCCGATGGGCTCAACCTCGAGGCGATCCGCCGCGTGGTCGAGGGGGGAGAGGGCTCGGCCAATGAGATCTTTGACTTCACCCGCGCCCTGCGGGCGCCCTTCGAGGACGAGGCGCCGGAGATCATCGAGGCCGAGGAGCTGCAGGGGCTTTGGGGCAACGGCGAGGCGCCCAACCCCAAGCTCATGGAGCGTGCCGAAAAGCTCGGCATCCTGCGCGCTTTGCCCGACGGCAAGGTCGAGGTGATCAGCCCGCGCCTGCAGCGCGCCGCCGCGGCGCTCGCCGATCTTGGCGTCGGCCCCGAGGGCGCCCTGATCACGGCCGAGAAGCTGCGCCGCCACGCCGACGGCGTCGCCCGCACCTTCGTCGAGCTCTTCGTCAAGGAGGTCTGGGAGCCCTTCGACCGCGCCGGACGCCCGGAAGCCGATTGGCCCAAGGTGCGCGAAGCGCTCGACCGCATGCGCCCGCTTGCCTCCGACGCGCTGCTCGCCGTCTTCCAGATCGCCATGGGCGAGGCGGTCGAGAAAGCCAGCGAGCAGACGCTGCGCGCCGCCGCTCGCAAGAAGCGCACGCGCTAAAAAACGCTTGTGTATATGGTTGCCATGTGTCATGTACGGATGAGTTCGCATCCGAGTTCTCGGGAGCGGTGGGGCGTCTCCAGGTTGCCGTGCTCGAGGCCTGCCAGGGAGAGGGTGTCTGGCCGGCCAAAGTCGCTGCCGCGGTTCACGCGGCGGTTGAGTTCGCCGTAGCTGAGCCCGAGCGCGCCCGCCTGCTGACGATCGAGTCGCTGATTCAACAGCCCGACGGCGGACAGCGCTACGTGCGCACGATCGAGCACTTCGCCGAGCTGCTGCGTGGCGAGGCGCCCCAGGATCGCCGCCGTCCGAAGAGCACCGAGCAGGCGCTGGTCGGTGGGGTGGGAAAGATCTTGGCCGACGGCCTGCGCTCCGGCGACGCCGCCGCTCTGCGCCAGAGCGCTCCCGAAATGGTCGAGCTGCTGCTCGTGCCCTATGTGGGCCGGGCCGCGGCCCGCAGCTGGGCGGCGAAATCCCTGCTCGCAAGAGGTACCGACGAGTCTCCTTGACATTTACAAACGAATCTGTTCTCATTCCCGCAAGATCAATGTACGATCTAGTTCAGTTCGCGTAGGGATTGCGAACCGGACAACAGGGAAACAGGGACAACCGAGCCTCGAGGAAGCCGCAAAGGGAAGCGGCGGGCAGAGGGGCTCACGGGACAAGGAGAAGAGATTTCGATGCTCTCGCCACTACGCAACCGCTTCGGCATCCCCGGAGTCATCTCGGTTATCGCATTGGTCTTCGCGATGCTCGGCGGCGCCTACGCCGCCAACAACTCTTCCGACGGCAAGGCAACCGCCTCGGCCAAAGCCAAGCGCGGCCCCAAGGGGCCCAAAGGCGCTACTGGCCCTGCTGGTCCGGCGGGCCCCGCCGGACCAGCAGGCGCCAAGGGCGATGCCGGCGCCAGCGGCTCAAACGGCGCAGCTGGCCCAATCGGGCCGACCGGCGCCACCGGCACTAACGGCACCAGCGTCACCAGCCAGCAGTTCCCCGGCGTCATCGACGGCGATAAATGCACCGGCGTCGGCGGCTCCAAATTCGTCTCGGCCAGTGGCAACACCTACGCCTGCAACGGCAAAAACGGTGAACCCTGGACCGCTGGTGGGGCTCTACCATCCGGTGAGACGCAGACCGGGACGTACTACGCTCGGGGCAAAGAAGTCGGAGAAGCGGTACTCGCGCCGATCTCTTTCACTCTTCCCGTCGAAGGAAGCTACACCGCAAAATTCGTCGTAACGCCCGACGAAGACTGTCCGGGCATCGTGTCGGGTGTACCCACTGCCGATCCGGGTTTCCTCTGCGTGTACAAAGGCCTTAAGAGCGGCTCAGACCCCGCTCCTATCTTGTTCGTGCAGAACACTGGGTTCGTTCCGGGGGTCAGCCCCACTGGGACGATGCTGTATTTCGTTGCGGAATCGGGAAGCACCTGGTTCGGTCCCTGGGCGGTAACGGCCCCATAGGAGTGGTGAGCCCAGAACAGACCACCAGCAAGGATCGACGATGACGTCCATCCAGCACCGGCTGCGCACGCTCACGATCTCGGTCGCGATGGCGATCGGGATCGTGAGCGCCCTGGCCCTCACCCCCGCTCCGGCGCAAGCCGAGATCGGCCCCGAACTGACCCGCTTCGGCGAGTACGGCAGCGGGGCGGGGCAGCTCTGGTTCGAAGGCGGTGGCATCGCCGCCGACCCCGACAACGGCCACCTCTTCGTCTCCGATCGGCTCAACCATCGCATCAGCGAGTTCACCGCCTGGGGCCTGTTCGTCAAGTCCTGGGGCTGGGGCGTCGCCGACGGCTCCCCAGCAGCGCAGACCTGCGGGCCGCCGGAACCGACGTCTGAGCCGGAAGTGGCGCTCTGCCAGGCAGGGACCGACGGCGACAAAGCCGGCCAGCTGGATCGGCCGACTGGAATCGCGGTTGGGCCCAACGGCGAGGTCTACGTCTTCGAACGCAACAACTCCCGCGTCCAGGTCTTCAGCCAGGCCGGCAACTTCCTGCGCATGTTCGGCGGCGAAGTCAACAAGACCAGCGGCGCCGACATCTGCGCCGCCGCAGACATCACCGGCGGCGACGAATGCGGTACAGGCATCGAAGGCACCGGCCCAAGCGAGTTCTTGACCGGGTTCACGTTCGAATTTCCTGGGAGAAACGGCGACTACATCGACATCGCCGCCGACGGCACCGTCTACGTCGGCGACCGCCACCGCATCCAGAAGTTCGACGAAGACGGCAACTACCTGAGCTCACTGCCGCTGCCCGAACCGGGCGGCCCGGGCGCCCTGGCGCTCGACCCCGAAAGCGGCGACATCTACTTCAGCTATGGCTGGGGAGCCGAAGCGGCTGACTCCTACCGCCTGAACGAGAACAGCGGCGCGGTGATCTACCCGCTGCCGGTGACCGCCGTGGAAGCGAGCGCGACGGCGCCGGGCGGGACGGTCTACCTCACTGACGACCCGGAACCGAACGGCAACTCACTCCCCAGTAACAACCCCCACCTGCTGGAGCTTGACGGCCTCGGCGAGGAAGTCGAAAGCTGTTGCCCCTCGACCAGCAAATCGGGGGAAAACGTATGGCTGCCGGCAGCTACGACGAACGTGGTGACGGCTAGCGGAGAGGCCGATCTCTATGTGGTGCACGATTCGATCTTCCTCTTCCCGGGAGTCGCCTTCGTCGAGGTTCACGGCACCCCACCCGACAAGTGGCCGCCACCGCCCGCCCCACCCGAGGTAAACGCTCAGTTCGCCAGCTCGGTGGGCAGCGAGTCGGCGGTGCTGAAGGCCGAGATCAACCCCAACTTCTGGGAGGACACTGCCTACCAGCTTGAATACGGCACGGCGCCCTGCTCAGGCGGCGGCTGCCAGACGCTGCCCGAGCGCCAGCTCGGCGCCGGCATCGTCAAGAAAGACGTGACCAGCGACGGCGTCGTGCTCTCCGGCCTCGAGCCAGGTACCACCTACCACTACCGCTTCAGTGCCGAGAGCTCGGGCGACGAGGATCCGGTCTTCGGCCCTGACCGCACCTTCACCACCTTCGCTCTGCCCAAGCAGGTCAGCACGAGCTGCCCCAACCAGGCCTTCCGGACCGGCCCCTCGGCGGCGCTGGCCGACTGTCGCGCCTATGAGATGGTATCCCCGGTCGACAAGCTGGGTGCCGACATCTCGGTCTTCATTCAGTCGGTCGGCTTCCCGGCCCGCCTCGACCAGGGCGCCGCCTCGGGCGAGAAGATCACCTACTCGGCCACCGCCGCCTTCGGCGATTCCCCCTCGGGCTCCTACTCCAGCCAGTACCTCTCGACGCGAGGGCCGCAGGGCTGGTTGACGACGGGCATCTCACCGCCGCGCGACTCGGGCTCGGTGCTGACCATCTTCGACAGCCTCGATGCCCAATACAAGGCCTTCTCGGAGGACCTCTCAAGCGGCTGGGTCCTGCAGGACTCCGACTTCTCGCTTGCCGAAGGCTCGGTGCCGGGCTTTGCCAACCTCTACCGCCGCGACAACCTCGGCGGTGACTACGAAGCGCTGACCACGACCCCGCCACCGGTGCAAGACGCCGACTCCTTCGTCCCCGAACTGCGGGGCATTTCCGCCGACGGCAAACACACCGTCTTCACCGTGCAAGACAAGCTCACCCCCAACGCGGTGGCGAGCACCACGATCAACCAGCTCTATGAGTCCTTCGAAGGCCAGCTGCGCCTGGTCAGCGTCAGGCCCGGCGAGACCCCGTCCACGGAGAGCTCCATAGCGGGCTCCCAGGCCGGAGGATTCGAAAACGGCCGCGAAGACAACGTCGCCGGGGCGGTTTCCGACGATGGCCGCCTGATCTACTGGAGCGAAACCAGTGGCGGCAATCGCAAACTGTATGTGCGGATCGAAGGCGGCGAAACCGTCGCCGTCTCGACCGGCGCGGCGACCTTCTGGACCGCCAGCCCCGATGGTGAGCAGGCCCTCTACACCGAAGCCGGCCAGCTGCGTCGCTTCGACGAGCCAACGCGCGCATCGACGACGCTTGCGGCAAGCGGGGTGCTGGGCGTGATGGGGGCCAGCGAGGACCTCGCGCGGATCTATTTCGTCTCGACCAGCGCCCTGGCCGAAGGGGCAGTGGCGGGCCAGCCCAACCTCTACCTGCACGAAGACGGCGAAGCGCTGCGCTTGATCGCCACCCTGCCAAATCAGGAAGTGCCTGGGGACAGCGGGGCGGCGAAAAACCGCCTAGCTGCGCTCAGGCCCTGGGAACGCCTCTCGCGGGTGACGCCGGACGGCGCGACGGCGCTCTTTGCGACCAGGGGGGCGCTGACCGGCGCCGACAACCTCGATCGCGAGAGCGGCCAAGCCGCCGCCGAGGTCTTCCGCTACGACGCCGAGGCCGACAAATTGGCCTGCCTCTCCTGCCTGCCGACCGGCGCGCGCCCGCAGGCGGCACAGCTCGAAATCTCACTCAACGAAAAAACGGGCTACCTCTACGCCGCAAGCATCCCCGGCTGGGAAATGCAGTTCCACGCCCCGCGGGCGCTCTCCGAGGATGGCAACCGAGCCTTCTTCAACAGCCTCAACCGCCTCGTCCTCACCGACACCAACAGCCGCCAGGACGTCTACCAGTGGGAGGCCGAGGGCACCGGTGAATGCACCGACACTGCGCTGGGCTTCAACCCCGCCCACGAGGGCTGTATCAGCCTGATCTCCGACGGCAAGGGCCCGGCGAAGGCCGAATTCATCGACGCCTCAACCGACGGGCAAGACGTCTTCTTCTTCACCGAGACGAAGCTGCTACCCCAAGACGTCGGCCAGATCGACGTCTATGACGCGCGCGTCAATGGCGGCTTCCCCCAGCCACCAGCCCCAGCCGCGGAGTGCGAGGGCGAAGCCTGCCAGTCCCCGATCAGCCCACCGGCCGAGCCCTCCTACGCGAGCCAGGGCTACCAGGGCCCCGGCAACCCCAAACCCGCTGCCAAGAAAGCCAAGAAGGCAAAAGCAAAGAAGAAGAGCGCCAAAGCCAAGAAGAAAGCCAAGCAGCGCAAAGCGCGACACAAGCGTGACAGAGGAGGCCGCCGATGAGCGCCGTGAAGTCCACTCACAAAGGCCTGCTGGCGCTGGCCGTGGCGACCCTGGCACTGTTCGCCTTCGCCGCCCCCAAGGCGAGCGCCGACTTCGGCATCAAATTCACCGAGCTCAGCTTCGACGAGCAAGACGGCTCACCGGTGGTCCAGGCGGGCGCCCATCCCTTCGCGATGGCGACCACGGTCAACTTCGAGACGACCATCGACGACCAAGGCTTCGAAGTGCCCGACGACGCGGTCAAAGACCTCTACACCGAGCTGCCCGAGGGCTTCGCGGGGGTGCCGACCGCGACGCCGCGCTGCACCGGGCCGCAGTTCTCCAAATTGCTCAGCACCCCCTCGGGGCTCAAGTACCCCAGCTGTCCAATCACTTCTTCGGTCGGCTACATCAACGTCTGGGGCGCGTCCAATGCAGGCCCCTCCACCAACCAGATCAAAGCCAGGGTCCCCGTCTACAACCTAATGTCCCCACCGGGCACGCTGGCCAAGTTCGGCTTCGTCTTCATCGGGGTGCCGGTGGTCTTCGACGTGAAGCTCTCCGAAGAGCACCCCTACCGGGTGCTCGCCTCCTTCCACGGCATCGGCCAGTCGATCCTGATCTACGGGGCGACGCTGACGCTGTGGTCCGATCCGCTGGCCGACGTGCACGACATCGATCGTGGCCAATGCGTGCTGACCCTAGAGAGCGATCTCTGTGGGGTCGATGGCACCGGTGAGCCGCTGATCACCCTGCCCTCATCCTGCACGGGCCCCCTGCGGGCCGACTTCGAAGCCAACTCCTGGGGAGTGCCGGAGGTCTTCGTCAACGCCTTCGCCGAGACCAACGACGACGGCGAACCGCCGCTGCCCCTGGGTCTCAGTGAGTGCGCGGCGCTTGACTTCGCTCCCGGTATTTCCGCTTCTCCCACCACCAAAGCCGCCTCCTCGCCAACCGGCCTTGACTTCGGCCTCGACGTAGTCGACCAGGGCATCCTCGATCCACAGGGCATCGCCGCCTCGACGATCAAGCGCACCGAGGTAACTCTGCCTGAGGGCTTCACGGTCAACCCTTCGGTGGCAGAAGGGCTCGAGGTCTGCACAGAAGCCCAGCTAGATAAGGAGACCGCCTTCTCCGAAGCAGGAACAGGCTGCCCCAGCGCCTCAAAGATCGGCACCGTCGAAGTGGAAACCCCTGTCCTCGAAGAAAAGGTCAACGGCGCCCTCTACGTCGCCGAGCCCTATGAGAACCCCTTTGACTCCTTGATCGCGATGTATGTGGTGATCAAGAACGCCAAGCTGGGGATCAGGGTCGTGCAGGCCCTGGAGGTGATCCCCGACCCGGTCACCGGACAGCTCACGACGGTGGCCAAGGACATGCCGCAGCTGCCCTTCTCCAACTTCAAGCTGCACTTCCGCGAGGGCGCTCGCTCACCCTTGGCATCTCCACCGGCTTGTGGGACCTATGAGGCTTCCGCCAAGCTCTTCCCCTGGTCGGGCAATGACCCCGTAACCACCAGCTCGGCCTTTGAGATCATCAGCGGCCCCGGTGGGGCGGCTTGTCCAAGCGGAGGATTGCCGCCCTTCAAACCGGGCCTCTTCGCCGGCACCCGCAACAACGCCGGTGGCACCTTCAGCCCCTTTGACGTCAGGCTCTTCAGAACCGATAGCGAACAGGAGTTCACCAACTTCTCGATCAAGCTGCCGCCGGGCATCGCCGGAATCCTCGCTGGCATCCCCTACTGCTCAGAGGCGGGCATTGCTCAAGCCGAAGCAAGGACAGGCCCCCACGGCGGCCAGGAAGAGATTGATAACCCAAGCTGCCCCGCTGCCTCCCAGCTCGGCAGCACCTTCGCCGGCTCAGGCGTAGGCCAGACCCTCGCCTATGCCCCGGGCAAGATCTACCTAGCAGGGCCATATAACGGCTCAGCCATCTCGATGGTCTCGATCACCGCCGGCCGAGTAGGTCCCTTCGACATCGGCACCGTCGTCGTCAGGCTCGCCTTCCGCGTCGACCGCGAGACCGCCGAAGTCTTCATCGACGCCACCGGCTCAGACCCGATCCCCCACATCATCAAAGGCATCCCGGTGCACCTGCGCGACATCAGGGCGGCAACCGATCGGCCGAAGTTCGTCTTCAACCCGACCAACTGCGAAAGGACCTCGACGGCATCGACGCTTCTGGGCTCGGGGTTGGACTTCGGCTCGACTGTCGATGACAGGCCGGTGACTGTCTCAACGCCCTTCCAGGCAGCCGATTGCGCCGCCTTGGAGTTCAAGCCGAAGCTGAGCCTGCGCCTCAAGGGCGGCACCAAGCGTGGCGACTGGCCGGCCTTCAGGGCGGTGCTCAACATGAACGGCGGTCCCGAAGGCGGTGAAGCCAACATCGCCAGAGCCAGGGTCACCCTGCCCAAGTCGGCCTTCCTCGAACAGGGCCACATCAAAACGATCTGCACCAGGGTGCAGTTCAGAGCAGATCAGTGCCCAGCGGGCTCGGTCTACGGTTTCGCAAGGGCCTATACCCCAGTGCTCGCAGAGCCCCTCGAAGGCCCGGTCTACCTCAGATCATCTGAGCACCAGCTCCCTGATCTAGTCGCCTCGCTTCACCACGAGAAGATCACCGTCGATGTGGTCGGGCGCATTGATTCCTTGAAAGGCAGGATCAGAAACACCTTCGAGGCTGTCCCTGATGCCCCGGTGAGTAAATTCGTCTTGACCATGCAAGGTGGCAAAAAAGGCCTGATCGTCAACTCCACCAACCTCTGCAAAGGCAAGCACAAGGCGATCTCCGAATTCACCGGCCAAAACGGCGAGCTCTCCAACACGAAGCCGGTGGTCAAGGCCAAGTGCGCCAAGCAGGGCAAGTCGGGCAAGGCCAAGCAGCGCAAGCGCAGGGGGTAGGCAGTGAGCAGAAGGGTTCTCTGGCTCGGCACAGCCGCGGCCCTCTTGGCATGCGCCACGCTCGCGACAGCCGCCGTGGTCCAACGCGGCAACCTGCGGATCACCGTCCAAAGCCAAATCCTCCCCTACAAGCTCCCAAGGAACGGCACCGCCCCGATAGCCGTCTTCGTCAGTGGCCATCTCGAGGCGCCCAAAGGCGGCATCCCCAAGCAGCTGCAGAAGATGACCGTCAAGGTCAACCGCCACGGCTTGCTGCAGTCAAAGGGATTGCCGGCCTGCCAGGTGGCTGAGATCCAGCCTGCCTCCACCGAAAGAGCATTGGCCACCTGCGGTGGCGCGGTGATCGGCTCGGGCCAGTTCTGGGCCAACATCGTGCTGCCGGACCAGGGCGCCTACCCGACCAGAGGCCGCCTTCTGATCTTCAACGGCAGGGAGAAGGGCAGGCCGGTGCTCTTGACCCACATCTTCACCGCCAACCCCTTCTTCTCATCTTTCGTCCTGGTCTTTGCGATCCGCCACATCAACAAGGGCATCTACGGCACCGAGCTTTCTGCCTCCTTGCCGCAGGCCTTGGGCTCTTGGGGCTACGTCGATCGCATCAAGCTCACCCTGAAGCGCAAATACACCTATCGGGGTAAGCAACTGAGCTACTTCAACTCCGGTTGCCCGGCTCCCCAGGGAGTGCCGCGGATCGCCTTCCCCCTGGCCCTGGCGACCTTTGAGTTCGCTGGTGGGCTCAAGTTGAGCACCAAAGTGGAAAAGAGCTGCGCGGTGAAGGAATGAACCGAAAAGGAAGGGATGAGATGAGGACCAAGATCATTGTCGCGCTGGGCCTTCTGGCCCTCGTCTTCCCTGCCCTTGCCCAGGGCGCCTATGACCCCTTGGGCGGTGGCAGCGCAAAGCTCACCCTCGATAAGTCCTTCATCAACCTGTTGAAGAAGCAAGGCGTCACCTTGCAGGCCAAAGCGCCCGCAAAGAAGCAAGGCAAGGCGATCACCTTGCCCGTCACAGGCGGCAAGGGCGACCCGACCTCTGGCAAGGCCGAAGTGCTCACCGAAGGGACCCTGGTCTTCCAGAAGGGCAACAGATCTGTTCCCCTGCGCGAGGTCGAGCTGAAAGCCAACCCCAACCCGATCTCAGCCAAGGTGGGGGGTAGCCAGCTGAAAGTCGCCAAGGCAAGGACGGTTGCTCCCAAGCGCGAAGGCTTCGGCTTGGGCTTTAGTGCCAGGCCGCTGACTCTCACTCAGAAGGTCGCCACGAGGCTGAACAAGAAGCTGAGGACAAAGGACGCCTTCAAAGAAGGCCACGTCATCGGCACGCTGAAGACCAAGACGCTGCCCCAGCTGGTGACGATCCTCCCTCAAGGCAAGGGAACTTTGGTCCCCGACCCACAGATCCTCGCCAAGTTCAAATCGCTGTTTGTCTCCCTGAACCCGATCTCCCCCGCAGAACTCTCACCAGGGCCTGTATTCAGCTTCCCGATCGCCGCCGGGGGGCAGATCTCACCTGAGGCTTCAGAAGGGACCCTGAGATTGGCTGGGGCGATCGAATTGCTCCAACTTGGAGCGGGGCAGGTCTTCCACACCGAATACTGGCTCGACCTGGGAGCTAAGACGACAAGCGCAGAAGTCGAGATCCTGCCCACCCCCGCCTTCCCCGGCAAGCTGGGGCGCATCGGGGTCTTGGGGTTGGGCATGGCTGGGGCTTCTGTTTCCGCTGATCCGAAGGGCCGCTCGATCTCGGTAGCGAACGCAGCCCTGACGCTTGATGCCGCCACCGCGCAGAGCTTCAACGATGCCTTCGCGGCGGGCGCCCCGACTTTCGCTGCAGGGGAGGCTTTTGGGGTTGTGAGCTTGGGGGCTGTGGGGCAGTAGGGGCTCAGCCGACGACGGCCACTAGCTCCTCGCTGGCAGCCTCCTGGCCCTCGTAGGGGAGCACGGCGAAGTACATGAGCGGCGGCAGCAGCGAGCCGAGGTCGTCGGTCTCACCGCGGTTGAGGCGCGTGTAGAGGAGGTTCTCGATGCCGCCGACGATGCCGACGGCCGCGATCGACGAGGGGGCTGGGCCCGAAGCTTCCGCGCGGACCTGGCTGTCGATGCAGCTGGCGAAGTGGTCGAGCAGCTCGTCGCGCCGCTCGAGCGCCGCGGGGCACGCCGCACGACCATCGACGACCAGCGACATCGCCGCATCGGGCTCCTCGGCGACGAAGCGCAGCAGCTCCTCGAGGCCGAGCCGCAAGCGGTCGCGCCAGCTCTCGGCGCCTGGGCCGTCGGCGGCCCGCTCGAGTCGCTGGCGCAGATGGCCGGCAGCGCGGTCGAAGGCAGCGAGGAAGCAGTCTTCCTTGTTCTCGAAGTGCTCGTAGAAGGTTGGCCGGGAGACGCCGGCCCGCTCGAGCACGTCTTGGACGCTGACCTCGCGGTAGCTGAGCTCGGCGGTCGCGCGCAGCATCGCTGCCAGCAGCCGCTCGCGCTGCACGGCGCTGATCAGCTCGGAGGGCAGTGAGCGGATTCCCGAAGGGAACTGGCCTTCGCCACCGGAGAGGAGCTCGGCTGCCGCGGCCACATCGGCCGGCGACCAGGCGTCGCCGAGTGCGGCGAGCAGCTTGTCTTGGCTGAGTTCTACCCTGTTTGCTGGCACAAGAAACCTAAGCGTTTCTGTTAGGTACCCAACTAGCCGGCTCAAGGTACCATCTGCCCCCAGAGTTTGCAAGAGATTTCCGCTCCGTCCGGGGTATCCTTGACCCATGCCGCCGCGCACGCAGGGAGCGAAGGCCGAGGCTCTGGGCCCCTCGCCACGCCCCGAGTTATCGCGTGAGTTCGTCGCCGTTCACAAGCGGCGCCGCATCATGAACGCGATCGCCGAGCTGACCGCGGAGCAGGGCTATGAAGCGACGAAAATCGGCGACATCGTGCGCTCTGCCGGCGTCGCCCGCAAAACGCTCTACGACAACTTCGAGGGCAAGGAGGAAGTCTTCCTCGCCGCCTTCGACGCCGGCTTCGAGGAGGCGATGCGGCGCATCGAAGCGAGCTGCGCTGAGGTTGAGGGTGGCTGGGAAGAGCGCCTGCAGGCGGGCCTCGCTGCCTTCCTTGGCTACGTTGCAGAGCAGCCCGCCTTGGCCCGCATGTGCATGATCGAGGCGCTCTCCGCCACACCTGCGGCGACGGAGCGCTACGAGAACGCGATGCAGCGCTTCGTCGACCTCACCGGCGAAAACGTGCCGCACTCCGACCTGCTTCCCGAAACGATCGAAGAGACGCTGGTGGGCGGCATCGCCTGGATCGTCTACCAGCAGATCCGCCGCGACGAGGCGGCGAAAGCGACTGAGCTGCTGCCCGAGCTCTCCGAGTTCATGCTGGCGCCCTTCCAGGGCGTTACCAAGGCCGAGCGGAAGCGAGCCAGCGCCTAGCGCCCAGCGGTGAAAGACTCCACTACTCGGTGGAAGTCGAACGCTTGCCCCGCGGCCGCCACGGCCTCTCCCGCGAGTTCGTCGCGGAAAACCAGCGCACGCGCCTTTTGGCCGCGTTGGCCGAGTGCCTGCAAGAGCGCGGCTACGAGGGCACCACTGTCTCGATGATCGGGCAGCGGGCAGGGGTCTCGAAGAGCGACTTCTACAAGCAGTTCGAGAGCAAGGACGCCTGTTTCCTCGCCGCCTACGAGGACGCGCTGAGCCGGATTCGGGAGGAGCTCACCGCGGGCTGTGGGGAGGGGAGCGAGTGGGCGACCCGCGTGCTCGGCGGGTTGAGCGCCCTGCTCGAGCACCTCGCCGCCGAGCCCGCCCAGGCGCAGCTCGTCCTGGTCGAGGGCCTGCGCGCCGGCCGCGGGGTCTACGACCTCTACCAGGAGGCGATCTGCGGCTTCGTGCCCATGCTGCGCGAGGGGGCGCCTGCGCCGGCCGGTGGGGGGCAGCCGCCGCTGGCCACCGACGAAGCGATTGTCGGCGGTATCGCCTCGCTGCTCGCCCGCCGTGTGCTCGCCGGCGAGACCGGGGAGCTTCCCCGGTTCCTGCCGGAGATTGCGGAGTTTGCGCTCACTCCGTACCTCGGAACGGCCGAGGCCCGGCGGATAATCCAGGCTGATGAGTGAGGCGACTGCGGCCGCAGGGGATGCGACGGATGGCCTGGAGACGGCGGCGCCCGAGGGCGTCTTCCCCTCGCAGGCGCTGAACGAGGCGATCGCCGCCGACTGGGTCAGCTCCGGCGATTACCGCATCCGCCCCGAGGCGATCCAGCCCGCCAGCATCGACCTGCGTCTCGGCGATCACGCCTGGGCGCTGCGCTGCTCCTTCCTGCCCGACGTCGACTCGACCGTCGAGGAGAAGATCGAGGGGCTCGCCTTTCAGCGCATCGACTTGCGCGACGGGGCGGTGCTGGAGCGCGACCGGCCCTACCTGGTGCCGCTGATCGAGGAGCTCGCCTTGCCCGAGGACGTGCGCGCCAAGGCCAACCCGAAGAGCTCGACCGGACGGCTCGACGTCTTCACCCGGGTGCTCACCGATCGACACCACCGCTTCGACGAGATCCGCCCCGGCTACCGCGGCAAGCTCTACCTGGAGGTCGTGCCGCGCTCCTTCGCGATCCAGGTGAAGACCGGGCTTTCGCTCAACCAGCTGCGCCTGGCCCGCGGCGAGGTGCGCCTCTCCGATGAGCAGATCCGCGCCCTGCAGGATGAGTTCCCGTTGCTCTACCTCGACTCGCATGCGCTGCGCGAGTCGGAGCTGGCGCTCGCCGACGGCCTCTTCCTCAGCGTCGACCTCTCCGGGCCGCCCGACCGCATCGTCGGCTACCGGGCGAAGAAGAACAGCCTGCCGATCGATCTCTCGCGGATCCGCGCTTATCGCTGGACTGACTTTTGGGACCCGGTCTTCCCCGAGGCGGGCAGCCGCATCGTGCTCGAGCCGGAGATCTTCTACCTGCTGCTCTCGGCTGAGGGGGTTTGCATCCCCCCGCAGATCGCCGCCGAGATGATGGCCTACGACCCGACCGCGGGCGAGCTGCGCACCCACTACGCGGGCTTCTTCGATCCCGGCTTTGGCTACGACCCGGCTGGTGATCGCCACGGCAGTCGCGCCGCGCTGGAGGTGCGCGCCCGCGACGTCTCCTTCATGGTCGAGCACCGCCAGCCGGTCTGCAAGCTCGCCCTGGAGGGCACCAGCGCCCCCGCCGAGCGCCTCTACGGGGCAGGGCTCGGCTCCAACTACCAGGGCCAGGTGACGATGCTCTCCAAGCACTTCGAGGAGCAATCCGCCTCTTGAGCGAGCGGGTGTGGCATGTCTATCTCTCCGGTGAGATCCATTCGGATTGGCGGGAGAGGATCGAGGTGGGGGTTCGGGAGGCTGGGTTGCCGGTTGAGCTTTCGGCGCCGGTCACTGACCATGCTGCCTCCGATGACGCTGGCACGGGCACTCTGGGTGAGGAGAGCACTCCGTTCTGGCGTGATCACATGGGCGCCGGCGTCAATGCGGTTCGCACCCAGACCCTGATCCGTGCTGCCGACGTGGTCGTCGTCCGCTTTGGCGACAAGTACCGCCAGTGGAACGCCGCTTTCGACGCCGGTTGCGCGGCGGCGCTCGGCAAGCCGATCGTCACCCTGCACGACGCCGAGCTCGATCATGCGCTCAAGGAGGTCGACCGTGCCGCTCAGGCGACCGCACGCACGGCCGAGCAGGTGGTCGACGTGCTGCGCTACGTGATCCGCGGGGAGCTGCCCTAGCTCCGCCGCTGCGCATGCGAACATACGTTCGTATGCGCTGGGACGAACAGCGAGTCGAGAACGATCTGCGCCTGCCGGGAGTCGGCGACGGCACCGTTGTGCGCACCTTCGACGCCCCCGAGGCGATGGGCGTCAACTTCCACGAGGTACGGGCGAAATCGGCGCTCAACCACGTGCCGGGCGGGCGCTACGGGTTCAATTACACAATTAATCCTTACCGAGGATGCAGTCATGCCTGTACCTATTGCTTTGCCCGGCGCACGCACATCTATCTCGACCTCAACGCGGGCCGGGACTTCGAGCGCGAGATCGTCGTCAAGGTCAACACGCCGGAGCTGGTTCGCCGGGAGCTGGCGCGTGAGAGCTGGCAGCGCGAGCTGGTGGCGCTGGGAACGAACACCGACCCCTACCAGTGGGTCGAGAGCCGCTACCGGATGATGCCAGCGATCCTGGAGGCCCTGGAGGCGGCCGACACACCGGTCTCGGTGCTGACCAAGTCGCCGCTGGTGATGCGTGACGTCGAGATCTTCGAGCGCATGGCCAAGCGCTTGCCGGTCTCGGTCAATCTCTCGGTGCCAACGCTCGACGAAGACGCCTGGCGGGCCACCGAGCCGCACACCCCCAGCCCCGCCGCCCGCCTCGACGCGGTCGCCGAGCTGCGCCGCCGCGGCGTCGACTCCGGCGTGCTGATCGCCCCGCTGATGCCCGGCATCAACGACTCCCCCGAGCAGGTCCAGCCGATCATCGACCGCGCCAAGGCCGCCAAAGCAAGCTTCCTCGGCGGTGTAGCCCTGCACCTCCGCGACGAGGTCAAGGACGTCTTCTTCGCCTGGCTCGAGGCCAAGCGCCCCGACTTGCTCGAGCGCTACGAAGGCCTCTACCGCGGCCGCGCCTACATGCGCCCCGAGCAGCGCAGACAGGCCACTCGAGCGGTTCGGGGATGGGGCAGAGGCACTCGCAAGGCTAAGGCGGAGGGGCAGTCCCCTCGCCTGACAAGTCGCGGCCGAAGGGGCCGCGACTTTGAGTATCCGCCGGTCGAGGGGACTGCCCCTCCGCCCTCCCAGGACCAGCTGTTCTGAGACTCGTCTAGCTCTCGGCGCATTCCGCGCGCCACGCGTGCGTCGGGCTCGTGCAGCCTCGTCCATATGTTGGAGTCGTTTTGGGCCAGCGCAGGGCCGTTGACGAATTTCCTCGAGGAGCTTGCCACTTCGATTGGCGCCGGCGCCTTGGTTGGCAGTTTCCTTGGTGGGCTCGCGAGCATCCTGTCGACACGCTCCCCTTTCGCTTCCGAGCAGAAAGCACTTACGGGCGGCTACTTGGGAGGCGCGCTCAGTTTGTTGGCTCTAGTCGTTGATATCCTGATAGGGAAATATTTTGTCTGAGACGTTGAGACGCAGATTCAAGAACGCCAACATCGGAATAGTTGTTGGGGCGATCGTCTTGGTCGTGGGGGCTTTTCTCCTCCACGGCAACGAAGCAGCGCTGGAAGCATTGGGTCTCGGTTCCTTTGCGATTGGCATGGGAACCTTTCTCGCTTTCGATTGGCGCGACGACCGACGTGAAGAGCAGATGCGGGGCGAGGGCGCCCGCGGTCCTCGCTAGCCCTCGTCGAGCTCCTCGAAGCGGCACTCGCGCGGGTCCTTGTCGTCGCGGAACCGCCGAAACCGTGCGCCGTGGCGGATGCGGCCCGCGGCGGCGTGGTCGTAGCCGACTTCAATCACCAGCTCGGGGCGTAGGGCGACCCACTCGAGCTCGCGGCTGCCAGCCCAGCGGCTCGGCTCGGCGCTGCCGCTCTCGCCCGTCTCCAGCGGCTCGAGCAGCGTGCGCAGGCTGCGTTTGGTCTCATGGCTGAAGCCTGAGATGTGGCCGACCGAGCGCAGCTCCTCGCCGTCGTAGAGGCCGAGGATTAGCGAGCCGACCGTGCCCTCCTCCTTGCCAGGGCGCCAGCCCATCACCACGCAATCGATCTCGCGCTCGCGCTTCACCTTGGCCATGCCTTTGCGCTTGCCGGGCACGTAGGGCGCATCGAGCTGCTTGGCCATCGTGCCCTCGGTCTTGCGCAGCCACTCCTCGGCCTGCTCGGAGTCGGCGCTCAGCACGCTCGTGGCGAGTTGTCCGCCGGGAAAACGTGCTGCATTTTGCTCGTTTATGGGGCTAAATGCAGGACTGAACTGCTCAAGGCGTGCGCGGCGCTCGCCGAAGGGGACTGCGAACAGCGAGTCGTCGCCCTCGGCGAGCAGGTCGAAGGCGACGTATCCGGCCGGGATCTCCTTCGAGAGCAGCGTGATGCGCGACTCGGCCGGGTGGATGCGGCTCTGCAGCGCGTCGAATTCGAGGTTGCCTTCGGCGTCGCGGATCACCAGCTCACCGTCGAGCACGTAGCGCCCCGCCGGGAAGCTCAGCTCGGGGAAGTAGCGGGACAGGGCTTTGCCGCCGCGCGACTGGATGTAGGCCTCATCGCCGTCGACGAAGACGATCGCCCGGAAGCCGTCGAGCTTCTGCTCGTAGGCCCACTCCTCTCCCACGGGCAGCGCTTTGCGGGTCAGGGCCAGCTGCGGTTTGATCGGTGGGGTGAGCGGCAGGGTCAACCTGCCAACAGTTTGCCGGGGCGCCGCGTCAGGCGGGTCCTGCTGCAGCCTGACGTGCCCGCGCCTCGTGTGGATCGGGGATCGGCACCGCCGCCAGCAGCTTCTGCGTGAAGGGGTCGCTGGGGCGCTCGCAGACCTGGTCGGCGGGGCCCTCCTCGACGATCAGGCCCTTGTTCATCACCGCGATGCGGTCGGAGACATGGCGGACGACGCCGATGTCGTGGGCGACGAAGAGGTAGGTGAGGCCGAAGTCCTCCTGCAGCTCGGCAAGCAGATCGAGGATCTGCGCCCGGATCGAGACGTCGAGGGCGGAGACCGGCTCGTCGGCGACGATCAGCCTCGGCCGCAGGGCCAGCGCCCGCGCGATCCCGATGCGCTGGCGCTGGCCGCCGGAGAACTCGTGCGGGAAGCGGTCGTAGTGCTCGGGCTGCAGGCCGACCCGGCCGAGCAGCTCCAGCACCTGCTTGCGCAGCTCACCGCCGCTGGCCACGCCCTGCAGCTTGAGCGGGTCGCCGATGATCTGCCCGATCCGCTTGCGGGGGTTGAGCGAGGCGTAGGGGTCCTGGAAGACGATCTGCATCTCACGCCGCAGCGGCCGCATCTCGCGCCGCGAGAGGCCGGCGATCTCACGCCCCGCGAAGCGCACCGACCCCGAGCTCGGCGCGATCAGCTGCAGGGCCGCACGGCAGAGCGTCGACTTGCCGCAGCCCGACTCGCCCACCAGGCCCAGCGTTTCCCCCTCCCGCAGGCTGAAGCTGACGCCATCGACCGCTCGTACCGGGGCGGTCTCGCGGCGTAGCAGGCCGCGTCGCGCCGGGTAGTGCTTGACCAGGTTGGTGACCTCGAGCAGTGGCTCACCGCGGCGCGCCGGGCGCAGCGGCGCGGCGCTGTCGATGCGCACCACGGCGTCGAGCAGGCCGCGGGTGTATGGGTCCTTGGCGGCGTAGAAGACCTCGTCGAGCGAGCCGCGCTCGACGATCCGCCCCTCGTGCATGACCAGCACCCGGTCGGCGACCTCGGCGACGACCCCGAGGTCGTGGGTGATGAGCATCGTCGCCAGGCCGCGCTCGCGATTGAGGCGGGCGAGCAGGGCGAGGATCTGCGCTTGCACGGTGACGTCGAGTGCCGTCGTCGGCTCATCGGCGATCAGCACTTCCGGCTCCAGGGCGAGCGCCATCGCGATCATCGCCCGCTGGCGCATGCCGCCAGAGAACTGGTGCGGGTAGTCGTCGATGCGGCGAGCCGCCTCGGGGATGCCGACCGAGTCGAGCAGCGCGACGGCCTGCTCGTGCGCTTCCCCCTTGGTGAGCGGGCGGTGGGCGCGGATCGCCTCGACGATCTGGGCGCCGACCCGGTAGACCGGGTTGAAGGAGGTCATCGGGTCCTGGAAGACCATGGCGATGCGCTCGCCGCGCACGCCTTGCAGCTCGCTCTCGCTGGCCCCGATCAGCTCGGCATCGCCGAGCTGCACCGAGCCCTCGATGCGCGCGTTGCGGGAGCGCGTCAGACCGACGATCGTCTGCGCGGTGACGCTCTTGCCCGAGCCCGACTCGCCGACGATCGCCAGCACCTCCCCCGGGGCGAGCTCGAAGGAGACACCCGCGACGGCCTGCACCAGGCCGCCTTCGGTGGCGAAGCCGACCCGCAGATCGCGCACGGCAATCAGCGGCGCGGCGCTAGCCATCGGCCGAGCCCCCCAGCTTGACCCGCGGGTCGAGGTAGGCGTAGGCGATGTCGACCAGGGCGTTGAAGAGGACGACAAAGAAGGCGCCGAAGAGGGTGATCGCCATGATCGGCGGCAGGTCGAGGTTTTCGATCGATTCGAAGGCGTACTGGCCGACGCCGTTGAGGTTGAAGATCGCTTCGGTGAGGATCGCGCCGCCGCCGATCAGGGCGCCGAAGTCGAGGCCGAAGAGGGTGATGATGCCGATCAGCGAGTTGCGCATCACGTGGCGGCGCATCACCTGACGCTCGCCGAGCCCCTTGGCCCGTGCCGTGCGCACGTAGTCCTCGTCCATCACGTCGAGCATGTTGGAGCGCAGCACGCGGCTGTAGAGGCCGACCAGGGTGACCGCAACGGTGACCCAGGGCAGAACCAGGTGGTAGGCCCAGTCGAGTGGGTCTTCGGTCAGCTCGACGTAGCCCTGGGCGGGGAAGAGCTCGGTCTCATAGGCGAGGTAGTTGAGCAGGATCGCGGCCAGCCAGAAGACCGGGATCGAGATGCCGGCGACGGCGAGGATGGTCAGCGCCTTGTCGAGCAGGCCGCCGGAGCGCACCGCCGAGAGGTAGCCGAGCAGGAGGCCGAAGAACATCCAGATCAAGGCTGCGCCGATGCAGAGCGAGAGCGTTGCCGGGATCCCTTCGGCGATGCGGTTGACGACGTCTTCCTGCCCCTGGTAGGAGATCACGTCGCCGCTGAAGATCTTGCCCATCATCGTCAGGTACTGCTGGGGCAGGGAATCGTCGAAGCCCCATTCCTCGCTGATGTTGGCGACCAGCTGCGGGTTGGCGTTCTTGCCGGCCATGCGCACCGCCGGGTCGGAGTTGGGGATGACGTTGAAGATCAGGAAGGTGAGCACCGAGACGGCGAGCAGCACCAGCGCCATGCCGCCCAGGCGCTTGAGCACGAAGGCGCCCATCAGACCGCCGTGCCCTCCGGCTCGGCGAGGCCGGCGTGGGCCTCGAGCCGCACCTTCGAGTGCGGGTCGAGCGCGTCGCGCAGGCCGTCGCCGAAGACGTTGACCGCGAGCACCGTGAGGAAGATCAGCGAGCCGGGCAGGATGGTCAGCAACGGCGCGCTGCTGAGCAGGTCGAAGCCGTCGCCGACCATCGCGCCCCAGGAGGTCTCAGGTGGCTGCACGCCGACGCCGAGGAAGGAGAGGCCCGCCTCGAGCAGCATCGCGTTGGCCACCGCCAGCGTGAAGAAGACGACGATCGTCGAGGCGAGGTTGGGCAGCAGCTCGCCGAACATCACCCGCAGCGGTCCGGCGCCCTGGGCGACCGAGGCCTCGACGAACTCCTTCTCGCGCAGCGAGAGCACGGCGCCGCGCAGCGGTCGTGCCATGTAGGGGACGTAGATGCCGCCTATGATCAGCACGGTGATCCAGATCGAGCCGCTGGGGATCTCGAGCGGCCCGAGCTTCAGCCCACCGAGCGCCAGGGCGATGCCGAGCGCGATCCCCAGTAGGTAGACGGGGAAGGCCCAGACGACGTCCAGCGCCCGCGAGATGACGGCGTCGACCCAGCCGCGGTAGTAGCCGGCGAGCAGGGCGAGGATCGTCGCCAGCAGGGTGGCGATCAGCGCCGCGGAGAAGCCGATGAAGAGCGAGGCGCGACCGCCGTACATGAGCCGAACCATCTCGTCGCGCCCGAGGCGGCCATCGGCGCCGAGGAAGTACTTGCCGCCGGCGCCGAGCCAGACCGGGCCGATCGGCCGGCCTTCGACGTTGACGACTTCACGCCGTTCGCCATCGACCTCGATCTTCTCCAGCGTGTGGGTCTCGTTGGGCCCCGTGTCGGCGACGTGCTTCGCCCAGAGCGGCGCCGCCAGCACGAAGAGGACGATGAGGACGAGCAGGCCGCCGAAGGCGAGCGCCACCCGGTTGCGACGCAGCCGCCGGAGGGCCAGCCGCCACGGGCTGCTGCCCGTGGGGCCGGCCTCGGCGTGGGGCTCGGCAACCACCCGCTCAGTGTGAAGCGACCGGCGGCTACTTCGGTTCGAAGCTCGTCAGGTCGTGCCCGAAGGTCGGGTTGAAGATCACCGAATCGAGGTTGATTTCGCTGTCGACGAAGGTCGAGACGGTGAAGGTCCCGTAGGGAGCCCAAGGCGCCAACTCCATGAATTCCCGATCGAGCTCGGCGTATTCGGCTTCCTGCTCGGGCCCGAGCGGTTCTTCGCTGAGCCTGGTGATCTTTTCGTTCAGCTCCGGCACGTCGATGCGGGCGAAGTTGATGTTGTTGGTCGGCGTGATGCCTTCGCCGTCGAGCAACGGCTGGAAGTAGTTGCTCGGGTTCGGGTAGTCCGGGTACCAATTGATCCAGCCGGTGTCGAGGTCGGGCGTCGATACGTTGCCGATCGTCGGGATATAGACATCGGCGTTGATCGTCTTCAGCTTCGCGTCGAAGCCGAGTTTGCGCAGCACGCTGTGGTAGTAGGCACCGGCCTCGTCGTTGGGGCTTTCGTTGTCGGTCCAGACCGTGACCTCGGTGTCCGACGGGTTGGCTTGGGCGAGCAGTTCCTTGGCCTTGGCCATGTCGTGTGGGTAGAGGTTGAAGGTCTCGTGCCCGGGCATGCCCTCGGGCAGGATCTGGTGGGAGGCGCTCAGCGCACCCGCGTAGATGCGTTCGAGGGCGGCGCTGTCGATCGCGTGGTTGACCGCCTGGCGCACCTTGACGTCATCGAACGGCGGCCGCGTCGTATCCATCCAGAAGTAGTAAAGGTTGGTTGGCCGCTCGACCCGGAACTGAGTCCCCTCGTATTTGTCTTTCACCTCGGCGTAGAGATCGGCCGGTGGTGGGGTCTGCATCCAGTCGGTCTGGTCCTGTTCGATTTCGTTGACCTGGGTCGAGTCGTTGCGGACGACGGTGATCGCGATCTTGTCGTAGTTGCCGGCTTCGAGATCGGGCATCAGCGGACCGTTGTTCTTCGCCCAGACCGGGTTGCGCTGGTAGCTCCAGCCGCGACCAGGCTCGGACTTGACGATCTCGTAAGGGCCGGTGGCAGGGGGTGGATCGGAAGTTAGGTTTTTGATGGGAGTGTCAGCGGGCAGCAGGGCGCCGAAGAGCATGCCCAGCTCGTTGGAGAAGGTTCCCCGCGGGGCGGTGAGGTCGATGACGATCTCACCGGTTTTGTCGTTGGCCTTGATCCCCGGGATGCCGCCGGTCTTGGTTTCGGCGAATTTTTCCGCGCCGACGATGCCTTCGTAGAAGCCCGAGCCGGGCGAGTTGAGTTTGAACAGCCTTTCGATCGAGCTTTTGAAGTCCGACGCCTTGACCGGGGCGCCGTCGGAGTATTTGAGGCCCTTGCGCAGTCTCAGTGTGTAGGTCTGGCCGCCGTTGGTGATCTCGGGCAGATCCTCGGCGAGGGCCGGGACGACCTTGCCGCCCGCCTCGCCGTTGGCGTGTGCGTAGGTGAGCAGCGGCAGGTAGGTGTTGTACATCGCCGTCCAGCCTTCCAGCGTGTAGGAGAGCCCCGGATCGAGGTAGTCCGGGAACGAGGCGTAGCTGCCTGTCAGCGTGCCCCCTTCCTTGCTACTGGAATCGCCGCAGGCGGCCAACCCGAGGGCTGAGACGATCACGGCACCGAGAACCAGCAGTTTGAGGCCAAGCTTGCTCAAGTCACTACCTCCGAGTCGGGCGGGGCGGATGGACTGGATCGAGTTGGTGGGCGCTCACCCACTGGAATCAACTCCACCATAATCTCGGGACCGGCGTCAAGGTCCCCTGGACGCGTTTTTTCCCTGCGCTGAGGCCATTTCCTGCCCATGACTGGGACGGCTATCGCGACAATCGCCAGGACTCCGATCCCGGCGATGAGGAAGGTCGCGCGCGGGCCGGCGCTGCTGGCGATCAAGCCGCCGAGCAGATAGCCGATCCCGGGCATCGCGGCGCCGATCGACTCGAGCACGCTCATCACACGCGCCTGCATGCCCGGGGTGGTCAGCTCCTGCACGGCGCTGATCGCGCTCACCCACTGCACGCCGTTGCCGGCGCCGCCGACGACCGAGGCGATGCAGGCGACGGCCAGGGTCGGCGCGGCGGCCAGACCGAGGTAGCCGACGCCGACCGCGACCGTGCTGAAGAAGAGCAGCACGGGCAGCGGCGTGCGACGCACGCCGGCGAAGATCAGGCTGCCGAGCAGCATGCCGCCACCCCAGCTGGCCAGCATCAGGCCGTAGCCCGAGTCGCCCGCGTCGAGCGTCTCCTTGGCGAAGATCACCTCGATCGGGATCACCGCGGCGAAGAAGACGAAGGCGGCGCCCTGGGCGCTGAGCAGGCGACGCAACGTCGGCCGTTCGCGGATGTAGGCGAGGCCGGCCCGCACCCGCTCGCGCACCTCGCCGGGATCGGGCTCCGCCTGGGGCAGGGGACCGGCGGTGAAGAGGATGAGCGCGATCGCGTAGAAGGAGACCGCATCGAGCAGCAGTGCCGACTGCACGCCGAAGCCGGCGACGACGAGGCCGGCGATCGCCGGCCCGAGCGCGGCCCCCCCGGTGAAGGCGACGTTGAGAACGGCGTTGCCCGAACGCAGCTCGCCCGCCGGCTCGAGCAGCGCGGCGACCACCGCCCGGGTCAGCGAGCGCCCGGTCAGGGCGAGGGCGCCGTCGATCGTCGCTAGGACGATCACGCCGGGCAGGAAGAAGTGCTCGCCGGCGAGCAAGGCGAGAGCGCCGAAAGCGGCCGCCTCGCCGCAATAGACGACGGGCAGCGCGAAGCGCGGCGGCGGCTGCTCGATGCGCACGACCAGGATCGGGGCGATCAGGGCGGGCAGGAAGCGGGTGCCGAGAAAGAGCGCCGCGGTTGCCATGGCGCTGCCGGTGCGGTCGTAGACGAGCACCGAGAGGGCCACGATCCCCATCCAGTCGCCCAGCTCGTTGACCGCATAGCTGGCCGCTAGGCGGCGGAATTGGGGCCGCTTGAGGGGGTCGGTCAGGCGTGATCTACGCATTGTTGGGTAGGCGGACTACTGCATTTATGCACAAGATTTCCTGCAGATGCACAAGTTTCGGCGAAGCTGTGCTACAAAGTTGCCAGGCAATTGACGAGTTTCAGATCGCCGCTGCGCAATCTGAGGGTTTCAACCAGCGAAAGGAACGGACATGGGCTTCAAGCACTAGAGCTTTTGACTTTCGTCTTATGACTTTCCGAAGGGCGCCCCTGGCCAGGGGCGCCCTTTGTCTGTTCGGCGACATTCGGCGGGTACCTGTGCGGGGTCCCGTGACGATACGGCGAGCCAGCGGCGGCGGCGCGAGGTCGCATAACAACAATGAAAGACCTCTCGCAATGCGGCCAGCCATCTTGTGCGGGGGTTTTGCTCGCAGTACCTTGATCGCAAGCAAGTTGCTTTCGACGCAAAGCCCAGTCGTTTGCTGCGCAGGGAACGGGCTCCGGCCCATGAATCTCTAGCTCAGCGAAACGCATCCACTCGCCAAGCTCTCAAAAAGCCCCGATGGCTCAAAAGCGCCCCACCCGCCTTGTGATCGCCGGCATGTTCGTCGCCCTCGCGGCGACCGTCGCGGCGGGGATCTGGCGCGCTCCGCTGGCCGACTGGAACCTGGAGCTGCTCATCGTCCTGCTGGCCTTCGCTGTCTTCAGCGACCTGACCGCGGTGACCACCGAGTCGCGGGTGAAGATCTCCGGCAGCTTCCTGGCGCTGGTCGTGGCGATGGTCTTCCTCGGTGGCACGCCGGCGGCGCTGATCGGCGTGATCGCGATCCTCGTCGGCTGGGCGGCCTCACGCTTCCGCGACGAGCCGCATTACCTGCTCGACAACGTGCTCACCTACGCGGCCTTCCCGCTGCTCGGCGGCATCGCCTTCCACGAGACGGTCGACGCGACCGGCCTGACCGAGTCGGACCCCTCCTTCTTCCTGCTCGTCTTCGCGCTCTTTCAGTTCGCCCTCTTCATCAACTTCGTGATGATCGCCGGCTACGGCTGCTACGTCGAGCGAGTGCCCTTCTCGAGCAAGCTGCGCGTGCTGCCGCCGGTGCTGCCCTCCGAGTTCGCCAGCGCGATGCTCGCCGTCGCGGTTGCCTTCATCTATCACCAGATCGGCATCTCGGCGATCGCCCTCTTCGGCGTCGTCTTGATCACCTTCCAGTACCTGCTCGGCCAGCTGCTGCTCTCCCAGCAGCGCGCCGACGAGCTCGAGCGGCGCAGCAAGCAGCTGGCCAGCTTCCAGGTGGGCATGTTGAGCGCCATGCTGCGCACGCTCGACCTGCGTGACCAGATGACCGCTCGGCATAGCGCCGCCGTGGCGCGCTACTCGCGGGCGATCGCCCAGCGCGCCGGCTACTCGCGCCAGGAGGAGGAGCTCGTGCACATCGCCGCGCTGCTGCACGACATCGGCAAGTTCATCCTGCCCGACCGCATCCTCAAGGCCAACGTGCCGCTCACCGACGAGGACTGGATGCTGATCCGCCGCCATCCCCAGCAGGGCGCCCGCGTGGTTTCCTCACTGGACGGCTACGGGCCGGTGGCGGAGATCATCCTCGCCCACCACGAGCGGATCGACGGCAAGGGCTATCCACGCGGCCTCGCCGGGGACGACATCCCCGAGCTGGCGCGGATCATCTCGGTCGCCGACACCTACGACGTGATGACGGCGCGCGACTCCTACCGCACGCCGGTCTCCACCTACGAGGCGATGCAGGAGCTGCGCCGCGTCGCCGGCAAGCAGCTCGACTCGCGCTTCGTCGAGGTCTTCATCGAGCTGCTCGAGGGCAAGGACGTCTCCTTCCAGCATGGTGAGGCGGCCGATTTCGAGAAGGAGCTCGAACTGGAGGCGCGGATCGAAGAGACCGCGAACCCAGTCGGCGACGGCGGCCGCTTCGGCATCCCCCGCGTCAGCGTCGGCTAAATCAGGCCGACGGGCCGATATGTCAAGGCAGCCTTGACGTATCGGCCCGTCGGCGGCTGGGCGGATACGGTTCTGTGCATGCGTGTGGTGACTTTTCAGGCGCCCGGGGAAGTGCGGGTCGAGGAGAAGGCCGAGCCCGAGCTTGTGGCTGCCGATGATGCGCTGGTGCGGGTCGAGGCGAGCGGCATCTGCGGCTCGGACCTGCACATCTTCCACGGGCGCGTCCCGGTCGAGCCGGGCTTCACGATCGGCCACGAGTTCGTCGGCACGGTGCTTGCTGTGGGCGACGACGTCGAGCGGGTTGCGGTCGGCGATCGCGTGCTGGGCTGCTTCCACACCGCCTGCGCCACCTGCACGCCGTGCTTGCGCGGCGACTACCACCGCTGCGACAACGGGCAGACCTTCGGTCACGGCTCCCACCTCGGCAACCTGCAGGGCGCCCAGGCCGAGCAGCTGCTCGTGCCGCGCGCCAACCTGACCCTGCGCCGCGTGCCGGAGGGCATGTCCGACGAGGTGGCGCTCTTCGCCGGCGACGTGATGGGCACCGGTTACCACGCTGTCGCCCATGCGGGGATGCAGTCCGGCGACACGGTCGCCGTGCTCGGACTGGGGCCGGTCGGCCTCTGCGCCGTACAGGCGGCGCTCGCCGGTGGTGCCACCAAGGTCTTCGCGATCGATTCGGTCGAGCAGCGCCTGGGGATGGCCAAGGAGTTCGGCGCCGTGCCGGTCCACCTCACCGAGGAGGAGCCGAAGAAGGTCGTGCGCGCAGCGACCGGGCGCGGGGTTGACGTCGTCGTCGACGCGGTCGGCGACCCGGGGCCACTGGCGATGGCGGTCAGCCTCTGTCGCGACGCGGGCACGGTCTCGGGAATCGGTGCCTACGCCGGCAAGGGAGAGATGCCGCTTGGCCTGGCCTGGCTCAAGGGCCTCACGCTGCGCCTCGGCCTGGCCAACGTGATCGCCCACGTCGACCGCGTGCTGGCGCTAATCGAGGCCGGCAAGCTCGATCCCGCGCCGCTCGTCACCCATCACATGAAGCTCGACGAGGCGGAGGCCGCCTACGAGCTCTACGACCAGCGTGAAGCGCTGAAGATCGTCCTCACGCCCTGAGCGGTATTTGCCCCCGGTGTTTGTGAAACCGCGGGTTTATCTCTACATTGATTCGTGTGCGATCGAGGCGTCTTTTGACGGCCCTGCTGTGCGTCGCGCTGCTGGGGATGGCTTTTGCCGGGAGCGCATGGGCCTGCTCCTGCGCGCCGCAGCCCCCGGCTGAATCGCTGCGTGAGTCCGACGCGGCGATCGTCGGTCGCCTGGTGAAGGTCATGCCGCTCGGCCGGCTACGGGCCGAGTACCGCTACGAGGTGCAGCGGGTCTACCGCGGTGGCGGGATCGAGCCGGGGGAGATGCTCACCGTGCGTAGCGCGCGGCGCGCCTCGGCCTGTGCCCTACCGCGTCGTCTCGACCGCCCCTACGGCCTGTTTCTCTTTCGCGGCGGCGGCCACTGGCAGGGCGGCATCTGCGGCGTGATCGGCCCGCGGCGCTTGGCGCACGCGGCGCGCAATCAGGCAGCAGCTCGAGGTGGGCGCGTGTCGCTCGTTGCAGCCACGATGTCGCCATGGCAGCATAGTCCGGGATGGCACTGCTCAGCGAAGTGGAGATCGAGGCCCGCCTCACCGAGTTGAGCGGCTGGGAGCTGGCCGGCAAGGCGATCCGCAAGCGCTTCTCCTGCGGCGACTTCGTCGGCTCGGTGGGCTTCGTGCAGAGCCTGGTCGAGCCGGCTGAGGAGATGAATCACCACCCCGACCTCGAGCTCTCCTGGGACACGGTGACGGTGACGATCTCCACGCACTCCGAAGGCGGCCTCACCGCCGCCGATTTCGAGCTGGCAGGCAGGATCGACTCGCTATCGCCGACGAGCTGAGAATCGACGCGCGGCTGGCGATCCCGCTGGCCGAGATCGAGCTGCGGGCGAGCCGCTCCTCGGGGCCCGGCGGTCAGCACGCCAACGTCACCGCTTCGCGGGTGGAAGCTGTCTTCGACGTCGAGGGCTCGCAGGCGCTCGACGACGGTCAGCGCCAGCGGCTGCTCGCTCGGCTCGGCTCGCCGATCACCGCCGTCGCCCAGGACGCCCGCGGCCAAGCGCGCAACCGCGAGCTGGCCCTGCGCCGCTTGGCCGAGAAGATCGCCGCCGGCCTGGCCGAGCCACGCCGCCGCCGGCCAACGCGGCCAACGCGCGCCTCGCGCGAGCGCCGCCTCGAAGAGAAGCGCCGCGCAGGGGAACGCAAGCGGGGACGGCGTCGTCCCGGCGACGGCTACTGAGGCAGCTCTTCGAGTGGGGTCGGTTCACCCCGCTGGCGCAGGCGGTTGTAGCCGGCGGCACGCCAGCGCAGCGTGCCCTCGTGCTCGATCGCGAAAGGCTCGGCCGGCTCGTCGGTCCGCACGCTGTGCATCGCCAGGGCGCGCCGATCCCCGTCGGGGTGCTCTTCCCAGAAGGCGACCGAGACCAGCCGCACGCGACGCGGCCCGCGGCCGGCCGGCCGCGCCTCGATCGCGTAGTGCCCTGGGGCGGTGCGGGTGACGCACACCTCGGGTGTCGTCTGCGGCCAGGTCCATTCGCCGATGAAGTGGGCCAGGCGCTGCACGAGCACGTTGGTCCAGCGACGCTGCGTGCCGCGCAGCTCGAATGAGCTGGGCTGGCTCCAGCTGGCGCCCTGGCGGCCCGGGCTCGGGGGGCTCTCGCCGGCCCCGACTTTGTTCAGCCGCCGCATATAAGAGGGCGTGCGCTTCAGGCGCAGCTTCAGCGCCAGCCAGGTTCCGACGCCACGGTCCATGCCCCAGCGCCCGTGCCAGTGGGCCCAGTCGAGCTGCGTGTCGTCGACCGGCAGCAGGACGATCGCCGGCGTCGATCCGGGCTCGCCCTGGTCGGGAACCGAAACGTCGGAGAGCGGCAGCATCGGGTGGGCGCCCGCCTCGTGGTAGGAGGCGTGCGAGTCGACGGCGACGTAGACGTCTGGACCGCCATCTCGCGACCGGAACGGTTTGGTGACCGGCTTGCCGTGCCCTGCCAGGGTCAGGTGGGTCGCTTCGAAGCCGTCGTCGACCGCCGCGACGCGGATCTGGACCAGCTCCCAATCGCCATCGTGACGCCCGGCGGACAGCACGCAGGGGTTGTCGACGTAGAAGAGCCAGTACTGCAGGAACTTGGTTCTGTCGCCACCGGCGACGACGCGGCCGTAGCAAGTGCCCCCGGTGGCGAGATCCTGGGCGGGTCCATATGCCCGCAGCAGGGTGTTGCTGCGCAGCGTTTGGGTCGCGCGGCTCGGCCGCTCCTTGAGCGGGTTGATCCTCGACTCGAGTTCTTCGAGGCGATCGAGCATCGCCGGCTCGGCCGGCGGCGTCCCCGGCAGCAGCTGTTCGTCCTTGTCGACGAAGGCCGACTGCTGCATGTAGGTGTCGGCGAGGCTGGGTCGCCAGCGCTCCAGCGCGTCGAAGTGGAGCTTTGGCGCAAAGCGCCTGAGCAGTTCGAGCTTTTCGTCTGGAGACACGGCCACTAGCCTGCCAGACTGGCCGCGATGGCGAAGCGTAAGCAGCGGCGCCCGCGGCAGAAGACGCCGACCGTCGAGTACTCCGACGCTGAGGGCAACACGCTCACCCTGCGTCAAACGCTCAGCCCGGCGACGATCGCCATGCTGGGCGAGGGGCCGGCTACGGCGGCCACCTCCCAGGACGACGCCTGGCGGCGGCGCTCGGAGGCGCTCTTCGAGCGGCTTGCCGTGCGCTGGGAGATCGCCGGCCTGCCGCTGACCGATCAAAAACTGCTACTTGGGCGCTACCGGATGGCCGATCAAGTAACCCAGCAGTGGGTGCGTGAGACGATCGCCGCGCACCTCGAGCGCTATATCCCCGAGCTGGCCGGGTAGCCGGAGCAGAGGCAAGACGAAAGGAGCGGCATGTTCGCGAACACGAAAGCAACCAACGGCTTCGCGGTCGACGACCTGGAGAAGGCGCGCGAGTTCTACGGCGAGACCCTCGGCTTGGGCACGACGATGCTCAGCGAGGAGTTCGGCGTGATGTCGATCCAGCTCGCCGGCGGCCGCGACACGCTCATCTACGTGAAGCCCGACTTCGAGCCGGCCACCTACACGATCCTCAACTTCGAGGTCGACGACGTCGACAGCGCCGTCGACGAGCTTGGCTCCCGCGGTGTTGGCTTCGAGCGCTACGAGGGCTTCGAGCAGGACGAGAAGGGCATCGCCCGCGGCCAGGGCCCCGACATCGCCTGGTTCAAGGACCCGGCGGGGAACATCCTCGCCGTGATGACGCAGCCCGAGTAGGCAGTAGTCGATTAGCCAATTAAACGTTTAATCGGCTAATCGACTAAGATGTGGGCATGCTTCTCGCAACGCCTGCTGTCGATGGATCCCTCGCAAAGCGCCTTTTGGAGCTCGACGACCTGCGCGACTCCCTCGGGCGGGAGGTCAGCCGGCATCGGCCTTGGGTAGGCGCCTTGCGGCGTGAGGTGCGTGCCTCCTCGATCGAGGGCTCGACCTCGATCGAGGGATTCAGCGTTGCTCCTGGGGAGGCCCGTGCTCTCGTCAGCGGCAATCGCGTGCCGGAGCCCGACGACGAGAACCGGCAGGCAGTTGCCTGTTACGCCCGGGCGATGGATCACGTCGGCGTGATGGCTGTGGACCCGGCCTTTCGGTGGCTCGACCGTGTCATCCTCGATCTGCATTTTGACGCTTGCGCGTTCCAGCGTGCTGAGCGCCCCGGCGCTTGGCGCACCGGGCCAGTGGGGATCACCGGAAACGATGGCCGTCTCGTCTATCAGGCGCCCGATGCCGATCGGGTCCCCGGGCTGATGGCTGAGGCGGTCGAGTGGCTGCAGGCCGGTGACCTGGACGCCCACGTGGTGGTTCGTGCGGCGATGGCCCTCCTCCATGTCGTTTCCATTCACCCATTCCACGACGGCAACGGCCGCATCTCGCGAATCGTCCACTCGCTCGTCCTCGCCCGCGAGGGTCTGCTGTCGCCCGAGTTCGGCTCGATCGAGGAGTACCTCGGCCGCCACACCGAGCATTACTACGTGGCGTTGAACGAGGCGCACGGCCCCACATACGCACCGCAGCGAGACGCCACCGGCTGGGTCGCTTTCTGCATCGACGCTCACCTGGCGCAAGCCCGCCAACGCCTGGCCCAGCTCAAGGTTGCCGCCGCGCGCTGGTCCCAGCTCGAAGAGCTCGCTCAAGCCCGTGGCTGGCCCGACCGCTTGGTGATCGCCCTGGAGCGTTGCTTGATGGGCGGCGCGGATCGGGCTAGCTACGCGGCGGAGGCGGATATCTCGCCGGCGACCGCGACCGCGGACTTCCGGCGGCTCTTGGATGCGGGTCTGATCGAGCAGCAGGGCCGCGGCCGGAGCGTTCGCTACCGCGCCAGCGAGCAGCTGAACGCGTTCCTGTCCTGATCTGACGTAGGCGCCTCGCGGCCCCGTAGTTCCTGCCGACATTGTCCCGCGCGCTGGGAAGGAAGTGCCTTTCCAGCCTCGCACCCTGCTGGCGAAACTCGATGTTAATACCAGAAACGTTCCTTGACATTAACGTTCTCGTATGTTTATCCTTCCGTTGTCGAACCCAACCAAAGCCAACCGGCTAACGGTCTGGGAACGCACAGGGAAACAGGGACAACCGAGCCTCGCGGAAGCCGCAAAGGGAAGCGGCGGGCAGAGGGGCTCACGGGACAAGGAGAAGAGATTTCGATGCTCTCGCCACTACGCAACCGCTTCGGCATCCCGGGAGTGATCTCGGTTGTCGCACTGGTCTTCGCAATGCTCGGCGGCGCCTACGCCGCCAATAACTCTTCCGATGGCGGCGCAACCGCCTCGGCCAAAGCCAAAAAAGGCCCCAGGGGGCCCAAAGGCGCGACCGGTCCTGCTGGTCCGGCGGGCCCCGCCGGACCAGCAGGTGCCAAGGGCGATGCCGGCGCCAACGGCTCAAACGGGGCAGCTGGCGCGACCGGCGCCACAGGTGCCGACGGCGCCAGCGTCGAGAGCGAAGAATTTGTCGGCATCAAAGAAGGCAAATGCACCGGTGTCGGTGGCGTGATGTTCACCTCGGCCTCCGGCAAAGCCGCGGCCTGCAACGGCAAAGAAGGCTCGCCATGGACTGCCGGTGGCACGCTGCCGCCGGGTAAGACCTTGACCGGGGCCTGGTCTGCAGTTGCGCCTGTTGAAACGCCAAAAGAAGGAAGTCCCTCGGCCCTGGGCCAGACGGCGATTGAGTCCATCTCCTTCCCGATCCCGCTCGCCACCGCCCCCCAGGCGACCTACGTCGGCACTGCGGGCTCGGCGCCGGGCTGTCCCGGCATCGTGGCGGATGTCCCCACGGCCGATCCCGGGAACCTCTGTCTGTACGCGAGTTTTGAGACAGGCGCAGCCCTGGAAAATGAAGAAGGAAAAGCAATCTTCTTCCTCAAGCCGACCGAACTCTTTCCGGGTGCATCGACCTCGGGCACGGTATTCCAGTACATCTGCGGGTCATCGCAATGCAAATGGTGGGGCTCCTGGGCAGTCACAGCCGCCACAGGGGCCTAGGGCACTCTGAATAGGCCAGCGGAGAGTCGGCGATGACGACGTCCATCCAACACTGGGTGCGCTGCGCGCTTACGGCCTCGATCGCTGCGATCGGGGTCGTGAGTGCCCTGGCTCTCAACCCCGCCCCCGCGAGTGCGGAGATCGGGCCTGAGCTGACCCGCTTCGGCGGGTACGGCAGCGGGGCGGGGGCGCTCGATTTCTCGAACAATGGTAGTGGCATCGGTGCCGACCCTGACAGCGGCCATCTCTTCGTTTCCGATCACTTCAACAATCGCATCAGCGAGTTCACCGCCTGGGGCCTGTTCGTCAAGTCCTGGGGGTGGGGCGTCGCCGACGGCTCCCCCGCGGCGCAGAACTGTGGCCCACCGGAACCGGAGTCAGAGCCGGAACCCTCGCTCTGCCAGAAAGGGACTCCAGGCAAAGAAGCAGGCCAGCTGGACCGGCCGAATGGAATCGCGGTCGGCCCCAACGGCGAGGTCTACGTCTTCGAATTCTGGAGCTCCCGGGTACAGGTCTTCAGTCAGGCCGGCGCCTTCCTGCGCATGTTCGGCGGCGAAGTCAACAAGACCAGCGGCGCCGATATCTGCACCGCTGCAGACATCACCGGCGGCGATGTCTGCGGAGCGGGCATCGAAGGCACTGGCCCGAGCGAGTTCTCCGGGTTCTTGATCGGAGTCCCCCATAGCAACCGCGACTACATCGACATTGCGTCCGACGGCACCGTCTACGTGGGTGACCGCAACCGTATTCAGAAATTCGACGAAGACGGCAACTACCTGAGCTCGCTGCCGCTGCCCGAACCGGGCCGTGTCGGGGCGCTGGCGCTTGACCCCGAAAGCGGCGACGTCTACTTCAGCTACAGCTGGGCATTTGGCGATGCCGCAAACTCCTACCGCCTTGACGAGAACAGCGGCGCGGTGATCTATCCGCTGCCGGCCAACGCGCCGGAAGCGATCGCGCCGGCGCCGGGCGGGACGGTCTACCTCACCGACGATCCGGAAACGACCGCCAACAGCACCGTTGCAAACAACCCCCACCTGCTGGAGATCAACGGCCTCGGCGAGGAAGTCGAAAGCTGCTGCGTCTCCACCAGCAAATCCGGGGAAGGGATAGTTTTGCCCGCGGCGACGACGAACGTGGTGACGGCCGCCGGGGAGGCCGACCTCTATGTGGTTCACGGCTCGTTTGGCCAGAACGTCGCCTTCGTCGAGGTGCGCGGCACCCCACCCGACAAGTGGCCGCCGCCACCTGTCCCACCCGAGATAAACGCCCAGTTCGCCAGCGCGGTGGGCAGCGAGTCGGCGGTGCTGAAGGCCGAGATCGACCCCAACTTCTGGAGCGACACTTCCTACCAGCTCGAATACGGAACCGCCCCCTGCTCAGGCGGCGGCTGCCAAGCGCTGCCCGTGCGCCAGCTGGGCGCCGGCGTCGTCAAGAAAGACGTGACCAGCGACGGCGTCGTCCTCTCCGACCTCGAGCCGGGCACCACCTACCACTACCGCTTCCAGGCTGAGAGTTCCGGCGGCGGTCCGGTCTTCGGCCCCGACACCACCTTCACCACCTTCGCCCTGCCCAGGCAGGTCAGCACCAACTGCTCCAACCAGGCCTTGCGGACCGGGCCTTCGGCCGCCCTGGCCGACTGCCGTGCCTATGAGATGGTCTCGCCGGTCGACAAGCTGGGCGCCGACATCTCGGTCTTCTTCCAGTATCTCAGCTACCCGGCCCGCCTCGACCAGGGCTCCGCCTCGGGCGAGAAGATCACCTACTCGGCCTCCAGCGCTTTTGCCGATGCCCCCTCGGGCCCCTACTCATCCCAGTATCTCTCGGCAAGGGGCATCGATGGCTGGTCGACCAATGGCATCTCGCCGCCGCGCGACTCAGGCTCGCTGCTCACCATCTTCGACGCCATCGACGCCCAATACAAGGCCTTCTCGGAGGACCTCTCGAGCGGCTGGGTTCTGCAGGACTCCGACTTCTCGCTTGCCGAAGGCTCGGTCCCCGGCTTCGCCGACCTCTACCGGCGCGACAACCTCGGCGGCGGCTACGAAGCGCTGACCACGGTTGCGCCGCCGAAAAAAGCCGCTGATCTCTTTGTACCCCAGCTGCGAGGCGCCTCAGCCGACGGCAAGCACACGGTCTTCACCGTGGAAGACAAGCTCACCCCCGACGCGGTGGCAAGCACCGCGATCAACCAGCTCTATGAGTCCTTCGAAGGCCAGCTGCGCCTGGTCAGCGTCAAACCCAACGGCAGCGCCTCCACCGAGAACTCCACAACCGGCTCCTACGGCGGAGGCTTTGGAGGGAGTCGCGAGGATAACGTCGCCGGGGCGGTCTCCGACGATGGTCGGCTGATCTACTGGTCGGAGAACACCAGCGACAAACTGTATGTGCGGGTCGAAGGCGGCGAAACGGTCGCCGTCTCGGGCGCCGGCCAAGCCACCTTCTGGACTGCCACTCCGGACGGCAAAGGGGCCCTCTTCACCGAAGCGGGCAAACTGCGCCGCTTCGACGAGTCCACGCGCGCCTCGATGACGCTCGTGGAAAGCGGCGTGCAGGGCGTGATGGGCGCCAGCGAGAACCTCGCGCGCATCTATTTCGTCTCGACCAGCGCTCTGGCCGAAGGCGCAACAGCGGGCCAGCCCAACCTCTATCTGCATGAGGACGGCGAGGCACCGCGTTTCATCGCCACCCTGTCTGATCAGGAAGCGCCTGGGAGCGGCAATACGGCGAACAAGATCCGCCCGATCGCGATCAGCCCTGCGGTCCGCCTTTCGCGAGTCACGCCGGACGGCGCGACTGCCGTTTTCATGAGCAGAGTGGCGCTGACCGGGGCCGACAACAAGGACCTCGTCAACGGACAGGCCAACGCCGAGATCTTCCGCTACGACGCCGAGACCGAGGAGCTGACCTGCGTCTCCTGCAACCCGACCGGGGCGCGCCCAAAGGGTAGAGAGGATGAACGCAGCGACGATTACTGGTACGCCTCGAGCATCCCCGGCTGGGAAATGCAGTTCCATGCCCCACGAGTGCTCTCCGACGATGGCAAGCGGGTCTACTTCAACAGCCTCAGCCGCCTCGTCCTGGCCGACACCAACGGCCGCCAGGATGTCTACCAGTGGGAGGCCGAAGGTACCGGCGAATGCACCGATACCGCTCCAGGCTTCAATCCCGCCCACGAGGGCTGCATCAGCCTGATCTCCGACGGCAAGGGACCGGCGAGGGCCGAATTCATCGACGCCTCGACCGACGGGCAAGATGTCTTCTTCTTCACCGAGACGAGCCTCTTGCCCCAGGACGTCGGCCAGATCGACGTCTATGACGCCCGTATAGAGGGCGGCTTCCCCCAACCCCCCGCCCCAGCGGCTGAGTGCGAGGGCGAAGCCTGCCAGTCGCCGATCAGCCCACCAGCCGAGCCCTCCTACGCCAGCCAGGGCTACCAGGGCCCCGGCAACCCCAAGCCGGCCGCCAAGAAGGCCAAGGGCAAGGCAAAAAAGAAGAGCGGCAAAGCCAAGAAGAAGAAAGCCAAGCAACGCAAAGCACGACAGCAGCGCGACAGAGGAGGCCGCCGATGAGCGCCGTGAAGCAGACCTATCGCAGCCTGCTGGCGCTTGCCGTTGCGCTGCTCGCCTTCGCTGCGCTCGTCGCCCCCAGGGCGAGCGCCGACTTCGGCATCAAATACACCGAGCTCAGCTTCGATGAGCAAGACGGCTCGCCGGTGGTCCAGGCGGGCGCCCACCCCTTCGCGATGGCGACCACGGTCAACTTCGACATCAACGTCGACGAAGGCGGTCTCGAAGCGCCAGACGATGCGGTCAAAGACCTCTACACGGAGCTGCCCGAGGGCTTTGCCGGGGTGCCGACTGCGACGCCGCGCTGCACGGGGCCGCAGTTCTCCAAACTGCTCAGCACTCCCTCGGGGCTCAAGTACCCCAGCTGTCCAATCACCTCCACCGTCGGCTACGTCAACGTCCACGGGGCGCTCAAAGCCTCCACCCCCGTAAACCAGACGAAAGCCAGCGTCCCCGTCTACAACCTCATGCCCCCACCGGGCACGCTGGCCAAGTTCGGCTTCGTCTTCCTCGGGGTGCCGGTCGTCTTCGACGTGCGGCTCTCCGAAGAGGCGCCCTACCAGGTGCTCCCCACCTTCCACGGCATCGCCCAGGCGATCCTGATCTACGGGGCGACGCTGACGCTTTGGTCCGATCCGCTGGCCGACGTCCATGACCCCCTGCGTGGCCAGTGTGTGTTGACCGAAGAGAGCGATCTGTGCACGGTTGACGGCGCCGGCGAGCCACTGATCACCCTGCCCTCATCCTGCACGGGCCCCCTGCGGGCCGACTTCGAAGCCAACTCCTGGGGCGTGCCCAAAGTCTTCGTCAACGCCTTCGCCGAAACCCACGACGACGGCGAACCGCCGACCCCGCTGGGCCTCTCTGAGTGCGCGGCGCTTGACTTCGCTCCCGGTATTTCCGCTTCGCCGACAACTAAAGCGGCTTCATCGCCAACCGGACTCGATTTCGGCCTCGACGTCGTCGACCAGGGTATCCTCGATCCGCAGGGCATCGCCGCCTCGACGATCAAACGCACCGAGGTCACCCTGCCCGAGGGCTTCACCGTCAACCCCTCGGTCGCCGAAGGCCTCGAGGTCTGCACGGAAGCCCAATTGGATAAGGAGACAGCCTTCTCCGAAGCAGGATCAGGCTGCCCCAACGCCTCGAAGATCGGCACCGTGGAAGTAGAAACCCCAGTGCTCGAGGACAAGGTCAACGGTGCCCTCTATGTCGCCGAGCCCTATGAGAACCCCTTCGACTCGCTGATCGCGATGTATGTGGTGATCAAGAACGCCAAATTGGGCATCAGGGTCGTGCAGGCGCTTGAGGTGATCCCTGATCCGGTTACCGGTCAGCTGACCACGGTCGCCGAGGAGATGCCGCAATTGCCGTTCTCCAACTTCAGGCTGCACTTCCGCGAGGGCGCTCGCTCACCACTTGCCTCACCACCGGCCTGCGGCACCTATGAGGCCTCCGCCAAGCTCTTCCCCTGGTCGGGCAACGACCCGGTGACCACCACCTCGGCCTTCGAGATCATCAGCGGGCCCGGTGGAGCGGCTTGTCCAAGCGGAGGCCTGCCGCCCTTCAAACCCGGCCTCTTCGCTGGCACCCGCAACAACGCCGGTGGCACCTTCAGCCCCTTTGACGTGCGGCTCTTCAGAACCGACTCCGAACAAGAGTTCACCAACTTCTCGATCAAGCTGCCGCCTGGCATCGCTGGAATCCTCGCTGGCATCCCGTATTGCTCAGAGGCCGGCATCGCCCAAGCCGAAGCAAGGACGGGCCCCCACGGCGGTCAGGAAGAGATCGACAACCCAAGCTGCCCAGCTGCCTCACAGCTCGGCACCACCTTCGCTGGCTCGGGAGTAGGCCAGACCCTCGCCTATGCACCGGGCAAGCTCTACCTAGCAGGGCCATATAAAGGCAGCGCTATCTCGATGGTGGCGATCACCGCCGGACGGGTAGGTCCCTTCGACATCGGCACCGTGGTGGTAAGGCTCGCCTTCCGCGTAGATAGAGAGACCGCCGAAGTCTTCATCGACGCCACCGGCTCGGACCCGATCCCCCACATCATCAAAGGCATCCCGGTGCACCTCAGGGACATCCGGGCGGCAACCGATAAGCCGAAGTTCGTCTTCAACCCGACGAGCTGTGAAAGGACCTCAACCGCAAGCACCTTGTTGGGCTCCGGGTTGGACTTCGGCTCAACCCATGACGATCGCCCGGTAACCGTCTCCACTCCTTTCCAGGCAGCCGATTGCGCTGCCTTGGAGTTCAAGCCCAAGTTGGACCTCAGATTGAAGGGCGGCACCAAGCGCGGTGATCACCCGGCCTTCAAGGCGGTCTTGAAGATGAACGGCGGCCCAGAAGGCGGAGAAGCCAACATCGCTAGAGCAAGGGTCACCCTGCCAAAGTCAGCCTTCCTGGAGAACGCCCACATCAAAACGATCTGCACCAGGGTGCAGTTCAGGGCTGATCAGTGCCCAGCGGGATCGGTCTACGGCTTTGCAAGGGCTTACACCCCCGTACTCGCCGAGCCGCTCGAAGGCCCGGTTTACCTCAGATCCTCTGAGCACCAGCTCCCTGACCTGGTCGCCTCGCTTCACCACGAGAAGATCACCGTTGACGTGGTCGGGCGCATCGATTCCCTCAAAGGCAGGATCCGCAACACCTTCGAGGCGGTTCCCGACGCTCCGGTGAGCAAATTCGTCTTGACCATGCAAGGTGGCAAAAAAGGCCTGATCGTCAACTCGGCCAACCTCTGCAAAGGCACCCACAAGGCGATCTCTGAATTCACCGGGCAAAACGGTGAGCTCTCCAACACAAAGCCAGTGGTCAAGGCCAAGTGTGGGAAGCAGGGTAAGAGCGGCAAGGCCAAGCGCAAGCCTAGGAAGCGCTAACCGATGGCGAGAGGGAGGATCGTCTGGCTCGGCGCCGCCGCGGCCCTGGTGGCCTGCGTGGGAATCGCCACCGCCGCAGTCATCCAGCGCGGCAACCTGCGGATCACCGTCCTCTCCCAGATCCTCCCCTACAAGCTCCCGAGAACGGGCACCGACCCCATAGCCGTCTTCGTCTCCGGTCACCTCGAGGCGCCCAAAGGCGGTGTCCCCGATCAGCTGCAGCGCATGACCGTCAAGGTCAACCGCCACGGCCTCTTGCAGTCAAAGGGCCTTGCCACCTGTCGCCCCTCTGCGTTGAAGGCCACCTCAACCGAACGCGCTCTTTCCACCTGCGGCGATGCGGTGATCGGCTCCGGCCAGTTCTGGGCCAACATCGTCTTGCCCGATCAAGGCGCCTACCCGACAAGAGGCAGGCTTTTGATCTTCAACGGCAGGGAGAAGGGCAGGCCGGTGCTCTTGACCCACATCTTCACCGCCAACCCCTTCTTCTCATCTTTCGTCCTGGTCTTCAAGATCAAGCACCTCAAGAAGGGCGCCTGGGGCACCCAGCTCTCCACATCGCTCCCTCAAGCACTCGGCTCCTGGGGCTACGTCGATCGCATCAAGCTCACCCTGAAGCGCAAATACACCCATCGGGGCAAGCAGCTCTCTTACTTCAACTCGGGTTGCCCGGCTCCCAAAGGGGTACCGAGGATCGTCTTCCCTCTGGCCTTGGCGAGCTTTGAGTTCGCCGGTGGGCTCACCTTGAGCACCAAAGTCGAAAAGAGCTGCGCGGTGAAGGAATGAACCGAAAGGCAGGGATGAGATGAGGATCAGGTTTGTTGTTGCACTGGGCCTTCTGGCCCTCGTCTTCCCGGCCTTTGCTCAGGGCGACTATGACCCTTTGGGCGGTGGTCAGGCAAAGCTCACCCTCGATAAGTCTTTCATCAGCCTGATAAAGAAAGCAGGTGTGACGCTCACCGCCAAAGCCCCGGCGAAGAAGCAAGGCAAGACACTCCTCTTGCCCGTCACAGGCGGCAAGGGAGACCCGACCTCGGGCAAGGCTGAAGTGCTCACCGAAGGCACGTTGGTCTTCCAGAAGGGCAACAGATCTGTTCCCCTGCGCAAGGTCGAGCTGAAAGCCAACCCCAACCCGATCTCCGCCAAGGTCGGGGGCTCTCAGCTGAAAGTCGCCAAGGCAAAGAGCACCAAAGCCAAGCGCGAAGGCTTTGGCCTGGGCTTCTCGGCCAAGTCGCTCACTCTCACTCAGAAGGTGGCGACTCGGCTGAACAAGAAGCTGCGGATCAAAGACGCCTTCGCCGAAGGCCAAGTGATCGGCGCCCTGAAGACAACCACCACACCTCAGCTGGTGACGATCCTCCCTCAAGGCAAGGGCACCCTCGTGCCCGACCCGGCGATCCTCGCCAAGTTCAAATCCCTCTTCGTCTCCTTGAACCCGATCTCCCCGGCAGAACTTTCCCCGGGACCCGTGTTCAGCTTCCCGATCGCCGCCGGGGGGCAGATCTCACCCGATGCCTCACAGGGAACCCTGAGATTGGCTGGAGCGATTGAACTCCTCCAACTAGGAGCCGGGCAGATCTTTCACACCGAATACTGGCTTGACCTGGGAGCTAAGGCGACAAGCGCCGAAGTCGAAATCCTGCCCACCCCCGCCTTCCCCGGCAAGCTGGGGCGGATCGGGGTCTTTGGCTTGGGCATGGCCGGGGCAAGTGTTTCTTCTGATCCCAAGGGGCGCTCGATCTCGGTCTCGGGCGCAGCTCTGACGCTTGATGCCTCAACCGCGCAGAGCTTCAACGATGCCTTCGCGGCGGGCGCCCCGACTTTCGCCGCGGGGGAGCCCTTTGGGGTGGTGAGCTTCGGGGCTGTGGGGCAGTAGGGGCTCAGCCCACCGCCGCCAGCAGCTCCTCGCTGGCGGCGTCGTGGCCCTCATAATGCAGCACGGCGAAGTACATGAGGGGCGGCAAGAGTGACTCGAGGTCCTCGATCTCACCCCCGTTGAGGCGGGTGTAGAGCAGGGACTCGACGCCGCCGACGATGCCCGCGGCAGCGATCGGCGAGGGTGTGGCGCCGGCGCCTGCCTGCTCGCGCACCATGGTGTCGATGCAGCCGGCGAAATGGTCGAGCAGCTCATCGCGGCGAATCAGGGCAGCCGGGCAGGCAGCGCGAGCGTCGACGATCAAGCTCATCGCCGCATCGGGCTCCTCGGCGACGAAACGCAAAAGCTCCTCGAAGGCGAGGCGCAGCTGCGCGCGCCAACTACCGGCCTCTTTGCTTACTGCGCTTGTGAGGCGATCGCGGAGGCGCGCCGCAGCACTGTCGAAGGCCGCGAGAAAGCAATCTTCCTTGTTCTCGAAGTGTTCGTAGAAGGTGGGGCGGGAAACGCCGGCGCGCTCGAGCACGTCTTGGACGCTTACCTCACGGTAAGTGAGCGCCGCCGTTGCCTGCAGCATCGCCGCCAAGAGGCGCTCGCGCTGCACGGCGCTGACCAGGTCCGAGGGCAGCGAACGGATTCCCGCCGGGAACTGGCCTTCGCTGTCAGAGAGGAGCTCGGCTGCAGTGCTCACGTCAGAGGCGGGCCACTCCTTGCCGAGCGCGGCGACCAGCATGTCGTGACTGAGACGGACCCGATCTGACGGCATAAAAACCTTTTCGTTTCTTTTAAGAACTTATAACGCTGTTTCAGGGTATCAATTTGGTTGTCGGTGTACAAGAGCCGTTGAGTTTGACGGTATTCTTCTGTCCATGAATCAGAGGGCACAGGCTCGGCAAATCAGCAACCTGCGCCCCGGACTTTCCCGTGAGTTCATCCTCGCCCACAAGCGCCGGCGGATCATGGACGCGATCGCCGAACTCTGCGCCGAACAGGGTTATGAAGCCACCACGATCGAGGACATCGCCCGTCGCGCCGGCGTGGCCCGCAAAACTCTCTACGAGAACTTCAGCGGCAAAGAGGAGATTTTCCTCACGACCTTCGACGCGGCGCTTGACGAGGCGCTGCGCCGGGTCGAGGGGGCCTGTGCCGAGGTCGAGGGCGACTGGGAGAAGCGGATTGAGGTTGGCTTGGCTGCCTTCCTCGGCTACGTCGCCGAGCAGCCTGCGCTCGCCCGCATGTGCATGATCGAGGCGCCGGCGATCACCCGGGCAGCGACGCAGCGCTATGAGGAGGCAATGCAACGCTTCGTCGAGCTGACCCGTCACAACCTGCCGCGCAGCGAACGCCTCCCCGAGACGATCGACGAGACCCTGATCGGCGGCGTCGCCTGGATCGTCAACCAACAGATTCGCCGCGACGAAACAGAGCAGGCCGAAGACCTGCTGCCTGAGCTGGCGGAGTTCGTGGCGGCGCCCTTCCTGCACGCGCTCCAGTCGGGCCCCGAGAGCGTCCGCGCGCGCTAGCCCCTTTTGCCGCGGGTCAAGCCCCCGAGTGCGCCAGCGCTTTCTATGAGCGCGCCGTGCGCTCCCGTCCATACCAAGGACGTACCTTGACAGTGACAAACCCGTTCGTTTATATTTCGCCGCGCGCAAGTGGCTCGCGATTTCTCTCCCCTCCAGCTCGAAGTAGATCGCGGACCCCGACGCCGATGAGCGACCCGCCGCTCTCTGACGCGGAGTTTGCCTCCGCCTACGATGCTGCTGCTGGGCGCTTCTTCGCCCGCATCGAGCGTTCTTGCGACAGCGACCTTGCTTGGCCGCAGCGAGTCCGGACCGCCATGGACGCCTGCCTTGCCCTCTTCGCAAAAGAGCCCGCCGTGGGTCGCATCCTGGTCTTCGAAGCCGATGCGCGGGCCGAGGGCATCAGGCGCCGTCACGAGGAGACCCTCAACCGAATCGTCGACCTTCTCCGCGAGGGTCGCGAGGAGACCTCTGCGTCCCTGCTGCCAGACGAGATTGAGGAGGGCATAGTCGGCGGGCTCGCCTTCTTGATCGGCCGCGCGCTTCGGCGTGGCGAGGCCGAGGATCTGCCGGCGCTGACTGCGGAGCTCACCATCCTTGCCCTGACTCCCTACGTAGGTCGTGCCGAGGCCCTGCGCATCGCGAGCGAGCGCGCCTGAGTAGAGACAAAAATCAGCGTCGGGCTCCAACTGGATAATCAGGGGGCCTTGGCTCGCCTGAACCAACTCTCGCTTCTTTCCAGGGGCCCGCTGTTCGATCCCCAGGTGCAGCAGCAGTATCTCGACGAGATGCGGACTGTGATGCTGCCTGGTGAGGCGGCCCGGGCAAGCGCCCTGCAGGAATGGGTTTCGGCCCTTGCGGCGACGGAAAAAGGCAAGGAGACCAGCCTCGAGCAGCACTTCAATCAGAAAGTGCTGGTCGAGACGCTTGGCTATCGCCTCTATCCAGCTGAGCAGGCCACCGCATGGCCAAAGACGCCGACTTCTGTGACCCACATCAGTGGCGAGCCAGATGTTGCGCTCGGTGCTTTCGAGGCCAATGAGGAGCCTCGGTTTTGGGCGATCCTCGAGCTAAAGCCTCCGGGAACCGATCTCGACGCGCCCCAGGCGCGTGCTCGAGCCCTGACGCCGGTTCAGCAGGCCTTCGAGTACAGCGAGCAGATCCTCGGCGTCCGCTGGGTCTTGGTCTCGGACATGCGCCGCATTCGGCTCTACTCGGTTGAGTCCCCGCACGAGTTCATCGAGTTTGACCTGCGTGACTGCGTTCGAGGAGGAAGTCCCCAAAAAAGCTTCCGCGATCTTTACTGGCTCGTTTCCGATCAGGCACTGGTCCGAGGTGGCGCCGAGAGCCCCGTGTCACTTCTCTACAGCCGATCGGTTGCCCAACAGCTGAAGATCCGAGACAGCTTCTACGAGATCTATGGCGAGATAAGAATCGATCTCCTTGCGGCTGTCAGCGCCGCTGCCGAGCATCTCGATCTGCCCGAGGCGCCGCAACGGGGTGCTCTTGTGGCCGCGACCCAGAGACTCCTGGACCGGATGCTGTTCCTCTATTACTGCGAGGACAATCCTGCTCGCCTAATTCCCTCCAACACGGTCAAGGAGGTCACCGAGGGCGCCAGGAAGATGCTCGGTCCCTCCACGACGAAGGTCTACGACCAACTGAAGCTGCTGTTCCGGGAGATCGACTCCGGGAGCCCCCCGGACGCGGCCACCGTCTACCCGGCCTATAACGGAGAGCTCTTCAAGCACGATCCAATCCTTGACGAGATTGATCTGCCGGACTCCCTTCATGACAAGGTCTACACGCTCAACGCCAAGCGCAAAGGGGTGCGGCGCAAGATCCAAGGAGCCTGGGGCCTGCACGCCTTCGACTTCTGGCGAGAGCTGAACGAGCATTTGCTTGGTCACATTTTCGAGCGCTCGCTGGCCGACCTCGAGGAGATAGGCGAAGGGGAAACTAAAGGAACTGATCGCCTCAAGAAACGACGACAGCACGGCATCTACTACACCTCGGAATTGCTCTCCGATCACCTATCTGAGTCGGCTCTGCGGGCGCTTCTCCGCGAGGCAGCGCCGCTGCCCGAGGCAAGGACCAGCAAAAAGGAGATGGCCGATCTCCTCCAAGCTCGGGTTGACCAACTAGGGCAGTTCCGAATCGTCGATCTGGCCTGTGGGTCCGGTGCGTTCCTGGTTTCTAGCTACCAGACGCTGCTCGAAGAGTTCTGGCGCTTGCGGGACGCCTTGGACTCGCTGAGCCCGGGTGGGCCAGATCTTCTCTCGCAGTCCGCGGGCCTGACTCAAGCGCAACTACTGCGCAACGCGTTGCACGGGGTCGACTTGCTTCCCCAGGCTGTTGAGATCGCGAAGCTGGCTCTCTGGCTGCGGTCGGCTCGCAAGGCAGAGAAAGTTGCGGACCTGAGCCACAACATCATCCCGGCTGACAGCCTCGATGTGAGTGCCTCGCTTGAGGGCCTGAAAACTAGCCTCGGCACATTTGATCTTGTGATTGGAAATCCGCCCTGGGGAGCGGACATCGATCCAGCCGTATTTGAGAGCTGCTGTTCGGTACTGGGTCTAGATGCAACAGAGCCGTGGGATAGCTGGGAGCTTTTCGTAGCGCTTGGTCTCGCGTGTCTGCGAGACGGCGGCCGGCTCGCGTTGGTTCTGCCCGACACGATCTTTAGTCCCGAGAAGGCGCGCATCCGGCGCTTGATCCTGAGCTCGGGAACCATCGAGTACTTCCACAACCTCGGCACTGGCTGGTTTGACGGTGTGCGGATGGGCACGACGGTCCTCCAGATTCGGCGGGGATCTGCGCCGCTTGCCAACGACTTCCCGGCATTGCTCCTTTCTGGGGACGATCGAAAGGCAGCGATCGAGGGCAAGGTTCCGCTCAGTCAGCTCAGCGCGAATTTCGCTCGCTTGATTCCCCAGGAGCGCAGCGCGGCTTCCACGGACGCTGAGATTGAGGTGTTTCGCTCGGCGCGCGATGACGAGGTAATCGGGGCGATGGACAAGGCGAGTGAGACCCTCGCCAGCCTTTGCGAATTCGGGCGGGGCGAAGAGATGGCCAAGTCAGGCCTCCTCTGGGTCTGTCAAAACTGCTTCACGGCGACCGTTCCAGCCAAAAAGATCAAGCGGGATCCCGACGACCCTGACAGTCGGCGCTATGACGAAAAGGTTTGTCCCGGATGCGGTCTGTCGCTCAACGAGGAAAACGTTGGAACAGACCTCCTCGTCAAGGAGGGCTCGACGCCCAGCGATGTGCATGAGGCCTTGTTCATTGACGGGGATGACATAACGACTCGATACCACGTCGTTGAGCCCAAGAAGCTCCTCCGGCTCGACTTCAAGGGCTTCGAATTCAAGAGCGGCGACCGTTACGAAAAGCCGAAGCTCCTGATTCGACAGGCCGGCGTTGGCATCATGGCGACCCTTGACACGACCGGAGCTCGCTGTCCTCAGTCGGTCTATTACTACCGCCTGACTGGGGAGGCGGAAGCCCGCGGCTATGCCAACGAGTTTCTGCTGGCCGTGTTGCTGTCGCGCACGACTGCGTACTACGTCTTCAAGCGGTTCGGCGAGGTCGATCCAGCCAGGGCGCACGCAAAGGTGACTCATGAGCGCTTGAGCAGATTTCCCATCCCAACGGTCAATTTCGATGATGCGACCCAGCGGGGCCTGCACGACGAGATCGTTCAAAACGTGCGCAAGTTGTTGGAGAGAGAAGCCGAGGCTGGCGGACCCGAGGACATGCGGATCGACATCGCGCTCCGCGAGCTCTGGGGGCTATCGGCTGAGGATGGTCTCTTTATCAACCTCGAACTCGCCCAACTTCCCGCGGGTCAGGTAATTCGCGAACTGTTTCCTCAGGGCACTCCAAAAGTCATTGTCAAAGCCGCCGCCGACCCCAACGGCGCTGAACCCGCAAATGTCGAGATCCCCGGTGCCTCTTAGTCAGAAAGTTCAGGCAGTGGCCAAACCGCGAAAAGACTTCTGGCTGCGAGACGAGGTAATCCTTGCGCTTGACCTCTACCGTCGAGAGGGCAGGAATCCGTCCTCAAACGCAGTCGCTGAGCTCAGTGAGCAGCTTCGGTCCATCCCAATCGAATCGCACTGTGCCGAAGATCCTAAATTTCGGAATCTCTCTGGCGTCAAACTGAAGGTGTCGAATTTCGTTGCACTCGATCCCGACGCGGAGACCGCCGGGATGAGCCGGGGCAGCCGTCTTGACGCGGAAGTCTTTCGGGAGTACTGGGCAGACCCCGCACGGTTGGAGGCGACAGCGAACACCATTAGGGCCAACCTCACAACCCTTACCACCGCTGATGCCGAGGCTTACGACGACGGTGAGGATGCGCCCGAGGGCCGCATTCTCACTCGCACACATCAGGTACGAGAGCGAAGCGCCAAGCTGCGACGGAGAAAGATAGCGCTGGCGCTGGAGGAGTCCGGGGGATTGGAATGCGAGGCTTGTTGCTTCGACTTCGCCGCTATCTATGGCAAACGAGGCGAGGGATTCATGGAGTGTCATCACACGGTCCCTGTGCGTGACTTGAAGCCTGGTGCCCGCACCCGGCTTGAGGACTTGGCCTTGCTATGTGCAAACTGTCATCGGATGATCCATGTCCGATCTCCGTGGCTTACTCTCAGCCAACTCCGAGAGTGTCTGCAATTCGCCCGCTGATTGAGAGGATTCGACCGATGGGCGCGGCTGGGTTCGAACCAGCGACCATGCCAAGCCTTCCCGAGGGGAATGCTCAACTGCTACCCCGGGACCAGCGCTTCGCGCTTCGCCGCCTCGAACTCCTCTTCGCTCAGCCCCCCTCTCTTTCAGGCAGCGATGAGGAGGAGAATGCCGAAGGTGATCGCCGATATGGTGACTTTGACCACCGCCGAGATCGATACGTTCATCAGTGACGTGTCGACCACGAGTACGAACATCGGCCATTGCCAGCAGGAGGGCAAGCCGTTGATTACCCGTCGCCTCCTCGGGGGCAACGGTGCTCGGGCTCTCGATCATGGGTGCCCAGCCCAACCGTGAGTCATCGACCTGAGCTTGGCGACCCCAGCATGGGTGAGGGTGTGCTGCCAGGGCACCCCCGGGAGCGGCGACGCCTGATCGCGCGCTCGGGGCTCCGCATCCTCGCCACGACGCTAGGGATGTTCGTCCTCTACGCGTTCGTGCCGGTGCCTGGAAGCTCGGGTGCGGCAGCTCTTCTCGGCATGATCGGCGGCCTGCTTGTCTTCGTCGGCATGATCGGTTGGCAGCTCCACACGATTGTGAGAGCCGAGCATCCGGTGCTGCGCGCGATCGAGGTCGTCGCCTTTGCACTGCCCTTGCTTGTCGTCGTGTTCGCCTTCACCTACCTGACGCTCTCTCGAGCCGACCCGGCGAGCTTCTCCGAGCACCTCGACCGGGTCGATGCCATGTACTACACGGTCTCCACCGTCACGACCGTCGGCCTTGGTGACATCACCCCGAACTCGACCGGGGCAAGGATCCTCGTCACCTTTCAAATGCTCTTCGACCTGATGCTGATCGCAGGGCTGGTGAGGCTCGTCGTTCTCGCCACCCGCACCGGGCTGCGTCGACAGAGCATCGACGCAGACGCCTGAGAGGGCTGGCCGGCAGCCAGGCGCTTAAGTCCGCCTCTGGGCCGAAGCAAGAGCAGCATCGAGCTGCGCCTCGGCCTCGGCACCCAGCGACGTTCGAATGACGTGCCCGTGCTCTTTCACGTGCGGTAGAACCGCCTCTAGGTCGAACTCACGTGCAAGGAAAATCAGTGCGGCGTGACCGGGCTCCAAGTTTTCGCTCAGCTCCTTGACGAAGCTCTCGGTGACGCCAGCGTCCCCGAACATGCTCTTCCAGATCGCGCCCCCCGCCACTGCACCCGCGGCTATCCCGAACAGGGGGGCCATAAAGAGCAATCCGATCAGCCCGCCCGAAACCGCGCCGCTCACGGCAGCACCGCCGACGCCGGTGCTGCCCTGCCGGACCTCCAGCGTGCCGTCCTCCAGGCGGAACATCACGATGGCGTCCTCAACCTCAATCAGCCCATCGGTATTCGCTTTGCGCAAGTTCTCGCGCGCCCGCTCAACTGCCGCCTGATCGGTGTACGCAATCGCAATCAGATCGCTCATACCGCTCCTCTAGTTCCGGTCACGAAGCCGTGCCTGGGACGTGCTCATACTAGCGGTGGGACCGAACGATCCCGCGAGGCTCGGCCTGCGGTCGGAGCCAAGGTCAAAGCCTTCTTTACTTCGATCAGGGACCGAGCGCCTCGCGCTTCGCCGCTTCGAACTCCTCCTCGCTCAGCGCCCCCTTCTCTTTCAGGGCCGTGATCCGCTCCAGTTGATCGATTTTGCTTTCTCGCGGCGGGGCGGGCGGCTCCGCCGCCGCTCGCCCCGGAACCGACGCCCGCACCCGATCGCCGAACCCTCCGAACGTGGCGTCCGGGAATTCCGCTTCGGCCTGGCGCCGCAGGACCTCCGTCCCGAGCACCATCAGCGCTGCCAGCAGAAGGAGTCCGAGTGGTTTCTCGAAGGCGGCAACAGGCGCCCAGAGGACGAGCACGAGGAAGAGGAAGGCAACCACCGCGTAGGTCGTCCCCCGTCGCTCCCGCAGGTAGGGAGCGGCCTCGCGTCGCAGGGTGGTGGCGATGCGGGTCGGTCCCGCAAGCCAGGCGGCGATGACGAGCAGGATGCCGAAGGTGATCGCCGAGACGGCAACGGTCATCAGAAGAGCGGTGCCGATGCTCCAGACGGCTTCCACGGCGGGCTTGACCGATTCGTTGCCCGCCAAAGCGTCGATCACCGTGTTCCCGGCGACCCCTCGAAGGAGGAGGCTGAGAACACCGGCAGCGACGAAGCCGAAGCCGACCGAGCGCAAGGCCTGCCTGCGGCGCGGCCCGGCGAGGTAGATGGCGAGTCCATAGAGGAACAGTGCCAGGAGGGTGAGAACGATCGGCAGCCGCCTGACCAGCTTGCTGATGTCCTGCGCCGCAGAGAGCTGATCGGACTTGAGGATCGTCAGCTGGCCGGCATCGGGCGGGACTTTCGAGGCGAGCTTGCCGGCGACCCCGAGCTGGCCGCCGCTTTCTGAGACCAGCGCCTTGAGATCCAGGGTGACTTCGCCACCGCTGGTCGAGACCGCCGAGCCCTCGTCGTTCAAGATCTTCAACAGCGTTTCGTGGGCGCCGCGGTTCGCCGCGCTCCAGAGGCTTTCGGCCTGAGAGGTTTCCAAAGCCCTTTCGGCCACTTGGGGAGCGAGCTGATTCAGAGCCCCGGCGGCTGGGCCGGCCAGGGGCGCGAGTCGCGGCGGAAACGTTTTTTCCAGTTCGGCCTGGACGTCCACGCTGGCGAAGAGCTGGTCGGCGAGGTAGTTGGAGAGCTGGGCCTTGACCTCCTCGCTCTGGAGGAGCTCCTCGCTCGTGTCGACCCAGTTGTCAGTGTTGAGCGCCTGCCGGTTGACCCAGATCGAGAAGATCGCCAAGAACGTGACCAAGGTGGCGACGACCAGCAGTGCCGCGACGATCCGCGGGTGTCCTGAAGTGCGTTCCCGACCAGAGCCTTCGTCTGCGATGTCCCGACCCTAACGCGGATCGGACAGACGCGCGAGCGGCATTCGCAAACCGTGGTCGGCGCTGGTCCCATTGGATTGCGATTCCCGATCCGCCTGTAGGGTCGGCGTGTGAGGGCTCGCCGTTGACCGAGATCGAGGGGGGCGGCACCCCGCCGAAGGAAGAATCGGGCAATCCACGGCTTGCCGTCCTGCTGGCGATGGCAATGTTCGTGCTTGTCGTCGACACGTCGCTGATGAACGTTTCGATCTCCGCGGTTGTTCGCGACCTCGACACGACCGTCAGCGGGCTCCAATCCGCCATCGCGCTGGAGGCACTGGTGTCGGCGGCGTTCATCCTGATCGGAAGCAAGGTCGGCGACCTGATCGGGCGAAAGCGGGCCTATACGTTCGGTCTGCTCGCCTACGCGACCGGCGCCTCAGCGATGGCATTGACCCAGAGCCTTGCCCCGGTCGTCATCTTCTGGGCGATCATCGGCGGGCTTGGGGCGTCGCTGATGCTGCCCGCCATGCAGTCGCTGATCCACGGCAACTTCGAGGGAGCGGCTCAAAAGAAGGCCTATGCCCTGGTCGGGGCCGCCGCAGCGATCGCCGCTGCGGTCGGACCGCTGCTCGGAGGCTTCATCACCACCTACTTGACCTGGCGACTCGCGTTCGCGCTCGAGGTCGTCGTCATCGCGATCGTGCTTTCCGGCATGGGGCTGGTCCGCGATGTGCCCTACAAGGGGCCTCGGCACGCCGACGCGGTTGGAGCAGTCCTCTCCGTCTTCGCGATGGGCGGCATCGTGCTCAGCGTCTTGGTCTGGCAGGAGGGCGGCGAGGCCGTCGCCGAGCTGATGGCGATCGGGGGAATCGCGCTCGCGGCGCTCGTCTACTGGCTCCGGCGCCGCAAGCGTGAAGGCAAGCCGACGCTGTTTGATCCGGACCTGTTCAAGTCGAAGGTCTTCAGGCTCGGGATCTCCCAGCAGACGCTCCAGCAGATCGCGCTGGGCGGCACCATGATCGCCCTGCCGATCTACCTGCAGATGGTCTTCGAGTACAACGCGATGGAGGCCGGGCTCTCGCTGGCGCCGCTCTCGCTCAGCATGTTCGGAATGGCGATCCTGGCGGCGAGGAAGGCGGGAGCGCGACGCCCGAGCACCCTGATCCGATTCGGATTCGCCCTCTTCTCGGCGGGCATCGCCATCTTGATCCCGATCGTGCCACGCGCGGACTCCGGTTGGGCCCTCGTGGTCCCGCTAGTCATCGCGGGCTTGGGCTTGGGTCTGTTGGTATCCCAGCTCAATAACTACACGCTGGCCCCGATCTCCGAGGAGCGCGTCAGCGAGGCGGCGGGCCTGAACTCCGCCGCCGGCTCGTTCGGGCTGTCGTTCGGGCTGGCATTCGCCGGCGCCATCTTGCTGGCAACCCTCTCCGTCGCCTTCACCCAGATGTCAGACGACAGCACGGTGCTTGCCCCGCCCGAGAAGGAGCGCGTGGCAAAGGCCCTTGAGGAGGACGCCGAGGTGATGACCAACACCGAACTGGACAAGCTGCTCGCCGACGAGCCGCAGGCAACCCAGGACGAGATCATCAGCATCAACACCGATGCAAGACCGATCGCTCTTCAAGTGGCCCTGCTGATTCCGCTCCTCGCCGGCCTCATCGGTCTTTTCAACTCCTTCCGCATGTTGCGCCTGCCGGAACCCAAGCCGTCGGGATCCGGCGAGACCGTCCTGGCCTGAGTGCAGCAGCCAGGCTAGTCACCAGGTCAACCTTTCGCGGTGCTGGGCGGGACGGACGATCGATGTACGATCGCCGCCCGGCTCCATCAGCGCCACAATCAGGAGGAATCAATGCTTCCAGTTGCCAGCTCTTACCCGCTCCTCGACATTGTTTGGACGATGCTCGTCTTCTTCGGGCTGGTGATCTGGATCGGCCTCCTGTTCAACGTCTTCGGCGACCTCTTCCGCCGCCATGACATCTCAGGCTGGGCCAAGGCGGGCTGGTGTCTGCTGGCGATCGTCCTGCCCTTCGTCGGCGTGCTCATCTACCTCGGCACGCAGGGCTCGGGAATGGCCGAGCGCAGCGCAGCGCAGACGAAGGCTGCCCAGGCGCAGTTCGACGAGTACGTGCGCACGACGGCGGGTAGCGGAGGCGCCGCGGAGGAGATCGCTAAGGCCAAGGAGTTGCTGGACAGCGGCGCAATCAGCCAGCAGGAGTTCGACTCGATCAAGCAGAAGGCGCTTGCTTGAGTTCGGAGGCGAGTGGCGCTAGGGCGCCTCATGCCTGTGAGCTAGACGCCGCTCTCCACGGCTAGGTGCCCGTCTCGCTGGGCACCTAGCAGCGTCTCGTAGTCGGCCTCGTTCTGATCCGCGTAGGCCTCGGCGAACTCGGCGACCGCGCGGTCGAAGGTGTCGCTCTTACCCAAATAGGCGGCGATCTCCCGCCGGTCGCCGGTACGGGCGTGGGCGCGGGCGAGGCTCCACCCGCAGAGGCCTGCGTAGCCGGCCATCGTCTCCGATTGCATTGCCTCGATCTCTGCCGAGCCCTTGCCGTCCCAAAGCTGGCGGACGTAGAAGTCACGCTTCTTGCCGTCAAGACCCTCTGCCGTCAGCCAGCCGAGGAGGACATCGCTTGCTGCCTGCGTGAGCCGTTGGCCCGCGACCACCCTGTGGCCGTGGTGGCGGAAGCTGCTGGTGCCGGCGAAGGGCTCCAGAACAGAAGGCCCGGCTTCCTTGATCTGAAGGAAGAGTGGGTCGCCCTGATCACGGCCCAGCAGCAGCGCGATGAAGGCTCGGGTGCCAACGCTGCCGACACCCACGACCTTGTGAGCGGCATCGACGTAGTGGTAGCGCTCGGCGAGCACCCTGGCCTGGTCGTCGAGGGTCTCCCGGTACTCGTCCAACAGGTGCTTCATCCGGGCGGCGATCTCGGCCACGTCCTGGCCTTCGCGTTCGGCCAGCTCGCCGATTGGCGCCAACAGCGGCGGGCGGCTGGCGATCCGAAGCTCGCCGTCTCGGGTCTCGGTCAGCTTTTCGAGCGCTCGCAGACTGCCCTTGTTGCGGGCCTTGGCGACGTTCTTCTCAAGGCGGCGCCGATCCTCCTTGGTCACCTTCTGTTGCCAGCGACCCGCGATGTCGGCGACGGACAGCCGTGAATACCAGACATCGATCTCGTTCATCGCGGCGAACTCGGCCATCGCGGTCCGGTAGGCGCTCACGCCTGCCAGGACGGCGGCCTCGCGTTCTGGCCCCTTGAAGCCGCGATCGCGAGCGCCGATGGCGATGCTGGCGGCAAGCCGCTTGACGTCCCACTCAAACGGGCCGGGTAGCGTCTCGTCGAAGTCGTTGATGTCGAAGACGAGCTGGCGGTCCGGCGCCTGGAAGACACCGAAGTTCGAGAGGTGTGCGTCACCGCAGAGCTGGACGCGCAGGCCAGAGTCGGGACTCGCTGCCAGGTCGGCGGCCATAATCGCGGCGGCACCCCGGTAGAAAGTGAAGGCAGAGGCGAGCATGCGCCCGTAGCGAACGGGAACCAGCTCGGGGACGCGGGTCTCGTCCTGCTCGGTAAGGATCTCGAGCGGGCCAACTCTGTCGGGACCCGGCTCCCAGCTGGCGTGCGAGGAACGGGAGACGATCTTCCTCGCCCCCTTGCCCCTGGCCGCAGCCTCTTGAGGAGAGAGCGTGGCAGCGGGGGTGTCCTTCTGGGTGCTCGCGTGCATGCGGGGGCCTTTCAGGAAAGGAGGCGCTCGCGGTCGATCACGCCTTGTGCGGCAAGTATCCCTCTGACGGTTACTTCGAGGGGGGTTCCTGTCTTCGGCGTCGAATCAGGCAAGCGCTGAGTGTCACAACCGCTCCGCGCTGTCGACGGACCGAGCGAGGCTGCTTGGTCGACATTCGCTCGGTCGCCCAGGGAAGGGCGTGCCGACTAGGAAAGGAATCCATATGAGGGGTGCTGGCCGAGCTGCTTTCGTCGCCATCCTGCTTTTGATCGCGGGCACTCTCAACGTCATCTACGGCATCGCTGCGATCAGCGATGCCAGCTTCTTCGTGGACAACACGCGATACGTGTTCTCCGGTCTCAGCACCTGGGGCTGGATCACCGTCATTCTGGGAGTCGTCCAGCTCTGCGGTGGATTCTCTCTGCTCGCCGGCAACGCGTTCGGACGGGTAATCGGGCTGATCGCCGCATCGCTAGGCGCAATCGGCGCCCTCCTCGCGGTCGGCGGCGCCTTTCCGTTCTGGTCGCTGGGGATCTTCGCCCTCTGCGTGATCTGCATCCACGGCCTCGTCGTCTACGGCGAGGACGAGCCCGTAAGCCGGGCCTAGAACGCCTCAGAGGAGCCCGGCCGATGCGGCCGGGCTCCTCTATGCAGCCTTAGCCGAGCAGCTTGGCCTTCTGGGCGGCGAACTCCTCCTCGGTGAGGATTCCCTGGCTTTTTAGCTCACCCAGTTCCTTGAGCTGATCGATCGTCGACGCCGCGGCGGGCGGAGGCGGAGCTTGCGCGGCCTGTGGCTGCTGCGGAGGCGCTTCCTGCTCGGTCCAGCGTTCGCTCTGGCGTTTGGAGACGCGATTGCTGACGGCGGTCGCGGTCCCGGCGACAACCGCGGTCCGCGCGACACCTCGAAGTAGTCCTGGCATCGTTCTCTCCTTTGCTGCTCAGGCCTCGGCCGCGTCGAGCGCGGCGAGGACGGCTTGGACGGGGATGCGGCCACTGGCGACGAGCTGGCCGCCGGAGCGGCGTATGGCACTCGCGAAGGGTGCCGCCCAGGTGTTCTCGAAGACGAGCAGGGCGGCCGAGGTGCCGGGCTCCAGCGCCCCGCCGGCCTCAGCGATGTCTTCGTCGGACAGCAGCCCGGAGGAGGCGCCCTCGAAGATCGCCAGCTCCGTCACCTCGCCGCCGACGTCGGCGATCTCGAGGCCGGCGATAGAACCGTCCTCGGCCTTGGCGATGAAGGCGAGGTCGAGAATCCGGATCAGCCCGCGGTCAACCAAATCGACCAAGTGTGGCGCCACCTCGCCGTTCGGCTGGCGGCCCGGCCACTCGACGAGGATGTAGTCGATCGGACCCATCTCGTTGAACTCTTCGACGCTCAAGCCGCTCCCTTCGTCGCGATCAAGTGAGCCGGATGATCCGGCCGAGGCAGACTAGCCGCTGGGAGCAGAACACAGCGGGATTTGCCCCCTGACTCAGCCGGCCGAGCGACCGGACTCCCTTCCTAGAGAAATAGGCCAAGCCAAACCAGGATCCGAGATCGACCATCGGTCTCGGGCATTCACCCAGCGTTTTGCGCGCTGCTCAATGAGGCGAATGCGTTTGCAGCAGCCCAAGGCCGCCTTGTGCAAGCGAGTCGCCAGGTTTCTTGGGAATCGAGCTGTAGAGCCAAGTTCGGGACCGGGTTAGAACCACAGCCTGAGTTTTGGCTCTACAAAAGGGAATCCGATGGGCGCGGCTGGGTTCGAACCAGCGACCTCTCGCGTGTGAGGCGAGCGCTCTCCCACTGAGCTACGCGCCCGGGAGAGGGCCAATCATAGGGGCGGTATGGGCTCTGGATCCTGTTCGGCCATGGCCCGCCTCTGCAGGGCGATGCCGACGAAGGGGAAGATCAGCGTCGAGAGCATCGCGGCGCCGACGAGACCGGCGGCGGTCGAGCTGCGCATCTCGCCGGACTCGACCGCGATCGTCGTGATCGCGACGACCAGGGGCAGCTCGGTGGCGCTGAAGAAGGCCAGGGCGCGGCGCTCGACGCTGCTCAGCACGCGCCGGTAGAGGAGCAGCGCCGGGGCGCCGCGCACGACCAGGAAGAGGCCGAGGAAGAGGGCCATCTTGGCCAGGGCTTCGACTGAGCCGAGCGCCGCGAGGTCGAACTCGATGCCGCTGGTGACGAAGAAGAAGGGCACGAAGAAGCCGAAGCCGACCGCGGTCAGCTTCGAGTCGAAGATCTGCAGCTCGTGACCCCGGAGTGCCGCCCTGGTGATCATCCCGGCGACGAAGCCGCCGAGCAGCACGTCGAGGCCGAGCTCGCCGGCGAGCAGCACGAGGCCGAAAACGAGCACGACCGTGATCCGCACCGCCAGCTGGCTGCTTGCCTCGAAGGTCTTCTCCAGCGCCGGCCAGCCGCGCCAGGCGAGCCGTACCGAGGCCAGCGCCACGGCCAGGGCGAGGGCGACGAAGGCGACGAGGATCGCCGCCTCGTGCAGCGGGTTGGCGGTGCTCAACACTAGGGTGACGAGCAGGATCGGGCCGAACTCGCCGGCCCCGCCGGCCGCCAGCAGGTAGGTGCCGAAGCGCGTCTTCAGGCCGCCGCTGTCGCGCAGGATCGGAATCAACGTGCCGATTGCCGTCGTCGCCAGGGCGGAGCCGGTGTAGAGGAAGGAGACGACGATGCCGGCGGCGGCGAGCGCCCCCCCGATCCCGTAGGCGAGCCCCACCGACATCACCCAGCCGAGAGCCGCCAGCTTCAGCGGCGTCCCCTTGATGCGCTCGAAGTCGATCTCGTAGCCGGCGAAGTAGAAGAGCATCCCCAGGCCGAGGTTGGAGAAGAACTCGATGAAGTCGGAGGACTGGGCGAGGTCGAGGACTTCGGGGCCGATGACGATGCCCAGCAGCAGCTCCAGCACGACGACTGGCGGCGCCATCCCCCGCGGCACGATCGCCACCGTGACCGCGGCGATCGCAGCGACCATGACGATCGCGAAGAAGGAGGAAGTGTCGACGTCGATCACGCCGCGCCGATCCTATGCGCGGCCCCGGTAGGATCCCGGGCGGACCGTGCTAGGCGGGGAATCAGCGGTGCCCTGTAACCCGCAATCCGCTCTAGCGGGGCCGAATCCCGTTCCGAGGGGCTGGCCGTCGGGGTCAGTGCGCCGCGGGCGGCGTTGACGGTCGGGTCCTGCGCGACGTGGGCACGCGAATCAGGTCAGGTCCGGAAGGAAGCAGCCTTAAGCGGATGCCGCGGGTGCCGTAGGAGAGCCCGGCTCGAGCCAAACGCGACGGACACGCCCGGTGACTTCGCTTCGGAGGACGGGGCGCACGGTCCATTTTTTCGACCATCCGACTTTGACCACACCCCGCTGTGGTCAAAGTCGGATGCGTCAGTCGATCAGGCGGGCGGCCATGCGGTTGACGGCTATTCGCCACATGGCGAAAGCGAAGGCTAGGAGGCCGGCGAAGCGGACCAGGTCGATCGTCTCGTAGCCGAAGGCGCCGCCGCGGACGAGTTCGACCAGCTGGTGCAGGGGGTTGAGCTGGGCGGCGATTTCGAACCCCTCGGGCAACCCTTCGATCGGGAAGAAGGCTCCGGAGACGAGGAAGAGCGGCGTGACGAAGAGCGCCGTCACGTAGTTGAACTGGTCGATCTTGGCGACGATCGCTGCCATCGCGATGCCGAAGCCGGCGAAGCCGAGCGCGGTGACAAAGCAGAAGATCGGCACGAGCAGCATGCCCCAGGCCGGGTCGAGGCCGAAGCCGATCGTGACCAGCAGCGGCACGCAGCCGTAGACGCTGGCCCGGGCGCCGATCCAGAGCATCTCGGCGCTGACCAGCTCCTCGACGTCGACCGGCGCGGCGAGGATCGCGTCGTAGGTGTTCTGGAAGCGGTGCTTGACGAAGGTGCCGAACATCGCCGGCAGGGCGCTGGAGAAGATCACCGCGGTGGCGACCATGCCGGTGCCGACGAACTGGATGTAGGGGACGTCGCCGACGTCGTCGACCAGGGTCGCCGAGAGGCCGAGGCCGAAGGCGAGCAGGTAGACGATCGGTTCCAGCACGCTGGAGAAGGTGGTGCCCTTCCAGTAGGTGCGGAAGTTGGCGAGCTCGCGACTCATGATGCCGCCGATCGCCGCCGGTTCCAGGCGCCGCAGCTTGGTCGGTCCGTCGCTCATTCGATCTCCACCCCGGTGAGCAGCACGAAGACGTCCTCGAGCGAGGCGGCGCGGATCACAGCGTCCTCGGGGATGGCGCCGTTGCCGGCGCGCTCGGAGCCGACGATCGCGATCGCCGGGCCGGCCGGACGTACCGGGAGGCCCTGTCCCTCGGCCATCGAGCGCACTTCGGTGAGCCGCTCGGGCGGGCCGTAGACCTCCGCCGTGTGGGTGCCGGCGTGGGCGGCGATCAGCTCGGCCGGCGTGGCGCGGGCGATGATCTTGCCGGCGTCCATCAGTGCCACCTCGTCGGCGAGCCGCTCCGCCTCCTCGATGTAGTGGGTCGACATGAGGATCGTCGTGCCGCGGCTGCGCAGGTTGTCGATCAGCGTCCAGAGCTCGGTGCGGATCTGTGGGTCGAGCCCGACCGTGGGCTCGTCGAGCAAAATCAACTTCGGTTCGTGGACCAGGCCGCGGGCGAGCAGCAGGCGGCGGCGCATGCCGCCGGAGAGCTCGTCCACGGCGTCGTGGCGGCGATCGCGTAGGCGGGCGAGGTCGAGCGCTTTGTCGACCGCGGCGCCGACATCCTTGACCCGGTAAAGGCGGGCGAAGACCGCCAGGTTGTCCTCGACCGTGACGTCGACGTCGAGGTTGTCGAGCTGCGGCACGACGCCCATCTCGGCGCGGGCCGCCTTGGCGTCGCCGGGCAGCTCGTGGCCGAGCACGCGCAGCTCGCCCTCGTCGGCGATCGCCTGGCCGGTGAGCAGCCGCATCGTCGTCGACTTGCCGGCGCCGTTGGGCCCGAGCAGGCCGAGGCAGATGCCCTCGGGCACGTCGAGGTCGAGCCCGTTCACCGCCGTGATCGACCCGAAGCGCTTGACCGCGCCGCGTAGCTCTATCGCTGCCATGGGCCTGATGCTTTCACGCCGGCTCCTTCGGCACCGAACACCCGCTCGCCCCGGGGAGGGAGTGGGAGACTGGCGGCGTGCTGGACGAGAGCTGGATCAGGTCGCTGCACGTAGAGACGCTGCGCGAGGAGGAACTGCACGGGGGCCACGAGCCGCACGTGCTCTTCCAGGCTTCGACGATCGAGGCGCTGCTCGAGGGCGCTTACGAGGGTGATCTCAGCTTTGCTGAGCTGGCCGAGCACGGGGATCTCGGCCTGGGCACGCTGAACGGGCTCGACGGCGAGATGATCGCCTTCGACGGGCGCTTCTATCGGGCCGACGTCGCCGGCGAGGTAACCGAGATCGCGCCGGAGAAGAGGACCCCCTTCGCGGTGGTCACCGGCTTCGAGCCGGTCGTCGACGAGCGGGTCGAGGACTCGCTCGACCACGCCGAGCTGCTGGTGTGCCTCGACGGGCTGATCCCCGCCGGCGCCGCGACTTGCGCGATCCGTCTCGATGGGCGCTTCGACTTCGTCCGGGCGCGCTCGGTTCCCCGCCAGGAGCCGCCCTACCGGCCGTTGACCGAGGTTGTCCTCGAGCAGCACGTCTTCGAGCTGCTCGACGTGAGCGGCACGATGGTCGGCTTCCGCTTCCCGGCGTACGCCGAGGGGATCGAGGTAAGCGGCTATCACCTGCACTTCATCGACGATCAACGCCGGCGCGGCGGGCATGTGCTGAGCTCTGCCTCAAGCGGATTGCGCATGCGGCTCGACCCATCCAACGACCTGCACGTCGAGCTGCCGCCGGGGCTGGAGCTCGCCGATCCACAGCTGGCGGCCAGTACCCACGCCGCGGTAGAGCGGGTCGAGCGCCAGGGTTAGGCGCGCCCGCGACTCAGACTGCTTCGGCGAGGCGCTCGGCGAGCCAGAGGTCGCAGAGCCAGTCGGCCTGCTGGCCGCCCTTGCGGGAGACGACGATGCCCTCTGGGCCGCCCTCGACCTCGAGCTTCTTCCAGCGGGTCGAGTTGGGCACTGCCTCCAGGGCGGCGGCGATCGTGGCGGGTAGCTCGGCGCCCTTGGCGGGGCGCACGCGGCCGTCGCGCGACTTTGCCTCGAACTCGGGCGTGGCCACCTGCACGGTGACCTCACTGGTGCTGCTCACCTCGCCGCTGCCGAGTCGCACGGAGACCGAGCGGCCGTGGCGCTGGCCCTCCAGCATCAGCGCGCCGCGGATCTTCGGGCCGACGCGGCCGGTGGTCGGGTCGCGCGTCTCGATGCTCACCTTGGGCCGCTCGGTCACCTCGAAGCCCAGCGGCGCCATCGCCTTGCCGACGTTCTCATAACCCTTGTCCAGCTCGCCACCGGGCGCAAGCGCGCGGACGCTGCCGAAGATCGCCGCCCCCACGATCAGCGGCCCGCCGATCAACAGCGGCACGAAGCTTTCGAAGAGGTACATCGAGGGGACGGTGAGGAAGATCAGCAGGGTGACGATCATTCCCAGGCGCAGGCTGCGTCGGCCGGCGTCCCAGCCCTGGCTACGGGCCTTGGCCGCCTCGTCGTCGATCGGCTTGACGGCGAGCGCCGCCCAGAGCTCGGGCTCTTCCATCGTCGTCGGGTTCTCGATTTCCCGCCCGCCTTCGGCGACGGCGCGCGTTGTGCCGCGCACGCTCTCCCCGGCGACTCGCTCCATGTCGGAGCGCTGCAGGGCGAAGAGGATGACCATGAAGACGGCGAGCACGCCGAAGATCAGCGCGTAGGTCATCTTCGGGTTGGCTTGACCTTCACCCGTGGTCGTCGCGATGACGACGACGAGCCCAGCCACGACGATCACGCCGATCAGCCCGAAGCGACTCGAGCGCTTGAACCCACCGCTGAACACGGCGCCAGCCTAACCGCGTTTGGGCGGCCCGGAGCTGATTACGAGATTGACTTTGGCGCCCGCTTTGACCTGCTTGCCAGCTTTCGGCTTCTGCGAGATCACCTTGCCTTTGGGCACTTTCCTCGAGGCACGCAATTTGACCTTGCCGAGCTTGCAATCGCGTTTGCGCAGGGCTTTACGGGCAGCTTTCGCCTTCTTGCGTTTCAGGGTGGGGACCTTGCACTTCTTCGTGGCGGGTGGCGGGGGTGGGATGGGTAGACCGCTGATCCTCACCGTGGCGCCGCTTGGCCCGACCGCGAGCGTCTCGATCGTCAGCGGGCTGTCGAAGTCGTGGAACTGGTGGCCGACGGCGAGCGGCGCGTCGTCGAAGGTCGGCGTCTGGGGGGTTGTGTCGAGCAGGCGGGAGGGGCGGTTGGCGTCGAAGCCGGTCGTGTCGAGGTGGATCGCCACCCCGTTTACCGCTGGACTGCTCGCGCCATAGCCCTGATCGAAGGGGCCGATCGGCTGGCGGAAGTCGAGGTCGAGATATTCCCCCGCCCCGTTGGGGATGCGCAGCAGGCGCACGCCGCTGCTCTGCTCGAGCGGAGCGATCGTGTAGGTGCCGTCTGTGGCGATCGTCGGCGCGTCGCCGGGCGAGATCGCGCCAAAGTTCAGCTTGCGCCAGGCGGTCATCTCGGCGGGGAAGGAACCGACGTGGCCGAAGCCCATCGGGTCGAACGGGTCGCCGTACTCGCTGAATTCGTCCCCGGGCGGGAAGACTTCGCGGCAGTTGCCGCTGTAGGTCACGGGCGCGCCGCCCGCGTCCCAACAGCGGAAGGCAGAGGCGTGGGGAGAGCCGAGCACATGGCCGAGCTCGTGCACGATCGTGTAGTCGCTGAGGCTGTCGATCCAGGCGAAGCTGCCGCTTCCCGTGCCGGCGGCGCTGCACTCCGAAGCCACGAACGGTTCGTTTTCGTAGATATAGACGACCACGTCGTAGTCGGAGTGGCTGAAGCCGTCTCCCTGCGCGAGCTGGGCGGCTTCGTTGTTCCAGGTTGGCCAGGGGCAGTTCGCTTTAGGCGTCGCCACTTGGTACGGGCCGAAGACGTCGCTGAGGCTGCCACTGAAGTCGACCTTGCCGAAGGTCTGGGCGAGGAAATATTCCTGCACGGTGTAGACGTTCGGCGGGCTGGGGGAGCCGAACATCGTTTTGGCGATCTTTTCTTTGAGCCCCGCTTCTGGCCCGCTCTCATCTGAGGCGAAGTAGGTGATGACCGCCGTGCGGCGCGTGTCGGCGCTGGCGCTGGCCGGCAGGACGAGCAGCGTGCAGAGTAGGGCGACGAGGAGCAGCGCTTTCCCGGGACGAATCACGCGCGGAAGCCTAGGGACGGCGCAGGTCAGCAACGCCGGTAGAGGACCCAGGACTCGTTGCGGGCGATCTCACGGAAGGTGGGTGGGACGGTGAGCCGGAAGCGAGTCGGGTCGCCCGGGTCGAGGATGAAGTTGTGGATGACGAAGGGCGAGGCCGGGTCGACGAAGTAGCCCTGCCGTGGGGCACCCTCTTCGCTGGCGCTGACGATCTGCGTCGGGCGGATGTCGAGGTTGAAGGCGAGGCGCGGCACGGCGCGGTGGTTGGGGACGGCGATCGGGCCGCAGAGCGGCTCGGCGAAGGCGCCGGTGTTGGCCAGGTCGGTGAGGTCTCCCTCGATGCGACTCTGGTTGGTCAGGTCGACGTCGACGCGATGCAGGAGGTCGTACTGGTTCGGTCCCCAGACGAGGAACATGAGGACGACGAAGGCGGCGAAGCCTTGCCAGGCGCGGCGCCAGGGATGGTCGCGGTCGAGCAGCCGCCAGCCGAGCAGGCCCAGCGCGGTGAAGATCGCTAGTACCGCGGCGGCGAGCATCGTGTAGCGGGGCAGGATCGCCAGGCCGGCGCAGGCGAGCACGGCGAAGGCGGCGAGCGCGAGCAGCGCCGCGGCGACGCCGATCATGCTGCGGCGGCGTAGGAAGGCGAGGCCGAGCAAGACTCCTCCGAGAGCGCCGACCATCCCCGGCCATTGCAGTACCTCGCCGAGGCGGCGCGGGCCGTAGAGGACGAGGTCGACCGGGCCGGTCTGGCGGGCGAGCTCGTCGACCGTTTCGCGGGTGCCGGTGAAGGAGTAGGTGGGGCTGCCGGCGGTGATCCAGTCGAAGAGGGCCCAGAGCAGCGGGGCGGTGAAGGCGAGCGCCACCAGGAGCACGCCGTGGGCAGAGGAGAGTGTCTCCCTCGCCCGGACAATTGCCGGTTTAATTAGACCGGCAATTTGAGTATCCGCCCGTTCGAGGGAGACACTCTCCTCTGCCCAGAAGCGGGGCTCGCGGGACGAGTCGCTAGGCCCCCCTTCTGCTGGGGTGGCGGAAGCTTGTGGGGGGCTGGGCAGCAGATACGCGAGATAGGCAACCGAGAAGAGCCAGGCCTCGGGGCGGAGCAGGCCGGCTAGGGCGAGGAGGGCGAGGACGGGCCAGCCGCAGCGGGGGCGCTTGGTCTCTAGGAGGAGGGCGCCTAGGCAGAGGGCGATGTAGGGGAGGTCGATGTAGGCGCGCAGGCCGTTGGAGAGGAAGGGGGCGCGGGTGAGGACGATCAGCGCGGCGACGGCGCCGACCGGGCGGTCGAACCAGAGGGCGCCGAGGCGGTAGACGAGGTAGCCGATCAGGCCGAGGGAGAGGTAGGCGACGACCATCGTCAGGTCGACCGCACCGTCGCCGAACGGCGTCGTGACAAGGCCGAAGAGTTCGGCCAGCGGGTGCGGGGTCGGGGCCAGGGCGGCTCCCCTGTCGGGGCTCAGGCCTTCGGCTATTTCCCGCCCCCAGACGAGCGCGTAGATCGTGTCGTAGTTGGGAAAGCCGACCGGGAAGAGCAGCAGCAACACCGCCGTGGTCCCGGCGACCCAGGCGGCCGGCGTCAGCCAGTTGCGGAGACCCTGGGGCACCGGCGCAACCTACCGGGGGCACCAATTGGAGGGTGGGACGACTTTTCCGCGTATTTGACGGAAAAGTCGTCCCACCCACCGCAGATACACTGGCCGCAGTGCCGCCCGCGAGCGATTCGATCTCCCTCTACCGCCGCCACCGGCCCGGCTCCTTCGATGAGGTGGTCGGCCAGCAGCACGTCGTGCGCACCCTGCGCAACGCGGTCGAGCAGGGCAAGGTCCACCATGCCTACCTCTTCGTCGGCTCGCGCGGCACGGGCAAGACCTCGATGGCGAAGATCCTCGCCCGCTCGCTCAACTGCGAGCGCGGCGGGCCGACGATCACTCCCTGCGGCGAGTGCGAATCGTGCACGACGATCGCCAGCGGCAGCTCGATCGACGTGATCGAGATGGACGCTGCCTCCAACCGCTCAGTTGATGACGTGCGCGACCTGCGCGAGCGGGTCGCCTACGCCCCCACCGGCGGCCGCTGGAAGGTCTACATCCTCGACGAGGCCCACATGCTCACCAAGGAGGCCTGGAACGCCTTCCTCAAGACGCTCGAGGAGCCGCCGCCCAACACGGTCTTTGTACTGGCCACGACCGAGGCGCACAAGGTGATGCCGACGATCGCCGACCGCTGCCAGCGCTTCGACTTCCAGCGCCCCTCGCTGGAGCAGATCTCCGAGGTGCTGACCCGGGTCGCCGCCGCCGAGGGGATCGCCGCCGAGGACGCGGCGGTGGCGATGATCGCCCGCTCCGCCTCGGGCAGCTTCCGCGACGCGCTCGGCACGCTCGATCAACTGGTCGCTTTCGGTGGAGCCGGAACCTTTGGTGGGAAGGGAAAATTTGCCGAGAACCAGGTCAGCCTCGACATGGTGCTGGAGATGCTGGGCGCTGTCGATGCCGAGCTGCTCTTCGACGCGGTCGACGCGGTCATCGCCGAGGACCCGCGGGGCGTCCTGCTCGGCGTCGAGAAGATGGCCCGCTCCGGCCGCGACCCGGCCCAGTTCGCCCGCGACCTGCTCGCTCACCTGCGCCACCTGCTCGTTACCCAGACGGTGGGCGAGGTGCCGAACACGTTCGTGGTGACGGCAACGGATGCCGGGCGGCTATCTGCACAGGCAAGCTCGATCGGCGCAGCAACCCTGGTGCGCACGATCGACGAGCTGGCCGATGCGCTGACCGCGGTACGCGAGGGGGACGACGCCCGCATGGCGGTCGAGATCGCGCTGCTCAAGGCGGCGCGGCCGGATCTCGATCCCTCGACTGAGGGACTGCTGCGGCGTATAGAGAGACTCGAGCAAGGGACGAAGGCGCCCCCGGCCGCGGGTCCTGTCGCCGCAGGGGACTCACCACCCCCTCCGGTAGCTAAAGCTTCCTCGGGGGTGGTCCCCCCTACAGCGCCACCCGCGGCAGACACGTCTGAGGAAGCCGACTCACCCGCGGGCCAAAACGCCCCCACTCTCGACGAGGTGACCAGAGCCTGGCCCGCGGTAATTCACAAGCTTGGGGAGACCAGCCCTGCTCTGGCTGCGACGTTCGACGGAGCGCGGCCGGTGAGCTTGGACGTCGAGGGACTGAAGATCGGCTTTCCGGCGGAGCTGACCTTCAACAAGAAGAAGGCCGAGACGCCGGAGAAGCGCGAGCTGATGGCGGACGCGATCGAGGCGGTGCTCGGCGAGCGGGTCAAACCTAGCTACGTCTTGCTTGAGGGGGAGGAGGCCGCTCCCGCCGAGGAGGCAAAGGCCCCGGAGGGCGATATCGATCACGATGCCCTGGTGGAGAAGTTGAAGAGCGAGTTCGACGCGAAGGAGGTCGGTTAGGTGGCCAGAGGCGGGATGCCCGGGGGCTTCGACGTGAACGCCCTGATGAAACAGGCGCAGCAGATGCAGAACGAGATGCTGCAGGCCCAGGAGGCGCTCAAGGACGAGGTGGTCGAGGCCAGCGCCGGCGGCGGCATGGTCAAGGTGAAGATGGGCGGCGACTTGACCCTGCGCGAGATCGTCATCGACCCCGAGGCGATCGACCCCGAGGACGCCGAGATGCTCGCCGAGCTGGTCCAGGCGGCGGTCAACGAGGGCCTGCGCGCTGCTCAGGAGCTGGCCAGCCAGAAGATGGGTGGCATCACGGGAGGCCTTGGCGGTCTCCCGGGAATGTGAGCGAGGGGCCCGCACCGCTCGCCCGGCTGGTCGCGGAGCTCTCGCGGCTGCCGGGCATTGGCCAGCGCACCGCGCAGCGGCTCGCCTTTCACATCCTCCGCGCCCCCGACGAGGAGGCGGCGGCGCTCTCCGCGGCGATCACCGAAGTGAAGGAGAAGGTCGGCCTCTGCGAGGAGTGCTTCAACCTCTCCGAGGGCCCGCGCTGCCGCATCTGCTCTGACTCCAGTCGCGATCGGGCGACGATCTGCGTGGTCGAGGAGCCTGCCGACGTGATCCCGATCGAGCGCACCCACGAGTACAGCGGCCTCTACCACGTGCTCGGCGGTGCCCTTTCGCCGATCGACGGCGTCGACGCCGAGGACCTGAAGATCGCCGAGCTGCTGCGCCGGGTTGATGCTGGCGAGGTGCGCGAGGTGGTGCTCGCCACCAACCCAACGACAACCGGCGAGGCCACCGCCTTGCACATCGCCGACCTGCTGCGCGGCCGGGTCACCGTTACCCGCCTGGCCAGCGGCCTGCCAGTCGGGGCCGACCTCGAGCATGCCGACGAGGTCACTCTCGGCAAGGCCTTCGCCGGCCGCCGCAGCCTCGATTGATCGATGGTGCCACGCCCTGTCGGTCTATTACACGGAAAAAGCGTTACACCCCAAGTCTCGGGGAACGGACGAAATTACTAGACGTTTGTCAGTTCGCAAATAGCGAACTTTTGCTGTCCTGGCGTCCGTCGCTTTCGCCAAGGTCTGGGCGTGGCGGTGCGCACCACCAACGGCGACGGGACAGGCAATGCCTCGGCGGTTGGCCAGGTAGCCCGCGAGGTCTCCGCCTTGCAGGCCAGCCTGCTGGCGAAGTTGCGCGAGGAGATCGACGGCAACGACCACGGGCCTTTTGCCGAGGCGGCGCAGAGGCTGGCCGAGGAGTTCGGCTCGGTGACCGCCACCGCGGTGACCGCGGTCTGCGAGCCGATGGCCGCCGCCGCGCCCGCCGCCGAGGAGCACGCCAGCCTCTTCCAGCCCGGCCACATGCGCCGCCGTCTCGATCAGCTGATCGAGACCAATAAGCGCTACGACCATCCCTTCGGCTTGGTCATCTTCGACATCGAAGGACCAGGTGCCCGCGGGGACGAGCGCGGCAATGAGGGGGAAACGGTGCTGGCGGTAGTCGGCGCGGGCCTGCGCGACAGCGTCCGCCTCGTCGACGAGACCTTTCTGCTCGAGGAGGATGCGCTCTGCGTGCTGGCGCCGAACCAGACGACGATCGAGGGAGTGCAGATGGCCGAGCGGCTGCTGCACATGCTCGACGAGCTTGAAGCGGCGGGAGGCCTCTCGATCACGATCTCGGCCGGCGTAGTCGCCTGCCCCGAGCACGGCAACGACGCCGACGAGCTGCTGCGCAGGGCCGACGAGGCGATGTGGCGGGCCCGCGCCGTGGGCCAGCCGGTGGGCGTTGGCACCTTGCAAGATCGCTGACAGATTCCGGAAATCTGTCCATAACTTGCGTAAACCTGGAATTCCGGTGGGAGAATGCGCCAGCGCATCGAACAGCGCTGCGCAGAGGAAAAGACTGATCTGAGATGCCCGGAATCCGAACCAACGCCGCCGCCGAAGTGCTTGGGGTCAGCCCCAACACATTGCGCAGCTGGGAGCGCCGCTACGGCTACCCAACGCCGAAGCGCACGGTGGGCAACCACCGCAATTACGAGCTGGTCGAGCTGCAGACGCTACGCGACGCGCTTGCCCAGACCGGCAACATTTCCTCGGCGATCGAGCTTGCCCGCCAGCGCCAGGCGGCGCCCGCCAGCAATGGTGGCCTGCTAGCTGCGCTGGAGAGCTTCGACGAGGACGCTGCCGATCGTGCCGTCGAGGAGAGCCTCGCGCTGCGGCCGTTGGAGCGCACGGTCGAGGAGCTGGTGCTGCCGGGGATCGACCAGCTGGCCGCCGACCCCGATCGAGAGGCTGAGCTCGAGTTCGCCTCGCGCTGGGCGACCGGCTGGCTGCATGGCGCCCGCCGCCTCGCCTCGGCCGCCTCGCGACCGGCTGGCATCCTGCTGCTCGACTCAAGCAGCGGCTCCGACGCCGAGGCGGTCCACACCCAGGCACTCGACCTCACCCTGCGCCGGGCCGGCTTCCGCGTGCTGATGCTCTCCAACGAGCTCGGCGACGAGCGCTTGGAGCGCGCCCTGCGCGCCCTCGATCCCACCGCGATCGTGCTCTGCGGCCCCGGCGCCGACACCCCGAGCGCCGTCAAGCTGGTCCGCAAGGTGCGCGAGGTCGGTTTTACTGCACCGCTCTTCGGCTTCCGCGCCAGCGGTTTGATCGGCGCCGCTGTCCCCTCCGCGGGTGACTCCCCCAGCGAGGTGACCGGCATGCTCAACGCCGACCTCCGCCGCCGCGCCGCCCAAGCTTTCGCCTAGTCGTCGCGCACCAGCTGGTAGGCGAGAGCGCCGAGCGCCGCGCCGGCGATCGGGCCGACTACGTAGATCCAGAAGTCGAGCCACTCGCCAGCGGCCAAGGCGGGGCCGAAGGAGCGCGCGGGGTTCATCGACGCTCCGCTGATGGCGCCGCCGAAGAGCGCGTCGAGACCGACCGTACCGCCGATCGCAATCGCCGCCGCGGCGCCGACCGCTCGCGTGTCGGTGGCGACGGCCATGATCACGAACATGAGGATCGCGGTCATCGTCAGCTCGTAGACGAGGGCGCTGCCAACCCCGACGCTTGGCATCGTGGCGCCGAGGCTGGCGGGCGCGGTGGGCCAGACGGTGAGCAGCAGGAGGGCGCCGAGCACCGCGCCGAGCAGCTGGGCGGCGACGTAGGCGAGCGCATCCCTGGCCGGGAAGTGCCGGGTGGCGACGAAGGCCAGCGTCACTGCGGGATTGATGTGGGCGCCGGAGAGATGGCCGGTGGCGTAGACCATTGCCATGATCACAAGGCCGAAGACGAGCGAGATCCCAACTGCGCCGAGTACGCCGCCGTTGACCGCGTCGGAGACGATCGCCCCACAGCCGGCGAAGACCAGAGCGAAGGCAGCGAGACCCTCGGCGGCCGCCCGACGGGCAAGGCTCGGTGCCATCAGCGCCGGTCCAGCTCGCTGATCAGGCCTTCGACCCGTCGCTGGATCTCGTCGCGGATGCCGCGCACCGTCTCGAGATCCTGACCGGCGGGATCGTCGAGCTGCCAGTCCTCGTAGCGCTTGCCGGGATAGACCGGGCAGGCGTCGCCGCAGCCCATCGTGATCACCACGTCGGCGGCCTGGACGGCGTCGTCGCGAAGCGGCTTGGGGAACTCGGTCGCCAGGTCCACGCCCACCTCGCGCATCGCCTCGACCGCCACCGGGTTGATCTCGTCGGCCGGGGCAGACCCGGCGCTGTAGACCCGGACCCGTCCTTCGCTCAGCTTGGCCAGCAACCCCGCTGCCATCTGGCTGCGGCCGGCGTTGTGGACGCAGACGAACAGCACCTCTGGGGCCTTGCCGCTCACGAGCCGCCAAGCTATTCAATCGACAGATATGCGTCAAATAGATATATTTCGATGCAGATTATGGCCACCGAGCTGCAGCTGACCCCCAAGCAGAAGCGCCCCGCCGGCGAGCCCTGCTGCGAGCCGGTCGTCTACCCCGACGTGCAGCGCGAGGGGGCGCAGCGCATGGCGGCGATTGCCAAGGCGCTCGGCGACCCGATCCGCCTACAGCTGGTCGACGTGTTGCGCAAGCACGCCGGCAAGGTCTGCGTCTGCGAGCTCGTTCCCTTGTTCGACCTTTCGCAGCCGACCGTCTCCCACCACCTCAAGGTCCTGCGCGAGGCCGGCATCGTCGCTTCCGAGCGCCAGAGCCTCTGGGCCTACTACTACGTCATCCCCGATTCCCTGGAGGAGCTCTCCGCATGGCTGACTTGACCGAGCCCACCGACGATTTGCCGATCTCGGCCTGCTGCGCTCCGCAGCTGCAGGCCGATTGCTGCGACTCCTCTGAGAAGGCGGAGTGCTGTTCGCCCGAATCCGCGAGCTGCAGCTGCTCGGCATGACGGAGGTCCATCTCTTCGATCCCCAGACGCTCTACCGCCACTGGGAGGACGAGCAGTGGAGTCCCTTCGCGATCGATCTCAGCGCCGATCAAGGCCAGTGGCGCGAGCTCGGCGAGGAGGACCGCGGGCTGATCTTCTGGGTGCTGTCGTCGCTGATGGTCGCCGAGGAGCGGATCACGACCAAGTTCTCCGGCTTGGTCGGCGCATACGGGACAGAGGAGGAGGCGACGTTCCTCGCCACCCAGCAGGTCGACGAGGCACGCCACATGCAGTTCTACGCGCGCTTCCAGGATGAGGTCGTCGCCGACTCCGCTGCGATTGCTGCGCACGTCGAGCGGGCGAGAGAGCAGATCTCTCCTGCCTTCCGTCTGATCTTCGACGAGGCGCTGGTGGCGGCCCACGAGCAGCTCGTCGCAAATCCCCAGGACCCGGCGGCCAAGGTGCGTTTCGTCACCCTCTACCACCAGATCCTCGAGGGCACCTTGGGGCTGACCTCGTTCAACTTCGTCACCGGTTACCTGGAGCGTGAGGGATTGCTACCGGGATTTGTCGAGGGCTACTCGAGGATCCACCACGACGAGCAGCGCCACATCGGCTACGGCACCTGGTACCTGCGCGAAGCCGTCGCGGCCGACGCGTCGCTTGGCGAGGCCGTGCGCGAGACACTGCGCGAGCTGCTGCCGGCCGTCGCCGAGTCACTCACCCCGCCGGACCGCGAGGGCACCGACTGGGACGCGCTCGGTGCAAGCGCGGGGGAGATCCGCGACTTCGCGATCGGTGGCCTGACGCGGCGCCTGGAGATCATCGGCGTCCCGCTGGCGAGCGTTTAACCACTTGGTAGCACCCTAGTTACATCTCTGACACGGGCTGGCGGCAACGTCTGAGCCCATGTGCGCTCGGTTCCTGCCGCATCTCCGCCCGCGGCTCAGGGTCGTCGCGACTGTTGCCTGCGGACTGGGCTTGATGGCGCCGTCAGGCGCGGGAGCGGTGGTCTCCGATGTGCAGCCGATCGACGGGCCGAGCGCCGACCTGGTCGACGTCGCCGATGCGGCGATGTCGGAGGACGGCAGCGGGGGAATCGTCTACCTGAAACGGGTTGACGATCGCCCTCACGTCTTCGCCGTTCAGTTCCGCAAGGGCCAATGGGGCTCGCCGCTGCGGGTCGATGTCGGCCAGGCCTTCGCCTCGAGCTGGGCGCGGATCGGGGCTGGCGATGGTGGCCGGCTGGTGGTCACCTGGGTGCAGGAGTTCGGCGTCGAAAGCGATCGCATGTTCTCGGCGACGCTCGATCCCGGCGCGTCGGGCTTCCAGCCGCCGGTGCCGATCGACTTCAACGTCGGCGAAGCGACCAGGACCTATCCCGACCTGGCGATGAATCGCGGCGGCCAGGCCTACCTCGTCTACCGGGTGATCACCGACACCAGCCCGGCCAATCCTCCGGACTACGTCGGCGCCGATCTGCGGGTCGCCCGCTACAGCGGCCGCCTCTGGTCGGTGCTGGGCACGCCGATCGATCGCAGCGTCTCGGTCCCGGTCCGCTCACCCAGCGAGGCGAACGCGCCCGAGGTCGGCATCGACGTGCAGGGCCAGGGCGTGGTCGCCTGGCAGGAGCCCGACGACGAATTCGTCGACCGCGTCTGGGCGCGGCGCCTGTTCGGCTCGAGCGTCGGGATCGCGCTCCAGGTCAGTCCCTCGTCGTGGGAAGGCGCGCCGCTGCGCGGCCCAGCCGATTCCTTCTCGCTCGACGTTTCCGGCTTCGGCCAGGCCGCCGTCGCCTTCCGCCAGCAACCTGGCCAGGCGGGCAAGCTGAACGCGCCGCGCCTGCTCGTCAACGAGATCCCCGACGTCTTCTCCGAAAAAGCGGGCGTCTTCGGCCAGGCGCAGCTGGTCGATGGCGGGGTGCGCGGCGACCTCGGGCCGCCGAGCGTCGCGGTCGATCCGCGCGGCCTCTTCATCGCCGGCTTCGGCTCTGGGCCCGTGACACTGCTGGGTTCCGGCGACGATGCCTCGGTCCGGCCGGTCGAGCGCCTTGACGGCGGTTCGAGCTCGGTTGCCGGCGATCCACTGGTCGACCTGGCGGAGACCGGCGCAGCCGTGGCCGCCTGGCGAGAGCAGCGCGGCGGCGCAGGATTGGTCAGCGTGCAGGAGCAGCGCGCCGACGGCGTGGCCGAGCCCACCGCGCTCAGCGCGCCGCGTGGCGGCGGCGTCGGGCGGTTGACCATGGGCGGCTCGGGCCTAGGCGATGCGATCGTCGCCTGGCAGCAGGGCTCTGACGCCAACTCCCAGATCGCCGTCGCTGTGGTCGACGCGCCTCCAGACCCCTTCCTCGTGCTGTTGCCGAGTGGCTGGCAGCGTAAGCCCCGCATCCGCATTGCCTGGGACAGCACGCTGAACGCGATCGGTGGGGTGCGCTACTCGGTCAGCGTCGACGACGAGCCCGTGGTGGAGAACCTGCGCCGCCTGCACGCGCGGCTCTCGCGCGACGACATCGAGGACGGGCGTCACAAGGTCCAGATATTCGCCACCGACGAGGCGGGGCAGGAGACCGGCAGTCGCACGGGCCGCCTGCTCGTCGATCGCAACGGGCCGCGCCTGCGGATCAAGCGCCGGGGGCGTCGGGTGACGGTCGTCGTCTCGGACGGCTCACGAGCGGAGGGCTCCGGTCTACGGCGCGGTTCGGTTCACGTCTCCTTTGGCGATGCCGGGGCAAGCTCCTCGAGCGCTGGCGGGAAGGGCAAGGGCAAGGGGAAGAGCTCAGCGGTGCGAGTACGGCACACGTTCGAGCGGGCCGGGCGCTACAGCCTGCGGGTCAAGGCGCGCGACCGGGCCGGCAACCTGACCAAGGCGACGCGGGAGGTGAAGGTCGGTTGAGCTCGATCGCCGCCCCCATCCGACTCGTCTGGGCCCTGCTGCTGGTTGCCTGCGTCGCGCCGTCCTCCGCCATGGGTTTCTACGGCAACGGCGCCAGTGGTGGGGAAGGCGCCGACCTGGTCTCGGCCGACTACGCCAAGCTCGAGCAGGGCGACGAGGCCTCGGTCTTCGCGGCAATCTCCGCCGACGGGCGCTACGTCGCGATCCAGACCCGGGCGCGCAACTTCTTCGCCGACGACGACCCCGACCCGCCCGGCCAGTACCGCACGGGGGGCATCTTCCGCTTCGACCTGGCGACCCGCGGCCTCGAGCTGGTGGCGGAGGGCGACTTCCGCGACGAAGGGACGAACGCCGTGGTCCTGCGCGGCGCCCAGAGCCCCTCGATCAGCGGCGACGGCCGCTTCATCGTCTTCGCCACCGCGCAGCAACTCGTGCCCACCGACGCCAACGACAACCTCGACGTGTACGTGCGGGACATGGAGGCGCCGATCGATTCGCCGGCTGCCTTCGACCTCGTCTCCGCCAGGGACGGTGGCAACACCCCCGCCACCTACGGGCCGCCCGGACTGTCGATCCCCGGCGGCGACCCGGGCGCCGAAGTGACGCGCGGGACGGCGATCAGCCTCGACGGGTCGAAGGTCGTCTTCCGCACCGGGGAAGTCGCCTCGGACCTCCCCGACCGGCCTGGGGTGGAAACGCCCGCCCAGCAGGTGTTCGTCCGCGACCGCATCGCGGACACGACGACACTCGTGACCCGGGTCACCGGCAGTGGCGAGCCGGCGGGCGGCGCGGTTGGGCCGGCGGGGATCAGCGGCGATGGGACGACGGTCGTCTGGACCGGGCAGAACGCGCCGCTGCAGACGGCGTTCGTCAATGGGGAGAACGAAGACCTGCCCGGTTTTTCCTATTACTTCTGGCGGCGCATCGCCGACGGCCCGACGGCCCCCACTCGCCGAATTACCGGCGTTTCGGACCCAGATGACCCCGCGTGTCAGCCGCTCGGGCCGGTGCTATTCGACGAATTCACCACTGGCCCCTGCTACGGGCCGCTCGCGCGGGTGGAGCTGGGGATCAGTGCTAACTCCAACCTGTTGCCGGCGGTCAGCGCTGACGGGAAAACCGTCGCCTACCTGACCAACTCCGGCCCGCGGCCCAATATCGGCTCGGGAATTGGCCTCGATCTTTTCGTTACCGACATGTCTGCTGGGCTGACGCGTAAGGGGTCGACGGTTGAGCTGACACGCGAGGGAGGGAGCACGACCGCCGTATCGGCGCCGATCGAGACGCTGGCCATGTCGGGCGACGGCCGCTTCCTGGCGATCACCAGCGCGCGCACCCAGTTCACCCTGCCGGCCCTTTCCCAGATAGGTGAGCCGCGCGCCGTTGCCGACACCCAGGACCTCTACGTCGTCGATCTCCAGGATCACACGGTGGAACGCGTCACACATTCATTCTCCGGCGGTGACATCAACGCGCCGGTCACCAGTGAGGCGACGCTCTCCGAGCACGGCGATCGCATCGCCTTCGTCTCGTTTGCCGGCAACCTCTTCTTCGGCGATGCCAACCAACGCCCCGATGCTTTTGTCATCACTCGCCAGCCCGACCCCGGGCCTGGCCTGTCAGAAGACAGCCTGAGCAAAGGCGGCCCCGCTGGGACGATCGAATTCGACGACGGTGGGCCGCGTATCGGTGTGCGCGCCAAGTCGAAGCCCGGTGGCGTGCTCGAGCTGACCGTCTCGGTGCCGGCTGCCGGAGGGGTGAAGGCGGTCGGCAAGGCCGGTGCCGGCCAGCCGCGCAAGCCCCGCGCGCTCGCCACGGCGACTGGCCGCGCCAGGGGGACCGCCCGCAGCGAGGTTCACCTGACGCTGCGACCGGTGTCCCGCTACCGCGACGAGCTGCGCCAGCGGGGGGCGATCCCGGGCCGCGTCTCGGTCACCTACGTCGCCGCCCGCGGCGGGCAGCGGGCAAGCACCTCCCTGCGAGTCGCCTTCAGGCAGGAGCTCGGCGGCAAATCAGGCTCCGCAAAAGGCCATGGGTGAACCGTCAGTAACCAACTGGTGACGATCTGGAGAAGCTGTTGATAACGCCATGTAACGCAAACGTAGAAGTCCTGTGAAGCGGCTTGACAGTGCCATATGCGGCCGACAACTCTGGCGCCGCAAGGTTCAGTCGATGAAAGGAATGACACTGATGAGCCGCACTCTTCGTGCCCCTGGACGGGGCTCGCGTGCCGTTCTGGCCGGGGTTTTCACCCTCGCCCTCGCGGTGCTCGCGGTGCTTGGCATGAGTTCACAGGCCAAGGCCGCCTTCTCTGTTCCCCAATGCGAAGGGCAGGCCGTCCTCGGACGCGGTGCCTCCTTTGCGCAGGCCGCACACGGCGCCTGGGAGATTCCCTTCCGCAACGTCTACTGCGGCGGGATCGGGCCCGACATCAACTACGACCCGGCCGGCTCCGGCGCGGGCGTCAACGGGATGAAGCTTCGCGGCGGCGCCGACCCGCGCTTCGGCGGAACCGACGATCCGCTCAAAGCGGCTCAGAAGACCGAAATCAACGCCGGGACCGCTGCCGAAGGCGACGAGGGCCAAATCCACCAGATTCCGATTGCGGTCGGGGCGGTGGCTCCCATGGTCAATTTCCCCGATGGTTGTGACGTCAACGACCTGCCGGCGGCGGCCAAGACCGACGAACAGAACCTCGACGGCGACGGCACTCCCGACGACGTGATCCGCGTGCGGTTCAGCAAGGAACAGTGGGAGAAGGTCTGGGCCCAGAACGCAGGGGCGGTGCCCGGCGGTGCGGCTCCGTACGTCACCTGGCGCACGGTGTTCACGACGCTCGATGCGGAACCGGCATGCGAAAAGCCGATCGTCCGCGTCGTCAGGTTCGACAACTCCGGCACGACGTTCGCCTTCAAGGACTACCTGAACCGGATCAACGGTGGCCGCGGTTGGATCACGACCTTCGAGTCGGGCGGCAACGGGAACCGCGAGTGGCCGGGCGCAACCTTCGGCGACCGTGACGACTGCGGCGACAAAGACGGGATCGTGGAGGCAAGCGACCCCGACGGGCCGGGCAGCCCTGGCCTTGTCGGTGACACCGACAACCTGACCAGTGGGTGCTCGAATGGAAACGGTGGGCTGGTGCCGAAGCTGATCGCAACCGACGGGTCCGTCGGCTACTCCGACATCGCCACTGCCAGGAGCAACAACCTGGCGATCACGCCGGAGGGCAACGACAACGACACTTACTGGACGCAGCTGGAAAACGGCAACAACGCCTTCAAAGAGCCGACCCAGGAAGAAGAAAAAGGCTTCCGTACGGACGGACAGCGTGGCTCTAACTGCCTCGAAACCGAATTCGAAAACGTGCCGGCCAGCACCCTCGGAGAATGGGCCACGACCAGTGGCGTCGACTCCAAAAAAGGCTATGGCATCTGCACGCTGACCTACGGCCTGGCGTTCGACGACAACGCCGATGCCTACGGCACCTCGGCCCTCGAGGAGGGACGGGCACGGACGGTGAAGGACTACCTCACCTACATCGTCAACGAAGGCCAGGGCCTGCTGTTCGCCAATGACTACACGGCGCTGCCGACGGCGATCCGCAACATCTCCAAAACGGGAGTCGCATCGATCGAATGGCAGAAGGGCGAAGGCGGTGGCGGCAAAGAAGAAAACAACGACAACGGCGGTAACAACAACAAAGGTGGCGGCAACCCGCAGCCGGTGAAGCCGAGCAACGTGTTCTCACTGCTGCGCAAGTCGATCTCCTCCAAAACGGGTGGTGCAACCGTCTCGGTCAAGCTGCCCGGGCCAGGCACGCTCGAGTTGGTCGGCACGGCCAAGAAGGGCAAAAAATCGATCAAGGTGGGGCGCACGGTCCTCAACGCAAATCAGGCCGGCAGCTTCAACCTGACGCTGAGGCCCAGCGCTGCCGCCAAGAGCATCCTCAAGGAAAAAGGCAAATTGCCAGTGAAGCTCGAGATGTCCTTCACGCCGACCGGCGGCGACGAGAGCAGCTCGACCAGCTCGCTGACACTGAAGCTCACGCAGAAAAAAGGCAAATAGCGAGAACGCGTTTCCAGACATTCCGGTGCGAACGGCGCCCGGGCTCGACAGAGCCCGGGCGCCGTGCCGGTGATGGAACGCACTGAAAACAGCGATTGGAAGGGGCAGATGGACGATCAGCAAGAGAAGCAGGGCGGCAAGGGGTCGAGCCGGGTGCCGAAGGTCGACCTGCGCGAAGTCGGCCGTGCGGTTGGTGAGCGCGGCGCCGCGATCGGTCGCTGGTTTGCCAAGGACCCGCTGAGCACGGGGCTGATCGTTGCCTCCCTGGTCCTCACCTTCCTTTTCTTCAACCTGCTCGGTCAGATCCAGCCGCAGACCAACGGCGAGCAGGTTCCGCTTAGCCGCGTCTTCAAGCTGGCCGACGAGAAGCAGATCGCCGAGGCGACCCTGCTCGACCAGGACGCCCGCGTGCTCTTCGAGACCAAGGGCGGGTTGCTGCTCTACGCCTCCTACCCGGAGTCCGATGCGCAGACCTCCTCGCTGGTCAGGGAACTGACCAAGAGCGGCGCGATCGTCGACGTCGACCAGCAGTGGGACAAGCCGGCGAAGCAGATCGTCGTCCAGTTCCTCATCCCGATCCTCTTGCTCGTCTGTCTCTTCGTGCTCTTCACCCGGCTCGGCCAGGACGCCGGGGCCGGCGCCTTCGCCGGTTTCTCCAAGTTCACCGGCAAGGGCCGCAAGCGTGGGGCGGATGCGCCCGACCGCACCACCTTCGACAACGTCGCCGGCGCCGGCGAAGCGGTGGCCGAGCTGCGCGAGATCCGCGACTACCTCGCCGAACCGGGTCGCTACGCGGCGGTCGGCGCACGGGCGCCGAAGGGCGTGCTGCTGGTCGGCCCACCCGGCACCGGCAAGACGCTGCTCGCCAAGGCGACCGCGGGCGAGGCCGATGCCGCCTTCTTCTCGCTCTCGGGCTCGGATTTCGTCGAGTCGCTAGTCGGCGTCGGCGCCGCCCGCGTCCGCGACCTCTTCGCCAAGGCGCGCAAGATGGCCCCGGCGCTGATCTTCATCGACGAGCTCGACGCCGCCGGGCGCAAGCGCGGCGCCGGTGTCGGCCAGGGCAACGACGAGCGCGAGCAGACGCTCAACGCGCTGCTGGTCGAGATGGACGGCTTCGGCGGCGACGCCGGCGTCGTCGTGCTCGCCGCCACCAACCGGCCCGACGTGCTCGATCCGGCCCTGCTGCGGCCCGGTCGCTTCGACCGCCAGGTGACCGTCGACGTGCCCGACGTGCACGGCCGGCTCGACATCCTCACTCTGCACTGCGGTAACCGGCCGCTGGCGCCGGGCACCTCGCTGGAGGAAATCGCCAAGCTGACCTCCGGCTTCAGCGGCGCCGAGCTGGCCAATGTGATCAACGAGGCGGCGCTGCTCACCGTGCGCGAAGACCGGGCCGAGATGGACCAGCCGACGCTCGAGGAGGCGATCGACCGGGTCGTCGCCGGGCCGGCTCGCAAGAGCCACGCCCTGACCCGCGAGGAGCAGTGGGTGATCTCGATCCACGAGTCCGCCCACGCCGTCATCACCACCTCGATCGGGCAGAAGGTCTCCGCCCAGAAGCTCTCGATCGTCGCCCGCGGCCGCCAGCTCGGCACCGCGGCCAACATGCTCACCGACCGCGACGCGACGGTCATGCAGGAACCGGACATGCGCCGTCACCTGCTGGCGATCGTCGGCGGCTTCGCCGCCGAGAAGATCGAGTTCGGCGTCGTCTCGACCGGCGTCCACGACGACCTGCACACCGCCACCGGCATCGCCCGCGAAATGGTCACCTCCTACGGCATGTCCGACGCGCTGGGCCCGGTGACGATCGGCGAAAAGGCCGGCGAGGTCTTCCTCGGCGCTTCGCTGCAGGAGCTCGGCTCGGTCGGCCCGGCGACGCTCGAGCTGATCGACCGCGAGGTCGAGCGCATCGTCGGCGACTCGGTGACCACGGCCGAAGAGATCCTGCGCCGCAACTGGAGCGCCGTGTATGAGATCGCCAACGCTCTGGTCGAGCAGGAGACGCTCTCCGGGGTGGCCCTGGAAGCGCTGCTCTCTCCCGTCCAGCCGACCCTGCTCGACTTCGGCTCGACCGCACCCACAGCGGAGGCGCCGACCGAGGAGCACCACTTCGAGCCCGAGGCCCAGCCGGAAGGTGACTAGACGGGCGACACTGGCGCTCGCGGCACTGCTCGCCGCACTCGCCACGGCGCTCGTCACCTCCCCGGCGCAGGCCGCGGAGCCGATCTGGCGTCTGGAGCAGCCCCCGCCGCCGGCGGGGGTGCCGTTCAAGGTGCCCTTGGGCGCCCCCGGCGACCTCTCCTTCTGGGAACCGAACCGCGGCCTGCTGACGATCGAGGGCAACGCGACTATCCCGCGTGGTCTCTACAGCTGGAACGGGCAGAGCTGGCACCAGCTTGCCACCGTCTGCGGTGGCCCCGGCGACACCGCGCGGATTGCCTGGGCCGGCCCGACCGAGTTCTGGGTGGTGAGCGAACCGAGCCTGCCGCGGCACGGTTCCGGCCTGGCTCTCTGCCGCTTCAAGGACGGCCAGGTCGTCGGCTCTTGGAGCACGCGCGCGGACGCCGCCGACCCCTTCCGCCAGATGATGTCGGCGACCTGCAACGGCCCCAGCGACTGCTGGTTCGGCGGCATCGGCTCGCAGGACGCGCTCGGCGAGAAGATCGGTGCCTTCCACCTGCACTGGGACGGCACCGACCTGGAGATTGTCTACGGCCCCCAGGGTCGCGGCGTCAGCGACATGCAGTTTCACGACGGCGAGCTCTTCGAGAGCGTCTTCGTGGGCCGCTCGGCCGAGAATCGCACCCAGCTGGTCGAACTCGCCGAACCCGAGGATGCGCCACGGCTGATCCACAGGATCGCCAGCGGCTCCTTCGCCAACGACTCCTTCCTGCCGGCTGAGATCGACGGCGTCGACGACGACGGCAGTGAGCTGCTGGCTCTTGACAGCGACGGGGCCGACCTATGGGCGGTCGGCGGCGGAGCCGCATCCGGTCCGGCGGCGCCGCAGGCAGGCGCCGTCTCCCGTCCACCGCTGATCGCACGGCTGATCGGCGGCGAGTTCGAGGAGCTCAGCCTGAGCGTCAAATTCGGGCCCACGGAGCGTTTCGGCGACGTCGCCGCGATCCCCGACAGCGACGACGCGATGGTCACCGTGGTGCCCTTCGCAGACCGCCGCAGCGTCAACAGCAAGGCGACCGTCGCGCGGATCGCCCCCGACGGGACGACGACCACCACTCGCCTGCCGGCAGCGGGAGCCGGGCGCGGCAGCGCCGCCCGCATCGCTTGCCCGGCGGTGAACGAGTGCTGGATGGTCACCTGGGCCGGCTGGCTCTTCCACTACAGCGACGGCACGCCGCTGGTGCCCGACACCGATCCCGCCTTCCAGGGCACGATCGAGTTCCGCCCCAACGAGGCGGCTGAGCAGTTCATCCCCGACCGCCTGCCGGTCGACGACTCGCAGCTCTTCGCGCCGCCGCCGCTGGAGCTGACGCCGAACGTGGTCAAACCGGCGAAGGTCCGCCGGTTGCCGCCGCTGCTGCGCAAGGTGCGCTCCGACCTGGACGGCCTGCGCCTCACGGTCAGCTTCACGCTGACCCGCCGCGCCCGGGTGCAGCTGCTCGCCAAGAAAGGTGGGCGCACCGTCGCCCGCACGCCGTCGGAGGTCCTCGCCCCCGGTCGCCGCAGCCTCGAGCTGCAGCTCGAGCGCGATCGCTACCCGACCAAGCTCGCCTTCCGCACGAAGGAGGTCAAGCGGTGAGCGGCAAGCGACGCCAGCTCGCTGCCTTTGCGGCGATCTTCGCTCTGCTGCTGGCCTTTGCCTCGCCGGGAAGCGGTCTCGCTCCGCCGCCGGGGGTTGGCCCCCTGCCGCTGCTTGGCAGCGCCGACGTGGCGACGACCCTGATGGGAGCGGCGCCGGGTGGCGAGCCGGGCGAGGCCTGGGGCTACCGCCAGCTGCCGCTCTCCGTGGGTGGCGTCAAGGTCGGCACCCGCGAGCTCGCCTTCGGGCCGTTCCTCAACCCGGCCCAGCCCGATGCCCAGCTTGCCTTCCTGCGGCACACCGAGAGCAGTGGCTGGCAGGTCTTCGAAACGCCGGTCGACGAGTCGGGGAACCCGTACCGGGGGCCGATCCCGAATCGCCTCTCGGCGCGCATCACGCACGCTGGTGGCGGTGTCCTGGTCGGCCGCGACCTGCACCGCGAAGTCGGCGAACAGCTGGTCGTCCTCCACCATGATCCGGGTGGCAAGTGGCGGGCGCTGCCACCGCCACCGCCCGAGGTGCTCCTACCGGCCGAAGGCGGAGCCCCGGCGGAGGCGCTGGCCGACGATCAGGGCTCGGGCGCGATCGCGGTCGCCGCCTTCGACGAGGCCGGCTCCACCGGCCTGCTCTTCGGGCCGACCGGGCGCTCTGTCGCCGACGGCATCGTCCACTTCGACGGCCAGGAATGGAAGCCGCGCGAGCCGATCCAGGTCCCGGCCGGCTCGGAGGCCGAGTTCCACATCCTGGCGATCGCCGCCACCGGGCTCGACAACGCTTGGGCGCTGGCCGAAGCCGACCCCGAAGCGGGTCTCAACCGCTCGGTCGTCCTGCTCGAGCGGACCACGCCACCCGGTGGCCCGCTCTGGGTCGAGCGGCCGCTGAGCGGCACGCCCTTCGCCGAGAGCGACAATCCCGGCGCGGAAATCGCCGATGCGGGTCCGATCGGCGGCGCCGCCCAGCCGCTGACGGCGACCAGCGACGGCGTCTGGATCGACCTGACCGCGACGATCAAAGGGGTGCCCGGCGACGCGACGCTCTTCTACGACAGCGGCGACGACGCGGTTACCGGCTCCTGGTGCGACTCGATCCCCCCCTGTGACGGCACCCTTGGCGCCAAGCTCTCGCGCCAGAGCGGCTATCGCAGCTTCGCCTGGCCGGGGGGCACCTTCGGCTCGCGGGTGATCACCAACCCGCTCGACCCCGGTGGCGCGGAGTCCAGCAATCGCGGCACCTACCTGCGCTTCGACGACGACTCCTTCGTGCGCATGCCGGGAGGCGGCGGCAACTTCCGCCCCAGCGGCGCCTTCGCCAATGCCGACAGCGGTTGGCTGGAGGGCCCGGTCGAGATATCGGGCAAGGCGCCGCCGGCGCACCTGCATCCATGGCCGGTCTCGATCCGCGCGCCGCTTACCGACGTCACGTCGGCGCCCGGCAGCAGCGCCGGCAGCCTCGCCGCTGCCGCGCTGGCGGTGGGCGTGGACGGCTCGGTCGTCCGCTACGAGCCCGGCCGGGGCTGGCAGCGCGAGTTCCTGCTCTCCTCCAGCGGCAGCGTCAACAAGGCGACCCTGCGCGGCGTCGCCTGGCCGGAGAGCGGCCGGGCGCACGCCGTCGGCGACCAGGGCGCGATGTGGCAGTGGAACGCTGCCGACGATCTCTGGATACAGGACCCCGGCATCCCGATCGGCTTCGAGGGCAACCTGATGGACGTCGCCTTCGACCCCGCCGACCCCGATCGCGGTTACGCGGTCGGCAAGGGTGGCGTGCTGCTGCGCTACGGCAAGAGCTGGGACCAGGAGGCCCTGCCCGCGGGCTATGCGGGCGCGAGCCTGACCTCGATCGCCTTCGCCGGCAGCCAAGCGATCGTCGCGGCCGGCGGCGACCTGCTCGTCAACGACGGCGGTGCCTGGCGGGTCGACGCCTCGGCCCACGCTCTGCTCGACAGCGTGCGATCCGGCAGTCCCCAGCTGTTCGCGGTTGCGGGGCTGCCCGACGGCGGCGCCGTCGCCGCGGGCCGCGACATCGTCATTGAGCGCGACAGCGCCGGGGCGCCCTGGCGCTTCTCGAGCCAGCCGCTTCCCGGGTCGACCGCGATCGCTGCGGCCGCGGTCCGCGACGGCGGCAGCGTGCGGGCGATCGTTTCGGTCGTCCCCCAGCTCACCTACCCGCTCGCCGACGACCTGCCCGAACCCGATCCCAGCGTGCCGCCGCCGATCCCGCCGCCCTTCGGCCTGCCCGGCGACGGCTACCTGCTGCGTGAGACCGCGGCCGGCTGGCGGGACGAGGAGCGGACCGCGTTCGCCGCGGCAGGCAACGACCGGCCGCTGAAGAGCGACCCGGTGCTCGCGCTGCTGCTCGACCCGTCCGGCAACGGCTGGGCGGTCGGCGGCTGGAGCGGCGATGCGGACTCGGTCGGACGCGGCTCCTCGGCGCGCAACGCCGCCGGCAAGGCGATCCGTACGCGGGTGCGCACCGCGGCGGTCTTCCGCTTTGGCACCGGGGCGGGCCCTTCGCCGACGGCCGTTGGCAGCTCTGCGGTGCCGTTGCCGGCCGGGGCGGTGCGATTTGCCGTGGCCGGGCACGCCGAGTGCGACGGTCCCTGCTCTGATCTGGCCCGCCAGTCGCTGGGGCCGGATCGCACGCTGGAAGCGGCTCTGCGCACGGTCGCTGCAATTCGGGGGGGTGGAGTGGGCCCACGCGCCCTGCTCTACACCGGCAACAGGGTCGGCAGTGGTCTCGGCGATGCTGACGCGGCGCGCTTTGCCTCTCTGCTGGGCAGTCAGCCCGGCCTGCCGGTCTTCCCGGCCCTGGGAAGCGACGATGCTGCGAGCGAAACCGGCGCCGATGCCTTCCAAACCGCCTTCGCGGGGTTCCCCGCGCCGCTCGGCTCCGGTGCTGCGCCCGCCGGCATCTCGACCGCGGGCATTCCCGGCGCCCCGCCCAGCGCCGCGGCGCGCACGCACTACGCCTTCGACAGCTCCGGCCCCGAGGGGACCGTGCGCATCGTCGTGATCGACAACTCGCTCGGCTCGCTTGCCGCCAGCGATCTTCACCAGAACCCCGAAGAGGCGCAGCTTCCCTGGCTCGAAGCGGTACTCGCCGACGCTCGGGCAAAAGGGACCCCGGTCATCGTCATGGGCAACCGCAGCCTCAACACCAGCTTCACGCCGAAGCTCAACGTGGCCAGCGACGGCGACCAGGTGGCGCGCGCCCTGGTCGAGGGGGGCGCCTCGGCCTATCTCTTCGACCGGCCCGAAGAGAACCGCGCGATGCGCATTCCCTCCGGCGCGGCGCAGACGATCCCCAGCTTCGGCACGGGCACGCTCGGCTACCGCTCCGAAGTGGCCGGTGCGGTCGGCGTCGAGAGCGCCGACTCGCTGTTCGGCGACAGCGGCGTGCTGCTGCTCGAAGTCGGCGACCCCGCGCCCGGAACCAACTTCGCCGCGGTCGGCGTGCGGCTGATCCCGGTGATCGAGGACCTCTCCCTGGAGGCGACCGACGGCACCCTCCTGCGCCGCTCCCGTCCGGCGCTCTTCCGCGGCCTCGGCCGCCGCCCACGCGGCGGCGATCGCTGGGGCCAGGCCTCGGCGGGCTCCGGTAACCCTGACCCCTCCGGCGGCGATCCCTACACCCTCTTTCCCCCAGACCAGTGCCTGGTTGCCGGCTGCGCCGCGCGCATCTCCCCCGAGTACGGCTTCGTCTCCTCGGACCCCGACATCGCCGACTTCGTCCGTCAGGACCCGGCCTCGACCAACCTGCGCAAGCCTTTCCTCGATGCCGGCGACAAGGTCGTCACCGACAACGCCTCGGGCCTGCTCTGCCCCTTCAACGCCGGCACGACGACGGTGACGGTCAGCGCCGGCGGTTACTCCTACTCGGAACAGGTGACCGTTCTCGACGGCAGTGTGCAGCGCCCCTGCGGCACACGCCCGCTGCGCCCCGACCGCTTCAAGCGCGCCGCCGCGATCGCCGCCCCGCCGGCGCCACCCCCGCCGCCGAACTCACCGCCCGGCAGCCCCCCGGTCAACTTCTCGCCGCCGCCCCCACCACCGCCGGCCCCGGCGCCGCCGCCAAATCCGCCACCGCCGCTCAGTCCACCACCGCCGGTCCCTGAGACGTTCCTGCTGCCACCCACGCCACCGCTGGGGGTCGTGCCCGCGATCGTGCCGCCGCCCCCCCCGCCGATCGTGCGCCCGTTGCCGCCCGGCGGCGCCCCGGCGCGCACCTACCAAGTCGAGGAAAAGCGCGAAGAGGAGGCGGCGACCGAGGAATCGCAGGCCTTCTCGCGCTACGAGTCGGGTGAACGCAGCGGCCTCACCGTGCCGCCCTACCTGCTCGCCTTCGTCTTGCTCGCGGCCCTGGCCGGCGCCTCCGTACGCGGCGGCCCCGGCGCCCGGCGCCGCCCCCGCCGCATCCCCGTCCCGGTTTCGACCGCCAACCAACCACCGCGTTCGTCATTTGTTGCGCATAGCGCCACAAACAGCGAACGCACCCTTGAAGACCGCCACCGAAGGAGTCGACGATGACCTCCAACAGCCGCCTCACCGCGATCGCCGCCTGGTCGGCTCTTGCCATTTCTCTCTTCGCCCTGCTGCTCGCGGGTGCGGTTGTCTCGGACGCCGCCAAGCGCCTGCCCGGCCCCAGCCTGCAGCCGAAGAAGTTCGGCATCCTGCGGCTCAACAAGAAGAAGAAGTTCCCGGCGACGGTGCTGCCCGCCAAGGTCTTCGACCGCTGCTCGCCGGAGACGGTGAAGATCGGGACAGTCTGCATGATGACCAGCCCCTATCCGCTGGAAAAGGGCGACATCGGCAAGAACGACTACTTCTTCGCCACGCAGAAGTGCGCCGAGCTGGGGGGCTACCTGCCGACCGCCGCGCAGCTGATCGGCGCCGCCCCCTTCGTGAAGCTCGCTGGTCGGGTTGACGACAACGAGGTCACCGCCTCGACCGACGTCGATCCCACCGACGGCCTCAAGGACCGCCGCGAGATGAGCGCCACGCTGACCACGACCGCCTCGGGCGGCCGCGCCGCCGGCTCACAGGGCGTCAGCGAAGTCTCGCGCGGCGACCCGAAGACCGGCGAACCGGACCCGGCACCGCTGCCCGCCGACCCGGCCCCCGAAACCCTCCAATACATCACCGTCTACGACAACGCCGACCACGGCGGCTTCGCCGGGGGCAAGCCGGTGGGGCAGCCGGAGAACTTCCGCTGTGCGTTCAACAAGGCGCAGGGCAACGCGGGCGAGCTGGACTAAGCCCTCTATCGCCGCGACCAAGTGGCGCATCCGACATTGACCACACCGTAGGGGGGTCAATGTCGGATGCGCGTCAGATCTCTTCCGGCGTGAAGCGGTAGCCGATGCCGAAGTGGGTGTGGATGTAGGCCCAGTCTGGCGCGACCTGCTCTAGCTTGGCGCGCACCTTGCGCACCAGGACGTCGACCGAGCGGTCGCGCCGTGGCATCTCGCCACCCCACATCAGCTCGTAGATCTGCGGTCGCTGGACGACGCTGTCGCGGCGCTCGGCGAGCAGGAAGAAGAGCTCGAACTCGCGCACGGTGAAGCCAACGCGGGTGCCGTCGACCAGCACCTGCAGCTCGGCCGGGCGGATCTCCAGGTTGGCGATGCGCCGCTTGGCACCCGTGGGGGACGAAGTTGGAGGGAGGGCCAGCATCGGAGGCAGCTTCTTCGCTGCCGGTGTCGATCCGGTGAACGGCCTGTATCGAACTGGAGAAGATTTGGATAACGCGCGTAACCAGTTCTTCTCCAAACAGTCACGTTGCGTTTACCTTGGCCCGCCGGGCTGAATCGAGACTGCCTTCACACACTCTCGACCAGCTACCAGGAGCGAGCACAGATGATTCGCATGCGTACCCTGGCCGTCGTCGCGCTGGCCCTCTGCGCTGCGCTCGCGACCGCCGCTTCGGCATCCGCCGCCACGATCACCCTCAGCGGCTCGACCTCGGTCGCGCCGCTGGCGACGAAGCTCGCCAAGGCCTTCGTCAACCAGCCTCAAAATAAGGGCAAAGTCAAGTTCGTCATCCTGCAGGGCGGTTCCGACATCGGCATCACCGATGTCTCGCGCGGCCGCGTCACGCTCGGCATGTCCTCGCGCGATCCCAAGCCGGCCGACCCGGGCGGAATCGTCTTCAACAAGGTCGCCCGCGACGCGGTCTGCGTGGTCACCAACCCCTCGAACCCGGTCCCCAGCCTCAGTCAGCAGCAGATCCAGGACATCTTCTCGGGTCGTGTCCGCAGTTGGAGCCAGGTGCCGGGTGCCTCGGCCTCGGGCCCGATCGACCTCGTCGTGCGTACCGCCGCCTCCGGTACCCAGGACGCCTTCCAGAACATCTTCATGGGCCAGACCCTGAGGGTGGCGGGCAGCGCCACGACCAAGTCCTCAAACGGCCTGCAGGCGCAGACGATCAAGTCCGACCCGAACGCGATCGGCTACGCCTCCTTCCACTTCGCCCAGGGTCTCCACTCAGTGCCCTACCTGGGTGTTCCCTGCACGCTGCGCAACGCCAAGTCAGGCCAGTACGCGGGCAGCCGTAACTTCTACTTCGTCAGCCGTGGCGCGGCCACGGGGGCCGCCAAAGAATTCATCCAGTTCGCGCGCAGCGCCAAGGCCCAGGCGCTGGTCTCGAGTGACTGGGTGCCCCTCCGCTAGTGCCTATCGGGGGGATCGCAGCTCGCCTGCCCGGCCGGGCCCCCCGCCGGCCGGGCCCGGCGAGCACCGAGAGCCCGGGCACAGCCGGGTTCTGGAACGACACCCGCGTCGAGCGCCTGCTCGGCGCGGTCGCTTGCCTGGTGCTGTTGATCATCCTCGGCATGATCGGCTTCGTCTTCAACAAGGCGCTGCCCTCCTTCACCCACAACGGGCTCGCCTGGTTCGGCTCCGGCGGCGACCTCGACCTACAGCTCGAGGACATCTTCAACTCGCCCGCCAACCCGGCGGACTACGTCTACTTCCTGCGTGCCTGGCCACTGCTTTGGGGCACCTTTGTGGTCACCGCCGGCGCCGTGGCGATCGGCCTCGTCTTCGCCCTCTTCGCGGCGATCTTCATCGTCGAGTTCGCCCCGCGCCAGGTCAATCGTGTGCTGGAGCCAGTCGTGCGGCTGCTCGCCGCCGTGCCCTCGGTGGTCTACGGGCTGATCGGCATCCTCGTCATCGTCCCCTGGGTCGGCGAGCACCTGATCAGCATCGAGCGCAAGGAATCGGTGGCCAACGTGGTGCAGCTCGATGGCGCCAGCATCGGCGTCGGCATTCTCATCCTCACGGTGATGATCGTGCCGATCATGATCGCCATCGTGGTCGACGCGCTGCGCGCCGTGCCGCGCGGCTGGATCGAAGGGGCAGCGGCCCTGGGCGCCAACCGCTGGCGGGTAACTTGGACGATCGCAGTGCGCACCGCCCGCCCGGCGATCGTCGCCGCCGCAGTGCTGGCTACGGCGCGCGCCCTCGGCGAGGCGATCATGCTCTCGATGGTCGCCGGCTCGGCCAGCTTCGCTCCCAACCCGATCGACGGCATCACCTTCATCTTCGAGCCGACCCGGCCGCTCGCCTCGGCCCTGGTCGAGAACGTCGAAGGGCTCTCCGTCGTGCCCTTCGGCCAGACGCTCTTCGCCTTCGCCGCGGTGCTGCTCGTCTCCAGCATGTTCCTCTCGCTGGCTGGCTTTGTTGCCAAGCAGTCGATGCGCAAATACGGAGTGCGACCGTGAGCAAGCCGCTCGACAGCGTCAGCAGCTGGCCGCTGCGCGACCGCGCTGCCTACTACGCGGCCTGGGTAGCCGGCCTAGCGCTGATCGGGATCGCCGCCGCGATCCTCATCTACATGGCCTTCCGCGGGGCCCAGTACTTCGACCTCGGCCTGCTCTTCGAAAGCCCCAGCGCCTCGCTCAACCAGGCGACCAGCGGCGGCTTCAAGGACCCGATCATCGGCACGGCGCTGCTGCTCGTCATGTCGACGCTGATCGCCGCGCCGCTGGGCGTGACGATCGCCGTCTGGCTGACCGAGTACGGCCGCCCGGCGGGCCTGGCGCGGGCGGTCGAATCGGCGGTCGAGGTGGTTGCCGGCACGCCGAGCATCGTACTGGCGATGTTCGGCCTGATCCTCTTCCAGGAATGGTTCGGCTTCCTCACCTTCGATGCCGAGGGCGCCGTGCTGGGGCGCTCCTTCATCGCCGCCGCCGCGATGATGTCGCTGATCGCCCTGCCGCTGGTGGTCGGCGCCACGCGCGAGGCGCTCAACTCGATCCCCGGGCACGTGCGCGAGGCCTCCTATGCGCTGGGCAAGACCAAGGCGGCGACCATCCGCCGCGTGCTGCTGCCCGCGGCCCGGCCAGGGATCGGCACCGGCACGGCCCTGGGCATGGGCCGCGTCGCCGGCGACACGGCGATCGTCGTCGTCTTGCTCGGTTCGACCCTGCAGATCCTCAACGGCGCCAACGGCAGCGTCTTCGGCCTCTTTCGCGGGACGGGCAGCACGCTGACCAGCTACGTCTACTACAACTCGCCCGCCGGCGAGGGCCTGGCGCCGGAGAAGGCCTACTTCGCGGCCTTCGTCCTGCTGCTCGTCGTCATCGTGCTCAACTTCATCGTCTCGCGCATCGCGCGGGGGAAGGAAGAGCTGTGGACACGGTGAGCCCGCGGGAAGAGGCGCGCGACGAGCGCGACGTGATCCTCGCGCCACCGCCGCCGGTGCGCCGCATCGTCGTCGACTCCGAGCCGACAGTGGTGCAGCCGCCGCCCGGCAACGGTCACGTGCCGCAGGGGACGGTCGGCCTCGGCGGGCCGGTGCGCCGAGCCGAGCCGAGCAGCGCGCCGAAGGTCGAGCGGATGCGCATCGAAAGCGTCTCGATCGCCTACGGCGAGAAGCTCGCCGTCGACAGCGTCTCGTTGCCTGTCCGCCAGGGCGAGGTGCTGGCCCTGATCGGTCCCTCGGGCTGCGGCAAGACGACCCTCCTGCGCTCGCTCAACCGCCTGGTCGAGATCACGCCGACGGCGGTGCGCAGCGGCACGATCAGCCTCGACCGCGAGGACATCGACCAGATGGAGGTGACGGCGCTGCGCCGCCGGGTGAGCATGGTCTTCCAGCAGCCCAACCCGTTCCCGATGAGCGTCTTCGACAACGTCGCCTACGCGCTGCGCGAGCAGGGCTCCGGGCGGCCGGGCAAGGACGCGCTGATGAGCCAGGTCGGCGATGCGTTGGTGCGCGCCGGTCTTTGGGACGAGGTCGGCGCCACTCTCGACCACCCGGCGCTGCGCCTCTCCGGTGGTCAGCAGCAGCGCCTCTGCATCGCCCGGGCGCTCGCCGCGCGTCCCGAGGTGCTGCTGCTCGACGAGCCCTGCTCGGCTCTCGACCCACGCTCGACCCAGGTGATCGAGGAGCTGATCCTCAAGCTGCGCGAGGAGGTGGCGGTGGTGATCGTCACCCACAACATGCAGCAGGCGCTGCGCATCGCCGACCACGTCGGCTTCATGTACCTGGGCGAGCTGGTCGAGTACGGGCCGGCCGAGCAGGTCTTCGGCGCGCCGCGCGAGCAGCGCACGCGCGAGTACGTCGGCGGGGCCTTCGGATGAGGCCGCCCCGCCTCTCAGCCGCCGACGGGCTGATATGTCAAGTCAGACTTGACATATCAGCCCGTCGGCGGCTGATTCCGTTGGCTCTCGCCGGGGTCGCCCTGGTCGTCACCGGCTGCGAATCGACGCAAGACAAGAGCGCCAAGATCGCCGCCGAGCTCGGGCCCGTCGCGCAGGAGAAAGGCCTCAGCATCAGCGAGCGCAACAAAGACGTGAAGGTGCTCGACACGACGCTGCTCAGCGATGTCAACGGCAGCGCCGTGGTGGTCGAGCTGCACAACGACTCGGGCCGCGACCTGGCCAACGTGCCGATTCTCATCGACGTGCTCGACGCGAAGGGTAAGAGCGTCTACCGCAACGACATCCCCGGGATCGAGCCTGCCCTAGCAGCGATTCCCTTCATCCCCGCCGATGGCAAGGTCAACTGGGTCCACGACCAGGTGTTGGCAGCCCGTAAGCCTGCAAAGGTCGAGGTGACGGTCGGTGCCGGCGGCGAAGCGGTCTCCGGAGAGCTTCCCGCGGTCTTGGTCAGCGCCCCGAAGCTCGAGGGCGACCCTTACACCGGCGTGGCTGCCGGGGGCGAGGTGGTCAACGAGAGCGGCGCAGACATCGAACGGCTGCTGCTCTATGCCGTCGCTCGCAAGGGCAGCAAGATCGTCGCCGCCGGCCGCGGCGCGATCGAACCGCTGAAGGACAAGCCGAAGCCCGTCGCCTACAACGTCTTCTTCATCGGCGACCCGAAGGGAGCCCAGGTCACCGTGTCCGAATTCCCCACCGCAGCAGGACGGCCGACAGGATGAGCGAGACGGGCGAGCACACCCAGGTGCTGGGCGAGGCGGGGGAGGCCTGCCGCGAGTGCGGCGCCCCCTTGGCCGTCGACCAGCGCTACTGCCTCAACTGCGGCCGCCGTCGGACTAGCGAGCCGCGGGTTGACTTCCACCAGCATCTGCCGGGGGGGAGTGCGGCCAACGCCAACGCCAACGGGACCGCACCGCCGGCACAGGCAGGTGTCCCGGTACCCGCCGTGGCCGCCCCGGTTGCCGAGAGACCCCAGCGTGACTACGCGCCGCTGGCTGCGGTCGGCGGCATCGCGGTGCTCGGAGTGATGCTGCTGATCGGCGTGCTGATCGGCAAGGGAGGCGACGACTCGGCGCCAGCGCCGGCCCCGCAGGTCGTCCGACTCGGCGACGAAGGCGAGGAAGCGGGCGGCGGCGAAGCCGAAGGTGGCGGAGCGGGCGGCAAGGGGTCGAAACAGGCCAAGGCCAAGGGCTCGGGCAAGGCGGCGAAGAGCGCCGGCAGTCTTACGGGGGGCGGCGCTGCAGGCCCGGTCGAAGCGAGCGACGAGGCGCTGCAGGAACTCCAGGAACAGAGTCCCGAGGAATACCAGGAATCGAGCGCCAAGCTGCCCGACGAAATCGCCACCGGCGGTGCGCCGCCGCCGAAGGACAACAAGGCCGCCGGCGGGGGCAGCAAGGGGACGGCGATCGAATGAGCGGCGATCTAGAGCGACGCAAGGAGAGCCTCTCCGCGCAGCTGACTGAGCTGCAGTGGGACCTCGGCGGTCTCGCCTACGAGATGGCGATCCGCGACCACTTCCGCCTCGACGTGCTCGCTCGCCAGGCGGCGAAGCTGCAGCAGATCGACGCTGAGCTGGCCGAGGTGGAGCGCATGCTGCGCCTCGACCAGGCCGGCGCCGCCGGCAGCTGTGGTTCCTGCGGCGCGCTGTACGCGCGCGGCGCGGTCTTCTGCTGGCAGTGCGGCAAGGACCTGATGGAGCGCAGCACGGTGGGGAGCAGCCCGGCCCCGTGATCCAGCGCGCGATCAGCTCCCTGCGCGGCGTCGCGAACCTGACCGCACGCGGCGCCTCGCTAATCGTCACCGACCGGCGCTGGGGTGCGACTTTGAGCGCCGCGGCGCTCGGCTTCGGGCTCTTCGTCGGCGTCGCGATCGGGCCCGGGGCGGCGGGGACCTTCGCTACCGGCCCACAGCCGCTGATCGCCTTGCCCAGCCTCGGCGGTGGCGAGGACGGCGAAGGGGAGGCCGTAGCTGAAGCAGGGGCATCCTCGGAATCGCTCGGTGGCTCCCCCGGCTCGCTTGCGGTTGGCGGCGAATCGAGCTCGCTGGAATCGCTCCCGTCGCTCGCTCCGCTGGGCAGTGAAGAAAGCGAACCGCTTCCACCGGTGGAAGAAGCTCCGGCCCCCGAATCGACGACCCCTCCCGCAGGAAAGGAGGAGGAAGAGGAAGAGCCAGAAACGACAGCGCTCTCCGGCACCATCCTCCACACCAACCCTGCGGCGGGCAGCTACACGCTGGTCATCAAAGGGGGCGAATTGGTCCCCGTGCACGCTGCCAAGCTGCCGCGGGTCGGCGCCAAGCTCAGCCTCGAGGGTCTACAGCTTGCCAACGGCACCTTCGTCGAGGAAGGCACCGTGAAGCGCAAAGGACAGAGCACGAGAGCGAGCTTTCGCGGCGTCGTCACCCACGTCGACCCAGACCCGCTGAGCCCCGGATACACGCTCTCCGGTCGTGGCGTATCCCTCTTCATCAGCCTGCCAGCCGACCCGACCGGCGCCCTGCCATCGCTTCCCGCCCTCGGCGCCTACGCGACCGCCAGGGTCGCGATCGAACCCGACACTTCCCTCGTCCAGCAAAGTCTGGAAATCGAAGCTGGCGAGCCCACCACCTACCTCGACCTCGCCGGCATTTACGCCGGCCTCGACCCCGAAACCGGCCAGCTGCTGCTCTCCAGCGACGACACCCGCGCCGGGGAACAGGATCTCGCCCTCACCGTCCCCCCGGAGATCGATGCGAGCAAGCTCAAGCCCGCTGACTCCTACATGGCTACGGCGGAAATCCAACCCGACGGTTCCCTCAAGCTGACGGGCATCGCCAGCGACGAGCGCCGTAAAGGCGCCGACGATTCCAGTTCCGCCCAGGGCGACCTGAAGCGCTAGACCCATCCCCTATATCCTCGCGGCGTTTTGGTACGCGTGGAGATGTTGCTTAGGAGCTCGCGGCTCGCGAGGTGCGTTTTCGCAGCCTTGCTCGCGCTGGCCTTGAGTCTGGTGGTGGGCGCCAGTGAGGGCCGGGCGGGCGCCTATGTCGGTAGCTACCTCACCCCTGGCTGTGAGCAGGCGCCGGTTTGGAAGATCGGCTACCGCTTCTACTGGAGCAACGACCGTGGCATGACCAGGCCAAAGGCCGACATGCCAGAGGCCATCGAAAGCGCACGCGAATTCGCTGACAAAGTAGGCCTCTTCTCCGAATGTGGTGTCCGAATCTGGTTTGACTTCTACGACGAAGAAGAAGCGGTGTTTAGCGGTGGCTACAACGTGCCCGCGGGATGGGAGCAGGGGGACAGTGGAGCCTTTGCCGACGGACGCTATGACTACGCCTTCTACCGGGCGCCAGACGAAGCGACGGTCAGCGGAGTGACTAACTACCGAGATGCCTTCTTCCCGATCGCCCCTGGAGATGTTGCGTGGAGCCCCTGGTGGGGCCTGCAGATGCACGAGTGGCTGCACGGTGTGGTCAACTTCTACAGCCGCATTCAGCAGGGCTGGCCGTACAAAGACGTTCACGGCGGCTGCGACCGCCCCGACTACATCGAACGTGACCCCGGCTACGGCTGCATGGTCCTGCCCTCTTGGTTCGCCGACATGATGACCGGGCGCGTTGCGGAGGGTGGGGCGATGAAGGGAATCCTCCCGCCGGAGTGGGCCTACTTCGGCACGCCGCTGAACCCACTCCACGTTCCCCAACTGGAACGCAAACCACGGGAGCCGCGGCTGCGCCAGCGTCGGCCAAAGCTGCGTTTGCAGCTGGCCGGCGAGGACGCCGGCAAGGTTCGTCTTCGGCTCACCGCCCCTCGCCTTCCCCCCGGACGACCGGCTCGGATCTCGGTCCTCCTGCAGCAACGGTTCTGTGGTGGCCAGTTCGCTGCCGATAGGCAGCGGTCTGCGTCCTGTCATTGGCGAAGGCTGGGAAGCCCCCGGTCGCGGCGCCTGTCGTTGCAGCCTGCGCAGACGATAAGCGTCAGGGCGCCACAGTCGGGGCAGCGGCTGGCTGTTGAAGTGGCAACGCGCCAATTCGTAGCGGGTGAGTTTCGCTACGCGGCAGCTCGCGCGCGGATCTTGATCCGCGGCTGAAGTTCCCGCCGCTGCTCGGCGGCCGTTGGACTCAGCCCGTGATCGGCGGCTCGGCCGCCTCGGCGATGCCGGCAGCGGTGAGGCGCTCGGTGATCGCGGTGACTTTCTCGGTGTCGAGGTAGGCGTGCACGGCGACGCCCTTGCCCCAGCGCAGGCGGATCCAGTGAGCGCCCTCGTTCTCGTAGGGCTGGCCGTCGGCGGTGCGGCCGCGATCGGTCCACTCGACGGCGACCGCCGTGTCCCAGGGCCAGCCTTTGACGGCCACCTCGTGCACCTCGAACTCGATCTCCGGGATCAGGCGGTAGAGCCGTTCGAACCAGCGTTCCATCGCCTCGCGCGAGTGCCGCTTGCCGCCCAGGGCGTTGTCGCCCGGGAAGGAGTGGTGGACGTCGTCGGCCAGGTCCTTGGTCGCCGCTGGCCAGTCGCCGCGGCTCAGGGCCGCGAAGATGCCGCGGGCCTTGCGCTTGACTATCGCCTTGTAGATCATCGCGCGCCCTCCTCTTGTGCATCGCCGGCCACCGGCGTCTCGCTGATCCCCCAGCGTTCGTGCAGGCGACGCAGCGGCGCCGGCGCCCACCAGTTCCATTTGCCGAGCAGCTCCATCAGCGAGGGCACCAGCAGGGCGCGGATGATGCTCGCGTCGATCAGCACGGCGAGCGCCGTGCCGACGCCGTTCTGCTTGATGAAGATGATCTGCGAGGTGGCGAAGGCGCCGATCGCCACGGCGAACATCAGCGCCGCAGCGGTGACGATGCGCCCCGTGCGCTCCAGCCCGATCGCCACCGCCTCGGAGTCCGAGGCGCCGTTGTCGCGCGCCTCCTTGATCCGCGAGAGCAGGAAGACGGCGTAGTCGGTGGAGAGTCCGAAGGCGAGGGCGAAGAGCAGGATCGGCATCGTTTGCTCGAGCGCCCCCTGGCCGGTGTAGTCGAAGAAGCTCTCGAGGCGGCCTTCCTGGAAGATCAGCACGAGCAGGCCGAAGACGGCGCTGAGGTTGAGGAAGTTCATGATCAGCGACTTGATCGGCAGCACCACCGAGCCGGTCATCAGGAAGAGGATGACCAAGGTGGCGATGACGATGATTGCCAGGGCAATGGGCAGGTGGTTGCTGAGGCTGCTCTGGAAATCGATGAAGTCGGCTGTCGCGCCGCCAACCAGCACGGTGGTGCCAGGTGGCGGTTCCTTTTTTCGAAGCCACTCCACCGTTTCCCGGCTCAGCTCAGATCTGAAGGGATTTGCCGAGGTGATCTGGATCGCTGAAACGCCACCTTGCAGCGGCAGCGGCTGGTTGACTTCGCCGACGCCGGAGACACCACGAACTTCCTCAGAGAAGCGAGCGACCGTAGCGGGGCTGCCGCCTTCGATCGAGATCCAGATCGGCGTTTCGCGGTAAGGGGGGAATTCGGAGTTGACCTTGTCGTAGGCCTGCCGGGCGCTGGCCTCCTCGGGCAGGATTGCGGGATCGGCGGCGGTGAACTTGATGTTGAAGAAGGGCAGGCCGAGGATGATCAGGAAGAGGGCGCTGAGCGTGGCGATCGGTGCCGGGCGGCGCATGACGAAGCGCGAGAGCCGGTACCAGAAGCCCTGCTCGTCGGGCCGCGTCTCGGCCTCGGCGCGGCGGCGCAGGAACTTGGGCGAGAGCGAGTTGACGCGCGTGCCGAGCAGGGTGAGCACGGCGGGCAGCACGGTCAGCGAGACCAGCGCGGCGAGCAGCGTCACCAGGGCGCCGCCGAAGCCCATTGAGTAGAGGAAGCGCTGCGGGAAGACGATCAGCGAGGCGAGCGCCGCCGCTACGGTCAGCGATGAGAAGAGCACGGTGCGCCCGGCGGTTGCCATCACGCGGCGCATCGCCGCCAGGCCAGGCCCGTCCTTGGCGATCTCCTCGCGGTAGCGTGAGACGACGAAGAGGCTGTAGTCGATCGCCAGCCCCAGCCCCAGCCCGGTGGTCAGGTTGAGGGCGAAGATCGAGATCGAGCCCGCCTCGCTGAGCAGGCGGATGATGAGGAAGGTGCCGACGATTGCCAGCACGCCGATCATCACCGGCAGCGCAGCGGCAACGAGGCTGCGGAAGAAGAGCAGCGAGAGCAGGAAGAGCAGCGGCAGAGCGAGTAGCTCGGCCTTTTGCAGGTCCTTCTCGACCTGCTTGTTGACCTGCTCCTGGGCGACGGCTGCGCCACCGACAACGACACCGGGCTCATCGGAAAGCGAGCTGGCGACATCTGCGGCGGCCTCCTGCCACTGCTTGTCCTCGGTTGGCTCGAGGGTGACGAGGAAGTAGGTGGAGCGGCGGTCTGAAGAGACGAAGACGCCCGAAAGAGTGTCGTAGTAGCCGCTGACCGATTTGACGTCGGGGTGCTGGCGCACGCTGCGCTCGAGAGCTTTGACCCGGGCCCGCGTCGCCGGCGCGTCGACGTCAACGTCTTCGAGCAGCACGAGCACAGCCGGGATGCGCAGGCCGGCATCCTCGAGCCGGTCCATTGCCTTCACGCTCTCGGTCGCGGGGTCGTCGGCGCCGTAGGGGTCAAGCCGGTCGGCGACCGAGCCGCCCAGCGCGGCGGCAAGGACAAAGAAGACGATCGCGGCGATGCCGACCCGGCGTGGGTGGCCGTTGGCGAGGCGGGCGAGTGAGTCGAACATCAGCTGCTCCTTTCGGCGTGGGCGGCGCCGAGGAGGCTGGCCTCCACGCGCTCGCACCACTCTGCAAACCACTCGTTGAACTCGACCCCGCCCTGCAATACGAGCAGCGGGTAGGGATCCTCGTTGCTCTCAAGTTTTTCCCGGGCGCCAGGCTCCATCGCCTCGAGCCGCCCGGCAAGCCCGCGGCGGTAGTCGCGCATCGCACGCAGCGTCTCGACCGCCTCCTCTGGTGCCAGCACCCCGGAGAAGAAGAGCTTGAGCAGCCCTTCTTCGCGCATCTCGGCTGTCTCGGGCGGCTGGCGCAGCCACTCTTTCAGCGCCGCTGCGCCCTCGGTGGTGATCGCGTAGACGGTTCGTTTGCGCTCTCCCCGGGGCGCGTCGACCCCCTCGACCAGCCCAGCCTCGGAGAGCTTCTTCAGCTCCGGGTAGATCTGCCCGTAGGAGGCCGCCCAGAAGAAGCGCGTCGTGTTGTCGACCAGCGCCTTGATCTCATAACCCGAGCGCGGCTCGCGGCTGACCATGCCAAGGATCACGTAGGCGGTTGGGCTGAGGTTCATCACGCTCCAAGATATATCGTTCCGATATATCGTCAAGTGTGATCTCCCTCACACCTACCCCTTCCCCTCTGAGGCGCGCCGAGCTTCTACAGAGAAGGGATAGGTGTGATCCCGAGTCGATCATCTTCACCGACGACTGGCGGCCCTACCGGCCGCTCTCTCGGGAGTACGCGGGCCACCGGGTCATTAACCACTCGGCCGGCGTCTACGTCCGCGGCAACGTCCATACGAACACGATCGAGGGCTTCCTCGGCAACCTCAAGACAGGGATGCGTGGTGCCTACAAGGTCGTCTCCGACAAGTGGCTCCAGTCCTATCTGGACGAGTACGCCTGGCGCTACAACGAACGCTTCCGCGGCGAGCGCTCGATGTTCCACTCGCTGCTCGACCGGGCGGCCCGATGAGCGATCAGGCGCTCATCCTGCGGAGCATCCGGGGCGCGGCCAAGCGGCGCGAGAAGGCCGATGCTGCCAAGCGACAGGCGACCGAAGACCTACGGGGCTTCTGTCGGCAAGCTCAGAAGGCGGGCGTGCCGATTACGAAGATCGCTTCTGAGGCCGGTCTTTCCCGCCAGGGCGTTTACGACTTGCTGGCGGAGCGACCTTAGACAGGGCGGCGTCAAAGTCGCCTTTGGTCGGGACGGGGATCTCAAGGCCCTTATCGGTCTTCTGCCTGCGGCGCTTATCGGGCACTAGCCAAGGCTAGCTCCTCGCGAAGTCGTCGAGCTGGCTAGCTGGCTGAACCTTGGCGAAGCTGCCGCACTGCACGGTCAACGATCTGGGTCGAACGCTCAGCAGCCCGATTCAGCCGCTGGGTGCGGCTATTGGCTTGCTTGACAGCAGCCTGATTGCGTTTCAGCGTGCGCTCAATGCGCTTGTTTAGCTGCTCTGGCGTCATATGCGCTCCTTAGCAGAAGGTACATGGCAAACGATAGCTGCTGGGGGATTTCTATCCGTCATCGATCATGTTGTGCAGCTGCTCAATCAGCTCATCGGACTCGTTCAGACGCTCCGTCAGCTCCTCAACTTCCTCTTGGCCGGCTAGGGCCGCCTGGCGCCAAAAGTCGATCTGGCCCTCAATCTCGCTCACGGCCGTCTCGGACACCTCAAAGGGGCCTGCGCGGCGAAGCCACTCCCCATTCTTCATGCGGATTCCGGTCGAAACGACTATGAAGACGCCACCGAAGGCAAGCACGGCAGCGGCTGAGACAAGTAGGAGGCGAGCCGCCCAAATGACCCCCCGGTTATTGAAGATCGTGTCGATGAAGTTCGGGCTGCTATTCACGGGGAGATCAGCAGGGAACAGGCCAATCGCAAGGAAGACGAGGCCCACGGGGACGCCGAGGATCAATAGGAAGGCAAACAGCTGCCCGATGCGTTCCATCGGTCCAGTTGCCTCGCCCGATTGCCCGTTCTCTGCCACCAGCGGCGCAAGCGTACGGCGCACGGCGGATACCTCCTCTTCTTCGGAATTCTCGACCACTAGCTGTTGGCTCGACCGGAGCCAGGAAGATTGAATTGGCCATGACGCATCTCCCCTGGCTCCCAGACGAGGCCGGTCAGCAGTTCGTCTGCATCGGCTTCCAGCGCCCCCATGAGCTTGACCAGCGTGTCGATGCGGGGCAGGCGTAGCCCCCGCTCTATCTGACTGATCTCGGTTCGGTGCAGGGACGCCCGAACGGCTGCCTCGTCCTGCGACAGGTCGGCCAGCTTGCGACAGCGGGCAAGGTTGTCTCCGAAGCGCTCTGCGACGTTCACGACAGCTCCAGCCAGTCGAAGTGGCGAGCAGCGAGGGTCGGCAGCACGAAGTCTCCCTCGCACCACAGAAGGCCCGCGATAGCGAGATTGCGGATCGCCTGGTTCATCCGCTCATCGCCATAGAGGCCCTTCCACTTCATCTGCTCTCTCGTCAACTGCGCCGGGAACTCGAAGAGGAGAAGCGCGAGTACGGCGCGTTGCGTTGGCTTGTCCTCACGCTCGTCAGCCGGGCGCTGGCTAGGGTTGTCCTGCATCGGAAGGTTCCGCCTTTCGGTGCCTGGCCCCCGGTCGTTCCACCGACGCGGGGGCCGCTTCTTTGATTGAGGGCGAAACGCTAGGCGCCGCTACGGCCAGATTTCGCTTCTACAGAGAAGGGATAGGTGTGATCTCCCTCACATATAGAGAGAGATTGATCAAGCTTATGCGTATACATGGTAAGAACCATAAGTTCCGGTAAGGTCCGTTGAAATGGATCCGGTGGAAAACCCGTTCTCGCCCGGCGCGGGCACCGAGCCGCCCTCGCTGCTGGGCAGGGACGACTTGATCGAGAGCTATCAGGTTGCGCTGCGCCGCACCGTGGCGGGGCGCCCTGGGAAGAGCCTCATGCCGATCGGCCTGAGGGGCGTCGGCAAGACCGTTCTGCTCAACCGCTTTGACCAAATGGCCCAGGAAGAGGGCCTGGCACGGGCTTTCATCGAGGCTCCCGAAACCGGCGAATTCGAGCACCTGCTCGCCGCGCGCCTGCGCTCGATCCTCCTGGAGCTCGACCGGGGATCCGTGTCGCGCGTCGTCAAACGCGCGCTCGGCACGCTCAAGTCGTTCTCGTACAGGTTGTCCGATGGCTCTTCCATCTCGCTGAACGTGGATGCGATCGCCGGCAGCGCCGATTCGGGGGTCCTCGCCGACGACGTGACCGATCTCCTGGTGGCTGTGGGGGAAGCGGTCGACGATCGTGGGCGCGGCTTGTTGCTGGCCATCGATGAGGTCCAGTACCTCGCCGCCGATGAGCTGGGGGCGCTGATCAGCGCTGTCCATCGGACCGTTCAGCTCAAGCTGCCGGTGATCCTCGTCGGCGCGGGTCTGCCACAGCTTCCCGGCCTTGCGGGAAACGCGAAGTCCTACGCGGAGAGGCTCTTCGACTTCCCCGAAATCGGCTCGCTCGTTGAGGACGACGCCAAGCTGGTGCTCGCCGTGCCGGCCAAGGTCCAGGGGGTCGACTTCGAGCCCGAGGCGCTCGAGCGCTTGGTCGGCTACGCCCAGGGTTACCCCTATTTCCTGCAGGAGTGGGGCTACCACGTCTGGAATGCCGCGCCCGAATCGCCCATCACCCTGGACGACGTCACGCTCGCCGCCCGTGACGTCCAGCGGCGGCTCGACGAAAACTTCTTCCGGGTCCGCATGGACCGGCTCACCCCCGCCGAGAAGCGCTATCTCACGGCAATGGCCGAACTCGGCGCCGGTCCGCATCGCTCGGGCGACATCGCCGCACGCCTCGGGGTGAAGGTGGAGAGCGTGGCGCCGCGCCGCTCGGGCTTGATCCAGAAGGGAATGGTGTACAGCCCAGCGCATGGCGATACTGCTTTCACCGTGCCGATGTTCGATGACTTCCTGCGCCGATCTTCGGTTGATTGACAGCTGGATCGGGAATACGAGAAAGGACACGAGATGCCGATCGACCAGAGCAAGATGGGGCAGGTGGTGACGGCCCAGATGGAGGCCTTGGAAGCCGACTACGGCGAGGACTGCCAGATCGGCGACGTCTGCACGATCGTCGAGGTGGTCGGGCCACACGGCTCGCACGTGCGGGTGCGGACCAGCGACATGCGCCCTCACATGGCCCTCGGCCTGATCCGCATGGCCGAGCACGCGATGCTCGGCAACCTCGGCAGCGGCGAGTAGCGTCGCTTTCAGGGGCGTAACGCTTTACGGCGCTATCTGCGCCGCAACGCGTTTCACCGCCGGGTCGAAGCGATCGGGCCGACTATCCTCAGCGGTTCATGCCTGAGGGAGACTCGAAGACGGTCGTAATGAAGTTCGGCGGCACCTCGGTGGCCGGCGCCGAGCAGATCAAGCGCGCCGCGCGCCGCATCGTTGCCGCGCGCGAGGCGGGCAACAACGCCGTCGCCGTGCTCTCCGCTCGCGGCAAGACGACCGATGAGCTGGTCGCCCAGGCGATGGAAATCTCCGACCGTCCCGACTCGCGTGAGATGGACATGTTGCTCTCCACCGGCGAGCGCATCTCCTGCGCACTCTGCGCGATGGCGATCCACGACATGGGCCACAAGGCGATCTCGTTGACCGGCTCGCAGGCGGGGATCGTCACCGACTCCTCGCACACCCGGGCGCGGATCATCGACGTGCGCGCCGAGCGCATCCAGGCGGCGCTCGACGAGGACCACATCGTGCTCGTCGCCGGCTTCCAGGGGGTCTCGACCGAGAGCCGCGACGTCACCACCCTCGGTCGCGGCGGCTCCGACACGACCGCGGTCGCCCTGGCGGCCGCGCTTGGCGCCGACGTCTGCGAGATCTACACCGACGTGGCCGGCGTCTTCAGCGCCGACCCGCGAATCGTGCCGGAGGCACGCAAGCTGCCGGTTGCCTCCTACGAGGAGACGCTGGAGATGGCCGCCTCCGGCGCCCGCGTCCTGCAGCTGCGCTCGGTTGAGTACGCCCGCAATCACGGCGTCCGCATCCACTGCCGCAGCAGCTTCGAGGACGGCCCCGGTACCCTCGTCGTCACCGAAGAGGAGGCCGAGCAGGAGACCGTGGAGCAGCCGTTTGTAACAGCCGTGACCCATACCGACGACGAGGCGCGCGTGACGCTGACCGGCATCCGCGACGAGCCCGGCGTCGCCGGTGAGATCTTCACCGCGTTGGCCGAGGCCGGAATCAACGTCGACGTGATCATCCAGAACGAGCCCGTCGGCGACGACGAGCTGGCCGACCTCTCCTTCACGATCGACCGCTCCGAGCTGACCGCAGCCACCGACGCGATCGCCGCGCTCGGCGAGGTCAGCCAAGGGGTGCGCACCGACGACCGCATCGGCAAGGTCTCGATCATCGGCGCCGGCATGCGTTCCCACCCCGGCGTTGCCGCCAAGGTCTTCGAGGTGCTCGGTGCCGAGGGGATCAACATCGAGATGATCTCCACCTCGCCGATCAAGATCTCGTGCGTGATCGCCGCCGACCGCGTTCCCGACGCCGTCCAGTCACTCCACAAAGCCTTCGACTTGGGTGTCCGCGCCGAGGACCCCTCCAGCGCCGAGCACCGCCCGACCGTCGGCAGCTGAGCCCGGTCATACTCGGATGAGATGACCGGCGACGGTTACAGAGTCGGAGTCCTGGGCGCGACCGGCGCGGTCGGCTCGACCATCCTCGAGCTGCTCGCCGAGCGCGATTTCCCCGTCGCCGAGGTGGTGCCGTTTGCCTCCGAGCGCTCCGCCGGGCGCGAGCTCGAGTGGAACAGCTCGCTGATCGCCTGCCGGCCGCTCAACGCCGAGACGATCCAGGGCCTCGATGTCGTGCTCTCCTCGGCCGGCGGCTCGGTCAGCGCCGAGTGGGCGCCGCAGCTGGTCGAGGCTGGCGCCGTGGTCGTCGACAACACCAGCTATTGGCGCATGCACGAGGACGTGCCGCTGGTCGTCGCCGGGGTCAACCCCGATGCAGTCGCAACTCACAAAGGCATCGTCGCCAACCCCAACTGCACGACGATGGTGATGATGATGGCGTTGGCCCCGATCGAGCGGGCGGTCGGCCTCGAGCGCCTCGTCGTCTCCACCTACCAGGCGGTCTCGGGCACCGGCCAACGGGCGATCGAAGAGATGCTCGACCAATCGCGCGCCGTGCTCGGCGGCGAAGAGGTCCCGGCGGCGAAGGTCTACCCGCACCGCATCGCCTTCAACGTGCTGCCCCAGGTCGAGGTCTTCAAGGACGGCGACGACTACACCACCGAGGAGCGCAAGGTGATGGCCGAGACGCGCAAGATCCTCGGCATCGGCGAGGAGGTGGCGATCTCGGCGACCTGCGCCCGCGTGCCGGTGATCAGCGGCCACTCCGAGTCGGTCAACGTGCGCACCCGCGAAGACCTTTCGCCCGAGGACTGCCGCGCCCTGCTCGCCGAGGCGCCGGGGGTGGTCGTCGTCGACGACCCGGCCAGTGGCGCCTACCCGATGGCGATCGACGCGGCTGGCCGCGACGAGGTGCTCGTCGGCCGCATCCGCCGTGACCCCGGCCAGGAGCGTACGCTCAACCTCTGGGTCGCCGGCGACAACCTGCGCAAGGGCGCCGCGACCAACGCCGTGCAGGTTGCCGAGCTCTTGATCGAGCGCGATCTGCTGGGCTGAGATCGTCGCTGCTCAACCCATTCGTCCAGCACACTTCCGTGCGCCACGTGTAACATTTTGTCTGTTAGCGTCCTCTGACGATGGAGCGGGCAAAAGTGAATTGGAACGATGATCGCCTCGATCATTTCGCTGAGCAGGTCGACAGGCGTTTCGAGCAGGTCGATAGGCGCTTCGAAGATGTGGATAAGCGATTCGATAAGTTCGAAGACCATGTCGATGCTCGGTTCAACCGGCTCGAAGCTCGCTTCGAGAAGCGATTCGACGCCCTCCAGCACGCGATGATCGTCACCATGGCGAGCTTTATCGTTGCCTTCGCCGGCCTGTTCGCTTCAGTCAACTTCTAGGCGACGTGCTGGGCTGGCTCAACCGCCGCAGGACAAACGGGGCCACCAGCGTCGTGAGGATCGACATACCGACGACGACGCCGAAGAGCTCGGCATCGATGACCCCCGCGGCGGCGCCGATCGAGGCGACGACGATGCCAACCTCGCCGCGCGGGATCATGCCGACGCCGACGATCGAGGCTTCGCCTCGGCCCAGCGGCCGCGCGGCCAGGTAGGCGGGTACCAGCTTGGTCGCGGCGGCCAGAACTGTCACGGCCCCGAGCAGCAGCAGGGCGTCGGCGCTGAGCAGGGCATCGAGGTCGAGCTCGATGCCGATGAAGGCGAAGAAGAAGGGCGGGAAGAAGGCGTAGAGCGGCTTGACTTCCTCCTCGATCGAGGTGTGGTCCTTGGTCTCGGCGACGATCATCCCGGCGAGGAAGGCACCGATCAGCGCTGCCAGGCCGATCTCGGCAGCGAAGGCGGCCAGTCCAAGGCAGAGGATCACCGCCGGCAGCAAAGGCGAGTCGGCGAAGCGCGGCGCCTGCAGCAGTTGCGGGCGGCGTTGCAGCAGCTGCGTCCCACCCAGGGCGACGAAGACGACGAAGGCGATTGCGACGCCGAGCGCAAGGGCGATCTTGGCGGCATCGACACCCCCGTCAGCAGCCATGCCAACCGCCACCGAGAGCAGGATCAGGGCGAGGATGTCGTCGACCACGGCGGCGCCGAGCACCGTGCGTGCCGCGCGGCTGCGGGCGATGCCGAGGTCGAGGAAGGTCGCCGAGGTGATGCCGGCGCTGGTTGCCGCCAGCGCCGCGCCGAGGAAGACACTGGTCTCGGTGTTTTCGCCGAGTGCCAGGCCGAGCCCGATCCCGGCGAGGAAGGGCACGACCACGCCAGCGCTGCCGACGGTGACCGCTACTCGTCCCACGGTGCGCATCTCCGAGAGCCGCGTCTTCAGGCCGACCCAGAAGAGCAGGAAGACGACGCCCAGCTCGGAGAAGACCTGCAGCACCTCGCCGACCTCGACCCAGCCCAGCACCGAGGGTCCGATCAGCACCCCGCCGAGGATCTCACCGACGATCGCCGGCTGCCCGATGCGCTTGAAGACCTCGTCGCCGAGCTTGGCGGCGACCAGCACCAGGAAGAGGTCGGTGAGTACCCCGGCAGCGTCGCTGGCCGCAAGTGGGAGGAAGACGGGCTCGATGGCCTCAGGCTATGCGCCCGGGACGATCCTGTCGTAGCCAACCGGCAGGCCGTCGATGCGCGTCGGGAACGGGAGCCCGGGCTGCATCCACCCAGGTGCCGGTGCGCCGCTCAGCACCGCGGCGAAGAAGCTTGAGGCGAAGCGGTCGATCCAGGCCTGCTGGCGACGCGCGGATATGCGTTCGCCGCTGCGGCAGCCTTTCCTGGTCAGGAACTGGGCGTCGTTGCGGCCTCCTCGCGAAAGCGTTGAGTTGTAGTAGTTGTGATTGGCGCCCTCGAGGCGGACGAAGAAGACGGGCGCCGAGCGTGGCGCCAGCTTGGCCCGCGTGAAATACCGGTGGCCTTGACCCGGGACGTCGTTGTCGCAGGCCGAGTCGACGATCGCGGTGGGCACGTCGGGAGGGCCTTCGTGATCAAAGACCGGAGCGAGGAGGAGCAACGCCGATATCTGGTGGGTGCCGGCGTAGCGAACCGCGTTGGCGCCGCTCAGCGAGTGGGCGAGGAAGGCCGGTGGGTCGGCGAAGTCGACTCGGCCGGCGAGCGGCATGCCGAAGGCGCTGCTCCCCGTTTGTGCTGCGGCGTTCAGCTCGGCAAGCGTGCGTTCGGCGATCAGGGGCCACCGCTCTTCGTGGGAGTCACCCGCCGTCCCTGGCCAGAAGAAGGTGAAGGCGGCGTTGAAGTCGGGGGCGATGGCCGCGATGCCGTTTTCGGCCAGGGCGGCAACGATGTGGCGCAGGCCGAGGTCGCTGCGCCGCTCGTCCTTCCAGCAGGGCCACGACATGAGGCCCCGGCGGCGAGGGCAGTTGTCGGCATGGCGGCCGTGAGCGACGACGACCAGCGGATGCGGGCCCGGGGTGGTCGGCAAGCCGATCGCCCCCCAAAGCCTGACCGGCAGTGGGCGTGGGCTCGAAGCGATCGTTGTGACGCCGAGGTCGTAGGCGCGGACCTGAGCGGGGGTCGCCCTGGCGGCAGGGGCGATGCAGAGGACGATCATTGCCGCAGCGGCGATCATGCGCCCAAGGACCCATGACCGGGGCGCTGGCATGGGCTCGCCGATTGAGCTCAAGCAGGAACCGCGGCGAGCCGCTCCTCGACCCATTTGGTCGAGGCGATGTGCTTCTTCATGCCCAGCTGCTTGGGCTCGGCGCCGAGCGCCAGGGCGACCAGCTGCGGCAGGTGCAGGACGGCGAGGTCGAGGTCGCGGTTGACCACCTTGGCCGCCTCGGGCTGCTGCATGTCGAGGTTGAGGTGGCAGAGCGGGCAGGGGGTGACGAGGCAGTCGGCGCCCGCGTCGAGCGCGTCACCGACGTGGGTGCCGGCCTGGCGCAGCGAGGTCTCGCGGTTCATCGTGATCACCGGGAAGCCGCAGCACTTGCGCGCCCCGTCGTACTCGACCACCTCGCCGCCGAGCGTCTCGATCACCTTCTCCAGGTAGAGATCGCGTTCGGGGAACTCCTCGTAGCCAAGCCGCTCCTTGGGCCGCACCACGTAGCAGCCGTAGAAGGGGCCGACGCGCAGGCCGCTGAGCGGTCGCGTCACCTTCTCGGCGAGGCGCTCGAGGCCGTAGTCCTCGACCAGCAGCCAGAGGAAGTTCTTGTTGGTGAAGCCGTCCTTGCCCTTCTCGTAGGCGAGGCCCTGGCCGCTCAGCACCTCGTTGACGTGGGCGCGGTAGGAGGAGTCGGCGTCGAGTCGCTGCTGGCACTCTGACTGAGCGCCCTGGCAGGTCGAGCAGATGTTCATCATCGAGAGCCCGGTCTGCTGGGCGAGGGCGAAGGTGCGAGCGTTGAGCGTGTCGGCCAGCTCCTGGTTGTGCTCGGCGATGACGCCGGCGCCGCAGCAGTTGGCGCGGTCCAGTTCGACCAACTCGATGCCGAGCTTCTCGGCGGCGATCGCCATCGAGCCGTGCAGCTCGGGGGTGAAGCCGCGCGAGACGCAGCCCGGCCAGTAGGCGACCTTGATCTGCTCGCTCACGACTCCTCGCTTTCCGCTGCGGCCGCAGCCTCAGCCGTAATCGTCTCCTCCGTCGGCTCGTCGGGCTCCGGTTCGACGTCCTCCTCGCCGCGGATGTAGAGGTTGAATTCCTCGCGATGGTCCTCGGCGTGCTGGTAGATCGCCTTGACCTCGTCCTGGGCGGTTCCAGGGAGCTTGTGGTGCGGGGCAATCCACTTGCTCCTCACCTTGCCGCTCTTGATCGTGCGCAGGATCGTCGGCAGCGCCCCGATGACTTCCTTGATCGCCCGTTTGCTCGGTTTCAGCTTGCCCTTGATGCCGAAGGTAAAGGACTCCCGCGGCAGGGCCACCTCGTCGAGCGTCCCCTTCTTCTCGATGATCTTGACGAAGGCGAGCTCGTGATGGTGGCCGCTGTTGGGATCCTCGATCCCCTCCTCGCCGGCTTTGCGCCGCAGGCGCATGATCTGGTCCATCGGCGCGACGCCCTTGGGGCAGGCGTCGATGCAGCTGAAGCAGTGGGTGCAGTCGTAGATGCCGTGCGGGTCCTCGGCCAGGTCGTGCAGTCGCTCCACGGTCTCCGCATCTCGTGGATCGCCGACGAAGCGGTAGGCCTTGGCCAGCGCCGCCGGGCCGATGAAGTCGGGGTCGGCTTCCATCGAGAGGCAGGAGGAGACGCAGGCGCCGCACTGGATGCAGGCCATCGACTGGGTGATGTCGATCATCGACTCGGGCTCGACCACGTACTCGCGCTCGGGCGCCTCGCCGTGGGGCAGCAGCCAGGGGGTGACGCGGCGGATCTTGGCCCAGTGGGTCGACTCCATGTCGGTGATCAGGTCCTTGATGACCGGCATATTTCCCATCGGCTCGACCACGATCGAGGGGGTCTCGCCGTTGGTGTCGGGGCTGACGCTGGCCTGCTTCTCTGCCAGCTCCTGGGCCTCGCCGATCTGGGTCTTGCAGCCGAGGCCGGACTGGCCGTTGATCTTCATCCCGCAGGAGCCACAGATGGCGGCGCGGCACGAGCAGCGCACTGAGAGTGAGCCGTCGTCGCGGTCCTTGGCCTGCAACAGGCCGTCGAGCACCGAGAGCGAGGGGTCGAGGTCGACCTTGAACTCCTCCCAGTAGGCGCCCTCGCCGCTCTCTGGTTGGTAACGGCGGACTTTCAGCGTGTAGTCGGCCATCAGTACGTCCTCTCCTGTGGCTCCCACTGGGTCATGGTCACCTCTGAGTATGAGATCTCCGGCCCGTCGGCACCGAGCTGCAGGTCGATGTGCTTGAGCCACTCCTCGTCGTTGCGCTCGGGGAAGTCGGTCCTGTACTGGGCGCCACGGCTCTCTTTGCGCTCCAGGGCTGCGATGCAAGTCGCCTCGGCATTGTCGAGCATGTAGCCGAGCTCGATTGCGCCGAGGATGTCCTGGTTGAAGATGCTGCCGCGGTCGTCGATGTAGGCGGTCTCGGCCTCCTGCTTGAGGCGCCGCACCGTCTCCAGCGCTTCCTGGATGCCGGCCTCGTCACGGAAGACGGCGACCTTGGCGTCCATCACCGTGCCCAGGTCGAACTTGATCTCGGAGATGCGCCGGCCCGTGCCCTTCTCGCGGGCGGAGATCGCCGCGATCGTCGCCTGCTCGGCCTCGAGCACCTCCCGCGAGGGCCGCGAGCCCTCGATCCGCTTGGCGCGGGTGGCAGCGTCGGCGCCGGAGCGGCGGCCGAAGATCAGCGTGTCGAGCAGCGAGTTGGCGCCCAGTCGGTTGCCGCCGTGGACCGAGACGCAGGCGGTCTCGCCGGCCGCGTAGAGGCCGGGGATATCGGTGCGCCCGTCGACGTCGGTCTTGACGCCGCCCATCGTGTAGTGGTTGCCGGGCTTGATGCGGATCGGTTCGCGGGTGATGTCGACACCGGCGAAGTCCTTGCCGACGAGGACGATCTCGCGCAGCGCCTCGTGCACGCGCTTTTTCGGCACGACGGTGATGTCGAGCGCGACGGTGCCGTCCTCGAAGCCCCGCCCCTCGTTGATCTCGGTCTGCTCGGCGCGTGAGACGACGTCACGCGAGGCGAGCTCCATCTTGTTCGGCGCGTACTTCTCCATGAACCGTTCGCCGTTCTTGTTGAGCAGGTGAGCACCCTCGCCGCGGGCACCCTCGGTGATCAGGAAGCCCTTGCCCGCCAGCGTCGTCGGGTGGTACTGGATCATCTCCATGTCCATCAGCTTGGCCCCGACCCGGTAGGCCATCGCGATGCCGTCGCCGGTGCAGATCAGCGCGTTGGTGGTCGGCTTCCAGACCTGGCCGTTGCCGCCGCAGGCGAGGATCACCGACTTTGCCCGGAAGAGCTCCATCGAGCCGTCGGCGATGTTGCGGGTGACGACCCCACAGCACTCGCCCCCCTCGTCGATCGCCAGCGCCGTAGAGAACCACTCCTCGTAGCGCGCAACCGAGTCGGAGTACTTCATCAGCTGCTCGTAGAGCACGTGCATGATCGCCTGGCCGGTGATGTCGGCGACGTAGTAGGTGCGGGCGGCGGAGGCGCCGCCGAAGGCGCGCGTGCCGAGCTTGCCTTCCTCGTTGCGGTGGAAGGTGACGCCGAGGTGCTCGAGGTGGAGGATCTCCTCCGGTGCCTCGCGGCACATGATCTCGATCGCGTCCTGATCGCCGAGGTAGTCGGAGCCCTTGATCGTGTCGAAGGCGTGCGACTCCCAGGAGTCGCCAGGGTTGAGCGCCGCGTTGATCCCACCCTGGGCGGCGTTCGAGTGCGAGCGCACAGGGTGGACCTTGCTGACGATCCCCACCGAGACGCCCTGCTCGGCGGCGGCGAGAGCGGCCCGCTGTCCGGCCAGGCCGGCGCCGATCACGAGTACGTCATGCGTGGGCACGAGCGAGCACTCTATAGAGCCGAAATCCGAGCGCGAGGTCGGATTTTCCAGGGGCTTACCATTGACCTCCATGTTCGGCGGCACCCCGATCACCCTTTTCCACGTGCGCGGCATTCGCATCGCCGTCGACTGGTCCTGGTTCCTCGTCCTCTTCCTGGTGATCTTCTGGCTGTCCGACTTCTACGGCAGCGTGCTCGATGAGAGCAGCGCCTCCTCGACGCCCTTCGTGCTCGCCGTGCTCAGTGCTGCCGGCTTCTTCGGTTCGATCGTCTTGCACGAGCTTGGCCACGCTTTCGCCGCATTGCGCAACGGCATCGGCATCTCCAGCATTCAGCTCTGGATATTCGGCGGCATGGCGAACATGGATCGCGAGTCCGACAGCCCCGGAACCGAGTTCAAGGTGGCGGTCGCCGGTCCGCTCGTCACTCTGGCGATCGTCGTTGTGTTGACCGCCGTCGGCCTCGTCGCGGTCGGTCCCGACGAGTTCGAGCGCGCGGTGCTGATCGAGTCCAACTCGGGCGTCTCCGGCGTGATGGCGATGGTTGGTTGGCTGGCCTCGATCAACGCCATCGTCCTGGTCTTCAACCTGCTTCCTGCCTTTCCCATGGACGGTGGCCGCATCGCCCGCGCGATCGCCTGGTGGCGGACCGGCGACCGCGGCTCAGCCACCCGCTTCGCCGCCCGCCTGGGCCGGGTCTTCGCCTGGATCTTCATTGCCGGCGGCCTCTTGATGGTCCTCAACGGGGCTACCTTTGGCGGCATCTGGCTGGCGCTGATCGGCTTCGTCATCAACGGCTCCGCCAAAGCCGCCACGATGCAGACCGCAGTCAGCGGCCGGATTTCCGAGCTACGTGTTTCCGACGTGATGGATCGTGAGCCAGTGGCGATCCCCGGCGAGCTAAGCGTGGAGAAAGCTCTCGATGAGTACTTCCTGCGCTACCGCTGGCCCTGGTTCCCGGTCGTCGATGCTGCCCACCATTTCCTTGGCCTCGTCGTGCGAGACAAAGCCGATGAGGTGCCGGAGACTTCTCGAGCCAGCTCGCTGGTGTCTGATCTCCTCGAGCGTGACGACGGCACATTCCAGATCCGCGACGACGCGCCGCTCGACTCGCTGCTCTCCAGCCGCGCCCTGCGCCGCTTCGGCGCTCTGATGGTCGTCGACGCCGAGGGCCGCCTTTCTGGCGTGATCACAGCTGAGCAAGTAGGCCGAGCGCTGCGGGACGCTTCCTGAGCCGTTCTGCCTCGGGGGGTGCGCACAAGCTTCAGGCGTGCGGCTGGTGGCGCTCGATGATTGAGCTGAAATCGGCTCCGGCCGGCAGTGTGCCGAAGGCGTGCCCCCACTCGCCAGAGAGGCGGGAAGCACAAAACGCGTCAGCTACTGCGGGGTCGCCGTAGCGGACCAGTAGCGAGGCCTGCAGGGCGAGGGCCATGCGCTCGACAATGCTGCGGGCGCGGATCTGGATCGTCTCGATGTCGCCGGGGATCTCCTCGCGCAGGGAGCTGACGTAAGCATCGAGACGGGGCTCGGCGCCGGCGCCCGCTTGCACTTCGGCGAAGAAGGCCTCCACGGACGCTGGGTTCTTGACCATCGCGCGGAGGACGTCGAGGCACTGGACGTTGCCCGAGCCCTCCCAGATCGAGGCCAGCGGCGCCTCGCGATAGAGCCGCGGCATGCCGGACTCCTCGACATAGCCGTTGCCGCCGAGGCACTCAAGGCACTCGACTGCGTGGGATGGAGCGCGCTTGCAGAGCCAGTACTTGAGCACCGCGTTCGCCAAGCGCCTGAACTCGACTGCCTCGTTGTTGCCTGCGGCCACTTCGTCGTAGGTGCGGGCGAGGCGCATGGCGGCCACCGTCGCCGCCTCCGACTCGACGCAGAGGTCGGCGAGCACGTTGCGCATCAGCGGCTGGTCGATCAGGTTGGCGCCGAAGGCGGCGCGATGCGCGGTGTGGTTGAGCGCCTGCACGACGCCGGCCCGGTAGCCGGTGGCGCCGCCGATCACGCAGTCCAGGCGCGTGTGGTTGACCATCTCGATGATCGTCGGCACGCCGCGGCCCTCCTCGCCGACCATGCGCGCCCAGGCGCCGCGGAACTCGATCTCGCTGGAGGCGTTGGAGCGGTTGCCAAGCTTGTCCTTGAGCCGCTGGATGTGGAAGCCGTTGCGCTCGCCATCGGGGGTCCAGCGCGGCATCAGGAAGCAGGAGATGCCGGACTCGGTTTGGGCGAGGACGAGGAAGGCATCGCACATCGGCGCTGAGCAGAACCACTTGTGGCCGACCAGCTCGTACTCGGCGCCGGGCCCGCCGCCGTTCAGCGGCGTCGCCGTGGTCGTGTTGGCGCGCACGTCGGAGCCTCCCTGCTTCTCGGTCATCGCCATGCCGCAGAGCGCGCCGCTCTTGCGCTCGGCCGGCAACGAGCGCTCGTCGTAGTCGAGCGAGAGGAAGCGCTCCTCCCACTCGGCAGCCAGCTCGGGCTGTTTGCGCAGCGCCGGGATCGCCGAGTAGGTCATCGAGATCGGGCAGCCGACGCCGCTCTCGGCCTGCATGAGCAGCATGAACATCGCCGCGCGGGCGACGTGCGCGCCGACGCCCGGTTCGCGCCAGGGCATCGCGTGCAGGCCGTGGCCGACGCCAATCCGCATCAGCTCGTGCCAGGAGGTGTCGAACTCGACCTCGTCGATGCGATTGCCGTAGCGATCATGCGTTTTCAGCTCGGGCTTGCGCTCGTTGGCCTCGAAGCCCCAGCGGATCGTCTGCGCCGAGCCGCAGATCGCACCCAGCTCACGTGCCCGGTCCTCGGCCCAGCCGCCGCCCTCACGTTGCAGCGCCTCGCGCAGCGGCAGGTCGGCGTCGAAGGGGTTGTAGTCCGCCAGCGGCGGAGCCTGGTTGAAGACCTCGTGGGTGGTGGAGGTGGAACGCTCGACGGTGGCCATCGAGGTGATTGTGCCACCCCATCGGTAGCATCGCCGCCCGCGATGCAGAAGATCCCCGTGAAGAACCCGATCGTCGAGCTCGACGGCGACGAGATGACTCGCATCATCTGGGCCTTCATCAAAGAGCAGCTGATCCTGCCCTACCTCGACCTCGAGCTGGTCTACTTCGACCTCAGCATCGAGAGCCGCGACGCGACCCGCGACCAGATCACCGTCGATGCCGCGAACGCGATCAAGCAGCACGGCGTCGGCGTCAAGTGCGCGACGATCACCCCCGACGAGGCGCGAGTCGAGGAGTTCGGCCTGCAGGAGATGTACCGCTCACCCAACGGCACGATCCGCAACATCCTCGGCGGCGTCATCTTCCGCGAGCCGATCGTCATCGCCAACATCCCGCGGCTCGTCCCCGGCTGGACCAAGCCGATCGTCATTGGCCGCCACGCTTTCGGCGATCAGTACCGCGCCACCGACATGGTCGTCCCCGGCGAGGGAACGCTGACGCTGACTTACACGCCCAAGGACGGTTCACAGCCGGTCGAGCTCGATGTCTACGACTTTCCCGGCGGCGGCATCGCGATGGCGATGTACAACCTCGATGACTCGATCCGCGACTTCGCCCGCGCCTCGATGCGCTACGGCCTCGACCGCGGTTATCCGGTTTACCTCTCGACCAAGAACACGATCCTCAAGCGCTATGACGGCCGCTTCAAGGACCTCTTCGCCGAGGTCTACGAGAACGAGTTCAAGACCGATTTCGAGGCCGCCGGGATCACCTACGAACACCGCTTGATCGACGACATGGTGGCGGCGGCGCTGAAGTGGGAGGGCGGTTACGTCTGGGCTTGCAAGAACTACGACGGCGATGTCCAGTCAGACACCGTGGCTCAGGGCTTCGGTTCGCTCGGCCTGATGACGAGCGTCCTAATGACGCCCGACGGCAAGACGGTCGAGGCCGAGGCTGCCCACGGCACGGTCACCCGTCACTACCGTCAGCACCAAGAGGGCAAGCCGACTTCGACAAACCCGATCGCCTCGATCTTTGCCTGGACCCGGGGTCTCGCCGCCCGCGGCCGCCTCGACGACACGCCGGAGGTCTCACGATTCGCCGAGACGCTGGAGCGGGTATGTGTGGAGACGGTGGAAGGCGGCCGCATGACCAAGGACCTGGCGCTGCTCGTCGGTCCCGACCAGGAGTTCCAGACCACGCAGGAGTTCCTCGCCTCGATCGACGAGGGCCTGCAACGGGCGATGACCTAACCACCCGCCGACGGGCCGATACGTCAAATTGACTTTGACGTATCGGCCCGTCGGCGGGGATTTCGAAAGGAGACTCTGTGAGCACCCCTGTGAAAGTCACCGTCACCGGCGCCGCCGGGCAGATCGGCTACGCGCTGCTTTTCCGTATCGCCAGCGGCCAGATGCTTGGCCCCGACACTCCGGTCGAGCTCAGCCTGCTCGAGATTCCCAATGCCGTGAAGGCGGCCGAGGGCACCGCGATGGAGCTCGACGATTGTGCCTTCCCGCTGTTGCGCAGAATCGACATCTTCGACGACCCCAAGCAGGCTTTCGATGGCTGCAACGTCGGCCTGCTGGTCGGCGCTCGTCCCCGTGGTCCCGGTATGGAGCGCGCCGATCTGCTCGAGGCCAACGGTGGGATCTTCAAGCCGCAGGGCGAGGCAATCGCCGCCGGCGCCGCGGATGACGTGCGGGTGTTGGTAGTGGGCAACCCCGCCAACACCAACTGCCTGATCGCGATGTCGAATGCAGACGGTGTGCCGCGCGAGCGCTTTACGGCGATGATGCGCCTCGATCACAACCGGGCCATCGCCCAGCTTGCCAACCGGCTCAGCAAGGGCGTTTCAGACGTCACCAACATGACCGTCTGGGGCAATCACTCGACCACCCAATATCCCGATGTCGTCAACGCCAAGGTAAACGGCGAGAGCGCTTGGGATGCGGTTGACGACGAGGTCTGGATCGCCGAGGAGTTCATCCCTCGCGTGGCAAAACGTGGCGCCGCGATCATCGAGGCCCGCGGTGCGTCGAGCGCGGCGTCGGCTGCAAACGCGGCAATCGATCACGTGCGCGACTGGGTGCTGGGTACTCCCGCTGGAGACTGGGTCTCAATGGGTGTCCCGGCAGATGGCTCCTACGGGGTTGAGGAGGGCATCGTCGCCGGCTTTCCCTGCGCGTGCAGTGGGGGAGAGTGGTCGATCGTCGAGGGCCTCGAGGTGCCGGAGTTCTCGCGCAGCCGCATTGACGCCAGCGCCGCCGAGTTGCGCGAGGAGCGTGACGCGGTTAGCGGCCTGGGTCTCGTTTGACATCCGCGAAACCGTGAACGAAAAAGCCGGCCCCAGGGGCCGGCTTTTCCAAAAGACGCAATCGGGTTGACCTTATTTGGTCGGGTGGTACTCGCGCCCTTTCTTGGTCACCCTTCCCTCTTTCTCCAGTTCTCCGAGGACCCGGTAGAGATAGTTGGGCTTGATCTTCATCGTCTTGGCGATCTCTGAAGCGCTGATCCCCGGGTTTTTCTCCACCAGGGAAACAGCCTGATCTGCACGGGTACCACTGCGACGGCGCCGTTTGCGCGGGCCGGCAGCGCCCGATGCGGATTTGGGGGGACGACCTGGGCCACGGCCACTACCTTTGGGGCGACCGGGGCGACGGGCGACGCTCCCACCAAGCTCGGCGAGCGCACGCTCGAGGCGCTTGCGCTCCTCGTCGAGCTCGGCAAGCCTCTTCTTCACCAGATCTAGAGCCTCGTCAAGTACGTTGCTGGTGCTGGGCATTTCCTTCCTTTCAGTCCCGGTGAGCTTTTGCCCCCCGGGTCGTCAGCTACCCCGGAGTGTGGCAGAGTCACAGTGACAGTGACTGTTCACAGAGTCAAATTGCAAGGCTTCACCCTGGCCATTTGGATGAAAATAGGCTGAGTGCTCTACCGTTCAGGCAGTACGTTGAGCCTGTCGCTCGGGTGAGATGCGAACCACATTCCACGCCAATCCGAGCTTCTCCAATGCTTTGATTATCAATGCGGAGGGGTCCACCTCCCATTTGCGCAGCCCGTGTACGGCTGAGCGTGGGAAGGCATGGTGATTGTGATGCCAGGACTCACCCAGCGAGGGTAGGGCCAGCCAGAAGACGTTTGTCGATCTGTCATGAGTGGCAAATCGGCGCGTACCGATGAAGTGACATACGGAGTTCACACTCCAGGTGATGTGGTGAACGAAGAAGATTCTCACCAGGCCGCCCCAGAGAAAGCCGGTGGCCGCGCCCGCGAGTGTTCCGCTGACCAGATAGCCGGCCAGTGCAGGCAGGGCCAAGCTGAGGATCACCAGCGGTACGAACTGGCGCCCAATCGTGCGCATGCCGCGATCCTCATAGAGGTCTGCCGCATAGCGCTTCCAGTCGGCTCTACCCTGAGTCGACATAAGCCAACCCGTGTGCGCGTGCCAGAGGCCGGCAAGCACGCCGCGAACGCCCTCGCCGTGGCCCACGTGGGGGCTGTGCGGGTCACCCTCTTCGTCGGTGTGGGCGTGGTGCTTGCGGTGGTCAGCGACCCAGGAGATCACTGGGCCCTGCACGGCCATTGAGCCGAGCACCGCGAAGACGTACTCGAGTGTCTTCGAGGTCTGGAAGGAGCGGTGAGTGAGCAGGCGGTGAAAGCCGACGGTGATGCCGACCGCGGTGAGCAGGTACATGACCGCAGCGATCGCCAGATCGCTGGCGCTCACCAGGCTGTTCCAGAGCAGGGCAATTGCCGCCAGCGTGGCGAGGAAGGGCAGCATCACTGCCCCGAGGTTGGCGGTCTTCTCGACGCGGCTCATCTCACCCATCGGATGGACAAGTTACGCTGGTTAAGGCCATATAGATTGGCCCGTAAGACAATTTCTACGCCAAGTTTCTATCAGTTAAATGATAAATACTCTCGATTCTGAGCCTTGGCGCGACTTGCCGACCTCGGTCGCCGACCTGATCGAGCCCGAGCTGGAGGCGATCGCCGTCGAGACGCTGGAGGCGATTGCCCGTGAGGTACCGGAGTACGCCCGCCCGCTAGAGGGTCGCTTCGGCCGCGGCATCCGCAACGGCGTGGGCGAGGCGCTGAGCCAGTTCGTCGCCCTGATCCGCGATCCCGAAGCGGGCCGCACTGGGCGCGAGGTGTATGTGGCGCTTGGCCGCGGCGAGCTGCGCCAGGGTCGCACGCTCGACTCGTTGCAGGCGGCCTACCGGGTCGGCGCGCGGATCGCCTGGCGCCGCATTGCCGCCGCGGGACAAGGGGCGAAGCTCGACGCCGCCGTGCTCAGCCTGCTCGCCGAGGCGATCTTCGCTTACATCGATGAGCTCTCCGCCGACTCAGTTGAGGGGTACGCCGAGGCGCAATCGGAGGGCGAGGACCTGCGCCGCCGCCGTCAGCACGAGCTGGCCCGGCTGCTGACCGGTGAACAGGCGGCCGTCGCTGCCGACCTGCGGGCCGCCGCGCAGGCTGCGGTCTGGAAGTTGCCACGTAGGCTCGCCGCCCTCGCTTGCGCCGAGCCCGATCTGCAGCGCCTGGCCCGGCGCCTGCCGGCGGACGCACTCCTCACCCAGCTCGACGGGCTCGGCTGCGCGCTGCTGCCCGACCCGGACGGTCCGGGGCGCAGCGAGCCGCTCGAGCGCGCCGCCGCTGACCTGCGGCTGGCGCAGGGACCGGTAGGTGGGGTGACAGAGGTGCGCGAGTCCTGGCTGCTGGCACAGGCCGCCCTGCGGGCGGCGGAGGCGGGGGTGCTTTCGTCAATGGGCCCGGTCCGCGCTGAGGAGCACCTGGCCGACCTGCTGCTCTTCGAAGGTAGCGATCTCGTTGTGAGGATCGGCGAACGCCGGCTCGCGGCGTTCGCCCCACTCACTGAGAAGGCGGGTGAGCGGATGCGCGAGACCGCCCTCGCTTACGTCAGGCACGGCGGCAACGCGGTCGAGATGGCCGCCGCACTGCACCTGCACCCGCAGACGGTCCGCTACCGCGTCGCCCGCTTGCGCGAGCTGCTCGGCGATCAGCTTGACGATCCCGACGCCCGCTTCGAGCTCGAGATCGCCCTTCGCTAGCCGTTGCGCTTGCGCGGCAGCGTGCGGAATACGACATCCCAGAGAGGGGAGGAGACGCCGTAGCCGTAACGGTGGTCCTGGAAGTGGTGGCGCATGTGCTGCTCGCGCAGTCGCTTGCCCAGGTCGGACTTGGGGACGAAGTGGTGCACGTAGTAATGCGTGTAGTCGTAGACCAGGTAGCCGAGGATGAAGCCGCCGAACAGCGGATAGGCCGCCGGCGCGCCGAAGATCAGGCTGAAGGCGAAGAAGAAGAGCGCTGCCAGCGGGATCGCGACTGCCGGCGGCATGACCAGGCGCAGCTTGTCGTTGGGGTGGTCGTGGTGGATGCCGTGGATGATGAAGTGCATGCGCCGGCCGAAGGCGTTGTCGGGTTGCCAGTGGAAGACGAGCCGGTGCAGCCAGTACTCGGTCAGCGTCCAGATGCCGATGCCGCCGAGGCTGAGCCCGATCAACTGCAGGGCTCCGTAGCCGCGGTCGGCCCCGAGCCACTCCATGACGACGATCACTGGGACGAAGACGATCGCCGGCACCGAGGGGTGCACTCGCGAGAAGAAGTTGAGGAAGTCGCTCTCGAACAGCTGGGGCGAGGCGGCGAGCTTCTGGGTCCGATCTGGGCGATCCATCGGCGAGAGCCCATGGTAGCGAGGGGCCGAGCGCCAGCACCAGTGTCCGCCGGCTTCCGCAAGACGCGGGGAACCTGTGACGAGACTGTGTCAAAGACGTGGCGCTTTGCGGAAATGAGGCTCACGCAAGGCGCGCGGCGATGGCAGTATCGGTCGCCGTGCCGCGCAAGCCCAAGAAGCCCACCTGTGAGGACTGCTACTTCCAGAAGAACATGCTCTGCGCGCTCGAGCTCGATGAGCCTTGCGCGACGTTTCGGCCGGACCGTCCCGAGGGGCTGGTGCCGCCGAAGCAGCCCGTCTTGCTCATGCGGCCGCCACGCTGGCAGTCGCAGGCGCAGACCGCCTAGTAGGGCGCGGGCGGCGACCCCTCCCCGGTGCCCACCACCGCCTTCGGCGGTGGAATGTCGTGCCGCTGCGCGGCAAGAACCACTCTGCGGAGCCGCTTCGCGAGGCACCGGGGAGGGGTCGCCGCCCGCGCCGTGCGATGGCTATGTTTCTTGGCTATGCCGGAGCGGGACCTATATGCGTGGGCACGGACCACATACGTCTCTCGCAGGAGCAGAGGCTTTACTCCCAACGTGGATGTCTATTACTGCGGCGATCCGCAGCGGGCGGTGGTTAAGGTGGACCTCGCTGGCGTGAACTTGGATGAGGTGGGGATTGAGATCTCTGGGCGGCAGCTGGCGATTGTGGGGGAACGGCAGGTGCAGGAGACCGAGGGGCGGGTCTATCAGCAGGTGGAGATCGAGTCGGGGCCGTTTCGCCGGGTGGTCGAGCTGCAGGTCGATGTCGATGCCGAGCGCGCCAAAGCGACCTACGAGGACGGGGTGCTGCGCGTCGACCTGCCGCTGCGCGATGCGGCCGAGGCGACGCGCGTGCCGATCGGGCGGGACTAGTGCCGACCTGCGAGAGGCAGCGCTAATGGAGAGCAGCCCGGTGCTCGAGGTGGTCGACTCGCTCGACGCCGAGGACGCGATCCGCGCTTCCGAGCCCTTGCCCGATGCGTTGCCCGTCCTCCCCCTGCGCGAGACGGTCACCTTTCCCGAGACGCTGACGCCGCTGGCGGTCGGCCAGGAGCGCTCGATCAAGTTGGTCAACGACGTGCTCGGCGCCAACCGCATGTTGGCGATGGTCGCCGCCCGCGACCCCGAGAACGAGGAGCCGGGCCCCGATGACCTCTACGAGGTAGGCGTGGTCGGTGTTGTCGCCCGCATGCTCAAGGTCCCCGACGGCACGCTGCGCATCCTCGTGCAGGGCACCCAGCGTGTGCGCCTCGGCCCCTATGTCGCCGAGCAGCCCTACCTGGTGGCGCGCATCGCCGAGGACCCCGACGTGGTGGTTGAAGGGCAGGAGCTGGAGGCGCTGACCCGCAATGTGCAGCGCACCTTCTCAGAGATCATCGAGCAGATCCCTTACCTGCCCGAGGAGCTGCAGATGGCGGTCGCCAACCTCGACGACCCGGCGGCCCTGGCTCACCTGATCGCTGGCGCCTTGCGCATCACCACAGAGGAGAAGCAGGAGCTGCTCGAGGAGGTCGAGGTCGTCGCCCGCCTGCGCCACCTCTCCCAGATCCTCGCCCGCGAGCTGGAGGTGGTGCAGCTCGGCACCCAGATCCAGTCGCAGGTGCAATCGGAGATCGACAAAGGCCAGCGCGAGTTCTTCCTGCGCCAGCAGATGAAGGCGATCCAGGACGAGCTCGGCGAGGGCGATGAGCAACAGGCCGAAGCCAACGAACTGCGCGAGCGGATTGAGAAAGCGGAGCTGCCCGAACACGCCCTGAAGGCCGCCGAGCGCGAGCTCTCGCGGCTCGAGAAACTGCCTCCCGCCGCCGCCGAGCACGGCGTCATCCGCACCTACCTGGAGTGGCTCGTCGAGCTGCCCTGGTCGGCGGCGACCGAGGACAACCTCGACATCGCCCACGCCCGTGAGGTGCTCGACGCTGACCACTACGACCTGGAGAAGGTCAAGGACCGCATCCTCGAGTACCTGGCGGTGCGCAAGCTGAAGCCCGACTCACCGGGCCCGATCCTCTGCTTCGTCGGCCCGCCCGGCGTCGGCAAGACCAGCCTCGGCCGCTCGATCGCCCGCGCCCTGGGCCGCGAGTTCGAGCGCATCTCGGTGGGCGGCGTGCGCGACGAGGCCGAGATCCGCGGCCACCGCCGCACCTACATCGGCGCCCTGCCGGGCACGATCATCCGCGCCCTGCGCGACGCCGGCTCGCGCAACCCCGTCTTCATGATCGACGAGATCGACAAGATGGGCGCCGACTTCCGCGGCGACCCGGCCTCGGCGATGCTCGAGGTGCTCGACCCGGCCCAGAACGATTCCTTCCGCGACCACTACCTCGACCTCGAGTTCGACCTCTCCGAGGTGATGTTCATCGCCACCGCCAACGTGCTCGACACGATTCCCGGGCCGCTGCAGGACCGCATGGAGACGATCGAGCTGGCCGGCTACACGCAGGAGGAGAAGAAGCACATCGCCCGCCGCTACCTGGTGCCGCGCCAGATCGAAGCCAACGGGCTGAAGTCCTCGCAGATCGAGTTCGCCGACCCGGCCCTGGCCGCGATCATCGACGAGTACACGCGTGAGGCGGGGGTGCGCAACCTCGAGCGGCAGATCGGCACGATCTGCCGCAAGGTCGCCCGCGAAGTCGCCGAGGGCAAGGCCAACGGCAAGGTCAAGGTCTCGGCCAAGCGCGCCCGCGAGCTGCTCGGCCGGCGCCGCTTCTTCGCCGAGCAGCGCCGCCGCACGAAGGACCCGGGCGTCGCCACCGGGCTCGCCTGGACGCCGACCGGCGGTGATGTGCTCTTCATCGAGGCGACCTCGATGCCCGGCTCGGGCAAGCTGACGATCACCGGCCAGCTCGGCGACGTGATGAAAGAGTCGGCGCAGGCGGCGCTCTCCTACGTGCGCGGCCACTGGCGCGAGATCGCTCTCGAGCTCAGCGAGGACTGGTTTGCCGAGCACGACATCCACATCCACGTCCCCGCCGGGGCGGTGCCCAAGGACGGGCCCTCCGCCGGTGTGGCGATGACCGTTGCCCTTGCCTCGCTGATCAGCGGCCGGCACGTGCGAAACGATGTGGCGATGACCGGCGAGGTGACGCTGACCGGGCAGGTGCTGCCGATCGGCGGCTTGAAGGAGAAGTCGCTGGCCGCCCAGCGGGCCGGGATCAAGCGCGTGCTGGTGCCCGAACGCAACGAGGGCGATGTGGCCGAGATCCCCGAGCACGAGCGCAGCGCGCTGGAGTTCGTCTACGTGGACGAGGTCTCGAAGGCGATCGAAGCGGCACTCGCTTCCTAGGTGGAGGCCGCCGGCGCCCTGCGGAGGGGCAGCTTCTCGACCTATCTGGAGGCGAGCAAGGATCTGGTGCGCTCCCGCTCGCGCACCTTCTGGATCGTCGCCGGTCTCACCGCGCTCGCGGCGGCACTGCGCTTCGCCACGCTCGGCACTCAGAGCTACCACCACGATGAGATCGTCACCGCCAGTCGCATCCTGCGCGGCAGCTTCTGGCACGCGATGGACGCGGTTGGCTTCAGCGAGTCGGCGCCGCCCCTCTACTACGCGCTCGCTTGGCTATGGACGCAGGTGACCGGAACCGGAGAGTGGGGCCTGCGCTCCTTCTCGGCTCTCGCCGGGGTGCTCACGGTGCCGGTCGTCTTCCTGCTCGGCGCGGAGTTGCGCGGCCGGCGCACCGGCATCATCGCGGCGGCTCTGGTTGCCACCAACCCGATGCTCGTCTGGTACTCACAGGAGGGGCGCTCCTACGCGCTGCTGGTGCTCCTGACGACGCTCTCGCTGCTCTATTTCGTGCGTGGCCTCGAGCACGGCCGCCGCCGCGACCTGACGATCTGGGGGGTGGTCTCCGGCCTGGCCTACGCCACCCACTACTTCGCCATCTTCCCGATCGCTGCCGAGGCTATCTGGCTCTTGGTGCGCCATCGCCGGGCGGCGACACGCGGCCTCGCCGTCCTCGCCGTCTTCGGTCTCCTCGTGACGCCACTGGCGATCCACCAGGCCTCCTACGGCCACGCCGAGTGGATTGCCGGGCACTCGCTCGGCCACCGCCTCTGGGAGATGGGGGTCACCTTCGGCGTTGGCGAGATCGGCGACGTCATTGCGCAGCCGGAGCGGCCGCTGCTCGGGTTGGTGCCGGGTCTGGCGATGCTTGCTGCGCTGGGGCTGCTCGCCCTACGCGGCGAACGCTCCGAGCGCCTTGCCGCACGCCCGGTGCTGGTTGTCGCTGCGGCAACGGTCGGCATCCCGCTCGTCCTCGCCGTGCTCAGCTCCAGCAAAGACTACGTTCTCGCCCGCAACTTGCTGCCCACTCTGGTGCCCCTGCTGGTTGCCGTCGCGATCGGCCTCAGCCTGCGTCGCGCGCAGCGCGTTGGCACCCTGCTCGCCGTTGTCCTGGTCGCCTACTCGCTTGGCTTCTCGATCTGGGCGAGTCTCGCACCGGCTCTGCAGCGACCCGACTGGGACTCGGTCGCCAGCGTGATCGGCGAGCCCGAAGAGCCACGGGCGATGGTCACCTGGACGATCGGCCTTGCCTCCCTGCGCTATTACCTCTCGACCGGCTCCTTCCAGGCCAAGCCAGCCGAAAAGTTCGACTGGTGGGTGGGGGAAGTCGACTTCATCTCCGAGGGCCCCGCGCCTCCACCACCGGCTCGGCTGCTTGGCCCCGGCTTCCGCCAGGCCGGTTACGAGCGCGTCGGCCGCCTCTACGTGCGTCGCTATACGCGACCCGGCCCCGGCCTGGCGCCGCTGCGCCTGCGGGCGATTCGCGAGGCCAAGCTTGGCTTCCGCACCAACGGAGTCTTGCTGGACGGAATCGGGCCTCGCTAAACCGGGTACTGGTTTGGCGAGCTATCCTGACCGTCCCCAGGAGAACCAGCGAGGAGAAGGCATGAGCAAGACACGGACCAGCCAGGCCGCCGATCTTTATTCGACCGCACGTGAGAATCCTTACGTGCAGCGCCTGGTCGAAGACGAAGAGCTGCGCGACAGCATCAAGAAGGCGTTCGAGGCGGCACGCGGCGCCTACGGTCGTGCGACCAGCAACGGCGGCGGTCCGGTCAAGGCCGTAACCAGCGACAAGAAGGTGCAGCGCGACCTGCGCACGGCGGCCGAGAACCTGCGCGACGTCTCCGAGCAGCTGCGCGCGCCGAAGAAGCGCAAGGGACGCTTCGGTCGCATCGTGCTACTCGCCTTGGTCGGCGCGGTGATTGCCATCGTGCTCAGCGAGGAGGCTCGCAAGACGGTGCTCGACGCCCTCTTCGGCGCCGAGGAGGAGTTTGAGTACACGTCCACCACGAGTATCAACGGCTCCTGATTTCGCACACCAGCGGGCTTCCCGCCCGCTGGTCTCCATAGACTGGTCATATGGAGGCAGCCACTAAGGAGCGGGAGCTCAGCGGCGAGAAGGCGCAGCGCATCGTCGATGCGATGCGCGTCAGCGTTGCCAAGCGCGGCGCGGCCGGCTCCACCTTCGAGCATGTGGCGCGGGAGGCGGGCGTCAGTCGTGGCCTGCTGCACTACTACTTCGGCACCAAGGAGCGGCTCCTGGTCGAGGTCGTGCGACGCGACGCCGAGATCCGCGTTGCCCGGCTCGACGAGCCACTGGCCAAGGCGCAGACCGTCGACGATGTGATCGACGTGCTGCTCGCCAGCCTCACCGACCTGATCGAGAACGAGCCGGCTTTCTTCTTGCTGCTCTACGAGCTTTTCAGCGCCGGCCGACGCAACCCCGAGATCCAGCACGAGGTCGGCCAGCTCTTCGAGCGCACCCGCTCCCACGTCGCCGATGTACTCAAGGCCAAGGAGCAGGAGGGCGTGCTCAAGCTGCGCCACGACGCCGAGGAGATCGTCTCCTACCTCTTCGCCGTCGCCGACGGCTTCGCCCTGCAGGCGCTCTCCGACACCGATCGCGACATCAGCGGCGGCCTCGCCGTCGCCGCGGCCTCCGGCCGCTACCTGCTCACCGACCAGTAGCGACCCACTTCGGTCGCTGGGAGTGACCGGACTCACAGTCCGCCGAGCGCCGGTCCGAAAAACTGGCCATCCAGCCAATGCGCGATTTCATGGTCAAGCTCGCAGGGTTTCTCGGTCGTCGCCGGCGGCTGGTGTTCGTTGCTTGGATCGCGATCGTGCTTGCCGCTCTGCCGCTTGCCGCGAAGCAGACCGAGCACCTGACCGGTGGCGGCTTCGACGTTCCGGGCAGCGAGTCGCAGGCGGTCAGCGATGCCCTGCAGGGCGACTTTGCGACGAAGACCGGCGGGATCACGGTGTTGCTGCGGGCCGATGCGGCCGCCGATGCCGCGGTCCGGGCCGCGGCTGTCGCCCGGGTCCAGCGGGCCGTTGCCGGCCTCGATGAAGTGACGCTGCCGCCGGCAGTCGCCCGCCGCGGTGAGCTGGCGCTACAGCGCACCGACACGGCCCTGCTGCCCCTGCGCAGCGAGCAGTCCCCCGATCGCCAGACCGACTCCGCCACGACCCTGCGCGAAGAGCTCGACCCCGGCGTGGCCGACGCCGGCGTTACCACCTACCTCGCCGGGCAGCCGACGATCTGGGCCGGGATGCAGGAGCTCTCCAAGGAAGACCTCGCCAAAGCCGAGGCGGGTGGCTTCCCGATCGTCGCCATCATCTTGCTGATCGTCTTCGGCTCGCTGGCGGCCGCGGCGCTGCCGCTTGCCCTGGGCTTCGTCAGCGTGATCGTCACCGGGGCGCTGATCTACTTCATCTCGCTGGGCATGACCACCTCGGTCTTCGTCACCAACATGGCCTCGATGATCGGCATCGGGGTGGCGATCGACTATTCGCTCTTCATCCTCGCTCGCTACCGCGAGGAGCGCGCCGCTGGTCGCGACCAGGACGCGGCGCGGGCCGAGGCGCTCTCCACCTCCGGCCTGGCGGTCGCCTTCTCAGGTCTCGCCGTGATCGTCTCGCTGGCCGGGCTGTGGATGGTCGACAATCAGGCCCTGCGCTCGATGGCGCTGGGTGCGATGACCGTCGTCGCCGTCTCGATCCTCACGGCGACCACGTTGCTGCCGGTGCTGATCGCGATGCTCGGCGACCGCGTGCTGCCCGGCGGCATCGTCGCCAAGGTGCTGGGGTTTTTCCGCCGGAGTGGCGAGCGCCCCGACCGCGAGGCCTTCTGGGTGCGCTGGACGACGCGGATCATGGCCCACCCGTGGGTCGCCGTGATCGGCGTCTCTGCCGTCCTGCTCACCCTGGCGATCCCGCTGCTCTCGATCGAGACCGGCACGCAGGCGCTCAGCCAGTTCCCTAAGGAGAGCGACGTGCGGGTCGGCAACGAGCTCGCCTCCGAGCAGCTCGGCGGTGGCACTGACCCGGTGCTGATCGCCGCCTCCTTCGACGGGTCCGAGCCCAGCCACGGCGATCGCCTCGCCGTGGCGAGCTTCGAGCGCACGATTTCCTCGACCCCCGGCGTGGCCTCCGTGGCACCGCCGACCTTCGCCGGGTCCAGTGTCCTGATCCAGGCGACGCCGAGCGCCGGCAGCGAGTCCGACGCCACGATCGCTCTGGTCGAGCGGTTGCGTGAGACGGTTGTGCCGAGCACTGAGTTGAGCCGTGTCGCGACCGTCGATGTCGGCGGCGAAACCGCGCGCAGCCAGGACGCCCGCCACCAGGTCAGCGGCTCGATGTGGAAGATCGTGCTCTTCGTCCTGGCGCTCAGCTTCCTCGTGCTGATGGTGATGCTGCGCTCGCTGCTGCTGCCGCTGAAGGCGGTGCTGATGAACCTGCTCTCGATCGGTGCCGCCTTCGGCGTGCTCGTCGCGATCTTCCAGTGGGGCTGGTTCGACGGCCTGCTCGGCTTCGAAAGCCAGGGCGCCCTCGACACGATCAACGTGCCGCTGATCTTCGCCATCGTCTTCGGCCTCTCGATGGACTACGAGGTCTTCCTCATGTCGCGCATCCGCGAGCACTACCTGGAGCACGGCGACAACGAGCGAGCGGTCGCCGAAGGCCTCTCGACCAGCGCCCGCACGATCTCCTCGGCGGCGCTGATCATGACCTCCGTCTTCGCCGTCTTCGTGTTCACCGGAGTGCCCTCGATCAAGGAGCTCGGCGTGGGTTGCGCCGTGGCGATCGCCCTCGACGCGACCTTGGTGCGGCTGATCCTCGTGCCCGCGGCGATGAAGCTCTTCGGCGACTGGAACTGGTGGATGCCTTCCTGGCTCGATCGCGCCCTACCCGATCTCAGCTTCGAGAGCGGCTCGGGTGAGGCCGCGCCAGCGGAGGCGTAGGGACCGGTCAAATACGCTGCGTGACCATGAGTGATGAGCTGGCGTTTGCGGGGGCGGCTAAGCAGGCCGAGATGGTGCGGGCGGGGGAGGTCTCGCCGAGTGAGCTGGTGCAGCTCTACCTGGAGCGGATCGCCCGGCTCGAGCCGCAGCTCAACGTCTTCCGCGCCGTGCTCGGCGAGCGGGCGTTGCTCGAGGCACAGCAGGCCGAGGCGCGGCTGAAGGGGGGCGAGGAGCGGCCGCTGCTCGGCGTGCCGATCGCGCTCAAGGACAACCACGGTCTGGCCGGCGAGCTGACCTGCAACGGCACCGACGCTTATCCCGATCCGGCCGACGCTGACGACGAGATGGTGCGCCGCCTGCGTGAGGCGGGAGCGATCGTGATCGGCAAGACGCACCTGCCCGAGCTGGCGATTTGCGGCTTCACCGAGTCGGTCACCTGGGGGGTTTCGCGCAATCCCTGGAATGCGCAGCGCACCCCGGGTGGCTCCAGCGGCGGCAGCGCGGCAGCGGTCGCCGCCGGCTTGGTGGCGATCGCCTCGGCCTCTGATGGCGCCGGCTCGATCCGCATCCCGGCTTCCTCCTGCGGGCTCTTCGGGCTCAAGCCACAGCGCGGGCGGATCTCCCTAGAGCCCCATGCCGAGCACTGGAACGGACTCTCGGTCAACGGTTGCGTCAGCCGCACGGTGCTCGACACGGCGCTCTACCTGGACGTCGTCAGCGGTGGCTCCAGCGAGCCCGGCGCGCCGTCGCTGCCTGAGCGACCCTTCGTCGAGGCCGCTCGCACGTCGCCCGGCAAGCTGCGCGTCGCCTGGTCGACGGCCCCGCCGCGTGCCGCGGCCCCGCCGCTCGTCTCAACGACCGCCGAAGGCGCCGTCGCCGAGACGGCCGAGCTGCTGCGCTCGCTGGGTCACGACGTCACCCAGCGAGACCCAAGCTGGGGCGGCATCGGCAACAACATCACGCCCCGCTACCTGCGCGGCATCGCCGAAGAGCTCGCCGAAGTGCCCCACTCCGAGCGGCTCGAACGGCGCACGCGCGGTTTCGGCCGGCTCGGGCGCCTGATCCCCGACGGCCTCTTCCAGCGGGCTCTCGCCGCGCGCGAGGCCGACGCCACTCGTGTCAACGCGATCTTCGATTCCTGCGATGTCTTGATGACGCCGGTGATGGGTGACACGGCGCTGCCCGTGCGCCGCTGGGAGAGCCGCGGCGCGATTCCCACCGTGCTCGGCATGAGCCGCTTCTATCCCTTCTGCGTGCCTTGGAACCACCTCGGCAACCCAGCGATGTCGGTGCCGGCTGGCATCGCGGCCGACGGCATGCCGCTCGCCGTGCAGATCATCGGCCGTCCCGGCGACGAGGCCACCCTGCTCTCGCTGGCCGCCCAGCTCGAGTCCGAGCGCCCCTGGGCGGACCAGCGCCCACCGATTAGCTAATCGTGGCCATTGGTCTCTACCGTTCAACAGTAGACGCGACCGTCGAGATGTAGGTGACGAGGCCCTAGGGGCGAGAGAGTCAAGGCGTTTGCGGTTAGTCGAGGAACTGTCAATCCTGGCCGAATGGGGCTCGTCGCAAACTCACTGCAGTCCACTGTTCGAACCTTGCCGTTCGCGTCTCGCAGTCCCAACGCGTCAACGGTGAGCAGGGAGATCTTCGGCGAGATGCCGAAGGCATGGCGGAAGCTCCATTCGAACCCCGAGCCCCAATTGCGGAAACCTTCCGCGGAGGGCGATGTCCGGACCGACCGTGTGAGGGACGCATGTCCAGCGAGGAGAATCCAACCCCCACTGGCGAGGTGCCTAACGGTTACCCTGGTCGCTCCGAAGAGCTTGGTTTCGCGGTCGTTTGGGTAGACGCCGAGACGGAGTCCCGTACGCGACTCACGCTGTGACCAGTGTGCAACATCCAAGCTCCCCGACAAATAGACGCGCACGTTTGGGGGGGAGGCGATCAGGGGAGACACCTCGTACCGCCCGTCGCTCTCGTTCCAAGATATTGCAAACGGACGTTCTACAGAACTTATCTGATCCCGATATGCGCCAATGATCTCCGCTGATCCATCGGAACCTATGTCTGACGTCGCGAGCAGGGTGAAGTGATACATGCGGCCCGTGCGGTTTCCCCAACGGATTCCTGCGTGGTGGACGGTGGGCACACCTCCTGCCAGGGAAAGCGGCCGTAGCTCGAGGCCCAACTCGAGGTCAGGGCCGGTCGCATCGTAAATCCGCAGCTCGTCCCATGGCGTCAGCTTTGGCTTGGGGGGCGGATGGCGAATAACCACGAGGTATGAGGTAGTGGCCGCATCGTGGAGGAAGAGGCGTCGAATAAGCCGGGCCTTGCCCCCCTTCGGGAGATCCTCGGCGATCTGTTCGCGGACGGCAACTTGCTCATCGCTGCCGCAGGAGAATGGGTTCGGAAGCGCGTCGAGGAGGAGCGTGAAAAGAATCAAACCGGTCAACGTTGTCAAGACGAAGCGGCGACTTCTTTCCCTGCACCACCGGTAGGTTTTTTCAACGTTACTCCAGCGCAATGGTCAGCCTGAAGAGGCTTCCAGTTCCCCTGCCGCCAAGGTAGGAGGCGGAATCGCTAGCGGAACACCTTGCGCATCCGGGCGATCTCGCGGATCGAGCCGCGTGGCCGGATGCGGCGGGTGAGGACCATCTTCAGGGGGTTGGCTTCCGGCTTGCTCATCGAGACGAAGTCACGCCAGCTCGCCTCCAGGGTGAGCGTCGGGTTGGGCGCTTCGCCCGGCTCTGCGCGGGTAGAGCCGTTGTCGAGCACCAAATGCCAAGGGTCGGCGTCGGTGAAGCGGTACTGGTAGACGATCGGCGAGCCGTTGGCGGCGCGCGGGTCGGCGGCGCGCTTGACCACGTCAAAGTAGAGACGCTGCAGCTCCGGGGTGGCTTCCGGTGTCGCGTCGGGCGGACCGAGGATGCCGGCCATCATCAGTTGCACCTGGCGCTCGGCGACCTCGCGCTCGTCGGCCTCGGGGTCGAAGGGGAAGACGCCGGGCGGCATCTCCTCGGTCGGGTAGCCGATCGTACGCCAGCGCTGGCGGATCAGTTTGAGACCGAAGGCGAAGATGTCCTCCAGCGAGAAGCCGTAGCACTCGGTGTATTCGCGGTCCAAGTTGGGTGGGTAGAAGACGGCGGGACCGTAGGGGAGCACTTCGCGCAGCAGCTCGGTGACCGCCGCTCGGTTCTCCTCCCAGCCGGGGTGCCCTTCGCCGAGCAGCTCGGAGAGCACCTTGACGCCGAAGCCGATGTGGCGCTGCTCGTCGCGCGAGACATTGGCCATGCCGGCGCTGAAGCCCGGCATCGTGTCTTCGGAGGAGAAGAAGTCCTCGATGAAGTGCTGGCCGGGCTGCGCGAGCGAGCCCTCGACGATCAGGTGATAGAGGGTGATCGCCTGCGCGTACTTGGGCAGCGAGCGGTCCTTGCGCAGTTCCTCGGCCATCAGGTCGAGCCGGTCGAAGATGCCGCGGTAGCCCCAGTTGAGCTGCGGCAGGGTGGAGGAGAGCGTCTGCTGGATCGAGTCGCCGCCGACGCCGATCACCTCCTTGAAGAAGCGGTGGAAGAAGACCGAGTGGCGTACCTCGTCGACCTGCTGGGTGGCGAGGAAGTAGGACTGCTCCTCGGTCGGGGCGGCGGTGATGTAGGGGGCGAGCGTGTCGGCGACCCGGTCCTCGCCGTAGAAGAACATCGAGTAGATCCACATCGCCGAGCGCTTCTGGATGTCGCTGAGCGCCTCCCAGCCGGCCTTGTCGCCGGAGAGGTCGATGTCGTAGGCGCTCCAGTTGCCGTGCTCCCAGCGCTGGTACAGATCCTCGTAGGTGACGTTGTCCATCAAGCTCTGCGACGCGACGCTCATCTCTCTCCTTCAGTTGGCCCGGCAGCTGCGAGGGAGGTTACCGCCAAACTGGCTGACCAGCCAGTTTGATCCAGAGTGACTTCGTCACACAGGGCTCGGCGGTGTCAGGCGGAGGCGGGCGGCTCGATCTCGCGCTTGAGGATCTTGCCGGTGGGGCCCTTGGGCAGGTCGTCGAGGAACCAGACGATGCGCGGGTACTTGTAGGCGGCGATGCGCTCCTTGACGTAGGCGCTGACCTCGTCGGGATCGACCTGCTCGCCGTCGTGGAGGACGACCGCGGCGCCGATCTCCTCACCCCACTCGTCGTGGGGCACGCCGATCACCGCCGCTTCGCGGATCTTGGGGTGCTCGAAGAGCACCTCCTCGACCTCGCGCGGGTAGACGTTGTAGCCGCCGCGGATGATCAGGTCCTTCTTGCGGTCGACGATGTAGAAGTAGCCCTCCTCGTCGGTGCGCGCCATGTCGCCGCTGTGGAACCAGCCGCCCTTCATCGCCTCCGCGGTGGCGTCGGGGCGCTGCCAGTAGCCCTTCATGATGTTGTGGCCGCGGATGACGATCTCGCCGACCTCGCCCTGGGCGACCTCGTTGTCGTCCTCGTCAACGACTTTCATCTCGACCCCCTCGATCGGGGTGCCGATCGAGCCCGCCTTGCGCTCCATGTCGGGATGGTTGGAGGAGGCGACCGGCGAAGTCTCGGATAGGCCGTAGCCCTCCAGGACGACTGCGCCGAAGGCATCCTCGAAGCCGTGCAGCACCTCGACCGGCATCGAGGCGCCGCCGGTCACGCAGTTGCGCAGCGCCGAGGTGTCGTAGCTCTCGCGCTCGGGGTGGTGCAGGAGCGCGCCAAACATCGTCGGCACGCCGTAGAAGTGGGTGACACCGTCGCGCTGCATCGTCTCCAGTGTCTCGCCGGGGTCGAATTTCGGCACCAAGGTGAGACAGGCACCGACCAGAAGTGAAGCGTTCATGCCGACCGACTGGCCGAATGAGTGGAAGAGGGGAAGGGCGCCGAGGACGACCGAGCCGGGGCCGACTTCGCAGGTCGTGCGCGAGGAGATCTCGGCGTTGCGATGGAGGTTGACGTGGGTGAGCTCAGCCCCCTTCGGCTTGCCGGTCGTGCCCGAGGTGTAGAGGATCACCGCGGTGTCGTCCTCCGCCGTTTCGGCGAGGCCGGGGGTAGGCTCGTGCTCGCCGAGCAGCGCCGCGAAGGAGCCGGGCTCGACCTCGACCAGCTCGGCACCGGCCTCCGTCGCACCGGCCCGCGCCTCCTCGGCGAAGCCGTGCCAGGCGAGCAGCAGCTTGGCGCCGGAGTCCTCGAGGTAGAAGGCGATCTCACGCCGCTTGAGCAGCACGTTCATTGGCACGACCACACCGCCGGCACGCAGCACGCCGTAGTAGGCGACCGGGAATTCGGGCACGTTGGGCAGCATCACCCCGACCCGGTCGCCCGGCTGGAAGCCCTTCTCGCTCAGCAGCGTGGCGAGACGGGCGCTGAGCTCGTCGAGGGTCCCGTAGGGCACCTCGACGTCGCCTAGGCGGATCGCCGGGCTGTCCGGCGTGCGCGCGGCGCTCTCGGTGAGAAGCGAGGCGAGGTTCATGCCCATCGACGCCTAGGGCTTAATCGTGTTGTGGACTGGGAATTCCTTGATCTCGGGGGGGTTCTGAGGCGCTCGGTCGCCAAGCTCCCCGATTGCCGGGCCGATCCGCTCCGCGAGGAAGCGATCGAATTGCTCGCGCGACTCCCAGAAGTCGAGTACTCCCCAGCCGTCCTCGATCGGGCCGGCGGCGTGGAAGACGAGCCCCTCGGGTGGGTCCGCTTCGGCGTTCATCTGAGCGTTGACCGCTTCGTACTGCTCCTGCGTTGCATCCGCGAACTTGATCCTCAACCCAACTGCCATTTGTTCCTCCTCGTTCGTTCCCCGCCCGCCGCGAGCATAGCCCGCCTAGGTCGGCTCCGTGAGCGCCGCCTCATCCTGCTCCGCGTTGCGCCGGCTCATCGCCCAGGCGAAGGCGCCGCCGGTGCCGAGCATGAAGGACGCGTAGACCGCGGCCGGTACACCGACATCGGCGGCGAGCGGCGCGGCAACGGCGATCGCCAGCGCCGAGTTGTGAATGCCGAGCTCGAGTGAGATCGCGGTCGCCTGCCTGTTGTCGAGCCGGGCAAGCCGTGAGATCGTGAAGCTGATCGCCATCGCCGCGACGTTGAGGGCGAGCGCGGCCGCCGCCACCTCGGCCAGGTTTTCGGTGACCGTGTCGTGCTCGCTGATGATTGCGCCGACGACCACCGCGGCAAAGAGGGTGAGGGAGATCGCGCGCACGCGCGGATAGGCAGTCTCGACCCCGGCCGGGTAGCGACGGCGCAGCTCCATGCCGATCGCCACCGGCACGATCGTGATCGCAAAGACCCGCGCGACGACGCCGAGCATGCTCACGTCGCCGACGCTGGTGGCGTCGAAGTGGTTTGTGGCAAGCGTCAAGAAGAGCGGCACGGTGATGATCGCGCCGACGCTGCTGATCGCCGTCATCGTCACCGAGAGCGCCGTGTCGCCCCGGGCGAGGTGGGTCAGCATGTTGGCCATCATTCCCCCGGGAGAGGCGCCGAGCAGCACGAGGCCGACGGCCAGCTCGGGGGCGAGGCCGAAGAGCTCGGCCATCGCGAAGGCGAGCAGCGGCGAGATCAGCGCCAGGTTGAGCATGCCGATCAGCACGCCGCGGGGCGCGGTCAGCACCCGGCGGAAGTCCTCCCGCGTCAAGGTGAGGCCGAGGCTGCCCATGATCACGGCGATCGCCGCGGGCAGCACGGCAGAGGTGAACAGCGAGTCCTCCATGCGACGAGCCTAGTGCGATTCGGGAAATTCGTTCGATAGGCTCGAAAACGAATGGAGGATCTGGGTCAGCCAATCGCCTACCACGCGCTTGCCCCCGGCGCGCCGGTGTTCTCCAGCGACGGCGAGAAGCTGGGCGAGGTAGAGCGCGTGCTCGCTGATCTCGACGCGGGCGTCTTCGACGGGATCATCTTCGATACCAGCGCTCTGCCTGGTGGGCAGCGCTTCGTCGACGGCCCCGAGGTTGGCGACATCTACGAGCGTGGCGTGGTGCTCAAGATCACCGCGGCCGAAGCGGCCCAGCTCAAAGTGCCGACCGCCAATCCTGGCTCGATCACCGTCAAGGCGGGCGACCTGACCGGGCGCAGCGGCCTGCGGCGCGTCTGGGACCGTCTCACCGGCCGGGGCTAGCCCTGGCTGTCAAGAGTTCGCTGCGCTCCGGATTTCCGTAGGATGCGCCGTCGTGAAGCTGTTCACCTCGATCGCCGTGCTCTGCCTGGCCCTGGCACTTGCCGCCTGTGGTGGGGACGACGACTCGACCACCGAGACGTCGACGACGACGACCACGCAAGAATCAGCGCCGCCGCAGTCCGATTCGGCGGCCGATAAGACGAAGCCGAAGGTAAGCGTGCCGCAGGGCGCTCCCCCTAAGCAGCTCGAGGTCAAAGACATAGAAGAAGGCAGTGGCGCCGAAGCCAAAGCCGGCGACAGCGTCACCGTCCAGTACGTCGGCGTCAACTACAAGAGCGGCAAAGAATTCGACGCTTCCTGGGATCGCGGCGAACCCTTCGCCTTCCAGCTCGGGGCCGGCATGGTCATTCCGGGTTGGGATCAGGGCGTGGAGGGGATGAAGGTCGGCGGCCGCCGCGAGTTGATCATCCCGCCTGAACTCGGCTACGGCGAAGCTGGTGCGCCGCCGAGCATCCCGCCGAACGAAGCCTTGATCTTCGTCGTCGACCTCGTCGCCGTCGAATAGCTGGGTCGCTCGGTTAGTTCCCAGCACGGTACGGCAAGGTTCCCTAAGATTATTGCGTGAGATTTCTTGCGCTAATTAGCGCGGTAGCAGTCGCGATCTTGCTCGCCGCTTGCGGGGGCGACGAGGACTCCTCGGCCGAACCCGCCAAGGCGGCCGCGGCTGCTGAGTCCGAACCCAAGGTTGAGATCAGGGAGCCGGCCAAGAAAGAACCGAAGGTGGTTGTCCCCGAGGGCCCGCCTCCGGAGGAGTTGGTGGTCAGGGATATTCGGATCGGCGATGGCCCAGTGGCCGAGAAAGGTGACCAATTGACCGCCGAGTACATCGGCTTCAACTATGGGGATGGGTACCAGTTCGATCGTCATGCACACCGCTGGGGGGAAGGGAAACCGGCCGAATTCAAGCTGGGCGCTGGAGAAGTGATCCCCGGCTGGGACCAAGGCGTCGAAGGGATGAAGGTCGGCGGCCGCCGCGAACTGATCATCCCGCCGGACCTTGCCTACGGCGACGTCAATCCGCCGCCGGAGGTTGGCCCCAACGAAACGGTTGTCTTCGTGGTTGAACTGTTGGGAATCGGCTAGTCGAAGCGGGTCGGCCGGGTCGATGCCCCGTTCGCCGGCTTCCGCAATAGTGGAGACATGGAGGCAGGGTTCTCGGGAGGCGCCTGGCGGCGGGGCGAGGCCGGCTATGAGGAAGCGCGGCGCGCCACGGTCTGGAATGCGCGCACTCCCGATCGCTTTCCCGACTTGATTGTTCAGATCCTCGACGATGACGACCTGTTGCGCGCCGTGCGACTGGCGCGGGCCGAGGGGATGAAGGTCGGCGTGCGGGCGGGCGGGCACAGCTGGGCCGGCAACCACGTCCGCGAGGGCGGCATGTTGATCGATGTCTCTCGCCTCAACTCGGTGCAGGTTGACGCCGAGGCAATGACCGCGGCGGTTGGTCCTGGCTGCCACGGCAACGAGCTGCTGGCCGAGCTGGCCGAGCGGGATCTCTTCTTTCCCACCGGGCACTGCCCCGGTGTGGGCCTCGGTGGCTACTTGCTGCAGGGTGGCTTCGGCTGGAACGGTCGCCTGCATGGACCTGCCTGTATGAGCGTCGAGGCGATCGACGTGGTCACCGCAGGGGGTGAGCTCGTGCGTGCCGACGCAGAGCATCACCCCGACCTGCTTTGGGCGGCCCGCGGCGCCGGTCCTGGCTTCTTCGGCGCCGTTACCCGCTTCCACCTGCGGCTCTACCCGAGGCCGGGGCACGTGGCCAACGGTGTCTATCTCTACCCGATCGAGTGCCTCGAGGAGGTTTTCGCTTGGGCACATGAGATTGGTCCTCGGGTGCCGCGCTCAATGGAGCTGATGGTCGTCATTCACCGCGATATGGAGGGCGAGCTGGAGATCGCCGTGACTGGGCCGGTGCTCGCCGAGAGCGCGGCCGAGGCGGCCGAGGCGCTGGCCTTGCTGGAGACCTGTCCGGTCCGCGAGCGGGCCAAGCTGGCCTTTCCCAACGCCGAGGTCGGCATGGACGATCTCTACGCGGCGGTGCACGCCTCCTATCCCGACGAGCACCGCTACTCGGCCGACAACATGTGGACCCACGCGCCGATCGAGGAACTGCTGCCGGGTTTGCGACGCATCGCCGAGACGATGCCCGGCGCCCCCTCGCACATGCTCTGGATGAATTGGGGCCCGTCTCCGGCCCGGCCCGAGATGGCCTACAGCGTCGAGGACGACACCTACATCGCTCTCTACGGCGTCTGGCAGGACCCCGCCGAAGACGCCGCCAACGTCGCCTGGGCGAGCGAGCGGATGCGCGAGATGGAGCATCTCGCCAGCGGCATCCAGCTCGCCGACGAGAACCTCGGTGAGCGCCCGGCCCGTTTTGTCAGCGAGCCGAACCTCGAGCGGCTCGACGCGGTGCGGTCCGAGTACGACCCCGACGGGCTCTTCCATCCCTGGATGGGGCGGCTCTGAGCCCGGATGGCCACCCCCAGCCTCGAGCCCTACCTCTCGCGGCCGTTGAGCCCAGCCGACCGTGCCGTGCTCGAGGCGATCGCAGGCGGCCCGGTCGACCCCGCGCATGCAGCCTCGCTGGCGGACCTCGACCGCCTGCTTGATCCGGCGCCCCTGCCAGTTGAGACCGGCTGGTGCTTCCGGCTAGACCACGTCGGTTACGTCGCTGTGCGCACGGCGATGCCGGGTGTTAGCGCGGAGATGATCGAGTGGTGGTTTGACTGGCACCCGCGCGACCCCGACCGCTACCGCGCCTGGCACCCGCTCGCCCACACCGATAACTCGATCGAGCTGCCTGCGACGCTTGGGGCGAAGCGCCATTGGGGCGCCGTTCACCACCCGGTCGAGGATGTCGGCACGGGGACGGTGCACGCGCGCATCGCCTTTCTCCCGCCGACCGCGATCGGCTTCTCCAGCGACGCCCGGGACGACCCAGCTGTAGCGACGATCGTCTGCGGCTATGTCGGCGACGACAAGCGGCGCCTGCGCCACTCAGTCATGGCGCACGTTTTCCTCAGTGCCGAGGACGGCCTCGTCCTGCGCAGTCACTTCTGGCTCGGTGCCGCCGTGCGCCCCTACTTGCCGGTGCCGTTCGCTGCACCGTTCGGCCTGGCTCTCAACAACCGCGTCGTGAGGCGCCTCTCGTTGCCACGGAACCTGCCTCGTTCGCTGGCGACCCACTGCGCCGAGGAGTACGCGAACCTGGCAACGCTGCTGCCTGAGCTCCATGAGCGCTTTGGCCCGGGGGGCTGACGCCGTCGCCCTGCGCGATCATCCCGGCGTGCCGACTGCTGAGATCTACGCCGAGCGGTTCAGCGCGCAGGGTCTCTCCGGGCTGCCCGCGCGCCATCCGGCGGCGGTGGCCGAGCGGCTGTTGGCGGTTCAAGGTCAGGACCCGCGTGGGGCGCGGCTGGCGGTGCGGGCGCGCAGCGAGGGCCTCACCGCGGCCGATGTCGACCGGGCGCTGACCGAAGAGCGCTCGCTGCTGATCACCTGGCTCAACCGCGGCACTCTGCACCTGGTTCGCAGCGAGGACTACCCGTTGCTGCAGCTCTTGACGACGCCGCAGCTGCTCACCTCAGCCAAGCGCCGGCTCAGTCAGGAGGGCGTCTTGCCGGACGATGCCGACCGGGCCGTGGGGCTGATCGAGAAGGCACTGGCGGCGGAGGGTCCGCTGACCCGCCCGCAACTGCGCGAACGACTCGACGCAGCGGGCATGCAGACAGCGGGCCAGGCGCTGATCCACCTCTTCTTCCTGGCCAGCGTGCGCGGTGCGATCGTGCGCGGCCCGATGGTCGGTAAGGAGCATGCCTACGTGCTCGTCGAGGACTGGCTCGGCCGGGCAACGCCTCCTGACCGCGATGCCGCCCTGGCCGAGCTGGCGCGCCGCTACCTCATCGGCCACGCACCGGCCGACGATCGCGATCTGGCTCGCTGGGCGGGCATACCGCTGCGCGACGCCCGCGCCGGTCTCGCCGCGATGGCTGCCGAGCTGGTCGAGCGCGAGGACGGCCTCCTCCATCTCGCCAAGGCGTCGCCCCAACCGGAGGTCCCAGGGCCGAAGCTGATCGGCGCCTACGACCCGGTGCTGCTCGGCTGGACCTCACGCGAGCTCATCATCGGTTCGCACACCCACCTGGTCACCAACAACGGCCTCTTCCGTCCCTTCGCCATGGTCAAGGGCCGCGCTGTCGCGACTTGGAAGCTAAACCGCGGCAAGGTGACGATCGAGCCGCTGGCGCGAATCACGAATAAGGCGAGTGCCGCGCTGGAGGCTGACGCCGCCGCCGTCGAGCGTTTCATGTCTGGAGAACCGGCGCCTCCATCGGCTTAGAATTTCTGATCGATCCTCGCGTAGGCTTTCGCAATGCGATGTGTTGTTGTGACAGGGGCGGGAGCAAGCCGCGAGCTGGGCCTGGTGCAGCCTCTCCCGCTGATGGAAGACTGGGCACAGGCACTCTGCGAAGAGCTGGATGGCCGCGAATCAGGACTGGCAAGGGCGTTCGGCCTGAGTACAGAAATGTCAGGGCAGGAATTCGAGGAGCTCATCGGCACGTTCCTTCGATGGCGCGACGTCCGCCCGCTGAACCGTCGATTCAGGGGATTGGGTGGAAAGCAGGCCGGCAAACTTCCTCAGGCGGTTGTGCAGGCCAACGCCCTGGAGGACCGTCGGCTGACCGAGATCATCGCTGGAATCAACGTGACCCTCTATCGCATGTTCAGCGCATCGGCGATCAACGAGGCAAATGCGATTGATGCGTATGGCAATCTGCTGAGCCACCTTGGCAGCCCCAAGGATCTGACGATCGTCACGACGAACTACGACCCCGCGGCTGAGATCGCCCTGGCGGGTCTGGGGCTACGTCCGGATACAGGTTTCGACAGGCCACCCGGACGCGCACCGCTGCTCAACCCACACGGACTGGTACAGAGGGCTCGAGGTGCGGAGCGAGACGTGCCAGTGATCCATCTGCATGGGGCGGTTGGCTGGTATGAGAAAGAAGGGACGGTTCACGAGCAGCATCAGGACCAGCCGTTCAATCCAAACCTCGGACGACCGGTTGTGCTGTATCCGGATCCGAATAAGGACCCGACTCGAGACGCCGTGGTCCAGGCGCTTTGGGTGGAGTTTGATGCAGCGCTTGCGGACGCCACCCACGTTCTGGTTATCGGCCACTCTCTGCATGACCCTGCGCTCGTGGCCAAACTGCGGGCGGCCTCTGTTAACGCTCAGGTTGGGATATGCGTTCTGGACTTGCATGGGCCGAAGGCCGTGAGTCACGGGAGGATTCCGAAGGCTCCGAGTCGAGAGGCCAAGCGAGTATTGAGGCTCATGGGACGAGAGGCGCAGGTCATACCGGTGCTATTCGGCCCAAGGCAAAACTCGATGCTTGATGCGATAGGCGACTGGAGCGCCCACGCCTCTGCCTCTTTCCAATTGAGCAGTTAGCCGTCCGGCGCTGGCCCGGGTGGCTCCCTGTTGCTCGTGGCCAGGTCGATCGGCGGACCGACTGGGCCGGTGGATACCCACCCCCCGTACATGCGCAGCAGGGCGAGTAGGCCGAGGGCACCGGCCAGGGCGGAGAGGCCGCCGGCGTAGGCGAGCGTGCCGCGGGCGCCGATCGTCGCGACGAGCAGGCCACCGGCGGCGAAGGCTCCCAGCTCAGCGGTGTTGCGGATGCCGTTGTAGGCGGCGAATGCCCTGCCATGCAGATGGTCGGGGACGCGCACGTGGATCAGGCTGCGGAACATCACATTCTTCAGTCCGTGTGCGAGCCCGCCCAGTAGCGAGCAGGCGAGGAAGAAGGCGAAGCTGAGCCATAGGGCGGGCAGCGCCAGGGCGATGCCCTGCGTCGCTGCAGCGACTAGACCGGCGGCAGCGACCGCTATAGGGGCGACGCGACGGGAGATCAACATCGCGCCGAGTGCCATCCCGACCGTCCAAATCGAGAGCATCGTTCCGTAGGCGACGTCGCCGCGGCCGAGCACGTCCTCGACGAAGAACAGCTCCGCCACCCAGACCGCCGACATGAAGAGCAGCGAGGCGAAGGCGACGGTCATCACCAGTGCCAGGACCCGGTCGCGGAAGAGGAAGGCGATGCCGTCGCGGGCGCGGGGAGAGCGTTCGTCCTCGGCCAGCTCCTCGGGCCGGCGTCGCACCCGTAGGGCAAGCGCCGCCAGGGCGACGAGCGCGAAGGTCGCGGCGTCGACGAGCATCGCCAGCTCGAGGCCCCCGGCGGCGAAGAGCAGGCCCCCGAGCAGCGGCCCGACGCCGAAGCCGAGATAGCGCGCCGTCTCGATGTGGCCGTTGGCCTCCTGGATGCGATCCTCGCCGGCGAGCGGCGGCACGAGCGAGAACTCGGCCGGTTGCGAGGTGGCGAAGACGACGCCGAGCAGCGCGGTGAGGATGAGCACGGGGGCGAGCGCCGAGCTGAAGGCCAGCACTGCGGCCGCCACGGCGCCGGCTGCCGATACCGCAGCGAGCAGCCGGGTGGCCTCGACACGGTCGACGAGCAAGCCGACGTGTCCGGCGACCGCGACCGAGGGCCCGAAGAGGCAGACCCAGAGCGCCGCCACCGCGAAGCCCGAGTCGGTCAGCTCCTTGACGTGCAACCCAAGGGCGACGATCGCCACCCAGTCGCCCAGCGCCGAGAGCCCCACCGATCCGGCGACGAGGCGGAAGTCCCTGTCGCGGAAGAGGCTCTGCTTCACGGGGGCTCAGTCCAGCTTGGGTGTGCGCCAGGGCTGGGCCAGGCGGGCGGCGAGGTCGTCGGCGAGGCCGGCAATTGGCAGGCGGGCCTGCTCGAGCGAGTCGCGATCGCGCAGGGTGACTGTGTCGTCCTCCATCGTCTGGTGGTCGACGGTGATGCCCCAGGGAGTGCCGATCTCGTCCTGGCGGCGGTAGCGCTTGCCGATCGAGCCGCCCTCGTCGAACTCGGTCGGCAGGCGGCCGCGCAGCTCCTCGAAGATCGCCCGGGCCTTCTCCGGCAGGCCGTCCTTGGAGACCAGCGGCAGCACGGCGGCCTTGACCGGGGCGAGCCGCGGGTGGAGGCGCAGCACGGTGCGCTGGCGCCCCTCGACCTCCTCGACGTCGTAGGCGTCGACCAGGAAGGCAAGCGTCGCCCGGTCGGCGCCGGCCGCCGGCTCGATCACGTGGGGGACGTAACGCTCTTTGGTCTGTTGGTCGAAGTACTCGAGCTTCTCGCCGCTGAACTTGGCGTGCTGGGTGAGGTCGAAGTCGCCGCGGTTGGCGATCCCCTCCAGCTCCGACCAGCCGATCGGGAAGAGGTACTCGACGTCGCTGGTGCCTGATGAGTAATGGGAGAGCTCATCGGAATCGTGGGGGCGGACGCGGAGGAACTCGGGGCGGATGCCGAGCTCGGTGTACCAGCGCTCGCGCTCTTCGATCCAGGTGCGGTACCAGCGCTCCGCTTCGGCCGGCGGCACGAAGAACTCCATCTCCATCTGTTCGAACTCGCGGGTGCGGAAGATGAAGTTGCCCGGCGTGATCTCGTTGCGGAAGGACTTGCCGATCTGGGCGATGCCGAAGGGCGGCTTCTTGCGGGCGAAGCCGAGCACGTTCTTGAAGTTGATGAAGATGCCCTGCGCCGTCTCCGGGCGCAGGTAGACCTCTGAGCCCTCGCCGGCTACCGGGCCGACATGCGTCTCGAACATCAGGTTGAACTGGCGCGGCTCCGACAGCTCGCCGCCGCACTCCGGGCAGCGCAGCTCGGCATTCGGGTCGCCGCCTTCGGCCTCGACCGCCTCGCGCAGGTGATCCTCGCGCCAGCGCTTCTTACACTTGCCGAGGCACTGGACGAGCGGGTCGGTGAAGCCCTCCAGATGACCGGAGGCCTCCCAGACGCGCGGGTGCTGGAGGATCGCCGAGTCGAGCGCGACGATGTCGTCGCGCTCCTGCAGCATCGCCCGCCACCACTCGGCCTTGACGTTGTTCTTGAGCAGCACCCCGTAGTGGCCGTAGTCGTAGGTCGAGCCGAGCCCGCCGTAGATCTCCGAGGAGGGGAAGACGAAGCCGCGCCGCTTGCAGAGCGCGACGATCTCCTCCATCGAGACCTCGGTTGGACGCGTGCCTGGTTCGGCGGCTGACATGCCGGAACCGTATCGGCTGCGATAATCGCCCACCGCCATGCCGATCTACGAGTACAAATGCGAGAACGGCCACGTCTTCGACGTGATCCAGAAGATGAGCGACGAGGCGCTCAGCGAGTGCCAGGAGTGCGGCGCTCCCGCCGAGCGCGTCCTGCACCCGGTAGCCGTCCACTTCAAGGGCTCGGGCTTCTACAACACCGACTACGGCAAGAAGAAGAAGGCGGGTGCCAACGGCTCCTCGGGTGAGAGCTCCGGAGATTCGAAGCCCTCTGACTCGAAGTCGGACCCCTCCTCGAGCGCGAAAAGCGACGCAAAGGTGACCAGCTCTCCCGCAAGCGATTGAGTGCTGCATCGAGCACCAAATAGGTGCCAAATGCAGCACGCGTCGAGACTCAGCCGTCGAGTAGGCGGTCGACGGCGCGCTGGCGGGTCGACTCGGGGACTTCGAGGCTGCTTTCCGGGCCTTCGCCGCATTCGCCATGCGAGCAGAGCACGTCGGTGGGGCCGCTGCCGCCGATCGCCGCCGCCAGCACTAGCTGGGGCATCGTGAAGAAGCCCATGTCGCTGACGAAGGCCTTGGGCGCGTCCCAGCCGATGATCGGGCCCTTGACGAAGTTGTAGGGGAGGCGCAGGGGATCGGTGAGGCGCCCCTTGATCCCGTTGATCACCTCCTGCTGAGCTTCCTCGCGGTCGTAGTCGCTGTAGCCGATCGAGTAGTAGCTCTTGCCGGGCCCGGGGCATTCGCTGGGCTTGCGCACGCGGGCGTAGGCAAGCGCCTTTTCGCCGTTCAGCGTGCTCTCGCCCTTGGGCAGGCGGATCGAGACGCCGCCCTGGCCGCCGCCGGCGCCGCCGGAGATGTCGGCGCAGAGCTTGTGCTTGAGGTTCACCTCGACCCCGCCTACCGCGTCGATCAGGTCTTCGAAGCCGGTGAAGTCGACGATCGCCACGTGGTCGATCTGCAGGTCGAGGAAGCCTTCGACCGCTTCGATCTGCGCGGCCGCCCCGCCGAAGGCGTAGGCGGCGTTGATCTTCGTCGGGCTCTGGCCGGGGATCTCGGCGTAGGTGTCGCGGGGGATCGAGAGCTTGCGGAAGGCGCCGCCGCCGGCGCGGATCAGCATCAGCGTGTCGGCGCGGAATTCACCGACCGAGCATTCGCCGTGCGGCGCGTCGCCGTGGGCCTGCTGCTCGAAGCACTCCTCAGTGGGGACTATGCCGCCGGGCTCCAGGCTGTCCGGCGGGCGGGCGTCGGTGCCGATCACGAGGATCGTCTGGGCGCTGGGCAGCAGCAGCGGGTTGCCGTGCAGGGCGTCACGGGCTTCACCGGAGAGCTTGAAGGACTGCAGCTGGGCCGAGACGGCGAAGGCGAGAAAGCTGAGCAGGATCCAGCCGAGTGCCGCCAGGCCGACCCACTTGAGCACTCGCTTGCCGCTCCAGCGGCGTCGCGGCCGCAGCTCGTCGGGTCGCTCGGGCTCGTCCTGCTTCTCGCGGCGCCCCCACTTGGGGGCGCGTGGGGTCCGCTCCCTGAGGCCGGAGAGGTCGGGGGACCGCAGCCTCGATAGAAGGCCTTTCCGGGACCGGTAGACCTTGTACTCGGGCGGCCCAGAGGGCTGCTGCTCGTCATTGCCAGCCATGAAAGGGTTAGGAATCATGCCGATGCTCGCGGTCGCTCGCTCCCAGCCCCAGAGGTCTCAGCCTTGAGTGCAGGGGAAATCATTGGGGTAGACCTGGGCGGCACGAAGATGCTGCTCGGTGTTCTCGATGCCGATTCGAAGGTTCTCTGGGAGAGCCGCGAGGCTTCAACCGGGCAGACCGAGGATGAGCTAGTCGAGTTGCTGGTGCGCGAGGTGGGCGAGGCGCGGGAGCCTCACCCAGGCGTGGAAGCGGTCGGCCTCGGCATCCCGGCGACGATCGACCACGAGCGCGGCGTCGCGGTCAGCGCCGTCAACCTGCCGCTCACCGACGTGCCGATGCGCGAGATCGTCGGTGGGCGTACCGGCCTGCCGGTCTTCGTCGATAACGACGCCAACGTCGCGGCTCTCGCCGAGCATCTCTACGGCGCCGCCCGCGGCGCCCAGAACGCGGTGATGCTGACGATCGGCACCGGGATCGGCGGTGGCTTGATCCTCGGTGGCGAGCTCTACCGGGGTTCGACCGGCGCCGGGGCCGAGCTGGGCCACACGGTGATCGAGATCGACGGCCCCCCCTGCCAGGGCAACTGTCCCGGGCGCGGCTGCATAGAGACGCTCGCTTCGGGCACAGCGCTCGGCCGCGAGGGCCGCGAGGCGGCCCAACGCGAGCCAGGCTCGGCTTTGGGTCAGATGCTCGCCGAGGGCGCGACGATCGACGGTAAGGCGGTCACCGAGGCAGCGCTCGGCGGTGACGTCACGGCGGTCGCTGTCTTCGACCTGGTCGGCAGTCGCCTCGGCGTGGCCCTGGCCAGCTTCGCCAACATCTTCGAGCCAGACGTCTTTGTCATCGGCGGCGGCGTAATCGCCGCCGGGGATCTGCTGCTCGACCCCGCCCGGCGTGAGCTCGAGGCCCGCGCCCTGCCGCCGATGAGGCGCACCCCCGTGGTCGCTGCCGAGCTGGGCAGCGACGCCGGCATGATCGGCGCCGCAGCGATGGCGCGCCTTGAGCTGCAGCGAGGGAGGGGCTGATGCCCGGCGAGCTGATCGTCTGCCCGACGCCAATCGGCAACCTCGACGACGTCACGCCGCGGGTGCGCGAGGCGCTCGTCTCGGCCGATTGGATCGCCTGCGAGGACACTCGCCGCACGGGTGGCCTGCTCGACAAGCTGGGTATCCGCCCGGCGCCCCCGCTGGTCTCCAACCACGAGGGCAACGAAGCGGCGCGGGCGACCGAGCTGGCGCAGCGCATCGAGCGCGGCGAACGAGTGGCGCTGGTCTCTGACGCGGGCATGCCGGCGATCTCCGATCCCGGCTATCGCCTGATCCGCCGTTGCATCGAACGCGACCTCGACGTGACCGTGCTGCCCGGCCCCTCGGTGGTGCCGGTCGCGCTGGTCGCCTCCGGCCTGCCGACCGACCGCTGGCGCTTCGAGGGCTTCCTGCCCAAGCGCTCGGGCGAGATGGAGCGGGTGCTGCGCTCGGCCGAGACCGTGGTCGCCTTCGAGTCGCCGCGCCGTGTCGGCGACTCGCTCGCCGCCCTAGCCGCGATCGCCGCCGACCGCCCAGCGGCAGTCTGCCGCGAGTTGACCAAGATGCATGAGGAAGTCTCCCGCGGCTCGCTGGCCGAACTAGCGCGCCGCTTCCGCGGCGACGTCAAAGGCGAGATCGTGCTGGTCATCGGCCCCGCTGCCTCCGAGGACCATGACCGCGACGTCGGCTTCGCCGTCGACGCCCTGCGCCACTTGGTCCAGTCGGGCGCCCGCCCGCGCGCCGCCGCCAGTGTCGTCGCGGCGCTCACCGGGACCCGGGCGAACGATCTCTACAGGGCGCTGACCGGTCGCGAGCCGCGCAAGTAGCCTGCGACGCAATGTCGTACTACGTCACGACCCCGATCTATTACGTCAACGCCGAGCCGCACCTCGGCCATGCCTACTCGACCCTGGCGGCGGACATCCTCGCCCGTCACATGCGCCAGCGTGGCGAGGACGTCTTCTTCCTCACCGGCACTGACGAGCACGGCGAGCCGATCGAGAACGCGGCCGAGCGCGAGGGCATTTCGCCGCAGGAGCTGGCCGACCGCAACGCGGAGAAGTTCGAGGCGCTGGGGCCGATCATCGACGCGACCAACGACTTCTTCATCCGCACCTCCGACCCGCGCCACAAGGCGAAGGTCGCCGAGATCATGCAGCGCGTCTACGACAACGGCTGGGTCAGCAAGGGGACATACGAAGGCTGGTACTGCCCGCGCTGCGCCGATTTCAAGACCGAGCGCGAGCTGGGGCCGGGGCAGACCTGCGCGATCCACGAGATCCCGCTTGAGCGGGTCAAGGAGGAGAACTGGTTCTTCCGCCTCTCCGCCTTCCAGGGCCGGCTCGAAGGCCTCTACGAGGAACGCCCCGACTTCGTCGTCCCCGACTTCCGCCGCAACGAGGCGGTCTCCTTCATCAAGGGGGGGCTTGAGGATGTCTCGCTTTCGCGGCCGACCTTGAAGTGGGGGCTGCCGCTGCCGTGGGACCCCGACCAGCGCATGTACGTCTGGTTCGACGCGCTGCTCAACTACGTCACCGCGCTCAGCTTCGCCCGCGAGGGCGAGGATCTGACCGAGCGCTACTGGCCGGCCTCGCTGCACGTGCTGGGCAAGGACATCCTCAAGTTCCACGCGGTGATCTGGCCGGCGCTGCTCTGGGCCGCCGACCTCGAGCCGCCCCGGCGAATGACGATCCACGGCTACCTGTTGATGGGCGAGAAGAAGATGTCGAAGTCGCTCGGCAACGTGCTCGACCCCTTCGAGGTGATCGATCGCTTCGGCGCCGACGCGCTGCGCTTCTACCTCTTCCGCGAGGTGTCCTTCGGCCAGGACGGGGCGATCTCGACCGCTGGCTTCGAGGCGCGCTACGAGACCGAGCTGGCCAACGACTACGGCAACCTGGCCAGCCGCGTGCTGGCGATGATCGAGCGCTATCGCGACGGCGTCGTGCCGGTGGCAGCGGTCGACGCGGTGCTCGCCGAGGACTTCGAGGGCACCCTGCCGCGCTTCTGCGAGTTGCTCGACCGGGCCGAGCTGACCCAGGCCCTGGAGCAGGTCTGGAAGCTGGTGCGGCGCCTCAACCGCTACGTCGAGGAGACCCGCCCCTGGGAGCTGGCCAAGGACGAGGCCGATCCCGAGCGCCTCGATGAGGTGCTCTACAACCTCGCCGAGGGTCTGCGGGTAACGACCCTGCTGCTACTGCCCTACTTGCCCCAGAGTGCCGAGCGGCTGCTCGCCAACCTGGGAGAGGATTCCCGCGCTCTGGCCGAGCTTGGTTCCCGCCCCGGCGGCCAGCGGGTTGAGAAGCTGCCGCCGCTCTTCCCCAAGGTCGAGTCGGGCTGAGGGTCGCCTGCGGATCTTCGCCCGCCGCCCGCAGTGGGAGGCGCCGAGGCCGTGCAGAAGACGGACGCCGACCCCACGCAGGGTCTCGTTTCCGTAGGTGGTAGAGGGGTTGTGCTCGGTAAGGATCGCCAATCCAAGCCGGCAATGGCCGCGCTCGAGGAAGGCGACCTGATGGCTGACGGCGCCGACGCCGTCGTCGGCGATTCCCCAGCCGCCCTTGAAGTAGAGCCGCCAGCCGCGATGACGCACGCTGGCAAGGCCCCAGCGCTGCCAGGAGACGACTGAGCGCAGCAGGTGGCGGGCAAAGCGCCGGTGACGCCCGGGAACGTAGCGCTCATAGCGCCGCAGGAAGCGGGCCTGGTCGCGGGCGCTGATCTGCGAGAGGCCGCCGAGCCAGCCCGGTTCGTAGACCCACTGGAAGTCGCGCATGCGCGCCGCATGGGCGAGCCGCTCAACCTGGCCCTCGCCGAGCAGGGCCGCGACCTGGATGCCGGCAGCGTTGTCGGAGATGCGGATCATCGGTTCGAGCAGTGCTCGCTCGTCGTCGCGCAGGCGGCGCTTGCGCACTGAGGGCTGGCGTAGATATGCGACCAGCAGCATCGCCTTGATCACGCTGGCTGCCGGGGCTGTGCGCGCACCTCGGTATGCGCGCAGGGGCAGGCGCCGGCCGGTGATCGCGAAGCTGACCTCGCCGAGGCGTCCCCGGGCGTAGCGGCGCGCGCCGGCAACCGACGGTTTCCAGGGCCGCTGCGCCGCTTGCTCCCTGCTGCCCGCGAGGCTTGCGGCGGGAGGGGGGAGCAGCAGCGCGGTAAGGGTAAGCGCGGACAATCCCAGGCTTGCCATTCCCGCTGGGAATGGCCGCCGGGTCAAGCTGCGGGGTCCTCCGCCAGCGCCTCGGGGCCGAGCTGCTCGGGCCGGGTGTAGCCGCAGAGCGCCATGCTCAGGTCGAGCTCGGCGAGCACCATCTTGAGCACCGTTTCGACTCCTGCCTGTCCCTCGAGGGCAAGGCCCCAGACGTAGGGGCGGCCGAGGCAGACGGCGCTGGCGCCGAGCGCCAGCGCCTTGAGCACGTCGGCGCCGCCACGCACGCCGCTGTCGAAGAGGATTGCCAAGTCCCCGCCAGCCGCCTCGACGATCGCCGGTAGGGCGTCGAGCGAGCCGATCGCCCCGTCGACTTGGCGGCCACCGTGGTTGGAGACGACAATGCCCTCGATCCCGCGCCGAACCGCCTCGCGGGCATCCTCGGGGTGCTGGATCCCCTTGATGACGATCGGCAGCTCGGTCTGCTCGCGCAGCCAGCCGAGGTCATCCCAGGAGAGCGACGGGTTGGCCTGGATACCGAGGAAGTGGCCGGTGGCGGCGCCGACGTCCTCCTCGGGAGTCTTCTCCAGGGCGGCGCGGAAGACCGGGTCCTCGAAGTAGTTGGCGACCCCCGTGCCCTCGAGAAAGGGGAGCCATGCCTGCTGCAGGTCGCGCGGCTTCCAGCCGGGGATGAAAGTGTCGACCGTGAGCACCAGCGCGGCGTAGCCGGCCGTCTCGGCGCGGTTGACGAGGCTCGCCGTCAGCTCGCGGTCGTTGGGCCAGTAGAGCTGGAACCAGCGCGGCGCCTCACCGCCGGCATCAGCTATCTGCTCCAGCGTGAAGGCTGAGGCGGTGCTGGCGATCAGCGGCAGTCCGAGGCCGCCCGCTGCCCGCGCCGTCGCCAGCTCGCCTTCGGGGTGGACGACCTTCTGCACGCCGATCGGCGCCAGCAGCAGCGGGGCGGGCATCTCCGTGCCGAGCACGGTGGTCGAGAGATCGCGTTGGGCGACGTCGCGCAGCATGCGCGGCACGATCCGGCGGCGCTGGAAGGCGGCACGGTTGGCGCCGATTGTCGCCTCGCTGCCGGCGCCAGCGAAGACGTAGTTAGCGGCGCGCGCGTCCATCACTTCCGCTGCGCGCTGCTCCAGCTCGGCGACCGCGACCGGGATCGAGGGCGTCTCACCCCCCAGGCCACGGGCGTAGATCTCGCGGTAGTAGTCGGCGAAGTCCGCCATCCGCTGCAAGAGGCTATCCACGTTCCCCGTCTGAAAGCCACTCAAAGATTTGTTGAGTATTTCCAAATACCTCGATGACTTACCTATTTTTTGGTAGATCACGACTCGATCAATCGCTGGCTCGGCTTGCTTGGCCGGCCAATTGGAAGGAGGTTTTTGGCTATGAATAGAAACGCGGCATTCCGTGAACCTGTCAACCCTCGACTGCTCCTGGTCTCGATCGCCCTGCTGCTTTCCACGGCGATGGTGCTCGTCGGCTTGGTGGGAACGGCATCAGCCGCGCCACTCAGCAAGGACGGCAAGATCTACGCCTGTTACAAGGTGAAGGGCAAGCCGAAGGGCGCGATGCGCATCGTCCGAAGCTCGAAGGCTCGCTGCAAGCGGGGTGAGCGCAAAGTCGCTTGGAACGCGGTCCCCGTTGGCAGTCAGGCAGGAACACCTGGTCAGGCCGGGTCAGCTGGCCAGTCGGACGGCTCCGGCTCGGACGGCTCCGGCTCCAATGAAGCGGCGCTGAAAACCGAAGTTGCTGCTCTGTCGATGAGGCTGGAGGCCCTTGAAGGCGTCCTCGCGGGGGTCACCAACGGCGATCTGAAAGGGATGTTGGGCACCCTGCAGGGGCTGGACAACGAAGACCTAGTGGGTGCGGTCAACGCGGTGCCGGTAGTCGATGCGCTCTGCGAACAGACCCCGGAACTGGTCGATCAGGTGAATGGAGTGGGCTCGGCGATGGGAGGCCTGGTGTCGGTCCTCAACGGCACCATCCTCGGGCCGATCTTCGGCAGCGTCAGCGTCCCTGCGGCGCTCGATCCATTCAGTTGCCCGTGAGCTGAGCAGCCCTGGATAGTGTGGGAGTCGCAGGTGATCGACTCCCACACTCATCTCTTCCTCTGCGAGCCGCCCGAGGCTGAGGTCGTCGCGGCGGCTCGCGAGGCCGGCGTCGAGCGGCTGCTCAACGTCGGCCTCGAGGCCGAGTCGAACCGGTCCGTGCTCGCCGCCGCGGAGCGCTACGAGACGGTTTTCGCCGCGGTTGGCTGCCACCCGACCGAGGCCGCCGGCTTCGACGATGCTCGCGCCGAGGAGATCGCCCGGCTCGCCGCTGAGCACGAGAAGGTGCGGGCAATCGGCGAGACCGGCATCGACTACTACCGCGAGACGGCCAGCCCCGCCGAGCAACGCCGCGCCTTCGAGGCGCAGATCGAGATCGCCCGCGATCGCGGCCTGCCGATCGTCATCCATGCCCGCGATCCCGACGGCGAGACCGGCGCCGTCGACGACGTCTTCTCGATCCTCGACGAGAAGGGCGATGGCGTCGCCGTGATCCTCCACTGCTTCCTCGCGCCCTGGCGGGTCGAGGACGCGATCGAGCGCGGCTGGTACTGCTCCTTCTCGGGCATCGTCACCTTCCCCAGCGCCGAGCAGCTGCGCGAGGCGGCCGCCAAGTTGCCCGACGAGCTGGTCCTGGTCGAGACCGACGCTCCCTACCTCGCTCCACAGCCGGTGCGTGGCAAGCCCAACGAGCCCGCCTACGTGGTCTCCACCGCCGAGGTCGTCGCCGAGGTGCGCGGCGTCTCCTATGCCCAGCTGGAGCAGACGGTCGAGGCCAACGCCCGCACTCTGTTTGGCTGGTAGCCGGTGGTTCGCCTCGGGCAGAACTTCCTCTCCGACCCCAACCTGCTCGACGCGATCGTCCGCGACGCCGACCTGCGAGCGGAGGACGTCGTGCTCGAGGTCGGAGCCGGCGAAGGGGTGCTTACCGAGCGCTTGCTCGTTGCCGCCGGACACGTGCACAGCGTCGAGATCGACCGCCGTCTGGAGCCCGCACTCGCCCCACTCGCCTCGCGTCCGAGCTTGACCTTGCACTGGGGGGACGCGATGGCGCTCGACCTCGCTGTCCTCGATCCGCCACCGACAGCGGTCGTCGCCAACCTGCCCTACGCGGTGGCCACCCCATTGATCCTGCGCACGATCGAGCAGTTGCCCTCTGTGGATCGCTGGACGGTGATGGTCCAGCGTGAGATCGCCGACCGGCTGCGCGCCGCGCCCGGCAGCCGCACCTACGGCTCCCCCAGCGTGCTTGCCCAGCTCGCCTGCAAGGTGAGGCTGTTGCGTACCGTCGATCCGGCCGTCTTCCGGCCGCGGCCGCGGGTCGAGTCGGCGATCCTCGGCTTGTGGCGCACGGGACCGGCCGCTGATCAAGCCACGCACGGGCTGGTCCGCGCCGCCTTTGCCCACCGACGCAAGTCGCTTGCCCGCTCGCTCGAGCACCAGCGGCCGGGCTCGCTGGCGGCGGCGCGAGCGGCGCTCGAAGCGTTGGGGTTGCCCGCTGATGCGCGAGCCGAGGCTTTGGCGCCCGGCGATTTCGCCGCCCTATCGGCGAAGCTGCTCAGCTGAGAAAGACTCAACGATGCAGATCCACGCCCCCGCCAAGCTCAATCTCTGCCTCTACCTCGGTCCGCGTCGTGCTGATGGCCTGCACGAGCTCTGCTCGCTCTTTGAGCCGCTGGCTCTCAGCGATCTGATCGCGGTGAGCGAGGCTGAGCGCGACGAGGTCGTCTGCGCGGGCGTGGCGGGGGAGAACCTCGCCGATCGCGCCCTGACGGCGCTGCGCGAGCAGGGCTGGCAGGGCCCAGCGCTGCGCATCGAGATCGAGAAGCGGATCCCCGTCGCCGCTGGCCTCGGCGGCGGCAGCGCCGACGCGGCCGCCGTGCTGCGCCTGGCGGCCGGTGAAGTGGCCGGGCTGGAGGAGATCGCCGCCGAGCTGGGAGCCGACGTGCCCTCGCAGCTGACCCCGGCTCTGGCTCTCGTGCGCGGCGCTGGCGAGCGGGTCGAGCGCTTGCCTGAGCCGGCACCCCACGCGGTCGTCCTGCTGCCCGACGGCGGTGGCCTCGGCACCGCCGAAGTCTTCGCCGAGGCCGACCGGCTGGGCCTGAGCCGCGGAGCGGCAGAGCTCGACGAGCTGGCCGACCGCCTGCGCGCCGCGGCCGGCGCGGGCGCCTCGCCACTGGCCTACGCCGAGCTGCTCGTCAACGACCTCGAGCCCGCGGCCCGCTCCCTGCGCCCGGCGATTGGTGAGGCGCTCGACGCGCTGCGCGTGGCTGGCGCCGCCCACGCGCTGCTGACTGGCTCCGGACCGACCGCCTTCGGCCTCTTCGAGAGCCTCGTTGCGGCACGCAGCGCGGCGGCGAGGCTCGATCGCGACGACGCGATCGTCTGCGAGGCGGGCGGGGGGCCGCGATGAGGCTGCCCGGCGAGCAAGGCGGCGGCAACCGCAAACGGGTGCTGATCGCGATCGCCGCCGCGGCGGTCGCCACCGGCTACTACTTCGTCGGCCGCGAGCTCGGCCATATCGACCTGCAGGGTCTGCTCGAAGACATCTCCAACACGCTGGGCGCCTGGACTTACCTGCTGGTTGGCGTCTTCGCGTTCGCTGAGACCGGCGCCTTCGTTGGTCTTGTCGTGCCTGGTGAGACGACGATGTTGCTCGGCGGCGCTGTCGCCGGCCAGGGCGCGATTGACATCTACCTGTTGATCGCGATCGCCTGGTTCGCCGCCTGGCTCGGCGATACGACGAGCTTCTTCGTCGGCCGCCGCCTCGGCCGCGAGTTCGTCCTCCGCCACGGGCCACGGGTCGGCATCAGCCACGAGCGCTTCGAGCGGGTCGAGGAGTACTTCGGCAGGCACGGCGGCAAGACGATCTTCATCGGCCGCTGGATCAGCCTCGTGCGCGCTCTGGCGCCGTTCATCGCCGGCAGCTCGGGCATGGGCTACCGCGCCTTTCTCCCTTACAGCATCCTCGGCACCGGGCTTTGGGCCAGCGCCCACATCCTCATCGGCTACTTCTTCTCGCGCAGCATCGAGAGCGCTGCCGAGTACGCCGGCCGCGGCGCCTTCCTGCTCGCCACGACGATCGTCGTCGTTGCCGGCGCGGTCTTCCTCTATCGCCACTTTCGCGTCGCGGCCAACCGCAGTGCTGCCGTTGCCTGGATGGAGCGTCACGCGATCGCCCGTTGGTTGGTTGTCCTCGCCCGCCGTTTCCAACCGCAGCTACGTTTTTTTTGGGCGCGGGTGACGCCGGGCGGCACTTTCGGCCTCGAGTTCACCTCGCTGATGGCAATCCTTTCCGTTGCCAGCTTCGTGTTGATCTCCTACACCGTGATCATCAATGGCGACGCCGGTCCAACCCCCGGCGACACGACCGCGATTGAAATCGTCGACCGGCTGCAGACCGCCTGGCTGGTCGACCTCGCCAAGCTGATCACGGCACTGGGCAGCCTGGCGGTTACCGGTGCGCTCGCCCTGATTGCGGCCCTGTTGCTCGCCGCTCGACGCCGCTGGGCGGAGTTCGGCGTGCTGCTCAGCGGCGCTGTGCTGATCTACGCCGGCGTGCACGAGCTCAAGGATGCGATCGACCGGCCGCGGCCGGAAGGCGGGCTGATCGACGTCTCCGGCTCCTCTTTCCCCAGCGCTCACGCCGCCTACTCGACCTTCTACGTCTGGCTGGCGGTGACGATCGTCATGCGCCTGCGACCGGGGATGACGCGCGGCGCCGCGGTGGTCGCAGTGGGCATCGCGCTGACCGCGCTGGTCGGCCTCTCGCGGGTCTACCTCGATGTTCACTACCTCAGCGACGTCAATGCGGGCTGGGCACTCGGCGTCACGGCCTTCTCGCTCTGCGCCTCGATCGCCCTGATCATCACCACCCTCGGGTCCATGCGGCAGAATGCCCCCGATGCACCTCGTGCTGCCGCTGGCGCTGCAGAAGATCGAAAATGAGTACCTGCTGTTCGGCGTAGCCGGGCTGGTCAGCCTGGTCGCCTTCTTCGGCCTGATCTTCGTGCCGGCGGTCAGCTCCTATGGTCGGCTTTGGGAGAAGGCGGCCGCCGGCTTTCTCTCACTCTTCGTGCTCGCCGCCCTGGTCTTGATCGGCGTTGTCCTGGGCCTCGCGGTCGTCTACTACTACAACGACATCATCGATCTGCTCCAGGGCTAGCCCCTCCTGGGGATAATGGGCCGATGCCAGCCACCTCCAAGGGGCGGGAAAAGCCTGCAAACGAAGGAAAGATTGAGCTTCTTGACGCGCTCTCGGAGGCGGTTGAGTCGGGTGCCGGGCTGCCGGCGGTGGCGCGTGCTGCGGCCAAACTGCTCGATGCCAGCGTCGCTCTGATCGACCGCTCCAGCGCCGTCCTGGCCGTCGCCGGTGCCTCTCCCGATCAGGAGCAGAAGCTGCTCGCCGGTGGCGAGGAGGTAACCAAGGTCGAGCTGCGGGTCGCCGACGCGGTGGTTGGCGAGCTGCGCTACCGCAGCGCCGAGCCACCCGAGCCGGCGATCGCCCGCATGGTCACTACCTTGCTGGCCTTGGAGCTGGAGCGCTCGCGTGCGCCCGAGTGGGAGAGCGAGGCGGTGGCTGGCGCCTTCGTCGCCGCGGTCCTCGCCCGCGAGGTGACCGACCGCGGCGACATCATCGCTCGCGCCGCCGAGCTCGGCGCCGAGCTTGAGCAGGGCGCCGGCGTGCTCATCCTGCACGCCGCCCCGCGCGCCGCGCAGACGGGGGAGTGGCGGGCGCGGGTGCTGACCTTGGCGCTGCGCGCCTTGCGTTCGCTGGCCCCGGGCTCGCTGGCCAGCCTTGGCGGCGGGGAGGCTGCCGAGATCGCCGTGATCGTGCCGGCCGAGGACGACGCCCGCCTCGAGCGCGCCGCCTCGGGCTTGGCGCGTGAGCTCGAGGGCGGCCTCGCCGGTTTCCACCTGACGATCGGCCGCAGCCGTCGCGCTGCCGATCCGGTCGATCTCTACCGGGCCGGTAACGAGGCGCGGCTGGCGGTCAACGTCGGCGAGGCCGAGGGCCGCTCGTTGCTCGCCTTCGAGGACACCGGCTCCTACCGCCTGCTGCTGCCAGCGATGAGCGAGGACCCGCGCGAGCTGGAGCGTTTCTACGCCGAGACCATCGCGCCACTCGCCGCCTACGACGAGCAGTACGAGACCGAGTTGGTGGCGACCGTCGAGGCCTACCTCGACAACGACGGCAACGTCGCCGCGACCGCCAAACAGCTCTTCACCCACCGTCACACGATCCGCTACCGCCTGGAGCGGGTCAAAGAGCTCTGTGGCCACGACGCTTCGGCCACTGAGGGTCGGGAGAAGCTCGGCCTCGGCCTGAAGACGATGCGCGTGCTGGGCATCGCCTCACCGCGGGGACCGGCGATGGAGCCGGGCGCCGAAGCCGGCAAGGTGCCGCGCTCGGCGGACGATTAGGGCTAGCCGGCCTGGCCCTCCGCGGGCACGGTGTAACGCGCTGCGGCTCTATTTCATCCACAACGCGTTACGGCGGGGTGGGCTCAGCTGGGCGCGGGCTCCGCGACCTGCTCTTCGACCTTGCCGGCCGGCATCGTCGTCAGGGCGACGACGAAGGCGACCGCCATCACGCCGGCCATCGCGTAGAAGACCGTTTGCGTCGCCAGGGCGAAGTCGTGGGGGATGCTGTCGACGACCTTGCCGACCGCGCCGCTCAGGTGCTGGGGCGCTTCTTCGGAGCCCGTGCCCTGGCTGATCGCGTCGGCGATTTCGTCGGCGGTCGCCTTGGGCACGCCCTCGGCGGCCGCCGTGTCCTCGAGGTTGGAGCGGTTCTGCAGGATGAGGACCGTGCCCAGCACGGCCATGCCGAGGCTGGAGCCGAAGTTGCGCACGGTCTGCGTGATCCCGGTCGCCTCGCCGTAGCGGCTGGCGGGCACGCGGTTGAGCGCGTCGGTGTTGGCGGGGGCGAGGACCAGCCCGACACCGGCCCCGGCGAGCACGATGTAGTACCACTGCTCGCTGACCGAGAGCTCGGTCAGCGAGTTCCCCCAGAGGGCGAAGCCGACCGCCGCCACGGCGCAGCCGAGGATCACTGAGGGCCGCGCGCCCACCCGGTCGAGGATGCGCCCGCCCCACTGCGAGGCGACGGCGAAGCCGGCGAAGAAGATCAGCAGGTAGAGGCCGGTTTCCGAGGCGCTTTCGCCGAGCGAGATCTGCGCGTACATGCTGGCGAAGAAGAAGAACGGGACGAAGGGGATCATCAGCAGGAAGAGGATCGCGTTGTCGGCCGCGAAGGCGCGGTCGGCGAAGGTGCGTACTTGGATCAGCGGGTTGGGCACGCGCAGCTCGAAGCGCACGAAGACGGCCAGCAGGACGAGGCCGGCGGCGATGCAGGCCCAGGTGACCGGGCTGCCCCAGCCCCAGACGCTCGATTGCTGCAGGCCGAGCACGGCGAGGCCCATGCCGGCGCAGATCAGCGCCGCACCGCGGTAGTCGAGTGGCGCCGGGTGCTTCTCGTTGGCGGGCTTGGAGATCGCCGTGAGGACCAGGGCGATGATCGCCACCGGGATGTTGACCCAGAAGATCGTCCGCCAGCTGATTTCGACCAGGTAGCCGCCGGCCAGCGGGCCGATCGCGGTGAGGCCGCCGGTGATCGCGAAGAAGAGCGCCAGGGCGCGGCCACGCTCGCGCACCGGGAAGGCGCCGAGCACGATCGCCAGGGCGGCGGGAAACATGATCGCCGCGCCGGCGCCCTGGATGACGCGGAAGGTGACGATCCAGGCCTCGTCGAGGCTGCCGGTCGGGGTGGCGCCGCAGAGCGCCGAGGCGGTGGCGAAGACGATCACGCCGAGCACCACCATGCTGCGATGGCCGGCGATGTCGGCGAGCCGCCCGCCGAAGGCGAAGAGCGCCGAGAGCGAGAGCAGGTAGCCGTTGACGATCCACTGCACGCCGGTCGAGGAGAGCGAAAGGTCCTCCTGCAGGCTGGGCACGGCGATCGCGACGATCGTCATGTCGATGAAGGTCATCGCGACGGCGAAGATCATCGCCGCGAGGATCAGTTTCTTGTTGGCGCCGCCGGTCTCGTCCATGTGGTTGCGGTTTGTCACCGAGGCGCCGAATCCTGCCCATTCGATAGGCTCGCAACGCTCATGCCGGACGTATTTTGGATAGGCCTCGTTCTCGCCACCGTCATCTTCCTGATCGGCGTTTTCGTCGGCGCGCGCTCGCCTACCGCCGGCCTGCGCACCGGCGCGGCGATTGGCGCCTACATGGGCATCATGCTGGCCTTTCCCTTGCTGGCCATCGGCCTGGCGACTAGCTAGCTCCGTCGGCGCATAGAACCCGTTCGAAGCGGGTACGTGTCGCTGCAACGTCATGACAAGAAATTGGACTAGTCATGACAAATAAAGGAGTTATCATGACAGCAAGTAGAGGCCTATGTACCAGCAGATGACGATACCCAGCACGATCCTCCACGATGGGATCGAGATACCCCAGCTGGGCTTCGGAGTTTTCCAGGTCCCTCCCGAGGAGACCCAGGGCGTGGTCGAGCTGGCGTTCGAGCTTGGCTACCGCCACATTGACACCGCCGCCGCTTACCGCAACGAGGCGGGGGTGGGCGCCGCGCTCGCGGCATCCGGCCTGCCACGAGAGGACGTCTTCGTCACCACCAAGCTATGGAACTCGCAGCAGGGATACGACTCGACCTTGAAGGCCTTCGAGGCCAGCCTCGAGCGCCTTGGTCTCGACCAGGTTGACCTTTACCTGATCCACTGGCCGATGCCGAGCGAGGACCGCTTCGTCGACACCTGGCGGGCCTGTGAGCGCCTCCTCGAGGAAGGGTGGGTCAGCACGATCGGTGTCTCCAACTTCCGCGTCGAGGACCTCGAACGACTCGATGTGGAGACGGGCACGCGGCCGACGGTCAACCAAGTCGAGCTGCATCCCTGCCTCCGTCAGGACGATCTGCGCGTCTACCACGCCGAACAGTGCATCGCCACTGAGGCCTGGAGCCCGCTCGCGCAAGGGGAGTTGCTTGACGAGGAGACGATCGTCCAGGTGGCAGCGGAGTGCGACAGGACGCCGGCTCAGGTGATCCTCCGCTGGCACCTGCAGTTGGGCAACGTCGTCATCCCCAAGTCGGTCACGCCGGAGCGAATCCGCGAGAACATCGAGGTCTGCGACTTCACGCTCTCTGCTGAGCAGATGGCGGCGATCGACGGTCTTGACAGCGGCAGCCGGATCGGTCCCGATCCGGCCACCTTCGTCGCGCCTTAGCTCTCCCCACCCAATCGAAGCCGTCGTCCGGGTATGCACACGGCAGGAGCACTTCTTCTGCCCTGGTTGAGTTTGTTCTGGGTAACCTTGGCGTATTCCTCAGGGAATGCTGACCATGGTGACCGAGCTTGCGCAGAACCTGATCGACGCGCTGGCACTCGGCAGCCTCTACGCGTTGATCGCGCTTGGGGTCACCGTGGTCTACACGGTGATGGGCATGATGAACTTCGCCCACGGCGAGTTCATCATGCTCGCTGCCTACGCCCTCTTCGTGCTCGCTGAGCTGCCCTTCGTTGCGGCGCTTGTCGGGGCGCTGGCAATCGGGATTCTGGTCGCGATCGTTGCCGAGCGGGTCGCCTTCCGGCCAGTTCGAGGGGCGGATCTCTCCGCCCAGCTCGTCACCTCGCTGGCCGTGGCGACGATCCTGCAGAGCTCCGTTACGGCGGCCGTCAATGCCCGTCCGCAATCGGTCGCCTCACCAGCCTTCGTCGGCGACTCGACGCAACTCGGCGCCGTCTCGGTGCCAAACCTTGAGTTCCTCACCCTCGGCTTGACCGCGGTCGTCCTCGTGGCCCTCGGCTGGCTGCTCTACCGAACCCGTGCCGGGTTGGCGATGCGAGCTGCGGCCGAGAATTTCGAGATGGCGCGCCTGCTCGGAGTGCGGGCGAACCGGGTGATCGGGCTCTCCTTTGCGATCAGCGGGGCACTTGCGGCGGCGGTGGGCGTGCTCCTGGTGATGCAGACCGGGCAGGTCTCGCCGACGATGGGCTTGACGCCGGTGCTGGTCGGCTTCGTCGCCGTGGTGATCGGGGGCTTTGGCAGGATGCTGGGGGCGGTGCTCGGCGGTCTATTGCTCGGCGTCGTCTCCTCGTTGCTCGGTGCCTACCTGTCGGAGGGTCTGTTGCCCTTTCGCGACGCGATCGTCTTCAGCCTGCCGATCGCGATCCTCGTCTTCAGGCCGCAGGGGCTGCTCGGCGGAGCGACCGGGGAGGCACGGGTGTGAGTGGCGTCCTGTTGCGCTCGCGCCCCTCGTTCGCCGTCTCGCTCCTGGTCCCACTCGCCCTGATCGCCCTCGCCGTGGCGGTCGGTGCCGGTGGCACCCCCGCCTTGCGGGGCACTGTGACGATGGTCCTCTGCGACCTGATCATCGTCCTCGGCCTGCAGGTCTTCATCGGCAACAGCGGCATCTATTCCTTTGGGCAGCTCGGCTTCGCCAGCATAGGTGCCTACGTCGCGGCGCTGCTCACCTTGCCGGCGGCCTTCATCGCGCTGCAGACTCCTGGCTTGCCCGAGTCGATCGCGACTGCCCAGCTCGGTCCCCTGCCCGCGACGCTGATTGCTGCCGCGGTTTGCGGCCTGTTGGGGGTGGTGGTTGCCCTGCCGCTGATGCGTACCTCGACGCTGGCGATCCCGATCTCGACCTTCGCTTTCCTCCTCGTTGTCTACAACCTGCTCGCCAACGCGGACGAGCTGACCGGCGGCAGCAGCGGTCTGGTCAGCATTCCGCGGACCACCGGCATCGAGTCCGCTGGCCTCTGGGCAGCCGTGGGCGTCGTCGTGGCACTTGCCTTCAAGTGGTCGGCGCGTGGCTATCGCCTACAGGCCACACGCGAGGACGAGGTCGCGGCCCGCTCGCTGGGGATCAACCCAACCGTTGAGCGAGTGATCGCCTTCGCGCTGAGCGGGGCTCTGTGCGGGATCGGCGGGGCGCTCGCCGTGCACCAGTCGGGCGTGCTCGATCCCACCACCTTCTACTTCGAGGCGACGGTGACGACCCTGACCATGCTGGTGCTCGGTGGCGCACGCAGCGTCTTCGGGGCGGTGTTGGGAGCGATCGCGGTGGCGAGCGTCAATGAGCTGCTGCGCGGCGTCGAAAACGGCGGCGAGATCTTTGGCGTCCTCTCGCTTGGCGAGACCCCCGGGTTGGCCACGATCGGTGTGGGCGTGATTCTGCTGGCGACGATGATCGCGCTGCCGGATGGGCTGAGCAAGGGCCATGAGGCGGGCGAGCTGACCTGGTTGCGGCGGTTGCGTCGCATGCGCCAGCCCCCGGTGTCTGCCGCAGGCGACAGTGTCAAGCTGGCCGGGATCGGAGGGGCCGAGCCCGGTGTTCTGCGCGCCGAGGGGGTGGCGCTGGCATTTGGCGGGCTGCGCGTCCTCGAGGGGGTCGATCTCAGCTTGCGCCGCGGCGAGGCGCTGGGCCTGATCGGACCGAACGGCGCCGGCAAGACGACTCTGGTCAATGTGCTCAGTGGATTCCTCATGCCCCAAGCGGGCAGGATCAGCCTCGACGGCGCCGAGGTCGGTGGCCGCTCTCCGGCCCAGCTCGCGCGGGCTGGGCTGAGCCGCACCTTCCAGGCCGCTCTGCCCTTTCCCCATTTGAGTGCCCTGGAGAGCGTTGCGATCGGGGCGATGGGGGTCGGGGTCGGTAAGCGGCGCTCGATCGCGATCGCTGCCGAGGTGCTGAGCAGGCTCGGCATGGACGAGCAGGCAGCACTGCCGGCGGGTTCTCTGTCTCCTGGCCGGCAGCGTCTGCTCGGGGTTGCCCGGGCGCTAGCCACCGAGCCCCGCTACCTGCTGCTCGACGAGCCCGCTGCCGGGCTGAGTGAAGTCGAGGGGGCCGAGTTGGTTTCCATTCTGCGTGGTGTGCTCGACGATTTCGGCTGCGGGATCCTCCTGATCGAGCACGAGATGAGCGTCGTGATGAGTCTCTGCCCACAGGTCCAGGTGCTCGACGATGGCGTCACGCTGCGGATCGGCACGCCCGAAGAGGTGCAGGCCGACCCGGCTGTGGTCGAGGCCTACCTGGGTAGCTCCTACTTGGCGGCGGCCGGTGCTTGAGCTGCGCCAGATGCGGGTCGCCTACGCGGGCGTCGAGGTCGTGCACGGGATCGATTTGCAGCTCGCTCGCGGCGAGATCGTCGGCATGATCGGACCGAACGGGGCCGGCAAGACGTCCGTGTTGCGAGCGGTTAGCGGCCTGATCCGGCCGAGCTCCGGCGAGGTTGTGTTCGAAGGCCGGGCGATTAACGGCCTCGCGCCGGAGGAGATCGCCCGGCTCGGCATCGCCTTCGTTCCCGAGGGTCGGCACGTCTTCAGGACGCTGACCGTGGCCGAGAACCTGCGCCTGGGTGCGTGGCGCGATGAGCGCAGCACAGTCACGCTGGAGCTGACGCTGGAGCGCTTTCCGGCTTTGCGCCGGAGACTCGGCGAGCGGGCGGACCGGCTCTCGGGCGGTGAGCAGCGGCAGCTGGCGATCGCCCGTGCCCTGCTCAGCCAGCCACGGCTGCTGATCCTCGACGAGCCATCGCTCGGCCTCTCGCCGAAGATGATCGACCTCACCTACGAGTTGCTCGGCGGTCTTTGCGAGGCGGGGATGACGATGTTGCTGGTCGAGCAGAACGCGACACGGACGATCGATTTCTGCGGTCGCTGTTTGGTGCTTGGCGGGGGCCGGGTTCGTGCCCAAGGCCGACGCGAGGAGCTGCAGGGCGATGGCGAGCTGTTGCACGCCTACCTGGGAGGTCAGCGATGAGCGAACGGAGCACAACCAGAAGGAGAGGAAGTCGATGAGCGAAGAGCAGCTTCAGCTAGCGCCGAGTAGCGAGCAGGTCACACGAGCGTTGCGGCGCTGCTGGCAACCGGTGGCCCGGGTGGAGGACCTGGCCAGCGGCCCGCAGCGGGCGATCCTGCTGGGCGAGGCCCTTGCGATCTTCCTGACCGAGAGTGGTGCGCCGGCTGTAGTCAGCGACCGCTGCGCGCACCGCGGCGCCTCGCTCTCGATGGGTGAGGTGAAGGGGGAGGGCGTGCAGTGCCCCTACCACGGCTGGGAGTGGGACGGGCGCGACGGCGCCTGCCGGCGGATCCCATCGCTGGCAGACCAGGGCCAGATCCCAGCGCGGGCGCGGATCGCCGCCTTCCCCGCGCGGGAGCAGTGGGGCCTGGTCTGGACCGTGCTCGAGGAGCCGCTCGGCGACCTTCCCAGCGTTCCCTGGTTCGATCCCGGCCAGTGGCGGTGGGGTCACGGGACGCCGTTCGAGTTGCCGGTCGGCCTGGGCGTGGCGATCGAGAACTTCCGCGACGTTTCCCACTTCGCCTTCGTACACCGCGAGACGCTCGGCGCGGTCGACGAGGTGGTCGAGCCGCTGCAAGTTGAGCGCGAGGGAGTCGAGGTGACGATGCGCCGCGAGATGATGACCGGTGGCGGCGGCGACGGAACCTGGGAGTCGCTGCGCGAAGGCCTCAACCACGTCATCGCCCCCAATTTCACCTCGATCCATATGCGGATGGAGAAGGGCGAGCGCTGCCTGCTGCACGTGGCACGCGCGATCAGCGCGAGCGAGTCGACGCACTACTGGCTGGAGGGACTGAGTGAGGACTACGACGAGCTCAGTCTGGAGGAGGCGATCGAGTCTGAGGAGCGCCTCTACGCGGAGGACCGCGCGATCATGGCGGCGATCGAGCCCCCTGAGCTGCCCCTTGGCGCCGATGCCGACGTCAGCACGCTGGCCGATTGCTTCACGCTTGCCTACCGGGGGGCGTTTGCCGAATTCGTGCAGCTGGCGCTGGCGGAGGCCGGACCCGTGGCTCAGCTCAGCTCGAAGGCGAGTTGAGCGCTGTCGGCACGGTAGATGAGGCGGGCGAACTCCAGCGGCCGCTCCCGCTCGGAATCGGCCACCTTGCCGTACTGGACGAAGCGCCCCATCATCGCTGGGTCACCAGCCGTGGCGCCGACCTGAGAGGAGCCCCACTCACCGAAGAAGGTGTGCTCAACGGAAACGGTTGCCCGGGTCAGTTCGACTGGGCTGGGTCTGGGCGGGCGCCCGCCTGCCTCGAGCGCTTGGGCGGCCGGCAGCACCCAGGGAACGTGGTCGACCGAGGAGTAGGAGTCCACCAGGCAGACCGATGGTCGGCCGGGGTTGACGATCGCGGTGACGTGAGCGATCGACATGCGCCGGTCTTCGATCTCGAGGAAGTGCGACACGGTGCTGTCGGGCTGGCGTTTGCGGGCGCTGAGTACGGTGATCATCTGCTTGTCGCGGCACTCGAATGAGAGCCTGACCAGCCCGGTAACTTGCACCTCGGGCCGCGGCGGGGCGACGAAGGCACCCGATCCCTTCACCCGGTAGATGGCACCGTCGCCGACCAGGAGATCGAGTGCCGGCCTGATCACCGCCCGCGAGACCTCGAACCTTTCCTCGAGCTCTCGCTCAGAGGCAAAGCGTGCTCCGGACTCCCAGGTTCCCACCTCCAACATCGCCTTGAGGGTGGCGGCGAGCTGGAAGTAAAGCGGCACCTCGCTGTTGCGATCGAGTCTGCGACTGCCGTCCAAGGGGATGGCGGAGGACTGCTGCGGCCGGCCCTGAACCGATTGGGTGGGTTTGGTCATCTTCATGCCGAACCATCCCTTTGTTCAGTCACCGTAGTCGGGGACAAACCGCGGCCTGACCTTCGTGATCATTTTCGGCTCACCGTTCGAGTACACGTAGATCGGCCAGGCAGCGCTCGGGTAGTGGTCGTCCTTCGTGTAGTCGATCTCACCGATGATGGTTTGGTGTGACTTTGCCTCGAGAGCGTCGGCCAGGGTGTCACCATCGATGCTGCCCGTTTCTTCGATTGCCGTGACCATCAGCTGGCCGGCCGCATAGGCCGAGAGAAGCACGCTGGAGACGTCGGTTGGTACCCCCGACCGTTCGAGCGTCTCGAATAGCTCTGCGGTTGCCCGGTTGGGGGGATCATAAGCAGAGCCGTTCAAGGCGACGTAGAACTCACCTAGGTTGGGAATCCCCTCTAGCCAGTAGGTCCCGTCGAAGGCGCCGGCCGCCATGATCGGTAGGTCGATGCCGGCAGCCCGGATCTGCTTGACCGCAGCGGCACCCCCTGGAGGGTAGGAGCAGAGCATTACCGCGTCGGCATCGGATCTCTTCAGCTGATCGACCTGACTGGCGATCGACTCGTCTTCGTTCTTGAAGTCGGCGCTGCCCGCGATCGTGCCGCCGAGATGCTCCCAGGCCTGCTCAAAGGCTGAGCAGTCTGCCTTGCCGTAGATCAGTGCTGTGTCGCGGAGGAGGAAGGGCCGCTCGATCCCCCGCCGGTGCAAGAAGCTGGCGTCGGCGCTCGCCTCGCTAAGCAGGTTGGGGTACGCGCTGAAGGAGAGCCGGCCGGTAGTGGGTGGGCCGAAGCCGGGCTCGTTGGCGGCGAGGGTGAAGTTGAGCTGGCCGTTTTCCTCGGCGATCGGAGTCCCCGCAGCGGCGGTAAAGGCCTCGCCGCTGAAGAGCAGCAGATCAGCCCCTCTTTCGACTACCTGCTGAGTGGCGATCGGCGCCTGCTGGGGGTCGGAGCGGTTATCTGCCTGTATGACCTCAAGCTTGCTGCCCTCGATGCCACCCTTGGCATTTACTTCCTCAATGAGCTGTTCGATAGCGGCGATGCTGTCGTCGTAGGGCGCGAGGTATCCACTCTTGGCGATCGCCGCACCGATTGTGATCGTCTTCGGCAATCCCTCGGATGGGGAGGCCTCGCTGGAGTTACCGGATTCGTCACAGCCCATGAGCAGAGCCACCGCGAGTGCGATGGGGGCCAGTCCGAAGAGGCGTCGAAATACCGTTAGTACAGTTATTTATTTAACAATACTAGTGACAAACCTAAAGAGATACTCCTGCGTTTTCAGGCCGCCGAACCTGGTGACGTCCCTCGCCGTAGCTGCGCGTCTCGTAGGTGACCATTGCCCAGAGCAGAACGTTGACGATTGCCAAGGCGGCTAGGGCCGGGATCGCCGTTGCAACGGGGACGAGAATTAGCAGGACGATTGCCAGCCCCAGGCGCTGGCGGTTGACGGTGTGGACGTGGCGGTAGCGGAAGGCGACCATGCCGAGTAGGTAGATCGCCAGGCCACCGAGCAGGGCGAAGGCGGCGACGTCCTTCAGGTGGTTGTCGAAGTGGCCGATCGTCTTCTTCATACCGAGCGCGACGAGCACGATGCCGGCGACCATAGGCAGGTGTAGGTAGGAGTAGGAGTCGCGCGCCATCTCGTTTTGGACTTTGCCCACCGGGGCCTCGGAGAGACGCCGCTCGGAGACGATCGCGACGATGTCGAAGTAGACCCACCACATCGCCGCGGTGAGCGCCACGCCGAGCACCCCGGCGGCCCCAATGCCGAAGTCGAGCGCGCCCGCGGCGCCCACCCCGATCGCGACGATCGACTCGCCCAGGGCGATGATCACGATCAGGCCGTGGCGCTCGGCGAAATGCTCGGGCATCAACTTCCAGCCTTCCGAGCCGAAGACGTAGGGACCGGCCATGTCGAGGAAGAGGGCCAGCGCCCAGAGCGCCCCCTGGGCGGCGCCGTCAAAGAGTGAGGCCAGGATCAGCAAGGTCACGGCGATCGCCGTGCTGACGGCGAGGCCGAGCACCGAGTGACGCAGGCTGTCGTCCTCGGGACTGGCGAGCATGAAGAGGCCGATGTGGGCGACGCGCACTGCGCCGAAGGCGAGGGCGAAGACGAGGCCGAGGTCGCCGAAGGCTTCGGGCACGCACAGCGAGACGAGCAGCAGCGCCGCCATCGCGCCGAACATGACCAAGCGCACCGCTCCCTCCTCGGGATCGAGCACGCTGGTTAGCCAGGCGTAGCCGACCCAGGCCCACCAGAGCATGCCGAGCACCAGCAGCCCCTGTACTAGGCCCTCCCAGGTGGGGTGGTGGGCCATCAGCGCCGTGCACTGGGTGAGCGCCAGGACGAAGACGAGGTCGAAGAAGAGCTCCAGCGGCGTCACCCGCTCGCCCTCGCGCAGGGCGGCGCCGAAGCGCGAGCCGCGAGCTTCCTCGGCAGGGACCATCGCCCATAGGATCGCAGCGTGGATCGCAAGCGGCCGGAGGCGCCGCGAACCGAGAAGGTCCTGCCGGGGGTCTGGCGCTTGCGCCTGCCCCTACCCTGGCCCGGCGTCCCCCACGGCAACGTCTGGGCGCTGGCTGCCGACGGTGGCATCGTGCTCTTCGACACCGGTATCGGTGGCAAGGGGCGCATGCGCCAGTTCGACCTCGCCCTCGCCCAGGCGGGCTTCGGTCTCGAGGATGTGCGCCTCTTGGTTTGCACCCACTCGCACACCGACCACTATGGGTTGGCGGCGCCGATCGTCGAGGGGGCCGAGTGCGAGCTCTGGATGCACCCCGCCTGGGAACACGTGCGCCTGCTCGCTGACGACCCGGCCGCGGCACTCGAGCAGCGCCTCGAGGTGGCCCGCCAAAGCGGTGTGCCCGCCGCTGCCCTGGAGCGCTACCGCGAGTCGCGCAGCGAGGACGAAGAGACCGGCATCGACGCGATCGTCGAGCCCCACCGCGATCTGCTCCCCGGTGTCGAGGTGGAGACCGACCTCGGCACCTGGCAGGTGTATGAGACGCCCGGTCACGCGCCCTCACACGTCGTCCTGCACCAGCCTGATCGCAAGCTGCTCATCTCCGGCGATCACCTGCTGGGGCGCACGGTGCTCTTCTTCGACCACGGCCACACTCCCGACCCGGTGGGGGAGTTCCTCGGTGGCCTGGCGGAGGTCGAACCGCTCGCCGTTGAACTCTGCTTGCCGGGGCATGGGCGCCCCTTCCGCGACCCGCAGGCGAAGATCGACGAGGCGCGGCGCCAGGTCAACGAGTTGCTCGACAAGGTGCGCGAGGCGCTCGCCGAGGGCGAGAAGCCGGCCTTCGAGGTGGTCGGCGAGATCGTCGGCGCCGAGAACCTCAACACGCCGGTCAGTGCCTGGGTCCTGCAGATCGTCCTCTCTTGCCTCGACCATCTGGCGATCAGCGGCGAGGTGGTCAGGGTGGAGGGAACCGACCCGCAGCGCTGGCGCTTGGCGTAGGCTGCTCGGCAATGGCCAGCTTCACCTTCACGCGTGAGATCGCGGCGCCGCCGGAGACCGTCTTCGCGGTGCTCACCGACCACCGCCGCTACAACGAGCTGACGCCGTTGCGTAAGGCCGAGCTCGAGCGCGAGGGTGAGGCGCACCCCGACGGCGTTGGGGCGATCCGCAAGCTCACCTTGGTCGGACCCCCGATGCGCGAGGAAGTGCTCGCCTACGAGGCGCCCAGCCGCTTCTCCTACACCGTGCTCTCCGGCCTGCCGGTCCGTAACCACGTCGGCACGGTGGACCTCTCCGCCCAGGACGGCGGTACGAAGATGGTCTACGCCGTGCGCACCCAGCCGACACTGCCCGTCGTCGGCTTTGCCGTCGTCGCCACGATCAAGCAGGCGATCAAGGGCCTGATCGACGGCGTTACCGCCGAGTCCGAGCGCCGCGCCGCGGCCGGAGGCTGAGCCAGCGCGGTGAGCCCGCGCATCGAGGACAGCGAGCTGCGGCGGCGCGCGATCGAGGGAATCCGCGATGAGGTCGAGGCATTTGGCAGTGGCGCGCCGGGCTCGCAGCTGATCCGCCGCGAGGGGCTGGTCGCCTCGCTGACGCCGGCCACCCCACAGCGCTCGCTTTTCAACTCGGTCTATTACGACGACCCCGCGGCACTCGCTGAGGCGGTCGATTCGCTGGCCGAGGCATACGACTCCAACGGGGTGCAGGCGTGGACGGTGTGGGTCCCTGACGCCGACCGCGAGACCGCGGGCCTACTAGCTGCTCGCGGTCACGCACTCGACGCGGAGCCGCGGGCAATGGCGATCGAGCTGGCCGACTTCGGTTTCGAGCCGCCGATGCCCGCCGGCGTTACCCCGGCCCCAATTGATGCTCTGGTCTGCGCCGAGCTCAATGACGGTGCCTATGGCTACGGCCCTGACGGCTTCCGCGCCGGGCTCGCCGGCGAGACGGCGATTCGCTGGCACGGCGCTTTTGAAGCTGGGCAGGCAGTCGGCTGCGTGGGCGCGATCGACGTCGGCGACGACTGCCTGATCACCGGCGTGGCAACGCCCCCCGAGCAACGCGGTCGCGGCATCGCCAGCTGGCTACTGCACCGGGTGATCGCCGAGGCTCGCGACCGCGGGCTGACCACCGCCTCGCTGCAGGCGACGCGCGCCGGTGCGCCGCTGTACGAGCGACTCGGCTTCCGCGACTTCGGCTTCGTCGAGATGTGGGAGTTGCGCCGCTGAAGGAGCGCTGGAAAGCCCGCGCCGAGTGGCTCCATGCCGTCTTGAGCCACTTCTGGCACAGCCGGCGGGTGCTGGCCATCGGCCTGATCGCCGGCAGCGTGCTGCTCGTCGTCGGCGCCACCCTGCTTGCCTACCAGGTGCTCAAGCGCCCCCCCGACGTGCACAACGCCGACGTGCCCTTCCAGGCGCAGAAGCCGCCCAAGCTGAAGCAGGCCAAGACGGTCAACTGGCCGATCTTCGGTTACGACCGGGCGCGAACCCGTTACCTGCCGGTCAGGGGGGTGAAGCCACCCTTCCGCAAGATCTGGCGCTTCACCGAGCGACCGCTGCTCGAGTTCCCGCCGATCTACGTCGGTGGCAAGCTCTACTTCGTCAACAACAACGGCACCGCCTACGCGCTCGATGCCGACACCGGCAAGATCCTCTGGGAACGCAGCGTCGGCCGCCTCAACGCCTCCTCGCCGGCCTACTCCAAACACCGCCTCTACATCGTCAATTTGGTCCCCGGTCACATCGTCAAGCTCGACGCCCGCACCGGCAAGACGGTCTGGAAGCGCCCGCTGCCCGGCCGGGCGGAGTCATCGCCCTTGGTCATCGGCCGCACCGTCTACTTCGGCTGCGAGGACGGCAACCTCTACGCGCTGAGCACGATCAGCGGCAAGGTGCGCTGGGCAACCGGCCTCAGTGGCCCGGTCAAGTCCGCGCCCGCCTACTACCGGGACACGCTCTACGTCGGCGACTACGGCGGCAGCATGAATGCGGTCGACGCCAAGACCGGTGAGATCCGCTGGCAGAGCGGCTCGCTGGGGCAGGGCTTCGGCACCTCGGGCCAGTTCTACTCGACCCCGGCGGTGGCCTTCGGCCGCGTCTACGCCGGCAACAACGACACCCGCGTCTACAGCTTCGACCGCAGGACCGGCGAGCTCGCTTGGACTTACTCGACCGGTGGCTACGCCTACTCGGGCCCGGCCGTCGCCAACACCAAGCACAGCCCGCCGACCGTCTACATCGGCTCCTTCGACGGCAACGTCTACGCGCTCGACGCCAAGGACGGCGGCGTGCGGTGGTACCGCTCCGCCGGCGGCCAGGTGATCGGCTCGCTCTCGGCGATCGGCGACATCGTCTACGCCGCCGAGTTCACCCACAACTCGACCAGCGGCTTCATGATGCGCAGCGGCAAGCGCATCTTCCGCTACCGCCGTGGCACCTACTCGCCGGTGATCTCCGACGGCCGCCGCATCTACCTGACCGGCTACTCGAGCATCACAGCTCTGCTGCCCTACAAGTACAAGGCACGCGTCGCGCGTCGCGTCGAAGCGCCCGCGCCGAAGAAACCCCGCGGTGCATCAAATATTCCCCCCGGTAGGGGGTGAATTTGATGCACCGCGAAGGCGCCTGGCTAGGAGCCAGGCGCCAGGCCGCCTGGCGGGGGCGGCGGAGCGACGGGGAAATTAGGCGCGAAGTGGGGGATGCGCGGGTGGTGCAGCCAGTTGTCGAGCACCGCGAGGCTGGAGGGGTAGTTCTGGATTCGATAGGAGCTGGAGGAGCCGAAGTCTTGGTAGTAGACGAGCAACTTGCAGCGGCGATGGCGGTCCACCCAAGTCAGCAGGCGCTTGACGAAGCGCGGGTCGTCGGCGCCGACCACGCCCCACTCGGGTAGGGCGAAGGGCTTGTCGTAGCGTCGGTAGAGGCCGGCCAGCGACTCCCAGTCCTGGTTGTCGGAGTAGACGTCGGTGCCCACCCAGTCGACCCACTCGTCGCCGGGGTAGAAGTGGCGCGGCCGGTTCTGCGGCACGGTCGGAGAGCCGGCCGGCAGCACGCTCCAGATCACCGCGATCGGCGCCCGCGGCAAGCCAGATTGGGCGCTGCGCAAGGGCGGCACTCCGGCCGCCGCCAGACGCCGGTTGATCTCTCGCCGCTTGCCGCCGCCGTGGAGGATCACGTACATGCGGCGGAAGGCGAGTTTGTACCAGCGTGTCTTGTGGGCGGAGTCGCGCGCGTTGCCCTCGCAGTCGTAGGCGGCGTAGACGTTGAGGCAGCGGTTGGGCTCGCCCAGCGGTCGGATGTAGGCCGGCATCTGCTTCTCCCAGAAGAGCCGGTTGAGGCGGATCAGGTACTCGTCGCCGTAGCCCTGGGCGATCGCCCGCGGGCTGATCAGCTCGTGGCCGTCGCCCGAGTCGGCGGTGGTGAAGTGCAGCACCGGCCTTGCGCGCGCCTCTTGCCAGCGTTCGATCGACTCGGGGAAGTCCGAGCCCCAGGTGCGGAAGGTCTCGATCAGCGCCGGGTGCTTGTTCAGGTCCTTGCTGAACTGGCCGAAGTCGGCTGGGTCGCCGGTGTCGCTGATGCCGAAGAAGACCTTCTTGCCCTTGGGCAGCAGGGCGCCCGCCCCGGCGTTGGCCGTGGGTATCGAGAGGACGGCGAGCAGCAGCGCCATCAGTGCGATTCGCGTACGTGTGCGGTGCGTCATCCGAGGCAGATTCGCGTGGAGCTGGTCGATCACCTTCCGCCAACACGGCCGCGGACGGATGGTTGCCTTCGTCAGTGGGCGACGAGTTGCAGGACTTCGTCCGCGTACTTGGCGACGAAGCTGGGCCCCACGCCACGTATCGCGCCGAGGCTGGCCTCGTCGTGCGGCCGCAGGGTGGCGATCGCGGCGAGGGTCGAGTTGTGGGCGACGGTGTACGCGGGCTTGCCGGCCGCGGCGCGCAGCCGCCAGGCCTTGAGCTGCTCGAAGAGCGGGCCGTCGGCGGCGGAGAGCTCGGCCGGCGCTGCGGCCTTGGCCCGTCGTGCCGGCCGCACGGCGATCGTCTCCGGATCGGGCAGCCAGCCCTGCGGGTCGCAGACGTCGCAGCAGCGTCCCAGCGGCGCGCCGGCCGTACGGTCGCCGAAGTGGTCGAGGATGCTGCGCCGCCGGCAACGGTCTGAGTAGATGAAGGCTTTGATCGTGCGGTAATCGCGCCAGCCGCGCTCGCGGGCGATCGTCAGCTCGGGGTCGCGCTGTTCGATGAAGCGCACCAGGCGGCCCAGGTCGGCCTTCATCGCCAGCAGCACTGCCTTCGCCGGCAGGCCGTCGCGCCCGCCCCTGCCGGCCTCCTGGTAGTAGGCCTCGAGGCTGGTCGGGATCGCCATGTGCCAGACCGAGCGCACGTCGGCCTTGTCGACACCCATGCCGAAGGCGTTGGTGGCGACGATCACCTCGGCATCGCCGTCCATGAAGCGCTGCTGGGTCCTGGTGCGCTCTTCGGCCTCCATGCCAGCGTGGTAGGCGAGCGCCCGCCGGCCGCTGCCGCGCAATGCCTCGGCGACCTCGTCGGTGTCGCGCCGAGTGCCGCAGTAGACGATCGCCGGCCGGTTCTCTGGGTCGGCGAGGCCGGCTTCGAGCAGGGCGAGGCGGCGCGCCTTGGAGCCCTTGCCTTCGAGCTGGACGACGTCGAAGGAGAGGTTGGGCCGGTCGAAGCCGGAGCGCACCTGCAGCGGCTCGCGCAGGCCGAAGCGGGCGACGATCTCCGCCGCCACCGCCTTGGTCGCGGTCGCCGTGCAGGCCATCACCGTCGGCCGGCCGAGCCGCTCGGCGACTTCGGGCAGCCGCAGGTAGTCGGGGCGGAAGTCGTGACCCCACTCCGAGACGCAGTGCGCCTCGTCGACCGCCATCAGGTCGATGCGCCGCTGGGCCAGGGCATCGAGGAAGAGGCCCGAGGCGAAGCGCTCCGGTGAGCAGTAGACGATCCGCGCCGCGCCGTCGCGGACCTGGTCGAGCGCCGCCCGCGCCGCCTCGGCGCTCATTCCCGAGGAGATCATCGCCACTGGATGGCCAGCGGCGCGCAGCCGTCGCCACTGGTCGTTCATTAGGGCGATCAGTGGGCTGACGACGATCGTCAGGTCCTCCGTTGCCAGTCCCGGCAGTTGGTAGCAAAGGCTCTTGCCGCCGCCAGTGGGCATGACGATCAGCGAGTCACGGCCTTCCAGGCTGGCCTCGACCGCCTCCCGCTGCCCTGCTCGCCAACTCTCGAAGCCGAGCTGGGCAAGCAGGGCATCGGCACTCGGTTTTGATTTCTGCATTGCGGGCATTAAAAGAGTTCTTCGATGTAAAGGAGGTAACGATGTCTACCGCTGCAATCGTTATCAGCGTGATCGGCGTCCTGATCGCGATCGCGATCGCCGTCTCGCTCGAGCGCCGCGCTCGCGCCCGTCGTGAGCTCGGAGAGGTGCAGACCGAGGCACAGACTGACGACGTGCACCATCACCGTCAGCGCGCCGAGAGCCGGCGGACCGAGGCGGCGGTTGCGGAGGAGCGGGCGAAGCGCGCCGAGGCTGAGGCAGAGCTCGACGAGGCACGCGCCGATCAGCGCGAGCGGGAGCTAGGCAGGAACGAGTAGGAGGAGGGAATAAATGGCACAGGCGACGAAAACGCGTCAGAAACCAAAAACGCGTCAGAAACCAAAAGCGAACCAGAAACCGAACCAGAAACCAAAAACGAAAGTGCAAAGCAAGGTCCAGGAGCCCGTCAAACAGGCCGGGCACGCCGTTGGCGACGCGATGAGTAAGGCCAACGACGCGATGAGTAAGGCCAAGGTGCCGCTGGTTGCCGGGGGCGCGGCGTTGGCCGGCGCTGCCGGTGGGCTCGCCCTCGGGGCGCGCCAAGCGCGTCACGCGAAGCACGCGAAGCGGGTCAAGGTCCGCTCCCAAGACGTCACCAAGGTAGCCAAGGAGGTGGGCAGCTTCGGCGCCCAGATGGGCCGGTTGGCCAGCGAGCTACAGCAGGCCCGCCAGGTAGCCAACGGCGACAGTCACCGCTCTCCGGTGGAGGTCGTGCTCGACGGCCTTACGGCGCGCCGCTCACGCCACTAGTCGTCATCGGCAACCAGGGCTCGTGCCACTGGCAGAGCCCGCGGGTGAGTCGGTCGGCCTCCTTGGGCCCCCAGGTGCTCGGCTCATAGGGATGCACCGGCCCTGGTTGTTCGAGCAGCGGCTCGACGATGCGCCAGGTCTCTTCGACCGTGTCCTGGCGCGTGAAGAGCTGGTGGTGGCCGGCTAGAGCGTCGCCGAGCAAGCGCTCGTAGGGCTCGGGGTCCTCGCCGGGCACCTTCTCGAAGAGCACCTCCAGGTCGGCTGGCTCAAACGCCTCTTCGCCAGCCTGCTTGGCGAAGAGCCGCAGGCGCGTCCCCGGTTTGGGCTCGATCCGCACTGTCATCCGGTTCGCTTCGGGCTGTTTGCCGGGGCCGACGCCGAGTTTCGGCGGGCGCTTGAAGACCACGGTCACCTCACTGGCCTTGACCGGCAGGCACTTGCCCGCTCGGATGAAGAAGGGCACGCCGCTCCAGCGCCAGTTGTCGATTGCCAGCTCGACCGCGGCGAAGGTCTCGGTGGTCGAATCGGGCGCCACGTCGGGGACGTCGAGGAAGCCCTTGTATTGGCCGCGCACGTAACGCTCCGGGTCCGCCGTGCGGGTCGCCTTGAACAGTTCCAGCTTCTTGTCGCGGATCGAGTCGCTGTGGTTGCCGGTGGGCGGGCCCATCGCGACCAGAGCGAGGACCTGCAGGGCGTGGTTCTGGATCACGTCGCGCATCGCCCCGACCGCGTCGTAGAAGCGGCCGCGGTCGTCCACGCCGAAGTCCTCGGCGATCGTCATCTGCACGTGGGAGACGTGCTCGCGGTTCCAGATCGGCTCCAGCACCGAGTTGGCGAAGCGCAGGTATGTGATGTCCATCACCGGCTCCTTGCCGAGGTAATGGTCGATGCGCAGGATCTGCTTCTCGTCGAGCACTTCACAGAGATCGGCGTTGAGCGCCCGAGCCGACTCGAGGTCGTGGCCGAAGGGCTTCTCGATGACGACGTGGGCGTTCTCGGTGAGGCCGGCGGCGCCGAGGCCATGGACGACGGTGGCGAACAGCGAGGGGGGGATCTCCAGGTAGAAGATCGGCCGCTTGGCGTCACCGAGCGCCTCGCCCACCCGCTTGAAGGTGCTGGCGTCGGCGTAGTCGCCCTGCACGTAGGTGATGCGCGCCGCGAGCCGGGCGAAGACGTCCTGGTCGGGGTCGGCGACCGTTGCGGCGATCGCTTCGCCGGCGTGGTCGATCAGCTGCTCGGTCGTCCACTCGTCGATCGCGACGCCGACGATCGGGCAGTCGAGCTTGCCGCGCGCCTCCAGCTTGTAGAGCGCCCGGAAAGTCATCTTCTTCGCCAGGTCGCCGGTGATGCCGAAAATCGTCATCACGTCGGCCGCGGCGCCGGGCTGACTGGCGGGAGGCTGGGCCATGCGCCGCCAGGCTACCCGTTGGCTGGGCAGCCAGCGTCGTGCGGCTCGCGTAGGGTTAGGCGCCGTGGAGTTGGGGATCGTCGGACTCGGTCGCATGGGCGCCAACATGGCGCGGCGCCTGATGCGCGACGGCCACCGCTGCGTCGCCTATGACGTCAACCCCGATGCCGTCTCGGCCTTGGCCGGAGAGGGGGCTGAGGGCGCCTCTTCGCTGCAGGACCTCGCCGCGAAGCTCGCGGCGCCGCGCTCGGTCTGGGTGATGGTCCCCGCTGGCGAGATCACCGAGCAGACGATCGCCGACGTCGCCGCTGTGCTGGACGAGGGTGACGCGATCATCGACGGCGGCAACTCCTACTACCGCGACGACATCCGCCGCGCCGGTGTCCTGCGCGAGCAGGGGATCGACTTCGTCGACTGCGGCACCAGCGGCGGCGTCTTCGGCCTGCAGCGCGGCTACTGCCTGATGATCGGCGGCCCCGACGGCGCGGTCGAGCGCCTCGACCCGATCTTCGCCTCGCTCGCCCCAGGAGTGGAGTCGGCGGAGCGCACGCCGGGCCGCTCCGGCGATCCCTCGCCCTCGGAGAACGGCTACCTGCACTGCGGGCCCAACGGCGCCGGGCACTTCGTGAAGATGGTCCACAACGGGATCGAGTACGGGATCATGGCCGCCTACGCCGAGGGCCTCAACATCCTCAAGAACGCCAACGCCGGCAAGGTCGAGCGCGAGGCCGACGCCGAGACGGCGCCGCTCGATCAGCCCGAGTACTACCAGTACGACCTCGACCTGCCCGAGGTGACCGAGGTCTGGCGCCGCGGCAGCGTCGTCGGCTCCTGGCTACTCGACCTGACCGCCGCCGCGATGCAGGAATCCCCCGACCTGGCCGATTTCGCCGGCCGTGTCTCGGACTCCGGTGAGGGGCGCTGGACCTCGATCGCGGCGATCGACGAGGGAGTGCCGGCGCCGGTGCTCACCACCGCCTTGTACGAGCGCTTCTACTCACGCGGCCTCGACGACTTCGGCGACAAGGTACTCTCGGCGATGCGCAAGCAGTTCGGCGGCCACGACGAGAAGTCGTCCTAGGCGAGCGAGCCAGATGCCGATCGAGCTCGAGATTCTCGCTGATGAAAAGGCGGCGGCGCGGCGTGGCGCCGAGCTGATCGCTGCCGTCGGCGCCGCGGCTGTCGCTGAGCACAACATCTTCTCGTTGGCGATGAGCGGCGGGCGCAGCCCCTGGGCGATGCTGGCGATGCTCGGTGAAGAAGGGGAGATGCCCTGGGCGGAGACCGAGCTCTTCCAGGTTGACGAGCGGATCGCCTCACCCGGCAGCGAGGACCGCAACCTCACCCACATGGTGCTCGGCCTCTCGATGGACCACCAGGCGACGCTGCGCCCGATGCCCGTCACCCAGCGCGACCTCGAGGCCGCCGCGCGTGACTACGAACGCACCCTGCCCGAGCCGCTCGACTGCGTCCACCTCGGCCTCGGCCCCGACGGCCACACCGCCTCGCTGGTGCCCGGCGACCCGGTGTGCGAGGTGAGCGATCGCCGTGTCGCCCTCACCGAGACCGCCTACCAGGACCACTACCGCATGACCCTCACCTATCCGGCCCTCGCCGAAGCCCGCAAGATCGTCTGGTTGGTCACCGGCCCCGACAAGCAGGAGCCCCTCGCCAAGCTCTTAGCCGGCGACACCTCGATCCCCGCCGGCCGGGTCGAGAACACGGCGATGACGGTGGTCGCCGACGCCGCCGCGGCGCCGCAAGCCTAGGACTCGGTTCGCGGAGCGCGCTCCCTCATCTCTCTTAGGCGGCGGAGACGCGGATCTTCCTCGCCGACCATCCGTTTCAGCCATGTCTCGACTTCTTTGACGTCCAGATCGTCGGTGGCGACCAGCATCTGCTCGATGTCCGTCCAATCCTTGTGGCGATCGAACATCATCTTGCAGACAGCTAGGTGCTCGGGGCTGAGGATCGGTACGGCAACACCCGCGAAGGGCACACGACGAGCTTGTTTGCGCATCGCATCGTGAAAAGGGTCGTAGGCGAAGAAAAGGTCAACAGGGTTGTCGCCCCACGAGAGGCGGCATTGGCCGTCTCGTTCTAGCGTGGAAACGTCGAGGTTGCTCGAATCAACGCCTATTCCGCCAAGCACCTCGATCACTGTCGTCCACTGCTTGGTCGGAAGGAAGACGTTGAGGTCGATGTCGATCGTCGCGCGCGGCACAGCGTAGTAGGCAAGGGCAAGGGCCCCGCCCAGCGCGAATGGGATCTCGGCCTCTCCCAGAGCCTCGTGGATGGCAATGACCTTGTCGGGGAGGCTGGGTTCCTCATCGAGTTTTGTTGGCTGTAGGTCGGTCATGTCTGGCCTCCCGAGTCGAGACGGGGAAAGCGGAGCGGCTTGTCCTTCCGATCGGGGGGTGGGAGGGCATCGACGAGCAGAAGGAGGTCAACAAGAGCACGCCCACGCTGTTCGGGCGTCGCCGCCATCCACATTGCCACTGAGTGGGCTGCTTCGTTCTCCGGTGAGGCATCTCTGTCGTCTCGATAGTCCTTTTGCAGCATTTCGAGGAGGATCTGTCGTAGGCCGGGCTCGAGTCGCCGGCCTCTGGCCAGTTCAGTGATCAATCCCCGTGCGGCCTGCTCTATCGGCTTGCGGGCAACTGTCGCACCCGCGCGCTGAGCTGAACGGCGCAGCTGTGCGTAGTCGAGGGTGTTTTCCGCCCGCGCCGAGGCCTTGTCGAGAACCTCGTCGTCCAGCTCCTTGAACGTCGCCAGGGTGCGACTGCGCGGACCCTTGTCGGTGCTGAAGGACTCGCGAACCTCAAAGGTGCCGCGTTTGGTGGGGACGACAAACGCCATAGTGGGAAATCTTACCACTCATAGTGGAAAACATCCCCACTAAGCACTTTTTCTCTCCAACCAAGGTTTCTTGCAAGCGATGCTCAGGCCGGCCCCACGGCGACCACGTGGTTGGCGACGATGCGGTTCTCGGGGTCGTACCGACGCTTGACCTCGGCGAGCCTCGAGCAGACCTCGGCGGGCAGGATCGCGTCGACGTCGCAGGGGCCTTCGGTGAAGTTGTAGTAGCCGCCGTCGGCACGCCAGGGGCGCATCGTCTGCTCGAGCTGTTGCAGGAAGGGTGGGATCGCTTCGCCCAGCTCGGGCGTCATCGGCATGCCGACGCCGTACATGGCGAAGCCGGCGTCGAGGTGGGAGAGGGCCCCGCCGTTTTCGGCGGGGCGGCTGAGGGCGCCGCCCAGCTGGCGCAGCTCGCTGAGCAGCAGCGGCATGCCCGAGCCGGGGCCGACGGCGCCGACCCAGGCCTCGATCGCCTCGTCGGGGAGCTCGGTGATCGTCATGCCCTCGCCGATCCCCGGCACCGGGTTCTCCGGGTCCATGTGGATGCGGCAGAGGCCGGCGGCGGGGATCTGGTCGAAGGTGTCCATGATCGGCTCGCCCAAGCTGGCGCGCAGCGGCGCGATCGTCGCTTCGCCGCTGGCCTGGTCGCCGATGCAGGCGCCGTCGATCGTCAAGAGCGGCGTGCCGCGCAGCGGCTCGGGCACGTCGGGGATCGGCGGAGGGGTGATGAAGCGCACGACGCTGGTCACGTCCTCGGAGACGCCCGCCGCCCAGTCGCGGTAGGTGCGCACCGCCTCGGTGCCGACCGCAGCGGGGAAGAGCAGGGCGCCGGCGTAGATGTCGCTGACCGGGACCAGGTCGAGGTGCAGGGCGGTGACGATTGCGTAACCGCCTCCGCCGCCGCGCAAGGCCCAGAAGAGGTCGGGGTCGTTCTCGGCGTCGACCGTGCGCGACTCGCCGTCGGCGGTGACCAGCTCGATCGCCCGCACCCGGTTGCAGGCGAAGCCGTAGCGCCGCCCCAGCCAGCTGAGGCCGCCGCCGAGGCTGTAGCCGGTGACGCCGACGTCGGGCGAGGACCCGGGCAGCGAGCTGAGCCCGTGGGCGCCAGCGGCTTCGCTCAGCTCGAGCACCAGCGCGCCCGCCTCGACCCGCGCCGTCTGCGCATCGGCGTCGACCTCGACGCCGCGCAGGCGCTCGGTCTTGATCAGGATCGTCTCATCCAGCGGCTCCAGCGCGACCGCGCCGTGCCCGGTGCCCTGGCCGGCGACCCTGAGGCTGTTGTCGGCGGCGAAGCGCACCACCTTGGCCACGTCCTCGGCGCTCTCGACGAAGGCAACGGCCTCGGGGCGCTGATCGGCCGCCAGGTTCCAGGCGAGGCGCGCCTCGTCCCAGTCGGCGTCGCTCGGTGTGGCGATGCGGCCGGCGAGTGCCAGCTCGGTGAAGTCAGCCATCAAAGTCCTCCTCTGAGCTCAGCTCAGCGTCAAGCGTTCGACGGTGCCTCCGGCCCCCACCAGCACCGCGCTCACCATATCCGGCGCGAAGAGGCCGTGGGCCGCAATGCCAGGGTCAGCCTCGAATCGCGCGGCCAGCTCCGCGGGGTTGCCGATGGCGCCGTTGTAATCGGCGATCACACCGTCGTCGGGGCTGCCCGGCACGTCGCGCAGCTCGACCTCTGGCCCGAGTCGCGCCAGGGTCGAGCGCAGGCCGAAGGCGAAGAGCTCGAGCGGCACCGGCGCGCTCAGCCTTTCGACCGGCTTGCTCGAGTCGGAGATGACGATGAAGCGCTCGGCCGCCGCGGCGACGATCTTCTCGCGCAGGTGGGCGCCGCCGCCGCCCTTGATCAGCCAGCCGTCCGGGGTCACCTGGTCGGTGCCGTCGATCGCGATGTCGAGCCGCTGCAGCTCGCTGAACTCCTCCACCGGGATGCCCAGCGAGCGCGCCTGTTCCTCGGTCGCCACCGAGGTTGCCACGCAGCGAATCCCGCTGAGGCCGCGGCCAGCGATTGCCGGCAGCAGGTGGGCGACGGTCGAGCCGGTGCCGAGCCCGACGGTCATGCCGTCCTCGACCAGCTCCGCCGCAGCTTCCGCTGCGATGCGCTTCTCCTCGTCGGCACTCACCGCCGCGGACTCTATGCTCGCGGCGATGGACGCGCGCATCTGGTTGACGGGCGCCGACGGCAAGCCGCGGTCGGTGGCGATCGGCGACGGCCGTACGGTGATCGGCCGCGATCCTGAGGCCGATGTCCAGATTGAGGACGAGGCGGTCTCCTGGAACCACCTTGAGATCGAGAGCCGCGGCGGCGTGCTGATGGCGACCGACCTCGACAGCAGCAACGGCACGCTGCTCAACGGCGAGCCGCTCGACCGGTCACGGCGGCTGCGCGATGGCGACACGCTGCTGGTCGGCGAACAGCGACTCGAAGTCACCGATCCGATCCCCGGACGCGCGGGCGGCACAGTGCCGGCGGCCCAGCCGTCGGTAGCCCTCAACGAAGAGGAGCGGGCGACCGCCGCGGCGCTCGTCGCCCCCTACCGCAGCGAGGGGGCTTTTGCCGGCCGGCCCGCCACCCGCGCCGAGCTGGCCGAGGCGTTGCACGTCAGCGAGCGCACCGCCCAGCGCCGCCTCGACGCGCTAGCTACCAAGCTTGATGTCTCTGGGGAAGCTGGCCGCGAGCGGCCGCGCCTAATCGCCGCCCGCATCCTCGAACTGGGACTCGACCGCGCTTGAGCCACGGGTGCGCGGCACCCCTCGAACTGGCGGATACTCAAAACGGCGCCCTAATTAGGGCGCCGTTTGTCAGGGCGAGGGGTGCCGCGCACCCGTGGCCCGGACCGAGCCAAACGTGGCCCAGTGGGTGACGCGAGTGTCGTTTTCGCGTGCGGGCAGCGAGCGGAGCATCGGTAGCGAAAGCAAACCGACCCGAAAGGGGAGTCCGATGTTCATCAACCGTTCGATCAAGTTCCTACTCACAGTCCTCGCCTTTGCCTTGCTGCCGGTTGCCAGCGCTGCAGCGGCTGGCCCGTCAGGCGCCGTCGTCTTCTCGCGGGCGATAGCCACTTCCGAAAAAACAGAAAGTGGCACCGTCGAGAAAGTAGAAGGCGGTCTCTACGCAGCCAAGGGCGGGCGACTCAACCAGCTCACCGAGGATCCCACCGACAGCGAACCGGATTTCTCCGCCGACGGGCGCAAGATCGCCTTTGTCCGCGGCGGCGACGTCTGGGCGATGCGCGCTGACGGCACCGGTCAGCACAAGCTGACCTCAGGTCCTGAGGTGGACAGCCGGCCGCAGTTCGACCCCGACGGGCACTACGTCGTCTTCGAGCGGCGTGCCGCTGCCGAAGGCAGCCCGCGCGATCTCTACCGCGTCAATCTCGGGGGCAGCGCCCGGGCACTGGTCAGCAGTGCCCACGACGAGCACGAAGCCTCGTTTGCGGCAGATGGCAAGACGGTCGTCTTCGTGCGCAGCGTCGCCGAGACCGGCGGTGGCTTTGCCGACGACGTCTACTCGGTGCGGCCTTCGGGAACGGGTTTGACCCGCTTGACGAAGACCGCTCGTCTCGACGAGTTCTCGCCCCGCTACTTCAAGGGCGGCATCGTCTTCAGCCGTGGACAGAGCGGCGAAGGGCCCGGTGCCTATGCGGACATCTTCACCATGCGACGCAACGGCAGCCGTGTGCGCGTGCTGATCGCCGGTGCCGGCTCGGCCTTCGTCGAAGACGTCGCTCCGGCAGCGCAGATGCTGCTCTTCCGGCGCGACCAGGGTCTCTGGGTGAAGCCGATCGGCCCCGGCCGCGCGCACAAGCTGAGCCAGGTTGCCGACAACTCGACGACCAACTCGGTCTTCTCAACTGACGGGCGCAAGGTGGCTGCCTTTATCGCCGCCGATCAAGCGGAGACGCTTTCCGCGATCGACGTCGCCAGCCGCCGCAGCGCGGAGCTCGCCGAAGGCTTCTCGCTGGAAAGCGGTGCGGTCGCCTCGTCGATCGGCCCCGTCATCACCTGGCAGCCGGTTCGGCGTTAGGACTCCCCGGCTCCAGCGCACGAAGGGCCCCTCCGTGGGGCCCTTCGTCGTTGGACGGCGGTATAACCGCCAGGTGGGCGAACCTGCAATCGGCTCGACGCTGGCCGGCTACCGGATCGAGGCGCTGATCGCCCGTGGGGGGATGGGGGTCGTCTACCGGGCAACGCAGGTCGCCCTGGAACGGCAGGTGGCGCTCAAGGTAATCGCCCGCCAGCTCGCTGATCAGCCGGGCTTCCGCGAGCGCTTCCTGCGCGAGTCGCAGCTCGCCGCGCGGCTCGACCACCCCAACGTCGTACCCGTCTATGACGCCCGCGAAGAGGACGGTGAGCTAATCGTCGCCATGCGCCTCGTCGAGGGCGGCGACCTGCGCCGCCTGATCGACCGCGAGGGGCCGCTGCAGCCGGCGCAGGCGATCGACCTGCTGGATCAGGTCGCCGCGGCGCTCGACGCGGCCCACGTCGCCGGCATCGTCCACCGCGACGTCAAGCCGCACAACATCCTGGTCGAAGGCGAGCATGCCTACCTCTCCGACTTCGGCCTCGCCAAGGCTTACGCCGAGACCGGGCCCGGCAGCGGCGCATCGGTGGTCGGCACGGTCGAGTACATGTCGCCCGAGCAGTGGCGTGGTGAGCGGGTCGACCCGGCCGCCGACGTCTACTCGCTCGGTTGCGTGCTCTACGAGGCGCTGACCGGGATCGCTCCCTTTGCGCGCAAGGAGGCCGACACCGAGCCGCAGTTGCCGCGGGGCATGGACGAGGTGATCGAGCGGGCGGTCGCCAAGGACCCGGCCGAGCGCTATCGCACGGCCGGGGAGATGATCGCCGCGGCGCGCGAGCACCAGGGCGCCACGCCGGCCAAGACCCAGGTGCTCTCCGCTGAGCGCGAACTGCTGACCCGGCAGATCGGCGGCGCCGACCGTCGCCAGCCGCGACTCACGCGCCGCGCCAAGCAGTGGCTGGGGGCGGGAGTCGCAGTCGCTGCCGGCGTCACGGTGCTCGCCGTCACCCAGCTCAGTGGCGGCGAGGTCTCGGCCTCCGATCCGATCCCCGTTGCCGAGCCGCCGTTGCGCCTTGCCGCCGGTCCGCAGAAGGTCTGGGTGACGAGCGCTCGCGAGGGCACGCTCTCGGCGATCGACGCTGATACTCGCGAGGTGGTCGGCACGACGCGGTTGGGGCGCGGAGTCTCCGGCGTGGCGATCGGCGCCGGCTCGGTCTGGGTCTCCAACCCGCGTAGCGGGATGGTCGTGCGAACCGATTCGGAGGGGCGCGTGATCGCCCGCATCGAGGTCGGCGGTAGGCCCGGGGCGATCGCCTTCGGTGGTGGCCGGGCCTGGGTTGCCGACGAGGGAGGCGCCGGGATCACGGCGATCGAAGCTGCCGGCAACGAGGTCTACCGGCGCGGCATCGCTCCCAAGGCGGCGCCGCTGCGGCTCGCCGTCGGCGCCGGCGGGCTCTGGGTGAGCAACGCGACGAGCGGCGCCGTGCGCCGCGTCGACCTGGGCAGCGCCACCGCTGGCGAGCCGATCCCGGTTGGCCGCGGGCCGGCCGGGATCACCGTCGGCAACGGCTACGTCTGGGTCGCCAACAGCCGCTCGGCGACTGTCGTCCGCGTCGATCCCTCGGTCGACGCGCGCATCGGCGAGCCGATCGAGGTCGACGGCCGGCCGGGCGGCATCGACGCCGGCACCACCGTCGTCTGGGTCGCCAACGCCAGCCAGGCCAGCGTCAGCCGCATCGCAATCGACGACGGCGAGCTGCTCGGCGACCCGATCGGGGTCGGTCCCAACCCCGGCGCTGTTTCCGTGGGTGGCGAGGCCGTTTGGGTAGCCAACAACGGAGACGGCACAGTGACCCGAATCGAGCCTTGAAACCCCCGCCGATGGGCCGATATGTCAAGCCCTGCTTGACATATCGGCCCATCGGCGGTGAGGAATAGGATCGTTGGAAGTGGCTCCGGCCGAACGCGACATCGACCAGCTGTGTATCAACACGATCCGCACGCTCTCGATCGACGCGATCCAGAAGGCCAACTCGGGGCACCCCGGCACGCCGATGGCGCTGGCCCCACTCGCCTACACGCTCTGGCAGCGCTTCCTGCGCTTCGACCCCGCCGACCCGATCTGGCCGGGCCGCGATCGCTTCGTGCTCTCCGCTGGCCACGCCTCGATGTTGCTCTACTCGCTGCTCCACCTAGCCGGGGTGAAGGCGGTCGACCCCGACTACGAGATCGTCGGCAATCCGGCCGTCTCGCTCGCGGACATCGAAAGCTTCCGCCAGCTCGACTCGCGTGCCCCGGGCCACCCCGAGTACCGCTGGACCTCGGGCGTCGAGACGACCACCGGGCCACTCGGCCAGGGCGTCGCCACCTCGGTTGGTATGGCGATCGCCTCGAAGTGGCAGGGTGCTCGCTACGGCGCCGAGCTCTTCGACTTCGACGTCTACGCGATCGCCGGCGACGGCTGCCTGATGGAGGGCGTCTCGAACGAAGCCGCCTCACTGGCAGGCCACCTGCAGCTCGACAACCTCTGCTGGGTCTACGACAACAACCACATCACGATCGATGGCAAGACCTCGATCGCCTACGACGACGACGTTCCCGCCCGCTTCGCCGGCTACGGCTGGAACGTCACCCGGGTCGAGGACGCCAACGACACCGAGCTGATTGCCGCTGCCTTCGAGCAGTTCAAAGCGCACCGCGGCAGCCCCACGCTGATCGTCGTCGACAGCCACATCGGCTATGGCTCGCCGCACAAGGTCGACACCCCGGCCGCCCACGGCGAGCCGCTCGGCGAGGAGGAGGTGCGCGAGACCAAGCGTGCCTATGGCTGGCCCGAGGACGCCCAGTTCCTCGTCCCCGAGGGGGTCCGCGAGCACTTCGCCGCCGGCATCGGCAAGCGCGGCGCCGAGCTGCGCGGCGAGTGGGAGGCGAAGCTCTCCGCGTACGCCAACGCCAGCCCCGAGCTCGCCGCCGAGATCGATGCCCAGCAGAGGCGCGAGCTGCCCGCCGGCTGGGACGCGGCGATCCCCAGCTTCGATGCCGACGAGAAGGGCATCGCCACCCGCAAGGCCTCCCAGCAGGTCGAGAACACGATCGGCGAGCGCCTGCCCTGGCTGCTTGCCGGCTCCGCCGATCTCACCGACTCGACCTCGGTTCGACTCAAGTTCGACGGCGCCCACGACTTCGAGCCTGGCGCCTACGACGGCCGCCAGCTGCACTACGGCATCCGCGAGCACGAGTCGGCGGCGATCTCCAACGGCCTCTCGCTCTCCAAGCTGCGCCCGCTCTGGTCGACCTACCTGACCTTCTCCGACTACGCGCGGCCGGCGATCCGCCTCTCGGCGCTGATGGAGCTGCCCGTGATCCACCTCTTCACCCACGACTCGATCGGCCTCGGCGAGGACGGCCCCACTCACCAGCCGGTCGAGCAGCTCGCCTCGCTGCGGGCGATCCCCGGCCTCGACGTGATCCGTCCCGCCGACGCCAACGAGGTGGTCGAGGCCTGGCGGGTGGCGCTCGACCGCACCCACCAGCCGGTCGCCCTGGTCCTCACCCGCCAGAACGTGCCGGTCCTCGACCGCTCTAAGTACGCCTCGGCCGAGGGCTTGCGACGCGGCGGCTATGTGCTCGCCGATGCCGAGAATGGCGATCCCCAGGTGATCCTGATCGCCACCGGCAGCGAGGTGGCGCTGGCCCTGTCCGCGCACGAGGAGCTGCTCGCCGAGGGCATCCGCTCGCGCATCGTCAGCATGCCCTGCTGCGAGCTCTTCGACCGCCAGGACGACGCCTACCGCGATCAGGTCCTGCCGCCCAGCGTCACCGTACGTGTCTCGGTCGAGGAGGCCTCGACGCTGGGCTGGGATCGCTACGTTGGGTCTGGTGGCGTGAAGATCGGGATGCACACGTTCGGCACCTCGGCGCCGCTGAAGGACGTACAAGACAAGTTCGGCTTCACCCCCGATCGGGTGGCCGAAGCCGCAAAGGAGCTGCTCTGATGAAGTCCACCGCGAAGCTGCACGACATTGGCCAGAGCCTCTGGCTCGACAACATCACCCGCACGATGCTGGCCGACGGCACCCTGCAGGGCTACATCGAGGAGCTCTCGGTCACCGGCCTCACCTCCAACCCGACGATCTTCGACAAGGCGATCTCCGGCGGCGAGGCCTACGACCAGCACATCATCGAGCTGAGCCAGAACGGCCACGAGCCCGAGGAGGTCTTCTTCGAGCTGGCGATCGCCGACCTGCGCGACGCGACCGATCTCTTCCGCGGCGTGCACGAGCGCACCGCCGGCCTCGACGGCTTCTGTTCGCTCGAGGTCTCGCCCAAGCTCGCCGACGACACCGCGGGCACGATCGAGCAGGCCGCCCAGCTGCACGCCAGGGCGGAGCGCGACAACCTCTACGTGAAGATCCCCGGCACGACCGCGGGCCTGGCGGCGATCGAGGAGTCGATCTTCGCCGGCATCCCGATCAACGTCACCCTGCTCTTCTCGAGCGCCGACCACCTCGCCGCCGCCGACGCCTACATGAAGGGGATCGAACGGCGCATCGAGGCTGGGCTCGACCCCGACGTCCCCTCCGTGGCCTCGATCTTCATGAGCCGCTGGGACGTCGCCGTTGCCGAGCAGATCCCCGACGAACTGCACAATCGGCTTGGCCTGGCGATCGGCTTCCGCGCCTACCGCGCCTACCGGGAGCTGCTCGACTCACAGCGCGTGCAGCGGCTGATGAACGAGGGGGTCCGCCCCCAACGGCTGCTCTGGGCGAGCACCGGGACCAAGGACCCCAACGCCTCCGACACCCTCTACATCGAGGGCTTCGCCTCGCCCTACACGGTCAACACGATGCCCGAGCCGACCCTGCACGCCTTCGCCGACCACGGCAACGTCGGCGAGCTCGTCCCACCCGACGGCGGCGACTGCGAGGAGGTGCTCGCCGAGTTCGCCAAGGCCGGCATCGACGTCGACGCCCTGGGGGAGCGGCTGCAGGAGGAGGGCAAGGAGGCCTTCGTCAAGTCCTGGAACGACATGCTCGAGTCGATCGAGTCGAAGCGCGGGGCGCTGACAGGGTGAGCGAGGCCGAGGCGCCTGCGCTGCGCCGCCAGCCCACCTGGGGGGCGCTCGAAAAGCACTACGCCGAGATCGAGGGCAAGCACCTGCGCGAGCTCTTCGCCGCCGACCCGCAGCGCGGCGAGCGGCTCGTCGCCGACGGCGCCGGTCTGCACCTCGACTTCTCCAAGAACCGCATCACCGACGAGACCGTGATGCTGCTCGGCCAGCTCGCCAAGGAGTGCGGCGTCGAGCAGCGCCGCGAAGCGATGTTCGCCGGCGAGCACATCAACGTCTCCGAGGACCGCGCCGTGCTGCACGTCGCGCTGCGCATGCCGCGCCAGCGCTCGCTGATCGTCGACGGCGTCGACGTGGTCAAGCAGGTGCACGAGACGCTTGACCGGATGAGCGCTTTTGCCGAGCGGATGCGCTCGGGAGATTGGAAAGGCCACACCGGCAAGCCGATTCGCAACGTTGTCAACGTCGGCATCGGCGGCTCGGACCTCGGCCCGGTGATGGCCTACGAGGCGCTGCGCCACTACAGCCGCCGCGAGCTGACCTTCCGCTTCGTCTCCAACGTCGACGGCACCGACTTCGCCGAGTCGACCCGCGACCTCGACCCCGAGGAGACGCTCTTCGTCATCTCCTCGAAGACCTTCACCACGCTGGAGACGATGACCAATGCCCACACGGCGCGCGAGTGGTCGCTGGCCGGCCTCGGCGGCGACGAGGCCGCGGTCGCCAAGCACTTCGTCGCCGTCTCGACCAACGCCGAGGAGGTTTCGAAGTTCGGCATCGACACCGAGAACATGTTCGGCTTCTGGGAGTGGGTGGGGGGCCGTTACTCGATGGACTCGGCGATCGGCCTCTCGACCATGCTGGCGATCGGGCCCGCTCGCTTCGCGGAGATGCTGGCTGGCTTCCACGCGATGGACGAGCACTTCCGCGAGGCGCCGCTGGCCGAGAACCTGCCGGCCCTAATGGGGCTCTTGTCGGTCTGGTACGGCGACTTCTTCGGCGCCCAGACCTGCGGCGTCTTCCCCTACGACCAGTACCTGCACCGCTTCCCGGCCTACCTGCAGCAGCTGACCATGGAGTCGAACGGCAAGCACGTCACCTTGGATGGAGCCCGGGTCGACTACGACACCGGGGCGATCTTCTGGGGTGAGCCGGGGACCAACGGGCAGCACTCCTTCTACCAGCTGATCCACCAGGGCACGCGCCTCATCCCCTGCGACTTCATCGGCTTCCTCCATTCCAACAACCCGCTCGGCGAGCACCACGACCTCTTGATGTCGAACGTCTTCGCCCAGAGTGAGGCGCTCGCCTTCGGCAAGACGCCCGAGCAGGTGCGCGCCGAGGGCACGCCGGATGCGGTCGTGCCGCACCGGGTGATGGAGGGCAACCGCCCCTCGAACACGATCCTCGCCGAGCGCCTCGACCCGCACACGCTCGGCACCCTCGTGGCTCTTTACGAGCACAGCACCTTCACCCAGGGAACCGTGTGGGGCATCGACTCCTTCGACCAGTGGGGAGTCGAGCTGGGCAAGGCGCTGGCCGTGGCGATCATCCCCGAGCTGCAGGCCGACGAGGAGCCGCGGCTCGCCCACGACAGCTCGACCAACGCGCTGATCCGCCGCTACCGCCAGGCGAGGCGCAGGGAGTAGGCGTGCCCCTGCTCGACGCCCTCCCGCTCGCGGCGACGGAGTCGAACCTGCTCGCCGCACGCGAGCTGATGGCCTTCACCCTGGCCTTCCACATCGTCCTCGCCTGCATCGGCGTCGCCCTGCCGGCGATCATCCTCACCGCCAACTGGCTCGGCCTGAGGCGCGGCGACGAGGACGCGATGCGCCTGGCGCGGCGCTGGTCGAAGGCAATGGCTGTGACCTTCGCCGTCGGCGCCGTCACCGGCACCGTGCTGAGCTTCGAGTTCGGCTTGCTCTGGCCGCGCTTCATGGAACGCTTCGGCGACGCCTTCGGCATCGCCTTTGCGATCGAGGGCATCTTCTTCTTCGTCGAGGCGATCTTCCTGGCGGTCTACATCTACGGCTGGAAACGGCTCAGCGGTTGGGCGCACTTCTGGTCGGGGGTACCGATGGTGATCACCGGCATCGGCGGCGCCTTCTCGGTGGTCACCGCCAACGCCTGGATGAACCAGCCGCAGGGCTTCACCCTCGACGCCAGCGGCAAGGTGGTCGGCACCGAACCGCTGGAGATCCTCTTCAACCCGGCGACCGGCTACGAGGTGCCGCACATGATCCTCGCCGCCTACATGGTGGCCGGCTTCCTCGTCGCCTCGATCTACGCGGTCGGCATGCTGCGCGGCCGCCGCGACAGGCTGCACCGCCTGGGCGTGGCGATCCCGCTGACGATCGCCTGCATCGCCACGCCGATCCAGCTCTTCGTCGGCGACACGGCGGCGCGGGCGATCGCCGACCACCAGCCGGCCAAGTTCGCGGCGATGGAGTGCATCCAGGAAACCGGCCCCGACCAGACCGAGTACATCGGCGGCATCTGCACCGATGACGGCGTCAAGGGGGCGATCCCGATCCCCGGCCTCGACTCCTTCCTGGTCGGCTTCAGCCGCGACACGGTGGTCACCGGGCTTGACCAGATCCCCGACAACGAGGAGCCGCCGGCCAATACCCTCCTGCACCTCTCCTTCGACGCGATGGTCGGCATCGGCACGGCGCTGCTCGGGCTTGCAGCCTGGTTCGCCTTCGTCTGGTGGCGGCGCCGCGACTTCCCGCGCACGCCCTGGTTCCTGCGCGCCGTCGCCATCTCCGGCGTCGCCTCGATCGTCGCCCTGTGGTGCGGCTGGATCGTCACCGAGGTCGGCCGTCAGCCGTGGATCGTGCAGGGCTTCATGCGCACCGAGGAAGCGGTCACCGAGGCCGAGGGGATCTGGTTCGCCTTCGCCGCCGTACTCATCCTCTACACCGGCCTGGGGACGGCGGCGATCCTCATCCTGCGCACCCTCTCGCGCCGTTGGCGCGAGCAGGACGAGGAGGCCGTCCACACCCCCTACGCCCCCCGAGAGCGCACCCCATGAGGCCGATGGGCCGAAATGTCAAGCCTGCCTTGACGTATAGGCCCATCGGCGGGGGGTTGGGGCGATGACCCGGGCCGATCTCTGTGCCGTGATCCTCTGGACTGGCGCCACCCTCTACGCGGTCTTCGGCGGGGCCGACTTCGGCGCCGGCCTCTGGGACCTGATCGCCGGGAGCGCCGAGAAGGGCGAACGCCCCCGGGCGCTGATCGAGCGCTCGCTGACCCCCGTCTGGGAGGCCAACCACGTCTGGCTGATCTTCATCCTCGTCGTCCTCTGGACCGCCTTCCCGGAGGCCTTCGGCGCGGTCATGTCGACCCTGTACGTGCCGCTCGCTCTCGCGGCCTTCGGCATCGTCCTGCGCGGTGCCGGCTTCGCCTTCCGCGAGTCGATTCGCTCGCTCGAGGCCCGGCGGGCGCTAGGCGCCACCTTTGCCCTCTCCTCGGTGCTCACCCCGTTCTTCATGGGCACCGTGGTCGGTGCGATCGCCGATGGCAACGTGCCCCCGGGCGGCAATGGCGATGCCTTCTCCAGTTGGCTGCAGCCCCTGCCGCTCTTCACCGGGGCACTCTTCGTCGCCAGCGGCGCCTACCTGGCGGCTGTCTTCCTCGTCACCGACGCGCGCCGTGCGGGCGCACCTGACTTGGAGACCTACTTCGCCCGGCGGGCACTCGCCGCCGGACTCGTGGCTGGCGCATTTGCCGTCGCCGGACTCTTCGTCTTGCATGCCGACACCCGCTACGTCTACGACCGCCTCACCGACCAGGCGCTGCCGCTGGTGATCGTCTCGGCCCTCTGCGGCCTCGCCGTGCTGCTCATGCTGGCCCGCGGCGGCCGCCGCGGCCTACGCCCGCTGGCGGTCGGCGCCGTGGTCGCCGTGGTCTGGGGCTGGGGGGTCGCCCAGTTCCCCTACTTGCTGCCCACCACGCTGACGATCAGCGAGTCGGCCGCTCCCCCCGAGACACTTGCCGCGGTGATCGTCGTCTTCCTGATCGCCGCCGTCTTCGTCCTGCCCTCCCTCGGCCTGCTCTACTGGCTCAGCCAGAAGGAGCTGCTCGAGGGTGAGTGAGCCCGCTTCCATCCGCGCGGTCCTTTTTGACATCGACGGCACGATCCTTGTTACCGGCGGCGCCGGCGGCGCCGCCTGGCAGCGCGCCTTCAAGGAACTGCACGGGGTCGAAGCCAACGTCGCCGAGCACACCGACGCCGGCATGACCGACCCGGAAATCGCGGCGATCATCTTCCGCGAGGTGATCGGTCGTGCCGGCAGCCAGGCGGAGCGCGCCAAGGCGATCGGCTGCTACCTCAGGCACCTGCCCGAGACGGTCGCCGAGTCGAGCGGCTACCGCGTCATGCCGGGCATCGAGGCGCTGCTCGACCGCCTCATCGACGCCGGCCTGCTGCTCGGCCTGGTCACCGGCAACATCGAGGCCGCCGCTCACATCAAGCTGGCCCGCGCCAACCTCAATCGCTTCTTCACCTTCGGCGGCTATGGCTCGGACTCCGCCGACCGCACCGAGGTGACCAAGGCTGCTCTGCAGCGCGGCTCGCTGGTCTCCGGCGGTGTGCTCGCCGATGGCGCTTGCATCGCGGTCGGCGACACCCCTCGCGACATTGCCGCAGGCCACGGAGCCGGTATCCGCGTGGTCGGCGTGGCAACCGGCAGCTATGACGTGCAGGCGCTGGGCGGCGCCGGCGCCGACTGGGCGTTGTCCACCATCGAGGCCGGCTTTCCTGCCTAGCCGCGGCTTTTTCACAAATTTGGACATAACCCTTGCTGGTCCCCACGGCCCTGCGTAGCGTGGACGGCTGCTCAAGGGTCGGATGCAGAAGGCGCTCGATCCAGGCAGGGGGACGTTTGGCTCTACACGCACGCAGGGGATTAGGGTCGCTGTTTGCCCTGCTCGCGCTCGCCTGCGTAGCGGCGCCGCTACCTGCTGCCCAGGCCGCTGATTTCGCTATCGAGCCCGGCAGCTTCAAAGTGCGGATGCTTGATGCCGATGGCAATCAAGAGGACGCCGCCGGCTCTCACCCAGATCGCCTCCAGATCGATTTCGGCTTGACGCTGGAGGGCTCGGGGACCACCCCCCGTGATCTGGTCTTCGAGCTGCCGCCGGGGTTCTCCGGCAGCCCGAGCGCGGTCCCCGATTGCCCGCGGGCGCTTTTCGAGACCGGGGAAGGGGAGTGCCCTGCCGAGAGCCAGGTCGGCCTGCTGGGCTTCACCCTGCTCGGCGGTCAGCAGATCGAGCTGCCCATCTTCGAGCTGGAGCCGGCGCCAGGGGAGGCGATCGCCTTCAGCTCGCAACCCGCCGCCGGCCTGAAGATGAGCATGGAGCTGCGCGCCAGCGACTTCGGCGTAACCCTGCGGTCGAACGACCTCGCCGAGGTGCCGATCGTCGAGGGCCACGCCGAACTCTGGGGCGTCCCGGCCAATCATCAGCAGGGCACCGATGTCCCGCCCCGTCCGTTCCTGACGGCGCCGACCCGCTGCGGGCCGCTTTCCTTCACCTTCCGCACGCGCTCATGGCAGGCAGGCGCCCCATGGTTGAGCGCCAGCACCGAGGCGGAAGCGCCGCTCGTTGCCTGCGAGGACCTTGCCTTCCGGCCGCAGCTCGGTCTGCAGCTGGACAACCCGGTTGCCGATTCCCCCACCGGCTTGAGCATGGAGATGAGCACCCCGCCGGAGGATGAAGGCAGCCCCCAGGCGGATGCGCAGATCAAGAGCGTGACGGTCGAGCTGCCAGGGGGGGTGACGCTTTCGCCGGGCGGCGCCCAGGGTCTGGCGGCCTGCAGCGACACCCAGCTCGGGCTCGGCAACAGCGACCCGCCGCTTTGCCCGTCTGCCTCGCAGGTTGGGACCGCGGAGCTCGTCACGCCCGCCCTGCCGGAGCCGCTGATCGGCACCCTCTACCTCGGCGAGGAACGCCCGGGTGAGCGCTTCCGGCTCTTCGTGGCGGCGCGGGGACCCGGCACCATCGTCAAGTTCGCCGGCGCGATGCAGGTGGACCCACTCACGGGCCAGCTCTCGGCGCAGCTCACCGATCTGCCCCAGGCGACGATCGAGCGCCTCAGCATGAGCTTTGCCGGCGGTCCGAGCGCGCTGCTGGCCACGCCGCTCGATTGCGGCCCGATCGCCGCAAGCAGCAGCTTCGTCCCGTATGGGGGCGGTCCGGCGGTCGAGTCGTCGGTGGAGGTGGCGATCGGCGGCCGGCCCGGCTGGCATTGCCCGGGTCCGGGCCCTTTTGCGCCACAGTTGCTTGCCAGCAGCTCCCGGCCGCTGGCGGGAAGCCTTGGCGACTTCTCCACGACGCTGCTGCGTGCCGAGGGCGAACAGCTGCCGCGCAGGTTCTCGATCGCCATGCCCAGGGGGCTGAGCGCCGCCCTCGGCTTGGTCGAGCCCTGTGCCGAGGCTGCCGCGGCCACCGCTTCCTGCCCCAGCGAGAGCCGCATCGGCTCGGTGCTCGCCAAGGCCGGCTCCGGTCCCAACCCGGTCGCCTTGCCCGGCGAGGTCTATCTGACCGGCCCCTACCGGCGAGCGCCGTTCGGCCTGCTGATGAAGCTCCGCGCGGTGCTCGGTCCGTTCGACCTCGGCGTGACCAGCTTCCGCGCCCAGATCCTGGTTGACGGCGACAACGGCCAGGTCACGGTGCAGAGCGACGCCATGCCAGGAACGATCGAGGGCATGCCGGTTCGCCTCCGCGCGATTGAGTTGCGCCTCGACCGGCCTGGCTTCATCCGCAACCCGACCGCCTGCGGGCAGGCGTCGGTCGAGGCGACGATCGAAGCGACCGGGGGAGCGACCGCCGTGGCCAGCAGCCCACTCGGCCTGCGCGGTTGCCGGCGGCTCGGCTTCCGTCCGCGCTTCCACCTCGAGCTGCGCGACCGCCGTGGCTCTGCGAGCGGGCAGCTGATGCAGGTCACGGCCCGACCGCGCCGCGGCGACGCGAACCTGCGCGCGATGCGCCTCGGCCTCCCCGACCAGCTGCGCTTCGACGTCTCCGGCCTGGACCAGATCTGCTCGCGCTACGACGCCCAGGCGGGCGAGTGCCCGCCGGGTTCGAAGGTGGGCGCCGCCAGGGCACGCACCGCGCTGCTCGACGAGCCGCTGCGTGGCGGCATCTACGTTGTCCAGCCAGCCGGCAAGGGCCAGCCCGACCTCTGGTTCAGCCTCGGGGGGAGCGGCGTTCGGCTCGGGATGCGCTCGCAGACGGCGATTCGCGACGGGCAGCTGGTGACCAATCTGCGCGGTCTGCCGGACATGCCGCTTACCTCGCTGGCGATCCGCCTCGGCGGCGGTGAGAGCGAGGCGCTCGAGCTGGCCGGCGGGTTGTGCAGGCACGGCAAGCCGCGCCGCCTCGGGTCGACGATCGACGTCGAAGGCCAGAACGGCACTCGCCGCACGCTGCGTCTCCCGGTCCACGTGAAGGCCCGCTGCCGGTGAGACCCGAGTTGCTCGGGCGCCTCGCCGGCGTCGTCGCGCGGCACTCGCGCCTGGTGATTGGCTTGTGGATCGCCGCCGTCGTCGTGCTCGGCTTCCTCGGCCGCAACCTCGAGGACAAGCTCTCGCTCAACACGGTCTTCGTCGAGGGCTCGCCCAGCGAGCGCGCGCATCAGATCGCCGTGCGCGAGTTCGGCAGCGACTCGGCGATGGTGGTCGTGCTGCGGGGCCCACAGGAGGCAGTCGAGCGCCAGGGGCGCAGGCTCGCCGATCGGCTCAGCACGGTGCCGCAGATGCTCGTCATCTCACCTTGGTCGAGCGGGGCAGCGGTCGGCGGTTTGCGGCCCGAGCCGGGCATCGCCGCACTGGTCGTGCGCGCCGAAACTGACGGTGAGGACGAAGCGACCGAAGCCCTGGCCCCCGTCGAGAAGCAGGTCGGCGCTAGCGTGCGCGACCCGGTCCGAGCCAGCATCGCCGGTATGCCGATGCTCGCCGAGACGGTGCGGGCCGCCGGCGAGGAATCGGCGCAAGCCGGCGAGAAGATCGCCGGGCCGGTGCTGCTCATCGTCCTGCTGCTCGTCTTCCGGTCGGTTGTCGCGGCGCTCCTGCCGCTGATCATCGGTGGAGCCGTGGTGATCGCCTCGCGTGGGGTGATCGGCCTGCTGACCGGCTTCGTCGAGATCGACCTCTTTGCCCTCGCCATCGTCGGCATGATGGGCCTGGCGCTGGGCGTCGACTACTCACTGCTCGTCGTCTCGCGCTTCCGCGAGCGAGAACCCGGAGCGGATCCCATCGAGGCTGCGCGGGTCACCGGCGCGGCCACCGCCCGCTCGGTCCTGCCGGCGGGCTGCGGATTGATCGTCGCGATGGTCGTCTCCTCCCTGATCCTTCCCGGTGTTGCCGTGCGCTCGGTGGCGATCGCGGTGATCGTCGCGACCCTGCTGAGCATGATCTCGGCGATCTGCGTGACCCCCGCCCTGCTGGCGGTGCTCGGCGACAACCTCGAGCGCTGGTCGTTGCGGCGCCGCGCGCGCACTGAGGGCGCCGCGCTGCGCTGGTCGAAGCGAATTGCAAGCCGGCCGCGCGCCGTGGTCGCCATCACGCTTGCCCTGGTCGTGCTCTCCAGCCTCGCCTTCAACCTCGACTCGGCTGCCACCAACCTCGCCCTCCTGCCGTCCGGGAACGGTGGTCGCCAACAGCTCGAAGAAGTTGAAGAGGCGCTCGGCCCGGGCTGGGCCGCGCCGACGGAAGTGATCATGAACGGGCGGGGGGAGCCGGTCACCACGGCCGAGCGCCTGCGTGCTCTAGCAGCCTTCCAGCGCCGTGTCGAAGCGGACCCCGGGGTGGAGAGCATGGCCGGGTTCGCCAGGATCGAGCAGGGCGCCCGTCAGTTGCGCGGCGTCGAAGAGACGCTCATCGCCCAGGAACGGGGCCTCGACCGGCTTGAAGCCGGCATCGCCAAGGTCCACAGGGGTGCGGCGTTCGGTAGCCGCGGCTTGCGCGCGGCGGCGCGCGGCTCGAGCGCCCTCGGCACTGGGCTGGGCGCCGCCGACGAGGGCGCCGGGGCCCTTGCGGCCGGGTTGCAAGCCACGAGCAGCGGCTCGCAGCGATTGAGCGAAGGGCTCGAACGCAGCAGCGAGGGCGGTGGCCAGCTGGCTCGCGGTGCGAGCAAGGCAAGCGGTGGCGCTGGGCAGCTTGCCGGTGCGCTCGAGCGAGCCAGCGAGCAGACCGGCAGCTTGGCCGGCAGCGCCCGCCTACTGCGCAACGCGAGCCGTTCCGGCAACGAACGGCTCGGCGCGCTGCACGCGCCCCTGGATGAGGCCGAAGCGCAGCTCGCCAGCGCGCTCGCCGCGCTGCGGCAGATGACGGCGGGCAAGGCGGACCCCGAATACGCGACGACGCTGCGGGCCGTCGAAACGGCTCTCCTGCGATTGAGCGGCACCGACCCGGCCAGCGGCGAGCAGCCCGACCCCGCCTATGACGGCGTCGCCGCCGGGGTCGAATCCGCCGAAGGGCAGTTCGAGGTCGATCTGTACCTGGCCGATCAGCTCGACCGTAAAGGGCGTCGGGCAACCAAGGGCATGGAAAAGCTGGCCGACGCCTCGGCGCAACTCGATCGTGGCTTGCAGCGTCTCGCCGACGGCAGCCAAGAGCTCTCGAACGGTCTTGGCGCCCTTGACCGTGGCGGCGAACAGCTCTCTCCGGCCCTCTCCCAGCTCAGCCAGGGAGCCGCGCGCCTCGCCGGCGGGTTGGGCCTGCTCGAGGATGGCTCGACTCGGCTCAGCGAGGGCCTCGGCAGTGGTGCCCAGAAAACCGGCCTGCTCGTCGGCGCGCTGGACCGCATCGGCACCGGCCTCGCCCGCGGTCGCCAAGCGCAGGGCGGCTCACAGCTCGACCAGCTGCAGGACCGCTCGCCGGGGCTCTTCAAATCGGGGTACTTCGTGCTCGCCAGCCTCGATGGCACCCCAGCGCAGCAACGCGATCAGCTCGGCTTCCTCGTCAACCTCGATCGAGGCGGCAACAACGCCCGCATGCTGGTTGTGCCCCGCGATGATCCGACCGGCCCGGCGGCGGCCGAGACGTTGACTCGGATCGAAGGCGAGGCTGACGAGCTCGCCAAGCAGACCGGTACCGAAGTGGTCGTCGGGGGAATGGGCCCCAACCAGATCACCCTCAACGAAGAGATCCGCGACCGCGCCCCGCTGATGCGCCTGGCACTCTCCCTGGTCAGCCTGCTGATCCTCATCCCGGTGATGCGCTCGCTGACGATGCCCTTCGTCGCCGCGGCGCTCAACGCGCTCACGGTCAGTGCCAGCCTCGGGGCGCTGGCGCTGCTTTTCAACGGCTCGTTGCTCGGCGGCCCCGGCTACGTCGACGCGACGGTCGTCCCAGCGACGATGATGGTCATGTTCGGCCTGGCGATCGACTACGAGGTCTTCGTCTTCGCCCGCATGCGAGAAGAGTACGAGCGCACCGGCTCGCCGGCGGCGGCCCTGCGCAACGGGCTCGATCGCACCGCCCATGTGATCACCGGCGCAGCGCTGATCATGGTCTCGGTCTTCCTCGCCTTCTCCGTCTCGGACTCGATTCAGCTGCGCAACTTCGGCGTTGCTCAGGCGATCGCCGTGCTGATCGACGCCTTCGTCATCAGGCTGGTGATCATCCCGGCGGTGATGAGCTGGCTGGGGAAGTGGAGCTGGTGGATGCCTAGTTGGCCGCGTCGGCGGAGCGTACGCCCTGACGCACCTCCGGCCTGAGCCTGAAGCGCATCGCTGGCCGACCGCTCTCGCCGTGGCTCGTCCCCTGCATCGCTTCGATCACCCCACTGGCCTCGAGTGCCTCCAGGTGGCGGCGCAGGGTCTGATAGCTGGCCGGGCTGCCGGCGGCGAGCTCCGCCGCGGTGGCCTCTTGGACCTGGCTCAGCGAGCGCACGATCTGCAGGCGCACCGGATCGGCAATCACCTCGAGCCAGTGCGATCGGACCTGCGTTCCGCCCATCCCTGCACGACAAACTAGCTCGTTTATGGAGGACTGGGTAGGAGCTTTGGTTAAGCGAGCCGGTCAGCCGAAGCTGCAGCGCGCCTGGTAGATCGAGAGGAAGCCGTTCTCGAAGCCGTTGCGTGCCATGCGCAGGTAGAGGCGCCAGACGCGCACCCGTTCGGGCCCCGCAAGGCGCACCGCATCGTCCAGGTTTTCGTCGAGACGACGAGCCCAGTGGCGCAGGGTCTCGGCGTAGTCGTCGCCGAACTCCTCGACGTGGCGGGTGTAGAAGCCGGCCCGCTCGAGGGCGAGCAGCACGCGCGAGAGGTGCAGCGGTTCGGCATCGGGGAAGACGTAGCGCTCCGAGAAGGGGCCGGCCTCGGGGTCGGTGTGGCGCAGACGGGCGATGCCGTGGTTGAGCAGGCGGCCGCCGGGCTCGAGCAGGCCGGCGAGCGTGCGCGCGTAGACGTCGATCTGGCTCGCGCCGACGTGCTCGACCATGCCGATGCTGGCGATCGCGTCGAAGCGCTCGCCGGCGAGATCGCGGTAGTCCATGACGCGGATCTCGACCCGGTCGGCGACCCCGGCCACCTCGGCCCGCTGCCGGGCGCGCTCGGCCTGGGGAGGGGAGAGGGTGATGCCGAGCACGCTGGCGCCGTGTTGAGTTGCCGCCCAGAGGGGGAAGCTGCCCCAGCCGCAGCCCACGTCCAGCACCCGGTCACCCTCCTTCAGCGCCAGCTTGCGGGCGACCGTCTCGAGCTTCTCCTCCTGGGCCTCCTCCAGGGTCTGGGCGCCGCGCGAGAAGATCGCGCAGCTGTAGGTCATCGAATCGTCGAGGAAGAGCGAGAAGAATTCGTTGGAGACGTCGTAGTGGTGGCGCACCGCTTGCGCGTCGCGCTCCTTGCTGTGGCGGTGCCCGCTGGGGCGCAGCTCGGCGGCCGGCCGGCGCGGCGGCCGGGTGAGGCCGGCGGCGCGCACGGCACCCAGCAACAGGCGTGCCCGGTCGCCGCCATCCAGCGACGGCGGCTGCCAGCCGTCGAGCAGCTCGATTACGGAGTCGATGTCGTCGACCTCGAGCTCGCCGCTGACGTAGGCGCGGCCCAGGCCAAGCTGTCCCGGCGCTCGCAGCGCGTGCGCGGCAGCCCGCGGAGAGCGCACGTAAAAGGTTGGCCCCACATCGCCCGTGGCCGGCAGGCGCGTCCCGTCCCAGAACTCGATCGTGAAGGGCCGCTCCGGGATCCGCGCTTCGATCTCGCGGCGCAGCGGTGCGGTACTGGCGAAGGCCATCAACCCTGAGACTATCCCCCAAAGGTCCCTGGCTGCCCAGCTGGAGAACGCACGCGTATGATCGTCATGCGTGGCAGGACCTCTTCCATCAGACATCCAGCCGGTCGCCAACGAGACGCGCGATCGCATCATCACCGGCCTGGTGACGCTGGTCCCCTTCGTCGCCATCGGCCTGGCCGCCTGGCAGGTGTGGGGCGAGGCCCTGCACTGGAGCGACGTCCTCCTCTTCGCCGGCATGTACTTGTTCACCGGCCTGGGGATCACGGTGGGCTTCCATCGCCACCTCACCCACCGCAGCTTCAAGACCACGAAGTGGCTGCACGGACTGCTCGCCATCCTCGGCTCTGCGGCGATCGAGGGCCCGGTGATCTCCTGGGTTGCCGACCATCGCAAGCACCACGCCTTCTCCGACGAAGAGGGCGATCCGCATAGCCCCCACGTCGACCATGGACACGGCTGGAGCGGTGCCATGCGCGGCCTCTTCCACGCTCACATGGGCTGGCTCTTCATCCACACGCAGCGCGGCAACAAGGAACGCTTCGCCCCCGACCTGATCGAGGACCCGGTGATCAGCTGGGTCGATCGGACCTTCCTGCTCTGGGCAATCGGTGGCCTGCTGCTGCCCTTCGCGCTCGGCTGGGTGATCGGCGGCACCCTCTTCGCCGCCTTCACCGGCCTGCTCTGGGGCGGCCTCGTGCGCGTCTTCGTCCTCCACCACTTCACCTACAGCATCAACTCGCTCTGCCACGTCTTCGGCAAGCGCGACTTCGAGACCAGCGACGAGTCGCGCAACCTGGCCCTGATCGCGATCCCCACCCTCGGCGAGGCCTGGCACAACAACCACCACGCCTTCCCCACCTCCTCCACCCACGGCCTCGGCCGCTGGCAGCTCGACATCTCGGCGCTCGTCATCGACAGCCTCGAGCGCGTCGGCTTGGCCTGGGACGTCGTGCGGGTCAGCCCGGACCGCATGACGGCGAAGGCCGCCTCCTAGGTGTAGATGCCAGCCACGTTGTTCCCGCTCAGCTCCCGCAGCCGAGCGATCGGCGGCCGGTGACCGAGGGCGCCATGTCTTCGCCTGAAGTTGTAGCGCTCGATCCATCCCGAGAGGGCTGCGGCCCTCTCGGGCGAGCTGCCGTAGACGGCGGCGTATGCCCACTCACGCAGCATCGTGCGGATGAAGCGCTCGGCCTTGCCGTTGGTCTGGGGCCGGTAGGGCCGAGTGCGAATGTGTTTGATCCCCAAGCGCCGGCAGGCGAGGGCGTGCCTCGTGGAGCGATAGGCGGAGCCGTTATCGGTCATCAGCCGCTCGACCGCGATGCCGTGGGAGCGGTAAAAGGAGATCGCTCGCCCCAGGAAGCCGATCGCAGTGGGCGCCTTCTCGTCGGGGAGAACCTCGACGTAGGCGAGGCGGGTGGCATCGTCGACACAGACGTGGACGCACTCCCAGCCGATCTGCTTGCGGGGCACGCCCGAGTCATCGGTTCTCCTTGGGTTGTGGCCTTGCCCCTGGCGACCGACGATTCTGTGCCCGGCACCGCCCACGATCCGACCCAGCTTCTTGACGTCGATGTGGATCAGCTCGCCGGGACGAGTGCGCTCGTAGCGTTGGATCGGCTCGGCTGGCTCGAGCCGGCTCAGTTTGCCCAGCCCGATCCTCTTCAACACCGCTGAGACAGTCGAGGTCGCCATCTCGAGTAGCTCGGCGATCTCGGGTCCGGTGAGTCGCAGGCGGCGCAGTGCGGCGATCGCCTCGACACGATCTGCTGGGGTGACGTTGTGGACGGTGGCGGGGGCGGAGCTGCGGTCAACCAGTCCAGCCTCGCCTTCGGCGCGGTAGCGGCGGGCCCACTTTCCCGCCGTCCTCACGCTCACTCCGGCGGCCTCGGCCGCCTCCGTGAGCGTGAGCCCGTCCTCGACGACGCGGCGGGCCATCACCGCCCTTCCCTTCGGGCCGAGCGGCGCGTTAGCGTGCAGCTTCATCCGGTGTCCTCCTTGGATCTGGGTGGCTTCGACACCCCCAGCCTCCAAGGAGGTCCGGATGAACAACGTGCTTAGGAATTACACCTAGGGCGCTTCGGCCGACTCGTACCAGTCGACCCAGGAGCCGCAAGCGGCCGCAAGCGGCACGATGCGGTGCGGGCGATCTGGCACGGCGACCAGGGTGCCGAGGCTGACCTCGCCTGAGTAGCCCGTGAGCCGCTGCAGCGTGCTCGGCTCCGCCGCCGAGATCTCGAAGCGCAGGCGCCCGCCGTCGCTGTGAATCTCGCCAGCCGGCCAGAACTGACCGTCGCTGGCTAGGCTGATCGTGCTCGGCCGCTGGCCGTCGAGCGCCGCCGGCAACTCCTCGCGTAGGCCGGGCGCTGCGAGGGTCAGCGCGAAGGGCGAGAAGTACTGCAGCGAGAGCAGCCAGCGCCCGGCCGGCAGGCGCAGCGTCTGCGCGGCGCTCTCGCCCGTTGCGAGTGCCGGCGCCGGGCTCCAGCGATCCTTGCCGCCGACCACGGCGCCGGGGAAGAGCCCGGCCCGGCCGGGGTTGGCGAGCAGGATGCGAACCTCGGGCGCGGCGCAGTTCGCCCGTGCCGCCGGTTCGGTTCCCTCGAGCAGCACATGGCGGTCCTCGGGCAGGGGCCCGATCCGTTTCCAGAGCAGGTAGGAAGGCGTGGCGGCGACTCGCTTGAAGCCGGCGGGCGCTTCGCTGTTCCAGGCGGCGCGCCCGGTGACCACGTAAGGGACTTCCTTGAGCGTGCGATGCGAGAAGGAGTCGAAGTCGATCGGGCTGTAGGCATTGCCGGTGTCGAAGGGCTTCTCCGGGTTGGGCGTGACCGCTTCGTCGGGGAACTCGACCAGCGGCACGTGGGTGTCGGCGCCCATCAGCTCGTGGGCCGCGTAGCGATCCTGGCCGGCGTAGAGCACCGGTTCCCCGCGCAAGATCGGGATGAACCTCTGCAGCTCGGCCCCGTGGCCCGGCGGCCCCACCGGCCCGTCGCGCAGTACCAGCAAGCTGGAATAGATCGCCCCCCCGACGAACGCCACCGCCAGCACCCCCCAGCCAAGCCTTGCCGTTGCGTTCGCTGTTTGTTGCGCTGAGCGCGACAAACAGCGAACGCTGTGGCCGCCGAGCTCGTAGAGCAACGGGCGGATCGCGACCAGCATCGCCAGGGGGGCGGCGATCATCAGCGCCTTGGCTTGCGAGTACTCGCCGCTGGCGGCGAGTGCGGCGAGGTAGAGGATCGCGCAGGCGCCGAGCGCGACGGGCACGGCGAAGTCCCGCCGTCGCAGCCACCAAGCCGTGCCGAAGGTCAGGGCGAGCAGGCCGATCGCCGCCGCCAGGCCGGTCAGCTGAGCGCCACCGGCGGCGCTCAGGCGGTAGTTGGAGGCCGGCCAGACGCCGAGCGCCTCGATCGGCGAGACCGGTCCGTAGGTGTTCGACCCCGCCACGCGGTTGAAGCCGTGGATGAAGGCGTAGGGCCCGACAAAGGTGAGCAGCACGGCGCAGCCAGCCAGGAAAGCGATCGCCATGAATACCGCCGGGCGGCGCAGGGCGCGCAGCAGCGCTCGCGGGCGCAGCGCAGCGCGCACGGCGGGCACGGTCATCCCCCAGAGCACGAGGATCCCCACCGGCCAGGCCAGCCCGGCGAAGCTGTAGGAGAAACAAATCCCCCCCGCCAGCGCCAGCGGCACCAGCAACATCCCCGCCGACGGGCCGAAAACGGGCCTATATGGCCCGTTTTCGGCCCGTCGGCGGTCGCGGTCGAGCGTGTGCAGCCAGACGGCGAAGGCGAGGACGAAGAGCGCCTCGGCCGTCTCCTTGAAGGCGCCCTGGACGTAGTAGGAGGCGCCTAGATATGAGACCGCGACCAACACGCCGGCAAGCGCCCGCCGCAGCGGGCCGAGATCGCTCAGAGCCGCCAATGCGGTCAGTGCCGTGAGGACGCTGATCGCGATGACCTGGCCGACGAAGGCCTGGCCGAGCCCAATTCCCGGCAGCGCGGCGACGGTGTCGGCCAGCGCGTGCGGCCCCAGCGGGTAGCCGGCTTCCGGGGTCGGCCCAAGGCCGCTGCGCAGCCACTCCGCCCAAGCCAGGTGCAGGCCGAGGTCGTTGTTGAAGCCGACGCCCAGCATCCCCCAGCGGGCGCTGACGGCAAAGGGGATCGCGAGAACGAGCGCGACGAGGCCGGCGGTCAGCGCCCCTTCGCGCAGCCATCGGTTGCCCCCCCGGCGTGGTTGCCACCAGAGGATCAACCCCGCGATCACGATCAGGGCCAGCAGACCGAGCGCTGCGCTGGTCGCATGCCCGGGCACCCGCGCCAGCACGCCGGCGACCGTGACCACAGTGCCGAAGCCGACCGCCGGCGCCAGCCAGTTGCGCGACTCGCCCCCGCCGGCAAGGGCGAGGATTGCGCGTCCCACCAGCAGCGAGGCGGCGCAGATCAGCGCCGCCGAGGCGTAGGTCCCGATCATCAGGGGCGGAAACTATGGCAGCGTGGCCGCTGCGCGCCGCCTCGGCTCGGTGCTACTTGTCCGCCGCGCGCTCCAGCGTCTCGCGTAGGTTCGTGCCGCGCAGCGGCTCCTCGTGCCCGGCGCAGACCACCGCCGGTTCCAGCGCCGCCAGCTTGCGCACCGATTCCCTTGCCTTGGCGTGGTCCCAGCCCCAGGCGGGATGGGGGACGCTGGCCTCGCCGTGCGGCAGTGGCCGCAGTCGCGCCGAGTCGACGAAATAGACGACGTCGGAGACGATCGCCAGCCGGTCGCTCTCTCGCCAAAGACCGATCAGCCCCGGCGCGTGGCCGGGGAAGTGGATGACGCGGAAGCCGGCGATCTCGTCGCCCTCCTCGACCGTGCCGTCGATCTTCACCGCGCCGCCGTCCCAGCGGCGCAGGAAGAAGGGATAGATCCAGCGCACCGGGGCCACCGGCAGCTGCGAGAGGTCGAGGTAGGACCAGTGCCAGGCGTCGCTTTCGGCGTAGGCCACCTCGTCGGGATGGCAGTACACGGGAGCCCCCAGCCAGGGCGCCGTACCGCGGTGATCGCCGTGGGCGTGGCCGAGGACGACGCGCTTCAGGCCGCCGAGCTGCTCGGCCGCAGCGCGGGTCTTCTTGGTCATCGCCTTTGTTCCGGCGTCGAACATCACCACGCCTCCCTCGTCCTCGAGGAAGTAGACGTTCATCGCCTTCCTGAAATCCCCGCGCAACAGCCAGACCCCGTCAGCCACCTTCTCCATGATGAGATCAGCCTAATGCCTGTCTTTTGGAAAGCTGGAATTGCGATCCTCATCGTCTGCCTGATCGCCTCGATGGTGATCGCCTCGATCCGCCTGGCGACGACCCCGACCGAGATCCTCGGTGACGGCTTCCGCGGCTTGCCGGTTCAGGGCAAGCCCCAGCGTTAGTATCAGCGGCGTTCAGCGACCGAGGCAAGGAGGGCGGCTTGTTCACTCGCATCGTGGTTGGAACCGACGGGTCGGATACCGCGGCTGAGGCTGTGCGGCAGGCGGTCGAGCTCGCCAAGCTCACCGGCGGCGAACTGAGCATCGTCAGCGCCTTCGAGCCGATCCCCAAGCGCCGTGTCGAGGGCGAGCAGCTGCACGCGCCGTCTGATGTTCAGTACGAGATCGGTCCCCGCGAGGACGTCAACCTCGTGCTCGATGCCGCTGCGGCGGCGGCTCGCAAAGAGGGCGTCGAGGTGCAGACCCACCCGGTCGAGGCCGAACCCGCCGAGGCGATCCTCAATGTGGCCGAAGAGACCAATGCCGATCTGATCGTGGTCGGCAATAAGGGCATGGCGGGAGCCAGGCGCTTCCTGCTCGGCAGCGTCCCCAACAAGGTCTCCCATCACGCGCCATGCAGCGTGATCATCGTCAGAACCACCTGATCTAGGTCGAGGGGTCGGTCGCCCGGGCGGCGTCGATCAGCCCGGCGCCCTGACGGGCGGCTGGCAGGCCGAGGTCGCGCGCCGTGTGGCGCAGACGCTGCGTGACGGCGCCAACCTTGCCCCGCGACTTGGCCTTTGGGTCGATCGTGCCGCTGGCAAGAACCATTGCCGCGACGCCGGCGACGTGGGCGGCGGCCATCGAGGTGCCGGCGTAGTTGGCGGGCTCGCCGAAGCGCTTGGGGCTGCCCTCCTTGAAGGTGACCTGGAGGATCGGTCCCGCTGAGATCGAGGGACAGTTGACTTCCGAGGGGCCGCCGCCGGGCGCCAGCAGGTCCACGTCCGCGCCGGCCAACGAGTAGTTGCCCAGGCAGCCCCCCTCGGTGCTGCCGCCGACGCCGATCACGTGCGGCCCGGTGGCGGGCGGCGCCACGCAGGCCTCCGAGCCGAGATTGCCCACCGAGGCGACGGTGACCACGCCGCGCCGGTAGGCCTGGCGCAGCGCTTCGTCGACCCCCGGCACGCGCTTGTCGCAGCCGAAGTTGAAGCTCATGTTGATCACGTTGGCGCCGTGGGCGATGGCGAAGCGGATGCCCTTGGCGATGTTGTCGGCCTCGCCGCGCCCCTGCTTGTCGAGCACGCGCACGGGCATCAGCTTGGCGCGGTAGGCGAGGCCGACCAGGCCGATGCCGTTGTTGGTCTTCTCGGCGATCGTGCCGGCGACGTGCGTGCCGTGTCCGTTTTCGTCCAGCGGCAGCTTGTCGTCATCGACGAAGTCGTAGCCGGCGACGAACTGGCCGGCGCTGAAGTCCGGGCTGCGCCGGAAGCGCGAGCCCAGCGCGCGGTAGGCGACGCCAGTGTCGAGCACGGCGACCGTGGTCCCCAGCGCGCCGGGCCGCCCCACGGCGGAGAGGTGGGCCCAGGCACCGACCGCGTCGATTCCGCCGGGCGAGATCGGCAGGAGTGGCGTGGCTTCTCCCTCCCAGGGCAGCAGGTTCCACTGCTTGCTCACCCAGCCCCCGGGCGGGCCCGGCGGGCCGCTGATCGGTCCGGGGTCGTTGGGGATCTCCCGGGGGGTTGCCGAGGCGGTGGCGATGTAGTTGGGAACCGCGTAGGCGATGCCGGGGCGCCTGCGCAGCGATGCGAGGCGCTCGCGCACACCCACCTCGCGCGGCAGCCTCATCGTGCGGGCGGCGCGCCCACCGACGTGCTTGACGAGCAGCTGGTGGGGAGCGAAGCCCCGTGCATCGGCGACCCCCGTGGCGGCGCCGGCCGGCGTAGCGGCCAGCGCGGGCAAGGCGAGCAGGGCTAGGGCTGCGGCGGTCGGAAAGCGTCGGATCATCTGGGCTCTGCGCTCGCGTTGTCCCTGCAGTCGAGCGAGCTATCTCCTAACACGAGCCCGCCGATGAAGTTGTAGTGCCACATACTCCACCATGTATGGAAGGCGATGCCCTGACCCCCGCCGACGCGCAGCTGATGGCCCAGGCGATCGGCCAGGCCCGCCGGGCCGAGGAGCACGGGGACGTGCCGATTGGGGCGGTCATCGCCCGCGACGGCGAGCCGCTGGCCGCCGCCGGCAACGAGCGTGAGCTGCGGCGCGACCCCACCGCCCACGCCGAGATCCTCGCGATTCGCGCCGCCGCCGAGGCCCTGGGAGGCTGGCGCCTTCCCGACACGACGCTCTACGTCACGCTCGAGCCCTGTGCGATGTGCGCCGGGGCGATCGTCCTGGCCCGCATCCCGACGGTCGTCTTCGGCGCCCCCGATCCCAAGGCCGGCGCGGCCGGCAGTGTCCTCGACGTGCTGGCCGCGCCGGCCCTCAACCACCGTCCCCAAGTGAACGGCGGCCTGCTCGAGGCCGAGTGCGCGGCCCTGCTCACCGATTTCTTCGCCGGGCGCCGCTGAGCCAATACCCTTGTCTGCCCCGGAGAGGTGTCCGAGTGGCTTAAGGAGCGCGACTGGAAATCGCGTGGGCGGGGTTAACCCGCCTCGTGGGTTCGAATCCCACCCTCTCCGTTCAGAACGGCGCTGTTGCCTTGTGCAGAATGCTTGTGGTGAGAGTTGTCCTCGTAGCCTTGGTCCTGCTTGCATCTGGCTCTGTTTTCAGCGATCAGTCCGTTGCCGGCGAATGGCAGGAACTGCCTGTCGTGCCAGCGCTTGGACCTGTTGTCACCGGCCACCTCGAAAAGGTCGTGAGCCGTGGAGGGCAACTCGGCAATCGCCCGGGGGTCGTCGCCAAGATTGGCGACAGCATCACTGCTTCGCCAGCGTTCCTGCAAGCGCTGGCGTGCTGGCCGGCCCAGCTGGGCCCACGGGAGGAGCTAGGCGGGACGCTCGCGTTCTTCGGGCGGACCGCCGTGCCCGGTGGCTCTGAGGAAGCTCAGTGTCCGGTCAGCAACAGCTATTCGCGCCTGGGCGTGGCCGCCGTCGGAGGATGGCGGGCGGCCGATGCGCTTCTGCCACGCGAATCCTTCACGGAGTGCCACGGGCTGCCTGCCGTTTCCTGTGAGCTGCGACTGATCCGCCCATCGGTTGCCCTGATCATGTTTGGAACCAATGATCTGGAGGAGATCACGGCGGTCCAGTTCCGCCTCGACCTCGCTCGAGTCGCACGGCTCGTGTCCAGTGCGGGAACCATCCCGGTGATCAGCACGATCCCACCCCGGGCCAGGCAGCCATTCTCGCTACGGGTCGCGCGGTTCAATGCCGAGATCACCGCCTTGGCTGAGAACCGGGCCCTGCCGCTCTGGAACTACTGGCGACAGATGGTTGAGCCGGGGGTTCCCCGCGCGGGTCTGAGTCGCGATGGCGTCCACCCGAGCGTTCTCTGCCCGCCCTGCACCGCGATTGACTTTCGGCGGGTGGGATTGCAGCAGGGGTACGCGCTGCGGAACCTTGGAGCCTTGCTTGTCCTCGATCGCCTGCGCCGGGCAGTCCCGCTGGTAGACGGTCAGTAGGGAATCCACCGTCTAGCCGGGAGCGCCGCGAGCGCGTACATGCTTCGTCGCCAGCTTGCGCACCCCACGGATCAGGGCATACGTCCCGACAGCCAACGCAAGGGTCCCGCTCACAGCAAGTCCCCAGCGGACGGGGATTGCCAGCTCGGTCGTGGAGAGGGAGCTCTGCAGAGCGACAAGGAACGGGATATGAACGAGGTAGATCCAAAAGCTTGCGTCCGACAAATAGCGCAGCACGCGCGACTCCTTGCGGACGTATCGCGCCAGCACGCCCCAGATTCCGAACAGGGTTAGCCAGCAGACCAGGCCCACGGTGAACAGCCCGTAGAGGCGCAGCTCATCGATTTCGGCCAGGATGCCCGGCGTGCCGACATTGCCGGTGAAGTCGCCACTGTCGTAGAAGAGCAGGAAGGCGGGCACGGCGATCAGCACCCCCGCCCCGAGTCGCAGCCAGGCCCCGCGCTTGAGATCCTCCAGCAGGTCGGTCTGGCCACTGAGAAGCCAGCCGAAGAAGAAGAAGAGGCTGTAGTACGCGAAGAGGGTCGGGGCGGGGACCAGCGAGTTGGATGCGGTTCCTCCCGCCACCCAGCCGGTCTTGGTGATCAGGATCGCCGCGCTGATCGACGCCAGGACCGGAACCGCCCACCATGACCTGATCAGGTTGCGAAAGCCACTGTTGATGGCTGCCCCCAGCCCCGGTGCGCGCTGGATCGCCAACCAGACTCCGATCGCGATCAGAGAGATCATCAGCAGATAGGCGATGAACCACAGGTGCCGCGGCGCGAGGCTGAAGACGTTGGCGATGTCCAGTTCTCGCTTCGGCGGCAGCTCGCCCTTGCGCGGCCAGAGGGCCGCCGCGCCGATGACGAGGAAGTTGGCCAGCGGCACGACCGTCAGCATCCCCACGGCCAGCGGCAGGCCGAGCCGGCGAAACCGGGCACGCAGCTGCCGGACAGCTGTGGATCGTCGCAGCGCGCTGGCGGCCAGGAACCCGGAGATGGCGAAGAACAGGGGCATGTGCCAGGTATGGACGAACCAGACGACGGCGTCGACGATCTCGGCGCCTCCGTCGCCCTTCTGGACATAGCGGGCGGCGTGGTAGGGAATCAGGAGGAGAATTGCCGAGACACGAATGGCGTCTAGGTGATGCCGACGCTGCTGGCTTACACCTTGAGGCATAAGAGCAGGGTAGGCGGTTCAGGTGGCTGAGCCGAAACGGAAGCTGCTTTTTGGAGCGCCCCGGCTCAGGGATCGTTAGCCCTGCTCTCGTCTAGGGGCGCGCTACGCGCGGGCGCAGTTATCGATCAAGGTGTGGTAGCGGTTGCGGTCGTAGACCACACGCGTCGCCTGGCCCAGGGGCAGCGCCTCGACCCTGGCGACGACGCAGGAGACCGTGGCAGCCGGCTCGTCATGCTCGGTCAACTCGCGCCGGGTGTAGTCCCCCAGGTATCCGGGGACGCAATCCTCGAGCAGGGCGATGTAGGTGGGGACCTTGATCATCAGCTTCGCGAGCTCTCCTGGGCTCGCCGAGCGAAGCCGGCGTTCGACGCAGTCAAGTTGTTCCCCGGTCAGGTCGGGCGCGGCGGCGGCGATCGTCGAGACAGCATCTCGTTCGACGCCGGCACGGTCGCAGCGTACGACGATCGGGGTGAACGTCCGCCGTGGGTCTGCAAGGAGGATCCGTTCCAATTCGGCGTCAGAGAAGCGTCGCTCGGCTGCGGCGACGCAGGCGGCTGCGGCGCGCGGAGAGCCGGACTCGAGCAGGACGTTGCGGTAGGCACGGCGGCCTGCGGCGCGGTCAAAGCGCACGAAGGCGAGCAGCTGATCGAGCCTCCAGTAGTCGTCGGCGTGGACAAGCCGGACCCTGACGGTCGAGCCGTCGAGCGAGCTGCCCTCGAAGCGGACTTGCGCCGTGGCTCGGTCGGCATCGACAGCAACTCCGCTCACGTCGACGCCTCCGACCACGCCCTCCGATGAAGGCGATTCGCACGTCGCGCGGGCGAACGGTTCCGGCTCCCCGTAAACCTGCTCGAGGTAGGCGTCGGTCGCCCGGTACTCGCAGACTCGCGGGTCGGTGCTCAAGTAGTAGTCCTCGATCGCGCGTTCGACCCGCGCCTCGTCGCTTGGCCTGTCGATGTACCGGACCACGGCTTTGACGAGGAACGCGGCGATCAGGACCGCGAAGACGACGCCGAGGCCGGTCAGGACCTTCCGGAGAGCGGACATGTGCCGCTCATCGGCCTGTGCCGAGGATTTCTGAAGCCCAATCGACAGCACCAGCCCCGCGAGAGAACTGCCTTGACCTGATTTCTAACAAAGACTCAACCGTTAAAAGACAGCTATGCATAATGCTCTTGCATAGTTGCAACGGCCCAGGTTCCGTCAATTGTCGGCCGGCGCTTCGCTTCTTTGTGGGCGGGCGCCGGCCTTTTGCGTTCAGGCGGCAAACGTCGTCTGCGGCGCGACTCGCGATTCGAACGCGGGCGCCTCGGGCAACGGCAGGACGATCGCCTCGCGCCCGAGAGCTGGTGCGGCGGGCCGGTGGCCGCGCAGGCGCTCGTGGCTGCAGACCACGTAGCACCACTCCATCAGGCGCATGCGCGAGGTGGAGTCGATCTCGGTGATCGTCGCCCCGACCAGAAAGTGCCCCTCCACCTCGCGGCAGGAGCGCACCTCGACCTGAGCGGCAACTTCGTGCTGCTCTCCGGCCGCGTCCTGGAGCTCAAGCAGTACCGCCGGCTTGTCACCGACCTCCAGGGGTGCATCCAGCACCAGCCCTACGCCCGCCGCGCTGGCGTCGATCAGACGACCATTGACATTGCCGCTCTCCGAGAAGCACTGGGCCCGGGCGTCGCCCTCGAAGCGGTAGACGATGCGGCGCTGCTGACGCCGACCGACGGCGAGCAGGGTGCGGCCGATGCGACGCAGCTCGATCAGACCGAGCAGCGGCACGATCACTGCGGCGATGCCCGGCAGATCGGGTAGTGGCCCGACCCCCACCAGGTCGAGCCCGCGCAGCAGGGTGCCGACGCCGATCAGGACGGCGCAGGCGACCACCAGGTGCAGCTTGCGCACGGCCTCGATCCCGCCACCGCCGGTGCCCTGCTTGGGCGTCACCTTGAAAGCCGTGTGGCCGGGAAATATCGCGCAGCGCAGGGCCCGGGTGTAGATCTCCATCGTCAAGAGCTCGTAGTGGGCGGTCTCGCCGATCTTCATGTAGCCGCGGGCAAGGGCCGAGCCGGCGCCCAGGTTGAGCGCCACCGAGGGCAGCCAGAGCGCCGCCAGGGCGACGACGCTGATCTTCATCGGCAGCTCGCCGGTCCACATCACCAGTCCCAGCGTGGCGAGCAGCAACAGGCGCATCGGCGGGGCCAGGTAGGCGAAGAGGCTGGCGAAGTAGGAGAGCCGCTGCAGGGGGCGCAGCTCGCGGGCGCGCAGGGGGGACTCGGGCAGGGTGAAGACGGCGAGGTTGCCGCGCGCCCAGCGGTCGCGCTGCAGCAGGTAGCCGTCGAGATCGTGCGGCGCCAGGCCCTGGACGAGCACCTCGTCGTGATAGCGGCTCTTCCAGCCGTGACGCTGCATGCGGATCGTCGTGTGGAAGTCCTCGGCGATCGTCTCGGTGGCGACGCCGCCGATATCGAGCAGCGCTTGGCGGCGGATGAGTGCCGCCGAGCCGCACCAGTAGGCGGCCCCATGGCGGTCCTTGCCCGGGCAGACGACGCGGTAGAAGAGCGACTGCTCGTGGCGGCCGACGACGTAGTGCTGCACCGAGTCGTGGTTGAAGAAGTCGTGTGGGCTCTGCACCAGCGCCATGCGCTCGTCGTCGAAGTAGCCGACCATCGCGTCGAGCGCGTCGGGCATCGGCACGTGGTCGGCGTCGAGCATCAGCACCAGCTCGCCCCCGGTGCGGTCCAACGCGGCGTTGATGTTGCCTGCCTTGGCGTGCGAGTTGTCGGGGCGGGTCAGGTAATGGGCGCCAGCCAGCTCGGCCAGCTCCTTCATCTCCGCTCGCCGCCCGTCGTCGAGCAGGTAGGTGGTGTGCGGGTAGGTCAGTGCCCGACAGCCGGCCAGGGTGGCGGCGACCACCTCGGTGGGCTCGTCGTAGGTGCAGACGTAGACGTCGACCGAGCGCCCCGGAGTGGCCGGCGGCCGCACCGCGGGCGGGCGCGACCAGGAGAACCAGGCCAGGGTTCCCAGCGCCCAGAGCCCGTAGATCTCGGTCACCAGCAGCATGGCGAAGGCCACCGGGCTGGCCCCTTCGCCGCTCCAGCCGATTCGCCAGGTTAGGTAGCCGACGCCCCAGAGCAGGGCGACGATCGCCAGCGAGCGCAACAACAGCGGATGGCGGTCGAAGAACCGCCCAAGACGGGTCTGCTCGCTGGCCTGCACGCGATTTCATCGACGTACACATTCTCGTTCTTGAATCCCGCCAGCACCCGCCAAGCCACGTCGAGCGCGCCCAGCCGTAAAATCAGCCTCGACTGAGTCCCGGAGGGGTGCCGGAGTGGTTGAACGGGGCAGTCTCGAAAACTGCGTTCACGTTTCGTTCCCTCCCACGTCCCCCTGGAAGCACTCGAATGAAAGACTCGCGTCCATGCCCCGCGTGAGCAGCTTCTACGGAATGACGGTTGCGATGTACTACCGAGAGCATGGAGTTCCGCATTTCCATGTGCGTTATGCAGAGCACGACGCCTCACTCGCAATCGAGACTTTGGAGCTTCTGGAGGGATCCCTTCCGAAACGGGCCCTCGCTCTCGCACACGAGTGGGCCGAGCTGCATCGCAGCGAGCTGATGGAGAACTGGCAGCGCGCTCGAAACAAGGAACCGCTACAGGACATTGATCCTCTGCCCTAAGATCAAGGCCATGAGCGAGATCGTTCACGTCACCGAGGTCGAGGCCCTTGGGGCCCATCGGCTTCGCCTGCGCTTTGAGGATGGAGTCGAAGGCGAGATCGACTTCAGTACCGAAGCCTGGGATGGGGTCTTTGCCCCTCTCTCAGACCCGACCTATTTCGCCCGCGTAGAGCTCGACGAGGGCCTAGGCACCATCGTTTGGCCCAATGGCGCGGACGTTGCACCCGAGACCCTTCATCAGTGGGTCGCTGGGCACGTTGCCCAGGTTCCGGCTTAGCCGTCACCCCAAGCTTCTTGGGGTGGAGCGGTACTGCGAGATGATCGAAGGAGGAAGGGCGTGAGCACCGACGCAAAACGATCTCCTACCGCGAAGGTGATGGACGAAGCCCTCGACCTCGCCATCGAGGGTCGCTCGCCCTACCCCGAAAAGGCCGCCTTCATTGACGCCGACGAGCCCGGAGCCGGCCACGCGATCGAGCGCGCTGCCGATCAGGGCTTGTCCGTCGTGCTCGTCTCTGCCGACGGAAGCACTCGCATCCTGAATCCCCAGCTTTCCGCCCGCTAGGGCGACTGCCTGCCGACGGGTTCCGGCGAGGCGTTCGGCATGCGGCCATATCAAAGGCCGCTTCGCCTTGGAAGGTCATTAGCCTTAGCGCCTCGCGAGAATGGCCGTCACCTCTAAAGGACCGACTGAATACCCGCTCGGCGGCCTTACGCCCGACCAGTTCGAGGCGCTCGTTTTTCTCGTCGCTCGCGACGAGTTTCCCGAGGTCGTTCGCATTCGCGCCAAGGACCGCGGCCTTGATGCCCGTCGGCCTGACCCTTCTGGCGCCACCCTCCGGGGCTGGCAGGCCAAGCGTTTCACCGGCGATATCAAGTGGGATCAGTGTGAGGAGTCGGTGCGCCGCGCGCTCGCCTTTTGGCGACCGCCTCGCCTCACCTTCGCCTTTCCCAAGGTTCTTTCGGCCAAGGAGCAAGACGACTTCCACACCCGCCTAATCGAGAAGTTTCCCCATCTACACCTCGACTGGTGGGATGACGAAGAGCTTCAGGCCCGCATGCGCGACACGGAGGGCGGCCGCCGCGCCGCAGCCTGGCTCTTCGACAACCTTGAGGAGACCGAGAAGCGAATGCGCCGCGCAATCGCGGTCGGCGGCGAGCTCGCCGACGCCCATCAGGCTGCTGAGCGCGTCGCCGAGGTCCAGAGCTTCGTCGACCGCGATCCTCACCTTCGCTACACGATCGTCTCCGCCGACGTTGATGCACCACCCACTCCTCCCGCTGCGGAGACGATCATTAGCTTCGAGGCGCAGTTCGGCTCAAAGCGGGTCCGCTTCGACGGCACCCAGCGTTATCCGGGCGCCGCCGCCGACGCGGGTATCGCCGGCAGGCTTCTCTTCAGTGACGATGAAGCCGGACGAAGCGCTCGCGAGACGCTTGATCGGGCGGCGAAGACGGGCGAGGTTGTAACAATCTCCTCTGGGCTCCGGGCCAGCTTCGAAAAGGTCCCGGTCGGCCTTCGCGGCCTACTTCCCGAGGGGGAGATCTCCGGCTCGATAGAGCTGGAGCCTGTCCCTCTGCCAGATTCGCCGTCGGCAGCCCCGGAGGTCCTGTCAGTCTTGGCTCGCTGCGGGACTGCGGAGCTCGGTCTCACCCTCGCGCCTCTCGACCCACCGCCCGGACAAACCGGGTTGCTCGTCGGTTCTGCGGGTGGCCTCGAACTGCGCCTCGACTTCCACGGTAAGCCCGGGGAAGGCAAGATCGCTATGTCCTGGCGATGGGCACCCGGCGAGGGCACCGCACTGGAGCAGCTGCTGGCCTCCCAACTCCTCCTTGCCGCCCACAGGGGCGAGCCGGTCGAGGTCTATGACCCCGCCTTCGACCGCGTCGTGATTTCTTCGCTTGTCGACGGTCCCAGCGATCGGAATGCGCGCATCTCCGAGCTCGAGGCGGAGATCGCCTACCTCGAATACGTCGTCGAGACGGAAGTCTGGATCGGCGCCCCCCTTCGCCCACCTGCATCCCCCAGCGAGGCCGACGCCAAGGTCCTCTCCGAGCTGATCGGGCGCATCCGCAATCCGAAGGTCGAGGGAACCTGGGACCGGATTGAGCTGACGATGACCAATCGCCCCGACCTCGATGCCTTCATTCTCGCTGTGGTCCGCCCGATCTACGCCCCTCTCTTCGGCGAGACCCACTACGTCGGGGGCGAGCTTGTCGCCATTCCCAGGGCGAAGCTCGCACCCGAGTCTGCTGAGACGACGGTGGGGGAGACGATTGCCGTGGTGCCCGCCGGCGATAACGCCGTCACGGTCACCCTGTCGTCGCCGGCCGACGCTCCCGAGGACGCCTTGATCAAACGATGAGCGCCCCTCCCTTTGCGGGGCACTGTCCTGCAGATGATCCAGTACGCGCAGCGCTTTGGCGCGGTCAACACCAAGCTCGATGCCGAGATCCGGGCTCGCGCGGCGGCCCTACCAGAACCTCCCGAGCAGATTGGAGAACTGGTCGAACGCCTCGCTCGCTCGATTGCCCTGGCGCCGATCCTGCCAAGCCCCCACCGACAAGGTTCTCCGGCTGACTAAGCGAGCAGACCTGGGATTTCAGATCCGGTTTCGTTCCCCCCGACGTTCCCCCCAGATTCGGCGTCGATAGGATTTGGCTCTGTAGTGCCCTGGAGGGGTGCCGGAGTGGTTGAACGGGGCAGTCTCGAAAACTGTTGGCGTCGCAAGGCGCTCGTGGGTTCGAATCCCACCCCCTCCGCCAATGTTTCAAAGATCGAGACGGTTCCCTGCAGCGCTTTGCCAAGTGTCCGCCTGACGGGTGGCCTTAGCTGACGACCTCCCCGGCCAGGCGGGCAGCGAGGCATGCTACTTATCAGTCTGTAGACCGTCAAGTAGCAAAGCGGGAGCGTTCGTGGAGCGGGGAGAGCGCAATTTGACACTCCAAAGCGTTGAGCGTCTGGCGGCGCGGCTCAAGCTCAAGCCACTGGTGCTACTCGGCGCAGGCAAAGCCGCCCCCCGATAGACCACCGCGCTACACCGATATAGCTACTCATCAGTCTGTAGACTGTTGAGTAGCAAACAGGGAGTCTGCCGCCAGTGGCGGGCAACCTGCAACGCAACTTGGGTCGCAACCTCCGGGCTTACCGAGAGGCGTGCGGCTTGAGCCAAGAGGCGTTCGCCGGGGTGCTCGGCGTACACCGCACCTACCTGGGAGGCATCGAGCGAGGCGAGCGCAATCTGACTCTGAAAAGCGTGGAACAGCTCGCCGCACGCATTGAGCAGGAGCCTTTGCACTTGCTTCGGTCGCTAGACGCTAAGCGTCCCTAGCTTCCTCTCGCTTTTCTCGGGGCGGCTCCGTCGCGCAAAACGGCCTTCGGGTCTTTAGAGAAGAGAGGAGATCGCACGATGGAGGTTCCCGCTAAAGCCGACCCCGCCTTAGACGACGCCTGGCTGCGCTATGCCAGAGAGCATTCCCTCCGCGCCCAGATGCTCGCACTGGTGGCGCAACAGCCATTGAGTCTGGCCGAGCTGAGCGAAACACTGGACCAGCCCCCGACCTTGGTGGCTTATCACTGGCGGGTGCTCGAGATGGCGGGGTTGCTGTAGGGCTGGGCGTGTAGCTGTCGCTGGTCCTACGCTGCGCGGCGTGGCCGCTCGAGGATCGCGGCCAGCTCGGGGCCGAGCTCGGGGAGGGCGTCGACCTCCCCGCGTGAGATGCGGGCGCCGAGGAAGGCGAGCGTGGCGTCGATCAGACGCTCGTCGAGGCCGGAGGGCTGCAGTGCCTCCTGCTCGTGGCCGCGCAGTCGGCGCAGCATCGCCGCCAGGCGCGAGATCAGCAGGCGCCGGGCAGCGCTCAGCGCGCTCGCCTCGAACGGCGCCTGGCTGCAGAGCAGCTGGGCGGCCGCGGGCTCGCTTGCGCAGAAAGCCAGCGCTGCGCCGATGCCGGTCTCCAGCGGCTCGCTGCGCGGATCGCGCGCAGCGCAGGCCGCCTCGATCTCTTCGCAGAGGCGATCCGCCGCCGCCACATAGGCAGCCAGCGCGCAGTCCCAGAGGTTGCCAAAGTGCTTGTAGAAGGTGCTGGTGGAGACGCTTGCCGCATTGCTCACCTGGGTCGTGGTGATATTGGCGTAGCCCTGTTCGGCGAGGGTCTCGGCCAGCGCGGCGAGCAGCCGCTGGCGCTGGTGCTCGACGACCAGGTTGACGGGGATGCCGTGTCGGCCCGGCGGCAGCCGTCGCGGCAATGGCGTGCCTGCCGAGAACGGCCCGTCCTCGACCTCGCCGGGGATCAGATGCAGCTCGGTCACTCTCGCTCACCGCTCGGCTCGGCCCGGTCTCGCGCCAGCATCTCCCTAGCTGCCTCGAACTCCTCCTCGGCCGCCGCGTTGCCCAGGTAGGAGCCGACAGCTAGGTGCATCAGCTCGGGCAGCCCGTCCCAAACCCGCTTCGCGTCACCGGCCGAGAGCACCTCGCAGACATAGGCCTCGATGCCGCCGACGACGAAGAGACCGGTTGCCTCAGGTGGCTCTTGGCCGGGGTCGATCTCGGTGCGCACGCTGTCGAGCGCGACAACGAGTCGCTCGATCGCGTCGTCGTGCACGCTCAGGGCCTCGCCGCCGGCGACCTGCACCTCGACGAACAGCGCCCGGGCGATCGCCGGCCGCTCGCCGATGAACTCGAAGAGGCGCACGAGGCCGGCGCGCGCGCTGGCCGTCCAGCCGTCCACCGCGACCGCTGCTTCGAGCAGCTCGACCCCGAGCCGTTCGATCCAGCTCGCGTAGGCCTGCTGGAAGCAGTCCTCGAAGCTGTCGAAGTGCTCGTAGAACTGCTTGCGATGCCCGCCGCTGTACTCGAGCACGGCGCGCACCGAGGCGTCGCGGAAACCACGTTCGCCGACGACGTGCAGAGCGCCCTCCATCTCGCCCTCGCGCACGGCGCGGTCGGCGTGCCGTGAATCGGTCTCGACTTGAAGCGCCTCCCTGGTTGTCACCCGGGCTTCAGGTCGCATGTCAATAAAAACTACTCCTTTTTTTCCGGATATGAAATCTTTTTAGAAAGAGCTATCCTCGCCCTCATGCAGTACCTCTCGCAGCGACTGGCTTCTGAGGCGCCGCAGACGCAGCGGGAAGGCCGTCCTGCCGGGGCCGTAGCGACGAGTCAGCGCCAACGATTGCTCGTCGCCACCGAGCAGCTGATCGCCGAGAAAGGCTGCGCCAAGACGACGATCGAAGCGATCGTCAAGCGGGCCGGGGTCTCCTCGGTCACCTTCTACGAGCACTTCGAGGGCAAGGAAGAGTGCTTCGTCGCCGCCTTCGACCGAGCGGTTGAGGAGCTGCGCGGCGAGCTGCGCGAGGCGGCGCCGACCGAGCTGCCCTGGCCGGATCGCGTGCGGGCCGGTCTGGCGGCGTTGCTTGCCGCGGTCGATGACGACCCGGCGCGGGCGCGGCTCTGCTTCGTCGAGGCGCAGCAGGGAGGGCCGCGGTTGCTGGCGCGCTACGACGGGGTGCTCGACCTGGCTGCAGCGGAGCTCTCCGATCCGCTTGGCCAAGCGATCGCCGGTGGGCTCGCCTGGCTCCTGCGCGAGCGGCTCGAGCTGGGTGGGGGAGGGAGCGTGCAGGACTTGCTTCCACGGATGACCGAGGTCGTCCTCGCCCCCCAGCCGGCTCATGGCTGAGGACGCCGGCACCGCCCGCAACCTGCCTGCCGACAAGGACCGCCTGCCCCCGGGGCGCCACGGCCTGTCGCGCGAACTCGTCGCTGAGAACCAACGCGAGCGGCTGCTCAACGGCGTCGTCGACGCGGTCGCTGAGCACGGCTTCAACGCGACCACGATCGGCCGCATCACCGACGCGGCGAAGATCTCGCGCCGCACCTTCTACGAGTACTTCCGCGGCAAGGAGGACTGCTTCCTCGCCGCCTACGCGATGATCGACGAGCACGTCCGCGGCGCGATGCTCGCTGCCCCCGAGCCGGCGGATGCCTGGCCCGAGCAGGTGCGCGCGCGGCTCGCAGCGCTGCTCCACGTCCTCTCGCGCGACGCCGCCGTCGCCCGCTTCTACCTGGTCGAGCCGCTTGCCGCGGGCGGCGAGATCGCCGCCCGCTATCGCGACGCGATGCAGCTCCTGGCGGAGGCCGTGCGGCCCCCGGCGAGTCCGGAGATGGACGTCGAAGTCCGCGACCAAGTGCTCATCGGCGGCATCGCCACGCTCATCTCCCGGCGCCTCAAGAGCGGCGCCGGCGAGGGCCTCGAAGAGCTGCTTCCTGACCTGCTCGAGCTCACGCTCGCCCCCTACATCGGCCGCGACGAGGCCCGTCGCTTCGCCCAGGAGAGCGCTATTTAGAGCCGCATTCCTTCACTTCGAAAACTAGTACTTGCATTCAGAAAACGATTCTTTTATGCTCCCGGCATAGTCCGTTTGCGAAAGCGGGCGAAACAGGGACAACCGAGCCTCGAGGAAGCCGCAAAGGGAAGCGGCGGGCAGAGGGGCTCACGGGACAAGGAGAAGAGATTTCGATGCTCTCGCCACTACGCAACCGCTTCGGCATTCCCGGAGTCATCTCGGTAATCGCATTGGTCTTCGCAATGCTCGGCGGCGCCTACGCCGCCAACAACTCTTCCGACGGCGGCGCGACCGCCTCGGCCAAAGCCAAGCGTGGCCCCAAGGGGCCCAAAGGCGCGACCGGGCCTGCTGGCCCGGCGGGCCCCGCCGGGCCAGCAGGCGCCAAGGGTGACGCCGGCGCGGCAGGTGCGAACGGCGCTGCAGGACCAACGGGTCCGACAGGTGCCGCCGGCGCCAGCGTCACCAGCGAAGAATTCACCGGCGTCAAAGAAGGCAAATGCTCCGGTGTCGGCGGCGTGATGTTCACCTCGGCCTCCGGCAAAGCCGCGGCCTGCAACGGTGCAAAAGGCGAGCCCTGGACCGTCGGTGGCACGCTGCCGCCGGGTGAGACACTGACCGGGGCATGGATTGCAGTTGCTCCCCAGGTGACGCCAGAAGAAGCTAAAACAGGCCCTTCGGCCGTAGGCCAGACGGCGATGGCGCCCATCTCTTTCCAGATCCCGCTCGCCAGCGCCCCCCAGGCGACCTACGTCGGCGAAGCGGGCTCGGCGCCGGGCTGTCCCGGCATCGTGGGAGACGTTCCCACGGCCGATCCTGGACACCTCTGTCTGTACGCGGCTCTCCAACTAGGTAAAGCCCAAGAAGAAGAAGGCGAAGAAATAATCTTCTTCCTTAAGCCGACCGAACTCTTTGTTCCTGGTGCATCGACGTCGGGCGCGGTGCTCCGGTTCAACTGTGGGCAGAGTTCGTGCAGCTGGTACGGCTCCTGGGCAGTCACGGCCCCCACCGGCGCCTAGGGCGCTCTGCGCAGGCGAGCGGAGAACCAGCGATGACCTCCATCCAACACCGGGTGCGCCACGCGCTCACGGCCTCGATCGCTGCGATCGGGGTCGTGAGCGCCCTGGCCCTCACCCCTGCCCCGGCGCAAGCCGAGATCGGGCCCGAGCTGACCCGCTTCGGCGAGTACGGGACCGGGGCGGGGCAGCTTCGCTTCGTAGGCGGTGGAATCGCCGCCGATCCCGACAGCGGCCACCTCTTCATCTCCGAGTGGTTTAACAATCGCATCAGCGAGTTCACCTCCTGGGGGGAGTTCGTCAAGGCCTGGGGCTGGGGCGTCGCCGACGGCTCCCCAGAAGCGCAGACCTGCGGGCCGCCGCAACCGACATCTGAGCCGGAAGCATCGCTCTGCCAGGCAGGGACCGGCGGCGACAAAGCCGGCCAGCTGGATCGGCCGACTGGAATCGCCGTCGGCCCCAACGGCGAGGTCTACGTCTTCGAACGCTACAACTACCGGGTCCAGGTCTTCAGCCAGGCCGGCGCCTTCCTGCGCATGTTCGGCGGCGAAGTCAACAAGACCAGCGGCGCCGATATCTGCACCGCCGCCGACATCGCTGGCGGCGACGAATGCGGGGCAGGCATCGAAGGAACCGGCCCAAGCGAGTTCTCGATCAGTGCCCTCGGTGGGACCCGCCGCGACTACATCGACATCGCCCCCGACGGCACCGTCTACGTCGGCGACCAGGACCGCATCCAGAAGTTCGACGAAGACGGCAACTACCTGAGCTCGCTGCCGCTGCCCGAACCGGGTCCCGTCGGGGCGCTGGCGCTCGATCCCGAAAGCGGCGACGTCTACTTCAGCTATGCCCGGGGACTCTTTCCGGCGAACTCCTATCGCTTGGACGAGAACAGCGGCGCGGTGATCTACCCGCTGCCGGCCACGGCGCCGGAAGCGATCGCGCCGGCGCCGGGCGGCACGGTCTACCTCACCGACGACCCGGTGCCGGGCGCCAACTCAACCCCCGAAGACAACCCCCACCTGCTGGAGATCGACGGCCTCGGCGAGGAAGTCGAGAGCTGCTGCCCCTCCACCAGCAAAGACAACGAAGGCATAATTTTGCCGGCGGCGACGACGAACGTGGTGACGGCCGCCGGGGAGGCCGACCTCTATGTGGTTCACGGCTCGTTTGGCCAGAACGTCGCCTTCGTCGAGGTGCGCGGCACCCCACCCGACAAGTGGCCGCCGCCACCCGTCCCACCCGAGATAAACGCCCAGTTCGCCAGCGCGGTGGGCAGCGAGTCGGCGGTGCTGAAGGCCGAGATCGACCCCAACTTCTGGAGCGACACTTCCTACCAGCTCGAATACGGCACGGCCCCCTGCTCGGGCGGCGGCTGCCAGGTGATGCCCGAGCGGCAGCTGGGCGCCGGCATCGTCAAGAAAGTCGTCACCAGCGACGGCGTCGTCCTCTCGGGCCTCGAACCGGGGACCACCTACCACTACCGCTTCGTCACCGAGAGCTCGGGCGGCGGCCCGGTCTTCGGACCCGACACCAGCTTCACCACCTTCGCCCTGCCCAAGCAGGTCAGCACCAACTGCCCCAACCAGGCCTTGCGGACCGGCCCTTCAGCGGCCCTGGCCGACTGCCGCGCCTATGAGATGGTCTCGCCGGTCGACAAACTCGGCGCCGACATCTCGGTCTTCATCTCCTCCGACGAAAAGCCGGCTCGCCTGGACCAGGGCTCCGCCTCGGGCGAGAAGATCACCTACTCGGCCTCGACGGCCTTTGGCGATGCCCCCTCGGGCCCCTACTCCAGCCAGTACCTCTCGACCCGAGGGGAAGGGGGCTGGTCGACCACGGGCATCTCACCGCCGCGCAACTCGGGCTCTGTGCTGACCGTCTTCGATGCCCTCGATGCCCAATTCAAGGCCTTCGCCGAGGACCTCTCAAGCGGCTGGGTCCTGCAGGACTCCGACCTCTCATTGGCCGAAGGCTCGGTGCCGGGCTTTGCCAACCTCTACCGCCGCGACAACCTCGGCGGCCCCTACGAAGCGCTGACCACGACCCCGCCGCCGACACTGAAAGCCAATCTCTTCGTCCCCGAACTGAGGGGCATCTCCGCCGACGGCAAACACGCCGTCTTCACCGTGAAGGACAAGCTCACTCCAGACGCGGTGGCAAGCACCGCGATCAACCAGCTCTATGAGTCCTTCGAAGGCCAGCTGCGCCTGGTCAGCGTCAAACCCAACGGCAGCGCCTCCACCCAGGACTCGACAACCGGCTCCTACACCGGAGGTATTCAGGACAACCGCGGCGACAACGTCGCCGGGGCGGTCTCCGATGACGGGCGGCTGATCTACTGGTCTGAAAAAAGCGGCAAACTGTATGTGCGGGTCGAAGGCGGCGAAACCGTCGCCGTCTCGACTGGCGCCGGCACTTTCTGGACGGCAAGCCCCGACGGCAAAGGGGCCCTCTTCACCGAAGCAGGCAAACTGCGCCGCTTCGACGAGCAAACGCGCGAATCGACGACGCTTGTAGCGAGCGGGGTGGAGGGCGTGATGGGCGCCAGCGAGGATCTCTCACGCATCTACTTCACCTCGACCAGCGCCCTGGTCGCTGGGGCGACAGCTGGCCAACCCAACCTCTACCTGCACGAAGACGGTGAGGAACCACGGTTCATCGCCACCCTGCCAAGTCAGGAAGTGCCCGGGGATAACACCGCGCCAAAAAACCGCCTAGCTGCGCTCAAACCCCTGGAACGCCTCTCGCGGGTGACGCCCGACGGGGCGACGGCGCTCTTCATGACCAGGGGGGCGCTGACCGGCGCCGAGAACCTCGATCGCGAGAGCGGCAAAGCCGCCGCCGAGGTCTTCCGCTATGACGCGGAGACCAGCAAGCTGACCTGCCTCTCCTGCCTGCCGACGGGAGCGCGCCCGCAGGCGGCGGAGCTCGAAATCACACTCGGCCAAAGCTCCGGCTACCTCTACGCCGCAAGCATCCCCGGCTGGGAAATGCAGCTCCACGCCCCACGGGCGCTCTCCGAGGACGGCAAGCGGGCCTACTTCAACAGCCTCAACCGCCTCGTCCTCACCGACACCAACGGCCGCCAGGACGTCTACCAGTGGGAGGCCGAGGGCGCCGGTGAATGCACGGATAACGCTCCCGGCTTCAACCCCGCCCACGAGGGCTGCATCAGCCTGATCTCCGACGGCAAGGGCCCGGCCGAGGCCGAATTCATCGACGCCTCTGTTAATGGGCAAGACGTCTTCTTCTTCACCGAGACGAAGCTGTTGCCCCAGGACGTCGGCCAGATCGATGTCTATGACGCCCGCATAGAGGGCGGTTTCCCCCAGCCGCCAGCCCCAGCGGCGGAGTGCGAAGGCGAAGCCTGCCAGTCCCCGATCAGCCCACCGGCCGAGCCCTCCTACGCCAGTCAGGGCTACCAGGGCCCCGGCAATCCCAAGCCGGCTGCCAAGAAGGCGAAGAAAGCCAAGAAAAAGAGCGGCAAGCAGGCGAAGAAGAAAGCCAGGCAGCGCAAAGTACGACAGCAGCGCAATACAGGAGGCAGGAGATGAGCGCCGTGAAGCCCACTCACAAGGGCCTGCTGGCGCTTGCCGTTGCGCTGCTCGCCTTCGCCGCGCTTAGCGCCCCCAAGGCCAACGCCGACTTCGGCATCAAATACACCGAGATGAGCTTCGATGAGCAAGACGGCTCACCGGTGATCCAGGCGGGCGCCCATCCCTTCGCGATGGCGACCACGGTCAACTTCGAGACGACCATCGACGAAAAAGGCTTCGAAGTGCCAGACGACGCGATCAGGGACCTCTATACCGAGCTGCCCGATGGCTTTGCCGGGGTGCCGACGGCGACGCCGCGTTGCACCGGGCCGCAGTTCTCCAAATTGCTCAGTGTTTCGGGAGGGCTCAAATACCCCAGCTGCCCGACAACTTCTGCGGTCGGCTACATCAACGTCCACGGCGCGTCCAACGCAGGCCCCCCCGGCAACCAGGTCAAAGCCAGCGTCCCCGTCTATAACCTGCTGCCCCCGCCGGGCACCCTGGCCAAGTTCGGCTTCGTCTTCCTCGGCGTGCCGGTGGTCTTCGACGTGCGCTTGAGCGAAGAGCACCCCTACCAGGTGATCGCCTCCTTCCACGGCATCTCTCAGGCGATCCTGATCTACGGGGCGACGCTGACGCTTTGGTCCGATCCGTTGGCCGACGCGCACGACCCCGTGCGGGGACAGTGCCTGTTGACCGACGAGAGCGATCTCTGCACAGTCGACGGCACCGGCGAGCCGCTGATCACCCTGCCCTCATCCTGCACGGGCCCCCTGCGGGCCGACTTCGAAGGCAACTCTTGGGGGGCGCCGAAAGTCTTCGTCAACGCCTTCGCCGAAACTCACGACGACGGCGAACCACCGACCCCGCTGGGCCTCTCTGAGTGCGCCGCGCTTGACTTCGCTCCCGGTATTTCCGCTTCGCCGACCACCAAAGCCGCCTCCTCGCCTACCGGCCTGGATTTCGGCCTCGACGTCGTCGATCAAGGCATCCTCGACCCGCAGGGCATCGCCGCCTCGACGATCAAACGCACCGAGGTCACCCTGCCCGAGGGCTTCACCGTCAACCCCTCAGTCGCCGAAGGCCTCGAGGTCTGCACAGAAGCAGACCTGGATCGCGAGACCGCCTTCAGCGAAGCGGGCTCAGGCTGTCCCTCTGCCTCGAAGATCGGCACGGTCGAAGTGGAGACCCCAGTGCTCGAGGAAAGGGTCCACGGCGCCCTCTATATCGCCGAGCCCTACGAGAACCCCTTCGACTCGTTGATCGCGATGTACGTGGTGATCAAGAACGCCAAGCTGGGGATCAGGGTCGTGCAGGCGCTTGAGGTGATTCCTGACCCGGTTACCGGTCAGCTGACGACGGTGGCCAAGGACATGCCGCAATTGCCCTTCTCCAACTTCAAGCTGCACTTCCGCGAGGGAGCGCGTTCACCCTTGGCATCTCCTCCTGCCTGCGGCACCTATGAGGCGACCGCGAAGCTCTTCCCCTGGTCGGGCAACGAGCCGGTGACCACCACCTCGGCTTTCGAGATCATCAGCGGCCCCGGGGAGAGCGCCTGTCCAAGTGGGGGATTGCCGCCCTTCAAGCCAGGCCTCTTCGCCGGCACCCGCAACAACGCCGGCGGCACTTTCTCACCCTTTGACGTGCGGCTCTTCAGGACTGACTCTGAACAGGAGTTCACCAACTTCTCGATCAAGCTGCCGCCGGGCATCGCGGGAATCTTGGCTGGCATCCCCTATTGCTCAGAGGCCGGTATCGCCCAAGCCGAAGCAAGGACGGGCCCCCACGGCGGTCAGGAAGAGATCGATGATCCCTCTTGCCCAGCCGCCTCCCGGCTCGGCACGACCTTCGCCGGCTCAGGCGTTGGTCAGACCTTGGCCTACGCACCAGGCAAGGTCTACCTAGCAGGGCCATATAAAGGCAGCGCCATCTCGATGGTGGCGATCACCGCCGGGCGGGTCGGCCCCTTCGACATCGGCACCGTGGTGGTAAGGCTTGCCTTCCGCGTAGATAGGGAGACCGCCGAAGTCTTCATCGACGCCACCGGCTCAGACCCGATCCCCCACATCATCAAAGGCATTCCGGTGCACCTCAGAGACATCCGGGCGGCCACCGATAAGCCGAAGTTCGTCTTCAACCCGACCAACTGCGAAAGGACCTCAACGGCCTCAACCCTCTTGGGCTCCGGGTTGGACTTCGGCTCAACCGCTGACGATCGTCCCGTAACCGTCTCCACCCCCTTCCAGGCAGCCGATTGCGCTGCCTTGGAGTTCAAGCCGAAACTCAGCCTCAGATTGAAGGGCGGCACCAAGCGTGGCGACTGGCCGGCCTTCCGAGCGGTGCTCAACATGAAGGGCGGTCCCGAAGGCGGTGAAGCCAACATCGCCAGAGCCAGGGTCACCCTGCCCAAGTCGGCCTTCCTCGAACAAGGCCACATCAAAACGATCTGCACCAGGGTGCAGTTCAGAGCAGACCAGTGCCCGGCAGGATCTGTCTATGGCTTCGCCAGGGCCTATACCCCGGTATTGGCTGAGCCCCTCGAAGGCCCGGTCTACCTCAGATCATCTGAGCACCAGCTACCCGATCTAGTCGCCTCGCTTCACCACGAGAAGATCACCGTCGACGTCGTCGGCCGAATTGACTCTCTGAAAGGCCGGATCAGAAACACCTTCGAGGCGGTCCCTGATGCCCCAGTGAGCAAATTCGTCTTGACCATGCAAGGCGGCAAACGGGGCCTGATCGTCAACTCGGCCAACCTCTGCAAAGGCAAGCACAAGGCGATCTCCGAATTCACCGGGCAAAACGGCGAGCTCTCCAACACAAAGCCAGTGGTCAAGGCCAAGTGCGGTAAGTCGGGTAAGTCGGGCAAGGCTAAGCAGCGCCAGTCAAGGAAGCGCTAGGCGGTGGCAAAGCGGCTTGCAGCGCTCGGCCTGGCCGCGGCGATCCTCACCTGCGCCACGATCGCCACCGCGGCGGTGATCCAAAGGGGCAACCTGCGCATCACCGTCCTCTCCCAAATCCTCCCCTACAAGCTCCCCAGGCAAGGCACCGATCCGATAGCCGTCTTCGTCTCCGGTCACCTCGAGGCACCTAAAGGCGGCGTCCCCGATCAGCTGCAGAAGATGACCGTCAAGGTCAACCGCCACGGGCTATTGCAGTCCAAGGGCTTGCCGGCATGCAGCGTCGCAGAGATCCAGCCCGCCTCGACCGAAAGGGCCCTTTCCACCTGCGGCGACGCGGTGATCGGCTCCGGTCAGTTCTGGGCCAACATCGTCTTGCCGGATCAAGGCGCCTATCCGACCAGAGGGCGGCTACTGATCTTCAACGGAAGGGAGAAGGGACGCCCGGTCTTGCTCACCCACATCTTCACCGCCAATCCCTTCTTCAGCTCATTCGTCCTGGTCTTCAAGATCCGCCACATCAACAAGGGCATCTACGGCACCGAGCTTTCTGCCTCCTTGCCGCAGGCCTTGGGCTCCTGGGGCTACGTCGATCGCATCAAGCTCACCCTGAAGCGCAAATACACCTATCGGGGCAAGCAGCTCTCTTACTTCAACTCTGGCTGCCCCGCTCCCAAAGGGGTGCCGAGGATCGTCTTCCCCTTGGCCCTTGCTTCCTTTGAGTTCGCCGGCGGGCTGAAGCTCTCCACCAAAGTCGAAAAGAGCTGCGCGGTGAAGGGATGAACGGAAGGCAGGGATGAGATGAGGATCAGGATCGTTATTGCCTTGGGCCTTCTGGCCCTTGCTTTCCCCGCATCCGCTGGGGCCGCCTATGACCCTTTGGGCAGTGGCAGCGCCAAGCTCACCCTCGATAAGTCCTTCATCAACCTGATGAAGAAGCAAGGCGTGACACTCACGGCCAAAGCACCGGCAAGGAGACAAGGCAAGGCGATCACCCTGCCCGTCACAGGTGGCAAGGCAGACCCGACCTCGGGTAAGGCCGAAGTGCTCACCGAAGGCACCCTGGTCTTCCAGAAGGGCAACAGATCAGTCCCCTTGCGCAAGGTAGAGCTGAAAGCCAACCCCAACCCGATCTCCGCCAAGGTGGGAGGTAGTCAGCTGAAAGTCGCCAAGGCAAAGAGCGTCTCTCCAAAGCGCGAAGGCTTCGGCCTGGGCTTCTCGGCCAAGCCGCTCACCCTTACTCAGAAGGTCGCCACAAGGCTGAACAAGAAGCTACGGACCAAAGACGCCTTCAGGGAAGGGCAGCTGATCGGCACCCTGAAGACCAAGACCACACCTCAGCTGGTGACGATCCTGCCTCAGGGAAAGGGCACGCTTGTCCCTGATCCGCAGATCCTCGCCAAGTTCAAATCGCTCTTTGTCTCCTTGAACCCGATCTCCCCCGCGGAACTCTCTCCAGGACCCCTCTTCAGCTTCCCGATCGCCGCTGGAGGACAGATCTCACCTGATGCCTCCCAAGGCACCCTCAGATTGGCTGGAGCGATCGAACTCCTCCAACTCGGCGCCGGGCAGATCTTCCACACCGAATACTGGTTTGACCTGGGAGCTAAGACGACAAGCGCAGAAGTCGAGATCCTGCCCACCCCCGCCTTCCCCGGCAAGCTGGGGCGGGTCGGGGTCTTGGGGCTGGGCATGGCCGGGGCCAGCGTTTCCTCTGATCCGAAGGGCCGCTCGATCGCGGTCTCGGGCGCGGCTCTTACGCTTGATGCCTCTACGGCGCAGAGCTTCAACGAAGCTTTCGCGGCGGGCGCGCCGACGTTCGCTGCGGGGGAGGCTTTTGGGGTTGTGAGCTTCGGGGCAGTGGGGCAGTAGGGGCTTAGCCCACCGCCGCCAGCAGCTCCTCGCTGGCGGCGTCGTCGGGGTTCCCTTGGACGCGACTACGATCGCCTTCACCTGCGGGCGACTGCGGCGCGTCCTGCCGCTGAGCGCCTCGCCCTTGGCATCTCTTGGAACCGTATGGCCGGCCGCCTTGCAGGCGCTGGGAAAGAGGCACGTGACCGAGCCCGCCGCACCGCTTGACGCGGAGCGCATCCTCCGTGCGCTCGCCGAGCACGGAGTCGACTACGTGCTGATCGGGGGGCTCGCTGTACAGACCCATGGGCACGTTCGCACTACCAATAACGCTGACCTGATCCCCGCGCCTGATCCCGCCAACCTGGCTCGGCTTGCGGCCACCCTTCGCGATCTCGACGCCCGGGTCCTCAATCCGGGCGAGGAGGGCACCGAGGTGGACGCGACGATGCTGCCGAGGGCCACGATCTGGCAGTTCGCCACTCGAGATGGCGGCATCGACGTGATGCGCGAAGTGCCGGGAGGTCGCACTTATGAGGAGTTGAGTGACCGCGCTTTGCGGGTGAAGCTGGGAGACATTGAGGTCCCGGTCGTCGACCTTGACGATTTGATCCAGATGAAGCTGGCCCGCGGCCGGCCGACAGATCTCGCTGACCTGGCGGCTCTCACCGATCCCGAAGCGGAGGCCGGCGGGTAGCCCTTAACGATCCCCTAAGCTGCCGAGTCTCTGGGCACCCGCACGTGTTTGGGATGATGAGTTGCCTGGGAACTTGGGAAACGACAGGAGGAATCTGGTGGGGAAGAAGCTCTTTAGCGTGCTCGGCGCAGTCGTCATGGTTTTCTCGCTGCTTGCGGTGCCCTTCGCGCAGGCCGAAGCTACGCGCGAGAGCTACAAAGAAGCGGTCGAGCCGATCTGCAAGACGAACACCGAAGCCAACGAACGCATCCTCAAGGGCGTTCGCGGCAAGTTCAAAGCCGGCAAGCTGAAAGAGGCCGCCACCCAGTTCGAAAAGGCCGGCAAGGCGCTCAAGCGGACCGTCACGCAGTTGAAGGCAGTCGAACAGCCACCGGCCGACAAAGCGAAGCTCGCCAAGTGGCTCAAATACGTCGAAGAAGAGGCGAGCCTCTTCCAGAAAACCGCTCAGAAGCTGCGCGCGGGAGACAAGGTCGGCGCCCAGCAGATGGTCATCCGCCTCACCCACAACGCCAATCAGGCTAATAACCAGGTTCTCGCCTTCGAATTCCGCTACTGCCGCTTCGAACCCTCGAAGTTCACCTGAGCCGGGGGTCCGGTGGGCAGGGCAACGAGGATCCGGGCCGCGCTGGCGGCTGCGTTGCTCTGCCTGGCCATCGGGGCTGCGGCCCAGGCCGAGGTGATCCGCAAGGGCAACTTGCAGGTTTCCTACGGCGGCAAGATCGCCCCACACGATCTGCCCCGCCAGGGCACCGCGCCGGTGGCAGTCTCGGTCTCGGCGGTGATCAAAACGCTCGACGCCAATCCCCCGCCGCAGCTGCGGCGCATCTTCCTGGCGATCAATCGCAACGGGAAGCTGGACCGGCGCGGCCTGCCGGTCTGCGACTACGACGAGCTGCAGCCCGCTTCGACCCGGGAGGCGCGCGAAGCCTGTCCGGGGGGAGTGGTCGGGCACGGCACCTTCAAGGCTGCCGTCAGCCTGCCCGAACAGTCGCCCTACCCGTCTGACGGCACGGTCCTTGCCTTCAACGGCCGCCTCAAAGGCCGCCCGGTCATCTTCGCTCACATATTTGGCACCGAGCCCTTGCCAACCTCCTTCACGCTGCCCTTCAGGATCAAGCAGCAGCGCAAAGGGACCTTCGGCCTCACGCTGGTCGCCGACCTGCCGCGTGTAGCCGCCGAATGGGGCTATGTGCGCGGCTTCTCGCTGACTCTTCAGCGTCGCTTCTACGCAGGCGGCAAGGCACGCAGTTACTTCGTCGCTGGCTGTCCCGCGCCGAACGGCTTCCCCGGCGCCACCTTCGCCTTCGCCAGGGCCTCCTTCGGCTTCGAAGACGGCCGCAGCATGGAGACGACGCTCACCCGCAGCTGCGGCGTGCGCGGCTAGCGAGGCGATGACTGCGCGGCGTTAGCCAGTGGCGGGGGCCGGTGGGGCGGATGCCGCCGCTACTTCGGCAACCCAGCTCGAGACGAGGTCGGCGCGCGTGTAGATGTCGGGCAGCCGCGTGTCGCAGTTGGCCGGGCCGAGGCTGGTGATGCCGATCTGCACGGGCGTGCCGTCGGCCCGGAAGGCGAGGGCGGGGCCGCCGCTGTCGCCGTGGCAGGTGCCGCTGCCGAAGCCCGGCACAGTGAGCGTGCAGAGCTGAAAGGAGAAGTTGAAGAAGGGGTAGTAGACGCGCGAGTGATTGCGGCAGAAGGTGCGACGCTGTACGAAGGTGCGCGCTTTGCGCAGGACCAGCGTCTGGTTCGAGCTGTTGCGGCCGCCTCGCTGCCCCCAGCCGGCGATGTAGGTGGGCAGGCCTGGGCCAAGCAGCGCTGCGTCTTCCGGTCCTGCCAGGGGAATCGCCGGCATCGTCGTCGGCGTTCCCAGTTCGAGCAGCGCCGCGTCGCCCTGCAGGTTGTAGAGGTCGAAGCCGGGATAGATGAGCGCGCGGCGCACTTTCGAGAGCTGTCGCGCGTTTCTGTCGCGCAGGTCGCTGCTGCCGGTGAGGACCGTGAACTGGGGCAGCGGCGTGCGCCGACCGGTGATCACGTCCTTGACGCAATGCGCCGCCGTGAGGATCAGATGGGGGGCGATCACCGTTCCCGTGCAGGTGTAGCCGTTGTCTTTGCGGTCGAGTGCCAGGATGAACGCCGCCCAGGGCCATTCTTCCGTTGTCGCCGTCGAGCCGCCGATGATCGAGGCGCGTGCTCCCGCCCCGGCCTGCGCCGGTCCGGCGAACGCCAAGACCCCGATCAACAAGACAAGTACGGCGGCGCTTGAGGCGCGCCATCGGCTTCTCGCTGCGTCCCTCATCTGTCTAAGATCGTCTCCCTGCCCAGGTAGCTCAGTTGGTAGAGCACTTCCATGGTAAGGAAGGGGTCACGAGTTCGAGTCTCGTCCTGGGCTTTCGTTCTATCAAGCGATACGCGGCTTCGGGGTGGGAGGCGCATTTGTCCAAGTGGGAACCTATTGGGCAACGGCGCTCTTAAGGGCCGCCTTTTCAGCCGCAATTCAAGGATAAGGGGCAGTAGAGCGCGGCCACACCTCGCCGCGTAGGATCGGTAACAGGTCATGCGGATCTTGGTACGGCTGCGTGGCTTAGGCGGCCTGGGTGCCTGCATCCCCTGCGCTCCCAGGTCGTCGCCTTAACTCGTTCACGGGCCGACTCAGGCCCGCTCCGAAGGCAGGGCTTGGCTTCGTCAGCTCGCCAAGCGCTGCCCTCTGGCTCAGCGGTTCTTGAACGTAGACAGCAGCGGAGCCACCGTTGGGCATGGCTTGATGGTCACGGTGCGCACCCCCTTTCTTATTGCCAGAAAATCTTTTGAATACTTCAAAAAGATTAGAGCAATCAGAAAGAGCATTGCCGTTTACCCTGGCTTGCGGCTACTTTTCTGTTCAAACGACGAGGCCATATCGCTATAGAAATTTGGACGTTACCGGATGGCCTGGATGAGAGGAGCAGGCTTTGTCAGCGAAGAAACAACCGAGCGGGCAATCCACCGAGCGGGAGGCAACGAAGAGGGGGAAGAAGCAAGACCCGAAAGAGATCACCCTCAATCAGAGGCTCATCAAGTCGCTGGCGCATCCCTTGCGGGTCAAGATTCTCGCCCTCATGAACGACCGGGAATGGAGTCCCAACGAACTCTCGGAAGAGCTTGTCGAGGGGCTAAGCCAGGTGAGCTACCACGTCAAAGTTCTGAGAGATTTCGAGATGGTCGAGATGACCAAAACGGAGCCGCGCCGAGGCGCCGTTGAGCATTACTACCGCGCCATTGAGCGGGCCTATATCCCCTCGGAGATGGCGCGATACATCCCGAAGACGGGACAGCAAGTTATTGCGAACGACATTCTGGAGGCAATCGACAAAGACATAGGCGACTCGACCAAATCGGGCAGGTTCTACGAGCGCGACGATTCGCATGTCAGCTATACCCCGGCGGATCTAGATGAGCAGGGCTGCGCGGAAGCCAACGAGCTGGCGGACGAGTTCGTGGCACGCTTCCTCGAGATCGAGGGCAGATCAGCCAATCGCCGGGTGGTGGGTGAGGGTGGTGGCGAGCACATCGTGGTCAGCTCTGCGGTCTTGGTCTATCCCTCGGAGCATGGAGAGAAGAAAAAGGCTCCCTCCAGGAAGCGCAAGCGGTCGCGCAAGAGTAAGAGCAAGTGATTACTCAGAATTCACGGCGTGGCTAGGGATTCAGGCCGCCTACTATCGCCCGCGCATCGGGGCGTTTTGGCCTCGGGGGCGGTCGTCAGCACAGGAGGCTCCCCGCGCGCGGGCGCTCCGGTGCTGATGGATGGACAGGGAGGGCGGTGTTCTGTTTGGCCACGTTCACCGCTCTCCCGAAACAATGCGGCAGAGCCGAGTCTGCCCGAAGCGGGAAGGACCGTCAATGGCAGAGAGCCACAACGCGGCGATGCCAACAGGGCAAGTGCAGATTTCCCTTCATCTGATGGACGGCCACACATTCCAACTCGACGTTGATTCGGAGAAGTGGACTGCCGCCGTTCAGCAGGCACTTAGGGAGAACAGCATCGTGACCGTCAAAGACTCGAACGACGAAACGCTTTCGATCAATCCTCGGAAGGTCATCTATTGGCAAGCCGCCCCCGGCGTGGCGGGGGACTGACTCAGCGAAGTTGTTGCACTTTTGTTGCAATTCTCCTCCGTCGCGCAACTTGTTGTCCGCTACGGTGGCAACATGGAGGCGATGCGAGAAAGCTGGACCGACGATCGACTCGATCACTTGAGTCACCGGGTGGACGAGGGTTTCGCCTTGGTGGATGAGCGCTTCGCGCTAGTTGACAAGCGCTTCGAGCAGGTTGACGCGCGCCTCGAGCGGGTTGAGGGGAGTCTCGACCAGTTCAGAAGCAGCGTCGACCGCCTGAGCGAAAATCTCATCGCCCTGCAGCGGACGATCATCAACGTCTGCCTCGGGTTTGGCGCCAGTGCCGTTCTCGCCGTGCTCATCACCAATCTCTGATCCTCCTCCGAGCAGCGGTTTTCCCGTCTTGACCGTTAGGCTGCCGCTTCGTGGATTTCGCTCTCACCGACGAGCAGGAGGACTTCGTCGACGCGATCCGGCGCTACTGCGATCACGAGTGCGGTACGCCGGACCAGCGCGAGCGCCTCACCGACGGCTACCGCGACCACCACAACGAGACCATCTACAAGGAGATGGCCGAGCTCGGCTGGACCGGGCTGACGATTCCCGAGGAGTACGGCGGCTCGGGCGGCACGATGCTCGACGCCTGCATCTTCATGGAGGAGACCTCGCGCGCCCTCGCTCCGATCGGCGGCTATGCGACGACGCTGATCGTCGCTGGCGCGACCAATCGCTTCGGCAGCGAGGAGCAGAAGCACGAGATCCTCGGCGGGATCGCGAGCGGCGCCGTCGAGGCGATCGCGATGACAGAGCCCGAGGCCGGCTCCGACGTCGGCGCTCTGAGCACCTTCGCCGAGAGCCAGAACGGCGGCTACGTGATCAACGGCCAGAAGGTCTTCTGCTCCAACGCCCACATTGCCGACCACATCCTCGTCGTCTGCCGCACGACCCGCTCGGCCAGCAAGCACGAGGGCATGACGATGATCTGGGTGCCGCGTGAGACCGATGGCCTCGAGGTGGTCCCGATCGACACGATGGGCGGTCGCGACACCAACCACCTCTACTTCACCGACGTTGAGGCGCCCGCCAGCGCCGTGCTCGGCCAGGTCGACCAGGCTTGGACGCAGCTCATGGCCGGGCTCAACGTCGAGCGCCTGATCCTCGCCGCGACGATGCTCGGCATCGCCCAGCGCGTCTTCGACGACCTGATCGTCTACGTCAAGGAGCGCGAACAGTTCGGCCGCCCGATCGGCTCCTTCCAGTCGCTCCAGCACCGCATCGCCGATATGGCGACCGACATCGAGGCGGCACGGTTGATGACCCGCTGGGTCGCCACTCTCACCGACGAGGACCCCGATCAGATGCTGCCGCGCGAGGCCTCGATGGTGAAGCTCTTCGTCACCGAGGTCGCAAAGCGCGCCGCCCTCGACGGCATGCAGATGATGGGCGGCTACGGCTACGCCTCCGAGTACGACATGGAGCGCCTCGTGCGCAGCAGCCTGGTCTCGACCATTTACGGCGGCACCTCCGAGATCCAGCGCAACATCATCGCCAAGACGTTCGGGCTCTGAGACCGGCATACTTTTCCGGGCAGGTAGTGAGAGCGCCCGTAGCTCAGTGGTCAACGGGGTTTTAACGAGCCCCAAAGAGCGCCGGTCTTTCAAGCCGGAGGTCGAGAGTTCGATTCTCTCCGGGCGCATTCCGTTGCTCTTCTATGCGGGTGCGCGCGCTGCCCAGCGGATCGGCTCCGTCAGCTGATCTTCTCAGCCAGCTCGATGATGATTCCCTCGGGGCCGCGGACGTAGCAGAGGCGGTAGCTGTCCTCGTAGCGCACCAGCTCGCCGACAAGCTCAGTGCCGCGGGCTCGTAGGCCGGCGACGACGGCGTCGATGTCTTCGACGAGGAAGGCGAGGTGGCGGAGGCCTGGAGTGTTCGCGGGCGCGTGCGGGTCGGCGGTCTGGGTCGGCGGCGAGTGGAACTTCACCAGCTCGATTTCTCCGTGGCCGTCCGGGGTGCGCAGCATCGCTAGCTCCGCCTTGACCCCGTCAAGGGCCACGATGCGGTCCACCCAGCTGCCCTCGACCTGGCCCTTGCCTCGCGGCTCGAGTCCGAGCTCGACGAAGAACTCGACTGCGGCCGTGAGGTCGTCGACCACGATGCCGACGTGTTCCATCCGTTGGATTGCCATGTGCTCGATGGTCGCATTTCGGTTCGATTCTCGCCGGGCGCATTCCGTTGCTTTGGGCGGTGCTCCCCGATCCGCCGGCTTTCTGGACTCGATCCGGTGGATCGGCGACGATGTCAGCGGTGACGGTCGTCAACGAGAAATCCCGCGTGGAGCCGCTTGACGCTGCTGCGCTGGAGCGGTTGAGCAAGGCGCTCGATCGCAAGGGTGTGGTCGCAGCGATGCTGATCGGTTCCCAGGCCCGGGGAGATGTGGGGCCGCTTTCGGACGTCGACATCGCTATTTGGCGCGATCCAGATCTGGATTCTCGTGCCAGTTTCGATCTGCAGCTCGACTTGGTGAGGGATGCGGGGCGCGCGCTGAATACCGATGAGGTCGATGTCGTCGTGCTCAACGATGCGCCACCGCTGATGCGCCACCGCGCAATCGGCGATGGAAAGAGGCTCGTCGAGCGCGACTATGCCGAGCGAGTACGGCTGGAGACGAGGGCGATCCTCGATTACCTCGACACCGCGCCGCTGCGCGTCGAGCTTGGACGTGGAATGCGACGACGAATGAAGGAAGGCCGCTTTGGTCGACGTTGATCGGATCGAAGCCCGCTTGCAGCGCCTCGAGGAGATGATCGAGCGCTTGGATGAGGTGCGGCGCGACGGGGAGGAGGCGTATCTGGCGGACGCTCGACAGCGAGCCGCGACCGAACGCTGGCTCCAGCTTGCGATCCAGATCTGCATTGACCTCGGCGCACAGCTCGTTGCCGAGCAATCGGCCCGGCCGCCCTATGACTATGCGGAGGTCTTCACCATCCTGGGCGAGAACGGCGCCATCCCTGCCGATCTGGCGAGGCGTCTCGGCGACGCTGCGCGACAGCGCAACCTCATAGTCCATCTCTACATGGAGATCGACGATCGTGCCGTGTTCGCCGCATTGGCCTACCTCGATGATCTGCGCACGTTCGCCACCGCGGTCGAGAACCTGGCCTCTACAGCTGACCCAGGAAGCGCTTGACGATACGCCCCGCCCAACCGGCCGACGCACCGACCGTCAACGACCTCGTGCAGCGGGCTTACGCCCACTACGTCGAGCGCATCGGTGGTCGTCCAGGCCCGATGGACGAGGACTACGCGGAAAAGATTGCGCGGGGTCTCGTGTCCGTCGCCGAGGAGGCCGACGAGATCGTCGGGTTGATTGTGTTGGCCAAAGAGTCCGACCACTTGCTTGTCGAGAACGTCGCGGTTGCCCCGGAGCACCAGGGCAAAGGTGTTGGCCGCGCCCTGCTCGGCTTCGCAGAGGATGTCGCCCGTGAAGCTGGCACCCCGACGCTCCGCCTCTACACCCATGCGCTGATGACTGAGAACCAGGCCCTCTATTCCCAGCTTGGCTACGAAGAGACTCACCGCCGCACCGATAGCGGCTTCGAACGTGTCTTTTTCCGCAAGCGCCTTGGCCCGGATCACGGTGTTTCGGCGGACGGGTGGCGGGATCAAATGGGGTCTGCGCCTTCTCCCGATGAGGGCTTTGCCCCTGAGGTGGAGGCTGCGCGAGAGTCGATCGATCCGCCGCGTGGTGCGTGGTCGTCCTAGCACGGGCTTGCGCCACGCCAGCGATCCGAAAAGGGCGCGTCGCCACCGCTCGCCGAGCGCTATTCTCTGCTT